>JBCBAX010000016.1:0-510 GCA_038532305.1 Pseudomonadota bacterium | reverse complement strand
ATGACGCACCCTTGAGTAAGAGATCAAACCGGAAGGATGCAAGTTTTGACTGGCGTCTTACGAGGTGCTTGCGAACCCCTGCGCAATCTGTCTACGGCTGAATTCTGGTGCTGTCAAATCTTCGGATACGGGTTTTCGATCAGTACGGACAGAAGCACGGCGTGATACGGCCGCATGTAGTAACACGATAAAATGGTGAGCCGTGATGGGTTCGAACCATCGACCTACTGATTAAAAGTCAATGACACCCAATTTTCGACTATCTGTCGCGTAGCATCTCATGCTGTCCGACGTTGACTGAGAATAGCCGATATTCTGAAGTAAATGCTGACTATCTGAGCTTGTCCCCTAGTCAAAATCTGTCTATCGTCGTCGCAGGACGTCTAGTGCAATCTCGCAAGAAATGTCCCCCAGCTGTCCCCCAGAATGGGCTAAGGAATGAAGCGCGACCTTAACGACAGGTTCTTGAAAACCCTCGAACCACCCAGCGAGGGCGTTGGCCGAATTGAG
>JBCBAX010000015.1:0-517 GCA_038532305.1 Pseudomonadota bacterium | reverse complement strand
CGATCCCGAAGGAGCTGGTTGAGAAGATAGAGCGCGCCTCGAAGTTCAACCAGGGCTATGATTTTGGCGAGGTTGTCGAAGCCGCTCTGCTCGACATGAAGTGGAGCGCGCTTTCGCCCGCGGAAGCCGCCGCGATTGATACGCCGGCTAAAGTCACCGCGTTTGAGAAGAACGCGCTGGCGGAACTGGGGCTAGAGGTGGAGCTTGTGCCGCCGCGTTATCGCAGCAGCTATTTCAACCACATCTTCTCCGGCCCGACCGGCTATTCGGCGGGCTATTACAGCTATCTGTGGACGCAGATGCTGGACCACGACAATCGCGCCTATATCCGCGCCAACGGTGGTCTGACCCGCGCCAACGGTCAGCGCCTGCGTGAAAAAGTGCTGAGCCGAGGCGGGACGATGGAGTTTGACAAGGTCTATCGCAGCTACGCCGAGCGTGATCCCGATGTGAAGTACATGCTGGGGTATCTTGGCCTTCTGCGCGAGGATGCAGCCAAAGCGGGCGCGGACGGAAA
>JBCBAX010000014.1:0-517 GCA_038532305.1 Pseudomonadota bacterium | reverse complement strand
CCGGTGTATTTGAGCGAGGTGACGGAAGCGGCACCCGTGCCGCCCGTGTTGCCGGCGACGTTGATCACGTCAGCACCCGCCTTGGCGACGCCGACGGCGATGGTGCCGATGCCCTCGGAGCTTACGAGCTTGACGATGACCTTCTTGCGCGCCGCCTTGCAGTCGTGGATGAGCTGCGCGAGATCCTCGATCGAGTAGGTGTCGTGATGGGGCGGTGGGCTGACGAGCTCCACCCCCGGCGTTCCACCGCGCGCCGCCGCGATCTCCACCGTGACCTTGGGTGCCGGGAGCTGCCCGCCCTCCCCGGGCTTGGCGCCCTGGCCGATCTTGATCTCCAGCTCCTCGAGGCAGGGATCGGCGAGGTAGCCTGCCCAGACGCCGAAGCGGCCGCTGGCGAACTGCTTGATCCGGCTCGCGCGGAGGGTGCCGTAGCGGCTGAGATGTTCCCCGCCCTCGCCTGAATTCGAGAGGCCGCCGACCATGTTGGTGCCATGGGCCACCGCCTCATGCGCCGTCG
>JBCBAX010000013.1:0-525 GCA_038532305.1 Pseudomonadota bacterium | reverse complement strand
GTCTGACCTTAAAACGGGATCTCGTCGTCGATATCGCCGGCCGGTGCGGGTTGCTGATAGCCGCCGCCACCGCCGCCGCCCTGGTTTTCAACATAGCCGCCACCGCCGCCGCCGTAATCACCGCCGCCGCCGCCTGAGCGGCCGTCGAGCATCACCATCGTAGACGTATAGGGCCGCAGCACGACTTCCGTCGAATAGCGATCCGCGCCCGATTGGTCCTGCCATTTGCGGGTTTCCAACTGGCCTTCCAGATACACTTTCGACCCCTTCTTCAGGTATTGCTCGGCCGTGCGCGCCAGGGGTTCCGAAAAGATCGCGACCGAATGCCATTCGGTGCGCTCGCGCCGCTCACCGGTGTTTTTGTCTTTCCAGTTTTCCGACGTGGCCACGCGCAGGTTGCACACCTTGCCGCCGTTCTGGAATGTCCGCACCTCGGGGTCTGCGCCCAGATTGCCGATAAGGATAACTTTGTTCACTGATCCGGCCATATCCGGCACCTCCCACGATTCTGCTTTGCGCTTTTGT
>JBCBAX010000012.1:0-540 GCA_038532305.1 Pseudomonadota bacterium | reverse complement strand
CTTTTGTCCCGCATCGCTATTACCGAGGGAGCTAAACCGATGCCGCGTTATTTCACCGATGAACATGAATGGTTCGACGTCGAAGGCGAAACCGCCACAGTCGGCATCACCGACTACGCCCAAGAACAGTTGGGCGACATTGTCTTCGTCGAGCTCCCCTCGGTTGGCACGATGCTCGACAAGGGCGGCGATGCGGCGGTGGTCGAAAGCGTCAAGGCCGCCAGTGACGTCTACGCGCCCATTTCGGGCGAAGTGACCGAAGGCAACGCCGCGCTCGAAGACGAACCGGCGCTGGTCAATTCCTCGCCCGAAGAAGACGGCTGGTTCTTCCGTATGACCGTCTCCGACAAGGCTGAGCTCGAAGGCCTGATGGACGAGGCCGCCTACAAGGAATTTGTCGAGGGGCTGTAAAGCTCTTCGGCCTTCAATCACCCTCTCCGATTGAGGACATACAATGCGTTATTTGCCCTTAACTGACACCGACCGCGCCGAGATGCTCGCCAAGTGCGGCGCGTCTTCGATTGACGATCTGTTTGTCGA
>JBCBAX010000011.1:0-712 GCA_038532305.1 Pseudomonadota bacterium | reverse complement strand
CCTGGCTGCGCGCCATTTACGCGTATCTGGACCAGCGCGGTGTGGCCTCCACTACAATCGACGAGATCCTAAAGGCAACCGATCGCGGTCGTTGAACAAAACAGCGAATAAAGACCAAAGCGCACGCTTGTAAGACCGAGACGAGCGCTGTAGGGGGCGCGCTCGGCGATACGCCAAAGGCATACCGTTACGGGCCTGTAGCTCAGCGGTTAGAGCTGGCCGCTCATAACGGCTAGGTCGCGGGTTCGAATCCTGCCGGGCCCACCGGTATGCGATTTGGCGGTGCTTTATGCTGGATCGCCGTCGGCCGCCATGACCGGTTTCGGGTCGGGCGAGCGAGGAAAATTGTCGGGGAGTGGCGCAGCCTGGTAGCGCACCTGTTTTGGGTACAGGGGGTCGCTGGTTCGAATCCAGTCTCCCCGACCATTTTTCTCTCACATGCCAAACAAAGGAGGGCTTTTGGCAGCGCTACGCTGACTACGCCTACGCTTTCCCCTTATGCCTGATACCGGAGCGCGTTAACCGGTGCCGCTTACCGCGCACCGGTCATGGAAGCCGCGCGAATAGCCCGATTGCGAGATCTGGCGCTTGATCGGATCAAGCGGCCGGAGGTCTTCGTACAGATTGCACACCTCGCGGCCGACACGCTTGGCGGCTCTATCGCGGCCATCTCGATCGTAGATGAGGATAGCATCGGTTGCCCTAAGAGTAG
>JBCBAX010000010.1:57765-102723 GCA_038532305.1 Pseudomonadota bacterium | reverse complement strand
GATGCACGCCTGATCCAAAGCCCATATGCGCGCCCGCTTTGGGCCGGTTAAGATCGAGTTTTTCTGGGCATTCAAACGCGCGCTCATCGCGGTTGGCCGCAGCATACCTCACATTGACCACCGCGCCTTTGGGAATAGTGACACCGGCGATTTCCTGATCCTCATGTGTAAACCGCATGAGCGATTGCACCGGGCTTTCCAACCGCACGACTTCTTCGACAAAGGTCTTCATGTATTTGTCAGGGTCGGACTTCAGCTGCTGCCACACATCCTTGTTCTCAATTAGCAGCTTCATGCCTGCTGCGAGCGCATTTGTGGTGGTTTCCGACCCGCCGACGAACGTGTCCGCCATCATTTCGGCATGCAATTCATTGTCGTTAAGCGGACGGCCCCATTCCTCGATCACTGTGTTGACGAGAACGCTGATAAGGCTGTCATCGGGATTCTTGCGCAAGCGTTCAAAAATTGGCTGGAAATAATGCTGCGCTTCAATTTCGCGGTCGATCATTTCCATGTGGCGGTCCTCGGGAAGCATCATGGAAATCCGGTGGAAGAACGCATCGGTCCACCCTTTGATCTTCCACATATCCTCACGGCGAGCGCCCATTTGTTCGCCAATGATAAACAGCGGGAGCGGCACGCAAAATTGTTTGACCCAATCGCAATGACCATCCGCGATAAAGCCATCGATCAAGTCAAAAGCGAGGCTTTCTACCTCGTGATCAATCTCCTTGATCCGCGAGGGTTTGAACGCCTGATTGAACATAGCGCGCATCTGCTTGTGACCCGGATCATCACGCGCAGCCAGCGCAGGCGCGGGCACCCAACCGTTTTCGGCAAAGCGATCAGTGATCTTGCGTCCCCGCTCAGCATCGGCAGGCGAATTGCGAATGTTTTGATCAAGTGCAGTGCTGGGAAAGCGCACCGGATCAAGCAGCACGGCGCGCACATCATCATACCGCGTGACGACATACATTGGCGTGCCGGGAATGTTGTAGACTGGCGCTTCATCCCGCAGGTGCTTGTACGCATCATAGGGACATTGCTGAAGCTCTGGATCGAACAGATTGATACCGGGCGTTTGTACTTTGCTGGCCATCCCTATCGCACCTCGATCTTATCTTGGCCCCAAGGGGCGATGTGTTCAGCCGTTTGGAAAGCCGCGGGCAATTCCTCGGTCATTTTGAACGTCGCAGCCAGCCTTCCAAAGCCCACGAAGAATGCCGCTGTCATGCCTAGCTCAACAATCTCGGCTTCGCTGAAATGTTCGCGCAGGCGGTCATACACAGCGTCATCAATCGCGAGGTGATCGCGCGCCATCAGCTCGCCAAAATGAATCGCGGCCTTTTCTGCATCGCTCAGATTTTCCGCCTCTTGCGGCCGCTCCAAAGAGCATACCGCGCCTTCATCCACGCCATCTGCGACACCGTCTGAATATCGGATCGCCATGCAGCTGCGGCATTGGTTAAAGAATGCGACCCTCAGCCGGACAAGCTCAACAAGCCTATCAGGCAAAGTGCGTTTGGTTTTCAAAGCGCCGCCAAATTGCATCAGCCCCAATGCAAGCTCTGGGCAATGGGCAAAGAATCGCGTGAGGCCTTGTTCGAGATCGGTCAGGTTGTCCGGCTGCAAGGCGGCCGTGATGCGAGGATCCCATTCATGCGGCTCCAGTTTGGCAATGCGGCTCATTCTTCGCCCTCTCCAATCTGCTGATGGCTTTGAAAGGAATCTTCGCGTGAAAAGCGCAAGCGAACAATTGATGAAAAAGAGGAGAGGGCGCGGTGCCAAACTTGGATGAAGCAAAGCTGCAAAAGCTTATCGACAGGCAGGAAATCGGCGATGTGATCCAGCGGTATTGCCGAACACTGGATTGGCTCGATAGCGAGGGGCAGGCGAGCTGTTACTGGCCCGATGCTACAATCGAATACGGCTTTTTCACCGGACGCGCAGAGGATTTCCTGCCCGTGGTCATGGAGACAGAGAGCAGTCTCGCGCGGCGTTGGCATATGCTGTCGACACCGCTCATCCGCTTTCACTCAAACACCAGCGCCAGCAGCGAATGTTATGGTGTGTTCGGCGGCGGGCGGCTTCAGGAGGATGGTAGCATTGCGGGCGATTTGATCGGCGGGCGCTATCTCGATGAATGGGAGAAGCGAGACGGCGAATGGCGCATTTCGGCGCGCACTTACATCCTCGATTGGAAAAGCCCATTGGCCAATCAGCCGATGTTTGAGCCTGACCCCGATTTTCCGCTGCCGACCTATAAAATAGATAAAGGTGGGCACTCGAAATATCGCAAGCTCTAGCGCTTCTGAAAAGCGGCGATCCGTTCCGCCATATCAGGTCCACGACCCTCGCCGTCCATCCATTCACGCACCAGCGCATCATCCACGCCGCGCGCATCGGAGTGTTCGATCAGACGTTTGTTCGCCGCATGGCTGAAATGGCTTTGTGCAGCGATTTGAACGGCGAGTTTTGTAATTTCTGCATCAAAGTCAGTATCGGGGACGGCGTACTCGGCAAGGCCAATGCGAACTGCCTCATCGGCGTCAAACATTTGGGCGGTGAACATCAGCTTTTTGGCAGTCGCTGTTCCCACCCGGCGCGGTAAACGCACACTCATCCCCCATACCGGGGTCAGCGCAAATTTCGCATGGGTATCGCCAAAACGCGCATTGTCTGATGCGATGATAAAGTCTGCAGCCAGTGCGACTTCCAGCGCGCCTGTATAACAATGGCCATGCACCGCTGCGACCACGGGAATGGGCAGCTTCTCCAGCATTCGCAGCGTCTCAGAATGCCAACCTTTGGAAGGAGGGCTTTCGCCCTGTGCGATACCGTTCAAATCGTGCCCTGCCGAAAAGCACTTGCCGGCCCCGCGGATCACAACGCATCCAATGCCGGAGCTTTGCGCCAAATCCTCAATATGGGACCGCAGCAGCGCAAACATTTCAACGGTAAGCGAATTGAGTTTGTCTGGACGATTTAGAGTCAGTTGTGTCCACCCCTCAAAATCTTCGCGCAATATAGTATCAGACAATGCCTCATTCTCCCTCTGGCGGCGGATCTATATAGTCGCGATAATACGTCAGCTGTTCGTTTGCGACCTTATATATGCCCACCCCGCCACGCGATCCTTCGGGTGAATGCATCGTCCAGCGCGCCCAGCAGGCGTGATCATCGCCGCAAATCTCATCGACAGTGAAAGTGATTTTGCGCTCTCCCATTTCGGCAACCATTGTGGTCATAAAGCCAAGGATCGCATCGCGCCCTTCATAGCGGCCCCAGATGGGATCCTCGAGCAGCGCATCTGCAGCGAACAGCGGCGCAAGCTTGGTGTAATCGCCCGCATCCTGAATACGCCAAAACTCCTCGATCACTCTTTGCGCTTCGCCTGGCATAAGTCTCTCCCTAGTTGACCGCTCGTTCTTTGCCTTCCCAATACGGCGCACGCAGTTCGCGTCGCAGGATTTTGCCCGAAGGGTTGCGGGGGAGCGCATCGATGAAGTCCACCGATTTGGGGCATTTGTATCCGGCGATATGTGCGCGTGCATGAGTGATGAGATCAGCTTCGCTTAAGGTTTGGCCCGGCTTCATAACCACACAGGCCTTCACCGCTTCGCCCCATTTTTGATCTGGCACACCGATCACAGCAACATCGCCGACAGCGGGGTGGGAATACAGCGCATTTTCCACTTCGGCAGGATAGATGTTTTCGCCGCCCGATATGATCATGTCTTTAACCCGGTCATGGATGTAGAGATAGCCGTCTTCATCGAGATATCCGGCATCGCCTGTGCGCAACCAACCTTCTTCATCAATCGTTTCAGCGGTGGCTTCTGGTAGGTTCCAATACCGATCCATGTTGCGGTCTGAACGTGTGGCAATTTCGCCCACTTCGCCTCTGGGAACCGGATTGCCCGATGCATCAATGATCCGAAGCTCAACGCCTGCCAGCGGTTTTCCCACGCTACGCATTTTGGGCGAACCTTCGGGCACGTGATCCTCAGGATCGAGTGCGACAATTGTGCCGCTCGTCTCGGTCATCCCGTACATCTGGACAAACCCACATCCGATCACGTCCATCGCCTCGCGCATCAATTCAAGCGGGATGGGGGACGCGCCATAGGTGATGTGCGTGAGGTCACTGAAATCCACTTCGCGCACACGCGGGTGGTTGAGCAGAATCTGGATTGCGGCGGGCACGAGGAAGATTTTCGAGATTGTGTATTTCTCAATCAGCTCCAGCGCCTGCGTCGGATCGTATTCGGGCAGGACAATCGAAGTGGTGCCTGCGATCATGGTCGTAAGGCCGTTGCCTGATCCGCTGATGTGGAAACAGGGCATAGCGAGCAGCGCTACATCGCCCGGTGTGCGTTTTTGCCAATCTCGGATGTTGTCGCCGTGGTTTGATGGGTCGAGACTGAGCAGAAGCGAGCCATGCGTCATCACCGCGCCTTTGGGCCTGCCGGTCGTGCCTGAAGTGTAGAGTTGCAGCGCATCATCATCGCGCGTGATTGCAATAGTGGGTGCATCAGCAGTAGCTGCATCGCGCCAAGTGCGGTAATCTGGGCCATCGCAATCGGTTGCATCAATCCCGATGACATGTTCGCAGACACTGTTGGCGGTTTTCGCTTTGCCGAGCATTTCTGCAAAGCCTTCGCCCACAAAAACCACGCGCGATCCCGCATTTTCAAGGATGTAGGCAACTTCAGGTGCTGCCAACCGCCAATTAACCGGCGTCATCACCGCGCCGATTTTGGCAGCTCCCAGCAAAGCTTCGAAATAGAGCGGATGGTTCTTGCCGAGGTAGGAGACCCGGTCGCCCTTCTTTACGCCCAGTTCGGTAAGCGCATTGGCGACGCGATTTGCGCCTTCATCGAGCTGGGCGAAGGTGAGTTTTTCCTCGCCAAAGGTGAAAGCGTCCACGTCGCCTTGGTTTGAAGCATGGTCACGAACGATTTCGCAGAATGAGGCGGGTTGTGTTGTGGTTTCAGACATCATGAGCAAAGCCTACGCTTACAGGGCACTCGCGTGGATTGGCATAATTCATAGCGGGAAGGCGCTTGGCAATCCGCTAAGACATACAAGATGAGCGATGCAGATGTTCCAGATGGCTTCAAGCCCGCCGAATTTTCGCCTGGATTTCTCGATCATGGTGGGCCTTACTTCTTAAAGCCGCGCGCGGAAGCTCCCATGCTTGTAGGGCTGAGGATTTGCCAACACCACATCAACTATCAAGACGCAGTACATGGCGGGGTAATCTCCACCTTTGCTGATGTCGCGCTGAGCCATGCCGTTTACGATGCAGAACGCCCGCGCCTCTCGCCTTCCACCGTCACGCTTAATGTGAACTATCTCGGCGGCGCGAGACTGGGCGATTGGCTGGTCGCCGATGTTTCGCTTGATCGGATCGGAGGGCGGCTTGCGTATACCAGCGGGGCTATACTACCGGGCGATGAAGTTCTGGCCACGATAACGGGCGTCTTCGCGATTAAGCGCTAGCCCAGCCACCTCGCAACCACCGGTGTCGATGGATCGCGTTCGTCATGATATCCGCTTGCGCCTTCGGGTGTATCGGACAGATCCACCCCTTCCACAACGCGAAACTCGCGCCAATCGTAAAGCCCGGTGCGCTGAGCGATGCGCCATTCGCTTCCCCTTTGCTCAAATCGATCAACATAGCGCCCGGCGACAATGGCGGAGTAAATCTCCCCCTTATCTGGGAACACCTCTGGCATAGGAAAGCCCGGCGGTACGGTGTGCATGGCAGTCATATAGGTTTCGGTGTGGCAGACGCCTTCCTGTTCAAACGCAAACAAGGTCTGGCCCAATTGATGCTGCGTCGCGAGGCAAGGATCAATCAGCGAGCGTGCTTGGCCGACAAAGCTGCGCCAGTCGCCTTCGATAGTTCCAAACCGGAACATTGCATCATCGTGGAACAAATTCTCCATCATGCTCCAGCGCCGCCGGTCGATTGCATGGGCATAGGCGGCAAGCACTTCGCGAATGGCCTCTCGGTCTTCCAGCCTCATATTCATTGCTCAAGCTCCACGATAACCTTGCCGATATTCCCGCCAGTGAACAGTTTGGCGTAAGCAGCAAGAGTGTTTTCAAGACCGCGCGTCTCATCATAGGGCATGGTCAGTTCGCCCGTATCGAGCCACCCTTTAAGCTGCGCTGTCAGCCGCTCGCCTTGGTCCATGAAATCGGGGCTGAAAAACCCTTCGACACGCAATCGCCGCATCAAAACCTGGTCAAATTCAGCCGGGCTCGTGCGGCTGCCGCTGGAATAGTCGGACAGCAATCCGCACACTGCGATGCGGCCATAATGGTTCATCCGGGTGAGAACTGCGTCGAGGATATCTCCACCAACATTGTCGAAGTACACATCGAAACCGTCAGCTGCATCAAGCTGCGCACCAATGTTGCCAGCTTTGTAGTCCACTGCGCCAGTGCAGCCCATTTGATTGGTCAGGAAAGCGCATTTGTCCGCGCCGCCTGCAATACCCCAAACCTCGCATCCCATCAGTCTTGCGATCTGCACAGCAAGAATACCGGTTGCGCCCGCAGCTGCAGAAACCAGCACACGCTCGCCGGCTTTAGCTGCCCCCGTCTCGGCAATCCCCCAAAGCGCGGTCCAGCCATTCATTCCAAGCGGACCAAACCATGCGCGTTTGTCGGCCACCGAAGCATCGAGCACAATTGCGCCGCTCATCACAGCATCAACCTGGCTGACCTTTCCCCACACACCAAAAGCGCGCACCAGATCACCGGGGGCAAAGCCATCAGCCCGGCTTTTCATTATTTCGCCCACGACAAGACCCGTCATCGGAGCACCAACAGGGAGCGGCGGTTGATACCCATCTTCCCGGTCCGTCAGCCACAGCCGGGTTCCAGCATCCATCGAAAGCATCGCATTGCGAATGCGTATCTCGCCACCTGCCAGTTCGGGCAAAGGCTCATCCACCAGCGCCATTGCGCTTGCAAAGTCAGTGCCGTCGGGTCGGCGTTCGATGCGCCAGAATGTGTTCTCCATTTACGCACTGTCTGGCGAGAGCGGCGCGCCCACAAGCCGCTCTTTTGCTAGGGGTAGATTGGTCCGCGCTATCACTTTGGCGCGGTGCGCAGTCCCAGTGTGATTGGCTATCCATTCGGCACACAGTGGGAGAGACACGATGGCACTTATCACAGTAATCGGCGCTTCGGGACGCCAAGGCATGGCGCAGGTTCGCCAAGCGTTGAAAGCGGGATATGGCGTGCGCGCCATTTCGCGGCAGGAAGATCCCTTTGGCGGCGCCAAGATTGACGGGATCGAACGTGTCGAAGTGCGTCCGATGGATTTGTATGACCCTTCCAGTTACAAGGCCGCGCTCGAAGGCACTGACTACATCTTCTACACACATCCCTTGCAAGCCCGTGCTGACCGCGCCGTTTTGATCGGCGACTTGGGCAAAGCGGCTGCTGAGCTAGAGGTCAAACGCCTCGTCTGGAACACATCAAGCTGGATTCCAGATAAGCCCGGCGATCCCTTCACTTATGCGGGCAACACCGCTGGCATTAATGCGCTTTGGCGTTCGGGATGCCCCGGCACCGTGTTTGGCAGTGTGCTTTTTATGGACAATCTGCTGACCAATTGGGCGCGCCCCTTTATCGTGGATGAGGGACGGTATGTGTACCCACACAATCCTGAGCTGCATGCCAATTGGATCAGCCTTGATGATGTCGCGAAATTCATGCTCACCAGTCTTGATCGCCCGGATATGGAAGGTGCTTGGCTCAACATTGGCGGGCCAGAGCGGCTGGTGGGTAAACAGGTGACGCAATATCTTTCCGAAGCGCTTGATAAGCCGATCACATACGATCCGTGTACGCCAGAGGAATTTGGCAAATACCTAGTCGAGGCGGCCGGAGATAGCATGCCAGCGGAAATGCGCGAGGAATTCGCCAAGGGCATACAGGCCTTTTACGAATACAACAACGAAGCGCCCACGCGGCCTTTCGAAGTGGACATGGATCACGTCTATGAACGCTTCCCGGAACTCGATGGAAAGCTTGAAAATCTGGGCGACTGGACCAAGCGACAAGACTGGGGCGAAAGCAATTTTCGGCCTGCATTCGGGTAATGTCAGACCTTCGAGAAGCAAACATCGCGGTCGCCAAGCGTTTCTATGAGGTGTTGGCGGCAGGCGATTTTGAGGCCTTGGCAGCGCTGCACAGCGATGACGTCGTGTTCAACCTTGTTGGCTCAACACCTGTATCGGGCCGCTGGGAGGGCAAAGCTGAATGCTTTGGCCCTGTGGTGGCAGATGGTGTTGTCGGCAAGCTGGTGCCCGAGACCATCCAATTTTCGCGAAAATGGCGGATTATGAGCGCCGATGACAATTGCGTGGTGGGCATCATGCAAGGCGGGGGCATGGGCAAGAACGGGCATGACTATCAGCAAACTTACTGCCAGATCATGACCATTCGCGATGGGCTTATTGTGGAGCTACACGAATTCTTTGACACGGCGCTGGTGGAGCTTGCGCTCAACGATAACCCAACCGGCAAAGGACCAAGCGAAGTGCAGCGCGCGTTTGAGTTCTAGCTATTCAGCAGCTTGTTTTTGCTCAGCTGCAAATATCTCGACAAGTTCCTCATCTGACGCATTGGTCAGTTTGGCTGCCCATTGGTGGAAGACCTGTCCGCCGCGCTCATTCTTGCCGAACAAGACGTGGTCCATCATGCCCGATTGCAGCGCTTCGTGCTGGCGTTTGCCGGTGGCGTAATCCTCATCGCGCACGACCACTTCGAGGAAGTCGAACTGTTCGTGTGCTGATTTGATGTCTTCTTCGGTTTCTGGCTGGTTTTCCATTACATAGAATTGCGTCGTATAGCTCTCGCCCACGCTCTCGCCGGGGAAGAGCTGTGAAATCATCGCGCCGCGTTGCCCGCCGCCGTAAAAGCTGGCGATGGAAATATGCGGGAAGATCGTCCAAACCCCTTGGGTCAGCGCATCCGCAGGCAATTCGTCATCGCTCATCACCGACAGATCGAGCATTTCATCGCTGCCGGTTTTCTGCGCGAATTTCGATGGAGATGAAAGCCGCTGGTGCGGGCCCCAAAAGAAGTAATTGGCGCGGTTGAAGAAATCCGCACCAAAAGTGTCTTTGTGCAGTACAGGCAGGTGATAGAAATCGAGATAGCCATCATAGGCTGTCTTCCAGTTCGGACCCGGTAAAGTGCGCTGTGCAAATAAAGTCCATCCATCCAACCCAAACGCATCCAGCAGCGCGTCATACCCGCATAGATAATCGGGAATTGAAAGCTTGGAATTAAGGTCCAGTGTCGCCCAGATCAGGCCTGCGCTTTCATGGACGGGAAAGCGTTTGAGGCACAGAGCCGCTTTATCGACCGCGCCGAAATCCTTTGGGCTGGCAACGCCCACAAGATCGCCATCATTCTTGAACGTCCATCCGTGATACCCGCACATAAAGCGTGTGGCATTGCCCGTTGTGCCGGCTTCGACCACGGGATTGCCGCGGTGCGAGCACATGTTGAGGAATGCGCCAACACTTCCGTCGCGCTGACGTGTAAGCAGCAGCGGCACACCGCAAATGTCCATTGCTTTGTAATCGCCGGGCTCTGGCAATTCACACGATGGCGCGACCATGAGCGGCAAGCGGCGAAAGATGTTGCGCTTCTCCAGCTCGAACAGGTCATGATCGGTGTATGAGCTCGCGGGGATTTTCACCACATCATCTGCATATTCCATCGTATCCGCCGCGCCGTGATCGATCAGGCTGCGGGTCATGGTGATGAGTTCTTCGCGTGACATTTGTGCCTTCCTTGCGGTGCCGTGGCCACCCGCTCCCTCCACCCTTCCACCCGGATTTTCACACCGGGCTATGATCCGGGTGGAAGGGTGGAGGGAGCGGGTGGCCAAGGTCCAATGATAAGAAGAAAACGGACCCGAAAGCCCGCCTTCTTTGTCTATAGTTTCACGCGGTCAGCATCAGAAGCGGAAGCTAACCTCTGCGAAAATCTGAC
Organism: Pseudomonadota bacterium; assembly: GCA_038532305.1. GTDB lineage: Bacteria > Pseudomonadota > Alphaproteobacteria > Sphingomonadales > Sphingomonadaceae > Erythrobacter. The sequence goes on along the minus strand of JBCBAX010000010.1, from coordinate 92,691 downwards.
GCCCACGGTTCTGGGTTACAACCAGATCATCGCCAGCGGGAATTCCGAAACCAGCAGCGCCGCCGGGTGACAAGAATGGGCGCGGGCCCGATGTGTTCACCCAGATCTCATCGGCCAGATTGGTGCCAACGAGGGAGAATTTCCAATTGCCATCAGGATGGCCGATGGAGATATTTGCATCGAAGGTGACATAACTGTCTTGGATGAAGTCGTCCAAAGTGTCTTCATTGGTGAAATAATCATCGGAATAAATGGCATTACCGCCAAGACCCAATTCCAGATTGTCACCCAAAGGCACGAACCAATCAAACGCCAGATTGCCCGACCACGTCGGTGCCCGTGCGGACGCACGGCCGTTGAGGTTGTTGCCGGAACTGGTGATGAAATCATCGCTAAATTCAGCATCAAGATAGGCGATATTGCCTGAGATGTTCAGGCCTTCAATTGGCGTTCTCCAGCTCCATTCAACATCAACACCCTGCGATGTTACTTCGCCTGCGTTGAGCGTCAGGAACTGAATGTTGACCGCGTCAAAATTCTGCACCTGCAAGTCGCTAAAGACATAGTAATAAGCCGTTGCATTCAGCGTGAAAGTGCGATCGGCCCATTGTGATTTAAAGCCAATCTCACCACCTTCGGTTGTTTCAGAATCAAATATCAGCGCATCAAAGTTTCCGGTCAAAGCCGCTTGGCTAAGGCTGGCCGATGGCAGTGCTGAGTTATCGATGCCGCCGGATTTAAAGCCGGTTTTGTAAGACGCGAAAATGTTGAAATCATCGCCAGCCTGATATCGCAAGGTTACCTCAGGCGAGAAATTATCATCGGTGAAATCAATCGGACCTGAGAAGAAACCCGGTGCCACAAATCCTGGCCCTTGCAGGAACAGGTGGAGGAAAGGCACACTGATTGTCTGTGTTTTGGTTTCATCGGTGTAGCGGATACCGCCTGACAGCTCTAGATCATCGGTTATGTCGATGATTGCTGACCCGAAGAACGACAGCGCCTCTGTTTTTGTCGTGTGGACCTTGTCCCAGTCATAGGTAAAGCCCGTGATTGGATCAGGCGCAATCAGCGAGATGTTCACCGCTTGCTGCGCCGTATCGAAAACGAAAGTGCGATCTTCATAGAATGCGCCAAGCATGAAGTTGAATGCACCGTCGAAATCGGATGTAATCCGCAATTCTTGGGTGTACTGCTCCAACGTGTTGCGCGGATCAGAACAGCCCGTACCCTGCGGCACTCCTGCGCCGTTGGTCGCAGCCAGTGAGGGGGCGTTTGCGGCAAGGAATGTCGGATCCATAATCGCATTGCCAATCGGCGAAAAGGCAGGGCCAACTCCGACATAGGCGTAACAATCAAAGTCCACCGCATCGAGATCGACAAAACCCGTCGTCGAGGTCAGCGTCAGGCTGTCGCTGAGCGCGAAGTTGAACAACAAACGTCCAAACCACAGATCAGTCTCAGCAAATGGCACGCCATTGCGCCCTGCCGCTGCGGATGGTGTGGGAATTCCGCCTGCCAGTGACGGTGCGGCATCGGAAAGGAAATATTCGCCATCAAAGGCATTACAATCATTTCCTGCCGGGATGGCCACCACCCCTTGAAGCAGGAACACCGGATCCGCAACGCCATTGGCACCGCAGAAGATATCCGAATGCTGGATTGCCCCGTCGCCCTCATTCTTCACATATTGCACTTTGAGGTTGGCATCGAACCGGTCATCTGGCTCCCAATCGAGCGTAACGCGGCCGACAAAGTTGGATTGTCCGCGGAACCGGCCGTTGGCGGAATTGGAGCCGTCTTGAAGCTCTACAAATTCGTCAATGTCGTTCCATTGCGCAGCGACGCGAATTCCCACTGTGTCGGAAATTGGCCCTGAAATGAAGCCGTTGACGGTGTAGCCTTGTTCTTCAAATTCATACTGCGCGCGCGCACCCACTTCCCATGTCGGTGTTGGATCAGCAGAGCGCACTGAGAAAACGCCTGCCGATGCCGATTTACCAAAGAACAGCGATTGCGGACCTTTAAGAACGTCGATTTGCTGCGTGTCGAAAAAGCCGGCTTGAACAAGGCGCATAGTCGAAACCTGTACGCCGTCAAAATCAAATGCGACCGCGCTGTCAAAAGCAGCGGAAATATTTGAAGAGCCAACCCCGCGCAAAGACAGCTGACCGCCCGAGCCAGAGCCGCCCACTTGAACGTTTAAAGTGGGGACACGGCTCACGACATCTGCAACCTGGTCCACGCCATACTTTTCAAGCGTTTCCCCGCCAATAGCAGTGACAGTAACGGGCACTTCCTGGAGGCTTTCATTTTGGCGCCGCGCCTGAACGATAATCACATTGTCGTCTTCTTCAAATGAGACTTCCTGCACCTCGGCTTCTTGTGCGCTCGCGGCGTAAGGCATCGCTGCGAATGCTGATAAAGCTGCGCTTCCAAGCAAAGCCCGCCTTGTCGCGCGAGCCATGGTGCCAGAGGCATTGCGGGCTTTAAATGTGATCATGTCTGTCTCTCCCTTGCGGGGCCGCGCTTCGCGCTAGCCCGTTTCCCCAGCTCGAGCCGTTTGTGAGACTTCTGAGCTATTGGAGGAGTGTATGGAGGACCCTGCCCGCGCTCATCTAGCAAAAGCGCTAGTCGCCGTTACAAAATGCGGCATTTTGGTCACAGGCGCACAAGCACCGGCTATTCCGTAACGTCACACTTACGTAAACGGCAGGCAGCAAATGTGGCTTTTGTGCCGTTTCTTGGCAGTCTTACTGAGGCTTAGCCATTTCATCCCGGCGTGGGTCATTGGGCCAGATCCAATCATCACCGATCACTTGCTCCACCCGCAAATCTGCGGGCACATTGGCAGGGCCAATCATTTTATCACAGCTTTGATGAAAAGAATAAATGCGGGCTTCCTGATAAGACAGCGGCACCGATTGGAACGCTGCGCTTTGCATAGAATGCTGGATCGCTTCGCCAAATTGCGTGTCTTCCAGGATAATCGGGCTCATATCGCGGCCATTGGGCTTTGTCTCATCTGGCACGGTCCACAGATCTGGCGCAGGGCCATCCCCCCAATCGAGCGCCATGGTCACCAGTTCAAGCCGAGTGGTGTTAAGCGACGTGGGCCAAAAGACGAGCGGCGGTACGAAATAGTTCGAAAGCGGTGAAACCCAATTGGGAAACAGTGTATAGCTTTGCGTGCACGTCCGCCCCAGCTCTCCCACGGTTTCAATCTCTTGCCATTCAGGCGGGCTATCAACCGCGCGAACATGTTCGCGGTCCGTCTCACGCGGGGCGGGCGCTAGCATCCTTGCATGGCCGTTGGGATACATCGTGTTGTAGTTCCGCTTTGCATCAACCAGCGGCGCAACGGTTTCCGGATGGATAAAAGGCACATGGTAAACCTCCATGTTTGCCTCCATCGCGACTTTCCAATTGCACTTGAGGTCAAACGAATATCGCGCCGCAAGGCGGACCTTGTCGAAGGCAAATTCGTCCCATTCATCCAAGAGCGGCCCCAGCCATTGCGCGAGCGGCATTGCGTCATCATCAAAATTCACGAAGATGATATTGCCCAACATCTCGCATCGCACCGGAATCAGCCCGCGGCAGCTCATGTCGAAATCAGCGGGAAAATCCTGGCGTTCGGGCACGCCCACCAGTGAGCCATCGGTTTTGTATGTCCAGTTGTGATAGCTGCACATCAGGCGCGATGATTTGCCCCTATCTTCGGAAACTACGGGCGCGCCGCGATGGCGGCACGTATTGTAGAACGCGCGCACTTCGCTATCCATGCCGTGCACGATGACAATCGGATCGCCAGCATTGTGCCAGCGCATGTAACACCCTGGTTCCGGTATCTCGTCGATATGGCCGGCGAACAACCAGCTTTTTCGGAAGATGTGTTCCTGTTCCAGCGCGTAATAATCGGGCGATGTGTAACGGGCCGCAGGCATGTCAGGGAGGTTGGGAAAACCTTCGGGCGGCGCTGTCCGCTCACCTTCCCATTCCATCAGCGCTTTAAGGCGCGCGACTTCGGCTGCATCGATCATCGTGTCTCTCCCGGTGTCACAATACCCAGCGAGGATGTGCGTGCACCTCACAATTTTCTCATCAAATAGTGAGTGGCGCAGCCTGCCGCTTTGCCTAGTCTGGGCACAAATAGAGCTTTTGGGAGAGAGCAATGGCAGGACGGGTAGAAGGCAGAGTTGCTTTGGTAACGGGCGGTGCGATGGGTCTGGGAAAGGCTGATTGTGAGCGCTTGGCAGCCGAGGGAGCAAAGGTCATTGTGACCGACCGCGAGGCTGAACTGGCGCATCAGGTTGCCGACCAAATAGGCGGCGATGCGATGGCGTTGGATGTGACCAACCAGCAGCAATGGATCGATGTCATGCAGGCGGTGCAAGAGCGGCATGGCGGGCTTGATATCCTCGTAAACAATGCCGGCAATGTGATCTTTGAAAATATCGAGGATTGCTCGCTCGATCATTTCAAACTGCACCTCGACATTCATGTGAACGGCACATTCCTAGGGTGCAAATACGCGCTGCCGCTGATGAAGCACCGGCATAAGGAAAACGGCGGTGGCGGCTCTTCAATCGTCAATATGGCCTCTACTGCGGCGCTGATGGGCTATCCCATGATCCCGGCATATACGGCGGCAAAGGGGGCGATTTCCTCCATGACGCGCTCTATCGCATTGCATTGTCAGGACGAGGGATACGGCATCAGGTGCAATGCTCTGGCTCCTGGTGGCATCGAAACCCCGATGGTTATGGCGGTTTCAGGCCGAGGGGGCGAAGCACCCATGGAAATCCCAGCAGGCCCGCTGCCAATGGATGGTCTTGGTCATCCCAATGATGTGGCAGGATGCGTGCTGTTTCTCGCAAGCGATGATGCGCGGTTCCTCAATGGCCTGACAATCCCGGTGGACAATGGCCTCGATGCAAGACCGCACCACTGATCCTGACCAGGCAGGGCTCGCGGACAAGTCGACCCGAAACAGTTGGTATGTGCTCGCATTGCTCACGCTGGTCAGCATGTTTTCAATCGCTGACCGGCTGGTCTTCTCGATCCTGCTTGAGGATATCAAAGCCGAGTTTTCGTTTTCAGACGGGCAGATCGGCCTGCTCGGCGGGCTGGCCTTTGCGCTGACCTATGTGATTGCAGGCTTTCCTGCAGCGCGCCTTGCAGACAGGTCCGTGCGCAAAAACATCGTTGGAGCAGCGATCACATTTTGGAGCGCAATGACGGCGCTTTGCGGGCTGGCGACAGGGTTTTGGACACTTTTCCTTGCGCGCACTGGCGTGGGTGTGGGTGAGGGATGCTCTGGCCCTGCTTCCCAAAGTCTGGTGGCCGATTACTTCTCGCGAGCAGAACTTGCAAAAGCCATGGGATTCCTAACCATCGGCGCAACCATGGGGACGGCTGGCGGACTTATCATCGGGGGCCAATTAAACGAGCTGTTCGGGTGGCGATGGGCATTCGTTCTGATGGGTCTGCCCGGAATGATTATCGGGGCGATTGTCTATCTCACCGTGCGCGAACCCACACGCGGGCAATTCGCACCTGATGATGCGACGGTGGAGCAGCAGCCGCTTTTTGAAACGGCAAAAACTCTCACTGGCAATCGCGTTTTCATGGGGCTTGCGGTTGGCTGGGCGGTGCAGATCATGATCGGTTATGCGCTGGCGTTCTGGATGGCGGCTGTGATGATGCGCAATTTCGGCATCTCTAGCGGTGATGTTGGCCTTTACCTGGGGCTTGCGTTCTTTATCGGAGGCATTCCCGGGCCCATACTGGGCGGCTATATAGCAGGCTGGCTGACCCGGCGCGATGAACGCTGGCGCGCATGGATGCCGGGCCTTGTTAGCCTTGGCTGTGTTTTGCCTCTTGGCTTAAGCTTATCATCGAGCGGGTTCTGGCCATTCCTGGGCTTTTTCGCGGTTGCCTATGCGATTTATGTGATGAGCCAGGCACCCATCCTGTCGGGCATCCAATCGGCAGTAGAACCCGGCCAGCGCGGATTTGCTGTTGCGATTGCTTTGTTTTTTAACAATCTGGTGGGTCAGGCTTTGGGCCTTGCTGTGATCGGCTGGGTCAGCGATTGGCTCGCGCCAACGCAGGGCTCTTTGTCGCTAACGATTGCGGTTTTCGCCGTATGCTTGGTATCCGGCGTTATCGCGATGGCGGTGTTCGCATGGACGGCGGCGCAGATGGGCAAAAGCGGCTATTTGGAGCGGATGCAGTCTGGTTAGAAGCGTCGATAAGGGCTTGGCCTAAAAACCGGGATGGATTGACAAGGCCCCGCCATCCACCAGCATTTCTGCCCCTGTCATAAACGGGCATTCATCGCTGGCGAGAAAGGCAATCGCTGCTGCCGTTTCCGCCGGATCGCCCAACCTGTTAAGCGGTGATGTTGCGGCCACGGCGGCTTTCAGGCCCGGCATATGCTGTTCTGCGGCGTTCAAAATGCCCGTCTCGGTCGCGCCCGGGATCACAGTGTTGCAGCGAATGTTGAATCCCGCCTGCGCGCAATAGGTCGCGATGCTTTTGGAAAGAACGCGCACTGCGCCCTTGCTCGAACAATACGCGACATCGCCGGGCAAAGCGGCCATGGCAGAGGTGGATGCGATATTGATAATCGCGCCTGTCGATCCGCCGGGATTGTTCTTCATCGCAGCAATCGCCGCGCGGCAGCCCGCCATCGTGCCTTTGATGTTGACGTTGTAGGTGCGGTCCCAGATGTCATCGCTCACGTCTTCAATCGAGGCTTGGGAAACGATCCCGGCATTGTTGACGAGGATATCGAGCCGGCCCCATTCACGGCTCGCTGCGGCTACCACATCGGCCCATGCCCCTGTATCAGCGACATCCTGCACCACAAAGCGTGCGTCTGTCTGCTCGCATACTGATGCGCCATCACTGTTCACATCGGTGCCAAGCACATGCGCTCCGTCCGCTGCGAGCCGTTTGACTGTTGCCGCGCCAATCCCGCTTGCGCAGCCTGTGACGATGGCAACCTTATCGGACAGATCAGGCATTATTCCGCTTCTTGCCAAATGCTTGCGCTGGCCCGCGCATTATGGGTTTCGACAAAACGCGCCAGATTGTCCGTGCCCTCGGGCATTTTCCACCCGACGGTGAATCCGAAATTCGCAAAGCAAAACATGATGAGATCGGCAAAAGTAAACCGGCCAAGCGCAAGATTGTTGCTGTCACCCAAAATGCCATCAAACATGCGCCATTTCTCATCCGCCATCGCAGACAATTCCGCACCCGCTTCGCCGCTTACAACGCTCATGCGCGGTTCAAACATGGGGCGGCCAGCGCCTGCGCGAAAACCCATAGTCATCGGCACAACGACTTCCTGATCGAACAATCTCGCCCATTTGCGAACTTCAGCGCGTTCAGCAGGGGTTTCGCCAAACAGGTTGGGGGTAGGATGCGTTTCCTCGATAAATTCGCAAATCGGCCAGCTTTCCGTAAGGCACGTGCCATCATCCAGTTCCAACGTCGGGATTGTGCCCAATGGGTTTTTGGCAAGGTAATCTGCGCTCTGCCGGTTTTCGCCCGTGATGATGTCATAGTGGATGCGTTCAAAATCCTTTCCCTCTTCAAGACCCTTTTCGACCGCGAACATGCGCACAAGGCGAGGATTGGGGCCTAGGCTGGAATGCAGTTTCGTCATGATCTCTCTCCTGGAAGTGCATTTGTATTTCATCCTATGCTTTTGAAGCTTGCCCGTCGCCCTCACAAATGCGCTAGGGGACGCGAACAAAGCGACTTGAGAGAGACACGTCCATGGATTTTCAACTGACAGATGATCAGCGCGAGCTGAAAGAGACCGCCCGTAAATTTGCCCGAAGCGAGCTGACTGACCTGGCGCGCGATATGGAAGTGAAGGATTACCCGGTCCCGCATGATATGCTGAAAACCTATGGCGAGATGGGCTTTCTCGGCGTGAACCTGCCGACCGAATATGGCGGGCTGGGCCTTGGCCATCTGGAAGCCTTGTTGGTTCTGGAAGAATTTGCGCAAGTGTCCAACGCAGTGGCGTTTCCGGTGTTTGAAGCGCTTACCGGCCCCGTGCGCACCATTGATCGGTTTGGCAGCGATGAAATGAAAGCGCGCGTGCTTCCCGAGGTTATCAAAGGCGAAAAAATCGTCGCCGTATCCATGTCAGAGCCCGATGCAGGCACGGCGCTCACTGACCTCACCACAAAAGCCGAAGCGGACGGCAATGGCTATGTAGTCGACGGATACAAACGCTGGACCAGCGGGGGCGGGCATTCTGATTATTACGTCACCTATGCGCGTTTCTCCGATGAACCGGGCGCAAAGGGCATTGGCGCGATCCTGCTTGAACGCGACATGGAAGGCATGAACTTTGGCAAACGCGAAGAGCTGATGGGCTTTCGCGGCATCCCAACCGCAGACTTCGCGATCGACAATGTCAAAGTGCCCAGCGAAAACGTGATTGTGGGTGCAGGCGGTTTCGGCAAGTTGATGAGCGCATTTGGCCTCGAACGCTGCGGCAATGCGACGCAATCTTTGGGTGTGGCAGCGGGCGCTCTTGAGCAGGCTCTGGAATACACGCAGGAACGCAAAGCTTTTGGCAAGCCCATCGTGGATTTCCAAGCGGTGCAATTGAAGCTTGCCGATATGGCGATGAAAGTGGATGCCGCGCGCCTCTTGATCCACCGCGCCGCTATCAATGCCGCCTCAAACGAAGGCGGCTTGCCAAGTGTTTATGAAAGCAGCCTTGCCAAATGCTTCGCCAATGAAATCGTGCGCGATGTCGCCGCGCTCGGCATGCAGGTGATGGGCGGGTATGGCTATCACACAGAATACGGGATGGAACAGCGGCTGCGCGATGCGTATGCGTGGGGGATCGCAGGCGGTGCGATTGATGTCCAGAAAACCAATATCGCCAGCGCCATGATCGGGCGGCGGTTTAACCAGCGCGCGTCTTGATCTGCGATGCGCACTAGCCCAAGTAAGCGGGTATGGAAACTCCTGCTTTTGTAGATGCCGATGCGCCGTCAGTCATTGCACGTGTGGATGACGATGCCGAGCTGACGAAGCTCGATCCCAATTACGTCACTTCCTTGCGGCTGACCGCAATGCTGACATCCATCCCGCTGTTCATCGGCGCGCTGATTGCGGAGAGCGTCTTCGTGCCCGAACTGGGTATTCCGGGCGGCATTGTAGGTTTGGCGACTTTTGTAATTTGCGCCTTCTGGATCATTCGCATCCCTACGCGGCGTTATGCCGCGCGCGGATATCAGATAAGTGCAGACCGGCTGCGCGTCGTGCGCGGGATTTTGTGGCATTCTGACACAATCGTGCCGTTTGGCCGCGTCCAACATATCGATGTTGACCAAGGCCCAATTGAGCGCTTCTTTGATATCGCAACGCTCACCGTTCACACCGCTGGCAATCACAATGCATCGGTATATCTGCCCGGCCTCAATCATGATCTTGCAAAGGAAATGCGTGAAGAGATCCGCGCGCATATCAAGCGGGAAAGTCTGTGAGCGCTAGCGTTCCCATCACGGCAAAACCCGCTGAGCAAGAGGACGGTCCTGAGCCGCAACGCACCGATCCCGTGGGCGTAGTCGTTGGCGGGCTTTCCTCTGTTCGCAATGCCATTTTCCCAGCACTAGCCGCCGCTTTCGGTAGCGGGATTGGTGGATATGGTCTGATAATCGGGCTGGGGATTGGCCTGTTTATTATCGCGATTGGCTGCCTGACAAGCTATCTGCGCTGGCGCAAACTGACCTATACGATCGGTGAGGCAGATATCCGGGTGGAAAGCGGCATATTGAGCCGCGCGGCGCGATCTGTCCCTTATGAGCGGATACAAGATGTCAGTCTTGAACAACCATTATTGCCTCGCCTGTTTGGCCTTGCTTCTGTCAAGTTTGAAACGGGCGCAGGTGGGGCGGATGATCTGGCGCTTGCCTATCTAAAGCTTGATGACGGCGAGGCCTTGCGCGAACTGGTGAGAGAACGCCGCGATGCGCCTGCCAGCTCTGCCATTGAGGCGGACCAACAACACTCACCCATTGTCGCTGAAGAAGAGGCGGAAACCCTTTTTGCCATGGGGCCCGGAAGGCTTTTCACCTTTGGTCTGTTCGAATTCTCGCTCGCCGCTTTCGCGGTGGTGTTTGGCCTGCTGCAATATGCCGACAATTTCCTTGATGTGGATTTTTGGGAAGTCGATTACTGGCGCGCTCTGGCTGAAGAACAGGGCGGCTGGATCATGGAATTGGGCTCCAATGTCCAAGCCATCGCAGCCGGACTGGGCTTGATCAGCGTTATTGTAATCGGTTCTGCAACGGGCATGTTCCGCACATTCAGCCGCGAATGGGGTTACCTTTTGGAGCGCACACCGCGCGGATTTCGCAGGCGGCGCGGGCTGTTTACAAAGACTGATGTGGTGATGCCGGTGCACCGGGTTCAAGGCGTCACAATTGGCACGCGCTGGTTTCGATACCGGTTTGGCTGGCACAATCTTAAATTCATCAGCCTTGCCCAAGATGCAGGCTCCGCCAGTCATGTGGTCGCCCCTTTTGCAAAGCTCGATGAGATTGCTCCCATTGTCGGTGTCGCCGGTTTTCACATGCCTGCCGATACCGCCGATTGGAGACGGGCCACGAAAACCTACCGCACCGACAGCATCATCAGCGATGCGTTGTTCTTTGTCATTGCAGCCGTGGCAGCCGGTCTAGTGACAGCGCTTAATGCGCCTGAATGGACCGTGCTCGCTGTGAGCATACCGCTTGGCATTGCTGCAATTTCGGCTTTGCTTACGGCGCTCGCCTGGAGGTTTAAACGGCACACTCTCGATGACAGTCAGATAATGGTGATGAGCGGTTTGCTCGCCCCAAAAAGCCAATTCGCGAGCCGCGTAAAACTCCATTCTGCGCAAGTCTCGCAAGGGCCAATCGCCCGCTGGCGCGGCTATGCCACTTTGCATCTGGGGCTGGCGGGCGGAGACCTTTCAATTCCGGGCATTCCGCTGGAGCGAGCACGCGAAGTTCGCAGCGAAGTGCTCAAGACGATTGCCGAAACTGACTTCTCGGCTTTGGAAAACGGTTCTTCTTAGGCCGCCGGGAGCGGGTGGCTACGGCACGAATTCAGACACGCAAATCTGCCCAATCGGGGTTGCGATCAAACTTCATCGCGACATACCAGCATTGTGGATCGACTTTGAAACCCTGCTCGCGAGCATCGGCAATCAGCGCTTTCACCAGTTTCCCCGCCACGCCTCTCCCGCCAATTGCATCCGGCACAATCGTGTGTGCCGCGACCCGCACGTTGTCGCGGCGCGGTTCCCATTCCAAATAGCCCGTGGCATCTTCTCCAGCAACATGCGCGATGTATTTGCCGCCATCCCCGTGCGCCTCGTGGTGGATGGTGATCGTGTCTTTTGGATCGTCCATCGGCGTTCTCCTGCTTGCACTTGGCTCTATCGTGGTTAGAGGCGTTGGGGATGACCCAAACACGGCCCTTCCTCTCCGATAATGCAGCCCCCGTCCACCCTGCTGTGTGGGAAGCAATGCGCAAGGCGGATAGCGCTGACAATCCGTATGATGGCGATGCATTGTCCGCGCAGTTGGATGAACGGTTTTCCGATCTATTCGGCCGTGAATGCGCGGCGCTTTGGGCTGCCACGGGCACTGCGGCGAATTGCCTGGCGCTTGGCACGATGGTGCAGCCGCACGGCGCGGTGGTCTGCCATGAAGAGGCGCATATTGAGGTGGATGAAGGCGGCGCGCCCGGCTTCTACCTTCATGGCGCAAAATTGATGCTGGCAGGCGGCGAAGGCGCTTTGCTGTCGCCTGCTCAAATCGCGGCGGTGATCGATCCGATCCGCGATGATGTGCACCAGGTACAGCCGCATGCGATCTCGATCACGCAAGCGAGCGAATATGGGCGGACATACACGCCGCAGCAGCTTGATGAGCTTGGCGCATTTGCGAAGAAACGCGGGCTTGGCCTGCATATGGACGGCGCGCGTTTTGCCAATTCGGCGGCCTTTCTCGGCGGGAATGCTGCACTGGCCGCTGGCCCGGTCGACAGCCTTGCTTTCGGCTTTATCAAAAACGGCGGTATGAGCGCCGAAGCTGTTGTTTTGTTCGATCCAGAACAGGCTGAGCAAGTCCGCTATCGCCGCAAGCGTGCGGGCCACCTTCAATGCAAAGGGCGGTATCTGGCTGCCCAAATCCTTGCCATGTTGGACAGCGATGTGTGGCTGACCAATGCGGTCCATGCCAATGCGGCTGCCGCAGAGATTGCGGGCGCATGCGGTGAACGCTTGATGCATAGCGTTGAAGCAAACGAGCTGTTTGTGCACCTGACGCCAGCCGAACGCGAAGCTTTGCGCGCGCAAAGTTTCGCCTTCTACGATTGGGGCGATGATGCCGCCCGCTTTGTTACCGCCTGGAACACGCGCGAGGATGATGCGAGCGCTCTGGCCAAGGCAATCGCGCAGTTATGAGCGCGGCAAGCCCGGCGCTGCTTTCACCGCGCGTCATTATTCCGTTTCTGCTCACAGGCAGCATTTGGGGCTCCACCTGGTTGGTGATCACTGGCCAGATTGACGGTGTGCCTGCGGCATGGTCAGTCTTCTACCGCTTTGCACTTGCGACCCCGGCTTTGTTTCTCGTCGCATTTTTCATGAAGCGGCGGCTGAAACTCACAAAGCCTGAACATATGCTCGCCGCCCTGGTTGGCATATTCCAGTTCAGCGGTAATTTCCTCTTCGTCTACAATGCAGAACTTTACGTGACATCGGGCATCGTTGCGATGATGTTTGGGCTTTTGATGGTGCCCAATGCGTTGTTCGGAAGGCTATTTCTGGGCGAGCGAGTGCAAAGCGGGTTTGTCATAGGCAGCGTGGTTGCGATCGTTGGTGTGTCGCTTTTGCTGGTGCATGAATGGACGTCCAACCCCAATGCAGGCGTTTTGGGCGGTGATCCGGGGCTTGGCATAGTGCTCGCGATGTTAGGCATTGTCGCAGCATCGGTTGCCAATGTTGTGCAGGCCAATCCGACAGGGCGCGGCGTGCCGATGGTTAGCCTGCTTGCTTGGGCGATGTTGTATGGCACCATCTTCGATCTCGGCTTTGCATGGCTCACCGCAGGTCCGCCGCCATTCCCGACAAGCACCAATTATTGGGTAGGCATTGTCTATCTGGCGCTGATTGGATCGGTTGTAACATTTCCGCTGCATTACAATCTGGTGCGAGAGATTGGTGCAGGGCGCACCGCGTACAATTCGATTTTGACGATCTCTGTTGCGATGGCGCTGTCGACCCTGTTTGAGGGGTATCAGTGGACGTGGCTGACCATTGGCGGAATGGCGCTGGCTGTGGTGGGGATGGTGCTAGCGCTAAGAGCGAAGCAAGCGAAATAGCGCCGTCATTGCGAGCGAAGCGACGCAATCTAGGGCCTCACGCGAACCGTTCTGGATTGCCGCGCCGCTTTGCGGCTCGCAATGACGGGTTAAAGCAGCGCTGCTAACCCCTCAACAAAAGTTGGATATTGCGGCTCCCAACCCAGCACCCGTTTCGCCTTGCCATTCGCGACCCTGCGGTTCTCAGCATAAAAGCCTCGCGCCATCTCTGATAGGTTTGCCTCTTCCAATGTTTCAAGCGGCGGCGGCTCCAGCCCAAGCAACTGGCAGGCATATTCCGTCACCGCATTGCCGCTGGCAGGCAGGTCATCGCCCAGATTGTATGCGCCCGGCGGCGCATCTATTGTAAGAGCTGCCACGACGCCGCTTGCGATATCATCGACATGCACCCGGCTGAACACTTGGCCGGGCAAATCAATCCGCCGCGCTTTGCCCGCTTTCACCCGGTCAAGCGCGCTGCGGCCCGGCCCGTAGATGCCGGGCAGGCGAAAAACGCGCGCGCCAAGTTCCATCCAAGCCTTATCCGCTTCGGCGCGGGCATTGCGGCGCCCTGCGCTGGTCTCGGCAACTGTCGGCGTGCTTTCATCCACCCAAGCGCCTTGCTGATCGCCATACACCCCGGTTGAGGAAAGGTAGGATAGCGTGCGGTCCCGCAATTGATCGACAAATTTGTCTAAGACTGGATCGCTACCGGTCTCGCGCGATGGCGGAACTGAGGAGACGATGTGGGTGGCCTTTTCCATCGCGCCGTGCACAGCGCCTGCGTCATCAAAATCCACATTGCCCGCACTGCCGGTGGCATCCACGCTCCAGCCCTGAGCTTCGAGCGAAGTCTTAATCCGTTTTGCCGTGTAGCCGAGCCCGAAAATCAACAAATGCGCCATGGCGGACGCTGTGCCGCTGGACGCGCGCGCAAATCAACCTAAATCTCTTGTCCATGGATATTGCACACGACTCGATCACATCGAATGACGCCCCACCTGTTCCAGCAGAGCCGCCCATAATTCGGCGCGAGGATTACACGCCCTTTGGCTGGAATGTGCCGACCACGAAGCTGCATTTCGAGCTTGGGCTTGATGCAACGCGCGTCACCGCGACCCTTCAAATTGAGCGCAATCCGGCAGCCGAGCCGACCAGCGAGCTATGCCTCAATGGTGACGGTCTGACAGCTGACGACGTTAAAGTGGATGGCGAGCCGAGGAGCGATTGGCGGATGAGCGGCCCTGACCTCATCGTGAGCCTGCCCGCAGACACGCACACGGTAGAGATCACCAACACGATCCAGCCCGATAAGAACACGGCACTGATGGGTCTTTACGCATCGAACGGTATGCTGTGCACCCAGTGCGAGGCTGAGGGCTTCCGGCGGATCACGTTTTTCCCTGACCGGCCCGACGTGCTTTCAACCTACAGCGTGCGGATGGAAGGGGCGAAAGATCAATTCCCGATCCTTTTGTGCAATGGCAACAAAACCGCGACCGGCGATCTGGATGGCGGTCGCCACTTTGCCGAATGGCACGATCCATGGCCAAAGCCTGCTTATCTGTTCGCATTGGTTGCAGGCGATCTGGTCGCGCATTCCGGGCCCTTTACCACGGCATCAGGCCGCGAAGTGGAATGCAATATCTGGGTGCGTGCAGACGATATTGATCGCACCGATCACGCTCTCACCTCTCTCCATAAATCGATGAAGTGGGACGAGGAGACATTTGGACGCGAATATGACCTGGATCTCTATAACATCGTCGCCGTCTCAGATTTCAACATGGGCGCGATGGAGAACAAAGGCCTCAACGTCTTCAACACCAAATACGTGTTGGCTGATAGAGATACGGCGACCGATGATGATTTCGACGGCGTTGAAGGCGTGATTGCGCATGAATATTTCCACAATTGGTCAGGCAACCGCATCACGTGCCGCGACTGGTTCCAGCTGTCTTTGAAAGAAGGCTTTACCGTTCTGCGCGATCAATTGTTCAGCCAAGATATGCAGGGCGAGGCGGTTAAGCGGATAGAAGATGTGCGCATCCTTCGCGCAGCGCAATTCCCCGAGGATGCAGGGCCCCTGGCGCATCCAATCCGTCCCGACAGTTACCGCGAGATCAGCAATTTCTACACCGCGACTGTGTATAATAAAGGCGCAGAAGTGATCCGCATGATGCGAAGCATGGCGGGCGCACAGGCTTTCCGCAAAGGCACGGACCTCTATTTCGCCCGCCACGATGGCGAAGCGGCGACGTGTGAAGATTTTGTGCGCGCTATCGAGGAAGGCGCGGGGCTGGATTTGGAGCAATTCCGTCTATGGTACCGTCAGGCGGGCACACCGACAGTGACTGTGCGCCAAGAGTTGTCAGGCGACACGGTAAAGCTGCATTTGGCGCAGAGCGTTCCGGCCACTCCCGGCCAGCCTGACAAACAGCCAATGCCGATCCCGCTGCGCGTCGCGGTGCATAGCCGCGAGTCAGGAGCGATGGGCGCTGAGACTTTGATTGTGCTGACTGAGGAAGAGCAGACCTTTGATCTACCGCTTGTTGGCTCCGATCCCGTCCTCTCAATCAATCGCGGTTACACCGCACCTGTCCTCATCAATCGCGAATTGGCGCGAGAAGATTTGGTGTTCTTGGCTGGCCAAGATGATGATCCCTTTGCCCGGTATGAAGCGATGCAGGAATTGGCTGTCGCTCATCTGATCGAAGCTGCTGAAGGCAAAGCCAGCGCAGACGGCGAAGCGGCCATGGTTGAGGCATTTCGCGCAATCTTGACAGACACTGCGCTCGACAATGCAATGCGCGGCGAATTGATGATGCTCCCATCAGAGACTTATCTGTTTGAAGCCATGGCGACTGATACGCGCAAAGCTGATCCGGGCGCGATCCATGCCGCACGCCAAGCTTTGAAAACGGCCATCGGCACCGCATGCTCTAGCGAACTGGGCGATCTTTACGGCCAATGCGAAGCGGTCGCCTTCGATGATCCAGCAGGGCGCGGCGCGCGCAAGGTCAAAACGCAAGCGCTCGTCTATCTCGCTGCAAGCGCTCCGGATTTGGCGGGGGAGTTTGCCGCACGGCAATTTGACGGTGCGGACAATATGACCGACCGGCAGGGCGCGATGATGGTGCTGGCGAGCCTTGATACGCCGGAGCGAGAAGAGCGGCTTGCGAGCTTCTATCAGAGATATGCTGATAATGATCTCGTCATCGACAAATGGTTCATGCTCCAAGCCTTCTCCTTGCATCCCAAAGTGCTCGATCATGTGAAAGCTTTGGCGCAGCATCCCGATTTCACGATGAGCAATCCCAACCGTGTGCGCTCGTTATACATGGCGTTTGCGGGCAACCCTTCCGCGTTTCATGCCGCCGATGGTTTGGGTTACAAGCTGATCGCAGATGTGATCCTTGCGCTTGACCCGATCAATCCGCAGACGGCAGCGCGGTTTGTTTCCCCATTCGGCAAATGGCGCCGGATAGAGCCGGGCAGAGCCAAGCTGATGAAGGCCGAATTGGAAAGGATTGCGGCAGCGGATAATCTGTCTCGTGATACGTTTGAGCAGGTTTCTCGTTCGCTCGATGGTTGATCTCGATATTGAGCGTTCCCCTGCGCTGGGCACAGTGCCGCATGGGTTTTTTGGCTCAGGCGGCGGCGCGCATCAATTTGGCTATGGTGGGCCGGGCGATCCGGCGGCCATTGCTGACCTGAGAGCACAGGCCGCGGATGCTATTGTGCCAGCCTCCAAGATCGTGATGCCGCATCAAGTGCATTCGCCTGACGTTATCACGGTTGGCGAGGCTTGGCCCGATGCAGCAGAAGGTCGCCCTGTGGCCGATGCGCTGGTCACTGCCACTCCCGGCCTCACTATTGGCATAGTAACGGCTGATTGCGCGCCGGTGCTTTTCGCTGATCGCGAATCAGGCGTGGTGGGCGCAGCCCATGCCGGATGGCGCGGCGCACATGGCGGGGTTCTGGAAAACACAATTGCCGCGATGGAAGCGCTCGGAGCAAAGCGCGGCTCGATTGCAGCGGCTATAGGGCCCACGATCGGGCAAGCCAGTTATGAGGTGGATGCCCCGTTCAGGCAGAACTTCACGGCGCAAGATGATGTGCATTTTGGCGATGCGGCGCCGCGTGATGGAGCCGCGCGATGGCATTTTGATCTGCCTGGATATGTTGCGAAAATCCTTGGCGAATTGGGGCTCGAAAAAATTCATGATACCCGCCGGGATACTTTTCCACAGTCCGAGCGTTACCACTCCTATAGACGAGCATCTCTCGCCGCTGAGTCGGGATATGGCCGCCAAATCAGTCTGATAGCTATCGGCTGACCCATGGCCTCGCCATTTCTTGCGTGAAAGCGAACAGGCGATGCTCAAAACAATGTTGGACTTTTTGCAAGAACTGGTTATCCGCGCTCCGCAAATTTCCTGAGATTGGGATACATCAATCTTGCGGAAAGCAAGGGATACAATCACGGCACACTTCGCGGTGTGTGAAAATTGATAACTTTAGTGCGTGCTGGCGGATCGCTTGTGCGCCCAAATGATTAGGGTGTTGATAAATGGCTGACGCAAGTGGTGTAGCAATTGCGCCTGGCGGCCCGGAAACGGAAACCGAAGAAGGCGTTCGTCGCCGTGACTGGATTCATATCGCGGCACTCAGCACCGCAGGTGTGGGCGCCGCTTCTTTGGTTTATCCTTTGGCATCGCAAATGGCGCCTACCAAAGACGTTCTGGCCGCATCCACGACGCTGGTTGATGTTTCGTCAGTGCAGCCCGGACAGGCCATCAAAGACGTTTTTCGCGGTCAGCCGCTGTTTGTAAAGCGCTTGACGCCAGAAGAAATCGCCGAAGCGAAAGCCGACGACGCAGCCGATATGCGCGACCCGCAGACGCTCGGTGATCGTCTTGGTGAAGGCAATGAAGACATCCTGATCACTTTGGGTGTGTGTACGCACCTGGGTTGTGTGCCATTGGGCGCAGGCGAAGGTGAGAATAAGGGCGAGTTTAACGGCTATTTCTGTCCGTGCCATGGTTCGCACTACGATGTTGCGGGCCGTATCCGCAAAGGCCCTGCGCCAACCAATCTGGCTGTGCCAGAATACTCCTTTACGTCCGACACCGTCATCCGGGTCGGGTAACGCCTCGTATTTTAGAAAAGCTATTCTGCGACGAACTGCAAGTTGAGAGAATGACATGAGTTTCGCCTGGGCAAAAGAATACCAACCAAAGACCGCTTTTACGCAGTGGATGGATGAAAAACTCCCATTCCCGCGTATGGTGTATAATGCGGTCGGCGCTGGATATCCGGTGCCGCGCAATCTCAACTATATGTGGAATTTCGGCGTTCTCGCTGGATTTTTCCTTGCCGTTCAGATCGTAACCGGTGTGATTTTGGCGATGCATTATGCATCAAACACCAGCGTGGCTTTTGGTCAGGTTGAACACATCATGCGCAATGTGAACTGGGGCTGGGCACTGCGTTATGCGCACGCCAATGGCGCCAGCTTCTTCTTCATTGTGATCTACCTCCACATCTTCCGCGGCCTTTATTACTCGTCCTACAAAGCACCCCGCGAGATGATCTGGCTTTTGGGTGTGGTCATCTTCCTGTTGATGATGGCGACCGCATTCATGGGCTACGTGCTTCCTTGGGGGCAAATGAGCTTCTGGGGCGCGAAAGTGATCACTGGCCTGTTTGGCGCGATCCCGTTGATTGGTGAGCCGCTGCAAGTCTGGTTGGTGGGCGGTTATGCGCCGAACGATTCAACGTTGAACCGCTTCTTCTCACTGCACTTCCTGCTGCCATTTGTGATTGCCGGTGTGGTTATCCTGCACATCTGGGCGCTGCACATTCCAGGATCTTCGAACCCAACCGGTGTCGAAGTGAAGAAGGAAAGCGACACTGTTCCGTTCCACCCCTATTACACGGCAAAAGATGGCTGGTTCTTGGGGCTCGTCCTCATCATCTTCTCGCTGTTCGTGTTCTTTGCCCCGAACGTTTTGGGTCACCCGGACAACTACATCGAGGCAAACCCGCTTTCGACGCCAGCCAACATCGTTCCTGAATGGTACTTCCTGCCGTTCTACGCGATCCTGCGTGCATTCACCGGCGATCTCACCATTCCGTTCACTGGCATTGTTCTGATCGAAGCGAAACTGCTCGGTGTGATCGCGATGTTTGGTTCGATCCTTGTTTGGTTCATCCTGCCATGGCTCGACAAGAGCCCCGTGCGTTCCGGTTCGTATCGCCCGATGTTCAAGAAGTTCTTCTGGGTGTTGGTCGTGACCATGCTCGTGCTCACCTATTGCGGTGGCGCGCCAGCGGCAGAACCATACGTTCTGATCAGCCAGATCGCGACGTTCTACTACTTTATGCACTTCCTCGTGATCCTGCCGATTGTCAGCCAGATCGAAATTCCCAAGCCACTGCCATTTTCCATCACGGAATCGGTGCTGGGTTCGGATGATGATCGGCCTGGCACACGCACGGGCACTCCCGATGGAAAGTCAGCCGGTGATCTGCCCGATGGCGAGCTGCAGCCAGCTGAATAAGCGCAGCACTGCTACGTCCTTTTGATCCGATAGATAGAAAGAGTTCGGTCATGACTATCCGCCTTGGAGGCATCATTTTCGGTCTGGT
This sequence comes from Pseudomonadota bacterium, assembly GCA_038532305.1. Lineage (GTDB taxonomy): Bacteria > Pseudomonadota > Alphaproteobacteria > Sphingomonadales > Sphingomonadaceae > Erythrobacter. Next base: position 72,642 of record JBCBAX010000010.1, on the reverse strand, counting down.
CCTGTGCGGCATTCTGGTGCTGTGGTCGATGGTGCCTGGCATCATGAATTACGCGACGCCGGAAGATCCCGACTATTACGCGTTCCAGGAAAAGAACATTTCGCCTGAAGGCGGGTTCTCTTTCGATGGCCCCATGGGCAAATGGGACTATGCGCAATTGCAGCGCGGCTATCAGGTCTACAAAGAGGTCTGCTCGGCCTGTCACAGCCTGAAGTATGTAGCGTTCCGCAACCTTCAGGAGCTTGGCTACACCGAAGCGGAAGTTCGCGCAGAGGCCGCGACTTGGAATGTTCCCGGTATCAATCCGGAAACAGGCGAAGCGGAATCGCGCCCTGGTGAGCCGACCGACCAGTTCCCATCACCCTATGCCAACGAAGTGCAAGCGCGCATCGCCAACAACAACGCCCTGCCGCCAGATCTTTCGCTGATCACGAAAGCCCGCAAAGATGGTGTGAATTACGTTTATTCGCTGATGCAGGGCTACAATGAAGTTGATCCGGCTGATCAGGCGAAGTCACCAGACTTTGAAACGCCAACAGGCCTGTACTTCAATGAGTACTTCTACAACGTCAATATTGCGATGCCGCCGCAGCTTTACCCTGATCTGGTGACGTACGCTGATGGCACTGAGGCCACTCAGGAGCAAATGGCACAAGACATCACAGCATTCCTGACATGGACTGCGGAGCCTTCACTGGTGCAGCGCAAGCAGACTGGCTGGTTTGTGATTGGCTTCCTGCTGTTTGCGACAACCCTTGCGTTTATGTCGTACAAGCAAATCTGGGCAGGCAAGAAAAAGAAGAAGAAGGCCTAAGGTTCACTCTCTTTTTTCTTTCTTACCCGAAGCTGTGCGCCCCATCATCCCCTTGCGGATGGTGGGGCGCTCTGCTTTGTGGCTCAGAACATATGGTTCTTGACCCGAAAGTGACCCCATGAGCGCAGCGACCCTTTCTCCCGACGATCTGAAAGCGCTCATTCGCACTGTGCCCGATTTCCCAAAACCCGGTATCGAGTTTCGCGATATCACAACGCTTATCGGACACGATGCTGGGTTGGCTGCGACAATCGCCCTGCTGGCAGAACGCGCGAGGGCCGCCGGCGCGCAGAAGATTGCAGGTATGGAGGCGCGCGGCTTTATCTTTGGTGCCGCGGTTGCAGCCTCGCTCGGCGTGGGCTTCATTCCAGTGCGCAAACCCGGCAAGCTGCCTATGGCCACCATCGGTGTTGATTACGCGCTTGAATACGGGACGGACCGGCTTGAAATGGACCCCGATGCGGTGGGCGATGGTGAGAAAGTGGTGATCGTCGATGACCTGATCGCGACCGGCGGTACAGCCCTTGCCGCTGCGCAATTGCTTCGCATGGCCGGTGCGAATGTGAGCCATTCCATCTTCGTCATTGATTTGCCCGATCTGGGCGGCGCCGCAAAGCTTCGCGCTGATGGTTTGCACGTTGATATCTTGATGGAATTTGAAGGCGAATGAGCCCGGCATTCTCCTTGATGCAACAACAGATCTCGGAACCTGATTGCTCGTCCGATCATTGGCCGTGTGTGAAGGCACACGCAAAATAGATGGAAAGCCAAGCACTTGTAATCGCCACAGTGGGCGCATTGGGCATTGGCGCGCAATGGATTGCCTGGCGCACAGGCTACCCCGCGATCGTGCTGATGCTGGCTGCGGGCTTTCTGGCAGGGCCTGTCACAGGGATGCTCAATCCAGAGCTTGCCTTTGGCGATGTGCTCGAACCGATGATCAGCGTGGGTGTTGCCCTTATCCTGTTTGAAGGCGGGCTAAGCCTTGATCTGAAAGAGCTGAGACATTCGGGCAAGGCCGTTTGGCGATTGGCCACAATTGGCGTGCTGATCGGATGGGCGCTGGGCGCGGCGGCGTGTTATTACATTGCTGGCCTGCAATTGCCCGTTGCGGTCCTGTTCGGCGGTATTTTGATTGTCACGGGCCCCACGGTTGTGATCCCGCTTTTGCGGCAATCAAATATCCAAACCCGGCCCAATTCCATTCTGAAATGGGAAGGCATCGTCAACGATCCCACGGGCGCTTTGTGCGCCGTGATCGCGTATGAGTTCTTCCGCCGGCGCAAAGATTTCCCTGATGCATCCATCATCGAAGTTGTGCCGCCTCTGATCATTGCCGCCATTCTTGCAGGATTGATCGGATACGCTGCTGCGCGGCTCGTCGTGTTTCTTTTTCCGCGCGGGGCAATCCCTGAATACCTCAAAGTGCCGGTGCTGTTCACTCTGGTCATCGCGGTCTTTGTCGGCACCAATGCCATTGAGCATGAGGCTGGGCTGGTCGCTGTCACCGTGATGGGCATCACCCTGGCCAATCGCGATGTTGCCAGCATTCGCAGCATTCACCCATTCAAGGAAAACGTCGCCGTCCTGCTGGTATCGGGAATTTTCATCCTGCTTGCCTCCTCGCTTAGCTGGGAAGAGCTAGCCTATCTCGATCCGCGCGAAGAGATCGGCCAGCGCTTGCTCGCATTCCTGCTTGCGCTCCTTTTTCTAGTGCGTCCGGCCACCGTCTTGATCAGCCTTATCGGTTCCGATGTTCCTTGGAATGAACGTTTGTTTGTCGCGTGGATTGCGCCGCGCGGTATTGTGTTGGTCGCGATTTCGGGATTGTTCGCGCTGAGGTTGGGCGATCTCGGCATCGAAGGCGGGCAATTGCTGATCGCTTTGAGCTTTGCCGTGGTCGTCATCACGGTGGTAGCGCATGGCTTTACCATTGAACCTGTCGCGCGTTGGCTGGGTGTTAAAGGCACATCGCGGCCTGGTCTGCTGGTCGTGGGATCGACCCCGTGGACCATTGCCTTGGCGAAAGAGATGGAAGCTCTCAAAACACCCGTGATGGTGGTCGATCCTTCGTGGCAAAGCCTTGGGGCCGCGCGGCGCGAAGGACTGCCGTTTTACCATGGTGAAATCCTGAATGAAGCGACCGAACACAATCTTGATCTCACCCCTTTTCAAGTGCTGGTCGCGGCTACCGATAACGAGGCTTACAATGCGCTCGTTTGCAATGAATTCGCGCATGAGATTGGCCGCGATAGCGTGTACCAACTGGGAGAAAGCGCTGATGAGGAAGATCGCCACGCTCTGCCGCAAAGCATCAGAGGGCGCGCGCTGTTTGAAAGCGGGTTTGGCGTCAACGATGTGAACGATCGCCAGATGCAAGGCTGGGTGTTTCGCAAGACCAAATTGTCTGATGAGTTTGATTTTGAACAAGCACAGGAAAAGCTGCCCGATGCGGCCAATATGCTGCTGCTAATCCGTGCCAGCGGAACTTTGCGTTTTTTCACTCACGCTGCCCGGCCAGAGCCTCGCCCAGGCGATACGATCATCTCTTTCTCCCCACCCCAAATTAAAACGCCAGAGGACAAAGCTTCGGAAAAACCGGCAAAGCGGGATGTGTCTGGCCCGCAAACCGCATAAAGGATGATTGCTTAGAGGATGCCGAAACACTCATGACAAAGCCTGCCTCCACTCTCATCAGCCTTGCGGTGCTGTTGTCGCTCGCCGCATGCAATCAACCCAGTGAAAGCAGAGACTCTGCTCCAGATGGTGCTGACGCGCCTGAGGAAGGCGAAACCGGCGCAGTGTCAATTCTGAGGCCTGAAGTCGCTCCACCCGAAGCGCCGGAGGAAGTTCTGGCTCCACTGGACGCAACCATCGGCTTTCCTGATGGGGGTGCCAAACTGGATGCGGATGCTGTCGCTGAACTTGAGAAGGTTTTGGCGTCGCCGCAAATGAAGCTTTCTGGCCCGATTGTTCTGCGCGCGCACAGCGATTCAGATGGAGCAGGCCAAGCCAATGATGACGCCGCTGAAGCGCGAGGGTTAGCCGTGGCCGCTTGGCTGATTGGGCAAGGCATCGACGAAGACCGTATCGATGTGATCGTGTTCGGCGAACAGAACCCGGTAAAGCCCAATGCTTTGCCAGATGGCTCCCCTAATGAGGCAGGCCGGAAAGCCAATCGCCGGGTCGATATTGAAGTGCAGGTTCCCGCGCCAAGCGAGGTTGCAAAGGAAGAAGAAAGCGAAGAGGCTTCCGCTTCTCCTGATGCATCAACCGAGGCTGGCGACTAGCTCCAGCACCTTGTCGGCATATTCAGGCCGGCAAATCAGCAGATCGGGCAAATAGACGTCTTCCTGATTGTAACGGATGGGTGATCCATCAATCCGGCTGCAATGAAGGCCGAAAGCCTGCGCCACAGCAACAGGCGCGCAGCTATCCCATTCGTATTGACCGCCTGAATGGAGGTAAATCTCAGCTTCTCCGCGCACCACTGCCATGGCCTTTGCACCTGCGCTGCCCATGCCGACAAGCTCGCCGCCCATCGCCTCGCTTACTGCAACCGCTTCTTTTGCAGGCCGCGTGCGGCTGACGAGGAAACGGGGTTTGGCAGCGCCTTCGGGAAGGGCGCTGACCTGATCGGTGCGCAGAACGGTCCCGCCATCAAGGCCGGGCAAAGCAACCGCGCCGGTGTGTGCAACGCCGTCAATCGCAAGACCGACATGCACGGCCCAATCTTCGCGCTGCTCGCCATATTCGCGTGTGCCATCGACCGGATCGACAATCCAAACGCGGCTTTGGGATAGACGCTCGCTGCTATCTTTCTCCTCTTCGGACAGCAGCCCATCATCCGGGCGTGCCGCACGCAAAGCATGGCACAAAAACTCATTGGCTGTCGCATCGCCTGCCTTGCCAAGAGCTTTGCCTTCAAACATGCCGCTATTGCGCACTTCCAAAAGGATGCGGCCAGCCACTTCGGCCAAATGCGCGGCGAGTTGTGCGTCGGTCATGGTGCTTGCGGTGCTCATTTGAGAGGCATGATCTGTTTGATGATGTATTCCGCCGCCTCAGCTGGCGTCATATCCACCGTGTTCACATGAATTTCGGCGTTTTCAGGCGCTTCATAAGGACTGTCGATCCCGGTGAAGTTCTTAAGCTCACCAGAGCGCGCCTTTTTATAAAGGCCTTTCACATCGCGCTGTTCAGCTACGTCGAGCGGCGTATCGACGAAAATCTCGATAAACTCGCCTTCTGGCATCATCTCGCGCACCATGCGTCGCTCTGCCCGGAAGGGAGAGATAAACGCGGTGAGAACGATCAGGCCTGCATCCAGCATCAGCTTGGCAACCTCACCAATGCGGCGGATGTTTTCGATCCTGTCCGCTTCGGTAAAGCCGAGATCCTTGTTTAGGCCGTGGCGCACATTGTCGCCATCCAGCAGGAAGGTGTGGCGATTCATCAGCGCAAGCTGTTTTTCCACTTCATTGGCGATGGTCGATTTGCCCGATCCCGAAAGCCCGGTGAACCAAAGGACGCGCGGCGTCTGGTTCTTCATCAGGTGATGTTCTTCGCGGCTCACCGTAGTGGGCTGCCAGTGGACGTTTTGCGCACGGCGAAGCGAGAAATCGATCATGCCAGCGCCGACTGTGGCGTTGGTGAATTTGTCGATCAGGATAAATCCGCCCAGCGCGCGTGATGTGCCATAGGGTTCAAACGTGATCGGCTTATCGGTTGCAAATTCGCATACGCCGATGGAATTCAGCTCCAGCGTTTTGGCCGCCAGATGATCGAATGTGTTCACATCCACTTCGTGCTTGGGCGGTTGCACGGTCGCTGTGACCATTTGGCTGCCCAGCTTCATCCAATATCCGCGCCCCGGCTTCATCGCGGTTTCATCCATCCACACAATCGTGGCGGAGAATTGATCGGAGGCCTCTGGCGGATCATCAGCCGCAGCGATCACATCGCCCCGGCTGCAATCCACCTCATCATTCAGAGTGATCGTGACCGATTGACCAGCGACCGCTTCGTCCAATTGGCCATCAAATGTCTCGATGGATTTGACGGTGCTTGTCTTACCCGCAGGCACAATGCGCACGCCATCACCGGGCTTGATTGTGCCGCTGGAGATTTGGCCGGCAAAGCCCCGGAAATCGAGGTTCGGGCGGTTCACCCATTGCACCGGCATCCGGAAAGTGCGCGATTGCGCAGCTTGGTTAGCGAGCTCAACCGTTTCGAGATGATCGATCAGAGATGGCCCGCCATACCACGGCGTGTTTGCCGATGGCGCGGTGGTGATATTGTCACCCTTGAAGCCTGACAGCGGGATTGCGGTGAAGTCTTCAATGCCAACCTCGCTGGCAAACGCCCGGTAATCCTCGACAATGGCGTCAAAAGTGGCCTGATCGTAATCGACAAGGTCCATCTTGTTCACGGCCAGCACCAAATGTTTGATGCCCAAAAGATGCGTCAGATACGAATGCCGCCGCGTCTGCACCAGCACGCCTTTGCGCGCATCAACCAGAATAACAGCAAGGTCCGCCGTCGAAGCGCCTGTGACCATATTGCGCGTATATTGTTCGTGCCCCGGAGTGTCTGCGACGATGAATTTGCGCTTTTCGGTGGTGAAGAAACGGTAGGCGACATCAATCGTGATGCCCTGCTCGCGTTCAGCGGCAAGACCATCGACGAGCAGAGCAAAATCAATTTCTTCGCCCTGTGTGCCCACCTTTTTGCTGTCCGCTTCAAGGTTGGCGAGCTGATCTTCAAAGATCATTTTGGAATCGTAAAGCAAGCGCCCGATCAGGGTCGATTTGCCATCATCCACACTGCCGCAGGTAATGAAGCGCAGCAGGCTCTTGTGCTGATGCTGATCGAGATACGCGTCGATGTCTTCAGCGATGAGAGCATCGGTTTGAAAGGATGGGTGATCTGTCATTTTACCTCGTCATCCCAGACTTGATCTGGGATCGTTTTCCTTGTGGCACCAGACCCCGGATCGGGTCCGGGGTTGACGTTTCGCAACGCTTCGCATTGCGCGGCACGTCAAAAGTACCCTTCCTGTTTCTTGTCTTCCATTGATGCGGATTGCCCTTTGTCAATCGCGCGCCCCTGCCGTTCTGATCCGGTGGCAAGCAGCATTTCCTGAATGATGAGGTTCATATCGGTCGCATCGCTTTCGGTTGCGCCTGTCAGTGGATAGCAACCCAAAGTGCGGAACCGCACAGAGCGCTCCACCGGCTCCTCGCCTTCTTCAAAGCGGAAACGGTCATCATCAACGACAAGGATCATGCCATCGCGCTCCACTGTGGGGCGCTTTTGCGACAGGTAGAGCGGGACGATGTCGATGTTTTCCAGCGCAATATACTGCCAGATATCAAGCTCGGTCCAATTGGAGATTGGGAAGACGCGGATGCTTTCATCCTTGTTCTTTTTCGCATTGTAGAGGTTCCACAGTTCGGGCCGCTGGTTTTTGGGATCCCAGCGGTGCGAGGCTGTGCGGAAAGAGAACACACGTTCTTTCGCGCGCGCTTTTTCCTCGTCACGCCGTCCGCCACCAAAGGCCGCGTCAAAACCATGCTCGGTCAATGCGCGTTTCAATGGGTCGGTTAGTTGGGCTTGCGAATACAAAGCGCTGCCCGTGTCGAACGGATTGATGCCTTGTTCTTCCGCATCAGCGTTCTGCGAAACGATCAATTCAAGATTGTATTCTTCCACCGTCTTATCGCGGTGATCGAGCAAGTCCTGAAAATCCCACCCGGATGCCACATGCAGCATGGGGAATGGCGGGGGCGAGGGATAGAACGCCTTGCGCGCCAGATGCAGCATGACGGACGAATCCTTGCCGACCGAATAGAGCATGACCGGCTTTTCCGCCTCGGCCACGACTTCACGAAAGATGTGAATGCTCTCTGCTTCGAGGCGTTCTAAGTGTGTGAGTGTTCGCATAGGGGTGCAGCTAGACGTTGCACCGCACAAAACAACCCCGCTTTTAGGCCATCAACCAAAGCATGTCTTAAGGCCCATAAAGGGCACGTTGCATCTCAAAAGGGGTGGTCGGCCTGCGAAGGGGTTGGAGCGGGTAGGGGGAATCGAACCCCCCTAGCCAGCTTGGAAGGCTGGAGCATTACCACTATGCTATACCCGCATTCGCAATCTGCTTGGTCGCTGATTGCGTGGTAGGCCGCGCCATTGCCATTTTTTGCGATGCCGCGTCAATGGCAAGTTGGGTGCGGAGCCATCTGATTTTTGGCTATGATGCATTTTGCGCAACACCCATGCGCGAAACTTCGATTTGACCCTATGCACAGTTGGGCGCATCACAGTCGCAGACCGTCGGGGAGTCCGAAGGTCGCACACATATTCGAGGGAGTCTCGATCATGCCAGATAAGGCAAATGCATCTGCGGGCGGCGCAAAGCCGTCTTTCGGCGTCTTTATTGGACGTTTTCAACCCCTACACCTTGGGCACGAACACACCATCCGGCACGCGCTGGAGAAAGTGGACCGCCTGATCATTCTGGTCGGTTCAGCCAGTGTCGCGCGCGATCCGCGCAACCCTTTCACTTTTGATGAACGCGCAGCGATGATCCGTTCTTCCTTCGCTTACGAAGTGGCGGAAGGGCGCGTGATTATCGAACCGCTCGACGATCATCTGTACTCCGACACTGCGTGGACTGCCGAGGTTCACCGCCGTGTGCACGAGATTGTGCTGGAGGCGGGCAATGAGAACGGATTTCAGGCCTCTGGTCTTGCCGATTTCCGCATTGCGCTGACTGGTTACGGCAGCGATTCGTCATCCTACTACCTCAAGCTGTTTCCTGAATGGGAGAATATCCAGGTCGACAGCCCCTATGCCACATTCCATGCGACCGACATTCGCGCTCGGTATTTCCAGCGCCTTCCCGAAGTGCCTGCCTCAGCGCTATCCAAAGGGGTTGCAGCGCATTTGGAGGAGTTCAAGCGTAGCGACGAATTTCGCAGCCTTCTTGAAGAGCGTGAATACCTCGACGCTTATCCGCAGGAATGGGGAGAGGGTCCTTTCGTCACAGCAGATGCGGTGGTGATCCAGGCGGGGCATATCTTGCTCGTTGAACGCGGCCAATTGCCCGGTAAGGGCCTGCTCGCACTGCCCGGCGGCTTTGTCGGCAAGGATGAGCGTATCCGTGATGCTGCCATTCGCGAGCTTCGCGAGGAGACCGCGATTTCGGATGGCAAGGGGCAGATCCCCCCGGCCATGCTCGCAAGTTTTATCGAAGACAGCCGCACTCGCGTTTTCGATGCGCCGGGCCGGTCTTTGCGCGGGCGCGTTATCACTCACGCTTTCCTTTTCCGCATGCCGGAAAGGCGCGATCTGGCGCAGGTGAAAGGCGGCGATGATGCGGCCCATGCGCGCTGGTATCGCCTCGGCGAGTTGCGCCCGGAAATGCTGTTTGAGGACCACTGGTCGATCATTGAGGAAATGGCCGACCTCTAACCACCAACGGGGCGTCGGGGAGTCCGGCGTCTCAAAACCCTGAAAATCATGTGAGGAGTTCACATCATGCGTAACCTTATTCTTGCAACCGATAGCTATAAACACAGCCACTTTCTCCAATACCCACCCGAAGCGCGCGCGATCAGCGCCTATGGCGAAGCGCGGCCCAATCCGTTTTCGGACGAGGTCGTGTTTTTCGGCTTACAACCCTTCCTGATGGACTACCTGGGAAGGTCCATCACCGCCGAGGATATCGAGGAGGCTCAAGTCATCTGCGCAGCGCACGGCGTGCCATTTAATCGCGAGGGTTGGGACGCGATCCTTGCCGATCACGGGGGGTATCTGCCGCTCCAAATCAGCGCTTTGCCGGAAGGTCAGATTGTGCCAACCGGCGTGCCGTTGTTCCAAGTGGTGAACACTGATGAGCGGATGGCATGGCTCACCACTTTCATCGAAACTGCTTTGCTGCGCGCTGTGTGGTATCCGACCACAGTTGCAACTCTCAGCTGGAAATGCGCGAATGTCATCAGGGCGGGGCTTGAAAAGAGCTCCGATGATCCTGCTGGCCAGCTTCCCTTCAAGCTCCACGATTTCGGCGCGCGTGGAGTATCCAGCGGTGAAAGTGCAGCTTTTGGCGGTATGGCGCACCTTGTGAATTTCGCAGGCACTGACACTATCGAAGGGATTATGGCCGCGCGCCGGTATTATGGCGCGGATATGCCGGGCTTCTCCATCCCCGCTGCCGAGCACTCCACCATGACAGCATGGGGCAAGGCCCGCGAACAAGATGCCTACGCGAATATGCTCGACGCGTTCGAGGGCGAGGGCGCGCCTGTGGCGGTCGTGTCGGACAGCTACGATCTTGACCACGCGGTCGAGAAAATCTGGGGTGGTTCGCTGAAAGCCAATGTGCTGAACCGACAAGGCACTCTAGTTGTCCGCCCCGACAGCGGTGACCCGGTTGAAACCCCCGCGCGAGTGCTTTCCAAATTGTGGGACATTTTTGGCGGCACCACCAATGCCAAAGGATACCGCGTGCTGAATGATCGCGTGCGCGTTATTCAGGGCGATGGGATGAATTTGGAGAGCATTGGCCGTCTTGTTGATCGCGTCATTGCCGATGGCTTTGCAATCGACAACATCGCGTTCGGCATGGGCGGCGGGCTGCTGCAATCGGTCAATCGCGACACTTTGCGGTTCGCGATGAAGGCAAACGCCATGCGCGATGACAAAGGAGTGTGGCACGACGTTTCAAAACGGCCCGCGACCGATCCCGGCAAAGCAAGCAAGGCCGGGCGGCAGGCCGTCATCAAGCGCGATGGTAAGCTGGTCGCCGAACGCTTTGAGGCCGTAGGTGAAGGCGATGACTTTCTCATACCCGTATGGCGCAATGGCAAATTGCTAAAGCGTCACGCTTTTGACGAGGTGCGAAAGCGGGCTAGCGGTAGCTGAATGCCAAAGCGAACCGGTCGGTCGCGGAGCGACCGCAAGGCCGACCGGCCGCCCGCAGCGATGCGACCTTTAGGTCGCGTGAGCGAGGATTTCGAGCCCCGGATGGGGTGCGGAAAACAAAAACCTCAATTCACACCCATATTATCAATCAAACGCGTGCCCCCGATCCGCGCTGCGACCAGCAGCCGGGCGGGGGCATTGCTATTTTCAGTGAGCGGGGCGAGCGATCTCGCATCGGCCAGAGCGGCATAATCGACGCTTGAAAAGCCTGCTTCAATTAAGGAACTTTCCAAAGCCGAAAGCGTCGGCCCCACTTGCGCCCCAGCCCCAATCGCAGCGATTGCTTCTTTCATCGCGCGCGGCAGGGTCGCGGCGGCAGCGCGATCAGATTGCGAGAGATACCGGTTGCGGCTCGACATCGCCAATCCATCCGGCTCGCGCACGGTCGGCACGCCGATAATCTGGTGCGCATGGGGGCGCGTGAGATCAAGATCACGCGCCATTGTACGAATGACGGCGAGTTGCTGGAAATCCTTTTCGCCAAAGAACGCCATATCGGGCTGCACCTGATTGAAAAGCTTGCACACGACTGTTGCCACGCCATCAAAATGACCTGGCCTGTCCGCCCCGCACAGCCCATCGGATACCCCGCTAACCGAAATGCTTGAGGCAAAGTCTTCGGGATACATTGCCTCGACATCAGGCGCCCACAACAGTGCGCAACCTTCACCCTCCAGCATGTTCGCATCGGATTCCAACTGCCGGGGATAGGCGTCGAGATCCTCGTTCGGGCCAAACTGCGTTGGGTTCACAAAGATTGATGCGACAACATGATCGCACGCCTCTCGTGCGCGGCGGACCAGGGTTAAATGCCCATCATGCAAAGCGCCCATGGTGGGGACCAAGGCCACACTCGCACCCCCATCGCGAAGTTTTGTCACGCTTTTTCTCAACACATCCAATTCATGCACCGTTTGCATGGAACCGTCCCCTTGGATAAAATCGACCTTGCTTGTAACCGAGCGCGGCCTGCCATCACAAGCAGGCAGGATCGCACAATCATCTGAGCGGAGTTTTTAACAATGATAGAATCCGGGTCCGCTCCTGTAAAAACCGCCCACCGCATCGTGTTCGCGAATGAAAAGGGCGGCACAGGCAAATCGACAACGGCAGTGCATGTCGCGGTTGCGCTAGCCTATCGCGGAGCGCGCGTGACGATGTTGGATCTCGATCCGCGCCAGCGCACAACTTTCCGATATCTGGAAAACCGTGTGACCACGATGACGAAGCGCGGGATTGATCTGCCAACCCCTGCAGCCGAAGTGTTTAGAGCAGAGACGCCGGAGGCTTTGCTGAAAACGATCAATCGTCTGGAGAAAGACACCGATTTCCTAATCATCGACAATCCGGGACGCGATGATCCTTTTGCACGCACGGCTGTTGAGAATGCCGACACGCTTGTCACCCCTCTGAACGATAGCTTTGTGGACTTTGACCTAATTGGTCAGGTCGATGGCGAGACATTCAAAGTGAAGAAGCTGTCATTCTTTGCAGAGCTTATCTGGGAAGCGCGGATGAAGCGGAGCAAAGTGACTCTCGAAGCGAAACGTCCCGAAATGGACTGGATTGTGGTGCGCAATCGCACTGGCCACGTCGAAGCGCGCAACCAGGCCCGGCTTGAACGCGCTTTGAAAGAGATGTCGCAGCGCGTTGGCTTTCGTGTTTCCAAAGGCCTTTCAGAGCGTGTGATTTATCGTGAGCTGTTCCCATCCGGCCTGACACTGCTCGACAAAGCGCATCTGGGTGGGCTCGGCACCAGCCATCTGATTGCGCGGCAGGAATTGCGAGCGCTTTTGCAAAACCTCAACCTGCCCGATTTTGCTCGCAGCGCTGAGGAAATGGAGCTAGCGTAAGGCGCATGCTGAAAATCGCCATTTTTCTTGGACTTGCGGTGATCCTTTACCGCTATGCAATCGGGCAATGGCCTTGGGCTGGCTTGTTTGCAAAACCGACCCGTTCGCAAGCCGTTTTCAACGCGCGCAAAGTGCTGGGTGTTGAGGCTGGCGCTAGCCGTGAGGACATAAAGGCCGCGCACAAGCGGCTGGTCGCGATGGTCCATCCCGATAAAGGCGGCAGCAACGCTCAGGTTCACGAAGCGAATGATGCGCGTGATCTTTTGCTCGCCGAATTGCCCGACAAAGGAGCAGAGCTTAATTCAGACGCGGGTGAGGATTAACGTCCACACGATTGACACATTTAGCTTCCACTGGGGTCGCATTCGCACCGTTTGCAAAGCTGAAAGATCAGCACGCTAGGGCGCAGCACACACTTTAGACACTCACAGCAGGATCATTCCATCCATGAGCCATCAATTCGACGCCACCGTTTTGCGGGAATACGATATTCGCGGCATTATCGGCGAAACCTTGGGCCCTGACGACGCACGCGCGATTGGCCGCAGCTTTGGCACTTTGCTCTCTCGTGCAGGCGGTAAGACGGTCGCTGTTGGCTATGATGGCCGCACCAGTTCTCCGATGTTGGAGGAGGCGTTGGTGGATGGCCTTACAGCGGCAGGTTGTGATGTGGTGAAGATCGGCATGGGCGCGACACCCATGCTGTATTATGCAGAAGCCTCATCCGAACAGGTAGATGGCGGCATTCAGATAACAGGCAGCCACAATCCCCCCAATTACAATGGCTTCAAAATGGTCTTTCAGGGTCGTCCCTTCTTCGGGGCCGACATTCAGAAACTGGGGACCATCGCGGCGGCGGGGGACTGGACCTCTGGGGCCGGCACCGTTTCGGAACGCAGCATCATGGGCGAGTATGTCGAGCGCATGCTCGAAGGTCTCAGCGGAATAGACACCGCCGCTTTGGAAGGTCTCAAAGTCGGCTGGGATGCCGGAAATGGGGCGGCTGGCCCCGCTCTCGAGGCTCTCGCTGCTAAGCTCCCCGGGGAGCATCATCTCTTGTTCACTGAAGTTGACGGACATTTTCCTAATCACCACCCTGATCCAACTGTTGAAGAGAACCTGGCTGATCTTCGCGCGCTCGTCGCGGAGAAGAACCTCGATTTTGGAGTAGCTTTTGACGGTGATGGCGACCGGATCGGTGCGATTGACGGCACAGGCCGCGTGATCTGGGGCGATCAGCTCTTGATGATCTATGCAGAGGACGTGCTGAAATCACATCAAGGCGCCACGATTATCGCCGATGTCAAAGCATCGCGCGCTCTGTTCGATCATGTCGCTGCACATGGCGGGGAGCCCTTAATGTGGAAAACAGGTCATTCCCTTATTAAATCCAAAATGAAGGAAACTGGTTCCCCACTTGCTGGAGAAATGTCGGGTCACATCTTCTTTGCCGATACTTATTATGGATTTGACGATGCTTTGTATGCCGGTGTCCGGTTACTTGCAGCATCCGCAAGACTTGGGAAATCTGTGACGGAATTGCGCGGCAGCATTCCTGATATGCTCAACACGCCTGAAATGCGCTTCCAAGTGGATGAGGCGCGCAAATTCCCTGCCGTGGCCGAAGTCACCGAAAGGCTCACCACCAATCCCGGCCCTGACGTGCAGGAAGTCAACGCGACCGACGGCGTGCGCGTCAACACCGCTGATGGTTGGTGGCTGCTACGCGCTTCCAACACGCAAGACGTGCTGGTTGCCCGCGCAGAAAGCGATAGCGAGGAAGGCCTGGAGCGGCTGATGGCGCAGATTGACGAGCAGCTCGCTTTATCAGGCCTTGAGCGCGGGGAAAGCGTTGGTCACTGAGCCCAAATATGGACGCGGACCCGGCGGATGGCCGTGGTCCGCGCTGGGCATAGAGAAAACGACTGACAAGGCGGCGATCCACGCTGCCTATGCCGCTAAGCGTGCCGCGCTCGACAGCGCAACAATGCGTATCTCCGCTTTTGCTGAGCTAACAGAAGCGCGCGAAAAGGCGCTGTTTTTAGCGTCGGAAATTCGGCGTGAGATGGAACGTGAAGGCCTCGTGGTGGAAGATGAGCTGGCGCAGGCAGTGGCGGTTGACACGCCTGCTTCTCAAGCCGAAGTCCCGCCAGAGCCAGAGCCAGAGCCAGAGCCAGAGCCAGAGCCAGAGCCAGAGCCAGAGCCAGAGCCAGAGCCAGAGCCAGA
>JBCBAX010000010.1:43324-57667 GCA_038532305.1 Pseudomonadota bacterium | reverse complement strand
GCCAGAGCCAGAGCCAGAGCCAGAGCCAGAGCCAGAGCCAGAGCCAGAGCCAGAGCCAGAGCCAGAGCCAGAGCCAGAATGGGAACATGGCGGCGGATATCAGCCGGGCTACGATTCTGAATATGCCGCGGGACAAGACATGTCGGGCCTAGACCCTGATCCTGATGAGGAATGGTCTCCTGCGGGAGGTTATGTGCCTGATGCAGAGCGATCGCTTAACGCAGAAAAGGATCAAATCGCAGATTGGGGCAATGAAGCTGCCGGCAAAGCTGGCAAGGGTATCAAAGCCTTTCTTGAACGCTATCCGCCCGAAAAATATGCAGGCTGGTATATTGGGGTGGCGTTCCTCTTCTTGTTTTATTGCAGCAGTTAACGAAAATGCGCGTATCGCGGAACGCACAAATCCTTTGATGCGTTGAATGCTAAAGGCAAATTGGAAGAAAGCTAAGCTTTATGTTTGTGCGATTTATGCTGGCCGCTTCGGTCTCATTATTGAGTGTATCAGTTCCAGCTTTGGCTCAAGATCAGGACGAAGAAACCGTCGAATTCTCAGAAGAGGCCGATGCTTCTTCTGATGCGGAAACGTTCGAATTTCTCACCGAGGAAGAGGAAGAACTCGCTGCTATACAGGCTGAGTTGACTGAGGAGTTTGCCCTGCTTGGGGAAATCTTCAAACCCGAACCTCTCACTCAAGAACAAGAGGCATTGCTGCCGAAAGCTCAGAGCATGGCCAACGTGATCATGCCTGAAGGCACACTCTCGCTTGCTTTGCGCGAGATGATGGATTCGATGTTTGATATCATCACTGCGGCAGCCACAGAAGATCCTCGCACGCGTTTATCGGAAGTTTCGGGTGTGGAACTGGACGAATTGAGCGAGCTTGATGATGAAGCGGCTCAAGAAGCGCTTGATATTTTCGATCCGCAATTTGCCGAGCGCACCGATCAAAGCATGGTCTTCATCGTTGATATGATGGGCGAGTTGTTCGCTGCACTAGAGCCTTCTTACAGAGACGCCTATGCGCGCGCGCTCACGAAGCGATTTGGTGATGAGGAAATGTACGAATTGCTGACCTTCTTCAGCACGCCATTGGGCGAAAAATTTGCCGTTGAATCTTTCGCGATCCAGTACGACCCACAAATGTTGGGTGTGATGGAGCAAATGGGGCCGGCCTTCGCGGAAGTGCTTCCCGGAATTTTAGAAGACGCTGAGGCTTTGGACGCTGTTTTTGAAGATGAGCGCAATTTCAGCGATCTTAGCGAAGCGGAACGCGCGCGGGCCTCTGGCTTGCTTGGTAAATCCGTGCGCGAACTTGACGCTTTGCAGCTAGAAACACAAGACGTGAGCGATGAAGACGAGGATGATGGACTGGCCTAATGGGCTCCATCCTTTTTGGCTTATTCGAATAGACCCACTTGGGAGAATAGATATGAAACGCACCATTCTCACCGCTGCATCGGGCATTGCGCTTGCTTTTTCTGCGGCGCCGATTGCCGCGCAAACCGTCGACAGTGAAGAGCCGACAGCCGAAGAATTCGCGGCTCTAGGTGATTTGTTCGGCGACATGTTCGGCACAGCAGACCCCCTTACCGAAGAACAGGCCGCGCGTGTACCAGCAGCGCAAGCTGTTGTGACAAAGCTGTTTCCAGTGGGCACCTATGCCAAGATGATGGATGAGACCATGAAGCCGATGTTCGAAGGCATTATGGGCGAAATGGGCGGCGGCACGCCTGCGCTGGCATTGGCTAAGTTGACCGGTCTTGATCCCTTTGCATTGACGGATGTGGATGATGCCAATCTGGAGCAAGCGCTTACTTTGCTTGATCCCCAAGCCGATGCGCGCAATGCGGCAATGACCGACGTCACTTTGAACATGCTCTCTGGTATCTTCGACAAGATTGAGCCTGCGTATCGCACGGGTCTTGCGCGGGCCTATGCAGTCCGGTTTACGCAGGACGAATTGACCGAGTTGGATGCCTATTTCCAAACCCCTGTCGGTGCGAAATATGCTGCGGAAAGCTTTCTCATTTATGCCGATCCACAAGTGATGGAGAGCATGAATGAGATGATGCCTCTGGTGATGGAGGCCATGCCGGTGATGATGGCCGGGATGACGGAAATCACTGAACAATATCCCGAAGGACGCAAATTCTCCGCACTTGATGACGCAGAAAAAGAGCAGCTGGCCGCTCTGCTGGGCGTGAGCATGGATGATCTCGCAGTCAGTGAGCCTCAGGACTATTCGGGCGAGGAATGGGAAGTCGAAGAGAGCTATGAAGCAAGCGAGGCTGTCGAAGACGCTGCCGAAGAAGCAGTGGATGCCGCAGAAGCAGCAGCGGACGCAGCCGAAGATGCCGTTGAGGGCGACTGATTGTCTTGCGGGCTGGGGCTGGCACCCCCATTTGCCCTGACGTGAGCGCGTCGCCAATTCCAGACCCGAAAATCCCTCCAGCGATCCAAAGCTGGTTCGATGCGCGCGGTTGGCGCGTGCGGCGGCATCAAACCGAAATGCTCGCAAAGGCGCGCGCGGGGCGCGATGCTTTGCTGGTGGCGGATACAGGCGCGGGCAAAACGCTCGCCGGGTTTCTGCCAACGCTTTGCGACTTTGCGCCCAGCTGTGGAGAGGCAATGCCCGAAGATGGGCTGCACACGCTCTATGTCTCGCCGCTAAAAGCGCTTGCGCATGATGTGAAGCGCAACCTTCTCACCCCGATTGAAGAGATTGGCCTCCCGATCAGGGTGGAAACGAGGAGTGGCGATACATCATCAGACCGCAAAAAACGCCAGCGGACCAAGCCTCCGCATGTGCTGCTGACAACGCCCGAAAGCTTGTCGCTGCTGCTGTCCTATCTCGAAAGCCTTGAGCTGTTTCGGACTTGCAAGCGAGTGGTGATTGATGAGGTTCACGCTTTTGCCACCGGAAAACGCGGCGATCTGTTGGCGCTGGCTCTCGCTCGGTTGCAAAAGCTTGCCCCCGATATGCAGCGCGTGGCTTTATCGGCGACACTTGCGAACCCATTGAGCTTTCAGGAATGGCTGTCACCACAAGCGCCCGATGGCACGGGCGAAATCCGCGCCGCTGATCTGGTGCTAGGCGAAAAGGGCGCGGAGCCTGATCTTCAAATCCTGCTCCCCATCGAAGAGCGTGTCCCATGGGGTGGCCATGCGGGGCGCTGGGCGGTTGATCAGCTCTACGAAGCGATCAAAGCCAATCGTACCACGCTCGTCTTCACCAACACACGCTTTCTTGCTGAGTTCATCTTCCAATGCTTGTGGGATGTGAACGAGGACAATCTGCCCATCGGCGTCCACCATGGCAGCCTGTCGAAAGAAGCGAGGCGCAAAGTCGAAGACGCAATGGCGGCAGGCGAATTGCGCGGGCTTGTGTGCACGGCAAGCCTCGATCTCGGGATTGATTGGGGCGATATTGATCTGGTTGTGCAAATGGGCGCGCCCAAGGGATCATCGCGGCTGTTGCAAAGGATCGGGCGCGCAGGTCATCGTCTTGATGTGGCGAGCCAAGCGGTTCTGGTGCCGGGCAACCGCTTTGAATTTCTCGAAGCCATGGCCGCAAAGGATGCGGTCGATGAAGGTCAACGCGATGGCGAAGATTTCCGCGCTGGCGGGCTCGATGTGCTCGCCCAGCATGTGATGGCGTGTGCATGTGCAGGCCCGTTTCATGAGGACGATTTGCTCGCCGAAATCCAATCCTCAATGGCTTATGCGTGGGTGGATAAAGAGGTCTTGGGCCGCGTATTGAGCTTTGTCGAAAATGGCGGATATGCGCTTAAAGCCTATGACAAATTCAAACGGATCGTGCGCGATAAGCAAGGCGTATGGCGGCTTGCCCACCCCAATCAGGCGCAGCGCCACCGAATGAATGCGGGCATCATTGTCGATAGTGAAATGCTCGTCGTGCGTTTCAAGAATGGGCGTAGACTCGGCAAGGTCGAGGAGCGCTTTGCAGCGCAGCTTTCCACCGGCGACACCTTCTTTTTTGCCGGGATGAGCCTTGAGGTTGAGAGCGTCAAAGACATGGACGTGATCGTGCGTGCGGCTAAGCAATCCGCGACCATTCCCTCCTATGGCGGGCTGCGCCTGCCGATCACTGCGCATCTGGCGGGACGGGTGCAGGCAATGCTGGATGAACGTGCGGGCTGGGGCCGCTTTCCCGATGATGTGCGCGAATGGCTGGAAGTGCAGGACTATCGCAGCCGCTTGCCCAAGCCGGGCGAATTGCTGGTCGAAAGCTTCCCACATGGCGGCAAGCACTACACCACGTACTACACGTTCGAAGGATGGAATGCGAACCAATCTCTCGGCATGCTTATCACTCGCCGGATGGAAGATCGGGGGCTTTTGCCGGGCGGCTTTGTCGCGAATGATTATACGCTGGCGGTTTGGGGACTGAAGCCAGTGGAGAACCCCGCGCCTCTGTTATCGCCCGATATTTTGACGCATGAATTTGTCGATTGGGTGACTGAAAGCCACTTGCTGCGCCGCGCTTTTCGCGAAGTTGCCGTTATCAGCGGCCTTGTTGAGCGCCAGCATCCCGGCAAGCGCAAGACAGGCAAGCAGGTGACGTTTTCAACTGACCTCATTTACGACGTGCTCAAGAAGTACGAGCCCGATCATGTCCTGTTGGAAGCCGCATGGGCCGATGCCCGCGCGCGGATGACTGATGTGGGGCGGCTTGCGGACTTGCTGGAACGGTCCGAGCGGGAGCTTGTGCATGTTGAGCTCGACCGCGTGTCGCCGCTGGCGGTGCCGGTGATGACTATGATCGGACGCGAAGCGGTGCCGCAAGGTGCGGTGGATGATGAGTTGCTGATTGAGGCTGAAAGCCTTGTGGGCGTGGCGATGCGGATTGGGCCGGAGGATAGCGCGCGGGTATTGGAGGGGGATTAGCGCATCTAAATCCCCACCCCGCTGCGACTAGGCGGTAAGCCGCCAAGTCTCACTGCCCCTCCCTGTAGGGAGGGGAGGGTTTATTCCGATCCAAACTCGCGATACTTTTCATTCCCGACAAAGCCGAATTTTGTGACGCCTGATTGCTCCACCATGTTGAGCACGCGCACCGAACGATCATAGCTTGCTTGCGCTTCTGGTTCGTATTGCAGCTCTGGTTCTGGCGTCATGCGGGTTGTCGCATCCAGCAGGGCGGCCAATTCCTGCATGTTCACATCTTTGCCATTCCACAAAAGCGCATCTTGGTTGGTGATGACGATCTTGTTTTTCACCGTATCCGGCGGGGGTATGTCGATGGGCGTGCCCGGTTGAATGTCGATTTCGACTGAATTGGTCGCGATCGGGATCGTGATGATAAACATGATGAGCAGCACCAAAAGCACATCGATGAGCGGGGTCATATTCATGTCCAACATGGGAGTGGTTTCGTCTGGTTTAGGGGTAAAAGCCATGCGTAATCTCCTCTCGGGTAGAGAGAATACAGCAAAACTAATAAGTTGCTTAACGCGTACCTTTTTGTTTTGCGATTGCCCATTCGGGCAATCGTCCTCGGTCGATTTTTGTTGTCCGCACCCCATCCGGGGTGCGAAATCCTCGCTCATGCGACCTGAAGGTCGCGTCGCTGCGGGCGCCCGGTCGGGCTTGCGGCGCTGCGCGCCGTGCTGCCGCCACTACGCCGGTGGGTGGCTCCAAGTTTCTGGGCTCGACACCTCTACCGGGCGGTGATCGCGAGCCGCGGGCGAGCCAAAGGGCGACCGCCCGCCCGCAGGTGCTCAAACCCGGACGAAGCCCGGGTTTGAAACAGCACCGAGGATGTAGCCCCGGATAGGGCTACCAAAAACAAAAAACGCCGCCCGTTTCCAGGCGGCGTTTCTAACAGTCAGCCATGTGTTGGCGTTAGCGAGAGGTTACTCTTCGCCCGCGCTGAACTGGCGATATTTCTCATTACCGACAAAGCCAAACTTGGTCACGCCTGAACCTTTGATGATGTTCAAAACACGGACACTCTTATCATAGCTGGCCAGTGCAACAGGTTCATACTGAAGCTCAGGCTCAGGTGTCATGGTGAGCGTTTGACCCAAAATACCAACCAGATCGCTTTCAGTGATTGGATCCCCATTCCACAAAATGCGATCCTGATCTGTGATCAACAGCTTGTTCTTAACAGGCTCAATAATCACTGGTGGTGGGTTTGGATTGGGCTGCGGCAAGTCAATGTCGACCGAGTGGGTCGCCACTGGGATCGTGATAATGAACATAATCAGCAGAACGAGCAGAACGTCGATCAGCGGCGTCATGTTCATATCGAGCATCGGTTCGCCGTCGAGTTCGCCTCCGGACATACCCATGGTACTTACTCCTTAAATCTTGATCGCGATGAGCGATAAACTGCGGCGAAACTAGCCGTTTGGATCGACCGGGTTGGAGATGAACCCAACCGTTGGGTATCCTGCGGCTTGCACGTTGTAGATGGCGCCAGCAACGCATTTCCAAGGGGCTTCCGTATCAGCGCGAATGTGCACCTGGGGGATAGCTTCCAAGTCTTGCATGATTGCTTCGGCACCGCCTGGATATGCGAGCACGATTGCTTCGAGACGTTTAAAAGCCTCTTCGCGCAGTGTGTCTGAATCCATCGGGGTGATGTTGTTCCAGTATACCCGGCATTCCCCGCTGCGTGTCGCGCCGCCAAAACCGCTATTGATGGTTCCAGCTGTCCGGCCCGCTGCGTCAGTTGTTGTGACGGTCAAAAGCAGGTTTTCCACCTTGTCTTTCGATTCTTCCGAACGGAAGACCGGCACATTGAGTTTCTCAATCGTCTGAATCGCAACCGGAACCGCGATGAGGAAGATGATCAGAAGCACCAACATCACGTCCACCAACGGCGTGGTGTTGATGTCGGACATCGGGGTCTCCCCGCCTCCCGTCGAAATCGCCATTGTTCTATCCTACCTTATAAAAGCGATATGTGCGTGTCGTAAGCATCCGGCGGAAGCGCAACTGATTGAACAGGAACGCTTCCACAGAATTGAAAGCTTACTTGGTTGCAGGCTTAGCTGCTGGAGCGGGCTTTTTGACCGCTTTGGCAGGGGCAGCACCCAGAGCTGGCTTGATCGCGCCGTTCGAACCGATGTTCGCAACGATATCATTCGCGAATTCAACCATCATCGCTTGGATGCGGCGGTTGCGCGCTTGCAGCCAGTTAAAGGCAAGCACAGCAGGCACAGCCACAAGCAGACCAATCGCGGTCATGATCAAGGCTTCACCAACTGGGCCAGCAACCTTATCGATCGATGCAGAACCAGCGATACCGATATTGATAAGAGCGCGGTAAATACCGATCACTGTACCGAGCAGACCGATAAACGGCGCGGTCGCACCAACCGATGCGAGGAATGGCAGGCCGCCTGCAAGGCTTTGGTTGATGGTGTCTTGTGAGTGAGCAAGCTCTTCTTCGATGAAGTGGATCTCGTTGCCCGCACCTTCCATTTTGGCGTGGTGATCTTGAGCGGTGACAGCATCGTCAGCCAGCTGGCGCCATGCACTGTTCTTTTCCAGCTTGGTCGCGCCTTCGCGCAATGATCCGGCACGCCAGTAAGCGGCTTTTGACTTTTTGTACTGGTTCATCACTTTGTTCTGTTCGAACAGTTTTGAGAACAGGATGTAGAAAGAGCCAATGCTCATAATAACCATAACGGCAAGGATGGCCCAAGCCACTGGTCCGCCTTCGCGCATGGCTTCCATGAAACCAAACTTGTTTTCTGGAGCCTCTGTCTCAGTGGCCGCTGCTGCTGCTAGATAATAAAGGTTCATTGCGAATAGTCCTTAATTGAAAAGTGTCCCCGGGGTCTGCACTCCTTCCAGTGGTAGCGCAGACCCGAATTTCGATTAGTTCAGTCGGTATGTGATCCGTGTCGAATACGAACCAGTGGTTGGATCGCCCGCATCATTCAGTGCAGGATTGAAGCGTGAATAACGCTGCATTCCGCGACAAGCTGCTTTATCCAAGACGTCAGACCCACTGGACGATGTAACGCTGCATGAAGTTGCACGGCCATTGGCCCCTACAACAACGCGAACACCCACCGTCCCTTCGACTTCCTCACGCAGAGCGCGCGATGGATAGTCGTTCGAAATCCGGCTTGCCCAACGACGCTCATTCTTCGTCGTTGCACCTTTCGCCAAGGATGGCGGCGGTGGCGGCGGCGGAGGCGGCGCAGGCGGTGCTGGCGGCGTGATTACCGGCGCAGGCGGACTTGGTGGCGGGATAGTGTCCTGCACTTGAATGTCCGGCGGCGCGGGCGAAATGTTCAGCGGCGGTGGTGGTGCCACAGGTGGTGGAGGTGATGTTTCCGGCACCTCTTCAGGTGGTGGCGGTTCCTCTTCTTCCGGGGGCGGCTCTTCTTCGGCGACATCGACCGTGGTGACGCGTTCAATTTCTTTCTTAACCGCGTCAACGGCCAAACCAATCACCATTGCAAGCCCAATCCCCGCCACGATCGCAATCGAGATGATGAGCGAGGTAGCCTTGCTACCGGTCATTCCTTGATCAACGTAGGCCATCCGGCTGTTTACTCTCCATTTAATCGTCGGCGTTACACCGACCACATCTATCACATCAGTCTAGCCATGATTCGGCCCGAATCAGATGACTCCGTTTCGGACCGTCCCAGATCAGACCGCCGATGTGAAACTCAAATTTCTGGCCTCCCATACCGGTTCGGCTACGCTGCGACCCAGCTTAAGCTTCCCCAGTTTGCTGAGTAGATTCCAGAATGCTCTACTCAGCGCGCTTCACACTTGTTTTGTCTCCAAAACGCCTGCGAACTCCTTGTGCTTTAACGGTCATCCCTTAGTCAATCAAACGCTTTGTGGGTTCAGCTTTGATTCACTGTCCCACCGCTGGAACGGGTAATCGAAAACTGTGGATCAAAAAATCGCCTTTGAAGAAAGCCTCCAAGATGGACATTAACGCAATTTTAATAAGTAAAATCAGCAGGGTGTCCAAAATTGGTTTGGCTGCTTTGGCCTTGACTGCAATGCCACAAATGAGTTTTGCACAGGCAAGCATTGCTGACCCTGCGATCAATTTTTCAAATGCGGGTGAGCAGGCAACCTATGCTGATCTTGCTTCTTTGGCTGAAGCCAGCGCGATGATTGTGCGTGCCGAGATTCGCAAACAGACCACCGTAAGCCCCGAAAGAGCGCCCGGCCTCGCACCCGGTCATGCGCGCCTTTATATCGAAGCACGCACGCAGGCCCTCATTGCTGGGCAACAGGCCCTTGGGGAATCGCTTGTCTATCTTGTCGATGTTCCACTGACGCAGAAGGGCAAACCGCCCAAGCTGAAAAAGCGCGTCATGCTGCTGTTTGCGCGGCCATCGCCTGCCGGCTCCACACGCAAGGCAACCGCTATTCAACTGACGGGGCGATATGGTCAAATTGAATACACACCTGAGCTTGAGGCACGTCTGCGTCCCATATTGTCCGATTTTGCCGCGCGCACATCACCGCCGCGCGTGACCGGGATCAGGGATGCATTGGCAGTGCCCGGCAATCTTTCCGGCGAATCAGAGACACAGATTTTTCTATCAACGGCCGATCGATCCCCCGTTTCGGTGAGCATTCTGCGCCGTCCAGGCCAACCAGCTGCATGGGGTGTGTCATGGGGGGAGATTATCGATTCGTCCTCTCGCCCACCTGAGCCGCAATCGCTGCAATGGTATCGCCTTGCGTGCGCTTTGCCTGCGAACCTGCCCAGCAGTGCGAATCTGGCGCGTGATGCGAATGCCCGGCGTTTGGCCGCGCGCGATTATGCTTTCGTGATAGAATCGCTTGGCCCGTGCGAGCGGCGACTTACCGGCGGGGCTTGAAAGAAAACATCGCCAGCACCTGCTTGACGGGAATTTTGTTCTAGCTATGCGGAATGGCTTGCGAGCCGTGTCGCTCGCTGCCTCAGCCTTTAGCCCCCGGTGATCCCATCGGGGACTGATCCGGGCGAAAGGCGCAAGTGGCATAGCATTTCCAAATGAACTCCCCCGGAGCCTTTTCTGTGTCCGATCAATCCTCCCCAACGCCCCTTCGTATCGCCATTGCTGGTCTCGGCACTGTGGGTGCAGGTGTCATCCGCTTGCTTGATACCAATCGCGATCTGATTGCCGCCCGGGCGGGGTGCGAAATTAAAGTCACCGCCGTTTCCGCGCGCGACCGGGGCAAGGATCGCGGTGTCGATCTTTCAGGCCTTGCTTGGGAAGATGATATGACCGCGCTTGCAGGCCGCGAAGATGTGGACGTGGTTGTAGAGCTTGTCGGCGGCTCGGATGGCCCGGCACTGGCACTCAGCCGCGCTGCTGTGAATGGCGGCAAAGGCCTCGTCACGGCCAACAAAGCGATGATTGCGCATCACGGCCTCGCGCTTGCTGCCGATGCCGAGGAACGCAGCGCACCGCTTAAATTCGAAGCCGCCGTTGCGGGCGGTATTCCTGTCGTAAAAGGCCTTCGCGAAGGCACCGCTGCCAACGCGCTCAACAAAGTGTACGGTATTTTAAACGGCACCTGCAACTACATCCTTTCTGAAATGGAAGCGACCGGGGCCGATTTTGATGAGGTTTTGGGCGAGGCGCAAAAACTGGGTTATGCCGAGGCTGATCCCACATTCGATATCGAAGGCATTGATGCAGCCCACAAGCTTGCGATTATCGCGGGCATTGGCTTTGGCGCGCAGCTTGATTTCGCCAATGTCCGCACCACTGGCATAACCGCTGTGCGCGCCGCTGACATTGCACAGGCCGATGCGCTTGGCTTTGTCATCCGCCTGATTGCGGAAGCTGATTTGAGCGAGGAGGGCGGCACGACCAGCCTTCTCCAACGCGTGCGCCCCTGCCTTGTGGCCAAAGACCATCCCTTAAGCGCCGTCGATGGCCCCACCAATGCTGTTGTGGCAGAGGGCAATTTTTCAGGCCGCCTCCTGTTCCAAGGCGCTGGCGCGGGCGATGGGCCGACGGCCAGCGCCGTGGTCGCCGACCTTATCGATATAGCGCGCGGAGACCTTGGTGCGCCTTTCGCCATGCCCGCAAGCGAGCTGACCGCATACCCGCCAGCAGAACCCGGCAACCGGATGGAGCGCACCTATCTGCGCTTCACCGTCAATGACCGCCCCGGCGTGCTCGCCGAGATTACCGCTGCAATGCGCGATGGCGATGTCTCCATCGAAAGCCTCATCCAACAGGGGCGCAAACGCGATGGCGGCGAAGTGCTGGTCGCGATTGTCACCCATGAAGGACCCGAGGCGAACGTGCGCCGCGCGCTGGAATTGCTTGAGGGTTCGGACAGCTTGACGGGTGAGCCGCTGGTACTGCCGATTGTGGCTTAGCCTTTATTCCAGTTTGTCCATTGCGCCTTGTGTGCCGACTGGATCGATTTGCGGTCAGCGTCCTCGACATTGCAACCCTATCCGTTGGCAATATGTTGCGCTGCCCTATGATTTTTTGACCAACACAGCTAATGACTTAGCATCGATCACCCGGTTTGGGAGGAGCGCTTTGCACACGCTGCGAACAATAGCATTTTGCCTGTTGTGCACGCTGGCCATGCTTTTAGCTCCTGGCGTTGTTGCTCAAACGGTCATGTATGACGATGATTTTGAGGCGGGCGTCAGTGGCTGGTCGTCCAATACAGCGGAAACCAACCCGATAACCGGGCAGTTCTTGGGCCGCTTTGGGCCAGGCAGGCCTTCCAACTCCACCCAACGCAACTTTATGGTCCCACCGAACACCGATTTTGTGGTGGTTGAGTTCGACTTCCTTGAGATCGACAGTTGGGATGGCGATCAGGGCGATGAATTCGCCGTCGATATTGATGGGACGCGCATTTTTTCGCTGGCCTATTTCCACGAAGGGCGCGCCGGCACGGATGGCAATGATGCTGCACAAAGCGGGACAACAGGTAGCGTAGATTGGTCGGTTTCCCCTCTTACCGACAACACAATAAGCCTTGGCTTTATCACGCGCTGGAACGATCAATTGCACCGCGGACGACTTGTCCTGAACAATCCTGGGACAGATTTTGATCTGCGTTTTGTGGCTGATATCGACCAGTCTGATGAAGCTATCGGTATCGATAATGTGACGATCATCGCCTATCCCGCGCCAGCTCTTACGGTCGAGAAGGAATCGAATATCATCGCTGGCGGCAGCGGTTTTGCAGCGCCCGGTGATACAGTGCGATACGTTATTCGTCTGACAAATGCAGGATCGCGCGTGGACAATGGCGCGCTGATCGTGACTGATTTGGTGCCGCCAGAATTGGAGCTGTTCACAGGCGCAAATGGGGCAAGTTCATCTGCAGTGATGTTCAACGATCTAAATGCATCGGGCCTGGCATGCTGCACGCCTGCGCAGGTTACATTTGCCAGCACAACATCGCCGTCAGACCCATTCACCTATGCGCCCAACGGAGCGTTTGACAATAACGTCCGGCAAATCAGGATTGTGCCAACTGGGGCGTTTCGCAATGGCGTGAGCAGCAATGCCATTATCGAGTTCGAGCTGTTGGCCCGGATCAGGTAACAGCCCAGCTATTCATCCGGCAGGTGGTTTGTACCAGCGCCGTCCTGCATTGGTGAGTGACGGTGCAAAGGTCGCGGGCTCATTCGTCTTTTTCATACTTGGGCGGCGGCAGGCCCAAAGCCTCGCGGCGTTTGCGGATTTCTTCCTCGGACAGCTCTTCATCCTGGCCAAGCGGGGGAAGGCCGCGTGCGATGCGGTCGGCATCCGATCCGGCAGGGGCTTGCGGCAGCGCTTCGACATCGATCAGAATGGCGGCTTCGGGCGGGCAGGGCGGAATAATGCAAGTGCCTGAAATGGTGGCAGGGCCTTTGAAAATGCCGCCTCCCGATACATCAAGCGATCTGTTTTCGCCTTTGAAAGCGGTCTCTTCGGCATAGCGTTTGCGTGCAGCCTCGCGGCTGCCGCTGGCGTAATTGTCGCCTTTTTCGCCCAATTGGCGGCACACGATAATCTCGCCGCTAATCGTGCCCGCATCGGCTTGATCCTCGCACGCCTTTGTCTCGACCGGATTGACCTCTCCGCGCGGGACGGTGATCAGGATGCTGATGGGATCAGGGCGCTGGGGCGCATCAACGGGCTGCGTCTCGGTTTCGGCATCTTCGCTTTGCGTAACGCTGCCGTCATCTTGCGCAGCCAAGGGAAAGGCAGTGCTGATTAACACCGTGCCCAGCATTGCTCGAAAGGATAGCTTACGGGTCTTATGGAGGGTATTCAGGAGAAAGGCATTCTGATCGCTCGACAAGCCTGCCTCCTTATGACTAGACGCGGGCCTGTATCCAATGCGCAAGAAGGTTGAATTTCGCATGAACACTGCCCCTACCACGGACATTCTCGCTGACAAGCAGACAGACGATGAAAACTCCATTGAACGCGTACTTGTCCTTGAAATGGTGCGTGTCACCGAAGCGGCTGCTGTGGCCGCTGCGCAATTGATTGGGCGCGGCGATGAAAAGGCGGCTGATGCGGCCGCTGTTGAAGCGATGCGGCGCGCGTTTGATAATCTCTACATGGATGGCACTGTCGTTATCGGTGAGGGCGAGCGTGACGAGGCTCCCATGCTGTTTATCGGCGAGAAGGTCGGCATGGGTAAGGGACCCAAGATCGATATCGCGCTTGATCCCTTGGAGGGCACAACGATCACAGCGAAAGCCGGGCCAAACGCTTTGGCGGTCTTGGCAGCGGCGGAAGAGGGCAATCTCTTGAATGCGCCCGATGTCTACATGGATAAGCTTGCCGTTGGGCCGGGCCTTCCCGCCGATGTGATCGACCTGGCAAAATCTGTAACCGAGAATGTGAAATCTGTGGCGGCGGCCAAGGGTAAGAATCCTGCCGATATCAATGTGTGCGTGCTCGATCGCCCGCGCCATGCCGATTTGATTGCCGAATTGCGCAGCCTTGGATGCGGGGTGCATTTGATTGGCGATGGCGATGTGGCAGGCGTGATTGCGGTGACCGATCAGGATACGGGCATCGATATGTATATGGGATCAGGCGGAGCGCCCGAAGGGGTGCTGGCTGCAGCCGCTTTGCGTTGTGTCGGCGGGCAGTTCAACGGACGCCTCACTTTCCGCAATGACGATGAAAAAGCGCGCGCGGCCAAATGGGGGATCGAAGACCTCAACCGGATTTACAAGCTCGAAGACTTGGCAAAAGGCGATTGCATCTTTGCCGCGACCGGGGTCACATCGGGCTCGCTTTTGGACGGCGTGAAGACCCGCAAGAAAAGCACTGGCGCAACGATCATGACCACCGACAGCGTGGTGATGCGCGCGTCATCTGGCACAGTGCGCTGGATCAAAGGCCAACACCG
>JBCBAX010000010.1:0-43227 GCA_038532305.1 Pseudomonadota bacterium | reverse complement strand
CCGGATCGAACCACATCGCAGTTGAACTGAGGGTGTGGCAAGCACGGCGGTCCTCGCACATAAAGATAAGGACGTGCGCTGGATCAAAGGCCAACACCGGATCGAACCACATCGCAGTTGAACTGAGGGTGTGGCAAGCACGGCGGTCCTCGCACATAAAGATAAGGACGTGCGCCGGATCAAAGGCCAACACCGGATCGAACCGCATTGCTCATAAGCGGGGAGAGTTGCTCTGATATCCGGGGCCGCTCGCTCATTGCAGGTTCACTCGGTACAAGCTTAAAGGCGCTCACACTCGGAGATTCTTCGCCGTGCGCGCCATTTTGCCATTTCTACTGTTTTTCTGCGCCAGCCCTGCTTTGGCTGAGAATGTGCAGGGCGAAGACGATGCACGAGCCCATCAGCAAATCGCACTCTTAGCGCCAAGCGATCCCGCTCTAGAGGCAGCCAAAACTGATCTGTTTGATTGCGAGCAAGGGTGTCTGACACCGGCAGAAGCTGCCACGCTGGCCTTTTCGGCGGGTGAAGGCGCGGTGCAGGAGGGGCGCGTTCTGCTCGATATCAAAGGGGGCGGGCAGAGCTTGCAGGGCAATCTGGGCGAATTGTTCTTTGTAAACTCGCACCAGGATTATGCCGAATTGGGCACTCTCACCATCGCTTTTGAAGCGCGCGTTCTGCGCGCACTTTTGCGCCGCGCGCGCACATGCGGCGGAGCTTTGGTAGACGGCGAGATCACGGTTGAGGGGTGCCGCGGCGGCGGCATCAAAGACGTCAACATGTTCACCATGATGCAGGCGCTCAACAAATGCCGGATTGTGGTCGAAGGCGATATTCGCCTCCAATGGATCGATGCAAGCTTCGGCCTGCGCAGCCCCAAAAGCAATAAGCGCGGTGAATTTGAAAAAGGGTATTTTCAGCCGTGGATTTGGGTCGAGGATGCCGATCAGATCAGTTTTGTGTATGAGGATTGATGCGCAGCTTTAACGCCCGGCCCAATATTCAAACGCCAATTCCTGATGCAGCGCGACGTAACGCTTGGCGTCTGCGCCTTCCCAATCAAGCGGCCAATCGCCGGGCATTTCGTCTGCCAGATGGGACCGGCTGACAAACCATCCCTGCCCCGGTAGGCCATCCGATTGTCGGACAACGAGTACCGCAAGCCCCGGCTCGCCCTCTATCCGTCCCGCTTCATCAATCCGATCCATCGCCGCGCATAGCGCTCGCATCTTTGGACGAGTGAATGCATAGCCGAGCAGGTTCAGCATCTGGCTGTAAGTAAGCGCATTGCGCGCCCGTGCTGCGCCGATGAGAGTCTCGCGGATTTCGATGGGGTCGAACAGGGGACACGTTCCGTGTGCTAGAATGGTGTCCATTTAAAAGGAGAAAAGAACACCGAAAACTCAAGCGAGTTAGGTTCGGGATTATCAAGAAGATCGACGCCGCCGATATTGTACCGCACGCGCACACCGCCGCCCATGTCCCCCTTTTTACTGGCGATATATAGAGGGAGATCAATGGTGTGGCTGTTGTCGTCAAAGGTATGCGCATAGCGCGGCGCAGCGGCCATCTTGGGCAAACGTGGAAATTTGAAATCGAACCGCAAATCACCGCTTAAGGTCGTACGAATCGTTTTCCTCGGCTCTTCAAGGAAAACTTCCGTGCAGCTCTCGATGGATTGGGTGTCTTGGACAAGGGTGTTTTCACACAACTGGACACCTGCCCCTTTAAGGAAACGGAATTCATTTTTCTGTTGAAGCTGCAGCCCTAGCAAAGTGTTTTTGCCCGTCGGCACTATAGGGCCAAGATTGTAGAAACCGTTGACCTTCAAAAGCCATTCGTTTCGGCTGAAACCAAACTTGAGATTCTTATCAGTAGTGTCAAGTAGGTTCAGATTTATAGGCTTTAAGGATCGGACACCTTCATTGTTGGTTTCAATTGTTGTAAAGCCGGGCTCTCCGTCAAAGCCACTGAAATCCCTATCTCCATAAGACACTGATGCCCCAAACCCCCAAATTGGGACTGCCTTTTCGTCCTGCTCCCGCCAAAAAGAATTGCCTAACTCAGCGGCCAGCTTCGGTTTCTTGGGTTGCGCTTTGGGGTGTTTTTGAAAAGCTAAAGTCTCGAGCTGGTCAGTGTATTCTTCGAGGCTGCATTTTTCATTTTTCGCATCACTAGTTTTCTTGGATTTTATTTTGCAACTTGGTTTTGCTTTAGATATTATTTGATTCAAGTAATCTTCTTTCAAGATTTTGATTTTGACTCCATCACATTTTTCTGGGCTACCTTTGTGCTTTTTCTTGCATTGGGCTTTTGCCTTTTTGAGCGCTTCCCCCTTAAAGCCAAACCTTATCAGGGCCTCTCCTTTGCATGAAGACTGCCCCTCCGCCGAGCATTTAGCGCGCGTTTCGTCGATGATCTTCGCAGGATCCAAGCCAAGGGCGTAATCAACAAGGTCGGTGCCAGCGCAGTCGGCGCTGTCAAAGCCCTTTGCGATCAGGCAATCACCACGCGCGTCTTTGAGGATTTTCTTAGAAGCCGCCTTTTTTGTATTGGAAAAGCTTCGTTTCTCAAATCGGACCATGCTGAAACCGACTTCAACGGACGTTCCGCCAAGGAAATCGAGATCATCATCTTCTTCTAACGTAAGGAAATTCTCCTCACCCAGGGGCGAGTTGATTGCCGCGAATACGGTTGTCTTCCTAGGAGCGAATTGGGCTATTTTCTCACCATCATCCGAGGGGTTTCCATCCTTGTCATAGAAGCTCCGGCTATAAAAGTCGTATGACAGAGCCAAATTGGAACGACTATCGTTTCCGAAAACAAAACTAGGGGTGAACGAGGCTGAGTTCTCAGCCCCCCAAAATCGTTGGCCGGCAGTTTGATCAGACCCGGCCAGATCGACCAGTTGCGGAGCGTGTAATAGATTCTCAACCTCTACAAGTTTTTCATCCTCTGGGAGAGACTTTATTCCGCTTTCTACTAAAGGCGAAGAGATCTTGTTAGTTGTTTCTATTTGCTGACCAGGAGGTTTTTCGCCAGTCTCAGCTCCATCCGTTGGATCTGGAGTTTGTTTGGCTTGGTCGCGCTCTTCTAAAAGACGCTGAACAGCTGCTTTGAGTTCATCAACCTCAGACCTTAACAGCTTAATTTCTTCAGCTTGATTTTCAATATAAGTCTCTTGTGAATATAAACTTGCTGGCGCTAATGCGAAAGCAATAGCGAAAGTGTATCGGATAATACTACCACCCATTTTTAACCCCCTAGGGGCTGAACGGTATAAGTATAATTTATAATTACAAGAAGTATTTCAGTCGAACAGACTACTCACGCTGCTTTCATCTGCAATCCGGCGGATCGCTTCGCCTACCAGTGGCGCAATTGTCAAAGCGCGGATCCGGTCTGATGCCAATGCCGCCTCGGTGAGCTGGATTGAGTCCGAGATCACCAACTCCTCCAGCTTAGACCCGTCAATCCGCGCGACCGCTCCGCCTGATAGCACTCCGTGCGTGATGTAGGCTGCGACCGATTTTGCGCCGCCTTCCAGCAAAGCTTCGGCTGCGTTGCACAAAGTGCCGCCGGAATCGACGATGTCATCGATTAAGATGCAGTGCCGTCCTGATACCTCGCCGATAATGTTCATCACTTCGCTTTCGCCAGGGCGATCGCGGCGTTTGTCGACGATGGCAAGCGGGGCATTGTCCAGCCGCTTAGCAAGGGCACGTGCGCGCACCACACCGCCAACATCAGGAGAGACAACCATCAAATCACGCTCACCATAGCGGGCCTGAATATCAGCAGCCATGACAGGCGCTGCATAAAGGTTGTCGGTTGGGATATCGAAAAACCCTTGGATCTGGCCAGCATGCAAATCAACCGCCAGCACTCTGTCAGCTCCGGCTTCGGTGATGAGGTTTGAGACCAGTTTGGCTGAAATCGGCGTGCGAGGGCCCGGCTTTCTGTCTTGCCGTGCATAGCCGAAATACGGGACCACTGCGGTGATGCGCTTTGCCGAAGCTCTGCGCAAAGCGTCGATGCAAATGAGCAATTCCATCAGATTGTCATTGGCCGGATAGCCTGTCGACTGAACGATAAATACGTCTTCGCCCCGGACATTTTCGTGTATCTCAACGAACACTTCTTCGTCCGCAAACCGGCGCACGCTGGCATCCGTCAAAGGGATTTCAAGATACGCGGCAATCGCGCGCGCCAAAGGCAAGTTTGAATTGCCGGACATGATCTTCATGGTTTGCGAATCCCCCTCAACCGGTTTGTTTAGCATCGCCTAACCCAGCGTCATGAAAACGCAACAGATGAGCCGCGCTTGTCTTCAGTTGCCGCCTCTCTCCTGATTGTACTCGGCAATCATCTCATCGATAATAGCGGTTGAGACCCAGCGAATGTCCTTGTTGCTGGTGAACATAAAAGCCGATCCATCCAGTGAAACCATGGGGCAAAGCTCGTGGCCTTTGGTATTCACGCGCTCATCAAAGGGAATAGGCATCGACCAGCCGCCCACGCCATCTGAAATGCTCAGATACAGATCGCCGCGGCCCATGCCGTTGCGGCGATTGGATGCGAAGATAAGATAGCTCCCATCGCGCGCGACATAAGGGTCCCCTTCATACGCGCTGGTGTTCACCGGGCTGGGCAATCGGACAGCGTTCCCTGCCGCGTCGGCGACATATATGTTGTAATCATCAACCGCATCGCCGTCTGATCGGTTGGAGGAAAAGTAGAGGTCGCCATTGTCGGTGAACGATGTGTAGTAATCATTGGCCGGTGAATTGATCTCTGGGCCAAGAAATTCGGGATCGCCCCAGCTGCCATCTGCGCGCTTTGGCAGATATGCGATATCGGCATTCCCGCGCGCTTGCGTGATGAAATAAAGCCGTTTTTCATCGGCAGAAAGATAGGGATCATGAGCGTTGAAATCAGGACTGCCCAGAACATGGCGACGATTTGTCCAGCCAGTCTCGCTCCAGTCATAGGCCTCAAGCGACTGCCAATTGCCATGCTCGATCCCGATATAGAGCGTTCGATTATCGCGCGAGAGAGTTGAACAATATTCGTAGCGATCGGGCTGTGACACGGTGCTAGGGCCCAAAACCTCAGGCTCAGAGCGCGGGGCCTTCGGTGGTTCTGCAGGGGCTGCGCCTTGCACGCTTAATGCAGCTGCTATGGCAAACACCGTTTGAAGGGGGTTGGGTATCATTGGGCTCTCTTAAATCCAGTTCCGAACCTCTGCGTCGCCTCGTCAGAGGCAAGTGATCAGAGATTAAGTGCCCCGCATCATCGACAGTGTGGGTTGGTATGACCCCGCATAGAGTTTGCCAACAGGACCTAGCCCTGCCAAGGCCGCTTTGCTCCGGGCTTTAGCCTGTTCAATTCTTCCAATCGCCGTGCTGCACGGGTTTCAAGATTGATTGTGAGCAGCAGCCGCTTGCTTGATCGAAAGGCATGCGGTGTGATCCCGAAAAATGCCTGAAACTCGCGGATCAAATGCGACTGATCAAAATAGCGCAGAAGGAATTCTTCCTCTTCCTGATCATCGGACAGGCCCAGCATTTGCGCGGCAAGGTCAATCGCTCGCGCGCGCCGTAAGACGGTTTTCGGAGTGAGCCCAAAATCACGCCTAACGACCCGTTCCAATTGCCTCAGGCTTATATTGTTGCTTTCGGCAAAGTCGCCTGGCGCGATGTTGGGGTCAGCGAAACTGGCGAGTTCAAATGCGTTGCTGATCGGGTCGGGAGGAAGGGGATCATGTTCGCGGATAAAATCACGGACTTTATCTTCCAATATCTGTGCCCATTCAACGGGTTCACCGCCGGGATCGAAAATGGGCTTTCCGTCGGCCCCGATCAGGCCAAACTTGTCGACCCTGACGATCCTGTCGACCACTTCGGATGCCGTGATCCCGAACAAGCGCCTTTTTGCCCCGGGGCGAAAGCCGACATTGACCGTAGAAAGCGAGCCCTTGCAAGTCACTGTCATGTGACGCGAATGCGGGCCAAGCAGGATGGCTTCCCGCCCTATGTTCATGGATCCTTCTGATGTTTCAGCGATCCATTCGCCGCCGAGCAGTACGCGTTGAAACGCAATGTCATTGCAGATACCGCAATTCAGCTCAAAGTCGGCCGGAGCCTCAATTTTTGCAACGACAATGCGCGCTATCCACGGGTCAAGATCGGGGGCAGGGGCGCGGTTGAAAGACAACGGCATGCCAGAACGCGTCGTTCCCGAACGCGGATCAACCCCCTGTGAATTATCTGACATATCCTTGCGCGCCCTGACCTTATTGGACTGGGATCCCCCGTCAGCCATCCCGTACCCTAGCACAACCATTTAGGAAAAGATGCCCGATTTTTGAAGTGTTAACCACGAGCTAGTGCTTGGCACATGAATGAGGGAGTGTAGTGAGCATCCCATTACTTCCACTTCCATAGGCAAACCTATCTAATGGCTTTGACAGATCTTCAACTCGCGCAACAATTGGCCGACGCTGCTGGCGCTGCCATTCGCCCGCTTTTTCGCGGTGACTGGGAAGCGGAAACGAAAGCCGATGATTCGGCGGTCACCGAAGCGGACCGCGCAGCCGAAGCGGCAATGCGAGCCATTCTTGAAAAAGAGCGCCCTGATGACGGGATCATTGGCGAGGAATATGGCACGCGCAACGAAGGGGCAGGCAGGCAATGGGTGCTTGATCCGATTGATGGCACGCAAAGTTTTGTGGCAGGCCGCGCGATTTTCGGCACATTGATCGCGCTTAATCAGGAAGGCTGGCCCATACTGGGTGTGATCGATCAACCCGTGCAGCAAGAACGCTGGATCGGGCAAATCGGCGAAGGGACAACGCTGAACGGAAAGCCTGTAAAGGCCCGGCCTTGCCCGGCCGTTGAAGGCATGTCGCTAGCCACAACAAGCCCGCATTGTTTCGATGCAGAACAATCGGATGCGTGGCTGAACCTTGTCATCAACGCCTATCCCAAACGGCCTTTCCCTGTTTATGGCGGCGATTGCTACAATTACGCGCTTTTGGCGAGCGGGCATTTGGACTGTGTGATGGAAGCAGGATTAAAGCTGTATGATTACGCTGCTTTGGTGCCGGTGGTTGAAGGGGCAGGGGGCATTATGTCCGATTGGCAGGGTAATCCCTTGGATGCAGAAAGCGATGGCACTGTGATTGCGCTTGGCGATCCTGCGCGATTGGAAGATGTGCTCGCCGCGATGGGATCGAGTGAATTGGCACCCAATGTGCGACTTTCAAACGACACGTCAATTCTGCCAAGCAGCGGCGGCTTTAAGTTTCCGCCGCTTGGCGAAGAGTAAGGAAGAGGCGGGAGGAGAGGCTTAAAATGCGCGCAATTGTTTGGGGACTGACTTTCATTTTGAGCGCATTCGCGCTTTCTGCGTGCGGAATGCTAGCTGACATCGCCGGCCCGACTCACAGCTATGTTCTGGCAATTGATGAAGACGCACTAGCGAGCCGAAATGTTGATGGGGCGGCTCCTAATGCTTTGCTTAAAGAAACTGTGCCGACCCTTGCTTACCGATTGGCCGAAATGGGTGTGATTGTTCATGCATGGGAGGTCAAAGACGGTGTACTCGTCATGGACGTCGCGGGCGAAGATCATGCTAGGGCCATTCGTGCCGCGATTGGTAGGAATGTTGAGTTTGCGATCCGTCCGGTGGATGAAGATGTCTCTTTTGAATTGATTGAGGCGAACACAGCCCCGCCGGGCAGTGAGCTGATCGCCATGGCAGATGGATCGGAGATTTTGGCAGTCCAGAAAGTGGGCGGGATCACCAGTCGGTTCGTAGAGAGCGCATCGGTTTATCCTGATCCGAGTGCGGGGCGATCCTTGATAAATGTAACTTTCAACAAAAAGGGCGCACAGAAGTTTGGTCGCCTGAGTGAACGCAATGTCGGCAAAAGACTGGCAATCGTTATCAATGGGAAAGTGGTCAGTGCGCCGATTATTCAGGAGCCGATTCTGGGTGGCATGGTTCAGATTTCAGGCGGTTTCCAAGCAAACGAGGCGGAAAGTTTGGCCATGCAACTCAATTCGGGTGAACTCAGCGCGCCCCTGAAAGTCGCCAGAGTTACGCCAATCGATTAACTTTAAGAACTGCTTGGTCCGGAAAGTGCCGCTTGTTTTGCTCGAAGAGCGCGTGAGCGAGGGTGATTAGAGCAAAAGCGGTTTCCTACACCGCCAAGACCTGTCAGGCTTCGCCGCAAGGGGGTGCTCTTAGTTTGACGGGAATAGCCAGTTTAAGCGCTGTCCTTAAACTAGGTGCAAACCAAGCGCTCCTCGTATGTACTTAGCCAACGAATCGCACCAAATGGCTTGCATCACGAGCCAAAAAGCGTATGTGCGCGCAATTCAACGACACAGATTTTCGAGTCCGGCCTGGCGACAAGGGCTGCCAGGGCTGGTCCAATGTGTCTCATTAAAGGAGATGAAAATGCCCAAACTGAAGACCAAAAGCGGTGTGAAGAAACGCTTCAAAATCACCGCCACTGGCAAAGTTAAGCACGGTGTTGCTGGTAAGCGCCACCGTTTGATTAGCCACAATGCAAAGTATATCCGCCAGAACCGCGGCACCAGCGTAGTATCCGAAGCCGATACTAAGACAATCAAGAAATGGGCCCCTTACGGGCTCGATTGATCGCGATCTAAGGAGATACTGATATGCCTCGCATTAAACGCGGCGTGACAACTCGCGCCAAGCACAAGCGGATCCTCGATCAAGCCAAGGGCTATCGCGGTCGTCGCAAAAACACCATTCGCATCGCGCGCCAAGCCGTCGAAAAAGCCGGCCAATACGCGTACCGCGATCGCAAAGTGAAAAAGCGCAGCTTCCGCGCTCTGTGGATCCAGCGCATCAACGCAGCTGTGCGCGCTGAGGGCCTTACATACTCACAGTTCATGCACGGCGTGAAGCTTGCTGGGATTGAGCTGGACCGCAAAGTGATGGCGGACCTTGCCATGAACGAAGAAGCAGCATTCAAAGCGATTATCGCGCAAGCGAAAGATGCCCTGCCTGCAGGCTAGGTCGCATCTTTGACGAAACATAAGCGGCGCTTCCCGAGAGGGAGGCGCCGTTTGTGTTTTGCGTTCAAGACAAGATGCAAACGGCCACCGATTTGTATGAACGCGCCGAAAATCTTGTAAATTCACGTCAATGCGCGCAGTAAAGTAGGCGTGGATAGGGGGAATCACCTGGGCGCTGTAAACAGCACAATCACTGCTCAGCCGAGCAGCCATGGTTCTGCCCAATCGGGTGACTACACAGTTCGCAGCCGTTTCTATTCGCCGCCGCCCGAATTTGATGGCTGTTTCACGACCTTTTACCAGCTTATCCTTGATGTTGATGGTCCCGGCACGGTCGAAGACTATCTGCAGCCGGAATGGGGCAACATTCGTTTTTTCGCTGGGAGCGCTCCAACCGCCGAATTGGGGCAATCCAGGGTTTCAGGTCCGCGCTTCAGTGCCACTGGACCAAGTTCGTTGCCGTGCCGGTTTGAACTTGGCACTTCGCGCATGTGGGGCATTGGCTTTCTGCCGCTCGGCTGGGCGCGTTTTCTCGATGTAGACGCTTATGACTGCGTCAATTCAGTCTACGATGGCGCCGCAGATCCGGTCTTTTCAAGATTCGATTGTATGTCAGATGTATTGTGCGATCCGGACATAAGCGAGGATGATCAGTTTGAGGCAATCGTCCTCAATATGCGTGCCCTTATGCGGCCCAACCGTGATGAGCCCAAAATACTGCGCGTCCATGCTGCAATGGTTGATGAAGACCTCGCTACCGTGGGTGAATTGGCGGATGCAAGCGGTATGAGTGTGCGCACGCTGGAGCGTGTTTGCCGCCGGTATTTCGGCTTCACGCCCAAGCTGCTGATGCGCCGTCAGCGCTTTATGCGTAGCCTTACAACCTTCATGCTTCATCAAGGGCAAAGAGGGGGCAAGCGTTGGACTGAGGCGATGGATGAGCATTA
Source organism: Pseudomonadota bacterium (assembly GCA_038532305.1). Lineage (GTDB taxonomy): Bacteria > Pseudomonadota > Alphaproteobacteria > Sphingomonadales > Sphingomonadaceae > Erythrobacter. Next base: position 33,227 of record JBCBAX010000010.1, on the reverse strand, counting down.
CCACGATCAGGCTCAGTTCACGCGGGAATTCCATGAGTTCATGACCATGAATCCCAGCGAATATGCTAGCCTGGATCATCCCATCCTTTCGTCTTTTGTCGAGGCTAGGGCGCGAGTTTGGGGTTCGGCAGCACAGACATTGGATAAGCCTTCCCGGTGATTGCCCAGTCGGCTTGAGCATGGGCAAACCTCAAAGAGCTTTGCAACTCCCCGTGAATAGCGCTAGCGGGCGCTCACCATGACTGATCTTACTTCACAGAAACAATCCACGCTTGATGCTATATATGGTGCAGATACGCTCGACACGCTCGATGCAGTGCGCGTGGAAGCAATCGGTAAAAAAGGCTGGGTCAGCCTAGCGCTCAAGACACTTGGACAAATGTCGCCTGAAGAGCGCCAGAAAGCTGCACCCGCTATCCAAGCCATTCGCGGCGAGATTGCTGGAGCCATCGATACCAAGAGGCGCGCGCTCGAAGCTGATGCATTGGAAGCGCAACTGGCTGCTGAAACCATCGACCTCACTTTGCCCGCACCAGATTTGCCTAAGGGATCTATCCATCCCGTCAGTCAAGTGATGGATGAGCTCGCAGAGATTTTTGCTGACCTCGGCTTTGCTGTCGCCACTGGCCCTGAAATTGAGGATGATTGGCACAATTTCACCGCGCTCAACATGGATGAATCGCACCCTGCACGCGCGATGCACGACACGTTCTATTTTCCTGATACAGTGTCATCGAACATGGCCGGGGCATCGGCTGCGAATGCTTCGGCAGGCGAGGGTTCAGCCATGGCTGATCGTGATCATGCCCAATCGCTCAAGATGCTGCTGCGCACCCACACTAGCCCCGTGCAAATCCGCAGCATGAAGGAGCAAGGCGCGCCGATCCGGCTGATCGCGCCGGGCCGTGTCTATCGCTCAGACAGTGACGCGACCCACACGCCGATGTTCCACCAGGTCGAGGGGCTTGTCGTCGACAAGGACATTCACCTTGGCCACTTGAAATGGACGCTTGAGACTTTCTTCAAAGCCTTCTTCGAACGTGAGGATATCACCTTGCGGCTGCGCCCCTCTTACTTCCCCTTCACCGAGCCTTCGGTCGAGGTCGATGTGGGCTACTCCAACGAGGGCAATCGCCGCGTTGTGGGCGGAAATGGCGATGATGAGGGCCATGACTGGATGGAATTGGGCGGCAGCGGGATGGTGAACCGCAGGGTACTCGAATTCGCCGGAATCGATGCTGACCAATATCAGGGCTTTGCCTTTGGTCTGGGCATCGACCGCATTGCCATGCTCAAATACGGCATGAATGATCTGCGCGCATTCTTCGATGGCGATCCGCGCTGGCTTTCGCATTATGGCTTTGCGGCGGTTGATCAGCCGACGCTTTCGGGCGGTGTGGGAGTGCGACCATGAAGTTCTCAACCACTTGGCTCAAAGACCACCTCGATACGGGCGCTTCGCTGTCGGAGATTACCGACGCGCTGAACGCTATCGGCCTAGAGGTTGAGAGTGTCGAAGACCCATCCGAGACGTTGAGCGGTTTCAAAGTCGCGCATGTCTTGAGCGCTGAAAAACACCCCGATGCTGACAAGCTTCAGGTGCTTAAAGTGGACACAGGCGATGGAGAGACTCTACAAGTTGTATGCGGCGCTCCCAATGCGCGTGCGGGCATGAAAGGCGTGCTGGGCCTGCCCGGCGCAGTGGTTCCTTCCAATGGAATGGAACTGCGCAAAGCCGCCATTCGCGGGGTCGAAAGCACAGGCATGATGTGCTCTGCGCGTGAGCTGGATCTGGGTGATGACCATGATGGCATTATCGAGCTTCCTGATGAGGCGAGCATCGGCCACAGCTTTGCCGATTACCAAGGCTCCTCGCCAGTTATTGACGTTGCAATCACGCCCAACCGCCCTGATTGCATGGGTGTGTACGGCATTGCGCGCGACCTAGCGGCGGCAGGGTTGGGAACACTCAAACCCATCGCGTTTCCCAAGTTTGAGGCCTCGGGCGAGTGCGCAATCGAAATCCGCACCGATGATCCTGAAGGCTGCCCTGCATTCTATGGCCGGGTCATTAAAGGCGTCAAAAACGGCCCATCTCCCGATTGGATGCAACAGCGGCTAAAGTCAGCGGGCCAGCGCCCGATTTCACTGCTGGTTGACCTTACCAACTACCTGATGCTGGCCTTTGGGCGTCCGGCGCACGTCTATGACCTTGCCAAACTGTCGGGAGCCGTTGTCGCTCGCAGAGCCAAGGCCGGGGAGCAGGTTTTGGCGCTCAATGAGAAAACCTACACGCTTGATGAAAGCATGGTGGTGATCGCGGACGACCAAGAAGTCCACGATATCGCGGGCATTATGGGCGGTGAAAATTCGGGCGTGCAAGATTACACCACCGAAGTTCTGCTCGAAATCGCCTATTTCGATCCACCGCGCATTGGCGTGACGGGCCGCAAGCTGGGTCTTGCCTCTGATGCGCGCACTCGGTTTGAGCGCGGCGTTGATCCGGCATTTTTGGACGAAGGTTTGGACTTGTTGACAGGCCTGATTGTTGAACTTGCGGGCGGTACGCCGAGCGAAGTCACGCGCGCAGGGTCACCGCCAAGCGAGCCCAAAGTGGTCACCTTCGACACCGGGCTGACCAAACGCCTTGGCGGTGTGGAAGTGGCTGAAGCCGACCAACGCGCGATCCTTGAAAGCCTTGGCTTTGCGGTCTCGAACGACTGGAACGTGACCTGCCCGCTTCGCCGAAACGATATCGAAGGCCCTGCCGACCTTGTCGAAGAAGTCGTGCGCATTCACGGTCTTGATAAAGTTGAAAGCGTGGCTCTTCCGCGCATGGAAGGTGTCGCTCGTCCGACAGCCACTCCTATGCAGAAAATGGAGCGCAAATTGCGCCGTGCGGCGGCTGGCGCTGGCCTTAATGAGGCGATCACATGGTCCTTTATCAGCGAAGCAGAAGCGGCAGCGGTAGGCGGCGGCGAATGGTCGCTCGACAATCCGATCAGCGAGGATATGAAAGTTATGCGCCCCTCGCTTTTGCCCGGGCTTTTGTCGGCAGCGCAGCGCAGTTTTGATCGCGGCCTACCCAGCGTGCGCCTGTTCGAGCTTGGCCGGCGTTATCTCAAGGATGGCGAGCATCCCTCGCTTGTGGCCGTGCTGGCGGGTGATAAGACACAGCGCGGCTGGGCCAATGGCAAGGCGAAGAGCTTTGATGCTTATGATGCCAAAGCCATGTGTCTGACCCTCCTCGAAGCGGCGGGTGCGCCGGTTGCCAAACTTCAGGTCATGGGCGAGGCAGGTGATCTCTATCACCCCGGCCAATCGGCAACCTTGCGGCTTGGTCCCAAGAACCAGATTGCAAGCTTTGGCATGATCCACCCCTCGCTGTTGAAGCAATTTGGCATCGATGTACCGGTTGCAGCGCTCGGCATCCATCTTGACGCGATCCCCGCAAAGAAAGCCGCAAAAGGTCCTGTAAGCTTTGCGAGGCCAAGCTTCACGCCGCCTGCGCTGCAAGCTGTGACGCGCGACTTTGCGTTTCTGGTCCCTGCCGATCTGGCGGCGGAAGACTTGCTCAAAGCGGTGCGGGGGTCTAACAAGACCAACATCACCGCTGCGCGCGTCTTCGATGTCTTCACTGGCGAAGGCGTGCCCGAAGGCAAGAAATCGATTGCCATCGAAGTGACGCTGCAACCGCTAGAGAAGTCCTTTAAGGACAAGGACCTGAAAGCGATTTCGGACACGGTGGTCACGGCTGCGGCCAAGGTGGGAGCGGAGCTGCGCGGGTAAGCGCTGGCCGGAACGCCCATGTCAAACCTTAAGAGCAACCGCCGCACCTTTGCCATCATCTCGCACCCTGACGCGGGTAAGACTACGCTGACTGAAAAGCTGCTCTTGCAAGGCGGCGCAATTCATCTGGCTGGACAAGTGAAAGCGCGCGGTGATGCGCGGCGTGCCCGTTCTGACTGGATGAAGATTGAGCAGCAACGCGGGATCTCGGTCACCTCATCTGTGATGACGTTTGAGAAAGAGTATGATGGTGAGACGATCACTTTCAATCTGCTCGACACGCCCGGGCACGAGGATTTCTCAGAGGATACTTATCGGACGCTCACTGCGGTGGACTCTGCTGTGATGGTGATCGACGCGGCTAAGGGTATCGAGCCGCAGACACGCAAGCTGTTTGAGGTCTGCCGATTGCGCAGCGTGCCGATCATCACCTTCGTAAATAAGGTAGACCGCGAAGGTCGTGATCCGTTCGAAACGCTCGATGAAGTGGCGGATATGCTGGCGCTCGATGTGAGCCCGCAAAGCTGGCCGATCGGTATGGGCGGGCAGTTTGAAGGCATTCTGAGTTTCGCCGACGGCAAGATCAGCCGTCCGCAAGGCGCGTCAAAAGAGTTTCTCGGCACACGTGAAGACAATCCGAACATTCCAGAAGAATTTGCAGAGGAAGCTGAGCTAGCTCAGGTCGGCTATCCTGAGTTTGACCCAGATGCCTATCGCAATGGTGATTTAACGCCGGTGTTCTTTGGATCTGCGCTGAAGAATTTCGGCGTAACCGATTTAATCGATGCGATTGCCAAACACGCTCCTACACCGCGCCCACAGCCCGCCGGTGAAGACCATATCGCGCCTGAATACGATGAAGTCACCGGCTTCATCTTCAAAGTTCAGGCGAACATGGACCCCAATCACCGCGACCGTATCGCATTCATGCGGCAGGTGTCTGGCACGTTTAAACGCGGCATGAAGCTGACGCCATCGGGACTTGGTAAACCCATCGCAATTCATTCGCCCATCCTCTTTTTCGCTCAGGATCGCGAGATTGCCGATACGGCTGAGGCAGGGGATATTATCGGCATACCCAATCACGGCACTTTGCGCGTAGGCGATACGCTGAGTGAGAAGGATAAGGTGCGCTTTACTGGCCTTCCCAACTTTGCGCCTGAAATATTGCGCCGTGTGCAGCTCAAGGATCCAACTAAAACCAAGCAGCTTCGCAAGGCGCTCGATGACCTGTCTGAAGAAGGTGTGATCCAAGTCTTCTATCCGGAAATCGGCGCGCAGCATATTGTTGGCGTAGTCGGTCAACTCCAGCTGGACGTGCTGATTTCTCGGCTTTCGGCAGAATACAAAGTGGAAGCGGCTCTAGAGGCTGCGCCCTTTGCCACCGCACGCTGGCTCAAAGGCGATCAGAAAGCGCTGGATGAATTCGAGGCCTTTAACCGCGCCAATCTCGCCAAGGATCGCGATGGTGATTTGGTGTTTATGGCCAAGAGCCCGTGGGACGTTAACTATCAGGTCGAAAAGAACCCCGAGCTTACCTTTTCGGCGACCAAGGAACGGTAAGCTTGCAGCATCGGCCAGTTCGCGGCAAAGCGAGCGGTATGAACGGCTCAGGACCCACTTCCCAGACATTCATCTCGCAGCGTCTAAAGCTCAATTACTTCGATTGGGGTAATGATGAGAAGCCGCCATTGGTGCTTGTGCATGGCGGGCGAGATCACGCGCGAAACTGGGATTGGACTGCCGAAGCTTTGCGCGAAGATTATCACATCGTTGCCATGGATCACCGTGGGCATGGCGATAGCGATTGGGTTTCGGACGGAAACTACAATTCGAACGACATGGTCTATGATCTGGCCCAATTGGTGCATCAATTGGGGCGGGGGCCTGTGCGAATTGTCTCGCACTCGATGGGCGGCAATGTCGCGCTGCGATATGCCGGTATGTTCCCAGATATGGTGACAAAGTTGGTGGCAATAGAAGGCCTTGGACCATCGCCAGAATGGAAAGCGCAGCAGCGCTCAACCCCTTACCCGCAGCGAATGCGCGAATGGATCGAGAAGAAACGCAAAGCCGCCGGACGCACACCGCGCAAATATGAGAGTATCGAAGCTGCATTTGCGCGGATGATCGAAGAGAATTCCTATCTCACAGAGGAGCAAGCCAAGCACCTCACCATTCACGGCGTCAATCGCAACGAGGACGGCACGTACAGTTGGAAGTTTGATCCGCATCTCAACGTGTGGGGCGTTGAAGATGTCGCTGACGAATTTATCGAGGCGACATGGAGTGCAATCACTTGTCCAACGCTGCTGCTTTATGGCGCAGATAGCTGGGCCTCGAACCCTGAAAAAGATGGCAGGCTCCAGCATTTCAATACCGCGCGAGTGATCGAGTTTGAGAAGGCAGGCCACTGGCTGCACCACGATCAGTTTGATCGCTATATCGAGGTTTTGCGCGAATTTCTGTAAGGTTATGGAGACCAATCATGGCTGATTTCTTCGATGCTTTAACCGAAAAACATGTGGCGATGATTGAAAAACAGCCGGTCTTTTTCGTCGCGACAGCGGCGCCTGATGCGCGGATCAATCTGAGCCCCAAAGGCTATGATGCGTTTCGCGTTCTCTCGCCGACCCAAGTCGCCTACTTAGATCTGGGTGGATCGGGCAACGAAACGCACGCGCACCTTGCCGCTGATGGTCGGATCACGATCATGTTCACGAATTTCGATCGGCCTGCATTGATATTGCGCATTTATGGCAAGGGCAGCCCTGTCTTGCCGCAAGATGAGGGATGGGACGACTTGGCGGCGAACTTCACGCTGCTGCCCGGTACGCGCCAGATCTTTGTAATTGATATCGATAGCATTCAGACGTCATGCGGCTGGGGCGTGCCTTTCATGAGCTTGGAAGGGGAGCGTGACACCCTTAAGAAAGCGCACCGTCAAAGTGACCCTGCCGAGTGGGAAGCGAAGATGGCGAGGCGGACGAGCAGCATAGACGGCCTGCCAACACGCGCGACAGATCGCTACATCAAGGGATGAATCTTGCGGCATGATCGCAAAGTCTTGAGAGCTTTATGCGTAATTTTACGCAGGCCCCTGCCCAAATTGTAAGCAAAAGGTTAAAATCTGTGCAGTTTGCAGATCGCCTTTTCTGGGCAAGTCCTTGATTCCGTGACGTCAGCTAAGTCTGGCTGAAATGGCACGGGTTTTGCTTTTGCTTTTTCGTCGGGTCGTCCGGCGGAAAACACGGGGGCACAGATGAAATTCATCATCGCCATCATAAAACCATTCAAACTCGATGAGGTTCGCGAAGCGCTGGGCGCTATCGGGGTCGCCGGGATGACTGTTTCAGAGGTCAAGGGGTTTGGTCGTCAGAAAGGCCAAACCGAGATTTATCGCGGTGCCGAATATTCGACCAATATGCTTCCAAAAGTGAAGCTGGAAATCGCTGCGAGCGACGAGATCGCCGCACAGGTCGTCGAAACTATCGAGCAAACAGCCAATACCGAAGCCATTGGCGACGGAAAGATCTTCGTGCTCGATCTTGCATCAGCAACCCGCATTCGCACTGGCGAATCCGGCGAAACAGCACTTTAACTTGGGGGGACGATACGTGAAGCGTTCTAATCTGAAATTCGCTGCCCTCGCATTGGGTGCAGCTACAATCGCGCAGCCCGCTATGGCTGCTGTGCCTGAGGCCGAGGTGGTAGCACCTGGAACGGCATATATTTTGAACACGCTGCTGTTTTTGATCGGTGGCTTTTTGGTGATGTGGATGGCCGCTGGCTTTGCCATGCTCGAAGCGGGCCTTGTCCGCGCCAAAAACACATCAACGCAGTGCCTTAAGAACATCGGGCTCTACTCGATTGCTGGCCTAATGTTCTGGGTTGTCGGCTATAACATTGCCTATCCGGGCTTTGCCGAAGATTCGCTGGGCCTCATTGGTGGGTTTACGGGTATCTATTCGATGCAAGGTGTGGGCGAAGCTGACACTGAAACAGGTTATTCTGTCGCATCTGACTGGTTCTTCCAGATGGTTTTCTGTGCAACCACAGCCTCCATCGTATCAGGCACTGTTGCAGAGCGTGTTAAGATCATTCCGTTCTTTATCTTCGTGACTGTTCTGACCGGCATCATTTATCCTGTTGTTGTCAGCTGGGAATGGGGCGGCGGCTATCTTGATAGCGTGCACGACTTTAGCGACTTTGCTGGCTCTACTCTCGTACACTCAACAGGTGGCTGGGCGGCTCTTGTTGGTGCGATCATCATCGGTTCGCGCGTTGGCCGCTATGGTCCAGACGGCAAAGTCAACGTGTTCCCGGGCACCAACATCCCGCTCGCGACGCTTGGTACATTCGTCCTGTGGCTCGGTTGGTTCGGCTTTAACGGCGCATCGCAGCTTGCGATGGGTACTGTTGGCGACGTTTCTGATGTGTCGAAGATTTTCGTGAACACCAATATGGCAGCTGCCGGCGGTGTGATCGTCGCGATCATCCTGACGCAAGTGCTTTACAAGAAAGCCGATGTTACCATGGCACTGAACGGCGCTCTTGCTGGCCTGGTGTCGATCACCGCAGAACCGCTTGCTCCAACCGTTGGCCAGTCGATCCTGATCGGCGGCATTGGCGGCGCGATTGTGGTCTTCACCGTTCCGCTGCTTGACAAGCTGAAGATTGATGACGTTGTTGGTGCCATCCCTGTGCACCTGTTTGCAGGTATCTGGGGTACGCTGATCGTGGCTTGGACGGGCGATGCTACGTTTGTGGGGCAGCTGGTGGGCGTTCTGCTGACAGCGGTCTGGGTCAGCGCAGCATCAGCGGTTGTTTGGCTTGCACTTAAATACACAATCGGGGTGCGTCCTTCGGAAGAAGACGAACTTAATGGCCTCGACAAGGCAGAGATCGGAGTGGAAGCCTATCCCGAATTTGCTCGGACCTAAGTCTGGATATCGCGCGGGGCGATCGAACGTTGCCCGTCCCGCGCGGTTTGAATTGAAGTTTATCAGTTTGGCGGGGGATTTTCCTCTCCCTTTGTTCCCCGCCTCACCTTGTTCCTCCTGCGAACAAACACCTTATGATGGGTCGGAGCATAGCGCTCCGGCCCCTTTTTTAGGATAATGGAGCCTCGAAAGAGCAAGTTGGTCTAGGCGTATGCCTTCTCTTTCGCCTCAACGAATTCTGCACAACGCTCACCAATCATGATCGAAGGTGCGTTGGTGTTGCCGCTTACTATCCTGGGCATCACGCTGGCATCTGCGATCCACAAGCCATCCAGCCCGCGGAACTTAAGGGTAGGATCAACCACTGCAGCGTCATCCGATCCCATCCGGCAGGTGCCAACAGGGTGATAAACGGAATCCGATCTTTGCCGCAGCAAATGATCCAGCGCGTCAGTATCCTCCAGATCAACAGGATGCCTATCGGTTGGCCCAAACGCCTGCATTGGGTGCGCATCCACAATTCGGTGGGAAAGACGCACTCCTTCGCGCAAGACCGCGATATCACGCGGATCGTCGAGGAAGTTTGGATCGATAAGCGGAGCATCCGCCGCGTTGGTTGATCCCAATCTCACAGTGCCTCTGCTTTCGGGACGCAGGACGCAGGCATGGAGCGAAAATCCATGCGCCTTGACCTGTTCGCGGCCGTGATCCTCCAGCACTGCGGGGACAAAGTGCCATTGAACATCCGGGCTTGGCGCGTCGGGCATAACAGACCAGAAACCGCCTGCCTCCGCATAGCAAGTTGTCATCGCTCCGGTGCGTTTGCGCCGATGCTCAACCATTGCGGCAGCCATGCGCAATGTGCCTTTCAATGTGCCGCCAATCGGGACATCGCTCTGCGTCTCCCAGCCGGAGACATAATCGATGTGATCTTGGAGGTTTTCGCCAACCTCAGGTTTGTTCAGGACGACATCAATGCCATGCTCTTTTAGATGCTCTGCAGGGCCGATGCCAGAAAGCATTAGGATTTGCGGAGTGTTGAACGCGCCCGCGGATAGAATGACACCGCGCCGTGCGTAGAGCATTTCTGTGCGCTTGCCTTGGCGTACCATTACGCCGGTGATGCGGCCGCCTTCGACCACTAACCGATCAACCAAAGTCTTTGTACGAATGGCGAAGTTGCCTTGCTCGCGGATGGGCTCGACATAACCTCGTGCCGCAGACCAACGCTCACCATTGCGTTGGGTGACTTGATACATGCCAAACCCATCCTGGCGTTCGCCATTGAAATCGTCATTTGTGCGCAATTGCAGTTCTTGCGCTGCCTCTACGAATGCAGTGCTGGTGGGGTTGGGAGAGCATTGATCGGATACAAAAAGCGGCCCACCAGAACCGTGGAAATCATCGGCGCCCCGCTCATTTGCTTCGCATTTCTTGAAGTATGGCAGCACATCGTCATAGGCCCAGCCATCACAGCCCATCGCTGCCCAATTGTCGTAATCCCACGCGGCACCACGAATATAGACCATAGCATTGATAGCCGATGATCCACCCAGACCTTTCCCGCGAGGCTGGTATCCAATCCGTCCATTCAATCCCTTTTGCGGCACTGTATCAAATTTGTAGTTCGAGGCATTACGAATGAAAGGCATAAAGCCTGGGGTCTTGATAATGACATTGTCATTTCGGCCTCCCGCTTCGATTAGGCAGACGCGCCGTGTCCCATCGACTGCCAGGCGACCAGCAGCTGCACTGCCTCCGCTTCCACCGCCAATGACGATGTAATCAAAGCTCTCCATAACCTCTCCTCTATTTCGGATAAGAGGTTAAGCAGGTTCAGCGCTGACCGCAATCGAGTTTTGAATGGCTACTTAATCAGAATGGTGTTGGGACAATGCTTGGCGTTGATGCCAGCGCTCTCTGATCGCATCAGAGGTATCGCGGCTGCCATCGTGGCTCCAGCCTGGCTCGCGCAGAAGATAGGATAGCTTGTGCCGCCAAGGTGCGCGCCAGATGTCCCTCAGCATCCCAATCCATTCATGGAAAACCGACCATAGCAAATTGAAGCTGCCCAGCTGTTTGATGATGCCATACCGAATTTTCTCGTCGCCGCGTTCGGGTTCGAATGTGCCAAACATCTTGTCCCAGATGATAAACACACCGGCATAGTTTCGGTCGAGATATCGCGGATTTGTTGCGTGGTGCACGCGGTGGTGGCTCGGCGTGTTCATGATCGCTTCGAACCAGCGCGGCATTTTGTCGATGGCTTCCGTGTGGATCCAGAACTGATACACCAGATTAATCCCGCCCACGAATGCCAGCATCACGGGATGAAAGCCCAGTAGCACCAAGGGCACAGCAAACAGCAATCCAAAGGTGAAGGCTCCCGTCCAAGTCTGACGCAAAGCGGTCGATAAGTTATAATGCTGGGAAGAATGGTGGTTCACATGCGCGGCCCACATCCACCGAATGCGATGGCCCGCTCGGTGAAGCCAATAGTACTTCAGATCATCGAGCACAAAGGCAAGCGGCCACGCCCACCACACGGTCCACCATTCCTGTCCAAAATCGATCAAGCGGTAGTCATATGCCTTCACCAACACGCCAACGGCAAACCCTCCCAGCAGTGTTCCTGCAACAGTTGATCCCAGTCCAAAAGCAAGACTTACAAGCGTGTCCTTTGGTTCATAGGCTGCAGGCGAACGCAGGCGTGACCAGATCATTTCGGAAAGAATGGCCACAATAAAGAATGGCACTGCAATTTGGGTCGGAGAAAAGTCAGGCATGACGACAAGCGTTATAGGCGATTGATCGCATCAGCCCAAGATGCTGCATCATCCAGTCGCAATCGCACTGAACCAAAATGTTGTTCCGCTTTGCTGGGATTGACGATCAATGCATCCACTTCCTCTTGCGCTGATGCTTTTCCCGTCAAGATACGACCAACGAAATGTCCTCCATGCCGTTTGATAAGCATGATCCTGCCATCTTCGCTTTTGAGGAGCGCCGCGTCTTTCGCAGCAGAGATCGAAACCCGCTTCGCTTCAAATCCGCTTTCAACCTCTTGAGCGACAACCAAAGCGCAGTCTGCATCGCGCAAATCCGGTTTGCGGCCAAGGCCAAGCAGGCGGGCAATGCAAAAGATGACGAAAATTGCGAAAAGTGATCCGCCAAGAATCAGCAATTCGTTCAAGCCGTCCATAGCATTCGCGATTGGCATATGCTTTGATGATCAGCAAGCCACTGGGAGAGGAGCATTCAATGGCACGGTTCGGACACACTCTTGGAGCAGCAGCTCTGTTGGCTGCAACACCCCTTTCAGCTGATAGTCAGCCGGCCAAGCTGGCTCCCGATCCTGTTCTTTTGGTTTCCGCTGAAGCAAGCCGCACCGCGCGTGTTGCGCAGCAATTGTGGGATTTTGCCGAACTGGGATATCTTGAAAACCGGTCAACGCAGCTTTTGCAGCGAGAACTTGCTTCAGAAGGATTCGAGGTTGAAGCAGGCGTTGCAGGCATACCAACGGCGTTCGTTGCAGAATGGGGGGAGGGCGGACCGGTCATCGCAATCCTTGCCGAAATGGATGCTTTGCCAGGGATCAACCAGTCATCTTCTGCCAGCCGCGATCCAATCGACGGAAAGCATGCAGGCCACGCGTGCGGTCACAATCTGTTTGGGGCCGGGTCATTGGCGGCAGCGATTGCGGTGAAGAATTGGCTGGAAGCGACAGGAACACCGGGCCGGGTGCGTTTGTATGGAACGCCCGCAGAAGAAGGGGGATCGGGCAAAGTCTACATGACGCGATCCGGGATGTTCGATGATGTCGATATCGCGATTCACTGGCATGCTGACGATGAAAACAGTGCAGCAGCCCGCACAAGCCTCGCCAATCGCTCTGCCAAGTTCAGATTTTCCGGAGTTTCAGCCCATGCAGCCGGAGCGCCGGAGCGAGGCCGTTCTGCGCTTGATGGGGTGGAGGCGATGAACATGATGGCGAATATGCTTCATGAGCATATGCCGCAGGATGCACGCATGCATTATGTCATCACGAGCGGCGGGAATGCGCCCAATGTGGTACCTGATTTTGCTGAGGTTTTTTACTACGTGCGGCATCCAGACCCCGACGGTGTGGAACAGATCTGGGAGCGGCTTGAGAACGCAGCACGCGGGGCGGCGACAGGAACGGGAACGGATGTTGAGTGGGAAGTGATCCACGGCAACAATCCGCTTTTGGTCAACGAATCTTTGGCAAAAGTTATGGACGCCAAATTGCGTATGGTCGGCGGGGTGCAGTACACACCAGAGGAGCGCGCCTGGGCCGAAGCTCTTCAAAAATCGCTGGGAGATGCAGCCAAACCTCTTTCGAGCGCTGCTGAAATTGGTGCCTACAGCAAGGATCTTGGCTACGGATCAACGGATGTGGGCGATGTGTCTTGGGCGACGCCAACAGTGGGCGTCCGCACTGCGGCTTGGGTGCCCGGAACAAGCGCGCATAGCTGGCAAGCTGTCGCGGCAAGTGGCCATTCAATCGGACACAAAGGGGCGCAAGTTGCAGCCAAAGCCATGACACTGATGGCTGTTGAATTGTTCACTAACCCTATGCTGCGAACAGCCGCAAAGGCTGAATTCGATGCTGCGCGAGGGCCGGATTACACGTACAAGTCTTTACTGGGGGACCGTAATCCGCCGCTCGACTATCGCAATTAGCGCTAGCCCTGACGAGCGGCCAACATATCAAGCATGGGACGAATAGGGGCCACGTCATATCCAGCCGAAAGCGCAGCTGCAGCGATTGTATCAGATGAGACCCCAGATTTCGCCTCAGCCAGCGCCCACAGGAAGGTGGAACGAGTGCCTGACCTGCAATAGGCAAGAATGTTGCCATCGGCTTGGTCTAAAGCTTCGCACATGGCATCCACCTGCGCCTCGCTAAAGCCCGAATGTCCGATGGGGATAGCGACATATTGCAAGCCCAAAGCATTGGCAGCGCTCTCGATTGCATCGCTTTGTGGCGCATTGGGGTCTTCGCCGTCTGGGCGATTGTTTATGATGAGCGTAACGCCCAATGCTTGAGCCTCGGTAAGGTCATCAATGCTGATCTGAGGGCTTGCCATCATGCTTTCGTCAAGCTTGCGAAATTGGCTCATAGGTATGCTCTTTCTTCAAGTACTCAGGCGAATCGCTTGAAAGTCAAAACAAAGACAAATCATCAATAGGCCGCCGCAAACTCGTAACAAATCAGCAATGCAGCACTCATTTGCCCCGTGCAAGGCAGGTATTGCGCTCGAAAATGTGACATATTTCCCTCATATTGCGGATTCAGGCTAAATCATTCGCATAGCGCTGATTTGTACGCTATACCTTTCCACAGCGGTGCTGATCAATTCCGTTGAATAGTGCACCTGCGACCAGCACGGCTCTGCCCCCGCAGCTGGCGCTCTGGAATTCGGGCAGGATGATAAGGTACGAAGTGCGTTATGGGTTACGATAGGGGACGTCGGCGCGGCCGGGACAAGCGCGACGGATTCGGTGAAGACAGTTTTGATCCGTTTGGTGGCGGTATGGATGGATACTCGCCGCCGAGTGATTTCGGAAATGATCGTGGTGGTGACCGTTATTCTGGCGGAGGCGGCGGTGACCGCTTCGGCGGCGGCGGTCGTGGCGGCCAAGGCGGCGGTGGACGCGGCGGGCCAGGCGGCGGCGGAGCTGGAGGCGGCGGTGGTTTCAACCGCATGCCCGCTCAGGTCGTTGGCACCGGCAAGGGCACTGTTAAATTCTTCAATGGCCAAAAAGGCTTTGGCTTTATTCAACAAGAAACTGGCGGCGAAGACGTATTCGTCCACATCAGCGCAGTTGAACGTGCTGGCCTAGAAGGCCTTGCTGAAGGACAAGAACTTGAATTCAATTTGGTGGATCGGGGCGGAAAAGTCTCCGCGCAAGATCTTCAGGTTGTTGGTGAAGTCATTGCTGTGCAATCGAACGATGCCCCACCGAAACGTGAATTGACGGGCGAGAAAGCCACTGGAACTGTTAAGTTTTTTAACTCAATGAAGGGTTTTGGGTTCTTAGTGCGCGATGATGGCCAGCCGGATGCGTTTGTGCATATCAGTGCGGTTGAACGATCAGGATTGACGGCGATCAACGAAGGCGAGCGGTTCGAATTCGACCTTGAAGTCGATCGACGAGGCAAACATTCTGCGGTCAATTTGGTGCCTGTCCAAGCATAGGCTCAAACCTTAAACATTGGCCGTTTGACGCAATTTAAGAGCGGCCTTAGACAACGTAGATGGCGGCTCTATCAAGGGCCGCCATTTGTTTTGGCCCGCCCATATTCTCGATTGAATTGGATCAACCTCATATGTCGATATCGCCTCTTATGCCCGTCTATCCTCGCTGCGGTGTTCGCCCGGTTCGCGGGGAACACTGCCATCTTATCGATGAGGATGGGACACGCTATCTCGATTTCGCGAGTGGAATCGCCGTCAACCTATTGGGTCATTCTCATGAAGGCTTGATCTCGGCGATCCAGGATCAGGCCAACACGCTGATGCATGTTTCCAATTTATACGGCAGTCCCCAGGGTGAAAAGCTTGCTCAGCAGTTGGTTGATCATACGTTTGCAGATACAGTTTTTTTCACAAATTCCGGTGCGGAAGCGGTTGAGGCAGCGATTAAGTGTGCGCGTGCTTACTATCAAAACGCAGGTGAAGATGGCGATAAAAACCGGTTTGAGCTGATCACGTTTGCCAATGCATTCCACGGGCGAACAATGGCGACAATCAGCGCGTCCAATCAAACTAAAATGCATCACGGCTTCTCGCCGATGCTTGATGGTTTCAAATATGCGGAATTCGATGATCTGGACGCGGCAAGAGCGCTAATCGGTCCGAACACTGCAGGTTTTCTGGTCGAGCCAATTCAAGGTGAGGGTGGGATTCGCCCAGCTTCACAGGGATTTATGCAAGGACTGCGAGATCTGTGTGACGAGCATGATTTGATGTTGGTGCTAGACGAAGTCCAGTGCGGAATGGCGCGCACTGGCAGACTGTATGCCCACGAGCATTATGGCATCAAACCCGACATTCTTGCTTCGGCGAAAGGTTTGGGGGGAGGCTTTCCGCTCGGCGCGCTTCTTGCAACTGAAAAAGCCGCGCGCGGAATGACTTTTGGCACGCACGGCTCAACATATGGCGGCAATCCACTTGGTATGGCGGCAGGCAGTGCTGTTTTGGATGCGGTTGCGAATGAAGAGTTTCTGAGCCAAGTGCGCGAAAAAGGCGAACGACTGCGCGCTCGCCTCGAGCAGTTTATCGGCAATTATCCCGAGTTGTTCGAACTTGTCCGGGGTAAAGGCCTAATGCTGGGTATTAAAATGAAAGTGGAAAGCCGCCCCTTCTTCGTACATCTGCGCGACAATCACCAATTGCTGACAGTGGCTGCAGGAGACCAGACACTACGAGTAATTCCACCACTTGTGATTGGTGATCAAGAGATCGATGAGTTTTTTGAAAAGCTCTCTGCCGGTGCGGCTAGCTTTCAACCGCCGGAGCCAGTTTGATGGTGCATGCAGCAAGAGATCAAAGTGCTTCTGCTCGGAATTTTTTAAGTTTAGCTGATGCAGGCGCCGACGCGCTCTCAAAAATGCTGGCAGATGCGATGGATCGCAAAGCTGCACGTGTCGGCAAACCGAAAGGCGCCACCGATAAAGACGCACCTTTAGCCGGTTTTGTCCTCGCACTGGTTTTTGAAAAAAGCTCGACCCGGACGCGCGTGAGCTTTGAAATTGCGATGCGTCAATTGGGTGGGACGGTCTTATTCCTGGAATCGAATTCCAGCCAACTTGGACGGGGGGAAAGCGTCGCGGATACGGCTAGAGTGCTCAGTCGCATGGTTGACGCGATTATGCTGCGTACAGATGACCACACTAAGATTGAGGAAATGGCCGCCCACGCCAACGTTCCGGTCATCAATGGGCTGACAGATCAGTCTCATCCTTGCCAGATTGTCGCAGATCTTTTGACGCTTGCAGAACATGGCAAGGCTCTACCCGGTCTCGAAGTCGCTTGGTTCGGCGATGGAAACAATGTGCTGCACTCTGTTCTGGAAGCAGCAGGTCTTTTCAAGTTCAATGTCAGAGCCGGCGTGGCCAAAGGGTACGAGCCGGAGCAGGCATTTGTTGAGCACGCAAAGGCTGCCGGTGCAAATGTGGCTATCGAGCATGATCCCGAAGCTGCAGCTCGTGGTGCTGACGTGATGATCACCGACACTTGGATTTCGATGGGTCAGGTAGACGGCGATGCTAAACGCAAGCTGATGGAGCCTTACCAGGTGAACAGTGCACTCATGGCATTGGCGAAGCCCGATGCGCTCTTCATGCACTGTTTGCCAGCCCACATCGGGGAGGAGGTAACTGCGGATGTTTTTGAGAGCCCGCAATCGGTAGTTTTCGATGAGGCAGAAAACCGCATACACGCTCAAAAATCGATCCTGCTATGGGCATTCGGGCTTTTATGAGCTGCTAGCTATTCGATCAGTTTAATCTTGATTGCCCTTACGATCTCGGCAGCCTGACACCATATGGGCTCTATGGAAACGACATCAGAGACTTTTTCAGACAAGCTTCTTGGCTTCACAATCCCAGCGCGCACTGCGCGAGGGCGAGCTGTGCGATTGGATGCGACAGTCAATGATGTTTTGTCAGCCCATGATTATCCTCCACCGATAACCCATCTTCTTGGTGAAGCGCTTGTGCTGTGCGCTCTCATGGGTGGGCTGCTAAAAAGGGAGGGGGATGATGCGCAACTGACTTTGCAAGCGCATACACAAAATGGGGCTGTGTCCTTGCTCATCTGCGATTTTCGCGGAGGTTCAATGCGAGGATATGCCGACTTTGACAGCGAAGCTCTGTCTCGCTTGGGCGCGAACCCATCGCTTGGCGCTTTATTTGGTGAAGGGTATCTGGCGATCACTTTCGAGACTGGCGAAGGGCGCCGTCATCAGGGTATCGTCCCCCTTGAAGGTGATACATTGGCTGAAGCGGTTGAGGCATATTTTAGCCAGTCCGAACAGGTCCCCACGACAGTTCGTATAGCTTCCCGTTCAACCGGAGATACTAAATGTGCCGCAGGCTTGTTGGTTCAGCATTTGGCAGATGGTGAAGAGGGGCGCGAGCGCTTGCATGTGCGTATGGACCATCCCGACTGGGAGCATGTCTCGACAATGGCTGGGTCCATCAAGCATGATGAGCTTATCGATCCATCTTTATCTATGGAAGCAATAGTATGGCGGCTTTTCCATGAGGAAGAAGAGGTGCGTGTGCAGCCCCATCTCGAACTAAGCAAAGGTTGCCGATGCAGCCAAGAACACTATGCCTCAGTGATCGCTCGCTTTCCGCCTGAAGACCAGAAGTCTATGATGAACGAGGAGGGTGTTATCAAGGTTGATTGTGCGTTCTGTTCGACTGTTTTCGAGGTGGCATAGTTTCGTATTCAGCGAACTTTGGCGATAGCGTGCAGCCGAACAGCCCAGCAATCAAAGCGATAAACTATAGGATTGATCAATAATGCAACGAAAAATCACTGCATTGATATGGGCGTTGAGCGCGGTCGCGGGCGTTACTGCAGCGCAAGCTAGCGTTCAAGGGAACGATTTTTCTCTCCTCAAAGGGATTGCAACGGGCGAATGGACTATCGAATTTCGCGATGGGCGTGATAGCCGGAAAGTCTGCGTTAGCACGGGTGAGGAATTGATCCAGTTACGGCATCAGCAAAGCGACTGTAACCGTTTCGTTCTGGAGGATACTCCTGCAAGACTGACGGTTCAGTATACCTGTCGAGGACACGGGTATGGCCGGACTGATATTCGAAGAGAGAACCCAAATTTGGTGCAGATTGACAGTCAAGGTATTGCGGGGGGAATTCCATTCCAGTTTGCCGCAGAAGCTCGCCGTACGGCGGATTGTGCCGAAACACGTTAACCTCTCATGACGCAGAGCGAATTTGCGATTCGATGACCAGAAATATCAAACGCGCACGTGCCATTGTCCTTCTTTCCGGCGGCCTCGACTCAATGGTCACCGCTGCCTTGGCTAAGGAACAAGGGTTCGATGTAACCGCCCTTTCAATCGACTATGGACAGCGCCACAAGCTGGAGCTTGAGGCTGCGCGGGACATTGCCAAGAAGCTGAAACTGTCTCGGCACTCTGAGCTTGTCTTGGACCTCCGGTCCTTTGGAGGCTCAGCACTGACTGACACGATAGATGTGCCGAAAGCGGGTTTAACCGAGGATATACCAATAACATACGTTCCAGCCAGGAACCTAGTTTTTCTCGCATTAACAATTGCTTGCGCTGAAGCGTGGGGTGCTCGTGACTTGTTCATTGGTGTCAATGCGCTCGACTACTCAGGCTACCCTGATTGTAGGCCCGACTTCATCAAGAGCTTTGCAGAGACCGCCCGGCTTGGAACTAAAGCAGGCGTTGAAGGACACCCGTTCGAAGTTCACACACCGCTCCAGCATCTGACGAAGGCTGAGATAGCCCAAGAGGCCGATCGATTGGGCCTCGATCCAGTTTGGAGTTGGTCATGTTACGATCCGACCTTAGCTGGTCTAGCTTGTGGCCTTTGTGATTCCTGCCGGCTTCGCAAAAAGGGTTTTGCGGATGCTGGAATTGTCGATAGCACTAGATATGCGGTATAGAGGCGCCAGAAGTAGGCCCGCACTTTTATAACTGCGGAACATCTGGGAGAGAAATCTTTGAGCGAGAATACTGCTGCGGAAGCACAATCGGCTGATCAATCGAACGAGAAGGTTCCTGCCTACAGCTGGTATGCTTTGAGCGTGTTGGTTCTCGTTTACGTATTGAACTTCATTGACCGCCAGATCCTCTCAATACTTGCCAACGACATCAAGGCCGACCTTGGTGTTGATGATGCCTATCTTGGTTTTCTTTACGGCACTGCGTTTGCAATTTTCTACGCGCTCTTTGGTATCCCGCTTGGTAAGCTGGCTGATAGCTGGAAACGCGTGCGATTGATGACCGTTGGTCTCAGCCTATGGTCTGCGATGACCGCTGTGTCCGGCTTCGCTCGTGATGCAGGAACTCTTACAGTTGCACGCATTGGGGTTGGAGTGGGTGAGGCGACCGCTAGCCCGTCCGCGTATTCTCTTATTTCGGATTGGTTCCCAGCTCGGCTCAGAGCGACGGCGTTAGCGATATATAGCTCGGGGTTATATATCGGAGGCGGAGTGTCGCTTGCGATAGGCGGACTGGTCGTCGACAATTGGAATCGGACCTTTCCGGATGGCGGTCCTTTGGGCTTAGCTGGTTGGCAAGCGGCTTTTATTGCGGTTGGATTGCCTGGCTTGCTGTTGGCGCTCTGGGTGTTTACACTCCGAGAGCCAACTAGGGGGGCGATTGATAACATTCCGTCACCTGAGGATCCACACCCGTTCCGTGGATTTGTCCAAGAGCTCTACACGGTAATACCTGGCTTCACATTCTTCGGTGCAGCCGCCAGGGGTAAGGCCGCATTGGCGCTCAACATAGCTGTATTCCTCTTAGCCTTGATTGTTGCGCACTTCCTTACTGTGATTTTAGGTTCAGGTGAGGGTGTGATTGTTGCTTCGCTCGGGGCGCTTACCGGGCTGGATTTTCCGTCGGTTACGGATCAGTGGTTCCTGCTTGCGATCGGCTACTACGCAGTTTTTTGTTGGGCGACCGCGCTCCGAGCCAGAGACTATCCCACTTTTGTTCTAACGTGGGGCTCGCCTGCGTTTCTTTGCACTATCCTAGGTTATGGGACGGTTGCATTTATGGCATATTCGGCTTCGTATTGGGGGGCTCCCTATGCGGAACGGGTTTTTGACGTAACTAAAGGTGAGCTGGGCTTTTGGTTGGGAGGAGGAGGAGCAGTTGGGGGCTTTCTCGGCGTTATTCTTGGAGGTCGCATGGCGGATGCGCTTTTGACTCGCTTCGAAAGCGGTCGAGTATGGGTCATCTTATTTGGTTTGCTTAGCCCGATACCGTTTGCCATTGTTCAATATACAACCGAAAGCTTCGCGTTGTTCATTGCACTGAATGTTGTTGTCGGCGCGCTTGCAGCGTCTGCTTTAGGTGCTGCAGCAGCGAGCAGTCAGGCGTTGGTGCTGCCCCGCATGCGAGGAACGGCGACAGCTACGTTTTTCTTGGCGACGACTCTTGTTGGACTTGCTCTTGGACCTTATACTGCGGGATACGTATCGGCCCAAAATGATGGGAACCTCAGTGCGGGGGTCTTATCAACGCTTTGGATTACGCCGCTTGGCCTGCTACTTCTGATCGCAGCGATCAGGTTGGTTCCAAAAGCGGCTGAAAGCGTTGTGGACCGGGCAGCTGCAGCCGGAGAGCCGCAGTCGGTCCAATAAACAAGGTAGCGGGCGTAGCCCCAATTTTAGCTTCGAAGACTGTGAGTTGTTTTCTAGGAATAGATTTGGATTTATAGGTCAGTTCTTGACTGTCTCTAGCCTACAATCAGATAGAAAAGCTGTCTCGTTTTGAACGGAAGAGCTGCTCAGCACACTCGGAGTTCGTAATTTTTGCTTTGCCTCGTAAATCTCTGAGGTTGGGTAAATCACCATTTTTTGCCTTCCATTGAGGCATGATATTAAAAAAGAGGGCCAAAATTTCTTTCGGCCCTCTCTTCAATCAAGTTTTCTTGAGGCGTGCTACATTCCCGAACCGGGGCCGTAAGATACTTCAACTCGACGGTTTTGTGGTTCGCGAATACCATCAGCAGTCGGAACTTTCGGCTGGCTTTCACCAAACGCATTGCTGCTAATCCGTGTTCCCGGAACGCCTTTGCCTGTCATGTAAGCACGAACAGAAGCATTGCGACGTTCGGCGAGGCCGATGTTGTAGCTCACACTGCCAGACCTATCAGCGTGACCCGCGAGCATAACACTAGCATTACCACAATTGGCATAAGCAGTAACGGCCGCATCCAACACAGTCGTCGCATCTGTGGTCAGGACTGATTCGTCCCAATCAAAGAAAACAATGTACGGTCCAGTATTACATACCGGAGCCGGTGGAGGCGGCGGTGGTGGTGGTGGTGGTGGTGGCGGTGGTGGCGGTGGCGGTGGCGGTGGCGGTGGCGGTGGCGCCTCACCACCGAAGTTGTAAATGATGGAACCCATCAATGAATGGGTGCTGATGTTTGAAGAGAGATCGAAGCCTCGTGTATCGATCAGGTTTACATCAGTTGCGTTGAAATACCGATATTTTAACCCTGCGTCCCAACGGTCATTGAGTGGAGCGCGAACACCAGCAAGAAGTTGCCAAGCCAAGCCAGTATCAGAATCGTCGAACGCGCCTGGACCACTCAAAACCGCAGTGGCATCTAGGTCGACGCGCGCTACACCAATACCGCCGCCCGCGAACACTTGGATGCCATCATCAGGACCAAAGTCGAACAAGCCATTCAACATAAAGCTAAGTGCGTTGAACTCACCTGAAGCCGGCAAAGTAGTACCAGCGAATGTAGTTGGCGAAGTCCCTGGGTCTCGGATCAGGAGTCCTGCAGAACCCGCTGATAGCGAATCAAGATTGGCCGAGCGATAGCTAGCTTCAGCCTCTAACCGGAATGAACCGAAGTCGTGCCCGACGGCTGCTCCAAAGTCGTACCCCGCGTTAAAGTCAGCGGTGGCATCATTAGGAGCGTCGAATTCAACACCTCCAGTTGTGCCCGCGATATCGAAATCGACGTCTTCTACGATCATCGCTCCGCCGTCGCCCTGTATGTACCATTGGCCTTCACGAGCCATGGCGGGCGCAGTGAGCGCGGTAGAAGCCATCGCCATTCCTATGACGAGTTTGCGCATTTCTATAATTCCCCTTTTATCAGATGGAGTTCGGTGCACTTCTAACTTCTCCCTTTGGAGGTGGCAAGCAGACAATAGCGCTGAACTGTTGCATGTTTGCCTCTACCACGAGCCTGTTAGAAGTGCGCACTCCGCATCGACGAGCCAAAGATAGCCTGAAATCCAATCAGAACTGTTCGCAGACGAAGGCAGGCTTAGCCGATAATCCCAACTTTCTTCAGCTCGCCAATGAGGTGTGAAAGGGCCAATCTGCCTTCGGTATCGATCACACTTCCGCCGCTCGGTGCTACTGGTTCTTGGGCAAATTCCCATGCAGATCGAAAGACAAGAGATCGCCCACTACTCTTGTTGAAAACTGACATACCCTCCCTCGGCTCGACAAACCGCCAAGCTCCGCCGACGCGCAGGGCTAAGGATTCTGCTCGACCGGTCCAATCTCCCGAAGCAGGTGCCTCAACTAGGTAAACATCCCCGTCGGACGGTGATGAAGGTGGTGTAGAGCTGGATCCAACAATGACACGTGAAAGCAAAGCATCAATCATCGAAAACGTCTGATTAACAAAAATTTCTTTTTGTGCTTGGCCCGAGAACAATAGAGGGAAGTCAAAGACTGTGCTCGACGATGAGAATGAAACTGGATCTGTCATTTGAGTCTCCAAATGCTAGCTGAGGACTGTAAGTAAGAGAGCCGGTGAAGCTGCGTGGGTGCCAAGCTGTCTAACCCAGAGGTTACCCGCGCCATAATCTGTGATCACCTGAGCGACTTGCGTTGGTTTAAGCACCAGAGAAGAAGTGTCGGTTTCCCAGATTGCATGCGGCGAGGAGACTGGCCCAAAGCCGACTTGATAGCTCTCTCTTTCTTCTACCAACGGAGTATCAACTCTATCTTCCCATCTCCACGCACCTCTTGCCCTGCGGGTCCAAGTTAGCTCCAATGACCCATCACCATGCGTAGATACTTTTGGGTGGACCGGGCATGGTGGCCGGAGAGATAATCCGGAATTTTGGAGCGTGGCAAAAACAGCGTCTGGATCGGCGATACCCAAGGCTGCGATGTTTGTGTGATGACCGGTTTGAAAAATCGACGTATCTAAAGGTGTCAGTCTAGCATCCAGAACAGTAACGTTTGTTCCTGGGGGATGACCCACAAGCGCGATATCCTCGGTGCCAGCCCTGCCACGCAGCAGGCCAGAAAGCCTCCAGCGACTTTCACCCAGCGGTTCTGCGGAAAGGTATTGCATGACTTCTGAGCCTACCAAGAGCCGGTTCGCTCCTGCAGCAAGCCCGTCCATGTCAGAATCCTGAAAACTCAAATCGCTCGATGGCAATTCGACTTCGATAGCCGAGTTTTGTTCGAAAAAGAATGAACTCGAAGCGCCAATTTGACTTACAACAATTCCTGCTGTTGCTCGCTCGTTACTAGTTCCCCCGATTGGGATAAGCTTGTCGCCCTCCTCGACGAAAAGTGCGGCCCCGCGCCAGCCTGAACTTTCCGAGGTGGCAACTGCGTAGATCTCCGATCTTGATGCATTCATTATCCCGCTGGGAGGGACTTCAATAGCGGTTAGAATTGTCGGAGTGACGGCCATGTCACGGGCCGTATTAGCGCTCCCGGAATCCGCGCCAACTGATTGCCCCAGAACTGGCGACATGCGTTGGAGACCGTATTCGACCCCACTCTCGCGCCACTCCCATGAAACTACGCGCCACGTTGCGGTAACGTCTGGAAGCGAAACCGATGCACCTGGCATAATCTCGGGATTCAGCTCCGCAGTGATCCAGGTGTTCTCTTCTTGGTGCCATCTGGAGTGATGTGCTTTCGCATTCACCAATTCTTTGGCGCCCTCAGCCTTCATACTGACAGGCAAATCAATCATAACTTCGCTACCACCCATTCGTCTGCCAAACGCGCGCTGTACGCCGGGCTGGTAGTCGAGACTTTCATCGTAATAACGAAGTGCCAACGGTTCCCGTGAAGGTGTCGCGCGGCGTCGTTTGTATCGTTCCGTGGCTTCTGAGATGTCTGAGGATGACAGACGTTCGTTTAGAGGAAAAATCCTATCGGGGAGCGCATCACGAACAAATAGAGACACCCCCTCGACCCCAGATACTGCTGTCAAAGGATAGATTTGATCTATCGCATTCAAGGAGCTTGAAAGTTGGCCGCCTTCGTCCGAAAAACCTCTGGCGTGATGGAGCGCCACATGCGATTTCTCGGCTTTGTTTGCAGGCAAAATATCCAGTAGCGAAACGTCTTCATAGGAGGGCGTAAAAACCTCAAAGGTCAATGCCGGGATTCGATTGCCGAACTCTTCCAATTGGAGGTCTTCGAACACGACGTAAGCAAAGTCTCTGAACGCTGAAACTCCTTCGTTTTGCTCTGCCTCTATCAGCGGATCAGCGAGGTCGTCACCGTAGCCGAGATACGTGCGAAAGACACCTCCGACCTTCATATCTCCGGTCGATCCAACCAACAGTTCTCCGTCGGCCCAGACCCTACCAATCTTAGAAATCGGTGTGCTGGAAACGGCGACAGCCATTGATACAGAGTAACTGTAGGTTGTCCTTGAAGGCTGACCCTTGCCACCCTCAGTTTCCGAAGACTCCACCAGGTTAGTTGCCCAAATTATTGTTCCGGCTACTCTCATTTGGCCGAAGCGCCTTGGAATTGCTTGGCCATAGCTGGACGTTGTGACTGCAAGTTCTGTTAAGCGTGGCCCCTCAGTAGCGCCGCTTCCAAAGAGTCTTTGGTCTACTTGGCGGCCGATCAAGCCGCCAACAGCCGAACCAAATGGTCCTGCAACTGCAGAACCTACTGCTGAGAGTACGAGAGTAGCCATTATTGGCTCCTTTCAACGGCAGTAACCCGCCACTTTTGAATGAAATTTTCAGAGGTGATTGCGAGGCGTTGCCGCACTACACGGCGTAAGCCGGCGTGTGCATGCACAAACGACCCTGAATGGTCGGCAATGACCAAATGATACTGCAGTGGCCCCGAGAAGATAAGTATCACAT
The DNA here is from genome assembly GCA_038532305.1 of Pseudomonadota bacterium. GTDB lineage: Bacteria > Pseudomonadota > Alphaproteobacteria > Sphingomonadales > Sphingomonadaceae > Erythrobacter. The sequence continues at coordinate 7,623 of JBCBAX010000010.1, read as the reverse complement.
CGCCAGGAAGAACTGTTCCACATGCGTTTGAGAGACCAGAACCCTCCGCGTGATCGACCCAGCTCGATATTGAGCGATTTTTGAGGCCATAACCTCTTACCTCCCTTGGCTCACAGCCTACTGCGACCAAACATAAGTGAACCAAACCAACGCAATCAACGCCGATAGCAGGGTCGCGGCCGTGAAGCTTGAAAGGGGTCCCGACAAGCTGCCCGGCAGCGAGAGCGAGTTTGTCTCCTTGATTTTGACTTGAGCTGTTCGGCTCAACCATATCGAGCGAGTAGGTCATTGCCGGGCAGGTGCGGTTCGCCGCGAAAGTTCAGAACATTTTGGAAGCGATTTGAGCAAGTCGTGTGCGTGTGGTCGCAACCTTCTCTCAGTTCAGCTTTAACTCCAATTTTGACATCCGCTGACAAAGGTCGATCTAGAACAAGACGTCCACCAATTGTTGTGACGATACCAAACACAATCCCGGTTTGCGGGCCGTCAAGAAAGCGTACTTGTCCATCGGTATAGTTCGAGCCAGAAATGTTGGAAAATCCAACTTGGTTCCCATCAACATCAATTGTTGTCACAGCTTCAATGGATGTGAACTTTTGAGCAGATAGACCGCATTGTGGACCACAAAACTCTGCGCGACAGGTTGGGCTTGTTCGCGGGACCAGATCTTGTTCAAGTGATGCCTTGGAAGACCGCAGTTCGGCGGCAAAACTATTGGCGTCGTTTTCTACAGAACCAATCTTGCCGTAATACAAGATGCTATTCACAAAAGTTGCCCAGTCAACGACACCAACCTCAATAGTTGCGTTGTCGAAAAGCCCAGATGATAGATCTTTCTCTAGAATTGATCGGTGGCTCAAGACGCCTTCGACTTCTGCACTGTCATCACTTAGATTTGCTGTCAGCCTTATTGCTGCAGGGACCATACCGGGGGCGGCAAGATGAGTGATGCCATCAAAGACCAGATTTCGGTCGTGGCTTGTAAAGCCTAAAGTGACGCCATCCCGCCTGTAAATGCGCCAGATCGTTGCGACGTTATCGAGTGCTCTATCAAAAAAGATACGCATCAGATTGCCTCACGCAGCTCGATCAGTGGAATGCTTGGCGCCTCGCCAGCACTAAAATTCACGCCTGAGATATCGATCCTATCTTCAGCGAATCGTACAGGTACATCGAAGAGAAAACCAGCTCGGACCTCTAATTCTGTGGCAGGCGCGGTATGAAACCGCAGCACCCCCATATCGCCCAAAGTCCAGTCGGTATTCGCATCTCCTCCTACCGTCACTGTAATGGTTTCAGCACGTGGGCGTGTTATTGGCCTGACCTGTGCTTCAGGGCCCGAGCCATAAGATTTCACCAATTGAAAATCAGTGTGTGCGCCATCACCAATCCCTATAAGCTGATCGTGTCCTGTCGGTGTTCCGGTCATTCCATTGGAGCTGTGATCGTATGGATCGCTGATCAGGAACCCTTTCGCTGCGCCACGGCGAGCGCGGAAGAAAGCAATCAGTTCTGCTAGTTCCACTTCTGATCGAATTCCTGGCCCTACATCGAAGTGCACACGCGCATCGGACCATAATGAGTTTCTGTGCTCGTGCCCTGATGAAGTAACAGATACTGAGGTGGAGAACTCCGGCGCGACTGCTGTGCCTCGGCCCAGAGCAAACGGGTAAAGTACATTGTCAAAGGCGTTCATTGGGGAGTCCTGGTTTTTGGGAAGTCGAGTGTATCCGTCGCGGCAAACCTGCGGCATCGCCCAAACATAACGACGAGCAATTCCGCGGTCTGCTGCTTCATCCAGACCGCCATCAATCAACGTCCAGTATGGCTGCGCATCCGACGCATAGAGAACAAATCCGGATAAATAGTCTTGCAGTTCAATTGGGTAGCCAAGTCGCTCGTTAGCGAATGAATAGGCCTTGCGCCTCGAAGCGGCTGCGCCCGCGGTCAACCAATCGTAGTCTTCAAGCTGGAGTCGATCAAAGGCGGGAAAGGCCCATCCGATCGGAAGGTTCGCTCTGTGCAATTCGGGCATTTCAGGATCGAGAATTGTAGGCGTGAAGGCTAACAGAAGGATTTCGGATGAACCCGATGCAGCCGCTCGAATGCTGGCAGCCACGCTAGCAGTGGACTGCGCGAGCAGTGCGCCTGCATCGGTTAGCAGATCAAGTTGTGCTGAAGACAGAGGGCTGCGCATATCAGGAATTTCAGGTGGGTTACCGCCAAACGCAGCCTTTGCGGCATCATCGTAGAGGCATATCTTCCCGGCCTGGGTTACCCACCACCATGGTTCACCAATTTGGAATCGAACTGGTTGGTCTGCCGCTTCTAACAAAGCGACGAATCTTTCAGCGCTCGCCGCAATCCAATCAATTGCCTGGGGATTTGCGGGCGATAACAAGGTCGAGGGTGGGATCCATCCTGTAAGGGCAGGATATCCATCATGAGTGCGCTGTTTCCAGTCATCCGGGCAATATGCATTGAACAGCTCGTAGGAAATGGATGCAATTACCTCCAGATCGTACTTTGCTGCCTCCGCAAAGAAGCTGGCGTGCCACGCCTCGGCGGGTTTGCACAGGCTGCCTAATGTGTCCGCTTGCAGTGAACCGTCCGTTTGACGGTCAAGCTGCATGAAATGGCTCATTCCGACATAGTGTACGATGTCCTCCCGATACCCCAACCCGATTGTGTTGCGCACCAATCTGGCGGGCGTTTGGTTGTAGGCATCGTCGTAGGCAGTCGCCATCCGCTCACCGTGCACGGGCGCTCGCACGTCTCCAATTTCAACCATGGCATTTCGGCCATCGACGTTGATATTCGAGATTTCGACGCTTCCATTTATACGGTTCTGTAGGGGGGCGGTGCTACCTGGCGAGTATTGCGGGGATACGATCGAGATGAACAGTCGATCAATATCAGCTGCATTTATTGGAGTTCCGGGAAGGCCATAACCGCTTTCAAGCTCGGAGAATGGCAGGGTGATGATCGCATCATCAGCGGTGCCAGAGGCATAGTTCCATAAGCGAATGTACCAGGTTTGCGCATCTCCGTCGGTATCTCGTCCCTCAATGGTCAGAGTGGGGCCGTTTGCAACGTCGAGCGGAAGGACGTTGTTCGACTGCCAGCGAAAACTTAAAGTGGTATGCGAGTAATCCCGATTTGTATCGTAGGCGAGCAGTGGATGATCGAGAGCATCCTCACTCTCCCATATCAACCCGACAAGTTCGCCTTCATTGTGAACCTCTATATCGACCCGCATTGAGTCTGGTCCGGTAGATACGACCGATGCCATTGCTGGTCGCGGAAAATTGACCGTCCAGAATCTCGGGTCGAACCTTTGGATAAAGCTCGACTCTTGCGAGTGGCGCTTATTTGCTAGCCAGAATGCCACAGTTTCCCCCCACCTTTAGCTTTCTTGAAGAGCACGGCGGACTGCGCTTGCAACTTGTCTTGAGGATCGTCGCATGGCCGTTGGAGCTGCCGTTCCGCGCGGTGTTGCCAATTGAATGGCCACCCTCACGTCGCGATTGCCGCCGCCGCTGTTCGCCTCAACCCTGCCAGCGCTGGTTGGCACAAACAGCTCTGGGCCATTCTCACCTACGACGTATCCGCGTCCTGGAGATACGGGACCCCCAGTCGCGCGGCCCGGCAAGCCAAGCAGTGCGCCCAATGAAGATTGGACAAATCCGCCGATCCCCCCATCGGTGCTGCCGAAGAGAGAATTAAGGCCAGAATTCAAGGCGTACGAAGCGATCTCATCGAGAGCGCTGAATGCAACGCGTTTCAAGTCATCGAAGCCAAGACTGCCGATTCGCAGCGCAGATGTCAGTCCGCGTTCCAATGTCTCTCCTGCGCGACCAAAGCCATCGAGCAGGGTTGAATCTACGGACTTCCGTACTGCTTCGAGATCAGCCGAGAAACCATCGGTCGCCGCGCGCACATCAATCACAAGCTCTTCGAAACTGTCATCCATTTGAGTCTCGCTCTATCATTTTTCTGATTGTCTCTTGACTAGGCGGAGCCGTCGTTGTTGCTCCGCTTGGACTGCCAAGACTGGCAACAAGTTCTTGAGGTGTGGCTTGCCAAAACTCGGTAGGTCGCCAGCCGAGCGCTCTTGACGCGATGCTTCCCCAAAAGGGGGTGGCATCGCCAAAAAGTTCGGTCATACTCGGCCCTGCAACACTTGAGACAGGACTGCTCGCACTGGTTTTGTTGCTTCAATGAGGCCCAATTGAAGAACGGTGGCGCCCAATTCGTCGCGCGATGGGCGACCCTGCTGAGGCAAACAATGCCAAAGCAATACAGTTATTTCTGTGATCGTAAGCGCCCCATTGGAGGCACGCTCAACAAGCGCAAAAAGTGAGCCAAGCTCTTCTTCGGCTGCGACCAAGTTTTCGAAGCTCGGCCGAAGAATGCGTTTTACCTCGGCGACTTCTATTGCTGTTTCCCCTCTTAGAGGGTTGGCTGTCTGGCTCATGCGGGGATAACCGGGCCGGAGCTTTCAAGCTGCAAGGTGTAGTTTCGCTCGCCGTTGAAGTCGCCGGAATAGTCAAGGCGCTGCACAAGGAATCGGCCGCGTAACTTTGCTCCATCCTCGAATGAGAGTTCGTAGTCGTCGATTGTTCCAGCGAGCGCATGGCTACGGATCGCGTCCTCAGCATTGCTGCCGAGGAAAATACCCGCTGCGCTGACTGAGACTGAACGAGTACCGGCACCTGAAAGAAGATCGCGCTATCCGCCCGATTCTTTGTGCGTCACCACAACTGTATCGCCGTTTATGGTAAGCTGAGTGGTGCGTAGGCCGGCAACTGTCTCGTAGGTGGGAGGCACCACACCATCGCCGATTTTGAGCAAGAAGGAAGAGCCATTTTGAGCTGACATGAAAGTCTCCGGGTCTAGGGTTTGAAAATCCGAAATCTGAATTCGAGCAATGAGCCGCGCAGGTTTTGCTCGCGGGCTTCGCTTCTGGCTCTCAGAAAACGAACAGAAGCAATTTCAAAAGCTGGGTGGAAGGGAGGGAGTTCGAGTATTCGACTTTCTATCGCCGCGACCAATTCGCTATCCGCAGCAGTCTCGTCCGATCGACTTTCAAGCTCGAGCGCTATTCTGATCTCGCGTCCAGGTCTGTCTTTCGTGCCCCAATCGGCAGATGCGCTAGCCGCAATCCCGAGCCAGGGCGCGCTAGCTCGTAGGGGGCTCTCTTCCTCAATAGCGTTTATCTCATTCAAAGCAGGGTCTGATCGCAGCCACTCAATAACGTAAGCGCGAAGTTCACTTTCCACGAGCTATCATTCCTTTTAAAATGTGGGCCAAAGGTATTGGGCAGACCGCCAGCGGTGGTTCTCGCCGACTGCGGACTGAGAAAGCCGCCGCGCTCGCGAATAGGCGATGCGCTCTGCAGCAGTTGCTAGCTCTCTGACCAAGCTCTCAGAATTTGCATTTGCAGAGATCACGACAGGCGGAGCTCACGCCATGGCCTAAGAAGTGCCTCGACACTTGAGGGGATAGGCATCTTTTCGGCTCGGTCTTGATCGCGCTCACGAAAATAGAAAGCTGAAAGCCTTATGATAGCTTGCTTTAGGGACGGTGGGAGATCTTCCCAGATATCCGAGATTCCAACTGAAACCTGGACTGCTACGCTCGAAGCCTCTGATTGCTCGCCAATGTCTAGCTGTGCCCACCCTGCCTCATCGAACTCCAAACTTGCGGCTTGGCCGTCGATCAGTTCGCGCGCGCCATCTACGCCAATGGCTTCGATCTGTGACAAATTCTTGATTGGCCGGGATGTAAGGCAGTGAGACCCTGCTTTATTTGGCAGGCGTTCCTCAACTATCTTGACCAATGGGGTGAGCGAAATTGCATCTTCGCAGGCAGATAGGCTTGCTTGCAGTAGACTTTCCAGAAGTGCGTCTTCATTTGGTCGTCTGATGCCGAGCCAGGCTTTCAATTCTGCTAGGGCAGCACCTGAGACATCAGGAGGCTGCACAATTATCGGACGCATTGGCTTCTCCTAAATGGTAAAAAACACAAGAATTGCACCCGCGCCGCTGTTGAAGGCGGGAGGGATGCCAAGAGGCGGCGCGGGTGCAGGCAACCGACAAGGGAGCAAGGGGGAACTCAACCCTGTCGGGAAGTTTGGGCTATCTCTTCGCGCGGAAGAGATAGCCGCTGACAGGGCGCTAGGCTTCGATTTTCAGAAGCTTGATCGCATTGCTGTCGAGCACTTTCCCGCCAACCCGTTTCGTGGCGTAAAAATGCACGAACGGTTTGTTGCTGAACGGATCTCGAAGGACTTTCGTGGCACTGTGCTCTGCGATCAGATAACCATGACGGAAATTGCCGAATGCGATCGGGAACTCATCTGCGGCAATATCTGGCATATCTTCGGCCTCAACGACCGGATAACCCAAAAGGCGGTCGGGTTGCCCTTCGACCATTCCTGGTTGCCACAAGAATGCCCCATCGCTGGTCTTGAGTTTGCGGACAGTCGCAAGTGTGGCCGAGTTCATGACGAAACTGGCGCCTTGTCGATGACCTGCTTTGAGTGAGTGGATCAAATCGATCAGCTTAGCCTCAGGTGCGCCATCAAAGCCGTCGCTATCGCCTGATCCAATATACTGGACCGATCCGAATGCGCGAGCGCCATCTGCGTTTGTGCTGGTGGATGCCGTCAAGAATCCTTCGGGTTGATCGATGCCGGTACCGGAGACGAACGCTGCACCTTCTGCACGAGCAAACTCCATTGCAATTTCAGTCGCCAGCCAGCTTTCAAGATTGAACGCTGCATCATCCAGCATGCCTTGGCTTGCAGCCGGGTTGGCATAGAGATCGCCGCTGGGCGGCGCAATTTCGGCAAAATTTGGAGCTGCTGTCTCGGGCCGCGTCGCTGTCTCGCTTACCCAGCCTGATGCCGTGCCGCCCGTTGCTACAAGTTTGCGGTAGCCTGAAGTGCCAGTTTGCACAACTTGGGCAAGTGAGCGGATCGGGCTGACTTCTTTTAATTCACGCGCAATGATCGCATCGAGAGCTTTGGGGACAGCATATCCGCCGTCGCTTGGATTGGAGCCATTGAGCGACTTTACTTCAGTCTCGCGCCCTTGACGCAAATAGCCATTCACAAAGCCTTTGACCTCTTCGTTGGGCCTAGCCTCGCCGCCGATAGTAGGTCGAGAAGCGGCGCGTGCGACTTTGTCGAGCCGGGCTTTGACTTCCGAGACATCGCCGCGAAGAGCTTCGATTTTTGCCTCAGCTTCGTCTTGGCGCGCCACGATATCGAAACTGCGATCGAGATTATCGTTTGATCCGGGTGCTTCGGTCGGCACTGGGGTTTGGGGTGTATCTAAGGTATCCATAGGGCAGTTGGCCTTTCTTTGGGCGTGAAAAAGGCCGCCCAATGGCGGCCGGTTGGAACTTGAAAACGGGTTTCTTACCGAATCTCTATTCGACGAAATGGACCCGTGCACCGTATTGCAAAGGGTGCGTGACGAGACTGATTTCAAAAAGGTCTATGCCGAGCAGTTCTCGGCCATTGCAGTGTCGTCGAGCGTCTCTCGCTCGATATCCAAAACTTAGGCCGTTTACAGAGCCGGAGAGGAGCATTTGAGCTGCTCTGCTGCCCATTCT
>JBCBAX010000009.1:0-104298 GCA_038532305.1 Pseudomonadota bacterium | reverse complement strand
CGCACAAGCCTTTAAACGCAGGTTTGGCATCTCTCCGAGCGAGGTATGAAACGATTACATCTGTGTCAGGCAATCGACTTGATGGCCGTAAATGGGTCGTGAGCAGAATGTCGGCTTTAGCCGACTGAGCGTCCCGGAACTGTTATTCTGCAAACGGCCCAGGTTAAGCCATTGCTCAATGACCGAAAGTGGGGGTGAAAGCGGACATCGTCAGGGTCTGAATCTCAAGCCGCACCTGCGGCTTTCCGGTGAAAACACTTCACGCCAACGAAAGCGAAGAACAGCACAGCGCTAGACAACAAAATCAATTGCGCTTGCGCGTCCGGACTTGTGGGAGGCATCAAAACGGGGCCGATCGCGAGGTTCACTGACACATGGAACAGATACGCCAGGAAAACGCTTTGCCTGGTATATTCTCCTTGCCATGCCATGCACCAAGACAACAGGATTGAGAACGCGAGATAGAACAGAACACTTTGAGCTGTTGGACCAGTCCCGCTGACAAATGAACCAACCTGGGTGAAGAAGAGCGGCGTATGCCAGAGAGCCCAAACTACGCCAATAACAACGCCCGTGGCCAGGAGACTCAAATCCTCACGCAGCGTTGGCTGGAAAAAGCCTCGCCAGCCGAGTTCTTCGGCAAACGCTCCAGATACGAACGCGAACGGAACAACAAGAAGGAGCGTCCTTGCGTTGCTAAAGTCCAGTTCGATCCCGATTGGGCTGATCCAGCTAAAGAGCAATCTAGCGACAAGGTCAGAGAACGGCACAAGCAGCAGCGCGAATGCGTACCATCCCAAAGGTACTTGCCAAAGGACAATTCTGGAAAGCAGTCTCGCCAAAGCGGTTGGGCCATCAAAGACGAACACAGTGATTGCCGCCGATATACTTGGGCCGGCTGCACCAAGAGAAAGCCAGGCGAAGTAAACGGGCGAGATCGAGCGGGGATCACCATCAAAGCCGGATAGGTCATCGAGGATAGGCCACCACATCGCCCACGAGATGGTGAAGGCCAAAGCCAGAAAACAGAGGCATTTGGCCCATTTTCGCATCGCTAAAGGGCTATCAATAGCTAGGGCTTTTGCGGCCATGTAGAGCCAATGGCATCAGCCTCTGATTTGTAGAAATGGCGCAAGGCGTCGCTCATAATCCGTGGGACCACAGTGTAATGGTCCTCACCAGTGTAGATCCGGCTTGACACCTTCGTGCCTTCATAGTCTCGCAAGGTCATAACTTCGATGAAGCGTGCCGTGCTGCTCAAAATACCGCCGGCATTGAGGAACCACTCATTTCCTTCTTCGCCGCCTGCGCCAACGAACAGGTCGATTTCAAGCGCCGAATGGGCTGTGGAGTATTCCTCTTCCAGTTTGAAGACCGCATCATTCACATTCGACAAGGCAGGCGAACCGATGATCATTCGGTCGAATAGCTCTGGACGTGAGAACAGAGCATAGCCTGCAAACAATCCGCCGAGCGAATGGCCGTGCAAAATATGATCATCTGCGAACCGAAACTCGGCGGCTAAAGAGGGGCGTAACTCATCGCCTAGAAAAGACAAAAAGTCGTCTGCCCGATGCGGGTATTCAGGCAATGGAGCGACGCTTCGAAATGCCTGAGATTTGAGCCCTGGCCCAGCGAAACCCTCACCCGGAGGAGAGAATTCAATGATCCGCTTGCCGACTCCAGCAAGGCCTTCCTCCGAAGGGCTGCCAACCCCAATGACAATCAGCTCAGGGATCATGTTGCCAGACACCAGAAGATCGACTGTCGCGATAGCGTTTCGCGTCATCAATGGATCGTCCAATACCCAAAGCACTGGGTAGCTGCGGTCCGGATGAGCATAATAGGTCGCAGGCAGCGCAATGGTTACCGCATGATCATAATCAAACCTCTCAGATCGGACGCGCCGGGTCTCGAGCACGTCCATATTGGCGCGGGCGCCAGGAGTGCGCGCTAATTGTGGGTTCGCCCCGGCTTGCGTCGGGGTTGCGACGCAAACGAGCAGGCTCAAGCACAACAACATTGATCGGATCATAACGCCTCCAGATTCTCTAATGTGTGTAGGAAGTGTGCGCATAGAAATATCGGTACAAGGCTCAAAAGTCGCATTCATACAGCGCCGGTCACCCAGCATGTTCTACCCAAGAAATGATCTGCATGAGCAAATGAGCCAAGATCACACTTACTGCGGAATAAACCGTCCCAAAGTCTCTGCGCGACATGCGTCCCAGGGCTCGAAACGAACATTGCGAATGCGGCCATTGTCTACCCAAAGCCTCGTGATCCTGTCTTCTTCATCACGTTCAAATCGCAGGCGATAGGAATTCCACCGAACATAATCAGCGCCGACCATCTGGGCGTCACGACTGCGCCCATTTTTGATCATTTGGAAGCTGTCGCCTTGCGTCCATCGAAGCACGATCTCCGTCCGCGTTTCGGCGTTGAAAAAGCATCCTTCGAGAGATGTCCTGCTGGTTTCGCCGCTTGGCAATGGACCCAGTTCGCGGCCAACCTGCACGGACTGTGATGGCAAATAAATGCTCATCTCCGTGCCCCCAACTTGCCCCAGCTTAAAGGCCATCTTGAGTTGGCTATTGGTCGAATAGGCAAAAACATTGTCTTGGTCATGGACAAGAGCGACCGGGCTCGTGCCTTCGATTTCGCGCCAAAGCTCTCCTTCGCGTTCAACGATGACGACTATCGTGCCATCGCTGAGTTCGTATCGCCCCGTGACATCTGCATTCGCCGGTCTTGCATCTAACTCTTCAGGACCAGCAGGATAGTCAAAAATCTGATTGGGCGGCACATCAAGCAAGGCGGCTGCCAATCGGTTCCCCAGCTGCGCCACTCCGATTTGTGCCGTGTTTAACATCACGACAATGGAGGTTTGCCGTTGTGGCAATCTTAACGTGTAAGCGTTGTAGCCGCCGGTACTGCCGACATGAAACAAGGTAGTTTCATTTGCAAAAGTCCCATGTTCGAGACCATAGCCATAGTTCCCGGGAAACTCTGAGCCCGGTCGGGTTTGGCTTTGAATAACGACAACTCGCGGTAAGCTCGATTGAGCACCTTGCAGCTGGCGCTCCCAAGCCATTTGGTCAGGCAACGTGGTGAATAGAAATCCGTCGCCGAAATAGTTGGCGATCTGAGGATTTTCGATCCATCCGTTAAAGTTCATATAGCCTTTAGCTTCGTTAGGGAGAACGAGACCATAACGGCGCTTCCAGCCTGTTCTCTCCATTCCGATCTCATCGAAGAAGGACCGCGCGTAAGCGTCGAACCGTTGGCCCGACACAGCAGCGATCACTTCAGCCAAGAGGACATAGTTGGAGTTGCTATACAGATACTCGCTGCCGGGCTGGAAATTGAGGTCTTCCTGCTCATTGAGTAGCCGCATCGCGGTGCGATTATTGAAGGGGCGTTCGTACCATGTGACCCCCATCAGCGACCTTAATGTGCTGTAATCACGCACTCCGCTGGTGTGGGTCAGCAGATTGGCAACACTGATTTTCTCGGAGACATTCGGCATTGCTCCTGTGAGATATGTGCGAAAGTCGGCCTCAAGATCGATCTCTCCTTGTGCGGCTAGATCAAGCATCATCAGCCCGACATACTGCTTAGCAACCGAAGCAATGTTGATGCGGGACTCTGGTCCGATCGGGACGCCGTGCGCAATATCCGCAAGACCCTCATAGGCCTCAAACACCACCTCGCCTTCGCGCATAATGCCGACTGCGAAGCCCGGCTCGCCTTCATCGACCATGCCCTCAAGGACCGCCTCGACCCGTGCCCGCTCCTCTTGGGAAAGCGGTTGCGCTAGCAAGTTGGCAGGAACCACAAAGCCCAGCAATGATACCAAGGCTAAGCATGCTGACTTCATTCGGTTTTTCATTGATCCCCCGTCCCTAGGTTTGAAGCTGGTGTCTGTAGTTCGCGTATACTTCAGGGCCTATTGTAGAATGCTCCTAAAAATCTCCTGAATTCCTCCTGATCTCTAAACATCTGAATATGCTATAGTTTTGGCGCTGCAAACCGTCTTGTTGTGGGCTCAGCGTGTTGGTATTAATCAGCCAACATGAGCTCAGGAACATTACAAACAGCCGCGGCCGAGTGCTTTCTGCTAGGCGGCATGAAAGTGAACCCAGTCCTGGGCGAGGTGGAAGGGCCGGACGGGCAGGTGCGCGTCGAACCAAAGGTCATGCAGCTGCTGATCTGCCTCTGTGCGGCATCCGGTGCCGTCGTCAGTCGCCAACAGATCGAGGCCGAGCTTTGGGGCAAAGACTTCATCGCCGATGATGCTGTTGCGAGGTTGGTGTCGAAACTGCGTAAGGCACTTGGCGACGAAGCGACAGCCCCGCGCTTCATCCAAACCATTCCCAAGCGCGGCTACCGCATTGTGGCTCCAGTCGAAGTGGTGCCAAGCCCCGGCGAGCCCGGGAGAGGGCCGGCGCGCCAATTCGCCCTCGTTAGCGCTCTTTTCGCTATTGCGGCGATCACCCTTGGGGTGATGGCTGTGTCAGTTGAACGAGGCGAGCCGACGCAAGATCTCGCTTCTTATTACTACCAACGCCAGACACCAGAGGACATGGCTCAGTCTGCTGCACTGTTTCGCAATGCCGTCGACCAAGACCCCTCAAATTTGTCGGCTCGCGTTGGTCTTTCCAGTGCTCTTGTCCAGTCCGTCTTGCTTGCAGGTGCCGATAACGAGCGCGGCCTGACCGCCAGTTTGCAAGATATGCGTCACCAAGACCCGCGAAAACGACAAACACTCGAAGAAGCTCTGGTTCAAGCCGAGATCGCTCTTACTCTTCGCTCTGATGAGGCGAACGCACATAAAGCCAAAGCCTTAGCGCTTTCTGCACTCGGGCGGGTGGACGAAGCGGCGCAGGCCTATGAAGATGCTGTGGCATTGAATCCAAAGCATTGGGTCGCGATGTTGAATCTCGGTGAGCTTCGTCAATTGCAAGGAGATGACGCTGGTTGCGCTACGCTCTTTGAAAGGGCGTTCCTAGTCATGCAGCAGACTGAAGTGAATGACCCTGAGATTTTGGCCCGGTGGGGTGCCCCAGTCGCTGCACATGTTGCAAATTACTACCTTCTCAATGGCGAGAACAAAAAGGCAGAGGACTGGTTCCAGTCAGCATTGCGCTATCGTCCGCTCTATGATCAGGCCTCAAAGGGGCTGGAGTTAGCGAGGAGCGAGAAAATCGCCTCCTCGTGAAAATTCCAAGATCTTTGCGTCCAACCTGTCTGCTTACGCTGGTCCTCAACACCCAGTAGATCGGAGGATTTTGGAAGGATTTTAGGAGGGTTCTTCCATAGTATATGCGGCTCGCCATTGGTAAAGACACCAAGCCCGAGCACCTAAGGCAAGTCAACCATCTTAAGTCTTAGAAACACATTCCAGTCCTTCGAGGCCAGAGATATTGGCATACTGCTGCCGCAAGCACCATCACAGCGCGATAACTAAGGCCGTGCACTGAAAGTCAGTTCCGTTGAGGTAATGCAATGTCTCGAATGCTGATGAATATACTCACTTCATGCTCGGCCCTAGTGATCTTGGCGTTGCAGCCAACTACATCAAATGCAACCACAACGCCGATTGCCTTCAAAGCCAACGATACAGAGCTCTCAGGGCTTCTCGATGTGCCAGCTTCTGGTGAAGCCTATGCTATCGTCATCATCGTCCATGGGTACGGCAAGACAAATGTTGTAGAACAAAACTGGTATTTTGATTTGCGATCACGCCTGCTTGCCCAGGGAATTGCGACTTTTGTGTGGGACAAGCCCGGCTGCGGCGAAAGCAGCGGTGAGTTTGACCCAAACCAGTCTGTCGCAAGCAGCGCGAGGGAAGTTCTGGCAGCAGCTTCATTTCTTCGTGATCAGCAGATAGCGGGATCTCAAAAGATTGGCCTTTGGGGCATTAGCCGCGCAGGCTGGATAGCGCCTCTGGCCATGGCAGAAGACAGAGACATCGAATTCTGGATTTCAGTTAGCGGTGTGGATGCCAAGGAGTCCTTTGGCTACCTTCTTCGATCAAACTGGAAGCTGGAGGGTTACGGCAAAGAACAGATAGAGCATCTGTATGGCCAGTGGCTTCGCGGGAACCATATCGTCGCCAATGGCGGTACATACAGTGAATACCTTGATGCGACCGCTGCGCTGCGCGCAGACCCGTTTTTCGTCTATATGTCTGGCGGTGACTCATCTGTTAGCGAAGCCCAATTCGACCGTCTGGTCACCGAGACAAGAGATCTCAGTCAACCTAACGATCCTGACACTGGGCTCGCCATCTATGTCGAAGATTTCTCGTCAATCCTGAGCAATATCGATGCTTCTGTTCTCGCCCTGTTTGGGGCGCGAGACAGCATCGTCAATTGGCGTTCCACCAAGAGGTTGTATGAGGACACCATTGGCCGGAATTCTAGTGCGAGTTTGAAAATCGTGACATTCTCAGATGGGAATCACAACCTTCACCGCAGTGAAACAGGGTCGTTCAAGGAAATGATGAAAATACTCGACTCACCAGAAATGGTGAGAGGGTATTATGATGAAATCACGACATGGCTAAACGAAGTCGTATTTAGAGATGAAGCCGAGAGGACTGATGAACCTGTCGATTAGACCCTGTTCCCAATGAGCTGGGCTATAATGTCTCTTCAGGACCGGTTGTGGGTCGTGAGCCGACCAGCCGCACTCGGCTGGCATCGCGCCGAAGCAGTTAGTCGGCAAGTGGCATTGGTTGAAGAGGCCAATTGAGGCTGCTCCTGGGAGTGGAAGCGGACGTCGAGTTTCACTACTCGAGGGAGCGCTATCATCCGGTCACGTTGAATTTTAGATCTGATCCATCGGTTCCGGCATGGGGCTCAACCATGTCAGGCCAACCGTGTTTCTGCCAGATTTTCACAAGGCCCATATCTTCGGCGAATTGTGGGAAATCGGAATGTTGGCGGATCTTTTTAGCCCCTGGTCCTCATCCTAAAGCATAGCCCAAAGACATAAAACCAATCCCGGAGCGATGATCACGCATCGGCGCGAAGTATTCTGAAGGTCCGAAGAAAGCGCCTACAGCCAATGCGTCCCATCACGATGTGGTTGGAGTATTTCTGCGCAAACTCCAAAGTGTCGCCCTGCCAACAAACCACCGAGCAAAGCCGCTTGATCACTTAATCCGTAGGCCAAGCCTTCCGAATCAAGTTGGTGAATTCTCCCATCGTATGCCCGTCAGGTACCTGCTGCGGAAATGCTTCGACCTGAGCGATGCGGTACTCCAAGGTCTCTCGTGGTTCCATGGCAAGAGCTTGTCGGAACCTCTCGGTCGCTTCATCCGCGCGGCCCAACAGCAGGAGCGGATAGCCAGACGCCAATACGTTCAGAAAGTAGTTTGGATTTCGTAGGCTGCTTTCATCAAAAGCGACTAGCGATGCTTCAAAATTCCCTAGCGCAAATTCTGCATGACCGCGATAATTTGCCCAAATCGCGAAGCGAGGGTGATGCGGCGCGTCGGCTTCAGCCGACCGAATGAGGTCGATTGCGTTGGCATCCTTGTAAAGTGTGCAGCGCACCCAACCCAACAAAGCGCGTGTATGCGGATTGTTGGGATCAAGTTCCGAGGCGCGCTCCAGAATTGGGGCGGCATCATCGAAACGACCAGTCATGACCGCACGAATACCAGCAGCCAGAACGATCTCTGGATGATTGGGATCAGTGCTTTGTGCCATTCGCAAGTGCTCGCGAATCTCCGCGCTGACGGCGGGCCGATCCTCGCACCAATTGCTCGTGAGGTTTTGCGACAGCTGTCCGATCAAACCAGCAATGGCCGTCACATTATCGGGCTCGATTACGATCGCCGCGCGCAAATGGAAGATCGTGCGCTCGGCTGCGTCCCGGCTGTAGGTCCATCGCTGCGCTTCGGCCGATTGTATGTGTTCATAGGCCGTGAGGTTGAATTCTTGCCGTTTGAGAAAACTCTGGAATGCAGAAGCGTCTAACTCGCTGTTTACGGTCGTAGCGATGGATTTGACAATATCATCCTGCAGCTCGAAGAAATCGTCGAGCTTGGTAGCGTACTTACCTGCCCATAACATCGCCCCGGTCTCGCCGCAAATCAGTTGGGCACGCAACCGAATGTCTTTTCCATTTCGCTGGAGTGAGCCGGAAACAATATTGCGGGCGCCAAGCTTTTTCGCCGTTTCATGCAGTTCTACATAATCCGTGGGCAACGCCATAACCGAGCTGTGCGGGACAATATGGAGTCCCGGAACTCGCGACAAAAGGCTGTTGAGGTCCAGGCACAAGCCGGCAACCAGAAAATCGCCTTCGGCATCGCCAGCCACATTGGCAAAAGGCAGAACGGCCAACGCGCGAAGGTCTTCGCCTAGATTCCGCTGAATGGGAGACAGGGAACGATCGAGCCGCTCGACAGACGCAATCAGACGGTATCCGCGCCTTGGTATGGTCTCGATATGCTGTTGGTTGCCCCGTGTATCGCCTAAGGCTTTGCGTAACAGCGAGATCGCGCGTGACAGGCGCTCATCACCGCCAAAGCCCACGCCCCACACTTGGTCGATCAGGTCTTCGCGGATGACGACATCGCCATTCGCATCGATCAGCGCTTTCAGAACTTCGAGTACTTTGGGCTCGACCGAAATACGTCCGCTTTCGCCTTCAATAACGAGGCTGGCGAAATTCACGCTGGAAATTCCGATGCGAAGTTGAGTCATGGACCTCAAAACTAACCAAAAGAAACGGGTGCGAACCGGCTGTATGTGCCCCTTATACATTGATTTCCCTTACGGAAAACCGCCCTCAGAAAAACCTAAGAACGCCCACAGGACTTCGAACCCAACTTCGCGGAGAAACGTTGGGCGTTTTGCTTTTCGGGCAGGAAGAATTCATGGACATCGACTGCGTAAACAGGTGCGAAAAAGCGTCGATCCCAAGATCGGCGAACGACATCACAGCCCAATGGCTTAATCAGGTGCTCGCGCCGCACCTTGACGGGCACAGAGTGTTTGGCGCCCAGGCCAAGCCTTTCAGTGAACCAGGGCAAACCGCCGACGTGGTCGAAATCTGGATCGATTATGACAGCGCTCGCTGCGCGTTACCGGAACGGATGATTGCAAAGCTTGCGCCAAGAGATGGATCGACCCGTGAAATGTGCAAGACCTTCGCGGTCTATGAAAAAGAGGTGAGCTTCTACCAAAAGTTCGCGGATGATGCGCTGCCGATGCCGCGTTGCTTTCACGCACAGTTCGCCCCGGATACGCAGGATATGATTATCCTGATGGAGCACCTCGCTCCGTCCTATTCGCCAGCTTATGGCATCTCCCTTGATCAGGTGCGCATGGCCTTGCGCGAAGTAACCAAGATTCATGCGCGCTGGTGGAATGATGATGCGATCAAGCGCGAAAACGCCATTGTACAGCTCGATGATATAGAGCGCTGGCGTAACCTCGCGGCGGCGTGCGTCGCGGCGACAGAAGCGATCCGGGACGCGGTTGGCTCCGAAGCCGAAGCCACAATCGAGATGACAAACATCTATCAGGATCGTCTGGAAGACATCGTGAGCTATTGGCAAACGCGTCCCTTCACGCTTTCCCACGCCGATTTCCACGGTAAGCAGATGTTCTTTCCCAACACAAAGGGAGAGGGAAAGTTTGCGCTGATAGACTTTCAATATCCCATAGCCGGACCAGGGGTCTTCGATGTCTCGCGGCTGATGAACCTCGGGCTTTCAACCGAAGATCGCAAAGCGTCACAGGTTGATCTGATTGAAGACTATTTTGCCGCGCTCACAGCCCATGGCGTTGAAGCGTATAGCCATGCGGATTTTCTCATCGATCACAGACTTGGCACGATGATGTCACAGCTCATCAATGCATGCGCCCTGTTTCAAACCGACACTGAACTTTTGGCGAGCGAATGCGGGGGGTTCGGATTGGACTGGAAAGATGTGTGGCTGCTGCGCGGAGAGACCATGCTGCGTGAGTTGAACGTCGCAGATTTCCTGCGCTCCATCTGAAGACGCCTTCAGGCCGACATGATTTCCGCTTCGGCTTGAGGCGCGCATTCAGACCATGGCGCCACCTTATTGATTATTGAGGGTACACTACATGAAACACGAAACTCAGGTTGTAATCATCAAGGAATTGATGAGCCAGCTCGACGAAAACCGCAATGTGGATGCGGGCGCGCAATTTCGGCTGCCGACATCGGACTATGTCTGCCCAGACCTCGCCGCGCGCGAATGGCAGGCGTTCTTCCGTGAGCATCCTCAATTTGTCGGGCTAAGCGGTGATCTGCCCGACGAGGGAAGCTTTTTCACGACCGAAGACTTTGGTACTCCGGTTTTGGCGACCAGAGCAAAGGATGGCCAGTTTCGAGCATTCGTAAACGCGTGCCGCCATCGCGGGGCGAAAGTGACGCAGGAAGCCAAAGGCAAATCGGCGCGCTTTACCTGCCCCTTTCACAGTTGGACCTATGCGAGCTCAGGCGAACTGCTCGCCGTTCCCGATCAGGACCATTTCGGCCCAATCGACAAATCCTGCATGGGACTGATCGAACTGCCGGCTCAAGAAATCGCGGGCATGCTGTTCGTCCATCCCCAACCGGGCGCTGAGCTCGATATCGCCTCGCTACTCGGAGAGGAATTGCTAAGCGAGATGGCGGGCTGGAACTATGGTGAACTCACCCCGGTGGCCGACCTGGACATTGACATGAAGCTCAACTGGAAGCTCGCCAATGACACTTTTGGCGAGACCTACCATTTCCCCAAACTGCACAAGGACACGCTTGGCCAGCTCTATCACGGCAACAATCTTTCATTCGAAGAGTTTGGACGGCACCACCGGTTTGTGACGGCCAATCGCCGGATCGATGACCTGCGCGATTGTCCCGAAGATCAATGGTCGATTACGCAGGTCGCTTTTGTCCTCTACTACCTATTCCCGAACATCCAGTTGGTCACCACATCAACGGGAGCGAATATCGTGCGGGTCTATCCAGATCCCGACAATCCCGGTCGCTCCATCACACGAGTAGTGGGGTATTTTTCGCCCCAAGCGCTTGAACAATATGAGACGGAAAAGGCGAAGGCGTCTGGCAGTAAGAAGCTGGTCGAAGCTGAGGATCTGTACGCCAGAGGATACGATCAAGGTATCGTTCGAGCGCCAGCGACGACCGTCGAAGCTTTCTCGAGTACCGTTTCCGCCGAAGACTACGTGATGGGCGAGCAGCAGCAACGCGCGGCGGCCTCAGGCTTGTTGGAGCACTCGACCTTTGGGCGCAACGAGGCGCCTTTGCACCACTTCCACACGAGCTACCGGGAAGCGTTAGGTCGCCCGGCTTTGGAAAAGGTCAATTAGAACGAAGCAAGGGGCCCGATGAACCGCCCGAGAACCGAACCCATTTCCGATTAAGGAGACCGCTCCATGTACGGACTAACCGATTTTTTGAAGTCTAATTCCCGATCCATTCCCAAACAAGCTGCAACCAAGTGTGAAGAGCGCGAGCGCACTTGGTCGCAGTTTGAGGACAGGGTTTCCAAACTGGCATCCGCTCTCAGAAATCTAGGCATTCAAGACGGCGAGCGCGCTGCCATTCTGGCTCTCAGTTCTGATCGCTATCTGGAATATTACTCGGCCGTTTGGTGGGCAGGCGGCTCTGTCGTTCCCTTGAACGTGCGTTGGTCGGTGGGAGAGAACGCCTACTCGCTCAACGATTCAGGTGCGAAGGTGTTGTTCATCGACAAGGCATTTGCCTCGATGATTGACCCTCTGAAAAGAGACATCGAAGGCCTTGAGACCATCATCTACTTGGACGACGACGCGCCCGATGACGTGCTTGAATATGAAGAGCTGGTCGCCTCATACCAACCCTGCTCCGATGCAGGGCGTTCGGGCAAGGATTTGGCTGGTCTCTATTACACCGGCGGCACCACCGGTTTTCCCAAAGGCGTGATGCTATCGCATGAAGCCATTTGGCATAACAGCAATGCGGTTTCGGGGTTCTTCGAATTTGCACCCGATGACGCCTATCTACATGCAGCCCCAATGTTCCATCTCGCTGATGGATCATTTTCAGGGGCTGCGATGGCCAATGGACTTTGTCACGTGTTTGTTCCTGCGTTTGAACCGGTGGCTGTGATGAACACGCTGGTCGAATACAAGGTCACACACGCCGTCCTGGTACCGACGATGTGGGATATGATGATCAACCATGCCGACTTTGACGCAAACAGCTTTCGCACCGTTCGAAGCGCGCTTTACGGTGCCTCTCCCATGCCTGAGGGTTTGCTGCGACAGATTATGGAAAAGCTTCCTCATGTGGCGCTTGTCCAAGGGTATGGGCAAACCGAAATGGCAGGAGGAGTAACCGCGCTGCGCGCGATAGATCATAGCGAGAAAGGCATGGCAGCTGGGATACTCGCATCTGCGGGCCGGGCGATTCCGGGCTGTGAAGTGCGCATTTGCGATGAAGACGGCAATGACGTACCCAATGGCGTTGTGGGTGAAATCGTAGCCCGTTCACCCAGCTCAATGACCGGCTACTGGGGCATGCCCGAGGCTACAGAAGCCACGCTGAATGACGGCTGGGTCAAAACCGGCGATGGCGGATACCGCGATGATCAAGGCTACGTCTTTATCGTCGACCGGATCAAGGACATGATCGTCACCGGCGGCGAGAACGTGTTCTCGGCTGAAGTGGAAAGCTGTATCTCGACCCACCCCGATGTGGCGGCGGTCGCGGTAGTCGGCATCCCTTCCGAACAATGGGGCGAAGAAGTCCACGCCATCATCATCCCGACGCAAGGCGCAGAGCCTAGATTGGAGGGAATTCTGTCCCACCTCGATGGGCAGATCGCCAACTACAAGCGCCCACGCAGTCTCTCCATACGTCACGAACCTTTCACGCTTTCCGGCGCTGGGAAGGTGCTCAAACGCGACCTGAGGGCGCCTTTCTGGGAAGGGCAAACGCGCAATGTCAGTTGAGGGAATTGAGGTTTATGCAATGGCTGGCCCCGTAACTCACCACGCACAATGCCTTTGGCATAGGGAGCATGCCAATACCTCGAAGGCACAGCACGGAACGAACGAGGGTATTTCATGCGATTTGTAAAGCTTGGCGCAGGGCTAATTGGTCTGCTTGTGATCGCAATGGCGCTCGCGTGGGCAACATCGCGCGATCCGAAATTCAATCCGGCCAGCTTCGAAGATGAGCCACTCGTCGAAGCGGTTGCGCCGCTCGAAGAGGCAAGAACGCTGGCGCAGTTCATCGGCGAGGACGGAGACGTTCGCACGCTTCTGGTCACTGGTTTTGAAGGTGACACGGTAATGGGCATCGATCTCAGAGAGTTTGGTAGCAACGGTGATTCCAATCCCTTTGCAGCGTTCGCGTCCACGAGCAGCATTCCTTCCTCATTGGACCAAGTATCTGAGTTTACCTCCACCGAGCTCACATTCGATCGCCTTCTACCATCAGGCAGCTCTGGGAACCGACACATTGGCAGTGGAACCAACTTTCCCGAGCACGCCGACGAGGCTAATAGTGAATCGGTCTTTGGCTTTCCAAAGTTTGGTTCGGCAACGCCTGCGCGAACCACAGTCCGGCGACCTGAAGGTGTATTGCTCGATTATGAGGTCGAGTTATGCGCCCGATTTGATCGCGACATCGCATCCCTTGCTGATTTCGACGCCGCGACCAAAGGCGTGTTCCTGTGCGGTGATTTCACCAATCGGAACGCGATTGTTGAGCTGGTCGACCCAGATAATCTGGATTCGGGGTCAGGGTTTAGCGACGCCAAGAGCGGCCCAGACTTCTTTCCGACCGGCCCCTTTTTGGTGATCCCAAGCGACGTGGATGCCTTTGTTGCGGATCTTCGGATGACGACAAGCCTAAACGGCGAACCGCGCCAGGATGCGCGCGGGGGCGAAATGACGCTGAACTTCCGACAGCTGGTCGAGAAGTCACTGGCTGACGTGAGCGAGCGGCGCTTCCTCTACAAAGACGGGAGAGAATTGCTCGCAGAAGGCGGGACGATCAGCGCTGACATGTCATTAATGTCCGGAACGGCTGAAGGGGTTATTTTCACAGCGCCCACACGCGGGGACTACGTTGAGGCGATTGTGGCTTATCTTGCTGAGGGCGGGCCGCTTTCGGGATCGGGCCTTATCGACATCGCCAAAGCAACCTTCATCGAAAATGAACTGGCCTCCGGCCATTTCCTGCAACCGGGCGATGAGGTCCGTTACGGCTCATCATATCTGGGCAATATCAAAGTGGATGTGACGGATTAAACCGTTGGATCCGTGCGAAAGACGGGGCGAATGAACATTCGAGAACTACAGCGGGCCGCGGGCCCAGGACTGATCTTTGCAGGTTCGGCCATTGGTGTGTCCCACCTTGTCCAATCAACGCGTGCAGGGGCGATGTATGGGCTTGCACTGGTTGGGGTTATGATCTTCATCAATGTGCTGAAATATCCCGCTTTTCGGTTTGGCGTGGATTACGCCCATTCAACCGGGAAGACGCTCATCGGCGGCTATCGCGAGCTTTCCCCGTGGCTGCTGGTGGTACTGGCGATTGTGGCGCTTTGCATCGTGCCGATTGGAGGGGCCGCTGTTACGGCCACGACGGCGGCTATCCTCGCCGCTGTCACGGGGACCGACTTGCCTCTCGTGGTCTTAGTTCTGCTAGTTCTAAGCGTGACTTTGGCCGTGCTTCTGATCGGCGGATATCGTTGGTTAGAACGCCTCAGCGCCATTCTCGTGGTGTTCCTTACATTCGCGACTATTCTGGCCGCTGGTTTGGCGCTTCCCAAGGTGAACTGGGCGAGCGCAGTTAGCGTTGACTGGGCGTTCGATCCGCTTGCGCTGTTGTTTGTCATTGCCCTGGCCGGATTTATGCCAACCTCCATCGGGCAATCGAATGACGTGTCGATGTGGACGATAAAGTCGCAAGAGGGCGTTGCCCCCTCAGATCGGTATTCGATTGGAGCTGCCCGTGGCGGGTTTCTGGCCGCTTATCTGCTGACCGGTTTCCTCGCGATCTGCTTTTGCGTGATGGGCGCAGGGGTGATGCACGCGGGCGGTATCCCACCGGAAAGCGGCGCACCAGAGCTCGCAAGCCAGATCATCGGGCTTTACGCCGAAACGCTTGGGGAAGGGTTCGCGAGCCTGGTAGGGGTTGCGGCCTTTTGCGTCATGGCAACCACCATGGCGGCTAGCTTCGATGGCAGCGGGCGGGGGTTTGGCGCGATCTATCAGGAATTCAAGGGAAACGTCGGAGGAATGGCGAGCCAGACCAACTATGCAGTCTTTATCATCCTGGCCGCTGCGCTGAGTTTGGCGTTTCTTGTTGTCTTTCTCGATAGCTTTACCGCCTTCATCGATTTGGTGACCTCGATCTTCTTCGTGTTGACGCCCACCACAGCTTTGGTGAACCACCTTGTGGTGACGCGCTGCGAGATGGCGGATGAATACCGGCCAAGCGCAGTTATGAGATTCCTCAGTTGGACCGGGATTGCGGTGATGACCGCCATGTCCGTGTTGTTCTTTTTCTTAAAGGCGGCGTGAACCTATGGGAGCACCAAACCCCACACGAAAGGCAAGCGCGGCGATTGGTCGCCCTGGCTTTGCATGGGCCGTTTTCGAATGGGCCCGCAATCCTTACTACCTCATGGTCGTCATCTATATCTTCGCGCCCTATTTCGCACGCGACGTCATTGGCGCTGATTTGTTGGCGAGCGGTGATCTGGACCATCTTGATCCGGACACTGCTCAATCGACGGCCAATGCTCAAGGTCAAGCAAGCATCGCTGCTGTTACAAAATGGGCAGGTATAATCGCTGCTCTTACCGCACCGATCCTCGGCGCTGCTCTTGACCGGGGTGGTCGATTGAAGCCGCTGCTTGGTATCTTCTTCGCGCTTATCGCAACATGTTCCGCGCTGTTATGGTTCGCTTTACCCGGCGGCGCGGGCTTGCCTGCCTGGGTGATCATGACCCTGCTTGTCATCGCCTATGTCAGCTACACATATTCCGAAGTCACCCACAATGCGATGCTCCCAGCAGCCGGTCCACCGGAGAGCCTCTCTTCGATATCGGGCCTCGGCCTTGGTCTTGGCAATCTCGCTGGAGCGATCATCTTCGGCTTCATCACAATGCTCTTTATCTTGCCCGCAATGATCGGCTGGCCGTTTGCCAAGCCGCAGTTTGGGTTGGACATGGAGCGGTTCGAACATGCGCGCCTTGTCGGGCCCTTGTGCGCGGTTTGGATAGCGTTGTTCTCGGTCTATTTCTTCTTGAACGCGCGTGATCCCGGCACCCCCGGTGCAAGCTGGGTTCGGGCCACGCGCGAGGGCACAGCCGCGCTGTTCCAAACCTTCAAAGAGGCCAAACGCTACCGTGAATTGCTCAAATTTCTGGTTGCACACATGCTCTACGCGGATGGCATGGCCGCGCTGCTTGCGCTTATTGCAGTCTATTATTCCCTGTTCCTTGGCTGGGACGTGTTGGAGCTTATTATCTACGCGATTTATGCCAGCATTTTTGCGTTTGCTGGCGGGCTTATCGGGGGATGGCTCGACAACACATTCGGCGTGAAACGCGCTTTGCTGATCGAGATATTCCTTATGGTGCTGGCCTTTGGAATTCAGCTCTCCATCACGCAGGAAAGCCTGTTGTTTGGCGCAATAGAAAATGCCGTCGTTTGGGACAGCATCGTCTTCGAGACCCGTTCAGACCTGACAATGCTTGCGCTGGTCAGCGTCGTCGCGATTGCCGTTACAGCGAGCATTTCTTCAAGCCGTGCGATGCTTGCCATGCTGGCGCCTCCGGGACGAAGCGGCGAGTTCTTCGGCCTTTATGCCATCGCGGGAACCATCACAGTGTGGATGGGGCCACTTTTGGTCGAGACTTTTACGCTATGGTTCAACGATCAGCGCGCCGGAATGGCATCCATAAATCTTCTTTTTGCGGTGGGTGTTGTCGTTCTGCTAAGCGTCAAGGTTGGAGACACAGCCGCCCCTTCACACCAGTAGCAAGTACAACAACCTCAGTGATATTCGTCGCTCTCTGGGCACGTTGAGGCTATACGATTTGAGCTCGCCGCGACTGATTTCATGGAGATTGTTGACTTAATCGCGCTCCATCTGTGATTGGAAGAAGTCTATCAAAACCGAATTCACTTGCGATGATTTCTCGTAGTTCAAGCCATGAGTGCCACCCTCAATCATCGTCGTTTCGGCTCGCGGCACAAATCCATTCAACTTGCCAAGGCTGCTTGGCAGCACTGTAGTGTCGGCACTTCCAAACACGGCGGCTACGGGAATATCCGTCGACCCAAGCTTTTGGTAAACATCTTCTCGATCTTGGAAATCCATGTTGCGATAGGTCGATAAAATCGCCTCAAGATAGCCTTCATACTGTAACTGTTCGGCCATATCGACTTGCAGTCGATTTTCCCGGTTTACCGCTGGACTTTCGAACTGCGATTGACCCAAAATCACTCGCTTACCGAACACCCGCATGATCCAATCACCGATGATCGGCGCTTTGATCAATTGGCGCGAAAGGCTGTCCCGCTCGGCCGTGACATCAAGGCCAGCTGGCACAAGCAGAAACAAGGCTTCAACCCTATCGGGATGTTTTGCGGCAAAATCAGCTGATATCAGACCGCCCATTGACTGGCCTACGAGGCCGACGGGTTCTTGCAGACCCAAACCGTCGAACACATCGAGCATTTCACGCTGATAGAAGCCATCATCATAGGTGACGTCGGGACGGTCGGACCAACCTCTGCCCAGATGATCGAAGGTCAGCACCCTAAATCCTGCGCCTCTAAGAGCCTGCGCATTCTGCTCGAAAACAAAGCTCGGTATGGCAAGGCCGTGCGCCATAACGACGATCGGGTCGCCTTCTTCGCCATACCATTGGTAGTGGATGGTACCTTGCGAGGTGTCCAGAAACGCACCCGGCGCATTTGCGCGGGCTTCATCGTCCATTGGCAGCGCATTCCATCCCGCTGCGACGTAGGCGATGACGGCAGCGGCCAAGGTGCCTGCCAACAAAAACAGTGACAGTTTTTTGAGCATCGATATCCACCACCGCGCGTCTTTGATCAAAGCACTACACGGTCAACGCTAGAGTTTGTCAATGCTACGGACTAAACGAGGAAAGGCATCGCCGTCACCTAAAGTCTTATTTGGGCATTCTGAGTCCATCCCGAAACGACTGGATGTCACAAGCTAATCGTATGTCCGAAAGTGGGTCGTGAGCTGAAAGTCCGCTTTTCAAATCCGAAGACCCAAAGCAGCCAGCCCGATATCGGCCTGGTCTAAGCATCCCCTCACAATTTCGGCGGAAGAGTTCGCTGAGCCAGCATTGGTTTGTAATGGCATGCCGCCCGTGCATGAGGATCCGGCAATGGCCCTAAAAAATCGACTGATATCTCTGCGAGAAGATGTCGCGACTGATGATGACTTTCATGACCTCAGACGAGCCGGCGAGAATCCGGTTGATACGCGCGTCAGTGAACATGCCGCAGATCGGGTATTCCTGCATGTAGCCAGCGCCTCCATGGAGCTGAACGCCAGCATCCATCATCCGCCATTGGATTTCTGAGCCTTGAAGTTTGGCCTTGGCTGCCATGTTTGTGTCCAACTGACCTTTGTTGTGGAGGGCAACCAGGTGGTCAACGTAGACCTGAAAAATCTCAATCTCGGTGTCGAGCTCGGCCATCTTGAACTGCGTGTTTTGCATGTCGCTTAGGCGTCCGCCGAAGATCTCACGCTCCATCACAAAGTCTCGAGTGGCGTTGAAAGCGACACGGGCGCTTGCTGCGTAGCCGGTCGCTGCGATTAGCCGCTCTTCCGCTAGCCCTTCCATCAGATGATAGAAGCCTTTCCCGGGTGTCCCCATGATGTTCTCTTTGGGGATCTTGACGTCATTGAAGAATAGCTCCGCAGTGTCCTGACCGTGTCTTCCCATCTTCTTGAGATTTCGTCCGCGTTCGAAACCCTCCATCCCTCGCTCGACAATGCAGAGGACCATCGAATGGGCGTTGTCTGGTTCGTCTTTGCCTTCGGCTATGTACTTTGCCGCAACGATCACAACATCGGAGTTGATACCGTTCGAGATGTAGGTCTTCGAGCCATTGAGTATCAGGTGGTCGCCCTTATCCTTGGCGCTCGTTTTCATGCCAGAAAGGTCAGAACCCGCTCCAGCCTCGGTCATCGCTACCGCCAGAATGGTCTCGCCCGATACACATTTGGGAAGGAAGCGCTCGCGTTGCTCTTCGTTGCCGATGTTCTTGAAGTAGGGTCCAACCAGCCGCGAATGCAGAGTGGCGAACCAGTCAGCGGCATTGGCTCTGGCAATTTCCTCGATAATGATCTGCTCGTAGCGGAAGTCTTCTTCGCCTAGGCCACCGTACTTTTCGTCTGGCCAGATCATCAACATTCCCTGCTGACCCGCTTTTTCGAAGATCTCGCGGTCGACGATGCCTTGCTCTCTAAAGCGCGGCATATGGGGGACCACTTCTGCTTCGAGGAACCGGCGGTAGGATTCGCGGAAGAGAATTTGTTCCTCGGTGAAATTCCTCGACATGATGCAGAGCCTCCTCACTGTTCACTTGACTTTACGATCGTAAAGTCGATAGATCGAGGGGTCTTTGGATGCAAGGCCAAAGCAATCTAGTTGGCTCGTATCGGGAGGATGTTGTGAACGCTTCTCAGCGAAAATGGTCGGTGAGCTGATGGACAAGAAAACTGAGATCATCAGATCCGCGCTCGGAGCGTTTGCTACCCATGGATATAGTGGGGCCAGCTTGAGTTTGATCGCGAGCCAAGCTGGAACCAACAAACAGCTCATCACCCACCATTTCGGCAGTAAAGAGAAGCTTTGGCGGGCTGTGATCGACTACGAGCTTGAGGATGGTGTGGAGCTCATGAGGCGAGTTGGGACCACTGAAACGCGCGAAGGACCCGGTGCAGCACTAAGGCAATTTGTCCAAGAGTACGTCGCCTGGGTTGCGACTAAGACTTCGTTCCAGGCAATGCTGATGTTTGAAAGCCGGCTGGAATCGCCGCGTCTGGATTGGCTGGCAAAGGCTCATATCTTGCCTAGCGCTAAGGTGGTCATGTCGCTGATTTCGGCCTGTCAGAAGACAGGTGAGGTGCGGGCGGGCGACGTTGGTCGCATGTATTTTACCCTGCTTCATCTCGCCAATTCGCCATTCGTGAGCGCCCGGCAATTCCGCCTTATTGTTGGCAGAGAGCCATCTGCGGAAGCCGAGCTCGACGGACATCGCCAGACCATACTGAGTTACCTCGGCATGGCGGAGGCGGAACAGAGTTCATGAACCCGACCGAGCCAAGTCTTCTGATTGAGAATGGTCTCATGAAGATCTTACCAGCCCAAGCTGCAAGGCTCTTAGAACGAGAAGTAGTAAGCGAATGAATCTGGAATTCTCCGAAGACGATCAGCTCATCCTCGATCAGGTTGAGAAGTTCCTAGCCAATCACTGTTCCATTGAGACAGTCCGGTCTGTTCTGGAAGGCGAGCAGCCATACTCCACCGACGTTTGGCAGGGATTGGCTGATATGGGGCTGATGGGCATCAATATACCGGCCCAGTTCAGCGGCGCAGAAACTGGCTACAAGAGTCTATGCCTGGTCGCGCAGGCTATAGGTGCACATGCCGCCCCAATTCCTTTCTCATCCACGGTCTATCTGCTCACAGAGGCAATTGTAGCCTTCGGCAGTGTTGAGCAGAGGGCCGAGCTACTCACCAAGATCGCGGAAGGAGAGCTGATCGGATCACTCGCAGTCACCGAAACACTTGAGCAGATCACACCCCCACATCTTCAATGCTCTGTCGAAGGCGGAAAGCTGCATGGTCGCAAATTAGCTGTCGCGGAAGGAAGCATTGCAGACGTGGCCGTTGTACTCGCCAAAGGCGAGAACGGCCCTTCGATGTATCTTGTAGACCTGCACGGTGCGGGCGTCGATGTAGCCGCTGTCAGCGCAATTGATCCCATTCGGAACACTGCAACGATCAGCTTTGATGGGGCGTCGGCCGAATTGCTGGGCACGGAGGGTGAGGGCTGGTCGCAGCTTCAAAGCCTCTATGACCGGGCTGCCGTTTTGATGGCATTCGAGCAAATTGGAGGTGCCAAGGCAGCGCTTGATGCGGCCGTTGAATACTCAAAAGGCCGCTACGCCTTTGGTCGCCCAATTGGGTCGTTTCAGGCGCTCAAACACATGATGGCGGATATGTACACCGCGCTAAGGCTGGCTGAATCGAACTGCTATGCCGCGGCGGCACATCTCGCCTCGGGAAGCGAGGAATTGTCTCTGGCGGCGGCCACGGCAAGAATCTCCGCGATCAAGGCCTATCAGCTCTGCACGTCGGACAACATTCAAATCCACGGCGGCATGGGCTTCACTTGGGAATTTGATTGCCACATCTACTATCGCCGTTCGAACTATCAGGCGCTGGAGCTGGGCGGCCTGAGCGAATGGGAAGGCAAGCTGGCGCAGCTTGTGCTCTCGCACGAAGCCACAAACCAAGAGGCTGAGGACGAATTGAGCCCGGAGCTCAAGGAGTTCAGGGCTGAGGCGCGTGATTGGTTGGCACAGAATGCTCCGGTCGAGCTGAAGCATCATCTCGACACCAGTGTCTTCGGAACGAAGGTGAGCATCGGTGATCAGGATCCGATTGCGGCTTCCAAAGCTTGGCAGAAGAAGAAAGCCGACAACGGTTGGGCTGCCCTGATGTGGCCAAAGCAATTTGGTGGGCGCGGCGCGACGCCGATGGAGCGCATCATCTGGTCTCAAGAAGAAGGCGTTTTTGGCAAGCTTTCTTCCATGTTCAACATTGGGATTGGAATGTGCGGCCCCACGATGATCGCTTACGCCTCTGAAGAGCAGAAGCGACGATATCTACCAAAACTCGCGAGCGGCGAAGAGGTTTGGTGCCAGCTGTTCTCCGAACCAGGAAGTGGCTCCGATCTGGCAGGCTTGCGAACCCAGGCTGTGAAGGATGGCGATGATTGGGTCATTAA
Organism: Pseudomonadota bacterium; assembly: GCA_038532305.1. Taxonomy (GTDB): domain Bacteria; phylum Pseudomonadota; class Alphaproteobacteria; order Sphingomonadales; family Sphingomonadaceae; genus Erythrobacter. The sequence continues at coordinate 82,234 of JBCBAX010000009.1, read as the reverse complement.
CGGGCAGAAGATCTGGACGTCGGGTGCGCACTACTCTGATTTCGGGATATTGCTAACTCGTACTGATCCGAGTGTCGTCAAACATAAGGGCCTGACTATGTTCTTCGTGGACATGCGGTCAGAAGGTATCGATGTGCGGCCACTTAAGCAGCTCAACGGCGACAGCTCATTCAACGAAGTCTACTTTGACAATGTGCGCGTTCCCGATGCGCAGCGGCTGGGTGAGGTCGGTGAGGGCTGGAAAGTGTCGCTCACTACTTTGATGGCTGAACGCATGGCCATGGGGGGAGGAATACCAACGGGGCTACCAGACTTCATCGAACTGGTTCGCAATCTCGCGCTCGATCAAGAGGCCGCAGCCGAGCGAGCAGACGTTCGCTCCAGGCTTGCCGATTTTCACATTAGGGCAGCGGGACTGCAAAATGTCGGCGTTCGGGCCATGAACGTCATTGCGAAAGGCGGTACTCCCGGACCGGAAAACTCGATCGGCAAGTTGGTCGCCGCTGGTTTGATGCAAGAGATGACCAAGTACGCCATGGATCTGCAAGGCTTAGGGGCCGTCATTGATGACCCGGAGATTGCAGTGGGTCGATCGCGGTTCCAAGCAATGTTGCTGCGCTCTCCCGCCATTCGCATCGAAGGAGGCACAGACCAAATTCTCCGCAACATCATTGCCGAGCGGGTGCTTGGACTGCCGGAAGGCACGCGGGCTGACAAAGGCCTCGCATTCAATGAAATCCCAAGCGGATGAGGCAAGAAAGCTGCAAATAGGGTTAGAGGATAGAGACTATGACTGATCGAAACTATGAGACCCTGGTTCTCGAAGAGAAGGGGGCGGTCGACTGGTTGACGCTCAATCGACCAAAATCGTTGAACGCCCTCAACCCAACAATGGTCTCAGAGCTCACAGACTATTTTCGGGGTCTTGCTGATCGTCCTGAGCGACGCATTGTGGTGCTTAGGGGGAGCGGGCGCGGCTTCTGCGCTGGTTTAGACCTCAAGGCTCCCAGTGAGATAAAAGGTGCGCCCGTACAGCAGCGATTGGCGTCACAAAGAAGGATCGCGGAAATCTATCTGGCAATGCGGCGCTGCCCGCAGCCGATCATCGCATTGATAAATGGCGCGGCATGCGGCGGTGGTTTCTCACTGGCCTTGGCGTCAGACATCCGCGTCGCAGACGCGACCGCGAAAATGAACTGTGCCTACATCCGAATTGGGCTTGGCGGTTGCGATATGGGCTCGTCCTATTTTTTGCCGCGGCTTGTGGGGGCGTCACTTGCCTCAGAACTAATCTTGACCGGAAAATTCATCGATGCGCAGCGGGCTCTTTCCCTGGGTTTGGTATCGCAAGTGGTTGAACCTGGACAGCTGGAAGCTGCGATCGAAGATGATTTGAACCTGATGCTATCCAACTCGCCAATCGGGCTTCGCCTTTCGAAAGAAGCGCTGAACGCGAATATCGATGTTGGGTCGCTCGAAGCCGCGATTGCCCTAGAAGATCGCAATCAGATCCTGTGCAGCATGACAGAGGACGCACGCGAAGGAATGCAGGCCTTTGCAGAGCGCCGAGATCCGGTATTCCGCGAGCAGTAGCGAGCTCTCTTGGTCAGCGAATGTGTTTGGAAACGAAGGCTCCCATGCGGGCAAAGGCCTCGGCTGCCTCGGGCGCATGAGGCGCAATCAGCGGCCAAACATGAATCAGGTCCTCGCCTTCAAATTGATCGACCTCAACACCTGCATTACGAGCTCTTGTCGCAAATCGTCTTGAATCATCCAGCAGCGTCTCGCGCGTCCCCACTTGGATCTGGATCGGCGGTAGGCCTTCTAGGTCGCCATGCAGAGGAGATACGAGCGGGTTTGCTAGCTCTTCTGGCGTGCAATAGAGTTGTGCCAGGGCGTCGGCGCTCTCCTTTGTGAGTATGGGATCGTCGATCCTGCCTGTTGGCATAGTCTCTCCGCCGTTTGAAAGATCAGTCCAAGGAGAAAGGACCGAGGCACAGCTTGGAAGTGGGAGCAGGTTTCGCTTTGCGTTGATAAGGGTCGCAAGTGCTAACCCGCCGCCCGCTGAATCTCCGCTTATCGCGATTTCGGCAGGCTCCAGATTCTCATGCTCAAGTAGCCAGCGATAGGCCAGAAGTGCGTCGTCAACAGCCGCGGGGAATGGCTGCTCAGGGGCCAATCTGTATTCGACTAGGCAAACGCGACACTGCGTGTGCTTTGCAACCGACGAACAGAACGCCCGAAAAGCCACAATAGACCCGGATGAGTAGCCGCCTCCATGAAGGTGAAGAATGGTTCCCTTCGGGTTCTCTGGTTCCAGCCACTCAATCGGAATGTGGTCGATCATTCCGGGAGTTGATGTCACGCCCTCCGCAATTGAGTGCGCACCCAGCCGAGTGTCATAGGCTTGCCGCTGCTCTTCAAGCGTTGTTGCGGTTACTGATCTCAGCGACTCAATTATGGCCTTCACGACCGCTTCGTGTTCGGGGCTTGGCATATCCGCTCCTTGTGCCAGGCTATGATTTTGCAGCACTTCTCTAGGGGAAGTGCAAGCATGGCCCGGCTCTGTGTTCTTTATATCCGCCGATCCAGTAACTCCCCCGCATTCTGCACATGCGAGACACTCTCAATCTTGAATGCGCGTCAAATGTTGTTTTTGTACATCACAAAATGCGATCAACGTTGACTTTTTCTGCATAATGCGAATAACTTCGACGTCAAATTATAAAGATCACATCGGGAGGGAGTTTCAATGAGGCTGACAAGGCTTACATCGGTAGGAATCACGCTGGCTTGCTTGCAAGTGGCAGCTCAGGCGCAGGCTCAAGACCAAGATGAAGGTCAGGCCGAGGAGCAGACTGGCAATCAGATCGTGGTTACGGCGACCAAGCGGGAAGTCTCCCTTGGTGATGTGCCCGCAACAATTACGGCCTTTGATTCCGAGCAAATCGCTCTCACCGAGATCACAACCAATAACGATCTCCAGTTCACGGTGCCCGGGCTTGTCGCTGGTTACTTCAATGGCTCATCCCAGCTCACGCTTCGCGGTATCGGTGCAAACTCTTCGACGGGTATCGATGACCCAGCCGTGGCTCAGCACATTGACGGGGTATACCAGACGCGGACTCAGGCTGTCGCGCTCGCGCTAACCGACGTGCAGCGAATTGAAGTCCTCAAGGGACCTCAGGGCACTCTCTATGGCCGAAATTCGACGGGTGGTGCGGTCAATTATGTCACCAACAAACCGACTGATGAGTTTGAGGGCAGCATTCGAGCCGTCGTTGGCAATCAAGGGCGACTTGGAGGTCAAATCATCCTATCGGGCCCATTGACCGACACTCTATCTGCTCGAGGCAACTTTTACTACAACGAGCAAGATGGATACGTCGATATTGTGGGAGGCGGAGGATCTCCCGATCTTTTCGCTGAAGAGACGATCGCTGGTCGCATTGCTCTGAGGTTTGAGCCGACTAGCGACCTGACGTTTGATCTGAGCTACAGCACCATAGAGAACGAGACGGTGATCGGTGCGCAACTTGTGGCAGTCGTGAATCCTGCGGCCGCCGGTTTCCTCCTGCCCGGTACCTTCAGCACCGAGATCAATGAGCTCGTTTCCGAAGAAAATCCGACCGGCGAGATCTCGCAAGATTCCTTCGCGGCGACGATTGATTGGAGCTTCGGTGATGGTTGGAATTTCAAATCCATCACGGGCTATTCCGAAAACGAATTCTCTGCGCTGGGCGTTGATGTCGACTATTCTGCATCACCGTTCTTCCGAGCCGCAGGCGACACCGCGAATGAATCTGAGTCATTCTCTCAAGAGCTCAATCTGAGCTATAGCGGCGATGGCATCGATGTGGTGACCGGACTTTTCTACCTCGACGATAGCTTCGACCAAGCCCTTGGTTTCCCGGCATTCGGCCTACTCACAACCTTCAATCAGGAAAGTGAGGCTTTCGCTCTATTTGCCGATGCGACTGTCAGTGTGTCTGATCGTTTCAGGGTTCTCGGTGGTATCCGTTACAATACCGAGGAAAAAGAGGTAACTCAAACCAGCACTCTAGCCTGTCCCACACCGGTGAGTGGGCGCGAACGGTGGAGCTCAACAAATCCGAAGTTCGGCCTGCAATACGACGTTGGTGATGACGCCATGGTCTATGGCACCTGGCAGGAAGGCTTCAAGGCCGGTGGCTTCGATCCTGCAGACTGCATTTCTCAATTCAACCCTGAAGAGATTGAAGCAATCGAGATCGGGTTGAAGGCGACGCTCTTTGATGGAGACGGACTGCTCAATATTGCTCTTTTCGACTACAACTACTCAGATCTGCAGGTTCAGCAGCTTGAGGGGTTTGTGACCGTGATCCAAAACGCGGGTAGGGCCGACGTCCGCGGTTTCGATGTTGAATTCCAGTATGGGCTAACAGATGAATTACGGGTCGAACTTTCAGGAAGCTATCTCGATACGGAGGTCAATGACCTATTCCTGAACGATCCATTCGCAGCGCCTGGCACGCCGGCAGTCGATGTGAGCGGATCAACGCTTCGTCGTGCTCCTGAATTCTCAGGTACATTCGCCCTCAACTACGATGCGGGCTTCAGCGATGGAAGTGAGCTTCAGCTTCGCGGGGAGCTGTTTGTCAGCGACGATATTCGTTTCCGCTTCTTCGACAACGAACCAGCGGCATTCCAAGATTCCTACGTTATCGGCAATCTGTATGCCAACTTCCGTCCCAGCTTCGTTGATGGCCTGGCCGTAAGGGCATTCGTGAAGAACGTAGGCAACGAAAGGACGTTGCAAGGCGTGATTCCGTTCGGAGCGGTTGGCCTTCAGCTCGGCAACTACACACGCGGACGGACCTACGGTTTGGAAGCGAGCTTCGACTTCTAGTTAGGTTGTTGCCGCTGCGCCCCGCGGGTGTGGCGGCAGCAGCATAGTGTTTCGAAAATTCGCTGGCAGGTAGTTTGAGGAGCAAACGCCATGATCAAATCAATCAAGCTAGCTCTTGCCCTGTTGGTGGGAGCAATTCTCTCGAGCCCAGCTGTCGCTCAGGAGATGACCACAGAAGAAACTCGTGCATTGATGACCGAGTTTCTGAGGTATCATCATTCCGGCAAGGAAGAAGACATTGATATCTGGGGCGCTTACTTCGCTGAGGACATTGAAGCCCGCTATCACACCACAAGCCCACTTGGCGTGTACTTCTTTGGACGCGAAGGTTTCGTCAATTGGTACAAAGGCCTTGCCGAGGGGGTCGATTTCTCCACCGGCATGAAGATTGATGTCTGGTCAATCGTTATTGAAGGGAATGTCGCGGTCGTCAGATCCCGCAATAGAGGGCGCAGAAACGGCATTCCCTGGGTCCAGGAATACGTGCACATCTACACCTGGGAAGACGGGAAAATCGTGTACATGGAAGCCTTCTACAACGGTGAGGCGACCAGAGCTTATCAACGGCTGGCGAGGGAAGCAGCAGCCTCAGGTGGCTAGCCGCCCCTTAGCATCGATCATCACGAGCTTGGCCGTTTTAGTTGGTGACGCGAGCTATAGATGCCAGACTTATGCACGGGCTGAGCGAGCGAGGATCTTACGGATCCTCACCGCATTTCTTTTCCTGCTCAGTCTCCCTTTGCCGCCAGTTTCGGCAAATGACTTTCCGACCGCTGCACCAGAACAACACGGTTTCAACAGCGAACGCCTGAGAAATCTCTCAGGGCACTTTCAATCGCGTGTCGATGAAGGAGAGTTGGCGGGGATTGTAGTTCTGATCTCTCGGAACGGCGAGATCATCCACTTTGATGCACTGGGCTATCAGGACGCTCTCAACGAAATCCCGATGGAAACAGATACCGTCTTCCGGATATACTCCATGACTAAGCCAATCGCGTCGACGGCGTTGATGATGCTCTATCAGGAGGGCAAGTTCCAGCTCACTGATCCGCTGTCAAAGTATATTCCCGAGTTTGAGGGCCTGACGGTTCTGCGGGATCCGGAAGCCGGGCTCACCGATGTGGTTGCTCTCAGATCTGAGCCGACAATCCAGGACGCATTGCGCCACACCTCGGGATTTTCGCATGGTCTAGGCACATCGGCATACGATCAGGCTTTCGTGGCTTCCGGAATCTTCCGCCCAGATACATCCTTGGAAGAGATGATGACCTTGCTGTCTGGCTTACCCCTTATGAACCAGCCTGGGGAGCAATGGCGGTACGGCGTCGGGCATGACATCGCCTTGCGATTGGTTGAGATCATGTCCGGAATGCCTGCTGACGAGTATCTTGAGGCGAGGTTGTTCCAGCCCCTGGGAATGGACGACACGGCTTACTGGATTGGGCCAAGCGACCAGCACCGATTGGGGCCGGTGCACTATCTCAGCGAAACTGGGGGCCTTCTACCCATAAGCGAGCACCACGGTGCACCAGAAGGCGGCGTGCTGGTCCAGCCTTGGTCGGTCAACAGTTACGGGTTCGACCAAGAATTCAAAGGCGGGAGCTTCGGTTTGCTTTCGACCGCGGAAGACTACTGGCGGTTTGGGCAAGCGATCTTGAATGCGGGAGAGCTCGACGGTGAAAGAATTCTTGCTCCGAGCATCACGAGATTGATGACGCGCAATCACCTTGCAGGTGAGCAACAGTTTTTGGACGGCGCGGGGATGGGATTGGGGTTTGGCATTGTCCAAGACCCTGCTCAATTCGGGTTTCCATACAGCGAAGGGACGCTTTTTTGGGGTGGAGCTGCTTCAACCGCGTTCTGGATCGACCCGGAAGAGCAGCTCGTCGTGGTGGCGATGAGCCAGCATATGGGCGTGCCAAACACCGATCTGTTGCGCGGAGAGCTCGCGTCACTCGTCTACGCGGCCTTGGAGCAGTGAGGCGAATGTCTCTCCACTTGGGAACCGCGATTGTAAGGTTTTGACTATGCCGATCAGTGAAAGTGAATTGCCAGAGATCGACATTTTCTCTGACGACTTCTCCCGCGATCCCATCGCCATCATGCAACAGGCGCGGGATAAATCCTGGGTGGCCAAATTCTCGATGGGTCACGCCGTTCTCGATTTCGCAGCGATGAAGGACATACTGTCTGATCCTCGCGTGCGGACGCCGAACAAAGACATCACAGCCATGTCTGGGCTTCCAGAGGTCTCCGCCTTTGCCCGCTTCAACAATCACTTCCTCCTAGCCCTTGAAGGGGACGATCATGACCGAATGCGCAAGGCCGTATCCTCGGCATTCACACCGCGGGCAGCGAACAAGCACCGCCCGTTTATGCGCGAGACAATAAATGGGATTTTGGACGATCGCGCGGCCTCAGGCCAATGCGATTTCGTCGACATAGCGTCGCAATATCCGATCACGGTCATGTGCCGCCTGTTGGGCGTTGATGCTGGCGATATTCCTGATTTTGAGGCCTGGCTCGAGGCGATCGGAGAAGCATTCGCCCTTTCGCCGGAAGTCTACCAAAAGATCGACTCTGCCTTGGAGAATATGTTCGACTATGCGGAGCAGGTGATCGAGGCCCGGCTCGATAGCGGCGAAATCTATGATGACTTGCTGCAATCCTTGTTGGATCTGGCCACAGTCGAAAAAGTTATCACGAGGGAAGAGCTCTTGGTTCTGGTCCTGAACCTTCTCTCTGCCGGCTATGACACGACAAAGAACCAGCTGATCTTGTGCATGAAGGTTCTGCTGGATCGGCCTGACGAGCTCGAAGCTCTTCTGGCCGATCCCAAGCGCTACAAGCCTTTCATTGACGAGTGCTTGCGGATGTCGAATCCGATCATGGCGACCTTGCGTGTCGCCAATGAGGATTTCGAGTACAGAGGTGCGAAGTTCCCAAAGGATGGCATGATCTGGATTCCCCTGTTCTTCTCTGGCCTGGGACCAGAAATGAATGAGGAGCCCTATCATTTTGATGCTCATCGGAAGGGCAAGCGACACCTTGCGTTTAGCAGCGGGATTCACGTTTGCTTGGGCATGTTCCTCGCCCGGGCACTGTTGGAAGAAGGCTTGCCAGTGATCCTTGAGCGGATGCAGAACTTAAAGGCCACGGCTGAGCCCAAGACGCGTCCATTCAACGGGATCTGGGCCTATTCTGAAATGCCAATCAGCTTTGATCTATTAGGTTTGAGGCGGCTAGGAGACGACTAGTCTATGAAGATCACCAAAGACATGTGGGACGAAGAACTGCGACCTTTGTACGGCTCGCTTTCATTCGTGCGGCAGCTGGTCAAGCGCAGGTGGACCTTGTCGATCATAGACTTCTTGACCAGACGTTTCCTGATCGGAAAACCAATTGAAGGTGTTTTGACTTCCGAGCACAAGGTTTCCAGCCGCGATGACGGCCACAAGATCCGCGTAAATGTGCATCGTCCAGACGGTTCATCGCCGGGCGAAACCTTGCCGCTCATGCTGTACATTCATGGTGGAGGATACATCACGGGCATTCCGGAGATATTCAATGAATCCATCAAGTGCTTCATCGATACCCGACCCTGCGTGGTGGTCGCCCCGGACTATCGCAAAGCCTACACCAAACCTTATCCGACTGCGCTCAACGATTGCTACGATACGCTCCATTGGGCGATTGAGAACGCCAATCAGATCGGCGTTGACCCGACCAAGATAATGGTCGTCGGCACCAGCGCAGGAGGCGGATTGACTGCTGCTCTGTCGCTCAAAGCGCGTGATGCTGGCGAGTATAAGATCGCTTTCCAAATGCCGATCTACCCCATGATAGACGACCAACAACCAGACGATCCAGAGCGGCATATGCATAGCCCTGGTTGGGATAGCGAGCTCAATCGCATCGGCTGGTCGGCCTACCTTGCTGATCTTCATCGCACGGGAGAGGATATTCCTCCCGACGCAGCGCCCATGCGGTGTTCAGACTATGCTGGGCTTCCTCCAACGATCACTTTGGTTGGAACGCTGGAGCCTTTTTACTGGGAAACGGTTCGCTACGTCGATCAGCTTTCGAAGGCTGGTGTGGCCGTTGCTTTCAGAGAATTCGATAAGTGTTTCCATGGGTTCGACTTCGCAGCAGGCGAAACTAAGATTGGCAAAGAAGCCTTGGATTTCACCTACTCAAACTACGCCGACTACTACGATCGATACGTGGCATAGGCAGGGTGTTCTGGGGTGAATTGCCCAAGACTATTGGTGGCTGAGTTGAGACGCCGTCAGCTTGGATGCCAGCTGGCATAGATCGGATCATCAGGGGCAAAGGCCCCACGGTTAGGACTGCTATCGAGTCCAAACTTGCTCCATTCCGGTCGGCTATCCTGAAATTGACTCCAATCCCAAATACAGGTGCGATGCAGGATCTTCCACTGTCCGGCTCGCTTCTCATAGAGGTCCTTGTACCGCCCTCCCAGCTGCCAGAACTGTTCACCGTTTGCATCGGGTGCTTCCATCACTTGCACCGATAGGAAGTATGTTTCCACCTTGGCTTGCGATCCCAACAACTCGATCTGCGTGTTACCTACGTGATGGCTGGCGCTCTTGAACATGCCTTTGCTTTGAACTGCGAATTCGCAGAATTCATGGGCGTTGCCCCGAAAGGCTCCATGATCGTCTGTTCCATCTTCCCAATATGAATCTTTGAGGAGTTCAAGATCCAGCCGATCCGCGCCTCGGCAATATTTCAGCACATTCTCATAGATCGCTTGCTTGTCCAGCAGCTCACGCGTCGCCTTGAGCTCTTCGTTGGTTAGTTGATCCATCGCTTTGCCTCTCGGGACGAAGGGGTTTTGGGTCACAGATCTTGAGTTCGTCGCAATTCAATTCTCGGAGATGTTGTCCAACCGGTCCACCAAGCTCTGCAAGCTAGGCATTGATCGTCCGCGGCTTCCTTCGCGCGCAAGAATGTCGCGCGCGATATCTAGGTCCTGTTGGAGCACCTTGCCCCCATGGTGAAACTTATTGAACGCGCGAAAGTCGAGGGGAGAGGCGTCTCGCTCCATGCCTTTCCAGGTTTTCGTCAGCAGGTTGAAAGGCCCCACAATCGCTCCGACCACTTTCCCCAAGAATCCATGTTGAGGCAGCGCGAAAATCTCTGCGGTGGCCTTTTGGGCCAGTTTCCAGTTTTCCTTGGCGTACATCTGCTCGAGCTCAGGCCAGCCCTCGATCTCTAGCGCGACAAATGACGGCGCAAGGAAACAAAACATGCTGTCGGCAATGCGAAGATTGGGAAGAACCATGCAGGATGAAACACCTGAGCGGTCATAGACTTCCGCAAATTTCAGCCCAAGGTTGCGATTGGTTCGCGTCAACGCCAGCCCCGTATTGCCCTTGCCGAGATGAGTGTAGGCAAAGTCGCAAGTCGCCAACTGCTCCTGATCAATGCTGTCGACGAAGCGTTGATCAGGCAGCGGGATGTTATGGCTCAGCAGTGAGAAGCTGCCGAACAGACAGCGTTCCAAAGGAAGACCTGTAAATTCAGTAACAATGCTCTCGACGTTGAGGGCAGCGCCTAGGCAGACGAGGACAGTTTGGCTTTGCCGAATAGCGTTCCCAAGGCTCCGAAATAGGGCCTTGCCTTCGTCCGATTGCATGGCCGAGCCATCAAGGGTGGTGAGGATGTAATCGAAGCCACCATGCGCAATAGCCTCGAGGTCGCAGATCGTTTCATACTCGCTGAACAGCTTCACCTGATTGTCGTTGTAGCAATAGAGGCGTCTGGGCTTGGTCTCCATCTCCTCTATGCGCGCAGGACGAACGAAGAACGTGACATCAACGCCAGACAAGGCGAGGTGGTAGCCAGTGACCGTCCCCCCGGCACCAGCGCCAACAATCAGTGCTTTCACCGCTCAGGAACCTCTAGGCTGCTTTGGAGAGCCGTATGTCCATCTCGGCCCCAAGGTTTGAAACCAGTTGGCCCGGCAATTCGCCTGCGCATGTCTCGTTGTTCTCGAAAATGGGTTCGCCGTTGACCACGACCCAGTCGATGCCTTCAGCCTCGACGACGCGCCGCCAGTCACCGTTTGGAAGGTCATTGCGAATGGTATAGTCATCAAGCGTGTAGCCGATCTTATCGTAGTCATAGATATACAGATCGGCTGCGTTGCCTTCCTCCAAAGTCCCGCGCCGATCGAGGCCGAGAATTCGAGCCGGAAGCTGGCTCAAGCGGAAGTGAGCTTCCTCAAGAGTGAGAATTCCTTCCTCGCGAACCAGCCACGCGATCATCTCGGTGGAGTAGTGCCCGCCAGAGAAGAATTTGACGTGGGCTCCGCCATCCGAGGTTCCGGGAATGCACCTTTTGTGGCGTGCTATCTCGCCATTCTTCACAGGATCTCGGCTCAAGACATCGGTTGTGCGGAAGTCTGCCTTGAGCTCGGATTGTGCGATGATCTCGAAGAAAACATCGGTCACAGGCCGCTCTGTAGCTTTTGCGATATCGCCCACGAGCTTGCCTTCAAATTCGACATAATCAGTCGCGCCGTTGCTGCGATGCAGGATGAAGGATTCAAGTGAACCTCCGGACGCGATCATCGCTTCAGGGTCATAACCTTCACGCAGTCGTGACAGGTAATCTGGATCGCTTGCCTTGGCGATCTTGGCCTTGTCATCGCAGATACTAAATTCGCGGAACAGCGCCACAGCATCCCATAGGTTCCAGTCCGAAACTCGGAACTCATTCCAGATCCGGCAGACGAGGCTTTGGCTGTAGACGGGGAGACCGCGCGCCTCGCAATCGTCGAGCCATTTCATCCGATCCGTGTGAAAGTCCGGCATCATGTCGAACGGTATGATGAGGTTGGCGATCACTGGCCGTCCGCTGCGCCTCGCTAGTTCCTCGGCGACATGTCGGTTGTCGGCTGGATAGCTGTCGCAAAGGATCTGGATGCAACCTTCTCCGCGCTCACGCAGGATGTCAGCCAGCATGTACGCGTTTTCGATAGGCATGGAATCAGTCGGCAGTGGCGTGCCATCAATGTCGACATGGCTGTTAGCCTCGCCGATATGGGTCAGCGAGAAGCCAATAGCACCGCAATCCATAGCTTCATGAAGCATGTCTTCGAGCTGCTTGCGCTCAGCATCGGTTGCCAGCCGAGTCTTCGCAGCATCAATACCCATCACATAGATCAGCATTGAGTTGAGCGGAATGTAGCTGGCGAAGTTGATGCCGAGCGGCTGGCGCTTCATGTGCTCAATCCACTCAGGGAAAGTACTCCAGTCCCAACTAAGCGCCTGGCTCATAGCCGCGTATGGCACTTGCTCAGTGTTCTCCATCATGAGCATGTAGCGTTCACGATCTTCAGGTAGGCAAGGAGAGAAGCCAAATCCGCAATTGCCGACTGCAACCGTTGTGCAGCCGTGCCAGCTCGATGCAGTGCAGTGAGGGTCCCAATGGACCGGGGCGTCATAGTGAGTGTGGAGATCGATCACTCCGGGGGCCACGATCCGCCCTTCTGCATTGATCTCGCGCTTTGCTGTGTAATCGCCGAGCGGACCGATTTTCTCGATACGACCATCCGAGATCCCAATGTCTGACACGTATCGAGGGAACTGCGTTCCATCGACGATAGTGCCGGACTTGATTACGAGATCGTAGTGGGACATGCGATTGCCTCCTGATAATTGTCATATGCGATCGAAAGTGCGCAACGACGAGGTTTTGAGGCGTTTTATCACATTATACGCATAAATAAATAGACAAATTGTGCGCTACATGGTTTCGGTGGGCGGACCAGAGCGTAGCAAATGAACTCCCGACAAACGCTAGGATCGCGCTCGCTTGCGCTTGGGAATTTCCTTTGCGCCATCGAAGTGCGCAAAATGGACCAGGTGCTTTGCGGTCGAGACGAGCAAATGGACATGGACTGAGCGCACACCAGGTATCGAGAGTATCTGATTGTCGCACAGGTCGCCGAGTGTTTGTGGGTCAGTCGAAGTTGCAAGTGCGAAAATGTTCGCTTTGCCCGTGACCTCCACAAGAAACGAGATTGAATCCAACTCTTGGAGCTTTTTGATCACCTCGTCTGTATAGCGCGCAAGTGTAGTGATCCTCGCGATAGCCGCTGTTTCCAGCCGCAAGGCTGCTGGATTGCACACGACTTCAAATTGGATATCGCCTCCTCGCAGCATTTTGTTCAATCGCTGCCGGACGGTGCTTTCAGCAATCCCCAATTGACGACTTATCTCACGATTGCTTTGCCGCCCATCTTGCGAAAGTGGCCCAAAAATCGAGCCTTCGCCTTCATCCAGATCAGGCTGCGCCTCTAAGACGGTTCCAAGATTTGACTCGTATTTGTGAACATGGATCGCGGGACAGATCTCAATTGTATCCACGCCATCAATCTTACCGATGCGACCGGCAAGCTTATGGGCATCAGAGATCGACTTGGCCCGCAAGGTCACAAAGATGTCTGGATTCCCCAAAACCTGCGCCGCGCTAGAGACATCGGCAAACTCGGCAATGTCTGCACAAACTTCTTGGACCGTGCGCTGTGAAGTGTTGATGAGCAGAAAGCACATCATCGTATAGCCGTCAGAGAAAACGTGCTTTTGAGCAATCACCTTCATTACACCGCGTTCCGCCATTGTGCGGATGCGCTGGGCCACCGTGCTCTCAGCTATCTCTAGTTGGCTCGAAATGCCCTTGTTCGAGATGCGAGGGTTCTCCCGAAGCGCGGCAATGATGTCTTTGTCGACTTCGTCTGGATATTCCATCTTCTCTTGCATTCCTTCGCTCTAGCACTCCTGAAGTTCCACGCGCCAGACCGCCGCTCGCGTGCTCAACAGAGCTGGCTTCCAAAAATCCGACGTAGCGGTCGAACCTCAAACCCAAAAGCACACAATTGACGTAATTATTATGCGCATTATGCATGTCAGTGCGGTTCTGGCAATTTGTTGCGCACATCACGGATTAATTGGAAGCGGGAAGGAATCTGAGCTTGTCCTCAGCCATCGTACTCATAAGTGGCCTGATCGTAAGGGAACTGGAAAGCCGCCAGCCGACCGATCCCAGCGTGGAGCGCCGATAAGCATGGCGAGAAAATCTTCAATGACAGCCATCGAGATGATGGACTTCTTTGTCGCTAGCCAACCTGACGCCCCGGCTTTGTCTGACGAAGGCCGCGAGCTAAGCTATCGCGAAGTGAATTCGGAAGCTGAGCGCCTCGCATCAGCCTTGCGAGGGATTGGGGTCGGCGAAGAAGACCGCGTTGCGATCATCACGCTCAACCGGGTTGAGCAACTCACGCTGATCTATGCGACGATGAAGATCGGTGCGGTCTACGTGCCAATCAACAACAAGCTTGCACCTCCAGAGATTAAATATGTTCTGCAGAATGCCGGGGCTAAGGTTCTCTTCGCAGAGGAAGAACCATTTCGGACGGTCGTCGACGCACTAGAGGGGCTGCCGCAGCTAAGACACTACGTCCTAATAGATGGCAAGTCTGGCAGCGGCTGGATTGGCTGGGACGATTTTATCGGTGAGAGCGGCGCCTCAATTGAGCCATTGGAATACTCTCCAACCCGGCCAGTCTATCAAATGTACACATCTGGAACGACAGGGTTTCCCAAAGGCGTAGTCATCACGCAGCAACAGCTGGCGACCTTTGTTGTTCAAGCGTCGTTGATCCCACCGCAGCCCCCACAAGGAGCGTGCTACCTTACCGTTGCCCCACTGTTTCATGCAGCGGCCCTCTGCAGCTGCGTAAGTGCTCTTTGCCTTGGCCGATCGTCGCACATTGTGAAGGAGTTCAACCCGCTTCACTTTGTCGAGACAATTGCTGCGCGCGGCATTTCAAACACCACCGTTGTGCCCGCGATGCTGCAAGCGATCCTAGCCACAGTCCCCAACTTGGAGAGCTACGACTTCAGTTGTTTGGAGAAGATTGTCTACGGTGCGTCGCCGATCACCGAAGATCTCTTGCGTAAGTCAATGGACGTGTTCGATTGTGATTTTCAGCAAGGCTACGGAATGACCGAACTGGTAGCCATGGTCACCGCCCTTACAGCGGCAGACCATCGAGCCGCTTTGGCGGGGCGTCCTGAACTTCTGCGATCCTGCGGCAGGCCGGGGCCCTTCACAAAGTTGAAAATAGTCGACCCGGAGACCCGCGTAGAACTTGCACGGGGTGAAGTCGGCGAAATTGCGATCAAGTCCACCGCCATGATGGAATGTTATGGCGGAATGCCGGAGAAAACTGCCGAGGTAATCGACGGCACTTGGTATTATTCCGGCGACGGCGGCTACCTCGATGAGGAGGGCTATCTCTACATCAAGGACAGGATCAAGGATATGATCATCACGGGAGGGGAGAATGTCTATCCTGCGGAAGTGGAGAATGCGCTCGCTTCCCATAGCGCGATTGCGGATGTTGCCGTCATTGGATTGCCCGATGATAAGTTCGGTTCGGCTGTTGTTGCGGTTGCTGTTGCAGCGGAAAACTCAAGCATTCCTTCGACCGAGGAACTCATCGAGTTTTGCAGGCCTCTGATAGCAAGTTTCAAAATTCCTCGCCGCTACGAGTTCGTCGACGAACTGCCACGAAATGCCTCGGGCAAATTGCTCAAAAACAAGCTTCGTTCCGACTTTGCGGAAGGGGACTAAGGTTAGTGAGAGCCATCGCCAGTTTGCCAAACAGCCTTACGAAGAAGCACATTCCGATTCGCTGAGATAGAGAAGCCATCAATGACCACAAACCTGTTCAGCTCCTTGAGCCTCAACCGCGGCCCAGCGATGGAAAATCGCTTCATGCTTGCACCGCTGACAAACCAGCAGAGCAATCCCGACGGGACGCCCTCTGAGGATGATCATCGTTTCCTTTCAATGCGGGCGAAGGGAGGATTTGGTGCCACGATGACCTGCGGAGCGCATGTGCAAGCCTCAGGTCAAGGTTTCGAAAGACAGCTTGCGATCTTCGACGATGAGCAAATTCCCGGCCTGCGTAAGCTGGCTAGAGCGATCAAAGAAGAGGGCAGCGTCGCCATTGTTCAACTCTATCATGGCGGCATGCGTTCTTTGGCAGGCCCGGAAGACCAGCAGCCGGTTTGCCCATCTGACAATGAAGAGTTCGATGCCCGCGCGTTGACCGTGGAAGAGGTCGGGCAACTGCGCGATGATTTCATAAGTGCGGCCGTCCGGGCAGAGACTGCCGGATTTGACGGTGTCGAGCTGCACGGCGCGCATGGCTACATAATCTGTCAGTTCCTCAGCGAAGAAATCAACAAGCGCACGGATCAGTATGGCGGCAGCTACGAGAATAGAGTGCGCCTGCTCAATGAGATCATTGATGGAGTACGCGCAGCCTGCGGGGACGACTTCATCCTGGGGTTGAGATTGTCGGCGGAGAGGTTTGGAACAAACCTCCTGGAAATGAAGCGTCTTGCTTCGGAATGCATGGTTTCAGGTCGGATCGACTTCCTCGATATGTCGCTATGGAATGCCTTCGGGAAACCCATCGATCCAGATCTTCAATCGAAGACGTTGATCGAGCATTTCACCGAGGTTGAGAGAGGCGACGTGCCGTTGGGCATCTCCGGCACATTGCGAAGCGGGGCCGACTGCCAAAATGCGATCAGTGCAGGCGCGGACTTCGTACTTGTAGGGCGTGCCGCAATTGCTCATCACGACTTCCCGACCAAGGTGAAAGAAGATCCCAATTTTGCTGAGGATGCCTTGCCAGTGAGCACCTCCCATCTAGCGAACGAGGGCGTGGGCGAGGCGTTCATAGAGTATCTGAGGACGTTCAATGGGATCGTTGCTGACTAGGCTCTTGCCGCGCTCGCCGGTTCTGCGTTGACTGGAGTCATCGAACCATCAGAGATCCGAACTGTACATAAACGGCGTTATCATTCTGGCGGCTGGGTGTGAGGCACTTGTGTTGGCAACCCAGGCTTGTCGGAATAGTGTCTGAGCATGAGTAAACTTCGCCCGCTTACTGCCAAAGATACACACGTCACCCTGATCGAGTTTATCGAGAGTGCTGTTGTCCGGCTGCGAAAAGAGGCTGAGTATGAAGAGCTCCGCCATGTCACGCAAACTGAGTACGAAGAGTATTACCTCGAAGGCCGTTCTAGTCCCAATCGACGTTCGGTACCTAGCAAGAGATGGCCGAAGAAGCAGGAGCTCACCGCGCAGGTCCAACGGATGTTTCTAAAGGTGGTTGAAGCCCAAGGGTGGGAAGTCAGAGTGTCTTAGCCCCTTAGAGTTGTGCGATTATTGTTTAGAGACAAGGGGCATGATTTATGGCGAGGAAGCGGCATTCGGATGAAGAAGCGCTGAAGATATTGCGCGAGATTGAGGTTCATCTGCACGACGGCAGCGATGTTGTGAGTGCGTGCCGTAAGGCGGGGATATCGGACAAGACCTATTACTATTGGCGCAAGAAGTTTGGCGGGCTTGGCAGGCCGCAGCTGTCTGAGATGAAAGCGCTGAAGAAGGAGAACGAACGGCTGAAGAAGATCGTGGCCGACCTTCAACTGGACAAGCTGATCCTGAAGGAGGGCCTGGACCATTTAAAGCCCAGAGCCTGACGCGTGAGGCGCTGCGTCAGGCAGTGATCCACACGCGTCAGAAGCTGCGTACATCGGAACGTCGCACTTGCGCGGTGCTAGGCGTTGCACGGTCCAGTCTTCGCTATCAGCCAAGGGTACAAGATGATGAAGCCTTGCGGTTGGCGATCATCCGGCTTGCCAAGCAGTATGGTCGCTATGGCTATCGCAAGATCGCTGAGCTGCTGTGTGTTGAAGGTTGGCAGATCAACCACAAGAAGGTGGAGCGCATCTGGCGCGAGGAAGGCTTGCAGCTTCCGCAGCGGCATAAGAAGCGCAGGCGGCTTTACCACAAGGATAGCTCAGTCATCCGCCTACGCCCGACGCATCAGGGTCATGTGTGGGCGATCGACTTTGTGCATGACAAGCTGAGCAATGGCCACAGCTACAAGATGCTAACCGTGCTTGATGAGTACACGCGTGAGGCGCTGTGTGTCGCGGTCCGATCCAAGATGACGGCCAATGATGTGCTCGACGCATTGTATCCGTTGCTGATGAAGCATGGGAAGCCGGAGTATATCCGCTCAGACAATGGCCCAGAGTTTATCGCTGAAGCTTTGCAGGAATGGCTCATCAAGGTTGGGATCAAGCCCCTACACATCGCACCGGGCAGCCCTTGGGAAAACGGATACAACAAGAGGTTCAATGGCACACTGCGCCGTGAAGTGCTCAATGCTGAGTGGTTCCATACCCTTCGGCAAGCTCAGTCAGCCATCAATGTCTGGCTGCGCCAATACAACACCATCCGGCCCCATCACGCCCTTGGCATGTGTCCGCCAGTCCCTGAAACGTTACTAGAGAAACGCCAAATCAGTGGCACAGATTAAAGGGGCTGGACAGTCGGCCTTCTTTGGTCTGGATGATGGCCTGCCAATTCTCTCGAACTTGGTGATTTGTGACGGGGCAGGCGGTCAAGACGGAATGCCGATAATATTCAACAGCGAGATTGATGTTTCAACTTTGGAACCAGGCGATCTGCGTGTTGTGCAGGAGTCCGGCCGAATTGGCGAAATCATGTGCCTGACCATGGCACCGGCTGATGACACAGGTGAGCTTAGAACTGCCTTGCTGGTCGGTCAGTTCGGCGACCTCGCAGACCCACCGGTTAGAGTGAAAGTTAGCGGAAACGTACATTCGAAAGATGGGGCAGCGAACTTTCGAGGGACCGTCGCCGATGTTACACCCTTGGAGGATGGGCCAAGTATGGTTTGGGCAGAGATCGTGCCCAAAAGCCAATGGGATATTGGTGGAATAGCTTCGGAGATTCCATTTGGTGGAGGGAGCGGATGTCCAGCGGGGACCAAGCAAGTGGTTCGGGTCACGTGGGGAGGTGGGGTAACCAAACCAGATGGTAAGCCTGCTGGCGAAGCTGAGCGGGTGCTCTACCAAGTGACGGTGCAAGATGAAGCAGGCCGCGCAAATGATGTAAGCCCGATTGAGCTGGCAGACCTTGGTGACGGAGATAACAATCATGAGCTCTGCTTGGACACTGACGCCGCAGCAGTTGCTGTGTATTTCCCAGCAGGGCAGTTGACTGACCCTCGCGATGACCTCAATCCAGAAACTTCGATACAGATCTGGAGCGACACCTAATCCAGCTACGCTCCATGTCTCACTGTGGGGCGTGCGCAGACAGTCGGTACTTCGAGGACGTACCAGTACATCTGACAGACCGGTCATAGGGCTGAGCAACGGCCTAATCCCTGTCCGTTTGTGGGGGTGAGAGCGGACAGACCAACCACGCAGCAACTCGGCAAACTTGATATCACACACTCCGGTGTTTCTCCCGTTTAACCTCATCGGGTTGCCCTGTTTCGGCGAAAAAGCAGCACAGCCCCATAATCGAATATCGCAGCGAATTTCTGCTTGCAGTCACGCAATTGTGCAGTGCAATAAGACACGATGCGAGTAGCGATCATAGATGAAAGCGGGCCGCGCGCCTCGATTATCAAAGAGGGCCTCGCCACACTGCCAGGCTGCGAAATCTTTGTCGTAACACAGCGTTCCGGGCTGATTGCCAGAATGGCAGAGATCGAACCAGACATCGTTTTTATGGACCTGGGCAACCCTTCGCGCGATGTGCTTGAAGAATACTTCTCGGTTAGTCGCGCGCTCGACCGGCCCATTGCGATGTTCGTTGATGAAAGCGACGACGCCTCAATTGCAGCGTCAATTGACGCTGGCGTATCGGCATATGTGGTGGATGGCCTTTCCGCCAAACGCATCCAACCACTTTTGCAAACCACAATTCAACGGTTTCAGGCCTATGCACGGCTGGAAACCGAATTGGCAGAAGCGCAAAACAAGCTCGCAGAGCGCGATATTGTTGACCGAGCAAAACGCATATTGATGACGTCCAAAGGCGTCACCGAACCTCAAGCCTATGCGGAGCTAAGGCAAAAAGCGATGTCGTCCAATCGCCGTATAATCGACATCGCGGATGCGGTTGTAACCGCGCACGATTTGATGGGAGACGCCTCGTGACGGACCGCTTGCGTATAGGATTTTTGCCTCTGGTCGATGCGTGTCTACCCATTCTCGCCCATGAGCATGGATTTGCGGAAGATGAGAGGCTTGAGCTCACATTCAATCGGGATGTTTCGTGGGCGACGGTTCTCGACCGCTTGCTTTATGGACACAGTGACGCGGCACACATGCTCGCCCCGCTCGCAATTGCGGCAAGCCTTGGGCGTGGGCGACCAGCACAACCACTGGCTGCGCCTTTTGTCCTAGGCCTCAATGGCAATGCTATCACCGTCTCCAACGCGCTGGCTGACATGCTTGGCACGGATGGGGAGTTGGGTGGCCCGATCAAACTTGGTGAGCGCCTTAAAGAGGTGGCCATTCAAAGACGCAATGCGGGAAGGCCACTTCGTTTTGGCGTCGTTCACCGCTATTCAAGCCACAATTACATGCTGCGCTATTGGCTTGCCAGATGTGGTATAAAGCCTGATGCGGACGTCGAGATTGTCACTGTCGCCCCTCCCTTTAGCGCGGATGCAATGGATGCCGGTGAGATTGATTGCTCTTGTGTGGGCGAACCGTGGAATTCGATTGCGGTTGAAAAGGGGGTTGGACAGATTGTTCTTGCAACCGCGCAGATTTGGCGGCGCGGAGTGGAAAAAGTGCTCGCCCTTCGCGAGGAGCGACTCGAGGAAATTCAGCCGGCGGTTGAAGGGCTGATCCGGGCCATGCGCCGGGCGGGCGAGCACTTTGTCGATCCGGAGAATTGGGATACCAATGCGGCGATTCTAGCACGCCCTGAGTATTGCGATGCCCCCCATCAGTTGGTCCGCCGCGCAATTTCGGATCGGCTTGTTTTAATTCAGGGGAAAGCGGCTCGCGAATATCCCGATTTCATGTTCCAATATCACGAGGCGGCCAACTTTCCTTGGGTTAGTCAAGCGGAGTGGCTCTACAGCCAATTGGTGCGCTGGGACGGGATGGAATATGACGCTGCGAAGGCCAAAGCCGCTGCCAAGGTCTTTCGGCCCGACGTCTATCGCAGCGCTTTGAAGGATACAGGCGACCCATTACCCACAGCCAATTCAAAAGTTGAGGGAAGCGTTTCCGAGGCTCTTGAGGCTTCGGTTCAAGGCGGAACTATCCTTCTCGAAAACAATACTTTTTTCGATGGTGAGAGTTTCGATCCAGACTTGCTTGAAAGCTATATCAACTCGCAAAAATAGTGCTGCGGCGCAAAATTAGATTTGCATAAATCACAAGGCCCAGCTATCCGATTCGAACACGCGGACAAGTTCCAACGCAGGAAACTTACTCTCTCCCCGTCGTGAATAACAAAATTCGTGGCAATGACGCCGCCCGGTTGCCCTTCCCTTTGGGAGAGCTTCGAGGCGGCTTTTTTGCGTTCTACTTCCAGGGCTCTTTGAGGGGCCAGAACAAGAGAATGGGTTATGACAAAAAAGCTAGGCTTCTCCTTTGATCGTCGCGGCGTGGTCGCCGCTGTTTTGGCGAGCTTCGCGCTTGCCGCTTGCGGGGGTTCACCCGAAGGCTCTGGCGAAACGGTGGTCGCCGCATCGCTTGATGGTGAGATCGAAAAACCAAATCTGAAGTTTGGCTTCATCAAGCTGACCGACATGGCCCCGCTCGCGATTGCCAAAGAAAAGGGCTACTTCGCTGAGGAAGGTCTCAACGTAACGCTCGAGCCTCAGGCGAACTGGAAAGTTCTTCTTGATGGCGTGATCGGCGGCCAATTGGACGGTGCACACATGCTCGCTGGTCAGCCGCTCGCAGCGACTATCGGCTACGGCACCAAGGCCGACCTCATCGCCCCGCTTAGCCTTGACCTTAACGGCAATGCGATCACCTTGTCGAACAAGGTGTGGGACATGATCAAAGAGGACCTGCCCAAAGGCCCTGATGGCAAGCCGGTTCACCCGATCAGCGCCGAGCATTTGAAGCCAGTCGTCGCCAGCTTTGAAGAGCAAGGTAAGCCCTTCAACATGGGCATGGTTTTCCCGGTTTCGACTCACAACTACGAGCTTCGCTATTGGCTCGCGGCAGGCGGTCTTAAGCCCGGTTACTACTCTGATGGCGATGTCCAAGGCGTGATTGACGCCGATGTGAAACTCTCCGTTACACCTCCCCCACAAATGCCAGCGACCCTCGAAGCGGGCACGATCGAGGGTTACTGTGTGGGCGAGCCATGGAACCAGGCAGCGGTCTTCAAGAAGATCGGTGTGCCGGTTATCACCGACGACCAGATCTGGAACGACAACCCAGAGAAAGTCTTCGGTCTGCGCGAAGATTTTGCTGAGAAGTATCCTGCGACCACGGCCGCAATGCTTCGTGCCATCATCAAGGCACAGCAATGGCTTGATGCCGATGGCGGCGCGAACCGTAAAGAGGCCGTCGAGATCCTTGCCCGCCCTAACTATGTGGGCGCCGATGCGGAAGTTATCGCTGCGTCTATGACAGGCGTGTTCACTTTCGAGCCGGGCGACACCCGCGAGGCGGAAGGCTTCAACATCTTCTTCGATAAGTTTGCCGGCTATCCGTACTATTCAGACGCAATCTGGTACTTGTCGCAAATGCGCCGTTGGGGCCAGATCGCCGAGGACAAAGACGACCAATGGTATTTTGACACTGCGAAGGCTGTTTATCGCCCTGACCTCTACCTCGCCGCTGCCAACGAGCTGGTCGAAGACGGCGTAATCCCGGCGACAAGCGTTCCAGAAACCGACGGTTTCCGCGGCGAGCAAACCGGCTTCATCGATGGCATCACTTACGATGGTTCGAAGCCGAACGAGTATCTCGCCAAATTCCCGATTGGCCTGAAATCTGGTCAAAGCGTCACCGCAGCAGGGGTGAGCGGCTCTTAGGCCGCCCACTCAGAACCAACCTCTCCCATCCCTCCACAGGAGCGCCATCATGGCCACAGCCTTTGTAGAACCCAATGAGCCAGAACAAGCAACGGCGGCAAATGACAGCAGTCCAACTGCCCAAAAGGCAAGCGAAATGACAACGACTGTGGAGAAGGAGAGCACCTCTGAGCCCAATCCCAATGTGCTCAAATTGAAGGCTTTTGGCACGGCATTGCTTTGGCCGATTGTGGGTATCATCGCCTTTATCGGTCTTTGGGCAGTGTTGGCCCCGCAAGTCGACACCTCGCTCGGAACGCTTCCGGGCCCGGTGGAAGTCGCTGAGGCTGGGGTTGGCCTCTATGACGAATATTCGGCGGCGAAAGAGGCCGAAGGGGCTTTCTACGCGCAGCAAGACGCCAATAATGCAGCCGCGATTGCGGCAGGCAATGCTGGCGGCGTGCGCGATTTTGAATATGCTGGCCCGCCGACATTCCTCGATCAGATTTTCACCTCGCTGCAAACAGTTGCGCTCGGCTTTTTCCTTGCGACAGTCTTTGCGGTTCCCATCGGCTTGATGGCGGGCCTTTCCACTCGCTTCAACGCGGCGATCAACCCGCTTGTTCAGATTATGAAGCCGGTGAGCCCGCTCGCATGGCTCCCCATTGTGACCATGGTGATTTCCGCCATGATCACCAGCGCCGATCCGCTGCTTCCTAAAGCCTTCGTGATCTCGGCGCTCGTTGTTATGCTATGCTCGCTTTGGCCGACGCTGATTAACACTGCTGTTGGTACGAGCTCGATCGACAAAGACCTCCTGAACGTGGGTAAGGTTCTGCGCCTCGGCTGGTTCGACAAGCTGACCAAGCTCGTCCTGCCTGCATCGCTCCCATACATTTTCACTGGTATGCGCCTGTCATTAGGTGTTGGCTGGATGGTTCTTATTGCCGCAGAAATGCTCGCGCAGAACCCCGGGCTTGGCAAGTTCGTGTGGGATGAGTTCCAAAACGGCAGCTCGCAATCGCTTGCTCGAATTATGTTTGCCGTCGTGGTCATCGGCCTTATCGGCTTCCTCCTCGACCGAGGCATGATGGCGCTGCAAACTATCGTTTCGAAAAACCGCACGGTTTGATCGGGGAGGGCTGACAGATGACTGATACACCCTTCCTAGCGCTAAGAGACGTCCGCAAGGATTACACGGCTAAAACCGGCGAAGTGACCCATGTGCTGGGCGGCATCGACCTTGAAATGAAGGAAGGCGAGTTTGTTGCCATCCTTGGGTTTTCAGGCGCTGGTAAGACCACTTTGATCAACTCGATTGCCGGGCTTGTGGAGCCGGATAGCGGCTCCATGACCCTTCGCGGCAAAGCGATCGATGGGCCCGATAGTGAGCGGGGATTGGTGTTCCAGTCCTATTCGCTCTTCCCATGGCTTTCAGTGGAGCAAAACGTCGCGCTCGCCGTTGATGCGGTTCACAAAGATCGAAGCAAAACCGATCGCGCTGCTCTGGTTCAGCAGAAGGTTGCTCTGGTGGGTCTCGACCACGCGATGGATCGCAAACCAGCACAGCTTTCTGGCGGTATGCGCCAGCGTGTGGCGGTTGCCCGCGCGCTTGCGATGGAGCCGGAAATCCTGCTCCTCGACGAACCGCTCTCAGCTTTGGACGCTCTCACCCGCGCCAAGTTGCAGGACGAAATCGAACGTATCCGTAAGGAAGAAGGCCGCACAATTCTGCTTGTCACCAATGACGTGGATGAGGCGCTGCTTCTCGCTGATCGGGTCGCCGTTCTGACGCCAGCACCAGCGGCGAAAATCGGCAAGCTATATGACGTTAATGTTGCCCGCCCACGCGACCGTGAGGCGATCAATGACGACATGAACTACCAGAACTTGCGCAAGGAAATCGTGGGCTATCTGGGATCGCTCAATGCCGAAAGCGGTACGGTGGGCGACAGCGCGATTGACCTTCCACAGGTCACTCCCATCGATCTTCTCGCTAAAAAGAAGGAAGTGGAGCCGCCCCAAGCCTATCTCGATGCGGCGAAGAGCGCGGTGAAACAGCGCTATCTTGAGTTCTTTAAGCTCGATAAAATCTACCCCACGCCCAAGGGGCCGCTTAAGGTCGTCGAGGACTTCAACCTTCTCATGGACAAGGGCGAGTTTATCTCCCTCATTGGTCATTCGGGCTGCGGGAAGTCTACGGTGCTAACCATGGCAGCGGGCCTCAATGAGATCAGCGGCGGCGGTATCGTTCTCGACAACCGCGAGATTGAGGCGGCCGGTCCTGACAAAGCCGTTGTCTTCCAAGCGCCGAGCCTCATGCCATGGCTCACCGCGCGCCAAAATGTCTCGCTGGGCGTAGAGCGCGTGTATCGGCACGCATCCAAAGCTGAACGCGGCGATATTGTTGACTATTACCTCGAGCGGGTTGGTCTGGCAGACGCCAAGGACAAGCTCGCAGCCGAGATGTCCAACGGTATGCGCCAGCGAGTTGGTATTGCTCGCGCCTTTGCGTTGTCACCGCGCCTGCTGCTGCTTGATGAACCCTTCGGCATGCTCGACAGCCTTACGCGCTGGGACTTGCAGGACGTGCTCGTGGAGACTTGGAACCGCACCAAGGTCACGGCGATTATGGTCACCCATGATGTCGACGAAGCGATTCTTCTCGCCGACCGCGTCGTCATGATGACCAATGGCCCGCGCGCGACAATTGGCAAGGTGCTCAAAGTCGATCTGCCGCGTCCGCGTGATCGTAAAGAGCTGCTCGAGCATCCGAAATTCTACCAATACCGCCAAGAGGTTTTGCACTTCCTTGCCGAGTATGATCACGGTCCGGGTGCCAAAGCGGCCTGATCGAGTAAATTTCGTGGCGAGACGTAAGCAATGGCGCTCACTCTCATATGCCATGGTTTCATAGCTGCCGATTTTCAGCAGCACATTTCGCGAGCAACGGCGCTCGGCATTCCACACCCTGAATTGTGCGGGTCTCTTCCCGTATAGCGTTTTTGGAGGTCACTAATGCGTCAATTTGTCAAAGTTCTTCTTGTTTCCACGTCTGTTTGCGCGGCTGCTCCAGTTCTTGCTGAAGAACCCTTGGGCCCGATTGAAATCGGCGATGAGGTCTACATTGACCCAATTCTCGATATGCGTTTGCGGGTCGAGACGGCAGATCAATCGTCGTTTCCTGATGCAGCCAGCTCTGTCACTCTGCGCACCCGCGCTGGGGCGGACCTCAATTGGAGCAAATTCTCATTTATCATCGAAGCAGAGGGCACAGTCGCGCTTGACGATAACTACAATGACACCATTCCCAGCAATGGCATTGAGCCATTCCCGGTAATCGCAGACCCTGACAGTTTTGATCTTAACCGTCTGCAATTCGGATATAAAGGCGACAATGGCAGCATAACAGTCGGTCGCCAGCGCGTTATTCTCGACGATGCGCGCTTTGTCGGCAATGTGGGCTGGCGCCAAAACGAGCAAACATTTGATGCTGTGCGCGGCACAGCGAAGATTGGTCCGGTTGCTCTTGATGCGACCTATTCCATATCGCAGCGCACGATCTTCGGAAGTGAAAGCCCTATCGGATCGTTTGATGGCGATTTTGTATTCCTCAACGGCAAGGCTGATCTTGGCCCTGTCAAAGCGCTCGGTTACTCCTACACAATCGACTATGAAGATCGCACTGCATTCTCCAGCCAGACTTTCGGCGGCGAGTTGAAAGGGTCAATTCCTGCAGGACCGTTTAAAGTGGGATTGCGGGCTGGTTTTGCGACGCAATCTGATACCGGCGACAATCCAATTGACTACAGCGCTGAATACATCGTCGGCGAAGCGAGCGTTGCCGCCAATGGCTGGACGGTGCGTCTGCAATATGAAGAATTGGGCAGCGATGGCGGGTTTGCGGCTTTTCAAACACCGCTTGCAACCGCGCACAAATTCAATGGGTTTGCCGACCTTTTCCTTGTGACCCCGGCAACTGGGCTTCGGGACACAAACATTCGGGTCGGCAAGAAGTTCACAATTCCTGGCCTGACTACATTCAACACCTTCGTCGCTTTCCACCAATTCGACAGTGATTTTGGCGGAGTTGATTACGGCACAGAGATCGACGCTGTAGTCAGCTTTAAAGCCGGACCGGTCGGCATTCTTGCAAAGCTTGGCGATTATCGCGCCGATGATTTCGGCGTCGATACCACCCGCTTCACACTTCAAGCAGGCATCAGTTTTTGAATACGGCCATGAAAAGTAAAACAAATGGAGAGGCAAAGTGAACGCCCAAACTGGCTTTCAAACGAGCGATAAAACAAGCGCACGCGAACGCCTCGTGGTGATCGGAAATGGCATGGCGGGTTGCCGGGCTGTGGAAGAAATCCTGGCGCTTGAACCTGACCGCTACGCCATCACGATTTTCGGCGCAGAGCCGCGCGTCAATTACAACCGCATTATGCTCTCTCCCGTTCTGGCGGGCGAGAAGAGCTTTGATGAAATCGTCATCAATGGAGAGGATTGGTACGCTGAAAACGCGATCAAGCTTGTCGCTGGCGATCCGGTAGTTCACATCGACCGTGAAGCTCAGCAAGTTGTCTCGCGCGGCGGTGTGATCGAGAGCTATGATAAGCTTCTGATCGCAACTGGTTCTGATCCCTTCGTCATCCCCGTTCCCGGCAAAGACTTGGACGGCGTGGTCACCTTCCGCGATCTTGATGACGTTGAGACCATGCTGGAGGCGGCGAACACAAGTTCCAAGGCGGTCGTCATTGGCGGCGGTCTTTTGGGGCTTGAGGCGGCGCATGGCCTTTCGCTTCGAGGCATGGAGGTCTCCGTCCTCCACCTGATGCCAACGCTGATGGAGCGGCAGCTTGATGAGGCGGCGGGCTATCTCCTTAAGTCAGAGCTAGAAGGGCGGGGCATGGAAATCCTCACCGGAGCGGACACGGGCGAAATCATCGAGAGAGATGGCCGCGTTGGCGGGGTCAAACTCAAAGACGGCACACAGATCGAGGCTGATCTTGTGGTTATGGCCGTCGGCATCCGCCCCAATGGCACACTTGCCAAGGCGTCCGGCGTCGAGGTTGAGCGCGGGATTGTGGTCGATGACAATATGGTCACCTCCGACCCCAATATCTTGGCCGTGGGAGAATGCGTTCAGCACCGCGGCGAATGCTACGGCCTTGTCGCGCCGCTTTGGGATATGTGCCGCACGCTTGCCGCAGGGCTTGTCGCGAGCCCGAAGCCTTACGAAGGCTCCGTCACATCGACCAAGCTCAAAGTCTCTGGAGTGGACCTGTTTTCTGCCGGTGATTTTTCAGGCGGCGAGGACTGCGAAGACATCGTGATGCGCGATGCGTCTCGCGGCATCTACAAACGTGTCGTGGTCAAAGACGACAAAGTCATCGGCGCTGTCCTTTATGGCGATACAGCTGACGGCAATTGGTACTTCGATCTCCTCAAGAAAGAAGAGGACGTCTCTGAAATCAGAGAAGCGCTGATCTTCGGGCAAGCCTTCGCCTCGGGAGGGGTCACGCTGGACCCTAAAGCCGCCGTTGCAGCATTATCCGACGACGCAGAAATCTGCGGCTGTAACGGCGTTTCCAAATCACAAGTCGTCGGATGTATCCAGGAAGGCGCGAATAGCGTGGATGCCGTGCGCTCTACCTGTAAGGCGTCGGCGAGCTGCGGATCGTGCACCGATCTGGTCGAGAGCTTGCTCGCCCTGACACTGGGCGATGAGGTTGAGGAAAGCGCGCAGACCATGTGCGGCTGCACCAGCTTTGGCCATGACGATGTACGCAAAGCGATTGTCGAACGCGGCTATAAGTCGATCCCTGAAGTCATGCAGGAGATGCATTGGTCAACGCCCGATGGCTGTTCCAAGTGCCGTCCTGCGCTGAATTATTACCTGCTGTGCGCATGGCCGGGTGAATATGTCGACGACCAGAAGAGCCGCTTTGTAAACGAGCGCCTTCACGCAAACATCCAGAAAGACGGCACCTATTCGGTGGTCCCGCGGATGTGGGGAGGCGTCACCAACCCGCGCGAGCTGCGCGCGATTGCTGATGTGACCGAGAAATTTGGCGCCCGCATGGTGAAGGTCACCGGCGGTCAGCGGCTTGATATCTTCGGCATCAAGAAGGAAGACCTTCCCGCCGTTTGGGCTGACCTCAATGCCGCCGGCATGGTCTCAGGCCACGCTTATGGCAAATCTCTGCGCACCGTGAAAACCTGCGTTGGCTCCGAATGGTGCCGCTTTGGAACGCAGGATTCCACTGGGCTAGGTATTAAGCTTGAGCAGATGAGCTGGGGCTCTTGGATGCCGCACAAGTTCAAGATGGCAGTTTCTGGCTGTCCAAGGAACTGTGCCGAAGCCACTATCAAGGACTTTGGCGTTATCTGCGTTGAGAGCGGCTATGAAATCCACATCGGCGGCAATGGCGGCATCAAGGTGCGCGTCACCGATCTCATCGACCGGGTCGAAACCGAAGAGGAAGCGCTCGAACTCAGCGCCGCCTTTATCCAGCTTTACCGCGAAGATGCTTGGTACCTTGAACGCACTGCCCCCTGGGTGGAGCGCAAAGGTCTTGAGTGGGTCAAATCTCAGCTCTTCGATGATCCTGCAACCGTGCCTGCATTGGCCGAACGCTTCCGCTATTCGCAAAGCTTCATGCAAGACGACCCTTGGGCGCAGCGGGCCGCTGGCGCCCGGCATGACCTCCACAGCCATGTGGGTAGCATCTCTGCTGGTCCCCCTGAAGATGGCGCGATCATAGCGGTGGAGCCTGCCGAATGAGTGCTACAACACCTGACTGGGTGAGCATTTGCGCCGCCACCTCTATCGAGCCGGGTATGGCCGGAACGGTGCCGGTCGAAGGCGCAGATGAAATCGCGATCTTCCACACGATTGGCGGCGAGTTCTACGCGCTCGTCAACAAATGCCCTCACAAAGGCGGACCGCTTAGCCAAGGCATTGTACACGGCGACAACGTCTCTTGCCCGCTGCACAATTGGCGCATTTCGCTGACGTCTGGAGAGGCCCTCGGAGAAGACGAAGGCTGCACTCCCACCATCCCCTTGAAGGTCGAAGATGAACTCATCTGGCTCGACCGCACGGCGATTTTGGCCGGGCAAAAGGTCTAGGGGCCAGCCGCTGTGGGATCGATCAAGACAACCTGCGCGTATTGCGGTGTCGGATGCGGCATCAAAGCGACCGTTACTGGCGAGCGCTCTGTCGAAATCGCTGGCGATGTCGATCATCCGGCAAACCATGGCTCGCTTTGTTCCAAAGGCACGCATCTTGGCGAAACAGTGAGTTTGGATGGCCGGCTGCTGCATCCCATGATCGGAGGCGAACGGGTCAGCTGGGATCAGGCTACCGCTGAGGTCGCCTCTCGTATGAAAGCTTGCATAGAGGAACACGGCCCCGACAGCATTGCCTTTTATGTGTCAGGCCAGCTGCTCACCGAAGACTATTACATCGCCAATAAGCTGATGAAGGGCTTTGTCGGCTCTTCGAATATCGATACCAATTCGCGCCTTTGCATGGCGAGCGCTGTGGCGGCGCACAACCGCGCCTTTGGTGAAGATATCGTGCCGTGCACCTATGAGGATTTGGACCACGCGGACCTGATCCTGCTGGTGGGCTCCAACACCGCTTGGTGCCACCCGGTCATCTGGCAGCGGCTCGAAAAAGCGCGCGAGGAAAACGGCACTAAGCTCGTTGTGATCGACCCCCGGCGGACGGAAACCGCTGAGCAAGCCGACTTGCATATTCCGGTAGAGCCTGATGGTGATGTCGCTTTGTTCGATGCGCTGCTGGCGGTCCAGGAAGTGGACCACGCCAAGGTCGCCGA
Source organism: Pseudomonadota bacterium (assembly GCA_038532305.1). Taxonomy (GTDB): domain Bacteria; phylum Pseudomonadota; class Alphaproteobacteria; order Sphingomonadales; family Sphingomonadaceae; genus Erythrobacter. The sequence goes on along the minus strand of JBCBAX010000009.1, from coordinate 51,564 downwards.
GACCTGCGAAGTGCCCGAAGGTTTCTGGGAAAGCCGAAGAGCCAAGCATGGCATTGACCCACAACTTTTCGCAGAACTCGCACAAATGGTTGCGGGCTCCAAGAACCTTATCACCCTGTTCAGCCAAGGCGCCAATCAATCGCGCTGCGGCACAGATAAGGGCAATGCGATCATCAATCTGCATCTCGCAACCGGCCACATCAATCGGCGCGGCGCGGGGCCTTTTTCTATCACCGGTCAGCCCAATGCGATGGGCGGGCGCGAGGTAGGCGGACTTGCCAATATGCTCGCCTGCCACATGGGCTTTTCCGATGAAGAGCGCAGCGCGGTCGCGGACTTTTGGAAGACAGATCGCTTAGCCCCCGCAACGGGCCTCAAAGCCGTCGACATGTTCGAGGCGGTGCACCGGGGCGATATCAAGTTCATCTGGGTGATGGCGACCAACCCAGCCGTTTCCATGCCCAACGCTGGCCGGGTGCGCGAGGCCTTAGAGCGGTGCGAGACCGTGGTGATCTCCGACGTGCTCGAAGACACTGACACAGGCCGCTTTGCCCACATCAAGCTCCCCGCGCTAGGCTGGGGTGAGAAAGATGGCACCGTCACCAATTCTGAGCGCATGGTAAGCCACCAACGCTCGCTCTTCCCCCCGCCTGGCGAAGCGCGCGCTGACTGGCGCATTATAGTCGATGTCGCGCGCACTATGGGTTTTGCAGACGCTTTCGACTTCGACACCCCGGCAAGCGTTTTCCGCGAATATTGCGCGATGACCGCGATTTCTGCGGGCCGAGGGCGCAAGCTTGATATGACCGCTTGGGCAGAATGTTCGGATGATGACTATGAGGCGATGGTGCCGTTTCGCTGGGGCGGCGATCATCCGCTTGCCACGGGTTATCCCACAGCTTCGGGCAAGGCGAAGCTTATTCCTGTCGCATCGCCCGCTTCTCAACCTAATCCAGATGCCTTCCCCATACGCCTCAACACCGCGCGATACCGCGATCAATGGCATACCATGACCCGCACGGGTTACAGTGCGCGGCTCGCCCATCACCGGCGCGAGCCCTTTGTCGAACTCCACCCCGAGGACGCGCTTTCGCTTGGCATTGCCGATGGCTCTCTCACCAAGGTGACAACCGCGCAAGGATCAACTCTGTTTCGCGCGCAGCTCAGCCCTAGCCAGCAGAGGGGCGCAGTCTGCGTGCCCATGCATTGGACCGACATTACGGCAAGCGGTGGGCGGGCTGACTTATTGCCGAGCTCAGACACCGATCCCTTCTCAGGCCAACCCGGCTTTAAAGACACTCCGGCGCGCATTGAGGCGATCGCGCCTGCATGGCGCGGTTTCCTTGTTTCGCGCATTAACTTGGACACCGCGTCATGCGACTATTGGGTGAGAAGCCGCGTCGAGGAGGGTTGGCTTTACGAGCTCGCTGGCTTCGCGGATATCGACTTTGCCGATCTTCTACCAAAAGGCTCGGTCAGCGAGGTCAACTTCCCTTCCAATGGCATGCAGCGCTTGGCGGTATGCGACAGCAATGGCGCGCTCGAGGCGGCCTTGTTCATCACCCGCACGGGCGATCTACCAGCACGCGACTGGGTCTCCAAGCAACTGGGCCAACCGCTCGACGATCTTCCAGCGCTCCTTGCTGGACGCCCGCGCAAACCGGGACCTGATCGTGGCAGCATCATCTGCGTGTGCCACGACATCGGCTCGCTCGAGATCGAAGCCGCCATCTCGCACGGGGCGCAGAGCGTGTCAGCCATTGGCTCAGCCTGCCGGGCGGGTACCAATTGCGGGTCATGCCGCCCCGAACTTGCCCGTTTGCTTGAAGACGCGCTCGACACAATGAAGGAAGCTGCACAATGACCGATTTTCCCAAAGGCAGCGTATGGCTTGTTGGAGCAGGCCCTGGTGACCCAGAATTGCTTACCCGCAAAGCAGAACGTCTTTTGTGCGAAGCGGACATTGTCTTCCATGATGCTCTGGTGAGCCAAGGCATCCTCGACCTCATCCCGCAAAGCACTGTAGTCACATCGGTTGGCAAGCGTGCAGGCCGTCATTCGGTCCCACAGCCCATGATTTGCGACCAGATCGTCAAAGCCGCTAAGGATGGCATGCGGGTGGTGCGCCTCAAAGGAGGCGATCCGTCAATCTTCGGCCGTTCGGAAGAAGAGATCTCGGCGTGCAACGGCAATGACATTCTCGTGCAGGTGTGTGCCGGCGTCACGACCGCTAGCGCTGCGTCAGCATCGCTCAATACCTCGCTCACCAAAAGGGGCCTTGCTCGGCGCCTTACATTCGTCACCGCTCACACGAAAGGCGGCGCGGTGCCCGATCTGGACTGGCAAGCTCTGGCTGATCCTGAAGCAACGATCGCGGTTTATATGGGCAAAGTAGCTGCGCCGCATATCGCGCGCGGATTGATGGATGCAGGGATTCTCCAAGACACGCCTGTTGTCGTGATGGAGAATGTGAGCCTGGCATCGGAGGTGCATTTTCCCACCACGCTGAAAATGCTTCCCCTCGTAGCACGCACAGCGCTTGGCAACGGGCCGGCGATCATTGTGATCGGTGAAGCCATGCGCAGCGCCGCAAGGCGCACGCGCGCCGTCGAGAAAGTAAAGAAAACGGTTTTCTGTGGAATGTGTTGATGTTTGCACCTGTAGCAGTCGCTGCCAAAGTCAGCTGATGGAGGAACAACGAGATACACCGATATGTATCATCGCTGGCGGAGATCAAAGCTGTTCGGATCGAACAAGGCACTCGCTCAACTGGGTGGCCGGCCTTTGATTAGCCATGTTCTTGATCGAATTTCATCTCAAACGTCTGGTCCCATGGCGATTAACATCAATGATCGGGGTGGCTTTACCAGGTTTAGTCTCCTTCTGCTGTTGATCCATTCTGGAGCTTCAATTCCCGCAAGGACTTGGAACTCGCCGAAAGGTGCCTTCAATCTTAGGCATTGCTCGCGACCGCAAATGTCCGAAAGTGGAGCGTGAGCGGAAGGTCCGATAAGTCTATTTATTCATTGGAAACGGCCGCTCCGATCACGACCCACTTGCTGGCAATCATCGGCATGGCAAAGTCTCAGCACGCATTGAAACCATTCTGGGCCCGGTTAGCCTAAAACAGTTCCGGTCGCTCACGTTTTGACTAGGAGTTTCAAGAGCATGGAGCGTTCTTGAGCGCTTAGCGGTTCAAGTAGCTCACCGATTGCGCTGGCTACCACTTGCTTAATCGTTTTGACGAAATCCTCTCCCTCGGCCGTTAAGCTCAAAAGACTGCTTCGTTGATCCGTTCTGTTCTCAGAGCGAGAAACAAGTCCGCGTCCCTCCAAATTGGAGAACATTCGGCTCAATTGCGCTTTGTCTCGTCCCATCATCGTAACGATCTGGGTCATCGGCGCGGGCTGAACTTCAGCAAGCGTTAGCAGAATCATTCCGCCAATTGGACCAACCCGCTCCGCGTCAAAAGCCGGAGCTTGAGAGTGCACGCGCGCATTGAGCCTGCGCATAAAACGGTCGACCTGAAATGCCAGCTCAAGAGATTCATCATCATGATCCATCAAATTTGTTGACTCTATCAACTAAACACATACGTTCTCGACGTTAGCACTAGCAGAAAAATTGGCAGGGGATGAGCCCTATGGAGAACGGAAAAATGACGAACGCCCACTCGATTGCCTTGAAGGTGGCCGCAGTGCTTTGGATCATCTGGGGCTTGGTTCATATCTTTGCAGGAAGTATTATTATCAGCACGCCAGACGCTGCTGGTGCTGTTCAAGCCGTTGCTGATGCGGTGCCAAAAGCTGAACTTGCTTTTGAAGCTCACTCTGCCGCAAGCGCGCTTTACAACCAACATGGCTGGAACCTCGCATGGATAGGCCTGGTGACCGTTGTTTGCGCCGTGTATCTTTGGCGAGCTCCTAAGAACTCAGATTGGCGCATCGCGGCATGGGTTGCCGCTCTGACAGGCGGCATGGCCGACATTGGCTACTTCGTCTTTATGGACCTAGGCGGATACGTGAATTTCATGCCCGGCGGGTTGATGACATATGTTTCCGCCGCCGCCATCCTGCTGAGCGGTTGGGTTTGGTTTGGATCTAGAAGAGATTCCGACACATGAACTCTAAATTGCTAGCTACAACATGCCTAGTGTCGCTGACACTTCAAGCATGCGCGGAGACCACCGAAACTCAATCAGCAACGGAAGAAGACACAATCCAATCAAGCCAAGACATTGGCGAAGCGGCTTTCGTCAGCAGTGACCGAAACCAAGATGGTGTGATCGACCGGGAAGAGCTTGAGGCAATGGCGAGCAGCATGTTTGTTTCCATGGATTTCGATGATGATGGCACCGTTACGCCTGATGAATTCAATGCGTGGGACTTCGGCCTCGTAACCACAAGCAAACGCGAAGGCACACAGGTCGGATTTGAGACAGCCAAAAGGATACTTTTCGCACTTCATGACTTGGACTCAAGCCAGGGCCTTGACCAGGATGAACATGTATCATCGCTCAAGCTTGGGTTTGAACGCGCAGACCAAGATGCAAGTGGCTCGATGGAGAAGGATGAGTATGCTCAGAGGTTTCTCCCCAACATCATTTTCCGTGCGGCGATTGAGCCAGTTCGCTGATTCTGAGTTTCGGACGAACAGGATGCCCGCTTTCGCACCCACAAACAGATGTTCGCCTTTAGCTCACATTTGACCGAAAGCTGACGTCCGCATTCGCTTGCATGCGCCTATTTCCCGCATCGCCTGTGCATGTCACTCTCGTTGTCGGCTTTTTCAAGATTGCATCCCCCAAAAGGCATGAAGTGCGTGTTATGTTGGCCGAGCGTCAACTTCGATACCGCTAAACTGTCTGCTTTCGAGACGGTTTGGCGGTATTGATCACGGATTGGACCCGCCATTGCTTTCATTGGGGTCTGTGATCGCCGGGACGGTTTCAGCAGCCTCAGTAGCGCTTGTCCCGGGCGGTGCAGCCTCAGGCTCTATTGCTTCCAAGTTGCGCAACGCGCGCCCGGCTTGCTGCACAGTCTCCACCAATCGCGGATAGACCCCGCAGCGGCACATATTCGGGATCGCTTCGATGATGTCGGCCTTGCTGGGCGACGCATTGCGCTGAAGCAAGGCGGCCGCCGCCATCACTATGCCCGGCGTGCAAAACCCGCACTGGATCGCCTGATTGGCGACCATGGCCTGTTGGACAGGATGCGAACGGTCCCGCGATAACCCTTCGATTGTGGTGACATAGCGACCTTCAGCTTCTGCCAAAGTGATCTTGCAGGAACGCAAAGCGGTTCCATCGACAATCACCATGCACACACCGCACGAACAATCTCCCCCGCCACCAGATTTGGTGCCGGTGAGATTAAGCGCTTCGCGGATTGCATAAAGCAGCGGCATTTCCGGATCGAGATCAAACTCTACCGGACGATCATTGACCGTAAGGCGCGGCATATCAGAACACTATTCCAGGTGTTTAGTTGCGCCAGCTGTCATCGATTTTTGAGACACGGCGCTTCCACGCCTCGAAATCGAAGATCCCCGCTCCGCCTTGTGCTTGCATAACTGACAGATCACGCTGGTGCACATCGACCACTTCTTGCGGAACGATGTTTGCCTCGCCTTGAGACAAGGTGGCAACCTGAATTTCGCAAGCGCGCTGCAAGGCCCACATTTTGACGAACATGCCCTGAATGCCTTTGTCCATCACAACCGGGCCGTGATTGCGCAGCATCAAAATGGTGTGATCGCCGAGGTTTTTAACCAGCCGCTCGCCTTCTTCGGCGCGAACGGTGACACCTTCGAAATCATGATAGCCGATTTGGCCTTGGAAATTGCAAGCGTAAAAATTGGTCGGCATCAGGCCTTGTTTATGGCTGCACACAGCCATCGTTGCAGTGGTGTGAACGTGACAGATCGCATCGGCGCGTTCACCCAGATGTTTGTGGAAATAGGCATGCTGGGTAAAGCCGGCCTTGTTCACCATGTAAGGTGACCCGCCGACATTGTTGCCTTCAACATCAATCTTAACCAGATTGCTGGCGGTCACTTCATCATACAGCAGGCCAAACGGGTTGATAAGGAAAGTGTCCTCTTCCCCCGGCACTTTCAAAGAGATGTGATTGTAAATCGATTCAGACCAACACAAGTGGTCAAAGATCCGGTAACACGCGGCCAGATCGAGACGGGCCTGCCATTCCTCTTTGCTAACCTGTCCTTCTAGACTGTCTGATTGTTTAAGCTGCGTCGCCATGCGGCTATCCCTTCCATAATCATCAATTGGCAGCGCTTATCGCATGGCAAAGGGTCACTGCACAAGTCGGATGATCGGCCAGATGATAGGCCAGCGTTCCATTCTGATCGACAAAGGGTTTTGCCAAGTGTGCAAGGTGTGGCTACCGCGAGCCTTGTCTATGACTGCTGCCTCCCCCTCAACAGCCAAGCTGGCCCATGGCAGCGTTCCCGCGCACCTTATCAGCCAGACGATGCCCATGGTGTTTGGCGTTGCTGCGATGATGTCGATTGGCCTGATTGATTCATACTTTATCGGGCAATTGGGGCGCGAAGCATTGGCCGCGATCTCGTTCATTTTCCCGGTTCTGGTCGCCATTAACAGCCTAGCGGTTGGCGTGATGGTTGGCATCAATTCGGTCGTTGCGCGGGCACTTGGCGAGGGAAATCAAGACAAAGCCGTGCGGCTGGCCAATCTTGGGCTGATCTTCTCGCTTGGCGTTGGGATTGTGATGGGCGCAGCGATGTACGTGCTGATCGATCCGATTTTCACGCTGATGAATGCGCCCGCTGATCTGATGCCTTTGATCAGAACGTACCTGGTGCCGTTTGCGTTCGGATTTCCGCTCACATTGCTAGTGATGGGCTGCAATGGAGTGCTGAGAGCGCAAGGGGAGGCGAAGAAGACAAGCTATGTCTCTTTCACCTTTGCAGGGGTGAATTGGGTGCTGGATCCCATTTTGATTACGGGCGCGTTTGGTTGGCCAGGCCTTGGCATAATGGGCGCAGCTTATGCCACCATTATCGGATGGGGCTTTGGCTTGGTGATGGCGATTTATTTGGTGCGAAAGGCGGACTTGCCGATTGAACCTGCGCGCGCAATGAAAGGCAAAGTGGCTGAACACTTGGGTGCGATTGTGAAGGTTGGGCTCCCCGCAGCGTGCTCGAACGCGATCAACCCGATGGGGCTATCTGTCCTAACGGCTTTGGTAGCACTGGAAGGCGAGGCAGCCGTCGCAGGGTTTGGCGCTGCTGGACGTTTACAAAGCTTTGCGGTTGTGCCGCTTTTGGCTTTGAGTGGATCTATCGGCGCGATTGTCGGGCAGAATTGGGGCGCCAACCGGTTCGACAGGGCGCGCGAGGCCGCCACCTATTCTTTTGGCTTTTGCATTGTTTGGGGCTTGGCCATTGCGATCCCAATGGCATTGGCTGGAGAATGGTTTGCACAAGCGTTCACCGATGACCCTGCGGTCATAAAAGAGTTTGCGCTTTATCTTAGAATTGCTGCCTGGGGCTATTTAGGATTTGGATTACTAATCGTGTGTAATGGGATTATGAATGCGGTCGACCATGCAAGCTATGCACTGGTTCAATCCATCGCGCGTGTGTTTCTGGTCATGCTTCCTGTAGCATGGGCTCTCCAAACATCGTGGGGAAGCGAAGCGATCTACACAGCAGAGCTTGCCGCTAACGCTTTTGGCGCAGCCAGCGCGATTGTTTTGACGATGTTCGTTCTCAAATGGCGCGCGCCTGCATAAGCTGGCGACCAGAGGGACAGGCCCCTAAGCACTCTCTCTAAGGGCCACAACGAAGCCCTAATAGCGTTTCGTTAACCATCATCAGGCATATCGACGCGGTGAAATGTAGCGTCGACAAGAGGCCTGAGCGCCATGGATGAACTGCTGGCGGACTTCGTCGCAGAAACACGCGAAATGCTGGAGGCAAGCGAAGGTGAGATTATCGCCTGGGAAGCCAATCCTTCTGATCGCGCGCGCCTCGACACAATCTTTCGCTTTGTCCATACGGTCAAGGGCAATTGCGGCTTTTTTGATTTCCCCCGTCTTGCCAGCCTTAGCCATGCTGCAGAAGATGCTCTTGCAGATTGCCGTGCTGGACGACGAAGTGCTGATCAGGCTCTGGTTTCTGCGGTCCTAGCGGTCATCGATCGAATTGTTCAAATGGTCGATGCAATCGAAGCCGGAGAGGAATTTCCAGCCGGCGGCGATGAAAATTTGATCGTGGCGCTTGAACCTGAAACTCAGATGGTTGAAGCTCCCGACCTGGAACCCCAAACAAGCCATCCCCATCCGGCGGACGATCAGGCAAGTTCCAAGCCCGGCCAAACCGAGGAGGTTGAGAGTCAGTCTTCTCAGCGCTCGCAGAAACAAAGAAAGCCTGATCACCCAGCGGCGGTCCAACGTTCAATCCGCTTACCCGTCGATCTTCTGGACCGGGTTATGGGCGGTGTTTCTGATATGGTGCTGGCCCGGAACGACCTTGCCCATCGATTGAGACAAGCAGGTACTCAACCGACGATTGATGGACCGTTTGAACGTCTGACCTCAATTCTGTCGGATGTTCGTGATGCAGTTACCAGAATGAGAATGCAGCGGATCGAAACGCTCTTTTCTGGCCTCCCTCGCTTGGTGCGAGATCTTTCGAACGAACTGGGCAAGCAGGTCATGGTCGATCTGGAGGGCGGCGATGTCGAAATGGATCGTGAAATGATCGAAACGATCCGCGACCCACTTACGCACATCATTCGCAATGCGATCGACCATGGTATAGAAAAACCGTCGGATCGGATTGCTGATGGTAAAAGGGAAATTGGATTGCTTTCGATTGCGGCTCGGCAATCGGGAAACACGATTGCGATCGTGGTCAGCGATGACGGTAATGGCTTGGCCGAAGACAAGATTGTGCAAAAGGCACTGAGCACCAAGCTGATTGATGCTCAACAACACGAAAATATGTCGCGAGAGGAAATCCTCCAGCTGATATTCGAGCCTGGCTTTTCTACAGCTTCAGCCGTCAGCAATATTTCTGGCCGTGGCGTGGGTCTCGATGTGGTCCGCGACAATCTGGAACGGGTCGGCGGCAGCATAAAAGTTTCGAGCACACCTGGAATTGGCACGCTATTTACTCTTCAAATGCCGCTTACACTCAGCATCATTCCCGGGCTTACGGTTGAAAGCCAGGGGCAGCGTTTTGGCATTCCGCAAAGCTATCTCGAAGAGATTGTTCACGCTTCCTCGCAGACGCTTGATTTCAAACGTCTTGGCGACACCTCTCTTGTCGCATTCCGTGGACAACGCATCCCATGCTTGAATTTGAACGAAGTGCTCGATTTGCCGCCTGACAAGACGGACTCAGAACCAGCTTTAGGCCAGAAAACCATGGTCATTCTGCGCATGGCAAGCGGGGAACAATTTTGTCTCGCAGTGGATGGAATTGCGCATCACGGCGATCTAGTCATAAAGCCCTTAGCGCCTGCAATAATGAAATGCGGACTGTATGCAGGATCAAGCCTGCTGGATGATGGCCAGCCAATTTTGCTGCTCGATGTTGCGAACATAGCCAAACGCTATGATTTTGTTTCCGACGCGCGGGCTCGCATTCAAAAAACAGAACTGTTTGACCAGAAGAAAGTCGCCAAGGCTTCAGAGAGGATTATGCTTTTCACTGATTGGCAGGGCCGACGCTGTGCTGTTCGCCTGGAGCTAGTTCACAGGATTGAGACTGTAGCTTCTAGCGTCGTGACATACACTGCAGGCATTGCTCGCGCGGTGATTGATGGTGTCATTCTTCCTCTCATTGGCTTGCCGGATGGAGAATTGCGCACGAGCAAGCTTCGTCTCCTTAGGTTGAGTGATGGAATGTCTGAGCTGCTTCTTGCAGTGAAACATGTCGACGATACGGCCGAATTGACGAGCGCTCCTAAACCAGTTGAAGGTGATCCTTTGGTACACGCAATCACTCTTGTTGGAGACAACCCGGCCCTACTCATCGATGGACATGAGCTGTTTTCAAGACATGGAGAGCCGCCTGCACCTTGCGCAAAACCCACTTGCCAATTGCCAGACAATGAATGGGCACGCGCGATTCTAGAACCGCTTATCGTATCGGCAGGGTATGAGATCGCGACACAAGATGATTGTGATGTCGCGATTGTATTTGCCGACGATCTAAGTGCTGAAAGTGAGCAGTACTCCGCCGATGAGAGGCGCATAATCCGCCTTCGCAATGAGCCTGAAGTGAAATCTGAGAACCCGGAGAACGCGTTCCCCACCATTTATCGCTATGATCGCGACGGCTTAATTCAAGCCTTAAAGCATGCAAGTCGTGGAGGAGGGGAACGGTGAAAGACCTCCTGCTAGTTGCCCACATAGGGGGGCGCCAGTGCGCTTTTGACGCGATTGATGTACAGTCGGTTATCGAGCTTGACGAGGTCACACCGGTTCCCGGAACTTTCGATCATATCGCGGGTATCGCCGCTTTGCGAAGCCAAACGCTAACGGTTATCTGCTGCCGAAAAGCTCTGGGAATTGATACAAGGAAACTGAGCCTAGACCATCGCGCAGTTGTGGTTACGGTTCGCGGCCATTCTTATGCCCTGAAAGTCGACAAAATCGAGGACATCACAACAGGAGTGATCAGTCCCGAAACAGTTTTGGGCGGCTTTGGCGACGAATGGTCACGCGTTGCGACGGGCATGATCGAAACCACTTTAGGCCCCTCACTGCTGTTAGATCTACCACAACTGATCGAGGCAATCAGTGATGATGTCAGAGCGGTAGCTTAATCGATTGGTTACCCAAGCCCAGTAAGGCTGCTCCAAACACAATAGAGGTCCTCATGAAAACGTGTCTAATCGTTGATGATTCACGCGTGATACGAAAGGTTTCGAGGCATATTCTCGAAACACTTGGTTTCGCGGTAGACGAAGCGGAAAATGGTAAAATCGGTTTGGATGAGTGCGAAAGGCAGATGCCCGACGTGATACTCCTCGACTGGAACATGCCGGTTATGACCGGCATAGAGTTTATCACCCAGCTCAGACAACGACCAAACGGCGACAAACCAAAGGTGGTTTTTTGTACAACTGAAAATGATGTTGCACACATTCGTGAAGCAATTTCGGCAGGCGCAGATGAGTATGTGATGAAGCCATTCGATCACGAAACGCTTCAGATCAAATTGCAGTTGGTTGGATTTTCATGAACGCCCACACAATTCCGATCAGAGGCGAGCATCAGATCGGTACTGGCGGACACGGCACTGTCCGCGTGATGATCGTTGATGACTCGCTCACTGTCCGGACGGTCTTCAAACGAATGATCGACGGCGCGCCAAGGCTAAAGACCGCAGGCACCGCAAGCAGCGGAGAGCAAGCGCTTTCGCAATTGCGCAGATGCAGCGATTCTGACCTAGCCGACGTCATTTTGCTCGATGTCGAGATGCCCGGCATGGGCGGACTTAAAGCACTGCCTGCTATTCTCGAGACTGCGCCAAAGGCCAAAGTCCTCGTAGTTTCCTCACTTACACAAGATGGCGCAGAAACTACGATAAGCGCGCTTTCGATGGGCGCGGCGGACACTATGCTTAAGCCGCGGCCAGGTGGGTTCAATGATGAATACTGCACCCAATTGCTCGAAAAGATATATGCTTTAGGGGAAGCTCAACCGGACCTGTCCAGTTCTTCGCGCACAAAAGTTCATAGGAATTCGAATGGGTCACCTACATCAAGAATAGCTGCATCGCGTCCGGAACTCTTAGCGATTGGTGCCTCAACCGGCGGTATTCACGCGTTGAACATTTTGCTTCGCAATCTTTCTCCAGCCTTCGACTGCCCAATTCTAATCACTCAGCATCTTCCAAGTTCATTTATCTCAGTCTTTGCAAGACAGGTCGAACTTATTTCCGGTCGCAAGACCGTAATCGCAGAGCGGGGCACCACAGTGCGAAATGGGGAAATCGCCGTTGCGACAGGCCATGGCCATATGGTCATCGAAAAACACCTTGGCGAATTTACTTGCCGTATTTCAACTGATCCCGCCGATAGCGGCTGTCTGCCCTCCGTCGACCCGATGCTTTCCAGCATAGCCAAGGCGTGCGAAGGAAATGCGGTCGCTATTATCCTGTCAGGTATGGGACGCGACGGCCTCGAAGGTGCTCGCGATCTGGTAAACAGTGGGGGCGTGGTGTTTGCTCAGGACACCGAAACAAGTGCAGTTTGGGGGATGCCGGGCGCAGTGGCTAAAGCTGGTCTAACAAGCCTGATCGGGTCGCCTGAACAACTTGCCGAGGTACTCAACGTCCAGTGCGGTGCTTAGAGTGCTAGAAAATCAAAGCCGGTAACTGGCTATGGATGCAAGCAAAGCTTCTTATCAAATTATTGCCGATCTTCTTGCGCAAGAAACTGGCCAGCACTTGGCCGAAGGTAGGTTGTGGCGGGTCAGTTCGGCACTTTCAGGCGTGTTTAGAGATCATGGCATAAGCAATATCGATCAACTGGTTTGTTTGCTGGACCAGGAAAACAGGTCACGCCTATCGCAAGAAGTTGTGGAAGCTCTGCTCAACAATGAAACCTATTTCTTCCGAGACAAACCCACTTTTGACCAATTGCCACACAGGGTTCTGCCCGAACTCGCAAAACGCCGGAAGAACCGTAAGCGCTTATCAATTTGGTGTGCCGGGTGCTCAACTGGCCAAGAGGCTTATTCTATTGCAATGGCAGTGATTAATGAACCGGCCAAATGGAGGGGCTGGTCGGTGGAGATATTCGGCACTGATGTCTCAAATCAGGCGATCCTAGCCGCGCAAAAAGGGCATTACACACAGTTTGAGGTTCAACGCGGTTTGGGAGTGATTGATATGCTCAAGCACTTCGAGGAAACCGAAACCGGTTGGCAAATTACCAGTAAGGCTAAGACCCTTGCACGATTTGAGCAGCACAATATGCTCGATAAACCTCCCGCCTTACATGCTTTCGATCTGGTGCTTTGCCGCAATGTGTTGCTCTATTTCGATAGCAAGGTCAGGGAACGTGCTTTCAAAAGGCTAAAATCTGCCATGACGAAAGATGGCTTTTTAATGCTGGGCGCGGGCGAGACTGTTGTGGGCCAAACAGATGCATTCGTGCCCTTAGAGCATGCGACCAGTCTCTATGAAATCCGCCAAGATTCATCGGTTTGAGTAACGATGGAACCCATCTGAACCATCTTCAGTGATGAAGCCTGCTTGAAAACGCGATTTTACGCTTTGTTAGCTCCGGATCGTTACTGACCGCCACTGAAACTCGGATGATTAACGCGCTGGTTCGCGCATTTTTCATCAAGCGGAGGTAGTGGGTGGCAAAAGCAAACAAACCTATGCGTCTCACGCCAATCGGATTGGTTGTGATGCCGTTTGCTGTGCTGACTTTCGTTGTCGTACTTATCGTTATGGTCGTGATCGCCAGCGATCAGTTGGTAGTTTTTTCCTCCGCATCGTTGCTGATTGCAGGCTTGCTGCTGTATGCCTCTACCGTGTTCATTCTCGGCCGACATGGGTTTTCAGGCGTACGAGAATTAGAAACAATGGGGACGACCGACAGCTTAAGCTTGTTACCAAATCGCCGAGAGCTTCATGCCAGTGTTGAGAAATTGCTGGATACTGGAGAAGAGGTCGCAATCGCCATTGTAGACCTCGACGGCTTCAAACAAATCAATGATCACTTCGGCGATGTTGTTGGAGATACGGTGATTCAGAGATGTTCAGCACTCCTTCGAGATGTAATGGGGCAAGAAGGCCGTTGCTACAGACTGAGCGGAGATGAATTCGCCATCGTTTTCTCAGGTAATGTCGCTGGCCCCATACTTGAAGGAATGTGCCGGACGCTCCTTGAACAGTTGGACACACCATTCGTGGTTGACAATCACCGGATCCTAGTTGGCGCTAGCATTGGGTTATCTCGTTCCAATACCGACCAAATCACCAACTCTTCAGAGCTGTTACGGCGCGCAGACATTGCAATGGAAATGTCCAAGCGCGGCGGGAAAATGCGGTGCACCTGGTACAATGAGAATTTCGACGAGCGGCGCGAAGCCGTGCGCGAAATGGAAGATGATCTCCGTAAAGGTTTGGCCACGGGAGAATTCGAGCTCGCCTACCAACCACTGGTCGACGCCGACACCCAAGACATTGTCGCGGTAGAAGCGCTGTTGCGCTGGAATCGCGAGGACGGACAGCAAATCGGGCCTAACGTCTTCATCCCTGTTGCAGAGCAATCCGGCGTAATTAACCCAATCGGCCTCTGGGTGCTGCGGCAGGCAATGTATGACGCGTTACCCTGGAAGAGCCTTGCTCTGTCGGTCAACATCTCTGCTGCTCAATTGAGAAATCCCGAATTCCCGATAAAACTTGGCGAACTTCTTGAAGAGACAGGGTTCAATCCTGAGCAGCTGGAACTTGAAGTAACCGAAACTTGCCTTGTCCTCGATCCCGTCATCGCCGAACGAAGTCTGGATATTATTCGCAAGTTTGGCGTCAAAGTCAGCCTTGATGATTTTGGCACCGGTTATGCCTCGATTGGGTTCTTGCGCCAGTTTCGTTTTGAGAAACTCAAGCTGGATCGCACTCTGGTTGTTCAAGCAGGCCAGGATGAGGCTAGTCGTGCCATGATGCTATCCAGCATCGCCCTTGCAAGGGCGCTCAAGATGGCTGTGACTGCTGAAGGTGTTGAAACCCATGACCAAGCAGAAATGGTCAGACTCGCTGGGTGCGATCAAATGCAGGGCTGGTTGTATTACAAGGCACTTCCCGCATCGGACATTGATGCGCTGGTGCTAGATCAGGTCGCTCGAAATCGTATCGACTTGCAGCAACAATTGCCCCAGAAGTCCGTCAATTCGTAGTCAATTTTTCAAGGGGCAACAGCCCTCATTTCCCCGTGAGGATCCATATCAACTGAGCCGTCTCAATGGTTTATAAACCACTCTGGTTCATTAACCACTAGGTATGGAAAACTTGGGAACGTGGTCATGAATATCGCTAACCATGACGCTTACGATAAAGCGAAAGCGGCATCAGCAGTGTCGCAATCACTGAACGAAGATTATCAGACTCATGCTGATTACAGTTCAGACCTTTATGTCGATGAGCAAGCGTCGTTTCTAGACCGATTTGGACGGTTTCGGAATGCTCGCCTGAAGGGCAAGATTCGCGCGATTTTCGGCACCTTCTTTGCCGTCGGCTTTGCGATCATGTTGGTGTTGGGCCTCGGGCTGACAGAGCTATGGTTTCGGTACAACGCATCAGCCCAGATACAGACTGCTGTTCAGGCCTCTAGCGATCTGCGAAATGCGGCTGGGGAACTGCGTTACCATTCCGAGCGGTATACTCTTCAAAGAGAACCATTGTCCTTGGAGCGCCACGCCGAAAATCTCCTCATCGCGAACGAGAAACTGGATCGACTAGGGGAATTGGTGGCTGAAAATGCTCCCGAATTCCAAGGGCAGGTCGAACAAGCTGCTAAATATTTGGCCGACCATGAGGCAGCTTTCACTGCCACTCAAGGCAAAAGCTCCACAATGACTTCTGGAGAGGAATTGGAACTTTCAAGTTCTGCCCTCACCCAAACTGGAGATCAAATCTTCACAGCTACGGCTACAATCAAAGACGGTCTCGAAGAACGTTTCGAAGAAATTGAAACTTCCGGAATTGCATACTTCTTTTCGATGATCGCGATCATAGGGGTGCTTGCGGTCATTGCCTGCTCCATCTTACTTGTAGGCCTAAACTACTTGTCCCGCGGCTTTTCGGACAAAATCACAAACATAACCACCAAAATGACCCGCCTCGCAGCTGGTGATGATTCATTCGAGATTCACAGCCTTGAACGAGATGATGAAATTGGGGAAATGATGCGTGCCCTTGCACAGTTCAAACAGGGCAATCAGCAGCTTCAGGAGTGGGCAAGCGAACGCGCCGAACGTGCGGACAGAGAAATCAAGCTTCAACAGGAGCGCGCCAACGAGCGCAAAGAGATGGAAAGCCGCAAAGCAACACTCATGGACGAAGTCGTGCGCGAGTTTGAACAAACGGTAGGCGAAGTTGTTGAAAGCGTGGCAAAAGCGTCCGGCGAATTGCAAGCAACGGCAACACGAATGGCAGACACCGCAGATGAGGCCAGTCACAGTACCCACGCTGTGGTTCAAAACATGAATGAGGCAAATGCCGGTGCAACATCTGCTGCAGCTGCGAGTGATGAGTTCGCGTTGTCTATCGGTGAGATTAGCCGCCAAGCATCGTCTTCGAGCGAACTTGCCCGACAAGCTGCAGACGCGACCGAAGAAGCGGACACAACGATTTCTGCTCTTTCGGAATCGGCTGAACAAGTTGGGCAGATTGTGGAATTGATCCAGACTATCGCCCAACGCACAAACCTGCTCGCTCTCAATGCCTCAATAGAAGCTGCGCGCGGCGGAGAAGCCGGTCGTGGTTTCGCAGTCGTTGCGAGTGAGGTAAAAGAACTTGCTATGCAAACAAGTCGGGCTACCGACCAAGTCAGCGATCAAATCCGTTCGATGCAAGAATCGACAGGAGCAAGCGTCAAAGCGCTCCGATCAATCGCGAGCCAGGTGAAAGAGCTGGAGGGCACCGCAATCTCAATCGCGAGTGCAGTGGATCAACAATCTGTGGCCGGCCAGGATCTTGCGCGAAGTATCGATCTTGCTGCCCGTTCTACGGAGAGAGTCTCAGGAAATGTTGACGATGTTCAGGCGCTCTCATTGTCGACAGGGGCAGCCGCAAGCCAGGTCTTGGCAAGCGCGAATGATCTGGACAATCAGTCCAATCACCTCAGCGACCAAGTCAAGACTTTCATAAAACGTGTACGCCAGTCCTAGTTAGGGCGTTTGGTGTTTGCAGTATGTCTCTATGCCATCACGGCTCATGAGATTACTCTGTTTTCTGAAAGCTTGTTTGTATGACCTAGGCAGCTTCAGTCCGCCAACATGGTTACAGTCGGCTCCACTTGCAATACACAACCCAGGCTCGAGGCAAGCCCTATTCGAACTGATGACCGCTGCTTTGAGGGACATGTCCGCGACAGGTTGTTTTCACATCATGGCGATCCCTGGTCGTACTGTAATGCGATAGAGATGCCAAGTCGCGTGACCGAGTACAGGTAGAACCACAAGCAATCCCAAGAACGCCGAGGCTACCGCGACAAACAGCAAGGCTGCAATGGCCACCGCCCAGGCCATCAAGACTGCGAAATTGGTCCGACAAAGTCTTACACTTGTAAAAATAGCAGTGAGAAAATCTGTTTGTCTTTCGACCAGCATAGGCAGGCTGAAGACGGTGATCGCGAAAAAGATCAAAGCGATCACCGCTCCAATCACGCTGCCCACAAGCAGCATGGCAATACCAAGAGGTGTGAACAGAAATGCAAGAGATTCTGAGCCTGCTCCTGCCTCAACCAAGAACACAGAAAAGACCAGATGGGCGATAATAACCCAAAAGCCAAAGGCGACAAAAATGATCACGCCCATGCTTAGAATTTGTTCGTCACCGCGTCCCTTGATCGCGCCCAGGACCTGCCCCCAAGTCATAGAAATGCCAAGTTCCCGCCGCCGGCTGACTTCGTAAAGGCCAACGGCTGTAAAGGGAGCGAGGAGCGGAAAACCTGCTGTTGCAGGGATCAGCCATGAGACTTCTCCGCGCGCTATGAGCACGTAACTAAGAGCGAAACCTGCAAGCGCATAGACTACCCCGAAGAACAGTCCGTATTGCGGGACTGCAAGAAAGTCCCTCCATCCAGCGACCAAGGCCGTGCGCAAATCTGCCAATCGCAGATTGCGCACGTGCCCATAATCGCCTGATGCTTGTGGCTCAGTTGCGTCATGACTTTGGCTCATTCCTCCCCCCATTAATCGGCGCTAAAACCGATAGCTGACCCCTGCGCTTAGGACCCATGGATCCAGATTATGTTCGTTCTCGATTACAAGAGTATCACCCACAAACCATCGCGCAGTTGTGCCAATGAAATACCGTTTGGCATCCAGAGACACGCCGAAGCCGCTTTCGCTAACGGGGATGTCTACGCCTGCTTGCAAAACAAAGCCAAGCTCATCAGACAGGGTGGTGTCAGTCACTCCAAGAGGCGTCGTTCCTGCGGCACCGTCATCGACATCAAGCCACACGAAATAAGCGACACCTGCTCCAGCATATGGCTTGATACCGCCAACATCTAAGTGCGCTTTTGCCGTTACTGTGGCGGGCAGCAAAAGCGCATCTGACACAAGTTCAGTGCCGCCTGGCAGACCGGCGGTCGCATCAACATCATGCTGCGTTACACCAGCGATCGTCTCGATGGAAAAATTCTCGCTGAGGAAATACTCAATTGCGACGGTTGGGACGAAATTGTCATTGGCTTCTGTCTCCAGACCAGCAGTAACACCGACAATATCGACGTTCACCTCGTCGATATTGCCATCAGGTAGCACTCCCGTCGCAAGCACTTTCACCTGAATATCGCCTGCTTCGTCCTGTGCCGAAGCTGGAGAGGAAATCATCGCCATGGCAGCGATTCCAGCGCAGAGTAGCATTGTTTTCATTACATCAAACCCTTGATCAAGCGTGAAAAATTGAGGTGTCGCTAGAGTATCGCCGAGATGACGGTTACTTGTCGTCAGCCAGATGGGATACCATTCGGCCTAAGCCGGTATCATCCCACCCCAATTGATATTGCTCAGTTCCCAAATGCAGCAGTGGCCACCCAATGCGGCCCAGGATGTTTGCTGCTGAAGAAAAGTGACTGAGGTCTGATTGATCCGCATTGATCTAGATCAATGTGGCCAGCCGGATAGAAGTTCAAAGAATTGATCCGAGATCACATTTAGGGATCAAATAATGAGCTATCAGGACCTCTTTGAACGTTTCGCGGTCCAAGTTTTACCGCTCGGTGTTTCCGATGGAACGCACTCGCGCTTTAAATCAATCGCACGGTTTACCAGCGCGCGAACTGGCGATGCGCCATTTAAGGGCACTTCCACAGACCAAATCGCCTTTGTCGTTAGCGGCAGTGCGAAGCTGGTCGCACAGGCCTCTCACGGGCGAGAACAAGTCGTCGCATTTCATTTTGCAGGCGACCTAGTTTCGATCCCAGCCAGCACTGCGCATGCCTACTCTTTGTGCGCCCTGGAAGACTGCGAACTGGTCTACTTTCCTGCCGATGAATTCATGAGACTAGCTGAGCAGGAATCGGGGATGGTCGCAGAAGTGCTCAACCGCTCCTTGCAGGCATTAGAGCGATGCCGGGAAAAGACGGTCGCGCTTGGAAGGAAAACTGCACAGGAAAAACTAGCGGGTTTCCTGGTCACTATGAGTGATCGGATTGGCACGTGTAGCGGACCAAACAGGGAGATGGTTCTCCCGATGTCACGCAAAGACATAGGAGACAGTCTCGGCCTGACTATAGAAACGGTGAGCCGCCAGTTTAGCGAACTCCGCTCTTTGGGGCTTATTGAGACTCAAGGTCGCTCGGGAATTTCCTTGTTGAAAATGCAGGGCCTCAAAGAGCGCGCTGGCCACGTCAAATCGGCAGCGTGATTTATTTCCAAATTTGATTTGGATCAATGACGTCTAGCCAGACTTGGCTAGAGTGGTGTCAATTGAAGTGGACATTACGTGTTGCCTGTGGACGGGAAGCATTGGTCCAAATTTGAAGGATTTGTCAGAAGTCTGGACACTTTTGGCAATCAAGTGAGGGGTGAAATTGGCGTGATCCCGGCGCCAGTTTGATTTGGATCAAATACGGGACTGCTTCGCGGGGTTACTCAACGCGAGGTTGAAAGGGATCAGAATCATGGAATCAACTCTCGGTAGGGTCGGGATGTGGGCTGTCGTGCTCATGCTCGCCATCGTTGGAATTGCGGGCGCACAGGACACCGGCTTTGCGGCTCATATGGGCTTGATTGCGGTCGTTGCAGTGCTGCTCATTATTGCAACGCTGACAACATTTGATCCGCTCGCAAAGGCGCAAAGCATTTTCAAAATGCCTCCCGGACCAGAGCGTTACGATGATGACGTTGTGCGTTGGGGCGTTATCGCGACAATGTTCTGGGGCATTGCAGGTTTGCTCGCGGGGTTGTTTATCGCCTTGCAATTGGCCTTCCCGATTTTGAACCTGGAGCCTTGGTTCACCTTTGGCCGAGTTCGCCCATTGCACACAAGCGCGGTGATATTTGCCTTTGGCGGCAACGCATTGATCGCGACAAGCTTCTATGTGGTTCAGCGCACTTGCCGCACCACGCTTGCCTTACCGGGAATGGCGCGGTTCGTGTTCTGGGGATACCAGCTCTTCATCGTTTTGGCGGCGACGGGATATCTACTGGGCGTGACTCAGTCGAAGGAATACGCAGAGCCAGAATGGTACGTTGACCTTTGGCTGACCGTGGTCTGGCTCGCATACTTGGCGGTTTTTGTCGCAACAATCCTGAAGCGCCGCGAGCCACATATCTATGTAGCGAACTGGTTCTTCCTTGCCTTTATCATCACGGTGGCGATGCTGCATGTGGTGAACAATCTGGCGATGCCCGTCAGCCTGCTTGGATCGCGCAGCTACTCTGCATTTGCAGGCGTTCAGGACGCTTTGACGCAGTGGTGGTACGGCCACAATGCGGTTGGGTTCTTCCTCACTGCAGGCTTTTTGGCGATGATGTATTACTTCGTCCCCAAGCAGGCGAACCGTCCTGTTTATTCCTACCGGCTTTCCATCATCCATTTCTGGTCGCTAATCTTCCTTTATATCTGGGCAGGTCCGCACCACCTTCATTACACCGCTTTGCCCGATTGGGCGCAGACCCTCGGCATGGTGTTTTCGATCATGCTTTGGATGCCGAGCTGGGGCGGTATGATCAACGGTCTGATGACGCTGAACGGTGCGTGGGACAAAGTCCGCACCGACCCGATCATCCGTATGATGGTGATGGCGCTCGCCTTCTACGGGATGAGCACCTTTGAAGGGCCGATGCTGTCGATTAAGGCAGTGAACAGCCTCTCACACTACACCGACTGGACCATTGGCCACGTGCATTCAGGGGCATTGGGTTGGAATGGGATGATCACCTTTGCGTGTGTCTACTTCCTCGTGCCTAAGCTTTGGAAGAAAGAGCGGCTTTATAGCTTGCGCATGATTAACTGGCACTTCTGGCTCGCAACGCTTGGTATCGTTTTTTACGCTGCCAGCATGTGGGTCGCTGGGATCACACAAGGTTTGATGTGGCGCGAGTATGGTTCTGACGGATATCTGGTGAACAGCTTCATCGATACCGTTGTTGCGCTTCACCCGATGTATCTGATGCGTGCCTTTGGCGGTCTGCTGTACCTCTCAGGCGCGGTTATCATGTCCTACAACATCTGGATGACCATCGCTGGATACAGCCGGGACGAAGCGCCCATGTCAGACATGGAATATGATGAGGAGGCTGATCGCCCCTACGTCGCCCAACCCCAAGCACAGCCTGCAGAATAAGGAGCCCAGATGATGAGCAATACCTCACCCAAAACATCTCCTTCCGCTCCTCCTTCTCAGGGCGTGTTTGAAGGTCACAAAAAGATTGAGAAGAACGTCACAATCTTAGCAGCGGCGACCTTGTTCACCGTTGCAATCGGCGGAATTGTCGAGATTGCGCCTTTGTTCTGGATCGACAACACGATTGAGCAAGTGGAAGGGATGCGTCCTTACACCCCGCTCGAACAAGCGGGACGCGATATCTATATTCGAGAGGGTTGTTACACTTGTCACAGCCAGATGATCCGGCCGTTTCGCGATGAAGTGGAGCGGTATGGCCACTACTCATTGGCAGCTGAAAGCATGTTTGATCACCCATTCCAATGGGGATCAAAACGCACCGGACCTGATCTGGCGCGTGTTGGCAATCGTTATACGGATGAATGGCACGTTCAGCACCTTAAGGACCCGCGCAGCCTGGTCCCGCAAAGCATCATGCCAAGCTATAGTTTTCTGGCGGAGACCACGCTTGATACCTCGAACGCGAAAGCCAGTTTGATGGCGTTGCAACGGGTGGGCGTGCCTTACAGCGAAACTGATCTGGAAATGGCTGAGGCTGACCTTGAAGCGCAAGCCAATCCGGAACTTGATGCTGGCGATCTGGAAAAGCGCTATCCCAAGGTCAAAATCCGCGACTACGATGGAGACGCCTCGCGTATCACAGAAATGGATGCGTTGGTTGCCTACCTCCAAATGCTTGGCACTCTGGTCGATGTGGACAGCGCCGCAGCGCAGGCAGAACTCGCAGAGGAGCGCGGCCGATGAGCTTGTACGAAACGCTGCGTCATTTTGCTGACAGCTACGGGTTGGTGGTGATCTTTGGTCTCTACCTGTTGCTTTGCGGTTGGCATTTCCTTCCGCGCTCACGCGACCATGTTGAGCAGGCTAAAAACTCTATTTTTCAGGAGGATGATCATGCCTGACAAAAGACGAATAGATGAGCCCACTGGCACCGAATTTGTCGGCCATGAATGGGACGGAATTGAGGAATTGGACACGCCAATGCCGCGCTGGTGGCTTTGGACCTTCTATGCAACCATTGCTTGGTCGATTGTCTATGTTGTCCTGTACCCCGCATGGCCCATGGTGACGCAAGCATCGGAAGGCGTTTTCGGCTGGTCAAGCCGAGGTGACTTGCAGGCAGAGATGGTTGATGCTGAGCAAGCAAGAGCAGCCGTCTTTGAACGCATTGCTGCGACCGATCTGGAAGATATTGGCAGTGATCCAGAACTTCTAAATCAGGCAATCGCAGGGGGAGCATCCGCGTTCAAACAGCACTGTGTTCAATGCCATGGAGCGGGCGCGGCTGGTTACGAAGAATATGGCTATCCCAACCTCAATGACGATGATTGGCTTTGGGGCGGCACGCTGTCTGATATCGAATACACGTTGATCCATGGCGTGCGCTGGGAAGGCTCGGATGAGACACGCCAAACCTACATGCCAGCTTTTGGTGATATCTTTGAAAAATCGCAGGTAGATGCGATGGTTGCGCACGTCCTGTCGCTTAGCGGTGAAGGTGCTGGCGACGCATCGGGAGCAGCATTGTACGAAGCGAACTGTGCCGCTTGCCATGGCTCTGATGGCGCTGGTGACCGTCTACAGGGTGCACCAGCGTTGAATGATGCCATCTGGCTTTACGGCAAGGATAGCGCGAGCATTGCTCAGCAAATCAAGGCGCCCCGACACGGCGTAATGCCGGGTTGGAGCGACAAGCTCGATCCAGTGACAATCCGCATGCTCGCAGCGTACGTCCACTCACGCGGTGGCGGCGAAACAGCGCCAGACGTGTCAGGCGGGCCCGAGACGACAGAACAAGTGACAACTGCCGAAGCGAGTGGAGATGATGAGCGCGGCTGATAGCCTCGACACGCCCGAAACGGGCGCGGATGCCAAGCGCGATTGGGCCGCTGCTTTAGGATCGGTGGAAACAGATGCCATTGCTGCGTCCCGTCGCACGTCGCCTGGGCCTCCGCCGCCGATCAAGCTCTATGAAAAGCGTAAAGCGGTTCACAACAAGCGCATAGATGGACCGTTTCGGCGGTTCAAATGGCTCGTGATGCTTGGTACGCTTACGATCTATTATGCAACGCCGTGGATACGATGGGACCGAGGTCCATATGCACCCGATCAAGCGGTCTTGATCGATCTTGCAAACCGCCGCTTCTACATGTTCGATATCGAGATTTGGCCGCACGAATTTTACTTTGTTGCAGGACTTCTCATCATGGCAGGCATTGGCCTGTTTTTGGTCACGACTGCCGTCGGCCGTGCGTGGTGTGGCTATGCGTGCCCGCAGACCGTTTGGACGGATTTGTTCCAGCATGTCGACCGTTTCTTCGATGGGGACCGCAATGCCCGCATTCGCCTGGACAAAGCGCCTTGGGGAGTATCCAAGACCGCACGGCGGCTGGGCAAATGGAGCGTGTATCTCGCTATCAGTTTCTGGACCGGCGGCGCGTGGATCATGTATTTCGCTGATGCTCCCACACTCACTTATGAATTCTGGCGCGGCGAAGCGGCGATGGTTGCCTATGCGACAGTTGCCATTCTCACTTTCACGACCTTTTGGTTAGGCGGGTTCATGCGTGAGCAGGTGTGCATTTACATGTGCCCTTGGCCACGCATTCAGGGAGCAATGCTCGATGAAAAATCGCTAATCGTCACTTACAAGGATTGGCGCGGTGAAAAGCGCGGCAGCGTTAAAAAAGCAGCCAAGAATCCTTATGCGTACGGCGATTGTGTGGACTGCCTCCAATGCGTCGCAGTGTGCCCCACTGGCATTGACATTCGAGAAGGCCAACAAATAGGCTGCATAACCTGCGGGCTGTGCATTGATGCGTGTGACAGGGTTATGAAAGACATTGGCCGGCCCCGCGGTCTGATTGATTACGCCACACTAGAACAGTGCGAAGCCGAGGCCGCTGGCGCGCCTGCGACGCCAGCATGGAAAGCGCTGCTTCGTGCGCGCATCTTCATCTATTTCGGGATTTGGGGCGCGATTGGCGCTGGCCTTTTGTTTGCGCTTGGCACGCGGTCACACACAGACATCACCGTCTCACCCGATCGCAATCCGCCGTTTATGCTGATGAAGGATGGATCAGTGCGCAATTCTTTCACTGTGCGTCTGCGCAATATGGAGGCGCGCCCGCGCGATATGCGTCTTGCGTTGGCTGGCTTACCCGAAGGCAGCGTGATGTGGACCGACCAGATTGGCCGCAATGGTGCGGCTGTTAGCCAGACTTTGACCGTGCCAGCCGACGAAACCCGTATTGTTCGCGCCTATGTCATCATTCCAAACGGGGCTGAGGCAAGTGAATTCGCTTTTGAAGTCACCGCGCTGGATGCCCAAGGCGAACAAGATAGCGCCGAAACCAAATTTACCCTTCCCGGAGATTTATAATGGCCAGCAGACCCAAAAAGAGCTTCACCGGACGCCATATGACAGCAGTTCTAGTGGTGGGCTTTGGCATTGTGGCTGCCGTCAATTTCACCATGGCGAGCTATGCTGCTGGTGGGTTTCACGGGGTAGTGGTTGAAAACTCCTATGTCGCCAGTCAAAAATACAATGAGTGGTTGGCGCAGGCTGAGGCGGCAAAGGCGCTTGGCTGGGGGGCGGAAGTAACACGCGATGAGGCTGGTCATGTCGTCGTGGCAACAACAGGCGTGCCCGCAGGCGCGGATGTCACGGCAGAATTACGCCGCCCTATCGGTGATCGCGACTACGTAAACCTCAGGTTTGAACCTCAAGAAGACGGCTTATTTCGCTCTACGACGAAAGTTAAGGACGGCCGCTGGACTACAAGGCTCTACATTGAAAGCGCTGGCCAGAAATGGGCCGAGGAAAGCGAGCTTTAGGTGAACGCGGCTGGCGCCTCTCTCTCCGTTGAAAAGGAAAGTCCGCTCGGCAAACGGTTTACAGTACCGGGCATGCGCTGTGCGGGCTGCATCGCCAAGATTGAGAGCGAACTTCCCAAAGTGGAAGGCATCATTGCGGCGCGGGTCAACTTCTCCGCCAAGCGCGTCGCAGTCGAGCACGATGCTAGCATTGATGAAGACGGGCTAAGCAAAGCGCTGGAGGAACTCGGTTTTGAGGCGCAGGCCGTCAGCGATAACCCGCTTGGCGATGAGAGCGAAGAACGAAAGCAATTGATGCGTGCGCTCGGTGTTGCTGGCTTTGGCATGATGAATGTCATGCTGCTTTCGGTCAGCATCTGGTCGGGCGCACAAGGGGCAACGCGCGAACTGTTCCACTGGCTCTCTGCCCTCATCGCCTTACCCGTGATCGCGTATTCAGGCCGTCCATTCTTTGCGAGCGCATGGATGGCTCTCAAATACCGGCGCACCAATATGGATGTGCCGATCTCCATCGGCGTTCTGCTTGCGACAGGGTTGAGCATTTACGAGACTGTAACTGGCGGCGAACACGCGTATTTTGAGAGCGCGGTTATGCTTCTTTTCTTCCTGCTGGCAGGGCGCGCTCTTGATGCAGAAATGCGAACCCGGACGCGGGCCGGTATCGGCGCATTGCTCGGCCGGATGGGAAAATCGGCTAGCGTTGTGGATGCTGAAGGTGCAACGCGCCGGGTCGCTGCCAACGCCCTTGAACCAGGCATGTTGGTGCTCGTCGCCGTTGGAGAAACTCTTGCCGCAGATGGTGAGGTCGAAAGCGGAATAAGCACAATCGACAACGCGATGCTGACAGGCGAAAGCACGCCCGAGGCGATCACTGAGGGGTCTATCGTCCACGCTGGCGCGATCAATTTGGGCGATCCGTTCCGAATGCGTCTCACTCGAACCGCTGACAACACCGCCCTCGCTGAAATCTCTAGGCTGATGGATGAGGCAGGCCAATCGCGTAGCCACTATGTTCGCATCGCAGATCGTGCGTCCCGGGCGTATGCACCCGTGGTGCATAGCTTGGCGATCTTGGCATTCATGGGATGGATGATTGCGGGCGCTGGCTGGTACCATTCGCTGGTCATTGCCATTGCGGTGCTTATCATCACATGCCCATGCGCCATGGGTCTTGCGGTGCCAACCGCGCAAGTTGTAGCATCTGGCGCGCTTCTTAAACGCGGGCTTCTCGTTAAAGACGGCAGCGCATTGGAGCGCTTGGCCGAAGTTGATATCGCTATGTTCGACAAGACCGGCACGCTCACATTGGGCGAACCGCGCGCAGACATTTCTGAGTTGAACGATACGCAGCGCAGTGTTGCTTTGGCCCTAGCACAGCTTAGCCGCCACCCGCTTAGTCAAGGTCTAGTAAAGGCATTGCGCTTCGATGCAGTGGAGCCACCACAACTCACGAATGCCACAGAAGTGAGCGGGAAAGGTGTGTTTGGGATGTGGAATGGAACTCCTGTCGCGCTTGAACGACCAGACGGCGACCCCGGACTGTTAGCGACCCGCTTACGAATGGGCGATGAGCAGATCACGGTTACATTCAACGATATGTTGCGCGCTGATTGCCATGAGACGATTGAAGAACTGCGCAATTATGGGATTAAGGCGAGCATTATCTCTGGCGATAGGGAACGAAGCGTTGAGGCGGTGTCTCGGCAGCTAAGTATCCCTGCAAACGCGCAAGTCACACCACAACACAAGCTCGCCATACTTGAACAGCTGTGCACTGAGGGACACAGGCCATTGATGATTGGCGATGGGTTGAACGATGGACCCGCGCTTGCAGCTGCCCACGCTTCCATAGCGCCCGGCACAGCCAGCGATGCTAGCCAACAAGCATCAGATGCCGTGTTTGTCGGTGAAAAGCTGATGCCAGTGGCGCTTGCTGTAAGGGTCGCGCGTCGCACCATGCAGATTGTCCGGCAGAACTTTGGCTTCGCAATCGTCTACAACGTCCTAGCAATTCCGCTCGCATTGTTCGGCTTTGTCACCCCCCTGATTGCGGCCATTGCGATGTCATTGAGCAGCCTTGTCGTTGTTGCCAATTCGCTGCGGCTTGCAGGCAGCGCTAAAGGATCACCCGTATGACCGGCCTCGCGCTTCTAATTCCTATCGCATTGTTCATGGGGCTTGCTGGATTGGCCGCATTCATGTGGTCGATGCGTAGCGGCCAATATGAAGACATGGATGGGGCAGCCCATCGGATCCTTATAGATGATGAAGAGGAAGGCTTATGATGCAGGCGCTTAGCTTCCTTGCCGTTGCCTCCTTGGCTACAAGCCCAATACCTTTGGGAGACGATCAAGAGGGGCGCACGCTTACCATGAGTCTTTGCGATGGAGGCAAGATCACCATTCCAATCGATGGCAATGGAGAAGATCATGAACGTGATTGCCAGTCCATGGCATGCCATGCAGCCACCTGCCGTGAAAAAGAAAAGCGCGTCTCCAAACCCAATTTGATTTAGCGCAAAGACCAGCCTGCTTTTGTCCTGTCTATAGGCCGTTATGTGGCCTTATCATCCTGACCTGCTCGAAACGGCTGTGCCGCGCTATACGAGCTATCCAACCGCTGCCGATTTCGGCAGTATTCCGGCAAACGCCCTCAATGAACAGATCGAGCAAGTGACAGGCGACATCTCGCTTTATCTGCACATCCCGTTCTGTGAAAAAATCTGTCATTATTGTGGGTGCAACACCGGTGCTGCAAACCGGCGTCAGAGGGTCGAAAGTTACCTTGCGGCATTGCATAGCGAGATTGAAACCGTAGCGGCGCTGCTGCCGCGCGATACGCGTGTGGGGCGGATTGCTTTTGGTGGCGGCAGCCCCAACGCGATAGAACCGCGCGAATTCATAGACCTTGTCGATGCGCTCAATCGCAATTTCTGGATGACCCAAACTGAGTGGTCGATCGAGCTCGACCCTCGGTCGATGACCAGTGTGTGGGGCGAAGCTATTGCTGAGGTCGGCATCACCCGAGCCAGTATGGGAGTGCAAACATTCGCTGCCAATTGTCAAAAGGCCATTGGGCGTGAACAAGAAGACAGTCTTGTCTGTCGTAGTATCGATTGGCTGCGCTCGGCGGGAGTAACCTCTTTAAATTTCGATTTGATGTATGGCCTGCCTTTCCAAACGCAGGAGGATCTGGCGGACAGTCTTGAATATACGAGCCTACTTGGAGCTGACCGGATCGCTGTGTTTGGCTATGCCCATGTCCCACAATTGGTGCCTAGGCAAAGGATGATCGACGCCAGCGCATTGCCTAATCGGGATATGCGTTTCGCAATGGCAGGACAGGCTTACGACTTGCTGACCAAGGAAGGCTACACGGCGGTCGGATTTGATCATTTTGCGCGCCCGCATGATCCCATGGCAATCGCTACACAAAACGGCACTCTTCGGCGCAACTTTCAGGGGTTCACCGATGATCAAAGTGAAGTTCTAATCGGCCTTGGCGCAAGCGCAATAAGCGGCTTTCCAGAACTGATCGCTCAAAATGAAAAGAACAATGGCCGCTACCGGATGATGGCTTCGGATGGAAAGCTCACCTCCAGCGTTGGTATTTACCGAGAGGCAAATAACCGGTTACGAGCGGGCGTCATCGAAGCGCTCTTGTGCCACGGGACAGTCAACCTCTCTCCGTGCTTACTTTCCCAAACGCGCGCTAATCTCGCGCCCTTTGTTGAACGTGGTCTTGCTTCGCTCGATGCAACAAAGCTAACGATCGCGCCTGACGGTCTTCCCTATGCCAGAGCGATAGCCGCGCTGTTCGATAGCTACAGGCAAACATCGCAAAAGCGGTTTAGCTCAGCCATCTGAAGGTTTGACGAAGTGCTCTATCCCATCCAGCGGACGCGCCCATTTTGCAACGCGGATTTGGACAGGAGTGGCTGGTCAAGCGGACCCTGCAAGACGTCATCGTGCAAAGCACAGACTTTTTGGTTCATTGTTGTCCTTGACGTGTCGAGATATCGGTCCCCGACACTTCTAACGCAACGCTTTCACCAGATACACTCCATTGTGGATCGCGAATAGACCTTCCGCTTTGAACGCAGCCGTACTTTATTCAGTCATCGCGAAGCCATCATACCAATGCTGGGGCGATGCGTTTTTAGAACCTTGCTGTCACGGCAAAGCGCGCATTCAGGGGTGCGCCAACGGATGCTTGGTGTGTTGCGTGGCTGTTCGGGAAATACAGCGTGTCGGTGAGGTTTTCGATGTTCACTTGCACGCGCAGATCATCGCTCACATCGTAATAGGCTGCTGCATCAATGCGCGTATATGCGGGCAGCACGGCTGTGTTGCCATTGTTGATGAAGCTTTCATCCTGATGCGTCAGGCCAAGACCAATGCCAAACCGGTCTGTCACAGTGATATTGTTCCAGATCGAGAACATGTTTTCAGGCAATTCGCGTGGGCGAAGGCCGGTTGGGCCGCTGCGATCCACTTGTTCCCCATCAAGGAAGCTGTAGCCTGCCGAAACAAACCAGCCCGGCAGCACTTCGCCTTGCAATTGCAGCTCAAAACCCTGGATCGTGCTGTCGATCACATCCAAAGTTGCCGGGTCATTGTCATTGGGTTGGGGGGAGCTTTGCTCGATCTCAAAGATTGCTGCGGTTAGACTGAGGCCAGTGAGGAAATCCCATTTCAGGCCCGCTTCCAGATTGGTGAACGTGTTAGGAGCAAGCGCATCGTTATTGCCATTGATATTGGCAAATTGCTCTCCGGAACGCGGCAGGAAGCTTTCCGAATAGCTTGCATAGATCGAAATGTTCTCTTGCGGTTTGATGATGATGCCGCCGCGCGGGCTAAATTCTTCATCTTTGCGGGTGCGGATTTCAGCGCCGGGCACATTGTTGACGGTGATATCAAAGCTATCGAACCGCCCGCCAACGACCACGTTGAGCCAATCGGTGAGCTTAATTTCGTCTTGGACATAGAGCGAGATGACATCGATATCGACGCGTGTGTCATCGTTGAGATCGGAAAAGGCGTTGGTGGTCGCGCGGCCATCAGCAAGAGTGCCGATATTGTTGGATAGCGCCAGCGGGCGATTTGCTGCGAATATGGCCTGATCGGTGCGAGCGCTGCCAAAGAACGGATCAACCACGCCATTCGCTACATCATCCACCGATGTATCAAAGCGCGAGTTGAAACGGTTTTGATCGGACGACGTGTTGATGAACTCACCACCGATCAAAAGCGTGTGGCCGATGCTGCCTGTTTCAAATTCGCCAACCAGATTGCCCGACAGGATCAGGTTTTCGCGGACCGTTTCATCGATATAGCCATCAAGCTCGACCCGGTTCGTATCCGGGTCATATCCGGTCGCAAAGAAGTTGGAATAAACCTTGTCATAATCGCCGAAGAAAAACCCGCCATTGAATTTCCAGTTTTCGGAAAAAGCGTGGCTCAGATTGCCGCGGAACAGATGCGCTTCGAGTTCGCTGAAATTCTGTTCTGGCGTGCCAATGACAAGGTCTTCCAGCGCTTCGACCGGGCGTCCGTCCGCGCCTGTGGGAATGCCGCGATCGATGAATCGATCATGATTGGCGTATTCGTAGGACAGATCAACCACAGTGGCATCGCCAAGCTGGAAACGGGCAGTGGGATTGAACCCGATCCGTTCCCCATCGAAGAAATCGCGGTGATTGTTGAGCGTTTCATACATGCCGTTCACGCGCACAGCGACGCCTTCGCTCGCATCAAGGTTGATGTCGCCTTGGACAAGCACGGCTCCGAATGTGTCAATGGCAAGCTGGCCCCCGCCAAAGGTTTCGCCAATGGTGCCTTTCTTGGTGACGCGGTTCAGAATGCCGCCTGTGCCGCCTCTGCCAAACAGCAAGGCATTGGGACCGCGCAGGATTTCAACCTGCTCCAAATTGTAGAGCGCGCGGTAATACTGCACGTCATCGCGGAACCCATCGATGAAGAAATCAGCGGTGGAGCGTACTCCGCGAAAGACGATGGCATCGCGGTGCCCTTCGCCCTGCGAATTGTTCACGCCGGGTGTGTAATCGACGATCTGGCCAATGCTATCAAACCCGCGCCGCAGGATTTCGTCCCGTGTGGTGATGGTTACAGATTGGGGCACATCAATGATGGGCGTTGGCGTTTTGACCGCAGCGACTTCGTTTGAATAGAGCACGTCACCTGTGACCACGATCCGGCCTGTACTGGCGTCTGCCCCGTCTTCAGAAGAGCTTTCATTTTCCGCAAGGGCTGGAAGTGCTGTCAAGGCTGTGCCCATCATGAGAGCGATGCGCGCTGTGCGAAAAATCATTGAAATACCCTTCTTTTTCCGAGTCGCGGTGCGCTCTCGTCCGTCTGGATTGATCGCTATTGCAAATTATTCGCATTGCCAAGTGCTTTTGAGAATTATTCTTGAAAAGGGATCATGTGTGGCGATTGTGCCGCGTTTTGGCTAAGCGAAGGCCAACCAAACTACGAGAAGGCCTACCACCTATGAAAGCGACCATCTGGCACAACCCGAAATGCGGAACGTCCCGCAAAACGCTTGCTATCCTTGAAGAGGCTAAGGGCGTCGAGGTGACTGTGGTGGAGTATCTCAAAAACCCACCGACACGCGAAAAGCTGGCGCAGCTTTATAAAGATGCCGGGATCACGCCGCAGCAGGGTCTGCGCATTCGCGGAACCGATGCGACAGAGCGCGGCCTGCCCGATGCGGATGCGGACACTGTACTTGATGCAATGGCGGCGGAACCGATCCTGATTGAACGCCCGCTGGTGGAAACCGACAAGGGTGCAGCCTTGTGCCGGCCTCAGGATAAAGTTCTGGCGCTGCTTTAGCTCCGGTCGCGCGTCATCTCGCTGTCAGATTGAAGGCCGCGCCAACCGAGGATGACCACAACAAGGCAGAACACGATGACAAGGCCAAATCCCAACCAATCACTTAGGTTGTAAAGGCCAACGCCCAATGCTGGCGCGTAGATAAAGCTTGCGCCAGCCACACTTGCCACAATGCCTGATGCCTGGCCTTGCTCTGCTCGCGTTACTGCCAAGGATGTGCCCGCTGTCGTACCGGGGCGGAACAGCCCAAATCCAAGCGAGGCAATCGCATAGCCAAGCGAAAGGCCGAACACGCTGCCCGATGCTCCCAAAACTGCGGTGCCGAAAGCAGCGACAATCATGCCTGATAATGTAGCCGCGCGCGGGCCCAATTTGAAACGCGGAATAATCCCCCATTGCGCAAGCAAAGTGGCAACAGCGCCGAACACCAGCACCAGACTGACATAAGTCGCGCCTTGTTCCGGGTCTGCGCGCAGGCCCAGCCTGTCGAGTACAAAGAAACCGGCAATCCCCATCACCATGGCTTGGGCATGGCCACCGATCAGCCCGGCAATAACCCACGGCCGAACACGCGCGTCGGACCATTTGAGACGCTTTGGCTCCTCGCTTTGCCCCTGTGCATCTGCCGTATTCTCATCCTCATCAACCTCCAAGCCTTCCGATCCGCTCGAATAGGAGGCAGCTTGCCCGCGCGCGGCGAATTGCGGTTCATCATTGGGCAGGCGCAAACGCACGAGCACCAACGAAATTATTCCGACCAGTGCAAAGCCCATAAACGGCCCCACCAAACCAAGGCTGAAATAAGAAACCACCATAAGCGGTGCGAGAACCGGGCCGATTACGGTGCCCAGCCCAAAGCTTGAAGCGATAAGAGAGAGCGCATTGGTCCGCTGAGATCGCGGCGTTCGTGATGCGACATAGGCCTGCACCGCAGGCGGCGCGGCGCTGCCAAATCCGCCATACAAGCTGCGCGCCGCAGCAAAGGCGATCAGCGTCCAGAATGCAGTGATCCATCCGGCAAGTCCTGCCCACAGCACCAGCCCGCACAACGCCATGGAGACTACAAAACCGATCAACCCCAGCGCCATCATCGCTTTGCGACCGCGCTTGTCAGACCTGCGCGCCCAAATCGGGGCGCACACCACCCACAACAGCGCAGACCAGCTATAGGCCAGACTGATCCAGACATCGTCGACTTCCAGCGCCGTACCAATCGATGGCATCACGGATTGCATCGCGGTGTTGCCAGCAGCCGTCACCAGCATCACCGAAAACAACAGTGCCATGCGCCCGGTAGAAACGCCGCTGGATTGTGCAGCGGTGGCCGGGTTAATTGTTTCGTCGGAGCCGGGAGAATGCGCCATGACCGCCTCGCTAGGCTAGGGCGCGCGCGCTTTCAATCACGCAAAGCTGCGCAATTGCCCAATAGCTTGAAATTGTACTCAGGATCAGTCGAAAGTAGACGCGATATCCTCGTCACTCATCCCCGCAAGCTGGCGGTGCATCGCAACCGAAACGCCGCAAATGACAAGCCCAATGGCCATGCCGATGGCACCGTTCAGTAAACCCAAGATCAGCATGGCTGTAACGCCGGTTCCTGCAATCGCGGCCAGCACGCCGAAGACCGCGCCCAAAAGCAGCGCAATCACAAAATAGGCGATGAACAGCACAACCCAGAATATCAGGATCGACCATTGGCTGGGCCCTGTAAGTTTCACAGAACGCCAGATCGCTTTGAACGGATTGAGCGTGTTTTCCAATATCGCAACAGGCATGGTTAGCGACATGCGCGCAGCGATGTAAATGACCATCAAGAAGATAGGAATAACAGCCAACAGGCCAAAGATTTCAGGTGAACCTAAGAAGCCTCCGAGCAGAGAAAACGGGACAATTAGGATCAGTGCCGCAAGGAAATAGGCCACCAAAAACAGGACAAAGACCGCGATCATGCTTGGCACAATCTTGAAGCCTGTCACTATCGCTTCGCCAACTGTGGGCCGGCCATCGCCCATCAGCGCAATGATCGCGCCATAGCCTGCAAACTGTACGATAATAGCACCAAGACCGATGCCAATAAGCGGCCCAATCATGTCCAGAACCATGGCCTCAACCGCGGCTTGATCGGCAGTGGGATCAGCCATTGTCGCGAAATCGGGGAACATCAGGTAAATCGCAACAGACGGCAGCAGCAGGAAAACCGCTGCCACGATTACCAGCAATGAAAAGTTATCGCGGATCAATTCCATCCCGCGCGACCATGCGGCGCTCATATCGAATTGCATGTTGTGTGATCCCCCACTTGAATGATGCAAAGAGCATTTCGCTCTTGATTAGCCACAGCAATGCCTTCACCCACGGCCAATGGCAAGCATTGCTCAAAATCCCGATGGAGCCACCGGTCAAAGCGGTGAAGTCGCAGTCAGCGACATCGCAGGCGTCGATTGGCTGCAAGAGACACATCACGTCCCTTACACCCGCGCGCTTGAGGCGATGGAAACCCGCAATGCTCAGATCCATTCAGGCGAGGCGGCGGAACTGGTGTGGCTCTTGGAGCATCCGCCGGTCTACACAGCCGGGACCAGCGCCGATCCTGCCGAGCTTCTCAATCCGCAATTTGACGTGGTGAAAGCGGGAAGGGGAGGGCGTTACACCTATCACGGGCCGGGCCAGCGGGTTGGCTATCTCATGCTTGATCTTGCTCGGCGCGGCAAAGACGTACGCTGTTTCGTCCACGCGATAGAAGGCTGGGTGATCGCGACTCTGGCTGATTTCGGCGTCGAAAGCTGGCGAGCAGACGGGCGCGTGGGCATTTGGACCAAAGATATTGACGGGCGCGAGGCAAAGATTGGTGCGATTGGCGTGCGAGTGCGGCGATGGGTGACGATGCACGGTTTCTCGGTCAATCTTGATCCAGACCTTTCGCATTTTGGTGGCATTGTCCCGTGCGGGATTGACGAATTTGGCGTCACCAGCATGGCACGCCTTGGAAAACCGCTCACCAATGCTGAATGGGATGCTGCATTGAAGGCGAATTTCGACAGCTTCCTTGACGCGCTAGGCGGTGATGCCCGAAAGACGTGCGCATCATGAAACCAATTGCGCTTTTGTTCGCCACTCCCGTTTTCCTGCTTGCATCATCGTGCAGCGATGAAGCTGCGACAGATGAAGCAACCGGTGCCGTGCAAGAGGGCGAGGTTTCAGGTGAAATTCTAGGCGGCACAATCAGCGATGATATGCTGCCGCTTGAACAATTGCGGTCGCAATCGCCTTCTGCACGCGATGATCCGGAAGGGGCAGCATCCAATCGTGGAGGCTCTGCTTCTGCGGCATCCAGTTCGTCAGATGCCTCATCAGACAGCGCGCCTGAAAGCGCTGAGACAGATCAGCCTGCGCCAGAGCCTGCGAGCGAACCGGCTACTGCTCCTGAGGCTGCCTCTGAACCAGCTCCCGCTGCGCCGCCTGCTGATGCAGCGCCAACTGTTGCGCCGCCAACGGACGACGGGGCGCAATAACGCCTAGTCTATCAGCCAGCCTTTGCGGCCTGTTCTTCGGCCAGCGTTGGATAATCGACATAGCCTTGCGGGATCGGGAAATACCAGCTTTTGGGCACGTCCTTGTTGGGCGCAAATTCTGCGCCCACTTTGATCCGGTGTGCAAGGTCTGGATTGGAAATGTACGGCCGGCCAAAGCTTACCGCATCGCATCTGCCGCTTGAAACATCGGCATCAGCTTCGGCAGCGGAGTAATCCGAGTTAAGGATTAGCGGACCTGAGTAATTGGCGCGGATAACATCATCCTGTTTGGGCACATCGGTCTGGCCGAAAGTGCCATCGGGGCCGGGCTGGCGCAATTCGACAAAGGCAAGGCCCAATTCTTCGCAGACCTTGGCCGCTTCGCCAAAGATGGATGCGGGATCGCTGTCATCTGTGCCTTGGCTGTCCCCGTTGGGAGAAAGTCGGATACCAACACGGTCCGCGCCCCACACATCAATCAAAGCTTCGAGGATTTCGCGCATAAAGCGGGTCCGGTTCTCGACGCTTCCGCCATATTCATCGGTCCGGTGATTGGTGCCATTGCGCAGGAATTGATCGACCAGATAGCCATTGGCGCTGTGCAATTGGACACCATCAAAGCCTGCAATCTTGGCGTTTTCAGCTGCACGGCGATAATCGCCGATTGTGCGCTTGATATCCTCGTGCGTCATCTCACGCGCTGTGGCGTATTCCTGCCGTCCTTCAGGAGTGTGCGCTTCGCCGGGGGCCTTGGTCTCACTCGCTGAGAAAGGGCGTCCGCCGCCAAGGAAATAAGGCGCAACAATCCGGCCCATATGCCACAATTGGCACACGATCAGCCCGCCTTCTGCATGAACCGCGTCGGTGCTCGCTTTCCATGCTTCGGTTTGTTCCGCGCTCCAGATACCGGGAGCCGATGGCCAGCCAAGCCCTTCAGTGCTGATCCCGGTCGCCTCTGTCAGGATCATCCCGGCATTTGAACGCTGGCGGTAATAAGTCGCCATAAGCTCGTTGGGCTCAAACATCGGATCAGCCGCACGACCCCGTGTGAGAGGTGCCATGAAAATCCGGTTCTTGGCCTCAAGCGCGCCCATTTTTAGCGGTTCAAACAGCGAATCATGCATTGGTTTCTCTCCGAAATCTATTTGCTGTTCACTTGGCGCGGGTCTGGCTAGGGCGCAAGTATGCAAAATTCTGCAGGGGCCAAAGCTGATCTTTCGTTTGGGCGTTCAGCAGCGCTGATGGGCGCTTTGCTGACAGGCAATGTCGCATTGGCGCTTGGTCCTTGGCTCGTCAGACTAAGCGATACAGGGCCGGTTTCAGCAGGGTTCTGGCGGCTTTTTCTGGCTCTACCTTTCCTTATCGTGTTCGCACGGATTGCAGGGCAGAAACTGGGCGGAATGCCGCGCCGCACTCTTGTTTTTGTAGCGATTGGATCAGTGGCTTTCGCGCTTGATCTGGCCAGTTGGCATATCGGGATTGGCATGACACGGCTCGGCAATGCGACCCTGTTCGGCAATGGCGGATCGTTTGTGCTGCTTGTCTGGGGGTTTCTGATCGCACGCAGCCTGCCGCGCGGGAGTGAATGGCTTGCAATCGCCTGCGCGGTTGCAGGCGCTGCAATCTTGATGGGCCGCAGTCTAGAGATTTCAGCCGACACACTCATTGGTGATCTATTCTGCCTTACGGCCGGATTACTATACGCGATCTATCTGGTGAATTTGCAAGGCGCACGCGGCGAATTCGGGTCTTGGAGCTTGCTTGTCTGGGTCAGCATATTCGCCTGTCCCGTGCTTCTGGGCTTGGCGCTGGCCTTGGGGGAACCTGTTTGGCCGACCAATTGGACGCCGATCCTTGTTCTTTTCATCACCAGTCAGCTGATCGGGCAGGGATTGCTCGTCTATTCGCTTGGCCATTTCCCGCCGCTTATCATCGGTCTTGCCCTGCTAACTCAGCCCGTCATTGCAGCGATCATCGGGTGGAGTGTTTTTGATGAGACGCTAAGCGCGATGGATATTGTAGGGATGATCTTGGTCGGCAGCGCTTTGGTTTTTGCCCGTGCAAACCAGCGCCGCGCATAGTGCACGCTTACTCGTCTAATACTCGTGCGCTCAGCCAATAATCGCCGACAATGACATTTCCGGGCTCAGGCGCGGTATCGACGGCTTCATCATCACATACGACATTGATTGTGCCCCCGCCGATCACCTCGACCAAGATACGCCAGTGCGTAGAGCCATTTTCAGGGGTCATCAATTCCGCTTCCATGACTTTGCCAGCAAAGTTTGCGCGTGCGCGCGCGGTTTCACCGGCAAGGCCGGATGGAATGAAAAAATCAGAAGCCAGTAAAACGTCCGTTTCAGCGCTCGATTGAGCCTGCGCAAAATCTTCAGCGGAAGCAAAGACAATCGGGTCGAAAACAAAGCCGGTAAGATCGAGGATAACCGTCCGTTTTGGTCCCTCATCCGGGAATTTCGCAGCATCGCGCGGGTCAGCCAGTTCGACGATCAAGGGAATTTCAAATTCGCTGAAAGTCACCGCAAGCTGATTTTCGAACGGCTCCCATTGCTTTTCGGAAACACGGCCCTCGACAGTGACAGGAAAACGGCTTTTCCCGGCGAAAGCTGGGTTCGCGGTGACGATTGTCGATTGACCATTGTCGAGCCGTAGGCCCACCCAGACCTGACCGCCATTGTCCTTTTGCTGCATGCAGGCAATGTTCGCGCCTTCGAGCTCGATCATATCGCAATTCGCCATCACATCGCTGATCGCGGAGTGGTATTTGGCAGCATCGGACAAATCGACATCGAAGCCGACCATGGAGAAATTCGTCGTTTCCTGCGCGCTTGCAATCGCCGGCGCAAAAACGCTCGCGGCAAAAGCGGCGAAGCCGAAAAACGCAGCGCGCATGGTCACTTTGCGTAGCCTAGCCGTCCGATTTAGACAGGATACGGCCAAGATCACCTTGTCCAACGGTGCCCTTGGCCAGTTCAAGCATCGCATCGAGGCTCTTTTTCGCTTCCAGTCGCAGGCTTTCCTCAATCTCAATACGAGGCTCCAGATCGCGCAGCGCGACGTAGAGCTTCTCCATCGTGTTGAGCGCCATGTACGGGCAGATATTGCACGAACAGTTTCCGTCAGCACCCGGTGCACCGATAAAGGTTTTTTCCGGCAGCGCCTTTTCCATCTGGTGCATGATGTGCGGCTCTGTCGCGACGATCAGAGTGTCGCCTTCGAATTCCTTGGCAAACTTCAGGATACCGCTGGTTGAACCCACATAATCCGCATGATCGACAATCGTCGGCGGGCATTCCGGGTGCGCGGCGATTGGCGCGTCAGGATGCTGTTCTTTCAGCTTCAACAATTCGGTCTCGCTAAAGGCCTCATGCACAATGCACACACCCGGCCACAACAGCATTTCGCGATCAAATTTGCGGGATAGATACCCGCCAAGGTGGCGGTCGGGGCCGAAGATGATTTTTTGATCCTTGGGGATTTGCTCAAGGATCGTCTCGGCAGACGAACTCGTCACAATCACATCAGACAAGGCTTTCACCTCGGTTGAGCAATTGATGTAGGTAAGCGCGATGTGATCGGGGTGCGCGTCGCGGAAAGCTTTGAATTTCTCAGGCGGGCAGCTGTCTTCCAAGCTGCATCCAGCATCCATATCGGGCAGCACAACGGTTTTGTCAGGCGAGAGGATTTTCGCCGTGTCCGCCATAAATTTCACACCGCAAAACGCGATCACATCGGCATCCGTATCAGCGGCCAATTGCGAGAGTTGCAGCGAATCTCCGATGAAGTCGGCAATGTCCTGAATATCGGGCGTTTGGTAATAATGCGCGAGGATTACCGCGTTGCGTTCTTTACGCAGGCGATCAATCTCGTCGAGCAAATCTTTGCCGCTGGGGATTTTGGTTTCAACGCTCATTTAGACGCCCCGTTGTTGGAATTGGCCGGCATATAGGCATGAATACTCAGATTTGCGAGTGTTTTGGCGGTCACATGTGCTAGGCCGCGTGGACAAATTGGGTGCGGTCACGGCAAGACGAGAAAGCGCCAGGTCAAGGATTAAGGACGAAGGACATGCTTGGCATATTCAAGGACGCGGGACGCGGAACTGGCGCTTTCTCGTCTTGTCCCACAGGGATTTGGCCAAAATCCGCTCTCGCAGCGTCGCACTCGCTTGAAAGTGCGCCGGACTTCCTGCGCTCCCGCTCCTTACGACAGCGGATTTTGTTCCAAACCGTGATCCACACCCAATTTGTCCACGCGGCCTAGCTTATTCTCAGGGAGAAAAACACATGTACGCACTCGACTTGAAAGAAGCCTATTGCCCGGCCCAGACTGACACCGATTATGCCGAACGCACAATAGAGGCCATGTTGCGCGAACAGGCTGAGGCGCGGCCCGATGCGCTGGCGCTGCGCGAATTGGTGGCTGATGGAAGTGTGGGGCGTGAATGGACTTTTGCTGAGCTGCTGGCCGATGCGGAGCGGTCTGCCCGCGCGCTGTCATCGCGGCATACAGCTGGCACGCGCATCGCGATTATGGCTGGCAATTGTCCGGAATGGATTTTGGTGCAGTTGGGCGCTGCTTTGGCCGGCCTCACCATCGTAACCGTCAACCCAAGCTTTCTAGCGCGTGAAGTGCGTTATGTGCTCGAACAATCCGGTTCTGAGGCGGTGTATTATCAAAGCCATGTGCGCGGTTCTGCGCTGCGGCCTATCGTTGACGAGGCAGCCGCGGGCCTACCTGCATCTGGGCACATTATTGATATTGAGGACCCGAGCGAATTCTTCGCCGGTGAACAGGACGGCGAGCTGCGCCCAAGCGCGCCGCGCGATATTGTGATGATCCAATACACATCGGGCACAACAGGCTTTCCCAAAGGTGTGCTGCTGCACCAACATGGTCTAGTTCAAAGCAATCACGACGTGTTTCACAGATGGAACCTTGCTGCTGGTAAAACGGTGGTGTGTCCTTTCCCGCTGTTCCATACGGCTGGCAGCGCGGTCTGTGTTCTCGGCGTCTTGGCGCATGGAGCGTGCTTGATGCTGGTGTCCGTGTTCGATCCGGTGGCAGTTGCCAAAGCGATTGAGCGCGAAAAGCCTGAAATCGTCGGCGGTGTGTCGACCATGATCTTCGCCATTATTGAGGCCGCCAAAGCGACCGGCACCAATATCAAAGTGGTTGAGCAGGTCATCAGCGGCGGGGCAATGGTGCAGCCTGAATTGAACCGTGCATCGCAAGAGACTTTCGGCGTGCCGATCCTGATTGTTTACGGCCAAACCGAAACATCGCCCGCCATCACCGCTGCGTGGCCCACCGATACGGGCGCTGAACTGACCGAAACGATTGGGCAGGCGTGCAGCCACATGGAAGTCGCCATCAAGAACCCGCAAACAGGCGAAGTGTGCGCCCCGGATGAACAGGGCGAGATTTGTATGCGCG
The DNA here is from genome assembly GCA_038532305.1 of Pseudomonadota bacterium. GTDB lineage: Bacteria > Pseudomonadota > Alphaproteobacteria > Sphingomonadales > Sphingomonadaceae > Erythrobacter. Next base: position 10,306 of record JBCBAX010000009.1, on the reverse strand, counting down.
GTTACAATATGATGGTCGGCTATAACGACAATCCCCAAGCCACCGCTGAAACCATCGATACAGATGGTTGGCTGCACACAGGCGATCTGGGCAGCATGTCAGCGCGCGGCTACATAAAGATCACAGGCCGTGTGAAAGAGATGATTATCCGCGGCGGTGAAAACCTGTTCCCGGCCGAGATTGAGGCGCAAATGCTTCAACACCCGGCAGTGGCAGAAGTCGCCGTGGCAGGCGTTCCAGACGAGAAATGGGGTGAGATTGTCGCGTGTTTTATGCGATTGGCAGACGGCGCGGACAGGCCATTAGACGATGACCTGAAAGCCTTTGTGCGCGAGCGGCTTTAACCGCAAAAGACGCCCGCGCACTGGGTATGGGTTAAGGAGTTTCCTCTGACCGGCTCCGGTAAAATCCAGAAGTTCCAGCTGGCCGAAAGCTTTGCAAAAGGAGAATTGACATAGGTTTGTCAAAGACCTGTTTGCGACCACTGCGTCCCTTAAGGATCACCTTGCACAAGAGGGACGGTGCGCGAAGTCGTCCTATGATGCGTGCGCAAGTTTTAGGGGCGGGTTGCTTGTTGCGCCATTTACATCGAAGCCGCTGACGATTTGATTGAGGTCTGAAGCTTGATGAGCAAGTGATCCTGCCGTGGCGGTGCATTCTTCCGCCATCGCGGCATTCTGCTGAGTGGATAGATCAAGCTCACTGACAGTCGCGTTGATTTGCGACAGGTTGTCCGCCTGAATGTCGGTTGCTTCGGCGATACTCGAGATGGCATTGGTGAGGTCGCCCATTTCGGACGCAATAGATGCAAAGACCTCTCCACTTCTCTTCACCAGATCGACCCCTACTGAAACATGAGAACCAGTTTCATTGATGAGTGATTTGACTTCGTCGGCCGCTTGAGTGCATCGCTGCGCAAGAGTACGGACTTCGCTTGCGACCACTGCAAAGCCCTTGCCGGCATCGCCAGCTCTAGCTGCTTCCACCCCAGCGTTGAGCGCCAGAAGGTTTGTTTGAAAAGCAATGGAGTCGATCACTCCAATGATCGACGTGATTTCATTGCTCGACTGTTCGATCTGATCAATCGCTGCGACTGCATCCTTGACGATTTTTGATCCTTCTTCAGTTCTCGCATTCGCGTCTAGCATCGCAGCAGTTGCATCTTTTGTTGTACTTCTTGTTTCACTCACACGCTGGTTAGCTTGCGAAACAGCAGCGGCAGTGTGTTCAAGGTTGGCGGCTTGCTCTTGGGTTCGGCGTGCCAGGTCATTGGAAGCGCTGCGTATCTCGTTCGAACCTTCCAAAATAGCCTTGGCGCCGCCGACAGTTGACCCGATGGCGTGGTGAAGCGCTTCCCTTGCGCGATTAAAGTCATCTGCGACCAATTCATATTCGCCAGGAAGCTCAACTGGATCGATGTTGAGTTTCCCGTTTGCCATTTGCTCTAGGGCGTCACCAAGCACATCGTTTAAGGAGCTGACCTTGCTATTGATGTCGAGGAAATAGGCTGACAACGCGACATCAATATCCAACAGGGATACTTTTAAGAGAGCGCAAACGCGTCTGGCCTCGGCGCGTTTCCATGGCAGCAAGCGCTTCCATCCCGTTGCAATCAACTCAGTTATGAGGTCATCGAGGATCAAAGCGTAGCTGCCGACATACCACTTTGGCTCAAGCCCGATCTTCGCATGAACGCCGCCGATATGCTCTGACCTCTTGAAAAAGGCGTCAGTTAAACCATCGTCAAATGCACTCTTCCAGTGTCTGGCTTGAGCAGTGCGAGCGCGAGCGATAGAGTCTTTGTTTTCAAATTTCCCGATCAGTTCTGAATGCTTGTCAAGCTTCTGATAGAAACCGTTAAGTGCTCTCTCCAATGATCGATCGATTGCGGCGCTTACAGATTTGTACGCACTGTCTTCTGTTTTCAACTCATAGAACGCCAACCGCTCGACCCTAGAATCAAGGTTATTTTTTCCATAGCTTCAGTCCGGTTTCCTAGTCCAAGTGCACAAGTAATCCAGTGTGGACTAGCACAGCGAATGCTCAGGACTTCTGAGTTCTCGCCTAGGTAATTGTCCGTTGGTCCACTGCCATGGCCGAGGATACAGTTCGTCGAATTTTGTGAGAGTCCTACATTTGGACTTTGGGTTAGGAGAACCCAGCTCTCGAGGATCGATGCGCTCATTCGTTAGCGCGATGGCCCACAGGCAAAACCCCGGTCAGCTTACAAATCCCAAAGCTAAATTGAGTGTGTACGCCTGAAGCGTGACTAGACGGCACTCCAAATCTCTCCATCGACACGCACCAAGGACCGCCTCTCTAGATCGATCAAATGCGCTGTCACGCTGAGTTCGGCTGCCGGGATCAGCCGCTCATCAAGACCTTTATACATGTCAGGGATAAATCCGCTGACCATGCGCTCTTCCTCGCCAAGTAGGCGCAGAATCTGGTTTTCGCGCTGGCGGCGGTGGCCAATCATACCGCGCACCAATTGTTTGGGCTTTGTGATGGCTGCGCCATGGGCTGAATGGTACGAGTGATCATCGCGCGCCATCAGTTTTTCAAGGCTCGCCATATAGTCGCCCATATCGCCATCAGGCGGAATGACGACGCTGGTGGACCACCCCATCACATGATCGCCTGTGAACAAAGACCCGCTTTCTTCGAGGGCGTAACACAGATGGTTCGAAGTGTGCCCCGGTGTCGCAACCGCTGTCAGCGTCCAGCCCGTGCCGCGCATCTGTTCGTCATCTTCCAGAACGCGGTCCGGGACGTAAGTGTCATCAAAGGCTTCGTCCGCGCGCGGATGGTCGCTTTTTAGAACCAGCGGAGCACATCCCACAATGGGCGCGCCTGTGCGCTCTGCCAAAGGTGCAGCGGCTGGCGAGTGATCGCGGTGCGTATGTGTGCACATGATCGCGGTGATTGTGCGACCTGCGACCGCCGCCTCAATCGCATCGATATGCGCTGATTCATTCGGTCCCGGATCAATCACGGCGCAATCGGGGCCATTGGGATCACCCACCACATAGGTCTGCGTGCCCGTGTAAGTGTAGGGCGAGGGATTGGGCGCGAGCACCCGCGCAATCAGTGGCTCTACCAGTTCGGCTTTGCCTGTTGGCCATGGCTTTGGAGGAATTTTGGACATCACCTGTTTCTATGCAGGTCTGGCGCTGAAGTGTCGAGACTAGACCCAAGCGGCTGCCCATCCGGCTTTGACGAGGTTTGCTAGGGGATAGGCGTACGCGCCATTCTCCCCTCCCGCTTGCGAGAGGGGTTGGGGGTGGGTAAGTGATTGCGAACACACGGAAGAGGGATCAGCAAACCGACCATGGCCGACTACATTCTCGTACTCGATGAAGGCACTACGTCTACGCGCGCAATGGTTTTCGCCAGCGACGGCGTTCTTGCCGCAAGTGCGCAAGCCGAGATTACCCAGCACTATCCAAAGGCAGGTTGGGTCGAACATGATGCAAACGAGATTTGGGAAAAGACACTGCAATGCGCGCGCGATGTTGTCCCCCAAGTGGGCGGGGCGGCCTGTATCGCCGCCATCGGCATCACCAATCAGCGCGAGACGGTTGTTGCGTGGGATAAAGAAACCGGAGAAGCTTTAACCCATGCGATTGTCTGGCAGGATCGCCGGACAGAGGATTTCTGCGCTGAATTGCGCGAAGCAGGCCATGAGGCTGATATTCAAGCGCGCACCGGGCTGCTGCTTGACCCTTATTTCTCCGGCACGAAAATGCGCTGGATGCTCGACAATGTGCCGGAAGTGCGCGCTGCTGCTGATGGCGGAACTCTGGCGTTTGGCACGGTTGAAAGCTGGCTCGTCTACAAACTGACAGGCGGCGCAAAGCATGTCTCTGATGCGAGCAATGCCAGCCGGACATTGCTGATGGAGTTGGCAGGCAATGGCTTTGATGAAGGGCTCTGCGATATGCTTGGCGTGCCGCATGCCGCTTTGCCGCAAGTTGTTGATATGTCCGGTCAGCTGGGCACAACAGGCGTGCGTTTGTTCGGGCGCGAAATTCCGATCACTGGCCTTGCCGGCGATCAGCAGGCAGCCACAATCGGGCAGGCGTGTCTGGCGCCAGGGCAGACCAAGGCGACATACGGGACGGGCGCGTTTGTGCTCGCCAATGCGGGCAATACTCCGCCCAAATCTGACAACCGATTGCTGGCAACTGTGCTTACCCAAATTGCGGGTGAGCGTACGTACGCGATCGAAGGGTCGGTGTTTGTTGCAGGTTCTCTCGTCCAATGGCTGCGCGATTCCCTTGGCATTGTTGATGTCGCCAGCCAGACAGAGGAATTGGCACGTTCCATCCCTGATACAGGCGGGGTAACCATTGTGCCCGCACTCGCAGGGCTAGGCGCGCCGCATTGGCGAGCTGACGCACGCGCGGTGATCTCAGGGCTCAGTTTTGCGAGCGGAAAAGCCGAGATCGCTCGCGCTGCTTTAGAAGCTATGGCGCACCAGACCCACGATCTTTCGCAGGCCTTTGGGGCGGATGGTGCGCAGTGGGAGACGCTTCGGATTGATGGCGGAATGGCCGCCAATGATTGGATGGCGCAGGACCTTGCCAACATGCTTGGTCTGACAGTGGAGCGGCCCGATTTTGTCGAGACGACTGCTTTAGGCGCTGCGATGCTAGCGGCAGCAGGATGCGGGATGTATTCTGACCTGAACGAGGCCGCGCAAGCAATGCGCGGAAAGCTGGCGGAATTTAAGCCTGATATGGAGGATAAAGTCCGTCAGGACCGGCTGGATCGTTGGGGCAAAGCGCTTGCGGCTGCTTGACCTGAAAAGACGTTAGCCAGCGCGGCGCGGACTATCCCAATTCGGTCAATCGCCGCTCAAGCCGCCCTTGGAATGCGCGTGCTGGCGAATTCATCTCGAAATTTTGCCGCCATGCATCATCCAAGCGGGAAATGCGTTTGTGCAGCTTTTCTGTCTCGGCAATCAGAGCGCACGTTTCCGGCTCGAGGCGTTTTAACTGCGCAGGATCAGCCGCGCGATCAGAAGGCAGAGAACCGTGTTTGCGAACCTGCTCCTCACTCAACTCGCCTGCGAAAAAGGCTCGTTGATTAAGCAGCCAAGCGAGCACATGCATCATGCGTGTCGTTGTCTTTAGCCCTTCGGTTGAAAGAGCCATACGAACTGCCGAATCCCCACCTGTTTCGGGTTGATTTGCGCCCAGCGCAAACACCAGACGAACCTCGTCCGTCAGGACCAGAGCTTCGGTGTACAGGGCCTCAATAATGGGGCGCGAAAGATTGGTTGTGCGTCGCATGTATTGACACTGAGCTAGTCGGCTCGTGGCCCGTTCACCAGCGTGCATTGTGGACTAATCTGCCCTAAACTGGGACCGTCCCTGTGCGGGACAAGACGTCGCCAAAGTCCTTAACCATCACCTGCTGCGAAAACCCTCCAATAACGGCTTAAAGTACCAGCGGATTTCTCGACTTGCTGAACAAACAAAGCGTCATCGTTTGCGAAGTTAGAGCGCCTTATGGTGTGTTCTTTATGCGATGATATCGGGCAGCAGATTGTCTTCGATAATCGCAATCTGGTCTTTTAGCCGCAATTTACGCTTTTTGAGACGAGCGATTTGCAGCTGATCTTTGGCGCCAGCATCAGTTAACGCAATGATGGCCGCATCCAGATCGCTATGCTCTGTGCGGAGCAGTGCGAGCCGTTTTCTAAGCTCAGCCTCGTTCATTCAATTGCGCCTTTTATTCGGTCTATCGTTGCATTGCGTGCGGGGGTGCAGCGTCGCTCGCTATTCATGCCTATGGCTGGGTTTCAATGCAATTGGCAAGTCGAACCAGAGTTTGTTTGATGTGCAACGACTCACCGCGCATGAGCGGGCCAACATACGTAACGACCACGATTGACCGCGTGTCTGCCACGGGGCTGCGCATTCCTTAATTTTTCGGCCTTTTCAAGTCGGGCTGTCTGTGGTTCTCTAACTCTTGGCGTTTCGGTTGAATGCTGGCCGAGTCGCTCCACCGGGGGCAGCCCCCCGCATTTTACAGGAGAACCTAAATGGCATCGTCACACGTCAATGCACTCCAATCCAAACATGCCGGTCTTGAAGCGCAGCTTCATGAAGAGATGACCCGGCCATCACCCGACGCAGCGACGATCCAGGCTCTTAAAAAACAGAAATTGCGATTGAAGGAAGAAATCGCGCGAAATTAGCGTTTAGCGCTAGAATCCCTCCTCAAAATTCATATCGGGCTTGCGCCGCAATAGGCGGTCTGAGCGACAGTAAGGCTGTGCCACTTTGATTTTATGCGCCGCTCTGGCTAGACCCTTTCTCGCATGAGTGCTGCAGCTTCCGCCCGTCAGATTCTTACCCGCCTTCACGAGGTGATGGCCTCGCGCATGCATGCGCAGGGCAAGCTGGATGGCGTGGTGCAGATTGTCGGCGAAAGCCTGATTTCTGAGGTCTGCTCGATCTACCTTCTGCGCGAAGGCATGCTGGAATTGTTCGCAACCCGCGGCCTCAATCAAAGCGCGGTGCACGTCACTCGGATGGCCATTGGGGAAGGGTTGACCGGAACCATTGCGGATAATGTCGAAACGCTGAACCTTGCAGAGGCTAAGGCACATCCTGATTTTCAGTATAGGCCTGAAACAGGAGAGGACAAATTCCACTCTTTCGCAGGTGTCCCAATTGTCTATCGCGAGCGCGCCGTCGGCGTCTTGTGTGTGCAGCATGTCGACCCGCGCCGGTATGAAGATGTCGAGATTGAAGCGCTGCAAACCACCGCCATGGTCCTGTCTGAACTGATTGCGAATGCTGAATTGGTTGATGAGGAAGAGGTTTTGGGCCTTAGTGGCCAGCAAACCGGTCCGCAAACCTTAAGCGGCCTGACCTTGGTCAAAGGGTTGGCCAAGGGGCAGGCAGTCTATCACCAGCCGCGGGTTCAAATCACTCAAGTTGTAGCCGAAGATATCGAGGCTGAACGTGACCGTGTTTACCGCGCGTTTGATAAGATGCGCGACCAGATCGACCATTTGGCAGGGCAGGCTGAATTTGGTGTGGGCGGGGAGCACGAAGAGGTGCTCGAAACCTACAAAATGTTCGCTTACGATGAAGGTTGGTCGCGCCGCATCAATGAAGCGATTGATTCAGGGCTGACAGCCGAAGCGGCAATTGAGCGCGTGCAGCAGCACACACGCATGCGGATGCGCGAGATTGATGATGCTTTGCTGGCGGATCGAATGCACGATCTGGAAGATCTCGCCAATCGCCTCATTCGCATTGTGTCTGGCCAATTGGGCACGGCAGCCTCGCAGGGTTTGCGGCGCGATACCATCCTGATCGCTCGCAATCTGGGACCAGCCGAATTGCTCGAATATGACCGGAGGCGTTTGAAAGGCGTTATCTTAGAGGAAGGATCGCTCACCGCGCATGTTGTGATCGTGGCCCGCGCGATGGGCGTGCCCGTGCTGGGCCGCACGCAAGGGGTGCGCGGTGTTGTGCGAGACGGCGATGAAATCCTACTGGATGCCTCCGCTGGCCAAGTCACTGTTCGCCCGGCCGCTCAGGTTGCTGAAGTATTTGAAGCGCGCTTTGCCAAATCGCGTGAAAAACAGGCAGCCTATGCCGAATTGCGCGATGTGGAGCCGACCACCAAATGCGGCACGCGCATCGAAGTGATGATGAATGCAGGCCTGCGCGATGATATGAGCGCGCTTGGCCTCACGGGTGCCGATGGTGTCGGATTGTTCCGCACAGAATTTCAGTTCCTTGTTTCTGCCACGCTTCCACAGCGCGAACGCCAAATGAAGCTTTATCGCGATGTGATAGATGCCGCAGGCGATAAGCCTGTCATTTTCCGCACTGTTGATATCGGCGGCGACAAGGCGGTTCCGTATCTTGCCTCTGATGTGGCAAGCAATGATGAAAACCCAGCCATGGGCTGGCGCGCTTTGCGGCTGGCATTGGAGCGCGAAGGGCTGATGAAAGCCCAAGCACGCGCCCTTCTAGAAGCAGGTGCGGGACGGACGCTTTATGTGATGTTTCCCATGGTGTCGGAAGTTTGGGAATTCGACGCGGCAAAGGCTGTGTTCGATGAACAATTGCAATTCCTGCGCTCCAAGAAAAAGCAAGTGCCCGACGCGATCCATTACGGCGCTATGCTCGAAGTGCCCGCATTGGCTGAAATGCTAGATCTGCTGCTGCCCAAATTGAGCTTTCTCTCGGTCGGCACCAATGACCTTACGCAGTTTCTGTTTGCAGCTGACCGCGCCAATCCCATGCTGGCCCAGCGCTATGATTGGCTCAGCCGCCCGATCATCCGCTTTTTAAGCCGGGTGACGCGCGACACAGCGGGCAGCGATACATCGGTTGGCGTGTGCGGAGAGATGGGCGGGCGCAGGCTTGAAGCGCTGGCATTGCTTGGCATCGGTTTCCGGCGGCTTTCAATCACGCCGGCTGCGGTGGGTCCGATTAAAGAGCTGGTGTGCAAAGTTGATCTGGCTGAACTTGAAGCTGCGATGGAGCAATTCCTTGCTGATCCTGCGATAAACCTACGGCATGCTCTTGGTGAGTGGGCAGCTGAGCGCGGGATCGAATTTGACTGATTGTCGCAGGTCACACGTCCGCAGATAATCATTGATTGCGCGCGGTCATGGTTTCACAATCCTTGACAGACAGGCCTGCGCTGGTGTGGTAACGCACAAACGGGTCAAGCAAAACGGACGATTTTACCGGGTCATGGATAGCGATCACGATACAGGCGAGGGCGATCTTGCCTCCCAAAACGCGACTGGTGGCGGACCAGTTGGGCCTGGCGAGCAATTGCGCAGCGCGCGTCTTGCCAAAGGGCTTGAGCTTGATTTTATCGCGGCTGAAACGCGCATTCCTGTCCATCATCTCGAAGCGCTCGAGAATGAAGACTTTGAGCATATGCCAGCGCGCGCATACGCTATTGGTTTTGCCCGCAATTATGCCCGCGCAGTGGGACTTGATGAAAATGCGATAACAGAAGCGGTCCGCACCGAAATGGCATATGACACTGACCGCCGCGCAAGCGTGGTGGGCGGTATGGAACCGGGCGATCCTGCTAAGCTGCCATCAGCAGGCCTTGCGTGGTTCGGCGCATTTGCCGCGATACTTTTGGCTACTGGCGTGTATGCGTTTTACAACACCTATTACGCGTCAGGCCCGGGCCTCGGATCGCTTTTGGCGGGCGAGGAAACCGAGGGCGAAGGGGAATCGCAAGCCGCTGCCGATGCGCCAGACAATGCGATTAGTCCGGATGGTCAGGTCGTATTTACCGCACTGGATGATGAGATCTGGGTCCGGTTCTTTGTCGAAGGCGGGGATATTCTGTTCGAAACAACCATGCAGCGCGGCGATAGCTATGAAGTGCCAAGGAATGTCGCTGATGTGCGCTTGAACACGGGCAGGCCGCAATTTCTTGAGATCACGATAGACGGGCAGGAAGTGCCCAAGCTGGCAGAAGAGCAAGTGACTTTGATTGAGCCGGTTACAGCGGCGGCTTTGTTGGCCCGGTTTGGCCCGGTTGAAACGGATGCGCCCAATGATGGTGCCACGCTGACGGGTTCAGCAATCGCGGCACAGCGCCCGGCGCAAACTCAGCGGCCACCGCAGACCGCGACAACGCCACAGGCCGCTTCTACCAATGCTTCTGAGGAAACCCCCTCTAACGCAACGCAGCCTGCGGCGAGCGTCCCTGCCAGTGTAGCCACAACTGCGCCTACTTCTGTTGCACAACCCACTGAAATACCGGCTGTTGCAGAGCCGGAACCGGCTTCTGTGCAAACTGCGCCCCCGGCCAATGAAACGCCGCTGCCAGCGCAAGAGCCGCCTGGCGCACGCTAAACCCAAGCAGAATTACTCCGAATTGGGCCCTATTTCCTTGGGATTTCCTGCTTGCTGCTCTCGACTTGGCGGCGGCGCACGCGCAAGGATTCGGATTAGGTTCAGGCCCTCGCGTCAATAATCGGCGAAATTGCGGCAGACACATGAATAGGGAGCTCAAAGCAAACCATGCCTAAAACCCAGTATTCGGTCTCTATCCCGCGCACGATCGCGCACGGTTTTGGCGCTATTGGTGCTGCGATTGCTGTTTTGGCGTTGCCAGTTCCGGCGGCAGCTCAAGACAGTTCAGAGGCGCGCCTGCGAAAAATCGAAGCAGAAATCCGCGCGCTTCAGCGCAATGTTTTTCCCGGCAGTGATGGACGCTTTTTTGAACCGCAGATTTCTCCTGAAGGCACTCCTGTGTCGACAGCAGCGAATGGAACAGCGCGCCCATCCACAAC
>JBCBAX010000008.1:0-130752 GCA_038532305.1 Pseudomonadota bacterium | reverse complement strand
TATCGGGGCCGGTCAAATGGGCACTGGAATTGCCCAGACTGTCGCCCAAAATGGCATGGCCGTTCTGCTGTCTGATGTCGATCTTTCGCAGGCTGAAGCTGGAAAGGTTTCGATTGAGAAAGCTGTGACCAAGCTTGTTGGCCGGGGAAAGATTGAAGCAGATGCGGCCGAAACCTTATTGTCGCGTATCACGCCAGTCGCAGATTATGCTCCAATGGAGGAGGCGCAGCTGATTGTTGAGGCAGCGACCGAGAAAGAGCAGATCAAGCAATCGATCTTTGAAAGTGCAGGCAAAGTTCTCGGTTCTGATGCGATCATGGCATCTAACACCAGCTCTATCCCAATCACGCGGATGGCCAATCATTCGCCAGATCCAGAGCGGTTTATCGGGCTCCATTTTTTCAATCCAGTGCCAGTCATGGGTCTGATAGAAGTTATACCTGGCCTCGCAACCTCGCAAGCAACGACGGAAAAAGTAACCGGTTTTGCCGAGAGTTTGGGCAAACAGGTGGTACTCAGCCAAGATGAGCCGGGCTTCGTTGTAAACCGCATTCTGCTTCCGATGATCAATGAGGCGGTTTTCGTTTTGGGTCAGTCAACGGCTGGCATTGAAGACATTGATAAGGGTTGCCGATTGGGCCTCAATCACCCGATGGGTCCCTTGCAATTGGCAGATTTTGTCGGACTGGATACCTGTCTTGATATCATTAATGTTCTCTACAAAACGACGCGAGACACCAAGTATCGGCCTGCGCCATTACTGGTGAAATATGTTGAGGCGGGATGGCTTGGCCGGAAGACAGGTCGCGGATTTTATGATTATTCTGGCGAAGCGCCTATGCCGACGCGCTGACGCGCCTATTGCGGACGCGCACATCAGTCGGTTTCGGTTGGATCACCTCTGCCTTTGCCGCCGACTTCCGGGCTGACCAAGCTGGCATTGACTGGAATCGGAGCCCCGGTACCGCCGCTTGCATCGACGATGATCCTTTGCTTCCGACTATTCGATGCCGTCCTGTTGTTTTCAGCCGGTGCGCTCGCGAAAACCGGCCCAGTGTCCTCGTTTGATCGCGGCTCAAATCCACTGCTTGTGTCATCATCAAAGACACCATCTGGCGAAGAATCTGCGAACCCACCGTCTTCTTCCTCAGCTGCTTCTTCGCCGAGCATATCGTCGAAAGACGCTGCTGCCCATGGTGAATTTTCTGGCTCTTTTTCAGCCAATTCTTTTGAAGCTTCTTGTTCAGCCGGTTCGGCTTCTGCGGTGCCATGATCGCCGGTATTAAATGTACCTGCGAGAATTACACCGCCAAACACAATGACGGCCAGAACGCTTAGCATTACCTTGTATTTTTCGAGGATTGCTATGGACATGGTTCGCTAAGTACATGCGCAGCGGTTAAGGTTTGGTAGTCAAAACCTCGTTTTTCCATTTGTAGAGCAAATCCAACGCTTCCCTTGGGGAAAGGGCGTCGAGTTGGATTTCCAACAGCTTTTGTTGGATTGTTTCCTCTGCTGGCTCCTCAGCGTTGTCCAACATGCTGGCAGCGAACAGAGGTAGATCGCCAAGTCCCGCTGCAATTCCCCCGGTCTGGGAGCGCGATTCCTCCAATTTTTCAAGTACTTGCTTTGCACGCGCCACAGCGGCTGGCGGCACACCTGCGAGTTTCGCCACGGCCAAGCCATAGCTGCGATCCGCGGCCCCTTTGGCAAGCTCATGCAGCAGCACCAAATCGCCTTTCCACTCGCGCGCCCGCACGTGATGGAGCGACAAAGCCTCGCATTGATCTGCAAGCCGCGCGAGTTCGTGATAATGCGTTGCGAACAGGCAGCGGCAGCCAATTTCGGAATGCACGGTTTCTGCAACCGCCCAAGCCAAAGCCAGCCCATCATAAGTCGACGTGCCCCGCCCAACCTCGTCCAAAATAACAAAGCTGCGATCCGTCGCTTGGGACAGGATCGCTGCGGTTTCTACCATCTCCACCATAAAGGTAGAGCGTCCGCGAGCCAGGTTATCCGATGCGCCAACCCGGCTGAACAAACGGTCCACCAGACCAATCTGCGCCTCAACAGCCGGAACAAAACACCCTGCCTGCGCCAACACAACGATGAGAGCGTTTTGCCGCAAGAATGTCGATTTACCGCCCATATTCGGCCCACCGATCAGCCATAGCCGATCAGCCAAATCGAGCGAGCAATCATTCGCCACAAACCGATCACCAGTTTTGGCAAGCGCGGCTTCGACCACAGGATGCCGCCCGCCCGAAATCATCAAATCCTGCGCTTGAGTGATCGCTGGGCGGCACCAATCCCCCTCTGACGCGCGCTCTGCCATGGCGGCTGCAACATCAATCCGCGCCAGAGCAGCAGCAGTTGCGGCAATGGCATTGCGAGCATCGCTCACTTGCCCAGACAGATGTTCGAAATGCGCATCTTCTGCCGCCAGCGCATGTCCGCCGCTTTCGGCAATCCGCGCCGCTTCTTCGTGCAAAGTGAGCGAATTGAACCGCACCGCGCCTTTCATCGTTTGGCGATGGGTAAAGCCGCTATCGGGGTCCATCAGCGCATCGGCATGGCGTGATGGCACTTCGATAAAATAACCAAGCACGCCGTTATGCTTGATCTTGAGTGAGGCGATCCGGGTTTCATCGCGATACCGCGCCTCCATGGCAGCTATGGCTTTGCGAGCGCTGCCGGAGATTTGGCGCAGTTCATCAAGGCTCGCATCATATCCATCGGCGATAAAGCCGCCGCCGGATCGTTCGGTAGGCGGAGAGGCGACCAGCGCACGGGAAAGCAGATCGATCAGCGCATTATGGCCGGACAAACGCGGCAAAAGCTGCTGCATCAATGCGGGCTGATCGGCTGTATCGCGCAGCGTTTCATGCAAGACTTGAGCGCTCGCCAAACCATCGCGCACTTGCCCCAGATCACGCGGGCTGCCGCGTCCTGCCACTATCCGGCCCAAAGCTCGCCCAAGATCGGGCAATTGCCGCAATTGATCGCGCAGATCCGCGCGTTCAATGGGGCGATCAAGCCAGAACTGCACCAGCGCAAGACGATCCTCTATCGCGTTTGCCTCGACCAGAGGCGCGGAAAGGTCCTGTGCCAAAAGCCGTGATCCCGCACCCGTTCGGCAACGGTCTACGGCCCCTATTAAAGTGCTCGCTTTGCCCGGTGCGCCGCCAGCGTTTGCGCTTTCAAGAATCTCAAGGCTTGCCCGTGTCGCTTCATCCATCGCCATGCTGGCAGAATTGGCGCGTAACACAGGTGGCAGCAGCAGCGGCAGATTGCCGCGCCCCACATGATCGAGATAGGCAATCAGCCCGCCGGCTGCCGCCAGCATAGCGCGCGAAAAATCGCCAAAGCCATCCAGCGTTGAAACCTCGTGGATGTCCTGAAGCCGCTGCGTTCCGCGATCACTTGAAAATTCGCGAGGCTCAAATTCAACAGGTTCATCAATGCCGCCAGTCCAGCCTTCAGGCGAAACAATCTCGCTTGGCCCAAGCCGCGCGATCTCTGCGGGAAGAGCTTCGGGCGCGCATTCCTCAAGTGTCATAGTGCCCGTCGAAATATCGCAGCTCGCAATCCCGATAGTGCCGCGAACGTCCGCGAGTGCCGCAATTACATTGGCACGGCGAGGCTCCAACAAGGCTTCCTCGGTCAGTGTGCCTGCGGTTACGAAACGGACGATATCACGCGCGACAAGTGCTTTGGACGCCGGGCGACCTTCGCGCTTGGCGCGCGCTTTTGCCTCATCGGGTGTTTCGGTTTGCTCAGCTATCGCGACGCGGCACCCTGCTTTGATAAGCCGCGCGAGATACCCTTCGGCTGAATGCACAGGCACGCCGCACATCGGCACAGGCTCCCCGCCATGTTCGCCGCGCGTGGTCAGCGCAATGTCCAGAATACGCGATGCCTCGCGCGCATCATCGAAAAACAGCTCAAAAAAATCGCCCATGCGGTAAAACAAAAGCGATCCCGCCGCCGCTTCTTTCAGCGCGAGATATTGCTGCATCATGGGGGTAGGGCCGGAGCTGCTGGGCATTATGCCGGACTAGACACCATCACAGCGATTCGGAAAACGTGCCCGCGCGCTGTTTCCCCTATCATCTGTTCGCATCGCGGGTTAAGCGCGCATCTCAGATGCGGTCACTCGCCCCAAGGAAGATCAAGACACATGGCAGACGAAAACAAAGGCGGTTTCACCACACGCGAAGCGCTTTTTTATCATGAGACAATCCGGCCCGGTAAACTGGAAGTCGTCGCGACAAAGCCTATGACATCGCAGCGCGATTTGAGCCTTGCTTATTCCCCCGGCGTTGCCGCTCCTGTCGAAGCGATTGCTGCTGATCCATCCTTGGCAGCGCGCTACACTGCGCGCTCCAATATGGTTGCGGTCATTTCAAATGGTTCGGCCATTCTGGGGCTTGGCAATTTGGGGGCGCTCGCTTCTAAACCCGTGATGGAAGGCAAGGCGGTGTTGTTCAAACGCTTTGCTGATGTGGATTCGATCGACATTGAATTGGCGACCGAAGATCCCGAAGCGTTTATCAATGCTGTTGCGTTGATGGAGCCAAGCTTTGGCGGGATCAATCTGGAAGATATTAAAGCGCCAGAATGCTTCATTATCGAAGCGGCCTTGCGGGAGCGGATGAATATTCCCGTCATGCATGATGACCAGCACGGCACCGCGATCATTGCGGCGGCTGGTCTGATCAACGCCTGCCATTTGACGGGCCGTGATCTTAAAGATGCCAAGATGGTGGTGAATGGGGCAGGGGCGTCTGCGCTTGCTTGTACGGCTTTGATCAAGGCTTTGGGCATCCCGCATGAAAACGTGATTGTGTGCGATCGGTCTGGACCGATTTATCCGGGCCGGGATAATGTCGACCAATGGAAAAGCGCGCACGCTGTGGCGACAGAGGCGCGCAGTCTGGAAGAGGCATTGGCGGGCGCGGACATTTTCCTTGGCCTTTCGGCAGCCGGCGCGTTGAAGCCTGAATGGGTTGAGAAAATGGCGGACAAACCGATCATTTTCGCGATGGCGAACCCGACCCCGGAAATTATGCCTGATGAAGCGAAAGCTGTGCGTCCTGATGCGATTATTGCCACCGGCCGCAGCGATTTCCCAAACCAGGTCAACAATGTGCTGGGCTTCCCCTTTATCTTTCGCGGCGCACTCGATGTGCAAGCGACCACGATCAACGAGGAGATGAAAGTCGCGGCTGCTCGGGCAATCGCGGAACTCGCGCGCGAACGTGTGCCCGAAGAAGTGGCGAGCGCCTATGGCAAAAACCAGAAATTTGGCACTGACTACATTATTCCAGCCCCATTCGATCCGCGCTTGATCGAAGTGGTCTCTTCCGCAGTTGCCAAAGCGGCGATGGATTCTGGCGTTGCCCAGGCACAGGTTGAGGATTTCGAGCAATATCGGACCGCTCTGCGATCACGTCTTAACCCGACCACATCCGTGCTCAATGGCGTCTACAACGAGGCCAAGGCCAATCCCAAACGGATGGTTTTTGCAGAAGCCGAAGAAGAAGTGGTCCTGCGCGCCGCGATTCAATATCGCGATTTTGGATACGGTACGCCGATCTTGGTTGGCCGCACGAAGGCGGTGGTCGATAAACTGCACCAGCTGTCTGTCTCTGATCCGGGCAGCTTTGAGATTCAGAACTCCGCTGACAGCCAGCACGTGCCAGCCATGGTGGATCTGCTTTACAAGCGGCTCCAGCGGCGTGGCTATACAGAGCGTGATGTGCGCCGGATGGTCAATCAGAACCGCAATATATTCGCATCGCTGCTGGTCGCGCTTGGGCATGGCGATGGCATGATTTCAGGCCTTACCAAGACATTCGCGCAGACCGTGCGCGAAGTGAACATGGTGATCGATCCCAAGCCTGATGCGGCACCGTTCGGCATTCATATGATGCTGGGCAAGAACCACACCACGTTCCTTGCCGATACCACGATCAATGAACGTCCCGATGCAAAACAGCTTGCCCATATCGCCAAGGAGACGGCGGCTGTTGCCCGGCGCATGGGGCATGAACCGCGTGTGGCGTTCTTGTCTTACTCCACCTTTGGCAATCCGTCGGGCCAATGGCTTGGCAGTATCCGCGAGGCCGTGGCGATCCTTGATGCTGAAGATCCCGGCTTTGAGTATGAAGGCGAAATGGCGCCTGATGCCGCGCTCAATCCCAAAGTGATGGAGCTTTATCCCTTCAGCCGCCTGTCTGCGCCTGCTAATGTGCTGATCATGCCGGGCCTGCAATCGGCCAACCTGTCAGCCAAATTGCTGCGCGAACTTGGAGCCAATACGACTGTTGGCCCTATGATGATCGGCATGGAAAAGCCCATTCAAATCGCTCCGATTACAGCGCTTGCGCCTGATGTTCTGACTTTGGCCGTGCTGGCGAGTGCCGGAGTGGTGGGCTAGTGGTGGGCTAGTGGTGGGCTAGTGGTGGGCTAGCCTTTTCGGCGAAAGCGGAAGTACCAAACCTCGTGTCCAAAGACATTGCGCGCTTTGGTTTCATAGCGCGTCTCGCACCAGCCTGAGGGGCGGTTTTGCCAATCTGCGGGGCCTTCAACGACCCATTCAAATTCATCGGTGAAGCGCTGCATCACCATCAGCGCATGCCGCACATAAATCGCGTGGTCTGTGCCAAAGCGGAATTCACCGCCCGGCTTCAGCTTGTCGGCAATCAATTGAACCGGGCCATCATTCATCATTCGCCGCTTCGCATGGCGGGCTTTGGGCCAAGGGTCGGGGTGCAGCAGATACACCATCAGCAGTGAGCTGTCAGGAACGCGCTTTAGCACCTCGATCGCATCGCCATGATGAATGCGGACATTGGCAAGTCGTTGTTCTTCAACATGTCCAAGCGCCTGCGCCACTCCGTTCAAGAACGGTTCTGCGCCAATAAACCCGTGATTGGGCAAAAGATCCGCGCGATAGGCGAGATGTTCGCCGCCGCCAAAGCCGATCTCAAAGTGCAGCGGGCAATCCTCGCCGAA
The DNA here is from genome assembly GCA_038532305.1 of Pseudomonadota bacterium. GTDB lineage: Bacteria > Pseudomonadota > Alphaproteobacteria > Sphingomonadales > Sphingomonadaceae > Erythrobacter. The sequence continues at coordinate 123,732 of JBCBAX010000008.1, read as the reverse complement.
CAGCGCCTCGGATGTCACCGGGCCATCTTCAGGCACGGCGATCTGAGGCAACAGATTATCGACCAGACCTTGCTGGCGAGGGCGCAGCGGCTTGCCCATACTGCGACCATAAAGCCGGCTCAGAGTGGTCGGATCGCCTTCTTTAAATGCTGACATGATGCACGAGCGATTGGCGAAACGATGCGATTTTGTCCACCCTTTCTGCATTGTATGTCTAGCAGGGGTTGAGAGGCAGGGCGGCTTGCCGCTATCGCCCAATCGCAAATGCAACAGATCAACGGTTTTATCGCTACGCAGCCTGCATGGGCGCAGACCACCATTGGTGTCGTCGCTCTCATCATCGCTGCAATTATTGCCAATTTTGTGCTCAAGCGCGTGATCTTGAGCGCTGCTAAACCGTTGCTTGATAAGAAAAGCGATACCATCAATCAGGCCGCGGCCTGGCTTGCGACGGCGGTTCCCCTGCTGATTGTGTCGCAAGGGATCGAAGTGGTTCCCAATCTGCCGAAAAACCTCACGCTTGTTGTTCACAATGTCGCAGAAGCGCTGATCGTGGTTTCTTTCGCGATGGCGATTGTGCGCGCGCTTGCTTACGCCAATGAGCTTTACGAGCGCCAGCCGCGCGCCAAAGACCGCCCGATCAAAGGGTTCGTCCAACTGGTCAAAATCATCGTTCTTTGCGGTGCGGCGATCATTCTGATTTCCATTCTGATCAATCAGTCTCCCTTCCTCCTGCTTTCGGGGCTGGGCGCGATCACGGCTGTCTTGCTACTTGTGTTTAAAGACACGCTATTGAGCCTTGTTGCGAGCGTTCAACTGGCCACCAATGATATGCTTCGCGTGGGTGACTGGATCACCATGTCGAGCATGGATGCTGATGGCGATGTTATCGATATCTCTTTGCACGCGGTGAAAGTGCAGAACTTCGACAAGACGATCACCACGATCCCGACGCATCGGCTGGTTTCCGATTCTTTCCGCAATTGGCGCGGGATGAGCGATTCAGGCGGACGCCGGATCAAACGCTCGCTGATGATTGATCAAAACGCGATCCGGTTTCTGGCTGATGATGAGGTGGTGAAACTTAAACGCTTCAACATGCTCAAAGACTACTTGGCTGCGAAGCGTGATGAGATTGCGGATTGGAACGCGAAACAACTTTCCAGCGAGGATGAACCCGTGAACGCGCGCCGGCTTACCAATTTTGGCACGTTCCGCGCTTATGTCTCCGCCTATCTTGCGTGGCATCCGGGATTGAATGGCGACAAATTCACAATGATGGTCCGACAATTGCCGCCCAGCGCGCAAGGCGTTCCGTTGGAATTGTATTGCTTTACCGATACGACCAAATGGTCCGAATTTGAAGATATACAAGCCGACATCTTCGATCATCTCATTGCGATCCTGCCCGAATTTGATCTTAGACTGTTCCAAGAACCAAGCGGCGGCGATTTTGCGAATATGGCGCTCGCAGACGATACAGAACATCCAGACGGTTAAGTCAGGCAGTTACGTATGCTAGGATTGCGGGGAGGACACGGTGTCACTCACCCGTTTTACGCTCCAGCCTATGCTTCAGCTGGCAAGTCTTAGTTGGTCCGGTTCGTCAAAGTCGCCAACGGTTTCAGCCGATTGACGGAACATCGCTGTGCGTTCGTTGAGCCTTTGAACTTCCACATTCAGCAATTCGCTGGCAGCAGACGATTCTTCAGCCATGGCTGCATTGCTATGCGTATCCCCTTTTAAATCGGCCAAGGCGATATTGATATTGTTCAGATTTTCGGCCTGCTCTCCCGACGCTGAAGCGATTTGAGAGACCTGATCACTCACCTGATCGAACGTGGTGATCATTGTCTTGAGAGCATCTCCGGAGGCAGCAACCTGTTCTGCGCCATCTCTAATTTTGTCAGCGCCTTCGCCCATGAGTTGCTGGATGCTTGTGACCGCTTCGGATGAACGCTGGGCAAGAGCCCGAACTTCTGAGGCGACCACGCCAAAGCCTTTCCCAGCCTCTCCTGCCCGTGTTGCCTCGACGCCAGCGTTGAGCGCGAGAATGTTCGTCTGAAACGCGATGTCTTCGATCAGATCGGTGATTTTTGTTACCTCATCGAATGATCCCTGGATTTGCTTCATCGCAGTGATTGTGCGTTCAACGACTTCTCGGTTCTGTGCGGCGTTTTCGCGAGCGCGGGCAACCTCTTGGTTCGTCGCCTGAGCAAGCTCTGCACTCGATTGGATCCCCGCATTGGTTTGCGCCAACGCTTCTGTGGTTTCTTCAAGCGTCGCGGCCTGACGTGCCGCTCTCTCGGATAGATCAACAGCAGCGCTTTTCACGTCTTGCGCACTGTAATTAATCCCAGCAGTGCCCTGTGCGACTGCATTGATGACATCGCGCAATGAACTTTGCGCTTCGTTGAAATCCATGCGAATTTTCTTGAACTCCACTGAAAAGAACTCAGAAATGGAATCATTCAGGTTGCCTTGAGCCATCGCCTTGAGATGTTGGCTGAGGACCGTGACAACCCGTTCGCGATCTTTTGCGTTGCGGGCTCTTTCCTCAATGGTCGATTGAAACGCCTCCATCGCCTTTGAAATCACTCCAAACTCATTATGGCTATGGTCTGGAATGGTTACGTCGGCATCACCGTTTGAAAGGCGTTCAAGCGGGGCAACAATGCTGCGTACACGGCGATCAATCAGCCGCACGCAAACTCGGACCAGCCAGGCCGCAAATAGCAATCCCGACAACAATAAAACGCCTGCGATCATGAGATTGGTATTGGCGTTCGACAATGCATCCAGCATCAGCTTTTTCATATCAGCTGCCATCAAGTCTTCCAGCGCCTTCAACTCACCGATCATTGCTGTTTTGGTGTCGAACCAGTCGGACGCAGAAATAGCGGCAATGGCATCAGCGTTGCCTGATAAGGCAATTTCGCGCATCGCCGCGATGTTCTTGTTTTCCTCCGATTCCAAGATCTTGGTCAGAGCATTTTTCTGCGCAGGTAAGGCTAATTGGGAGACATAGTCGAAATAGCTTTCCTGCGCGGAAGTCAGACCGATTAGTTTGGTTGACAGAGCACGGTTAAATTGGCCTGCACCAAAGCCAGAAGCACCGATTGCCCGAGCGATTCCGGCATTGTCTTTGCCGTAGAGCAAGGCGCTGTAGACCAGCAGCTGCTTAGCCACTTCGGGCTCGGATACTCCTGATCCTATACTCCCGACAAGCGCGATAGCTGTTCGATTAACCTTCGTGTAGCGGCTGACTTGCTGCGACCGATTAATGGCCAGAGCATCCACTTGTGAACGCAGATCATCAATCTCGTTCAATTGCGTTTCGAGATCGGACAGGCTCTGTACAACGGCCGAAGAATGCGCCTGCGTTTGCAGCTCATCAAGCCGGTCTCGAACAACATTCAATTCTGCGTCAGTCGCTTTGCGCTGTTCCTGCACCTCAGACACAAAACTGCGTCCTTGGGAGGTGAGGAATACGGCCGAGGCACCCCGTTCCTTTTGAATTTCATGAACAAGATCGCTGACCGAAACGGAAAAATCGACCAATTCGGCGCTTACGCGTGATTGGGAAGCGGTTTGCCAATTCTGCCATGCGCTGTTGAGGCCAAACAGCATCGCCAAAGCGATGCAGGCCGCTGCAAGGAGCGATACCAGACGAGTAAGTCGCATTCCTGAAAGCTTCATGAGTACCCCATGCTTGAGATCAAACCACCAATGGATAAAAAGCCATTGCCTCAAGCATAGGAAAGGAAGCAGGAGATCACCTTCACGCGCACTTCCGTAAGAATACGATAGGATGGCTTTGCGACGTATGTCGAGGGGCGATTGGCGCGTATCAAGGGCTCCAACCGCGCCCGCCGCAATGTCTTACACCCTGTCCACCACGCACAAAACGCCCAAAGCGCTAAGCCTCAGGCGTTTTGTGTTTAGAGTAGGCCGAATTCGTGAAATTCGGAACGCAAGCGGTCAGCCGTTTTGACCGCGCGCAGCAAACCTTGCTGGGCTCGCAAAAGGGGGCGCATCAAATGCGCCGCTTTTGAAGCGATCACGCGGCTTCGACTTCCTCGTGCGGATCGCGAAGCACATAACCACGGCCCCACACTGTTTCGATGTAGTTTTCACCGCTGCAAGCATGGCTCAATTTCTTGCGCAGCTTACAGATGAAGACATCGATAATTTTGAGTTCCGGCTCATCCATCCCGCCATACAGGTGGTTGAGGAACATTTCCTTGGTCAGCGTCGTGCCTTTGCGCAAGCTTAAGAGCTCAAGCATGGCATATTCTTTACCGGTGAGGTGAACACGTGCGCTGTCGACTTCGACAGTTTTCGCATCAAGGTTCACAGCAAGTTTACCAGTGCGGATGATCGATTGGCTGTGGCCTTTCGAACGGCGCACAACAGCGTGGATGCGAGCAACCAGCTCTTCGCGGTGGAAAGGTTTGGTCACATAATCGTCTGCGCCAAAACCAAAGCTGCGGATTTTGCTGTCCATTTCGGCAATGCCGGAAAGGATAAGAACAGGCGTTTGCACTTTGGCTACGCGCAGTTTCTTAAGCACATCATAGCCGTGCATATCTGGCAAATTCAGATCGAGCAGAATGATATCGTAATCATACAGCTTACCCAGATCGAGGCCTTCTTCGCCAAGATCGGTAGAGTAAACATTGAAGCCTTCCGTGGTAAGCATAAGCTCGATGGCTTTTGCTGTGGTTGGCTCGTCTTCAATCAACAGCACTCGCATTGCTGGTCCCCTATTTGCCCGTTGTAAGGCGAAAATTCGCGGTCAATGTTTTTGGTAACGCCTCGCTAAGAAGTGTTGCCATGTATTAACCACACAAGTTCTGAACGGAAAAGGTTAATTATGCGTAAACCTAGGGATTCCCACGAGTCGCAAGGGGTACTGCGTAGCAAGCTTAACGCCATTCACACCGTTTGGGACGTTGCCCTTAACGGCTAACGGGCAGGTTTAAAGGCTCTCCAGCTTCTTGGCGCGGCGTCTTTGCGCGCTCGATCCGATCCCTGCTGCTTCGCGATATTTTGCCACCGTTCTACGGGCAAGATCAAAGCCTTCTTCCTTCAGCATATCGACGAGCTTTTGATCTGACAGCACCTTTTTGGGGTCTTCGGCATCGGTCAATGCCTTGATGCGCGCTTTGATAGCTTGCGAGGATGCGCCTTCGCCATCACTGGACCCAACACCGCTTGTAAAAAAGTACTTCAGCTCAAAGCATCCTCGCTCGCAATGCAGGTATTTGTTGCTGGTGACGCGGCTGACCGTGCTTTCATGCATCTCGATCTGTTCGGCAACTTCGCGAAGAGTTAAGGGGCGCAGCTCGGATACGCCTTTCCGGAAAAATCCGTCTTGCTGCTTAACGATTTCAGCGGCTGTCTTGAGTATCGTCTTTTGCCTCTGGTCAAGCGCGCGGATCAACCAATGTGCATCGGCCAGCTTTTCCTTAAGCCAGCTTTGCGTTTCTTTGGATTGGCCGGCTGTGCCCACTTCAACGTAGTAATCGCGATTGACCACCAGCTTGGGCAAGGTGTCTTCATTAAGCGCAATATCCCACCCGCCTTTGCCATTATCGCTCAAAAGAATGTCGGGGACGATCGCGCCGCCGCTTTGAGGGGCAAAAGCCATGCCGGGCTTGGGGTCATACTCACGCAATTCGCGCAGCATATCTGCAAAGTCTTCATCATCGACGCCGCACATGCGTTTTAAGCGCTGCACTTCCCCGCGGCCCAGCAATTCGAGATTGTCGATCAGACGTTCCATGCAGGGATCATAACGATCCGCCTCGCGCGCTTGGATTGCGAGGCATTCGGCCAAATTGCGCGCGCCAACGCCGCTTGGGTCCAGCGTATGGACAACGCCCAGCGCGCGCTCAACCGATGCAAGGTCAACGCCAAGATCATAGGCAATATCGCGCAGATCAAACGGGAGCCATCCGGCATCATCCAGCATCCCGATCAAATGCGTTGCGATAAAGGCTTCGCGTTCATTGCTGGCCGCAGCGCCCACTTGCATGCGCAAATGATCGCCAAGCGATATGTCAGCGGACTGCGTGGCTTCAAAGTCGGGCAGGTCCGCGCCAGCGCCCGCGCCTGAACTCGCTGCGCTCCAATCGGCATTGTCGCTGGCGCCCCCACTGCCTGATACTTGAGAGCTTGATGCTTGAGTATCGGATATGTGCGCGCCGTCTCCGGTATCAACATCGCGATCAATCGCGCCTGTATCGATGTCGAGCGGGGCCTCCGCCTCGCCTTGTGTTTGCGCCATCAATTGATCGGCGGTGAATTCTTCGCGGGGTATATCATCGGGGTCGCCAGGCCCATCGGGCTGCTCTGCCTTGACCTCACCCACTTCGAGCAACGGATTAGAGTCCAAAGCTTCGCCAATAAAAGTCTCAATCTCAAGATTGGATGCCGCCAGCAGTTTGATCGCCTGCTGCAATTGCGGCGTCATCACCAGTGACTGGGACTGTCTGAGGTCGAGGCGTGGACCTAATGCCATGGTTAGAGATCAGATCCCATACCAACAGGCTCGAGGCAGCCAAATGGCAAACAGATAGGACCGATTGACGCGCTGCGAAGGGCAGCGCCCTTTGCGAGCGGAGGGAAGTTCGATATGGCCGCCATCTGGCTGTCCCGGAGGGATTTGACCAAAATGCCCCATTGCAGCGTCGAAAGATTTTGAAATATTGACATATTCCTGCGCTCTTTCTCCTTGCACTGAGGCATTTTGCTTCAAACCTCGGACCTGTTGGTATGGGATCTGATCTCTAGGCCTAAAGCGTAAAGCTCTCGCCAAGGTAAAGACGGCGCACGTTTTCATCCGCAACCAGCTCTTGCGGGGAACCCGCGAAGAGAACCTGACCGCCATAAATAATGCAGGCACGGTCCACGATATCCAACGTCTCACGGACATTGTGATCGGTAATTAGAACGCCAATGCCGCGCTGCTTCAAATCCTTCACAAGATCGCGAATGTCGCTGATCGAAAGGGGATCGATCCCGGCAAAGGGTTCATCCAGCAGCATGATCGAAGGTTTGGCAGCCAGTGCGCGGGCAATCTCGCAGCGCCGCCTTTCACCGCCTGACAATGCCATTGCCGCGCTATCGCGCAGGCGCGTTAGACCAAATTCACTGAGCAAACGTTCAAGTTCAGCTTTGCGCGTGTCGGCATCGGGTTCGACCATTTCGAGCACGCAATTGATATTCTGTTCAACCGTCATGCCGCGAAAGATGCTGGTTTCCTGCGGCAGATATCCAAGCCCGAGGATCGAACGGCGATACATGGGCAGCTTGGTCACATCCTCGCCATCCATCAGGATGCGGCCAGAATCGGGTCTAACGAGGCCCATAATCGAATAAAAGCAAGTCGTCTTACCCGCACCATTGGGACCCAGCAGGCCCAGCACTTCGCCCTTGGCAACGGTCAATGAGATGTCACTAAGCACGCTGCGTTTGTCGTAGCTCTTGGCAATCGAGATGACTTCGAGCCCGCCTTGGGCTTCGACAGTTTCTTGCGCAGATGCGGTATCAGGAGGCGCAGCAAGTTCGTTCATTGGCCTTCCTTAGCACCGATGCAGCATCAGAAAAGGTCCGTCGGCATGCAGTTGGTCGATTCTGGCAAGATTATTGCTTTCAGGACATGAATTTTCGCAGGAGGTCTGCGGAGCCATATGGTGCGAACGAAAAAATATCTTGAATCCTGAATGTTAGATGACCTTAGGTGCATCCCACGCAACATAATGACATTTTGGTTACCACGCTTGCAACGCGGGCCGCTCTTTGAGATACTGTGGCTAACAAAAACATCCGTTGGGGAGCGGTAAAATGAACGATCAGATGCAAAACAAGAATTTTGCACAGGGCGCGCGCGCAGCGACTGGAGAGGTTTCGCAGGAGCGTGATTGGCGAAAATCGATGAGCGATCATGTCGCTTATGCGCTGCTCGTCTACACCGGCCTCCAAATCTTTGTGACGATCAAGGCCCTTGCGCAGGGCGTGTCTTCAATCCTTCCCTACATCGCGCTTGTCGTGTTGGTTGCAGCGATCATCCCTGCATGCAGGTGGTTTGAAAAGCGTTGGACAGGCCTCAGCGATGCAGAAGCAAGCGACACCGCTTTTGCTTCTGCATTTCGCCGTGACATTATGGCGCTGTGGGTGCTGGCGATTGGCCTCCCATTCGCGCTCACTGCGATTTTCAAAATGATGTTTGCAGCTGGCTAACAAACGACAACGCGTCGCTGATCCAATCAGCCCTTGGCCCGCTCTATAGCTTCCAGAACAATCTGGCGCGCTTCCTTGGCATCGCCCCATTTGCCCACTCGAACCCATTTTTCGGCTTCTAAATCTTTGTAGTGGGTAAAGAAGTGCTCAATCTGCTGCATGATGATTGAAGGCAGATCCTTCGTTTCACCAACGTCTGAGTAATACGGGAACGTCGTGTCCACGGGCACGCAGACGAGCTTCTCATCGCCGCCATGCTCATCTTCAAGATTGAGAACGCCGATTGGGCGAGAGCGGACGACGCAGCCCGGTATGAAGGGTGAGCGCGCAATAACAAGCGCATCAAGAGGATCGCCATCCGGGCTCAAAGTGTGAGGGACAAAGCCATAATTGGCCGGGTACCGCATAGGTGTGTGCAGAATGCGATCGACGAACAGCGCGCCTGATGCCTTGTCGAACTCATATTTTACCGGCTCGCCTCCTGTGGGCACTTCGATAATGACGTTGAGGTCTTCTGGGGGATTTGCACCGGTGGGAATATTGTCAATACGCATTGAAGGCTTCCTGTAATATCTGGTTTGCCCCTCTCCCAAAAGGCTTCGCGCAGCCGCTTAGACGAGCAATGAGGATTGCGAAAGACCTCCCTTGGTCGTAGTCGCTCGCCATTATGAGCAAGAACACACCCAAAGCGATCAGAGGCACGCAGGATATCTTCGGAAGCGACGCGGAAAGTTTCGCCTTTGTGGTCGAAACATTTGAGCGCGTGCGCAAGCTTTACCGGTTCCGCCGGGTCGAAATGCCGGTGTTTGAAAAGACCGAAGTTTTCAGCCGCGCCATTGGCGAGACCACCGATGTCGTGTCGAAAGAAATGTATTCGTTCGAAGATCGCGGCGGGACATCGCTCACTTTGCGGCCTGAATTCACTGCCGGGATTGCGCGCGCTTATCTCACCAATGGTTGGCAACAACACGCGCCATTGAAAGCTGCAACTCACGGCCCGCTGTTCCGTTATGAGCGCCCGCAAAAGGGGCGCTATCGCCAATTCCACCAAATCGATGCCGAGATCATCGGCGCTGCTGAACCGCAAGCCGACGTCGAATTGCTCGCGATGGCCGATCAATTGCTGCGCGAGCTTGGCATTGAAGGCGTGACATTGCACCTCAATACGCTGGGCGATGCAGACAGCCGCGATGCGTGGCGTGCGGGCTTGATCGAATACTTCAGCAAGGTGCGCGGCGATTTGTCTGAGGACAGCCAGGAGCGGCTGGAGAAAAACCCGCTGCGGATCCTCGATAGCAAAGACCAGCGCGACAAAGTCTATCTGGCCGATGCGCCCAAGATTGACGCGTATTTGTCCGATGAGGCTGTGGCGTTTTTTGATAGCGTGACCAGCGGATTGGATGCGGCAGGCGTCAAATGGACGCGCGCAGAAAGCCTGGTGCGGGGCCTCGATTATTACCGGCATACAGCGTTTGAGTTTATCCCGGACGAAGGCTCGGCAGCAGCGGAGGCATTGGGCGCGCAATCAACCGTGCTGGGCGGGGGACGCTATGACGGGCTGATGGAAAGCCTTGGCGGGCCTGTAACGCCTGCGGTTGGCTGGGCCGCGGGAATTGAGCGGCTGGCTATGTTGGTTGGGGAGCGAGAGCCGGATCAGTTGGAGGCCATGGTTCTGGTTGAGAATGATCAAGGATTGGCGGTTGGGTTTGAACTGCTGGCCCAATTGCGTTCTGGAGGAGTGATCGCCGATATAACAGCCAGTGGTTCGACCAAAAAGCGATATGACAAAGCGATCAAGCAGCGCCCGAAGCATATCCTCCGTGTGGATGAGCGAGGTTACTATGCGATTTCAGGTGATGGGAACACCGAAAGGATTGTAGAAGCAATCAATCTGCCAACCCCGTCGCCCCGGACTTGATCCGGGGCTGGGCTCACTTCTTTTTACCCACCATCACAAGAAGCCTTATCCCGGATCATGTCCGGGATGACGTGGGGGATTTGGTCGGGCGTAATTCTCAACCGTCATCCTGAACTTGTTTCAGGATAACATCCCGCTACAGAGCATTCAGCCGATGTGGTCTTGTTGGAACAAGCCCGGCATGACGAGTTAGAAAAGCCGATAATGCAAATCCCACCCGAACGCCTTGATCAGATTGCCAATCGCTTTGCCGAGCTTGAAGCGCGCATGGCGTCGGGCACGCTAGAGGGCGATGAATTTGTGCAGGCCTCACGCGATTATGCTGAGTTGGAACCGGTTGCCAAAACCGCGGCTGAGGTAAAGGCCATTCGCGAGGAAATCATTGGGCTGGAAGAGATGCTCGGCGATCCGGAAATGAAAGCGATGGCGGAAGAAGAACTTGCGGACCTTCGCGAAACACTGCCTGCAAAAGAACGCGCGCTTGCCATTGCGCTGCTTCCCCGTGATGCGGCAGATAGCAAGCCTGCCATGCTCGAAATCCGCGCTGGCACAGGCGGAGATGAAGCGGCTTTATTCGCGGGCGATCTGTTCCGAATGTATGAACGCTTTGCTGCCGAAAACGGCTGGAGGGTTGAACCTGTTAGCATGAGCGCATCCGAAGTGGGCGGCTTTAAGGAAATCGTCGCTAACGTGACCGGGCAGGGCGTTTTTGCAAAGCTCAAATTTGAAAGCGGCGTCCACCGTGTGCAGCGCGTGCCCGTAACCGAAAGCGGCGGGCGCATTCACACATCAGCCGCAACCGTCGCAGTGCTGCCCGAACCTGATGACGTGGACGTGCACATTGATCCGGGCGATCTCAAAATCGACACCTATCGCGCCTCTGGCGCTGGCGGCCAACACGTCAACACCACAGACAGCGCGATCCGCATCACGCACGAACCCACGGGTCTGGTGGTCACCTGTCAGGACGGGCGCAGCCAGCACAAGAACAAAGAAAAGGCGATGCAGGTGCTGCGCGCGCGATTGTTCGAAAAAACGCGCGATGAAGCCCAAGGTGCCGAAGCAGAAGCACGCAAAGCGATGGTCGGTTCCGGCGACAGGTCAGAACGCATCCGCACCTACAATTTCCCGCAAGGCCGCGTGACCGATCACCGCATCGGGTTGACTCTGCACAAGCTCGAAGAAGTGCTGGCAGGGCCCGGGTTAATGGAATTGACCGATGCTCTGATTGCAGAGGATGAGGCAAAGCGGTTGGCCGCTTTGGCTGAATAACACAGCAACCCCAACCCGTTCGTGCTGAGCCTGTCGAAGCACTGTTCTTCAATTAAGAACAACGGATAAAGAGGAGGGCGGCCCTTCGACAGGCTCAGGGCGAACGGTAATTGTGATTGTTTCTGAAGCCATTCGGCAAGCGACAATGAAGCTGGGTGAGACCAGCGATACGGCACGTCTTGATGCAGAATTGCTGATGGCGCATGCCTTGCGCGTCAGCAGATCTGACATGCTGATCCGAATGATGGACGAGCCTGCGCCTTCGGAATTTCTCCCTTTGGTTGGCAGGCGATCAAGGCACGAACCCGTTGCCTACATTACCGGCTGGACAGAGTTTTACGGGCGGCGTTTCGACGTTGAGCCAGGAGTGCTGATCCCACGGGGCGATAGCGAAGTGTTGATCGAAGCGGCACTAGAGGCATGCCCACACCCAAAACGCGTGCTGGATTTGGGCACTGGGTCAGGCGCTTTGTTGCTCACGCTCTTGTGCGAAAAGCCAAAGGCATCGGGCGTGGGCATCGATGCATCGGATATCGCAATCGATATATCTGGAGCAAATGCGATTGCGCTTGAGAATGCCGGTGAATTGGATGGGGGCACATCATGGGACTTTCAACGATTGGACTGGAGTGATCAGGGCTGGGCCCGAGAGCTAGGGGTGTTCGACCTCATTGTCTGCAATCCGCCCTATGTTGAAGAGGATGCGGGGCTCGATCCTGATGTGGAAGATTACGAACCCGCCTCGGCCTTGTTCGCTGGACCCGACGGGCTTGATGATTACCGCATCCTAATCCCGCAATTGCGCGGACTTTTGGTCGAGAATGGCGTTGCTCTGTTCGAAATTGGGCACACTCAAGCCAATGCGGTTTCGAAAATCGCCCAAAATGCGGGCTTCACCGTCGAACTGCGTCATGATCTGGCAAACAGGCCACGTGTTCTTATCCTTTCCTAAGGAATTCAACGGTAGGGCTTGGCAAACCCGGTTCGGCTCGCTAGCAATGAATCAGGTCGTGACTTGCGAAGGGCGCAAATCATCGAACCAAGCTCCAAAACCCGCTCAGAATGGCCGTCAGGGCTTTCCCATGGTCAAAACTAGCTCGGAGCGTGCTCTGTTTGGAGACTAAAGGCCAGTTGTGTTTTGATGATGTTGAGTTCATTCAATCACCGGCCCGCTGTTAGGGAACGTTTTCCTTGAATAACAATCGTAACAATCGTCGCCGCGGTCGCGGTAATCGCAATCAAGGCGGCGCCAATAGCCAAAATCGGATCGATAGTCGCGCCCGCGGAAATGCGCCGCAATTGCTCGACAAGTACAAAAAGCTTGCTCAAGACGCGCAGCACAATGGCGATAGGGTGCAGGCCGAATATTACCTGCAATTTGCCGATCACTATTTCCGTGTGATCTCGGACAATAAAGCTCGTCAAGAAGAAGCTCGCGCGAAACGCAATGAAGAGCGTGAACAAAACGGCGAAGACAGCGAAGAGAGCGAAGAAGGCGGCAATCGCCGCCGCAACAATCGCCGTGGCCGTTCGAGGCGCGACGACAACGAAACTGTAGCCGAGGGCGAAGTTGGCTCTGAGGGTGAAGCGGTTGGCGAAGGCGAAGCAGGCGATCAGGACGCAGAAGAGCCAAAACGCCGTACTCGCAAACCCAGAGGAGAGGGGCGCGCACCGCGCCGCAGACGCAGCGAACCCAAAGCTGATGATACGCCAGCCGAAATCGACCAATCGGTCTTGCCACCTGCCATCGGTTCTGACGAAGGATCGGGCGGCGACAGCGATGATCTTGAGGCAGTTGGCTAATTCATGACGACCCGTGAGGGTGCCATGAACCTTACATCCCAACGCAATCCGCTCGGCGCAATGGCGAACTTTGCGCAGCGTTGGCCCAAGTTGACAGCGATCCTGCTTGGACTTGTGGCCGCCTGCGGATACCCGCCCATTCATGGGTGGTGGATCGCTTTGCCGGCGCTGGCTCTCACGATTGCCCATTGGCATGCCGCACCCGATTGGAAGGCGGCTTTGTCGCGCGGATATCTGTTCGGCTGGGCGCATTTGACGCTGGCGAACAATTGGATCGCAACCGCCTTTACTCACCAAGCCAAAATGCCCGAAGCGCTCGGCTGGCTCGCCGTGCCATTGCTGTGCGTTTATCTGGCGATTTATCCTGCACTGGCGGTTCTGGCCGCGCACAAACTGTCGCGTGGCAAAGGCTTGTTGGCATTCGGAGTGGTTCTCGCTGGAGCCTGGGTCATCACCGAATGGGCGCGGGGTTGGATGTTTACAGGCTATCCGTGGCCACCGCTTGGTTTGGTTTTGCTGGGAAGTTGGGAAAACCCGGGCCTTGCAAAAGCGTTGCCGTGGCTCGGCACATATGCGCTTTCTGGCCTTACGTTTTTTATCGCTGCTGCTCTCGCCAGCGGCTTGAAAGGCGCAGATTGGCGCGGCCGGGCCGCGTTCGCCGCTTTGGTCGCAGCGGGCATGCTCGTGCCTATCAATTCTTCTGAGACAGACACAGACATTCGCTACGCTCTTATCCAACCACTGATCCCCCAAGACGAGATCAATGATGGGTCCAAATTTGAAGAGCAATTTCAGCGAACGGCCAGCCTTACCCTGCCAGATCGCGAACAGGAGCGGCTGGTCCTTTGGCCGGAAAGCGCGATCCCGGACTATCTCGAAGATGGCTATCCTCAGCGTTACTATGCCCGGATGACTGCGGGCGCGGACCCCGATTTTGCACGAAGGCGCATTGGAAGCGTGATTGGCCCGGATGCGGCGCTTCTCACAGGTGTCGTCAATCTTGATATCGGCGTCGGTAAAGGCGGTTTTCCGACAGCTCTGACTGCGCGCAATTCGGTGCTCGGACTTAACGGTGCAGGCGACATAACGCACCATTACGCCAAGGCGCATTTGGTGCCGTATGGCGAATATCTTCCGATGGAATGGCTGCTTAAGCCCATCGGTCTTGCCCGTCTCACTGAGGGGACAATAGACTATCAACCCGGCCCCGGCCCGCAATCGCTTGACCTTGGTAAATACGGCAAGGCAGGCATCCAGATCTGCTATGAGATCGTTTTTTCTGGCCATGTCGTCGATCGCAATGACCGCCCGGACTATATTTTCAACCCATCCAATGATGGCTGGTTCGGTGCATGGGGGCCGCCACAGCATTTGGCGCAGGCCCGGATGCGAGCGATAGAGGAAGGGCTGCCCGTTATGCGCTCCACCACAACCGGTATCAGCGCAGTTGTCGATGCCAATGGCATAGTGCGAGCGACGGTTCGATCGGGTGAGGCAGGCAGGTTGGATGGGTTTATTCCCCAAGCAAAAGCACCGACTCTTTTCGCTCGGCTAGGCCATATCCTGACGCTGGCATGGGCTGGGTTTTTGCTGCTTGCTGGATGGGGTCTGCCAAGATTGCTTGCGCTGCGTCAATCACGCAGCTAGGGGCTAATAAAGACATAAAGGTTTCCTTATATCGTTATGGAGACCCTTCGATTACTTACCTTCAGGAGCATCCATGCGCAGCGATTATCTGTTCACATCCGAAAGCGTTTCTGAAGGGCATCCCGATAAAGTCTCCGACCAGATATCCGACGCGATTGTCGATTTGATGCTGGCCAAAGATCCCGAAGCGCGCGTGGCATGTGAAACGATGACCACCACTCAGCGCGTTGTTCTTTCTGGTGAAATTCGTTGCAAGCCCATGTACGATCTCGCGCGTGATGAGTGGAAGTACAACAATTACTGGGCGCCGGGTGCACGCGATGAAATTGAAAGCGCGGTTCGCCAAACGGTCGCCGAGATTGGATATGAACAATCAGGCTTTCACTGGGAAACGTTGACGTTCGAAAACCATCTTCACGGCCAGTCAGCCGAAATCGCTATGGGCGTTGATGCAGGTGATACAGGCTCCAACAAAGATGAAGGCGCTGGTGACCAAGGGATAATGTTCGGCTTTGCGTGTGATGAAACGCCTGACTTGATGCCGGCAACGCTCGATTACAGCCACAAAATCTTGGAGCAGCTTGCCGCCGATCGCAAATCGGGTGCGGCTCCGTTTCTGGAGCCTGATGCGAAAAGCCAGATCACCTTGCGGTATGAAAATGGAAAGCCTGTGGGCTGCACTGCGATTGTCGTCTCGACACAGCACGCGCCTGGCTATCATGAAGGCGATAAGGAAGCCGAGCTTAAGTCTTACGTCAAAGGTGTGGTGACATCGATCCTTCCGGAAGGTTTCATCACCGCTGATACTGTGTGGCATATCAATCCAACTGGCGCGTTTGAAATTGGCGGTCCTGATGGCGATGCGGGCCTTACGGGGCGCAAGATCATTGTTGACACCTATGGCGGCGCATCCCCGCATGGCGGCGGCGCGTTCAGCGGTAAGGACCCGACCAAAGTAGACCGCAGCGCGGCATACATCACGCGCTATTTGGCAAAGAACGTGGTTGCGGCTGGATTGGCGCGGCGCTGTACCATTCAAATTGCTTACGCGATTGGCGTATCAGAGCCCTTGTCGCTTTATGTCGACACACACGGGACATCCGGTGATGGTGTCACAGATGCGTCTATTGAAGAGGCTATCAAAAGCATCACCAAACTGGGCGGTCTGACACCGCGCGGCATTCGAGAGCATCTGGGATTGAACAAGCCGATCTATCGTAAAAGCGCAGCTTACGGCCATTTTGGGCGCAAAGCCGATGGTGATTTCTTCCCTTGGGAACGCACTGATCTTGTCGGTGATTTGAAAGCAGTTCTGGCAAGCTGAATTCTATCACGGGAATAGCGGCTGCCTGATACGAAGCAGCCGCCACTGCGTTTTACCTCAGGCGTCTTCGCCTGCGGCTCGCGCAGCCCATTGTTCCTCGCGGAACCAGCTGCCCACTTTGCGCCCGAACTTGGCGATCGCATTCATATTGAAGAAGTGCATCAGTCCAAGTGCGACGACGACCAGTCCAATTTTACCAGATAGGAACTGGATAGCTTCGACGGCATTTTCAGGCGGGCTGCCAAAACGCAGTGTCAGCAAAATCCAGCCAAGATTGACGAGGTAGAACCCCACTACCAGCAGGTGATTGGTAGACCTTGCCAATGTTTCATCATGGCCAAAACACTCGACCAAAAACACCAAACCGTTCTTGGATAAAGTCTGCGCGACCCAGATGGTTAGACCAATGCTGATCGCGAGATAGGCGAGATAGGAACCGATATCGTACATAGTTCACTCCTTTTGGTTGGCGCTTATGTTCAGTGCAGCAGATCGTGGATGGGGTTGTCGCGTTTGTGTTGCGATTTCCTGCGCCCGGGCTTGGAAATCGGCTTGAGTGCGCTCGATTGATGAGCTGGAGCCTGGCTGACTATGTCGGTAATTTCTGTAATTTGAGAAAATACACGGCGCGATCTATTGGTTGGCATTATCATCCCTCCTTCTGGGTCAGGAAATCAGTCGGCAGACTTGCCGGGCAGGAACCGCGCTATCCCGCGGCCAAGCTTCATTAGGCGCACCAAAGTTGGCTTTGGCAGGTTGCGCACATCGGCATACCAGTTGGTCAAAGTGCCGATAAATTCATGCATCCGCCCAATCCGCTCACGCACATGCACGGGCACATCTTCGCGGCCGTGCAGGCTATCAGCAAGCTCGCCCATAAACTGGATTGTTGGGTCAAATTCGCGGCGTTTACGCTCTGCCGCCAGTTTCATCAGCATTTCCCAAAGGTCTGTTTCAGCGGCAAAGTGATCGCGCCGGTCGCCTTCAACATGGACACGGCGAACGATCTGATAGCTTTGCAGCTCTTTGAGCCCCGTGGACACATTGGACCGGGCAAGCGCCAAGCTTTCGCAGATTTCTTCAGCGTGAAGGGGGCGATCGCTGAGATAAAGCAACGCATGAACCTGCGCGACAGAGCGGTTTACGCCCCATTCGGTCCCCATTTCCCCCCAATGGAGAATGAAAGACCGCACTTCTGGAATGTCGAGCAGCTTGCTCACGACTCACCTCGTTTCCTGTGTTTCTGAAATTACAGAAATTCATGGAAATGGCAACCCTTTTCGAGAACCCGCACGCTGGAGTGGGTTTATGGCTTGCCTTTAAGGTCTTGCTCTTGCGCGGCCAGCTGTCACTATGGGCGAGGGCAAGGGGAGGCAAATATATGTTTTCAGGTAAATTTGGAGCCATGGCCGCAGCCGCTTTGTTGGCCTTTGCAGCGGCGCCTTCAAACGCACAGCGCCCTATCGAGATCGATATTGGCGCGAGCTGGGAACATCCTCATAGCGGCATAACTGTGCCTGCAACGCTTGGCGAAATAGACCGCGGGCGTGCGACAGAATATGCGCCCGATTTTCTCAATATAGGTTTTTCATTTCGTTCTGAGGGGCCATATGAAGAGCTCTCCGTATATATCTATCGCCGCACCAATGGCGGTGTGCCTGTCTGGTTTGAGCAAGCCCGCACAGGCATAGAAATACGTGATATCTATACTGGCGCAAATCTGGCTTTTGGTGTGGAGCAATATGGCTGGCCGGGCGCGGAAGGCTGGCAAGGTCAGCGGGCGATTTATAGCCTTCCTGAAACTCCGGACATTGCTAGCACAGGGCTTGCGCTGTTTTCTGTAGACGGGTGGCTTGTCAAAATGCGTGCGTCGTCTGAAACGCGTTCGCCCGAAGAGCTTGCGGCGCTTATGGATCAGGCTTTCGCCGAATTGACACCGCCTGACCCTTCAACCCCGCAGGAACCGGCGATTGCCGTTGTTGATTGCGAGGAGAAGCTGAAATTCAAAAAGGCCAAGGATGCAAAGCAAGACGGTGCGGCGTCTTTGCTGGGGGCGCTGCTTGGCGGGGTCGTCGCAGACAAAATGGCGGAGGCCGACGGTGAAACACCGACGCAGGCCCAGCCTGCTGTTGCCTGGTGCCGTGATGCATCGATTAGCCCGATGCAGGTTGCGTACCGCGCTAATGCATCCACGGATGCCTACCTTATTGCTCTGAACGATAGCGGCATGGGCGTTTCCGTTGGGCCTGATATGGCCGCGCAATTGTTCGCGGAAGAGGGCAAGAAATCGAAAATCCCTTACGCCATCACAGTCATCACAGACACGCAGCGGATCAATTTTGTATCGCAGAACCGATTGCCATCGCTCGAACGCGTGCTCGAAGTGATCAACGCCAACCGCACCACAGGATCGGTTTCGACCTGGGGTGATGATAAAAGCGTGAAGATCAACTCCGACGCGTTATAGGCGGCCTGCTACAGGGCCACTTCGTATTGCGCGGTGGTTTTTGCTGCGATTTCATCCGCTGTGACGCCGGGGGCCAGCTCAATCAGCTTAAACGCCGAAGACTTATCCGGGCGATGGAACACGCCCAGATTGGTCACGATCATATCGACCACATTCTGCCCTGTAAGCGGCAAAGTGCATTCGGGAATAAGTTTGGGATCGCCCGCTTTGGAATTGTGATCCATCACCACGATGATCTTTTTTACGCCCGCAACCAGATCCATCGCACCGCCCATGCCTTTGATCATTTTGCCTGGGATCATCCAATTGGCGATATCGCCGTTTTCAGCCACTTCCATTGCGCCCAGAACGGTAAGATCAATATGCCCGCCTCGGATCATGGCAAAACTGGTCGCGCTGTCAAAATAGGCGGAATGCGGCAATTCGCTGATCGTCTGCTTGCCGGCATTGATTAGGTCAGGATCAACCTCGTCCTCATAAGGGAAGGGGCCAATGCCAAGCATCCCGTTCTCGCTTTGCAGGGTTACATGCATGCCATCAGGAATATGGTTTGCGACCAAGGTCGGGATGCCAATGCCCAGATTGACGTAATAGCCATCCTGCAATTCTTGCGCCGCGCGCGCTGCCATTTGATCGCGAGTCCAGCCTGTTGTGTCCGCCATTATGCTGTCTCCCTATCGCGCGTGGTTCGAAATTCGATCTTCTTGTCATAAGGCGCGCCCACAATCATGCGATTGACGAAGACGCCGGGCAGATGAATTTCATCGGGCTCAAGCGTTCCCAAGGGCACGATCTCTTCAACTTCGGCAATGCAGACTTTCCCGCAGGTTGCAGCAGGCTGGTTGAAATTGCGCGCGGTCTTGCGGAAAATGAGATTGCCGGTCTCATCAGCCTTCCACGCTTTCACAACGGACAAATCGGCAAAGATGCCGCGCTCGAGAATGTAGGTAGACATCACCCCATCCTGATCGGGAAAGTCCATATGCTCTTTGCCCTCAGCCACCTGCGTGCCGACGCCTGTCTTGGTGTAGAAACCGGGAATGCCAGCGCCGCCTGCGCGCATACGCTCTGCCAATGTGCCTTGCGGGCAAAATTCCACTTCCAATTCGCCTGAAAGAAACTGACGCTCAAACTCTTTGTTTTCGCCAACATAGGAGGAGATCATTTTTTTGACCTGCTTGGTGCGAAGCAATTTGCCGATGCCTTCGTCGTCAATCCCTGCATTGTTGCTGGCAAAGGTAAGGCCAGTAACGCCCGCATCACGGATGGCATCGAGCAGCCTTTCAGGAATACCGCACAGGCCGAATCCGCCGCTTGCAATAAGCATGTTGTCTTCAAGCACGCCCTCAAGAGCGGCCGCTGCATCGGAGAACAGTTTGGTCATATCAGTGTGACGTTCCTTGCACGATGGAATGGAGACCTTGCGTTTCACTGGCAGTTAGGCGTTCCTCCATCGTGTGTCACGCGCATTGGCTTTGGCAAGTCATTTTGCCGAACGTATGCTGCACTGCAACATGCACTGTATGCGCCCTAAATGCCTAATATTTAGGCAAATGACGCCTTTTTAGGCGCCAGATTTGCAAAATTTGACATTTGCGCGTAATAAATGGTGCTTTATTTGCGCAATTTGCAACTCAACATGCGGCTTTCGCACTTGCGAAGAATCGCTCTGTTCCGCATATCTCTTTGTGCCTTACAGGCATCCTCTCCCAAACTTTTCAAGCCCGGCTTGCTTTATGCACGCCGGGCTTTTTCTTTTCCGATTCGAGCTCAAACATCGCATCGCTCGCCATCAAAGGTTTGCAATGCCCGGTGCGGCCCCCTAGCTACCGGACTTCGAGTTTCTGGAGATTTTTGCAATGGCCGAAGCGGATGCCGCGCCAACCCAAACCGTTAGATTGCAGGTCGCTGCGGCCCGTCAGGAAGAATCGGGACAGGGCATTGCCCGGATGCCGCGCTCAGCGTTTCAAACACTTGGCATTACCGAAGGCGACGTCGTTGAGATCAAGGGCAAGAGAACCACAGCTGCGATAGCGATGGCGGCCTACACAGAGGATGATACGCTGGATGTCGTACGCCTCGATGGATTGCAACGCGGCAATGCAGAAGCGGGATCGGGCGAGCATGTTGCAATTTCGCGTGCTGAGACGCGCCCGGCAACGCGCGTAGTGTTCGCACCGGCGCAGCGTGACATGCGTTTGCAAGGACCAACTCAAGCGCTCAAACGCAACTTCTTTAGAAAGCCTCTGGTCGCAGGCGATCTAGTTGCGACCGCTGGTCAGCAGCCCGTCCAAAACATGCCACCCGATGTGCGCCAATTGCTGCGCGCACCCGCCTACGCGCTTACGCAAATCCGCCTCTCGGTTGCATCAACCAGCCCCAAAGGCATCGTCCATATCGATGAAAACACCGAAGTGGAGCTGCGCACCGAATTTGAAGAGCCCCGCGATGCACGCGGCACAGTGAATTATGATGATGTCGGCGGGATGGAAGACACCATTCAGGCGCTGCGCGAAATGGTGGAATTGCCGCTGCGCTATCCTGAATTGTTCACCCGGCTTGGCGTTGACCCGCCAAAGGGAGTCCTGCTCCACGGCCCTCCTGGTACAGGCAAGACCCGTCTGGCCCAAGCGGTCGCCAATGAGAGCGATGCCGAATTTTTCACCATTAATGGGCCTGAAATCATGGGCTCAGGATATGGCGAATCTGAAAAACGCCTGCGCGAAGTCTTCGAAGAAGCGACGCGTTCTGCCCCGGCCATTGTCTTTATCGACGAGATCGATTCCATAGCGCCCAAACGTTCTGGCGTGCCGGGCGAAGCGGAAAAGCGCCTTGTCGCGCAAATGCTCACATTGATGGATGGCATCGAATCGCGCGCAAACCTTGTCGTGATTGCGGCCACCAATCGCCCAGATGCCATCGATGAAGCGTTGCGGCGTCCCGGCCGGTTTGATCGTGAGATTGTAATAGGCGTGCCTGACCAAAGTGGCCGCCGCGAAATCCTGTCAATCCACACACGCGGCATGCCGCTCGAAGAGACAGTGGATTTGGATGAGCTGGCGAAAGTCACCCACGGATTTGTTGGAGCGGACCTCGCTGCCCTGACGCGCGAGGCGGCGATTGACGCGGTTCGCCGGATCATGCCGCGTCTTGATCTGGATGCGGGCGAGATACCGCCAGACGTTCTCGAAGATCTATGCGTGACGCGCGACGATTTCATGTCTGCGCTCAAACGCGTTCAACCGTCCGCCATGCGCGAAGTGATGGTCCAGGCGCCCAGTGTAGGTTGGGACGATATTGGCGGTGTTGGTGATGCGATTGATAAGCTGAAAGAGGGGATCGAGCTCCCGCTCAAAAATCCCGACGCATTCCGCCGGTTAGGTATCCGGCCTGCCAAAGGCTTCCTGCTTTATGGCCCGCCGGGCACCGGCAAAACCCTGCTAGCCAAAGCCGTGGCGAAAGAAGCCGAAGCCAATTTCATCTCGATGAAAAGCTCTGACCTTTTGTCCAAATGGTATGGTGAGAGCGAACAGCAGATTGCACGCCTTTTCCAGCGGGCACGTGCGGTTGCTCCTTGTGTCATCTTCATTGACGAGATTGACAGCCTGGTGCCCGCACGTGGATCAGGACAAGGCGAACCGCAAGTCACAGGCCGGGTCGTCAACACAATCTTGGCCGAAATGGATGGCCTGGAAGAGCTGCAATCTGTGATTGTCGTGGGCGCTACAAACCGCCCGACTTTGGTAGATCCTGCGCTGCTTCGTCCCGGCCGGTTTGATGAGCTGGTCTATGTAGGCACGCCCGATAAACCGGGCCGCGAACACATCCTCAAAATCCACACCAGCGCGATGCCTTTGGCCGATGATGTGGATTTGGGCGATATTGCTGCGAAGACGGATCGCTTTACGGGAGCTGATCTAGAGGACGTGGTGCGCCGTGCTGGGCTTGGCGCATTGCGCCGTGTGGGCGGCGAGGTGTCGGAAGTGACTGCTGAAGATTTTGCAGAAGCTCTCAAAGACAGCCGCGCAACCGTCACGTCAAAGATGGAAGCGGAATATCGCAAGATGCGCGGAGAGCTTAAAAAGCGCGCGGCAGAAGCCAATCCAATTGGGTTCTTCCAACCGGAAACGCTGCAGCCAACCAATGCCAAAAAGCATGGAAATGATGTCACGGATTAGGACTGGGTGGCTAAGGCGCGAGCTTTAGAGAGCCTCAACGCTAGTGCGCAGCGTCCCAGCTAGGCCCGGTGCCGATATCAATGGCGAGCGGCACGTCCAATGCGACCGACGGTAAAGCCGCTTCTGCCATAACGCGCTCGATAATCGGTGAGGCCGCCGCAACATCGCTTTCTGGCAGCTCAAAAACCAATTCATCGTGCACCTGCAAAAGCATCCTAACATCATGCAGCCCCGCACCGCTCAGGGCAGGCAGCATCCGCGCCATGGCGCGTTTGATAATGTCGGCGCTGGTGCCTTGGATTGGCGCATTGATCGCGGCGCGTTCTGACCCTTGGCGTTCGGCCTGATTTTTGGACTTGATCCGGGGGAACCACGTTTTGCGGCCAAACAGCGTTTCCGAGTAACCCCGCTCGCCCACCGTTTCCAAAGTCTCAGAGATGTAGCGCTGGATGCCGGGGAAACGCTGGAAATAGGTGTCGATCATATCTTGGGCTTCATCGGGCTCGACTTCCAAACGCCCCGCAAGGCCCCAGCGCGAAATGCCATAAAGGATGGCGAAATTGATCGTTTTGGCCTGAGCCCGCGTGTCGCGCGTCACTTCGCCAAACATTTCAGTCGCAGTGCGAGAGTGGATATCCTCACCCTTGTCGAATGCGTCTTTCAAGGTTTCGACATCGGCCATATGCGCTGCCAGCCGCAATTCGATTTGGCTGTAATCAGCGGCAAGCAAAGTGTTGCCTGCCTCTGGTACGAAGGCCTCACGGATTTGCCGTCCGATTGCGGTGCGGATTGGGATGTTTTGCAAGTTGGGATCGGTTGAAGACAAACGCCCCGTTTGCGCGCCAACCAGCGAATAACTTGTGTGCACGCGTCCAGTTTTGGGATTGATCTGCGCTTGCAAAGCATCGGTGTAAGTGGATTTGAGTTTGGACAAGTGCCGCCATTCGAGCACTTTCTTAGAGATACCCGCCGCTTCGGGATCAGCGCTCAGCTTCTCCAATGTCGATTGGTCGGTTGAATAGGCACCGCTCTTGCCTTTGCGCCCACCTTTGAAGCCCATTTTGTCGAACAGAACTTCGCCCAATTGCTTGGGAGAGCCAACGCTGAATTCCTGGCCGGCAATCTGATGGATTTCACCTTCCAGCTTGGCCGTTTCCGTGGCGAATTCCTCTGAAAGTTTGGAAAGCCGGGCACGGTCAACCTTTATGCCTTCACGCTCCATGCCAGCGACCACCGGGATCAATGGGCGATCCACTCGCTCATAAATCCGCGTCCCGCCTTCTTTAGCAAGGCGTGGTTTGAGCATTTTATAAAGCCGCCATGTCACATCGGCATCTTCGGCTGCGTATTCGGTCGCGCGATCCAAGGGCACTTCGCCAAAGGGAATGGCTTTCTTGCCTGTCCCGCACACCTCTTTGAACGAGAGCGGCGTGTGATCCAGATGCCGCTCAGACAGCTCATCCATCCCGTGCCCGCCGCCCATGCCTTCGCCCCGGCCTGCATCGAGGTTGAAGCTCATGACCATCGTGTCTTCAATGGGCGCGACGGTAAGATCATAGCGCGCAAGGACGTTGAGGTCGTATTTGCCGTTCTGGAAGATTTTGAGAACCGCATCGTTCTCCAGCAGAGGCTTAAGCGCGCTAAGCGCATCATCCATTGCCACCTGCTCCGGCTTTTCCGCCAGCAGATCAGTCCCGCCATGGGCAAGCGGGATGTAACACGCATCATTGGGACCAAAGGCCAGACTGACGCCGACAAGATCGGCCTGCATCGCATCGAGTGAGGATGTCTCGGTATCGACGGCAATATATTGCGCTGCCATTCCGCGTTCGACCCATGCTTTGAGCCGGTCCAAAGTCTGCACCGTTTCATAGACGCTGCGATCCACTTTTGGCATTTCGGGCAAGCTTTGGCGATTGCCCTCAGCATTGCCTGCATCGCCCGCTTTATCTGCTTTGGCAGGATCGAGATTGGTCGGGCGCTCAGGGCTGCCTGATCCTGCACCCAAACGCTTTAGTAGTGATGAGAAACCATGCTGTTCTAGAAATGCAGCGAGCGGTTCGGGCGGAATACCCTCTAACTTCATCTCTTCCAAAGGCTGAGGCAAATCGCAGTCTTCTTTCAAAGTGACCAGAATTCGACTCAGCTCCGCATCTTCGCGACCCTCGATCAAGCGTTCTTTGAGCTTGGATTTCTTCATGTCCGGCGCCTGATCCAGCGCCGCTGTCAGCGATCCATGCTCTGCGATAAGCTTACTCGCTGTCTTAGGTCCGACACCATAAATGCCGGGCACATTATCGACACTATCACCCATCAATGCGAGCACATCGCCGACAAGATCGGGAGCAACGCCAAACTTCTCTTCAACCTCAGGAATATAGATGCGGGCGCTCTTCATCGTATCGAGCATGTCAATGCGCGCGCCGTTTTCCTCGCCGATCAATTGCATCAGATCTTTGTCAGATGAGACAATTGTGACATTCCAACCCTTGCGCTGCGCTTCGCGCGCATAGGTCGCGATCAGGTCGTCTGCCTCTAGACCTGCTTCTTCGATACACGGTAGGCTGAATGCGCGTGTGGCATCGCGGATCAGCGGGAATTGCGGGCGCAGATCCTCTGGTGGTTCGGGACGGTTTGCCTTGTATTCGGGGTAGATGTCGTTGCGGAAACTCTTGGAGTCTTTATCAAGGATCACCGCGAGATGAGTAGGGCCATCGGCCGCGTCGAGATCGTCAGCCAGCTTCCAAAGCATGGTCGTGTAGCCGTAGACCGCACCAACTGGTGTTCCCTCGGGGTTCGTAAGGGGCGGCAAGCGATGATAGGCTCTGAAGATGTAGGATGAGCCATCGACGAGATAGAGGTGCTGCTGATCTGACATGGAGCTTTGCTAGCACCGGGAGGCGTCAGGCGTAAGCCGCTTTGCCCCGGAATGGACAAGCAATGCACGGCCTTGAGACTGTGTTCAAAGTTGTAAAATTTGGCCAAAATGAGGCAGAAATAAGGCGAGACGGCCTCATTTGACTTGATTTGCCACATTTCGGCCTTTATCTAGAAGCCAAGTCGGGGGTCAGACGCCGGCTAACGCAACAGGCCCATTCTGGTCTGGCGCGTATTCAAACGCTGAATAAGGGAATTCATATTATGCGTAAGATCGTTCTTGCCGCTGCTGTTGCAACTTCGGCTCTGGGCCTTGCTGCTTGCGGTGAAACCGTTGAGCAAGCTGGTGAAACTGTAGACGCAATGGCTGCAGACGCAGAAGCAAACGCAGAAGCAGTTGCTGAAGGCGCTGGCGATGTTGTCGAAGGTGCAGGCGACGCTGTTGAAGGCGCTGCTGATGCGACTGGCGAAGCTGTTGAAGGCGCTGCTGACGCGACAACTGAAGCTGCTGCTGAAGGCGTTGACGCTGTTGAAGGCGCTGTAGAAGCTGCTGGCGACAAAGCTGAAGAAATGATCTCAGGCGAGTAATCGTTTGAGGCCAACCCGTTTTTACGGGTGAGCTAAAAAGAAAGGCGGTGCCGCTGTGGCGCCGCCTTTTCTTTTGCCCCTTCGAAAGGCAAGCTATTCTATGGGTTAGCCGCCATTGCGCGGTGCTGGCGTCCAATTGCGCGTTGGGTCACGGCGCAAACCCGCTTTGGCGGAAAAGCCATTGTACAAAGCGCTTGTTATATCCTTGATCCGAGCATCACGTTTCGCTCGCGAGGCTCTTTTGTTGCGGGATTCATCAGCAAGGCTGGTGCTTTGGCCGGTTACGTAAATGGCAGCGACCACAGCTCTGCCATCGGCAAGGCGGAAAATACCGATATCGCTGGCGGTGCGCGTCAATGTGCCGGTTTTATGAGCAAGAGCAGCAGCTTCTGGTAGAGCGGCATTCATGCGCCTGCGACCTGTGGTGGTTTCTTCCATCGCGCCGATCAACAAATTGCGGCTTGATGCGCTAAGCCAACGACCTTGATATATCCCCGCCAGCAATTGGCCCATTGCACGCGGACTGGCTGAATCGCGCGGATCAATCCATTCGACCGGATCAAACTCGCCATCATCGCGCACCAGAGTAGCGATATCGCGCGACAGTTCAAAATCATTGAGGCCTGCCCCGCGCATCCATTGATTGACCGCCGCAGGTCCCCCCACAACGCGAAGCAAAGCATCAGTGCAGCTGTTGCAGCTTTTGCTGATCATAAGACTGATTAGCTCATGCGCGGGCACATAATTGCCAGTGCGAACAGGCGCGCGCTCGCTCGAATATTTCTTGGAGCGTACAGGGATCAGAAGCGGATATTCGCTTGTGAGGCTGAAACGCCCTTGATCCACGCCTGCAAGAAAGGTTGCCGCAACCGCGACTTTGCTGGTCGATGCCATCGGAAAACGTTGATCGCCTAGGACAGAGATTTCCTCGCCCGATGCCAGATCGATCGCATACACACCGATACGGCCCAAATTTCCGTCCGCCAATTCAGCAATGCGTTGCTCAAAAGAGCTTTCATAAATTGCTTCAAAAGATTGAGGCTCTCGCATTTCGGTACCGAATGCGAGGTCAAAACTCGATTCAAGATCAGCGTTTTGAGCCGCGATAGGGGCGGAGAATGCAGCTGCGCAAAGCGCGAGGGCCGCGGCGAGGGGGGTGCGGAAGAGCGGGGTCATTTAACCATATATATCCGAAGACGGTTGCCAATCACTGAATGAGCTCCTTGTGAATCGCTCGATTCGTCGCTGCAAGCACTCAATTGGCCGAGCGCGGCGAGCGGTTCCTGGCACAAGACCAACGCACAACGCTGCTCATCTGTATCGACTTTTCGTTTCAGCTGAAATCAATGCAGTAAGGAATGATCTGGATACAACAGGCCAATCAGGACAAGGGCAAGGCGGCTGAATTTGACTTGACTGATGCCGCCAGAAAAGGCCTTGTCGCCCAAGAGATGTGTGAATGCACAGACTTGAACAACTGACCACCACCGGGAACCCGCAATGATCTACCAGAAATCCGCCGCGCGCACATCGCGCATAGCCTTGTCAGCGCTTCTACTTAGCTCCTCCAGCTTGGCGTTTGCTCAAAGTGCGCCGATCCTGCAGCCGGGGGCTCCGGGACAAGATAGCAAGACGCTATCTGCAACAGAGGCAAGCCAGCTAGCGTCTGCGAAATACACCGATGCTGATGTGGTTTTCATGCAGGGCATGATTGTTCATCACCAGCAAGCGGTCGATATGTCTGAGTTGGTGAAAGATCGCACCAACAATGATCAGGTGGTCACCATTGCTGGCAAAATCCTCTCAAGCCAGGCTGATGAAATCAAGTTCATGAATGAGTGGCTGAGCACGCGCGGTGAAAAGACCGTGATGGTTGGCATGGACCATTCGAATATGGACCATTCCAAAATGGACCATTCTAAGCACGCAATGGTCGATCATTCACAAATGGCTGGCATGGCTAGCCCTGCTCAGATGAAAGCGCTGGCAGCAGCTGAAGGTGCTGAGTTTGATCGCCAATTCCTGACCTTGATGATCGCTCACCATGAAGGTGCGATCGACATGGTGGAAAACTTGTTGGACCAACCTGGCAGCGCTTCTGATCCTATCCTGTTCCGCTTTGTTGGCGACATCGACAACGATCAGACCTCTGAAATTGAGCGGATGGACGAAATCCTGGCTAGCCTGTCTACCGATCCACGCGCTGGCCTTAAGGCTGGTTTTGCTGATGCAGAAGAGGCGATTTTAAATCTTCGCAAAGTTGCCAGTCTTTCAAAGCCGGCAGGTTTCTTTGATCCCGACAACCCAGCCGATCTGCGCCCGGCAATCCCTCCGCGTGAAGATGAAGAAGGCGAGGAAATAGCTGCAGATGAGGCGGAAGAAGTCGCGTCTGCTGAAGGAAAAGAAACGCCTGACCGCGATGAGGAAGAAGATGACCTCACCGAATTTGCTGAACGATCCCCGCTGCTTGACTTTGCCAACACCGACATGGCTTTCTTTGACGATATCATGGTGGCTGGCAGCTATCACGGGTTCAACATTTACAAGCTTGGCGATGATGGCGCGCCCAACCTGATGAGCTCTGTGGTCTGCCCCGGCGGCCAAGGTGATGTCTCTGTTGTTGGCGACATTCTTATCATGAGCGTGGAGCAGACACGCGGCCGCGTTGATTGCGGCCTTCAAGGGGTTGAGGGCGATGTTTCCGAAGAACGTTTCCGCGGCCTTCGTGTTTTCGACATTTCCGATCTCACTGCCGTACGCCAAGTTGGGCAAGTCCAGACCTGCCGCGGTAGCCATACGCACTCTGTCGTCAGCGCCGATGAAGAGCGCCTGATTGTTTACAATTCAGGCACGTCGCGCGTTAGGGAAACCGAGGAATTGTCCCGCTGTTTCGACAACCCAGCTGACACACGCACGGCCTTATTCAGCATTGACGTGATCGAAATTCCGCTGGCTGACCCTTCCAAATCGCGGATCATCAGCAGCCCGCGCGTGTTTGCGGATGCTGAAACGGGAGAGATTGCTGGCCTTTGGAAAGGCGGGGTTAGTGAAGATGGCGCTCAAGATACCCGGCAGACCAATCAGTGCCACGATATCACGGTCTTCCCATCCAAGAATCTGGCGGCTGGCGCGTGTTCAGGCAACGGTATCTTGATGGATATTTCTGATCCGATGAACCCTGTTCGGATTGATGCCGTGTTCGATAAAGGTTTTGCCTATTGGCACTCGGCCACATTCAACAATGACGGCACCAAAATCGTCTTTACCGATGAATGGGGCGGCGGCGGTCGCCCACGTTGTAAGGCTTCTGACCCAATGACGTGGGGCGCGAATGCGGTTTACGATATTGTCGATGGCAAGCTGGAATTCCAAAGCCATTACAAAATGCCTGGCCCGCAAAGTGAAACCGAAAACTGTGTTGCGCATAATGGGTCTATCATTCCAGTTCCTGGACGCGATATCTTTGTGCAAAGCTGGTACCAAGGCGGTATCAGCGTGATGGATTTCACCGACAGCTCGAACCCCAAAGAAATCGCATTCTTTGACCGTGGCCCGATCAGCGAAGAGCAGCTTGTCGTGGGCGGTTATTGGTCCAGCTATTGGTACAATGGCCGGGTCTATGCGACTGAGATTACACGCGGCGTTGATGTGTTCGCGCTTGAACCAAGCGAGCATCTGACCGCAGCAGAAATTGCTGCGGCAGAAGCGGCGAGTTACGCAAACACTCGTTTCAACCCACAAACCCAAACGCAGGTGACCTGGGATGAAGCTGTGATTGAAGCTGCTGCGGAAAGTCGCAAGGGCGGATAAGAAAAAGGGCCGCGATGGGTTGTTCCTATCCGCGGCCCCTTTCCGGTTTCATGCGCATCAGGCGTTTTGCGCTTTGACCTGTGCGATCCAATTGTCGACCATCTTTTCAAGAATGGTCAAAGGCACTGAGCCGCCTCCAAGCACGGTGTCGTGAAATCCGCGAATGTCGAAATCCTCGCCAAGCTCTTTTTCCGCCTTGGCGCGCAATTCCTGAATGCGGATCATACCAATTTTGTAAGAGGTCGCTTGGCCCGGCAGCACGTAGTAGCGCTGCACTTCGCTGCGTACGGCAGTTTCCGGATTGGGCGAGTTCTCTAGCGCAAATTGCACAGCCTTTTCCTGGCTCCAGCCCTTGGCGTGAATTCCGGTGTCGACAACCAGACGAATAGCGCGCCATATCTCGCTCGATAGACGGCCAAAATCGGAATAAGGGTCTTCGTACCCGCCCATCTCTTTCGCCAGCAATTCGGTATATAGCGCCCAGCCTTCGCCATAGGCAGAGATAAATCCACCTTGCGATCTGAATTTGGGTACGCCTTCCAGTTCCTGTGCGATGGAAATTTGCATGTGATGGCCTGGATTGGCTTCGTGGTAAGCGATCGATTCCAATTCAGGGATCGGCATGGCAGCCATATCAGAAAGATGCGCGTAATAGATGCCGGGGCGCGATCCATCGGGTGTGCCGGCACTATAATGCTGTGCTGCGCCATCTTGTTCGCGGAAGGGTTCTACCCTGCGAACTTCCAAGTCCGCTTTAGGCAGAGTGCCAAAATATTCTGGCAAACGGCCATTGATAAAGTCGATATGCTCCTTCGCCTGGGCGATGTATTCCTCAGCGCCGGCATCATTGTCCTGGTAAAAGAACTGCGGATCGGTGCGGGTGAATTCAAAGAATTCTTCCAGTGTCCCACCAAAGCCCACCTCCGCCATGATAGCGCGCATTTCTTCTTGGATGCGGACGACTTCCGCAAGGCCGATCTCGTGTATCTCATCAGCGGTAAGGTTGGTCGTCGTCATTTCTTTCAAGCTGGCGGCGTAGAAGGCATCTCCATTGGGAAGGTCGGTTACGCCTATGGTCTCCTCGCTCGTGTTGGCGCGGTCGGCTGTGTACCATTCAATCACGCTCGCATAGGCTGGAGCAAATTTATCCGTGAGCGCGGTGCGCGCCTCCTCGCGCAAGACATCGGCTCGTTCTTGGGTAATGGCCTCGCTTTCCAAAAGGCCCGCCAGATGACGCTCTGTCGCCTCCCAAAGCGCGGATGCATCTCCATCGTCAAACGGAGCGCCGGTCGTCAGATTGCGCGATTCCTCAATTACAGCATCATAGGCAAAGCGCGGTGCGCGTGTGCCCACTTTGGCATTGGCCTGTGCGCGTGCAAGCAATTGATCCATCGCAGTCCCAATACCGCCAATTCGTGCGATGAACGCGGTCATATCGCTTTCATTGTCGACATTGTGCTGGGTTAGAAGGAAAGTTGGGAGACCCGACTGAGGCGAACCCATCTGATGCAGGATGTAGGCTTGTTCACGAAACTCCCAAGCGCGCTCTGCCTGTTCGAGCCTGAACTTCCACATATCAAACGAAAGCTGCGCATCCGGCGAAAGCTCGTCAAAATCGAAATTTGCTTCCATTTCGGCCGTTGCCTGCCGCATCCATTCTAGCTGTTTGAGCTGCGCATCTTCGCTGAAATCGTCGATCTTATCGTAATCTGTTTTGCGGCCCAGAGCTGTCTGAGAGATTGGAGAAAAGGCGAGCTGTTCCTCAAATTTTTCATCAAACCATGTGTTGATGCATTCAGTCTGACTGGTCGTGCACTCAATCGTGGCAACCGGGCTCATCAAAGCATCGCATCCAGTCAAAGCAACAGATGCCAGCAATGCAGCAGCAAATCTCAGTTTCACGCAGTCGACCTTTCTGAATTCCAGTCCATCATCATGCTGCAAGATCTTGCGGAAGTGAAGCAGTTCCGGCCACAAAAAGGCCCCGCCGGATCGCTCCGACGGGGCTTTTCGACAAACTGACGAAATCAGGCGCCGAAATCCTCGATGATTTCCTCACCCACGACATGCCGCAGCCACCAATCGCGCGGAGCAACAGGATTACCCTGCGCATCGCAGATCGTAATGGAAGGGCAGCTTGCAGATGTCCCGGTGATCGTGATCAGATCGCCGTCAAAGCTCTTAAATGTGCTTTCGACCTCCTCCCCATAGGTCGGGATCTGCTCCATCAAAATGCCGATCGCGATGCGTTCTCCCATGCGGGCGCTGTCATAATAGTCGGAGTAATAATGCACTCCTGCCATGTTGCGTCCGATTGAGATGTTCGCCGCCAGCTTATCGAGCTCACCTTGAATAGTAAGCGTGGTGTTCGGCACCACTTCAAGCTGAGTGCCATCCGCGCTTGGCTGCCAAACGGTTGCATTGCCATCTAGATCAAGGATGCGCTCCTCTTCACCGCGGCAATCGGTGTACATTTCAAAGAAGGCCTTGAGCATGGTCACACATCCACCAGCAACAGTCGCATGACCCGCACCATAGGCTGGGTGCATGGGGGATCCTTCAGGAAAGGCCATTGGCAAAAGCAAGTTGCTACCACGCCAACCGGATGCATTCTTAAACGCTTGCGGGCGGCCATCAGGCGTGCATTTGACGGCGCGCAAGTTTTCGATGTCCGAACGGTTTTGCTTGCGGTTATGCTCTATCACTGCATCCCGGATTGCATCTGGCAGTTCTGCTTCAGCTTCGCGAATGCCTTTCGCCTGTTCGCCGAACAAATCATCAAGCGAGAATTTCGCCTTTAGGTCACCATTGCGATCGCCCATCGCAAAAGAGAGCAACGCGGCTGTGGCTTCGGGGCGCGCGCGGCGGTGGTAATTGAACTTTTGCCGCCGGACAGCTTTCAGGCACCGTGTGGCAACTTCGCAAACCAGACTTAAAATGTGCGGCCCGCCAAAGGTCGCAAAAGGTGTGCGACGCCCGCTTACAGAGGGTTCGGGGAAGCCGCGCTGGAATGGCGTACCTGCACCAAGCAACATCAAGGCTGCATTGAGATAAGCCTGATAGAGCGCATCAAAATGCACATACGTCGCCAGATCGCGCGGCGTGGTGATGAAACGGCGGTCCACTTCCCAGGTGTTCGAAGGCAGAGCACCGAAATTGGCACCATTTTGCACATCGAGCCAGTGGTTCCACTCGGTCATGTGATCAACCCCGATTTGGTGCATGACGCTGCGTTGATCGATGATTTGATTGCCATAAACCACATAGCCATCTTCGGCATCGAAATTGGCTTGCCTTGCTGGATAACTTGCACTGCCTCCGCTGACGCCTCCCAATCGGCTGGTGTTTCCTGCAACCATGAATTGCGAGATGTAAGGCCCTGCTAAAGCTCCGGGTGTTGATCCTCGAAACAAGGTTTGCGTTGTAAGCGATCCGCCCTGCAATCGCGCATCAAGCCGGTTTGCTTCGAACGCGTTATAGCCATCGAAATTGCGAGCGGGTGTAGAGGAACGCCGGGCGCCATTCTCATCGAAGAATGGGAGCGTGTTAAGCGCATCGACCACTTCGGCTGAGGTCAATTCTGCATTGGCATCTATCGCCGCATCGCCGCCCGTGATCCGCGTGCCGCCACCGCTTTCAATTGCACTGAACGGCACATCACGAAGGATCGCCATGCTGTAGACCTCGGCGATTTCGGCTACGAATTCGCTGGATCGAAGCCGCGGGGCAGGGGCCATGCCAACCGCACCAGCATCGGGTCCCTGCAATTCATACACATGCCCAGAGCGCGGACTTTCATAGCCGCGCCATTCAGGGGATTCGCCATCCACTGTGCATTTGAACGAGACGTTTGCATCTGCCGCGGTCGTCACGTGCTTTTCAAACAAAGTGATGTCGGGTGAATTGATGGCTTCCACAAATTGCCGATAGTGGTCTGGGTCTGCCAGCAAGCCATTGCCATCATGCAATAGGCCTTTGGTGAAATTGGCAGGGCAGACGGGAGTGCTGCCTTGTTCCAGCTCCTCCCCATTGGATTTGGTCAACGCTTGGGGGCGCAGACGTGATATCTCTGTTGCTAGATCCCGCTGGCGTTTGGCTTCGCGGGCGCGAACCGAACCTGAGGGAGACGGCTCTGAAAAGGGTAAGCGATTTGGCATGATACTCTCCTGTCTTCGTGGTGTTGTGCGACCCGACGATCAGTGAGAATGGCCTATTAGTTAAGTAAACCTGATTGGCTTACTTAACTAACAGCCGTTCCGATATTTGAAGAGATATCTGTAATTCTGTGCCTTCACTTGTAGGTTTGAGTACTTTTTTATCGACCCATCTTAAAAAAGCCCCGCCGGATCGCTCCGACGGGGCTTTTGTGTAAGCTAAGAGAAAGGGGGCGTTAGAAGCCGCCCATGCCTCCCATACCGCCCATGCCGCCCATATCAGGCATTGCAGGAGCAGCAGCCGCTTTATCTTCCGGTGCGTCCGTGATGGCCGCTTCGGTGGTGATCAGCAGGCCAGCCACAGATGCTGCGTCTTGCAGAGCAGTGCGAACAACCTTTGTTGGGTCGATCACGCCGGCTTCTACGAGGTTTTCGTAGACGTCAGTTGCAGCGTTAAAGCCTTGCGTTTCATCGCCTTCACGCAGCAGGTTGCCAGAAACAACTGCGCCATCATGGCCAGCGTTTTCAGCAATCTGACGGACAGGTGCCAGGATCGCACGGCGAACGATGTCGATGCCGCGTGTCTGGTCATCATTATCGCCTTTGAGACCTTCGAGAACTTTCGAAGCGTACAAAAGCGCAGTACCGCCGCCGGGCACAATGCCTTCTTCGACGGCTGCGCGGGTTGCGTGCAGTGCGTCATCAACGCGGTCCTTGCGTTCTTTCACTTCGACTTCCGAAGCACCGCCAACTTTGATCACGGCAACGCCGCCTGCGAGTTTCGCAAGACGTTCTTGCAGCTTCTCACGGTCATAGTCCGAGGTTGTGGTTTCCATCTGAGCTTTGATCTCACCGACGCGAGCTTTGATGTCGTCCTCAGAACCGGCACCGTCGACAATAGTGGTGTTGTCTTTGTCGATGGTGACCCGCTTGGCTTCGCCCAGCATGCCAAGTGTGACGTTCTCAAGCTTGATGCCGAGATCTTCTGAAACCATCTCACCTTTGGTCAGGATCGAGATGTCTTGCAGCATCGCTTTACGGCGATCGCCAAAGCCGGGAGCTTTAACAGCAGCAACTTTCAAACCCCCGCGTAGCTTGTTCACGACGAGCGTTGCGAGAGCTTCGCCTTCGATGTCTTCAGCGATGATCAAGAGCGGGCGACCACTTTGAACAGCCGCTTCAAGCACTGGCAGCAGTGATTGAAGGTTAGACAGTTTGGCTTCGTGGATAAGGATGTACGGGTTTTCGAGTTCAACCGTCATCTTGTCGGGATTGGTGATGAAGTAGGGAGACAGGTAACCGCGGTCGAACTGCATGCCTTCAACAACGTCGAGTTCAAATTCGAGGCCTTTGGCTTCTTCGACGGTGATCACGCCTTCTTTGCCAACTTTGTCCATGGCTTCAGCGATTTTCTCGCCGACTTCTTTGTCGCCATTGGCTGAGATAACGCCGACTTGTGCAACTTCAGATGAACCAGCGACTTCTTTCGAACGACCAACAAGGTCAGCGGTTACTTTTGCAACAGCTGTGTCGATGCCGCGCTTCAGATCCATCGGGTTCATGCCAGCTGCAACAGCGGTCATGCCTTCGCGAGTGATCGCTTGGCCAAGAACCGTTGCTGTGGTGGTGCCGTCGCCTGCAAGGTCGTTCGTTTTCGAAGCGACCTCTTTGAGCATCTGTGCGCCCATGTTTTCAAACTTGTCTTGAAGTTCGATTTCTTTCGCCACGGTCACGCCGTCTTTGGTGATGCGCGGTGCGCCAAAGCTTTTGTCGATCACGACATTGCGACCTTTGGGGCCAAGCGTCACTTTAACAGCGTTTGCGAGTGTATCGACGCCTTTGAGGATGCCCTCACGTGCGTCACGGCTGAACTTTACGTCCTTAGCAGCCATTGGTGTTTCTCCTGAATATAGATGTGTTTGAAAAGAAGCGTTGGGAAATCAGCTGATCAGCCGATGATCCCCATGATGTCGCTTTCTTTCATGATCAGCAGGTCTTCGCCGTCGATCTTAACTTCGGTGCCGCCCCATTTGCCGAACAGGACGCGGTCGCCTGCTTTGACGTCAAGAGCTACGCGGGCGCCGCTATCATCGCGGTTGCCTTCGCCAACGGAGACGACTTCGCCTTCGCTTGGTTTTTCTTGAGCTGAATCGGGGATGATGATGCCGCCAGCGGTTTTCGTGTCGGCTTCGATGCGACGGACCAATACGCGGTCGTGCAGCGGACGAAATGCCATAGTTTATGACCTTTCTTTATGGGTTGAACGAGTGATTGGCACTCTCACCATGAGAGTGCCAGTGCGCAGGCATGTGGTTGCGCTCTCACCCTGAGTCAACAGCGCGCTTCAAAAAATTTTTGCGCGTTTCACTCAGGACGAGAGATCAATCCCAATTGCTTGCGCCGCGCCCATCGCCAAGTCAGCAGGATTGCAGCAAACAGCAATCCTGTGGCGAGCCCGATCCACACGCCGATCCCTTCAAGAGGGGTATAAAAGCCAAGCCCTATCGCAAGGCCAAATCCGGGAACCCAATAACTGAAGACTGCAATCCACATCGGCACTCGCGTGTCCTGAAGTCCGCGAAGCGATCCCAAAGAAACCGCTTGCATGCCATCCACGATCTGGAAGGCGGCAGCCCACACCAGATATTGCAAAGCAAACCCCACCAATGCCGCATTCTTGGCCGCATAAGGATCAAGATAGACTGACAACAGCACATAGGGCGCAAAAATCATCGCGCTTGCGGTGAGGAACATGAAGCCTGTTCCCAGCATGATCGCGACCCAGCCTGCTTGGGTAATGCCCTGGGGATTGCGCGCTCCGTAGAAATATCCAACGCGAATGGTCGCAGCCTGCCCAACGCCAAAGGGCACTTGGAATGCGAAAGCGGCAATGTTGAGCGCGACTGTATGTCCAGCAAGTTCAGACGCACCAAACCGGCCCATGAGGAAAGCGGCTGCGCCAAAAATGCCAGCCTCCGCAATCACGGTCAGCGCAATGGGGGTTCCGATCCGAATGATCTCACGAAATTTTGCCCAATCGGGGCGCCACATCTTGCCGAATATGCGGTAGCGATGGAGTTTCCGGTCAAACCGGATGATCGCGATGTATGCTAGCATCGTGACCGTGGTGGTGATGATTGTCGCGATCCCGGCCCCGACCAGCTCCAGCCTCGGCATACCGAAGTTTCCGAAAATCAGCGCATAATTACCAAGCGCATTCACTCCGATGCCAAGCGCCGTGATAACGGTTGCGAAGACTGGTCGCCCCAATGTCGAGACATATGTGCGCAGGACATTGCCGATCACCATCGGGATCAGCGACCACACGACGGCGAGCAGATAAGGAACCGCAAATGCTATGACTCGCAGCGGCTGGCCGGTTGCATGCATCACCGGGATTGTCACCATGGCGAGCGCCATTCCGCCCACCCCTGATATCACTGCGAGCCACAATGCCATTCGCATTGCGCGCCTGATCGGTCGGACAGCATTGGGATTTTCGCCGAGCTGTGCAGCAATAATCGGTGCGACGGCAGCGGTTAGCGAGTTCAGCGACCAAACAATCAGCCCAAATATCGCCATGACCAAAGAAGATGCCGCAAGCTCGGCTTCGCCCAATCGCGCGATGAAAATGACATCCACCGCATAGGTCAGCATTTGCAGCATGTTGGCCAAGGCAAGCGGAGCCGCGAGCCAAAACGTGGCCCGTATTTCTCCGCCCCAGGATGGCGTTTGAAGGTTTGCTGTCTTGCTCATGGTGCGCCTCGCTCACCAATAGGCAAGCCGGTCCGAATAGGCTGGGATCGCGAGTCGGGAAAGGGGGAGTTTCGCGCGAGCCATTTTCGTCGGAGTGTGTGCGGATTGTGCACTCGATTTTTCACTGAGCTGAGAGCGCGGCCGTGATGCAGATAGCCGCGCCACGATCCGGCCTATTTCGCACCTGCAAAATAAAGTGAGGCAAAGTGCAGATTTCCCGCTATAGGTCCCTCACGGGCGCATCCGGCAATGGCCGCAGCGCGCTTGAGCTGAATGCGCGCTGCGCACCATTCTCAGGTCCTCATCACAAAAGCGCGATTATCTGCGCAGTTACCCAAGCGAACATACATGTCATTTGAAACTCTTCCGCCTCTCCTTGGTGAGGCTCTTGCCGACCGTGGCTATGCTTCGCCAACACCTGTCCAAGCAGCGGCGATTTCGCCTGATGCTGCGGGGCGTGACTTGATTGTTTCTGCGCAAACAGGCTCTGGCAAAACGGTCGCGTTCGGGCTTGCTCTTGCTGACCAGTTGCTTGGCGAGATTCGCGGTACACCGCTTACGGAAAAGCCGCTTGCACTTGTCGTTGCGCCCACGCGCGAACTCGCAATGCAAGTCAGTCGCGAATTGGGCTGGCTTTATGCGAAAGTGGGCCTGCGCATTGCTACCTGCGTTGGCGGGATGGATGCGAGCAAAGAACGCCGTGCCTTGCGATCTGGCCCTGCGATTGTCGTCGGAACGCCGGGGCGTTTGCGCGACCACCTTGAACGCGGCGCACTGGACTTATCCAGCTTAGTCGGAGTGGTTCTGGATGAGGCGGACGAAATGCTCGATATGGGCTTCCGCGAGGATCTGGAAGAGATCCTTGACGCAACACCAGACACACGCCGCACCCTGTTGTTTTCTGCCACAATGCCGCGCGCAATCGTTCGCCTGGCTGAGCGTTATCAGCAGGACGCCTTGCGATTGTCATTGGCGGGTGAGGACCGGGGGCATGGTGATATCAGCTATCAGGCAATCACCGTCGGCCCGTCCGAGATAGAAAACGCTGTCGTTAATCTGCTGCGATTTCATGAGGTGGAATCCGCCATTTGTTTTTGTGCGACGCGTGAAAGTGTTCGCCGTCTTCATGCAACATTGCAGAACCGCGGGTTTGGCGTTGTCGCCCTATCGGGTGAGCATTCCCAATCAGAGCGCAACCAAGCGCTGCAAGCGATGCGCGATCGGCGCGCTAGGGTTTGCGTTGCCACTGAT
Source organism: Pseudomonadota bacterium (assembly GCA_038532305.1). Lineage (GTDB taxonomy): Bacteria > Pseudomonadota > Alphaproteobacteria > Sphingomonadales > Sphingomonadaceae > Erythrobacter. The sequence continues at coordinate 84,440 of JBCBAX010000008.1, read as the reverse complement.
GTCGCTGCGCGCGGGATTGACCTGCCGACGCTAAGTCTCGTGATCCATGTCGAAACCCCGCGTGATGCGGAGACTTTGCAGCATCGATCTGGCCGCACTGGGCGCGCGGGCAAGAAAGGCACCGCCGCGATCATTGTGCCGTACAATCGGCGCAGGCGTGTTGAAAGCATGCTGCGCGGCGCCAAAATCAAAGCCGAATGGCTGGACGCGCCAACACCCGAAGCGATCCGGAAGAAAGATCATGCGCGCTTGATGGAAAAGCTCACAGCGCCTGCGCAGTATGAGGATGACGACCGCGCGATAGCGACCCAATTGATGGAACGTATGCCCGCCGCTGATATTGCGGCCGCGTTGGTGCAGGCGCACCGGGCAAAACTACCTCAGCCTGAAGAATTGCTCGCCAACACACCTGAGGCTCGCGAAAAAGCCAAGGCAGACAGGCACCGTCCGGGCTTTGAAGATGTGGTCTGGTTCAAGATGGGTGTAGGCCGCCGCCAAAGCGCAGAACCGCGCTGGATATTGCCGCTGATCTGTCGGCGTGGCCACATCACGCGCAATGAAATTGGCGCTATTCGGGTGGGCCCAAATGAAACCTGGTTCCAGATCCCCCGCACCATTGCGGCGCAGTTTGCAGAGACAGTCCAACGCACCGGTTCGACCGACGATGAACAAGACGCGATATTGATCGAAGAATCCGCGGATGGTCCCCGCGTGGAAGCCCGCAACAATCGCAAAAATGGCGGGTCTCAGGTGCGTGCAAAACCTTTCCGTAAAGGGCCCGGTGGGAAAGCAGCTGGTGGAAAGGGGCATGGCGGCAAAGGCCAGGGAGGCAAGCCGCGGTCAGGCGGAAAGCCTAAATCGGGCAAGCCAAAATTTGCAGGTCCCAAGCCAGACCGCAAGGCAAAGCGGAACGCCAAAGGCAAAGGGAAACCATCCGGCGCATAGCAGTCATGGGTTTCGTTGCTATGTTCGTCGTTTAGACTCCCAGCACCCCGATCAAAAAAGGGCGGCGCCATTGCTGGCACCGCCCTTTTGTTTTGAGCAAAGCTCTTTCGAAGCTTACTTGAGCTCGACGGTACCGCCAGCTGCTTCGATTTTGCCTTTGATCTCTTCGGCTTCTGCTTTTGCAACGCCTTCTTTCAATGGCTTTGGTGCGCCTTCGACAAGACCTTTGGCTTCGGTGAGGCCCAGGCCAGTGATGGCGCGGACTTCTTTGATGACCTGGATTTTCTTGCCGCCGTCGCCGGTGAGGATGACGTCGAATTCGTCTTTCTCTTCAGCAGCAGCTTCGCCGCCGCCGCCAGCAGCTGGGCCAGCAACAGCGACTGCAGCAGCAGCGCTAACGCCCCACTCTTCTTCAAGAGCAGTTGCAAGTTCAGCTGCCTCAAGGACGGTCAGCTTCGAAAGTTCTTCAACAAGCTTGGCAATATCAGCCATGATGTTCACTCCAAATAATAGGCGGGGTCTTCAACACACCCCAAAAATGTTTCGTTGTTCGCGAATAACGTCTCTTAAGCTGCGTCTTTGGCGCCATAGGCACCAAATACACGGGCAAGTTTGTTGGCGGGCGCATTGACGACCTGAGCAACCTTGGTTGCAGGTGCGTTGACGAGGCCAACGAGTTTGCCGCGAAGTTCATCGAGGCTCGGCATCGAGGCAAGCGCCTTGATCCCAGCTTCATCGAGAACTTGGCTGCCCATCGATCCACCGACGATTTCCAGCTTGTCGTTCGATTTCGCAAAATCGACCGCCGCTTTGGCTGCCGCAACTGGGTCTTCAGACCAAGCCAAGGCAGTCGGGCCGGAGAGAAACTCTTCGATACCCGTGTAATCGGTGTCTTTCAGGGCGAGCTTGGCGAGACGGTTCTTCGCAACCTTATAAGAAGCACCAGCTTCACGCATCTTGCCGCGCAGTTCGGTAGATTGATCCACCGTCAGGCCGAGGTTGCGGGTGACAACCACCACGCCAACTTCGTTGAAGACCGCATTGAGCTGGGCAACCGCATCGGCTTTTTGCGAACGATCCATGCCATACTCCTTCATTATGGCCGCACGAATGTTCAGGTCCGCACGACCGGCTCACATTTTGGTTTGCCGCTTACCGACAAGCCAAAGTCCGCTGACAAGGGAAGGAGGGTACAACCTGCACCAAGGGGCCGCGATAAAGCGAACCGAAATCTCTTTTCCCCGCCTAGGCTGCAAATTAAGAACGGCAAATTCCGTTCAGCAACTGTCTCGGACGGATGACTGCAAATGCAATCGAGGCGCGCAATTACCCCGCGCGTCCCGAAAGTCAAGCCAAGTCTTGCCTCTGCTTATTGTTCACGCGCGGTGCGAACCCGCTCTAATTGCATGAGCCATGTCTGCCAGCCCGGCCGCTCAAAACTATCAGACCATCGCAAAAAACCGCTGGTGGCGAGCCATTCTTCAAGCCGATCTGCGGCGATATCCTGTCCAGCATCGCGCAGGGGGCCAGAGAAGATCATCGAAAGCTCCGGTGACCAATCGTAGATCTGAAACATGGTAGCTGCGCGAAATTGCGGGTCGCTAGCAAAGACCTCACCAAGGAAGTCGAAAAACTGCACTTGGTTTTCGAGTGAACCACCGATGCTAGTCGCTTGGGCTTGAGGGGAGAAACCCACCGGGCATCCTAGCTCTTGAACAAAGATCTCACGGTCGCCTGCATTGGCTTTCATCTGCGCGAGACGTGTTTCCCATGCGTCTCGACCTGTGACCTGAATGTCGTCGGTGAGGCAGTAATAATTGAAGCTGATCATGTCAGAGCGCACGCGCACGGCTTCGTAAAAATCCGGTATGCCTGATGGGCCTGAAGTCGTGAACGTGCCCGTTATACCGATTTCCGGGATATCCTCATTCCATTGATCCATGGCTACAGAATAGAATGTGACCGCTTCTGCCTCGTTCACCACGCCATCATCGATCGGTCCTTTGGGTTCATTAAGGATCGAAAGCAACCAGACATCGCGCTGTTGCAAATGTGGACCGAGCCAGTCGAGAAAGGCGGTAAATGAATCCACCACTTCCGGCGAGCCGAGCGTCAAGCCATCGCGCAGTCTGCCATCTTCAACCAGATGGTCAGGCACAGTCAGGCCCTCGCTGTCGAGCGTGGAGAGAAGGACGACAAGATTCATCCCGGCAAGCTCTGGCGCGGCGAACGCATCATCCAAAGCGGCTGCGTCATATTCCCCGGGCGCTGTTTCCAATTCGGCCCAATCGATCTGAATGCGGCCAATCGTCGCACCCGCAGCTCTCGCCTGGTCATAGCGAGCAGCCGCGACCGCCGCTCGATTAGCGTCCAATGGGTCAAATCCAGTTATCATTCCCAGATGAGGGCCGTCCGCGAGACGCGGAAGCGAGGGCTCAAACGATGCAACAGGAGGTGGGTTTGGTGAGACAGAAACCGTGGGGGCGAGGGGGGCTCCATCTTCCGGACCGCAGGCGGTTAGCAATGGCACCAATGCTGCGCACAAACCCCAAGTCATAAAGCGAGTCATTCCGTGTCACTCCTTTGATGATCGTATCGCAGGAGATCGCCCGGCTGGCAGTCCAACTCATGGCAAATCGCGGCAAGCGTTGAAAACCGGATCGCCTTGGCTTTGCCAGTCTTTAGGATCGAGGCATTGGCAAGTGTCAGACCGATTCGTTCGGCGAGCTGGGTTAAGGTGATTTGGCGCTCAGCTAAAAGTTCATCGAGCTTTACCACGACCTGCGCACTATCGCGTGCATCATGCGGCTGGGGAGGCATCAGACTGTCCCTTCCAGATCATCGCGCATCTGGGTGCCATGCCGGAATATCCTAGCGAGAATAAATACGAGGACAACCGACAACAATCCTTCAAAGCTGAACTGTTCGCCGAAATTCCATTCGCTCGCTAGCGCCTCAACTGCGTTAATGCTTGTCCCGATAAACGCGAGTAATTGCGTTGCGAGAAGAAGCCAGCCAATCCGGTCCAGCCGTTCAGCATTAGCGGGCACAAACGGATCGCCTTCGTCAACGCTGTGAATGATCTGCATCACTTGCTGGATAAGCCGCTCGAACAAGATGATGATGACCAAAACGAAGGTGAAGATAATTAGTAATGCGGGCTTCCCGCTCATAGCGACACCTTCGCGCGCCAGCTCAGCATCAAGATCGGCAAACCCTGCCGGATCACCCAAGGCAATGTAGCCAAGCCCCAAAACCAATGCGGCAATCCCGAACCAAAGGATAGCGCGCACAATCAGACTGCCCAGCAGTCCTGTGCGAAGAAGCCAATCTTTAGGGAGGTTTTTACCAAACATCTGCGAGTGCCTTCGAATCATATTGAAAAACAATAAGGGTTGAGATGAAGCGCAATTGCCTTATTGTCAAACAATAATATTGAAAAACGATATGCTCATGACTTGAGTTACCTCCGGTCTCGCATCTGATTGACAGCGAGCTGGGTAATTCCTAAATGGCGCTTTCGACGAGGTTTCGAGACAGTCCGATTCATACGCGGGGATCGGTTCCAGAATAGAAGCATCGAACACCATAATCGCGACGAATACAAAAGCTGCACCCCGATGGTTCAATCTGAACACATTTTTGGGATGCGGCTCTTTTGCGTCTGTTATGGTTTTCAATTCGCGTGATGAACGTAGACATTGATGCAAACGGGCGGACTGCCCCGCAGCACATCTTACAAAAGAGGCACATCTCCTCCATGGCGACCAAGGCGAAACCAACCCGCAGCCGCGCGGCAAAAGGCACGGCGAAACGGCGCATCCGTAAAATCTTCGGCGACATTCATGAAGTTGTCGATATGCCAAACCTCATCGAGGTGCAGCGCGAAAGCTACGAGCAGTTCCTGCGCTCTGATAAAGAAATCGGCTATGTTTCCGGTCTGGAAAAGACGCTGCGTTCGGTCTTCCCGATCCGCGATTTTGCCGGAACGGCCGAGCTCGATTTCGTTCACTACGAACTGGAAGAGCCTAAATACGACACAACAGAGTGTCGCCAACGCGGCATTACGTATGCCGCTCCAATGAAGGTAACCCTTCGTTTGATCGTATTCGAAGTCGATCAGGAAACCGAAACGCGCTCGGTTCTCGATATCAAAGAGCAAGACGTTTACATGGGTGATATGCCGCTCATGACGGAGAACGGCACATTCATCGTCAATGGCACAGAGCGCGTAATCGTTTCCCAGATGCACCGTTCGCCAGGTGTGCTGTTCGACCACGACCGCGGCAAGACGCACTCTTCAGGCAAGCTTCTGTTTGCAGCCCGCGTCATTCCATACCGCGGCAGCTGGCTCGACTTCGAGTTCGACGCGAAAGACATCGTCAATGTCCGCATCGACCGTAAGCGTAAGCTGCCAGTGACCGCGCTGCTTTATGCGCTCGGCCTCGATAGCGAAGGCATTCTGCACCACTTCTATGATCTGATGACGTGGGCGCGCGCAAAAGACGGCTGGAAAATTCCGTTCGTCGCAGAGCAATGGCGCGGCCAAAAACCCGCATTCGCACTCGTTGATGCAAAGACGGGCGAAGAAATCTTCCCCGCTGGTCAGAAAATCAGCCCGCGCGCTGCGAACAAAGCCGCGAAAGATGGCCTTGCCGATTTGCTCCTTCCGACAGAGGAAGTTGTTGGCCGCTACGCTGCGTATGACCTTATCAATGAGCAAACCGGCCGCATCTACATCGAGGCTGGTGATGAAGTGACACTCGAGCATGTTGAAGCGCTTGATGAAGCAGGCTTCGATAAGCTCGAACTGCTCGACATTGATGAGATCAACACTGGTCCTTGGATGCGCAACACGCTGAAAGTCGACAAAGCGGAAAACCGCGATGAAGGCTTGGAGGCAATCTACAAAGTGATGCGTCCTGGCGAACCGCCAACCAAGGAAACAGCAGAAGCTTTGTTCGAAGGCCTGTTCTTCGATGGTGAGCGTTATGACCTTTCCGCCGTTGGCCGCGTGAAACTTAACATGCGTCTCGCGCTGGATGCCGAAGACACGGTTACAACATTGCGCAAGGAAGACATCCTTGCTGTGGTCAAGGAGCTGGTTGGCCTGAAAGACGGCAAAGGCGAAGTTGACGATATCGACAACCTCGGCAACCGCCGGGTGCGTTCGGTGGGTGAACTGCTCGAAAACCAATACCGTGTTGGCCTGCTTCGCATGGAGCGCGCTGTTAAAGAGCGTATGTCTTCGGTCGATGTGTCTACAGTCATGCCGAACGATCTCATCAACGCCAAACCTGCTGTGGCAGCTGTGCGTGAGTTCTTTGGTTCCTCGCAGCTTTCACAGTTCATGGACCAAACGAACCCGCTGTCAGAAGTCACGCACAAGCGCCGCGTATCGGCGCTTGGCCCAGGTGGTCTGACGCGTGAGCGTGCTGGCTTTGAAGTCCGCGACGTTCACCCAACCCACTATGGCCGTATTTGCCCGATTGAGACGCCGGAAGGCCCGAACATTGGTCTGATTAATTCGCTGGCATCGTTCAGCCGGGTCAACAAATACGGCTTTATCGAAACGCCGTATCGCCAAGTGGTCGACAACAAAGTCACCGGTGATGTGATCTATCTGTCGGCCATGGAAGAGCAGCGCCACACGGTTGCGCAGGCCTCGGCTGAGCTTGATGGCGATGGCGCGTTTGTCGAAGATTTGATTTCTGCGCGCCAGGCTGGCGACAACCTGATGGCGCCAAACGATCAGATCACATTGATGGATGTGTCGCCGAAACAGCTCGTTTCGGTTGCGGCATCGCTCATTCCGTTCCTTGAAAACGATGACGCAAACCGCGCTCTTATGGGATCGAACATGCAACGCCAAGCGGTGCCTTTGGTAAAAGCCGAAGCGCCTTGGGTTGGCACCGGCATGGAAGAAACCGTGGCGCGCGATTCAGGCGCTGCGATTGCGGCGAAACGCGGAGGTATCGTTGACCAAGTTGACGCAACTCGCATCGTGATCCGCGCCATTGGCGATGTTGAAGCGGGCCAGTCCGGCGTTGACATCTACACACTGCAAAAGTTCCAGCGTTCGAACCAGAACACCTGCATCAACCAACGTCCGCTGGTGAAAGTGGGTGAGACGATTGAACCGGGCGATATCATCGCTGACGGTCCATCGACTGATCTTGGTGAATTGGCGCTGGGCAAAAACAGCCTCGTCGCGTTTATGCCTTGGAATGGCTATAACTATGAGGATTCCATCCTCATCTCAGAGCGTATCGTGAAAGATGACGTCTTCACCTCGATCCATATCGAGGAGTTTGAAGTCATGGCTCGCGATACGAAGCTTGGGCCAGAGGACATCACCCGCGATATTCCGAATGTCGGCGAGGAAGCGCTCCGCAATCTCGATGAGGCGGGCATTGTCTATATCGGCGCGGAAGTGCACCCCGGTGACATTCTGGTTGGCAAGATCACGCCAAAGGGCGAAAGCCCGATGACGCCGGAAGAGAAGCTTCTGCGCGCCATTTTTGGTGAGAAAGCCTCTGACGTTCGCGATACTTCGCTGCGTCTACCGCCCGGTGTTGCTGGCACCATCGTTGAGGTTCGTGTGTTCAACCGCCACGGTATCGAGATTGATGACCGTACCCGTGCGATCCAGAACGAGGAAATCGAACGCCTGCGCAAAGACGCGGCCGACGAACGCGGCATTCTCAACCGTGCGACTTACAACCGCCTTAAGGACATGCTGATGGGGCAAACCGCTTCGGCGGCTCCGAAAGGCATCAAGAAGGGCCTCGAAATCAGCGAGCAAGTGCTTGCCGATGTCGAAAAGCATGAGTGGTTTCAGTTTGCGGTTGCTGATGACAATCGTCAGGCGCAATTGGAGGCGATCAAATCGCAATATGATGATGCGGTTGGCCTGATCGATGCGAAGTTCGAAGACCGTAAAGAGAAGCTGGAGCGCGGCGATGAGCTTGCACCGGGCGTTCTTAAAATGGTCAAAGTCTTCGTCGCGGTGAAGCGTAAGCTGCAACCGGGTGATAAGATGGCGGGTCGTCACGGAAACAAGGGTGTGATCTCTCGCATCCTTCCTGTTGAAGACATGCCGTTCCTTGAAGATGGGACTGCGGTTGATATCGTTTTGAACCCGCTGGGTGTGCCTTCGCGTATGAACGTGGGGCAGATCTTCGAAACGCACCTTGGCTTTGCAGCGCGCGGGCTTGGCATGGATATCGCGGACAAGCTTGAAGAGTGGAAACGCGCCAATCCGAATGCCGCAGAAGACTATGCCGGTGTAAAACCTCCCGAAGCGGTCGTTGACCGTCTGAAGGATGTTTATGGCGAGCAGTATTTCGAAGATCTCGAAAGCCGTTCAGCAGAACAAATCGTTGAGCTTGCGACCAACCTTTCAGCCGGCGTCCCGATGGGTACGCCAGTGTTTGATGGTGCGCGTGAGCCTGATGTGTCGGACATGCTGGTAAAGGCGAATGTCGACAGCTCTGGCCAATCGACGCTTTATGATGGTCGCACTGGTGAAGCGTTTGACCGTAAGGTGACCGTAGGCATTATCTATATGCTCAAACTGCACCACTTGGTTGACGACAAAATCCACGCTCGCTCGATCGGCCCATACTCGCTCGTCACTCAGCAGCCGCTGGGTGGTAAGGCGCAGTTCGGTGGTCAGCGCTTCGGTGAGATGGAAGTCTGGGCTCTGCAAGCTTACGGCGCTGCTTACACCTTGCAGGAAATGCTGACTGTCAAATCCGATGACGTGGTTGGCCGGACGAAAGTCTATGAAGCCATCGTCAAAGGCGACGACACCTTCGAAGCGGGCATTCCGGAGAGCTTCAACGTTCTCGTGAAGGAAATGCGCTCGCTGGGCATGAATGTCGAACTCACCTCCATCGGCGATGAAGATGATGACGGCGATATGCTGGAGGCAGCGGAGTAAGGGCGCGGGACTACTCAGTCCCCGCCCCTTAACCGCCCTAAGGAATTCACCTCCAAGTGAGGAATTTGAGAAATGAATGAACTGACCAAATTCACCAACCAGCTGGCTAAGCCAGAGACCTTTGACCAGATCCAGATCGGCATCGCCTCGCCAGAGCGCATCCGTTCGTGGTCTTTCGGCGAGATCAAGAAGCCGGAGACGATCAACTATCGTACGTTCAAGCCAGAGCGTGACGGCCTGTTCTGCGCGCGTATCTTTGGCCCGGTAAAGGACTATGAATGCCTTTGCGGCAAATATAAGCGCATGAAGTACAAAGGCGTCGTTTGCGAGAAATGCGGCGTTGAAGTCACCGTTACCAAAGTGCGCCGTGAGCGTATGGGCCACATCGAGCTCGCGGCTCCTGTTGCGCATATCTGGTACCTGAAGTCGCTGCCATCGCGCATTGGCTTGCTTCTCGATATCCAATTGAAGCAGCTTGAGCGCATCCTCTACTTCGAAAGCTATGTGGTGATTGAGCCGGGCCTGACCCCGCTTGAGAAATTCCAGCTGCTGACCGAAGATGAGCTGCTCGAAGCGCAGGATGAGTACGGCGAAGACGCTTTCTCTGCCGATATCGGCGCAGAAGCGGTCAAGGTCATGCTGATGGATCTCGATCTGGAGCAAGAGCGCGACGATCTGATGGAAGAGCTCGCGACCACCAAGTCGACGCTCAAGCCCAAGAAGATCATCAAGCGCTTGAAAGTGGTCGAGAGCTTCATCGAATCCGGTAACCGCCCTGAGTGGATGATCCTCGAAGTGATCCCCGTGATCCCGCCAGAGCTTCGCCCACTGGTGCCGCTCGATGGTGGCCGCTTTGCGACGTCGGATCTCAACGATCTCTATCGCCGGGTGATCAACCGGAACAACCGTTTGAAGCGCCTGATTGAACTGCGCGCACCGGATATCATCGTCCGCAACGAGAAGCGTATGCTTCAGGAAGCCGTTGACGCGCTGTTCGACAATGGCCGCCGTGGTCGTGTGATTACGGGTGCGAACAAGCGTCCGCTGAAATCGCTTTCCGACATGCTCAAGGGTAAGCAAGGCCGCTTCCGCCAGAACTTGCTCGGTAAGCGCGTTGACTATTCGGGCCGTTCGGTCATCGTGACCGGCCCTGAGCTGAAACTGCATCAGTGTGGTTTGCCCAAGAAGATGGCGCTCGAACTGTTCAAGCCGTTCATCTACGCCCGCCTCGATGCCAAGGGTCTTTCCATGACCTTGAAACAGGCGAAGAAATGGGTTGAGAAAGAGCGCAAAGAAGTCTGGGATATCCTGGACGAAGTGATCCGCGAGCACCCGGTTCTCCTGAACCGCGCCCCGACGCTTCACCGCCTTGGCATTCAGGCGTTCGAGCCCGTCCTGATCGAAGGTAAAGCGATCCAGCTTCACCCGCTGGTATGTTCAGCGTTCAACGCTGACTTTGATGGCGACCAAATGGCTGTCCACGTGCCGCTTAGCCTTGAGGCGCAGCTCGAAGCGCGTGTGTTGATGATGTCAACGAACAACATCCTTTCGCCTGCCAACGGTAAGCCAATCATCGTTCCGTCGCAGGATATGGTGCTGGGTATCTATTACCTATCCATGGAGCGTCAGGAAAAGACGCCTGAATATCTCGAGAACGAAGACGGCTCCAAAGTCGAGAAGCTCCCGCGTTTTGCCGATATGGCAGAAGTGCACCAAGCGCTTGAGACTAAGGCTGTGTCACTCCACTCCAAAATCATCGCTCGCGTCCCGCAGGCTGATGAGGATGGCAATATCGTCCAGCGCCGGTTTGTAACGACGCCTGGCCGCATGCTGATCGGGGAGTGCCTGCCGAAAAACAGCAAAGTGCCTTACGACATCATCAACCGTCTTCTGACGAAGAAGGACATCGGTGATGTGATTGATGAGGTCTATCGTCACACTGGTCAAAAAGACACTGTGCTGTTTGCTGACGCGATCATGGTGCTGGGCTTCCGCCACGCATTCCGCGCAGGTATCTCTTTCGGCAAGGATGACATGATCATTCCTGATGCGAAAGAAGGTCTGGTTGAAGAGACAAAGTCTTTGGTTGCTGACTACGAACAGCAATACCAGGACGGTCTCATCACGCAGCAGGAAAAGTACAACAAGGTAATCGATGCCTGGTCGAAATGTGGTGACCTTGTCGCAGACGCGATGATGGACCGCATTAAGGCGACACCGATTGATAAAGATGGCCGCGAGGCAGAGATCAACTCGATCTACATGATGAGCCACTCCGGTGCGCGCGGGAGCCCAGCGCAGATGAAACAGCTTGCCGGTATGCGCGGTCTGATGGCCAAGCCTTCAGGTGAGATCATCGAGAACCCGATTATCTCGAACTTTAAAGAGGGCCTGAACGTCCTTGAGTACTTCAACTCCACCCACGGCGCTCGTAAGGGCCTTGCGGACACGGCATTGAAGACGGCGAACTCAGGCTATCTGACGCGCCGTCTGGTTGACGTTTCGCAAGACTGCGTGATCGTTGAAGAAGACTGCAAGACCGAAAACGCGCTGGAAATGCGCGCAATCGTTCAAGGCGGCAGCGTCATCGCATCCTTGGGTGAGCGTATTCTGGGCCGCACGGTGGCAGAAGACATCATCAATGCATCAACCGATGAAGTGATCGTACCTGCGGGCACTTTGGTGGATGAAGCGATGGTTAAAGTCATCGAAGAAGCCGAGGTACAGTCAGCGAAAATCCGCTCACCCCTGGTTTGTGAAGCAGAACAAGGCGTTTGCGCGACTTGCTATGGCCGTGATCTTGCTCGCGGTACGCCGGTAAATATCGGCGAAGCTGTCGGCGTTATCGCTGCACAATCTATCGGTGAGCCGGGCACGCAGTTGACTATGCGTACCTTCCACATTGGTGGTGCAGCGCAGCTTAACGAGACATCGCATCTTGAATCCATCTCGGATGGTAAGGTCGAGCTTCGCGATATGCCTACCATTACGGACAAAAAAGGACGTATCCTTTCGCTTGCTCGCAATGGTGAAATCGCTGTGATCGATGCTGAGGGCCGTGAGCGTGAAATGCACAAAGTGCCTTACGGTACAGTGCTGCATTTCAAGAATGGCGCGAAAGTCAAAGAAGGCGATCGTCTGGCTGAATGGGACCCGTTCACTCTGCCAATCATCACTGAGCAATCAGGCGTGGTAAAATATCAGGATCTGGTTGAGGGCTCTACGCTCGAAGAACAGACCGATGATGCCACCGGTATCGCTAACCGTGTGGTAACCGAAAACCGCGCAACGGGCCGGAAGAAGAAAGAAGAGCTTCGCCCGCGCCTTACCTTGCTTGGTGAAGGTCAAACCGATGACGATGAAACCGAGGCTCAGCGTTATATGCTGGCCCCGGGCACCACGCTTTCGGTTGAGGACGGTCAGGAAGTGGCTGCCGGTGACATTCTGGCCCGCGCCTCACGCGAAGCTGCGAAAACGCGCGACATCACCGGCGGTCTGCCGCGTGTTGCCGAGCTGTTCGAAGCGCGTCTTCCCAAGGATATGTCGATCATTGCCAAGATCTCTGGTAAGATCGAGTTCGTTCGCGAGTACAAGGCAAAGCGTAAGATTGCGATTGTTCCAGAGGAAGGTGATCGCGTTGAATACCTGATTGCGAAGACCAAAGTGATCGATGTGCAAGAAGGCGATTATGTGAAGAAGGGTGATACCCTTGTTTCCGGCGCGCCAAACCCGCATGACGTCCTGGAAGTTATGGGCGTTGAGGCTTTGGCTGAATATCTCGTCAATGAGATTCAGGAAGTCTATCGCTTGCAAGGCGTAAAAATCAACGACAAGCACATCGAGGTGATCGTTCGCCAAATGCTGCAGAAAGTTGAGATCACTAAAGGCGGCGACACGACTTTGCTTCCTGGTGAGCAAGTGGACCTTGCCGAAATGCTTGAAGTGAATGCTAAGCTTGGCCGGAATAAAGAGCCTGCTGAGGGTACGCCAATCCTGTTGGGCATTACCAAAGCGAGCTTGCAGACACGCAGCTTTATCTCGGCGGCTTCTTTCCAAGAGACCACACGGGTGCTGACGCAGGCTTCGGTTGAAGGCAAAAAGGACACGCTGATCGGTCTCAAAGAGAACGTGATCGTTGGCCGTCTTATCCCTGCTGGAACCGGCGCTGGCATGAACCGCATGCGTGTAACGGCATCCAGCCGTGACGCAGCGCTTAAGGCGCAATGGAAGAAGCAACAGGACGCATTGGCCGCAGCAAATGCGGTTGAGCCAGAGCCAGCTGCTGATCCAGTGTCCAGCGAGGATGCGATGAAAGCTGCAATGGGCGGCGGAGACGCTCCTGCCGCTGAATAAGCTTCTCGAAATGAAGAGTGATTAACCCCGTCAGAGGAAGCTCTGGCGGGGTTTTTCTTTGCCATTCAGCAAACAACCGGCATGCTGCATTCAAAAGGACATTTGAAAAGAGGGGAAAGAACCAATGAAACGACTTATCCTAGCAAGTGCGATGGTGGCTGTTTCCATGCCAGTTTCACTGAGTGCGCAAGACACCGTCATCGTGACTGCGAGCCGCGTGGAACGCGATGACTATGATGAGTATTACGACGATGAACAGTCTGCGATTGGCCTGACGCGCACGGCCGATTTCTTTGTAAAGCCGATCTACGTCAATTCAGATTCTCGTGATCCCAATGTCCGTCGCACCGAAGTGGACGCCATGCTGCGCGCAACAATTGAGCGCGCTCAAGCCCAAGGCATTTCGCTGGTTGCAGGGCGCTATAAGCTGTCGCCGCTTTCGCTCAATACAATGGAAGACTTGCTCGTCTATTCTCGTGGAAATCGGCCTGATACCACGCGGGTTCAACTTTACGCTCGCCTGCCTGTCGGGGGACGATTTAAAGGGCAGGACCAGGTGGATGAAACAATCGAAGCGTTTCGCAAAGACGTACCGGCCACAGGAAGATCCTATATTGAGACAGGCAGCACAGAGCTGGCAATTGACGATCCCGACCAGTATCGCGGCGCGGTGGTCCGAGCGATTGCAAACGAATCCAAAAGCTATGCTGCCATGTTTGGTGGGGATTATGGCGTCGAGATACGCGGTCTCGATTCAGAGCTCTTCTTCAAGCAGGCAAGCCAAACTGAAGTGTTCTTGTTCATAGAACACAGCTTTGTGATCAGCCCAAAGTAGCGAATAAGCACAATAACGTTATTGCGAAGCGTTTGCAAATAAGCCATAGTTCTCTGGTCATCAAAGCCAGCAGAGCAGGAGAATCATGGCTCACAATCGCACCACTTCCGCAAAGTCCATTGTCGCCAATCTGCAAAGAGCGCCTCGTCTTTCCGAACTGCATCCGATCGCTGCACGTTTCGTCTACTCGGTCCGCCTCATGGCCTTGCATGAGCGCGCTGGGCGCGATCCAGTGCCCGAGCTAAGCAGCCGCCTTGGTAGCGTTGACGTCGCTGCGAAATCGCTTGCCCTTGCCAAAACCATCATGCGCTGTTGGCCCGAAAACATCCATGTATCGCGTTTTTGTTGCGGTTTGATCAGCCATGATGAGGTTACAATCGGCGGGATAGTCAGCAGCGCTGTCCACCGCGACTATGATGCTTTTGTTCATTGCACCCACGGCCTAATCCGGCCCGATCGCGCGCCAGCTCTATGGGAAGGGTGCAACGATCTTGTGATCGCCGAACTGAGCGCTGGTTGAACGACGCTCTTTTCGCGGCCGGGGGTAATCGGTATCGGGCCTATGAGAAGTCGCTGCTGAGATTTGGTGAGTTCTAATACCTCTTTTGCACGGCTTGCGAGGCGGGCCGCTGCGCTCTAACGCAGGCCGCTATGAGCATCACCCGTTTTGCCCCTTCGCCTACTGGCCGCCTGCATGTCGGCAACATCCGCACCGCTTTGCACAATTGGATGCTGGCGCAAAAGTCCGGCGGTGAATTCGTACTGCGTATCGATGATACCGATGCTGCGCGTTCCAAAGAGGAATATGTCGAGGCCATTCGCGCTGACCTGAGCTGGCTAGGTATCAACTGGGACCGGGAAGAGCGCCAATCGGCAAGGCTTGATCGGTATGAAGCCGCATTTGAGGCCTTGCGTGCTGCGGGGCGGATTTACCCGGCATATGAGACGGCTCAGGAATTGGAGCTAAAGCGCAAGGTGCTGTTGGGCCGGGGGCTGCCACCGATTTATGATCGAGGTGCACTTGATCTGACAGGCGAACAACGCGCTGCCAAAGAGGCCGAAGGGGTGCAACCGCATTGGCGCTTCAAGCTGGATCATGACGAGGCGATTGAATGGGAAGATGGCGTCAGGGGCAATGCCAAGTTTGATCCTAAACTGCTTTCCGACCCCGTCATCCGCCGTGCTGATGGGTCATGGCTCTACATGCTCCCCTCAACCGTTGATGATATCGATATGGGGATCACGCAAGTTTTACGCGGCGAGGATCATGTATCGAACACAGCAGTGCAAATTCAGATGTTTACCGCGATGAAGGCGTCTGTTCCTGATTTCGCCCATGAGGCTTTGCTGGTTGGTAAAGAGGGCAAGCTGTCAAAGCGGCTAGGCTCACTTGGTTGTGATACTTTCCGTGAAAAGGGAGTAGAACCCGAAGCCATCATCGCGCTTCTCAGCCGCCTTGGTACGTCGCTTCCGGTCGAACCGATTGCAGATATTGACGTGCTCATGGACACTTTCGACCTTGCAACGTTTGGCCGCGCGCCAGCAAAGTTTGATGATGCCGATCTGGAGAGGGTCAACACTGCCATCGTCCATGCGATGTCGTATGATGCGGTGAAGGATAGATTGCCCGGCGGCATGGACGAGGCAGGCTGGCATGCTGTCCGGCCAAACATTGCGACCATTGGCGAAGTTGGCGAATGGTGGCGACTGGTCACAGGCCCCATCGAACAGCCAGAATTCTCCGATGAAGACCGCAGCTATCTCTCGCAGGCTCTTGAGACCCTTGCATGGAGTGATGACCCGTGGGGCGCGCTCACATCGGCTCTCAAAGAGAAGACCGGACGGAAGGGCAAGTTGCTGTTCCTGCCCCTTCGCCAGGCGCTGACAGGTATGAACCACGGACCCGATATGGGTGAGCTTCTGCCGCTCATTGGCGAGGCAGAGGCGCGCGCGCGGCTCTCAAAAGCGTCAGGCTAAGATAGCCAGTTTACGCTGCCTAATCCACACGACGGGATTGTTGCTAGGGCCGGTCAGAAAGTTGCTGGGCATTCCCCCATATCTGCCATCTTGCCGCCCGTGCGATCCATGCTAGGTTTTATCGCGCATCGGTCAAACCGTTCGCCTGGGGGATAGAGCGGCAGTTTGATGAAAAGCTGGGGGGGGGGCTGATTTGCAATTAGATGACAAGCTATTGAGCGCGATCCAGCCGGATCTTGAGCGCATTGCTGCCTCTCGTCTTGCGACAGAGCAGAATTGTTCGCTGGCAGCTCCTGACCTTGTGAATGAGGCGTTTGTCCGGATCATGAATTCAGAAGGCATGGGCGAGATGACCCGTGCGCGCGTTCTCGCGCTGGTCAGCCATGTTATGCGTAATGTTTTGATCGATCATGCGCGGCGCAAGCTGGCAGATAAGCGAGCGCATCAAAAGGTCACGCTTGTCACGGGCCTTGCTGAAGACCCTCCGCTGGATCTGATTGAGCTCGACCTGCTTTTGGAAGAATTGGCCGAAGTGGATCGCGAGCGTGCCGACCTTGTCGAAATGCGGTTCTTTGGCGGGATGACGATTGAGGAGATCGCAGAGGTAACTGGCACTTCTCCTGCAACGATCAAACGACGTTGGACTGCCACTCGTGCATGGCTCTACAAACGTATGGTCGATGCCTAAGTTTTCAGGACCGCTTAGTTCACTCCTGTGATGCTGAGCGATGCGGGAAGGGTGTCTGCGCTTTTCTGCAGGTTAACCAGCTGCTGCACCAACGCCACCACTTGTAGGCTGCGTGCACGCGCTTCTCCTGAAAGAGGATCGGCTTGCTCTTCGCCCGCTTCAATAAAGTAGCGCGCGCCTCTAAATTCGGTTTCGATCAGGGCATCTCCGCTGCCTTTACGCAGATCAATGACAGGCCGCGTTAGAAGGCGATCGGGCGAGCAATCATCATAGCATGATGGGACCTGGTAGACCGCGTCTGGCCCCTGCTCATCACTCAGCCGTACATATTCTCCCAGAAAATAGATCAGGCCCAAAGTTGACCTGAAGCGCGGGCGCAAAGTGTACTGGGCAAGTTTGGGGTCTGCCACAGCCCCATCACAGCGCGCTTTATCCAGCTTGGCAATGCGAACCGAATTGGTCGATCCCTCAATCACCAAGGTGCCGCCTGTCAGTTTCACTCCATCATTTGATATGAGTTTAAGAAGCTCTGTGATTTCCTTTCGCCGCTCTGATATGGATGTTTGGGAGGAGGCAACCTTCGCGGTGTCGATTAAGGCGCTGAATTGGGCCAGCGGTACAGAAGATGAGGTTGGTTCCGACACAAGCCCATGCGTGCACAAAAGTTTGGCAAAATCACTTTCCCGGAATTCATCATTGACGATGTTGAAAGCGGGGACTGTGTCGAGCGGACTTGCATAGACTTCCACTCTTTCGACCATCAGCGCCATCAATTGTTCATCGCGCCAACCTGCATCAAGGTAATACGCGACCAATTCCGATGGGATGGGCGCTTGTATGCCGCGCTGGAATTCATCGGTGGCAAGTACGGTCGCGCGGAAATTGGGGTTGGTTGACACGCCTGCACCAATATCAGCTGACACTGGGTCACTGCCGGGCGATAGAGTGGTGCCCACGCCCGCGTTCAAAGCAATGCGCGCATTGCCCTGAACTTCGGTGACGGTCGTGAAATGCAATGGATAACGCCTGCTCGCACGCACGATATTGAGCAAAGTCAGTTCATCCGCGCTTTGGGCCACCATCCGATTGTGGTCGATTGCAACGCGGCTCAGCTGGGGGGAGAACGCACATCCCCCCAAAATGACGGCACCCAATGCGCCTGCTACAAGGCGCGACGCTTGGTGATTAATCCAGCCCATCATCAGAATCCTTCCACGCCGAAGTCACGGCGTGCGGAGATAATGGTGACGACCATTCCAGCCAGAGCATCGACCAGCACCATCGATGTGATGATGAAGAATGTGCCGGTGGCAAAACTTTCAAACATCAAAAACAGCATCAGGCAGAACACGAAAAGCAGCATGGAAAGAATGTGGTTCACGATCCCCGCGGATGCCGTGTTGGTAGACTTGATGACCTCTATAAAGAGAAAAGCGACGGCAAAAATCACCATCATCTCGCCCCATGTGATTTGCATGATGACGCCGGAAAGCATCGGGATCGTAAGAGCAGATTCATCAAGAACGCCCGCAATGGCTAGCGCGCCGCCGCCATTCGTATCTCCCGAAAACACAGCCGTCAGACAGTAAACGACCACTGGCACGACCAGATACGGGAACACGTCTGAAAAAAACTTGAGCCGATTTCCCGATGGGCTGCGCCTTGTTGGATTGAAGGCATTTATGTCGTTCGAAGTTAGTCGCTGGTTCACGTTTTCCTCCCTCTTTAATATTGGGTGTAGTATTTGTGTGCCGTAAACAAAGTATATATATATTTTATATTTATATATCTATGAGATTGACTGATATAGAATTGCATTTTGTTCATTTAATCCGGCTATAATACTTTACAAGATATGTAAATAGGGTTAGCTGGACTGATTGACGCAATTGGGGAGAGGGCATTGAGTTCAGTTCAAGACCAAGCAGCAGAAGGTCTCCGCATCGCGAAGGATGGTCTTCAGCAAGCCGTCGACCGCATTCCTCCGGATGCGTGGCCCATCATCGACATCTTGTTTCGGGTAACCATTGCGCTCGCCATATTGTGGGTCGTGCTGTCCCTGATCGGGTGGTGGCGCAGGCGGGCCTACAATCTCACAGTCGCATCAACTGCCGGCCGCAATAAGAAGGCTCAACCCGATTTTCTCAATGTCGATGAAAAGGCGCGCAAAGAGCAGATCAAGGCGGGCGAACGGCACGAAGATGTCCTCGAAGACCGCGAGAAGGAGGAGGCGCTTGCTGCGCTGAAGGCCGCAAAAGAGCCGGTCACTCTTGCAAGCCGTCTGGCGTCAGCGGCGACTTTCGTGATGTCTCTCATCACGCTTTTAACCGGGTTCTCTGGCGCAATTCTTGGGATTGGCCGGATTGAAGGACAGTTGGCGCAAGCCGGGACGGCTGGGAAGCTGGAATACCTCATCACCGAACATACGATTGGCTGCATCATTGTCGCCTTCGTCATCGGGTACAAAATCTGGCGCTTTGTCGCTGAGAAAAAATGGAAAAAGGCCTGAATGTCATGGCATCACAACCACTCGTTCTAACCGACCCCAAAATGCTCGCCGAATTTGTTCGGCAGAGCCAATTGAAAACGATCCTCGAAAAGCGCTTTGCCGCTCCGGCTGATCTTGGCGCCATCCTGTTTCGCGATGGCGCGATCGTCGATGGCTTTAAAGGCACGCAATTCTCGCTTGGAGGGGTTTGGGAAAACCTCAAAGGCGTGATCGGCGGATCGCATCATTATGAAATCATGCTGGTCGATCTAAAGCCGTTCACAGCCACCATTCCTGTGCGCGGCATGTCGAAAGACAATGTTGAGATCGTGGGTGAGGCAACCTTCGAATTGCAGATCAATCCCGACAAACCAACCAATGCGCTTGGCTTGATGCGCGGTATCTCTCGCAATGAGAGCGACCCTGATGAAAAGGGTGGTCGGGTTTCGGCAGGGCGCAAGGCTTTGATGGTGTCGGACGTTGTAGAGCGTATTGAGCCGCACTTTCGTGAGCGCGTCTTTGGCAGCATCTTGTCGCGCCACAATGCCGAAGAAATTCGCGGCAATCGCGGCATGCAGGACCAGATCCAGGCTGATATGATGAAAGAGGCTGAGCGTATTCTCGGCGATCTTGGAGTCATGGCCAGCAGCGCGACGGCAAACTTTGCGACCAATGAGGCGGAGCGCCAGCAGTTTGAACTTGCCCGCGTAAAACGCGAAGAGGAAATCAAGGATTTCCAGCTTGAGGTGCTGAAGCGGCAGGTTGAACGCGAAGCCGATTCAACCGCCTTTATGCTCAACACTCAATTGGATCAGGCTAAGCTCAAGCAAGCCAATGATGATGAGCTGCGCCTGATGGTTCTCGACAGCGAGACAGGCTTTATTGACGCTCGTGAAACTCATGCACGAAGGCAAGAGCTTGAAGCGCTTGATCACGAGGCTGGCATTGTGCTGGCCGAAGCGCAGGCAAAAACCAAAATTGCCTTGAGTGAAATCGACGATTCGATGGCCAAGACAGAGGCCACAATCGCTCTGACTAAGGTCGAAAATGAGTTGCACGCGCTGAAAGAAGACTTCCGTCTCAAGCGCGAGCAAATCGCGAACGATGCACGTCGCAAACAGGCAAAGGAAGAAGCTGAACACGACGACGATATCGACGATATCAAACGTGGCAAGCGCAAGAAAGACCACGAACAAGAACGCGAAGAGGCCGAGGACTGGGCCGAACTAGCCGCCAAAAACCGCGATCGTAAAGTTGATACCGACCTGCGCGAAGGCAAGGGCCAAGCTGAAATCCGCATCATGGAAAAAGATGCGCAAGCCAAAAATGAAATAGACAAGATGCTGGCTGCGGGCCGGCTGACACCTGAGCAGCTCAGGGAATACATGCCCGGCATGTCCGAAAGCGCAGCGCAGGTCGCCGTGGCAAGGGCACAGGCTGAAGGTCGCAATGCCGATCAAATGATCGATCTTGTTCGTGAAATGACTCGCGATAGCCGCGATCACGAACACCGCATGTTTGAAACCGGTATGAAAGGCGGTGGCAGCATGGCCGCAGGCCTTGGCGGCAAAAGCGATGGCGGCTTTTCCGGAGCAGGTGGCAGCAAAGAACAGATGCTCGAATGCCCCAATTGCAAAACGCTTAATCCTGCGCGGGCGAAATACTGCAAAGCCTGCCAAACTCAGCTGCGCACGTAGGGCGACAAGCAATGGAGACTACCCTCCATCATACGCAATACGGGGGAGGCCGCTTCCATGGCTAGCTCGAGACAATGCTGCATTCGCAGCGCCATGGAACTGCCCGATGCTACGTTTTGCATTGAGTGCAGCCAGCCTCTTTTGCGGTGCATGGCCTTTGCTGAATGCGGCGGGGTCGTAAGCGAAAGCGGGCATTGCCCCATTTGTGTAAAGCCGCAATTGCAGATCAAAGAAGGCGCGGTTCTTCACGGATCGGTCGGTGGTGCGGTCGCTGTGCCGTTTGAACTTGTGAACGGATCTCTGGTGGATCGCAGGCTTTATGTTCGCGGGCTTTGGAGCCGTGAGGGCAATGGTGACTGGCGCGAAGAACGGCTGGGCTGGTCAGAGCTAGAGCCGGGAGGGCGCAAGTCTGCATCGGTAACCGCACGAGAAATCGATAAGCCGGGGCAACATGAAATTCATATCATGTGGAGCGTTGCCACCGTTTCCCAAACGCGCGAGGAGCGCTTCGCGTACGCCGCAAGTGTCAGATTGAGTGTTCCTGATCCCCGCAATCAGGCGCAATCAAACATTCAAATCAATGGTGAGAACCAAAAGGGCAACGTCATTGAGGTCAATGTCGGGACCGGGGCTGGCGGTGCTGATGCAAAGACTATCAAGGCGATCGACATGCAGGTTGATCGGCAAGATGTTGAAGAGCGAAAGTTGGGTCTACGCGGCATGGGGACAGAGCTTTTCGTAAGCCGAGGTGCCAAGTTTGAAATCAAAGGCTTTGCGCCCGGCCATGCTCCTGACGCAGTGCAGCCAATTGTGACGCCCAATGCGATGCTGGTGTTCGGCAGGCATTATTCGCGGCAGGAAGGGGGCACATCGGATGTCCGCCTGCTGGTGATGGACGCTGATGGGACCACCGACGAGACCGGATCAACGGTCATCTCACGCAGGCACTTTGAATTGTACGTCGAAAATGACCGATTGGTTCTGCATGTCGCCGGAGCAAATGGCCTGCGCGTCAATGAAACAGCGCACAGCGTTGATGAGCTCGTGACGCTGAAAGAAGGCGATGTGATCGCCCCCATTCAGGACAGGCCGGACGCGCTTGCGATCCGGATCGCAATGCGCCGGGAACGCAACAAGATCAATCGCGTGATCCTCTCCCGCCAACCCGTCATTTCAGGACAAACATCATGAGAGAATGCGAGAAATGCGGCGCTCAAAACGAAGACAATGCGAGTTTTTGCATCGCTTGTTCGCATCCATTGAAAGCAGATGACACGGTGGGCGGCGTTGATACCGCTCCGCTTCCCAGCCCTGATCCAGGGGGCACTACGAGACCGGATAGCGATCCAAATATTCAGCTGGAACAGGGGCAAACCTTCGCCAATCGATACGAAATCATCGACAAGATCGGTCAAGGCGGAATGGGCGCTGTCTATCACGCAAAAGACTCTGTCGGGAACAACCGCGATATCGCGTTGAAGTTGATCAAAGGATCAATGCTGGTCGATGACAAAGCGCGCGAGCGGCTGATCAATGAAGGCGTGCTAACGCAGGATATTCGCCATCCCAATGTGGTGGCAGTCCACAATGTCGGCATACATCAAGACCAGCCATTTATCGCCATGGCCTATGTCGAAGGCGTGTCGATGCGCGAATGGCTGATCCGCAATTTCAACCATCGCAACGAAGAGGGATTGCGCGAAGACATTCCGTTTTCAATCGTTGTTCAAATCATAAATGCCTTACTTGATGGGCTAGAAGCGGCCCATAAGCTTGGCATTGTTCATCGCGATCTGAAACCTGAAAATGTTATTTTGACAGCGGAGCCGAGCGAAGAGGGAGCGGCGCTTCAGATCCTGGATTTCGGTATCGCCCGTGCACCCGGACCGGCGCTTAGCACGGCGTCGGGCGGAATGGGCACGCAGGGCTATATGGCACCTGAGCAATTGACCAACCCGGCAGGTGTCGATGGTTCGGCTGATCTCTATTCTTTGTCTCGTATGTTCTATGAAATGCTCATGCGGGCCGTACCGTTTGGTCAGATGCAGGATCCGTCTGGTGGCCGCCCAGATGTTCCAAAAGGTATAGATGACATAATTCGCAAAGGGCTGTCGGATGACGCGGGGCGCAGGCAGCAAACCGTGGCAGAATATCGAACGGCTTTGAAAAAAGCGGTTGCGGCGAGACAAGCTACAAAACGCAAGGGGCCGGTCAAGAATGATATCGAAAAGGGCAAGGACATTCCCCCTCCGCCTCCACCTCCAGAAGTCCCCAAAGGGGTTCTGATTGGAGGCGGAATAGGAGTAGGCTTTCTGGCTTTGATCGGAATAATCAGCGCTGTGCCCGATGATCCGGGACATTCATATGGGCCAGACCCGCAGCCTGATCCGACGGAGACCTTCATTCCCGATGACCCGGATCCTCTGTTTGATCCGGGACCTGATCCAGCGCCGCCACCGCCTCCTCCACCGGAGGAGCCAGACTTCTCTTATCTGAGTGGCATTTGGATGGGGGATAGCGGCTCAAGCTCAAGCGTGACGGTCGCGCCCGATGGCAGTTTTAGCGGCACTGTAAACAACAGTCCCGATGGCTTGATTTACAATTTTTCTGGAAGTCTCGTCACGGGCAGCTTGGTTTCCAAAAGTGTGCAAGGAGAATATCGCGGGGGCATAGTCATGATCAATGACAGCCACGTTTGCTACAAAGTTTACTATCCAAATGGTGTCTTGTTTGGCTTCGACAGGCTCCATGTCAATCACGCTCCTTCGGTGGATGGAGGCGTTTGTCCATGACACCGATCCGGCTCAGCGAACAGAAGTCCCTCAGCAATAGGAGGAAGCTCAACCATGGATGATTTCGACCAATACAGCCTAACTGGTTGTCTCATCGACCCAGAGTACAGCGAGGCTCCACAGCTGCGCAGCCTTGGTGGCACAGATCCGGCGCAATCTGTCGGATCAAGTGCATTAGGACGTACTTTGCCCCCGCGCGTAGATTTACGAAAGTACTGCAGTCCGGTTGAGGATCAGGGGCGAACCAACAGCTGTGTCGCCAATGCAGTTGTCGGAGCTTTGGAGATCCTTCAGCGCAAACAAGGGCATTCATCGCAGGATCTCTCTCGGCTGTTTAGTTATTACAATGCGCGCTTGTTTCATGGCCAAAAGCCGGAAGACAAGGGAACATATGTGCATTTTGCGATGGCATCGCTGGTGGCGCAGGGCATTTGTGAAGCCCGGATGTGGCCGTTTTCAAGCACAGTGATCAATGATCCTCCAACGCAAGCCTGCTATCAAAACGCTCAGCATTATCGCGGTGTTGAGTTTGCTGAGATCCAAAAGGGCACGCCTTTAACGCATATCATTGCTCAGGAAATTCCTGTTGTGATTGCGGTGCGTTTGCCAAGACAAGCGTACCTTTCAGCCCATCAAACCGACCTTATGGCATTGCCCGAAGGAGACGGGATGCCGCACCAGCATGGCAATCATGCGATGGTCGTTGTGGGCTATGATCTGGAACAGAAGACATATCTCGTGCGCAACAGTTGGGGCACCCGTTTTGCAAAGGATGGGTACTTTCACATGCCCATGTCGATCTTCGATCACGCCAGTCTTGCAGGACAACAATGGGCGATAGGCGCTCTCAATGGCGCACCAGGTTTGGAGCTATTGGGGCAAAGTGTTCAGCAAAGCGTTGATGGGATGGTCGCAGCTGCTGTCAGTCCGCAAGTGCAGGATATGTCGAAATTCGCATCAGAGGTTGCAAAGGATATGGGGTCGCGGCTTGAGACTGCGAAACAGGGATTTAGATCTCGACTTCGCGGCGATTGAAGCCAGTGGAACGACCTCTGATAGAGCGCGACTTAGACGCCATGCAATTGCTCGAATGGGCGCTTGAGTTTGGCGACACGGATTACGCGGCAACACAAATCGCAGGCGCGAGTGTCCCGATAGCGATTAGGCGTCAGGCTTTGGATCTGCTTGAGACACAAAATGCGCTATCGGTTTTAGGCGATCTCGACATATCTTACCGCAAGCACGTCTAGCCGAAGCGCGGTTTCATCACTATCACTGCAATGCTGCTTTGATGTTTCTGGGCATTCACCCAGCGAAACCGGGATTGGATCATGATCAATTTTCGTGCGGTATGCCTCGCGGTAACAGCCATTTCGCTCACCGCTTCCGGAAGTGCGCAGGCAGCGCCTCCATCGGGCTGGCAAGCGGTATCCAACAATGATGTCGGCGATGTCTTCAGCGGTCCAAATGGCTCCACCATGCGTGTTGCTAGCCGTGCCGAGCTAGAAGCAGGGTGTTCTTGTTCCTTGCCTATCGAGGGGCAAGCATGGGGCGAAGACGCTTTGCTGGAAGCGTTGGCGATTATGTGGGTGGATGTTGATCAGCACCAAATGCGCGGCACGGGAACGCGCACTACTATGCGCGGGACCGGCATGAATGAAGATGGCGATGTGGTGTTTGCCGCACGAGCGGTTGGCGATGCGGTGCATGTTCTGCTTGCCCGCAATGCAGCCGGACTGACGAAATCAGATGCTCTGCTCTCCGCCAATTGGGGCACGTCAGGAGCCAGGAGCGCACGATCTGTTGCGACGGCTGCGGCCCAACCCACGCGGCCCGCAGCGCCGCGCGCAACGTCTGCCAAGGTCGGACGGTATTCACCACCTGCCAACCTGTCAGTTGCGGGCAAATGGCCCAAAAAGGGGCAATGGTGGGCAACCCAGAAACCGAACGATCCCGCCTCTCCGCGCTTTGCATCGGGTCAGACCGGGCCGAAATATGACGTCACCAGTTTCGCTGGCACAGTTGGCGCGATGGAAAAATACTTTGGCGTAAAGTTCAAAGCATCCCCGAAGTACGAGAAGATTGAGGCATGGCAATCGCTTGATGGAAGCGATTTTCGCATTGCTTTTGCGCCGACTGATTTGAACGGGGTCGATGGTGTCGCCTTTATACTGGTCAAGAAGGCGCGAGGCAGCGATCTGTTTCAGATGAACGTTTTTGAAATGCCTCGACAGACTTTTGTTGAATGGGGTGGTGCTGCGCGCATGATCGTGATCCGCGGATTGCTTCCCAGTATGGATGTCTTTCCCAAAGCGGAGCGCAGCCGGATCGCACGTGGATCACTTTCGAGCCAAACCGCTTTTTATGAAGCAGCGGCTACCAAATTCTTCGAAATGAAATCTGCCCAAACCTATGCAATGACGCAGACCAATCTGCTGTTAGGGATGCAGGAGCTCAATTATGACCTCCTGTTCGGCAATGATATCGGGACTTCGGTGATCGACTACTAGGGGCTGTACTAACCCTTATGCCGATCCAGTTCATCACCGCTTAGCGTGACGACATGGAGCAAATTGGTCGCACCCGGTGTCCCAAAAGGTACGCCTGCCAGAACCACCTGTTTTGATCCCGCTTCGCCAAAGCCATGGCGCAAGGCCATGCGTTTGCCTTTAGCTATCATTTCTTCAAAGCTTCCAATGTCCTTTGTCGCAACCGCATGGGTCCCCCACAGCAAAGCAACCCGCCGCGCGGTGCGCATGCTTGGGGTGAGCACTAGCACAGGTGTCCCCGGTCTCTCACGTGCAACCCTGCGGGCAGTTGAGCCGCTGGCCGTAAAAATGGTGATGGCGCTGATTGGTACGGTTTCGGCAATGGTCATACAGCTGTGCGCCAAGGCATCCGATGTCGTCGCATCGGGCGGTGTATCGAGGAAGCGGATGCGTTCGCGATAGCCTTCTTCGCTTTCTACTTGAGTCGCGATCCGATGCATCATGGTGACCGATTCCTCAGGCCAATCACCTGCTGCACTCTCCGCAGAAAGCATCACCGCATCGGCTCCATCATAGACCGCATTGGCAACATCCGAAACTTCGGCACGCGTCGGCATCGGGCTTTCAATCATGCTTTCAAGCATTTGCGTCGCCACAATTACCGGCTTGCCCGCTTTTCGTGCGGCGTTGACGATGCGTTTCTGCAAGGGTGGCACTTCGTGCGGTTCCAGTTCCACACCCAAGTCCCCCCGTGCGACCATAATACCATCGGAAAGTTCGATGATCTCGTCGAGCCGTTTGACCGCCTGTGGCTTTTCAATCTTGGCGCAAAGTGCAGCGCCGCCTGGCCCATGTTGGCCTATAAGTTTGCGCGCTTCGGCCATGTCTTCGGGCCGCTGAACAAAAGACAGTGCGACCCAGTCCGCCCCATGCTCCACGGCAAATGCGAGGTCTTTCCGGTCTTTCTCCGTGAGTGCAGGGATAGGCACTTCGGCATCGGGCACATTCACGCCTTTGCGATCCGAAATGACGCCTCCCACTTCGGCAGAGCAAAAGATCTTGTTCTCATCAGCTTCTTTGACGACCAGTTTGATCTTGCCGTCATTGATCAGCAGCCGCTGCCCGCGTTCCATGATCCCGAACAATTCTGGATGAGGCAGGCACACGCGGGTTTCATCGCCAGGGGTTTCATCGCGGTCGAGCGTGAAGTGCCCTCCATGCCGAATAACCGCTTTGCCATCTTTGAAAGTGCCAACGCGCAGTTTTGGTCCTTGAAGATCGGCGAGGATTGCGATGGGCCGCGCAAATTCCTTTTCCAGAGCGCGAATGGCTTTGACGGCTTGTGTGTGATCGGCGTGATCCCCGTGGCTCATATTCAGCCGAAAGGCGTCTGCGCCTGCTTTGAACAGACGGCGCAGCATTTCAGGCGACCGGCTGGCAGGCCCGATTGTCGCCAAAATCTTGACCTTGCGACCGCGCGGGTTGATGCGTGTGTTTTCTTTCTTCGCCATGACCCCAGAAGATCCCGTGTTTGGTGGCCTCGATCAGTCGCCTATGGCACAGCAGCATTTCAACTCAAGGAAAAGCCACACGATGACCGATAATTATGCTCCAGACCCGCTTGAAACCCTTGATGATGCGGCGGCTGCTGCGGCCTTTCGCCGGTTGGTCAAACATTTGCGCCATCGTCATGATGCGCAGAACATCGATCTCATGGGATTGGCGGGCTTTTGCCGTAACTGCCTGGCAGACTGGATCAGGGATGCAGGGTTTGAAGGTGACAAGGCTGCTGCACGCGAGGTCATACATGGGATGCCAGCGGATGAATGGAAAGCCACTCGCCAAACCCCGGCAACTGAAGAACAACTGGCCGCGATGAAGGCGAGCGTTGCGAAGAACGATCCTGATTTGCACTGAGCCCGCGCTCAACCACAGCCTTATTCACAATTGCCTCTTCCTGAGATGACCAAGGGCGATTATCGGTCCCTCAACTGATTCCCATTTACCGGAGACACACCCAAGATGGCCGAAGCCACCGATGATCGCCTGCGCCTTTTAATCGAGCGCATCGAGCGCCTTGAAGAGGAAAAGAAAGGCATAGCTGACGACATCCGAGATGTTTATGCCGAAGCCAAAGCGGTCGGGTACGACACTAAGATTATGCGCCAAGTTATCAAGCTGCGCAAAATGAAGCCTGATGAGCGCAGCGAACAGGACATGGTGCTTGAGACATATAAGGCCGCGCTTGGCATGGGCTGACTTTTGCCCAACTTCAGGTTGAAAAACTCCCCATGTGTGTTATTAAAGTAATACAGTAGTCAGGGAGTGTTTTGAATGTCCGAATGGAAAGACGCACGCGGCGTCATCGTCACCACCACACCTTCGATCGAAGGCAAGCCAATCCAGGAATATCGCGGTATCGTCGTGGGTGAAGTGATTGTTGGGGCCAATCTGTTCCGCGATCTTTTTGCCAATATCCGCGACATTGTGGGCGGCCGTTCCGGCTCTTACGAGCGCATTCTGCAGAAAGCGCGCGATGAAGCCATCGAAGAACTGCAAGCCGAAGCCGCCTCTCGCGGGGCGAATGCGGTGGTGGGCATTGATCTTGATTACGAGGTGATCGGCGATACCGGCTCTATGCTGATGGTTAGTGCGAGCGGGACAGCGGTGAAGGTCTAACGCGCAATGTTCACGTGCAGGCGGCTTAGCGAAGGCGATTTGAGCGCTTATCGGGCGATGAACGCTGTGTTTTCGGACGCATTTGATGAGCCGGCAACCTATGCTGACCTTCCTCCTACAGATGCATATGCAGATCGCTGGCTAGCCAATCCCGACAATGTGGCTGTGATTGCAGAGAAGGACGGTGAAGCTGTCGGAGCACTGGCGGGATACGTGCTTCACAAGTTCGAGCAGGATTGCGCCGAACTGTACATCTACGATATCGCTGTGCTTGATGAGCACCGCCGAAAAGGTGTGGCGAGCGCTTTGTTAGACGAAACCCGCCGCATTGCGCGCGAGAATGGGGCCTGGACCATCTTCGTGCAGGCGGAGGAAGGTGATGCCCCGCCGCTTGCGCTTTATCGCAAGCAATCAGTGCGCGAACTTGTTGCGCACCATTTCGATCTTCATCCGTAAGCAGTTGCTTCGGTCAGCACCATAAGGTTGAACGCAGCGTGCTGAACAATGGCAGCTCCCAGGCCAAGGCGTGTCCGGGTGTAAGCAAGCACTAGCCCGCCTATCGTTTGAGAGGCGACCAGCATAAGATCGAGCGGGCTGCCAAAACTTTCGTAATTGGGAATGTGAACCAGGCCAAACGCGATCGTGCTGCCCCAAACGAGCTTACCATAATGCTTTTTGAACCAATCCGGCACGTGCGTTTCGGTTTTGCGTGTGGCGAGCCATTGGACAAAGCCAATCAAGATCAGAATGAGGGCAATGCCGGTGACACTGCTCAACAGAGCCCAGCCGAGAACTTCCGCAATGATCATAAGGCCAACGGCAATCCAGGCGATACCGGCAAATCGCAAAGCGGCCAGCTGTCCGTTTAGCCAGCCCCGAAAAAACGCCTCTTCCAAGATGGGGGCAAGGATCACCATGCTCAGAAAATCTGCCTCGAAGGAAAAATCCTCCTGAATGGCGTCAGGAAAGTCGTATCCGCTCTGCTCCACGCCTGTTTCCAGATAATAGACCCCCAGTGCCAAGGAGCAATCAAGTGCGAACAGTGCGCCCAGAATTATGCCAAACACCGCGCCCAATGGAAGCGTCGCAATTGCCATGGTTGGACGCAGCGCAAAGCGCCCCACATCCCTGTAAAGCTCAAAAACGTCTCTGAAAGTGAGAGGCAAGCTTGCTTGCGGGACTGCCATTGCTTAAGCGAAATCCATTCCAATTAGCCCAAGGCAAGAGATACCCATGGCAGGCCATTCCAAATTTAAAAACATCATGCACCGCAAGGGCGCGCAGGACAAGAAGCGCTCCAACCTGTTTTCAAAGTTGAGCCGCGAAATTACGGTTGCGGCCAAAATGGGCACGCCCGATCCGGACATGAATCCCCGCCTTAGGCTGGCAGTGAACACAGCCAAAGGGCAATCCATGCCTAAGGATAACATCCAGCGCGCCATTGATAAGGCGAGCGCAGGCGATGATGAGAATTACGAAGAGGTCCGCTATGAAGGCTATGGCCCGGGCGGCAGCGCGATCATTGTCGAAACGCTGACGGACAATCGTAATCGTACAGCCACGGCTGTGCGCACTGCCTTTAGCAAGAATGGCGGCAACCTGGGCACGGAAGGGTCTGTTGCGCATGGCTTTGAACGAGTTGGCTTCATCGAATACGGCCCTGAAGCGGGCGATGAGGAGAAAGTTCTCGAAGCGGCTTTGGAAGCGGGTGCTGAGGATATTGCATCATCCGATGATGGGCACGAGATCTGGACAGCTGCCGAAGATCTTCACGAGGTTTCCTCTGCCCTTGAACAGGCTTTGGGTGCAGCAAAAGAAGTGAAACTTGCTTGGAAACCCAACATCACCGTTGAAATGGATGAGAAGGGCGCTGGCACTTTGCTCAAGCTCATCGACACGCTTGATGATGATGACGATGTTCAAACGGTCTGGGGCAATTACGAGATCCCTGATGCCGTGATGGAGAAGCTGGAGGGTTGAGGAAACGCGAATGGGCGTTTGCGATCCTGTTGGGCAGCGGATTTCTGCTGGCTGCCGCATGGCGAGTGGGCTTTCAAATAGGTTTGTAAAGCGTTTCAGATGGTGATTTTGGGCCTAGATCCTTCGCTGTCCTGCACCGGTTGGGGCGTTGTGAGCGCACAGGGCTCTCGGCTAACGCATATCGCCAATGGACAATTGCCGACCAATGCGAAGTCACCAATAGCTGGGCGTTTGGCTGACCTGCAAAAAGGCATTGCTCTGGTGATTGCCCAATATGCGCCAGATCGTGCAGCGTGCGAAGAAGTGTTCGCCAATAAGAACCCGCAATCGACTTTGAAACTGGCTCAGGCACGCGGAGCGGTCCTTGCCGCATGCGGCGCAGCCGGGCTGACAGTTAGTGAGTATGCAGCGCGCAAGGTCAAGCAATCTGTCGTTGGAACAGGCGGGGCAGACAAGGCACAAGTCGCGGCCATGGTGAACGTTTTGCTGCCCGGTTCCAATCCAGCCGGCGCGGATGCTGCCGATGCGCTTGCCATTGCGATTGCTGATGCACATCTGACACCGCGAAAGGACTATTCATGACAATCCATTTCTACGGCATTCCCAATTGCGACACTGTCAAAAAGGCGCGCAAATGGCTCGATGCGAATGCGCACGATTATGTCTTTCATGATTACAAGAAAGAAGGCGCGGATGCAGCAAAGGTTGCCGCATGGATCGCTGACAAAGGCGTTGATGTTATCCTCAACAACAGGGGCACGACATTTCGCAAGCTTTCAGATTCTGAAAAGGCCGATGCGGGTGACGCAGGAAAGGCTGCCGCATTGCTTGTTCAGCACCCTTCAATGATCAAACGGCCAGTGGTCGAAACATCCAATGGTATTCTTGTTGGTTTCAAGGAAGATGAATGGTCCGCACACTTTTCCTGAGCGTTCTTGCAGCAGCGCTCACAATTCCGGGGGTCGCCATGGCGCAATCTGATCCATTGATTATCGCTCATCGCGGCGCAAGCGGAGATCGGCCAGAGCACACTCTTGCCGCGTACGAACTCGCCATTGATCAAGGCGCTGACTTTGTCGAACCCGATCTTGTGGTGACCAAAGATCTGGCGCTTGTCGCGCGCCATGAAAACGAGCTTTCCAGCACCACTGATGTCGCGAGCCGCGAGGAATTTGAATACCGCCGCCGCACCAAGAACATTGAAGGCCAGCAGGTCGCCGGATGGTTTGCCGAAGACTTCACTTTGGATGAACTGCGTACTTTGCGAGCGCGTGAGCGAGTGGGGAATGTCCGCCCCGCTAACACAGCTTTCAACGGTCTGTACCAAGTCCCGACTTTCGAAGAGATCATCAAACTGGTGCGCGCAAAAGAAGCTGAAACCGGCCGCACTATCGGTATCTATCCAGAGCTGAAGCATCCAACATGGATTTTGGAGCAGGAAGGGATCGATATGGTCGATCTCTTGGTCATTGAGCTCAAAAAACACGATCTGGCGGGCGCAGACGATCCTGTGTTTGTGCAGATTTTTGAGGTTGGCCCTTTGCAGCGGCTCGATAAGCTGATCGATTCAAAACTGATCCTGCTGATAAAGCCAGATGGCGGCCCCTATGATGAACCCGATATGCGTTGGTCAGAGATAATCGCTCCCACGGGCCTTGCGGAACTTGCGACTTATGCTGATGGTATCGGGCCTTGGTTGGGCCATGTTGTGGACCCCGACACTATGAACGCAACGTCGCTTGTCAGTGATGCCCATGCAGCAGGTCTTCAAGTCCATCCATGGACTTTGCGAAAGGAAAACGGCTTTATGCCTGCAGCCCTGCAAAACGAGGGCGGTCCAGCGGCTGATGGCAAATACCAAACGCTTTGGAAGGCTGCGATTGAAAGCGGTGTTGATGGTGTCTTTGTCGACAATGTGAAGGAATTTGTAGAGCTGTTCGGCAGATCTGGTGGATAGCTCTTCACCGCCGATTGCCGCCGCCATCGATGTTCCGCGCGATAAGGCGATTATCGTCTTCGATGGCGTCTGCATATTGTGTTCCGCAAACGCACAATTCGTTCTCAAACATGACAAGCGCGGTGTGTTTCGGCTGGCTGCGATGCAAAACCCGGTTGGCGCTCAGATCATGGAAGAGGCGGGCCTTGATCCGATTGACCCGGAAAGCTTTGTTTTGATCGATGCAGATAGCGATGGCGGGCGCGTCTGGAAGAATTCTGACGCTGTCCTTCATATGTGGAGTGCGCTTGGTTGGCCTTGGAAAGCGATGGCCATTTTCCGTGTGATCCCGCGTTTCATCCGGGACCCGCTCTATGTGCTTATTGCGCGCAACCGATACAGATTGTTCGGCATTCGCGAGACATGCTGGGTTCCCTCGCCCGAGCATGCGGATCGTATCCTTTAAGGCTTGTGCCTTGCGCTCAGGATATAATTGAGCGCTTCATCATCCGAGAGATGCAGCCCTTTACTGGGGCTGAAGGCTATTCCTCGCCTTGTGATCACTTCGAGCCCAACAGAATCTAGCAGGTCCTCAAGCTCTTCTGGTTTGATGAAGTCTTTCCAGTGATGGGTTCCGCGCGGGACGTACCCTATCGCCTCAGCCGCTCCCACCAGCAGCACCCTGCTGGCTGCGGTGCGGTTGGGTGTGGACATGATGAGCAGGCCGCCTGGTGCGAGCCGCTCTTTAACATCGCGCAGGAATTGCTGCTTGTCCGCGACATGCTCGATCACTTCGAGGCTCGTGACAAGATTGAACGTGCCGATATCAAGGCTTGCGACCTCTCCCGCCATATATCGGATATCGAGGCCTGAGCCTTCTGCATGAGCGCTGGCTGCTGCGACATTGTCGGCCGCTGCATCCACTCCGGTCATAGAGGCACCCAAACGTGCGAGCGGCTCGCACACCAAACCCGCGCCGCATCCAATATCGAGCGCAGTCATGCCTGTAAGCGGTTTTGCTTCAAGCCCTTTGCCATCCCAATGCATGTCCAAAGCATCGCGAATAAATTCAAGGCGGACTGGATTGACCTGATGCAGGCTGGCCATCTTTCCCTTTGGATTCCACCAGTCACGCGCAAGATCGGCAAAGAATGCTGCCTCTTCAGGACGGATAGTTGCACTTGTTATGTTTGCCTTTGTCATCATGCATCCCTAACAGCGCGCGAAACGTCTCGCTAGCTTATCTCACAGGAGCCCATCGACAGTGTCGTCCAACTCGCCCAATACCCGGCAACGTATTGTCATGAAATTCGGTGGCACTTCGATGGCTGGAACAGAGCGTATCAGGCGCGTTGCAGGCATTGTGCGCGCGCAGGCTTCGCGCGGTGATGAAGTGGCTGTTGTGGTCAGCGCTATGGCGGGCGAGACAGACCGTCTGGTCGGCTTTTGCCGCGAGGCGAACGCGCTTTACGACCCTGCTGAATACGATGTGGTGGTGTCCAGCGGCGAACAAGTGACCAGCGGATTGCTTGCGCTGACATTGCAGTCTTTGGGATGCAAGGCGCGCAGTTGGCTGGGTTGGCAAGTGCCTGTCAAAACGATCGAAGCGCATGCGAAAGCTCGGATCGACACGATTGAGGCGCCCGATATGCTGGCTGGTATGCAAGCAGGCGAGATTGCAGTTGTGCCCGGCTTTCAAGGCATATCCGCAGATAACCGCATTGCAACATTGGGCCGCGGTGGATCAGACACATCAGCTGTGGCAGTCGCCGCTGCGGTTGGAGCTGATCGCTGCGATATATACACCGATGTGGACGGCGTTTACACGACTGACCCACGCATTGTTGCCCGCGCGCGCAAGCTGAAAGCGGTAACTTACGAAGAGATGCTCGAACTCGCGAGTGTTGGCGCGAAAGTGCTGCAAACCCGCTCTGTTGGCCTTGCGATGAAATCGGGCGTGCGTCTGCAGGTGCTTTCCAGCTTTGTTGGCGAAGATGCTCAACCAGCAGATGAGCTACCGGGCACTTTGATCGTGTCCGAAGAAGAAATGAACGAATTGGTGGAGAAAGGCGAAATGGAACGCCAACTGGTCACAGGTATCGCGCACGACAAGAATGAGGCAAAAATCATCCTCACACGCGTGCCTGATAAGCCGGGCGCTGTGGCGGATATCTTTACGCCGCTCGCAGATGCATCAATCAATGTCGATATGATTATTCAGAACGTAGGCCGCGACAAAGGTGAGACCGATGTGACCTTCACCGTTCCCCAGCCAGACCTAGCCCGCGCGCAGGCACTGCTTGAAGATCGGCGTGAAGACATCGGGTTTAATCGCATCATCACGGATAGCCATATCGCCAAAATCAGCGTGGTTGGCGTGGGCATGAAAAGCCATGCCGGTGTCGCAAGCACGATGTTCCGCGCATTGTCAGACCGCGGGATCAATATCCAGGCCATTTCTACCTCTGAAATTAAAGTCAGCGTCATAATTGATGAGGACGAGACGGAGCTGGCCGTCCGTGTCCTTCACACAGCTTACGGACTTGATGCAGAGGATTGATCGCTGCCCGCATTATATGGGCAGTTCATCGCATGTTAGGATATTCCGCTAACTCCTTCTTAACTTTCTGAGGGGGATCAAGGCAACTTCAAACAAGGAGTTGCACATTATGGCGATTAAGGCCCACCTCGAAAGTTCCAGTAATGAAATCGAGAATAGGCGCCACACGCGTAGGGCCCTTTTCCTTGAAACCCAGGGGGTGATCCCTGGCGGCGCTGTCGCGAATGTCACCGTCCACAATCTCTCGGTCGCCGGCCTGCTGCTCGAAACGGACGCTGAACTGACGGATGGCGAAACGCTGAGTGTAGCTCTCCCCGAAGTTGGTGCTGTGTTGGCCAGTGTGGTGTGGCGCAGCGGGGACCTTTACGGATGTGTTTTTGACCAAACCCTGAGCGAAGCGGCTCTTGCAGCAGCATCCTTGCGTGGGACGGTGATCGGCTCGCTTGATCCGGTTCTTCCGATTGGATCATCAGGTCAGCAAGCATTGGGGACGGCACCCATTCAAGGCCGCGCCGAACCATTTGGTGTGCGGCTTAATCGCTTGCGCCGCGAACGGGCGATGACTTTATCGGATGTTGCTGATGCTCTTGGTGTGAGCAAGCCGACTGTCTGGGCCTGGGAAAAGGGGAAAGCCAAACCCATTCCCGAAAGGCTTGACGCGATCGCTGAGGCCTTGGGCGTCTCATCTGATGAATTGCGTGTTGCAGGTGGCAATGGCGACGGCGCCGCGCTGGTCGAAGAATGTCGCTTACGTATTGCTACGACTTTTGGAACGGACCCCCATAATGTTCGTATTATGATCGAAGTCTGAGGATGTAAAATTCAAAGAACATTCCACCAAATAAATGACTTCGTTGAATAAAATGGTAAATATAAAGATAACTTGATTCGAATATTAGTTTGTTTAGCAGACAAAAATAATTCTTGTTTTTTATTACCCCTGAATTGCGAGGGTTTAATAAAATATCGTTAGTTATTTTTAGTTTACTGAATGCGGTGAAATTATTCGAAAAATTTTGGTTTCAACAAAGCCGGGGGCTTTCGGCATGGATTTGGCGGTCAATTTTTTCGATGGAAATGCGCTCCATGGCCTTTTGGAGGATGCTTCTGACGACATCCTCGTGAAAGTCGATACCAGTGGATTCATTGTTCACGCTTCATCGAATTTTGAGCAACTTGGCGAAGGTTTGGCGAGCCAATTGGTGATGCCTCACTTGTGCGATCTGTGCGAGATTGATCATAGTGAAGTCGTATCGGTTTACGCGCAGAATGTACTTGGAGGCCAAACGGTGGGCGGGACTATCGAGTTTCCCGTGCCCCTTTGCCATGGATCCGATATTGAAAGTTCATCAGTCAGCCGGCGCTGGTTTTCCTTAAGCCTTCGGCCCATCTTCAAAGGTGAGAGCGCCAGTTTACCTGATTTGATCGATCCGCCATCTGGCAGCTGGAGTGTAGAAGCATCAGGTGATGGTGACATTGTCGGAGCAATTGGATTGCTTCGTTGTGTGCAGCGCGTTCGTCTTCTGGAAAGTGAACTGCATTCGCGTGCTGTAAGAGACCCCCTTACGGGGCTTTCGAACAGGCACGCTTTCTCCGCTAGCCTTGGTCGGCAATTGGCAAACCATCGACCACAGATGGTTGTGGTCTTCGCGGTTGATAGAATGCGTTCACTGCTGCTCCAATATGGCCAGCGCACGGCGGATGAGATCCAATGGGGCTTTGCAAAGTTCCTCGAAACCATGATCCAACCCAGTTATGAGCTGGCCCAGCTCGACAATGAACGCTTCGGCGTGATGGCTCCCGACATTTCGTTTCCTGAAGCGCGCGAATGGGCGCAAGATGTCCTTGACACGTTTTCATCGCTTGCGATCACGACATCGCCTAGACTGCCAAAACTTGGGGCAAGTGCTGGGCTCGCGCGCCTAGAAAGCACGGTGGATTGGACGCTTAGGCAGGCTGAACTTGCGCTTGTGATTGCCCGTGCCGGTGGCGGTAAACAAGTTGGCCAATGCACCTATCAAAGCGCTCCGATAGATCGAAGAGGCGATGACTAGGAGCACAAGTCATCTGCGCTTGGCGCATCTAGGTTCAAACAAAGCTTTGGAATAACAAAGAGCGTCCTTGCTCGTTCGGCACCCTGCGCGTAACCGCGTGGCTGTGTCGTTGATCATCCTGGCTGATTTATGTCCCAAACACGTGTCTTAACTCTCGATTGTCCTGACAAACCGGGCATCACTGCTCGCGTCACCTCTTTCCTGTTCGATCGAGGATGCAACATCCTGGATGCGCAGCAGTTCAATGATTGCGTCAGCGACCGGTTCTTTATGCGCGTCGCTTTTGATCCGACCGGAACATCATCAGACAGCCTACGCGCAGACTTTGAAGAGCTCGCCCTAGGGCATGATATGACGTGGAAGATCGCCACAGAAGATCGTGCCCGGCGCGTCATCATCATGGTGAGCAAGTTTGATCATTGTCTGGTTGATTTGCTCTATCGCTGGCGCACTGGTGAATTGAACATTGACCCGGTCGCGATCATTTCCAATCATCCAAGAGAGATCGCGATCCTAACGGAGATTGGCGATGTTCCTTTCCACTATCTGCCACTGACCAAAGAGACGAAAGCCGAACAAGAAAAAGCCGTTCGGCAAATTGCTGAAGAAACCGATGCAGAACTGGTTGTTTTGGCTCGTTACATGCAGATTTTTTCAGATGAGCAATCGGCGCACTTTGCAGGGCGCTGCATCAACATCCACCACAGCTTTCTTCCCGGTTTTAAAGGCGCAAAGCCGTATCATCAGGCCCATGCTCGCGGGGTGAAAGTCATTGGTGCAACCGCTCACTTTGTCACCGCTGATCTTGATGAAGGGCCGATTATCCACCAAGATGTTGAACGGATCAGCCATTCAGACAGCCCTGCTGATCTGGTGCGAAAGGGGCGCGATATCGAACGCCGCGTCTTGGCAGAGGCGGTGAGGCTCTTTGTCGATGAGCGCGTCCTGATGAATGGGAACCGTACGGTGGTGTTCAAAGGCTAGCGCCAAAGGAGGCGAGCGTGATTGTTGAGCGACTGGACCATGTGAATATCATCACCAGCAAACTGTCTGAAACCGCCAAATTCTATTCAGACCTGCTGGAGCTGGATGAACGTGATGGCCCGCCCGGTATGCAGCCTGATCAAGTGCGCTGGATGTATGATCAGTCTGGCCAGGCGATCCTTCACCTAAACTCAGTTGACTTCCCGAGGGCCTATGACCGCGAGGTAACGCCGGGGAACGCGACCGGCGCAATCCACCACATCGCGCTGAGTTGCAATGACATTGAACAGGTTCAATCAAAGCTGGATAAAACCGGTGCACAATACACTGTCAATCGTGTGCCATCGATCAATCTCACACAGATCTTCACCACAGACCCGAACAATGTCCTTTTGGAGCTGAACTTCTTCAACGCCGAATAGCCAGAAGCGTCACGACAGCAATTCTCGCCAAGGCGCAGCACGCGGATCATCGCTGGCCAAGGGATTCCATGTTTTCGCCATTTGCGCGTGTGCCATCTCTTGTGAGACGCCGCTTTCCAAGTCTAACACATAGAAGAATGCGGTCACCCGATAGTTCATAATGCAGTGCACATGACAAGGCCCGGGATTGGTTGAAAGCGCGCTGCGCATTTCATCAATATGGTCCCGCAAAGGGGCATCGAATGGGACCGGGATATGCGTGTAGGCAATGCCGTGCTCGGCGAGCAATTCGGCTTCGTCAATAAGCGTTTCGGGATGGTCATTTGTGCCAAGATTGATGACATGCTTGATCCCAATGGAGGCAAGACGGGCAGGATCTTTGGCTTCGAGCTTGCCCGATGTCGTGATCCCGTCTGGCCGCCTGTCCCAGTTTCTTATGTCATCAGGATCGGCCGAAGCACTCACCGCTTGGCTACTCTTTCGCTTCGTGCGGCCTCCATCGCTTTGTCCTCATTTGCGCGGTGGATCACATAGCCTCTGATGGCTTCGATCTCCTCTTTGCTTAATGATTCTGAGAAGCTTGCCATACCGTTTGCGCTTAAGATGCCCTCGTTCACAACCGCCATCCAACTTTGTGCATTGCCCAAAGTGCCAGACCTGCGCAGATCAGGCAGTACGGTGGAGCCAACGGCCCCCGGTGCATGGCACACTGCGCAATAGCGCGCATACTTCTCAGCTCCCAAAGCGATGGTTTCGGCTGACGCTCGGCTTGCTGGCGGGTCAAGAGGAAGAGCCGCTAGCTCTTTCTCAGCGGGAAGCGATGCTTTGCCGCCAAGTTTGAAGACCAATAGGCGAGAGACATTGCGTACAGGCGCCTTGTAGGCGATCAACGCGCCGTCAACGCTCAATGCATATGCGCCGCCCCAGCCTGCCAGAACTGCAACATATTGTTCGCCATCCACGGTGTAAGTGATGGGCGGGGCGACGACGCCCGTTTGCGCTGCAAAGCTCCAAAGCTGCTCGCCTGATGAGGCGCTATACGCGTTAAATTCGCTCCCAGCCGTGCCTTGAAACACCAATCCGCCGCCTGTCGCCAGCAATCCGCCATTCCATGGGCCGGGATGCTCGACTGACCATTTGGCGTTTTGAGCGACCGGATCCCAAGCAACCAACATACCTTTCAAAGTGCCGGCAACCTGCTTGCGAAAACCCATATCTGGGGGCAGGTCGCCTGCTCCCAAATCAAAGCCCAGGTTAAAACCGCGCGCTCGGTCCGGTTTCCAATCCGCCTCAGGCGCATAAACCATGCCCGCTTCAAATGCGGGGATATAGACGAGGTTTTCGCCCGGATGATACGCCATCGGGTGCCAATTGTGCCCGCCCAATGCACCCGGCGTAACCATCGCGGGCTGGCCCGTTTTATCTATGCGGGCTTCTGGGTTTTCGATCGGGCGACCGTCTTCGCCAATGCCACTTGCCCAGTTGACTGTCACGTAATTCTCAGCCGAGATAAACTCGCCTGCCTTGCGGTCAATCACGTAGAAGAACCCGTTCTTGGGCGCTTGCATCAGAACCTGACGTTCTTCGCCGTCAATCTGCATGTCGGCCAGAATAATGTGCTGTGTCGCGGTGAAATCCCACGTTTCGCCGGGCGTTGTTTGATAGTGCCAAGCATATTCGCCCGTGTCAGGATTGATCGCGACTATGCTGGATAGGTAGAGGTTATCGCCTTCTCCGGTGCCATCTTCACCCGGCGAACGATAAGCGCGGTTCCATGGGGAGCCATTACCTACACCAATATACATAAGGTTGAGATCCGGGTCATACGCCATCGAGTCCCAAACCGTGCCGCCGCCGCCGATTGCGTCATTTCCAGCGAGCACTTCGGTGTTCCATGTTTCAGCGGCAGCTTTGAGATGGTCTGGGCTGTCATCGCCTTCTTTGCCATCGGGCACAGTGTAAAACCGCCACAGCTCCTCGCCATTGATCGCGTCATACGCCGCGATGTATCCGCGCACTCCAAATTCTGCGCCGCCATTGCCGATAATGACTTTGCCATCGATCACGCGCGGGGCGCCAGTAACGGTGTAGGACTGGTCCTGATCGACTGTCACTGTCTCCCACTGGACATCACCGGTTTCGCGATCAAGCGCGATAAGCCGGCCATCCAGTGTGCCTAGGAAAAGCGAGTTGCCCCAAGTTGCAAGGCCGCGATTGACCACATCGCAGCATGCCTTAACGGCCGTTTCGCCGGGGACTTCGGGATCAAAATCCCACAGTTTCTCACCCGTTGCCGCATTATAGGCACGCACTTTGCTCCATGCGGTGGTCAAGTACAGCTTGCCATCCATAACCAGCGGCGTTGCTTCCTGCCCGCGCGCTGTGTCCATATCGTCAAACCACGCAAGGCCAAGATCGCCAACAGTTTCTGCGTTTATTTGATCCAGTGGAGAGAAGCGCTGCTCTGAATAGGTGCGGCCATGGGTGATCCAGTTTGCATCGTCCGCATCCGCGCTCACCAACATCGCCTGCGTGATGCCCTTTTTTTCCTGCGTGAGCAATTCTTCGCAACCGGACAGGCTCAAGCCGCTCAGCGCCAAGAACGGCGCTGCCCATAGAAGTTTCTGCATTAATTTCTCTCCCGTTGATTATGATGTTGCCAAGCAAGAGCCTGCTTGTCCATATTCTATGTGAGCGCAGCGTGCGTTGAGATTTTTGGAGAGCAAAAAAGATGTGCGAAGAAGCAGACCTGAAAACGTGGGCCAAGGATAAGGTTTTGAGCCGCCGCCAATTTGGCGCGATCACAGGCGCTGCTGCGCTTGCGGCATGTGCTTCGGGTGAAGGAGATGCTCGCTCCTCAGATGGCGGCGATGCAGAAAAACTCGCTGTGACCGAAAGCGGAGTGACCTTTGAGACCGCTGACGGCACAATGGATGCGTTCTTTGTCCATCCTGCTGAGCGAAAGCATCCTGCAGTTGTCTTCTGGCCTGACATTGCTTCTTTGCGCGAGGCAAAACGCAATATGGCTCGCCGTCTTGCCGGAGAAGGTTATGCGGTATTGGTCCTTAATCCCTATTATCGCGATGTCGCGGGCGAGCAATTCGAAGACTTTGCTGCTTGGGTGAATGGCGGAGCGTTGGAAGCAGTTGCCCCTTACCGAGCAAAACTTGATGCTGACAGCATTGGCCGGGATGCAGTGGCCGCCGCTGCATGGCTTGATCAGCAGGCATCGGTCGACACGGACAAAGGCATTGGTACTCAAGGATATTGCATGGGCGGCCCATTCACCGTCTGGAGCGCGGCAGCAAGCGACCGGATCAAAGCAGCGGCCAGTTTCCATGGCGGCGGTCTTGTGCGCGATGATTACGACAAGAGCCCGCATAAAGTGCTCGATCAAACTGACGCAGCATTCCTGATCGCAGTGGCGCAGGATGATGATGAGCAGGCGCCGGATGACAAGACCACGTTTGCAGACGCAGCCAAAGCGGCAGGCCGGTCAGCGGACGTCAAAGTGTATGAAGGCAATCACGGCTGGACCGTCCCGGATGCGCCTTCTTACGCTGAAGCGCCAGCAGAAGAGGCGTATGCCGATCTCTTGGCGCTGTATTCAAGCGCGCTGTGACACAAGGGGCCGACCAGTCGGGCGATTGGAAGCCATTTTCCTAATGCCTGATGGTGTGCCGACAGCCCAGCGGCTCTTTCAAAACTGGATCCGCTCAAACCGCGCACAATGCGTTTTAGGTTGGGAAAGTGTAACCTTCGTTTTTTCGGTCTAAGACGCTGTAATATAGACTAAAAGGTGAGCAAATGTCGGGTGACACGGTGTCACCTTCGGTTTGGTCAATTGCCGCGTGCTTTTGCGCGCTCATTGCTCAGCCCAAACCGGCCATGTTTGCGATACAGTGTCATCCATTTGTCAAGAAACAGGCCAACCGGTTTGGGCTCAATACCAAGATCGGCAAATGTCCGGTGTTCGCCCGATACTGTGCTGCCGGGCTGCAACAGCGTCCATTGATCGCGGCTCATCGGGGTCAAGGGCAATGCTGCGAACAAGGATGAAAGCCCATCAGGCATAGCGATAAAGCGACGCTCACGACCTTGGGCGGCGGCAATACGCTCATTGATCTCCATCATGGAAAGCTGCTCAGGCCCGCCAAGCTCAAAAATCGCGCCGC
The DNA here is from genome assembly GCA_038532305.1 of Pseudomonadota bacterium. GTDB lineage: Bacteria > Pseudomonadota > Alphaproteobacteria > Sphingomonadales > Sphingomonadaceae > Erythrobacter. The sequence goes on along the minus strand of JBCBAX010000008.1, from coordinate 41,441 downwards.
CATGCTGTTCAGGATGCTCCAAAGCAACCGCAACCGCTTCGGCAACATCATCGACATAGACCAATTGCAGTTTGGCATCGGGGCCAAAGACGGGAAGCACAGGCAGACTTGCGATCATCTGGCCGAACATGTTTAGGAAATTATCATCCTTCGCGAACACGATGGACGGGCGCAGAATGGTGGCACCCGGAAATGCTTCGAACACGCGTGTTTCGCCCAAGGCTTTACCGCGCGCATATTCTGCGCTCGAATTGGCATCCGGACCGATGGCGCTGACATGCACAAACGCGGATGCGCCATTTTCAGCCGCAATCGCAGCCATTTTGCCGGGTGCCTCGCCCATAAGCTGGGTCAGATTGCCGTCGAACGCGCCCACAAGATTGACGACAGCATCCGCGCCATGAAGCGCCGCGCGAACGCTTTCCTCATCGGTGATATCGCACCGGCCAAATTGCAGCTGCCCAAGATTAGCAAGCGGCTTTAACCCAAATGCCTTTTCAGGATTGCGGCTGACAACCCGCAGCCGAGCGCCGCGCGAAAGCAGACTTTGCGCGACATACTGGCCAATATAGCCGCTGCCGCCAAAAACGGTGATGAGCTTTTCTGAAAGGGGGGAAGGGTTTGTCATGGCAAATGGCTCTTGCGCGCAAGTGTCTTGCAGGGTTGGCTTGAATAGATGCCAGCCCCATGCGCGAATGTGGGATTTCAGGCAAGAGGGGATGCCTCAAGATGTAGGAGGTTGGGCGCTATGTGTCCTCTTCAGGCTCCACGACGCACAGAACCGCTTCGACCTGCACCTGCGCCCCTTCGCTCGCCTCGAGCCCGGTCACCGTCCCATCAAAGGGCGCGGTGAGCGCATGCTCCATCTTCATCGCCTCAAGCACCATCAGCCGCTGCCCAGCGGTGACTTGGTCGCCCTCGGAGACATCAAGCGCAATGACCTTCCCCGGCATAGGCGCGAGGATAGCGCCGTCGGCGGCTGAGGCGGTGCCGGTGCCGCCAACTGGCCCAAGCGAAAACGCATATGTGAAGCCTAGTTCAGCGACGATTGCATAGGGTCCGTGCCGATGTACGAAAGCCGGATCGATGCCATCGCCGATCTCGAACTTGTACGAAACACCGTTTTCGTCGCTGAGTACGCCTTGGCTGGAATGTGGAGCATTGAGACGAAATCCAGAAAGATCACCCCGTTGCGGTAGATCACCAGCGGCAAAAGCGCCCGGCGGTTGCTCAACTCCCAGTCGATGAAGAGCGGCGTTCAGAATGCCATCGCTCGGCGCGGGGCGCTCGACAAGCGCATCGATGTGTCGGTCTATGAACCCAGTATCGAGATCGAAATCCACAAATTGATCCGCGCGCAATAGCTGCACCAAGAAGCCAGCATTAGAGGCGACAGGCCAGATCGCGCAGTTGAGCAGCTCGCCTTCAAGATCGAAGATCGCATCTTCGCGGGAGTCTCCGAAACCAATGACTTTAGCGATCATCGGATCATAAAACGGGGAGATTTCTGCTCCTTCCGTAACGCCTGTTTCCACTCGTGCGTCACTGAAGTCGGGATCGAGATCGAAGATTTCCAACCGCCCCGTACTCGGCAAAAAAACTTTCGCCGGGTCCTCCGCATAAAGCCGCGCCTCAATCGCCCAGCCGTTGATGCTCAGCTCTTCCTGCTTCAGCGGGATCGGCTCTCCGCTGGCGACACGCAGTTGCCACTCCACCAAGTCCACGCCGGTGATCTCCTCGGTCACCGGATGCTCGACCTGGAGGCGGGTGTTCATTTCCATGAAGTAGATGCGGTCGGCGCGTAGGCCTTCGCTGGCGTCGGCGATGAACTCAATCGTGCCTGCGCCCTCATAATCAACCGCTTTGGCCGCGCGCACGGCGGCGGCGCAGATTTCTGCGCGGGTGGCCTCGTCCATGCCGGGGGCGGGGGCCTCCTCGATCACCTTTTGGTGGCGGCGTTGCAAGCTACAATCGCGCTCGAACAGGTGGACCACATTGCCGTGGGCATCGCCGAAGACCTGCACCTCGATATGGCGCGGAGAGGTGATCCATTTCTCCAGCAGCACTTCATCGTTGCCGAAGGAGGCCTTGGCTTCGCGCTGACAGCTTTCGAGGGCGCTTGAGAAGTCGGCCGGATCATCGACCTTGCGCATCCCCTTACCGCCGCCGCCTGCAACCGCTTTGATCAGAACGGGGTAGCCAATCGCTTCAGCCTCTTTAGTCAGCCGCTCAAGCGACTGGTCTTCGCCCAAATAGCCGGGCGTGACGGGAACACCCGCCGCAATCATCCGCTCCTTGGCCGCGTCTTTAAGACCCATGGCCTCGATACTCTCAGGCTTAGGTCCAACCCAGATCAGCCCCGCTTCAATCACCGCGCGGGCGAAGTCGGCGTTCTCTGAAAGGAAGCCATAACCGGGGTGAATCGCCTCCGCTCCCGTTTCTTTGGCAGCTTCGATGATTTTCTCACCGACGAGATAGCTTTCGGCAGCGGGCGAGGGGCCGATATGCACGGCTTCATCAGCGCTGCGGGTGTGAAGCGCCTTGGCATCCGCATCAGAATAAACCGCTACCGTGGAAATACCCATCGCGCGCGCAGTGCGCATGATGCGGCAAGCAATCTCGCCTCTATTGGCTATGAGGAGTTTCTGGATCATTCCGATGCTATCCCCGGCAAGTCCTTAAAATCCTGGCGAGCGTCCTGCCAACCCTCCCACGAATTCTCTGGGTCAATATCCAAATATCCGCGCGCTTCGATGACTTCGAGATGCTGCGCGCGCTCCATCGCGACGCATTCCGCCTCGTTGGTGATCTGGAGCACTTCTGCTTTCGTCAAAGGTTCGCCTTTTGCTTTCTCTTTGTTGTGCAGAACAACAATCAATGCCGGTATTGGGACAATATCCAATTGAACTGCTCCTCACATCCTGAACACGCCAAACTGCGGGCGTTCGGGTATCGGTGCCTCAAGCGTTGCCGCAAAGGCCAAGCCCAAGACATCGCGGGTCTGCACCGGATCGATCACCCCGTCATCCCACAATCGCGCGGTGGCGTAATAGGGGTTGCCTTCATCTTCGTATTTTTGGCGGATCGGGGCTTTGAACGCCTCGGCTTCTTCTTCGCTCCACGTTTCCGCATCGCGGTGAACGGTCGCTAGGACGGATGCGGCCTGTTCGCCGCCCATCACCGAAATACGCGCATTGGGCCATGTGAAGAGAAAGCGCGGCGAATATGCCCGGCCTGCCATCCCGTAATTGCCCGCTCCAAAGCTGCCGCCGATGACTACGGTGATTTTGGGCACGGAGGCAGTGGCGACAGCGGTGACGAGCTTTGCGCCATGTTTGGCAATCCCTTCCGCTTCGTATTTGCCGCCGACCATAAAGCCTGAGATGTTTTGCAGGAATAGGAGCGGAATACGACGCTGGCAGGCAAGCTCTATAAAGTGAGCGCCCTTTTGCGCGCTTTCGGAGAACAACACGCCATTGTTAGCGAGGATCGCCACCGGCATCCCCCAGATATGCGCAAAGCCGCAGACGAGCGTGCTGCCATATTGCGCTTTGAATTCGTGGAACTCGCTGCCATCGACCAGCCGCGCGATCACTTCTTTCACATCATATGGTGCGCGGACATCTTCGGGGATCAGCGCATAGAGATCATCGGCATCAAACCTAGGCGGCCGCGGGTCTTTGAGAGAGATGTTCTCAGCCGCACCCGTGTTTTCGCCCAGATGGCTGACAATATCGCGGACGATGGTGAGGGCGTGTTCGTCATTTTCAGCTAGATGATCGACCACGCCTGATTTCTTCGCATGCAAATCGCCACCGCCTAGATCTTCGGCGCTGATTTCCTCGCCCGTCGCGGCCTTCACAAGCGGAGGGCCTGCAAGGAAAATCGTGCCTTGATTGCGCACGATGACGGTCTCATCCGACATGGCGGGGACATAGGCGCCCCCGGCGGTGCAGCTTCCCATCACGCAGGCAATCTGCGGAATGCCAGCCGCACTCATATTCGCCTGATTGAAGAAGATGCGGCCAAAGTGATCGCGGTCGGGGAAGACTTCGGCCTGATGCGGCAGGTTCGCCCCGCCTGAGTCCACCAGGTAGATGCAGGGCAGGCGGTTCTCCTGTGCGATCTCTTGTGCGCGCAGATGCTTCTTCACCGTCATCGGATAATAGGTGCCGCCTTTGACCGTTGCATCGTTGCACACGATCATCACTTGGCGGCCCGAAACGCGGCCAATTCCGCAGATGAGAGAGCCGCCGTTGATGTCACCTTCATACATGCCGTTCGCGACAAGCTGACCGATCTCGAGAAAGGGAGAGCCGGGATCAAGCAGTCGCTCAACTCGTTCGCGGGGAAGCAATTTGCCGCGCGATGTGTGACGCTCCCGCGAACGCTCCGGCCCGCCAAAGGAAGCCTTGGCGACCGCCTCGCGCAGGTCGCTTGCGAGCGCCTTGTTGTGCGCGGCGCGCGCCTTGGTCTCTGGCGCTTCGCGATCTAGTTTGGTGGTGAGGACTGGTGCGGTCATGCGGTTTCTTTCTTGGAGCTGCGAAAATGCTCCCATGCGGCGAAAAAGACAAATGCGGCAAATAGGCTCTGCAAAGTGAGCGAGAAGGCGAAATTCTCAAAGCCGATCACATAAGTATAGCCATTCACCAGGACATTGGACGCCATAATAGCGATGCCGAGCCAAACGCCCCACCGCTCGCGCAGCCAGATCAAGACGGCTGCCAGCGGGTCGAGGAAGGTCAACGAGGTCCAATAGATATTCCACGGCAGCGGCCTAAAATCATAGGGAAGCCAGCCCATAGTATACAGGTCAAGCGTATGCGTGATCGTCCCGATGACGAAGCCCAAACTCCAGATGATTTTGGCAATCGTGGGCATTAGGTCCCCGGAATATCCCCCGGCTCTAACCCGCCGACAATAATCGCCTCAGCAGTGCTGCCTGCATCGCGGAATTTGCCGATTTCCTGGTATTCTGGCGAGGTGAGCCATGCGAAGAGTTTGGGCTTGTCAGGGAATTCCATAAGGACGCTGCGGGTCGCTTTCCACGCGCCCGCGACCACTTGCGGCTCTTCATCGACACTGAGGAGCGTGCCTTCGAACTTCTCGAAGATCGCCATGAAGCGCTCTTCATATTTGTCGTACTCTGCACGGTCATGGATGGTCATCCGGCTGATCATGTAGACAGGCATTATCCCCCCGCCCCAATCAATTCACGCCCAATCAGCATCCGGCGGATTTCGTTCGTCCCCGCGCCGATATCCAGCAGCTTAGCATCGCGCATATAGCGCTCCACCGGCCAATCGAGCGTGTAGCCCGCGCCGCCCAGCGCCTGTACTGATTCCGCCGCGACGCGGAACGCATTCTCGGACGACAGCAGGATCACGCCAGCCGCATCAAAGCGCGTTGTCTGCCCGGCATCGCACGCCTTTGCCACCGCATAGGTGTAGGCGCGCGCCGATTGCAGCGCGACATACATGTCAGCGACTTTAGCCTGCATCAGCTGGAAGCTGCCGATGGGCTTCCCGAACTGCTTGCGTTCACGAAGGTAAGGGATGACGGTGTCGAGACATGCCTGCATAATCCCAAGCTGAAGCCCGGCGAGCACGACGCGCTCATAATCCAGCCCGCTCATCAGCACGCCGACGCCGCCATTGACCGGCCCCATCACGCGGTCCTCCGGGACGTGGCAATCGTCAAACACTAACTCAGCCGTGGGCGAGCCGCGCATCCCGACTTTCTTGATCTTTTGGCCGATGGAAAAGCCTGCGTCGTCCTTCTCGATCAGAAAGGCGGTGATCCCGCGCGAGCCCGCTTGCCCGTCGGTTTTGGCATAGACCACCAAAGTATCAGCATAAGGTGCGTTGGTGATCCAGAACTTGGTGCCATTGAGAATATAGCCGCCCTGGACGGCATCTGCTTTCAATTTCATGGAAACAACGTCAGAACCCGCGGAGGCTTCGGACATTGCTAGCGAACCGACATGCTCACCGGAAATCAGGCCAGGCAGATATTTCGCCTTCTGCTCGTCATTGCCCCAACGGCGGATCTGATTGAGGCACAGATTGGAGTGTGCGCCGTAAGACAAGCCAAGCGAAGCGCTTGCACGGCTGACTTCTTCGACTGCGATCACATGCTCAAGATAGCCGAGCCCCAGCCCGCCATCTTCTTCTTCAACCGTGATCCCGTGCAATCCAAGCTCGCCCATTGCTCGCCAAAGCTCATCGCGGGGAAAGTGATCCTCGCGGTCAATTTTCTCAGCGAGCGGCATGATCTGTTCATCGGCAAAGCGCGCAACTGTGTCGCGGATCATTTCGGCGCTTTCGCCAAGTTGAAAATCGAAATCCGGGGTCGCGCGCATAATCTCTCCTCAGTGCCGCCGTAATAAAATGTCGCGGGCGAACATGATTGCAATACATGGCTTTTGGGGAATTTGCACGCCTTGTCTATCGCCAAAGTCTATGGGCAATCGCGCTCGATCAATTCTTTTAGTGCGATTGCGGAAAGGTTTGAGGCGACTCTTTAAAAAACTCCGAACGGACGAATTTTATTAGCGCATGAGGATCGCTTGCCAAGAGCGATCGATCAGGAGAAATTCAAAACGACAGCGAACTCATCCCGCGTCAGCTATACTGCATCCCGCATGTTGCACATTGCGCCAACCCATCGGACGATATGTAAGTTCGTCTTCTGCGTTAGAAGTATCCCGCTCATCACCGGTTGCTTCGAAATCTGGATCCCCGTCAGAAAAGTCCAGGTGCCTTATAAGCATCTCAATGATACTCTCTAATTCGGGGCGCGGCAGCATAATCAACACGACAGTTAAGGTTTGTAGTGTTGCCCTGTCTTCGTTGAAGGGTTTTGGTGCAGTCTGGTTCATGGGCCGCACCACGCAATCGGGAGGACAGTGCAGTTATGTTGCTTTAGTTTTGCCGCAGCTTCTTGAATATGTGAGCCAGACGTCGCGACATCATCGATAAGCAATATTGGCGCCCGGGGCACTTGCACTAACTTCATTTTGGGGCGGTTTTTATTTGTCTTTGGATGACTTGTCCCTTTGACAGGCAGCCTCTCAAAAACATCAATAAATTCAATGCAAAGTTTCTGTGACACGGCTTGTGCGAGCTCTCGTGCAAAACAATTTTCTCCACCATGGCCACACGCAACATTCGTAACGTATCGGCAGCCCGGGCCCATCAATGCCAAATTAGCTTCGATCAATTGTTCAGCAATCAAGTCACGCATTGCTACAGGGCGATAGCGTTTGATCATTTTTATGGCTGATTTTTGCTGCTTCTCTACGGTACAGCGCCATTTATTGATCAAATAGTATGGCGTGCCATGACGTTTTTTTAATCGTAATTCATGAATCAGCGTATCCAGCAGGAAGGCCCCTGCTATATCTAAATGGCCCACCGGTTCATGGTTTGTTCTACGCTCTACTTACAATGATACTGCCCCTGTGATATGTAATGACGTTCCTGTTGCGCTCCCCCTTTTTCGGTTCTGGCCTCGACGATCAGTTTTTACTTCGACTGACTCACTTTTTAGCCACGCGACTCAATTTTTTTGCTCCATTATCGATGAACTAAGTCTAGACACATCTCAAGTTGTAAATTTTAGTTGACGTCCATTTTGCTTTACATATCAGTTAAAAAGTCGAAATCGGTCCGCAAAAGCATTTCACTTTTGTGTCGGTAGACGGGGCATCTGAGGATGTACTTACTGAACTTAGGCTTGTTTCTTGGCTTTGCATCGAAGTGCAAAGCAGTTGTCGCTGAGGTTGAATTATTTGGACAACTTCGGTTTTAGTCTAACCGTTCTCAATTCAGTAATACTATTTGCACCCGAAGGCTGTTCCTTTGAAGAAAGGCCCCGACCAGTACGAGACCAACTAAACCCGGGTTATCAAAACATCATGACGCGTTATCGGGGAGGGCAGCAGCGCGATAAAGCAAAGCGCGCAGACGAGAAAAATGCCGGTCGAATTGCGGTTGGCGAAAGTGCCGAACAGTACGCCCGGCATAGGCGTTTCAGGGTAGAATAGGCCTGTTGCGCCGCTACTCAAAACCTGAGGCACGCCTAATAGAACATTGCCAAGGCCAAGGAATGCTACCAACCACCCCAACTGAACCAGCCGCGAATAATCGAGCGACCAGCCGACGGCCAGAATGGTGAGCGGAATGACCAAGGCGTTCAGCGCCACCCAACTTCGTGCAGGATCGACGCTGAGGCTAGTCCACGCATCTTTAGTACCAATCAGACTGTAAGTTTCTGCCACCACCTCTCGCCCCGGAAGGGAGCGCCAAATCTCCGGTGGGAGCGGTATCAAATGAATAATGGGCAAAAGAAGGCTGGCAGAGATCAGCAGTTTAAGTGGGTAAGGAGCTGTTTGCCAGAAAAGGAAAAAGCTTTGCCTATTTAGGCTTAGGATGATCAATGCTGCTAGCTGAACAACAAGATTGGCAAGCCCGTATCTAACGCCACCACCTCCAAAGAGGAGGGTGAGACATACTAAAGCTCCAATCACGACATATGAATGCCGCAGATCAGCTGGTTTTGACAGTGATCGCATCGTTCAGATTGCAAAGACGCAGAGGCTCATCACTCCTCCAAGAAACAGGTCAAATCGAACCGAAATTCAATTCCCGCCGGGAGACTGATTGTCGTCTTCAAACACAATGAACAAGATCCCGGTGGCCCAGGCCCCTGCCAAAAGCCATACAAAAAAGTCCGCTTCATCAAATGCACTTCCGGCTTCGAAAGTATCGTCGCCGGAGGGATTGTCTGCTGCTGATCCTGAATAGACTGTATTGTTGTCGCTCGCGCGCGTGTTGGCATGCGCCGCGATCGGCGCGCAAGTCATACAAGCTGCTGCAAAACCGCAGACAAGACGTGCAGGCATGTTTATCATGATACTCCTACTGAGCAATCCTTGTTCAAGGGTTACGTTAAGTGTCGCAATTTCACAAGCACACTTCACAATTGCGATCTGCGGCTTGGGCAGGATTGTCGCCGCCCTTTTCGGTAAGCTGGACTTCCATGTGCTTGCTGGCTACTCGGCTAGAGTGTCTTCTGTCCTCCAAGAACATATTGAGTATCTCTCCATCGAGGGCAGATACGCACTGTACGAAGCTGCTTTTCGTGAAGTGATAGCGGATGGAGATGTGGTCGCTGATCTTGGCTGCGGGGTTGGCGTGCTTGGATTGCAATGCCTGAAGGCCGGGGCAGCAAGAATCTATGGCGTCGATGCGAGTGACGCAATTCATTTGGCACGCGAGACCATGGAGCGATCAAATTTAGCTGATCGATATTCATGTTTGGCCACCTCGACATTCGATGCCGAATTGAAAGAAAAAGTTGATGCAATCGTCTGCGATCACATTGGCTATTTTGGGTTTGACTATGGCTTGCTAGATATGATCCGCGATGCATCATCGCGCTTGCTGAAGCGTGGTGGGACCATCGTACCAGATCGCTTAAGGCTACACATCGCAGGCGTAACTTCGAAGAGGCTAAGTGAGATGGCTTCTGCATGGACCGCTGAATGCATTCCGAGTGAGTATAAATGGCTTAATGAGCAACACCGCAACTGCAAGTTTGGCGTGCAAGTCAATGGCGATGAAGTTTGCTCCGGTTCGGAGAAGGTCTGTGAATTGTTACTTGGCGGTCGAACCCCTGAATATTTTGTTTTTAGGACTACGCTCATCTTCACTAAGGCAGGCCATTTTGACGGGATTGTTGGTTGGTTTGATTGCCATCTAGGCGGCAACGTGTGGATGACAAATTCACCGTTGGAGGAGCGCGCGATCGATCGCCCTCAGGCGTTCTTGCCTGCTCTTCAGCCCTTGGCCGTCGAGAAAAACAGTCAGATTGAAGTCTTGCTTCGGTTCGATTCTTCGGGTGAAATGATCGCTTGGACTTTTACCCCACTGGAGAATGGGGAAAAGGTAGGCAAGTCTCAGAAACTTTCGACATTTAACAGTATGATCCTGGCACCGTCTGATCTGGTTGAGAAAAAAGCCTTGCCGCTTTGTCTCTCAAGAATAGGCAAAGCACGTGCAACCGTGCTTAGGCTCATGGATGGAACGCGCAGCCATGAAGAAATTGTTGAAAATGTTCTCGAAGAGCACCCTACACTTTTCGCAAGCGAGGCCGAATTGCATGCTTTTGTTGAACGCGAGACGAAGCACAATCGCGCATCTGAAAATCGCATCTAGCCCTGCCTTGAGAATTTGAATTGAGTGGACTTGCAGCCATTATCCAAACCGATGGTGCACCTGCTGAGAACGATGACATCGTCCGCATGGCCAAAGCTATGGCTCACAAAGGTGCAGACGGAAACACGCAATGGGTGAGTGGCAAAGCTGCCCTTGCTCACGCTTCTCTCCACACGACTTCTCAATGTCGAACAGCAACGCAGCCGCTTAAAAGTGAAAACGGTCGCTTGGTTATCATCTTGGACGGTTTTCTATCCAATTATGACGATCTTCGAAGGGATTTGCTTCAACGCAAAGTGCGATTGAGAAATGAGAGCGATGCCGAACTCATTCTGGGAGCATACGAAGTATGGGGGCAGGGTTGCGCGAGCAAACTTGATGGTGAATTTGCGTTTGTCCTATGGGATGCAGGAAAAGAGAGTGCTTTTTGCGCCCGGGATCACCAAGGACTAAGACCGTTGGTTTTCTTCGAGGCAGAAGACAAGATTGTTGTCGCTTCGGATTTGGCAACACTGAGTGCTGGAATTGCAGTTCGCCCTGAGCCCAATTTCGATTATCTCGCGCAGGTGGCGATAGGGCAGTTCCATTCGCCAGAGCAAACTGCGGCAAAGGCTGTCTACAGGCTGTTGCCCGCGCATTCCTATCTTTTCTCGCAGGCAGGCATATCTCGTGAACGCTACTGGTCATTGCCGACAGGCATAGAGATTCGCTATCGTCGAGATGAAGACTACATCGACCATTATCGACACGTGTTGACGGATTGTGTGCGCAGGGCATCACGGACGGACAGACCACTTGCGCTTGAGGTAAGTGGCGGGCTGGATTCCTCGGCAGTATACTGTCTAGCACATGACCTTTTTGCAATGGACAGGTTAGAGGCCCCTAGTCTTCAGGGTTACAGCTTGCTGGGTGCGAAGGGTTCAGAGGCTGACGAGATTGCTTTTGCGCGAAGCGCAGCGAGGTACGTCAAAGGCGAGCTCATCGAAGTGCCTTTGTTCGAGCCCTCAATTGATTGGTTTGTCGATCAAGCCAAAGTCGATCAGGACTTGCCCACCTACACCAATGCGGCGATGTCGATTTCGCTAGAAAAGTCCATGGTCGATAATGGCTGTCGGGTCAGCATGGGCGGCACGGGTGGAGACCAATGGCTTGATGGTTCGCTTGATTACTATGTCCAGCATTTGCGTGCCTTCGAATGGAGTGACTTTCTAAAATCCTTTGTTCGTGATTTGCCTGAGTTCGGTGCCTCTTTCATTTTGCCATTTGCCCTTCGTCAAATTGCCGTGGCGTTTTGGCCATCGAGCATCGTGCGCGCTTTGCGACGATTCAGACATGGAGGGCTGCAGGGCGCTCCGGAAGATTACTTTTGGCTCTCTGAGGCCTCAAAGCGCACACTTGAAAGCGGGTTCAAACGGTCGGTAGGGCGTTACAAGGGTGACTTTATTGCTGACCGTAAAAGGGCCAGACTGGAGAGAGCAGAAGCGCAATTCACGTTTGACTGTATGAATCGCCAATATTCGCGGCTTCACCTTGAATCGCGCAGCCCGATGTTTTCGCGCGCATTTATTGAGTTTAACGCCACCACCCCGGAACATATCCGTTATCGAGGGGGACAGGCCAAATGGATCCATCGCCAAGCAATGAAAGGCACGGTGCCTAAAGACATACTTGAGCGCACCACCAAGGCCGCTTTTCCTGCGCCCCATTTGATCGAACAGGCACGTGCTTTCTGCAAGACCAACTCTGATGTGATCACCAGAGAAGTGTGCGATCCATCTGCAATTTCTAGTCTGCTCAACGATTCCAGAGACCCAGAATTTGACTTGGCTCGGCCCGTTTACCTATGGGGACAATTCGCAATCGCCGCCTATTTGATGGCAAATACTGGTGGTCTGGATTGCGGGGGGAAACATCATGACTAAATCGACCGATCGTCCGGTCCCGAAGTCTGTTTATCAAGCACCAAAGCTAGTGCACTACGGATCAGTCCGAAATCTCACCGGTGGAAGCCTTGGCTCATTCAATGATGGCATGGGGACCATGATGTCAATCATGGGCATGGGCATGGGCATGGGCATGGGCATGGGGATGGGCATGTGATCGCTACAATTCCTCGGGCGCGAAATGATCTAACCATGGGGCAAGCGGCACTGGTCCTGGATTGACTCAGTTCAGGATGGAATTCTCTATCTTACCCGCTCGTCTGCAGAACCGCTTTCCGCAGACCGCTTATGATCAATGGATGACGCCACAAGGTGAAATTCTGGCTGAGTTCTATAGGAATAATGCGGGTTTTTTAGTGCGCTTTCCAGAGCGTGGCGACTTTGAAATCGATGCGCTTAGTCATTCGGTTCGTTGTTGGCCGTCACCAGGTATAGATGAGGCTCACGTCCGGTCGATCTTCGACAATTCGATTGTGCCAGCCTTGGGAAATCACCGAGGTGGTCTTTTCTTGCATGGAAGTGCAGTGGGCATAAATGGACACGGTGCTGCGTTCCTTGGGCATTCGCGGAGCGGTAAAACCACGTTGGCCAGCGCCTTCGCGAAGCAGGGCTTCGCCATGCTCACCCAAGATGTTATAGAACTCGACGTCAGCACCGCCCAATATCGGGTCCGACCCAACACATCACCAGTTAGGTTGTTTGCAGACAGTGCCGCATTTGTGCTCGGTCACCCAACAAGTTCAGAGGACGATGGAGTGAAGGTTTCGCTTCAACCGACTGGGCAATTGCGCTTTGCTACCGCTGACACGCCACTGCTCGCTATTTTCATTTTGGGTGCCGACTTCAGTTCTGACCTAGCGATCCATCGACTTGATCAGAAAGGCGCTTTGGCTGCGGTTTTACCGCATTCTTTTGTTCTAGATGTCGAAGACAAAGCCAGACTGAATTCGCATTTTAATCGTCTGGCAGACCTCACTCAGAGGGTGCCTTGTTTCACTCTTGACTACGAACGCCATTACGCAAAACTGCCCGACGTGATAGCGACCGTTTCGGACAGTTTCGCAAGGCTAGAAGACCAATGATCTCAGTAACCCACTCTATCTCAATATCTGAACATGTGGTGGCCCGTAAGGTTGGCGAGGACATGGTTCTCCTTAACCTAGAGAGTGGTCAGTATTTCGGTCTTGATACAATTGGCGCTAGGGTATGGGAAATCTTGGAAAGTAAGCCCCAGACATTGAGTGAGATCGGTGCGGTGATCCACGATGAATATGATGCACCGCGGGGAGAGATTGAGAATGATCTAGTGCTACTTGCAAATGCTCTGTTGGACAAAAAGCTTATCGTAGCGGACTGATTGGTGTCCCTGCGACTGAGCCCCGATCCATTCTGATTATCTGGTCGGCCAGTGCAAGGCTAGCTGGTCGATGAGTGATGACAATGACTGTGCGGCCGCTCAATTCTGCGACGCAGGCCTCGATAAAAGCTGCTTCGCTATCATCATCATACATGCTCGTCGCTTCATCAAGAATGTAGATTGGTGGATCATTCAACAGCGCTCGCGCCAAGGCAATCTTCTGCCGTTGCCCGCCCGAGAGACGAACACCGTTGTCGCCAATTATCGTATCTAGGCCATTGGGGAGTTCTTTGACGAAGTGCTCAGCTTGAGAAATTCGAAGAGCTTGAGCGATCCTTCCCTCGCTTTCGCCTTGATGCGCGACTGTGTCTCCGAGAGTGATATTGTCTGCAACGGTTCCATTAAAGAGAAGCGCGCGCTGGGGCACATAACCAAATTGACGCCTGAGCGATTGGATTTGGATTTTCGAGATGTCCTGCCCATCAAGGGTGATCCTGCCGTTATCAGGGCAGGATAGCGCGAGCAATAAGTTCGCCAGTGTCGACTTACCCGCGCCGTTGTCACCGGTGATTGCAACCACATTTCCCGCTTTGATTGACAGGCAGAAATTGTCCAGCAGCTTTGGGCGTCCCGAATAGCCAAAACTCACATCTTCGAACTCTATGTTTCCCACGGCCCCAGTAATTCTCTTGGCCTGCGAATACCCTTCTTCTTGCTGCATGCTTAGCACTGTTTTGAAACGTGAAAGCGTGCTGCTAGCCAAACGATAACTGCCATAGACATTGGCGAGCTCACCAAGTGGCCGCGTCAGTAAGGCGGCATAAAGAACGAATGCGAATAACTCCGCAGGTTCGCCATTGCGAGCATGCAATTGCTCGCTTGAGACCAGCAGCAATACGATAACGGCACAGGCTGCAACAAGAGAAGAAATTGGGCCCAGAAATGCGTAGAGACGCGCTTCATCTAAGGCCGTTACCCGCGCTTTGCTGGCTGCTTTCGCAAACCGTTCAGAATGAATCCTTTCCAACGCAGAGGTCTTAATTGCTGAGACTATGGTAAGGTTGGTGTCGGCCAGTTCGATCAAATCGGTTTCGGCTTTTCTCAACTTGCTTGATGCCACTCGCATCCTTCGGCCGAACATCTTCGTGAGGATGAAGAAGGGCGGGACAATCAATGGAACAATCCAAGCCATAAGTGGATCAATCCACAAGAGTGCAAGAATGGCTCCTGAAGCGGTCAAGATAAGAGAGGGAACAAAAGCAAGAGTGCCCGTGAGAAACGAGCTAAGATGGTGGACTTGGTATGTGATTAGGGCAAACCGATCACCGTGGCGGCTATTGTTGTGAAATTCGAGCGGCAATAGCTGGATATGGTTGTAGATATCAGTTCTCAGCTCCGCCAAGATCTTCCCCGCCGCATGCTCGGTTGCGATCGTCGTCAGGATGTTGGCTGTCGCAAGAATCGACAAGAGTGCGACCAAGCCGATAATGATTGCGAAAAGGTCTGTCTTGGCGCTCCCAAGTATGTCTCCAAGGAACTGGGCTGCAAACCATGGCAAAAATAGAGTCGCAATCGAGCTTAAAATGCTGAGCACAGCAATAAGAAGCAGGGGCGACTTAAACCTTAAGACCCAATTCCAAATGAATGATTTCATAGTCGGAAGGCCTTCGTCAAAACGCGACCTGCTGTGTCAAACAGAAACCGACATACTAACAGTGCACGAGGCCAGCTCTTTGTGTCAGGGTACTTGCGTTTTAAATGGGCAATTGGCGGAAACGCTCGATTTATCAAGAGTCCGAGCCGTGCTTTCCAAGTTTGAGTGGCCCGCAAATCTAGCCAGAAATTTGAAATCCCATCAGAACTAGAAAGCAGAGTTTCAATGCGATGATCACGTGGCATCGCAGATAGAGCAGCCACTTTGTCAGTAATCAGGCCGTCAGCCACTAGGCTGTCACTTCTTCCCACTACCGCAGCTATGAAGGGACCGATCCCTTTCTCGCGACAAATTGCCTCCAAGAGCTGCCAATCGGAAAAGCTCAACGCGCGGATTAAGAGGTGGAGATCGCATTGCCAAATCAGGCGATGAGCACCTTTGACGCGCACCTTTCCCATCCGATAGCCATTCACAAAGTGCCACTCTTGATTAAGTGCGCATTGCACTAGGTGGTACGCCAAGGCTGGGTGCTTTGCAGATGCTGAGAGGCTGCGCAGAGGCATGGCTGTGTCAAACAAATCTTTGATTGGCAGTATTGATTGAAAGGCGGGACGATCATTCGCTTGCCAATGAAGGTCGATTACGTGCTTGAAGCCTGATGGGCAGTCATGCACCCAATTCTCTTGGAAATACACGCCATGATTATCCCATTGGCGAGTCCAACCAAGCTTAGAGAGCATTTCGCGTGCGGCCGAAAGATCACAAGGCTGAACCAAGAGATCAGTATCCCCTCGTCTTCGCGTCTCCGGTTTTGGATACAGACAATATGCAAGCGCTGTTCCCTTCATGACCAAGGTTTTGATCCCGGCCTTGGCCATTTGGTCAATGACGTTTGCTACTGCTCCCTGGTGTGTCGCTTCCCAAATGCCGGCAAGACGGCTTTCATTGGCAATGCGTTTCCAAAGCTCTTTGGGCCACACCCTTGGCCCATTCGCATCTTCGTAAAAAGATGGCGCAATGCCGTGATACTCAATGCGTGCCCAAGCCTCTTGTGTTGGCAGCATTTCGTGAAAAGGGATGATACCGCTCGGCGTAATCGACTGCTTTCCTAGGCCGTTCACGGCCCAAAAATATTTTCCGATTATGGTGTCTATGTGCGCAGCTTCCATCACGCCACCGCATTTATGTTGGCTGTGCTCCGAGGCGCGGCGGGCAAATAAGTAGGCATGATCGCGCATCAATGACCCAGCGCCGCTTCATTTGCCAGACTTCGAGTGAAAATATCGTCATGCTAAGTGAACCGGCAATTGACCCGCATAAGAGATATTGCGATGCCGGGGCCATCTATGGTGAGCAATCGCTTTCAACCGACGGAGCCGAGTTAGTTGTCCAATCTGCTAGTGACAGGAGGTGCTGGCTTTATTGGCGGCAATTTCGTGCATTACTGGAATGCTCATCACTGTGATGACACACTGGTTGTGCTTGATGCTCTAACGTATGCGGGCAATCCATCTACCATTGCAGACACTAATGTGGAGTTGGTCAAAGGCAATGTTAATGACACTAAGCTGGTCGAAACACTACTGATAGACTATCATATTGATACCATTGTTCATTTCGCAGCTGAAAGTCACGTCGATCGATCGATAAGTGGACCAGATGCTTTCCTTGATACGAACATATTAGGCACGCACAGCCTGCTAAAAGCGGCTCGCGAGGTTTGGCTGGATCGTGGCAGTGGCGAAGATCACCGCTTCCATCACATTTCTACAGATGAAGTCTTCGGATCGCTCGGTCCAAAAGAGGCACCATTTTCAGAAAAAACTGCTTATGCCCCTAACTCGCCATATTCGGCATCAAAAGCCGCGTCGGATCATCTCGTGCGGGCGTATCACGCGACATTCGGCCTCGACGTTACCACAAGCAATTGCTCCAACAATTACGGTCCGTATCAGTATCCTGAAAAACTGATCCCACTTTTCTTGCTTCGCGCCCTTAGTGGCCAATCGCTACCGATTTATGGTGATGGGATGAACGTGCGAGACTGGTTGCATGTTGAGGATCATTGCCGTGGGATTGAAGCCTGCTTAATGCGCGGCCAGCCGGGCGAAACCTATAATATTGGCGGCGGCGCTGAAGTGCCAAATATGTTCGTTGTTGATGCAATCTGCACTTGGGTGGACCGAGCTTTTGAAGAAATCGATGGCATGTCACAGCGGTTTCCCAATGCCCCCGCTGCAAAGGGCCAGGCCACACAAAGCTTGAAGACATTTGTAGAGGATAGGTCAGGTCATGACAGGCGCTATGCAATCGATGCAAGCAAAGCGGCTAGGGAGCTGAATTACCAACCGCAATTCGAGTTTGAACGAGGCTTGGGCGGCACCCTCCGTTGGTATCTCGACAATGAGGCTTGGTGGGGCCCTTTGGTGGGCAGTGGTTTGGCTGGATAATTGATGAGGATCGAATATCACGCCCAGGTACGTGAGGACATCGTCCCATTGGTACCATCATCCAGGCGATTGCTCGATATCGGAGGAGGAACGGGAGCCACCGCTCGCCATTTGAAAAATATTGGTGTTGCACAGGAAATCGGCGTGATTGACGCCGTTGTTGATGGGTACCGTGAAGGCTTGGACTTTGCATCTGCGGTCGACTTGGATGACCATGAAGCGGTCGAGAGTTTTTTGTCCGACAACGGCCCCTTCGACACTGTTCTTTTCTTGGATGTGCTAGAGCATCTTATTGATCCTTGGGCATTGGTGGAACTCGTCTCTCGCCACTTATCAAGTGATGGAGTGCTTGTGGCTAGCATCCCAAATGTTCGCCATGTGTCTGTGGTTCGGCCGCTATTGTTAAAGAATGAGTGGACCTATTCTGACACTGGCCTCCTAGACCGCACGCATTTGCGATTTTTCGTCAAGGATACGGCTGTCAAACTGCTGGAGCCAAAGGGTTTCAAGGCCGAAAAAGTGATCGGCACTCCGATCACAAATCGGCGCCATCGTTTGATCGATTTCATTACCTTGGGTACTGCAAAGCCGTTTTTCACTCTGCAATATTTGATCAGAGCTCGCCGTGTTGTTTGAGTATGGCCCGGATGACTTTTGCGCAATTGCCGCAGTGAATGACGAGGCTATCCTGGCGGAGTGTTTGGCGAAATCTCCAGATATTGCGCAAGGGCGTTTGCCGTTGACAGAGATTAGAAATGCTCCCTCCATGTCTAGCGCCTACAATCAAGGGTTGGAGCAGACGACTGCCGCAATCTGTTTGCTGGTACATCAGGACGTTTATTTGCCAAATGGCTGGCTGGACAAGGCCATTGACCTCCTCAACGAGCTCTCTGTGATGCGGCCAGAATGGATGGTCGCCGGACCATACGGCGTCGCAGATGACGGCGAACATGTTGGATGTGTGTGGGATGCCAATATGCAACGTGAATTGGGCCAGAAAAAGTTTGCGCCCAGGATGGTCGGTTCATTGGACGAGTTGCTGCTGATCCTAAGGCGGCCTGATGGCTTTCGTTTTGACGCAGATTTGCCGCATTTCCACCTCTATGGAACAGACCTCGTTCAATCTGCTCGAGCAGCCGGTCGCAGCACATTCGCTGTCGATTTGCCCGTGGTTCATAACAATCGACCGTGGCATACTTTGGGAGGTGGATATCTAGATGCCTACCGATACACTAGACGCAAATGGCGCAAGAAATTGCCAATCCATACAACGATTTGTTCGATCACATACAACCCTCTTCCCTTGCTCAGAACACGTTGGCGTCGCCGCCATGTCGATAGGCGAGAAGATTACGTCTTAGCTGATGCAAGAGAATTGGCTCGATTGGCAGGTTATGAGTGAGCTCTATCGTCCCTTGTTCACAAAACTCTTGGCCCGCCTGATCGCTCGTTGAAGAAATGGAGGACGGGTGTGGTTCCTGCGAATTACAAGCGCGCTATCTATCCCGCCATCGGCGTCCAGAAATTGCAATTGCAGTCCTGATTGATTCAAAATATATGGGAAACTCATCTGGTCTCGTTTCGTATATTCGAAAATTTGTGACCACCATAGGCTCATCGCACTAGCTAGCTGAGGTGCTTCGTGATCGCGCACGAGGATGTAGCAAGCCGGAATAATGGCATCTAGATCCACCCCGGCACGGGCACTCTGGGCGAGTTGAGCCTCAACCTTCGCAAAGTCCCAGCCATCGAATTTGCCCAAGCCACATACTTCGGCTTCTTTTCGAAGAGAATGGGCATTGGGGTGTATAAATGTCCCAATTCCGGCTTTGGCCTGGCTGACCTCAGCGATCAATTGGGCAAACAGTCCGCCAAATGTGACATTGCCGTCAATGTAAATCGACCAGCGCGCACCGGCGAACAATTGGTGGGCAAAGAATTTATGAAATCGGTTGATTTCATGACCGCGGGTCAGGGCGGGAGGGCTTTGCAAAGGACGCAATTCCCAACCAGCGGCTGCCACACTGCCAGGACGATCCGTAAAGCAGACAAAGGAGATACCCAGCTCAGAGCTTGGCTCCATTAGGGCACTATCATAGCGGCCGGTGACACAAGTGTAGACGACAGTGTCCATGACTTAATTAAGCGGGACGTTCCAAGATCAAAAACCGAGAATTGTTATGGTTTAGGATCTGTTCAAAGCCGTTCGCCTTCAGAGCAGATAACATCTCGCTCATTCTGGCTTCACCTATGATGTCGGGGTGCGCCTCGAGTATTATGCGTCGCAGCGAGCCGAATGAATGAGCTTGTACAAACAATTCATACTCACCGCCTTCGATATCAAGCACCAGAACCGTGGCCCGTTCGTCATCGATGATCTGTTCGAATGAGAAAGCTGGCACGTGTTCAACAGTTTCGCTGCCTTCTCGGTTGTATGCGGAGGATGAACTGGCGTTGGTGTGAGATGCAAACGCAATCTCCTCAACTGCGCTTCCACCTGAAAAAAGGATGCCAAACTTTATTCGAACGTCTTTCTGATTGAGATCAAACATATGCCGAGCAAGTGCCCAGTTGCGGCTATCAGCCTCTATCACCAAATGATTATTGCGCCCCACAAGATCAAAAAGCGCCAATGAAGTCACGCCCATGCAAGCTCCCAATTCGACAACGCGGTCGGTTGGAAGAACATAATCTCGGATCATTTTAAGCTCCATACTTTCGTAAGAGCCTTTGATAATTGAACCTCCAATCAATGGGTTGCAGCGCTGGTGCGAAATATCAAATCGGTTGCCATGATACGAAATGATCGGGCCGAATTTCCTGACAAGCTCTTCATCACTGAGCTTGCGTTTTACGCCGACGCGATGGGCGAAATTTCGCACAGGTCGCTTCAAGTCCTCGAACAATTCGCTGATCCGTTCAGAGTTCAAAACTCGCCCCGCCTTGCTGGATTTGAAGCGTGTCGTTGAAAGACCGCTTTCAAAATATCAAAACCTTCTGGAAACAGGCGATAAGCCAATACAGCGCAGCTGACAAAAAGAACGAGGTTACCGATCCACATAATTACACTTTCGACTGCGGCATTCCAAATTACAGCAGCTACCAGCGTTAGCCCGGGAAGCAGTGCAAGAGGTAAGGCCATTTTCAGTAGGCCGGCGAATGCACAAAGCAGCGCCGCATCGAGAATTGATCGGGCATTACGCGCTAGTGCCACGCCTACAATGCCGCCAAAAACAGCACCTGCTATGACCAATGCCGCATATGGGAGTGCTTGGATCGCGCTCACAAAAAATGTGGCTTTGGGCCGCCCTTGGGCCTCTAGAAGCATTATCGCGACAATTGCCACAGCATTCACCCATAGAGACAAGGTAATGATGCTCGCGGCTAGCCCTGCTTTTGCTGCAAAGTCGTCGTTAATCCATATTGAGAGAAAGGGGCGAAAGAAAACAATCAGTAAGAAGCAAATCAATGTCATCGCCGCGAGGTTAGCCCGGATGGCTTGGATCGCCAAAGGACGCGCTTCTTCTTCATTGCGCTTTGCAAAATCAGGAAACATCGCACTGGCAAGCGCGCGAGGGATTTGACCTCCGCGCGCTATCAACTGAAAGGGTATTGAATATAGCGTGACCGCAAATGGAGTCAGCACCGCAGCGATCACGAAACGATCAAGATTTCCCACGAGTTGTAGCACCGATTTTCCGAGCGTAACCCATCCTCCATATCCGAGCATTTCCCTAAAGAGGCTCGAGTTTCCAAAACGAGGCATGATAGTTGCATTCATGGTTCGAAACGCAAGAAACGCGAAAAATCCCAAGCTAAGGGCGCGGGCTATGACGGTTGCTGGAACGGCCACTTCAAGAGTCGGGGAAAGCAGCATGACCGCAGCTAATGGCGCAACTTGAACCAATAGCGCACCCAAAACCGCCCGCATGTTCAGAGCAAGGAAGTTTCCTTTGCCCATCAGCGTGCCGGTAAAAACGCCTTCCAGTGTAGTGATTGGTATGGCGAGGGCGATCCAAAGGTAAGTCGGCTCGAGTTCGTTCAACAATTCATCAGGAGTGTTGAAAACTGAGCTAAACAGCAAAGGCGCGAAAATATAGATGATCGCTGCACCAATTAGCCCAAATCCCAGATTGAGCACCATCGCGGTCCAAAGAATTCGTGACGCTTCAGGGCCTTCGTCCGCAGGCAAACGAGCCACTTTATATGCAGTGGCTTGACCCAGGCCAAAATCGAAGAACCCGAAGTATCCGGTCAGAAGCCAGACGATGGCTAGTAGTCCGTAACGCTCATCTCCAATTATGCCGAGGTATAATGGCACGCTGACAAGCATCAGCAGTGCAGGAGCAAAGGCGCCGCCCAGATTGTATGCGGTGTTCCTCTTTACTCCCATCCGTTGATGTTTGGCGCATAGTTTGGATTTCCGCAAACTCTGTACGCCTTAAACCTCTGCAATCTACCTTCGGGCATATCCGGTTGGGTTTGATATAGGTATAGGGCAAGGAGGAGTCGTCGGCCCGAGAAAGACCGGTCCAGCTACGTCTATTTCACAGCGCCAATTGCTGTCTGTTGGCCTCGTCTTTTGCCGAACAAATCGAACTCGAAATCGCCAGCCACGAGGCTGCCGCTTAAAAGACCTTGCGGTGTGAAGTTCCCATTCGACGCATTAGTGAACAGAGTTTCTATCGAGCCACCTATCGTAGAAGCTGGTTCGACTGAAAAAGCCGTCCCACCGTCCAGATAGTGATTTGATTTAACGGTACCGGCAAAAGTGGCCCCCTGTTCAGAGCCTGCGCTTTCGAGAACATTGTGGCTCATCAAAAGGAATGCATCAGCCGCAAAGTTGGCCCGTACCGTCAGTCCCTGGTTCGGCATCGAGTTGTGTGCGAAAATTAGGTGGCTGTGTGTGCCATCGAGCTGAGAGACCCCATCAGTATCAATGTTTTGGTGCCAGGCATTGTTCACGATAGCGAAATCGAGATGCGCGCCATTCTCGGTAAGGAAAACAGTCTGGCCAAAAAGGTCCCAACTTCGGTTTCCATAAACCAGCACGTTCTCGCGGGTCGAATTGCTGGTGTTGCCTTGATACCAATCTGCATGCAGATCGAACGTTGTAACCAGAGTTTCTGGCGTATCGACTGGCATGTCGCCAAAAGGTGAGCCTTTTGAGTTTGCGATTCCGATTGATGTTGCGCGGCGGGTGTCGTCAAGAACGTTTGCAGACCAACTACTCAGACTATTTAGCCAGTCTGCGACGTCCTGAACAGAGAACGTGTTGTTCGCGCGGTCAGATCCCGACTTGCCCACCGTGAATGATCCAATGCTAATTCCACCTACCTTTGCAGTGAACGTTCGCGAATTGGTGTCGTTGGCGCCAGAAAGAGCCAGAGTCGCGCCTGCGGGCCCGGTCACGGTTAGAGCATCGATTTCGTTTGAGAAAAAGCGGCTATCATGGATCTTCACGACATTACTCACGACCGCATGCGCGCGGCTGAACAGGTCGTTGGCCACATTCTCAAAAATGCACCCGCGAATTAGCTCTATCCCACGCATACCTGCATCAAGCAGATAATCGAACGAGCAGTCGGCGATCCAGGCACCATTGCTGCCAATACTTTCAAATAGGTATTGGACAGTCTTGGGGCCTCGAAATAACGTTGGGTCATCGAACCCGCCACTGTTGGTAAAGCGAACCCCATCGAAATACGGCTGGGACTGGCCCGACCGTCCTCCAAATGCGACCAGATACCGCATATCAAATGTAATATTTGAACCTCGCCAATGCAGGCCGCCAATCCGTGATACAAAAGTCCCCGCATCTTCAAGGGTCTTGAGAACAGTAACAGGCTCTTCCCATTCAACGACGATCCGACCATCTGGTTCAAAGTCGTAATTGTTGAGGTAGCTGCTCAGGTCGAGTGTCGAGCCCTTGCCCAAAACACGCCCCGTACTCGCACTGACACTGCGCAAATAGGATAGGGCGGGCCTTAGATCATGATAGTTTTGCCCCACAGTAACCGGCTGCGAATGATCAATCGTAACCTCATACTCAAATTCTGTTTCTGCCAAGACATAAGAGTAGGGGCCAATAACACGGTTTTGCATCGAGGTATCTGAAGGTACCGCTTCGACATAGAGCTGTGCAACACCGTTCAAAGCATCTTTGCTCAACGTGACCCAGTAACCAAGCTGGCGATAGGCTGAGCCATCATGCCTGACAAAAGTCTGCAAAGTTGGCTCCACCACATCAATCTTGTTCCCTTCAAACCAAAACCGAACACGATCTATTCCATCCCTGAGGCTACCCTGGTTATTGGCGAGCGCTAGCGCTCCCACGACAAGTTTATCCGTAACTGTGAGTTTGGGAGCAGTGAGCATGCGCAACACTGGTTTTGCGGTAACTCGAGCTTGGTCATAGGGAACGGTGTCAAAACCACTCGCAGCTGTGCCTTGCCAATTTGGGCCAGGAGAAATAGGCGCAGGTTCATTCAGGGCACCGGTCCCCAAAGTACTAGGCCTTGACCAAATCGAGGTCACATCGAAGCTTATCTCCATAGTTAGACCAGCCCGACTATATCAGATGCTGTAGTGCCATTTATGCGAACTGCCTGCACACGAATAGGAAGAATCGCACCCGATGGAACATTCACAAAGGTAACGTCGCTAGTGGAGCCTACGGGCTGTATGACAATGTCACCGCCCGTCCCGATGTAGATCGCCTTTGTAGCGCTTGCGAGATCAAATGAATTGTCAGGTTCAATCTCGAAACAATCGGCAGCAGGAGAGCTGAGAGAGTTAGCGGTATCTTTAAACGGGTCCTCGAACATGCACACTCCTAAAAGAACAAAAGAGAAACAACTTCTACTGATTCGGGAGGTTGTAGGAAAATGACTTTCTCATGCGCTCCGCATGAGTTGGCCCCGATTAAATCGATCTAATGGGTTTGCGCATTTGCGCGCCGACTCTATGCTTCCGGTTATGTCTAGCGCGCTCACAATTCGGTCTCCGAGATCTGCGCAACCGAGCTCTGATGACTGGTCCCCGCGCGCGCCTGCGCGACAGGAGAACTATCTGGTCCGAATTCTTCCAGCCGCGTTGTTGATCTACGCGGCGCTCTTGCCTTTTGAAATTAGGGTCACCATCGCTGAACAAACGCTGTACCCGCCTCGTATTGCAGCTTTTTTACTCCTTCCGTGGCTCGTGTTCCGCCTCCTGAGAACCAGATTCCGGCTTGTAGTATGGGACATCCTTTTCATGATGTCGGCATTCTGGATGCTTGTTGCATTTGTGATCAACTATGGTCCGGCCACTGGCTTTGTGCGGGGCGGGGTTTTAGCATTCGATATTGCTGTACCTTATCTCGCTGCTCGAATGGCGGTTCACGATAGCAATGATTTCAGGCGTTTGCTGATCGTCGTCGCGCCTGGGCTTATGATCGCAGGCTCAAGTATGCTTGCTGAGGTCTTCGCTGGTCGGTCTCTGGTAAGACCTTTCTTCACTCAGATTTTTGGCCCGCTACCCTTATATCAAGGCGGAGATGCGATCGGACTTGCGAGCAGCGCGTCTTTTGAACGTCGATTGGGCATTTTGAGGGCCTCTGGACCGTTTTCTCATCCGATCTTGGCTGGGCTGTTTCTCGCCAGCTTTCTACCTCTCTATCTGAGCTCGAGCATTCGGAGCTGGCCTTTTGTAGGCGGCGTTGCAGCCTCTATTTTGTCGATTTTCTCAGCAAGCTCAGCCCCCATTCTGCTTTTGCTAATGAACGCTGGATTGCTCTTGGTAGATTGGGGGCAGAGGCTTGTGGCATTTATCAATTGGAAGCTGATAGTGCCTTCTCTTTGCGTTCTTGCGTTATTACTACACCTGGGCAGTCAAAATGGGCTGTTGAGCGTGCTAATCCGGCTAACTCTCAATCCACAGACTGGCTATTTTCGCCAGCTCATTTGGCAGTATGGAACGCAGTCGGTTGCGAAGCATCCGCTTTTTGGTATCGGATATGAAGGCTTTGATCGCCCCACTTGGATGCCTGAGTCGGTTGATAATCACTGGCTCTTATTGGCTATGAGATACGGCCTTGTTCCTGCCCTAGGGATCGGGCTGGTTGTGATTGCGGCAGTCATAATTCTCTGCCTTAAAGCTGGGCAATGCAGCGAGCTAGAGCGCAAGCTGCACGTCGGACTAGCTGCTGGTTTGTTTAGTTTTGCATTGCTCGGGTTTTCGGTAGCGTTCTTCGGTGGGATACAGACTTGGTTCTATGTGCTCGTTGCGATTTCCGTATCGATCGCATCGAACCCCGCCAAGCAAGAGAGTGTTACAGGACGGCTAACACCTCGAGCTGGAAGTCCTGAGAACCAAATAGCTGCTACCTTCAATTCGCGGGCTGATTGAGTGGATAGTAGTCAAGCAAGACCGTACGCCCGCTGCGCAGATGACTTGGCCGATCTTTCAGTCATTATAGTCAGCTACAACACACGCGAACTGACTCTTAAGGCGATCGAAACGCTCTTGGAGAACAGCGGCGAGATCAGAACGCAGGTTGTTGTCTGGGACAACGCCTCACATGATGGGTCAGCCGACGCAATCCGTGAGCGCTTCCCCAAAGTACGTGTAATCGCCCACGAAAAGAACGTTGGTTTTGCGGCCGCGAACAATCTGGCCGTGAAACACACCAAGAGTGATTGGGTTTTACTCCTAAACCCTGATACTGAAACTCATCCAGGAGCGATCGAAAACTTGTTGAGATTCGCCAAAGACAATCCGCAGGCAGGTATTGTTGGAGGACGCACAGTATTTCCTGATGGGTCGCTCAACCCCTCATCGTGTTGGGCTAGAATGACTCCGTGGAGCCTTTTTTGCCAAGCATTTGGTTTGACGAGAGTCTTTCCGCATTCGGAGCTCTTTAACCCCGAAAGCATGGGGGCATGGCCCCGCGATACAGTCCGAGAGGTCGATATTGTTGTTGGCTGTTTCTTTTTGCTAAGGAGAGAGCTCTGGAACGAACTCGGTGGTTTCAACAAGAAGTATTTTATGTACGGCGAAGAAGCGGATCTGTGTCTACGCGCACGGGCTTTGGGTTATCGCCCAATGATTACCCCAGATGCTCAAATAATGCACCTTGTTGGAGCCTCTGAGACTTTCAGATATGAAAAGACCATTCGATTGATGAAAGCAAAAGCGACTTTGATCGAAGATCATTGGCGCTCGAATGACAGAAGGCTTGGAAAAGTTCTTCTTTGGCTTTGGATTGCCAATCGGAGATATGGCTCCGTGCTCGTCGCATTTCTCAGAAACGACTATGGCGTCAGTGGCAACTGGAAGAAAGTGTGGGAGGCGAGAAAGGATTGGATGGGAGGGTACAGTTAGAACTCGCAGGCCACGGCTGCATTCATTGCATTGCAATATGCCTCTGAAATACTTGGCCTTGCAAAGAGTTTCGCTTGATCGCTTTTTTGCCACTGAGAAAGAGCGTTCTTGAGAGCTGTTTCATTTTTGCGAACATAGATCATAGCCTGCGCGATTTCTTTACTGTCACGCGGGTCGACCGGGATCGCGAAATCATGGTTGTCAAAATACCCATCGATCGCTTGTTCTTTTGGGTAAATTATCGGTAGCCCCGCAAAGAGTGCCTCGATAAAAACAAGGCCAAAGGACTCGCCGAGTGACGGCATGATAAATGCGATCGCTTCATTCATTCGCTTTTGGACGCCATAGCGATCGAGAGGTCCCTCTAACTTTGCGTTCGGGTTGAATTTTGCCAATGATCGGCAGGCATCAAAGTCTTTCTCTTCCCCGCCACCAACAACGTTTAAGGTAAGCCCAGCGCCACACTTGTTGGCAATATGGAGTCCCTCAAGCATCCCTTTTAGGTTCTTTATGCGTTGGTTCTTGAGGTGAAAAACTGAGACCAAACTTGAACCTGAAGGGTTCGGCCGTAAGGGGGCGTCGAGGTCGGTCGGGCAAGGGATGATGTGCGCTGGTTCGCGCCTTTTCCCAAGTCTCTTTTCGATTTTTATTTGAGCAATAGGCGAAAACACTATCACCTGTGATGCAGAATGATAAATTTTGGCGAAGAGGGACTCTAGATCAGGTCTAGCTCGCAGAATTTTGTCATCCGTGTGACTTTGGATGGTTAAAGCAAATGGAATGTCCAGCAGTTTTGCCGCCTCGTAAACTGCTATCCCTTCTAGAGTGAGCTTGTGCCCAACAAGCAGATCGGGCTTTAACGATAGTTCTACAATGTGCTGCGCCCACCATCTCCCCAATTGCAAGAGGCGGGTTTTATGCAGAACACCTTTAGCTGGCGCTTGATAGGTCAGCGCTGTCCCATATGCGAATGGAACTGTTCTGATATCACATGTTCCGCCGAAAATCAGCTGGCGAGCTAGTTCTCGGCTGGAGGGCGAGATTCGATTTATAGAAAAGACTGAATGGTCAAAGCTGGCCGAGGTGAGATCAAGAAAGCGTTCAATCACGCGCGTCTTAAAAAAATCAACTGGATCCGGAAAATCACCGGTCAAATGCACGACACGAGGGCGGCTCAAGCCTTACTGCCTTTTCGCTCGGGACAAAATGGAAAACTAGAATTTCTGATTACTTGTGGCCTTTTCTCGATAGGTGCCCAATGTAGGTGGCGACGTACCAAGTCAGTCCTGTTCGGCGCCGTACTGATAATATCTATACTGGTAGTCATAGGTTTGTCCCGCTTCGAGGGCTCGATACTTGGTAAGGACTACGCCCATAATCTGAGCTCCGGCATAACGCATCCGTCTGAGTGCTGCCCGCGTTTGTCCGAATTGTACCTTGTTCGCTTCAAGTACAAAAATTGTTCGATCCACCAAAGATGCCAAAACGGGCGCATCGGCCAGTCCCATTATCGGACAGGAATCGAAGATTATAAGCGAATACTCTTGTCTGCTTGCTTCGATAAAGTCGCGAAGTTGTGGAGATGCAAGTACCTCAGTGGGATTGGGTGGCAATTCATCAATCGGCAAAATATCTAAGTTCTCATGCACGCCTGAGACTAGCGCTGTATTTAGCTCACAATCGCCCAAAAGTACCTCAATTAAGCCGCCATTTGGGCGATCAATGTCAAGTAGTTGCCCAACGGATGGTCGTCTGAGATCTCCATCGATCAGAAGCGTTTTACGCCCCATACTGGCGAACAGTTCAGCCAATATAACAGCCGTTGTTGACTTTCCTTCAGAGGCTTGGCTGCTGGTAAGTTGGATGACGCAATTCTCATGCGGCATAGCAAATTCTATGGTTGATCGTATCGCTGCGTAAGCCTCCATTAAGGCACTGAACCTGTTTGTGCCTTCAGATTCGATATCCTTTTCATCAACGAAGGGTGTGTGCCCGATTAGTGGGAGTCCAAGTTTTTGCTCTACCTCATCGAGAGAGCGTATGCGATCATCGAATGTCTCTCGTATAACCGCAAGTCCGCCTGCCAGAGCGAACCCAAATACCAGCGCGAGCGACATGTTCCTGACGAGGCTAGGAGAATATGCGGTATCGGGTACGAGCGCTGCGTCTAGTTTTGTAATGGATCCAGTTTCGACATTTGCGGCGCTGCTGATCTGATTGAACCGGTCGAGCAAGACGCCCAATTGATTGCGCAATGCCTGAGCTTCGCGTTCAAGAACGCCGAATTGAACTTGCTTGTCTTGCTCGGCTAGCGTCTGACTCGTTAAGGATGCTAACTCGGCATCAAGAGCCCTTTCCTGATTGCGCGCAACGATGAAGTCATTGCGCACTGTTGCCTTGATATTCGCACTCGAAGCTTCAATCTGTTTAGTCAGCGCATCAATTTGGGCAACCAAATTAGCGATTTGAGGGAACGTGTCATCGTACCGCTGGCGTAGATCAATTAGCTCGGTTTGCTTGGCGATCTTTTCGGACACCAGGTTTTGTAAAACGGTGCTTTCTTGAACTTCAGGCAATTGCGCGGCTGGCAGGTTCTGTATGGATTGCCATCGCTGCTCGGCTTCAATCCTTGCAGTACGCGCTTGGGCAACACGTTGGTTTATGTTGGCAAGATTTGTTCCAGTGAGCGTTGCTCCTGGGCCTGTCGTATCCCCCCCTTGACTGGCCTGTTGGACAATTATGCCGCTGTCACGTGCGTAGTTGTTGACTGCTTCTTCGGCGTCTTTGACCTTTTCTCTAAGGCTAGCAATCTCGTTCTGAAGGACCCTTTGGGCGTACTGATTGATGCTAACTGAAACTTCTGTATCAGTGTTGGCAAAGGCCTCCGCGTAGCCATTGGCAAGCTCAGCTGCGAGCACCGGGTCCGCGTCTTGATATGCTATCGTGATAACCCAGCTATCGCTTGGCACTTCTGCCAAAACAGCACTCGATATGTAGGTCGCCGCAATAGCTCGCTTTTCAGTTAACCATTCCTCATTGGTCAGATTTGGTGGGCGACTATCATCGATCTCATTGCCAAGCACATCATATCGCTCACCAAGCTTCAGGTTCTCGGCGACGGATAGTGCAAGCTTTCGGCTTCGGATAATCTCGACTTGTGTCGACAAATAATCGTAGACTTGATTGGAAGCGAGGCTCGCATCTATGTCCTGTCCTTGCAAGTGTAGTTGCTGAATGGCTCAACTCTTACGGTCGCTCTCGCCTCGTACATAGGCGTTGATAATAAAGTGAGAACTAACCCTCCTACCAATGCAGCGGTAACCAAGACAGCCACCAACCAGCGCTGGCGAAAGATCATTCCGCGGATCGCAGCAATATCAATAAATGGCGTGGGTGCTTCTGCGGGGCCGAACTGATGTTCTGGCATATAGGCATCAAGCCACATGCCACCACTGGATTGTTGGCGGCTTTGGATGAGAGTATTCTTGTTCATCTGGGCACTACAAAGAAGACGCGTTGGCAAAAATGCCGAATGCTGGAATTGCTCTTAGGAAATCCTGCCAGAATACTGACAAACCGTCTGTGCCCATGACGACCCGATCCCCTGGTTCCAAGACAGGGTCAAGCATTGTACCTTCGCGCATCCGGCCATAGTCGAACTTGGCAACGTAGATGCCTTCGTTGCCTTCTCGGAACACCGCGACTTGATCAATTTTTGCAGTACGTTCAGGCCCTCTAGCTTGTGCGACTGCTGATGAAAGCCGGGCGCCCGGCACAAATTCATAAACGCCAGGCTGCCTAACGGCCCCCTCAACGGTCACTAGATGAGAGGCGTACTCAGTAATGTTCACATTCACCAAAGGGGATCTCAGTCCGGAATTTGCGAGACGCTCCGTCACGTTTTCTTCAAGTTGCTGGGCCGTCATGCCTGCAGCGGGAATCGAGCCAAGCAGAGGCAGTGAAACATTCCCTTCGACGCCAATTTGAACGTTCTCTAAGCTGAAATCCGGCTCGCGAAAGACGTTGACTGTGATCTTATCAGAAGGACGCAAAAGGTAGACAGTTGAGCGTGCAACACTAAACTTTTCTTGGCCCAATTCCGCATTTGGCTGGCTTGAAGCGGAGCCGATAACTGGATCTGGAGTGGAGGCGCAGCCAGAAAGGGCACAAGCTGCAATTACCACCGAGCCCAGAAGTCGGTTTGCCGAATGTTTCAATTTAGGCACTTCATCCTCCACAATCGACAGAGGTGTAGACCGGGGTCTAAGGAGTCGCAACATGACTGCGCACTATAATGAGACGAATAGTGTCTCTTATAGCCAGGTATCGTGAAGGTGCATCGCTCTCTCGGAATTTTAATCTGCGAGTTTGGCAGCAAGTTTCGTTTTAGTGCCTTAGTCTACCTTCCGTTGATTGTTAGAGTGCTGGTCCTTGCGCTTTGATCGCAATCAATCCAGATCCGATTGCATGCTAGCACAGCCTTCTGTCCTCAGTCTTTCGGCTGCCGGGTTCTACATGGTGGTCCTCCTTGCAAGCGTCGCAGCAAGTCAGCATGCTAGGCCGCCCAGAAAACCCTCTTGGCATTTTCGAACATGGATAGGACTTGCTGCGTGTTTCGCGCTTCTATCAGTCTTCCGATTGCTCAATGTCGAAGAAGTCGCTCGTGTTGAAATGCGGAACTTCATTCGACTGTTGTTCGCCTATGAAGAGCGACGCGACTGGCAAGCGGCTGTACTTGCGGTTGTGGCTGCAATCAGTGTTTTGAGCATAATCCCAATAGCCCGGAACACTGCAAGGTTTCGGCGTTCAAGAGCCGCGACGTTACTCTTGATGGCTGTGGTTGCCGCGATGGGAATGCTGTTTTTGAT
The DNA here is from genome assembly GCA_038532305.1 of Pseudomonadota bacterium. GTDB lineage: Bacteria > Pseudomonadota > Alphaproteobacteria > Sphingomonadales > Sphingomonadaceae > Erythrobacter. The sequence goes on along the minus strand of JBCBAX010000008.1, from coordinate 9,586 downwards.
CCTGATCCGGCTCGTTTCACTACATTCAATCGATGTCTTATTGTACGCATACAAACTTAATTGGATTTTCGATCTGGGTCTTAGCCTTGTCGTGCTGGTGTCAGCAGTACTCTATACCCTAGAAAGTCGCTTGGTCGCTCGGAAACCTTCCGCTAAGCAGAATGCACGGCCGAGATGATTTCGGCAATCTGTTGACTCGCGGTCCCATCGCCATAGGGATTGTGAGCTTGAGCCATAGCCGAATACGCTGAAGGATTATCAAGAAGACGCGTTACATGCTTGGTGATTGCGCGCTTTTCAGCACCTACGAGGATTGCTGTTCCCGCTTTCACCCCTTCAGGCCGTTCTGTAGTATCGCGCATCACGAGGACAGGTTTGCCCAAAGTCGGTGCTTCTTCCTGGACTCCACCTGAGTCAGTGAGCATTAGATCGCATGCTTCCATCAGCGCAACGAAACCGACATAATCCAGAGGCTCGATCAATGCGATATTGTCGCGCCCTTCCAAAGCGGGGCGCATTACTGTTGCGACATTTGGGTTCGGGTGTATGGGAAAGATGATCGCAATGTCCTCGCGCTGTGAAAGCTGCCTGAGAGCATTCGCAATTTGTACCATACCATGGCCGAAGTTTTCCCGCCTGTGGGCGGTAACACCAACAATCCGCTTGTGCGAAAACTGTGCCTTCAGATCAGCAATATTTGCGGCCAATCCGGGGTTGCTTGTAATCTTTGAACGGGTGTGAAGCAGGGCATCGATCACCGTATTCCCGGTCACATGAATCTGATCATCGCAGACATTTTCTGCTCGCAACGCGTTTGCAGCGCCCTGTGTAGGAGCGAAATGGAGATCTGCGACTGCGCCTGTCACCTTGCGGTTCACTTCCTCAGGCCAAGGGGAGTATATGTCCCCGCTTCTAAGACCCGCTTCGACGTGTCCCACCGGGATACGTCTGAAATAGCAGGCCAGGGTTGCCATCATGGTAGTGAGTGTATCGCCATGAACCAGCACGCGATCGGGCTTTTCAGTATCAAGCGTTTCGCCAAATTGCGTGATTATTCGGGTTGATAATAGATCAAGGCTCTGACCAGGCTGCATCAAATTGAGATCAATGTCCGGCGCGATACTCGCTAGCTCAAGAACTTGGTCTAACATCTCACGATGCTGTGCTGTCACAACAACGCGGATGTCAAAGCGACCGGTTTCTTTTAGTGCGGAAACCACGGGAAACATCTTGATGGCTTCTGGCCTCGTACCAAAAGCCACAAGGATACGGGGACGCCCCGTCGGCTGGCTCATCTTTTCAGCATTCCGCGAGTATCGAAAACGACCCTACCCGCGAGGTCACTGGGAACAAGGTGCTTGAACGCGGTGTGATCGACCAAAATGACAATAACTTCTGCTCCTTGAATGGCCGCATCCAATCCGACTAACCTTGCCCCTGTATCTGCGAGACTTGGCGGTAGGCTATCCGCGAATGGTTCTACTATGAGCATTTTCGAACCAAGGTCAGGCGCAAGGCTCTCAGCGATTTCAAGAGCAGGGCTCTCACGAAAGTCATCAATATCCGGTTTAAACGCGAGGCCGAGCAGTGCCACCTTTCCGCCAGGTGCCGCATTCAGCAGAGCTCGAATACGGTTTTGCGTATGCTCGGCTTTGAAGTCGTTTATTTCTCGTGCGGTGCGAACAAGCTTTGCCGCTTCTGGCGCTCCAGCGACAAGGAACCAAGGGTCGACTGCAATGCAATGGCCGCCAACCCCTGGGCCTGGCTGGAGAATGTTTACGCGTGGATGGCGGTTGGCGAGGCGGATGACGTCCCACACATCAACCCCAATTTCATCGGCGATCATGGAAAGCTCGTTGGCGAAGGCAATATTGACATCACGAAAGCTGTTTTCGACAAGCTTTACAGTCTCGGCAATGCGAGCGCTTGTCCTTAGACAATCGCCTTTTACAAAGCTGGTATACAACGCTGCCGCGCGATCTGCGCATGCTGGAGTTACACCGCCGATGACCCGGTCATTGTAGACCAACTCATGGACGATTTTGCCCGGCAATACGCGTTCTGGGCAGTAAGCAAGTGCGATATCCGCGGGGGTCTTGGCATCATGATTCAGGCTGGGAACAGTAAGATCGCTGCGCATCTCCGCGATAATCTGAGCAACTTTTTCAGTTGTTCCGACAGGAGATGTGCTTTCGACGATGATGCATGCACCCGGAAGAATTTTCGGAGCGATGGCTCTTGCTGCTGCCTCAACATATTCGGTGTCAGGTGCTTTGTTGTCTCCAAGAGGGGTCGGCACAGCGATCATGTAGAAATGTGCGGCAGGAACCTCGGTAGAAGCAACAAGCTTTTCAGCTGCGATCGCGTCGTGGACCAATTGATCCAAATCCCGCTCTTCAATATGGACCCCGCCAGCGTTGACTGTGTTTACCACGTCTTGAGAAACGTCAACGCCGCAAACACTCCAGCCATAACTGGCAAGCACGGCAGCTGTCGGTAGGCCAATATAGCCAAGGCCAATAACAGCGACCTGATGATCAGGTGCAGGCTGCACGGCGGCATTGGGGCCTGTTGCCAAAGATATATCGAAAGGTGCGTTCATTTTGCCAAACCCTGTATTCCAGACACCGCGCGTTAGCTGGTCTAGCTTAAAATCGCGTTAGACTGGAGTGTCATTTGGCTTCGACGGACAGACCGCATCGTATTTTTACATCTGCGCAGTCGCTCACAATTGGCCAGTGTTGATGAATCCTCGGATGGCTTCTGTCAGCCTATCTGTAGAATGCTGTTGAACTCGATGAGCACCAGAACCTTTCATACCTTGCGCTATCGCAGGGGATAAATCCGCCTCTTCAAATGCGGCGATGATACCCACCCGTCCTTGCAGTTGCTTGCACGTTGCCAACTGGTGATCATTGCGGTGCTCTCCCAAAGCGGCGCGTCGGGGGAACAACACAATAGGTTTAGACGCCCTTGCAGCTGCTAGGATTGTGCCGATACCAGCATGACTCACTATCAAATCCGCCTTCATCATCAGGTCCTCAAACTCACTGGGTTCCAGCGAACCGTGTTGAGCCATATTTTGAGCCCGATACTGTCCATGACCGGACTGGACTATAACGTTTTGATCGAGAGTGGGGGCGATGCGATCCATCGCTTTTACAAGGCGGTCAAAACCTAACTGCATTCCGACAGTAACGAGGATCACAATATCGCTCCGCGGAATTTGGGGTGGGAATCTCCTGACAAATGCTCCCATTGCGTGAGGCATTCATGTGCGACACGTTTCGACAATTTGCCGCACATCGACAACTCATCGCCGTTTGCGATGCTGTCGATCCAGAGGGTTTTGGCGCCGACTAACCGGCCCCACATAACGCAAAAGAAGCCTGGCGCTGCACCAGTTGAGATCACGACGTCAGGCCGGTATCTCAGGACAAGCCGTGCCGATTTGAGCAGGCACCATAGAGCAGCAAGCGGCGTGTTTTGGTTGCAATCGGGCAAGATCGCCGCGTCTTTAATGCCATGCTGCGTTGCCATAGCGGGATGCGTGGTGGAATAGCAGATTTCATGCCTCTCAAACGCACCGCGCAACAGCATCAACTGCTCCCAATGGCCCCCGCCAGATGCAACGGCCAATACGCGCTTTTTCGCCTTCTTCACAGTTTCCAGTCCGCCCCCGCTTAACGCTCAGTCACGCAACTTACGGCTGGAATTCCTGCCTAGTCAATTGCGCAGTTGGGCAAGGCTTGTCAGCTGGGATGCATCGCGGCACAAGCGGATTTAGATCACCAAGTACATACTGAGATAGCCCGAGGCGCACCTAAAATGACCGATCAGAAAATTTCAAAATCCGCCACTCCAAACGGCCCCCTTGTAGGACTTCGCGTGTTGGAATTCAGCGGTATTGGACCCGGCCCGCATGTAGGAATGTTGCTCGCGGATCTCGGCGCAGAAGTCGTCCGCATTGAACGCCCCGGCACCCCATCAACAAACCCCGTGGTTGAACGCGCACGCCACCGCGCTGGTGTTGACCTTAAATCAGATGAGGGCAAAGCGTTTTGCCTGAAAGCTGCATCCAAAGCCGATGTCCTTCTCGAAGGGTTTCGCCCCGGCGTGATGGAGCGGCTGGGTCTTGGTCCCGACGATCTCCTCAAAATCAACCCCCGCCTTATCTATGCGCGGATGACAGGGTGGGGACAGGATGGCCCGCTCGCCCACGCTGCCGGGCACGATATCAATTACATCGCAATCACCGGAGCGCTCGCGGCAGTGGGCAAAAAGGGCGATCTTCCCGTCCCTCCACAAAACCTTGTCGGCGATTTTGGTGGCGGGTCGATGTATTGCGCTTTCGGCATCATGGCGGCCCTCTATGAACGCGAACGTTCGTGCAAAGGCCAAGTTGTCGATGCCGCGATTGTCGATGGCGCGACCAGCCTGATGAGCTTCTTCTTCGGCGTGCGAAATCGCCCCTTCCTCACCACCGACCGAGGCGAGGGGATGCTGGGCGGCGCTGCCCATTTCTATCGCTGCTTTGAATGCGCTGATGGCAAGGAAATCTCTTTGGGAGCCATCGAGCCGCAATTCTACGCCGAATTCTTGGCCAAAGCCGGCGCGCCTGCCGAGCTTGCCGAAGGCCAAATGAACCCAGCCAATTGGCACAATTACGCGGAGGAACTGGCTGCTCTGTTCAAAACCAAGCCGCGCGATGCGTGGGTAGAATTGCTCGAAGGATCAGACGCCTGCTTCGCCCCCGTCCTCGACATAGAAGAAGCCCGCGACCACCCCCACATGAAAGCGCGCGAAGCTTTCACCCAGCACGAAGGCGAATGGCACACCGCGCCAGCACCGCGTTTCAGCCGCACACCGGGAGCAGTGCGGTCGAGCGATGATGACGGCGTTGCTGTGGTCGAGGGGTGGTGATCGTAATTCGGTGACAGTGCACCAATTGCACCGTGCGCAACTCACAAATCCGCACCGTTCTTGCCGCAATTAGTGCACTGTCACCGAATTACGCGCCTACTCGTAATTGCTAACCTCCTGAATTACAGAAGGACTCGGACCTAAAAAGCCCACCCCGCTGCGACTAGGCCGCTAGCGCGCCCAAGTCTCGCTGCCCCTCCCGCCTGCGGGAGGGGTTAGGGGTGGGCGCGAGGCGCAGCCGAGCCTCTATCCTCACGAATACAACTGCGCTCAAGTCACCCTTGCGAGCGCCGTAGGAGGAGTGGCATCGTGTGAATGTTATCATTGCGCCGCGAAAGTAGGGGCAAAACACGGTGATGAAGGTGAGGGATGTGAGCTAGCCAGCGCCCCAAGGTGACAGTGCACCCACTGCATTCCATCATAGATGCCGCTCAAAATCCATGCTGTGATGCAACACGCGGACAATCAAGATTTCGTCCGCTGTAGGCACATAGAAAACAACATGGGCTTGCTGCCTGATGCGGCGAAGCTGGGGGGCTATGTCGGCCGCGCTTCGGCCAAGGTGCGCACCTTTGCCAATGCGCTAGCTATGGTATCCGATGCGCAGTTCCTCGCACTTGAAGACCAGACAAAAGGCCTTGCCTTTGATCTGCATCGTCTTGACGAAAGCATGAGCGGCTGGATTGCAGCATCGATGGCTCTGGGCGGACAGATTGTGGTGCCCGACAGAGCAGTCTCGTTCAGCCTCAATGCGTCTACCTATCCGCGCGAACAGGGCTTTGCGGGATCGGTGTCAGCGCAGGTCGCAGACAAAGTCTATATCGCAGCCGGGATTGCAGGCTCCACCGCCCGCGACAGCACCGGCGGACGCGTCGGTGTGACGTTCAGCTGTTAACCATAAATCAAAGTTGGGATTGACGCAGTCACTCAAAGGCTCGCCCCATTTCCTCCTCCTTGCGAACCAAACACTCACTAAGCAAATGGCCTCTGCCGCCAGCATGAAATGGCGATATTTCCCAGACGCTTGAGTGCGTGACATCACCGGAGTGGCAATCGTCATGGGGTTCCTCGCAGGACACTGCAAATCCGCTCGCCTTTCAAAAAGCACAACAGGAAACCTACACCAATGGTCTATCTCAGAAGAGTGACAAGCAAGCCATAAAGATACTGAATTAACTATATTATCCCCCCTATTCGCCTTCGTAAAATGCGCGCATTCCCAGTACGATCAGCGGTTAGGGAGCGTTGCTCAATCGAAAAATTAAGAGGATCCCAAAGGTGATCCAACGACGCGCTTTTGCCAAAATAGACCCAGGGGAATTGCCGTGAAAACCAGACTGCTTGTCACCACCGCCATTATCGCTGCAGCCGCTACTTTTGCCGCCAGCCCGCAAGAAGCCCGAGCTGATGATTGTTTGCTCGATCGCGACAACGATGGAGTGGTTGATGCAGGCACGGACAATGATGCGGGTGCCAATTCAAACAATCAGGATGGCAGCCTTGCTTGCGGTCTCAACGCAGTTGCAACCGGCGCTGAAGCGGTTGCGCTTGGCCGCGAAGCGACAGCAACAGGCGCAAAAGCCATCGCTCTCGGTGATCGCGCGGCTGCAACGGACATCAGCGCCATCGCCATCGGGAGAAACACCGAAGCGCTCGCCAGAAATGCGATTGCCATCGGCAGTTTTGCCATCGCCAATGATGAAAACTCGCTTTCCATCGGGCTTGGCACCATTTCCAAATTGGAAGGCATCGCGATCGGTCAATCTAGCGCTTCAGAAGGCGGCGCGAGTTTGGGAAGTACGGCAACCGGCACAGCTGCCACCTCAACGGCCGTTGGTAATTCGACAGATGCTGGCCTTCGCGGCACCGCGCTTGGTAATGCAGCGCAAGCAACCGCCGACAATTCGACCGCTCTAGGCGCGAGCGCATCGGCATCTGGTATCGGTTCAAGCGCGTTTGGGACAGACAGCGTAGCAAGCGGTCTCAACACGCTTGCTATCGGTATCGGCGCGGATGCCTCATCTGACAATTCGATTGCTCTTGGTGCCTTCGCAGTTGCAGATCAGGCAAATGTTATTTCGATCGGCAGTTCCGGCAACGAGCGTAAGATCATCAACCTTGCCGATGGTACAGCAGACACAGATGCGGTCACCGTTGGACAACTTAACACCGCGATTGCTGCAGGTCGCGGAAGCGCAACGGGTAGTGACACAATTGCCATCGGTAGAGACAGCAGCGCCAGCGGAGCAGCCTCCATCGCCTTGGGTCTTCGTGCGGATGCAATTTCAGACGATTCTATAGCCATCGGCAATTCTGCGCGTAGCGGCTCAGGCGGGATCGCTATTGGCCGCGAAGCAGATGCGCTAAGTAGCGGCGTCGCTTTGGGTACCCTATCTCAAGCTAGCGGATCAATAAGCACCGCCATTGGTGATCTAACTGAAGCGTCGGGTGACCAATCAAGTGCATTTGGCGTCGGAGCAAATGCGATCGCCGACCGGGCCACGGCGCTTGGGGCAAATGCGCTTGCCAACGCTTCTGGTGCGATAGCATTGGGTGCAGGAAACACCGCTCCATCAGGCAATCCGATGACTCCGCCTTCTGCCCAAGCGCTCGCTGCTGACGCAATCTCTATCGGTAGCGGTACTCAGGCCACCGGTGCAGGATCAATCGCGCTTGGTGGTGATGGAAGCGACGCGAATTTTCTGGGCGCCGAAGCTAGCGCTGATCGCGCGATAGCTCTTGGCGCTGATGCGCGATCCATTGCAGAAGATGCGGTTGCGCTTGGTGCGGGAAGCCGTGCCGCCAATATCAACAGCGTCGCGATCGGCAAGAACAGCCGTGCAATTGCTGATGGCTCGGTGGCTCTAGGCGAAGAAAGCACCGCGTCGCGCGCAGATACGGTTTCCGTAGGTGATAGCATCTCCGGTTCGACCCGACAGATTGTCAACGTCGCTGCCGGAACACAGGATAATGACGCAGTCAATCTCGCTCAGCTCAATAGCGCAATTGTAGGCGTGCAAAGCTCCAGCACATTTGTAGCGGTCAACACGACAGGCGGCGCGGCAAGTGCTTCGGCTGACGATTCCGTCGCAATCGGCGGCAATGCCGTTGCATCAGATTTCCAGACTGTCGCTGTTGGCAACAACGCATCGGCATCTTTCTTTGGTTCGGTGGCCCTTGGCGATGGAGCGCTAGCGGATGCAAATGAAGCTGTTGCAATTGGCCTTGGATCGGTAGCCAACGGAGATGAAACCGTGTCCTTCGGCAATACATTTACGACACGCAGACTTGTCAATATTGCAGCCGGCATCGGGGATAATGATGCGGTCACTGTGGCTCAGCTTAACACCGCAATTGCCAATGCCGGAGGCGGCAGCAATGACTACATCGCCATTGCGTCAACAGGAGCAGGCGCAACGACCGGCGGAGCAGATGCTATCGCAATCGGTGAAGAAGCCATCGCCGATGACTTTGAGACCATCGCCATCGGCGCGCGGGCCAATGCTGGCGAGCGAAACGCAATCGCCATTGGTTCAAATGCAAGAGCGCTCAATCCTCTTTTCACTGGTCCAAGCGATATGATCGCGATTGGCAACAACTCGGCGGCTGAGACAACCGGAGCAGTGGCTCTTGGCAGCGGGGCGCGAGCAACTGGTGAAACCGCAACAGCAATTGGCCGCAACAGCTCTGCTAGCGGGACTGAAGCTGTGGCAATCGGAGATCGGTCGAACGCTGCCGAACTGTCGACATCAATCGGGCGTTTGGCGAATGCATCAGGCGATTTCGCCTTCGCAGGGGGTGCCAGCAGCTTTGCAGCGGGCAACAGCTCGGTGGCGTTAGGTGGCGGAGCCGAAGCTTCACAAGACCGCGCCACATCCCTCGGATCCGCAGCGCGGGCAGAAGCAAGCGATAGTTTGGCTGTGGGCTACAATGCTATTGGAGCAGGAGTAAACAGCGCAGCGCTTGGCGCAAACAGCGCCGCTTTGCAAAACTAGACCAGTGCGTTTGGCTCCAATTCTGTAGCCAACAACACGAGCGCAACGGCGCTTGGATTCTCGACCAATGCGGAGGGTGCATCCTCTACGGCCGTCGGCGTGGATGCCGAAGCGCTCGGCAATGTATCTACTGCCGTTGGGGCAAATGCGAGATCTGAGGGCGATGCAACGGTTGCCTTAGGTGCAAGCGCATTTGCCAACAATGGCGGCACCGCGTTCGGCTTTAGCACCGATGCTGGAACCGGGGTTCGCGGGACCGCGATCGGGTTTGATGCAACATCGTCTGGCGATCGCACCGTTGCCATCGGTGATCGCGCCAGCGCGGTTGGCAGCAACTCGGTTGCCATCGGCAGCCAGGCAGAGGCAGCAATCAACTCGCTTGCCTTGGGTCAGAGCACCAGCGCAGGCCCGTTTGGTACGTCACTTGGCTTCCGTGCTGTCAGCGCAACGAATGGCACAGCTGTAGGCTTTGATGCGGCGGCTTCGGGGACACGCTCCACAGCGCTTGGCGTTGAAGCTGTGGCAGAGCAGGCAGGCTCCACTGCTATTGGCGCAGGCGCTGTCACAACTGCGACCAATCAGGTGACACTTGGCGGCACCGGCTCCTCGGTGCGCATTGGCGATCTGGCCGCGTCAACAGCGGCTCAGGAAGGCCCGGTTGATGTCGT
>JBCBAX010000007.1:0-140000 GCA_038532305.1 Pseudomonadota bacterium | reverse complement strand
CAGAATTTAGCCGTTTCTAGGGCTGTTCCTTCACGTATATGGGGGGTGAAAGGGAACTTTTTCAACACCTCGCCCAGCTGGAGCGTGTGTAAAATCCCATGTCCTGGGCGAATAAGAGCCATCGCACGCTTCTGATTGTTCATGTTTTCGGTCTATGAGCCCCCTACGATGAGCTCAACAGGCCGCCCTTCTTTCGCTGAACCGAATATTGATTCGGAGAACTTGGACAGCGAATCAGGATTCGCTTCACGCGTGCGAAATGCCGTTGCATGGCGTTATGGCGGCCAAATTGTTGCCCAGGTGATCACCTGGAGTTCCACCATTCTCGTCGTTCGTTTGCTTGACCCGTCCGATTATGGCCTCTTTGCGATGAGCCAGGTGCTCATTACCGCGCTTGCATTTATGAATGGGCAGAGTTTTGCCTCATCTCTTGTTCGCGCAGCCAAGGTCAGTGAACGAGAAGTGGCGCAGGTTTTCGGCCTGTTGCTCCTTCTCAATATCAGCCTCGCCGCCGCAGTCTTCTTCCTCGCGCCCTATTCCGCAGCTTATTTCGGCGAGCCCCAAGTCGTCGATCTATTGCGTATTCAAATGGTGCTGTTCCTGATCGTGCCATTCATGGCTCTGCCTGAGGCAATGTTGGCCAGAAAACTCAAATTCCGCCCTCAGGCCATTGCCTCCATGATGGGCGCCGTTAGCGGAGCGACGGTCGCTCTTGTGATGGCGTATCTAGGATACGGCGTTTGGGCATTGGTATACGCACCCATAGTTCAATTCCTGGTTCGGGCTCTTGCGGTTTCATTTGCTGCTAAGATTTTCACCTTGCCTCAATTGGATTTCCGGGGTGCCCGCGCGATTATTACCTTTGGGGGAACGCTGACATTGTGTCAGCTGTTCTGGATCATACAAAGCCAGTCAGACATCTTCATAGCGGGCCGCCAATTCGAAACCTACGAGCTGGGCCTTTATTCAGAAGCCTTGTTTGTCGCGCTTATTGTAACGGGGCGCTTCTTACCGCCAATCAATGAAGTGTCCTTCCCGGCCTATTCCGAGCTTCACAACAAAGGTCTTCCTCTCGCCCCTTACTTTGCACGAGTTCAGCAAACGGTGGCCTTGGTGGTTGCACCCATTTATGTCGGCCTATCGCTTACCGCGCTAGATGCCGTCGCCACTCTATTCGGACCCAAGTGGATCGAGATGGCTCCGCTGCTTGCCAACCTGGCAGTAGTCATGCCGATTTTCGCTGTTCAGATCGTATGCGCACCTTCGACCAATGCAATTGGCAAACCTTGGATATACCTTACCACCTCCATTTGCGGGGCAATTGCTTTTGCGAGCTGCTTTGCATTCGGCGTCGCTTATGGCCCTGCGGGACTAACATATGCGTGGTGGGTTGCAGCACCGGCTTTGCTCATCGTTACGATGATTTTGACGCTGCCCAACCTCAAGCTCACTATTTTTGATCTGTTCATGGCTTGGCTCCCGGCTGCCGTTTCAACTGGGCTTATGGGCGTGGCGGTGTACCTCGTTCTTGCCGCTCTTCCCGATTGGGCGCCTTGGTGGAGATTGGCTGCTATCGTGCCTGTAGGCGTGCTGGTTTATGCAAGTGCCTTGTGGTTCATTTGGCCGCAGGTCGTGAAAGACAGCTATCAAATGCTTCGTCAGCAAAAGCAGCCAGGGCAATCCAGCCCGCTCGAAGACAAAAGTCCTCTGCCCACCTAAGGCCACTATTTGGGCAAACTACCTTTGTCTGTTACGCTGGTGATAAGCGATGCGGAACATGATCGCAGCAAATTGGGAATGGGAACTATATGAAACAGCTTTGCAAGATGAAACAGCTTTGCAAGATAGCCCCGTTTGTTTTCGTGATGATGGCCTCCAATGCATCGGCAGAAAATTCAGCTCCGTTTATTCAACCATCCCCCAAAACCAAACATCCCGTAGCTGCGCTCGACACCCAACCTGTTGTCCCAAACTTTGGCGATCCGACGACAGAGATCCTCGACCTAGAAGAAGAGCGCAATAAGCGGCTAACTATCCCTGTCATGATTGAAGGCATGGGGCCTTACGACTTTATGATCGACACTGGCAGCCAAGCTACCGCAGTCACGCATCAGATTAATGAAGGCCTATCCCTCACCCCGCTGGGCACTGCGACCCTTATCGGCATGGCCAGTCGCCGGCCTGTCAATGTTGTTGAGGTCAACAATTTGACCGTCGGCAGCCACACCATCGAAGATCTCGAAGCACCTGTTCTCGATCGTCAGCATGTTGGTGCAGATGGGATTATCGGGCTGGATAGCTTGCAAGATTTTCGCGTCCTTATGGATTTTAGGGAAGAGACGATTGCCCTCGAAAATGTAACTGGCGGCAAAAATTCAAACCGCGGTTTCGAGATCGTGGTGCGCGCCCGATCGAAACTGGGGCAATTGCTGATCACCGATGCGATTGTCGAAGGTGTCCGCGCAACGGTGATCATCGATACAGGTGCGCAATTGAGTCTTGCCAACAACGCCCTGCGCAATCGCATCAGAAAGAAACGTGCCACCGAAATCGAAACGACTGATGTCAACGGGGTCTCTATGACAGGACAGGTGGCCGTTGTGCGTTCGATGAATATCGAAGGCCTGTCGCTTACCAACATTCCATTGGCCTTTGCGGATGCGCCCGCTTTTGAAGCACTGGGATTGAAGGATAAGCCCGTCCTTTCGCTCGGCATGCAGCATCTTAAAATGTTTGATCGTGTCGCGATCGATTTTTCACGACAGCGCATTTTGTTTGATATCCCACGGGACATCGCGCGCGAAATGCGGCGGGCGCGGCGCCAATCGTACAGCTTCTAATACTTAGCTCGCTTTTCCACCTGCTCTTGTTCTAGAGCACTGTCGCGCCCACATGGCTCATCGCCATGCCACCTGACACACCTTCAACCAGCAGCACCACCGCGCCGCCTGAAGCTGAGGGTTGGCATACTCTTAAACGGTTCCTTCCATACCTTTGGCCAAAGGAAAATCCGGGCCTGCGCTGGCGTATTGCGATCGCCATCATTTTAGTTCTGGCCGCAAAAGCGGTCACGCTGGCTTTGCCGTTTGCTTATAAAGGTGCGGTCAATGCGATGGAGGGCGGCAATGCTGATCTTTCCGCAATCGATACCGGAGCCACTGTCGCGCTCGCTTTGGTGAGCGCTTATGTTCTTGGCCGTTTCACATCGCTCTTGTTCGACAATCTGCGCAATATCGCGTTTGAGCGCGTGGGGCAGATGGCGACGCTCGCCCTGGCCGAGGACGTGTTTCACCGCCTCCACCGCCTTTCATTGAGATTCCACCTGACCCGGCGCACGGGCGAAGTCACGAAAATCATCGAACGCGGCACCAAAAGCATCGACATGATGCTCTATTTCCTGCTGTTCAACATTGCCCCAACCGCGATTGAGCTGATTGCGGTGGGTGTCATATTCTATCTCAATTTCGGCTGGGAGCTGGTCGCTGCAACCGCTTTTGCCGTGGTCACATATGTATTGGTCACGCGCTGGATCACCGAATGGCGGACCAAATTGCGGCGCGAGATGAATGATCTGGATGGGCAAGCGCTCCACCGCGCGGTCGACTCGCTCTTAAATTTCGAGACCGTCAAATATTTTGGCGCTGAACACCGCGAGGAAGAACGCTATGGCAATGCCGCGCGCGCTTATGCCAATGCGGCGATGAAATCGGAAAACTCGCTGGCGCTGCTTAACATTGCGCAATCGCTAATCACCAATGGGCTGATGGCGGGCGCGATGGCTTACACCGTGTGGGGCTGGAGCAAAGGCGAGCTGACCGTGGGCGATCTGGTGTTTGTAAACACATATTTGATGCAGCTTTTCAGGCCGCTTGATTTGCTGGGCTGGGTCTATCGTACAATCCGCCAGGGCCTTGTTGATATGGGCGAGATGTTCCGCCTGATCGACACCGAGGTTGAAGTGCACGATGCACCCGGCGCACCCGCTTTGGTGGTGGGCAAACCTTCGCTTACGTTTGATAATGTGACCTTCGGATATGAATACGACCGCACCATCTTAAATGGCCTCAGCTTTGAAGTGCCAGCGGGTTCAACAATGGCGATTGTCGGACCATCGGGCGCGGGCAAGAGCACAATCGGGCGGCTGCTGTTTCGTTTCTATGATCCAAAACAAGGGCGCATCCTGATCGATGATCAGGATATTGCGCAGGTTCAGCAAGACAGTGTGCGCGCTGCTATCGGCATTGTTCCGCAGGACAGCGTGCTGTTCAACGATACGCTGCAATACAATATAGCGTATGGCGCGGATGGGGCGAGCGAGGAACAAGTGCGACAAGCGGCCCAAGATGCATCGCTGATGCCATTAATTGACCGGCTGACCGATGGATTTGAAACGATGGTGGGTGAACGCGGCCTAAAACTGTCGGGAGGCGAGAAACAGCGCGTTGCCATTGCGCGCACGCTTGTTAAAAATCCGCCAATACTGCTTCTTGATGAAGCGACCAGCGCTCTTGATACGCGGACCGAGCAAGAGATTCTCGGTACATTGAAACGCATTGCGCAAGGCCGCACCACATTGGCGATTGCCCACCGGCTTTCAACGATTGCCGATGCAGACCGGATATTGGTCCTCGATCAGGGCGAGCTTGCCGAAAGCGGGACTCATGAAGAGCTGCTTGCTGCGCGCGGCCTGTATGCAGAAATGTGGGCGCAGCAGGCGAGCGAAGCGCGTGATGCGGAAAAAGAAGCTGCCGAATAGGCTTTAAGCGGGAAAGCCAACCCCCCTTCCCCATGTCTGTTCAGCAATTTCGGGAACAGGACTTAAGCGCGCGCTTCGTCTGAGATTTTCTGCAAAATCGCCATAGCATCATCGCGTCTTTCCCATGGCACGAAGATATGGTCATGATGAAAGCCAGCGATCACATTACAGGCAACACCTTCGGCAGCTAGGCCCGTGGCTACCGCCGCCGTTAATCCCACCCCTTCAAGATCGGAATGCACTTGCAAAGTGATCCGCGCGAAATGCGGCGTGGGCTCAGATGTCGCCCGAATCACGAAGGTCGGTCCTTCCAATTCATTGATGACCGCGAATGTCTCTCCATCGCCTCTTTTTGTTGCAAAGCAAAAGGGGGTATCGTCAAGCGATGGCTCCATTTGAGTCAGCATAGATCGCAAATCACGGACAAACTCCGGTAAAGACGACCAATCCTCGCTCACAAAATATACTTCGAGAGATCGGAATTGCCTGCCACGCCTTCTAATCGCTCGCGCACATAGGCCGCATCGACTGTCACCGTTTCGCCCTCATGCTCTTCAGCTTCAAAGCTGATTTCTTCGAGCAGTTTTTCCATCACCGTCTGCAAACGGCGTGCACCGATATTCTCAACGCTTTCGTTAACTCGTGCCGCGATTTTGGCGACTTCGCGGATCGCATCGTCTTTGAAATCGAGCTCCACTTTTTCAGTCGCGATCAGGGCGCGGTATTGCTCGACTAGGTTCGCGCGCGTGTCAGATAGGATCGCGACGAAATCCTCCTCGGTCAGCGCGCGCAGCTCAACCCGGATCGGCAAGCGACCCTGCAATTCGGGCAGCATGTCAGAAGGTTTTGCAACGTGGAACGCGCCTGATGCGATAAACAAAACGTGGTCGGTTTTCATCGGGCCGTATTTGGTGGCAACCGTTGTCCCTTCGATCAAGGGAAGCAAATCACGCTGAACACCTTCGCGGCTGACGCTGCCGCCGCGCACATCGGACACGGCGATTTTGTCGATCTCATCAAGAAAGACGATCCCGTTCGTTTCCGCATTGCGGAGCGCGGCTTGGTTCACATCGTCATCATCAAGGCGCTTGTCCGCTTCCTCATCGACCAGCTTGTCCCACGCATCGGGCACGCGCATTTTGCGCTTCTTCGTGGGCGTTTTGCCGAATGCTTTGCCCATCATGTCCGATAGGTCGATCATCTGCATATTACCGCCCATATTGCCCATGTCGAAGGGGGCAGAGCTTGTTTCGGCGACTTCAATTTCGACCTCGACATCGTTCATAGCATTCTGAACAATGCGCTGGCGAAAGCTTTCGCGCGTGGCCTCCGAAGCGTTGTCACCGACAAGCGCGGTAAGCAGGCGCTCCATTGCAGCTTCGGATGCAGCCTCACGCACTTTTTCGCGGCGCTTTTCTTTTTCGAGCCGGATCGCGTCCTCAACCAAATCGCGCGCAATCTGATCGACGTCGCGCCCGACATACCCAACTTCGGTAAATTTGGTCGCCTCGATCTTGATAAAAGGCGCCTCGGCCAGTTTTGCCAGACGGCGGCTGATCTCTGTCTTACCGCAGCCTGTGGGGCCGATCATCAGGATGTTTTTCGGCGTTACTTCATCGCGCAAATCTGCGCCCAGCCTTTGCCGGCGCCAACGATTGCGCAGCGCCACAGCGACCGCACGTTTCGCATCTTTCTGTCCAATGATATGGTCATCAAGTGCCGCGACAGTCTGCTTGGGTGTCATCGCATCCTTCGTAGGAGCATCGGGAGTGGTTGTGTCTGTCATTTTTGCTTTCGGGAGATTTGATTAGACGGTTTCAAGCGTCAGATTGCCATTGGTGAAGACGCAGATATCGGCTGCAACCGCCATGGATTTGCGCGCGATCTGTTCGGCATCCTCTTCATACTCTGCAAGCGCACGCGCGGCGGCGAGCGCGTAATTCCCGCCCGATCCAATCGCAGCGATCCCGCCTTCAGGCTCCAACACATCGCCATTGCCGGTAAGCACCAGCAGCGTCTCTTTATCCGCAACGATCATCAGCGCTTCGAGATTGCGCAGATATTTATCGGTGCGCCAATCCTTGGCGAGTTCCACCGCTGCGCGCAGCAACTGCCCGGAATATTGCTCAAGCTTGGCTTCAAGCCGTTCAAACAGAGTGAAAGCATCGGCCGTCGCGCCAGCAAAGCCCGCGATCACTTTGCCGCCTTCCCCGATGCGGCGCACTTTGCGCGCATTGGGTTTCATCACAGTGTTGCCCATGGAAACCTGACCATCGCCAGCGATCACGGTTTTATCGCCGCGCTTGATCCCGACAATGGTGGTGCCGTGCCACTGGGTAAGGCCGTGGCTGTCATTTGATGTATTCATAATGCGCGATATGGGCGCTTAAGCCGCGCGGTCAAGCAGATGCCAGCTTACAGGTCAGCTTACGGGCCTCCCGGCCCTGCTCCACCGCCGAGGCCGCCGACCTGGCCGATATTCCCAAACAGATCTTCGAGGAAGGACCGCTCGCGGCCCAGAGTTGGTGTCTTGTCGCCATCGGGCCGCAAGTAAACGACCTTCTCAACCCCGCTGCGCTCCACCGATGCCACGTTGCCATCTGCATCGAATTTCACAGCCAAAACACCATGCGTGTTGATTTTGGGGCGAACAAACGGTCTGCGGCCCGTCACACTGGACACATAATACCA
This sequence comes from Pseudomonadota bacterium, assembly GCA_038532305.1. GTDB lineage: Bacteria > Pseudomonadota > Alphaproteobacteria > Sphingomonadales > Sphingomonadaceae > Erythrobacter. Next base: position 132,553 of record JBCBAX010000007.1, on the reverse strand, counting down.
CGTTGGATCGCCATATTGGCTTTCAAATGTTGGCCGGCCCAGTGTCCCTTCGACAGATCGTTGATTGTCGATACCCGGCTGCACGGTTTCAAGCAGCACATTGTCCGTGATGTATCCGCGCGTCTCACGGATGGACGAGCATCCCGACAACGCCACAGCTCCGGCCAGAACCATGCATGAAACAGCTGCTTTTCTCATTCTCACTCGCCAAGATATCCTTCAAATGCGGCCCCTGTCGGAGCTTTCATGGCCTCATAAAGCGCCAAGACGCCGGTGGCAATCGCCGTTCCCGCCAAGGCTGGGCACGGATTGGCAGCGCGCAATTGAATTGTGTGTGAACATGAGATGCTCACCCAATGCACAATCTTGCGGAACGCAATGGCGCAGTTATGGGTTGCGTCAGGAGAATGCATCCACCAGCTTTGCTTTGGCGTATTTGATGCAAAACTGATTGGCCGAAAGTCACTTATTTTCATGTCGTTTTTATCCCGCCTGCTTGGCACTGCTCCTGACCCGCGTGAGACCATTCGTCCGCTTTGGCACCGCGTGGTTGAATTGGCGCGAGAGCCGTCGTTCTATTCGACTTGCGGCGTCGCTGACACGGTGGGTGGCCGCTTTGACCTTATCACTGCCGTCCTGTGCACAGTGATGGTGCGGATCGAGGCTTCCGAAATGCGTGCAGAAAGCGCGTTGCTGGCTGAGTTGTTCGTCGAGGATATGGACGGCCAATTGCGCGAGTTTGGCGTCAATGATGTGGTCGTAGGCAAGCGAATTGGCAAATTGATGAGCGTTCTTGGCGGACGATTGGGCGCGTATCGCAGCGCTTTGGTCAACAAGGATGCTGATAAGTTAACCGCAGCCGTCGCTCGCAATGTCACTTTTAGCGAAGGGGCAGACGAGGATGAAGCGGCGCAATGCGTTGCGGGCAAACTGCTCAAACTGTCCGACCGCTTGGCAGGTCGCAGTGATGAAGAGATCCTCAAAGCGAGCGGCATCTGGTGAGCGAGAACGCTCTTGAATTGTCCCGCATGGTAAAAGTGCGCCCCCTGCCCGCTGATCGGGTTGTGATCACGCCGGACGCCTCTGAATGCGCTGCATTGTCTGAAAGGTTTGGGATTATCGCGATTGAGCGGCTGGAAGCGTGCCTTTCTCTCGAAAGCACAAGCGCAGGGATCACAGCCAAAGGCCCGATGACAGCACGCATCACCCAAGCATGCGCTGTATCAGGAGACGATTTCCTGGTCTCTGTCAGCGAGGATCTTGAGCTGTTGTTTGTGGAACAATCCACACTCGATGCGCGCGAAAATGGCGAAGTCAATGAAGACGGCGCGATTGAAGTCGATTTGTTCGCACAGGAAGCCGAAGAAATCGGATATGAAGGCGATGGGTTCGATCTGGGCGAAGCGGTTGCGCAGTCCCTAGGCCTCGCAATCGATCCCTATGCCGAAGGCCCCAATGCCGATGCCGCACGCAAAGATGCAGGTATCGCCGACAAAAACGCGTCCAACGGGCCTTTGGCTGATGCGCTTAGCGCAGCGTTGAAGAAGAAATGACAGGTTACAGCGCGGTCTGGTCTGCGGCACTGGCAGCTGCTTCCAAATAGGGAATTGTCTCTATCAACTCATAGCCCGGCATACGCTCGGCAAAATGCCGCAACCATGTAGCATGGCCGCTTCCGGCAATGACCAGCACTCTATCGCCCGGTTCCGCAATCACGTCGATTTTGCCGAACATCTTGGCGTTGCGCATATACCAATAGGCGTTGAGCTCTGCGCCCGCCTGATTATCGCCATCACCAATGGGGATCAGCGAGTAATACAGCTTGTCATGCTGGGCTGCGAGCTTTGCGCCATCATTGTGCGTGATCAGCGATTTCGCGACCGAGATATCTGCAAGATCATCCTCATAATCGTCTGCGCCCGCACGAACTTCGGCGATCAGCTTTGTGAGGATAGGCATTTGCCCATTGGCTTCAGCCGCCGACTGAACTTTGCCCATAGGAAAGTAATCGGGTTCCCCTTCCCCGCCGCGCTCATCATAGCCATAGACCGCATCATGCCCCAGTTTCAGAGCCAAGCGATACCCCACTTGGACCGTCTCATTGCGCGATGATGTCATCAGCTCGCTTGCCCGGGCATAGCCCTCCATTTCAAAGCTTGGAGCCGAAGCTTCGTTCTCAACCGCGATCTTCGTGGGCGCCCATTCAGCAAGGCTGGTCGCAAGCTGTTCAAGCTCTCTTTGGCGTTTTGGAGCAAGCATGTCGTCAACCTCGACATTCACCATATCCTGCCCCGGATTGGCAAAGTGATAGGTGCCAAGGATCATGACTTGAATGGGTTCTACGGAAGTCTGATCGGGCGCAGATTGATCTACAGGCTCCTCGGCAGCGACCAAGGATGCGCTAACCAAAGCCAATATGCCAACTGCACTTTGAACCCATTTCATAACGAACCCTCCCGTGTGTTATCTAGATAATACACGGGGGTCTGTTGGGGTCAATGTTGCTGACTAAAACCTGACTTAAAAAGGAATATCATCGTCCAGATCATCATAGCCGCCGCCTGAGCCGCCACCGGAGCTTCCGCCCGATCCGCCGCCGCCTTGGTTCCAGCCGCCTCCGCCGCCGGAGCCGCCTCCACCATAGCCACCACCCGAGCTTTGCCCGCCACCGCCGCCGCCATCTGAGCGGCTATCGAGCATGGTGAGCGTGCCGCCCAGCCCTTGGATCACGACTTCGGTGGAGTAGCGGTCATTGCCCGATTGATCTTGCCATTTGCGGGTTTGCAGCTTGCCTTCGACAAAGACTTTCGAGCCTTTCTTGAGGTAACGTTCGACAACATTGACGAGGCCATCGGAAAAGATAGCGACGGTGTGCCATTCCGTTTTCTCGCGGCGTTCGCCGGTGTTTTTGTCTTTCCAGTTTTCGGATGTCGCAATGCGCAAATTGGCGACGCGCCCGCCGTTTTGAAAGCTGCGGATTTCAGGGTCTGCGCCCAGATTGCCGATCAGCATCACTTTGTTGAGCGAGCCTGCCATTGACTGAATTCCTTCTCGTATCTGCGATTCTTCTGGGGTGTCATAGGACAGGGCCGCAATAGAGGCGAGGAGCCAGCCATGTTTTCCACGTGATTGCGGAAAGTTTATGCGGGCGAAGGCGTTCCCCTACCTAAACGCGGCGTACAGTGTGCGCCCTTTTTCCTTCAGCCAAAGATCGGCTGATGTGATGTCGCCTTCAAAAATATCGGCAAGCAGACCGTGAAAAGCAGGGCTGTGATCGAAATGAACAAGATGCGCGACTTCATGCGCGACGACCGACCGGCGCACGAAATCTGGCGCTTGGATCAACCGCCAATTGATACGGATCCGGCGTGCGCCCGTTTGCCTATTGTCAGAGCAGGAACCCCAGCGTTTTTGCGCTCTCGACAGGCCAACAGGCACCCTATCAAGCTGTGCCTGATCACAATAATAGGCAAGATCATCTTCAAAAATGTCCAAAGCTTGTTTTTCAAGCCACCGCTTCAACCGGGCTTCTATGCCTTCTGCTGGTCCCCCAATGCGCACTGTGCCCTCTTCCAAAAGTGGGCGGCGCGCATGCTTCTCATCCCAATCAATCGCAAGCTCCGCCCCGCGATAGGAGAGGCTGGCACCGGGGCCTGGTTTTTGCCGTTTGGGTATGCGCGCATGCTGTTTCGCCAGCCAGTCTGTGCGCGAATGAGCAAAGGAAATCGCTTCGCTGGAATGCGCCCAATGGGGCAATGTAACACGAACTTCACTGCCATCGGGCGCAAGGCGCAATGTCATCCGCCTCGCTGTTCTATGGCGACGCAAGACTATGGGGATGGTCTGGCCACCTAGAGTAATCTCTGGATCAATGGCAGCGCGTTTGAGCCAATCAATCATGCGCAAATCCCACGGCGTTGCATCGGCAAAGTCTACCTCAATCCCATCGACCGCGTCCAGTCAGGGCGTTCCCCACTCCACGATATGATGTTCCAGCGGCCCAGCCTCTGTCTCGCTTACCACGCGGCCCGCAACAGCAACGCCTGCCCGCACAACATCCTCACGGTCGCCACTGATAAGGTAATGCCAATTGGGCAAAGACTGGCCAGCAGCGCGGACGCGGTATGCGCACGTGTCAGGCAACCACGGCACATCTTCCACAATCGCCAGCGTTAAACGCAAGCAATCGGGCACGAACGCTTTGCGATTACGATAGTCGCTGCATTGGGCCGTCCGAGTGTCAAGCAATTTGCACGCTACATTGGTGTGCTCAATCGCCCCGGTATCGGCATCCTCGATCTTGTGAGTGCAGCATTGCCCACAGCCATCGCACAGCGCTTCCCATTCCGCGCGCGTCAAATCGGCGAGCGGCAGCTCCCAGAATGTCTCTCTTAACTCACCCATTTTTCGATTTCTGCTGCGACAGCTTCGGGTCCTTGGTCGACCGGCAAAGTTGCAAGCGGTTTGCCATCCTTGTCGAACAGGTAGACGATGTTGGAGTGGTTCACGAGATAACCGCCGCCATCAACCTCTTCTCCCCGTTCGTAATACACTCTGAATTCATCAGCTGCCGCGCGCACTTCTTCGGGCGTTCCGGTAAGGCCAATCAATCGGTCTGAAAAGGCGGCGGTGAATTGGTCGATCACATCGCGCGTGTCGCGCTCAGGGTCTATCGTGATGAACATGGGCGTGATGGAGTACAGCATGTCGGGCTTGTTTTTCGAGGCAATGTCCAGTCCCTTCGTCATACGCTGCACATCGGTGGGACAGATATCGGGGCAGTATGCATACCCGAAATAGACAATGCGGTACTGGCCTTCGAAGTCCGACCAACGCACTTTTTCACCGCTCGGCCCTTCGAGTTCGAAGTCCCCACCGATATCAGCGCCTGCCAATGGCGGTTCTTCAGTTATGATAGGTTCGCCCGTGCAGCCTGCAATCGCAAGGCTGAATGCGCCTACTAATGCAAGGGCGATGGAGCGTGCTGAAACTATTGTGCGATCTGAAGGCTTGGCTTGGCTATTCATGCTCTGCTAACTGGCTGTTGTGCTAAGGCTGCATGGGAAAGGCCCCTGCGGCCTTTAACAGGGTTGATTTGACAGATAATCGAAAGGGATCAAGGCTTGGCTGTCTCGATTTTTCGCGAACTTGCCCGGAATATGGGGCTGGCTGTGGCGATTGCCACTGGAACTGTGTTGGCAGGTGTCGCCGCGCTTCCTGTCGCTGCGCAATTGTATTCCCCGGGATATGAGTTTTTAAAAGCGGTGAAAGACCGTGATGGCGACACAGCAACCAAAATGCTGAATGAGCCTGGTACCACCATTATCAACACGCGCGATATAACGACGGGCGAATCTGGCCTCCATATTGTCACGCAAAGACGCGACACCTTGTGGGTGCGTTTTCTCATTCAGCGCGGTGCGGATACCAATTTGCGCGATAAAAATGGCCGCACACCCATCCAGCTTGCCACTTCGCTCAATTTTATCGATGGCGTTGAAGAGCTGATTAAAGGCGGCGCTCAGATAACTGTCGCTGATAGCCAGGGTGAAACACCCCTTATCGCTGCCGTGCACCAGCGCAGTGTGCCGCTGGTCGCGCGTTTCCTGAAAGAAGGGGCTGATCCTGACCGTAATGACAATTCTGGCAGAAGTGCGCGCGACTACATGGAATTGATGAATGGCAACTTCCTGATGAAGCAGGAATTTGAAGCGGCTGATGAAGAACGCAAAAAATCGGGAACCCCGCAGCAATACGGGCCTTCTTTTTAATATGACTGGCAATCCTGAATTCGCCGACATGACTTTGGAAGAGCTGCGCGTGGCGCTGGCTCCCGATATTGCAGCCTCTGCCATCTTTGATGGGTGGAATGAAACTGCACTTGAAGCTGCCGCTGAAATGGCAGGCGCAGATATTGACGTGGCAAAGCTCGCTTTCAAAGGCGGCGCGATGCAGATGATTGAAGCATGGATTGCTTCGGTCGATCAGGCGATGGAAGCTGAATTGCCCGCTGAGAAGCTGGCTGAGATGAAAATCCGGGAACGCATTCGCGCTCTGGTTGCCTTCCGGCTGGAAGCGGTCACCGACATTGACGAGGCTGTGCGCCGCGCCTTGTCGATCATGGCTATGCCGCAAAACGCGCCGCGATCGCTGCAATTGGGCTGGAACACCGCTGATATTATGTGGCGGCTGGCTGGCGACACTGCGACGGATTACAATCACTATACAAAGCGCGCGATCCTAGCGGGGATCTATTCCGCAACGCTTGCCGTCTTCATCAATGATGACACCGAAGGCAAAGCGAAAACGTACGAATTCCTCGACCGCCGGATCGATGGCGTGATGAAGTTTGAAAAATTCAAACACCAGCTGACCAGCCGCGAAGTGGAATTGCCCAGCCTCACGCGGTTCTTGGGCCGGCTGCGGTATCCCAGCAGGTAGGCGCCCCATACAGGCCAACCAAAAACCCACCTAGCCAGCCTGCACTTGCGCCCCTATATTCGCTCCTATGGCGTTTATTTCTCGCTTTAACCCCAAGACCGGTGTTGCGGATTTCTGGTCAGAGTTCCGCAAACCCAATCCCTATCGCTGGCCCATGCTGGCGGTTTCGATTTTGCCGATCGCAGTCATTATTTACTGGGCCGCATCCGAAAGCGTTTATAAGACGCCAGAACGCCCGCAGATCACATACATCACCAGCTTTGACGGTGATCGGACCGATGCAGAAATAGAGGCATCGAACCTCACCAATCAGGAAATCAAAGAGCTGCGCCAAGCCGAAGCAGACCGGATCGCCACGCAAAAACGCGAAATGTATAAAGCGTTGGGCGCGGCATCGGGATTTGATGTTGAAGAAATGGAAGCCAAGGCTGAGGCAGAACGCGCAGCCGAAGAAGCCGCTGAGCAAAAGCGGCTGGAGCAGGCTTTCGGCAATTCGGCACAATCACAAAGCGATGAGGAAACGGCGCAATAGCCGCATTTACCCCCACGGATCAGGATTGGATGGCGGCAGTTGGCCGCATGGCATCGCGCGCGCGTCCATTGGCACAGCCCAATCCGGGCGTCGGCGCGCTGATTGTTCGCGACAACCGAATAATCGCTCGCGGGTGGACGCAAACAGGAGGGCGGCCTCATGCTGAAAAACATGCGCTGGAAAGCTTGCCGGAAAGCGGTGCTGCAGGGGCAACTTTATATGTCACATTGGAGCCATGCGCGCATGCATCTGAGCGTGGCCCGGCCTGTTGTGACGAGGTCGTTCGCGCAGCCCCTTCCCGCGTCGTGATCGGCCAGATTGACCCTGATCCGCGCACATCTGGCAAAGGCATTGCAGCCTTGGAGGCAGCAGGAATTGCCACGCAGGTTTTGGGCGATCCTGCATCGGCGTCCTCACTTGCAGGGTTTTTGGCGCGCCAGAAACTGGGCAGGCCATATGTTACTTTGAAGCTTGCCATGACGGCAGATGGCTGCATCGCGCTCGCTGATGGAACCAGCCAGTGGATCACTGACGAGGCGGCGCGCGCGCATGTCCATGCGGTTCGCGCGAAGAACGATGCCATTTTAGTGGGCGGCGGGACTTGGCGGACTGATAGGCCCCGGCTCAATGTGCGATTGCCGGGACTTGAAGATCGCAGCCCTGACCGGGTCGTGTTAACGCGCAGCGATACCATGCCAGAAGACGTCACTGCCCTGCCCTCGCCGCAAGCAATCAGCGATCTTGAAGACACGCATTATCTGTATGTTGAAGGCGGCGCTGAGACGGCTGCGAGTTTTCTAAAAGCTGATCTGGTCGATGAGCTTCACATCTACCGCGCGCCTATCCTAATCGGGGAAGGCTTGCGCGCGATTGGTCCGCTTGGCCTTACCAACCTCACCGAAGCGCATGATAACTGGCAATTGGATAGACGCCTTACGCTTGGCAGCGACACATTCGAGGCCTATTTGCGGCAACGCGATTAAAAGGAAACAGCGTTCAATGTTCACCGGAATAGTCACCGCCATCGGCACCATCCAATCCATTGATCAACGCGGCGATTTGCGTGTGCGGGTTTTGGCCCCGCTTGATCCAGCGCGGATTGATATTGGCGCGTCCATCGCGTGTTCGGGCGCGTGCATGACAGTGGTGGATCGCGGCGGAACAGACGGTGATGCATGGTTCGATGTCGATGTTTCCGGCGAAAGCGTCAGCCGGACGCGTAAAGGACTTTGGGAGACAGGCGCGCGCATCAATATCGAACCAAGCCTGCGCCTTGGCGATGAGCTGGGCGGACATATCGTCACCGGCCATGTCGATGATATTGGCGAGGTCGTGCTGACACAGCAGGTCGGCGATAGCTGGAAAATCGTCATCAAAGCGCGTGCAGAAATGGCACCTTTTATTGCCGAGAAAGGCTCAATCACTGTCGATGGCGTTTCGCTGACCGTCAACGATGTGCGCGATAAATCCGACAGGACATGCGATTTCGCTCTCAATATCATCCCGCACACGGGCGAAGTGACAACACTGGGCGCGCTGCAAGTAGGCGATGAGGTGAACCTGGAAATTGACGTGCTGGCCCGGTATCTCAAGCGTATGCAGGGGTTGGCGGGCGCAGGATAACGCGCCCAGCTCTGGCTATTCCTGCCTAAACTCAAACCTGCAAGTCTTTGCGCCTTTGGCAATGGTTAGCGGTCTGTTGAACCGAATGCTGGGAGGCAGTGCCTCAATCCAAACGCGGTCCCATTCGCAAAACAGTTCCAGCAATTCGATTGCGCCGTGGCGCTCTAATAAATCGCGAAATCCGCAAGTTGTAACGACCGAGGCAAAGCCATCTTGCATGTCTTCAAACGCAAATCTGAAGAGCGCACCATACCTATCGGGCATGTGCCTTATCGTATAAGTTCGCACAGCGTTAAATGGTTGTCTTGACGTCAGGCGCATCAACCACATGAAGAACTGAGAACTTGTTTTCCCATATGTCGTGATTGGTGTTTCCATGTGCTGCAATGCTGCCGTCTGCCCCAACCCTTGCGCACAATAGATGCGGTAAAGCGCCACAGCACACGATCCAAATACGATATGGCTTTGGGAGATCACATCTTGGCAAAGTGGTTTCTCAGCCTCCAAGATAAGCAATACAGCGCGATCAAAATCAGCGCGGTTTGGCCTCCTCAATTGCTTGCGGAAGTGATTGTAAGCCCTTTTGTCTGAAGAGCTGAGCGGGAATGCGAGTACGCGCTGTAATGCGTGCATTGTGGTGCTGCCTATAGGGACGCGAGGATTGCGATGCGAAGGCGGTCCGGGCCTTGTCGCACAGCGCTCCACACTGCCCTAAACAGCAGCGCAGCCTCCTCCTCCATCCTTAGCCTCTAAATCGGCGTCGGCCTTGTGATGTTATCACAAGTTCACAAGCGCATTCAAGACGCGCCAAAAAGCGGACCTGCCTCAAAACTATCGCGCGTGATTTCATAGACGATGTGAAGCACACGTTTGCCCTGATACTGAGCCAGCTCTGTCCGCGATGTCCGCTCTGCACCTATGTTCTCAAGCGCAATGCGTGATCTGTAATTGGTTTCGCCCACTCTGAAATCGACCCGTGTGACGGTCTCAAAGGCATGTGCAAGCATCAGGCGCTTGACCGCCGGATTGATCCCTTTGCCCCAGCATTTGCGCGCAAAGAACGTCCATCCGATTTCAACCGATCCGCCGTCTTCTTCGTCAAAAGCTTGATAGCGAGAGGAGCCGATAATCTCCCCATTGCGCTTGTCGATAATCGCGAGCGCGCCGCCTTTTGCCAAAGCATCGTCGAAAAATTCGCGGAACACATCATCGCGCCAGCGATCATGCATGGGGTGTTGTTCCCAGATTGCAGGATCGCTCGCTACCGCAAACAAGCCATCCCAATCACTTGTTTCAAGCGGCCTTACAAGAACCCGATCATCTTCAAGAGTGGGCTGGCGGTCCACGCCTAACCCGTTACAGCCGCAATAGCGTCCACAAACTTGTCGATATTGTCCATGGTGAGCCCGGCAATATTCACACGCCCCGATCCAGCCATGTAAATGCCGTGCTCTTCGCGCAATTGGACGACCTGTTCCTTTGTCACAGGCAAGATGGAGAACAATCCGTTCTGGCTACCAAGCGGTGCCAGATCGACGCTGCCTGCCATGCCTGCATCGGCCAATCGAGCACGAACTTGCCGCATGCGATCGCGCATTTGGTCAAGTTCTTCTTTCCATTGCGCCGTCATATCGGGATCGCGCAGGATCAGTCGCACAGCGGCCGCGCCGTGATCAGGCGGCATGGACCAGCTGGCGCGCGCCAAAGCGTTGGCGTTGGAGAATGCTGTATCCAGCACCGCGCCATCATCGGCCATCACATAGAATGCGCCCACACGGTCGCGGTACATACCAAAGTTCTTATCGCAGCTGTATGCGATGAAAGCCTCTGGCACTTTGGCAAGGACACTGCGCAAGCCCGCAGCGTCTTCTTCAAGACCATGGCCCAACCCTTGATAGGCTGTATCGATAATGGGGAAGATGCCCGTTTCAGCAATCGCATCACCAATCGCTTCCCAATCTTCGGGAGAATAATCGATACCAGTGGGGTTGTGACAGCAGCCATGCAGCAGGATCGCTTCATTTGCACCAGCGCCACGGATCGCGCCGAGCACTGCATCAAGATTGGCTGTGCCGTCTGCATTGGCGTGATCGAAAGCAACCAATTCAAGGTTCAGATCATTGATGATTTGCGCATGGTTGGGCCAGCTCGGCGTGCCCATATGCAAGCGATTGACACCCGCCTTTTGCGCCAGCGCCAAAGCAAGGCGAACCGCACCAGTGCCGCCTGGCGTCTGCATGCCTTGAACGCGGCCACCCATGGTCGGGTCTGCGCCGAAAATGTACGGCATCAGCGCCGTGACAAAGCCCATATCGCCCTCAGGGCCCAGATAGCTCTTGGAGGGCTGTTCGTTCACCAGCTTTTGTTCAGCCGCCTTAATCGCTCCGAACACAGGCGTGTCACCTTGGCCGGTGCGGTACACGCCGACGCCTAGGTCCACCTTATCGGTCCGCTCATCAGCGGCGTGGAGTTTGATAAGCGCAAGCAGCGCATCGGGCGATTGGGGGTCAAGATTGCTCAGCATAGCGCGCGCTCTTTGCCGTGTGGCGCGCAAGCCTGCAACCGCCTTTTGATCGAATTGAGGTCTATTCGAGTGGTCGGAGGCGTTAGAACGGCAACCAGCGCTGTTTTTCAGAGAATTTTAGATAGCCTGCATTGACGCCAAGCCGCGCGCCCACACCCATGCGAATGGGGATGAGCACTTTGTCACCGCGGCGCACATAGCTGGCGTGAAGCCCGCCAATCAAATAGGCTTGTCCTTCTCCTGCAGCATAGCGTTTGAACAATTCCTGCGTGTCGTAAAGATTGTAGACAAGGATAAAGGTGTTCGCCGCATTGGCGCCTGCATCAAAGCCAACAGATGGGCCTGTCCAATAGACTTTGCGTTGACCCTCGATTTTGTGATGCAATGTGCCAGAACCATAGCGCGCACCAAAGATAAACGCACCGCCTGCTTCGCGCCCGACAATGTATCCATTGGGCTGGCCTTGATCTTTCAGCAGGTCCTGGATCATTCTGGCCAAGCCTTCTGCGCCTTTGCCGAATACGCCTTCGGCCGCGCCAATCAGATCATCTTCGCCATACGTGCCCGAGTTTTCGGCGACCTGCACAGCACCTTCGGGTGGATAGGGGCCTGCGGGTGTCTCACCTGCCGCACTCGTTGCCTGCTCTGCTGAACCATAAGCAGAATAGGCATCAAATTCTTGGTCAAAACCCGGTTGCGTTGATGTCTCGACCTGTGTCTGGCTCGGCTGGTCCACCGGAACAGGTTGCGGCACTGTGTAGGTTGGCTGAGCGGGTGTAGGCTGGCCGAAGGGCGCTTGATCTGCATTGGGATCAGCAAGATCGGCGTCGATACCATTGCCAACACCTGATGAACCCCCAGGGCTTGAACTGTCAGCATTTGGCCCTGCCACTGAGAAGATTTCATCGGGATCAAACGTCTCAACGCCTTGTGCACTGGCCATGGTCCCCATGCTCATCATTGCAAGCGCTGCCAAAAGGCATACGGCAAGGTTTGAAAAGGACTGACGAGCCTGGATGGGACGGGTGAACATGAGAAAACCTCTTGGCGGCAAAATGCGACATGTGTGCACGCGCAAGCTGAGTCCTTTGCGCGAGGCCTCGCAATCGAAAAGTCGATGGAACGAATCGAAAACGCGGTGAGGCGAATCGGTTTGCCACAGGCCATGTGAACCGCGGGCGAACTAGCAGGACAGCTTGCGAAGCGATCAACGGACCAAACACCCTCCCAAACACAGGTCAGGCCATTCTCGCCAATGCGCAAATGCAATTTTGTCGTTAGCTATCTTGCCAGCACGCCCTTCGCCCGACTATAGCGCTGCCCTCGCAGTCAAATTGCGTCTCGGAGACGTGGGTGAGTGGCTGAAACCAGTTCCCTGCTAAGGAACCATACGCATACCGCGTATCGAGGGTTCGAATCCCTCCGTCTCCGCCAAAACCTCTTACAAATTCTTTTAATTTCATGATCTTATGAATCTTCATTCGCTTAGCCCCACAATCATCCCCTCACTCGGTGGTGACTAAAGGCGGCTTGCTGCGGATATATGCGGCAAATCTCGTAGATAGCCTTAAATTTTTCATGTCCGCTTTGCATCCTAATCCAAGACGCAGCCTTCTGAGAATTTGCCTGCTAAAAGCGGACATTCTTCAAAGCCATTCGCGCCAAGGACATGACATTAGTGCACTCACTCTTTCAGCATTCTTCTTAACGCCGAGAGCCATGAAACGCCGCAGCAAAGAGTGGGTAAACTTCGGAACAGACAGCTTTAAATACGAAGAGCTAATTGGCCATCATTGCAGATGGTTTGGCATCCGACCTGCCGTATCTGTATAAATTAGTGCCGTTACGAACGAGCTTCAGTTTTCTTGTGCTGCCCCTGCCAGATGCGAGTCTAGCGCAAGCATCGATAGAGGGGCGGTCTTTGCGGTGACGGGGTAGGGCGTCGCGTCCAGACCAAGCTCCGTGGCTTCTTTTGTCTGCCAAGTGTGCGAGATCGAATGGTGCGGCTCGCCGTCAGGATATTGAGCATCAAAGGTTTCGATCAACACCTGCTCTGAGCCGTTCTGATACCACTTCAGCGTCAGCTCAGTGAAACGGGCGCGGCGATAGTGCTGGAACTCGATAACACCATCGCACTCACTGGCCTGGCATGACAGGACATTGCCCCCACCTTCACCTCTAGAGCGAATGGAGATGGTCGGATCGCTCCCCGCGTTGCCTCCTTCTTCTACGGGCGCAATGCAAACCGAGATAGTCAGTCCAAAATCGTCCTGAATGTCACCGCTAAACGCGGCCTCTTCGCCTTCCTGGCACAAGCTTTCAATCGGGCTGGCAGCCGTCAGGAACATGGCTGGCGCTTGCCTTTCAGCGGGAGGGGCGCTCTGCGCTGCGGCATTCGCGACTGTGGTGCTGGCGCACAGCAGACCGGCAATGAGAGCTGCATAGGAAAGCTCTTGAGCATTTTGAGTAAAGTTCATTTTCGTATCTCCATTTCTCGATCCTCTTTTGCCGGGCTTGCGATCGGAGGCCTATGGGGCGGATCACCCATTGCTGATGTTTGCGGGGGTGCCAGAGGGAACACAGATGGTCATGGCAGCACCTTTCCCAGTCTCACTATTGATAGAGAAGGAATGGCCGGGAGCCTCAGCAAACTGGAAGACCAGATAAAGGCCCAGCCCATGACCCTCGCTCCCATCACCCTTTGCGTAAGCCTGTGACAAGGCGCGGGCTTGTTCGTCTGACAGACCCATTCCATCATCCGAAACACGAATTGCGACCTGATCATCTTGGGCAGAGCATTGGAGCGAAATTCTCGTCGCCTCTGCGTGTTTAAGCGCGTTGGACAGAAGATTGCTCACGGCTCGCATTAAGGAAACTGGATCAGTTCGCACGACGAGATCGCTGTCTTGTATATCCAAGGTCACGCCCTGTTCGGCCGCCTCGTTTGCAAACATCGCCGCGCAATTTCTAGTCACGATCGAGACTGCGAAATCCTCGTGCCCTTCGTCGGGTTTTTCTCCTTTGAGCGTATCGTCAGGGGTACTTGTATCCAGGCCATGCCCTGTCACACTCTCCAGATAGTCGAGGGCCGAGCCGATGCGCTCAGCGGTTTCAGGGTCGGCATTCTGCAAGTTTTGCAAGCCTTGGCGCAGCGACAGCAAGGGTTGCTGCAAGTCGTGCGATGTCGAGGCGAGCTTGGCGCGCATCCCCTCCGCCTGACTGCGAGCCTTGTCATAGCGGACCCTGCTCGCCTGCAATTGCTCGGCCAGCTCAAGCTTCTCATGGGTCAGCGCGATCTCGGTCTTCAACGCCGTGTTCAAGTCGCGCTGAATGGCCAGCGCGCGGACGACGATCGCGATGAAGAATGCAAGCGTTTCGATCAGCAGGGTGAGGTGGATGTAGTCCAGGGCAACCGTCAGCGGTAGGCGGCCGGGCGTCAACATGACCAAAGTGGTGAATGCGACCGTCGCTGCCACCGCTAGAGTACCAATGAAAAAGGGGATCCCGCCCAGTGCCTTTTGCCGCAGGGCGATCCAGCCAAGGATTAAATAAAGCGCCGCAGAGAACGGGACCGCTCCATAGGTCAGTGCCGTGAACCAAGGCTGGGGCCACAAGAAAAGCCCAGAAATCGCCAGAACTGCCAAAATCGGCAGAGCAATTTTGAGAGCCGTATTGAGGACGGAATGGCGTTCATCCAACCCGACAAAATTGCGGGCAAAGACCAGGCCGCTCAGCGCCATGAGCGGGATTAGAACCGCGTTTGCGGGTTGGTAGAGCCACGGCAGTTCTGGCCAGATAAAGCGATGGAGATAGCCTTCATTGTTGGCAACGAACGCAGCGCCGCAGATTGCATACAGCGCAAATGGCAGCGCCGATCGCCAACCGATAAGCTTGCCCATCGCCAAGGCCGCCAGCACCAACATCGCGATCGCACCGTTGATCAGCCAGTTAAAGCGCGCCTCTTGCATATGAGCGGTGCGCATGCGTTCTTGGGTGGCGAGGGTGGCGGGCATCCAACTGCCGGTCGACGAGCGCATCCCGATCAAGATATCCGTGGTCTCGCCTGCCTCCATGGCGAGCGGCGAGACCAGATACTGACTGACCACCGGTCGATCTGCGAAGGATGAATAGGCTCCAGCGGCGAGCAGCACTTCTTGCACTGAACGTCCGTCGGCTTTGATAACAATGAGATCATCGACAAAGGGCCGCTGTATATCCAGCATCCAATCACCCGAACGCTCGCTCGTGTTGGTGACGCGGAACAGCAGCCAAACCGTCGCTTCAGCATCGCCAAAGTCGATCCATGGACTCGATACGTCCGCAAAATCACCTCGGTTGGCAAGCGCAATATTCGGATCGATCGAGCCGCTCTCATCGAGCCAGTACTGCATCCGATCGAAGGGCTGAGAATGGTTGTTTCCGACCGGCAACTCAACCGGGACAAGCCCGCTAGAGCCGTCGCTGTCTGCCTGCGCCCAGACACCTGATGTGAGAGCAAGGCTTGCAAGGACAAGCCAGACAAGCCCCCAAATCAGAACGGAGCCGAGAGGGCGAAGCTTTGACAATGATATCATGAAAGCAGCTTTATTGCAGCGCCACGACCCCCGCGATGGGTTAGATCCCCCATTGTGTGTCGCGCAGCCCGGCTCACAATTGCTTGTGTTCGTCCAAAAGGCCTTCGCGCAGCGCATGCACCAAAAGGCCTGACACGGAATTCACGCCAAGCTTTGCCATTAGACTGGCGCGGTGTTTTTCAACCGTCTTGGGACTGATAAACAGTTTCTCGCCGATTGCCACATTCTGGAATCCCGCCGCGATCAGGCTGAGCACTTCCCGCTCACGGTCTGTTAGCGCCTCCCGGTCAGGCTCAGCTTCAAGTTTGTCAGCGACTTCTTGAGCGACGAACTTCCCGCCGGCCAGGATTTCGATGAAACCCTGCTTGAACTCATCGGGTTCAGCGCTTTTGAGAAACAGGCCATCCACTCCAGCAGCCAGCCAATCGGCAAGCATTCCGGTAGCGGTGAAGCCGGTGACCACAGCGACTTTGGTGTCAGGCGACCACCGCCTCGCTTCGGCATAGACCTGTACGCCGCGCGCCAGTGGCATCGCCGCATCGAGCAACAGCAGGTCCGGCCTGTGCTGTTTGACTAAGGCAATGGTGTCGAGGCCATTCTCGGCCTCTGCAACCACTTCCACCGTGCCGATCTCAGCAAGGATTTCGCTCAAAGAGCGTCGAACAATCGCGTGATCGTCAGCAATGATCGCACGATACTCGGCCATAGCCCTTGTCCTCCCCCGCTGCGGCTTTGCGCGTCACTTTGAATGGGGGACCAGCCCCATACAACGCTTGATGCGGCACTGGCACACACTTGTCCATCGTCGAGGGGGCAGTCTCCTCGCGAAAAACAAGGAGGAAAGCATGAAGAAGCTCTCTGTAATGATGATTATGGCCGTGGCGGGGGCGGGTTTGACCGTACCGCTCGCCCCAGCTGAAGCTCAGAACAAGTCCGCGTCAAGCGCTGCGTCTGCTCAAAAGGCAAAGCCCAGCCCATCGCGTTCTGTCTATTCGCGCAAAGGGACTGCTCGTACGCCAGTTCGTCAACGTACCGCAGCCGAAGTCATCAATCCGGCGGCAGCTGCGCGGTACAGCGCGTACCGCAATGCCAAGACTGCGCGTCGTCCGGTTCCACAAGCCGGGCTGTTTGCTCGCTTTGGCCAACGGATCGCAGCAATCTTCCGTCGCGGCCCACGGGCAGGCACAACCGCTGCATCTGCTCGTAGCATGCGAGCGGGCGCCGTCAGCGTGGTGATCGGCCGTTTGCGACGCGATCCAGCAGGCACGATCCAAGACTGATTTTAGCGCTCTCCCAAACGAGAAAGCCCCGCCAGAACGGCGGGGCTTTTTTTTGTCTATCTGCGCCGGCTACTTGGTCACATAGACAACGCGATCATTGCCAAAATCGCTTATCACAGCGAGGTGGTCGAGATCGGGGTGCGGGTCATCATGGTTGGTTACATCCTTCAATCGGAACTGCCGCACTATGTTTGCTGGCACGGCGACATTCCACTGGCGGAACCCTCCGATCTTCCCTGTGAAGCGTTCTTCCCCGCCGTTGAAGGAACCAAAGAACAGACCTTCGCTTTCCATCGGTGAGAAGCCCAAGGGCAGCTCTGCGATGTTCTGATCGTCGATCAGCAGAGTGGTGGACCCGCCATAATCGATCAAAGCGACATGGTGCATTTTGCCGTCGGTGAAATCGAACGGGGCTGTGTCCACTGTGTCACCGCCGCCTACGATGATGCCATCACGGTCGCGGTCGATCGCCACCAGATAGCTCACCCCATCTTCGCCGGGGCTGGACACGATGACCGGATCAAATTCCGGGGCATTTGTCCAATCGGCCTGGACCCAGAACTCAATCGTTGTCTGTTCAGCAGGTTCGAGTTGAGGGGCAGGCTCAATGCCCAGATCCGTCTCTCCATCAAGGCTGAGGATATCGATGGCATAGCCACTCTCGGTGATGAGAGGGCCATCATCTAGGCCCTCTACACCACATGCCGACAGTCCGAAGCTGAGGACAATGGCGCTGCAAATCGCAGCCAGTTTTGTGTTTCTGAGGTGCTTAGTCATTGCAGGTTCCTTCGATTGGCAGACGCCGTACATTGGTCGTGACGTAGAAAGTGTTCCGGTTTTTCGCGTGAGTAAACTGCCGGGTGATGGTCTTGGTTTGGCATGTCGCAAGCGAGGTGAGCGGAAGCTGGAATTGGCCAAAATATTCCCCGTTCAACATCACATCGTCTCTTGAGCCAGGGTCGTTCTCCTTGAGATTCGCTTTGTAGCGGAAGTAGGTGCTCGCCAGCTGTTGGCGCGAGGCGCGAACCGTGATCGATTCCCCATATTGGGAGACGTTCTTCGCCCCAGACGCGCCATCGCCGCAATTGAGTTTGAACCGCTCTTTGCGTTTGTCTCTCCAGTCTGCGACATTCGCATTCCGGCTTCGAAGCGCGCGCGCGGTGTCGTAGAATTTGAAGTCGATCCAACCATAGATCTCGACCTTTTTCTCAGATCCTGAGCTGGTGCAGTAGATCTTGCCTGGGGTTACTTCGAACTTGCGGTCCATGAAGCGCAGCCCAGTATTACCCTCAAGAGCATTCGCCGACAGATGTTCCTCGATGGCGATGCGAAGCTCTTCGCGAACCCGGGTGTAGACCTCAGGCTCGTCGGGGAAGTTGAGCGGATTGAGCAGCAAATGCAGTGGCCGCAGGTCCGCCAGAATGGGAGCAGGGGAGCCGGTGCTATGGCCGTCTTCGGTGAAGCTGCCATTGCCTCCAACAGCGCGCCAATCTTTGAAGCTGGTCTGCGACATAAAGCTGTCGCCTTCCTCAGTGCTTTGGCCAAGGCCGCCGCCGAGCTCAAAGTTGACCTGCTTGATGGCAAAGGTCGCATTGACGTCGATGTTTTCGTTCTGGGCGCTCCAATTGCTTAGCGTTTCTTCGTTGAACTCTGCAATCGCAAGGCCGGCAGAACCGTAGGTGACAGCATTCGGATAATGCGTGCCAAACTTTTCGATCAGCAGATCATAGCGACCCTCGCGCCGCGCATCCTCGACCGCGACGACGAAATCATCCGAAAGGCGAACAAAGGGCTGATCCAGAACGATGGTGTAGAGCTTGTGCCGGCTCATTGAGTGCATGATGCTGCTCGCCTGACCGCTGCGCATGCCTTCGGTTTCGCTGCGCGCATAGCTCGCGCCAACCGAATTCGCATAGTCCATCTTGCTGGGATCAAAACCGGTCTTGGCTTTGCCCCCAACATTCCAGGACAGCGTGTTCTGAAACTGCTGTTCGGTGCGGATAAGCGTGCTGGTGATCAGCGTGCCTTGCGCGGTTTCGGGGACCAGCTTGTAGCCAAGCGGGACTGTGCGTTGCTCCATCACCGCATATTGGTGCGGTGCAGCTGCTGCGAAGATTTCAGCCTTCGGGTTATCAGCCAGCTCCCACATATCCTGAGTGGCAATGTCGTAGCCTTTACGCGTGGCTTGAAGGTTGAGCAGGTTGAACCCGATCATGAAGGGGTTCACTTCGCTGAGGTCAGCGGCCTGCGAAACGGTCGGCTGGGGGCGATAGTAGATGGTGTCGCCAATGCGCACGCGCATGCGGCCCGCACGGTCAACATCAACCCGGATCTGCGTTTCTGCTTTGTCGTCTTCCGGCGAAGGGTTCCGGTAGGTCTTAGTCGATCCGCGCTCAGAAAAAATCTGCGCCATGGGCTTTTCATTCAGCGCAGTTGCCACCAGCACATCGCCATCGCCTGTCGCATTGCGGATGTTGAGAACCTGCCCATCATCGCTTGCATCGATCAGAAGCGCGTCCGGTGTGAGGAAGGTCGCGTGAGTGAGGTCAGGATCGCCGCGGCGGCCATCCTCTCCTGAGAACCCCTCTGCAGTGACGCTTTTGTCGAGCGCGAGGACAAGATCCTCAACCCAAACGCCATCCAAGCGAAAGCGGCAATCGCCAGCGGCAATCAGCTCTGCGGTGTCTTCTGAACCGCCAATACTGCGGCCAACCAAGACCCGTGCCCTGGTCACGCTTTCATTGACGACCGCTTGCTTCTGCTCAGCGGCGGAGTCCCCATTGCTGATACCGCATTCGGTAACGATGGTCTCTCCGACGAGGGGATCGCTAACCGCCAGCTCAATGGGGTCGCTGCCCTCTGGAGCCTTTCCGATGAAACTGTCAGCGGCATAGATCGCAACGCCGGTGACTGCGGTTGCGCTGATAGCGAGTGCGATGCGCGTCTTTAGCATTTTCCCTGTTCCTTATCGCTTGATTGGATGACCTATGACTAGCCAATCAGCGGGCGGCTCCGAATGGGGTTGATCCCCCAATCACTTCCCGTTCCGTTGGATCGCTGTGCTGGTTCAGATGGGGAATTCACCCCATTCCCGGGCCGCCCATTTGCGCGCATTTTCGCGGCATCAATCACGCAAGATCACCACGAGGAGTTGAAAGTGATGAAACGGAAAATCTCAGGCGCCTTGATCGCGTCAGCAATGTTGGCGCTTTCGTCCCAGACGGCTCTGGCGCAGTCCAACGTCAGCTTCATCTGCCCCAAACTTGATACGGCCACAGGTGAGCTTGAAGTGAGGCTCAATACAGGCTGCATGACGGGCATGGCGCGGATGGACGACCACACGCTTCAGATGGAGGTCAATCAGCATTACGCCATGATTTCGATCGAAGGGGACATCAATTTCCACCCGATCAACAGCCCGATCGTGACAGCCGATTGCGCAGGCGCACAACAAGTCACTTTGACGGCGAGCGAGATCGAAGCCCGGCAATATTCGGTGATCTTTAACGGCCAGCGCATGGGGGTGACTGATATGATCACTGATCCGGAGCCCGACTGCATCTCCAACTTGCGCGGAGCTATCGAGCCAGGCGCGACGCGGGTCAATCGCAGCGATTTTGCCGACTGGTCCGATGATCCGTTCAAAGGCTGGAAGGATTGGCGCAACCAGGACGTCATTGGCCTGGTCCAGCCCCTGCTCGCTGGCCATCCGGAAACGGACTCTGGCCTCCAAACGACGCGGATGACGATTGATAAGCGTGTCTGGGGTAACCCGTTTCCCATCAAAGGAAAGCCCTGGAGCACTGAGCCCTTCGTCGCGATCTCGATCCGCCAAGAGGGTTTCCGCGACGATTCCGTTTCAGGCGCTCGCTACTTCATCGAAATGCGGCCCGGCGAAGATGGCTGGCGGATCGAGAATATGTTCTCGCAGAACCTGTGCGCTCGCGGCCAGTTTGCAGGTCAATGGACCGGCGAACGCTGCAGCTAAGGGGTGTATGGGGGATCGGCCCCATATCTGTTAGGCCAGCAGCGCGGTATCCGGGTTCAATCATTGGAAAACCACCGGATGGGGGTAAGGGCATGTTCAAATTCGCAAAGCTAATGGCGCTTCTTGGCGTTGCGGCGCTGGGCCTGGTCGCAGACCACGCCCACGCCCACGCACAGAGCGAATATATTGAACGCGGTCACCTCAAGCTCGAAAACACCTCGAATGGCAGGCGCAAATTCTGCATCCGACCGCTCGAGGACTGGCGTCTCTTTTTGCGCAAATGCTACACACTGGAGGCGGGCGAGTGGGTCATCTTCAAACGCCGCGAACCCAATAGAGGGTTCAAATTGGCACTGTATGAGGTGCGCAGAGGGCCAGACAGAGTGATACGAGACGGGCAGCTTTCGCGCGATACCGTCTATGTCAGGACTCGGGGTGAAAATGGTTGGGCCCAATCCAGCTACAGGCCGCGCCCCCGGTCCGCCGCCGCCTGAATACCGCGTGCGCTTCTGCAACCAGACGCAGGCCGACGATGTCTGGATAATCGTTGGCTACACGGGAGCAGGCCAGACCTACACCGAGGGCTATTGGACCGTCTCGCGGGGGGAGTGCACCACCGTCAACTTCTCACAATTGATGCTGACCACTGGCCTCGGCCGGCCTGATCAGCCTCCGCGCACCTTCTACCGCGCCTTCACTTATGGCGAAGACAGCCAGATCTGGGGCGGTTTGCGTGAGCGGGAGGACCCGGTGCTATGCGTCAACACGGTAAGGAAGTTCAGAGAGAACCAAATGATCCGCCGCGATGATGGCGAATACGAATTCAATCCCTGCGACGGTGAGGATGAGGCCCAAATGCGGTTCCGCTGGGGCCCTGTGTTTGATCCAGAAGTGCAGACGGCGCTGATTAATTTCTAGCCGCTTTGAAGACGATATGTGGAGAGTGGTGCAATGCTGAAAATACACCGATTGATGAGCTTGATTGCGGCGGGACTGCTGACACTGGGGCTCAGCAGCAATGCGAATGCGCAAGACCGGCCGCGGGGCCATGTTCTAATCGTCAACGACTCCGACGAGGAACGCAGAGTTTGTCTCTACAACAAGCGGCTCAACATGACCTTCCTGCCGAACCGCTGTTACACTTTGCCCGTAGGGTATAGCATCGTTTGGGAGCGCCGGGGCCGTTTGCGTGAATTCCGAGTGGAGGTGCGCCGCACTCAGGATGGGCTCGATCCGGTTATACTCGCTAAAGACGATGTCAGTGCGGATACTTCGCAGATTATCGTCCGAGACGGAAACATTTCCCTTCGTAGTTTCGGTGAAGCAGATTGGGTGCCGCGGGCTCCAGCCGAATATCGCGTCAAATTCTGCAATGTCTCCTATTCGACCAAGGTTTGGTTGACGATCGGCATGGAAGCCGGATTTCTCGAAATGACGGAAGGGTATTGGGCAATCGAGCCGGATGAATGTGTGACGGTCAACTATTCTGCTCGAGCCGGGAAGAAATTGAGGGTGCCGCCGAAAAGTTATCCGATTGTGCCCTATTTCCGCGCCTATACGACCGGAGAAAATTCAGTGCGTTGGAGCGGGCAGGAAGCCAATGGCGATCCGCTCTATTGTGTGAACTCGCAAAGCACTTTTGCGCTTGAGCAATGGCGGCTCATCAACGGCAGGCGCATCGAATACCCCTGTGATCGCGAAGGCGAAGAGTTGCAGCGCTTTAGGCCAGCGCCGGCTTTGGATCGTGATACTCCAATAGCGCGCGTCGACTTTTAGGTTGGCAAGTTTGGCAGACAGGTGGCCTCTATCTATTTTCATTTCGAAGACGTCAGCCATCCGTGATGCGATCGGCTTCGCGGCGGGTTTGTCGGTCTTGACAGTATTTGCAGCATGGCAGTCGCTGACACCAGAGCTTGTTTTTGGCATGGCCGCCGCGATAGCCGCGGCTGCCGGAGCGGCGATCCCACATAGCACTATGCTGGCCATGCGCACGGCTGACGAAACATCAACCATAGCGCTGGCATTCGTCGGTAGCGCCAAGCTCATCTTGTCAGCCGTCTTGTCTGGCCTGCTGGCCTTGGCAGCTCTCGGTTCCTCATTTTCAGCACTTGTTTTGGTCTTGATGGCATCCATCGTGGCGCTCATGGGCCTGGCATTTGCGCGAGCTGGATGGATCGAATCCGCGCATCATGACATGTTTGGTCAGAATGATCCTTGAGGTTCAGTTCTCGCAGATTCTGACTGTTTTCGCCTCCAGTTTCAGTCAACTGGCACCGATGATCGAATGACAGCTGTCGGACATTGGCCCAAAGGGAACGAATGTCTGCAAGAATGGGTCGATTTCGGACCGGCCGCTCTCCGATGCTTCGAGACCTAAATCTGAATTTCTGCAACCGGCCCACTTCAAGCCACCAGCTGGCGGCAGCGACTGGGGGGCAAGCGTACCCTAGAGCGATACATGGATCGCTAGGTGGGGGCCACAGGATTCCCGATAACTCGCGAGTTCCTTAGTCCCTCCTATCAATTGTTTCTTACCCTGAGATACGCGGCAGCCAGCGTCACAAGCTCGTTCTCCATTTCATCAGGTTTGTCTCGACACAGGAGTGTCGCCTGTTGTTCCGGATTACGCCAGGCGCGCCACATTGGACCTAGCAGGTCGAGTATCACGCAAATCGCTGTGTCGGGATCGGGGTGACCGATCTCATCGCGTCGTTCGCGCAACAGGTTGTAGAGACCGGTATAGAAATAGGCTTGCGCTTCGGCATAGCGATTGTGCAGCTTGGGATCCGAATTCACGCTGAGTTTGATGGCCAGATGCGGATTTTGCGTCTCGGCGCGAGGATGGAATGTCGCGTGTGAGAAGCCACGGATGATGTCGAGCACGCCTGCGCCCTCCCATCGCTCGGGTGCAAGGGCAGCGGTGTATGTCTGCTCGAGCTCGACGATCATTCTCGCGAAGAGAGCGTTTAGCAGCGCATCTTTATCCTTGAAGTGGTGATAAAGCGAACCGATCGAGGAGCCAGCGCGCTTTGCGACATCCTGCATCGAAAAACCGTCTGTGCCGCTCTCGAGAATCAGCGATTCGGTCGCTTCAAGCAACGCCATCTGCGTCTTTCCGCCGCGTTTTTGCTGCGTTTCCCGTGACCACTTCAGATCATCGATAGGAGAGATATCAGTCATTTAGCCTCCAAAAGAGCCGCTTCAGCCCTCATAATCAGAATATCTATTCTATTTTGTTGACATAGCAAGATCGATGCTTATAAACCGAATTAGAATTCTGGTTCTATTAATCGATAAGTCGAAGGAAGTCCATGATGGCCAAGACAGTGCTGATTACGGGGTGCTCAAGCGGCTTCGGGAAACTCGCCGCGCAACTTTTTGCAAGCAAGGGGTGGAACGTGGTCGCCACCATGCGTTCGCCAAAGAAGGAAACCGACCTTGTCGAAAGCGAAACGATGCTCGTGGCCAAGCTCGATGTGACCGACCCTGCTTCAATTGAAAGCGCGGTCGCAGCGACGCTCGACCGGTTTGGCGGGATTGATATCCTCGTCAACAATGCGGGTTTCGGAAGCAATTCGATGTTTGAGCAATCGAGCATGGAATCGGTGCGCGCCCTCTATGAGACCAATGTTTTTGGCCTGATGATGGTCACCCAAGCGGTCCTGCCTCTCATGCGCGCCGCCGGTAGTGGCCGGGTTATCAATGTAACCTCAATGGCGGGCCTCATGGGGCTGATCGGAAACTCGGCCTATTCCTCTTCGAAATACGCGGTCGAAGGTCTAACCGAAGCGCTGGCGGTTGAATACACACCACTCGGTATCGGCTTTCACACCATCGCACCGGGCGCATACGGCACTGCTTTCAACGCAAATGTCGATGTGCGCACCGACAAGGGCGATGAACAATTGCGCGCAATATCGGAAAAACTCCGCGACCATTTTGCATCCCTGGTGTCGAACTCGCCTCAGCAAGACCCGCAGGAAGTAGCCAACATGATCTACGCTTGTGCCACGCAAGACATGCCCGTTCACAACGTATCGGGCGCGGATGCTCAAATGCTGAGCGCCAAGATGACCGAGGGCGAGACCCGCGAAGACTTCGTCAATTTCATGAAGGGCTATCTGGTCCCGCAAAGTTGAACCAGACGATAAGGGAAACACACAATGCTTGGAAACATGATCGCTGATATGATGATCAAGCCGGGTCAGGCTCCGCTGTTTGATGATCCTGCCGCTTACGATCTGGATTATGAGAACGTTGAGTTCGAAACCGCCGACGGGGTCACCTTGCGTGGATGGCTCATCAAAGGAGCGAGCGACAAGGTCATCGTTCAATCACATTTCGGCGTCCAATGCTGCCGCGCGGGCTGGACCACCGAGGGCAAGGGTTTGATGAAAGGCTACGATCGCGACATCAAATTCCTGCGTCAGGCAAAATATCTCAACGAGGCGGGATACACCGTGTTGATGTACGATCTGCGCGGCCATGGAGAGAGCGACGTATCGCCTACGCGGCCCTGGGTCACTTGGGGCACGGATGAAGCTCGCGACGTAATCGCTGCGGTCGATTTCATCGCAGCCCACTCAAAGTTCAAGTCCGCAAATATCGGCCTGCTCAGCATTTGCATGGGCCAAGGCTCGACGGCGGAGGCCTATGGCATGGAGAATGGGTTGAAGTCGTACCACCAAATCAAGGCGATGGTGGCCGTTCAGCCGCTTGATTATGGCCATTTCATCGACAAGCTTGGCCTTCCCGGCTTCCTTCGTCGCAGTGGTGATAAAGCGATTGAGAAGCGCACTGGAATGGATTTCAACACGTCCAGCTGGCTGCCGCACGCCAAGGACATTGCGGTGCCCACGCTGGTTATCCAGAACCGCAACGACGCCTATCTCGATGAGGATTTCATTGCGACTTACTACGACAGCTTGACCGTCGAGAAAGAGATGCTCTGGCTCGATCTACCCAAGGAAAAGGCGGCCTTCGCAAATCGCGCAGCGGCCTATGACTGGATCGGCGAGAACCCCGAGAAAATCCTCGAGTGGTTCGGCAAGCACGTTTGAGATGGCGATGGAGGATACAATGACACTGCTTTCCAACAAATGGCTCTGGATCACGTTCGGCACGATTGGTCTGCTCGCCGCGCTGTTCGTAAACAGCCGGACGGTCATGCACACCGAGATAGTCATAGACGCCCCGCCCGAGGAGGTTTGGGCGGTTCTTATAGACACTGACAAATATGCAGAATGGAACCCGGTCTTCGTCGAGGTTGAAGGCACTCTGGAAGAAGGCGCGACTTTGGCCAATCAGGTGGTCGAGCCGGGCAAGGACGCGGTCACCATGAACGCGACAGTCAAAGCCATCGAGCCGTTCAAGCGGATCAACCAGGGCGGCGGCATTCCCGGCGTCATAACCTTTGATCACAATTACTATCTAGAGCCTGAAAACGGCGGAACGCGCGTGATCCAGCACGAGGTAGACCAGGGCTTCTACATGTACTTCTGGGATTCAAGTTGGGTGGAACCCGCCTATGCCAGTGTGAACGAAGCGCTCAAAAAGCGCGTCGAAGAACGTCAGGACAATCAAAGCGGATTAGCGAGATAGGCACGCCGAGTGTCCATGTCCGGAACTGGGTCGATAGCGGAACGTCCGGTTCTTGCGATTTAAGGACGAAGAGCCGCCATTCCGCTTGCGCTCCAAGTCCGGACGTTTCCACTTTTCTTATCAAACTGCTGCGCACCAAAGACGCTCAGCCCCCCAGATCTGGCAGCTTCGCAAAGTCCGGAGCCTCGACGACAATCCGATCCGACCTGGCCGCTTCGCCGCGCATGAACGTGTGCATCGCGTCGCCAACTTGTTTTGAGGTCATGAACAGGTTGTGGCCTGCGTTCTCGACAATGATCTGCTCTACATTGCTTAGCCCTGCGGTCGCCTCTGCGTGCCCCTCAGGATAGGTTCTGCCGTCCAAGGTTCCGGTCAGCATCAGCACCGGCGTGTCGCCGAATGGCCCATCGCGAAAATCAGAGCCCGCGTCGATCTCTGGCAGTTCATCCAGGATTTGCGGCATCGGAAAGTTCAGATAGGCCCCCACCGGAGAGGCCGCAGCCTGCTGCTCAAAGGCTTTGAGACGTGCGGGTGTAATCCCTGATGCGCGGTCCATCGCCATTGACATGGCCGACAATGTGATCGGTTCGTCCGGGGTCCAGAAACGCTGCAGAATAAAGGTGATCAAAGTCGGATCTCCCGCATCAATCTGCCTGTACATCATTAGCATCACAGCCGCATATTGCGGATCAGAAATCAGACCGCCCATAAATTGCTGCAAATGCCGCTTTTGCAGCAGCAGGTCATAGGTCGTGCCATCACGTCTCGGCACGGTGACTGTCATCGGCTCAGCGTCTAGCTTGGCGTGAACGCGGCTGATTAGACCCAATATGTCTGGATAGAGCTCAGCGGCTTCGGGCTGTTTGTCGACAGCGGCTTGCAAACGTTCAAAGTAACCGAGCGTGCGCGAAGGCAGTTTCACCGTCTGATCAAGGCCTTCGGTCGCCGCCATGATCACCCGGTCGAGCTCATCCGGAATTGCCGCCAGCGCCGACAGCGCAAGGTGACTGCCATAGGAAATCGACCACAGCGAAATCTGCTCTGCGCCCAGATGTTCGCGAAGGTCAGACAGGTCCTGCGCGCTTTCAGCCGTATTGAAACCACGAAGATCAACGCCTTGTTCTGTCCAGAGCGCCGCGCATTCGCGCACCGCCAGCCGGTAACGCATGGCATGCTCAGCATCGCTTATCCGCTCCATCTCGCCAATCGTGACGCTGGATGTGCAGCGTTCCGGCTGCTGAGATTGACCGGTGCCGCGTTGGTCAAAAGCGATGACATCGCCGTGTTGGCGCATCGCCATAAACAGCGGGAAGCGCGGCCCGGTCGCGGTGCCGATCCCAGAGCCGCCGGGGCCACCGGACAGATAGACAATCGGGCTTCCCGGCGTGTCCGTTGTTGCCGGGAAGCGGACATAAGTAAGCTTTGTGGTCCCGCTGGCGGGATCGCTGCGGTTCATCGGCACGGTCAGCGTGCCTTGAAAGGCCTCTACAGTCTCGCCGCTGCGCGCTTCAAACGTGATAACCTCTTCATTGGGAGCAGCATGCGCTGCACTGGCCGCGTATGTCAGGGCAGGTGCAGCCAGCACTAGGGCAAGCGCGCTGAGCAGTTGGGGTTTTTTCATGACGGCTCTCTTCCAATTGGTTGATCCTGGACTGAGCCTGAAGCTGGCGGAAATAGGTGCTTTGAACAGGGGCTGATCTGTTAGCGGGGGGTTCTAATCGGCGAGCGGGGGGACTTCCCGCTTATCGGAAGCTATAGGCATTGCAGTGCTGCGTTTTTCGATCTTCTGGCTGTCATTCCTGACGCTTTCTGTTGGCGCGCAGGCCCAATCGCAGGCAAGGGATTATCAGAGTTTTGTCGATTTCCCCGCGCTGGTTTGTGATGCGGATTTGGCCTCTGATATCGCTCCGGATTTCGCGGGTCCGAATTGCCGGTCCATCCTGTTTTATCAGGCTGATCCGCAGGACCGGATGCTGTGGGCGCAGATCAGGTTTGAGGCAGAGCCCGCCTTGCTCGAAGAGGGCCGCCCGCTCGGCCTGTTTGTTAGCGCAAAGGCCTCTAGTGAGGCGTTCCTCAACGGTGTGCCGATTGGCGCAAATGGCAGACCCGGCCCCAATCAGAGCAGCGAAGAACCCGGTGATATGGACGCGGTGTTCTTTGTGCCCGAAGGCACGCTGAAACCGGGTGAGAACCGGCTTGTGATCCGGCTGTCCTCCATGAATGGCGGCATCACGCTCAATTCGCCGATCCACAATATCGCCCTCGCCCCCTATCGCGATCCGCGCCAACCGGGACCTGCGACATGGTTTGCGCTGATCACTCTGGGTCTATTTGTGGCAGGCTTTGTCTTTTTCGGCGTGCGATCGCTGCGCGGCGATGACCGAGAGGGCTCCGCGCTGATCGCCGCGCTCTCGCTTGCCTCTGCTTTGCAGCTAGCGGCTGAGGCGGCGCGTGATGTCATGCCTTACCCTTATCCTTTGCATGATTTGCGGCTGTCGCTGATCCTGACCTTTGCGATTGGTCTGGGGCTTAGCTTTGCAGCTTATGTGCTGCTGAGGCTGTTCAGAGCATATCCGCGCAGGCGCCTGCTGGCTTTGTCGGCTTTGCTCGTTGTCATGCTGGCGATCAGCGCGTTTCAACCCGGCTTCGACTTAAAGACCAGCTTTGTCCTCATCGCCGCTTTGATTGGGGCAGGAATTGCCGGGGCGCTCGCGTATTCTAGACAAAGCAATCGCGGCGCCTTGTGGCTCGCACTGGCCAGCGCGGCTTTGGTGGCGGCGATCTTTTGGCTTGGTGGGTTCTTTCTCGATACCGTCCTCTATCTGCTGGTCGCGGCGGGCCTGTTGTGGCTGTTTTTCAAGCAAGCGCGCGGCCGCGATATGACTGAAGGCCTAGTGGCCGACGACAGTGCGCCGAAGCGCATTGAGCTCACCAGCAATGGTAAGGTCGAATTCGTCGATGCCAGCGACATCGTACGCTTCAGCGGGGCAGGCGATTATGTCGAGGTGTTCTTAAGCAGCGGACGGAGCGCCTTGTACAATGCCAGCCTTGCCGCGCTAGAGCGAGAGATGTCGGATGGCTTTATTCGGGTGCACCGCTCCCACATAGTCAATGCATGCTGCGTCAAATCGCTAACCCGCGAGAGCGCGGGCACAGGTAATCTGGAAATGTCCGATGGGAGCACAGTGCCCGTCAGTCGACGCAATATGGCGAGCGTGCGGGACGCATTGACGCAGGCGTAGGCGTAGGCGTAGGCGTAGGCGGAGATTTCGGCGATCTTACGCTACCAGCATCTGAACGCGGATTTGCTATCCTGTTCTGACCCCCACAACGTGTTGTCAAAGGTTACACGGGTTTGAATTGGGCCGGTTGCAGAATGTCGGGTTCCTTTTGAGCAATCCACAAAGCGGTTCGTCCGCTTACGACCCCATTGCGGGATAGCCGATCGAGACCTTAGTTCCTGAAAGCGGACATTATTCCAACCCAAAGTGAACGCCAAGTCACGCACAGCTACCAGCTGAACAGTCCCACAAACCTATCAATACCGCGCCTGATAAACCCCTTCCTTGGTGCAGGGAGGCCTTTGCGCTGGGCAGTTTGGGCTGCGAGCTCTCCCCATTGGCGGCTCGGATTGGTCACCTGTCCGCTTCCGATTGGCGCAGCGCCCGCTCGCGCGGCGCCGCGCGATTGTGCGGTTGGTTTAAAGCCATTGGCCGCCGCGTTGCGCAAGGCTGCAGTGGAGGTCTTGTCGATCACAGGCTTCCCGCGCTGTGCTTGTTTGGCTGCGAGATTTCTCGAAGCGTTTGGCGACCGCCCATCTTTTACATTTTTCCCAATGCGAGTGATCTGATTGCCCCTGCCATTGCGACGCAAAGTGCTCGCAGCAGTGCGGTTGGTTTTGGTGGGCATTTTGAACGTGACTTTGCGCGGATTGGTCAGAATGTAACCGGCCCGATTGCGGTTTGTGTTGGGGCGCTTGGTAGAGCTTGTTGCGCTGCCTTGCGTTGTTCCTGCTCGGTTACCCTGTCCTCTTTGCGTATCAGGCTTTTTGGGCGACGCACTGGCAGCGGTCGTTTTAGGGCGCTTTTGCGCTTCAGCGGCCGTGGCTGTCATCGCGTAGCCACCGACCATGGCGAGCGAAACGACGCAGAGCACTGTTTTTCCAAGGTCTATCCTCATTGTTTCATTCTCCTATTGTGGGTCTGCGTTTGCTGCGGCGAGCCGAAAATCCTCAGTGCCGAACGCGCTGTGAGCGATGAGAAAGCGCAAATCGGGATGCTGCGCACGCTCTTCATCCAAGAGATCGCGCATTGCGTGCTGCAGCAAGACATCTTGAGACAGCGGAATGCCCCATAGACGAACCGCTGCAATGCCCCCTAAGAATGGATCATTGGTGCCATCGGCTGTACCAATAAACAGGCCATCAGCGGGGAGCGATTGGATTGTCATATCGAGAACCGCCACAAGCGTGTTATTAACCAAGACTTCGGTCCGGTCCCCATAATCAATGATCGCTACAAAGTGCATTTCGCCATCGGTGAAATCGAACGGAGCGACCATAAATGTATCGCCTGACATTATCCCGATCCCATCCCTGTCGCGCAGCATAGCAACAAGGTAGCTTGCGCCTTGTTCGCCTGCGTAAGATAGTATCACGGGATCAAAACCGGGCGCGCTTTCCCAATCAGGCTGGACCCAAAATTCAATGGTAGCGCCGCCTGACAAATCGAGAGTTTCGTGAGCCGGAAACACCAGCGTGGTCGCCCCATCAAGCTCCAGAACATCAGGCTGGTATTGGGCGCTTAAAGGTGCCGCGATAGCCGCAAGAATGGCAAAAATGATCCCAGACAAAACCGTTTTCATGGTCCAACTCCATAAAGAAAGTCGACATAGCCAGCATCGTATGGCGCAAGATCAAAGGTGGCTTCGCCCATTATCTTTGATCCTTCACGATCCGCTGCCGAGAATTTGAGGCGCAGCTTTTGGTTTGACCCTATCGTGGCGCAGCTCTGACCTTTTCCGACAACTCGGAAAGGATTTACGCCTCTCACACCGTGCGACATCGCTCTGGTGCCGCTTTTGAAATTCTTGAAGCAAACGCGCACTTTACCGGCTGAAAATCTGTCCCTGCCAAAAGCCACTCGCACATTTTCGCGGCTGCCCGTGTGGGTTCGGATGGTGATGTTTTTGATCAGACCAGGCCGCGGTCGCGTGTATTCAGGCACCACAGAGGCAAGCCCCTCGCGATTGGCTGCGCGGGCTAGCCGCTGTTCAATTGCAGCATCAAGACGGCCGCGAACTGTGCCCCAGATTTCCGGCTCGTTAGGAAAGTAGAGCGGGTTCAAAAGATCCGTGATTGGGCGAAGGTCTGTTAAAATGGGAACGGGTGTCCCTGTTCCAAAGCCGCCTTGGTCAAAGCTTCCTGTGCCGCCCACAGCTTCGAAATCTGCCTGCGCGGTTTCGCTCATGCGCGACGAATCCCGCGATTCCTCGACAAAGCTGGAGGCTGATGTTCCAATGCTGAAACCCAAAAGCGACCCGCCCGCATTGGCGTTGATGTTCTCACTTTTGGATTGCCACCGTCTGATCGTCTGTTGGTCGAAACTAGTCCAGAACCGCGCCTGCGATCCGTATGTTACGGCATAAGGGTAATGCGTGCCGAACTTGTCGATCAAATCATCGTATCGGCCCATGCGATAGGCAAAATCGACCGCATCGATAAACTCATCGCTCAATTTGGCGAAGGGCCGATCCAGCACCAACGAGTAAACTTTGTGCCGGGCAAATCCCATGGAGACAGCACGCTGCATGCCAAGCTGGCGGCCGATGGTGCTGGTTTTGGCATAGCTTGCACCAGCACCAAGCGAGCCGATACTTTCGCCCGTTTCCCTGTCTTTTTTCTCAAAGCCAATATTGACCCCAAATGAAGATGCAGAGGCGCGTTGGAAGCCATATTGACTGGCAATCATCTCTCGCGATGTGACGCTGCCTTGCACGCCTTCGGGAATGTATTTGAGCCCCAAAGGTACCGTGCGCTTTTCAACGATGGCAAAGTCGCGTGGGTCCGAATTTGCAAAGATTTGGGCTTTGGAATTGCGATTGAGCTCAAATGGATCCTGCCCGATCACATCATAGCCGCGCAAAGAAGCCCGGTAATTGTCGAGATTGTTGCCGATCAGAAAAACATCATTGATATCGACATTCTGCGCGCCTGCGACGGTGGGTTCAGGGCGGTTATAGCTATACCCCTGCCAGCGCAGCTCCGGCCTTCCTGTGCGTGAGACGGAAACGGTGAGGGTCGCATTTTTCCAGCGCCCGGTGCCTTCGCGATAAACATAGCGTTTGCTGGTACCAGAGGGCCGCATGACATCGCGCATTGGGACCCTATCAATCGCATAAAGCGTGATTGGCTCTCGCCCATGTGTCGCACGGCGGATTGAAATGCTGCTGCCATCATCCGCCATGCTGACATACATCAGATCAGGGGTTGTGAAATTGGCATGCGTTAGGCGGGAATTGACCTGCCTGCCGCCTAGCCCTCCAAAGCCGCGAGGGGCGCGTCTCTCATCAAGGCCGAGCTCGGTATCTTGCACCCAGATCCCATCAAGGCGGTATCGGCAATCTTCATTGAGATCCTCATCGCTAACCATACCGTCTGATAAAGGGAAAGAGGCAAAGACACGCGCGGTGGTTGGGTCATCCGTGCTGGCATTGCGAGACCGCAACCTATCTGCTGAACCGGGCGAGGATGCCTGCAAGCGTTCGGGGATTTTGCATCCTTTGAACGCTTCGATGGGACGGCCTTTGCGTTTTACCGGTCCTTGGAACAGCTCATCAGAGGCAAGCCTGGGCATTGCGCCGGGCTGCGCGGTTTGGGCGCTCGCAGAAGGGTTGGTGATGACGAGCACGGCAGCACCGATCAATAACCCGCATAAAAACCTGCCATTCCCATTCATGCTGCGCCTCCCTGACCTTTTGGCAGAGACAAAGATGGCAGATCGGTCGAAGCAAAATAGTGGGGTTTGTCCCCATTTCGCGCGCCATCAGCTTGCAGGAATGTGAATGGAAGCCTTGCAGCCGGCGCCCGGCTGGGACTGGATTGAAAACTGAAAGCCTGATGATGCGCAAATGTCTTGCACAATCGCTAGGCCTAATCCTTCGCCGTCAGACGCTGTACCTTTGCCCCCGCGCTGAATGGCTTGCGCAAGTGTTGAGGCATCCATCCCAGGCCCATTGTCGCGCACTTCGATAGTGATACCCTCGCTACGCCATCGTGCGGAGATCAGAATACGCGGCTTACTCAATTCGCTTCGGCCATGCGTCAGCGCGTTGGCAACGAGATTGGACACAGCCCGCATCAATGCAACGGGATCCGCTTCCACTTCCAAATTGCTTGGCCTGAGGCGCAAATCCACTCCCATTTCCTGCGCTTCATCGCAGAAAACATGACGCACATTGCGCAGCACGACATTCACTTCAAACCGCTCGCTCTTGCCATCAGGGCCCGACCGGCTTTTGCCAGACTGGTCATTGGCGATGCTGGCCAGATAATCGAAGGCTGCATCAATTTGGCCAGATTGGTCATCATTCAACCCGCGTAACTTGGACATAGCGATCCGTAGTGCGCCCAAAGGCTGCCGGATATCATGGCTAAGCTCTGACAGGCGCTGTCCGCGCAAATCGGCAAGATCACGCGCCTGCGAATAATCGCGCTGGCTGGCAAGCAATCTGTCATTCAGCGCTAGCTTTTCGCGCGTGACAGCAAGCTCTTTTTGCATAGCCCCATCGCGTTCATCACGCAGAGCCATCAAGCGTAGCAAAATCACCGTCGCAAAGGCGATGCATTCGGTGAACAGGGTGAAATGACCATAGTCCAGCGTGTTGTCCAAATCGAAGCGGCCCGGCCAGAAGTGGGCAAGGACGGCATAAGCAAAGGAGGAAAAGACCAGCAAAGCGCCAAAGATGTAAATGCGCGCGCCGACCATTTTTCGGCGGATTGCGAAGATGCCAGTTGCAACAACAAGAACCGTCGCAATCGGCGTAATGAGATAGGCCGGAACCATAAACCAGCGCTGAGTAAAAAGGATGGGCGTAAGCAATGCACAAACACCAGCAAGTGCCGCATAACCACCGAGCAAGAGGTCGAGTTTCGGCGCAGAATTCTTCAGCCCAAACAAAACGCGCGGAAAATGAACGCCCGTCATCGCCATCAGCAGCACTGCCGATAAATTCATAGGCTCGCTAAGCCAGGGCGAGTTAGGCCACAAAGCGCGCATTGCATAGCTATCTGCAACGGCGACATAAAAAATCCCCGCAAGGATATAGAGAGCAAACGCCCAGCCAAGCCGCCAGCCAATCACAGGGATCATCAAAAGCGCAAAGAATATCATCGTCCCAAGCGCGCCATTCATGGCGAAATCGATTGCTTGTTCGCTCGTATGTACCTCGCTTACAGCATCGGATGTTCCCATTGCGACTTTGAGGAATGTGGACGTAGTAGAGCGATAGCCCAGCAGGAATTGTGCAGTTTCGCCCGGCGCGATGATCACGTCTTTTTGCAAGAAGCGACTTGGAATCTCCCGCTGTGAAAACGCATCACCCTGACGGTGAGAAAGCAAAAGAACAGGCTTTCCATCCTCGATCTGATAGAGGTCTAGCTCCTCCATATATTGCCGCTTCATATCCACCCGCCATCGTTGGCGGGTGGTGCTGTCATTGCGGGCGCTCCAGTGAACCCAAATCCTGTCGCGCGTTAGCCCAAACGCCATATATCGCGTGGTCAGCGGCTCAAAATCAGCAAGCGATTGCAGCGCATCACCTGCGCTGAGCTTTGCGGAAGGATCACGCCATGCGCTTAAATATGGATTGATCGATTGATAGACTTGGGGATCATCAGTCAGCGAAAGTGGGGTCAGTCCTTGAGCAGACGTTGATGTCGCGATGAACACAGCAGAGAGTGCGCTCAAGACTGAAACTCTCACCGCTACCCAAAACGTGATCAGCCTGTGCGCCATAAATATATTTTGCGCCCGGAGCCTGCCCATGTCGATGGGGATTGCTCCCCATATTCTGTAGGCATCAAAGCTGACGGTGGGTATCAAGAAACCCCTCTTTCAAGGCGTAAGCGAGGAGCTGCGCAACCGAACCCACACCCAATTTCGACATCAAACCGCCGCGATGTTTTTCAACGGTCTTGATTGAGATATGCAAGCGATCTGCAATCGCCTGACTGGTGTTTCCAAGAGCAATCAGAGACAGCACCTCACGCTCTCTATGCGTCAGACTTGGAACCTCACTTGCCGCTTTTAGAATATCGCGAACATCTTCTGCAACAAAGCGATAGCCGGCAAGCACCGTTTCCACACATCGACCAAATTCGTCTGCTTCGCTCGTTTTTAGAAGCAAGCCGTCAACGCCAAGATCAATCCATTCCGCCAGCAATGTGTGCGAGGTAAAGCCGGTGCAAGTCACCACCTTGGTATCGGGACACCAACGCCGCACATCGGCAAACACTTCCACCCCACTCGCCATTGGCATTGCGGCATCCAGCACAAGCAAATCTGGCTTGTGACGCCGCGCTTCTGCAATAGCTTCCAATCCATTTTTGGCCGTTGCCACCACATGAATATCACGCAAATCAACCAGCATGTCGGCAATGGCTTTGCGCATGAAGGTATGGTCGTCAGCGATGACGGCAGTGAACGCCAAAAGAGCTCCATGATATCGAAAACGCTAACAAGGGTCAGAGGCTATGCGAAGGACCGCGCACAGACAAGTTATTCAATGGTGGAGAATGTACAGCAGCTGAGAGCCGTTGAGCTAAGCTCAAGCCCTTCTAACAGCAAACGCAGCTTAGGAGGGTTTCATGCATCACAATGTGAACCAGCTCCTCTCAACAGGCACTTTGCATGGGCCTTAAGCAGTTTTTCATAAGTAGAAGCCGAACTTCCGCTTACGACCCAGAGGCAGACATTCCGCAAGCCCAGCGGAAACCGCACGTGCATCATCACCACGAGCCGGAAGACCTTAGGTGACGAGTTAGAACGTTTGAATGGGCTGCCTGTTTTGCGGCGTCAGGTCATCGCACCGCCCTACCCTCACCGCCTCGATCGTCGATTGGGTGCAGTCAGTCTGACAATACCCCCTGACAGGATCAAACCGGCCACTTCCGGTGACGAATTAGCCAGAAAGCGACGCTTGCGATTGCACCTGTGGGCCCAAACATGGCAAACCCCTCCAACATCTCTGCAAGGCCACGATCCTTGCCTGGAAACAGGACCGGGATCGTAGCTAGTGCACCTGCCATTAGGAAGTACCAGAGCCTGTTGATCTTCGCGTACTCGGATACTGCTATCGCTAGTAAGGCAACG
Organism: Pseudomonadota bacterium; assembly: GCA_038532305.1. Taxonomy (GTDB): domain Bacteria; phylum Pseudomonadota; class Alphaproteobacteria; order Sphingomonadales; family Sphingomonadaceae; genus Erythrobacter. Next base: position 95,620 of record JBCBAX010000007.1, on the reverse strand, counting down.
GGCGCCGCAAGCACCGCAGCTAGCACTGCGAACATCGGAATATAGCCCGCCTGGTTTGCCAAATCGCCCATGGCGTTCCGGCCTTCGATGGGTGGCTCCCCAATCGACGTCAATGTTCCGAGCAGGACCAAGACCACAGAAGCGATCAGGCTGGCGACAATGTAGCCAATTACAATCCGTGCGATAATGCCTGCAGCATTTTGGAGGGTGGCCATCGTCCGTTCCTTCCTCACATTGTCATAATGAGTGGTTGGGGAGGAGTGCGGTATTGCCGTACTAACCTGCACGATCGTTCTGCCTAGAAAACCAAGCGAAATCCGTTCTGGAGCCAGCCGCGATTGCTCACGCTTGGTCCGGTCAGGTCTCCAAGTGATTGTCATTGCTTAGCAGGCAAGCAGGTAGATCATCTTTCTACTGCTGTTGTTCGCGCGCCAAACGGCGGTGTCCGATGACACAAACTCATAGGTCCCAGGGCCGTCCGCGTCGCGATAGAGCCGATCGCCAACCTGGATATAGGTTGCGGAGCGCCCGCGTCCACGCATCGGTGTCACCGTAAGTGCGCCCCCCGCATTCGAGACATAGTTTGTTTGCGATCCATCCTCAAAGCACCAGTTCCCGGTTGGATCGAAGCTGGCTACGGCTTGCGGTGCTGGGCCAGATTGCACCATTCCTGGGCCGCCCATGGGTGGCCCCATACAGGCGGACGTTCCCATCAGGCAAAGGCTGGCTGCAGCGATTTCAGAAGGCTTGGAAAAGATTGCATGTCTCATGGTATTGCTCCTTCAACTGGCGTTACTTGCAGTGCTTTTTCTTAAGTCCGAGCGTGATGTAGCTCGCCGCTTTGCAGACTGACTTGCCGACATTGGTGATGGTCCGGCCGGCCTTGCGCACTTGCCTTTTCGCGAAACGGGGGTCGTGCGTCATACGGGCGGCATCACGTGCAGTGCGGGCTGTACCTCTGCCGGCCCAGATCACAGTTTCACCGACGCCGCGAACGGTGTTGACCCCGGCGCGTGCGACATTGCCTGGTAGCTTGCGAGGATCTCTTACGGTCTCACCCACGCCCCGAACGCCGCCAATGAAGTTGCGTCCAAGACGGCCGGTCGCGCGGTGTGCCGCACGAACCGGATCGCCGCCCCTGGCGAAGGTCTGCGCCTGCCCTAGCGTCATGTCCGATGCGTAAGTCCCGACGCCGATGTCACGGCCACCGACCGCTTCGGCGACCAAGTCTGCTCTTAAAGCGGCCTGCGCAGCAGTTCCGGCACCACGAAAACGCCCAGTAGAGCGTGTGGTTGGCCGCACGCCGCCGCGCCTTGCATTGGCCGCGATAGCACCCGGATATCCCTGCCGCACCGCCACGCCGCGATGCGGTGTTGTGGGAAGCCGTGCCCCACGAGCGCGCTGTGCGGCACGCCCTTGGCGATCCAGCCGCAAACGCTCTTGGGGTGTCAGGTCGTCAATTCCATTAATGAGATGGTTAGGCCGCGAGCGTTGGGCGTTGATCCCTCGTTGCTCAACCGCGCGCCAATTGGGGTCAGTGCCGAGCCTTACCGCATGGGAGCGGTAACGCTGGCCTTCGAACGAATTTTGCCGAGCTTGCTGTGCCGCACGGCCGCGGCGGTCGAGATCATTGTAGTCAGCATCGCTGGCGCGTGAACGGACGCCCCGGGCTTGCTGGGCTCGCTCGCCGGCCTCTTCGAGGCGGTCGAAGAAGCTTTCAAACGATGGGTTTGCCGCCGCTGGCGTTGCAAGAGCACTCGCCAGCAGGGCTGCTGCGAGGCTGCTTATCGAAAGCGTTGAGATAGATACACGCATGGCCGTTCTCCCTTGATAGTTATCGCGGGAGCGAGGCCTGGATATGCTAATGGCCACCGCTCTCGAAGCGGCGCGCGTCCTTCCAAAATTGCCGCTTCATTTAGGAGAGCAGCGAACGTCCATGAAAACGATCATCGCTGCCAAAAAATTTTACTGAGGCGTGTTATTGTCCGGCTGCGAGCAAGCTCTTGCGAGCCCGCTGAACATAATAATTGTTGTCCGGGAGTACGCCGCTAAGGTTACTTAAGGCGCCGCGAAGTGTGGCTCTGCCTTCGTCAGCCCGCCCGGCACTGAGCAGTGCGCGACCATATTCGGCATTTGCGACCGCTGCGATCCAGCTGTCACGAGGCAATTCACTGGCAGCTATCGCATTTGCACGGCTTGCAAGGCGAAGGGCGCTTTCAGTATCGCCGCTCACGCGATAGGCTCGCGCCAACGCTGTCAGAGTTTCGATGAGCGCGGGCGATGTGTTGGCAAGGCCGCGTTCCTCTTGTTCAAGTGCCTCTTCGAGCAGAGTTATGGCCTGCGCGTATTTCTGACGCTCGATAAGCAAGCGGGCACGTTCGCGCTTGGCAAGCAATTGCTTGGGTGGCCTGAGCTTGTCACGGTTTTGCCAGACGACATCAAATTGTGCTTCCGCCGCGGCGATCTCGCCAGACAGCCGAAGCGCGCTCGTCAAGTGCAGTGCGTGCCTAAGCGTCAAGGTACCGTCGATCCCAAACAGGCGCTCGCCAAGATCAAGACCTTCCTCATGCAATTGCCGCGCCGCCACGATGTCACCGCGCTGCAGGGCGCTGCGTCCGCGCCACAACAGATGGCCAAGATAATCGCTGCTTTCCTGGCCACTTGAGGCAATCGCGCTCTGCCGCGCACGGTCGAAAGCGGCTTGAGACATTGAAAACTCGCCCGTCGCATTCGCATGAACCCCTAAGGCGCCCTCGAAAAAGGCAAGGTTGGGATGTTCACCTCGCCATAGCTTGTTGCCACGTTCGACTGCCTCTTTGCTCAAGCCTACCGCTTCGCGATATCGCCCGCTGTCATGGCTCGACATCGCGAGATTGTTTATCGCATGGATTGTATTGACGTTGAGCGCGCCATCAAACTCCTCCGCCTTTCGCACAGCCTCACGACCAGTCTCGACAGCCTTGTCGAACTCGCCCTGCGCACCATAGGCAATGACCATCGCGCCAAGCGTATCGCGGGTCATTTTGTCGCCATAGGTCCCGGCACGTTTTTGAACCTCTATCGCATCCTCGAATAGTCTGAGCGCCTCTTGTGGCTCCTGATTGCGCAATCGAATGCGCGCCAGATTGGTCATGAAAAACGGCAATTGTGCAGAGCTGCTGCCAAGCTCTGCGGTCGCAAGTTGCAAAGCCTCTTGTCCACTCTCGACCGCTTCGGCCAGCTTATACTGATCCTGCTGGACATAGCCGAGCGCCGATAGAGTGCGTGCGCGATCAACGCCTGTGCCAATACCGGGTTTCCTTAGGAGTGTCAGGGACGTTCTAAGCAGTTCCTCCGCACGCGCAAATTGCCCAAGCCCGTGATAACTCAAGCCCATCACACGCAGCAGCTCAGCACGTACGGCCTCGTCTTCGATGCCCTCAATCCGCTCTGCGCCCGCATCGAGCAGCTCAATTGCCGTGACCGTCTCGCCCTGCGATTCTGCTGGATCTGCGTTCTCAAATATCTCTGTCAGAAAGCTGGAGACTTGCCCCGATCGGGCCGCAGCGAGTTCCGCGCGGTCGCGTTCGGCGGCCAATTGGATCGTATAGAACGTGACCAATGCGACAGCGCCCGAGGCCACCGCCGCCGTGGCGATAAGTGGCCGCATATTCCGGCGGAAAAACTTTCGCGCGCGATAGACAAAGTCGTCTCCGCGTGCCGACACGGGTTCATCACGCAGATAGCGCTCAATATCCCGAGCAAGATCGCGCACTGATGCATAACGACGCTCAGGCTCCTTCTGCAGACACTGCAGAACAATGTTGTCGAGATCACCTGAAAGGCGACTGCGCAACTCATTGGCAGAAAGGCCGCGCTGTTCACCTATCTGTTCGGCACTTGGCGCATCTCCATCATCGGGAACATCTACGACAGAATTGCTTGGACGCGTCGGCTCGCTGTCCAGGATCGCGGACTCAACCTCGCGCGATGTCTTAAGGCCTGCCCCATACGGTGATCGTCCCGCCAACAGCCGGTGCAGCAAAACACCCAGTGCATAGACATCTGTGCCGACCGTAACCGCTTCGCCGCGAACCTGCTCTGGGCTGGCATATTGCGGCGTCATCGCCCGCGCTTCTTCACGCGTGTGCATGATGGTGACGTCGATGGCATCCGCCTCGAGTAGTTTGGCAATGCCAAAGTCGAGCAGCTTGGGTTCGCCATTGGGCGCGACCAGAATATTGGTGGGTTTTAAGTCACGATGGACGACAAGATTGCGGTGAGCATAGTCAACCGCATCGCAGACCTTCAAAAACAGTTCGAGCCGCTGCTCAATCCCGAGGGCGGCCGCATCGCAATGCACATCTATGCGTTCGCCCTCAATGTATTCCATGACCAGATAAGGGAGGCCATCGGAATGCGCTCCGCCATCAATCAAAGTCGCGATATTTGGGTGAGCGAGGTTTGCCAGAATCTGGCGCTCAGCACGAAATCGCGAGAGCGCATCTCTCCCCAAGAGCCTCGATGTCGTCAGCTTCAGGGCAGCCTTTTGATGATAGGCTCCATCGGTTCGCTCAACTAGGAAGACCGACCCCATCCCGCCTTCCCCAAGGAGGTCGGAGATGGTCCAGACACCGATTTTCTGACCCTTCCAGGCATCTTGCTGATCTCGCGCTAGCGCATCAACCGAAGCATCCACCAGATCCGCCATGGTCATCGCAGACCCTGCGTGCGCGGCGAGCAAAGCTCTCAATTCATCAGTCAATTCAGGGTATTGCTGCGCGAAGCGCGCCAAATAATCCTCGCGCTCTTGCCCTTCGAGATCGTACGCCTCCTCGAAACTTCTCTCGAGCCGGGTCAGGTCATCTGAGGTCATGCCGCTGCTTCCTCCATGCCCCTTTAGCCGGGACAGCAAGCGTAATCGATCATTCGTCCGTCAAAATTTCATTCTTCAACCACGCGCGGGCAAACCGCAGCTCTCTTCCCACAGTTGCAACCGAGAGATCGGTGACAGCGGCCATTTCCTCGACCGTCAGCCCGCCGAAATATTGCATCTCGATCAGCCGGGATTTGCGTTCATCGAGCTGCTCCAACGCGCTCAGCGCGTCGGCCAGCGCGATCATCTCTACATCGTTGCCGTGTTCGGGAATCTCCTGGCGATCCAGCGTCACATGCACCGCATCCCCGCCACGGCGTTCCGCCTTACGAGAGTTCGCATGATTGATAAGCAGTCTGCGCATCATACGCGCAGCCAGAGCGTAAAAATGCGCGCGATCCTGCCAGTCGACATCAGCATTTACGAGCTTGGCATAAGCTTCGTTGACCAGAGCTGTGGGTTGGAGCGTGTGTCCTGAATTCTCTGAGCGAAAAGCACGCTGTGCCCGTATTCTCAGTTCGTTGTACACTAGGGGTGCTAGCGCATCGCCAGCCTTCTCGTCTCCGCCGCCCCATTGTTGCAAGAGGCCAGTTATTTCAGCGTCTGTGTCCACAAGGATAAACTATCAGAAGTCGCAAGAAGCGTCGATAGACCCCCATCAAGAGGATTAGGGGAATGCTCGACTAGAGCAGAATGTCAGCTTCCACCGCCACTTTCAGTCCCTGGAAAACCCAAGGGTCTGAGTGGGTCAGATCAAATCCTCTATCGGTACATAGGGCACATCGATCCCAAAATAGCTTGGGCTAAAGACGTCCAGACCTGCCTTGGTGCGCCATAAGGGATCGCAGCGCATGCCAATTACAGAAACACGCTTGCCCTTCTCGAAATCGGGATTGTTGAGCCCATCATAGCTTTCCATATCAATGACACTGATCAAGTCGGGACATGCCGCCACAACTTCGCCATTGCGGCGCGCTATTAAATGTTCGTTGATGTATTGGGTGCTCAGCGACTGGCCTTCAAATTCGCCCGATCCTGACAGCTCCAAATTGCCTTTCAGAAAGCCGTCCTCATCACGCCAGTCAAAATCGGCCACCGTTCCTGTGAAGAGCAGGTAACCATCGCCCGCTTTCAAAGCGGCTTCAATCGGATCGCTGCCATCGGCTTTGGCTGAACGGACGGCTGCACCGATTTTCCTTGCCAAGGTCAGGCTGTTTTTCACCAGCACACCGTCTTGTTTGGCCTGCGCCCCAGTAATCGGGGAATCGGCAACTCCGCATTCCTGACTGGCCTCTGCAACAGAGCGCAGGATGTCTTCTGCGCGGGTGGGATCACCCAGCTCTTTCACCACCATTTTATCGCCAAACGGCGTTGCAGCGCCAATGGGGGTGAGCGGCACTCCGGCGACTTTCACCGAGTGCTGGTTGATCTCTGGTACTGCGCGCCCGACTGTGTCGGCATCCAATGCAGGCACTCCGAGCCTTGCAGCGGTAGAGAGACCTTCTGCAAGACTAAGCGGGCCAATTTCGCCGAGAATTACAGCGGAAAACTTGGTGTCCAAATGCTCTTCAAGAGCGCTGAACGCGCCCTGCACCGGGACTTCAATACGGTTTTCAGCCGCCACCAGCTTCGCTTTCATCGTCTCGCTCATTGGGGCAAGGCTGGCGAGGCCATAGGGACAAGCAACGCGGTCATCATCAGCGAGATCGGCAACGCTCAAAACGCTGAAAGTGTGCCCAGCTGCAAGATCGGCTGCAATCAGTTCGCGCGCTGCAGCAAGGCTGCCGCCCCCGCCAGTGCCGAGGTAAGAGGAGCCGACCAGAGCATCTTCGAGATCTTGAGGCGACAAAGCCTTGACCGAAGCCGAAGAGGCCGCACCAGCGCCCGCTTCACCGCTCATCTCGCTGCAAGCCGCCAGCGCGCCGCCCACAACCATAAGGCCGCCCATAAATTGCCGTCTTGGAATCACTTGCGCTCCCCTCCCTGTTCTTTCGCCAAACTGTGCGCTTCAAACAAAAAAGGGGCAAGCGGTAAGGCTTGCCCCTTTTTGGTGGTTCATTGTCTCTTGGCCAAATTACATATTGTAAGTCGCGCCAAGGAAGAAGTACCGGCCAACCGGGCTCACTGGATAGGCTTGCTCGGTCACATAGGGATCGCGGTCGAACAAGTTGTTGATGCCGCCATAGATCGTGAACTGATCGGTCGCTTCGTAGTTAAACGAGATATCATGGATGAACACGTCATCGCCAATGCCGTTCTCTGGTGTAAACTGGAAGCTTGACCCTTGGCCGATGGCTTCGATTTCAGCTGAGCGCAGCGCCATCGCATCAAGGTAAGTGACACCGTAAGTCAGGCTGAGACCAGACCAATTCCAGGTCAGCGATCCGCGCCCTGCCCATTCGGGACGCTGCAATTCGCCTAGTTCTGGATCAACAGCCGTTGGATCGGCAGGATCGAAGAAGTCATTCAGCTTTTCAACCCATGTACCACCAGCGTTGACGACGAAATTGTGATCACCAAGATCAAATCCGTAGCGCACCGATGCTTCTACACCCGATGTCTCACGGCGCGCAAAGTTAATCGATGTCTGACGCAGGAAACGGAAGCCGCCATTGTCCGTGCGACGATCCACGTTTTCACAGAATTGGTTTACGATCGTCGCTGAATCGACGCAGTTATCTACGATGTCTTGCGCAGCAACCGCATTGATCGCGTCTTCCAATTCAATGTTGTAATAATCGACACTCAATACAAAGCCTGGCAAGAAGCTTGGCGTGATTTGCGTGCCAACAGTCCATGTTGTGGCTGTTTCCTCTTGCAGGTCACGGTTGCCAGAGATCGACCCCGAAAAACGTGCCGTCAATGGATCAACATAAGCATACGAACCGGTGCCCAAAGTTGGGTCGATACCAACTTGCGCAAACAGCGCTTCGCAGTTGGCCTGACGCCGTGCTGGATCGGCTGCGGTCGCAAGCTCGGCAACATCGCACGGATCGACCGGGCGGAAGGTTGCGCCTTGTGCCGGGCTGAACAGCTCTGTGATGTTTGGTGCGCGGATCGCGCGGGCATATGAACCGCGGAACAGGATGTCTTCAACTGGTGCCCAGATGCCGCCTGCATTCCACGTGAAGGTGCTGCCCACAGTCGTGTAATCAGAATACCGAACGGCGCCCTCTAGTTCGAGCACTTCGGCAAACGGCACACCCGAAAGGATCGGCAAGCGAACCTCACCGAAGAATTCGTAGACGGTGAACTCACCACCTTCATTGTCCACTGTCGCATCGGGATCAAAAACCAGCGAATTTGCAGCGGTCGGAAGATCGCGGATCAGATCACCCGCATTTGCATCCGGTGTGTCAATCGGAACGACGCCGCGAACCAGTGGATCGAAATTAGAACGGCTAACTTCTTCGCGGAATTCAAAGCCGGTTACAAAGCCAACAGGGCCGCCGGGCAATTCAAAAAATGCGCCGGTATCGCCTGTGAAGATTGCGCTGAAGACCATTTGCTCCAGCTCACGTTCGTTGACGATAGTGGCCGTGACAAAGTCGATCGCTTCCTGGCTAATCGCGCCCACACCGCCCAAGATGTTCGCCGGGCGGCAAGTGCCATCGCCGGGATTGAACGTGAAGAAGCCAGGATCACCGACAGGAATGCCAAACGGTGTCGTCGCAGGCGGCGTTGGATCAATGTCTGAACGACAGATCGGATTGCCATTGACGTCAGTCGTCACGTCAATCGCTGCGAACCACCGATCCGTGATGACCCTGTTGCGATCAAGCGTTGTGCGATTGAAAGTGCCGTAATTGCCTGAAATCTCATAACTGAAGTGATCAGTTATGTCGCCGCGCAGACCCGCTACAAATCGCAGTGTTTCGTATTCTTCACGGTTGCGGTTTGGTCCAAGGTCAGCCGGGTCACGTGTGATGTAGAAACCCTCATCCGTGCCATTGCCAAAGAATAGCGGCGCAACGAAATTCTGAAGCTCTGGCGTGATAAAGGGGTTGTCATCACGAATGGTCAGCAGATCATAGAATGTGTTGGGCTGAGCCTGAAATTCTGCAGTGCTGGAGACATATTTTCCTTCGAAAAATAACTCTGCTTCTTCGGAAAATTCAAAAGTGAAATTGGCATTGATTGACCAACGTTCGGTCTCAGGGATCAGCGAGTTGACGTTGAACTCGTTAGGGATACCATCGCCGCCAAACTGGTTGAATGTACCAGTGACCAAACCATCCTGATAGACCGCAAGCGATCCATCAGCGTTGATTACCGCACAACCGCCAGCAAGGCCGAAGGCACCGGGATTGAAGGTTGAGTTGAAGCCAACCGAGCTTTCAAGACAGTCAGCAATCCCGTTTCCATTGATATCTGGACCATCTGAAAGGCCGATATCGCCCGGGGCCACGATGCCACCTGCTGATGACAAAGAGAAGCGCGGATCAGGTGCAAAGAAACGCGTGGTCGAATTCGCCGCGCGATCGATCAGAGCTTGTTCGGCAGCTGTCGGCGTGAAGCCATCGGCACTGCCAGGAATCAAACCACCCGTAAAAGCGCCATTGGCGAGGAAATTTGGCGTGTCGGTCGCGTTCAATTCGCCCGTCTGAAACCGCAATGCAGGGTTGGGTTGGTCATCAGAATTGTTGTTGTCACGCGAAAAGGCGCGATCACCGATCTGAATTTCATCAGCACGGGCATATTCACCTGAAACCACGAAGTTGCCGCGACCATCAGCGAAGTTCACGCCCCAGGTCAAATCGCCATTGATGCGGAAAGCATCGCCTTCACCGCTGAGGCCACCTTGGATGTTGGCCTGTAGCCCTTCGAAATCGTCTTTAAGTACGAAGTTCACAACGCCTGTCACAGCGTCAGCGCCATAGATGGAAGAGGCGCCACCTGTCAGCGTTTCAACTCGTTCGATCAAGGCGGTTGGGATAGAATTGATATCGACGGCCTGCTGTCCATCGACACCTGCGACATGGCGACGGCCATTAACCAACACCAGCGTCCGGTTCGCGCCAAGTCCGCGAAGGTTCAATACAGATTGGCCAACACCAATATCGGCGGAGAAGATACCATCAATCGACCCCTCCGATGACGTTGACGTTGTAAGCGCGGGAATATCGCGCAGCGTATCAACCAAATCAGAAGTACCAGCCTGCTTCAACTCTTCAGCCGTAACCGAAAGAATGGGCGCCGGCGCACCGATATTGGGGTCGCGCGCAATGCGCGAACCGGTCACGACGATGGGCGTACCTTCTTCTGCATCAGTGCTTTCAGACGACGGCGCATCTTGCGCTTGAGCTGCAAATGGTAGGGAGCTCGCGGCAGCGAACAGAACGGCGCGGGAGAGTTTTGAAAAGTGCATGGTGCCCCTGATTGTTTGGGTTGCGACTGACAATACGCATGCTGCAAGTGCGAAAGAGAGGTCAAGTCAGAGTCATAGTTTCGTAACTTTTCAGTCGCGAAAACAGCAATTATGTTGCAGATTTGCACCGCGTTCGCTCACTTTTAGCGCATGTAGGTGCACTTGAACGGTGCCTTTGCTTCAGTGCAAACGAGACGCGCTTGACCAATGGTGGTCATTGTCCGAAGACGACGGGACTTCAAACTTCACATTTCATCGAATGGATACAAGGGCATGCGCGCACGTTTTGTAACGGTTTTTTGGGCGGCGGTCTTAGGCCTATTAGCGATCACTGTGCCCGCATCAGCACAGTCATTCATGGAAGGCGAATTTGACCCTGCCATCCCAACTTTGGAACAGACGGTTGGGCACAAACCGGGGGAGCGGATCACCTCTCCTGAGGAAGGGTATAGTTACTTGAAAGCCCTGAATGATGCGGCATCTGATCGTGTCATGCTCGTTGAATATGCGCGCAGTTGGCAGGGGCGGCCGCTTTATTACATGGCCATCACAGCGCCTGAGAATATGGCGCGGATTGATGCTATCCAAGCTGACTTGGCGACCATCGCAGCAGGGCGCCGGGGAAATGGCAATGCGCTTCCCGTCACATGGCTTGCCCATAGCGTCCACGGCAATGAAATCTCGCCCATGGATGCCGCTTTGATGACGGCATACCACCTGCTTGCAGCACAAGGTGATAGCCGCGTGGAACAAATCCTGCGCGAGACCATCGTCATCATCGATCCGCTGCAAAATCCCGATGGACGCGCCCGGTTTGTCCATAACTTCCGCACCGCTTTGGGAATGACGCCGCAGGCCGACCGGCAATCGGCAGAGCATGATGAGCCGTGGCCTTCGGGCCGGGTTAATCATTACATGTTCGATCTTAATCGCGATTGGTTCACGCTAAGCCAGCCGGAGACACGCGGTAAAGTGGCAGCAATCCGCCAATGGAGCCCAGTTGTGGTGAAAGACATCCACGAAATGGGCGGGGATGAGACGTATTTCTTCAGCCCGGCAGCCGACCCCATCAATCCCAATATCACCGCATCGCAGCGCGCTTTGTACGGGATAATCGGGCGCAACAATGCCCGGTATTTCGATGAAATGGGTGAGCCTTATTTCACTCGCGAAGTCTACGATCTGTTTTATCCCGGCTATGGCGATACGTGGAACGCACACCAAGGCGCGATTGGCAGCACCTATGAGCAAGGCTCTGCGCGCGGGCTCGTCTTTGAACGCCGCGATGGGACCACGCTGACGTATGCGGAGACGGTGCGCAATCAGTTTGTTGCTGCCTTTTCTACCGCCGAAGCGGTGGCGCAGAATGCAGACCGTTTCCTGAGCGACTTTGCCTCCTATCGCGCAGCCAATGCCAATGGCGCAGCTGGGCGCGGGAGCTATGTGATCGACCTGTCGAAACGCCGCTGGAATGCGGAAAGTTTAGGTCGCCGCTTGGCTGCACAAGGCATTGAAGTCGTGCGCCGCGATGGCCCTGTCAGCGCGTGCGGCAGGCGGTATCCGGCAGGCTATATTGCAATTCCGCAAGCCCAACCCGCCGCGCGTTTGGTGCGCAGTCTGCTCGATGCGGACACGCCTTTGCCAAGTGATTTCCTCGAAGAACAAGAACGCCGTCGTTCAGAAGACCTGCCGCATGAATTGTACGATGTGACCGCGTGGTCTGTCGGCATGATGTCAGGCGTTGATGTGGTGCTTTGCGGCAGCGCTGCTGGCGGTGCCGCGTTGGATAGCACCGCGCCTATCGCCCCCATGACAAGCGGATCGGGTGATTTCGGCATTGCTGTGCCATGGACGGATAGTGGACAGGCGCGTTTGGTGACGCTTGCTCTTCGTGAGGGGCTCGAGGCGCGCATCACCGATGAAGCTTTTACCAAGAATGGCCGCACCTTTGGCCGCGGTACGGTTGTCTTTTCCGCTGGCTCAAACGAGCCAGCCGCGCTTGACCGTGTGCGCGCTTTGGCGAGCGAAATCGGGGCTGAAACCGTGAGCCTGCCAGATGGATGGGTCGAGGATGGCCCCAATTTGGGCAGCGATGCCTTTGTCCGCCTGACATTACCCAAAGTGGCGATGGCTTGGGATGATGGGATTTCGCAATTGAGCGCGGGCGCATCACGTTACGTTCTTGAACAGCGGATTGGCCTGCCTGTCACTCCGATCCGCACAGACCGCTTCGCGCGCGCAGACCTGTCGGATTATGACGTATTAGTCGTGCCTGATGGTAACCCATCTGGAACGCTCGGCTCACAGGGTCGCTCTAAAATCGCAGACTTTGTTCAGCGGGGCGGCGTTCTGGTCACTTTGGGCAATTCTCTGCGCACTTTTGCAGGTGAGGATGGCTTGCTTTCAGTAACGCGGGAGGCCGCATTGGGCCGCGCGCCTTCAGAGGGTGAAAGCGGCGCTGGCGGACTTTCTGAGGCGACCGAGTTCACAAGCGAAGAAGAATACCGCGCCGCCATTCAAGACCAAACCGCGCTGCCTGATACTTTGCCAGGCGCATTGCTCAACACGGTGGCCGATCCCGATCACTATCTGTCAGCCGGCTATGATGACGGCGCGATCGTCAACGCCACCGGATCGCAGATTTACACCCCGTTAGACCGTTCTAAAGGCATCAATGTGATGCGCTATGCAGACAGCGGTTCGCTGATCGCGAGCGGGTATGTATGGGCTGAAAACCAGCGGCAGATGGCGTTTAAGCCGTATATGCTTGCGCAGCGCTCAGGCGGAGGATTGACCATTGCCTTTACGCAAGATCCAACAACACGGGGCTATTTGGATGGGCTGGATCTGCTGCTGGCGAATGCTGTGCTGGTCGCGCCTTCGCGGGAGCGGTGATGCGTAATTCGGTGGCGTAGTTCAGTGACAGTGCACTAATTACGAAACACCCAACCCAATGAGGTGCACCTTGTGTTCTGTAATTAGTGCACTGTCACCGAATTACGCCGCCCCATGCTCCTTACGCGCAATCTCATGCAGCCAGTCCGCATGGCGCGGGGCTTTTTTTGTCTCGCTCCATTCGTCAAGCATGGCAGGGGCCACCCGCTTTAGCTCGGCGTATTGTTCATCCGTGCCGATATCGGCGGCGAGTTCTACGCGGTGGCCATTGGGATCGAAGAAATAGATCGATTTGAAAATGCCGTGATGCGTTGGGCCAAGGACATCGATGCCTTGCGCCTCAATATGCTTTTTTGCAGCGAGCAAAGCCGCCTCATCAGGGACACGCAAAGCAAGGTGTTGCACCCATTCAGGGGTCGCCGGATCCTTACCCATTTCGGGCTGATTGGGCAGCTCAAAGAACGCAACGATATTGCCGTTTCCCGCATCAAGGAAGATATGCATGTAAGGATCATATTCGCCGGTTGAGGGGACGTGATCCTCTGCAAAGGCGGTGGTGTATTCCATGCCGAGCACGCGTGCGTACCATTCGACCGTTTCTTTGGCATCCTTGCAGCGATAGGCCGCGTGATGGACGCCGCCTAACTGGACAGGGTGGTTCATGGTCGTTTCGCTCATCACTCTCTCCTCGTCATTGCGAGGAGCCGAAGGCGACGCGGCAATCCATTTTCGACTGGGTCATCAAGACGCGATGTTTGATGATGGATTGCTTCGCCTGCGGCTCGCAATGACGATGCTATGGTTTACTCAGCCGTATCCAAAACACCGCGGGCGATTTGGTCGCGTTCGATGCTTTCGAACAAAGCTTTAAAATTGCCCTCGCCAAAGCCGTCTTTGTAATCTCCGACGCGTTGGATAAATTCGAAGAAGACAGGGCCGATACGCGGTTCAGCGAAGATTTGGAGGAGCAGTCGGGGTGCGCCGCCTTCGGTTGTCCCATCGAGCAAGATACCGCGCGATTTCAGCGCTGCCTCATCCTGCCCATGACCGGGAAGACGTTCTGAGAGCATCGCATAATACGTTTCTGGTGGGGCAGTCATAAAAGGCACGTCGAGCTTTTTGAGCCGATCCCAGCAGGCCACCAGATCATCGCAGATCAAGGCGATATGCTGAATGCCCTCGCCATTGTATTCGCGTAAGTATTCCTCGATCTGGCCCTTACCGTTTTCCCCTTCTTCATTCAATGGAATGCGGATTTTGCCATCGGGCGCGGTCAGCGCTTTGGAGGTTAGGCCAGTGTATTCGCCTTTGATATCGAAATACCGGATTTCCTGAAAGTTGAAGAGCTTTTCATAAAAGCTCGCCCAATAGGCCATACGCCCGCCATAGACGTTGTGCGTGAGGTGATCGATCAGCTGGAAACCGCAGCCTTCGGGGTATTTTTCCACTCCGGGAAGGTATTCAAAATCGATATCGTAAATTGACAGCCCTTCGCCGCCTTCATCTGAATAGCGATCAATCAGATACAGGATCGATCCGCCAATCCCGCGGATGGCCGGAATGCTTAGTTCCATCGGGCCGGGCACATTGGCGACAGGTTCTGCGCCTTGCTCAAGCACATGATCATACGCAGCCGCCGCATCGCGAACGCGGAAACCCATGCCGCATGCGCCGGGGCCGTGTTCCTGCGCGAAATACCACGCGGCGCTGCGCGGCTGGTAATTGATGATGAGATTGATGCCGCCCTGGCGCCAAAGCTGCACGTCTTTGGATCGATGATTGGCGACATGGGTGAAGCCCATCGTCTCAAACACAGGCTCCAACATGCCTTTTTCAGGCGCGCAAAATTCGACAAATTCAAAGCCATCAAGGCCAGCGGGATTTTCGAACAGATCGCCGGGATGGATCGGAGCTTGAACGGTCATGTGCGGGGTCACCTTACGGAATCAATATAGTTACAATTGAAACTATATAGGACTATATGGTGATTTTGTCAAAGCCCCCTTACCCCATATCTCAGGATGTGCTTTATGAACAAACTCGCGCCAGATTGAGGCCCTTATCGGTCTGAAAAACCTCCAATTGCGCGCCAAACGGTTCCCCCGATTCGAACGCTTTGCGAGTGGCATCATCACTCAAATCGGCATTGCCAACCACCCGCTCGGCCCAATCATTGCGCCCTATCCAGATCGCGGTCGGCCCCTTTTTGCTGTGGTTGATCGTGTAGCTTTCAACCGTCGCAGTATCGAAGGGTTCGCTGGACCGGGCAACCGCGTCATCTGCCTTGGCAAGCACTTCGAACCGATCATTGCCGGACCAATCGGCAGGCTCGGTTGAATAGATGCCTGTCGCATATTTGCTCATCCAACCCCCATTCGCACCCGTCAGCGCGTAAGAGCCCGGTTTTGAGCGCACACGTTGCACAGCTTCGGCGATGGCGTGAGCAGAGTAATTGTTGCCTGCCCCGCCAAAGAAAGGCAGCCCGCCCGTCAGCGTCAATCCGCGCGGGTCGCTATGCGAGAGGCCAAAGTGATCGCATTGATTGAAAACGGGGATCGCAAAGCAGGAATAGAAATCGAGAAACTCGATATCCTCCATCCCTTTGCCAGCGCGTACTAAAGCTGCCTCGACACTGGCGATGGAAGCCGGGTTTGCGGCGAGATCAGGCCGCGCTGAAAGCTCCAATTCGGTCGCGGAAGTGACCGAGTGGATGTGCACCCACTTATCCTGCGGCACGCCCAATTCGCGAGCCTTGCCAGCGCTTGCAATGACGATACTTGCGGCTTGGTTCACCTGATCGCGGGCAACCGTCATGCGCGGATAGGGTTCAGCGACGATCCGGTTGCGCTCCGTAATGGTAGCAAGTTCCACGGCGCTACGCTCAACAGGAGCAGCTGCATGGGGATTGGACGCCGCGACTTGCGTGAAGGGCGCAAAAAGATCCCCGATATCGCGGCGGTATTCATCGAGAGGTTTGCCCAGTTTATGCCGCCTTGCATTCTCGGCGATGGCATAAAGCGGGATCGCGCCCCCTGCCCCATGCGCGAACAAAGCAGGCTCGATCATGCCATCAAGGCCAAAGCCCTGATCTTCAAAGTCGCCGCCAATCTCCTCAGACCAATCGGGCGTCTCGCCATTGGCAGACAGCGCAAGCACGGTCGAGATCGCCTCTGCGCCGACAATCGCGGCGCACTGGCATTCACCATTCGCGATATCGCGTGCGTATTCGCCGACCAGCTTCTGATTGGTCTGCCCGCCGGTTGTCGTCAGGATCTGCCGGGCAGGATTGGCGCCCACGCGCTTCGCAATCGCTCCGGGCACATTGTCGGGCGTGCCAAAGGGCGGCTCTTTGCCCGGTCGCGACATCTCAAACGCGCGGATCGCGGCAAGCGTATCAAGTTCGCCTGCAACCGATCCTGTCGCCCCGCTATCGGCAATCGCCGCTGCGAGGGAACGACCGGCGAGGTCCATATAGGACAGCGCCTCATAGCCCGGCTGATCGACGCGCTCTGAATACTGACCAACGCCGATGATGACCGGCGTGTTGTCCGCGATATTAGTCAACGAAATCGTCCACACGCTCAACAATGATCGCAGGGGCCATACCGCCCGCTGCACACATAGTCACAAGGCCGGTTTTGAGATCGCGGCGTTCCAGTTCATCAATGATGGTACCGATCAGGATCGATCCCGTCGCACCAATGGGGTGGCCCAATGCAATAGAGCCGCCATTCACATTGACCTTGTCCCAATCGAGCCCGAGATCGCGCACAAACTTCGCAGCGACCACGGCAAAGGCTTCGTTGATTTCGAACAGGTCGATATCCTCAAGCGTCATGCCAGCCTTTTCGAGCACCTTCTTCGCAGCAGGCACTGGCGCATTCAGCATCAGCGTTGGATCATCGCCCATATTCGCGGTCTGGACGATCCGCGCGCGGGGTTTCAGGCCATGTTTCTGAGCATACTCTTTGGAGCATACGAGCACCGCCGCCGCGCCATCGACGACGCCCGATGAATTGCCTGCATGGTGGAAATGCTGAATGTCGAGATCAGGGTATTTCTGATTGATCAGCCCGCGGAACGTCGTGCCTTTCGCATCTAGCGGTACATCCGCGATTTTGGTGAACGCTGGATCAAGCCCTGCCAATGTCTCCATTGTGGTCTGCGGGCGTGGATATTCCTCGCGGTCGAGCAGGACGGTGCCGTCATCGGCAGTGACCGGGACGACGGACTTGTCAAAGCGCCCCTCTGAAATCGCTTCGGCAGCGCGCTGTTGTGAGCGGAAGCCCACCTCGTCGAGTTCTTCGCGGGTGAAGCCTTCCATGGTCGCGATGGCATCGCCGCAAATGCCCTGGTGCGATTGCGGGTGAACGGCCTGAAGGCGCTCATTATAGCTGCCCATCATGGGCGGCTTGATCCCCGCCTGCATTTTCTCCTTCGACATCGCAGCGGTAAGGCTCATCATTTCTGTGCCGCCTGCAACAATGCAGTCTTCCATGCCGCTCATGACTTGCGCTGCTGCCAAGTTCACAGACGTGATGCCGCCGCCGCAGAACCGATCAAGTGTCGTCCCGGATGACGTGATGTCATAGCCAGCATCAAGCGCCGCCATCCTTCCGAGATCGCCCGACTGCATGCCATCTTGAGTAGAAACGGACCAGATCACATCATCGACAGTGGAAGTATCGAGGCCATTCCGTTCCGCAATCGCTTTTAGGACCGTTGCTGCCAGATGCTGCGGATGCTCTTCTGCCAGCGCGCCCTTGCCTTGTTTTCCAATTCCGCGCGGGGTGCGCACTGCGTCGATGATGTAAGCTTCGCCCATTTTGTCCTCTTCCTTCGCCCTATTCGGCGATCTATCGAAAATGCGGTTGACGTTTTCGTAAACCGCCTGCACTTCTTTCACAAGAATAGGTTTCTATTAAAAATGGGAGTGAGAGCAAAGTGAGCGAGACACCAGAAGTCCTGACCGAGGTTGATAACGGCGTGCTGATCGTAACGATCAATCGTCCTGAAGCGAAAAACGCGATGACGAAAGCGGCATCCGAAGCGATCGCAGCAGCGATGGATCGGCTGGATGCTGAAGATGATCTGCGCGCGGGCATTCTGACAGGGGCTGGCGGGACGTTTTGTTCGGGCATGGACTTGAAGGGCTTCCTTCGCGGTGAAAGCCCCAGCGTGCCCGGCAGAGGATTTGGTGGCGTCGTCGAAGCGCCTCCAGCAAAGCCGTTGATTGCTGCGGTGGAAGGGTATGCTCTGGCAGGCGGTCTTGAACTCATGATCGCGTGCGATCTGGTGGTTGCCAATGCTGGCGCGAAATTCGGTATCCCTGAAGCCAAGCGTGGCCTCGTTGCAGCAGCTGGCGGCGTAATGATGCTGCCCGATCAAATTCCTGAGCGGATCGCGATGGAGCTTGCACTGACCGGTGAGTTTATCGATGCCCCGCGCGCTTATGAATTGGGTCTCATCAACCGCGTGACCGATGGCTCTGCGCTCGATGGAGCGAAAGAACTCGCCGCCAAGATCGCCGCAAACGGCCCGCTTGCTGTCAAAGTTTCCAAGCAAGTCATGAAGGAATCGCGCGGTTGGGCGATGGAAGATCGTTACAAGAACCAAGGCAAGCTGATCGCTCCCGTTTTCGTTTCTGACGACGCGCGCGAAGGCGCTGCTGCTTTCGCCGAAAAGCGTGCTCCAAACTGGAAGGGTAAATAAGAGTATTGGTTGGGTGCGCTCGGGCATCCGCCCGAGCTTTGCTGTAGCCACCCGCTTCCTCCGCCCTTCCACCCGGGTTTTCACACCGGAGTATGATCCGGGTGGAAGGGCGGAGGAAGCGGGTGGCTGAGGCGCGAGCGATAGCGAGCTCAAAGACAAACAAGGGAAGAATAGATGCCAGTAATTGATGTCCCGCAACCCGCTTTCATGGAAGACGAAGAGATATCGATCTTCGCTGAAGCTGTGGGTAAATTCTATCAGCAACATGCTCCTGAAAAGCGCGTTCAAAAATGGCGCGATGAAGGACAGGTAGAACGCGAATTTTGGAACGAAGCTGGAGCTGCTGGCCTACTCGGTGCGTCCGTACCCGAGGAATATGGCGGCCATGGCGGCGATTTCCGACACGAAATGGTTGTGATCGACCAGCAATCAAAGCACGAGGTTGATGGCTTTGCGGCCAGCCTGCACAACACGATCATTCTTCCCTATTTGGTCCGTCACGGCACCGAAGAGCAGAAGAAAAAGTACCTGCCCAAACTCGTCACAGGTGAACTCGTCAGCGCAATCGCTATGACAGAACCGGGCGTAGGCAGCGACTTGCAATCCATCACCACAACAGCCCTGAAAGATGGCAATGGCTACCGGATCAACGGAGCCAAGACCTATATTTCCAACGGTCAAACCGCTGATTTCATCGTCGTTGTTGCCAAAACAGATCCGAATGAGCGAGCCAAGGGCATTTCGCTCATGTTGCTGGAGACGGACGGCGCAGATGGGTTTCAGCGCGGCAAAAAGCTCGACAAGATCGGGCTGGATGCAGCGGACACGTCGGAACTGTTTTTCGAAGATGTTTTTGTGCCAGCCGAAAATGTCCTCGGCGGAGTAGAAGGCAAAGGCTTCTATCAGCTGATGGGCGAACTGCCGCAGGAGCGCCTCGTCATCGCTATGGGTGCTGCCAATGGCATTGAAAAAGCGCTGGAGACGACCGTCGAATACGTCAAATCGCGCAAGGCGTTTGGGCAGACGATCTGGGATTTCCAGAACACGCAGTTCGTGCTCGCCGACTTGAAAGCACGAGGCACAGCAGCGCGCGTGTTCGTAAATGACTGCATTGCCAAATTGCTAAAAGGCGAGCTGGATGTGGCGACTGCTTCAATGGCCAAATACTGGGTGACAGAGCTGCAAGGTGAAGTCGTTGACAAGTGCCTCCAGCTGCATGGCGGCGCGGGCTACATCAACGAATACCCGATCGCCAAAATGTACCGCGACAGCCGCATTACGCGGATCTTTGGCGGATCGAACGAAGTGATGAAAATGCTGATCGCACGCAGCATGTGATTTGCGTGCCCCTATCCAGGGGCACATCCTTGCTAGACGCGCGGCGAGCCGCGTGCGCTGCGGGCGCGCGGTCGCGCTTGCGGCCCTTCGGACCGTTGCAATGCGACCGAGAGGAGCGAGGGAGAACAACACCGTGGGCGTAGGCGCGGATGCGACTTAGAAAAACCAAAAGAGGCGACCTGCTATCAAAGCAAGCCGCCTCTTCTTTTGGCCCTCTCCCAAAGGCCGTAAGCTTGTGCAATTCAGATCAGAATTGCGTCCGAACCGTGACACCGTATGTGCGTGGTTCAAGGACGAAGCTTGAACGCGCATTGATGGCGCCCGTACCGCGAAGGACGTTGTTAAACGTCACACCGCGCGTCACGACATCTGTCAGGTTGAGAACGAAGGCTTCGATTGTCCACGCATCGTCCACATCACCAATCCCTGCACGCAGGTTGATCTTGACGTTTGCGTCTTGAATATCGCCGACGATCAGCGGAGCAGCATCAATCGCCGCCTGCGTTTCGGCAACGGTAGCCCCTTGGCCCGGAGGCACGATGGCTTGCGTTGACGTTCTCTCATCGGAGACCATCCGCACTTGCGCTGACAAGAAGAAGTCGAGATTGTCTGTCAGGTCATTCTCATACAACGCCCCTGCAATTGCGGTTAGCCCAGCAGCATTGGTGAGATCATTGCCGCACAGCGACAGAACCGTCACGCTTGTAAGGTCGCCCGCGCAGTCATCCGGATAGCGCGAATCCAAAACGGTTGTTGCCAGATTGAATGTCCAGTTATCGTTCGGACGGATAACGCTTTCAATCTCGACCCCTGTCGAAAGCGCTTTTGGGACGTTGAAAGATTGGAAGGCAGCTCCTGTGAATTCCAGAACCTGGAAGTTCGTGAATTCCTGGTGGAAGGCCGCGACATTCAAGGTCACTGCATCATCGAGGAACCGTGACTTGAAGCCAATTTCATACGCATCGACTTCTTCAGATTCGAACGTCGGATTAGCCCCCAGAACGCCGGCAGTCGTATCAAGGTTGATGCCCCCAGACTTATAACCATGCGTAAAGCTTGCATATACATTGGCAGAAGGGCTGAATTCATAGCCCAGCTTGACCGTATAGATCAGCTCTTCGTCGTTGAAGGTGTTCTGGAATGTCTGCGGTGTAGGCAGGAATGCCGATTCAGGGATGTCTGCTGGAGCAGTAAAGCCAAAGCAGCCCGTCAGAATGCCCAAGGTGTTGAGAGGCCCAAGATCAAAGGCACCGCCAGTCAGCCCTGCAACAAATGCGGGGCAAACTGCATTGGTGTTTTCGATCTGGTTAAACCCGCCCGATTTGCTCTCATCAGACCAGCGCGCGCCGAGCGTGAAATCAAGGCCATCGGCAAGTTCGAAAGTGTTGTGAGTAAAGATAGACCAGCTTTCCGCGCTCTGCGTGAACTGGTTCAGACTGCTCGATTGAGCGGGGTCAAGCCCGCCGGTGAGTGCTGAAAGCGGTTCGGCACCCAACGTTCCAAGTGTTGCACCACCCGAAAGGCCGGCAAACAGGAACCCTGTCAGTTCGCCAAAGTCCTCACCGAGAGTGAACCGGTTATTGGCCTCGATCTGCTCGTCGGAATAATAGCCACCCACCATGTAATTCAATCGGCCGCCCAGTGCTTCGCCCTGAATGCGCATTTCTGCCGTGAAGGTGTCGATCTGGGTGTCCAGAGTAACGTTTAAAACATCGATCGCAGAAAATGAGGAATCGTAATCTTCAACCCCGCTAAACTCGCGGTATGAGCCAATAAAGATAAGGTCAGCGTTATCGCCAAGAGGATGCTCAACATCTGCGA
Organism: Pseudomonadota bacterium; assembly: GCA_038532305.1. Classification (GTDB taxonomy): domain Bacteria; phylum Pseudomonadota; class Alphaproteobacteria; order Sphingomonadales; family Sphingomonadaceae; genus Erythrobacter. The sequence continues at coordinate 73,631 of JBCBAX010000007.1, read as the reverse complement.
CAATTCCCCAGTTTTCAATGTCCGCAACTGGGATCCGGTTTAGCGCGACCGTCCGGTCCTGCGCTGCTTCCTTGATCGCCCTTTGGTCAAAAGGAGAAGTTGCAAAATTCGCAGTCGGCTGACCACCGGTCGCGGGCAGTCCCACTGCTCCAAAGAAGGGGCTCAAAGGAGTTTCAAAAACCTGCACTGCCGCACCAGCACTAGACTGATTGTTCGAGTAGTCGGCAATGATCCGCCCTTTAAATCCGGTATCCGTTTCCCAACCGATCTGACCGCGCACCAGATAGCGATCGATATCATTGGTATCGCCAATCTCATTGCCCGCGGCGTCAACAACCGTCAGCGAGCCATCGCGTTGACGGTAAGCCCCGGTCAAACGCAATGCGAGTGTGTCTTCGACTATCGGAACATTGACCGCACCTTGAACCCCGATTTCGTCAAATCGGCCGTAGGTTGCATTGGCAAATCCGCCAAACTCGTCCAAATCCGGCCGCTTGTTGGTAATGTTGAGAGCGCCAGCCGATGTATTGCGGCCGAAAAGGGTGCCTTGTGGGCCGCGCAAAACTTCGACCCGCTCAATATCGACGAATTCGCCTAGAGCAACACCGGGGCGCGATTGGTAAGCACCGTCTACGAAGATGCCGACCGCCGATTCAAAACCGATATTGTTAGACGTGGTACCGACACCGCGAATACGCAGCACAACCGATCCAGCCGCGGTTTGAGCGGTTGTGCTGGAAAAGCTCGGTGCCACAGCGGTAACATCGCGGATTTCATTGATGCCTTGTCGCTCAAGCTGCGCAGGACCCACCGCAGTCACGGCAAGAGGAATGTCTTGAACGTCCTGCGCCCGTCTAGTCGCAGTAACGATAATCACATTGTCATCCACCGCCGGCGCTTCGAGCCCATCGGCGTCCTGTGCGAATGCAGGTACAGTAAAAGTAGTGCAGGCCATCAGACCAGCAGCATAAGCGGCAAGCTTACGTGTCATATATCTCTCCCCATCGTGACCGGCCTTTTGGCCTGTGTCTTGATGCCGTGAGACTATCAGCGCTTTCTTACCTAACAAGCCTTATTGGGCGCTTTTGCCGGGGAGTAGCAAAAATGCAACATACCGCACCGCAACGCAGCATTATGTCGCGGCGCAGCATTTATCGGGCTTTTTCTTACGAGCGCTAAAATTGAAGAGGGGTGGCTCGAGTCAAAACCCTAGTCTTAGCCCCAGCCAGAATGTCTGAGGTGCGCCGAGATCAAGCGCGCCATTGGCATTGCGTGTAACGACGTCTTCATCCAATATGTTCTCACCTCTCACCACCAAGCTCAGCTCATTGGTAATGGGTGCCTGCGCAAAGAAGTCTAGCGTTGTAGCCGCGGGCAGAATAGTGGTTTCTTGATCGTCTTCAAACTGCTCAGAAACGTGGCGCAAAGTCCCTGCAATCCGCCAGCCTTCGCTAGGTCGCCAAGCCAGAGTTGCCGACGCTGCAAACTCGGGTGTTTGCGGAGGGCGGTTGCCGTTCAATGCTAGTGAGGCGCCCTCACCTGAAATCTCGGCATCTGTATAAGCGAGGGAAGCGTCAAAGCTAACTTTCCCGAAATCAGCAGCAAGGCTCGCTTCGATGCCTTGTGCATCAATCGCAGGTAGGTTTTGTCGCTGCCGCAGGTTTTGGGCGAGTGTCACATTGGCAATCGCATTGTCGACGCTGTTGTCGAAGGCGGTCAAAGAAAGCCGTACATCGCGCGCTGCTCGCCAATCGAGTCCCACTTCAAAGCCTTGGAGCCGTTCATTCTCCAGTTCTGCATTAGCCTGCGTAACAACTGGAAAGACAACGAAGGGGCGGTAAAGCTCATTCAGAGTAGGCAACCGCAGCCCGGTATAGGCTGCACCGCGCAGTTCCAGATCCCGCGATGCATAGAAAACCGCGCCTGCGCGCCAGCTTAGCGCCCAATCGGACCGGTCATCGGCAGTAGTCTCGCTAACCAGCGCGCCATTGGCATCGACAGCGCGGAAGAATCCGTCGTCAATTTGAGTGTAGTCTGCACGCAGGCCGCCTGTGAGGATCACTGGCCCGATCTGCCAGTCATCCTCAACGAACAATCCCAGATTGCTGTTTGCACCCCCAGCACGCCGGCGTTCGCGCAATGCGCCTGTGAAGGCGCTGAATGCTTCTTCCTGCAATTCGCCATCTGCGCGGCGGTAATCAGCGCCAATCCTCACATTGTGCGCCTCATTAATCGGTGGTCGGACTTCGATCTTGCCGCCCAATCCAGTGGAGGGTGTGTTTCTCTGATCCAGCACTCTTGTGAACCGTGATGAGCTGATCACGACATTCGAGAAGTTCCGGGCTTGGACATAGGCCAGCGCATCAAATTCCCAATCACCCCTTCCGACAATGCGAAGGCTTGCATCCTGCCCTTGATGAGAGGAATCCGCACCTTCGAAACGCAGCGTGCGATTATCATAGAATGCGGTGATGCGAGCCTGCAGCTCAGTCGTATCATCCAATGGCGCAACCGCGCGCAGTCCGATCTGCCAATTGTTAAACGCTGCGCGAGCGCTGGCAGGGACGCGTTGATCTTGCGGTGTCGTGAAAAAACCCTGCCCGCGGTCCCAGCGCCCGCTGATCACTCCAAAACCGCTGCCCAGCTCGCGAGCAATGCTGGCGCTCGACTCCGTCTCGGCGCGATCATTGATGAAAAGGCCCCCGGCAAACGAACCGAGCCGACTTGGTCCTGCGCTTTCCAGTTCGATTGTCCCTGCAAGTGCGCCTGCACCAAATGGACCTGATCCCCCTCCGCGCGTGACACGAATTTGCGACAGGCTGTTTGGGTCAATCGCACTTAGCGGGATGAACCCAAAGAAGGGATCAGCAATGGGCACACCGTCCAATAGAACCAACGCGCGACTTGTCGCGTTGCCTCCCAATGCACGCAAAGTAACGCCCTGGGCAGATGGATTGGCTGAGCGACTATCCGACCGGCGAAATTGCTGAAAGCCCGCAACGTTTTCCAGCACATCTTCGATGCGGCCTGACCCACTCGATATTATGATGTCTCGGTCCAGCGAGATGCCGGCATATGCCAAGGTGGATAGGGGCTCCTCCAGACCTTCGCCCAAGACCACGATCGCGCCGCTGTCAGCATCATCAACCGGCAAAGGCTCATCTTGCGCAGACAAAGGAGCAGCGCATGTGATCAACGATAAAGACAAAGCGAAGCGTGAAAAAGCAGTCATGGTCCGCCGCCTACCTTCAACAGCCAGCAAAGTCAGTTGCAAAATGCCATCAAGACTCGCTTTTCTGGTTCTTGTGTGATTACATGAATGTCAGCAAACACGAGCCCGTCTCGAACCGGGTAAGAGAGGATCTGATGCAGGCCACAGCCCAAGCGACACACAATCCCGATTTCGATGTCCTTATCGTAGGCGCAGGCATTTCCGGGATTGGCATGGCAGCGCATATGAAAATGAAAGCGCCCCACCACTCCTACTCCATACTTGAACGGCGTGAAGATTTGGGCGGGACATGGGATCTGTTCCGTTATCCGGGCATCAGGTCAGACAGCGACATGCACACGCTTGGCTTTGATTTTGAGCCTTGGCGTCATGAAAAAACTATCGCTGATGCGCCCGCCATTCTCGAATATCTGAACCGCATAGTCGATGAACGCGATATCCGGCGCCATATCCAATTTGGGCAGAAAGTGATCTCTGCCGATTTCAAAGAGAACGAAGCGCGCTGGTATGTCGAAACTGAGACCGGAGATGGCGCACGCCACACCGTAACTGCAAACTTTCTCTATCTCGGCTCTGGCTATTACGATTACGACGAACCGCACGATGCCGGGTTTGAGCTCGGCAAGTTTGAAGGCCAGGTTCTCCATCCGCAGTTCTGGCCAGACGATCTTGATTATGCGGGTAAAAAGGTGGTCGTAATCGGATCAGGCGCAACAGCGGTTACAATTGTTCCTTCGATGTCAGACAAGGCCGAGCATGTAACGATGCTTCAGCGAACACCCACTTGGATGTGGGCCCGCCCAGCCAAGGACAGAATTGCCAATTTCTTGCGCGCAACACTGCCTGAAAAGCTGGCCTATAAGATCACACGATTCAAGAATATCAAGATGCAGGACTTCTCGTTCAAACTGGCACGGGACAAGCCTGAAAAGGTCAAAACCCGGCTTACCAATTTGATCCAGGAATCGCTGGGCGACACGTTTGATCCTGCGACTTTCGCCCCCCCATACAATCCATGGGAGCAGCGCGTTTGTCTGGTGCCTGACGAGGACCTTTTTACCGCCATGAAATCGGGCAAAGCCTCGATCGTAACCGGACAGATCGATGCGTTCGAGGCGAACGGTATTCGTTTGAAATCGGGTGAATTGCTCGAAGCTGACATCATCGTGACGGCAACGGGGCTGAAGATGGCAATCGCAGGTAAAATAGCGATCAGCCACAATGGTGCGCCGGTCGATTTCGCTCAGCGCTTTTATTATAAAGGATGCATGTTCTCCAACCTACCCAACCTAGCGGTGGTGTTTGGGTATCTCAATGCAAGCTGGACTTTGCGCGCAGACATTAACTCAGACTATGTCTGCAGGGTTCTTAACCACATGCGGAGCACCGGAACCGACATCGCGACACCTGTTCTCACTCAATCAGCCGAAGCGGCGATTGAGGAAGACGATGTATTTGATTTCTCCAGCGGCTACATTCAGCGATCCAAGCATATCATGCCGCGAAACTCGATCAGCTATCCTTGGCGCCTGAATCAGGAGTACGTCGTTGATCGAAAGCAAATGCGCGATGATCCGGTGGCTGATGGGTTGCTAACATTTGCTCGCGCGGGAGCAAACGCGCTTGCGGATGAGCAGCAGCTGGAGGCAGCCGAATAAATCACGCCCTTCGCGGTGGTATTCAGGCACGGCTTGGCTTAAACGCCATGCTATGACTTCCTCTGAAAAAATCTGGACTGCAGGCCTTGTCATTATCGGTGATGAGATTCTGTCGGGCCGTACCCACGACAAGAATATCGGCCAGATTGCCAGCTGGCTTCAGGTGCAAGGCATTCGCCTTGCCGAAGTACGCGTGGTGGCCGATGATGAGGACCGCATTGTCGCAGCGGTAAACGCTTTGCGGGCTGAGAACGACTATCTCTTCACCACCGGCGGCATTGGCCCCACCCATGACGACATCACTGTCGATGCGATTGCCAAGGCTTTGGGCGTGGAAGTCGTGATCCACCCGGAAGCACGCTCAATGCTGGAAGGCTATTACGAGGGGCGCGGTGGCCTCAACGACGGGCGTCTGCGCATGGCCCGCGTGCCCGATGGCGCAGATCTGATCCGCAACCGCCGCTCTGGCGCACCGGGCATTCGTCATGGCAATATCTTCGTGATGGCAGGGGTTCCCCACATCACCGCTGGGATGCTTGATTCCCTCACCGGGCAGCTCGAAGGCGGCGCGCCTTTGCTGTCGGAGACCATCGGCTGTTGGACCGCCGAAAGCGAAGTCGCAGAGCTGCTTCGCGAGGCCGAAGAAGCGCATGATAATTGCCAGATCGGCTCTTACCCCTTCTTTCGTGAGGGCCGCGTGGGATGCAATTTCGTCATACGCTCAACCGAGGCGGAAATCGTGCAATCTTGCGTCGACACACTTACAGATGGGCTGGCGACCAATGGCTTGGACTTTACGCCCGGTGGGATCTAGAATTGGGATTTAGACGCGGGACCTAAAGCGCCCGCTCCCAGAACCCAAGCATGTCATCGCGAAATTGATCGGAGAGGGTTCCGCTCGAGCCTAGGCGCGCGCCTGTCACCATAAAGCCTGCTTTGGCGGCATAGACCATGAAGTCGCGGTCCGTGCCTGCCGGGTCGGCCTTCCCGCTAATCGGATCGATCATCGCGCCCGTATCATCAAGATAAACTGTGGGCGCTTGCGGCGCGACGGTGGCAGTGGGGAAGTCCTCGAGCCCTTGCCTGCGGTCATAGGAATGGTGCGCGCCTGCGTACAGTTTGAAGCTCACGTCGCCCCCAGAACCCGAGGCGCTGACAAGCCGTATCGCTTGCGCGTAGCCCTGGGCTTGCTGCGGCGAGCACCACTCATCTTGCTCGCCGATAACAATGCGCATGGTCACATCGCCAATGTCAGGGTTCAGAAACTGCTGCCCCGCCCATGGATAGACGCCGTAGACCGCTTTGATCGCCTCACCTTCACCAAGCACCGCGTCCTGCATGGCCTTCATCGCCGCTTGGACCACCGCTGACCCGCCCCGGCTGTGGCCCTGCACGCCGATGCGCGACGCATCTACTTCTGGACGAGCAGCTATGGCTTTGACCGCGGCCAGCACATCATAGGCAGAAGCTGCGAATGAGAACTGGGTCTGATTGTCGTAGGTCACATCAACCGAGCGCGCACCAAAGGGATCGACGATAAAGGCGGCATAGCCCGCTGCGCACAGTGTTTCGGTGTGCATCAGGTGGCTTTCTGCCACCCCGATACTGCCCGGCACGACGATCACGCACGGAAGCGGTGAGCCATCATGGTCCGGCGGCAAGAACAGCTTTGCGTCAATCGTGATTGGCGGGCACTCGCCGCCGCTTAGTATCGCGTGAAAGTTCGCAGGGTTTGCGCTTTCAAACTCAATCGTCTCGCCTACAGCCCCGGTTGCAAAGACGACCTTCTTGTCCAGAAACCTCTCCATCAGCGGTCATTAGTCAGGCTTTGAACAAGTTGCAAAGGAATGGGCAGAGGTATTCGCTCTTAGTCGAACTTCTCGCCCCATTCGCGCATGGCTTGAATGATCGAACCCATCGAACGCCCCTTATCAGTCAGCACATATTCAGCGCGCGGGGGATTGGTTGCGTAAAACTCGCGCTCCACAATCCCTGATCCTTCGAGCCGTTTGAGCCGGTCAGACAATGTGTTTGGAGCAATACCGGGCAAGGCTTGTTGCAGGTCCTGAAAGCGCCTTCGGTCGTGCGAGAGAAGCTCTTTCATAATTTCAGCCGTCCATTTCGAGCCTATGATGTAGGCCGCTTTGGAGATTGGACAGAAAGGGAAGTTCACTCTTGGCATTTGGAAAGAGACATAGCTGCATATACCTCAATTGACTACTCACTATAATTTTCATAGTCACTACTAATTCTGGAGCTGGGAGATGTGTTTATGTCTATCGAAATTTGGTCAATTGCCGCGCTAAGCCTCATGATGATGGCTCTTACTCTTGGGCAAGGCACACTGGTTCCCCTTATACAAGGGCTTGGTTGGGGCATGGGCAGCCGCGATCAAATGCCTGACAAAACCGTACTCCAAGCCCGGCTGGATCGCACAGTCGCGAACCAAATCGAAGCTATGGCGATCTATATCCCATTGATGGGGCTCGTGATTGCTTTAGACAAAACCAATTCCCTCACCTCTATCGGGGCATGGTGCGTTATCACCGGTCGCACTGCATTCATCCCGCTCTACCTCTCGGGCGTATTCGCTTTGCGCACTGTCGCGTTTTTTATCGCTCTTGCTGGATCCGTCATCGCTGGATGGACTTTGATCGCAGGCTGACGCAAGCAAAAGAGGCTGGAAGCGCCATGCTCCCAGCCCCCTTTGTCACGTCTATACCGAAGTAGGACAGCACCAACCGGCTCCGTTTAGAACCGCAAGGCCGCACTCAAAGGCAAAGCCACAGACGGCCGGAGGCCAATACAAGGCCGCCGCCCAGTTAGGCCGGATTGCCCCGCTGGTGCCTGAGGCGCACCAAACTACGCGCCTTCAACCTCCGCCATGTCGATCTTCAGACCCGGACCCATGGTCGAAGTCAGCGAGACCTTTTTCACATATTTGCCCTTCGCGCCCGATGGCTTGGCTTTCACAACCGCTTGCGTCAGCGCTTCGAAATTGGCTTTCAATGCAGCATCATCAAACGACAATTTGCCGATGCCGGAGTGGATGATCCCCATCTTCTCAACGCGAAACTCAACCTGACCGCCTTTGGCGTCTTTGACAGCTTGTTCGACGTTTGGGGTAACTGTGCCCAGCTTCGGGTTTGGCATCAGGCCTTTGGGACCCAGCACCTTACCAAGACGGCCCACAACGCCCATCATATCAGGGGTTGCGATAACGCGGTCATAATCGAGATTACCTGCCTGCATGTCTTCCATCAGGTCCTCGGCGCCAACCTTGTCTGCACCAGCGGCGGTTGCTTTTTCTGCATTGTCGCCTTTGGCAAACACGGCGACTTTCACATCTTTACCCGTGCCTGATGGGAGCGAGATCATGCCGCGGACCATTTGGTCTGCGTGACGTGGATCAACGCCAAGGTTCATCGAAAGTTCAACGGTTTCGTCAAATTTCGCCTTGTGCTCGCGCAAAGTCTTGATCGCTTCGTCGACGGTGTAGAGCTTGTCATTGTCGAGCTCTGCAACTGCTTTTTGTTTTTTCGTCAATTTAGCCATTGGTTCAGCCTCCCACCACTTCGAGGCCCATCGAACGGCACGAGCCTTCGATGATCTTCATTGCTGCTTCGACATCGTTTGCGTTGAGGTCTTTCATTTTCGCCTCAGCGATTTCTTTGACCTGGCTCTGCTTAATTGAGCCTGCGACCACTTTACCGGGCTCTGACGAACCTGATTTCAACTTCGCTGCCTTCTTGATCATGTAGCTTGCTGGTGGGCTTTTGAATGTGAATGTGAACGAACGATCAGCATAGACTGTGATTGTCGTGGGAATAGGAGCGTTCTTTTCAAGGTCCTGTGTAGCCGCGTTAAACGCTTTACAGAATTCCATGATGTTAACGCCGCGCTGACCCAAAGCCGGGCCGATTGGCGGGCTTGGGTTTGCAGTGCCAGCAGGCACTTGCAGCTTGATATAGCCTTCAATTTTCTTGGCCACGAAGGGCCTCCTTTCGCACTGTTCCCCGAACCAAAAGATGTCTCTTTCGATGCAAGGTCATGTTAAGTGGTCCAATGGCTGGCGCTAAGCCTGCCTCCCACACGGTTCTGCGCTTTTAAAGCGAAGAGCGGCGCACATAACGTGTTGTTGCCGCTTTGCAAGCAAATTTGGTCTCCCTGACACCCTTATGCGTCTGCCAAAACCCGCTTGGGGTGCATGCCATCAACATAGCCCATAAACGGTTCATGGATTGAATAGCCCAGCATTTCTTGCACGCGCGGCGGCAGCCCAGCGGCTTTTTCAGGCGGCACAGCCAGCAATTGTTGCTCCAAGGGACGGCACCAGCCCATACAAAACTGCGGCGTTACGATGAGGCGGTTTGCATCGGAATTGTTCGCCCCGCCCCGGTGCCACAAAGTCCCTTTGGCAATCATCAAAGATCCGGCTGGCATCACCGCTTTCATCATATCGGGATGCGCGCCATCAGGCAGATCGTCATCGACCTTGCCGGTTAAGAAATCCTCCGGGCCAGACGCTCCATCAGGTCGTTCATCGCCCCATAAATGGCTGCCGGGAATAATCTCGGTCGCGCCGTTTTCCTGCGTCGTATCGGTCAGCGACCAAAAAGTGGAAAGACTAAGCGGCGCGCGAGGACGCTGAAGGCCGCAATGGCTGTCGTCATAATGCCATGGCTGTGCGGTTTCGCCCGGCAGCAAATTGATGCCAAGCAACGCGTAAAGCAGGAAAGAACGCCCCAACTCCCGCTCACCAAAGGCCAATTGTAAGGGGTGCGAGACGAGCTCAGCAAACACCGGATCCTTCGCCAGCATAGCGTAGACACGGTTGGATTGAGAGCCTTCAAAATTGTTGCGCCCACGCACATCTTTAGCAAGCCAGTGCTCCAAGGCATCAACTTGCCGCTTTAACGCCGCGTCGTCCAAGACGCTCTCAAAGATCACATATCCATCGCGATCAAATGCAGTGAAGACATCCGCCAATGCGCGCCCGCCCAAATAGGGCGCAAGGGCTTTTTCCATCGCCGGTTCCAAAGTGGTCATCGCTGTCTCTCCCTTCAGCGTAGCGCTCAGCTTGCCATCAGATCAGAAGCGGTGTAGCCCGGTATTAAATTGAATTCAATTCAAAAACAGGACCAAGGCTTGAGCAAACTTGTCCCCCCTCCGTCGAAACCCACTCGAAAAACCGCGCGGCGTGAAGCATTGCTGGATGCTGCTGAAAAGCTCACCATTGTGACTGGCGGCGCGTTCGAAATGAGTGATTTTGCTAGGGCCGCCCATGTCTCAGCTGGATTGGCCTATCACTACTTTGGCTCCAAAGATGGACTAATCGAAGCCGTGATTGACCGGTTTTATCAACGCTATGTTGCTGTGCTCGACCAGCCTACTGACCCCGATATCACGTGGCCTGTGCGCGAACGAATGCGATTGGAGGACGTCATCGCATTCGTTTATGCTGACCCCTTTGCAGCGACCGTGTTTAGTACGCTAGCGCATAAGCGTGTGACTCAAAACGAGTGGTCCATCCAACAAGACATGGTCGGCAAAGCGGCGCGCAACATCCGGTCAGGCCAAAGGCGCGGCCATATACCCACCGGCATTGATAGCGAATTGGCTGGTGCTGCCATTATCGGCGGAGTGCGCGCCGCTATGATCACTGCGATGCGGATGAGCCCCCGCCCCGCGCCTGACAAAGTTGCGGATCAATTGTGGCTAGTGATCGAGGCTACAGTCGGAATGAGTGGCCGTGACACAGGTAAAAGCCGTTAGTCACGCGCAAGAGCAAAGGCAGGCGTTTTCATCCCCTTTGTGCGGCTAGTCAGGTGAAAATTCTTGCACAAGTCGCACTTGTAAGCTCGCAAAGTGATATCGGCTTTGGCCGCCACAACCTCAGCCTCTTCGCGCGTAGCGAAGCTTTTTTTGCGGCGGCAGATGCCGGGGCGGGTTTTCATAGAAAAGCCCGGCACCTTTCTTATTTCACCAATTCAACCTGTTCAAAGTCCAGCTCAACAGGCGTTGCACGGCCAAAGATCGATACGCTGACTTTGACTTTCGCTTTGTCGAAATCGAGCTCTTCCACCACACCGTTGAAGCTCGCGAACGGACCATCCAGAACTTTGACTTGATCGCCGATTTCGTAATCGACGCTGATGTCTTGCTTGGGTGCTGATTTCGCTTCTTCGACACCGCCGAAATACCGTGCGGCCTCTTTTTCGCTAATAGCCTGAGGCTTGTTGCCCGATCCCAAAAAACCGGTGACCTTGGGTGTGTTCTTGACGAGGTGATAGACGTCATCGGTCATGTTCAGTTTGGCAAGAACATAGCCCGGCATAAACTTGCGCTCGACCTGAACCTTTTTGCCGCGCTTCACCTCGGTCACGGTTTCTGTCGGAACTTCGACCTCTTCAACGCCTTCGGAAAGGCCCAGCCGGTCTGCTTCGGAAAGAATGGCTTCTTTGACTTTGTTTTCAAAGCCCGAATAAGCGTGGATGATATACCAGCGAGCCATGGATTGTCCTTGAATTGAGTGTCTGAGTTAAGTTTGCGAGCGGGCCTATCAGGCCAGCGACATCAGGAAATTGACGATGGCGTTAAACCCGCTGTCAACGCCGAGGAAAAACAGCGACAAAATCACCATCAGAATGAAGACGAAAATTGCCGTGCGCACAGTCTCTTCACGCGTCGGCCACACGACCTTGCGGGTTTCAGAGCGCACTTCGTTGACGAATTGCGGAATACTCGTCTTGGTCTTCTTTTCCTCGGCCATGATTTTGGCAGCCTTTGATCTGTCTGTCTGAGTGGGCGGGCAAAGCCGTTTCCACCAAAGTCTTTTAGGTAGGGCCCATCGCCGCCAGAGACAAGATCGCTGGGGCCTATGACATTACCAATGTTCGAAAGTAGCGTTGCTAATATGGCGCGCTTTGTCGGAAAGCAAGAGCGAAGGTTGCGCAAGAGGGCTAGTCAAGCGCTAAGCTCCGCTTTAGCGTGTGCAACTTTCGGGGATACGGCGCCAATTAAGCGCTCGGGTCAGCCAAGCTAAAATACGAATTCAGGGGACTTTCCAAAACATGGCCGCACCGCAAACAGGTTCGACGACGATCGTCGATGAGGTAGTCAACGTATCGGACTTTATCTGGGGCGGCGAATGGCGGGGGGAACAAATCCTCGAAATCGCAGGTATCCCGGTCCCGCCCATGACAATCATACTGCTTGGCATCGGGCTTTGGATGATGATTGGACTGCGATTCTACCCGATCGTTAAGTTTGGCTCTGCTATCAAAGGGCTGTTTGCAGGTCGCAAAGGTGACGGGGCAGGGGAAATTTCCCCGTTCGCAGCGCTTTCCACTGCATTGTCGGGGCAAGTTGGGACCGGCAATCTTGCAGGCGTCGCATTCGCAATTGCTTGGGGCGGGCCAGGGGCCGTTTTCTGGATGTGGGTTACCGCCCTTATTGGTATGGCTCTCGCTTTTGCTGAAGGGTCACTAGCCATCCGCTATCGCGAAACCACGAGCGATGGGACCAAACGTGGCGGTCCGATGAGCTACATCATGATGGGTCTGGGGCCGAAATACACTTGGCTTGCCATCATATTCTGCATCGGAACTTTGTTTTCAGCCCTTGTGACAGGCAATTCCATTCAATCAAACGAGGTTGCAACCGGTCTCAATGAACTGTTCGGTATCGAGCGCTGGATTGGCGGGCTAGTCGTTGCTGTCGCCGTGTTCGTTGTGATTATCGGTGGGATCAAATCCATCGGTAGCGTCGCTGAAAAAGTGATACCCTTTATGGCAGGCGCTTACATTGTGATGGCACTGATTGCCTTGATTTTGAATGCGGGCGACTTGCCTGAAACTTTCGGGCTGATCTTTGCAGGCGCTTTCAATAACCAAGCCGCTGAAGGTGGTTTTGTTGGCGCAGCGATCATTATCGCGATCCGCGCCGGTGTTGCCCGCGGGCTTTTCTCGAACGAGGCTGGACAGGGTTCAACGCCGATTGCGCACGCAGTTGCTCAAACCGATGATCCTGAACAACAAGGCCGCATGGCAATGCTGGGCACATTTATCGACACCATCGTGATCTGCACGATGACAGCTCTGGTAATCCTGACCGTGCAAGGTGATTTCACAGGCGCAGGGCAAGCGGTTGATCATGTGTGGCAGTCGGATTTGTCGACTGTTGAAACTGCAGGCGTCGCCACCACAATCGCCGCTTACAGCGCCGCATTCCCGACATTGATCGGCGGCATTCCACTGGGCACATTGGTAGTGAGTGTCGCGCTTATTCTGTTCGTGTTCACCACTCTGCTCACATGGAGCTATTACGGTGAGCGCGCGATCACGTTCATCTATGATCGCATTCCCGGATCGACACGGGGCGGGGAAAAGATTCTCCACATCATCTGGCGCGTGATCTGGTGTGTGGCGATCTTTGTCGGTGCCACGCAACCTTCGCAACTGGTCTGGCGTTTGGGAGACATCTCCAATGCGGCTATGGCCTTGCCAAACCTGTTAGCCCTGGTTCTGTTGTCCGGCGTAGTCTTTAAGCTGGCGCGGGGAGAAAAGGATGCTGGCGAAGATCACCACATCGAAACGCCGGAAGAGCCCGAAGAGTACTAAGGTTTGGAAGGCTTCTCGCTCTAAAGGCAACCAAGCCGCTTGCCAAAGCGATGATCCTTTCCTGGAGAATTGGGAGGCCCCGGCAAGAATTCCGCTTCTGACAGGCAACCTGGTGCCAAACGCGTCAGTCAATTTTTGCCGAGTAAACGCTCAAGCCAGTTAGGCTCTGCCATCGGGCGCACCTTGCCGTAAGCAATCGCTCGCATTGTCGGATCCATTGGAGGACGGGGGCTGACCCATTTATCGGGGCGCGAGGAGCGAATGGTTGCTTGTGTCATGGCGTTTATCTCCTTGCCGAAGACCACCTTCGGCTGGACGTCCATTATGCACGGACTGCCTAACCTGAAACTGAGCAGAGCTGTTAGGCCTTGTTCATCTTATCCGCCACTCAAATGAACGTTCGGACATACTGGCTCGCAACACCCGCGAGGGTTCTCGCCTACAAATCGGATGGGCTTGGAGAGATAATGGCAGGGGCACAGAGACTCGAACTCTGGACCTTCGGTTTTGGAGACCGACGCTCTACCAACTGAGCTACGCCCCTGCAGAAGCAGCGCCCTCTATAACGCCTTTGCAAGAGGCGCAACAGGTGTTTGAGATTCTGCCTCTAGCCGATTGCATTCAAACTGATAAATATGGAATGATATGCATTCTCCCCTACGCAGCCCCATTCCTATCGAAACCTTGTTACTCGCTTATCGCAGCGGCATCTTCCCGATGGCTGACAAGCGCGAAGATCAGGAAGTTTTCTGGGTCGAACCACGGGACCGGGCAATCATTCCGCTGGACAGACTGCATGTTTCCAAGTCCTTGCGCAAAGTGCTGAGGGCAGATCGATTTGTCGTCACCATGGACAAAGCCTTTGGCGAAGTCATCCGCGCTTGTGCCGCTCCGCGCCCGGATCATCCTGAAACTTGGATTAGCGACAGAATCATAGCCAGCTACACGCAACTGCACCGGGCCGGTCATGCCCATTCAATTGAGTGCTGGCTTCACCAAGATAATGGACCAGAAAACGAAGCGTCCCCTCCTCAACTGGTCGGCGGACTCTACGGTGTCTCTTTCGACCGCGTCTTCTGCGGGGAGAGCATGTTTTCACATGCGGACAACGCAAGCAAAGTGGCGCTTTGCTGGCTAGTCGCAGTGATGCGCCACGCCGGATTTCGCCTACTCGATTGCCAGTTTATGACCGATCACCTGGCGAGAATGGGCGCAACACAATTACCTCAGGCCATGTATCTGAAGGCACTTGCCGGAGCACGCGGAGAACCGGCCATTTCTTTGCGCCAATCCTTTTCAGATTTTATCACTGAGCGCGGTGCAAACGCACTGGTTCAAGCTTCGTCTCCGGGGAAGCGCATTGCGCAGTCTTTGACCCAGACATCGTAGATCGGGTGCTCAACCACATTCAGGCTGGGCGAGCGTTTGAACAGCCATCCGGAAAAAACCCGGGTATGCTCTGATTGTCCGCGTTGAAGCACATCGACCTGCACAAAGGCGCCTGTTTCCTGAGGCATTTCCCAAGGGGCAGTCTGCTCGCACGCTGCAAGAGTGACGATAACGGGGCCTTCTTCGCGGGTTTCGCCTGGCTTCATTTCCAAATCAACAGAGATGTTGTTGCGCTTGTTCAAGAGGCCGATGGTCGCGACCCGATCTTCCATCGGCGTTGCACTGCCACTTGCTGCCGTCACGTCGTCTGCTGTCTCTTCAGCGGAATTGCCTTCGCCCGCAACCTCTTCTGACTGGGTTACTGCTTGAGCAGAGCCGCCTTGTGAAGCAGCTTCTTGCCCAGCTGCTTCGCCAGGTTCGGTTTCATCGCCAGAGCAAGCTGCTAACCCCAGCAAACCGCATAAAATGGTGGCAGAAAAAATGGTGCGCATAAATTGGATACTGCCTGGCGTCAGGCGTCGTCGCCCGGTGACCATGCTTCGTAATCACCAACCGCCGCCGCACGCTTGCCACCGCGTTCCAAAGCACCTTGCGGTCGATAGGCTTGCGTGGTGCCGGTGGCATTGGGCGTGTAATCCACCTCCCATACCTTTGCAGGTGGCAAATGGCTTTCAGGCACATCATCAAATGCGCCGTGAAGCCAGCCATGCCATTCAGCCGGCACTCGGCTTGCATCATTGGCACCATCATACATTACCCAGCGACGTTCGCGCTGAATGTATGAGCCATTGGAAGGCGCATTAGTTCTTTTGGTAGAGCGATAATATTTGTTGCCCTGCGCATCAGTGCCCACATGTTCGCCATTGCGAGATGACCACAAATGTGTGCCGATGGTCGCGCCATCCCACCACGTAAAAATTTTGCCGAGGATTCCCATACGCCGCCGATTACTTATCTTTCACGCTCGCTTCAAGCCGTGAGATCACTTGTTTCGATGTGACCCCACATTCGTGGCTACCATGTGACTTTATCGCCGGGCACAATGCCAAGTTCGCTTGCCAATCCGCCCCGCACTTCCACAACCGCAATCGCTAGACCCGCGGATGGTATCGATTCAAGCGAATAGGGCACGGCATTGGCTGCGATATTTGTGATCCGGTTATCTTCGCCCACGAAAATCAGATCGAGCGACAACGGCGTGTTCTTCATCCAGAAACTGCGTTGTTGAGGCATTTGGGTAGGGAATATCATCGCTTCATCATCGGCCAGCTCGGTCCGGAACATCAATCCGCGCGCTTGTGCCTCACTCGTATCGGCCAATTCAGTTTTGAAAATGATCTCCTGTTCGCCGCGCATCACCGTCACTTCGATGATTTCGAGCCCAGAGACCGGATGCGTTCGCGTTTCAGTTTCTGAGACGCTGGCTTCGTTGCTCTGCGACTGCGAAAGCGCCGCCCCACTTTCTGCAGGCGAACACGCGGCCAACACAAAAGCCAAGCCAATTCCAAAGACTTTCACCACGGTCTGCTCTCCTGCGATGCGTTTTCGGCTTCGTCGGCTTCCGCCTCTTCAAGCCAGCTTTCAATATCTTCTACCTGCGCTGCATCCAGGATGAACAGCACATGCTCAAACTCATGGCCTGCCCGCAGCATAGCCGCAATCTGTTTATCGCGCAGCTTTTGCGCGGCCACGCGATCTGGCTCTTCGTCCGAATTGTCAGGAGGAGTTGCAAAGGGGCCAAACCGCCGCTTTTTTGCCAGCAAGATGGCCGCTCTACGGGCTGCCGCTTGGGTGGGAGCGTGCGCTTCTCTAAGGGGTTCTTGAACGCCCGCTGCCCATAAGGCTTGCTCCACTCGCCGTGCACCGAAACCACGATGTGTCAGGTCTCGCGATTTTGCCCGCGCATAGGCGTCATCATTGACATAGCCCAGCTCAATCAACCTAGCGACAAGGCGGGACACATCCAAATCGACTGTTCGTCCCTTCCCATCCTCAGCAACTCCGCGCTCTCGTATTTTGCGTGCGAGATAGTTTTCCAACTTTGCACCGGTCGTCGCGAACCTCGCAGCGTAATGCAAAGCCAGGTCCCGCAAGGATGCCTCGTCCAGAGGTTTCCGCTTCTTGGGCTTGCTTGTGCCGCGCTTGAACCTGTCTCTTGCTGACATATCACCACGATTATCGTCAGCTTCATCCCCAGACACGAGCCTGCGCCTCTACATTACCAGATGAAGACATTTTTGCTTTCCCATGAAACCATTTCGCCTTATTCGTGCCACAGTCCTTATCAAATGGGGAACCTAATGGATCGCTCCACGTCAATATGGCGCGGAAACAAGGGATATGATAGGACGCTTTGCGTAGCGTCGTAAACTACGGGTATCGCTAAAGAAAATGACCGACGCCGCATTACAGCCGACGCCGAATGATTGCGATTTGCCGCGAATTCGCGCGCAATTTGTTACCTTTAACGACGCAATTGATTACGCTGCTCGATCGCAAAAAGGGCTCAATTTCCACGATATGCGGGGAAAACTTGAGCGAGTTTATCCTTTCTCAGAACTGCGTGAAGATGCTCTTGTGGCTGCGCGCCGCTTGATCGCAGCGGGTATTAAACGCGAAGATCGTGTGGCTTTGATTGCCGAAACCGGGCCGGAATTTGCAGCTTTGTTTTGTGCATGTGTTTATGCAGGCGCATGGCCCGTGCCCCTTCCTTTGCCGACCACCTTTGGCGGGAAAGACAACTACATCGACCAACTCGGTGTCCAACTTTCAAGCTGTGACCCGGCCATTCTGCTGTACCCAAGCGAAATCTCAGAAATGGCCGAAACGGCAGCCAAACGTCAGGGATGCAAGGGCGAGACCTGGGAGCAATTTGCCGCACATGATGCGCCAGAATGCGAGTTTCCCAACGTGTCCTCGCAAGACATTTGCTATCTGCAATATTCCTCCGGCTCGACACGCTTTCCGCAAGGTGTTGCGGTCACTCATGAAGCGCTGCTTCATAACCTTTACGGCCATTCGACCAGCATGCAGCTGCAGGATGATGAGCGCTGCGTAAGCTGGTTGCCTTGGTATCACGACATGGGATTGGTGGGATGCTTTCTATCGCTGATCGCCAATCAGGTTTCGGGCGATTATCTCAAACCTGATGCCTTTGCGCGCCGTCCTTTGGCTTGGCTTGACATGATCAGCGCCAACAAAGGCACAACCATCTCATATTCGCCAACATTCGGCTATGATATCTGTGCGCGACGTATTTCGAGCCAGTCCAATGTCGCTGAACGCTTCGACCTGTCGCGTTGGCGGCTCGCTGGCAATGGCGCGGACATGATCCGACCTGACGTCATGCAAAGTTTCGTGAATGCGTTTGCGGATGCCGGTTTTAAAGCTGCGAGCTTCACCCCGTCCTATGGCCTTGCTGAGGCGGTTCTTGGCGTCACTGTCATGCCGCCAGGCGAAGGTATCCGGGTCGAGTTGGTCGAAGAAGAGCGCCTTTCAGGCACCCCTCGTGACCTCTCACGCCCTGCCCGCTATCGCGCGATTGTCAATTGCGGCAAGCCAATGCCCGACATGGTCGTAGAAATTCGCGGAGAGGATGGAAATGCGCGCGGCGATCACCAAATCGGCAAAGTCTGGTGCGCAGGGCCAAGCGTCATGCACTCCTATTTCCGCAATGAAGAAGCGACCAAGGATTGCCTTGTTGCCGATGATGCCGGGGATGTCTGGCTAGATACAGGCGATATGGGATATCTGGCCGATGGCTATCTGTTCATCGTGGGCAGAGCCAAAGATATGATCATCATCAATGGCAAGAACCATTGGCCCCAAGATATCGAATGGGCGGTGGAGCAATTGCCAGGCTTTAATCACGGCGATATTGCTGCCTTTGCCATCGAAACCGACAATGGCGAAGAGGCGCCTGCCGTCCTGGTCCATTGCCGTGTCTCTGACCCTGGCGAGCGCGTCAAACTGCGTGAGCAGATCGCTGACAAAGTTCGCTCCGTCACAGGAATGAGCTGCGTCGTAGAATTGGTTCCACCGCGCACCTTGCCGCGTACATCGTCTGGAAAGCTTAGCCGCGCAAAAGCCAAAAAGCTGTATCTTGCAGGTGAGATTGTGCCGTTGGAATTGGCCGCTTAAGCTCATACTCGGTCAGGCAAGTTTAACGGGAAAAAGCTACTCGCCTAACTCCCCCCAATCCGCGCTTAGAGGCCCAGACGTTGGGTTAAGCACAACCTCTACTCCGCGTTCTGCCAGAATGGCTGCGGCACGTTCGCCATCTTCGGTATTTCCTGAAAGCACAATCGGCACGTCCACGCGGCTCGATGCCCACTCAACAACGCCAAGAGCCTTGGTGCCATCCATCGTCGGCCCATCCTCAGCAAAAGGAATGGCATTGGGCAGGCTAGCGAGCGGTGGCAGAAGCTCGACTGTCCATTCCGGCTCTGTTGCAGCAATGCGCATTTCTAACGCACGGTATGCAGCCAAAGTTGCCCCTTCCAGACGCTGCGCGCGCACCATCGCTTTGCGCCGAGTGCGATCAACCAAGACGTCACTTTCGTCCACACCGGCCACCAAGGCCAATCGCTGAGCCAAATCCTCCGCACGGGCCAATGCCGCTTCTTCCTCGCTTGCTCTTGCTGCGGAAAGCTGCGCCTGTTGTGCCGCAGACGCGCTGGTACCCACTTGAAACTGATTAAGCGCCAACTCAACAGGGCGCCCCAAACGTTCTGTCAAAACCGTTTCGATTTCGACTTCCACATCTGGTTTTGCTGTTGGGGTGTAAACAGTCGATACAACGGTCAGAGGATCCCCACGAAAATCGACATCGAGCCGAGAAATCTCTGAATCAGTAGCGAACCTCTCGCTGATTTCATCCCTAACAATGCGCTGGGCATTGGCTTCCCATGCGATCTGTTGGAGCGAATAGGCAAGCGGCACAGCCAAAGCAATAAAGACCGCTATCACTGCCAGGTTCTGCGCCTGCGTCTGTCCTTTGGTCAGCCTTGTGCGGAAGCCATAAAGCCGCGCCATGCCAAGCGCGGTGAGCGCAATGGTGATCAAGTTGGTCACATAAAGCAGCAATGCACCTGAAAAAACGGTCCAATTCAGTGTGGCAAGGCCAAAGCCTACGACTGCCAGCGGCGGCATCAATGCGGTGGCAATCGCAACACCAACAATCGTACCAGCGCGCCCCCTGATAGTTGCATAGGCACCCGCCATACCGGAAAACAGCGCGACCAAAAGGTCAAACAGGTTGGGCTGTGTCCGCGCAGCAATCTCTGACGTAATAGTCTGGATTGGTGAGAAAAAGACCAACAAGGCCGTAAGAGCAATAGCCATGACGCTGCCCCATAAAAGGCTGCGGGATGATTGCTTGAGCCATTGGAAATCACCGATTGCCAGTGCAAACCCCAATCCCATGATCGGCCCCATCAAAGGCGATAAGAGCATCGCGCCGATAACCACCGCCGTGGATGGCAAAAGAAGCCCCAAGACCGCGATCCCTGCACTCATCGCGGTCATAAACAGATACCGCTCGGACATTTCACAATCTTCGCGGTGCTTTTCGATCACCTCACCCTGATCGACTGCGCCAATAACCTCTTCGCGCCACCAAATCTTTATGGAATGGGCAACCTTGGCGTAGGGAGAATCATCGCCCGCCGCTGAATTGGCAGCCGTGCTGCCAGAGATGGGCGTGTAACCAGATGATGATGGCACACGAGGTGCGTTGTCTGAATCTGTTTGGGTGTTATCAGTCAATGAACCTCGCCCCTTCGAGGAAAATTAAGTGGTCAATTAGCCTCTCACCTACTCTGCCTTCCGGGCAAACGCCAACATTCTCATGTAAACAGCAATGGACGCGTGGCCTTACTCCGGGCTAGTCTGCCTTGAAAGCTGTGTTTTAGATACCTAATACAGCTAGAAAGAAAGCGCGCGACTGCGCGTGGCCAAGGGAGCATTTGAGCGCATGAGCACGGAAACCTCGACAGATCTGAACATCGCGACCGCGACCAAAACCGAAACTGATTTCAAACTGACCCCGCCCGATCCTGTCCCTGTGGTAGCAGCAGAAAAGGCAGCTGGATTGGTGCCGGTGTCCGATGAGCAAAAATCGAAACTCGATGTGAAAGTCGATGCTTTTGTGACGGAGCTTGTCGCACAAGATGCAAAATCACCGGCCTTTGGCGAAAAAGTCGATCAGATCACCCGCATGGGTCAGGAACAGATCCGCGCCGCTGCTGCGCATTCCAACCGTTTCCTTGACCGCCCGGTACGATCAATGGATGGCGATGGATCTGTTGGTAGTGATCTTGCTGAATTGCGCCGCACCGTCGAAGACCTTGATCCGGGTCGCAAGAGCAAGCTGCTTTCCCCGCGCAAGTTGTTCGGCATCATCCCATTTGGAAGCAAGCTGAAAAACTACTTCGACAGCTACACATCAGCGCAAGGACATATTCAGGCAATTCTCGAACGATTGGAAGGCGGCAAGAAAGAGCTGCATCTGGACAACGCCGCGATCGATACAGAACGCCAAAAGCTGTGGGAAGCGATGGGTGAGCTGGAACAGATGATCCATATTGCGAAAGCTTTGGACGGAAAGCTGGAAGCCAAAGCTTTGGAACTTGACAGCTCTGATCCTGAAAAGGCCAAGGCCTTGCGGGAAAGCGCGCTGTTTTATGTGCGACAGCGCACGCAAGACTTGCTCACTCAGATGGCCGTTTCAGTGCAAGGCTACCTCGCGCTTGATCTTGTTAAGAAAAACAATGTGGAGCTTGTGAAAGGCGTTGATCGCGCAAGCACCACTACGGTTGGTGCATTGCGCACTGCGGTGACGGTTGCGCAGGCAATGACCAATCAGAAACTGGTTTTGCAGCAGATCACATCGCTCAACCAGACGACGAGTGACATCATTGATAGCACCAGCACCCTGCTGCGCGAACAGACCGGCCAGATCCACGAACAGGCGGCCGCGTCTACTATCCCACTGGAGACGCTGCAACGCGCTTTCCAGAATATCTATGACACCATGGACGAAGTGGACGACTTCAAAGTGCGTGCTTTGGACAGCATGAAGCAGACAGTGAATGTGCTCACTGATGAGGTGGAGAAATCCAAAGGCTATATCGCCCGCGCAGAAGGCCAAGCGCAAGCACAAGCGAAAGTCGCCAGCGAGCCGTCTCTGCTGGCGCTGGATAGCTAAGGATAGCCTATGCCGGACAGCACCAGCCAATCCGATCAGATATTAAGCGCAGCGGGCCAATCACTACGCACGCAGCGCGAAGGCGGGACGCATCGTCCGGGCGTTAGCGGCAAGGCAATTGGTAAAGGCTCAGCAAACGCACGAACCAAGAACTTGCTTACCAAAGTTCGTAACATCGTGCTTGCTGTGTTCGCGATCTGGATGGGCGCGGGAATTGCTGGCGCAATGTTTAGCGGCATTGGCTTTTGGGGAGTGATGGGCGTCGTAGTGGCCACTGCTCTTGCGGTCGCGATCTTCTCCAGCTTCCCGAAAATCAAGGTACCCCAACGCTCCGAACTTAAAAAGGGCAACCCCAAACAGATGGTCGCGCGAGTGGAGCTTTGGCTCGAGGCGCAGCGTGATGCTTTGCCCAATGCCGCTGCTGCGATTATCGATCAAATGGGTGTGCAACTGGACGCTCTTGGTGTTCAGCTTGAAACAATGGAAGACAACCACCCCGCTATGACAGAAGTGCGTGAGCTGGTGGGTGAATATATTCCCGAAACCATCGATAATTACCTGAAGATCCCTGAGCATTTGCGCAGCGAAGACCATGCGGGTGGAACCGCCGATGATAGGCTTGTGACAAGCCTCACCAAAATCTCTGGTGAGATCGACCGGGTCACACGCCGGTTGGCCGAAGGTGCACTGGACGACCTTGCGATTAAATCCCGCTATCTTGAATATCGTTATGGCGGCGATGAGCTTCTCGAAGACTTGACAGGCACACCAGATACAGGGGTGCCACTGCCCGATTTCTCTGCAACCCCCAGCAAGCAGACACGATAGAGGATGCGCGTTACCCTGCCCCACTCTCTGGGCCGCGAAGAGGTCCGCCGACGCCTCCACCAACACGCTCATGAAATCGCAGACCATTTTCCGGCTGGCATGGCGAGCGTTGAAACCGACTGGGCCAGCGAGGATGTTATGGGCTTAGTTATTACTGCAGCAGGCCAGCGGATACCGGGCACCATCGAAGTGGCGGATACCAGTGTGGTGATCGAGATGGATCTGCCACCATTGCTCAGTTTCCTGCGCGGCACGTTGGAGCGTGCAGTCAAACAAAATGGCGGTAAGCTGTTAGAGAAAGACTGAAGCGAGCATTCTCCATACGCACAGGCACGCAAACGTCCTGAATCAGCATCTCCTGGCTCAGGCAACAATCCCAGCAATTTCGAACAATTGTAAGGGGCAATACTAAGTTGCGCCTTATGCTTGGCATTTGTCATTAAATAGAGAAAGTGTCACTTTGCTATTACATAAAATGAGTCCATAGTTTATTACAGATTTGACTGAAAGAGGTTCGCACTCTCGCAAAGGATTTAGGATTTGGCGACCGCCACCGTTCAGATAAAGGCCAGAAGGCACACGCAGACCTTGCGAGGGCAATTGCGGCAGATCACGCATGCATCACACCAACAACTCGATGATATGATGCGCGAAAGGACAGGGTGGCATTCTTGCGATAGCTATATTGAGTTTCTCAAGCTCCAGTATCAGGCCCGACGACCAGTTGAAGGCTGGCTGATTGCCAATGCGCCTGAACATTTGCGCCCGCCTTTGCAATGCGATCTTATTCTACAGGATTTGACTGCCTTAGGCATGGGCAAGCGTTTGGATGCATCATCCACCTCGGAAACTCCGTTTGACATTGGGTCAGGATCAAAGGCCGAACGTGAGGCGAAATCTTTGGGTGCAGCTTGGACGCTTGCCGGCTCTTCGCTTGGTAATCGGTCAATTTTGAAAGAGATAGGTCAATCGTCTTCACATTCTGAAAGTGCCCCCTGGCCGCACTCCTTTCTAGCTGACCCCAAAATGCTAGCTTTCTGGGGCAACCTGCGCCGTCTGATCGAGCGGCCCGCCGCAGAAACAGAGATTTGCCAGGCCTCACAGGCATCTCTCGCAGTATTCGATCATTTTATCATGATGCTGCGCGATCAAACCCAAAAAACCAAAGCTGCTGATTTAACTGCCTCGAAAGCGGACGCCACATCCGCCTCCCAATCCTTTTCTTGCCCGGCAATCTCCTTATGAACCTCATGCAACCGACTCCCGAATTGACCGAATGCGATCGTGAACCGATCCACCATATCGGCGCTGTTCAGCATTTCGGAGCCTTAATCGCTGTCAATGCAGACTGGATGGTCGCGCATCGATCGCTGAATTGTGCTGAACTACTTTCGCTGGAGACTTCGCCAGAACCCGGATCGCGGCTGGCGGATTGCTTCACATTGCGCGCGATTGAAATCCTTCAACATGCCGTGAGCAAGCTACGCTCCGAGGATGCTGTTGAGCGCCTCTTTGGGATACAGCTGACAAGCAATGGCGCGCTCATGGACACAGCGGTGCACATTTCCAATGGCAAGATTATCATCGAATTTGAGAAGCATGCGGTTCATGAATACGCGGATCATCTTGGCATAATTGGCCCAGTTCTCTCGCAGCTTGATCCGATCAGCGATCTCGATGAACT
Organism: Pseudomonadota bacterium; assembly: GCA_038532305.1. GTDB lineage: Bacteria > Pseudomonadota > Alphaproteobacteria > Sphingomonadales > Sphingomonadaceae > Erythrobacter. The sequence goes on along the minus strand of JBCBAX010000007.1, from coordinate 49,012 downwards.
TTGCTCCAAGGCAGCTGTGCTTGTGCGTGAAATGCTCGGCTATGACCGTGTAATGGTCTACAAATTTCATGCTGATCAAAGCGGCGAAGTGGTGGCTGAAGACCGCGAAGAAAATCTGGAGCCGTATCTAGGACTTCGGTACCCGCGTGAGGATATTCCCCAGCAAGCACGTGAATTGTTTCAACGCAACCGAATGCGCATTATTGCCGATATGGATGCTCAGCCAGTTCCGATTGAGCCCACGATCGGTGTCGATAAAATGCCGCTCGATCTGTCGATGAGTATGCTGCGTTCGCATTCCTTGATGCACGTGAAGTACATGAAGAACATGGGAGTAGCCGCGTCGTTAGCGATTGCGATTGTCACAGGCGGCAAATTGTGGGGCATGATTTCCTGCCACAATTACGAACCGCGTGTCCCCCCCTATTCGCTGCGCACGGTCGCCGAAATGTTCAGCCAAATGTTCTCGTTGATGATCGATAGGATTGCTGCGGGCAAGGCCAACACGATGCGGGCTCAAGCGCAATTGCTTCATGAACGGTTGATGGTTCGCCTAGCTAACGGCGAATCGCTTCTGCAAAATCTTGACATGATCGATGAGCAGCTTGCCGAGCTCATACCGCATGATGGCTTGTCTGCCTTTTTTGATGGTCACTATAAATCCATTGGGCTTGCTCCTGATCAGCTGGGATTTCATGCGCTCACCCCGACCCTTGCGACAATGCCGATCAGCAAAGTCGTTGCGATGAGTTGCCTATCTGAATTCATCCCGGATGCACGCAAATTTGAGACCACTGCTACAGGCGCCTTGATCCTTCCCATCTCCCGTTCGCCGCGCGATTATCTGGTCCTGTGGCGTCGCCCGCTTAATCAGAAGATCACTTGGGCTGGCGATCCTTCCAAGGCAATTGCGCCAGCAGGTGAGCGCTTGCAACCACGCGGCAGTTTTTCGGCTTGGGTTGAGACTGTGGAGGGCTGCAGCGAGGATTGGACACCTGATGAAATTCAGGTCGCCGAAAGCCTACGCACCACTCTGCTGGAAGTGGTCTTGCGTATGAGCGATGAGGCAGCTCGCGATCGAGCTCGTGCACAAGAGCAACAGGAATTGCTCATCTCTGAACTCAATCACAGGGTTCGAAACATCCTCAATCTAATCCGCAGTCTAGTCGCTCAATCGCAGCACGACGCCGATTCCGTCGTGAGTTTGGCCAGCATTATCGGTGGACGCATATCGGCGCTTGCCTCCGCACATGACAATATCACACGTGAAAACTGGGCTCCTGCTCCTTTGTCCACTCTGTTCGAAACTGAATTGGCCGCCTACCTGAACGAGAAAAAGGAACGCTTTAACGTACGCGGGGAAGAAGTCCTGATCCGGCCAGAGGCATACACTGTTTTGGCATTGGTGGCGCATGAACTGGTCACGAATTCAGCGAAGTATGGCAGCCTGTGCGATCGCTCTGGTCAATTGGACGTTACGTTTGAAACAACGAGCTTTGGTGACCTAAAGATACTTTGGCGTGAGCGTGGTGGTCCGCCTGTCAAAGCCCCTACACGTCGCGGTTTTGGGTCGACCATAATTGAACGTTCGATCCCCTACGAGCTTAAGGGCGAAGCAGAACTGCGCTTCAAACTGTCAGGCCTTGAGGCAGATTTCCTTATCCCCAAACGCTACATCGTGCCGGTCAAGAAATCAGGCCCAGCATTAAGCGCAACGAAGCCCGCCGCTAGTTCAAGGGACAATGAGGCAAACCACGGGAACGATTTTGGCGACCTTCCTGCGCGTGTCTTGGTCGTAGAAGACAGCATGATCATTGCGCTAGATACAGAGGAGAACCTCAAGAGTATCGGAATAAGCAATGTCGATGTGGCAAGCAGCGTCGATGGCGCAATTATGGCAATCGCAAAACAGCAACCCGATTTTGCGATCATCGATTTTAATCTTGGCACTGAATCCAGTGAGCCCATCGCCCAAGAACTTGCAAAGCGAGGTGTTCCGTTTGTACTTGCTACCGGCTATGCTGAAATGGCGGACCAAATTGATCAATTGGGTGCGACTGGAATCTTACGAAAACCGTACGGCCTGTCTGAAATCCAAGAACTGATGAGAGGATGGCAAACTGTTAAGGCGTCAGCTCAGCCTGCGTGAACACTCAAAGATCAGCCCTCTCCTACCAAAAGGCTGATGTCCGCCTCCGAGAAGTCCAAAAAGTCAATATCATTTGCATAGAGACACTGACCAGGCTCGGCACGGTCCTGCGTGACAGCCGATGAAACCTGTCCTTTAAGGGGCAGCACAAGCACGCCCTCACGATAGACTTCTCGCAATGTCTCGCTCGGTTTGCCCAAAGCCCGGTCGAGCCGAAAATGCGCCTCATGCACCAAGCATTGTTCTTCACCGGTCACTTTACCGCGATGTGTCGCAGCGTAGGGTCCGCAGTCAGCAACAGCCAAACCGCGCTCAAGATGCAGTTGACGCGGCCTGCCATAATCATAGAGGCGGAAGGTGGTATCGCTGTTTTGCTGGACTTCTACCAATGAAAGCCCGGGCCCGATCGCATGAACCGTCCCTGCGGGCATGAAAAACACATCGCCTTCTTGTGCGGTGTGCCATTCGAGCAGATCTTCAATCGATCCATCCAAAGCCGCAGCTTCTATATCTTGCGGAGAATACTTCTGTTTGAAGCCGATTGCGAGTTTTGCGTCTGGCTCTGCATCAAGCACCAACCAGCATTCTTCCTTTCCTGCCTCCCCTTGCAGAGCGTTCTGGGAACTTGGATGAACCTGAACCGAAAGCTTTTGGCTAGTGAAAAGGTATTTAACCAGCAGCCGATCGCAAGCTGGGATGGGATCGAACCAGATCTCACCAATCCGTTCGCCATTATGCGCAACAAACGGCGCCGGCAAGACATCACGACCCCAGACTTTTTCAACCTGAATCGTGTCGAGCTTTTGCACAGCCAGTGAAAGGGACTTTGGCATCACTCGCCCTGTGCTTTCGAGTTTGTTTTGAGGCCAAGGACACCAGGCAGCTTACCCACGCGCTGGGCATCAGCGCGCCGCGTAACCATAACTTCGTTGCCCGTCACAACAATACAGATGTCTTCAAGACCGACAGCGGAAATGCGGGGACCATCGCTGAATGCCAAAACATTTCGGCATTCGTCAAAATCTGCAATCCCGCGACTGGTGTTGCCATTGGCGTCTGTTTCTGCCTGATCGCCCGCTTTCAATGCATCCTGCAAAGCAGCCCAGTTCCCGATATCTGACCAACCCATATCCGCAGGCACCATAGCTGCACGATTGGTGCTCTCCATCACGGCGTAATCAATCGATTCGCCGGTTATCGCGTCAAATTTGTCTTTGGCGGGATGGATTTGCACACCGTGTTGCTGAGCATTTTCGATAGCAGAGGTTACCAGCCGCGCCATTTCCGGCCTGTGGCTGGCAAGTTCTTCCAGCAAAGTCCCAGCTCGAAAGGCAAAAATACCACCATTCCAACTGTATTCGCCACTGGCGAGGTAGGCTTGAGCTTCTTCCAGACCGGGCTTTTCAACAAACTCAGCAATCTCAAAGCCTTGACCCATGGCTCCCCCGCGCCGCAAATAGCCATAGCCTGTTTCGGGATGCTCGGGCGTAATGCCAAAAGAGACTAGTCGCCCTTCCCTGGCCATTTGCGCAGCCGCTCTGGCAGCCGACCTGAACGCTCCGGTGTCAGCAATATGATGATCGCTCGGACACACCAGCATGATTGCATCGACCGGCAAAATCGCAGCAGCCAGGGCGATTGCAGGCGCTGTGTTGCGAGACGCCGGTTCTACGACAATGCGATGAGGTGAGCCGTGCATTTGCTGCGTGATTGCATCGCAATGCTGCTGGCCTGCGACTATGATAGGTTCTGCAAATCCGTCATCCGTATCTACGCGCGCTATGGCTTGTTCGAACAACGTCATATCGCCAATGAGGGGTAAGAACGGCTTGGGGTGGGATCGACTGCTGACCGGCCAAAGCCGCGTACCGCTGCCACCGCACAGAATGACCGGATAAATAGTGACACCTGTCGTCGGATCGGTCATGCGAAACTCCAACAATTGCTTTTTGGAACAGTGTTTTGCAGCATTTGTGAAACCAGTCTCAAACAATTAGAACCATCTTTGACGCCAGTAATAAGGTGCCGGAACAGGATTGCCAGCCCGATCAGTAGCCGGGCGAAATCGCAAACGTTCCACAACCAACTGGCATGTAATGCGATCAGCCTCAGGATCCGGGCTGGCCCTGTAAATCGAGCATTGGCTCGCGCGACCATTCACACCGACAACAACCCGCACGATCACCTCAGTACCGCGCCGCGCTTTCCTCCCACCTTCGGGCACAGGATAATCGCGCGCATTGTTGATCCCACCAGAAATATGCTCCGGTTTGGAGGCAATTCCATTGCCTTGGCCGCTGCCGCTTTGGCCACTGCCAGTACCCGTCCCTCGTCCATCTGCACCTGTGCCATCACCGGTCTCACGAGCGCCCGATTGGTTGGCGCTCCCGGTTGAGGAGGCTTTGGGCGCAGGTTTGGGTTTAGGCAGAGGTACCTTGGGCTTTGGCGCTGTAACAGGTTGCGGCACAGCCTTTTTGCCAGGATCGCCTTGGGCGCCTTCGTCAGGCTGCGGTTCAGCAGGAGGAGGCGGTGGTGGGTCAGGCTCGGCAACTGAGACAGTTACAGTGATTGCGGACACCACTTGATTTTCGACTGATGCGGTCATTTCCGGAGCGAACATGCGCGCGAGGCCATAAAGTGCCGCCATATGCAAAACAGCCAAGCCAAGCACTAAGGGCCAGCGGATGCGCCGCTTTCTGCTCCCGTACTTCGTGCTTCTTTTGACCATGTTTGTTCAACGACTCCAAATCGGACCATTATGGGGGCTGTTACCACCGCAAAACTGTCCGTCTCTCTATACTCATACAGAGGAATGAGATCGAAGGAGCGTAAAATTCTGCAAGGCCATGATTTGAATGCCTCGCACGCCTATCCCCCGGGGTTAGGTGCAAGTGGCGCTGGGAATGATCCAGAGGATTTGCAATCCCCGAGCAGCTCCGCACTTGCGCCTCTGGTGGCCTTTGGGTCCATGGATCTGCGTTGCATTCTAGTTTCTCTCGTATGCGGATTGGTTGGCTTCATCCTAGCCACTGCATCGCTAAGCTTGTCACGGTTTGGCGACGGCGCGCTGGCCACAGTTTGGCTGCCCGCTGCGTGTGCAGCGGCGTTCTTGCTGCGATTGCCGCTAAAGAATGAGATAGTCTTCTTGGTAGCATTGGGATTTGGGATCTATTGCGCCGATTTAGCTGCAGGTTTTAGCCATATCACTTCAACCATTTTCGGCCTTGCCAACGCAGCCGAAGTTGCGGTTATGGTCGCCTTGGTCCGGCGCTACTGCGGTTTTAGACCATCCATGACCAACATCAATCATCTAGGTCTTGTCATCGGTTTGGGAGCTTTGGTTGCGCCACTTGTGTCCTGCGCGATTGCTCTTTCGACCATGTCCTTTGATTTAGAGTTGAAGGGACCAGCGCTCACCAAACAGGCTGTGAATTGGTATATAGCGCACGGCCTGGGCATCCTACTGCTTGTCCCTGCTCTTTTGTTGTTGGCCGACCTTTGGCGCGAGCGATCGCAATGGGAGCCTGCCAAGTTGGCGGAAGCCGTTGCGCTCATCTCAATCGGGTTGTTCGGCAGTTATTTGGTCCTGTCGCAACCTGGCTCCGCCCTGTTGTTCTTGATCCCTCCCATCACTCTTCTGCATGCCTTTCGGCTTGGTTCGCTGGGAACAGCATTGTTTCTTGCAGGGCTTTCTTTGGTGGCTGCTATCACCACCTCGATCAGCCTAGGCCCTATATATGAGGCAAGTTATTCACCAGCGGTTCGCAATCAATTGCTTCAAGCTTTTATTGCAGCCAACTTTCTTACTGGGCTTCCGGTGGCGGCTGCGCTCGCGGGCCGCAAGCGAATTATAGAGTCGGTTGAACGCAGTAAACACCAACTCAATATACTTGCAGAGAATATCTCCGATGCCATCTTGCACTATGATCTTGATGGAATCTGCACTTATGCCTCGCCATCTGTGAAGGCCGTGCTTGGGAAAGAGCACGAGAGCCTAACAGGATCCCATTTCACCGATGGTACTCATGATGATGCGCAAGAACAGATGACTTGGGTATATCAGCAATTGATCACGGGTGCCTCAAAGAACGAACGGATCACGTATCGCCGCTATCTCGATAGCGAAGAAGGGACACCTGTTTTTATCGAAGCACAATGCAGCACAGTGAGCGTTCGCTCGGTGAGTGGGCGCACTGGAATAGTCGTGGCCGCGCGTGATGTTACAGAGCGTGTTGAGCTAGAATTGCTGCTTACGCGCGCCCGCAGGCATGCGGAGAAGGCAGCGCATGCAAAATCAGAATTTCTGGCAAATATGAGCCACGAAATTCGCACTCCAATGAACGGTGTGTTGGGATTTGCTGAATTGCTTCTGCAATCCGATTTGGATGAGGACCAAAACCGTCAGACCCAGATGATCGTGCAATCTGGTCGATCGATGATGATGCTCTTAAATGATGTTCTTGATCTTTCCCGGATCGAAGCGGGGCAGATTGCAATCGACAGCAGCCCCGTTGATCTCGATGCGACCGTTGCCGAGTGCACCATGCTGCACCAAGCCAATGCCGAGAACAAAGGCATCACATTGGATTACACAGCCGAAAGTGAAACAGTCAATTGCGCAGAAAGCTCAAACTGGGTGATGACAGATGGCCTTCGACTTCGCCAGATCATCCTCAATCTGATCGGGAACGCAGTTAAATTCACTGAAGAAGGCAGCATCCACGTCACGCTAACAGGCAATGAGGACGAGTTTTCCATCAGCATTGCTGATACCGGCATTGGGATAGATCAGGATCGACTTGGGATGATCTTCAATCCCTTCGTACAAGCCGAAAGTGATATCGCACGGCGCTATGGCGGTACTGGTCTCGGTTTGGCGATCAGTCGCCAACTTGTCAATCTCATTGGCGGTCGGATCGATGTAGAAAGCGAACCGGGGGCTGGCTCGGTATTCACGATTACGCTGCCTGCCATCCCCGCGACACCTGAAAGCAAACCAGAGCCGACATTCGTGCCAACGCCACTTGATGAAATCCCAAGCCAAGCGCGCATTCTGCTCGCCGAAGATCACGACGTGAACCGTATGTTGGCACGCGAAATGTTGGAGAAATGCGGACAGACCGTCGCCGTAGCGCATGATGGAAATGAAGCGATATCCATGGTGATGGATAGCATAGTGCGCCGCACTCCCTATGATTTGGTTTTCATGGATCTGCAGATGCCGAGTTGTGATGGCTACGCTGCGACCAGAGCAATCAGGGCAGAAGGGATCACACCTGATCAATTGCCGATTGTCGCGCTGACGGCCAATGCTTTCCCAGAAGATGTTGCAGCAGCAAGGAAGGCTGGAATGCAGGCGCATCTTGCCAAACCAATGGTGTTCGCTGATCTGGCCCGCGTGCTTCAGCGTTGGTTGCCGACTCGCATTGTCGAAAAAGGATATGCTGATGCGGACAATAGCTTCAGTTTAAGCAGTCACCCGCCCGAAGAATATGACACCCTACCCGAGCCTGCTGAAGTGGTGGATTTGCTTCATGCCACAGGGGCAGCCAACCGGCGGTCCAGCCCGGTGCCTGGGCAAATGCAAACGCATTCTCCAGCATTGATTAAGCGCTGGACTGCGCGTCGCCGAGAAGCAGTAGAAGCTGTACGATCCGCGCTGGAGGCGGGGTTGCTGGACGGTTCATCCACTGACGCCGAAGCTCGAATGCAGCTGGCCAAGGTGGTGCACAAACTCGCGGGGACAGCCGCAATGTTTGGCGAGCCAGGGCTTGGTGATCTGGCCGCGTCATTTGAAAACGCGATCAGGCTGGATCTCGATCCGAAAGTCCAGCAAGCGCTTGCAGCCGAACTGCTGGCTCTTGCAGACGATGGTGAGGAAACGAGTTCGCAGGCCAGCACAGCAGGCAGCTGACCTTACCAATGCGCGGCAACACTTCAGTCAGTTACCGCGCAGAAAAAGAAACGGCGGAGCCCAAAGGGGCCCCGCCGCTTGTGTCTTAGCTGCTAGCTAGCGAATTAGAATTCGTAGCGTGCGCCAACCTGAATGCGCCAGATGCTGTTGTTCACCGAGACATTCGGTTCCGCTTCGAAAGGACGGAAGCTATCGAGTACGTAACGCCCCTCGTCGTCAAATTCACCCGTGAGCAAAGCCACGCGGCCATCAAAATCGCCGAATGAGCGACGAACATTCCAGCCGCTATCAAGCAGATTGAGGAAATTCGAGAAGTCGGCAAAGATCTCGATCCGGTCTTCCTTGATGCCGGTGAGGCTTCCGATAAATGGCAGCTCCTGTGTCAGACGGAAGTCTACATCAAAGAACCACGGATTACGGCAGGTGTTACGACGAATCGTTTCGCCCGGTGTGAAATCACAGTTGAAGTTCACTGTCTCACCGTTGGGAATCTGGAAACCATTATTGATCGCATCTAGGAACGATTGAACAGCAACGGGATCGCTGGACGGAGACAGGTTCGGATCGTTGATACCTGTTGGGATGTAGGCCAGAATGTTCTCTTCTGCCGAACCGCTGTCGCGGAAATCCGGGAAGCCATCGTCAAAGGTCAGGCTGTATGGGCGGCCTTCCGACGCACGGAAGAAGACGCCCAGACCAGTGTCAAAACCATCGAAGAATTCTTCGCGGAAGAACATCGACAAAGTGATGTTGTGACGCGTTTCAAAGCCAGACTGCGAGATTGCCGGATTTTGTGGATCGAACACTGCGGTTCCATCAAACTGCGATCCTGCGGTCGATGAGCGAGAATTGATTGTCTGCTCGCTGTCAGTGAACGCATAGCCCAGATTGATGTTCACGCTTCCATTTTCAGTGAAGAGACCTTCGCTGAAACGTTTGGTCAGGATGAACGACAGGTTGTGGCTGTCGAAGCTTGGACCATTGGTAAGTTGCAAGAACTCATCAAGGCCAGTGTTGAAACAGACATCGTTTACACCAGTGAAAGTACCTGCATCACGATCAAAATTGGCGTTACAACCAGCGATCAATGGATCGATCGCACGAATAATCGGACGACCATCGACAGTGAAACCGTTAAGACCCTCTGAAGGATCGACAACCTGCAGAAGGTCGCGGATTGCCAGAGTGTCGTTGAAACGGGTGTAGATGTAGTCGACGTTGAGGTTCCAGTTCGAGAAGAACCCAGTTTCTGCGCCAATCTCGGTTGCAAAACCAATGTTAGCACGAAGGGCCGTTGGGATGTCGAAGTCCGGATCGATATTCTGGACTTCACCGCCGCCAGCGGCAGCACCCGCAGCACCAGCGTCAATCGCGCATTGCGGGAAGCCAGTAAAACCTCCACCGGCCAAAACGGAGATCTGACCAGTGGCAGGATCAATGTTCAGGTCTGCTGCGTCGCAATCATCGGTGTTGCCATTGACCGAGGCAAAACCATCATTCGAGAACGCGTTCGAGAAGAACACGACAGGGTCACCGCCAGCAAAGATGCCGACGCCGCCGGTCAGGCTGCTGTTTGAGAAGAAGCCTTCATTGTCGAATTCGTATGTCGCCGAAAGGCGTGGCAGAACAACCGGTTCAATCGAACCAAACGATACACGGTTGCTGAAGCCGAAGCGTTGCTGAAATCCAGGGTTGGCACGCGGCGCATCGCCATCATACAATTGAACGCGAACGCCTGCGGTGACGCTCAATTGATCTGTGGCTTGCCACTCGTCCTGTGCGAAGACCGAATACACCGTGCGGCCGAATTCTGCTGCGGCGTTGTTGATATCGCCATTGATACCTGTGCGGATCGTGCCGCCACCAATGCCGTCTTCGATGATCTCGTCGGGACCGTCGAAATCGCCACCCGCTTCGTCAACACCGAAGACACCGGCGAGCAGGCCATTCTCAAAGTCATCAAGTCCGTTGAAGAACAAAGTGCCAGTCGCGTTGATCGCGAACAGGTTGAACACTTCAAGATCGTTGATCTCGGCGCCGAATTTGAAGAAGTGATCACCCGCATCGTAGTTCAAGACGAAGCGTGCCTGATCAATCCGCGTGTTGAGAGCGTTTGCCGAACGGAAGATTCCTGGGCCGGTAGCAAGGCCACCGTTATCGCCGCCGGGGATCAGGCCGTTGGTAGCATTTGGGAAACCAACGACAAGGCGAACGGTTGGGTCGTCAGTCTGCGCTTCGTTAAAGCCAACTGGGCCTTGGACGTCAGCCACATCTGCGCGGCTTAAACGCAGCTCGGTCGAGATCTTGTCGCTCCAGTCGGAGTAAAGACGAACTGAATAGTAGTCTGAAACTGTACCTTCGTCTTCAAACGAATTGATACCAGTCAGCGTGTTGCCGCCACCGTCGAATTCGACATTGGTTTCTTCGAGACGCTGATAAGTCGCTTCAAGACGGTGGTCTTCAGTGATAATTGCGTCGAGACGGCCAAAATAGCGCACATTGCCTTCTGGCAGTGTCGTTGGAATTCCGCCGATGTCCTGACCATATACATCGCGAGCAATTCGAGCGAATTCATCGAACTGGGCTTGAGTTACAAACTCGTCCTCATCGGCAGCACCCGAGCCGAACGGGCCACGGTTAAAGCCATCTGCAATGGTGACTTCTTCATAGCCAAGCGAAAAAAACAAGCGATCAGGAATAATTGGGCCCGAAAGCGTCGCGCCCCAGCGCTCTTCACGACCAGCATTGATGGTTTGAACTCCGTCCGCAAACTCAAGTTCATCCCCCTGAAGACCTTCGTCGAAATAGGTGTAGAATGCCGAACCGCTAAATTCGTTCGAACCAGCTTTGGTTACCACGTTGACGAGACAGCCTGTAAAGTCAGAATACTCAACATCGAAAGGTGCGAACTCGACCGAGGTCTGTTCAACCACATCGAATGGCAGCGGCAAAGAGTTCCGCGCCGCGAAAGGCGTGCCGTTAAGGCCAAACACGTCCGACTGAATAATGCCATCAACGGTGAAGGTGTTACCGCGATCGTTGCCGCCAAGGCACGAGATACGATCAACATCGTTGTTCTGCTCAAGGCTGACGCGCGGGTCGATGCGGATGATATCACGAACATCGCGCGTGATTGATGGGAAGTTTTCCAGCGTTTGCGAATCGAATGCTGTACCTGGACCGACCGCGACTTGAGTCGCGCGCGCGCGGGCACCTGTTACGATGATGGTGTTGCCAGCAGCGCTTTCAGTCAGCGAGAAAGTGAAGGCTGAGTTGCCGGAAATATTGGTGAACACGTCTTCAACAGTCTGACCCTCAAAGCCACTCGCCGTTACTGTAACAGTGTATGGACCGCCAGGTGGAAGCGAACCGATGCGAAAATTGCCCGATGCGCTAGTGGTGGTGGTGCGCTCTGAATTAGTCCGCGTATCGGTCACAGTGACGGTAGCGCCAGCAATCGGCACGCCCGATGCATCAGTAACGTCGCCTTCGACACCGGAAGTGATCGACTGAGCAGCAGCGGGAACTGCTACGATGGTTGCAGCGGAGAGAGAAACGACGCTCGCTGCCAAGAGATATTTGAGTTTCATGGTAAAGCCCCTGAACACAATGGAGAAGGTGTGTGGTACGCCCCCCCTAGGAGCGCTTGGCTTCGGAAAAGCGACTGTTTTGTGACAGGTTTGTGACAGGCGCTCTGAGGCGAGACGGCACAAGCATTCAAAAGCCATTCATCCACAGGCTAAACCATGGATTCCCGAGGGTAAAAGCGCGTGTGTTGCATGAGCGCCACGAAGTCAGCATTTTTACCGATGTACCGTTGACCACGCGATAAAGCGTTTCAAGCCGCTGTCAGACCGATTTCACTTGAGAATCAGCCGTCTTTTGCGTTGCAACATTTTGCGAGTCGCAAGCCCTGAAAGGCTCTATTTCACGCAGAATCAGGCGAGATTAATCTCGCGCAAACGCTGCATCAGGAAATCGTGCGAACTGAGCGGCTCGGGCGGTGTTTCCCAACAATCATCCCCTGTGCAATTGGGAAGCGGCTCGATCACATAGTCCGGCCTGAAGTGCAGGAAAAAAGGCATGGAATACCGCGAGCGAAGTGCAGCCGGACCCTTCGGATTGACGACCCTGTGCGTGGTTGAAACCAGCCTGCCATTGGTCAGCCTTTCCAACATGTCGCCCACATTGATTACCAGCGCACCTTCGGGAACATCAACCGCGTGCCATTCTCCCGCTTTGGTTAAGAGCTCCAATCCTGCTTCTTCGGCACCAAGCAGCAAAGTGATCGTATTGATATCGCCATGCGCAGCGGCCCGGATAGCGCCTTCGGGAGCTTCTGGTCCGAGCGGTGGATAGTGAAGAAGGCGCATGACAGAATTGCCATCCTCCACCGTGCCGGCGAAAAATTCACGTGGAAGATCAAGATGTAAGGCTATCGCTTCGAGCACTCGGCCGCCCGCCGTCTCAAAGGCTGCATAAAGATTACTGAACGTATCTTCGAAACCCGGCGCTTCCTTGGGCCAGACATTTGGCGCCATAAACTCGCTCAGTGCATGACCTTCAGGCAATTCGCGCCCGACATGCCAGAACTCTTTCAGATCAAAAATCGAGGCGTCCTTGGCCTTTTCAGTGCCAAACGGTGTGTAACCGCGTGCCCCGCCTCCCCCTTCGATTTTGTAGCTGCGCTTCACCTTGTCAGGCAGCGCAAAAAACTCTTTCGATTGCGCCTCTGCGCTCTCAATCAACTCCGCTGGGATCCCGTGATCGCGCACAACAGCAAAGCCAAACTCAGCAAAGCTGCGGCCCAATTCATCGGCGATTTCTTCAAGTGGCTGAGCAAGCGAGACGCTTGCAATGTTTACGGCGGTTTGTGTCATGGTGACTATCTAGCGGCCCAAGGCCGGTTTTTCCATTATGATCCGATCAGAATGGCAGGAAGAGACTAGCCAAAGCAGCGCTCATCAAATTGGCAAGGCTACCGGCAGCCAAGGCCTTTAGCCCTAAGCGTGCGATCACAGGTCTCTGATTAGGAGCAAGCCCGCCCGTCACCGCCATCTGGATCGCGATCGAGGAGAAGTTTGCAAAACCGCACAATGCGAACGTCACGATAGAACGGCTTCGCTCGGTCAGACCTTCGACAGCGCCCAATTCGATGAAGGCGACAAATTCGTTGAGCACGATCTTTGTACCGAACAATCCGCCCGCAATCTGTGCCTGATCCCAGTCCGATATGCCGATCAAGAACATGACGGGCGCAAACACGTATCCCAACATTTGCTGGAATGAGATTTCGGGATAACCAAACCACCCGCCAATCCCACCGAGTATGCCGTTGGCCAGCGCCACCAGCGCCACAAACACCATAACCATCGCGCCCACGGCTACCGCCAGCTTAACGCCAGTGGTCGTACCTTGCGCTGCTGCTTCAATAATGTTGGCAGGCTTTTCACCCTCCTCGAAAGTTTCAGAGACAGTTACGTCAGCAAGCTGTTTGTCGTGTTCTGCCGCTTCGTCGGGATCATCTGGCATGATGATTTTTGCCATCAAGATGCCGCCGGGCGCAGACATGAAAGCAGCCGCCAGAAGGTAAGGCACCGCATCACTGCCAAGAAAAGACGCGTATGCTGCAAGAATAGTCCCCGCGACACCCGCCATCCCGACGCACATCAATGTGAACAGACGCGATGGTGGAAGGGCCGCCAGATAGGGGCGCACCACCAGGGGGCTTTCGGATTGACCAACAAAAATGTTGGCCGCTGCGCCCAAAGCTTCGACCTTGCTGATCCCGGTGAGCCAGCCAATCGCACCGCCCAACCAGCGCACCAATCGCTGCATAACCCCAAGATAATACAGGATCGACACGAGCGCTGCGAAGAAGACGATCACCGGCAAAGCGGCGATCAGGAATGTGTTGGCGAACGGGTTTGCATCCATCGGCCCGAACAAAGTCTCAATTCCGGCGACCGAGTAATCCAGCAAGGCAATAACGCCATCGGACAGGAACTTTATCGCGGTCACGCCAAAGCTCGTTCTCAAGACCAGAACCGCCATCACTGCTTGCAATGCAAATGCAGCGCCCACGACGCGCAGATTGATATTCCGCTTTCCCGATGACAGCAGGAAGGCGATGGCGAGGATCGCAATGATCCCGGCAATACTGTAAAGATAGGGTGAGATAGCTGTTTTCTCGCCGCTCTTATGGCGACGCCCCCGCAAGTTGATCCCGTAAGTTGCAACGGTTGGCATTTTGCGAGTGCTTTCGCAATGGCTTTACGCCTCTGTCAGTCCACAGATCAAATTGCGGCGGCTTTTCTTTTGGACCCGCTCTGCCTAACCATGGCTGTATGAACGAAGCTGCTGCTAAGATGAACACCGCGCCGGCTACCAATCCGGCAGGCATCACTATGCCAACCGGGCTGTTTGCCTTTTTGATCCTGTATGGTGGGATGACCGTGCTTGCAGGCGTCGTCGCGTTTAAGCAGGTGCAGTTATGGCCTAGTAATCTCGCAGTTGAAGCGGGGATATTCCCATTCTTGCTCTTGGTCGTGATCTCCAGCACGATCTCGCAGCTTTACGGCAAGGCAATGGCGCAAAAGCTGGTTTGGTGGGGGTTCGTCCCGCTCGCTTTGTCAGCCGCTATTATCTACTTGGTTTTGAGCCTGCCTCCTTCGCCCGAAATGACCGAGTTCCGCGGTGAGGATTTGGCCGCGTTTGAGCGTGTATTGGGCCAAACTCCGCGCATTTTGATGGCGGGACCAGCGGCCTATATCACTTCGCTTTTGATCAATATCTGGATTTTTGACCGGCTGCGCGGCAGCGGCGAGACAAGCACGTTTGGTCTGATGGTGCGCGGGGCAATTGCCTCTGCTCTTAGCCAAGCACTCGATTCGATCATCTTCATCACCTTGGCTTTTTACGGCGAGTTTGACATCACCAACCTGCTCATCGGTCAGGTGCTGGCGAAAGTCACCTTGAGCCTGGTTCTGGTGCCGTTTTTGATAACTTTTGGTGTGCGTTTCGCGAGCTGGCTCGACAAGCGCAATTAATGGCTGGAAAACCAGCTTTCGCCCAGCGCATCGAGGATCACGGCTGCTCTTAACGCCTCGATCCCCATGCCTTTTTCAGCGCTGGTCAGATGCAGCTCTGGATAGGCAGCGGGACGTTTGCGGATTTCATCGGAGACGGCATTCGCGGTTCGCTCAAGATCAGAAGCCTTGATCTTGTCCGTCTTGGTCAAGACCACGCGATACCCCACAGCGGCCTCGTCCAGCATTTGCATCATGTCGCGGTCGACTTGCTTTAGGCCATGGCGGCTATCGACCAGCACCAAATTGCGCGCGAGAACTTGTCGGCCGCGCAAATAGGACCGCACCAGTTTCTTCCATTTGTCGACAACAGCTACGGGCGCTTTCGCAAAGCCGTAGCCGGGCATATCGACAAGGCGAAGCTGCGTTGGTTCGCCCACTTCGAAAAAGTTCAATTCCTGAGTCCGGCCCGGAGTCACCGAAGTGCGCGCAATGGCTTTGCGACCCGTGAGCGCATTGAGCAGCGAAGACTTGCCAACATTCGACCGGCCGCAAAACGCGATTTCAGGCACAGTGGGATCGGGCAGGAATTTCAGCTGCGGCGCGGACAGCAGGAAATCCACCCTGCCTGAAAACAGGCGGGACGCCGCCCTTTCACGCAATTGCTGTTCGCGCTCTTCAAGTGAGGGCAGAGTGCTGGTCAAGCTTTGCTCTCTGCTTCTTTGGCCTTTTCTTTGGCTTTTTCCGCCTTCTCTTTTTCCGCTGCCGCTTTCAATTGCGGGTGGCGGGAATAGAGATAGGTTTGCTGCGCCAAAGTAAGCACGTTGGATGTCACCCAGTAGAGCAGAAGACCAGCCGCAAATGGCGCCATCACAAACATCAAAATCCACGGCATGATGTTGAAAATCTGCTGCTGCATCGGGTCCATCGCCGATGGGTTCATTTTGAACGTCAGCCACATCGTCACACCAAGCAGCACAGCCAGAATGCCGATGCCTAGGAAGCCGGGGACTTCAAAAGGAAGGAGGCCGAAAAGGTTCAGGATTGTCCATGGGTCAGGCGCGGATAGATCCTTGATCCAGAACGGGATGAAGGGTTCATGCCGCATCTCAATCGCCAGGATCAGAACCTTATACAGCGCAAAGAAGATCGGGATTTGAATGAGCAGCGGAAGACAGCCGGCCAGCGGGTTGACCTTCTCCTTCTTATACAGCTCCATAATTTTTTGCTGTTGCTGCTGCTTGTCGTCCTTATACCGCTCCTGAATTTCCTTCATTTTCGGCTGAACGGCTTTCATTTGAGCCATTGATGCAAACTGCTTTTGCGCAATCGGGAATAGCAGGCCGCGAATGACAAAAGTCAGCGCGATAATCGCAAGGCCGAAATTGCCAATGAAGCCAAACAGGGTGGTAAGAAGCCAAAGAAGAGGTTTCTCCAAGAACCAAAACCAACCCCACGAAATGGCAAGATCGAACTGCGCAATGCCATCTGTTTCAGCATAGGCTTCGAGAACCTCGTTCTCTTTCGCGCCAGCAAACAACTTCGTTGCCTGCGTCAGAGTATCACCAGCCGCGAGCGTAATCGGCGCATAGCTCAAATCCGCACGGTAAAGGCCACTGTTTAAACGGCGAAAGGCAGGTTCAGCAGCGCCCTCTTCGGGGATTAGCGCGGTAAGCCAATATCGATCTGTAAAGCCAAGCCAGTCGACCACACCTTCTGGGCGGTATGGGTTGCGAGTATCAGGGGGCAAATCATCATAGCCGTAGTCTTCGTCGATCGTACCATCGAATGAGCCGACGGGCCCCGCATGGACAAGCCATTCATCAGCAGAAGCGTTCGCAATTGAGCGATCAATCAAGGCAAAGGGCTGCACAATGGCGGCTGCTTCGCCTGTATTTTCGACCTTTTGAACCGCATTGATCATAAACTGATCATCGATTGAGTAAGTGATCGAATAGACAACCCCGTTCTCAGCCGTATGCGTCAGCGTTACAGGCGTATCGGGCGCCAAGGTGTCGCCATCCGCTTCCCATTTTGTTGTGCTTGGCAGACGCTTGCCTTCAACGATGAAGCCAAACTCAGCGAAGTATTGGTCTTTCGTGCGCGCGGGCGCAAGCAATTGAACAGGCGGCGCGTCCTTATCGACGCTTTGGCGGTAGTCCTTAAGCTCAATATCATCGATCCGCGCGCCTACAAGGTTGATCGAACCTTCAACACGCGGCGCATCAATTTTCACGCGGTCGGCGCTGCTCAATGCCGTGGATAGCTCAACCGGGCCTTCCGGCGCAGCATCGCCACCCGCCTCCGCTCCTGCATCTGCACGCGGAGTGGCAGGCGATGCGCTCGTTTCTTCGCCGTCGACAACGGAAGCCGTCACCGATGCTTCTGGATAGAGAAACCGCATGCCCAAATCCCAACCGAGGATCAGCAGGCCGGAAAGCACGACGGCGAGGATAAGATTGCGTTGATTGTCCAAGGTTGAGCCCGTTTTTCTGTAGCGCGTAAGTGTGTTATGTGGGTATTACAGCTAGGAATGCCAGTCCTTCAAGGAACCGGATCATGGCCGCTGCCCCCCCATGGGTGACAGCGCCCTATACGCTTTGCCGCCAGCCATCCACCCTTGATCGCACCATGCTTTTGCAAAGCTTGAATGGCGTATTCGCTGCAAGATGGGGAAAAGCGGCAAGTCGGCGGTATAATTCGCGATGGACCAAGCTGCCAGCCACGCGCAATCCATATCAGGATTTGCTTCATTTGCGCGGCCTCGACTTAGCATTGCGATTGCCTTTGCGCGGTCTTCGCGCGCTGTCGCCTTTGCCTTCGGCTGCTCGGGTTAGTGCCAAATCCAATTCCTCGGCCATCTGTGCAAAATCGCGCTCCACACCGCCCGCACGACCAATTAGCACGTGATCATGATTAGCAAGACCGCTTTCGGGGAGTGCCGCGCGCAAAAGCTCGCGAAATCGCCGCTTCATCCGATTTCGCACAACAGCATTGCCGATTTTCTTGGTGACCGTGATCCCATACCGCATGCCAGCATCACCATTGGGGCGCGTCAAAAGCACAAAACCGGCGCGCGCATTGCGCAGGCCTTTGTTGGCGGCGAGAAAATCGGCGCGTTTGGTAAGAACGGAAAGTGTCATCAATAGCCGCACTACAACAAACAGGCCCCCAAAGGGAGCCTGCAAGCCCGACTGGGCGCCCGCAGTGATGCGACCTGTGATCGCAATAAGCGAGGAAATCGCACCCCGGATGGGGCGCGCAAGAATTAGGCCGTTAGCTTCTTGCGACCGCGGCGGCGGCGTGCGCGAAGCAGTTTACGGCCACCGACTGTGGCTTTGCGTGCGAAAAACCCGTGGCGACGCTTGCGCACGAGATTGCTGGGCTGGAAAGTCCGCTTCATTTCGACCTCAAAAAATCTAGCTGATGCTGTGGCCGCCAAACCGTTTGGCTGGTTTCAACATCGGGAAAACACGATCGCGCGGCGCATAGCTGCCAAACGATTCAGTAGGCGCGCGCAGTTATGGGATGGTGGCGGATGAGTCAAGCAGACACTTCGCCTTATAATGCAGCAAGAGCCTCCAAATGGGCAGCGCTCAACTGCACATTGAGTGCCTCAAATGTAATCTGAGGAACCGCAACCTGCACAGGGGTTTCTTCCAGCAGATCCCAAGTCCGACCTTCTTTTACCCAGCCGCGCATTTCATCGCCATTCAACCAAAGCGCGCTGTTATGCGGCACCGAATTGGTCATAGCGTAAAAGTCGCGGGCACGGTTTTCGCTCATGCCCATTTCGACGTAATAATCGAGATAGAGGCGATTTTCCGGCGCATCCTCAGCAAAATCCTGTGGCTCGCGGCCGTAAGCATCGCGCCAAGAATGGACCGCAAATTCTGCGCCGTCATCCATTGTGCGCGTCGCGCCTGCCAGAAACAGTTCCACCGCGCCAGAACGAACCGAGCCGCCCGCAGGCACGTGTGTCGCAATGCCGGCCTCGCGGATCAGGCGACCCACTTCAAGATTTGCAAGATCGTGGCTGGTCCCTGGCGCTTCGATCATTTCGAGCCGCTGAAGCTTAGGAAAATCGCGCAACATGGCTTCGAAGTGCAAAGGTGCAGCAGCATCGGTAGAACCGATTACGGCTGCACGGTTCTCGTCAAGCACGCGAAACGGCCCATATTGCGCAAGAGCAATCGCTGGAGAGAAGGCCGCCGCAGGGGCCTGATAACGCGCCGCATCGCGAAGCAATGTGGTGGAATGTGTCGTAACAAGGCCATCCACGATTTCTGTGGTGGTCGTCGTGACGTCAGAGCGCTGCGATGCCGCTTCGAGCATTGCCGTCGCCTGAGCATCCTCTACCCGCACCCAGCTTTGCGTCGCGTGATCCCATTCCTCAACCCAACGTTCTGTGCTGACAACACGCGCACCGCCATAGTCGGCCTGCGCAGCTGCGAGGCCGGGTGCGAGAAGCGTAAGCACGCATAAAAAGAGGCTGATGGCCTTGTTCATGAGGCGACAGTGCCCCGGCCCCCTTTTAAGAAGAGCGAATTTTTATGCTTGCAAAAGTGTTGAGATATTCTGCGTAGGCATCGTCGCAGACCCTCAAAACCATGTTTGATGACATGATGTTAATCGCGCAGTTTGGGCAGGCGCGCCTATGATCCTTTGAGATAACAATGGGGATTGACGCAAGTGGTCGCACTGGTCGAAACGGTGGCCTATCTGGGGTTGGAGGCTCGCCGGGTCGAAGTGCAATGCCAGGTTGCACCCGGAATGCCGCGTTTCTCTATCGTTGGCCTTCCCGATAAAGCGGTAAGCGAAAGCCGGGAGCGAGTGCAGGCGGCGTTGTCTGCGATGGGCCTCGCGCTTCCGCCAAAACGGATCACCGTAAATCTGTCTCCTGCCGATTTGCCAAAAGACGGATCGCATTATGACCTGCCGATTGCGCTTGCATTGCTTGGTGCAATGGGCGTCACCGATGCTGAACAATTGGGCGATTGGATAGCTGTGGGCGAACTTGCGCTTGATGGCCGCATTGTCGCCTCGCCCGGAGTGCTGATTGCAGCGCTCCATTCCAGCGAGGCGGAAAAGGGGCTGATCTGCCCCTTTGATCAAGGCTCCGAAGCAAAATGGGCGAGCGGTGTGCCCGTGCTTGCTCCGCGTGATCTTTCCAGCCTGCTGGGGCATTTGAAAGGCGACAGTGTTCTTCCAGGTCCAGAGCGAGGCAAAGTGGCCGATGCTGCCATTCCGGCAGATCTCAAACAGGTGAAGGGCCAGGAAACCGCCAAGCGTGCTTTGGAAATTGCAGCCGCAGGCGGGCACAATTTGTTGATGAGCGGCCCTCCCGGATCAGGCAAAAGCCTTCTTGCCTCATGCCTGCCGGGTATCCTGCCCGAATTGACACCAACCGAAGCATTGGAAGTCTCCATGGTGCAATCGGTCGCAGGCACATTGGAAGCCGGTACGATCAGCCGCGCGCGCCCTTACAGGGCACCACACCACTCAGCGAGCATGGCTGCTTTGACGGGAGGCGGATTAAAAGTCCGCCCCGGCGAGGTGAGTTTGGCGCATCTGGGCGTACTCTTCCTTGATGAATTGCCCGAGTTTCAGCGTCCGGTGCTCGATTCCCTGCGCCAACCGCTCGAAACGGGTCAAGTCGATGTCGCGCGGGCCAATGCGCATGTGACTTTTCCTGCAAGGGTCCAATTGATTGCGGCAATGAATCCGTGCCGCTGTGGTCATGCTGGCGAGGCGGAAAACATCTGCGCGCGCCATCCGCGCTGTGTTGGCGAGTATCAAGGGCGTCTTTCCGGTCCACTGCTTGATCGAATAGACTGCCATGTCGAAGTCGCAGCCGTGAGCGCAATGGACCTTTCCGTGCCGCCGCCCGCTGAAGGGAGCGAACAGGTCGCACGCCGGGTCGCCGCTGCGCGCGCCCATGCAGCATCTCGCGGCGTTCGGTCCAATGCTGAACTGGAAGGTGAAGCGTTGGACGAATTTGCCACGCCCGATGAAGAAGGCCGCGCATTGATGATGCGCGCAGCTGAGAAACTGCGCCTCTCTGCAAGAGGCTACACCCGAATGCTAAGGGTCGCGCGAACCATTGCCGATCTTGCTGGCGTGCGCGAGATTGGCCGTCCGCATATCGCCGAAGCGCTTAGCTATAGGCAGCAGAGTGTGACGCGCTGATTGGGCCAAATCCCATGCCCTCTGGCGGGGCGGTTCACTTTGCGGCAAGGCGGCATTCTGTTTACGCTCAGTCCCCCGGTCCAATAAAGCCAGCACGTGTCACAAACCCCTTCCCTCTCT
This sequence comes from Pseudomonadota bacterium, assembly GCA_038532305.1. Lineage (GTDB taxonomy): Bacteria > Pseudomonadota > Alphaproteobacteria > Sphingomonadales > Sphingomonadaceae > Erythrobacter. The sequence continues at coordinate 27,612 of JBCBAX010000007.1, read as the reverse complement.
GCCGAAGAGACCGCCACCGGCTATGCGCATGGCGGCGAAGAGGAAGGTGCGCTCAGGCGGCGCGTGCTGGGTGTCAGCGCAACGATCATCGCCGAAATCGCGATTATCGCATTGCTGCTGACGCTGGGCTGGAACCTTGCAGATGACAGAGTTGAAACGCCGAAGGTGACAACGCTGGAATCGCGTGACTTTAACTCGGAAGAGCCGGACGCTGAAGATCAGGTGGAGCCAGAAACACCGCCGCAAGAGGCAACTCAGCCCACGCCGCAGCCACCTGACCCTCAACGGATTGAACAGCAGCAAGTCCCTTTACCCACTCCGCTTGATCCGCCCGTAATCATCCCCCCATCAAACAACGCGCCGCCCGCTCCTCCGCCGCCAACGCCTACCCCCGCGCCAAGCCAACCAGCCAGCCCGCCAGCGCGCGTCTATGGTCCGCCAGATACCGGGTCACCCGGCGGATCGCGTGACAGTCAGCGCGTCGGCACTGCGCCTAATGGCCAACCCCTGTACGCCGCACGCTGGTATCGCGAGCCGACGCGGCAGGAATTGGCGGGCTATCTCTCGACAGCAAGCGGGCCTGGGAGCGCGCTTATCGTATGCCGGACAGTCCCCGACTTCTATGTAGAGGATTGCGAATTGCTGGGTGAAACACCGCGAGGGTCACAAATTGGCAGAGCTGTGATGGCAGCAGCCTGGCAGTTTCGCGTGCGACCAGCGATTGTCGGTGGGCGTTCCCAAGTTGGGTCATGGGTGCGTATCCGGATCGATTACACGCGTTCAGCGCGATAGGCGTTCAAGCGATATGCTCGCGTACCACTTCGATGAAGGCGCCACCCCAATTGTCGAGCTTTTTTGCGCCCACGCCCGATATCTGTCCCATTTCCCGGAGGGTTTCAGGCCTGTCTGATGCAACTGCGCGCAAAACGCTGTCATGGAATATGACGTAGGCTGGCACGTTGTGCTCTTGGGCGAGCTGTTTGCGGCGTTCGCGCAGCGCGTCAAACAAGGGATCGCCAACCGGATTAGCGGTGTTCTCTCCCCGGTCCCGGCGGCGGCGTTTCTTGGCGGGAGGCTCTGCAATGGAAACCGCCCGTTCGCCTTTAAGAACATCGCGCGCCTCAGCGCCCAAAGCCATGCCTCCATGGTCAGTGGACGTCAGCATTTCATGCGCCATCAAAGCGCGCATTGTGGGCCGCAGTAGCGGAGCCTCATCTGCGGTTAGAATGCCAAAGACAGAAAGCGCGTGATGGCCTTTCTGCGTCACACGATCATCTTCGCGGCCAAGAAGGACCTTCTCTATATGGCCGATGCCAAAGCTTTGTCCGGTGCGATAGACGGCCGAGAGCAGCTTTTGCGCGATCTGTGACACGTCGAGCACCTTGGGCGGATCAAGGCAGATATCGCAATTACCGCAGGTTTCATCAGGGCTTTCGCCAAAGTGTTTTAGCAAGATAGCGCGGCGGCAGGTGGAGGCCTCAACCAGTCCAGCAAGAGCGTTTAATCGGGCGCGTTCACCTGGAAGGCGGCTTTCTTCAACATCGCCCAGCCATTGGCGCGCTTTGGAAAAATCGCTCGCGCCCCAGAACAATTGCGCAATTGCCGGATCGCCATCGCGACCTGCCCGGCCCGTTTCTTGATAATAGGCCTCGATCGATTTGGGCAGGCCAGCGTGGACGACGAAACGCACATCAGGCTTGTCGATACCCATGCCGAATGCGATTGTAGCGACCATTACCATTTCTTCTGAACGCACAAACTCCGCCTGCACCTGCGCGCGCTTTTCAGGAGGAAGGCCAGCGTGGTACGCGCCAGTGGGCCGGCCGGTTGCTGCGAGTTTTGCCGCTAGATCTTCTGTGGCCTTGCGGCTTTGCGCATAGACGATGCCTGCGCCCGGCGTGCAATTGATGAAGTCTCCGATTTGGCGTGCGGTGTTGTCGCGCGCGGCAATTTTGTATGTGATGTTTGGCCGGTCGAAACCGGCTACGACCATTCCATCATCTGGAATGCCCAATTGTTTGAGGATATCAGCGCGGGTTACTTCGTCTGCGGTCGCTGTCAGCGCAAGACGCGGCACATTCGGGTGGGCATCCAGCACGGGTCGAAGTCCGCGATAATCGGGGCGGAAATCGTGGCCCCATTCCGAAACGCAATGCGCTTCATCAATGGCGAAAAGGGAGATGCGTGTTTCGCGCAGGAGCGATTGGAAACCTGATGTCGTAGCCCGCTCCGGCGCAACATAAAGAAGGTCTAACTCGCCAGCGCGCAGGCGATCCAGTGTTTCAGCACGGTTATTGTCCGCCGATGTCAGCGAGGCAGCGCGGATCCCCACAGCTTCTGCTGCGCGAATTTGGTCATGCATCAGCGCGATAAGCGGTGAGACCACAATGGCGGTGCCGGGCAAAGCCAGAGCGGGGATTTGGTAGCAAAGCGATTTGCCCGAACCAGTTGGCATCAAGGCAAGCGTCGGCGCGCCTTCCATAATCCGCGCGATGACAGCCTCTTGCTGGCCCCGAAACCCGGCAAAGCCGAATGTGTCGCGCAGGATTTCATGAAGGTCGGGAAGTGTCGCCACGCTCATGGCGCGTACGTTAGATCATCGTTTCGCGACTTACAGCCAGCCAAGGCTGTGAAATGTCAGTTATCCAGCGGCTTTTTTCGCTTTGCCCAAATCAACGACCTCACCCTCGCCTAAGTTTGGATGAGGCGTCGCGATCGTACCATCCGCACGTTTGCCAAGATTGGCCTTTGCGATCAGGTTGAGATCGGTGTGATCCAGAATGCGGCCATCATGCGAGAGGACCGAAACAGACGCGACGGGGAGACGATCGCGTTCGTCAACCAGAACAGGATCTTCAACCACAAGTTCGCTGCCGTGCTTTTGCCCCCAAAGACGCAATGCGATCATAGCGGGCAGCAGATCGTATCCCTTAAGCGTCAACCGATATTCCACTTTGCGGCGATCATCCTCGCAAGGCTCGCGCTTCAAAATGCCGTGATCGACCAGCTTGGCTAAGCGATTGGACAGAATATTTCGGGCGATTCCCAATTCGGTGAGAAATTCTTCGAAGTGCTTGAGGCCATTAAAACTGGCTCTAAGGATCATAAATGACCAACGTTCCCCCATAACTTCAAGCGCTTGCGGTAATCCGCAGTCTTTCAGTTCCTGCAAGGGTTCTCTCATTTCACCCATAATAATCCTTTCCCCGTGCTTCAGCTTACCGCGATTTACGGGAACCGCAAAAAATATATTCAGTTTCTAGTTGCAACTTAAAACTTATTCGCATAGGTAGTGATTCGCAACTGGTATTCTTTTGAAACCTAAATGCTCGAAAATCAATGACCCTGACCAAAAGGAATAAAGCGATGACCCTCTCCCTTCCCCGCACTTCACGTTTTTCGATCTTTGCAGCAGCTATTCTTTACACGGGTGCAACTTTCGGCGTTGCGACCAGCGCCACACCTGCTTTTGCCAAAGATGGTCCTTACTACACCGCTCAACTGGCTCAGCCGACCGAGGAAACTCGTGCGGTTGCTGGCGGCGTTGCTTGGGCATGCAAAGGCACGACCTGTGTTGCGAACAAGGGCCCTTCACGCCCGATGCGCATCTGCCGCGGTCTTTCAAGAGAGCTTGGCGAAGTCGCGACTTTCACAGCCAAGGGCAAAGAGCTGCAGTCTGACAAGCTTGCCAAATGCAATGGCAACTAAGCTGATCTGACACCCGAATTAAACGCCGTCTGGTACTCTCCATCCCGGACGGCCCTATGAGCCCCCGGCGCAGCATTTCCCCAGAGCTGCGCCGGGGTTTTTCTTTGCACACCAGACGGCCAGATCATGTTGAACCGCGATTGGAATATTCAGAGGAAGCCAGACTGCCTCAACTGAGTTTCCAAGGCCGCAGCATCGGTGAACAGATGCGCGTCCCATCCGCGTTTTTGCGCTGCTTCGATATTGGCTGGATTGTCATCGGTGAAAAATAGATCGCTGCCGCTACGCCTGCTGCGTTCTTCGACAATTTCATAAATGCGCGGATCAGGCTTTGCGACTTTTTCGGTGCCGGAAACAATGATGTCTTCAAACATGTCAAAAATTGGCTCTGTCGGGCGGAACTCATTCCAGAACTCATGTCCGAAATTTGTGAGACAATAAAGCGGTACGCCCGCACTCGAAAGACGCTCAACCAATTCGTGCGAACCCTCAACAGGGCCTGGCACTGTCTCATTGAAACGCGTCGCATAGGCTTGAATATAGGCTTCATACTCGGGGAACTGCGCGATCCGTTCTGGCACCATGTCTGCCAGAGGCCGCCCGCGGTCGTGTTCAAAATGCCATTCTTCGGTCACGACATGGCTTAAAAACCAATCGAGTTCCTTTGGATCATCGATCAGCTTTTCAAACAGCGCACGAAGCTGCCAATGAAACAGCACTCGCCCAACGTCGAACACCACCGCTTTTTTCATAACTCACTTTCCATAAACGGCTGCGGCCCGCTCTCCTGTGTGGAGGCGGGCCGCTGCAACCGATTTCACACGCCTGAAAAGGCGCGCACTCGCATCCGTTACCCCTGGCGGGCTTTGAAGCGGCGGTTTGTCTTGTTGATGACGTAAGTGCGTCCGCGACGACGGATCACGCGGCAATCGCGGTGGCGGTTTTTCAGCGACTTGAGGCTGTTGCGGATTTTCACGGGACTTACCCTTTTTGGAAGCGTTCAAATAAAAAGCGCCAAGCCCAACTCGGATACGAGTCACCCGGCGCTGATAAATTTCGAAGGGCGCAAATAGGCTCGCGCCCTCCTGTGGTCAAGTATTCTCGCGAATCTCGGTCAATTTCCGCTCCCAAGCGAGGGCATGCGCAATAATAGTGTCGAGATCAGCGTGTTTTGGCTCCCAGGGAAGCGTTGCACGGATGCGGGATGGATCCGATACGAGCGAATCGGGATCGCCAGCGCGTCGGCCTTCGATATGACGGTCGATCTGCATATTCGTAACGCGGTCCACCGCATCAAGCACTTCGAGCACCGAAAAGCCTCGGCCATAGCCGCAATTCATAGTCAGCGAGCGTTCGGGCTGCTCAATCAGAGCTTCCAACGCCAGCACATGAGCCGCTGCTAGATCGCTGACATGGATATAATCGCGTACGCCCGTTCCATCAGGTGTGTCGTAATCGGTGCCAAACACGCTGACATGCGAGCGTTTGCCCAAAGCAGCCTCAACCGCAACTTTGATAAGGTGCGTGGCGCCTGCGGTCGATTGGCCTGATCGAGCACGCGGATCAGCGCCTGCGACATTGAAATAGCGAAGCGCACAGAAATTCATCCCATGCGCTTTTGCGGTGTCACCCAACATCAGCTCCGTCATCAGCTTTGACTGACCATACGGGTTGATTGGGACCTTTTGGCTGTCTTCGGTGATTGGAGAGCTTTCCGGCTCCCCATAGGTCGCAGCGGTCGATGAGAAGATGAAATGCGGCACGCCGGCTTTTACAGCGGTTTCGATCAAGGCGCGGCTTTTAACCGTGTTGTTGTGATAATATTTGAGCGGGTCCTCAACGCTTTCCGGTACAATAATCGATCCAGCAAAATGCATCACCGCTTTGCAATCATGCTTGGCGAAAATCTCCGCCACCAAGCCAGCGTCTTCAATATCGCCTTCATACAGCGGAACGTGATCTGGCACCGCAAAGCGGAAACCGGTGGTAAGGTTATCGATCACCACAACTGGCCAGCCCGCATCGCTCAAAGCAAGGACCGCATGGCTGCCGATATAGCCTGCACCGCCGGTGACGAGGACGCAGGGTTTTGCCGAATTCGTATTGGTATGTGTTGTCATGCGCGCGCCCTTACCAGAATTGACCTGCGAAAAAATGAAAGCATTGGAAAAAGATGTAAGGAATGGGAAGCAGCTTTACGCATTTAGTGCTCGGCTGTGCTACTTGGCATCCAACATAACAGACCGGAGACGCGCAATGCCTTTCATCTTCAATCATCGCTCGGCCCTATGCGCCGCGTTGGCCGCCACCGCACTGGCAGGTTGCACCAGCACATACACCGGTCCTGTTGAAGTCACTCGGTTTGTCGCTGAAAACCCTGCAGGTCTTGGCCAAGGGCCGATCCGACTGCAATTCCTCAACGAAGAATTGAAACCAGAAACGCGCACCGCTTTCGCTGCTGCAATTGCGCAGGAATTGTCCGAGCAGGGATATGAGTTGCAAGTCGTCTCCGGCCCTGCCGAAGGATCTGCAGCACAAATCGCAAGCATTGACACGACACGCAATCCAATCGCCTCAACCACCAATCGCCGCGGCCCGGTTAGCGTTGGCGTGGGCGGCGGCACTGGCGGGTTTGGCCGCGGGGTCGGCGTCGGGTTGGGCATTAATCTGGGCGGCGGGCAACGCGGGCCCAATGCCGTGACACAGCTGTCAGTGCGCATCACGTCTGCGGCGGGGGTCACCCTTTGGGAAGGCCGGGCAGAGCAAGCTATTTCGGTCAATTCTGACTATGCGGATGTCAATGCCAGCGCACAGGCGCTTACCAAGGCCTTGTTCCGCGATTTTCCCGGTGGCAATGGAGAAACGATCAGCGTTGACGTCGATGATCTTTAGGTGAGATCCTTAAAAGACGAGCTCAAAGGATACACATGACCGCCATTGCCATTGATGCCGCTCTCGATAGCGGCAATATCGAAGTGCTCTCGATCGAGGGAAACACGGCCCATCTCGCGATCAAAAAGGACCATATGTCCGATTTCGCGCAGTGGTTTCATTTCCGCGTAACAGGCAGCGAAGGTGAAGACCTTGTGCTCAAAATTACCGGGCTCAACCAGTCGGCATTTACAGGTGGATGGCCCGGATATGATGCCTGCGTCTCAGAAGACCGCGAATACTGGGCCCGGACGGCAAGCTCTTTTGACAAGGACGAGCACGATGGGACACTCACCATCCGCTACACGCCTGCATCAAACACGGCCTATTTCGCGTATTTTGCACCCTATTCCATTGAGCGTCATTATGATCTCGTTGCTGAAGCTGCGGCCAGCGAAGGGGTGAAGCTGACGCGGCTGACAACAACCCTTGATGGTCGCCCGCTTGATATGCTGACGATGGGCGAAGGCGATACAAACGTATGGCTTTATGCGCGCCAGCATCCAGGCGAAACGCAGGCGGAATGGTGGATGGAGGGGGCGCTGGAATGCTTGACCGATCCAACCGATCCGGTTGCTCGCGCTTTGCGCAAGACATGCCGCATCCACATCGTCCCCAATTGCAATCCTGATGGATCAGCGCGCGGTCATTTGCGCACCAATGCAGTGGGCACCAATCTCAACCGCGAATGGGCCAACCCGTCAGCTGAAAAGTCACCCGAAGTTCTAGCGATCCGCAACGCTATGGATGAAAGCGGTGTCGACTTTGCAATCGACGTGCACGGCGACGAAGCGATCCCAGCAAACTTCCTTGCAGGCTTTGAAGGCATCCCTTCATGGAGCGATGAACAGGGCGAACACTTTTATCGCTATCAGCGCATCCTTGACCGCCGCACTCCTGATTTCCAGACCAAGCTCGGGTATCCAAAAGCGCCGGCAGGCAAAGCCAATCTGGGCATCAGCACCAATCAGGTCGCCGAACGCTTTGGCGCTTGCGCGATGACTTTGGAAATGCCGTACAAGGACCTTGCAGACTTCCCAGAGCCAGAGCAAGGCTGGTCGCCCGAACGCTGCAAAGTGCTCGCGCGTGATTGTCTCGCCGCTTTGGTCGAATGGCTGGAAAACGCCGAATAGCCCCTTTAGCCGCGGGAAACATCATTTAGCACGATTGGCAGGCGCGGTTCATGCTGCGCGTCCGGCTTTGTGGTATGGTACGTTTAGTGCAACCTCAGACAGGAAAAAACGCCATGCCAAATACGATACTTCGCCGCCGCGCTATTCTTAAAGGTATCGGCCTCTCAGGTGCCGTAGCTGTGATACCCATGGCCGCCCATGCGCAGAGTATTGGCGATATTCTTGGCGGCAATAAAGAGGGCGGCGGCGGGCTTGGCCTCTCCTCTATCCTTGGCAATGCAACTGACAATGCGTTGGATGATCTTGCCAAGCCTGGGGCGTTTTTCAACGATGAGGCGATACGCATCGGGCTTCCCATTTTGGGCAGCCTTGGCGGCGCCAAAAAAGGTGGTCTTCTCGGCACAGTTTTGGGAGCAGGCTCCAAAATGGCGGGTCTGCCCGGTGTTGATGGGATCATTCGCGGGATCAATGATGCAGCAGGCGTAGCAGCGGGCGAGGCAAAACCGATCTTCCGCGATGCAATCGATGGCCTTTCCTTCAGCGATGCCCCCGGCATCATCAAGGAAAACGATGGCGGCACGCAATATTTGCGAAGCTCGTCCAACGATGCGCTTCACGAAAAGCTGACCCCGCTGGTTGACACAGCTTTGGGCGATCTTGGCATACATGGTCAGATTGACAAACTGGCCGAGCAGTCGAGCATTCTGCGTAAGGCCGGGTTGGATCGGCCAAGCGTCAACAAGACCGTCACCGATCAAGGGCTCGACGGCATTTTCAGCTATATTGGCAAAGAAGAAATCGCGTTTCGCAAGAACCCACTAAAGGGACTTGGCGGGATTCTCGGAAGCTAGGGTCGGGATGCATTAATCACACAAGGCTGTCAGGCCCAAAGGCGTGCGGTAGCAATTGTGACAAACTGACTTCGCGCACCTCATCTGTCCCGACACAGAGGATAACCGGATCCGTCCCGCCCAATGCTGCCAATTCATACATCACCTGACGGCAACGGCCGCAAGGTGTGATCGGCGCGCCGTCTCCTTTATCATCAGGGCCAATCACAGCCACCGCGACAAACCCGCCGCGTCTGCCATCATTCATGGCTTTGGACACCGCGTTGGTCTCCGCGCACAGCGCCAGCCCATAGCTCGCATTTTCGACATTGGCGCCAGTGATGACAGCCCCATCATCAAACAGCAAAGCGGCGCCAACCTGATAATCGGAATACGGGGCATAGGCGTTCTTCGCCGCCGCTCTTGCCGATGCAATCAAGGCATCGCGCTGGCTATCATCAAGACTCATTTCTGCACCACCACCCATTCCAATGGTTCTTCCGCAGCCGCGCTGTGAAACTGGCTGTTCGCACTCCATAGCAGCCATGGCCGCCCGGCATAATCAGGTCGCGCACGGTCACGCACCAGCCACAAATCCCGCTCAAGCGATCGTGCAATGCGATGGCGCATCTCAAACGCTTCGCCAACTTTGAGGATCACAGGCTTTCCCGCATGCATTTCCAACTGATTGACCAGCGTCATCAGCTCGCTTTCAACCGCTGCATCGCTGACCGGACCGGGGCATTGCGTGGCCAAAGCTTCAAGCTCAATCGCGGGCGGCAAAAGCTGCGCATTGCGCGGCACCATCTGAGTGAAATAGGTGCTTTGCGGGTCGGCCGGAATGCACGGATTGAACGGCAAAAGCACGCCGATCTTCATCGGTGTCTCAGAGGCGCGCGCATACCGGTTTGCAAAATCATCGTCGAGCGCGCGCGCGTTTTGTTCCAGCCGCAAATACACAAACTGCGCGCCAATCGCAGGAAGCGCTTCGAACCGCATCTGTTCCGGTTCAGCAGGGATAACCGCGCCTTGCTCAGGATAAAGTGATTTTTCGGGTCGCCAATCACGCATGTCAATCCAAAGCCAAGCGGCAAAAATGATTGTCGCGAGCACCACGGCGGCAAATGTCAGCCATAGAAAACGCAGCGCGCCGGCGCCTTTTGCCTTGCGCCCTGATCGTGCGCGGGGTTTCCTAGCCATCGCCCAAACTCACCCCTTGATATGCAGGACGCAAATCAGCGTGAACAATCGGCGCGCGGTTGCGAAATCGGTTTCAACTTTGCCTTCGAGCCGCTCCATCAGCAACTCGGCCGCATTGTTGTGAACGCCGCGCCGGGCCATATCGATGGTCTCGATCTCAGACGGGGTCGATTTGCGGATCGCCTGGTAATAGCTGTCACAGATCGCAAAATATTCGCGGATTGGACGGCGGAACCGGGCAAGCCCGATGAGCAAGGTTTCAAGCAATTCCTCGCCTTCATCGCTCACATCCATGGCAAGCCGCCCGTCGCGAACTCCCAGAAACAGACGATAAGGGCCGTTTGCCCCGCGCTCTGCGCTGCGAACAGGCAGAAACGTGTTTTCCTCAATCAGATCATAGATCGCGACACGCCGTTCCTGTTCAACATCGGCATTGCGCCAAAGAATCGTCTCTTCATCAAGCGCGATATGCGCGATACGGTGCGTGCTGGCAGGCGTGCCAGTCGCATGTGTCGCAGAGGAATCAGGTGGCAGATCAGCCATAGAACGCGCCTTCGCAGATCATATAGCCACACTTCAAGCACTTCGCGCATCCATCCCCGCTATCCACAATCTCGGGGCCCATGAAAAAAATAAATTTAGCGCGCGGACCCTTGCACGATTACGTAGCTCTGCGCATCAGAGCGGCATGGCCGAAACTGAAGTTCTCTCTCTCGTGCAAAATGATTCTGACAGCACGCGCAAACTGCCCTCCAACCTTGAAGCGGAGGCTGCGTTTCTTGGCGCTGTGCTGATCGATAACCGGGTTCTTGAAGAATTGCAGACACCGATCCGGCCCGATCATTTTTTCGAGCCTTTGCATCAACGCATTTTTGAGCGTGCGCTTACTTTATTGGAACGCAATGCAACCGCATCACCTGTGACTTTGCGCCCCTATTTCGAAGCGGATGAAGCGTTGAAAGAGCTGGGCGGGCCAAGCTATCTCGCCAAGCTTACCGCCAATGGTGCTGGCCTGCTTGCCCCGCGCGAATTGGCTCAGCAAATATACGACTTGGCGCTTTTGCGCGAGCTTGTGAGTGTGGGCAGAGGCCTTGTCGAAGGCGCGCTCGATACATCTGAAGAAGTCGATCCGATGGACCGGATTTCGCAAGCCGAAGCTGATCTGTTCCAGGTTGCTGAGGGTGCTGCGACCGGCAAAGAAGCCTCCAGCTTCCGCGAGGCCGCACTTGAAGCGATCAAGATGGTCGAAAGCGCCATGAATTCAGGCGGCGGACTTTCGGGAAAGACAAGCGGACTTGATTCGCTCGATCGCAAAACTTCAGGCCTTCACAATTCCGACCTTATCATCCTTGCAGGCCGCCCCGGCATGGGCAAGACATCGCTTGCCACCAACATCGCGTTCAATTGTGCTGAGGCGCATTTGCAATGGCAGCAAGATGGCGGGGATCACAATTACGGCGCGCCCGCTGCCTTTTTCAGTCTGGAAATGAGCGCGGATCAGCTCGCAACACGTATTTTGGCTGAGCAAGCAGAGATCAGTTCTGAGGCCTTGCGCAGCGGCAAAATGAGCCGCGATGATTTTCAGCGCCTGTCTTTCGCCAGCCAAAAACTCGCCGAATTGCCGCTGTTCATTGATGACACCCCAGCCCTTACGATAGGCGCACTGCGCACAAGAGCGCGGCGGTTGAAGCGGCGACATGACATTGGCCTGATCGTTGTCGATTACCTGCAATTGCTTCAAGGCTCTGGCCGCGCCAACGATAACCGCGTCAACGAAATTTCAGAAATCAGCCGCGGCCTGAAAACGCTCGCCAAAGAGCTGAGTGTGCCGGTAATCGCGCTTTCCCAGCTTAGCCGTGCGGTCGAACAGCGCGAAGACAAGCGCCCGATGTTGTCTGACCTTCGCGAATCCGGCTCGATTGAACAAGACGCCGATATGGTCTGGTTCGTGTACCGCGAGGATTATTATCTGGAATCCATAAAGCCTGATTTCCCGACCGAAAACAGCACGCCAGAAGCGATCGAGAAATACCGCGACTGGGAAGAGAAGTTCGAAGCGATCAAAAACCGCGCCTCAGTAAACGTCGCCAAACAGCGTCACGGTTCAACCGGACAAGTGCCGCTGCACTTCCAAAGCGAGTTCACCAAATTCACCTCGCCTAATCTTAAGGATTATTCCGACTGGGGTTATGAATAGGCTTCAAGAATTGAGGATGCGCGCAATCCGGGAATCGGTCAGCGCCACCCAATGTAAAAGACGCCAACGCAGCCGGTTGAACCACGTCGCCTCACGCGCATACCATTCCTCCGTGATTGGAGCGCTGCCGGTTGCCAGATGATCCACGAGTTCACGCATTCGTGCTGCAAATTCGGCATCGTGCACTCGGACCATCTGCTCGACATTGATGCGGAATGATCTTGTGTCGAGATTGGCGCTGCCAAAATAGCAAACGTCATCGACAATCAGCAGCTTCATATGAAGCTTGCTCACTCGGAATTCATGGATTTGCGCGCCTGATCGCAGCAGCTTTTTATACATCAGGCGCGCCACATCGATAGTGCCGTCAATGTCCGACTTATCGGCCGTGATAAGCCGAGCAGAGCCGCGGTGCGCAACTCTAGTGATCAGCCGCCGAATGCTGCGCGGCGGAGCGAAATAGGCGCTGACCGTATCAAGTTTTTGCGCACCGATCAGGTCTTTCCTAAAACGCCAAGCCCAATTCCCGCGCCGTACCAAAGGGCCACCGACCAGCAATTGCACCTGCTCATCGCCGCCATCCCAATTCTTTACAAGGCGGCGGAGATGGCGAAATCCGGTGCGTTCCCCTTCGACCCAGGCTCTGAGCAATGCAAACCAGCGCACAAACAATCCAGCGACAGGCCCTTCGATTACTGCGGCCAAATCGCACCAGGCATTGTCTTTGACCGAACCGAAATACGCATCCGAGATATTGGCTCCGCCTGTGTAGACCCGTTCTCCATCTGCGATGGCGAATTTTTGGTGGTTGCGAATGAGATACCGCACGCCCCAGCGGCCCGAGAACACTGAGAAAGCTCCGCCTGCCTCAACAATGGGGTCAAAGAAATGATCGGGCGCATCGCTGCCAAAGGCATCAATGATAAGCTGCACATCCACACCGCGCTTGGCCGCATCCACCAACGCATCCCTTACGAGCGTACCTGATGCGTCGTGCTGGAACATGTAGAAGAACAATAGAAGCGAACATTGCGCGCTTTCAATGTGTTCGATCAGCGCATTGAGCCGATCCTGCCCGCCTGGATAAAACACAAATGTGTGCTGGTGTGCTCCAATCGTGAAAGTGGATGGTTCCTGATAGCCCTGTCCATCCACAGTGCTCGGTTCGCGGGCTTTGGAGCGCTCCATAGCCCGGCCATGAACGCCAGCGTTGGCGATTGCAAATTCTTGACTCTGTCCCCTGCGCACCCTAGGTGCCGCGTACTTCCTACAACTGATTTGTAAAAGGCTCGCCTATGGCACGCGTTACCGTTGAAGATTGCGTCGACAAGATCCCTAATCGTTTTGACCTTGTCCTTTTGGCGGCACAACGCGCCCGCGAAATCTCTGGTGGTAGCGAAATGACTGTGGATCGCGACCGCGATAAGAACCCTGTTGTGGCTCTGCGCGAAATTGCTGATCAGACCATTCGCCCCAAAGAATTGCAGGAATCGCTTGTCACGGGCCTTCAGAAAATCCTTCCCGATGATGAAGATGATGCTGATGAAATCGGTTCATTGAGCCAATCAGCTGAGGCGCTTCGTATCACCGCATCTGCGCCGACCCGTTCGACATCCATCGGGTCCGATTACGAAGGGTAACCTTCTGGTAGATACTATGTTGAAGGGCCGCCTCTAATCAGGCGGCCTTTTTGATTCTGAAGGGTTATCTGGCGGAGGGTTAAGTGTCGCGCAGCGGGACAGGCTTGCATAGCTCGGCTTGTGTGCTTGCCTTGATGCCATGCAAATGACACATGCTTTGCCTATCTTGAAATATTAGAACACACATTGGACCTCAAAGCCATGGCGGCGATTGCCATCTACAGTGTCAAAGGGGGCGTCGGCAAAACAACTTTTGCTGTGAATCTCGCTTGGTGCGCGGCGGAAATTTCGCGGCGCAAGACTTTGCTGTGGGACCTTGATGCTTCGAATGGTTCGGGGTTTTTGCTCGGCGTTGATCCAAAAAAGAAACGCCAAGCGTTTTCCGTCTTTTCGGGAGACCGCACGCTTTCCAAATTGATCCAACCGACAGCTTACGACAATCTTTCACTGCTTCCTGCGGACGAGAGCATCCGGACACTGGACCGGGAAATGAACCGGATCGGCAAGAAAAAGCGGCTTGCCAAGCTTACGGCGAGCCTTGGCAAAGACTATGATCGCATCCTGTTTGATTGCCCACCGGTTCTCAATGAAATCAGCAGTCAAGTCATGCGCGCTGCCGATCTGGTGATCGTCCCATTGCCTCCATCGCCGCTTTCTGCGCGCGCTTTTGAACAAGTGGTGAGCGAAGTGCGCGGCAGCGGCAAAAGCCATCCGCCAATTCTTCCAGTGCTTTCCATGATGGATATGCGCCGCAAACTGCATCGCGAAGCGCGCGAGGCAAACCCCAATTGGCCGGTCATCCCGCTTGCCAGCGCGATTGAGCAATGCGCGATTGAACGCAAACCGGTGGGCGCTTTTGCCCCGCGCTCGGTCGCTGGGCGCGGATTTGCGCAATTGTGGACCGCGATTGAGCGCAAACTTGCCAAAGGTTAGACACGAACCGAGCTCTGGATAAGGGGCATGACTGGCCCTATAGTGCAGCGCAGCATTTTGTGAGGGGCCGTTCCATGAGTGATATTGCCGAAGGTGTGGGCGCGGCTGTTGAAGGGGCTCTGCTGGGCCGAGCTGTCGAGGCGGATAGTGGAAATGCGTTAGCGGAACCTTCGCTGGACGCGGTGGAATGCGCCAATTGCGGCGCCATGGTCACCGGCGCTTACTGCTCCCAATGCGGCCAGAAGCACAAAATCCATCGCACTTTAACCGCTATCGGGCACGATTTGATGCACGGCGTGCTGCATCTGGATGGCAAGCTTATCAAAACGCTTCCCTTGCTGGCCTTCAAACCCGGCAAATTGACCCGCCGCTATATCGAAGGCGAGCGCGCCAAATTTGTGTCGCCCATGGCGATGTTCTTGTTCAGCGTATTTGCGATGTTTGCCGTGTTTCAGATGCTGGGCATTTCGGTGCCTTCAAACCTTGAAGACAGCGTCAATCTTGATGCGGCATCGCAGGAGGTAAGAGCGCAAGGAGCTAAAGAGGCCGAGGAACTGAGGGCTAGAATTCAGGCAATGCCCGAAGGCGATCCGGAACGCCTGCAAGCGCAGCAACAATTGGAGCTGTTAGAAGGGTTTCTTGGGTCCGATGGAGAAGAAGCGCGCGCCGATAGCTCCGACGATGGTGAGGCAGTGACCACCGATGGTGGATTTGACCTTCGAGAACTGGAAGCGAACATCAATCTCACTGGCAACAAAGCATTCGACCAAGGCATATTGAAAAAATGGCGCGATAATCCGGGCCTGATGCTGTATAAGATGCAGGCCAACGGGTATAAATTCAGCTGGCTTCTAATCCCATTTTCGATCCCCTTTGTGTGGCTGATGTTTGCATGGCGGCGCAAATTCAAAGCGTATGATCATGCGATTTTCGTCACCTATTCACTCAGCTTTATGTCGCTGCTGTTTATCGCGGTATCCTTGATTGGCGCGAGCCCGGCTGGCGTTGGCTGGGCCGTTACGATTTTCGCCATTCTCGCTCCGCTCCATCTCTACAAGCACCTGCGCTATAGCTATGGTTTGTCACGCTTTTCGACGATCTGGCGGTTCGTGCTGCTGAATTTCTTTATGCTGCTTGTCGTGATATTCTTTATGCAAGCATTGCTGCTGATAGGCGCATTCTAGCGCACTCATAGAAAAAGGGCGCCGGACCGATCCGACGCCCTCTTCATTTCTGTTACCAGGCCTATGCCCCTTGCGGAGCAGTGCCTTCATCGCCTTTGCCGCCAAAGCGTTTGCCTGCTTTGGGAATGGCGGAACCGTGCGATGGACGGCTGGCGATCGGGCCTGAAGGTGCATCGGGGCGATCAATCTTGCCCGTATCGAGCAGCGTCTTGATCTCATCGCCTGTCAGCGTTTCATACTCCAGCAGGGCCTGTGCGAGTAACTCCAGCTCATCGCCATGCTTTTTCAAGAGATCGGTGGCACGCTTGTGAGCGCCTTCGACGAGACCTTTAATCTCGGCATCAATCATCTTGTTGGTTTCCGCCCCGCCCATCGTGCGCGCGGTTTGACCCATGCCGAGATAGCCTTCCTGACTTTGTTCATATTGCAGCGGTCCGAGCTTTTCCGACATGCCCCATTTGGTGACCATGTTGCGAGCCAAATCGGTTGCGTATTGGATATCTGATGACGCGCCAGAACTGACCTTGTCATGCCCGAAGATGATTTCCTCAGCCACGCGGCCGCCCATGCTGACCGATAGGTTCGCGTGCATTTTGTCACGGTGGTATGAATAGCTGTCACGCTCCGGTAGGCGCATAACCATGCCCAGCGCGCGGCCACGCGGGATGATGGTTGCCTTGTGGATTGGATCGGACGCTTCCTCGTGGACAGAGACGATTGCGTGGCCAGCCTCATGATAGGCGGTCATTTTCTTCTCGTCTTCGGTCATGACCATGGATTTGCGCTCTGCGCCCATCATCACTTTGTCTTTGGCGTCTTCAAATTCCTGCATCGCAACGAGACGCTTGTTCCGGCGTGCAGCCAGAAGGGCGGCTTCGTTGACAAGGTTAGCAAGATCAGCGCCTGAGAAGCCCGGCGTACCGCGCGCAATTGTGCGTGCGTTTACGTCTGGTGCCAGCGGAACCTTCTTCATGTGGACGCCAAGGATTTTCTCGCGGCCATCAATATCAGGAATCGGCACCACAACCTGACGGTCAAACCGGCCCGGACGCAACAGCGCAGGATCGAGCACGTCAGGTCGGTTGGTTGCAGCGATAATGATGATGCCTTCATTGGCTTCAAAACCATCCATCTCAACCAGAAGCTGGTTCAAAGTCTGCTCGCGCTCATCGTTTGAGTTGCCAAGGCCATGACCACGCGAGCGGCCAACAGCGTCAATCTCGTCGATAAAGACGATGCACGGCGCGTTTTTCTTTGCTTGTTCGAACATGTCGCGCACACGGCTCGCGCCGACGCCGACAAACATTTCGACAAAGTCCGAACCCGAAATAGTGAAGAAGGGAACGCCCGCTTCACCTGCAATAGCGCGGGCCAGCAATGTTTTACCTGTGCCCGGTGAACCAACGAGCAATGCGCCTTTGGGAATTTGTCCGCCCAATTTTGAGAAACGCTGCGGGTCTTTCAAAAATTCAACGATTTCCTGCAATTCTTCGCGCGCCTCATCAATGCCAGCGACATCGTCAAATGTGACGCGGCCCTGACGTTCAGTAAGCATTTTGGCTTTCGATTTGCCAAAGCCCATGGCGCCGCCGCCGCCGCCTTTTTGGACTTGGCGAAGCGCGAAAAACGCGATGCCAAGGATCAGGATAAACGGCAGAGAATTGATAAGGATGTAAGCGAGCATGCTCATCTGTTCACGCGGACGACCTGTGAACTCGACATTGTTTTCTTCGAGTAGGCCCGTCAGTTCAGTATCCGTTGGCACTGGGACCGTCTGAAATGCTTCATCATTGGTCAGCGTACCCGTGATACGATCCTCACCAAGCTGCACATCTTTCACGCGGCCTTCGGCAACAGCATCACGGAATTCAGAATACTTGATTTCTGTGCCAGTCGACCCGCCCGAATTGCTGAACAGAGACACTGCCAGCAGCAAGGCGAGGAAAATGCCGCCCCAGATCATCAGCTGTTTTACCCACGGGTTTTGGCCTTCGGGAGGTTGCTGGTTCGGATCGTTCTGTTCGCTCATCGGGTCTGATTCCTTGTCTGAGCTTCACAATGTAGGATTGCACACGTGAATGGCAAGATAATGCGCACTGCCTGATTTGATGCTAATTTTCGAACACTATGATGGGAAGAAGCGTTTAATCAGGGCGAAACGCGGCGAGAAAGACGTCAACCGCCCCTTTGATACGGAGATTGCGACCCTCAGCGGTCACTGGGGACCCAAATCGGCGTTCAAGATCGCCCATGCCTTTGCACATTGAAACGAATTGCTCTGCCGCGAGGCGCGGGTCCGCAATGTTGAGCTCCCCTTTAGCATCGGCATGAGCCAAAAATTCGGCAAAGCTGGCGCGCATTTGCCACGGGCCAGCTTCCAAAAAGGCAAGGCCAATATCAGGATCGTGCTCAGTTTCAGCGGCAATACGATGTTCAAATCTCATCATCTCGGGCCGCATCAAAAAATCGAACATGGCTTCGCCGATTGCGGTTAGACGGTCTCTTATGGATCCTTGCTGCGTGTTTTCTATCGAGAAATAGCCGCGCATTTTTTCGCATTCGAGTTCAACGGCGGCCCCGAACAAAGCCCGTTTATTGCCAAAATGATTGTAGACGGTGACTTTGGATACACCCGCATCTGCCGCCACTTGCTCGATCGCAGTTGCGGCAAACCCGTGATCGAAAAACCGATGCGCGGCCGCCTCGATAATGGCCTTGCGTTTGGCATCATCGGATGGGCGCCCTTGCTTTGATGCGCGCTTTTTTGTGCCTATATTTGTGGCTGTATCGGAACGCATTTTCGCCATGATAGTTGACAAATTGAACGGCACCGTTCATTTGAACGGCTACGTACAGTATTTATCGATTCCCCCCTTTGTATTCAACCCCGAAGCCCCTTTAAAGGTTCCCCCAAGTGCTCTGGATCGCCATACGAATGCTAACCGGCGACCGTCAGAAATTCTACGGTCTGTTGTTCGGCATCGCCTTTTCAACCCTGCTCATCACGCAGCAGCTCACGATTTTCGTGAACCTGATCGAGCGCGGGGCAAGCGGCGTTTACAACGCGCCCGAAGCGGAAATCTGGGTGATGGACCCTGTCAGCCGCACGACCGATGTTAAATATGAAATGCCTTCGACAGCGCTGGATGAAGTGCGCTCAGTCCAAGGCGTTGAATGGGCGGTGCCGCATCTGCGCGCATCGGCAGCTGTGAGAACGCGCACAGGCGATCTCGAATTTGTCGAGATCATCGGCGTGGATGATGCCACGCTTATCGGCCTTCCCAAAAACCTTTTCGAAGGATCCAAGAACCTGCTTTCGCAGCCCGATACCGTTTTCATTGACGATGTTGGCGTGACGAACATGTTTGCTGATGGTGAAGACCCGATAGGCCAAGAGCTCGAACTGAATGATCAACGCGCCGTTATCCGGGGCGTCGCCGATTCCATACCCAGCTTCACCAGCCAAGTTGTGATGTATACGAAGTATTCGTCGGCTCTCAATTTTGTCCCGGGCGCGCGCAATCGTTTGTCATTTGTGCTGGCAGGGGTTGCAGACGGCCAAAGCGCAGCAGCAGTTGCTGATCGGATCGAGGCTCAGACCGGCTATAAGGCGGAAACGCGCGAAGAAATCGCGCAAGCCGGCATAGACTTTATCATCGAGAATACCGGCATTCCCCTGAATTTCGGCATCACCGTGTTTCTGGGCTTTGTCGTTGGCGTCGCAATTGTGGGTCTCACGTTTAGCCTTTTCATCCGCGATAACATCAAACAATTCGGCGCGCTTAAAGCCATCGGGGTCACCAATGGCAAGATTGCGCGCATGGTTATGGTCCAAGCCGGAATGGTCGGCTCGATCGGCTATGCAATCGGCGTGGTGGGCACCGGGCTGTTTATTTACGCATTTTCGGGTGTGCCGACTTTCAAAGGCTTCTACATTCCCTGGCAGGTTCCACTTGTCAGCCTTGTGGCGGTGATCGTTATCCTCGCACTCACAGGCTGGATTTCGCTTCGCAGTGTCATGAAAACCGAACCTGCGGCGGTGTTCCGGTGAGCGCGGCAATGGATAAACCCAAAGCCATGGACACCAGCGCCATTGGTGGATGCTCTCCTGAAGCAGCAATCTGCGCGCGCGGTATCATTCGCGATTTTCAAGCTGGCCAATCGACCATTCGGGTTCTGCATGGGATCGACACCGATATCCGTTCGGGCGAAATGACATTTGTTGTCGGCGAAAGTGGATCGGGCAAGACCACGCTCATTTCGATTATGTGCGGCATTCTTTGGCCAACCGAAGGCGAAGTGAAAATCTTCGGCACGGATATCTATTCGCTGTCCGACAACGAACTGGTCAATTTCCGGCTCGAGAATATCGGCTTTATCTTCCAGCAATATAACCTGATCCCATCGATTGATGCAGCCGCCAATGCAGCCGTCCCGCTGATCGCGAAGGGCATGGATATTGAGCCTGCACGCGAAAAAGCGAAAGAATTGCTTACCGCGCTCAATATCGGGGATCAGGCAGAAAAGTTGCCCAACCAGCTCTCCGGTGGCCAGCAGCAACGCGTCGCGATTGCCCGCGCGCTTGTCCATGAACCGCGCCTTGTCGTGTGCGATGAACCCACCGCTGCGCTTGATGCAAGCTCTGGCCGCCGCGTGATGGATTTGCTGCGCGATGTCGCCGTGTCAGACGACCGCGCCTGCATCATCGTCACCCACGACAACCGCATTTTCGATCTCGCAGACCGTATCCTTGTGCTTGAGGATGGTCTCGTCACCCATGACGGCAAAGAAATACCCGAGGGCCACTAGGCCCATCAATTCACAGAGGAAATTATGGCTGTCCTTCCCTCCAATTTCAGCTTTTCACGCAAAGTGCTGCCGATCATCGCCATTATCGGGCTGGTGCTGGCTGTCATCTATATCTTCGCGATCAAGCCTGACCGTTCGACCACCGAACCGCAGCAGGAACCGCCTAAAGCCACGGGTGCGCTGGCCAATTCTGCGCGCGTGGCTGGGGTTGGTCTGGTGGAGCCGGCCAGTGAAATCATCGATATTGGCAGCGCGCTTTCCGGGCTCGTCACCGATTTGCGCGTTCAGCCGGGCGACCGAGTGGAAAAGGGTCAGCCGCTGTTTCAGGTCGATGACCGCGCAGTGCGCGCGCAATTAAGCGAAGCGAGCGCCGCCATAGGAGAAGCGCGCGCCGCGATCAGCGAGGCGCAAGCTGCTCGCCGGACAGCGCGCGAGCAATTGGCGCTGTATCGCAATCTTGATGATTCAGCAGCCGTAAGCCGGTCCGAAGTGATCCGAGCCGAGGGCGAGGAGCGCGCTGCCAGCAGCCGTCTTGCCACCGCGCAAGCTCGCCTAAAAGCAGCCCAAGCGCGTGCAGGAAGCGCGCGAACCGAACTGGGCCGATTGACCATTCGGGCACCGATTGCGGGCGAAATCCTTGCCGTGAATATCCGCCCCGGCGAATTTGTCGCGACACAAGGCGGTGGCACCACGCCGTTCATCCAGATGGGCGAGACCAACCCTTTGCACATCCGCGTCGACATTGATGAAAATGAAGCCGTCAGAATGAAAATGGGCGCACCGGCCACCGTCTCCCCCCGCGGAGCAGCCGACGCTCAGGTCGAAGCCAAATTCGTACGGGCAGAACCGCAAGTTGTACCCAAGCGTCAGCTTACCAACAGTGCCGCCGAACGCGTCGATGTGCGCGTCCTTCAGGTGATTTACGAATTGCCGCAAAGCGATATGTTCCGCGTGGGCCAACAGGTCGATGCATTTATCCCGGCGCGCGATACGACAAGCGAAAGCGAGTAAGTCATGCGCGCACTCCCCCTATTCTTCATCACCATCAGCCTTGGCGCGTGCGTCGCTGGACCTGCGCCTGAAATTGCAACGCCTACGCCAGAGCTGGGGACAGAATTCCTATACTCCCCCGAGGCACAAACCAGCGCTTCGCTCGCAAACCTGATGCCGAGCAATGATCCTGCGTATGCATCTCTTGCCAAGGCAGCCATGACCGATGCGCCCAGCCTTGCCGAAGCTGCCGCAAGGATCGAAGCCGCGCGAGCCGGAGCCAAGGGAGCAGGCGCTGCACGTCTTCCCAATGTCAGCGCGGATGGAACGGTTACAGGGACGCGGATCAATCCCAACCAGTTTGGCAGCGACAACCCCTTTGCTTCGCAAATTGAAACTGACCAGATCCAGTATGGCGCAAACATCATCGCCAATTGGGATGCGGACTTGTTTGGCCGTTTAAAGGCACAAGAACGCGCGGCCTTGGCTCGTGTCAGCGCAGCTCAAGCATCGGCGCAGGCCGTGCGATTGGCGCTGCTTTCAGAGATTGCGGGAAGCGTAGTGGACTGGCGCACTCTGGCTGAAAGAACGTCCGCGCTTGAAGCCGATGTCAAAGCCGCCGAAACTCTCGCAACACTTGCCAAGACTCGCGAGGATGCAGGTTTGGCGCCCGGATTTGACCGAGTGCGTGCAGAAGCAGCTGCCAGCGGATCGCGCGTGCGCCTCGCCGTTCTGGAAAGCGAGCGTGCGCGCATTATTGGCCGGCTTGTAACCCTGACTGGGCAGAGTGCGACGACAATCACAGATGCTCTTTCAAAGGATGCAGCGCCATTTGAAACGATGCCTGCCCCTGCTTCACTGCCGTCTGAATTGCTCGCCAATCGACCCGATGTGGTCGCCGCGGCAAGCGAATTGGCCGCCACCGATGCCGACCTTGCAGCAGCGGCACGAGCGCGCTTTCCCCGATTGACTCTCTCAGCCGTGGTGGGTTTGCTCGCCTTTAGCCCGGGTGACTTTTTCGATGAAGATTCGCTCGTTGGCACGCTGGCAACTGGCATCGCGGGACCGATCCTCGATTTTGGACGGGTTGAGGCCGAAATAGACGGCGCGGCAGCTAACAAAAGACTCGCATTTGCGAGCTATCGCGGCGCGGTGTTTCAAGCGCTCGGTGATGCAGAGGCGGCCTATGGACTTGTTACAGCCAGCGACCGGGAGGCTGAGCTTTCCGTCAAAGAGCGTGACGAATTGCAGCGCGCAGCAGCCCTTGCCGATACACGGTATCGCGCTGGATTGGCGAATTTCCTCGACGTGCTAGAAGCGCGCCGGGCAGCCGATGCCAGCGGAGAACGCGCGGCGGCCGCGATCGGTAGAGCGATGCGGTCGCGGATTTTGTTATGGCAGGCCTTAGGCGGGGATGCGGCCCCACAATAGAGCGCGCCCAAGCTTAACCGATTAGCCGTTCTATCAGCCAGAAACTGCCCGTTGTCCCGATCACATAGGTCGCGAATTTGATCGTGTTGTGCTGTGCTGTATGGGGCGCTTTGCGAAGGGCAGCAAGAACCACCAGCGTCGCCCCGACGACCAGCAATTGACCTGCCTCCACACCGATATTGAAAGCGAACAATGCTGTGGCGAGCTGTGTTTGCGGCAGACCAATATCCGCCAGCGCGCCTGCAAAGCCGAAGCCGTGGAAAAGCCCGAAAGCAAAAGCGACGGCCCATGGATAGCGTCGGGTTAGGGTTTGTCTTTTGGGATCGCGCATCACCAAAGCAACCTCCACTGCAAGGAATACGATTGAAAGCGCGATGAGAGCTTCAACAGGCCTGCCGGGAAGGCCTGAATATCCGAGCACAGTTGCCACCAAAGTGATCGAATGCGCGATGGTGAAAGCGGTCGCCGCTTTCACCACAGGCCATGGCGCGCGCACCAGCAACACAAGTGCAATGACAAAAAGCAGGTGGTCCCAGCCGAATAGGATGTGCTCTGCCCCGATGATGAAATAGTCAGCCAGAACGCTTAGCGGGGACGGTTCAGCCAAGATCACGGCTGTTGGTGCGTCTGCCGTTAGGCGGAAACTTTGCGAAGGCGCATCGGCAGGGACATAGCGTGCAATCGCATCGGATTTGCCCAAAAGTTCGCTCAGGCCAAAACTTCCGCCTGACGGATCGCTTCCACAGCTAAGCGTTGCTCTGCCCATGAGAGCTGCGGATTGGATGCGCTGCACGGCATCACCTTTGATTGCGCATACATCCGGGATTATTGGCTCAAGCCGCTCTGCCAAAGCGCCGCCACTGCCGATTGCGAGCGTCACTTTCCAATCCATCAGATATTCGCCGTCGCCCACTTCGCGAAGTTCGACAACGGACGGGCGCAATTCATGCGCGGCGACCTGGCCAGCCGCCATCATGGCCAACAGCGCCAAAGCCAGACGGAATACGCTGCGCATCAATCGATATCGATGCGGTACGCGCTGGCGAGCACTTCGTAAGCGCGCTGTTTGCGCGCCTCTATTTCGGCGCTGCGCCAATCATTGGCGAGGACAGGGCGCAAGGTTTCAAAATCGGGCGTGTCACCAGCGCGTTCGCGAAGTCGCACGAGATGCCAGCCAAAGCCAGATTGGACAGGGCCTTGCCAGTTATCGCTTGCGGTGAGCGCCGCCAATCCAGCACCGAACTGTTCGCCAAAGCGCGTAGTGACATCGCGCAAGTTTGCGCCTTCGATTGTTCCGGGAAGACTCGTGGCCTGCCCCACATCAGCGTCTGTCGCCAAAGCGGCCTTGGCGGCTGCCTCACTCGCGAAGAATGTCTGGTCAAACGTCACCTTCGCATTGGCAGCGTTTGCGCCTGAATATTTGTCGGCGTTCTCATCTAAAAACGCGCGCAGAACATCGTCTTTGGGTTCCGCTGTTTCCGCTGCCAAACTGGCGGAGAAATCCATTTTGGAGACCAACCGCCGCCGCACAATCGCATCGCTTTCATCCAGACCCAATCGCAAAGCTTCGCGATAGAGCACCTCTTCGCGCACAAAAGCCTCGACCGCCTGATCCAACTCTGCATCGGTGGGAGAGCGCCCCATGGTGAGCGACCAGCTTTCGGCGATCTTCTCTTTCTCAGCCGCGCCCACATTGATGACCCGCGATGCAGGATCAGGCGGCGACCCGCCCCATGTGAGCGCCACGTACAAAACAGCGCCAAGCGCAGCGAAATGGACAAGCGGTTCGCGCGTCCAATTGGGGAGTGTCACTTGCGAACCTCTGCTCAGCTGGATTTGAGCCAGATAGGCGATGTGTAAGCGCGCTCTTGCGCGACGGCATCGGCCATGGCCTCTTCGCTCAACGTCACCCCGAAACGCACGGCATCAAACAAAGTCCAACGCGGTATCGGGATTTCGAGCACGCGGACATAATAGAACGCTGTTTGCCCTTCGACATAATCGGGATCGGTCCATGTCGTGCGCAATTCGCCTGCACCAATGGTGTTGGTATAGCTCGCATCTTCGCGGTTGACGGTATCTCCCACGGGATCAAGCTTGCCGCCACTGCGAGTGCGCGTCTCCGCATCGCTCCAGATCACGTCATAGATACGCTCTTGCGCTTTGCCTGAGCCATCGACCCAACCTTTGATAATCTGCACTCGGTCGAGATTGGCGCCATCAGGGTCTTTTAGAGCGCTGATCATGAAAGAGGGCGCTTTGCCTTCATCGGACAATTCACCACCCATTGGCACGCCGCTTTCATAGCCGGTTCGCACCCAGTCACCATCCCAGCTATCCTGGGAAAAGCCGAAGCCGCCAAACACCCGCACGCTCATGCGAGGGCCAGTGGTCGCGTAAACCTCGCGCCGGGCAAAGGCATCGAAAATCTCAGCCCGCGTATTCCCCCGCGCCCAGGCCGCCGCATAGCCGCCGGCAAGATAGTGCCAGCCAAAGCGCCCTTCGCGTGTGCCCAAATTCTGCGCCTGAATGGAACGCTGGGTATAGCTCTGTTCATTACCCGTATGCTTGCCCCAGAAATTGTCCTCATCCCCTGTTGCAAGCGACGTGTGGCTATCGGTCGAGCCGATCATCCCAAAGGCATAAGGGTTCACGCCCAGCTGCTGTTCCAGCGTCAGCCCGCGCAGCAGACCCGAGCGCGCATAGGATCCGGCATACATGCTAGGCTGCGTCTTCTCGCTCAAAGACAGATTGCCAAAATCCCACCCCTGCACACCAAAGCCTGCCATTTCATCATTGGGCGAGAGGTAGGGATGCGTCTCGCTATCGCCTTTGATCTGTGTCGCCTCAATCACCGGCTCTGCCCAAGCGCGAAGAGCGGCATACTCCTGCGTCATAGGCGAGCCATCTTCCATCGTCATCTGGAACATCAGACCATTGGAGAGGTTAGAATTGTGCGGAATCGCCAGCACGCGCCCGCCTGTCTCTTCTTCATAATTGCGCATATATTCCCAAAGCTGGGGCGCGGTCGTCGTAAGACCGGGGAACGGCACGGTCTGGCGCGTCCTGTCAGACCCATCGCGGAACATCACCACCCGGTGCAGATTGTTCCCATTGGGCATTGCGGTCCATTCATAGCCTGCAAGCGCTGTAAAAACGCCCGGCTCATTATACCGATCAAGAATGGAAAGCTGCGTGTTCCAAATGTCCTTGGTTGCCTCGGCCGCAGATTCAGGGTCTGCCATGGCTTCAGGCACAGTGCCTTCTGCGGCCGCCGCAATCAGTTCGCCAATTGCTCTGGTCGATTGTTCTGGGCTTTCATGCATCATGTCATACCAGCGAAGCACGGTTTCATCGCCGATCACCCAATCGACATACCAGCGCGGCGCATCATACAATCGCCGGGTCGCGCCCAAAGCATCCGAGTGATCGGCAATGACCAAGAAATCGAGCGGGCGGGCAAGCTGCGTCGTCCCGCCGGTTGTCGCGGTTACCTCTTCGCCGCGGGCAAAGCGCAAAGCCGCCTCTGGCCCCAGCCTTGTGCCAAAGCCAAACGCATCAACAGAGTTATCGGTGTGAAGGTGCGTATCGCCCCAATAGGGCCGGTCGGGAAATTCGGCGAGCTCTATCGTGTCCTCACCGCTGCCGCTTTGTGCAGCCGCCACCTCCGGCTCGCTCTCGCATCCTGCCAATGCCAAAGCCGCAACACTCGCCATCGCGAACGTGACCCATGCGCTCCTCATGCGCCTCTCCCCTCTTTATTCCTCTTGAACGATGTGTGCGCTGCATGGGCCGTCCGCGTCAAGCGGAGTAATTCGGTGACAGTGCACTTAGTTCAAGTTTGGTGGGTGGCATCAAGACCAACCGGCGGATGGAATTAAGTGCACTGTCACCGAATTACGCAGAGCGTTTCAAAAGCGCCGATCGTTCGCACCGGCACACGACCTCATCACGCTGATTGAGAAGTTCGTGCGTAAACGTAACAATCCCCGCCTCTGGCCGAGACTTGCTCTCACGCAGCCCCGTAACCTCAGATCGCGCGCGCAGAGTGTCGCCGATAAACACAGGCTTGGGCGTCACCACTTTATCAAAGCCCAAATTGGCAACCAGAGTGCCCAAAGTCGTGTCGCCCACAGAAAGCCCCACCAGCAGCGAGAATGTGAAAGTCGAATTCACAAGGATCTGCCCAAATCCGCTCTCCTTGGCTGCCTCCACATCCAAATGCAGCGGCTGCGGATTGTGCGTCATGGTGGAGAAGAGAAGGTTGTCGGTCTCGGTAACCGTGCGGCGAATGTCGTGGTCAAGCGTTTCGCCGAGGGTCCATTCATCGAAGTGTTTGCCGGGCATGGGGGCGGTGTTCCTGTGTTGCTTGGCCACGCACTATGGCAACAGAGCGCATGAGGGAAGCGGGATGTTTCTAGGAAATCTGACTAGTATCTCCGTTTTCGAGGAACGCTTCGCAGCTGAGAAATGACTGCTTGTGGGGGTGTGAGCGGGGACTGCGCGCAGTGTGCAATCCCCGCTCCTTTATAGTCCTAGAATTCCTCTCCCGATTAGAACTCCCCAGCAATTCCTGCGCGCACGGCGGTGGAATTGCCGCCAGCAAAGGTCACGCCTGCCGTGATC
>JBCBAX010000006.1:0-206231 GCA_038532305.1 Pseudomonadota bacterium | reverse complement strand
GTTGCGGGAGCAGGGGCTGGACCGCGCAGAAATGTTTGGCGCAACTCCGCATCCCATTCAAAACCGCCAGTGGTGATGATGACACCGCTATTAGCGGTAAGCGCAAAAGGCTTGCCGCCGCGTGTTCCTTCAATCCCTGTGACCTCGCAACCCTCTTGCACCAGACGCTTGGTTTCAACGCCAAGGATTGGCTCGATCCCGCGGTCAAGACACGCTTTGAGTTGTCGCCCGATCATCGCCTGACCAAAGCCGCGTTCATTGGCCGCCATACGGCGTTGCAATTCCTCTGGGTCCACAACACCACTGCCGCCGCCCAAGGGCGTTTCGCGCAGCATCATCGGTTTGGGCTCTTCGATTGCGGTAATGCGCGATGCCCAGTCGCCCAACTCGTCCAAGGAAAACAGATCATGATCGAGCGCCCGTCCGCCTTCGGGCTTTGCGCCGGTCCGGTCGAGATAATAGTCCGGATACCCATCAAGCAGCGCAACTTTCAGCGCACCAGCATCCTCAAGAAAGGCGAGCGCTTCTGGTCCATTATCGACAAAAGCCTCCAGCGTTTCATCCACCAAATCGCCGTGATCAAGCGCTTTGAAATAGGCGAGCGCGTCTTCGCGGCTGTCTTGCATACCCGCTGCGCGTTGGCGCGGATTATCGGCAACCCAGATAACCCCGCCAGATACGGCACCCGTGCCTCCGATACGGTCAAACCGCTCAATCAGGGCGACCTTTGCGCCCGCCTCGTGAGCAGCAAGAGCAGCTGTCATACCAGCGGGACCGCAGCCCAATACGATTATGTCTACTTCATTCATTGGCGGCATCATCCACCTCTCATTGGCGGCGGCAATTGCCTAATTTAGCAAGGTGCGTGCTTTGATCTGAGTGCCGTGGCCACCCGCTCCCTCCGCCCTTCCACCCGGATGATACTCCGGGATACGATCCGGGTGGAAGGGCGGAGGGAGCGGGTGGTGATGGCGTCAATTACAAACAACGCGGCAATTGCTTAATTTAGCAAGGTGCATCCGCGCGCGGCGCTCGCTAGACCTGCACATAAAGGAGACACACCGATGAAACTCGAAGGAAAAGTCGCAGCAATCACCGGGGGCACGGCAGGTTTGGGTCGCGGTATTGCCGAGAAATTCATGGCCGAAGGCGCGAAAGTCGCTCTGTTTGCTCGCAACCGCGAAAAAGGAGAGCGCGTGATCGAGGAATTGCGCGTGGGCCGCCAGGGCGCAGACCGCGCGATCTTTGTAGCAGGCGATGTGATGAAGCAAAAGGATATCGAGTTCTTCATCGACACCACGATCGATGAGTTTGGTACGATCGACATCCTTGTCAACAATGCGGGCGGCGCGGGCGATTTGCAGCCGATGGTGGCGCTATCGGATGAAGCCTTTGACGAAGCGATGAAATGGAATGTCTATTCAACCTTTTGGGCCACACGGCGCGCTTTGCCTGAAATGATCCGCAAGAATAATGGCCGCGTGATCAATATGTCATCGATGGAAGGCAAGCATGGAAAGCCCGTCTTCACCGCCTACACAGCGGCCAAACATGCGGTCAATGGCCTCACCAAATCGCTCGCGCGCGAGGTGGGCGAGAACGGGATCACGGTAAACTCGATCTGCCCTGGCCTCGTGGTGACCGATATCATCAAGAATAACGGGCCAGAAACCGCCAAAGCGATGGGCATGGAGTTCGACGAAATGATCACGATGTTCGCGCAAGAAGCCGCGATCAAGCGGCCCAATACGGTTGAGGAAATCGCTGCGATGGCGTTGCTGCTCGCCTCGCCCGAAGGCGCTGGGATTACCGGCGCGATGCTCAGCGTCGATGGTGGTACGGCACAGTACTAGCCCACCCAATCAACTGAAATTTAGAGTATCGATCATTAAGTAGTTATTCGAACTACTGACCGAGACTTCGATGTTTGATTATACAGTTTATCCGAGAAATTCCCGTTTCCTGCTAGTTTACAGCGGTGACTATACCCATGATCGAGACGCTGCTCATGACGGCTTGCATAAGGCAGCCGCACAAGCAAAAGCCAGCACACCATATTTCGATATGGTCGTCGATATGAGTGACTTTTTCGTTGCGCCCAAAGACCGCGCAGGAAGCGGTGGTGAAATGCTTGAGTGGTGTTTGGCCAATGGTTTAAGGCGCGCTGCATTTGTCACACACAGCGCGATCTTTAAAATGCAACTCAAAAGGCTGTCCCAGAACAGCGAGAAACTCGAATATTTCGATAGTCGTATGGATGCGGAAGATTGGCTTGATCGAAAAATGCGTGGTGCGATCTAATCTCCCTGACTCATCTTCGCCATCGCTGCTCCCACTGCCGCCTCGATATCTCTTGCCTGTGGGTTACCTCTGATGGTGACGCCGCCATTGGGTTGAATGTTCTGGCCCGTTATGAACGCCTGATCCGAAGACAGCCATAAACAAGCCTGCGCCACATCTTCTGACGTGTTCAAACGCCCCAGCGGATAGCGCGGCAAGAATGCATCAACGAGGCCAGGCGTTGCAAAAGCGCCTTCGGTCATCGGGCTTTCCGTGAACGCGGGCGACACGCTGTTCGCTTTGATGCCCAAATGCCCAAAGTCATTGGCGACGCACTCAATCATTGCTTCGCCTGCGCGTTTGGAGCCGATGTAAAGCGCATGATTGTTGATAAGCGCTTTCGTCGTCGCTGAACTGATCGAGATGATAGAACCGCCCGTCGGCTCCTGCTCGCTCATAACTTTCACAAAGGCTTGCAGGAAGTGATGGACGCCTTTGAATTGCAGATCAGCCATCATATCGACCTGTTCCTGCGTGGTCTCAAGCAAACCCGCAAGTAGGCCCACACCAACGCAATTAACCGCCGCATCGACCCGTCCATATTCGGATTTTGCTTTCTCCGCCATGGCGTGGACCTGCACATGATCGGTGATATCGCACAGCGCATATGTGCCGCCAATCTGATCCGCGAGCGCGGCCAAGGGTTCTTCTTTGCGCCCGGCCACCATCACCTTTGCGCCCTCGCTGGCGAACAGTTTTGCGACGACTTGCCCCATATTGCCCGGTGTTGCCGCGCCTAGAATGACTGCGCTTTTGCCTTCGAGTTGGCCCATCATTTCTTCTCCCTTATTGCCCATTGGCTTATCACGCGGTGCGCCTTTCGCGCCCTTCCCAAAAGTGCTCATTGTCCAAACCTGCGCCGGTAGAGATAGCGGGAGGGACACATACAGGAGAAGGCTACCCCATGTTTTCAGGACCGATTGAGGATCGTCTCGCGATCCGTGAATTGAGCGATACCTATGGCGATGGCGTTGTGCGCATGGATGCAGACACATGGGGGTCTGTTTGGGCTGATGATGCCACGTGGGACTTTATGGGCCAAACCATCGAAGGGCGCGAGGCTATTGTGCAGCTTTGGAATGGGGCTATGAGCCAGTTTGACGCGGTGAGCTTTTGCGGAGTGCCTGCCTCGATTAAGGTCGATGGCAGTACCGCAACATCGCGCATCCAGACCCAGGAAATCCTTAAAGGCAAGGATGGATCGACCCGGCATATTGGCGGGCTTTACACAGATCGCCTAGCTAAGGTTGATGGACAGTGGCATTACATCCATCGCGCTTTCGCGATTATCGCTGAATTCCAGCCAGCAGACGCCGCGTAAGGGAGCGTAAAAATCATGGCCAAAATCGTCATTTCCGCCCAGATTGATCTGCCCGCTGACAAACGCGAGGAAGCTCTCAAAACCGCGCAACCATTTATTGATGGCGCATTATCGCAAGATGGCTGCATTCATTATGATTGGAGCGCAGATCTGAATAATCCCAAGCGGGTGAATGTGTTCGAGGAATGGGAAAGCGAGGATGCACTGGCTCACCACTTTGCAAACAAGCACTATGCTGGCATGCTTGGGCATCTGGGGGGATTTGGGATTGAGAACGCAGTGAGCCGCAAATACCGCGTCGATGCCGAAGACGAAGTCTATGGCCCCGATGGCAAGCCAACTGAGAAATTCGCCTGAGAAGCTCGGGACTGATTCTAGGCGCCATTCTTGCCGGAGGCCAAGCTCGACGGTTTGGGAGCGATAAAGCCCATGCGATGATCGATGGCGTTCGGCTCATTGACCGGGTGGCTGATGCGTTGGGCGCGCAAACAACCGCGCTGATTGTGTGCGGACGCGAAGAGCCAGGATATGGCTGCGTTCCCGATCAGCCTGCGGCTGGGCTTGGCCCGCTGGGCGGCTTAAAGGCGGCTCTCACATTTGCAGAAGCCAAGGGGTTTGCCCATGTGGTTTCAGCTGGCGTCGATGTGCCCAATCTGCCCGCAAGTCTTGCAGCGCAATTGGCTGGAGAGGGCGCAGGCATAGTAGCCTCGCAGCCTGTGGTTGGACTGTGGCCGGTCTCCCTCGCCGCAGACCTTAGCGATTTTTTAGAAGAAGGCGGACGCGCGCTTTATGGCTTTGCCGAAAAGGTTGGCGCGCGGCAGGTTGAGATCGACCCGCCGCTTATGAATGTGAACCGGCCAGAAGATCTTGAAAGTTAGGTTACCTCGTCATTGCGAGGAGCCGCAGGCGACGCGGCAATCCATGGAACTTTGCTCTCAATTGCACGCATAGGTCATGGATTGCGTCGCCTATCGGCTCGCAATGACGAGACTACAACTTCAACAGCTGCTTGCCCCGGTTTTTGCCCGAAAACAGCCTTTGCAACGTATCAGGCGCATTCTCAAACCCTGATTGAATATCCTCTTGGTATTTGAGGTTTCCATCGTTCACGAACCCTTCGAGCCGCTTGCGAATGCCCGGAAATTCATTGGCCCAATCAAGCACGATAAAGCCCGCCATCGTCCCCCGGCGGAAGACAAGGTTGAAGTAGTTTTCTGGCCCAGCAGGCAATTGGCCTGTTTCATAGCGGCTGATCCCGCCGCAAATCACAACGCGTGCATTCGTGGCGATATTGGCCAGCATATCGTTGAGGATTGATCCGCCGACATTGTCATAAATGACATCGACGCCGCGCGGACAGTGCTCTTTGATCTGTTCTTTGACACCGCCCGCTTTGTAATCGATGGCTGCGTCATAGCCTGCTTCCTTAACAAGCCATTCGCACTTTTCTGCGCCGCCTGCGATACCAACGGCGCGGCACCCTGCAATCTTGGCGAGTTGGCCGACGACCGATCCCGTTGCGCCAGCCGCGCCAGACACAAGTACAGTATCCCCTGCGACAG
Source organism: Pseudomonadota bacterium (assembly GCA_038532305.1). GTDB lineage: Bacteria > Pseudomonadota > Alphaproteobacteria > Sphingomonadales > Sphingomonadaceae > Erythrobacter. Next base: position 201,008 of record JBCBAX010000006.1, on the reverse strand, counting down.
GTTTTCCAACTTTGAATAGTCCGCAATAGGCCGTCAGCCCTGTTGTGCCGAGCACAGAGAGAACCGCTGTGGGTGACAGCGACGTTTCAACCTTGGTCAGCCCTTCGCCGTTGTGGACCAGATGCTCTGTCCAGCCGGTTGTGCCAAAGACCATATCGCCCACAGCGAACTTGCCGCCATTGGATTCAACCACTTCGCAAATGCCGCTGCCGCGCATCACATCGCCAATGTTCATTGGCGCAACGTAATCGGCAATGTTCTCCATCCAGCCTTTTTGGGCCGGATCAAAGCCAAGAAAATGGGTCTTGAGCAGCATCTCACCCTCGCCCAGTGCTGGCAATTGCGTGTCGACCAGTTTGAAATCGCCTTCTTCGATGCCGCGGCCGCGCGGATGCCCGTTCAAAAGCCATTGGCGAGTTGTGGTTGTCATCGCAGTTCTCCTAGAATTTCTCATGTCTCTAATGCGATGCCTCGCGCCCTGTTCCCATCGCCAAAAATGTCAGTCGCTGCGCCGCGATGCTCTGGTATCTTGTTTATTGAGGAGAGACATGATGGGTGCTCAAACACACAAGACGTTCTGCCGATTTTGCCATGCCAACTGCGCGATGGAAGTCGATATTGAGAATGGGAAAGTGCTATCCGTGCGCGGTGATCCTGATGATCCCGAATATGGCGGCTACACCTGCATGAAAGGGCGCGAGCTTCCCGATAGCCACAATGCCGAGCACCGCCTGATCCATAGCCAGATCAGAGGCGAAGATGGCGAATTCCGCTCCGCACCCATGGGCGATGCACTTGGCCATATCTCAGATGAATTGCGCCGCATTATCGATACCTACGGACCAGACAGTGTCGCGGTTTTCATGGGATCAGGCGGGTATCAGAACTCGGCTGCCTGGGCAGCATCCTATTCATTTGCGCAGGCGGTTGGCTCCAAGCACTTTTTCACCTCCGTCACTTTGGATCAGCCTGCCAAGGTCTTCACAACGGAACGCTATGGCAAGTGGGAAGGCGGCGTGAACAACTTCTCTGATGCGGATGTGGCGCTGTTCATCGGCAACAATCCTATCGTCTCGCACTATGCGCCTGTTGGCGGTGTGCCGCCGTTTAGCCCATCACGCCGTATCCGTGATCGCCAGGCTGAGGGTATGAAGCTGATTGTGGCTGACCCGCGCCTTGCCGAAGTCGGCCAGCTTGCCGATATTTATCTGCCTGTGAAACCGGGCGAAGACCCTGCGCTGCTGGCTGGCATGATCAATGTCATCATCGAAGAGGAATTGTACGACCGCAATTTCGTCTCCGCCCACGTCGATGGGTTTGAAGAGCTGAAAGCAGCCGTGGCTAACTTTCCGCCTGATGTCGCAGCAGAGCGGGCAGGAGTTGAGAAAGACCAGCTTATCGCCGCAGCGCGCATGTTTGCAGGCGGCACAAAGGGCTGCGCAGTGACCGGCACTGGCCCTGAAATGGCAGGCAATGGTACGCTAACCGAATATCTAGCCACATGCCTCAACACAATCTGCGCGCGCTTTATTCAAGAGGGCGAGAAGGCAAGCGCACCGCGCGTTTTCACCACGCCGCGTGCTCCAACACGCGCTCAGGTTGCCGCGCCCACACCGCTTTATGGCGCGCCGGGTATGTCGAAATCGCGTTTCCGCAATCTGGGCCAATTGGGATTTGAGATGCCGTGCAATGTGATGGCGGATGAGATCCTGACGCCAGGCGATGGACAAATCCGCGCGCTCATATCGGTGGGCGGCAATCCCGAAGTGGGTTTCCCCAACCAATTGAAAATGCGCAAAGCTCTGGAAGACCTCGAGATCTTTGTGCAGATCGACCCTTGGATGAGCGCGAGCGCGCGCCGGGCCGATGTGGTGCTCGCACCCAAGCAATCCCTGGAGCGCGAAGACATCACCAATCTATCTGAATGGTGGCATGAAAAAGCCTATGCTCGCTACACCGAAGCTTTTGCTGAGGCGCCGGGCGATGTCATCGATGAGTATGAGATGTTCTGGCACCTTGCGAAAAATCTCGGACTACAAATGGAGCTTGCAGGCGGCCCTGTGCCAATGGATGGCGACACTCCGCCTTCGAAAGTCGAATTTCTTGATCTGATGACCGAAGGGTGTCTCGTACCACCTAGCAAGGTTCGTGAAGACGCACGTCAATCGGGCGGCGCAGCGGTCGTGTACGAAGACAAAGCCCCCGTGGTTGGCCCCGCCAATCCCGACGACGAATACCGTTTCAACCTTGCAGCAGGCGCCATGCCCATCGAGGTCGAAAAGTATTCCGCCGATGCTGCGCGCGCGGCAGGGTTTGATTTCCGCCTAATTTCGCGCCGGTCAAAGCATCGCTTCAATTCGATCGGGCAGCCGCTTGAAAAATTGGGCAAGAAAGTCACGACCAACCCTGCTTACGTCCATCCAGAAGATATGGAGAGCCGGGGCCTCGCTGATGGAGACATCATCGAAATCGCTTCGGCCCATGCGTCAATCCATGGGGTTGTGAAAGCCAGTGACAGGGTGCGGCGGGGCATCATTTCAATGGCCCACGCCTTTGGTGATGCCGATGCAGGCAAGCACAATGTGCGCGAAATGGGCGGATCCACGAACCGGCTCACTAGCGATGAGGTTGATTACGATCCGATCACTGGCCAAGCTTTGCAAAGCGCCATTCCGGTGAAGATCGAAGCAGCCTGAAACCCAAGTAAGAAGGACCAAATCATGCCCGATAACCGGCGCTTCCTCCTCCAGCGTCGCCCTGATGGCGAGCCAGTGCCCGACGATTTTGAGCTCGTCACAGAGCCGACGCCGCAGCTTGCCGATGGGCAGTTTCTGGTGCGCAATCACTACGCTTCGCTCGATCCGGCCATGCGCGGGTGGATGGATGCTGGCGGAAATTACATGCCTCCTGTGCCGCTTGGCACATCCATGCGGGCAAGCACGATTGGCATGGTGGAAGAAAGCAAAGCGGACGGGTTTGAGCCGGGCCAATGGGTGATGGGGCTTAACGCGCTTGAAGATTATTCGGTCAATGAAGCGGGCGGGTTTACCCAGCCGATTGACCCATCGCTGGTGCCACAAGTGACCAATTACCTCTCCATCTTTGGCGCTGTCGGGATGACGGCGTATTTTGGTTTTCTCGAAGTGTGCAAACCCAAGGAAGGCGAAACCGTGCTTGTTTCGGGCGCAGCTGGCGCGGTTGGCAGCCTTGTGGGCCAGCTTGCGAAAATCCACGGCTGCCGCGCCGTGGGCATTGCAGGCGGTCCAGAGAAATGCGCCAAGCTGACCGAGAAATACGGGTTCGACGCCGCGATTGACTACAAAGGCAAAGACGAAGCAGCGCTAACCAATGCCATTACCGAAGCCTGTCCCAATGGCGTTGATGTTATCTTTGAAAATGTCGGCGGGGCGATCCTTGATGCAGGGCTGATGAACCTCAACCTCTATGCACGCGTGGGACTGTGCGGCCTCATCAGCGAATACAACACCGATGCTGTTGGCGCGCGCAATCTGTGGAACCTGATCGTTACGCGCTCCTCAATCCAAGGCTTGCTTGTCATGGATTATGTGGAGCGCTTCCCTGAAGGCGCTGCGAAAATGGGCGAATGGGCCGCTGCTAGCAAGCTTTACAGCGAAGAGCATATCGATGAGGGGTTAGAGGGCGCCTACGATAGCTTTATGCGTCTTTTTGCAGGGTCCAACCAAGGAAAAATGATCCTCAAAATTGTGCCATGAAACGGCTGCTCGTCCTATCTGGCGGGCATCCTTATGAAGCCGGTCCGTTTGAAGAAATGATCCATGCGCTGGGGGATTGGGAAGTCACGCACCTGATCCATCCCGAGGCGGAAGAGGCAGTGTCAGCTGGCGCAGCGGATGAGGCGGATGCGCTGCTGTTCTACGATATGGGCGGGTACACCTTTGCCGATGGAGGCGTAACCACGGTCGTGCCTTCGCAAGGCTTCCGCGATGCCATCACGCGCCGGTTTGCAAGCGGCAAAGGTGCGGTCGCGATGCACCACGCAATTGCCGGGTGGGCCGAATGGCCGCAATGGCACGAATGGCTGGGCGGGCGGTTTTTCTATCAGCCCGGCACATGGCGAGGCGGGCCAGTGCCCGACTCCGGATATCGCCACGATGTCGAATACACCGCTCAGCTAGGAAGCGATCACCCGATCACAGCGGGCATGCCACGTGAATTTCCTGCCTGTGATGAGCTTTACCTGTGCCCCATTGATGAATCTGCCGTCACTCCCATTATCCGCGCGGAAGGCTTTGGTTTTACGCGCAAGAATTTCTATTCCGCGGCGCGCGCTGTTGCTGGTGATATGTTCAGCCGCGATGGCTGGGAACATCCACCTGGCTCAAATCTGATTGGTTGGGAGACACGCGCCGAAAACGCGCCGCTAATCTATTTGCAATTCGGCGATGGCCCGGACACCTATGCCAACCAGAATGTCCGCCAAATTCTCGCGAATGCCCTTCAATACACTGCCGGAGAAAATCCATGACCCCGATTGAAACCATAGAAGCCTTTATCGCTGCGTGGGACGAATATGATCTGGAGAAGATATACTCCTTCATGGCTGACGACATCGAATGGACTGATCTGCCGCTTTCAACGGTCAACGGCATCGATCAGGTGCGCGCCAAGATGGCTGCTTTTCCGGGTGTGGAGGCATGCGGGTTCGATACGCATCATATCGCGGCAAATGGCAATGTCGTGCTGACAGAACGCACCGACTGGTTCGAAATGAAAGGCCGCAAGCGGACAATTCGCGTGATGGGCGTGTTCGAGCTCAACGATGCTGGCAAGATCTCGAAATGGCGCGATTACTTCGACAGTGCGGAGTTTGTCCGGGAGTTTGGGGATCTCGCGCCCTCTTGAAATTGAGAGGATGCATAAGGCGCAACCCTAACACATTCGCGCATCGCGAAACCCGCCCTGCTTTGGCTACACCCTAAACAGCAAAAGACATGGGATGGGAAATGCCGCGATGAACAAACCCGAAGCGATCAAGGACACATCTGTCTTTGCGCCTGATACCCTGCTTGAACCGTGGGATTATTACACCGCGATCCATGATGCCGGGATCGATATCGAACACATCGCGGAGATGAATACGTTCGTCGTCTACGATTACGAATTGTGCAGCGAGGCGACGGGCAAGCCAGAGATATTCTCAAACGATTTCACCTCGCTTATGGGGCGCGAACAGGATGAGGAAATTCAGGCCATTCTCGCCGAAGGTTGGCCCGATGTACCAACACTGCTGACAGCGGATCACCCCGTCCACACTCGCAATCGCAAGCTGGTGAACCTCGCTTTCTCAATGAAGCGTGTAAACGCCATCGAAGAAGAAATGCGCACCAAATCGATCGCATTGATTGAAGCGATGGCGAAAAAGGGCGGCGGCGATTTTGTCCATGACTTCGCCATTCCGCTGCCTGTCCATATGATTGCAGGCCAGATTGGCCTCGATAACGATATGGAGCAGGTCAAAAAATGGTCCGATGCGGCAGTCGACCGTTTCAGCCAGATGGTCGATCACGAGCGCAAGAAGGAATGCGCGCGCAGCCTTGTCGAATATCAACACTATATGAAAAGCAAGATCGACGACCGCAGGGCCAATGGCGGCGATGATCTGCTGACCGATCTTGTCGAAGCACGCGTTGAAGGCGAAACGCCGCTTAGCGATGAAGAGATTATGTCGATCATGCAGCAGTTTATGGTCGCGGGGAATGAAACGACAACCTCAACTCTGGCAGGCGCGATGCTCCAACTGATCCGCAATCCTGATCAGATGGAAAAGGTCAAAGCCGCTGCTGGTGGACGCGACCCCAAGCTGATTATGAACCTTGTCGAAGAGGCGCTTCGCTATGAAACGCCAACATCGGGCATGTGGCGGATCGTCAAAGAAGACACTGAGCTTGGCGGAACGAAAATCCCTGCCGGAGCCATCGCTCAGCTTCGCTATGCTGCGGCCAATCGCGATCCAAAGAAGTTCGAAAATCCCAACGCCTTCGATGTCGAGCGCAAGAATGCCCGGGCGCATCTCGCCTTTGGCAAGGGACCGCATATGTGCGTTGGCAACATGCTCAGCCGCAAGGAAATGCTGGTCGCTTTCGATGAGATTTTTGAACGGCTCGAGAACTTCACGCTTTCCGATGAAGGCGGGATCGAAGTGCTCCAAAACATCCTTTTGCGCGGCGTCATCAAGCTGCCGATCACTTTCACAGCAAAGGCTTGAGCGAAGTGAATTTTGACCTGACAGATGAACAGGAAATGTTCCGTGAAAGCGTAACGCGCTTTTGCGCCCCCATTGATGTCGAAAAGCGGCGCCATTTACGCCTATCGCCGACCGGGTATGACAAGGAGCGGTGGGAAAGCCTTGCGGAAATGGGTCTGATTGCGCTCGCCGTGTCGGAAGAGGCGGGCGGCATGGGCGGCACGCCGGTGGATCTGGCGCTCGTTGCCGAAGCGATTGGGGCTGCAAACTCGCCTGACCCTTGGGCAGAGCTTGGCGTTCTGCCGGCGATGCTGCTCGATAAAGCGGGTGAGCACGAGGCCGCTGAGGGCGTCGTAAGTGGCCAGACGATCATCAGCCTTGCATGGGCTGAACGGGCCAAAAGATACGATCTTGAGGCAAGCCATTTGGTGGCAGAAGGAAGCTCCGATGGCTTTGTGCTGACGGGCGAGAAAACCTTCGTGATGGGTGCATTGCTGGCCGATCAGTTTATTGTCACGGCCAAATGCGATGGGGCAACGACGTGCTTCCTCCTCCCGCGCGATGCCGATGGCGTTGAGGTGCGCGCTTACCGCCTCACTGATGGCAGCATTGCAGGCGAACTCAAATGCACGCGGGCTGTGCCGTCGGCTCGGCTCAACCTGCCGCGCGAAACACTCGATGAAGTCGTCAGCGCAATGCGGCTCTATGCGGCAGCGGAAATGGTGGGACTTGGCCAGCGCCTGCTTGATGACACGCTCACCTACGTTAAAGAACGCGAACAATTTGGCGTTGCGATTGGCAGCTTCCAGTCGCTCCAGCATCGCCTTGTCGATTGCTATTCGCGGATCGAACAGTCACGCTCGATGCTTTACCGCGCAGCGATGACGGACCTTTCCGACAAACCCGCATTTGATCGCGCAGCAGCAGGCGCAAAGGCGTTTATCGGTGAGCAGGTTGATGCCATCGCGCGTGAGGCAGTCCAGATGCATGGCGGGATGGGGATCACGGATGAGCTTGCCATCGGCCATGCCATGAAGCGCGTCATGGTGCTGAGCCGGATGTTTGGCGACACCGATACCGTTCTTGCTGAATACGCAATGGCAGCTTGAGGAGAGCCTAATGGGCGCGAAGATTGATCCGGAGCTGTGGAGCGATGATGCTCAGCCGCAATTGATGGGCGGGAGATTGCCATCGGGCGAAATCGTCTTTCCCATGCCCCAAGGCGATGCCGCGCGCGATGTGGAGCCGTACAAGCTTTCGCGCGAAGGCACTTTGTGGTCATGGACCAGTCAGGGATTTCTGCCCAAGGAGCCTTATGAAGGCCCTGGCTCTGGCCCTGATGAAGGGCCGCCCGATTTCATGCCGTTTCTGCTCGGATATGTGGAGCTGCCCGGCGAAGTGATCGTGCAGGCGCGCATTGTGGATGCCAAGCTGGATGATCTGTCATTGGGGATGCCGGTCGAATTTTGTATCGTCCCGTTTAATCAAACCCATGACACGTTCGCTTTCCGCCCGGCACACGCTGCACAGGAGCAAGCTGCATGAGTGAAAATGTCTATATTGTCGGCGCTGGCATCCACCCTTTTGGTCGCACAGAAGAACGATCGGGCCGCGAACAGGGCGTTTACGCTGTGCGTGAAGCGTTGGCGGATGCAGGTCTTGAATGGACCGATATGGAATGCGCGTATGGCGGTTCTGCAGCGGCGGGAAATGCCGATATCATGGTCAATGAGCTGGGGCTGACTTCGCTTCCGTTTATCAATGTTGCCAATGGCTGCGCGACAGGCGGCAGCGCGATTGCGTCTGCTCAACAAGCGATTGCCAGCGGCATGTATGACCTTGCGCTTGCAGTGGGTTTCGACAAGCATCCGCGCGGGGCTTTCAACGCAAAGCCTGCTGATTACGGCCTGCCGGAATGGTATGGCCAGACAGGCATGATGCTGACGACGCAGTTCTTTGCCTTGAAGATACAGCGCTACATGCAATTGCATGGTATCAGCCGCACAACACTTGGCCGGGTGGCTGAAAAGGCGTTCCGCAATGGCGCAAAGACCCCGCATGCATGGCGCCGCAGCGAGATTGATCTCGAAACAATCATGAACGCGCCCATGATCAATGATCCGCTGACGAAATTCATGTTCTGCTCGCCAGCCGAAGGGGGCGTTGCGCTGATTTTGGCGAGCGAGAAGAAGGCGCGCGAGATGGGAGCGCTTGCGCCCGGCAAGTCAGTGAAAATCGCCAATGTTGCGTTTCGCACGCGCCCGCCAAACAGTTTTGAGGTGTTTCAGGCAGGGATCAGTCTTGAAGAGGGCGGCAAACCCACCGTGCTTGCTTCCAAAGCCGCTTTCGAAGGGGCAGGCATTGGCCCTGACGAGATTGAAGTGGCGCAATTGCAGGACACAGAAAGCGGCGCTGAAATCATGCATATGGCCGAAAACGGCTTCTGCGCCGATGGCGATCAAGAAGAATGGCTCGCCAATGGCTGGTCTGAATTAGGCGGCAAATTGCCGATCAACACAGATGGCGGGTGTCTTGCCTGCGGGGAACCCATTGGCGCATCGGGCCTCAGGCAGGTTTACGAAAATGTCGAGCAATTGCGTGGGCGCGGGGGCGAACGCCAAGTGGCTGGGCGCGATGGAAAGGGTCCGAAAACGGGCTATTCCCACGTTTACGGCGCGCCGGGCCTTTCGGCTGTTGCGATATTGGAGCGTTAAAACATGGGCAAGATGACCGGGAAAGTTGCTCTGGTAACAGGCGGCGCAGAAGGGATCGGGGCCAGCGTTGGCCGGATGATCGTCAAAGAAGGCGGCAAGGTGCTGCTTTGCGATGTGCAGATCGACAAGGCCAAGGCTTTGGCTGATGAATTGGGCGACAATGCCGCCGCATTCGAACTGGACGTGCGCAATCTCGACCAATGGCACGAAGCGGTCAAAGCTGCGCAGGACCGCTTCGGAAAGCTCAACGTGCTGTGCAATATCGCTGGAATTTCTGAACCCGGCAATGTCGTTGATGGCCCGCTCGATACGTGGGAGCGGACGATCGATATCAATTTGCACGGACCCTATTACGGCATGCGCGCCGCCTTGCCTGCGATGGAGGCGGCAAGCGAGCCGGGCGCGATTGTCAATATCGGGTCGATGATTGCCATGCGCGCCGCCGCATTCGTCGCAGCCTATTCCGCCTCCAAGGCTGGGCTGCTTGGCCTTACCCGCTCCGTCGCGCTGGATTGCGCAGAACGCGGCGTCCCAATCCGCGCGAATATGGTCCATCCCGGCGCAATCCGCACACCGATGTATGACCGCTATAAATTCTCAGGCGTCGACACGCCAGAAAATATCGAGACCAATTTCGCCGCAACCCACCCGATGAACCGCATCGGCGAACCTGAAGAGGTTGCGAAGGCAGTCGTTTTCCTTGCCAGCGATGAAGCAAGTTTCACAACCGGCGTCGATTTCACTGTCGATGGCGGCGGATCGATAAGGAGCTAAGATGGGCGATCAACCAGCCACCCGGATCGATGCGCATTTCATTGCGGCAGGCAAATATCACGATATCGATTATCCAAGGCTCGAAATCCTTAAACTGCTTGCCGAGCACCCGCATATTCGCACCACGGTTGCAGCGGATTATTCGGGGCTGGAGCGGCTCGACCAATGCCGCTTCCTTATCACTTACACCTGCGATCTGATGCCCACTGAGGAGCAGGCAGCACAGCTTCGCGCATGGGTCGAAGGCGGGGGCAAATGGCTCGCGCTCCACGGCACCAACTCAATCCTCGTTTTCACCGAAGATGGCCTTGTCGATGCGCCCGAAAACCGGCCTGATGTTTTCGACATGCTAGGCACGCAGTTCAAAGCGCACCCGCCCATCGGCCAGTTCGAAGTCGAAGTGGTGAACAAAGACCATGAGCTAACGCGCGGGATCGAGGATTTCGAAGTGGTGGATGAGCTGTATCTGTCTAAAACCACCGCACCTATCGACACGCTGATGCAAACGACATTTGAGGGCGAAGCGACCGGATTTGTCGATGCCGATTGGCCCGAAACAAAGGTGCCGATCCTCTACACCCGCGATCTGGGTAAAGGCCGCATTGTTTACAACACGCTTGGCCATTGCCGCGGGCATTATGATCTGCCCGGAATGCAAGATTTTTACCCGCACAAGGAAATGTGCGCGTGGAATTACGATGTATATTACGACATGCTGCGCCGCTCGATAGCCTGGGCAATGCGCGATGAGAATGCGCTTGAGGACGCATAAGGGACACTGCACCAATGGAAATGATATTTTCACCCGAAGACCTCGCCTTCCGCGAAGAAGTGCGCGAATTTCTTAGCGAAAAACTGCCGCAGCGCCTTCGCGATGGCGCACGTCGCACGCCGGGCGTGTTTGTGGAGCCCGATATCGGCCTTGAATGGCACCGCATTCTCGCTGAAAAAGGCTGGGTTGCGCCGCTTTGGCCGGAAGAAGATGGCGGCACGGGATGGAGCCCCGTGCAAAAGTTCATCTTTGACAAGGAATGCGCTCTCGCAGGTGCGCCCTCGCTGTCTATTCTTGGCCTCAAACTGGTTGGCCCCGTCATTTGCGCGTTCGGCACTCCTGAACAAAAGGCACGCTTCCTGCCGCGTATTTTGTCTGGCGAGGATTACTGGTGTCAGGGCTATTCTGAACCGGGTTCGGGCTCCGATCTTGCAAGCCTAAAAACCGCCGCCCGTCTCGAACCCGGATCGGGGTCCGGGTCAGGCGGCGATGAATATGTTATCAATGGCTCCAAAATCTGGACCACGCACGCGCATCACGCCAATTGGATTTTCGCGCTGGTGCGCACCGATACGACGGTCAAGAAACAGGCGGGCATTACCTTCCTTTTGATCCCGATGGATCAGGACGGTGTCGAAGTGACCCCGATCCATTCCATGTCGGGCGATCACGAAGTCAACCAAGTGTTCTTCAGCGATGCGCGCACGAGCGCCGACAATCGCATTGGCGATGAAGGCCAAGGCTGGGCAATTGCCAAATTCCTGCTCGAGAACGAGCGGGGCGGATCATGTTTTGCGCCCCGCCTTCTCCAAAGCATCGAAAGACTCGAGGAAATGGCGCAAGCGCAGCCCTCCGGCGTCAATGGAGCAATTGCGCATGACGCCCGCTTCCGCGACCGATTGGCCCGCGTGCGTTTGAATGCTGAGGCGCTGGAATACACTGAGCTTCGCATCCTTGCTGAGCTTGCGAAAGGGCGTTCGCCGGGACCGCAGACCTCGCTCGTCAAATTGCTCGCGTCCAATATCGGGCAGGATGTCGACACACTTAAACTCGAACTGCTCGGCCCGGACGCGCTGCAATTGCCATTAGAACGCCCGCTTTACGGCAATGAGGCGCCAGAGCCCATCGGCAGCGAAGCTGCACAGACAGCGATGGGCCGTTACTTAAACAACCGCGCAGCGACGATCTTTGGCGGATCGGACGAAGTGCAAAAGAACATTATCGCAAAGACTGTGCTTGGTTTGTGACCAGTGTTTGCATTCTCGTCATTGCGAGCAAAGCGAAGCAATCCAGTGCAACTGCGTAGACGCGCTCTGGATTGCCGCGCGCCTACGGCGCTCGCAATGACGAATTGAGAAGGAATTAGAGTATGGACGTATCAAAGCTGATGTTTCGTGATGGCCTGATGGATGGCCAGCGTATCCTTGTAACAGGCGGGGGCACCGGCCTTGGCAAGGAGATGTCAGAAGCGTTTCTGAAGCTGGGCGCTACGGTCTATATTTGCGGGCGGCGGCAGAACAAGCTGGATGAATGCGTTACTGAACTCACCGAAAAGCACGGCGGCAAGATGGTTGGCCATGCCTGCGACATTCGCGACGCGGAAGCCATTCACGAAATGGTCGACACAATCTGGGCCGATGGCGGCGCTCTGACAGGCGTCGTGAACAACGCGGCGGGCAATTTCATCAGCCGCACCGAAGACCTGTCGGTGAATGCCTTCAATGCCATTTCCGACATCGTCTTTCGCGGCACGTTTTATGTGACGCTCGACATCGGCAAACGTCTGATTGCGGAGAAGAAGAAAGCGAGCTTCCTCTCAATCCTCACGACATGGGTGTGGTCGGGCAGCGCGTTCGTGGTGCCGTCCGCCATGTCGAAAACCGCGATCCATGCGATGACGCAAAGCTTGGCAACCGAATGGGGCCGGTATGGACTGCGCTTCAACGCAATCAACCCCGGCCTCTTCCCCACCAAGGGTATGAGCGCACGCCTGCATCCGGGCGGTGCAGGCGGCAATTCGGGTAATAATATAAACCCTATGGGCCGCGCAGGCGAAATGCACGAGCTTGCCAATCTCGCCGTCTTTCTGATGGGACCGGGCGCGGAATATGTGAACGGCCAAACGCTCGCGATTGATGGAGCGGGCTACCAGGCCAATGGCGGCACATTCTACCCCATGCTCGAAGGGCTAGGCGATGCCGAATGGGAACAGATGCGCGCAATGATCAAAGGTACGAATGCGAAGGACAAGGCGGACCGCGCGACGGGGTAGTGTATCCGCCAACGGATGCCCGCGCTAAGGCTCAAGTCGCACTTGTCTGGATTTCAACCGCATGGGCCGATTTCGTCAGCTCAGCCAATTCGTCAAACAAAGCCTGATCTGACTTTTTGAAGTTAAAACAGGTTTTGCCCTGTTTGCGCTTCGCCAAGTCATCAGAAATCCCCGCGGCAAGCTCAGGATGCTCGTAAAGTGTCATCAGATGATAGGCGACATAGCTGCGCTTGATTGTCACAGTTCCAAACCAGACCGGTTGACCTTTGGCATCCAGTCTTTGCGATTTGACCGTCAGGCTGCCGGGTTTGTCATCGGTAACCATCAGAGCACCATCCACCACTTCAAGCATGGTGCCTCGCAGGGTGCCAAAAATCGTTTCAAAATCGCTGCTCATGTCACTTGCCCCTTAAAGCCAGAGAAGAACCTGCGACCCGCAAAGTAACCACCGATCAGGGTTACTGCCGCAACCGGCGTGAACCAGATTGGATGCGGAAAAGCGAAGAGGTTTGCCAAAGCGAGGCCAGCCAGGAGCACGCAGGCAGCAATCGCTGGCCACAAAGCGGCCGATATACGGGTGGCAATTGCCGAAGCCGTCATCGCGCCAAGCCCATATCCAATTGTAACGACGACAAAGAGCGCGTCGCCCGCTTCCTCGCCCAGCAAGGAATGGCCAGCAAGCTCTACCAAAGCAATTACCGCTCCCGCTGCAAAAACACCCAAAATAAAAGCCAAGATGCTGCGTATCATCATTGTGTCCCTCCCTATTAAGATGATCCCACCCTAACCGGCTCAAAAGGGCCTGGCTTGAATAAACCGATCAATCTTCATCAAGCATATGCGGCGGGTAGTTTTCATCGCGTTGGCGCAGGCCAGTTGGCGACGTGCCGGTGTAACGCAGCATTTCGCGCGAAAGGTGCGCTTGATCTGCGAAGCCGTACTCGGCCGCCAATTGGGCAAGGGAATGGCCGGGATCAGACAGTCGAGGATCTCTCAATATCTGATCAAGCCGGCGCAGGATAAGCCAACGTTTCGGGGCAACGCCGTTGTTTGATGCGAACGATCGTCGCAAGGTGGGCTCTGAAACATTGAGTGATTTTGCCAGCGTTTCGACCGTGTCCGAAGGCTCAAGTGCAATATCGCGCAGCTTGTGTGTTTGAGCTTTATCGCTCTCCAAGTGGGATGCGAGCCACGCTCCGAACCTGGTGAACATAGAGTGTTCGTCCGGGGCATCTGAAAGCCATTCCTGAATAGACGCAGCGTCTTCGCCCAAGAGGCTGGATAACTCGGGAGGCGAGCCGCCATTTCCGCTGGGAAGCGATCCCAGCCACGCATTTGCAGCCCAAGGGAAGAGGCGGGCACCCATCAGCTTGCGCCCACCGACAGCGCGTGCATAGCGCGGCCCATCTTGGATGGGCGTTACCCAGGCTGTGGTGTATTCAACCTCATCGCCATTCTTGGAAGGCTTCCAAAAGTGAACACCTCTCAAGCTGACCACAAGCTCTACGAATGGCTTGGGCATGCCAACGCTGGGCGCCCCATCATCCTCCAACAGCCACATCTCCGAGACATGATCGGCAATGGCTGGCGGTGGCTTTTGGGTTTTAAACTGCACCATGGAAACCGATTTTCAAGCCTGGAATGCCGAGCGTCAATAGGCCTCGTTGACCTAGCTGAATGGTCACGAGATACTCGGCCCCAAAAGCGAATGACTACTCGCAGTTTCCGATGTCAGCTTTCACACCCACAGTTTCAGTCATTCGGTTCCCAAGTCAAACTTTTCAAAAGCTGCCAAACTGGGCAAGCCCCATCCTTGGACCTATAGATTCGCCTCATCCGCCAGCCTCTGCGCGGTCTTGTAATCTGGCTTACCGTTGTTGAGCCTCAGGGAGCCGTCCGTGAAAACATAAAGCCGCGGAATTTTGTAGCCCGCTAGCCCCTCACGCGCGCTAGCATCCAGCGCCGGCTCCAGCACTGATGCGTCGGCATCGTCGGCCTTTACTACGGCCACAACCTTGCGGCCAAAGCGCGGATCGGGAAGGCTGACCACGCGAGCGTCTTCCACGCTATCATGCTCCATCAACACCGCTTCCACCTCTTCGGGGAAGACTTTTTCGCCGCCTGTGTTGATGCACATATTGTCGCGGCCCAGAAAATCGAGCGAGCCATCTTGCGCCCAGCGCGCCTGATCGCCTGTCATCAGATATCGCACGCCGTCTATCACCGGGAAGGTCTTGGCGTTCTTCTCATCCTCGCCAAGATAGCCCAGCGGGAGTGGGCCAGCACGCGCAACCACTCCGATGCCGTCTTCACTCGGCCTGATCTCGTTCAGATCCTCATCGAACAGCTTGGTCTCGCGCCCCGGCAGCGCGGAGAACTTGCCTCCGCCGGTGGAGCCTGCTGCGGTGGTGATCGTCACGGCGGTGCCGGAACTCTCACTTGATCCCAAGGCATCCACAATCACCATTTGCGGATGATGGCCGATAAGGCGCTGCTTGTTTGCAGCGGAGAAAACCGCGCCCGAGGATACGATCTGGCGCAAGCTCGCGAGCTTTTCTGCCCCATCACCGCGCGCATCGAGCCGATCCGCCAAAGGCAAAGCAAACGCATCGCCGACGATAAAAATGCCGCGCGCGCCCAGCCTGCCAATCTCATCAATCGCAGTGTCTGCATCGAATTTTTCTGTTGGGAGAAGCGCCAGAGTTCCACCTTTCAGCAAGTGGATCACCGCGGTGAATTGCCCCGCGCCATGCATTAACGGGCTCAGCACGATCATGGGCGATGTGCTTGCCGGATGGTCGGGGCCGATCTTGGCGGCCTCTTCGACCTGCGCCTCCAGTGACGTTGCGACAAATGGCGGCTCTCCTATTCCGCGTTGCCACACTGACACGCTAAACGCCTGCCATGCCTCAATCATGGGCCACATCACCGCCTTAGGCATTCCCGTCGTGCCGCCTGTCGCGGTGAGAAACAGAGCGTGCGGATCGGAGTGAATGGCGAAATCGGCAGGCAATTCGGTCTGCTGCAGAGCTGTCCAGTCCGCGCTGCCCACATCAATCACCGCAGCGCTATCTGCTGCAGCGAAGCGAGCAGCCTCCACAAAATCACTCTCCGCAAACAGGGCCTTCATCCCAAACCGCTGGCAGATATCGGAAAGCTCGCGGTCCTTATAATGGTAGTTCACATTCACCGGCGACACGCCTGCTTTAATGCAGCCGAAATAGGCGAGCATGTAATCAGGCGTGTTGCGCAGCATCTGGCCCGCAATGTCGCCGGGTTTCAAACCAGCCGAGTGAAGGCCCACGGCAATGGCATCCGTCAAACTGTCAAATTCACCCCATGTGACCGTGCGCGACCCTTGCACCAATGCCGGCCTGGAGGGCTCAATTGCCGCTGCCAAAGCTTTCAAAGCAACTCCAAAATTCTCGCCTTGCCACATGTTTCAAATCACTCCTTGTCGTCCAATCAGACCTAGCTACCAAGCATACGCAATTCCCCTACGTAAAGTATGAGGCATTTGGCAGAAAATAGGTTAGGCTCCCGAATCAGGGAGAGAGAAAAAGGAGGACGCCAAGATATGGCTACCAACGTCGTAGAGCTGAACGCAGCCAGGATGCGGGATAATATCGGAGAATTGCTCGATACGGTGACGATCACGTGTATTGAAGATATTCACGATGCAGCCGCAAACCTCGCCGAGATCGCGCGAGAGCGCGGTATGCAGATCGCAGTGTGCGATGACATTTCTTCAAAAGAACCGATGGTGGATGCCGATGGCACCATTTTGAATGCCGATGTCTTCCACTGGCTGGACGATGGAGCGCGCTGGTGGGAAGACCATCGCCTTGCCCTGCATTCTCCTCTACCACGCGCTTGCCGATATGAAAGTGAGCCGTTTTGGGTGAATGCATCAGGCTTCAACACGCGCTGGCGCAACTCGTACCTCGATGAAATTGACCTTAATGATTTTGAGAAGCGGTCACTGTGCAAAGCTGCAATCGTGATCCCGGTACACCTACCGTTTGGCCAGATCTCCGCCAGTAGCTTTATAAGCATGGACCGCGAAAAAGAGGATCTATCGGAAGAGTTCGCACGTGACGGCGTATTGTTCTCACAGATCACGCGGCGGTTTGTGGCAGGCTATGTCCAGGCACATCGTACGAAACGGCGCATTCCTTCTGACTGCGTGCTTTCCAAGCGCGAAGTGGAATGCCTGCGCTGGGCCGCGATTGGTAAAACCGACAAGGAAATCAGCATGATCCTTGAGCGCAGCCACGCAACCATCCGCTACCACATCCACCGTGCGGGCGAGAAACTGGACAGCGTAAACCGCGCTCAGACGATCTTTAAAGCAGGCCAGCTGGGGTATCTGGGAGCGAATTCCTAAACGCTTAGGTCGCCAAATCCGGCGGTCCTGTGAAAATCATAGGACCGCTGTTCAGGCGAACGATGGCGCTGATTGGGACCGGTTTTGGGAGTGAAAGCGCACACTACTGCTAAAACACTGAGCGGAGACAGCTGATAAGCTGCTCTAAGAAAGGAGGTCTCTTTTTGCCATCCTGAGCGTCCTGATCGGATGATATCTCAATAATGTCTTGAGCACATCAGTAGCGGCATAATGATCATTCTCTTCGCATACCAATCCGTCGCGGAAATGCAGGCTGCTCATACCCGGCACACTAACCCTCACATCCGATTTGCGGATCGTGGCAGTTAATGTCCAAGCGACAGAAGCAACACCCAACTCCGCATCAGCCAAGATTTCTGACGGGTGAAACTCGAGGCGGATGATATCTCGAGTTTCTGCAAAAAAGCTCTCCAACGCCTCTTAGCCTCGATGCCTTCTATTGAAGGCATGGTCGCATAGAACAAAATCACTCGTTACCAGTGGCGCAGCGCTCGTAATTTCCCCAGAGCACCATACTGCGAAAAGATCATTAGCGATCCTCGTAATCTCGTTTGAGCCAAGTTCTGGCATTTTTTGTCCTGCAATCGATTCGAAAACTAGCGCAGCTGTGAAAGCACGTCCTCTCCAGCTTTAGCCCACGCAGGATCGTCCGCAAATGGGTCGTTTGCAGCAAGTCCGTTTATGAGCCGAATCGCTACCCCAGAGTTCTCAGCGGCTCTGACCCATCCCAATTCTCACCTGCTGCTTTGATCATGCCGAACAGGTCGGGCCCATTGGGGTCTTGTTCTAGGATTTCCACCAAGGAACCCGGCCCATTGCCCGGATCGACGTATATCACTTTGGTCGCGCCCAAGGTGCCCTCAATCACGATCTTAGCCCCGCGATCTGCACACACTTTGCGCGCCTCCTCCATACTGTCGACCAGAATGCACACATGGTGGAGACCTTCACCCACGTCGGCATATTCGCCGCGATAGATTGAGGGGTGGTCATCGCGCGGCCGGATCAGTTCAATCTGGATATCGCCCCAATAGGCAAGCGCAAGATCGAACACCGCGTCGGTGGGTGCGCCTTTGTATTTCATCTCGTCGAGATGAATGCCTTCCATAAGAAAGAACGGGCCAACGCCCATGGTTTGCGTCCAGTGCTTTACCGCTGCATCAAAGTCGGCTGGCACAAAGGCGAGCTGCATGACCTCACCCAGGTCAGAAATACGTGTGTTGCGTCCCATGCGTCCTCTCCAATCCGCTAGTGTAAGCGAACCTGCAAATTGTGTGATATCCGATCTCACGAACACTGCACAATTTGCGAGTATTGGGATCAAAAGAGGCAGCACATGAACGAAGTTAAAAACGTCGCCCGCGAAGATCGGTGCCCTGGGCTAAGCTACACCGACATGCTCAATGGCGATACGCGCACGCCGCCTGATTACCTGTTTACCGAAACCAATCTTGATATGGGCAATGATCCGCTGCCTGTCGAAGCGTATATTTCAGAAGAATATGCGCAGCTTGAGCGGGAGAAGATGTGGCCCAATGTCTGGCAATTCGCCGCGCGCGAAGATGAAATGCCCGATGCGGGCGACACGGTCGTCTACAACATCAATGATAAGAGCTTCCTGCTGGTCCGGCAAAAAGATGGCAGCGTCAAAGCATTCTACAACGCCTGCCTCCACCGCGGTCGCAAATTGCGCACCGAATGCGGCCCCGCAATCCAGCTGCGCTGCCCGTTCCACGGCTTTACTTGGCGCAATGACGGAACATTGAAAGAGATTCCTTCCAAATGGGATTTCAAGCATCTGGAAGACAAGGACATGGACTTGCCAGAAGCTCGCGTAGAGCTGTGGCAGGGCTTTATCATGATCACCGAGAACCATGATCTGCCCGATTTCAAGACGTATCTAGGCCCAGCAGCTGAGCACTATGAACGGTATGATTTTGAAAACCGCTACACCGGCATGTGGGTTCAGAAAAAGTTTCCTGCGAACTGGAAAGCCACAGCCGAGGCCTTCATGGAAGCCTGGCATTCGATCACCACGCATCCGCAATTGCTGCCCTTTTTGGGCGATGCGAACACCCAATATGATCTGATCGGCGATCATTTTAACCGCGCAATCACGCCATCAGGTGTCCTCAGCCCGCACGTAAAGGGCAAAGACTCCAGCTATGTGCTGGAGAAAATGAACGAGTTTTCCGGCGGGGAGGATGCGGACACCAATCGTCGCTTCGCCGCGGGCGATGATGAGGCTGCTTTTGATCCTGCGGACCCGCTAGGCGCGCGCAAAGTGTTGGCGCAGGCCAGCCGGGATGGTTTTACCGAACAGTATGGGTACGATTACACCGAAGCCTCTGACACAGAAATGCTCGATAATTTCACGTACAACATCTTCCCCAATTTCGCACCGTGGATCGGGTATCTTCCAACGCTGACCTATCGTTGGTTGCCCGGTGACAATTGCCACGAATCCATCATGGAAATCCGCCTGCTGTTCCCCACGCCAAAAGGCGAAAAGCGGCCGCGTTCGGTTGAGATGACCTATATTCCCGATGATGAACCCTTCGCATGGGCGGCTGACAAAATGGGTCCGCAGCTCGCCAATGTGTTTGATCAGGACATGTCGAACCTTCCCTACGTTCAAGAAGGCATGCGCACGATGAAGGACGGTTTGATGGAGCTTGGCACGTATCAGGACAGCCGCGTGCGGCATTTCAATCAGACCATGCAGAAATACTTGAATGGTGAGTTGCCTGCGGAGGCTTAAAGCCTCAAGGGTCAGCGCATGAGCATTTCGGTTGATTTACAGGGGCGCACAGCGCTCATCACCGGCGCGTCTTCGGGGTTGGGATCGCGCTTCGGGCGCATTCTGGCGGCCAACGGCGCGAAAGTCGCGCTGGGGGCGCGCCGCAAGGATCGACTGGAGGCGCTCGCTTCTGAGATCGGCGAAAATGCCGCTGCGATCAGTATGGATGTCGCGCGTGAGGCTGACATTATCGCAGGGTTTGATGCAGCCGAAGCCGCTCTTGGCCCCATCAACACGGTGATCGCCAATGCCGGGATCGATGGCCAAGGGATGGCCACTTCCATTTCCGAAGCCGAGATCGAGCAAACGCTCAACGTCAATCTGAAAGGTGCAATCCTCACCGCGCGTGAGGGCGCGAAGCGGATGATCGCAAACGGCGAAACAAAGGGGCGCATCGTGATGATAGCCTCGATCACCGCGTTCGAGCCATCCCCAGGCCTTGTCGCCTATTCCGCAAGCAAAGCAGGCGTGGTGCAAGCCGCGCGCAGCATGGCCCGCGAATGGGCGCGAGCAGGGATTTGCGTCAACACAATCTCCCCCGGGTACATCCGCACTGCCATCAACGATGAATGGTTCGACACCGAACCCGGCAAAAAACAGATCGCCCGCTTCCCCAAGAAACGCCTAATGGGCGAGGAAGGACTGGACGGGCCGGTGCTGTTTTTGTGTTCTGGTGCAGCGGAGTTTGTGACGGGCGCCGACTTTGTGCTGGATGACGGGCAGACGCTCTAGGGGGCAGAGCGGCAATGCTGCTGGGCCAAACAGAACCGGACAGTCTGCGAACGACCCAAAGGCAGACATTTCGACGTCTTAACCCCGTCATCCCAGCGGACGCGGGATTAAAGGCCGGAAATGCGTCCCGTTCGTCATTCCCGCGAAAGCGGGAACCCAGTAGCTGGCTTGGGTGAACCTTGAACAAACACCGACCGTCTATCTTTTGGCATCCCGCCGCAGTGGCACGCTCTATGTCGGCGTAACGTCAGACCTTGTGGGTCGGATTCACCACCACAGAACGAATGCTGTTTCCGGTTTTACACAAAAGTACGGGGTCAAATTGCTTGTTTGGTTCGAAGCGCATGTCTCAATGCAAGAAGCCATCATGCGAGAGAAACGGATCAAGAAATGGAACCGTGCATGGAAGCTGGAGCTGATAGAGCGGGCTAACCCTGCTTGGCGCGACTTAGCGGAAAGCTTCGGATTTGAACCCTTGGTGTAACTGGGTTGCCGCCTTCGCCGGAATGACGAATATGGGTTGGGCCGATTTCACTCCCAAAGCCAAACATTTCCCGCGGCCTTATGCCACCACAGAAGCAGACACCCCGCAACTCCTCAGGCCTTCGCCGCAACCTCGGCTGCGTCGAAGTAATGGATGCGCAATTCCCTTAGCAGCCCGCCTTCAAAACTCCCGCATTCATTCACGGTCTGGCTAAACGTCTCGCCTGTCCGCTTGGATGTCATCGTCAGGGTCAGCACAGTCACCGCATGACTGTTACCACCCGTGATGTCGTGAATATCGACTTTTGCTTCTGCCCAAGTGCCATACATCGCCTCAGCACAGCGTTTTAGTGCGCCTTTCCCGTGCCATTCGCCGCCAAAGGGCAGGCATTCCGCTTCGTACAAAACGAAATCTGGGTGGAGGAGGGCTTCGACCTGGTCCCAATCGCGTGCGCCGGCCGCTGCATAGACGGCCTGGAGCATTGCGCGCGGGGTTTGATCGGTCGAGGCGCTCATCCGGGCAGCTTTACTCCCCGCTGCCCGTTAGGCCGAGTGCTTCGAGCATGTACTGCACGTCAGGATCGCGGTCTGCGAAATTGCGATACATGACATCGTAATCCATCGTGCCCCCACGGCTCAGCACAGTCTCACGGTAGTGCTGGCCTGCTGTACGGTTTAATCCGCCATTGGCGCGGAACCAGTTTCGGCTGTCGTGATCGAGCATTTGGGTCCACAAATAGCTGTAATAGCCAGCCGAATATCCCGCAGGCGATGAAAAGATGTGGTTGAAATAGGTGCTGCGATAACGCGGCGGCACCAGATCGATCTCAAGGCCCAGATCGGTCAAAGACTTGCGCTCAAACGCGTCAACAGCTTCTGGATTGCCGACAAGAGCGCGCGCGTCCTCCGGTGACAATGCATGCCACTTCATATCGAGCAGGGCGGCTTCCATCGTCTCGCCGAAATCATAGCCCTGGCCAAACTTGCCCGCCGCCTCAATCTTTTCAATCATATCGGCAGGGATCGTTTCGCCCGTCTTGTAATGCTTGGCATAGTTTTCGAGCACGGATGGCCACACGGCCCACATTTCGTGGACCTGGCTTGGATACTCGACAAAGTCGCGCGCTGTCGCGGTGCCGGACAGCGTCTCGTATTTCTGATCAGCAAAAAATCCGTGCGCGGCGTGGCCGAATTCATGGAAAGCGGTTTCCACCCAGTCAAAGCTGACGAGTTGCACTTCACCTTCAGCCGCTTTGGGAATGTTGAGCACGTTGTAGATGACAGGCTTGTTACCGGTCATATAGCTTTGATAGACGAAGTTCCCCATCCATGCACCGCCGCGCTTGGAGGGGCGCTGGAAGGGATCGAAATAGAACAGGCCAAGCTCTGTCCCATCTTCTTCAAACACGGTGTAAACCGATACATCGGGGTGATAAACAGGCAGATCGGTGCGGCGTTCAAACGTGATGCCGTACAGCTCTTTTGCCATAAAGAAGATGCCATCTTCGAGCACTCTATCGAGCACGAAGTATTCCATCACGGCATCCTGATCGAGATCGAATTGTTCAGCCTTGATCTGATTGGCGTAACGATACCAATCCCATGGCTGGACTGTGTGGTTCTTACCCTCTGCGGCTATCGCTTCGTTGAGCATTCCCGCCTCGCGCCGCTGTGTCGCAGCAAGGGCGGGCACCATCTGCTCCATAAAGGCGAGCGCGGTCGCGGGCTTTTTCGCCATGCGATCATACATGGTGTAGCTGGCCCAATCAGGTTCGCCGAACAAAGCAGCCTTTTCAGCGCGCAGCAGAGCAATTTGCGCGATAACATCGCGCGTGTCGATATCAGTGCGGCCATCGGCACGGTTGTAGCTCAATTTGAAGAGCTTTTCGCGGGTTTCGCGATTGTCGAGCGCGGGGATCAAAGGTTGCTGCGTTGTGTTTTGGAGCGCAATAGCAAATTTGCCCGGTTGCCCCAATTCTTCGGCAAACTTCGCAGCGGCTTGAATGTCGCTATCGGACATGCCTGCGAGTTCT
The DNA here is from genome assembly GCA_038532305.1 of Pseudomonadota bacterium. Classification (GTDB taxonomy): domain Bacteria; phylum Pseudomonadota; class Alphaproteobacteria; order Sphingomonadales; family Sphingomonadaceae; genus Erythrobacter. The sequence continues at coordinate 177,794 of JBCBAX010000006.1, read as the reverse complement.
TCACGCGTGTCCACGATCAAGGGTTGATCGGCCATGGCATCGCGCGCCATCTGGCCAAACTCTGTCGTCATTGTCGAAAGCTTGGAATTGATCGCTTTCACCTGCTCGCGCTGCTCATCGGTCAACAACGCGCCTGCATGGACCATAGTGTTGTAAGTGCGCTCCAAAAGCTTGGTGTCTTCGACATCGAGGCCCAGGTTGGCGCGGTTTTCATAGACCGCTTTCACCCGTGCAAACAGATCCGGGTTCAGCGTGATGCTGTCGCCATGGGCCGTAAGCTTGGGGCTGATTTCGGTGTTGATGGCATCAAGACCGTCAGTGGTGTTTGTGCCGGTGAGTTGGAAGAAAATGCTGCTTACACGGCCAAGCACAGCGCCGGATTTTTCAAGCGCAACAATCGTGTTTTCAAATGTGGGTGCGTCTGAGTTTGCGATGATTGTCCGCACTTCGGCGGAATGGATGGCCATGCCCTGTTCGAAAGCGGGGATGTAATCGGCCTCGCTGATCTTCGTGAAATCGGGCGCATGGAAAGGCAGATCGCTATCGGATGCGAAATAGCCAGTGGCTTGCGGGATAGCGGGCACGGCGACCTCATTGGCTGTGGCAACAGCGCGCTCGTTGCCGGAATTGTCGGAATAGGCAGCAGAACATCCTGTCAGCAAAGCAAACGCTGAAGCAGTGGCGGTAAGAACTGCGATGTTGCGGGAAAGGGGGCGACCAAGTGTTTTTGCGTATGTCATGGCGCTCTTGTGCCGATTTTGAAGTCGGAATCAATAGCTTTGCGCCTTTGGCTCTACTCGCTTTACTGGGCAGGTTCCCATAATTGGATGGCATTGCCCTCAGGGTCCGCCAAGGTGGCAAAGCGGCCATTGGGATAGGTTTCAGGATCAAGCGCGACCTCCACGCCGTCTGCGCTAAGTTGCGCAACCATCTTATCAAGGTCCGCAACGCGCAGATTAAGCATCCAGCTTTTGCCTTCAGGGATCATCTGCACATCCTGGGGCATGGGGGCAAAAATCGTGGGGCCTTCTTCCTGCACCCAAGGTTCATCATCATAACTGGTGGGCGTAGGATTGATGCCGAAATGCCGAGTATACCAGGTGGAGAGCGCTGCCGGGTCTTTTGAGCGGACAAACAGTCCGCCAATCCCGAGCACTTTCTCACGCTGTGTTTCAGGAGCGTCTTGCTGGGCCATTGTCACGGTCTCCGCTTGGTCAGTTTGTGCCTGCGCTTTATCGGCGGGAGCAAGGCAAGCTGCGGCAAGAAAAGCCGCTCCGCCAAAGATACCAAAGCCATGCCGCATACGAATTTCCTACATGCCAAGCGCTTGCTAGATTTGATCAAGGGCAGCACTAAGTCTGATTTGCGGCGAAAACGAGGCAAACACGTGCTCCGCTCACCGGCTCCGGATGTACCTTGTCAATTAAAGTCCGGTCTTGGGGTGGCGAATCGCTGCCGCGTTATTCAATCGTGCCGATCAATTCGCCGACCTTATAAACCGCGCCTTCTTCACCAATGGGGCGGATAATGCCAGAGGCTTGCGCTTCGATTTCGGTTGTCGATTTGTCGGTTTCAACGGTGTAAATGATCTCGCCCTTCTCCACCTGTTCGCCATCGCCGAACATCCATTCGGTCAGGGTCATTTCGGTGGCGGACATGCCGAGTTTTGGGATACGGATTTCTTCTGCCATTTACGCTTTACCTACCGAAGCTTTGATCTGGGCGACGATGTCGTCCTTGTTCGGGATCCATGCCTGTTCAAGATGTGTGGCAAACGGCACAGCGGCAAATGTGCCGCCAATCCGGCGCACTGGACCTTTAAGGCTATCCCAGCATTTCTCCTGAATGTTGGCCGCGATTTCAGCGCCTGTGCCAAACGGGCGAACCGCTTCGTGCAAAGTGAGCGCGCGGCCAGTTTTGCGAACTGATGCGAGGACGGTTTCCTCATCATACGGGGCGATGGTCCTGAGATCGACGACCTCGACGCTGATGCCTTCCTTCTCAAGCTCGCCTGCGACTTCGAGTGCATCAAGAACGGTGCGGCCATAGGTGATAAGCGAGATATCGGTGCCCTCTTTGGGCACGGCCGCTTTGCCCAAAGGCACACGGTAACCGGGGCCGGGGTCTTCTGCTTTGAGGCCGTAGCACAGGATGTTTTCGATAAAGACCACAGGGTCATTGGCATCAATAGCGCTGCGCATAAGGCCGCGCGCATCGGCTGCGTTTGATGGGGTCACCACATGCATTCCAGCGACGTGCGCAAACCATGCCTCCAGCATATCAGAGTGCTGCCCGCCAAACCCGACGCCAACACCTGTCGTGGTGCGAATGACGATGGGGCATGGCGTTTGCCCGCCTGACATATAGCGCAATTTGGCCGCGTGATTGACGATCTGATCCATGCAAACGCCGACAAAGTTCATCAACATGATCTCTGCAATCGGTCGCTGGCCTGCAAGCGCTGCGCCAACAGCCGCACCGATAATTGCCGTTTCGGAAATCGGCGTCGCGCGGATCCGGTTTTCGCCGTATTTTTCGGTAAGGCCGGATGTGACTTTGAAAACGCCGCCGCCCTGTTTGGCAGAGACATCTTCGCCCAGGCAAAACACCCCGGCATCGTCTGCCATAGCCTCACCGATGGCCTTGTTGAGGGCCTCTGTCATGGTAATTTCGGCCATGCTCAGTTCACCTCCTCAAGCACGTCTTTGTAAATCTCATCGGTATCCGGCAGCGGCGCATCCAATGCATGCTGGACCGCAGCATCGATTTGCGCGTCAATATCGGCGACAATCTTGTCTAGCTCTTCTTCCGTAAATTGCCGTTCGAGCATGACTTGGCGCAGCTTAGGGAGCGGATCTTCTTTCTGCATTTCTTCCAAATGCTCTGGCGGCATGTACGAGAAGTCCGAGCCGAAGAAGTGTCCCATCATGCGGTAACACATCGCCTCTACCAGAACGGGCCCTTTGCCAGAGCGGGCGTGCTCAACCGCTTCCGCCATAGCGGGGTAAATCTCGTCCACATTGTTCCCATCTACGGTCACGCCTTTCATGCCGTAGCTGGCAGCGCGCGATCCGATGTTCGGGCTGTCGGTGTGATCGGCATAGGCAGTGTGTTCGCCATACCGGTTGTTTTGGCACAGGAAGACCACGGGCAGCTTATAGAGCTGCGCCATATTCATCGCCTCGTGAAAGCCGCCAATATTGGCAGCTCCATCGCCAAAGCTGACGAGCGTCACTTTGCCATCGCCATTGTTCTGGCTCGCCATGGCAAGGCCGTTGGCAATCGGCAGGCCTGACCCGACCACGCCCGTTGTCACCATAATCCCCGTATCAGGATCGGTGATGTGCATGGTGCCGCCTTTGCCTTTGCAAGTGCCGGTGGCTTTACCGAGGCATTCGCCCCACCATTTCTCCATCGGGATGCCCTTGGCCGTCTGCTCGCCCTGCCCGCGATAGGTGCAAACGACGTAGTCATCATCGTCCAGTGCCGCCATGGCAGCGCCCGAAACCAGCTCCTGCCCACGCACACAGTAATACATGACAGCGACCTTGCCCTGCATCAGCAGCTCGCGGAACTTCTCATCCGTTCGGTTCACTTTCATCGTGCGTGTGTAGATGTCGAGCAATGTGTCGCGATCTATTTCAGCCATTGGCTTTGAGCCTTCCTTTGGGTGTTTTCCTTAAAACTGGACGGGAGTTTAGAATTGGACTCTTTGAGTGAACCCGCCGTCGATGACGATATTAGAGCCAGTCATGTACGGAACCGCTGGGCTGGCGGTGAAGACAATCGCCTTAGCAACTTCGGTGTCGTTACCGAACCGGCCCATAGGCATTTTGGCAAGCGTGCCTTCGTAAAGCTCTGGCATCATGCCTTTGATCGCCTCCCAATTGCCGCCGGGATATTCAATCGCACCAGGAGAGACGCAATTGACGCGAATACCTTGAGGGGCGAGCGCTTGCGAAAGCTGCGATCCATACGTGATCAGCGCGGCTTTCAAGGCGTTGAATGCTTGCGGCGCGATAAAGGTTTCGAGCGCTGCGGTTGAGCTCATGAAAACAATCGAGCCGCTGTCTGAATTGGCGAGATGCGGTGTAAGAGCCTCAACTCCGTTCACCGCGCCCATAATGTCCATATCAAGGCCATTCTGCCAATCTGCGGTGCCGCCTGTACCAGAGCTCGACGCGGTGTGGATGAAGATATCGCACCCGCCCAGTTCTCCGGCGGCTTTTTCAAGCCAAGCTTTGTAAGCATCGCCGCCATCGTTCATATCGAACACTTCTGCAAAGACTTTGCCCGGGCCTGCCGCATCAATCTCAGCAGTGGCCGCCGCAATCTTATCATCTTTGCGGCTGAAAAACGCGACATCCGCGCCGCCTTCGGCAAACAGTTTGAGCGAAGCAAGGCCAAGCCCATGCGCGCCGCCATTCATGATGACTTTCTTGCCTTTAAGTCCCAGATCCATTGTTTGTGTCTCCCAGCGGTTTGAGTTCGTTGGAAAAGAGAATAGCGGAGCAATGCGGCAAAGCGCACTCGTCAAAAGTGGGGGTATGAAAAGAAATGATCAGGCAAAGCTTGATCACGGCAGTCAAAGCGCGACTGTGCGCCCGCAAGTGCCCCGCAGCGTAGCGAAGGGATCAGCACTGAGGATGAAGAAAAATGGTGCCACGAGAGAGAATTGAACTCTCGGCCTCGTCATTACCAATGACGCGCTCTACCACTGAGCTACCGCGGCACTCTGTCCAAGACGCGCGCCTATCCATGGGAGGCGCGTGGTTGTCAAGCGATGCTTGAAGTCACACGCCTCTAGGGGCAAGGCGTTTCTTATGAGTGAAGACAAAACTAATAATATGTCACGCGAAGAGCGCCTTGCGGCCAAACTGCGCGAGAACCTGCGCCGCCGCAAGGCGCAGGGTCGCGAAATGAAGAGCGAATCAGGCGATAACGGGGTTCCCAAACAGGTCAGCGAAAGCTAGGCCGCGTTTTCTGTTTGTAGGGCTAGCCAATGCGTGGGCATCGCAGCCCCAGCCCCCGGTACCTTGGAGATAAAATGCCAAAGCTTATTCTTGTCCGCCACGGTCAGAGCCAGTGGAACCTCGAAAACCGCTTTACCGGATGGTGGGATGTTGATCTAACTGAAAAAGGCGTGGCTGAAGCGAAGGCAGCGGGCGCTTTGATGAAAGAGAAAGGCGTTATCCCCACGACCTGTTTCACCTCTTTCCAGACACGCGCGATCAAAACGCTCAATCTGGCATTGGAAGAGGCAGGTTTGCTTTGGCTTCCTGTGACCAAAGACTGGCGTTTGAATGAACGCCATTATGGCGGGCTGACAGGTCTCAACAAGCAAGAAACGCGCGACAAACATGGCGATGAGCAAGTGCATATCTGGCGCCGTAGTTTTGATACGCCGCCACCCGAAATGGAGCCGGGCAGCAAATATGATCCGGGCGCTGATCCGCGTTATGACGGAATTGATGTGCCTTATACCGAAAGCCTCAAGCTAACGATTGAACGGGTGCTGCCTTATTGGGAAAGCGACATTCTCCCGGTTCTAGCGAGTGGTGAAACGGTCATAATCTCAGCCCACGGCAATTCGCTTCGCGCACTTGTGAAACACCTCTCGAATATCTCCGATGAGGATATAACCGGCCTTGAGATTCCCACCGGTCAGCCGATTGTTTACGACTTTGACGCAGAGATGGTGCCGGGTGAACGGTATTATCTGAAAGACAGCTAAGGAACAGGTGGGCATGGGGAGCGAGCAAACAGCCAAAGTGGCAATTGTCATGGGCAGTCAATCCGACTGGCCAACCATGAAACTCGCAGGCCAAATTCTGGACGAATTGGGCGTCGCATATGATGCGCGGATCGTCTCAGCCCACCGTACACCCGACCGGATGAACGCCTTTGCAAAAGGTGCAGCCGATGCGGGTTTTCACGTCATCATAGCAGGCGCTGGCGGAGCGGCGCATTTGCCCGGCATGATTGCCAGCATGACGCATCTGCCCGTGCTGGGTGTGCCCATCCAGTCAAAAGCGCTCTCTGGCATGGATAGTCTTCTCTCCATCGTCCAAATGCCAGCTGGTGTCCCCGTGGGCACTTTGGCCATTGGCGATGCAGGTGCGAAAAACGCTGCGCTGCTTGCGGCGGCTATTCTGGCAAATGGCGACACTGCATTGGCTGAGCGACTTAAAGTATGGCGTGCTGCGCGCAGCGAGGCTGTGGGGGACGTTCCTCAATGACTTCGCCACTCCCCCCCGGATCAACCATCGGCATTCTTGGCGGCGGTCAGCTTGGCCGGATGCTGGGCATGGCAGCGGTGCAGCTTGGTTACAAAGTCATTGGATACGCACCCGAAGGCGACAATGTGGCCGAAGATGTGTGCGCGGACTTCTTCACCAATGGCTGGGGTGATACAGCTGCTCTCGCCGCTTTTGCTGCCAAATGCGATGTGGTGACTTGGGAATTTGAGAACGTGCCCTTATCCGCTGTTGCCGCCATCCCAGAAAACCGGCTGGCCACAAGCGCTAAATCGCTGGAAACAGCGCAAGATCGCCTCGCAGAAAAGGCCTTTGTCGAACAATTGGGCGCTAAGGCTGCCCCCTATGCCCGTATTGAAAGCGAAGATGACCTCACACGCGCGCTTGAAAGCGTCGGCACACCGGGCATCTTAAAAACTGCGCGCGATGGGTATGATGGCAAAGGACAATGGCGCATTGGTTCTGCTCATGATGCCGATGGTGTCCGCTTTCCGGGACGCAGCTGTATCTACGAAGGCTTCGTTGATTTTGAGACGGAGTTCTCGGTTATTCTGGTGCGCGCCTTAGATGGGACAATCCGCTTTTGGGCTTCGACCGCCAACACCCATGATGCAGGCATGCTTGTATCCTCTGTCTTGCCCGCTGGCGATTTGGTGGAAGCCCAAGTTGCAGAAGCGCGCAAAATAGCCGCTGATACCGCCGCAGCCCTTCAATATGTGGGCGTTCTCACGCTGGAATTCTTCGCCACTAAGGCTGGTCCGGTGTTCAACGAAATGGCCCCCCGTGTGCACAATTCGGGGCATTGGACAATCGAAGGAGCGGCGACCAGCCAATTTGAAAACCATATCCGCGCCATTGCAGGCTTGCCTTTGGGCGGGACCGAGGCGCGCTTTGCCAGCATAGAGATGCGCAATATCGTGGGCGAAGATGCTCTTAGCGCGCATGCAATCTTGGGCGAAGAGGGAGAGCCGCATCTGCACCTTTACGGCAAAAAAGAAGCGCGCGATGGCCGCAAGATGGGCCACGTAACGCGGGTGAGCAAAAAGGCTTCTTGATCCAATTGTGACCGTTACGCCTGACCTTACTATCACGCTCATTTATGCCCGCGCAGCCAATGGCGCGATCGGGGTGGAAAACCGCTTGCCTTGGCGGCTTCCGGCAGACCTTCGCCGGTTCAAATCGCTTACTATGGGAAAGCCCATGATCATGGGCCGCAAAACCTTTGAAAGCCTACCCGGCACTTTGCCCGGTAGGCGGCATATTGTCCTCACCCGGCGTGAAATATGGGATTCTGAAGGCGCAGAGGTCGCGCGCTCGGTCAATGAGGCTTTGGCGCTTGCAGGCCAAGACAACGAAACGGGCGAGGTGATGATTGTAGGCGGCGCTGCGATCTATGATGTGTTTATGCCGGTTGCGCACAAAATCGAGCTCACCCAGATTCACGAGGACTATAAGGGCGATACGTTCATGCCTGCGCCCGGCCCCGATTGGGCTGAAGTCGCACGCGCAGACTTTGCCGCCACTCAAGTGGAGGGCAAACATCGCCCCGCTTATTCCTTTGTCTCTTTCGAACGCGCCGCTACAGACTGAGCGATTATGCGCTGGCTCGATCATCAAAAATCCGTTTCTGACGCGCTTCGCGGGGCGGTGATCGCGCTTGGGAATTTTGATGGCTTTCACAAAGGGCACCAAGCGGTTGCCGGGGAAGCGATTGAATGGGCGCATCAAGAAGGCCGCCCCTCAATCATCGCGACATTCGACCCGCATCCCGTGCGCTTTTTTCGGCCTGATGTGCCGCCTTTCCGCCTCACCACTCTGGAACAGCGCCAAGAGCTGTACCTGGCCGCCGGCGCAACCGCGATGATGGTTTTCCAATTCGACAAAGACCTGGCGAGCACCAGTGCTGAGGACTTCATCACCGAGATACTCATCAATCGCTTCGGCGCCGATGGCGTGGTGACAGGCGGCGATTTCACCTTTGGCCAAGGGGCAAAGGGCAATGTTGCCTTGCTCAAGGAATATGGCGCTGAACAAGGCCTCCAATCGCGCGTCGTCGATGTGGTTGAAGAGGGCCAGGAGGTCATCTCCTCTAGCCGCATCCGCGAAGCATTGCGCGATGGCGATCCGCAATTGGCGGCTGATCTGCTAACTCGGCCTTTTGCGATCCGGGGCATTGTGGAGCATGGCGATAAAAATGGGCGCAAGCTTGGCTATCCCACCGCGAATGTCGCGATCGATAAATATCTGCGGCCCAAATACGGCGTCTACGCGGTGACAGGCAAAGTGCTCAGCACCGGCGAAACCCTCAAAGGTGCAGCCAATATCGGCATTCGCCCGCAATTCGAGCCGCCCAAGGAATTGCTGGAGCCGCATTTCTTTGACTTTTCCGGCGATCTTTACGGGCAGGAAATCGAAGTTGCTTTTCACCACTTCCTGCGCGGTGAGGCGAAGTTTGAAAGCCTTGATGATCTCATCACTCAGATGGACAAGGATTGCGCCGAGGCCCGCCGCCTATTAAGCGCGGCTCCGCAATGACAGACGACAACACTCCGCGCGACTATAAGGATACGGTCTTCCTACCCAAGACCGCCTTCCCCATGAAAGCTGGCCTCCCGCAAAAGGAGCCGGGTATTGCTGCGCGTTGGGGGACAATCGATCTTTATACAAAGCTTCGCGATGCGCGGATTGGGCGCGAGAAGTTTATCCTGCATGATGGCCCGCCCTATGCGAATGGCGATATGCATATCGGCCATGCGCTGAACCATATCCTCAAAGATATGGTCTGCCGCACGCAGAACCTGATGGGCAAAGACGCTCCTTACGTGCCCGGCTGGGATTGCCACGGCCTTCCGATCGAATGGAAGGTCGAAGAGCAATATCGCAAGAAAAAGAAGAATAAGGACGAGGTTCCGCCAAAGGAATTTCGCGCCGAATGCCGCGCCTATGCGCAGAAATGGGTCGACACCCAGCGCGAGCAGTTGAAGCGCCTCGGCATTCTGGGCGATTGGGACCGGCCTTACCTCACCATGGATTTTCAGGCCGAGGCAACGATTGTTGCTGAGCTTTGCAAGTTTGCGGAAGCTGGCAATCTCTATCGCGGGTCAAAGCCGGTGATGTGGTCGCCGGTTGAGAAAACCGCGCTGGCTGAGGCTGAGGTTGAGTATGAAGACCTAACCGACAGCCCGCAGATCGACGTGGCGTTTGAGATTATTGAGAGCGCGGTGCCTGAGCTCGTCGGCGCTTATGCAGTGATCTGGACGACGACGCCTTGGACGATTCCGGTCAATCAGGCTTTGGCCTATGGGGCGGATGTTGAGTATGTGGCTTTCCGAGCTGTGGCTGCCTCGCACGTTGGTCCTGAGATCAGCCCGAATGCCAAGTTCATTGACACTTGGTTCGTTGTGGCTGCCGACCTCCTTAACGACTTTGAGCAACGCACAAGTCTCGTGGCAGGAGGTGGTGAAGACCGAAAAGTCTTCAAAGGCTCCGACCTAGCCGGAACCAAGGTCCGCCACCCGATGCACCATCTCGGCGGGTTCTACGCGACGCCGCGTCCGATGCTCGCGGGCGATTTCGTCACCACCGATAGTGGCACGGGCATCGTCCATATGTCGCCTGATCATGGCGAGGATGACTTCGCGCTTTGCAAAGAGCACGGCATAAATCCTGTTTTCGCCGTGATGGATGATGGCCGATATCGCGATGATTGGCTGTGGCTGGGCGCGGATGACAAAGACGATGAGGGCAAAGAACGCCGCCGCTCGGTCATCAACAAGCCGTTTAACTCACCCGAGGGTCCGATCTGTTCAGACCTTCGCGAAGCGGGCGCACTGCTCAGCGCCTCTGCCGATTACGCGCACTCCTACCCGCATTCCTGGCGCTCCAAGGCCAAGGTCATCTATCGGTGCACGCCGCAATGGTTTGTGCCGATGGATAAGGAGCTAACCGGCGGCGCAGCGCCATCCTCGCTGCATGATATGAGCCTTGAGGATATTGAGGCGGCTGTTCACGGCAACGCCCCCTCCGACGGCGTAAACGCCGCCACCTCCCCCGCTGGGGGAGGACCGAATGGAGCCCATCCTCCCCAAACTGGGGAGGGGGACCATGCGCAGCATGGTGGAGGGGCCCCGCGACAGGCTCAGGACGAACGGGATTCATTGAGAACCCGCGCCCTATCCGAAATTGAACGCGTCCAATGGATCCCGGAAAAAGGCGCCAACCGCATTGGCTCTATGGTCGAGGGGCGGCCCGATTGGGTGCTTTCGCGCCAGCGCGCTTGGGGTGTGCCGATCACGCTCTTTGTCCGGCCCGATGGCACCTATCTGCAAGACCCCGAAGTCAACGCGCGCGTGGTCGCGGCGGTCGAAAAGGAAGGCGTCGATGCGTGGGAGGAAGCGCGCAAAGCGGAATTCCTCGGCCCCGATCACAACCCCGATGATTTCGAGATGGTCACTGACATCTTGGACGTGTGGTTCGATAGCGGCTGCACCCACGCCTTTGTGCTCGAAAGCGGGCGCTGGGGCGATTTGCAATGGCCCGCTGACCTCTATCTCGAAGGATCAGACCAGCATCGCGGGTGGTTCCAATCCTCGCTGCTGCAATCCTGCGCCACCAGAGGCCGCGCCCCTTACGATCAAGTGCTCACCCACGGCTTCACCATGGATGCCAAGGGCAAGAAGATGTCGAAATCGCTCGGCAATACGATCAGCCCCTTGAAAGTGATGGAGCAAACCGGGGCGGATATTATCCGGCTGTGGGCGCTCTCTGTCGATTTCACCGAAGACCACCGGATCGGCGATGAGATCTTGAAAGGCGTGGGCGATCAATACAGGCGGCTGCGCAACACATTCCGCTATCTGCTTGGTGCGCTTGATGGCTATGAAGGCAATGCCGATGATCTGGGAGAAATTCCTGAGCTGGAATTGTATGTCCTCTCGCTGCTGGGCGAGCTGGACGGGAAGCTGAAAAAGGCCGCGACCGAGTACGATTTCAACACCTATACGCGCCTGCTGGTGGACTTCTGCAATGAAGACCTCAGCGCCTTCTTCTTCGATATCCGCAAAGACACGCTTTATTGCGATGGCCCGGACAGCGTCACACGCAATGCCTATCGTGCGGTGCTGGACCTGCTCTTCCACGCGCTTGTGAGATATGCCGCGCCCGTGCTGGTATTTACGGCCGAAGAAGTGTGGCAAACCCGCTATCCCGACGCGGAAGACAGCGTTCACCTGCTCGATTGGCCGCAAGTCCCCTCTGTGCCCGCTGACACTGCAAAATGGGCGAAGCTGCGCGCTCTTCGCGAGCGTGTAACCGAGGCGATTGAACCGCTACGCCGCGAGAAAACCATCCGCTCCAGCAATGAAGCGGTTGTTACTGTGCCAGCTGACGCGGTGCCCGAAGGCGTCAGCGACGAACAGCTCGCCGAATTGTTCATCACGGGGACAGTGACACGCTCTAAAGGCGATGGCGTGACAGTCACCAAATCAACCGACAACAAATGCGGGCGCTGCTGGCGTTTGCTCCCCAGCGTGCCGGAAGATGGCATGCTGTGCGCGCGCTGTGATGAGGTTGTCACCTATCTTGACGGAGTGAGCGTATGAGCGCGCTCTTCACTCGCAACCGTGTGATCGGGCTGATTGTTGCCGCCATTATCTGCGCGGCTGATCAGTTGGTGAAATATTGGGTTGCTGGGCCATTGGGCCTCAAGAATATCGGCGACAAGATCGACCTTTTGCCGTTCTTTGACCTCACCCGAGTGCACAATCAGGGCGTCTCGCTTGGCATGTTTCAGGCGACGAGCCCCGAAATGCGGTATGGCCTCATCGCGGTGACAGCAGCGATTGCTTGTGTGGTCTTGGTTTGGCTGATGCGGGAGCGCAAGATGGGCGATATCTTTGGTCTATCGCTGATCCTTGGTGGAGCAATAGGCAATATCTATGATCGCTGGTCGCTGGGCTATGTCCTCGATTATGCCGATTTTCACATTGGGGATTTTCGCCCCTTCCTCGTTTTCAACATCGCCGATGCAGCTATCACCATCGGTGTTGTGATTATCCTTGCTCGCAGCCTGTTTGTGCGCGACACAGATGAAGACAAGGCCGATGGGCCGGCGGAGACTAAACATGCGTAACGTAACAAAAGCAATTCTTCTGGTTTCGGGCACAGCCATGCTCAGCGCATGCGGGGGGAACGGGATTTTCAACCGCGACCGCCCCGATGAATTTGCCGTTCAGCGCCAGGCACCTTTGGTCGTGCCGCCAGATTTCTCGCTGACCCCGCCTGCCCCCGGCGCGCCGCGCCCGGCCGAAGGCACTGCAAGCGAGCAAGCTTTGGAAGCTTTGTTCGGCGGGCCATCGCCGCGCAGCTCAATTGAAACGAGCGCATTGGACCGGGCCGGAAGTTCAGCTGCTGGCATTCGCAGCCAAGCAGGCGATCCTGCGACCAACACTGTCGCCAAAGGCACCGTGACACGCGACATCATCGCTGCACCCGAAGGTGACGGCGCAAACGCGCAGACTTTGATACCTTCTTAAGTGGTTGCGCTTGGACCTAACGAAAAACCGCCCTTGCGAACCTTTAAGATCCGTCCTGTGCTTTACTAAGCGAGTGCTGACTGCTCAGTTTTCTTCGGCAAGCTCATCTGCCCCAGGCGCCTCGCGCGTCACCAAGATCTGGTCAATTCGGCGATTGTCCATGTCAAAGATCTCAAACCGCCAGCCTTGATCGGAAAACGCTTCCCCTTCGAGTGGCAAGCGTTTGAGCACCGACAAGGCATAGCCTGCCGCTGTGCCAAACTCGCGGGATTCGTCATATTCAATGTCCAACCGGTCAGCGAGCGCATCCGCCGATAAAGCGCCCGAAACCAGCAAAGCGCCATCACCGCGCTCCACAATCAGCGGCGCATCGCCTTCGTCCTGATCGCTGACAAAGTTGCCCGCAATAGCAGTGAGCAAATCAACAGGCGTCACGATCCCTTCAAAATGCCCATACTCATCATGCACCAGTGCCATCGCAATGTCGGATGACTGCAAAACGCGCAGCGCATCCATCGCATCCAGCTGATCGGGCACAACCTCAGCCCGGCGCATCATATCGCGTATAACAACGCGCTCTTTCGCGACCAGTTTGGCCAGCACTTCGCGCACTTTGATGATACCCAGAATGCTATCGGGAGACCCTTCCGCAACCGGAAGCAGCGAATGCGGGCTTTCATCAATGGCCTCGATAATCTGCGCCGCATCAGCATCTGCATCGATCCAGTCCAACTCTGTGCGCGGTGTCATCATATCGCGCACAGGCCGCTCCGCCAGCCGCACAACCCCTGTCAGGATCTGATGCTGTTCAGCTTCAATAACGCCGGACCTTGTCGCATCTGCAAAAATCATTTGCAGCTCTTGAGCGGTAACAGAGCTTGTGCCTTTGGAACGGATGCCAAACAGACGGATAATGCCAGCAGACGAGGTATCCAGCACCCAAACAAGCGGTGCTGCAATCGTTGCAAGCAACGCCATGGGGCGGGACATAACAACCGAAATCGGAACGGCAGCACGCAAGGCAAGCTGCTTGGGCACAAGTTCACCCACAACAACGCTGAGATAGGTCGTCAGCGCAATCACAGACATAAACGCAACATCATTGGAGATATCGGCAGGCACTCCGATTGCAGCCAAGCGCTCGCCAACAGGTGTTTCCAAACTCGCCCCTGAAAGCGCCCCGGTGATGATCGCTATCAATGTGATGCCGATCTGAACGGTTGAAAGGAACTTGCCCGGTTCCGCTGCCAGCTGAAGCGCGATGCGCGCACCTACAGAGCCATCTTCTGCTTTAGCCTTTAACGTCGCAGGTTTGGCAGATACGATCGCAAGCTCTGACATCGCAAAGACGCCGTTGAGCAAAATCAGCCCAAAGATGAGAAGCAGGTCTGACCAAGGAAAAGGTGTCACGAAAGTATCGCTAGCACAATTGGAGGAGGAAGAAAGCGGGTGTGTGAAAAACGGTTCCCCGCATGGATAGGGCGGCTGCTAGCATGGCTAACAAACTGTTACACACCGTTCATTTACACGCAAAGCGATTGGCAGCACAGCACAGGTCTGTTGAACGCGCCGGGCTTGCTGTGGGAATGGACCCTGTGCGAGAACGACAGACGGTTAGTGGAGGAGAAGAGACAATGAAAAGATCACGTATCCTAGTGGCAAGCACCGCGTCGATTGCTTTGCTGGGCACAAGCGCTTGCGTCACCGATCCGAATACGGGTGAGCAAAAAGTATCGCGCACCGGCATTGGCGCAGCTTTGGGTGGCACGTTGGGCTATCTCCTCGGCGGCGCAATTGGGGGCGATGCTGCGCGGATTATTGGGGCAGGTATTGGCGGCACAGCTGGCGCTGTGGTCGGCAAGCAGTTCGACGATCAAATCAAAGAACTGGATGAACAAACCGCTGGATCAGGGGTCGATGTGGAAGAAGTCGGCGATCAAGACGCAATTCTTGTTCGTCTGCCCGATGGCGTGACCTTTGCAAGCGGCTCATCTGAGATCAATCCGGGCTTCCTAACAACGCTTGATTCGGTTGCTGAAAGCCTGATCAAATATCCTAACAGCCTTGTTGATGTGTACGGATTTACGGACACCACTGGCTCCACCGCGCTCAATCAGCGCCTTTCGGAACAACGCGCGCAATCGGTTGCGGATTACCTCGCCGCCAAAGGCGTGGCGCGCGGGCGGCTTGCAACGCGCGGCTTTGGTGAAAGCTATGATCAACTGCGAGTGAAGACAGCGGACGGCGTGAACGAACCGCTTAACCGGCGGGTTGAGATCAAGATTATTCCCATCAGTGATGCTGACGTGGCTGCTGCCCAGTCGGAATAGGTTTTAGACCAAAAGTGACTTTGAAACGGGCTCCCAGGCAGGAGCCCGTTTTTTATGTGTCGCGCAAACTCAACGCCATGGGTCTTATCCGCATCGCCACCTCTTCATGAATTTGGGGGGACGAGACAAGCACGCCAAAGTCGCGCGGGTCGCGTTTGTTAAAGCTTAGCGGCTTGCCGAAAGCTTCGGAGACTTGAGCCCCTGCTTCACGAGCGATCAAAGTCGCGGCGGCGACATCCCATTCAAAACCCCATCGCAAGGTCGCCACCAGATCGGCCTGATCAGAAGCAACCATTGCGATGCGCAAGGCGATGGAATTGGGTTTCTGCACTATGACAAGGTCGCTCACGGGATCAGGCAATTGATCCACCGGGATACGGGCCCCTGGCATGCGTGTGCGCCGCGATGCAGTTATTGGCTTTGAATTGAGAAACGCACCGCGACCTGCCTCGGCGACAAACATTTCCCCGCGTGCTGGTGCGAAAAGCGATCCCAAAAGCGGCTTGCCCCCGCTGATAAGCGCCACTGAAACCGCCCAACCATCTCGCCCTCGGATAAAATCACGCGTCCCATCAACAGGGTCAACCATCCAAATGAGATCGTTCTTTAGCCTTGCTTCATCATCGGCGGTTTCTTCTGACAACCAGCCCGCAGAAGGCAAAAGCGCGCGCAATTCGCGCTTCAGGAAAGCATCTACCTCAAGGTCTGCTTCGCTAACCGGATCGCCGGGTGTTTTCTCCCAGCTTTCGAGTGCATGGCCGTCCCCTGGCCAACGCGAAAGCGCAATCCGTCCTGCTTCGCGGATGATTTGTTCGAGGCGTGTCCTATCAATCATGACAAGTTGTTTGAGTGGCGGTGCGAGAGACACTTTTCAAGCGCTACAATCCATGCTTAGGGATTTGTGCGAATATCTCTCCCCCATAACCTCTCTATGGCAATGCGGCGGGCATTGCGGATCAGAACTACCAAAGGGATCAAACCAGCCATGAATGTGCATGAATATCAGGCGAAAGAGCTACTCAAAGAACACGGCATTGCCATTCCTGCAGGGCACGCGGCCTTGACAGTCGAAGAAGCGGTTGAAGGCGCGAAAAAACTGCCCGGTCCGCTTTACGTTGTGAAAGCGCAAATCCATGCAGGGGGCCGGGGCAAAGGCAAATTTAAAGAATTGCCCGAAGATGCCAAAGGCGGCGTTCGCCTCGCTTTCTCTCTCGATGAAGTGGAAAGCCACGCCAAGGAAATGCTCGGCAACACTCTTGTGACGATCCAGACAGGCGAAGCAGGCAAGCAGGTCAATCGCCTTTACGTGACAGACGGCGTCGATATCGAAAGCGAATACTATCTTGCCATGTTGGTGGACCGAGCGTCCGGTCGGGTCGCGATGGTTGCGTCTACCGAAGGCGGAATGGACATTGAAGATGTCGCGCACAACACGCCTGAGAAGATCACCACGATCACGATCAATCCCGCGCAAGGCTTTATGCCGCACCATGCGCGCGCAGTAGCTTTTGCGCTGAACCTAACTGGCGATCTGAACAAGCAGTGCCAGAAGCTTGCGAAACAGCTCTACACCGCCTTTATGGCGAGCGATTGCGATATGCTGGAGATCAACCCGCTGGTTGAGACCAAGCCTGATGAAGATGGCAAAGCCCACCTGCTGGTGCTCGACACCAAAATGAGCTTTGACGGCAACGCGCTCTATCGCCACCCAGCAATCGAAGAAATGCGCGATGAGACAGAGGAAGACCCAGCCGAGGTTGAGGCATCAGAATACGATCTCGCTTACATCAAATTGGATGGCAATATCGGTTGCATGGTCAACGGTGCGGGCCTTGCCATGGCGACAATGGACATCATCAAGCTGAACGGCGCCTTCCCAGCAAACTTCCTCGATGTAGGCGGCGGCGCAACAACTGAGAAAGTGACCGCGGCGTTCAAGATCATTCTCAAAGATCCGGCAGTTGAGGGCATTCTCGTCAACATCTTTGGCGGCATCATGAAATGCGACATTATCGCCAATGGCGTTGTGCAAGCAGCCAAGGATGTGAACCTGCAAGTGCCGTTGGTTGTGCGCCTTGAAGGCACCAATGTCGAAGCAGGCAAGGAAATCCTTGCCAATTCAGGCCTTGCAATTGTGCCTGCTGATGATCTTGGCGATGCCGCTAAGAAGATTGTCGCTGAGGTGAAGAAGGCGGCTTAAGTCGCTTGACCTTTGACCAGCTCAAGAGCGGACGGGGCCTTAATCCCTGTCCGCTTTTTTGTATGTCAAAACATGCTCTTTGCGTTCGCCATCGACCTCCTCAAT
Source organism: Pseudomonadota bacterium (assembly GCA_038532305.1). Taxonomy (GTDB): domain Bacteria; phylum Pseudomonadota; class Alphaproteobacteria; order Sphingomonadales; family Sphingomonadaceae; genus Erythrobacter. The sequence continues at coordinate 160,369 of JBCBAX010000006.1, read as the reverse complement.
GTAAGTCGCGACCAATCCCTCACCGGGCTTATCGGCGTCTGCGCAACGGTAAGTGACGGTTTCGAAGGCAAGCAAGCAAGGCTCAATCCGGACCAATTTCAATGGCCCGATAATTGGCTGCTCTCCCGCCAATAAGCTAAATACCTTGAAATATAGCGTCCCATTTTCTTCCCAAAGGTGAGAAAATTCGGTCCAAGAAACCGTCTCCTGCCCCACGGCATTTGGCTCGGTCTCAACATATGTGTTGATCATCAGGTTGGCGACGGGCTCCTGCCAGTTTTCGTACATCTTGACGCCCTTCTCAGCAGCGCCTTCCCAATCCCCAATGAGCCAAGCAACATCTGCAAGCGTAACTGGAGGCGGGACAGCTTCGGCGGTCGATGCATCTTGCGCCAAGGCAGCGGTTTGAAAAGCGCAGGCCGTACAGAGGGTCAAAGCCACTCGGTTGAGGTGCAATAGGACGTTCACCGACTAGGCCCCGGCTCCGGCAAAATCGGGGCACTTGAATCCTGATACGTCAGCCAATTACGCCAGATCGTATGCGTGCGCTGATCGGTAAGACGGATCGAGCATCTAAGGCTCATAGCATTGCGAACGGTGCCTTCTCTCCATTGGTCATACACCGCTGCGCATTCGTGCATGTGGTATTTACGAAAGGCCGCGTCACTCGCGCTGATCATCTCATTTACATCGCTGCCATGTTCCGTCGTGCCCAAAGCCGCTTTCAAATATTGCCGCTCTCGGACCTGCGCTCTTTCCAAAACCATGCCTAGGCATTTGTTGACCTCCATTGTCGTTCCATCACAATCGTATGAGCGGGCATTGGAGCCGAAGGCGGGCCGCCGGTAGCGAAAAACCAACTCCTGCATCGCCCCCGCATCATTCTTGCCCGCGCGCACTGCTACCACCAAACCCTTGTGCGGGGCCGCGGCATGTGCGCAGCGAATAGTCAGCGCTTGGAAGAACGCAGCGCATGGCTCGAGGGCAAGCAAGCGGTAGGTTTCAACCTCGTCCTTTTCCTCCCACCCGGTAAGATCGGCGTTGAAGTGTTTGAGCCGCAATTCAACGCTGCCTGCCACTTCGCGCAGATACATGAGCTCGGTAAACATCACTGCGCCCGCGTCATTTTGTTGAACGAAAGTTCCCACCATCATGCCGCCAATAGGCTGGGTCCATGTCTCACTTGCAATCGCGCCGCCAACACCAGGCCCTTGCCATTGACCGACAAGCCAATCGAGATCGCGCAAACTCGCAGCGGGGGATTTGAACTGCGCCAATTTCTCAGGTGACAGAGCGCGCGTTTCAAGCGGCGACGGCTTGGCCTCATCCGCGACTACAGGTTGGCCAAAGACCATCCCCAAAGCCGCAATCGCAAATCTAAGCGTTTTGTACATCCTGCCCTCTCCCTGCCGCGATTGATCACACCATATGCAATAGAACGGCAAAAATTGCATCATTCTTGCCAAAAACGAGGCTTGACCTTGGCCCTGCGCAAAGCAAGGTAATGCGGCAAAGTTGAGGTAGTACATCCTTATGGGCCATTTGGCTTTCTGGCCCTGTGGCAAACTTGACGTTTACGTAAACGCGAGATAGGTCTTGCGAGAAACTATGGCTGAATCAAACGATTCTCTGGCCAAAAATCAAAGGGAAAGGACACAAACCCCATGAAAATCCTCGTCCCCGTCAAACGGGTGATCGATTACAACGTAAAACCACGCGTAAAGGCGGATGGTTCGGGCGTTGATTTGGCCAATGTCAAAATGAGCATGAACCCGTTTGATGAAATCGCTGTCGAAGAAGCGATCCGCATCAAGGAAGCAGGCAAGGCTGAGGAAATCATCGCAGTATCGGTTGGCCCTGCAAAGGCGCAAGAAACGCTGCGCACAGCGCTCGCTATGGGTGCAGACCGCGCGATCCTGGTCGAAACGGACGAAGAGATTGAACCGCTCGCAGTTGCAAAAATCTTGAAAGCCATTGCCGAAGAAGAAGGCCCTGGCCTGATCCTTCTGGGCAAACAGTCGATTTCTGACGATTCCAACCAAACAGGCCAAATGCTCGCCGCCCTTATGGGCCGCCCGCAAGGCACCTTTGCCAACACAGTCGAAGTGGATGGCGATGCTGTTGTGGTGAAGCGCGAGATTGATGGCGGACTTGAAACGGTGAAGCTTACCATGCCAGCGATTGTCACCACCGACCTTCGCTTGAACGAGCCGCGCTATGCGTCGCTTCCCAACATCATGAAAGCGAAGAAGAAGCCTTTGGACACCAAAGCGCCTGCCGATTTCGGCGTCGATATCGCCCCGCGCCTCACCACCACCAATGTCAGCGAGCCGCCGGTTCGTCAGGCCGGTGAAAAGGTCGAAGATGTCGCGGCACTCGTCGCCAAGATTAAGGAACTGGGGATCGCTTGATCTCTTAACCCAAACCCGTTCGTGCTGAGCTTGTCGAAGCACCGTCCTTCTTTGGGCGCGCGGGTGAAAGAAAGGACGGCCCTTCGACAAGCTCAGGGCGAACGGACTTTAGAGGTACCAAAATGAATACTCTCGTTCTTGTAGAACACGATAATGCCACTTTGAATGACGCCACTCTCGCAGTGGTGACAGCAGCCGCTGAACTTGGCGAAGTTACCGCACTGGTTGCTGGCCATGATTGCGGCTCTGTTGCGGATGCGGCTGCCAAAATCGCTGGCGTTGCCAAAGTGCTGAAAGCCGATGATGCCGCTTACGCCAATGGCCTTGCTGAAAACGTGGCACCGCTGATCGCTGGCTTGATGGATGGTTATGATGCGTTCCTCGCGCCTGCCACGACATCGGGCAAGAACATCGCCCCGCGCGTCGCAGCGCATTTGGACGTGATGCAAATCTCCGACATTCTCTCGGTCGAGGGCCCCAAAACCTTCACCCGTCCGATCTATGCCGGTAACGCGATTGCAACGGTCGAAAGCTCGGATGCAAAGCTGGTTATCACCGTGCGCGGCACAGCGTTTGCCAAGGCGGACGCGGAAGGCGGCTCGGCTTCTGTTGAAGACGCGTCCGGCCCCGGCGATGCTGGCCTTTCAAGCTTTGTCAGCAGCGAAATCGCCTCGAGCGACCGCCCAGAACTCGCCAGCGCGAAAGTCATCGTATCGGGCGGCCGTGCGCTCAAAGATTCCGAGACATTTGACAGCATCATCAACCCGCTCGCCGACAAACTCGGCGCGGCCATCGGCGCATCACGCGCTGCGGTGGATGCAGGCTATGTACCCAACGATTACCAGGTTGGCCAAACCGGCAAAATCGTCGCGCCCGAAGTCTACATCGCCATCGGCATTTCCGGCGCGATCCAGCACTTGGCGGGCATGAAAGATTCCAAAGTGATCATCGCGATCAACAAGGACGAAGACGCGCCGATTTTCCAAGTTGCGGACATCGGCCTAGTCGCGGATCTTTATAACGCGGTGCCTGAATTGACCGGCGCTCTTGGGTAAGATGCGATAAAACTGCATAAAACCTGAAGGTTGAACAAAGCCTCCGCCAAGCTAACATGCTTTGCGGAGGCTTTTTCTATGCGCGGACTCTTCTATTCAATTGCGATCGTTGGCGGAGTGCATGTGGGCTTTGCGCCCAATGTTGCTCATGCAAACAAGGTCGATCTTGAACCAAGCACTTCATGGAATATCGATTACGCGCCAAACAAATGTCGATTGGCACGCGTATATGGCGAAGGCGAGAAACGGCATTTACTCTTTTTCGAGCAATATTGGCCGAGTAGTGACATCGGATTGACCATAGCCGGGCCTGCATTGTCTCGCTTTAAGAGCCTGAAGCGGACGTATTTTAGCACGTCAGAGGCGCAAGAACCCTTCCGGACAGAGCCATTTGCAGGCGATGTCGAAAGCGTTGGACCAGCAGTCATTTATTCTTCGATAGACCTCACCAAAGGTGACACTTCGGCAGAGCACGATGCAGAAACCAAGCTGGAACTGCTCGATACGAAAGCGGCTCAAAATGCGACCTTTATCCGCGTACGTCAGGGCGGGCGCACAGTAACATTCAAGACCGGGCCGATGGGCGATGCGTTTGGTGCCTTGAACGAATGCGCAAAGTCCCTTCTCACAGATTGGGGGCTGGACGTTGCGAAGCATGAGACGGCGCGCCAGCTTCCGAAATGGCAAAACGAGGCCAAGATCGTTCGGCGGATTGCCAGCAATTATCCCGGCAATGCGCTGAACCAAGGGGAGCAGGCCATTGTAAGAATGCGGGTGATGATCGATGAAACCGGCACCGTTACCGATTGCGTAATCAACGAGGCGACGACAACGCAAAAGCTAGAATCACCGGCTTGCGGCCCCATGGCCAAAGCCAAGTTTGCTCCTGCACTCGATGCAGACGGCAAACCATTTGAATCGTACTATGCTACCGGCATAACCTACCGAATTGGTGGCTAAGAAAGAATGTGTTTCGGGGGTTGCTTGCGATGCGTTTAATTCTTTTCAGCTTCGGATTGGCCGGATCGCTTCTTTTAGGTCCGCAGCACGCGAGCGCCGAGACACTTGTTCTTGAACCCACTTCAGAATGGAAACTGCGTGAATATGATGACAAGTGCCGGGTCAACCGCAGTTTTGGTGAGGGCGATGACCGGGTCACTTTGTGGATTTATAAAGGCGGACCGGGGCGCTATTTTAACATAACAGCAATTGGTCGACCTTTTCGCAATCCGTATGGCGCGCGGGTGAAAATTGGATTTACCCCCGGCGAAAGCATCAGCAGGGGGTATATTGCTACAACATCGAGCAAAGGTCGCCCCGTGATCTCTATGTTCGGCGTACCAGCTGTTTCCTTTCAAAGTGGGGCCGCGGATGAGCCCGAAGCGAAAGCAGAAGAAGTGGCATCTGGCTTGCAACTGGCCAATGCTGATGGCTTGGCGAGCGCGGAAGAAATAGCCGGGAGATTTGACGCCATTCAATCGCTCGATATCTCCGGGGCGCTTGTGCAAAAGCTCTCGCTCAAGACAGGCCCACTCACAGATATTCTCCCTCTGCTGCAAACTTGCATCGACCGAATGCCATCGAAGCGTGCGCAGTATCCCAGACAGGAAGGTAGCAATTTTCAAGGCCCACGCGCTGTGGGTGAAAGGGAATGGGCTCCGAAAATCTCTGCTGATTATCCAAGTTACTTGCTGCGGGAACGCAAGGAAGGCAGCGTTCTCGTTCGCGTTCAAATCAGTCCAGAAGGCCGAGCGACTTTTTGCGAAGCTGTCCGCTTTACAGGTGCGCCAGGCTTTGCCGATGCGGCTTGCCGGGCGATGATCCGGAACTCCAGATTCAATCCTGCGCTAGATGAAAAGGGACAGCCTGTATGGGGCTCTTATCAGTTGCGGGTCACCTATCGTCTTAATAAGTAAGCGCACGCCTCACATAAACCCAACAATAAAATGCAGCGTCATACCCACAAGGCCGCCCACTAGCGTTCCATTGATGCGGATGAATTGTAAGTCGCGGCCAACCGCGTTCTCGATCCGGCCTGTAATCGTTGTTGCATCCCAGCGCTTCACTGTCTCGGACACCAAAGTCACAATCTCAGCGCCGTAACGGGTAGCAACGCCTGCTGCTGTACGGCGAGCAAAGCGGTTGATCTGCAATTGCAGCCGCTCATCCTGTTTCAATGCTGCGCCCAAATCCGCCAAGCCTTTGCGCATTTCGCCGCCCAGCCCGCTTTCAGGATCACGCGCTCTCCGTATCAGCGATTGGCGGATGCGTTCCCACACACCCATCCACCATTCCGCAACTGCCGGATTGTCGATGATATCGCGCTTCATCGCCTCGACCCGTTCGCGCGTTTCGGGATCGTTTTGGAGATCTGTCGCCAGCTGCGCGAGCCCCTCTTCAATCTTGTGGCGGATCGGGTGATCGGGATCGACCAGAACTTCGGCCAGCAATTTATACAGGCCATCCAGAACGCTGCCAGAAATCCGCTCATCCAGACCCGTCCAGCGCAAAACCGCATTGGCGCGCTGGTGGATGATATCGCGCACGGTCTCTTCATTGTCTTCCAGCGTCAGGCCCGCCCAGCGGATAAAACCGTTGATCAAGGGCTGATGACTGCGGTCCGTCATCGCGCTTTCGAGCATCCGGCCTGCCAGCGGCGAGACATCAATCTTGCCCAGTTGGCTGGCCAATCCTGTGCGCACTTGATTGCCGAGCCTATCGGGATCCAGCGATTCCAGAACTTCCGCCAGCAATTCTGCCGCACCGCCCGTTATGCGCGATCTCGCATCTTCGCCAGATGGCTGCTCAGAGCCTACCACTAGAAAATCGCCGACGGCCCGTGCGACATTCATGCCTGACATGCGCCGCGCAACGACTGCGGGGGTGAGGAAGTTCTCCTGAAGGAAATTCGCCATCGTATCAGCGATACGATCCTTGTTCTCAGGAATGATCGCCGTGTGCGGGATGGGGATGCCAAGGGGGTGGCGGAACAAGGCTGTCACCGCGAACCAATCTGCAAGGCCGCCCACCATCGCAGCTTCGGCAAAGGCATTGACATAACCCCATGCAGGATGGCCCGAAACGCTGAGTGCGTGCGTGCTGAAAAACACAATGGCCATGGCTGCCAGCAGACCGGTCGCGCTCCACCGCATGCGGCGTGCGCGATCCTCGCTCAGCGGCTCACCGCCGAAAGGGGATAGTTTTACTGCTTCAGCCATTGCGGGCTTTTGTGCCGGATAATGCACGGCCCGTCACCTGTCCCAGCCGAAAGATGCGCACTTATTCAGCAGGCTGCGCTCCGGGCGGGATTGGCAAGTCAGGCCGCGGCTCATTGTGCCGGGGTGTATCGGTCGCAGGACCATATGGCTTGGTGTCATCGCCCGGCTTGTACGTCAGCATCTTCTCTCTCAGCCATGGGCCAACGCGCTTTTCAAAGCTGTCAGCAAGGCTGAAACCGGCCGGAACAATGACCAGCGTCAACACTGTCGACATCACCAGCCCGCCAATCACGGTGATACCCATAGGCTGACGCCATGCACCATCGCCTGTGAGAGAGATTGCGGTTGGGATCATCCCCGCTGTCATCGCCACAGTGGTCATCACGATGGGCTGAGCGCGCTTGTGGCCTGCTTCCATGATAGCGGTGAATTGATCGGTTCCCGTCGCCATCTCCTCAATCGCGAAATCGATGAGAAGAATTGAGTTCTTGGAGACAATACCCAGCAAAAGCAGGATGCCGATATAAACGGGCATCGATTGCGGCATGCCGATAAACCAGATCAGCATGATCCCGCCCAATGGCGCTAGCGCCAGCGATGTCATGTTGACGAGAGGGCTCATCAAGCGCTTGTAGAGCAGCACAAGGCAGGCAAAGACGAGCAAGACGCCTGAGACAATCGCGACCTGTAGGTTCGAAAGAAGCTCGTTCTGTATCTCATCATCGCCCACTGCATCACGGATAACACCGGTGGGCAAATCCTGCAGGATCGGCAGCGCGTCTATTTGCTCTTGCGCATTGCCTTTGAGCACCCCGCTCGCAAGATCAGCGCCCACAATCACCCGGCGGTTCTGATTAAAGCGCTGGATCGCGGTCGGGCCTGAACCAAACTCAATATCGGCCACCCGGCTCAAAGGGACAGTGCCGCCAGTGCGTGTGGGTACAGGCAGGTTTTCGATGGTTGTCATGCTGGCGCGATCTTCCTCGCTTAGCTTGACGCGGATAGGGATTTGGCGGTCGGAGAGCGAGAATTTCGCGGTGTTTTGCTCAATCTCACCGAGTGTCGCAATGCGGATCGCTTGGGAGATTGCGAGCGTTGATACGCCCAGTTCAGCAGCCAATTGCTCATTGGGTTTGATTAGAATTTCAGGACGGCTGAGATCAGCGCCAATGCGGGGTGCGACAAGAGAATCGAGACCTTTCATCTGCTCGACCAGAGTGGTGGCCGTCGCATTGAGCAGTTCCGGATCAGAGCCAGCCAGCATCACCGACATATCACGGCCTGAGCCAAACCCAATAGAATCGGCAACAAACCGGACCCGCGCATCAGGGATTTGGTTGAGGACAGGTGCCATCTCGCGCTGGAAATCAATCGAGGATCGCTCCCGGTCTTCTTTGAGCGTGATGTAGATCGAAGCCTCACCAATACGGATACGCTCCAGCATCAGTTCAACCTCCTGCTCCTGATAGAGGAGGTCTGCGACCTGATCGACAACGCGCTTTGTCCCTTCAAGCGTTGTTCCCGGCACCAATTCAATCGCGACTTCGCTGTTCGAATCGTCAATGTCCGGTTGGAATTGTCCTGGTACACTGGAGAACAGCACCATAGTGACAAGCAACGACATCCAGCCAGCGCCCAGCATCCAGACCCGGTGGTCATAGAAACGGGCGGTGAGATAGCGCAAACTCTGTCCGAAGGGAGACTGGCCACGTGCAAACAGCTCGATCGCTTTAAACAACAACCACCCAACTGCAAAAGCCACGAGTGAGGCAAAGATAAGCAGCAGAATCTCGACAAGCTTAGCGATGAGACCAAAGACGAAGCTAAACTCGTCATCTGAGAACACGCCGGCGATCGCCTTGGGAATATCGTATCCGCCGACGAAGTCCCAGACAGCGAAGATTGCAAATCCTGTTACGCCCAAAAGACCAAGCGCCATCACGAGTAGGCTCGGCACATAGACCCAACGCCAACGTGGGCTCTCAACACCTTCGCGCCGTGCCAGCATCTTGCTGCGGTCTAGGGTCCAGGCAAGCACGCGCATATAGCGGTCCATCATCGGACCTTCGCCGTGTTCGGCGTGGCCTTTGGCGGATAGGAAATAGGCCGCCATGAGAGGTGTAATCATCCTTGCCACAGCAAGGCTCATCAATACTGCGACTACAACGGTCAGGCCAAAATTCTTGAAGAACTGCCCGGTCACACCCGGCATCAGGCCAACCGGCAGGAACACCGCGACAATACAAAAACTGGTCGCCACGACCGGCAAACCGATTTCGTCTGCAGCATCAATACTCGCCTGATAGGCGGTCTTTCCCATTCGCATATGTCGGACGATATTCTCAATCTCAACAATCGCATCATCCACCAGAACACCAGCCACAAGCCCCAGGGCAAGCAGCGACAGGAAGTTGAGATTGAAACCGAGCAATTCCATGAAAAAGAAGGTGGGGATCGCAGACAAAGGGATCGCGACCGCACTGATGAACGTCGCGCGCCAATCGCGCAGGAAGAAGAAAACCACCACAACAGCCAGAACCGCACCTTCGATCAGAGCGGACATCGAGCTGGAATATTGGCTCTTTGTATATTTGACCGTGTTGAAAAGCGGGATGAACTTCACATCAGGATTTTCAGCCTGGATTTCCGCGATCTTCTCTTTTGCAGCCTCGAAGACCGTCACATCGGATGCACCGCGCGCGCGGCTCATGTAAAAGTTCACGACTTCCTTGTCGCGAACCTCGCTGATGGATTGCCGTTCGGAAAAGCCATCACGCACCAGTGCGACTTCGCCAAGGCGAACAGTGCGCCCTCCACCAAGTTGTAGCTGGCGCTGCGACAATTCGAATGCTGTGTCATTATTACCCAAGACACGCAAAGACTGGCGCGTGCCGCCCACTTCGGCGAGCCCGCCCGCGGCATCAATATTGGTTTGCCGCAGCACATTGTTGATATCGGATGCAGTGATGCCAAAGGCTTGCATTTTGGCCGTATCGAGGATGACTTCGATCTCGCGATCCACACCGCCCCAACGACCTGCTTCAGCCATGCCTTCAATGTCGAGCAACCGTTTGGCGACAGTGTCATCAATAAACCAGCTTAACTGCTCAATCGTCATATCGCTGGCCTGGACAGCGTAGATGCCAAGAAACCCTCCGCCGACTTCGGCTTTGGTCACATTTGGTTCAAGAATGCCGTCGGGCAAGCTTCCCCTCACACGGTCAACCGCGTTTTTGACTTCGGTAACAGCAACATCGGGGTCGATGCCGATTTCAAACTCGACGAATGTGAAAGAGCTGCCTTCGGACGCGGTTGAAGATATCTGTTTTACGCCATTGATCGATCGCACTGCGCTTTCGACTTGCTGAGTGATCTGGTTTTCAATCTCGGTCGGAGCAGCCCCTGGCTGGCTGATGCTGACGCGAACGCCGGGGAACTCGATCTCAGGATTGTTGGTGATATCCATTCGCGCAAAACTGACGATGCCCGCGAAAAGCAATGCGGTGAACATCACCAGCGGGATAACTGGATTGCGGATCGACCAGGCAGACAGATTGCGGAAATTCATAGTCTCAAATCACCTGTTCTTGTCATCTTTTCTTGCACTCTGCCAAAATCCAAATGCGATCCTGATACGGGCCGCAATTGCCTGTGGATGCTTATTCGCTAGCCTGCGCTTCATCGCCAATGGCCTCGCCTTCACGGCGTGGACGCACTGTTTCGCCTGGATTGCGGAAACCTCCTGAGCGCAAGACCACAGCCTCGCCGCCCACCAATCCTTGTGTGATGGCGACGCCATCAGGAGTGACCATGCCGGTTTCAATGGCGCGACGTTCGATGACATTTTCATCGGTTACAACATAAACATATGCGCCATCTTCATCAGCAAGCACTGCACTTTCTGGAAGGACGGTGGCCGTCACCGTACCACTTTGAATTTGGGCTGTCGCAAATCCACCGGGGCGCAATTCGGGTGCAAAGGGGAGAGCAATGCGGGCGGTTCCCTGACGCGTGGTTGTGTCTACAACAGGAGAAAGCTGCCAAACCTGCCCGTCAAAGCTCTTGTCCGAACCGGCTGGTACAACTTTTGCGCTTACACCTTGAGTAAGGCCAGTCAGTTGGCCTTCGCTCACCTGCGCAAGCATTTCCATCTCACCACCACGCGCTATTCGAAACAGAGCGGGTGAGCCTGCTCCAACGCTTTGCCCCGGCTCGACATTGCGTTCAAGAACATAGCCTGCCGCAGGGGCCACAATGCTAAGCTGAGCCGCGCGCGCGCGAAGCTCCCCCAATTGAGCCTGGGCAACACGCACTCGGGCACGGGCAGAATCGCGCGTTGCAGTAAGGCGGTCTACGTCAGCTTTTGACACGAAACCGCGCTCTACCAATTGCAATGCCCTCTCAAGGTTCGCTTGAGCGAGGTCGGCATCGGCTTTTGCCACTTCGATTTGTGCAGCTTGCGCTTGCACCTGCTGCGTTTGCACCGAACGATTTATCACAGCGAGCACTTGGCCTGCACCAACCCATTCGCCAGCGTCAACTGGCACCGACACCACACGGCCACCTTGCCCCTCAACACCAACTGGCATTTCACGACGAGCAGCAATCGTGCCGGGCACCTCAATCACACCTTCGACGGTGGTTTGGCCTGCAGAAACCACTGTAACTGCGGGCGCTTGCGAACTGTCATCAGCAGCGGATTCCTCATCGCCGCCAGCAAACACAAAATAGGCAACCAACGCCGCGCCAAGGCCCAGGATCGCAAGTACGCCAATAATCAGCGTGCGCGAGACACCCGAAGTGCGCGCAGTCCCGCCCTCGGCAGTATCGCCTGGCACGTAATCGACGCGCTCATCCGTAATTGTAGCCTCGTAATTCATGCCGTTGCCTCATTCTGGCCCGCTGTTACTGCGTCTCAACGTATCTCATAGTGTGTTATAGATATAAGTCACCATGCGCAATGTCTTTACGCCTAGCGCACTTGACACGCAATGCGCGGTTCGACTGATGACTTTCCGGTTAGACGAAGGGCGCGGGCTCTTGTTCCGCGCAAATGCCCCAAGACAAACGAAAACGGCGGCCTGCGCTTTCGCACGGGGCCGCCGGTCTATCGATCAGAATGACCGGCTTTTAACTCGGTCAAGCTGGGAAATAATTACTTTTTATCAGCCTTTTACACTGCCGCGCTGGATCAGGTTCAATACGCCAAGCAAGACAATCGCACCAATCAGTGCTGAGATAACACCCATAATGTCTGGTGGCCATGCACCAATCGTTCCGCCGCCCAAAACGAAACCAAACACGCCATTTCCGATGAATGAGCCAACGATCCCAACAACAATGTTCCAGAATTTGCCCATTTGGGCGTCGCGATTCATCACAAGGCTTGCAACCCAACCGATCAGGCCGCCCATGATGATAAACCAAATAAATCCAAGCACTTGCAATCCCCCTTGTTCCTGCCTTTCGCGCAAAGCTTGTGCGAATCTCATGGCAATATAGCGCGCAAGTCTAGCGCAAGGGAGAGAGAATATTCAACTTCGGGGATGTAAAGAGTTGGTTCTGCCCAGAGTTAGCAGCAGCCAAATCAGTATTTCAGCTGCCGCTCGTACAAATCGCGATAATGCTGTATCCGAGTGACACGCAGGCCCTGCATTCCAGAGCGATCCACGGCGCGCTGCCATGATGCGAATTCTTCCAGCGTAAGATTGTAGCGTTCCAGCACTTCATCAATGGTCAGCAAGCCACCATTGACAGCAGCAACCACCTCGGCCTTGCGGCGCACGACCCAGCGCTTCGTCTTGGGCGAAGGCAGATCATTCAGTGTCAAAGGCTCACCCAGTGGGCCGATCACCTGTGCGGGGCGTATGTCCTGGTTTTCAATCATTTGTTTCTCTTGCGTCCCCTGTAGTCGCATTGCCTTTGGTATTTGCAGCAATAGACTGCGACGCTTTTCGACCCTCTAAAGCATCAAGGTTAACGGGCCGTTCGTATTCTTTCCCAGCTTCATTCAGCTCATCGCGAAAATAGCGCGCTGCGGCGTCGCCAAAGCTGGCTGCACCTGTGCCAATGGGCTCTTGGATGTCTCGACGAAGAAGCACTCGCAATTCGCGAGCAGCCTTCAGGCGAGTGGTGAGTTCGTTCCAATCAAGCGCACGAAGCGCATCGCTGCCTTTGCGAGACACTGCATCAGAAGTGCCACACGCAGCGCCAATCATAATGTTGCCAGCCGCATTATCGCGAATCGCTGGAGGTACAATTGAAGAGGCTTTTTCGAACATGGCCGCTGGAATACAGCGCGGTTGTCAAAATGTGGTAAAGCCGCGCTTTACTCTCTCTTAGGATTAGCGCGGTCCAAAACAGCATAATTCAACAGCGATATAGACCCCCGACACCAACGAACCGCTGCGCCCTCTGGCGCATTTTGAATACGCGCCCTATATCGCGCGCATTCAGACAGATCATCTATGACACTTAACGCATCTCTCGACACGCCATCCGTATTCGGCCTCGACAGCACAGCGCTGTTCGATTTGCCGCGCGCGGCCGAAGAATGCCGCATAGTTGTTGCCATGAGCGGGGGAGTGGATTCCTCAGTCGTAGCCGCGTTGGCGCATGACACCGGCGCAGAAGTGATCGGGATCACACTGCAGCTTTATGATTATGGCGCAGCCACGGGGCGCAAAGGCGCCTGCTGTGCGGGCGATGACATTGCAGATGCCCGCGCGGTCGCAGATCGGCTGGGCATTGCGCATTATGTGTTCGATCACGAAAGCGCATTTCGCGATAGCGTGGTTGATCAGTTTGCAGACGAGTATCTTGCGGGACGCACTCCCGTACCCTGCATTCGCTGTAATATGGGGCCAAAATTCACCGATCTGTTCCGCATGGCGCGCGAATTGGGTGCGGATTGCCTGGCGACCGGACACTATGTCCAGCGGGTAAAAGGCAAAGCACAAGGGAATTTGGGGCCGGAAATGTTTCGCGCCATCGATCCTGCGCGCGATCAGTCATACTTCTTGTACGCCACCACGCAGGATCAGCTCGACTACATTCGCTTCCCGCTAGGCGGGCTCGAAAAATCGGTGGTGCGCGAGCTTGCAGAGAAAGCCGGCCTTAGAAACGCTGCAAAGCCTGACAGTCAGGATATCTGTTTCGTGCCCGATGGCAATTACGCCAAGATCGTCACCGATTTGCGGCCAGAAGGCGGTGTGCCCGGCGATATCGTCCATGCAGCGACCGGTGATGTGCTGGGCCAACACAAAGGCATCGTGCATTACACTGTCGGCCAGCGCAAAGGCTTGGACATAGGCGGCCAGCCAGAGCCGCTCTATGTAATTGGTCTGGATGCGGACACTCGTGCAGTGCGCGTTGGGCCAAAAAGGATGCTGGCGGTCGAAAGCGCTCAGTTGATCGAAACCAATCGCATTGGTCCATTGCCCTCTGGCGAGCCGCTCACAGCCAAAGTGCGCAGCCTTGCCAAGCCTGTTCCGGTGACGCTGGATGGGCCGCTGGGCGATAATGCGTCCACCACAATCCACTTCGCAAGTCCTGAATTCGGTGTCGCGCCCGGACAGGCTGCCGTTATCTATTGCGGCGAGCGTGTTGTGGGTGGCGGATGGATTGACGCGACCACTTCAATCGCAGCTTAATCCTCCCATTCGTCCAAAACGCAGCCAAAGCCTTCGCGGTATGAAGCGGTGTTGGCAGTAACCAATGGAAAGCGTGCAGTCACACTTTTGGCATCTGCATCCTCGACCAGAGTGACAAGTTCCATTCCGCCCAGCTTGTCTTTCTCACAATCCCCAAGCGGACGGCCAGCGACAAAGCGACACGAACACGCCACCCGAGCGGCATAGCTGGTGCCCACGTCAGCGTAACCTGAGATCGGCTGACGAAAGGCATAGAATGCCGCGGCGAGCGCGATTGCCACAATCACGATCAACCAGATCGCGACTGACAAGCTGCCTGATTTTTGCGTCTTTGCCATTGCCAACTTTCATTGTCTGCGAGAAAGACAATCCTGATGACGGATCGCGATCAATCTCACAAGAGTTCAAACATGCAGGCGCCCTTCTGGTGTGCCTTGCCCATTCTTGCCTTGGCCGCTTGCGACGCCCCTGAAACAGGCCCGGTGCCGCTGACAGCAGAGGCCCTCGCCTCGGTGACAGATGATGCAGGCGCGCCAAAAGATCAGCTTGCTCGCGCAGTCGATGAATTGTTCACCAAAGAAGGTCTGGGCGAAACCCGCGCGGTTGTAGTGATGTCTGATGGCAAGATCGCAGCCGAACGCTATTCCGAAGGGTATGATGCTGATACCCGGTTTATCAGCTGGTCAATGGCCAAGACTATGACTGCCGTCCTGATCGGCATGCTGGTGGCCGATGGGAAGCTCAACGTTAAAGAGCCCGCTCCCATTGCGCTATGGCAACGACCCGGCGATCCGCGTGCCGACATCACGCTTGAACATCTTTTGCAAATGCGATCCGGCTTGCGTCATACCGAAGCAGGCGATCCTCCATTTGAATCGTCCGAAGTGCGCATGCTGTTCTTGGATGGGCGCGATGACATGGCGCGTTGGGCGAAAGAACAACCCATGGAAGCAGAACCAGGCGAGAAGTTTGAGTATTCTTCCAACACAACTGTCATCCTCGCAGATATCGCTGCGAGCGCACTGACGGGCAGCAATGACCCCGAAACGCGCCGCGCTGCTATTGCTGACTTTCTTGAGGAGCGTTTGTTCGGACCGCTTGAGATGACATCAATGGTCCCGGAATTTGATGCATCGGGCACTCTGATCGGCGGAAGTTTAATGCATGCGAGCGCGCGCGATTACGCAAAGTTTGGCGAATTCATGCGCGCAGGTGGGCGGGCACCAAGCGGAGAACAATTGGTGCCAACCGGCTGGATCGAGGCAATGATCACGCCCAGCCCCGCCTCAGAGCATTATGGCTATCAAACATGGATGAACCGGCCTGAAAAACGGCTCGAATACCCGCACCCCCTATTCCCAGACCGAGCCCCCGACACGCTGTTCGCGTTGATCGGGCATATGGGGCAATATGTGCTTGTCTCACCAGATCAGAACGTGACGATGGTGCGCCTGGGACATTCGACCAGCGAAGAACGCCCGCCAATGCTGCAGGAAGCAGCGGACGTGCTGGCGTTGTATCCTCAGAAAAGCGAGCCGTAAGCTCAGTTAAAAGCCATCCACAAAGATCGCCCGCGCCATTGACGCACGTTTTTGCGAAGGCCATGCGCAATGTATGACACGCGCTCGCAAAGGGATCATATTGGCTGGAGGATCAGGCACTCGGCTCTATCCTCTGACGCGCGGCGTTTCCAAGCAATTGATGCCGGTCTTTGACAAACCGATGATCTATTACCCCTTGAGCACGCTGATGCTCGCAGGGATCCGCGATATCCTTATCATCACCACGCCTGATGATGCCTCTCAATTTCAGCGAGTCCTGGGCGATGGCTCAGACTATGGCGTGTCTTTAAGCTATGCGGAGCAGGCCCGACCCGAAGGGCTGGCCCAAGCATTCCACATTGGCGCTGACTTTGTGCGCGCTCATCCATCCGCGTTGATCCTCGGCGACAATATTTTTTATGGTCATGGCCTGCCCGAACGATTGCAGCACGCCAACTCCCAAACCGATGGCGCCAGCATTTTCGCCTATCGCGTTTTGACACCCCAAGATTTTGGCGTGGTAGAGTTTGACGATGCTGGCAAAGCAATCTCCATCGAAGAAAAGCCTGATAAACCCAAATCCAACTACGCGGTAACGGGCCTTTACTTCTATGACGAAACTGTCGTGGATCGGGCTGGGGAGTTGAAACCGTCACGGCGCGGTGAGTTGGAAATCACCGACCTCAACCGGCTTTACCTGGGTGATGGCGCGCTTTCGGTTGAAATCATGGGGCGCGGCTTTGCCTGGCTCGATACAGGGACGCATGCCTCAATGCTTGATGCGGCCACATATGTTCGGATCACGGAAGAACGGCAGGGGCTTAAAATCTGTTGCCCTGAAGAGATAGCATGGCGACAGGGCTTTATCTCAGATGATGAGCTTGCCCGGATTGCCCAGCCTTTGCGCAAATCCGGCTATGGCGAATATCTGCTTGGCCTGCTCCCATGAAGATCATTGAGACCAAGCTGGATGGCGTTGTCATCATAGAGCCGCGCGTGTTCGGGGATGAGCGCGGCTTTTTTTTGGAAAGCTGGAATGCGGCCTCATTTTCAAAAGCCGGGTTTGAGCTCACATTTGTGCAAGACAATCATAGCATGTCTCAAAAAGGAGTTTTGCGGGGCCTGCACTTTCAGAACCCTTACCCCCAAGGCAAGCTGGCGCGCGTAGTGCGCGGAGCTGTATTTGATGTGGCGGTTGATGTGCGGCGATCATCGCAAACATTTGGTCAATGGATCGGCGTCGAGCTATCGGCGGCCAACAACCGTATGCTGTATGTGCCCGAAGGGTTCGCTCATGGCTTCCTCACTCTAGAGGATGACACCAACTTCCTTTACAAATGCACAGCGCCCTATGCCCCAGATGCTGAAATCACAATTGCCTGGGATGATCCAGCAATCGGTGTCGAATGGCCGCTTGAAGGGGTTACACCCATCCTTTCGCAAAGAGATCGAACAACAGGTTGCAGCCTTGCCAATGCGCCGGTGTTTGCATGAGAGTGCTGATTACGGGCGCTGATGGACAGGTGGGCGGCGCATTGCTGCGCACGGCTCCTGATACAGCAGACATAACGGCGATCAGCATTGATGACGTTGATATTGCAGACAGCGCTATGCTGCGTGCACGCCTGGCAGTCGAAGCGCCCGACCTTATCATTAACACCGCCGCCTACACGGCCGTCGATAAGGCCGAAGAGGATGAGCAAGAAGCGCGCGATGTGAACGCCAATGCTGTTGGCGTCATGGTAAAGACGATGGCTGAAACAGGCGGCAAACTGGTCCAAATCTCGACTGATTTCGTGTTCGATGGCCATGCCAGCACAGCCTACAAACCCGATGCAAAGCGCAATCCGCTTTCTGTGTATGGCCGCACCAAGGCGGAAGGCGAAGATCATATGCGGGCGGAAGATCTTCTGGTCCGCACATCTTGGGTCTATGAGTTGGGCGGATCAAACTTTGTTCGCACCATGCTGCGGCTTATGCGTGAACGCGAAGAGCTGAGTGTTGTCGCCGATCAGGTCGGCGCGCCGACATGGGCGACGGGGCTCGCACGGGTCATCTGGCAAATGGTGGAGCGCAATGCAGTCGGCACCTATCACCACTGCGATGATGGGCAGACGAGCTGGTATGAATTTGCCGTCGCAATTGCTGAAGAAGCGCGGGCGCTGGGCTTGATCCCGCGCATTCCAGAAATCAAGCCTATCCCTGCTTCAGACTATCCAACACCTGCGACACGCCCGGCATTCTCAGTGCTCGATTGCAGCTCGACACGGGCAGTATTGGGTGACCAGCCAGTGCCTTGGCGTCAGAACTTGAAAGCGATGTTGGCCAAGGAGGCCGCATTAACCCAATAGGTATGCGCCCTCGGCAATTGTAACGCATGGCCCGCCAAGCCAAACGCGATCACCATCCAATCGGCAGGTAAGATCGCCCCCTCGGGCAGAGGCTTGATGGGCGGTAAAGCTGACTTGCCCCAATCGCACCGCCCAAAAAGGCGTGAGCGCGGCATGAGCCGAACCCGTGACTTGATCTTCATCTACACCGGCACCCGGCACAAAGACGCGGCTGACAATATCTGATCTGTTACTCCGCGCGGTGCAGATAAACTGGTCATTGCCAAGCTTTGCAAGCGCACCGAAATTGGGCGCAAGTGAACGGATCGCCTGCTCATCCTCAAACAGAAAGATATGATGCCTGAGCGCAGAACTTTGCGTTGCAATCGGGGCGAGGCCCAGCGCAGCAATAGCCGCTTCTTGGGCGGAGGGTTTGGTAGGTATCGCAGGTAATCCGATTTCCACACCGCCATTGACCCGCCGGGCCTCAAGGTTTCCTGACTGCCGAGTATGAAAAGTGACGCAGCTCGCCCCAGACTGGCGCAAAAGCACGTGAGCAGCTGCCAAAGTCGCATGACCGCACAGGGTTATCTCAGCCAAAGGCGTAAACCAGCGCAGCTCCCAATCGGCAACATCCGTTTGATCACGAACCGCAAAGGCAGTGGCTGCAAACATGTTCTCCGCAGCAATTGCCAGCAAATCCTCATCAGCAAGCCATTGCTCAAGCAACATCACGGCTGCCTGATTGCCGCCAAAGGCGCGGGCGCTGAACGCATCGACATGCCAATATGGAATGCGCATCACGCACCCTTCTCCAGCTTGTCGAACTCATCAGCCTCTCTCAGCGGATTACCTGCCTCATCTTCGTGACCTTCGGGATCGATGTGGATCAACAACTCCATTTCGGGGAAGTGGCCAAGCAAGTCCTCTTCGACCCGCTCGATAATGCCGTGCGCTTGCTCAACCGTCATGTCGCCCGGCACATCAACATGAAACTGAACGAAATCGCGTGTTCCGCTGCTGCGTGTCCGCAAATCATGCAAGCCTTCAAGTTCAGGGTGCCCTGCGGCGAGCTCCACCAGCTTCATACGCTTTTCCTCAGGCCATTCTCGATCCATCAATTGGTCCACCGCTTTTCGTGCCGTCCCCCATGCACCCCAAACCAGCCAAACGGCAATGCCGAGGCCGAACAGTGGATCGATGCCCGTAACTCCCGTCCACTGATCGAGTAGCAGTGCGGCGATCACAGCGGTGTTGAGCAAAAGGTCGGATTGGTAGTGGACCTGATCAGCCTCAATCGCGACCGAGCCTGTTTTTCTGACCACATAGCGCTGCCATAAAATGAGCGCCAAAGTCGCAAAGATCGCGATCCCCGATACGATGACCCCTTCATGCGCTGCAGCAACTTTGCTTCCATCGATGAGATCATTAAGCGCGCGAAATGCGATGCCTGCGGCAGACAGCGTGATCAAAATCACTTGGAACATCGCGGATAAAGCCTCAGCTTTGCCGTGACCAAAGCGATGCTTGTCATCTGCTGGTTGAGCCGCGATCCAAACCGCAATCAACGTTGCCAGGCTTGCAACCAGATCAAGGGCTGTGTCCGCCAGACTGCCAAGCATGGCAGTGGAACCGGTGCGCGCAGTTGCCCATGTTTTTAACCCAACGAGAAACAGCGCCGTAATTATCGACGCAATAGCTGCGCTGCGCGTGAGGGCAGCTCCTTGGGTCAAGGATAAAGCAACGTATCAGACCACCCATCTTTTGCGCTTGCGCGGGTGAACACACGGCGATCATGCAAACGGTTATCGCGATCCATCCAGAACTCGATTGATCGCGGGTCAAGGGTGAAGCCTGTCCAATGCGATGGGCGAGGGACTTGGCCTGCTTCGCTATGCTCTTCCCACAAGGCTTTCACCCGGTTGATATAGGTTTGGCGCATATCAAGCGGCCGCGATTGATCGGACGCGGCGGAGCCAACCTGTGATTTGAACGGGCGCGAGTGGAAATAGGCATCAGCGCGCGCTTCGCTCACTTCAACTAAGGGACCAGATATTCGGATCTGGCGGCGCTGGCTTTTCCAGTGGAACAGCAAAGACGCCTGGCTATTTGCTGCAATATCTTGCCCTTTGCGGCTGCCCAGATTGGTGAAGAAGGTAAATCCACCCCCGCTCACACCGTAATCCGCGCCCTCGTCCGCGCCATGCCCTTTTAAAAGGACCATGCGCACAGACGGTGCTCCATTGGCGTCGGCAGTCGCTAGGGCCATAGCATTGGGATCACTAGGTTCGGTCTTTGCCGCCTCACCAAACCAGAGATCAAACAGCGCATAGGGGTCCGCTGCGCTAGCAATCTGGCTATCGGCAAGTTGGGATGCATCAAGGCTTTCAGGCGGGGCGTTGGTTGTCGTCATTCTTGGTTTCCATTCCTTTTGTGACCACATAATAGCTTGATCGCCCGGAACAACGGCAATCGTGATCGGTAAATCCCCGCGCCGCTTTTCGTATCAATGCGGGGCATTCCAACAGTCCTCTTGCGCGCGTTAACCGTCTCACCTAGCTAACACACAATGTCTGATCCGTATCGAATCCTTGGGCTTTCCCGCAATGCGTCCGAAAAGGACATCAAAAGCGCGTACCGCAAGCTTGCAAAAGAGCTGCATCCGGATCGCAACAAGGACAATCCCAAAGCCGCAGAACGCTTTTCGGACACCACCAAAGCGTACGATCTGCTGAGCGACAAAAACAAGCGCGCCCAGTACGATCGCGGCGAAATTGATATTGATGGCAATCCGCTCAACCCCTTTGCAGGAATGGGAGCTGGCGGCGCGCGAGGCGGATATTCTGGGGCTGGCGGCGGATTTGGCGGCGGCAATCCTCGCGGGGGTTTCCGCGATAGTGAATTTGGCGGCCAAGGCCCCGATGACATGGATCTGGGCGACCTTTTCGAAGGCTTGTTTGGCGGGGGGCGCAGCCGCGCTGCACCGGGAAGCAGACGCGGATTTGGCCAGCGCACACCGCCACCGCCACCGCCGCCGCCCAAGAAGGGCGCTGATATTCATTACAAGCTTTCAGTCCCATTCGAAGATGCAGCGGTCTTGCGGGATCAGCGCATCACCCTTGCCGATGGCAAAGCGATCAATCTAAAACTGCCGCGCGCGCTGGAAGAAGGCACGCAAATGCGCCTTAAGAACAAAGGGCATAGCGGGCCGGGTGGCAGCGGCGATGGCATAGTCACAATCAGCATTGCCTCGCATCCCTTTTACCGCCGGGATGGCGACAATATCCGCATGGATCTGCCAATCACTCTTGATGAGGCGTTGCGCGGTGCGAAAGTCAAATGCCCCACGGTCGATGGTCCTGTGATGCTGACTATAAAGCCCGGCACGCATGGCGGCACCAATCTTCGTCTTGGCGGCAAAGGGTGGAGCAAGAAAACAGCGGACAGCAGGGGCGATCAGCTCGTAACTCTGGAAATCCAACTGCCCGATGATCTGGAAGGGCTTGAAAAAAGGCTGGGCGATTGGTCTGATCCTGGCAGCCCGCGGGATAAGTTAGAGATCTAGTTTCCCAGTCCTGCGGCCATTGGGAGAGCAATCGCCACATGGCATTCGATGGTCCGACCACTACCCCTCGAATAGTGCGTTCGCTTTCCCCCGAAGCGCGTCGGAGAGAGCGGCTGGGCCTTTATGCAGGCGATCTTCAGGCAGGCCCTACTCCATCATGGCAATCACGCTTGGCTGAAGTCGTGCGGCGCACAACTATTGGCACGTACAATGATGGCTTCATCCACGCCGGCAATCTGGCCTATCTGTCGATGTTGGCAATTTTCCCGTTTTTCATTTTGGGAGCTGCCATCTTTGAACTTATCGGAGGCCGCGATCAGGCCGAAGCTTTGATTGAGACCGTCCTCTTGGCGCTTCCTCCCACTGTTGCATCCGTGATCCAACCGGCCGCTGGCGATGTCATCTATGCCCGGTCAGGATGGCTCTTATGGTTTGGCGCAGGCATTGGTCTTTGGACAGTGTCGAGCCTTGTCGAAAGCATTCGCGATATCCTGCGGCGCGCATACGGGACGCAGCCAAGTCACGCTTTTTGGAAATCGCGATTGCTTTCTGCAGGACTGATTTTGGGGGCAGTGGTACTTTTGATGGCGAGCCTTTTTGCTCAAGTCGCCATTGGAGCAGCGCAGCAGGTGATCGACGCGCGCTTGCCGCAACTGGCCGAAGCCATCGGCACTTTGCGCTTGTCACGCATTGTGCCGGGAATCGGCCTTACGCTGTCGCTATACATGCTGTTTTACACGCTCACGCCTGTGCGATACCGCACCAAAGAATATCCCAAATGGCCCGGCGCGCTTTTCACTGCGGCCTGGTGGTTGGGGGTCACCATCGCCATGCCACCCATTTTGCGCGGCTTTTTCGCGTATGATCTCACCTATGGCAGCCTTGCCGGGATCATCATTGCTCTACTGTTTTTCTGGCTTGTTGGGCTTGGTCTCGTTATCGGCGCTGAATTGAACGCTGCACTGGCAGAGCCAGAGCGCGAGACTGAGGAGAAATAACGCCATGGCAAAACTCATGGAAGGCAAACGCGGGCTCATCATGGGCCTTGCCAATGACAAATCGCTCGCCTGGGGCATTGCAAAACATCTGGCAGAGCACGGAGCCGAGCTTGCATTTTCGTATCAGGGCGATGCCTTGGCAAAGCGCGTAAAGCCCTTGGCTGAGCAATTGGGCAGTGATTTCACTTTTGAATGCGATGTATCAGACATGGCATCGCTTGATGCGGCCTTTGACACATTGAAAGAGCGCTGGGACACGCTTGATTTTGTCGTCCACGCCATTGGCTTTTCCGACAAGTCAGAACTGCGCGGAAAATATGTCGATACCAGTCTCGACAACTTTCTGATGACGATGAACATTTCGGCCTATTCGCTTGTTGCTGTGACGCAGCGGGCGGCGGAGATGATGCCCGAGGCGGGCGGCTCCATCCTGACGCTAACCTATTACGGCGCAGAAAAAGTGATGCCGCATTATAACGTCATGGGCGTTGCGAAAGCGGCATTGGAGACCAGCGTTCGGTATCTTGCGAACGATCTTGGTCCTGCTGGCATTCGGGTAAACGCAATCAGCGCAGGGCCTGTTAAAACACTCGCCGCCAGCGGTATTGGCGATTTCCGCTACATCCTCAAATGGAACGAGCTGAACACACCCCTACGCCGCACCGTAACCCTTGATGATGTTGGCGGGTCAGGCCTCTATTTCCTGTCCGACCTATCATCAGGCGTAACAGGCGAAGTGCACCACGTTGATGCCGGATATCACACGGTCGGCATGAAACAGGCAGATGCGCCTGATATTGGGTTGGTTTAGGGTCTAGCGCCGATTAGCTTGGGTTTAGCTCAATCGGCGAGACCTCTGCTCTCAGGGTAGGGTCGCCGCGCAGGGTGCGCGCAGTGACTTCTAGCACCAACTGAGAGCAATCATCCGGCAGTTTTTCGATCCGCCATTGATTATCGCCTTCCTCATAGGCCTCATCAAAGAAACGGTCCTGCGCACCGACGCATCGCAAGTTAAACCGGACTGCTTCTGATCGACCGGTTGCACGCATGGTAAGCGAGCTGTTCGCGACAAATGGGGCCTTTGGCGACTGTATCACGCGCCGAGCCATTACGCCGCCTTGTCCAGATCGCGAATAAAGCTCAAGGTTTTCGCCATCCCGAGTTGTTTGCGCTCGAAAATCGCTTTGCTCTGCCAGCGCCCAATCAAACGGCGGATAGTCTGAGGGCCATTCGCCTGTTTCTCTTGCGTCCCTTGACCGCGGCAACTCGACCCGTTCCTGATAGAGTGAGAGGGCAGTTTCCATTTCGCCGATACGAGCAAGACCCGTGATCAGCAAACTATCAAACGGCCTGTCATCAATAGGAATTTCTGCGCGGATAGAGGCCAGATTGACTAGGGCTTCATCATCGCGAGCTGCCTCTCGAACAAAGTCGACATGCCATGCCGCATCTCCGTTCACAATTCGTGGAAACTGCGGCGCAGCCTCATCGACCTTCAGGGCAGCAATCAGAAGCGGAAAGAATGTTTCGCTGCGGTCTGGGTGAACTCTCAACATTTGGTCGAGTGTTTCGACAACCTGTGCAAATTGTTCGTTTTCAAGATGCTGCTCAAGCACCACACCTTGTAAAGCAAGGTCCCGCCGGTTGAGCGTTTTGGCCGCGGCAAGGATGGCGCGGCGTTTGTCTGGATCGCTTTCCGCCATAGCCAGCAGAGCGTGTGATTTGGGGGCAAGTGGGTCGGAGGAAAGCCCATTTCGCGCGATTGCAAGTGCGTCTTGCGCGGCGTCTGGTATGGCAACACCATCTGACAATTTGGTGCGGAATTGCCGGAATGCGAGCTGTTCTTTGGCGATGCCATTCAGCGGAAACAGCATTGCCGCCTGGTCAGGAGCTTGACGCGTTGCAATGCTGCTCAACGCCTGCAGGCCAACCAAAATGGCCAGCGCAACACACAGCACTGAGAGGCCCAGAAGCCTTGGCAAGCTAAGCTTGTTCACGGCAGTGCTTTGTCAAAAACGTGATCATGCGGTGACAGGTTTCTCATGTTCTTTGTCATCATCCGAGGAACCATAACCGTACCCATAACCATAGCCGTAACCGTATTCAGAGCTGCGTTCATCAAGCTTGGTCAACAAGATGCCGTAAACCCCAGTACCCGAGCGTTTGAGGCGTTGAATTGAGGCTTCGATGATACGGGCTTTGACGCGGTTGGCTTCAACCACATAGACCACACCATCGGCTGCGCGCGCTGTTTCAACCGCGTCAGAAAGCGATAGAAGCGGTGCACAATCGATAATGATCTGATCATACACGCCGCGCACACTGTTCACGATTTCGACAAGGCGCGGCGATGCCAACAAGTCGGCAGGGTTGGGAGGACGGTGGCCAATTGGCACATAGTCAAAGCCAAGCTCATCGATGTGCAACATTGCATCTTGAACCCGGCTGTCGGGCGTCGTCAAAAGAGCAGCCAAGCCACCCTTGCTATGCTGTGGCAGATCAAGCGTTCCTTCGAGCTTGGAATTGCGAAGGTCAGCATCGATCAACAGAGTTTTTTTGCCCAGCTGACTAAAGCTGGTGGCCAAGGCAACGGCTGACAAACTCTTGCCTTCAGATGGCACAGTGGATGTCAGCATCAAGCATTTGGGTGCGCCTTGCGGTGTCAACAAGACCAGATTGGTCCGCAGCGCACGATAGGCTTCGCTGGTTTCGGATGAGCGTTGATTCAGCGTATCTGCCAAGCGGTCGATCTTCGCCATGGGGATGCCGCCAAGTGCGGGCAGGCCCAATTTTACCGACACATCCTGCATCGTGCGAATAGCCTGGCTCAATGTGACGCGCAGATAAACGAGGGCAGCTGCCAACACGAGGCCTGCGACAAAGCCAATTGCAAGATTTCGAACAAAGGATGGAGAATATGGAAGTTTGGGAATCTCAGCCCGGTCAATAAGTTTGATGTTGTTCTGGCCTGCGCCAGAAGCTTCCAGCTCACGCAGACGTTGGAGCAGCGCCTCATAAAGGGTCCGATTGGTTTCCACTTCGCGCTTTAAGATGCCGTATTGAATGCCTTGGTTTTGTTGAGCAAGGAAACGGCTCTTGGTCTCTTCTAGTTGACGGGCAAGATTGCTTTCGCGCATTCTTGCGGATGCCAAGGCGGCATTTGCTTCTGACTGGCGCGATCCCCTAAGCGATTGTACCTCGGCGCGTTTTTGCAGAACTTCGGGATAGTCCGGCCCGAATGTTTCCTCGAGCACGGACAATTCAGATTGAGCAATCGCCAATTGTGAAACAACGCGGTTGTCGGCGGTGCTATCGGCAATGTTGCCTGCTCTTACAGCGGCTTCGGCTTCAATCCGGTCTGTCTTGGCGCTCGCCAAAGCCTGATTGATGGTATTCAGATCTGTTGCAATTAGTGTCTGCGTGGCTGTGCCAGACCCTTCTGCTCCTGCATCCGTTTCCAGAACGAGAATTTCGTTCGCATTGGCATAATCGACCAGCTCCTTTTCTGAGATGGAGAGAGTTTCTCTCAGCTCGTCGATTTGGTCTCGCAGATATTCGCGTGCCTCGATGTTCGTTCCAAACCGCTTTTCATAGTTGGCCGCAACAAACTCTTGCGCCCACAGATCGGCAATTTGTGCAGAAACGCGTGCGGATGGGCTGGCAAAATAGACATCGAGAAGGCTCGATTGGGTAATAGGCTCAACGCTCAGACGCTCGAGCAGGAGCTCTTCGAGTTCATCGGCCGTTGGCGGGTCATCTTCGGTAAACTGGAAGGCATCAAGAAACTCTTGGTCGCGCGAAAGGTTGCCCGCCTCAAGCACGCGCGACGCCATAAATCGCGATTCAAGCAGTTCGTACTGCGTGTTCAGATATTGCAGTTCGGACACCTGGCTCTGGGTCTCAAGCGGGTCCAATGCTGTAACATTAGCAGCCACTTGCGACACCTCGATCCGTGCATTCGCCCGGAATTGCGGAGTGGCAAGCAATGTTGCAGCAAGCGCGCAAAGCACGCACAGCGTGATGATCGCCGCCAACCACACCCATAACACTTTCGCTTCTGTAATGTAGCGTTCTAGATCGACCGCGAAGCCATTATCTTCGTAATAGCCGCCATCTTTCTGGTTTTCCTCGCCAAGAACTTCCTGCGGGAAATTCTGCGATGCGTCGGGAACGGTGTTCATTATCGGCCCACCCGATCAAGCAGAATGATGGCTGAGGTTAGGATCGGTGCAAATTGGAGAATACCATCTAGTCGTCGTGAGCCCGGTGAATCGCCCACCATTACGATATCGTTGGGATACAAAAGCGGATCTTCATAATTGCCCCGCTGGATCGCTCCCAGATTGTAGACACCAATGTATTTTTGCCCATCCACAGTTCGCATTACGAGCACATCATCAAGCTTAGCATAATCCGCAAGGCCCTGAGCTTCATTGACCATGCGCAGCAGAGTGGGGCGGCCGACAGCCGGATAGGAGCCGGGCAGCTTAACCTGACCGCCGACCGAAATCGAAGGCGGCGGAAATTCGGTCGGGATCACGCGAACTTGCGGATCAATAATATACCGGCCGCGCAATCCATCGGCGACGGCTTTCGATGCTTCGGCTGGTGACATTCCGCCCACTGGGACAATTCCCAAAAGTGGAAAGCCAATACTTCCGATTTCGTCGGTTAGGTAAGTGCCGCTCAAATCTTCGGCGCCTACAACCTCAATCTCTAGCGATTCCTGAGGCCCAATCCGATAGAGGATTTCATTGCGGGGCTCTGGAAGCGTCTCAAGCTCGGTCACTTCAATGCCCGGCGCGGCCCCCACTGTGCGGTCGGTCGCGCAACCGCCAAGAACAATAAGGGAGAACAAAGCAACGAATTTAAGTTGCTGGATCATAAAGTCAGTCTCACCGAAAACGAGGTGATGCCATGGCATCTACTTCAGGATATTCCAAGGGTTAATGAGGAGTTGTTAGACAGTTCAGCGCGCAGTAGCGTTTGTCTGCCTCACTTTTGTTTCAATTGCCAAAGCCAAGATGAGCCAGACATAAACGACCTGAAAAAGGGGCGTGCGTAAAGGATAGTCGGGCAGAGAGCCTGCTGCAATCACCCCAATTGCGGCCAACCAAAATACGGTTTTCGCCTTGCCATGCTCAAGAGTTCTCAATGTCAGCAACAATCGTTTCGCGATCCAAACAAGCAAGCCAACCAGGATAAGCGTCGCCGGAAGCCCGCCTTCGATGATGAGCTGAGCCCAATCATTGTGCGCCTGATTGATATACGTGGAACGCAAAAGCTCTGTTGGTTCGTAAATGTGGTAGACTTCGTCAAACGAACCAAAGCCAGTGCCCAAAAGCCAATGCTCGCCCGCCATAGCGCCCAAAACGGGCAGCAAGCCCCAACGCAAATCGTCGAATGGATCTTTATTGATTGCCGCCTCAAGGCCCGCAGCCCTGCCAGACAACACGAACAACGCAGCCAAAACAATAATTGCAAAAGCGGCAATCGCGGCAATCTTCCGGGGGTCTGCCAGCAATTGAGATTCAAACCGACCAAGCTTGATAGACTTTGGCTTTTGTGCCCTGCTTGCCCGGCCGCTCTTTTTGTCTGAAGCGGACTTGGACGCGAATAAATATAGCATAACGACACATGCACCCAGTGCCAAAAGGCCCGTTAAGAAGCCGGCTCTTGATCCGCTTGCTAAGACCGCCAAAAGGCCAAGGAAAAATCCGGCAGCGCCTACGATTTTTAACCACGGACCTTCGCGGTTCCAGGTGGCATCCATAAACAGCCGTACCGAGACTAACATGACAAGGCTTGAGAAGACTGCCGAATGGTTCTCGTTGGCAAGAATGCCAACGGCAGATCCAAAATTGGTAATCGCGTAGAAATAGAGCGGGCTCGACGCACCGGTCATCAGCTGCAGGAAACCCAAGAGCGCATCGACAATGCCCAAGGCAACAATCAGCAAGAAAATGTCTTTCACCTTGAGACGCAATGCAAGAACCAGCGCAATTGCTGTAATCGGGACCAACAAGGCGATCAGCGCATTGATCCCACGAGCGGGCACCATCGATATCGGCCGCCAGATGTCTGCTTGACCTGCCAAACTGTCGAGCTCAACGACCGCATCCCTACCTGGAAGTGACTGCCACAGCCAGGCGGGAAGTGGGATGAGCTGTATCGAGGTCCAAGCAATCAAAGCGCCAAACAGAAAGAGCACGGTCCGTGCGGGGCGCGCTGCGTCGCTCGAAATGAGATACAGTGCAGGGATCAACATAAGAGCTGCAAACGGACGCAGTGCTGCAATTTGCACCACATCGGCACGCGAACTCCCCCCAAGAAATGCAACACCCAAAGCGAACAGCGCAATAATAGACCAGACAAAGCCTGCTGGAATGACCTTCTGTGAAGTCCTCTGGTAGAGCGTTTTTGTCATGGTGATGGAGTCTCTAGGCTGCTGATCACTTGCTGTGCAACTTTACGTCTTGCAGCCAAAGGGCTTCGGAAGGGTGCTAAAGCCCCTGCTTAGGTGTTTGTTTGTCTGGCCGAGCCAATCCCACGGTTCGATACTGCAATCAAGGCCTATGTCCATCGTGATAGTATCATCGCCCCTATTGCGTGCATTACGCGCGGACAGCCGCACGGCTGCACGATGTCAATCCTGAAGACTCTTGATCGGCTGTTTGACAGCTCATTTGCCAATCTGCGCAGCGTCTTGTAGCGGGGCCGCGACGCGGACCAGTTCGAAACAATTTTGTGCAGCCGCATGGTTTTCTCAAACGAGATCTTGAAATGCAGATTACGTTTTTGATTGGCGGTACGGGAAATCAGTTTTTCCAGTTTGCCACCTCGCGACCCGATGCGAAAATGTCCACAGTCTTCCTTCAGCAAAGCGTGCGAAAGATACTTGGCTGGACCCAGCATGAGCAAGTGATCAATTACGACGGGGCAGGCTTGTTCAAAACCGCGCTTGCGTTTGCCATACTGGGATTTGATATTGCGCTTGCGAAAATTGCGAAGGTTAGCCTTTTTACAGAATTCGACACGAGAGGCCTGAAGCTGGAGCCAAAGATATCTCCGATTGTAAGGCTTGGATATTTTCAAGAAGCTCAAGTCACTCGAAGTCTCGCGGAGATCGGGCGACAAATCGCCCCCACCCCACAGCAAGGCCTCTTGGCAATGCATGTGAGAGGAGGCGACTTACTGCGATTGGAGCAGGCAGGGAAAAACGAATATGGGATGCTCGATAACAGCTATTACCGTTCGGGCATTGAAAAGGTACGCGACAAGCTAGCCTCTGAAGATCGCAATGCCGCCGAGGTCCTGGTACTGACTGACGATCCTGAATATGCTGCGACGCAGAATTTCAGCATCGATGGCATGCCAGAGCCGGTAATAAAGCGCGTCCCTTTGAAGGAAACTCTGGCGCTCGCCGTTGGCGCTGAATGGTTCATCTCTTCAAATTCAACGATGTCTTATTGGATCATCCAATTGCGCGAAGGGCAGCGTACCTTTGCCCCGCAACCTTTCCAGAAGCGCCGAGACTACGATGTGCACACCGCAGCACAGCGTGTAAGGTTTGAATACAAGTGATACCTGCCTTCCTCACCACACCTGCAGCTTTGACAGTCGCTTTTGCGTTGGCGTTAATCGGCCTTGCGCTGGCAATTCTTGCCGACCATTTTCAGGTGATCGCCAAATATCTGGGCTCTCAAAAGCAGCGGATTGCAGGCGGGTACAACCTTGCAATGAAGGTCATGGTGGTCAATCGGCTGGGCGCAGTTCTCTATTTCCTGTTGATCGCATTCAACATTGACAATGGGTTAGAACCAGAAGTGCTCGTCCTCGGTCTTGCTTTGACTGTCGCAAGCATAGCAGTGCCTACTATCGGCATACTCTTCTGGCTTCAGCGCAGGCTGAAAGAGCAAAGTTCTGAATTCAGAGTGCTGGATGTGAGCCAATGGCCAACCACAATCGTAATTGCCACGTTCTTTGCCACATTGCTCAACCTTCTGGGGCTGACGGTGCCTTGGATTGCCAGCGCGACCTATCCTGAACTGCGCTTGACGCTTGCCAATACCAGCTTCCTGTTCAACACACTGTTCACCGTGATCAACGTCTTTTATATCGAACATCGCCTTGCCAAAATCGTGGATGAAGGCGCAGAGCAAATTCATGGCTTTGTCGCAGGTGTCATTGTGGCTCGATTGATCGCATTTATTGCTGTTGGCGTCGGATTGGTGGTTGTCTTTTAATGGCTGCTTTTCTCAAACTAGACTTGCGCAGCCTTCTGTTGGTGTTGATTGCCTTTATCGGGAATGCGCAAATCCTGGGATTTGATATCGTCCTCGCGGTTTGCGTGGTTGCGCTGTTCACGCAGTTTTCACAAGGCACAAAGTTTACCCGCATTGCGCCATGGTGGCTGGCTGCAAGCTTGGTTGTCTTGTTGATTGCCAATCTCAGAGCCGACGAAATCGGTATTCCCTATTTCGAAGATTACGGGCTGTGGCCAATCAAGGCCCTGATCCTAACACTGTTGATTGCAACAGGAAGAGATCTGACTTGGCCGATGGGGAACATGATTGCTTTGGCCTTTATCTGCATTGCTCTGGTGGGAGTAGGCCGCGTTGAGGAAGGGCGGCTCGTCTCTGTTTTTGGCCCGAACATGCTTTACCGTGTCTTTGGCTTCTTGATGATTTTCGGCGTCATGCTTTACCCACTCAGACGAGGCAAAGAGCGCTTGTTGATGGCGGGATTTGCAGTCTTCGGCTTGTTCGCCTCGCTGCTGACAGGATCGAGCGGGGCGGTTTTGACCATTGGCGTTGTCGTGGCGCTTGCTGCCTTGCGTTACTCGAAAAAGCTCAGTTTTGGGCTTGGGCTTCTATGTCTGTATTTGGTGGCTGTTTTGGGCCCATTGGCAGGCTCGGGCGGTCTCGGGACAACCGGGCCAGCGTCTCTGACGCGGCTCACTTACAAATTGACGACTTTGGAAGCGAGCGACCGCGTCGTTGGCTGGTTGGAAATGATGTCTGAGCCCTTCTCAGCCCTAGGCTATGATCACTTGGATTTCTGGTATTTGTGGTCTTTTGGATATCAGTATCCGCACAACCTTTTTGTCGAATTGTACAGTTTTTACGGTGTGATCGGCGCAGCCTTGTGCATTGCAGTCATTATCGCCCTTTACCGCGCTGTGCCCAAGGTTCGCCAGGGCGATATCCTTGCAATGACTTTGATCGTGCTTGCCATAGGGTCAATGTTGTCCGGAGATTTATCAGACAATTTCGGCGTGATTGGCCTTGCTTGCGGACAACTTAGCCGTACCGCTATCAAGCGACCGCAAGCTGCAGCGCAGCGATCCCGGCAAGCAGACCCTCGCGCAAGCGTTTCAAGACAGATACCGCAGCCCAGACGTTACTCCCATTAAGGTCCTCATCCTCTCTCCTTTTGAAAACACGGCCACTGGCCGGGGCGACCGCAATATGCGCCTTGAAGCGGAATTGCGCGCGCGCGGCCATGATGTGACTTTCGTTACAGGAACATTCGATCATGCGCGTAAAGCGCAAATCGATCGTGATCTGCTGCCCCATGGCAAAGGGATCACCGTGTTGCGGCTGCCGAGCTATCAAAAAAATGTCGGCTTGGCGCGAATATGGTGCCATTTCGTTTGCGCAATAAAGATCTGGTTTGCTGCCATTGGCACACGCTGGGATGTCGTCATCACATCGTCCATCCCGCCCGAGGCGCTTGTTGCCGCTCGCCTTTTGCGCAAACGCGCTTTGGTGCTTGATATTCGCGACATCTGGCCCGATGCACTCCAAGCCTACGGGAAGCCATCCACGGTGGCGCGATTGTTTGGCGCCTATTGTGATTTTCTGTTCCGGCGTACGTTAAAGCATGCCCGCCGGATCATGATTGTTGCCCCCGGCTACCGGCGGTGGTTGGAAAGGTATGGAGCGCTTCAGCACGGCCGTGTGAAGTTTGTACCTTTGGGTTTTCGCCGCGAGGATTTCCTGCCGTTGTCGCAGGCAAATTCTGATTACACATTCTGTTACGCAGGCGGAGCAACGCCGCAGTTTGATATCCGCGAATTCGTTCCCGAATTCGGCGACAAGGATGGCGTAGTGCTAGGCTCAGGCCCCCTACTTGAGGATTGGAAAGCGGCATTTCCCAAAGCCGAATTTCGCGGAGCAGTTCCGCGCGAAGAAGCGATGGAGACAATGGCGCGATCGGCTCGGCTGTTATTTCCCTCGAACCCTTTTGCCCAATTGCCCAACAAATCATTCGACTATTTTGCGCTCGGCCACCGGGTAGCCTTTGGCGAAAATTGCACCCGGGCAACCCGCTCGCTATTGGCGCTGCGACATCGGCGCGAGGCCAATCGGCCGGGTACGTGGGAAGATTACCGCGCGCTTGAAAAGGAAGCGATTGCGCAGCGAGCCGCTGATATTGTTGAAGGGGCCGCGGGGTGATCCATCATTACATCAACCTCGTTTGCTGGCGAGAAATGCTGGAAATGTACGAGCCTGATCGCGATCTTGTTTGGATCGATTCTGTGTCCATGCGCAAACTGGTTGCCAAGTATCGTCAGAACGCGCAATTCAGGCCCGGCACTTCGGTTTTGCAAGCCATAGGCCCTGAAACAAAGAATGGCGGGTCATGGTTTTTCTTAACGGCTGGGCCCGTGGCCGGACTGCCCAATGATATTCAATTTGAGCTTCCCATAATGGACGCGATCTCCATTCCGGACGATTTAGCGCAAGTGGTCGGCTCGCTTGCCTCTGGTACACGGGTCGCAATTGGCATAAGCGCGCCCAAACAAAATCGATTAGCTGCAGCACTTCACGACCTTCGGCCCGATCTCGAATATCACTGCCTCGGTGCTGCTGTGAGCGCTTATGGTGAAAACGAGAATAGCTCTTCCAGGCGATCCCGCCTTTCGGGTAGCGGGATCGAATGGGTAAAGTTCCTCGTTACCTCTCCCAAAAGGACATGGAGCAAGATCGAGGTCACCTTGAAAGAACTATGGCTGGTGCGCACTCACTCACCCTCGCGCATTGCCTTTGAGAAATTCTCACATATCTGTGCTCCGGCACAGCCCCTGACAAAGTAAGGAACAGCGATGAAACGCGCATTGATCACAGGCATAACAGGGCAGGATGGGTCCTATCTGGCAGAATTTCTGCTCGCCAAAGGCTATGAAGTGCACGGTATCAAACGGCGTGCCTCCTTGTTCAACACAGGTCGGATCGATCATATCTTCGAGGATCCTCACATCGAAGATCCGAAACTGCACCTGCATTATGGCGATCTCACCGATACATCCAATCTCACACGCATTTTGCGCGAAGTGGAGCCAGATGAAGTCTACAATCTGGGCGCGCAATCGCACGTAGCGGTGAGCTTTGAGAGCCCCGAATACACAGCAGATGTCGATGCAATCGGCACTTTGCGCATGCTTGAGGCAATTCGCTTCCTTGGCCTTGAAGAGAAGACCAAATTCTATCAGGCTTCAACATCAGAGCTTTACGGCCTGGTGCAGGAAACCCCGCAGAAAGAAACAACGCCTTTCTATCCGCGTTCACCTTACGCTGTGGCAAAACTGTATGCCTATTGGATATGCGTAAATTACCGCGAGGCCTACGGACTGTTTGCGTGCAACGGTATCTTGTTCAATCATGAGAGCCCACGGCGCGGAGAAACTTTCGTAACACGCAAGATCACGCGCGGAATGTCCAACATTGCGCAAGGGCTGGAGCCGTGCCTGTACATGGGCAATATCGATTCCTTGCGCGACTGGGGCCACGCAAAAGACTATGTTCGTATGCAATGGATGATGCTCCAACAGGACACGCCCGAGGACTTCGTTATTGCGACCGGCGTTCAGTTCAGCGTGCGCCAGTTTATTTCCTGGTCAGCAGCAGAGCTGGGCGTTTCTTTGCGTTTTGAAGGTGAAGGCGTGGATGAAATCGCGATCGTCGACGGCATTGAAGGCGACAATGCGCCCGCTCTTAAAGAAGGCGATGTCGTGATGCGCATTGATCCGCGTTATTTCCGTCCAGCAGAGGTTGAAACGCTTCTGGGTGATCCGAGCAAAGCGAAAGAAAAGCTTGGCTGGGTTCCTGAAATCACCACACAGGAAATGTGCGCAGAAATGGTCGCAGAAGACCTTGTCGCGGCCAAGCGCGCGCGATTGCTGAACGAGCACGGCTTTAAGACTGCCGTTCCGCGGGAAGGCTAAGCACGTGAAACCCAAATTGTTCCTTACTGGCGGCTCCGGCATGGTCGGGCGCAACATTCAAGATCACCCAGCCGCAGCGAAGTGGGACATTCTTGCGCCATCAAGTCGCGAATTGGACCTGATGGAAGCGGGGGAGGTCGCAGCATACATCGACCAGCACCAGCCAGATTTGGTGATCCACTCAGCAGGGAAGGTGGGCGGTATTCGCGCCAACATGGCCGAGCCTGTCGCGTTTCTTGATCACAACGTCATGATCGGACGCAATGTCATTATGGGCGCACGCAGCGCTGGCGTGAAGAAACTCATCAATCTGGGTTCAACCTGCATCTACCCCCGTGCTGCACCCAACCCCTTGCATGAAGAATTGATGCTGACAGGTGAGTTGGAGCCAACCAATGAAGGCTACGCCATCGCCAAAATATTCGCTTTGCGCTTGTGCGAGTACATCCGCCGCGAAGACCCTAGCTTTGTCTACAAAACGCTGATCCCCTGCAATCTGTACGGCCTGCACGACAAGTTTGACCCAAAAGTCTCGCATCTGGTCCCCGCGATCATTCAGAAAGTGCACGAGGCCAAAGTTATCGGGGCTAAAACGGTTGAAATTTGGGGCGATGGCACAGCTCGGCGCGAATTTATGTTCTCATCAGACCTTGCCGACGCCGTATTTCGAGCAGCTGAAGATCTGGAGAGTGTACCCGACCTCATGAATGTGGGCGTCGGCGACGATCATTCAGTCAACGACTATTACGCTAGTATTGCGCGCGTGATCGGGTGGGAAGGGGAATTCACGCATGACCTTTCCAAACCTGCCGGCATGGCCCGCAAACTGTGCGACACATCCCGCCAGACGGCATGGGGATGGCAGCCCCAAACCGATTTAGACACGGGCATCGCCCACACCTACAAATTTTACCTAGAGGCACTGCAATCATGAGCATGAGATTCCCCCTTGCGACATCATCATGGGATCAGGCCGAACACAATGCGCTGCAGCGCGTCATCAAATCCGACATGTTCTCAATGGGCGCAGAAGTGGCGACATTCGAACGTCAATTCGCCGACTTTTTCGGAGCAAAACACGCCGTGATGGTCAATTCGGGCTCGTCGGCGAACCTGCTGATGACTGGCGCGCTGTTTTATTCTCAGAACCCCGATCTGCAGCTTAAGCCGGGAGATGAAGTCATTGTTCCGGCAGTCAGCTGGTCGACAACATACTATCCGCTTGCGCAGTATGGTTTGGTCCAGAAATTCGTCGATATCGATCGCGATACGCTGAATTATGACCTTGATGCTTTGGCAGAAGCCGTAACTGACGAAACGCGGGCGATTATGATCGTCAACCTGCTGGGCAACTCCAACGATTTTGACCGGATCAAGCAGATTATCGGCAATCGCAAGATTGTGCTGCTGGAAGACAATTGCGAAAGCATGGGCGCGACTTTCAAAGGTAAACACACCGGGACCTTTGGTCATGTAGGCAGCTTTTCGACATTTTTCTCACACCATATCTCTACGATGGAGGGCGGTGTGGTCACGACCGATGATGAAGAACTGTACCACATCATGCTGTCTCTGCGCTCCCATGGCTGGACGCGCCATCTTCCAAAAGAAAATCGCGTCACAGGCACCAAAAGCGATGATCCGTTCGAAGAGAGCTTCAATTTTGTGCTGCCAGGATACAATCTTCGCCCGCTGGAAATGTCGGGGGCCCTGGGCCAAGAGCAGCTCGTAAAACTTCCCGACCTGATAAAGGGACGGCGCGAGAATGCTCGACTATTCCAAGAGGGACTAAGCGATCACCCGCTATTCGCCTTGCAAAAGGAAATCGGGCAAAGCAGCTGGTTCGGTTTCTCGCTCGTTATGCGCGATGGAGTGAATATGCCGCGAAGTGACTTTATCGCAAAGCTAACAGAGTTTGGCTTTGAATGCCGTCCGATTGTAACCGGAAACTTCGCCAAGAATGCGGTGATGAAGCATATCCCGCACGTCATCCACGGCGAGCTCCTTAATGCAGACTATATCGATCAGCATGGCCTATTTGTCGGCAACCACCACTACCCGATCCCAGAAGCGGTTGGTGTGTTGGCAGAATTGACTGGTTAGTTTCGCCACGCGCAACCGCCTCAATGGCCTTAGTTGAGGCATGCTTGGCCTAGCATGCGGAGTTTGGTGGTTAACGAAAATTTGCGCTGCACTGGATTGTTCGCGCGCTTCTGTATATTCATCTGTCCAAAGTGAAGTTTGGTGGGCCTGCAACTTGCGAGCAAATTGTTTGATTATCGCGAAAGGTTTTTCAAGAGGCTCTGATGCTAAAGAGAACTGAAGGTCCTGTTGAAACTGAGCCTGATACAAGATCAGGCGGCTCCTCTGACTCGGTATTTTACGCGCTTTCGAGCCCTTTTTCTCGGGTGCTATTCAACCTGTTTTTAGCGCTGTCGCTGCCGTCTTTGTATTGGCTTGGTTTCAAACGAGGCGACTTTGTTGATGCAAACTTTCAACTGACGCTATCATCAGTCACCATCGCAACGCTGATGGCGACCTTTATCCTGGCAAGGCTGAGAAGCTACGCCAAAACGCGCCTGCTCGCTTATGTGATGCCGGTGAATTTCCTCATATTCGCAACGATCCTTGCAGTGATCGCCGTGCTCCGCATCGACTATTCCGCTTTCCAGCTTTTCTATGGGACGGTCGGCGCGCTTGTCGGGACATTTCTGACGACAAGTATGGTCCGCCGCTCGGTCCGATTACAATTCGTCATTCCGGGAGGGCGGACGAATGAGATAACCCTTGGCGCCCACTATGTCCGCGCGCCCGGTGTTGAAGAAATGCAAAGTCTGGTCGAAGCTGACCGCATCGACGGGGCGATCATTGCTGACCTCCATTACGACCACGCCGATGAGTGGGAGCGGCTGTTTGCACGCGCCGCATTGCGCGGCATTCCAGTCTATCACTATCGGCAGATCGCCGAAACGCAGAGCGGGCAGGTCAAGATTGATCACTTGAGTGAGAATGATCTTGGCTCTTTGATACCCAACGTGCCTTACATGACGACCAAGCGAGCGATTGACATAGTTTCTTCGCTGGTCCTGATCCCGCTCTTGTTAATCCCATTTGCAATCATAGCGCTCGCGGTAAGGCTGGATTCTCCGGGCAAGGCCATTTTCATTCAGGAGCGGATGGGCTTTCGCGGTGAGACTTTCCGCATGATCAAATTTCGCACCATGCGGGAACGCGCGGTTGAAGATGATCAGGCGGCGCAGCGAAATGATGCGATGACGCAGGCGGATGATGATCGGATCACACGGCTTGGGCGGTTCATGCGGCACACAAGGATCGACGAATTACCGCAGATTTTCAACGTTCTGAAGGGTGAAATGAGCTGGATTGGCCCTCGACCCGAAGCGGAGTCCTTGTCGCGCTGGTACGAAAGTGAACTGCCGTTTTATTCCTATCGCCACATTGTGCGCCCCGGCATAACCGGGTGGGCCCAGGTCAATCAGGGTCATGTTGTGGATGTGGAGGACGTTAACGCGAAATTGCGATATGATTTCTACTACGTGAAGAACATTTCGATGTGGCTCGATTTTCTTATCGTGCTTAAGACCGCGCGCGTTATCCTGACGGGATCGGGCGCTAAGTAAGCCGCCTTTATTGTCCCTTAAATTCAAGAGTTTTCCAGTGCGCACTGTTTTGATCACCGGCGCTGCCGGTTTTATCGGATACCACCTTGCAGACCTGCTCCTGTCAGAGGGATACCGGGTTGTCGGCTTTGATGGGATGACCGATTACTATGAAGTGGCGCTGAAAGAGCGTCGCTATCAGATGCTCAAACAGAACCAGCATTTCACCGGCCATGTCGGAATGCTGGAGGACTTTGACGCGCTGCATAAGCTCGCTATGGATG
Source organism: Pseudomonadota bacterium (assembly GCA_038532305.1). Lineage (GTDB taxonomy): Bacteria > Pseudomonadota > Alphaproteobacteria > Sphingomonadales > Sphingomonadaceae > Erythrobacter. The sequence goes on along the minus strand of JBCBAX010000006.1, from coordinate 121,466 downwards.
AAAAGCCGGATGTAATTGTGCATTTGGCAGCGCAAGCGGGTGTTCGCTACAGCCTTGAAAATCCGCGCGCTTATCTCGATTCCAATCTTGTTGGCACGTTCAATGTGATGGAATGCGCGCGCGAATTGGGCGTGGATCATTTGCTGATGGCCTCAACCAGCTCTGTTTACGGCGCGAATGAAGACATGCCGTTTGATGAGCGCGAAAAGTGCGACACGCAGCTCACATTTTATGCGGCAACCAAAAAAGCGAATGAAAGCATGGCGCATTCTTACGCGCACCTTTGGAACCTGCCGACCACGATGTTCCGCTTCTTTACGGTTTACGGGCCGTGGGGGCGCCCCGATATGGCTCTGTTCAAGTTCACCAAAGGCACGCTCGAAGGCACGCCGATCGATATCTACAACAACGGCGATATGTACCGCGACTTCACCTATGTGACTGATTTGGTGCGAGGGCTTCGTCTGCTTATCGAAGTGCCGCCAGTGCGCCCGGAAAGCGCAGAGGATATTGCGGAATGGGATTCGCTTTCGCCCGCAGCACCATGGCGCGTCGTCAATATCGGCAATTCCGACAAGGTGCGGCTGATGGATTTTGTCACCGCGATTGAGCGGGAGTGCGGGCGCGAGGCGGTCAAGAACTTCATGCCGATGCAGAAAGGCGATGTCCCTGCGACATGGGCCGATGCGACGCTTCTTAAAGAGCTGACTGGATATTCGCCTCAGACCAATGTCGATGAGGGCGTGAAGCAATTCGTCGCGTGGTATCGCGACTATTACAGGGTTTAGAAATCCTGATCGGGCTCTTCAGCTGGGGGGCCGACAACTGGCTCTGAAGAGGGCTGCGGCTGTGCAGCGGATTGGCCCGGAGGGGGCAGCGTTGCCTGGTAGGTAGGCGCTTCATCACCAGCCGGTTCAGCCACGGCGCCATCGCTTGCTCCTACTTCGCCCGGAAGCGGGGCACTGCGTTCACGCTCTAGCCGTTCGAGATATTCACGCTCAATCTGCTCGACCCGGCTTTGTTCGGCAGCTGCATCATCATCGATGGTCGAGAGACGCGCTTGCCGCTCTTCCTCGATCAGCTGCGCAAAGCGGACATTTTCACCTTCTGAGCGATCCTTATACGCTGCATCGATGAATTGCTGAGTGCACCCGGTGAAACCGCCTGCACCTGCTGGGCTGCACGACATTGCTCCGAACGCGCCGACATAGCGAATTTTTTCTACGCTTCGCACTGGCGAGATATTCTGCGGAGAATCGCTGTTGCGAAGGTTTGAAGGAATGCGATAGCGATCAGCTTCGACCAGAATTTCGCAAACAACAATTTCGCCCTCTGCGCTCGCCTCGGGGCATTCGTCTTCGCTGTAGGCAATGACCATATTGATGCGGTCACCCCCCTTATCCTGCGCGGCGGCGGGGGATGCCAAAGCGATCGCTGGCAAAGTGGCAAGAGCCAAAATACGGACAGGGGTGAGCATTGGATCAGTCCTTTAGTGCGCGCGGGACCGGCCCAGCGCAATTTTTATACCACGTATCAACACATGCGTGAATGGCAACTGAAGCGGCGCCAGCACGGCCGAGCCCTTCCTCAAACGCGTTCGCTGACCTTAATCGCGATCCGGCAACCAAGCTTGATCGCGCCAGAAAGCAAGGGATAGGCAGGGGCTTGTTCTGCTCCATTGGCGAGCGCTGCATCGCGATGTTCGCGTTCGTCTTCGCGAAACTCCTCGATCATTTCGGCAAGTTCCGGGTCTGAATTGTTTTCAGCCAAGCGGTCCAATTGCTCAGAATAATGCTTGTCGATTTCCTCTTCGACCGCAGCGGTGCATGCCATGGCCGCCTCGGGTCCGAGCAGAGCTGTACCAGCGCCAAGAGCGTATCCAGCCGCAGACCAGAACGGTTGCAAAGCTGTTGGGCGCACTCGGCGCTCCGCCATGAATGCATCAAAGCGTGCGCGGTGGCCTTCTTCTTGTTCGGCCATGTGGCGGATTTCAGCGGAATGCGGGCCGCGATCACCCATCACAGCCAATTGGCCTTCGTAGATTTTTGTCGCGCCAAATTCGCCTGCTTGATCAACCCGAATCATGCGGTGGAGTTCTTCGCGGTCCATAATCTATCCCTTGTTTGCGTTCAGGCCCAAGATGGTGATCCCGCCCAGACAAGAAAAGAGGAAATTGTATCCTGCGAGCGAAATTCCAAAAAGGCTCCACGGCGCAACATCACATCGCACCAGCGGGGCAGCGCTTGGATCCATCACATCAATGCTGCCGGGCAAAGACGCGCATCCCGTAATGCCTTCCCACCAGCCATATTCAACGCCCGCATGAAAGCCCCCAATCAATCCCGATGCGATGATCGCTAAAGCCGCGAGCGCAGTCCACATGCGCTGCGGAGGTGAGATAAAGGACAGAACGCCCAATCCCAAAGCTGCGAAATGCGGCCAGCGTTGCCACCAGCACATTTCGCACGGGAAAAGCCCAAAAACGTATTCTGAAATATACGCTCCGCCTAGCAATCCGACAGGGAGTGCGAGCGCAAGCGTCCGTGCGAGGGAAAGACCAGACATGACCGCCCCGATAGCCGGGTTACTTTCGGATCGCTACGGAACTTTTGGTTGTGCGGCGCAGAGTTTCTAGCGCGTAGTGCAGCTGGAAATCCTCAATGCCTTTTTCTTCCAATTGTTCAGCAGTCTGCTGGAAACGCGGATCATCGATTGAATCGTCTTCCAGCTCCTCATCCTTGATACCGAGTTCATTGACGAGGTGGCCGCGCAGATCGCTTTCGCGTGTCTGATACTTTGCACGCAGCGCAAAGTCTGGATCAGACAATTGCGGCACGGTGATATCGGGCTTGATCCCGCCTTCCTGCACCGATTTGCCCGCCGGCGTGAAATACCGCGCTGTGGTGAGTTTCAGCGCGGCATCTGAACCCAATGGCAATAGCGACTGCACAGAACCTTTGCCAAAACTGCGCTGGCCCATGATCAGCGCGCGGCGATGATCCTGCAAAGCGCCTGCGACAATTTCCGATGCAGATGCGGAGCCTGCATCAATCAGCACGATCACGGGAACATCTTCCGCCATATCGCCGCGGAACACGGTTTCTGCATCATACAACAGAGTTTCTCCGCGGGCGCGCCCGCGCTGCGACACGATCCGGCCTTTGTCGAGGAACAGATCAGACAGAGCCACAGCCTCATCCAAGCTGCCGCCCGGATTGGAACGCAAATCAAGCACCAAACCGGCTACGCGGCCAGTGGCCTCCGTTTTGATCGCGTCATACGCACGGTACACATCCGCGCCGACATCGGCAGAGAATTCATTGACCGTTATGACGCCGATATTGCCGCTCGCCAATTCGTGAGTGACCGGCTCAAGCTCAATAACGCCGCGCGTCACATCAACTTCAAACGGCTCATCGCGCCCAGGGCGGAAAATCGTCAGTTGAATGGACGTGCCCGCTTTGCCTCGCATCCGCGCCACTGCATCATCCAGCTCTCCGCCATAAATCAGATCGCCGTCCAAATGCGTGATGAAATCCCCTGCTTTCAGGCCTGCCTCATCAGCAGGAGAGCCCCGGAATGGCGAGATGATTTTTACCGCGCCATCTTCTTGCACGACTGACAGACCAAGACCGGAATAATTGCCATCAATCAGCGTTTCGAGGCGCTGAAGGTCACTCCCATCAAGATAGCCTGAATGCGGATCCAAAGCAGACAGCATCCCATCAATTGCGCCGCGAACCAGCACATCATCGTTTACAGGTTCAACATAGCTCGCTTTGATCCGCTGATACGTTGCGAAAAGCTTGGCAAATTCTGGGCCAGCCCGGCCATCGACTTGAGCCATGGTTGTGGTGGTTGCAGGGATCAAAGCAACAGCTGTAACGAGCGCAGCGGTGCGTGCGAGAGCGGCGATTTTCATAAAGCGTGCAAAGCTCCTATTGGGTGAGCCAAGCTATAGACTTAAAAGCATGAACACCAGATTATAACGTCAAGCCGTGGGTTGCGCGGCTCAAAATGGGGCACAAGCCGCTCAGCCTGTTACGTCTCATGGCCCCTCATCAGATCACAATGCTCGGTATTATCGGATAAATTCCAGCGGGTTAACAGGATCACCTTCGCGGCGCAGCTCAATTGAGACGACCGGGTCTTTTCGCGCTGCAATTCCCAGCGGACTGCCAGAGATCACGCTCGCACCAACACCCACATCAATCCGGCCCATTCCTGTGACAAGGCTGGCCCAGCCGCCTTCGTGTTCAATAATAACGATTCGATCATAGCCGCGATACGGCCCTGCAAACACAACTCGGCCCTTTGCAGGTGCAATTATTTGGGCGCCGGGCGCGGGGATAAACGTGATGCCCTTGCTCGCAATGCCACTGGGTTGTCGCTCAGCAAAGCCAGCTAGCGTTCGCCCCTGAACTGGCAATTGGAAAGGAGATGGAGCCGATATTTCTGCGGGCGTTTGACTGGGCGTGGGAGTAGGTTCCCCCAAATCTTCGGCATTGGAGCTTGCGCTCAGATTGGCAGATAGGTTCCTTGGGCGCAGCTTCGGTCCGGGCAAAGCCGCAAGCTCGCGGCGCAATTTGGCATTGCTGTCCAATCGGTCGATCAAACCATCAAGATCGCGCGCCTCTTCGGCTAAGGCCAATGCTCGTTCATTCTCACGAACGGCATTGGAGCGCGCGGTGCGCGATGTCAGCCGTTGTTGTTCTTCGATTGCAGCCAGTTCCACACGGCGTTTTTGCAAGTCCTTTTCGCCCTCACGCACAAATCCCAACGCATCTGCTGCGTCCTCTTCCGCAGATTTCACCCGATCGAGTTCTCCGCGCAAATCGCTAGTGCGGCTGCGGATTTCAGGGACTGCTGAGGCCAGAACGGCTCGCACATAGACAAGCTCTTTCACTGATCCAGGCTGAAGCGCCGAAAGCGTCGTGGGCCGGCGCGCGGTCGTTTGCAGCGCGCCGGTTAAGCGCACCAAGGGCTGGCGCCTTTCCGCAAGTCTTGCAGCAATCGCTTCACGCCGGGATTGGGCAAGCGAATACCGCGCCTGTGCAGCAGTAATCTCAGCTTCGGATTGTTGGATGCGCGCTGCCAACGCGGCGGCCTCACTTGCAGCTTTGTCTGCCGCTTCGGTGGCTTCATCCGCTTGCCTTTGCAGGGTTTCAGCGCGGGTTTGGGCACGTTTGCCTTCTCGTGTGGCGCGCTGCAATTCGGATGCTGCTGTTTCGGGATCGAGTAAGATCTCCGCGCTGCGCTGCGAATAAGCAGAGGGTATCGCAACTATAACGGTCGCAACGCTGACAAGCAGAATTGGGAAGACAAAACGCCGCATCAGTATCATCCTGCCCGATGATAGGGGTGGCCTGCAAGGATGCTTGTCGCGCGATAGAGTTGTTCCATCAACATCGCCCGTGCCATCAGATGCGGCCATGTCGCTGGGCCAAAGGCATAGAGCAGATCAGCGGCGGTTCGGTCTTCGTCGCTGTGACCGTCAGCCGCACCCAGGACAAAGCGCGCTTCGCGAATACCATCATCGCGCCATCGGCCAAGTTGGTCGGCAAATTTTTCGGAAGATAAAGCTTTACCGCGCTCATCCAGAAGGACAGTGCGGTATGGGGTTTGAGGGTCAGGAACACGTCCGCCTGTTTCAGGCAATTCGGTGAGCTTCGTTGGCCAAGTGATCCGCTTATCATAACGCGCGACCAGCTCTGCTTCGGGAGAGCGAGCAATTTTACCGCGAGCGATGATGTGGAGGTGGATGGTGTGAGTTCCTGGATTCTTTGTTGTCCGCAGCGCATCCGCGCTGCGATATCCTCGGGCCTTGCGGCCCTGCGGGCGCCCCGTCGGGCTTGCGGCGGCTACGCAGCCGTGCTCTGCGGCCAAGACACTTAGAGTTGCGTCAGATGCCTTCCGCCAGATGCAACCGTCTTCTTAACTCACTTTCGCCTCGCCGCTCTCAAACGACCACATGCGTTCAAGATTGTAGAACGTGCGCACTTCTGGACGGAACAGATGGACCACCACATCCCCCGCATCGACCAGAACCCAGTCGGCAGCGGGCAATCCTTCGACACGCGCAGGGCCAAAACCTGCCTGCTTCACCTTTTCGGACAGTTTTTGCGCCATCGCGGCAACTTGCCTAGTCGAACGCCCGCTAGCGATCACCATGTAATCGGCTATCGAGCTTTTGCCTTCCAGCGGTATGGAAATCACGTCTTGCGCCTGATCATCATCCAGCTGCGCAAGCACTAGATCGTGCAATGTGTTCTCACTCATATCACCACCCTCGATAGCAAGTTTCGATGCCGAGTGCGACTTTTGCGTGTCGGACACGCTCGTTAGTTGCGTCATAATTGAGCAATTTTCTCCGGATTGTGCGGAAATGGAGGAATATGTCAGGCTTGCCAAAGGGGCAGAAAAGCCGGGAGGAGCGGCGCATTACGCGTCTTCTCCCGGGCTGTCATCTGATTTGTTGAGCCTTCGGAATGTCAATCGATCATGGCCAAATGCGCCTCCCAAATCAGAGGCCCAATCGCTGTTAGCGCGGCGTATGGCCGTCGCAGAGCGTGTGTCCGGATCGAAACGCATGAACACCAGTGCCGGCGTCCTCATCTTCCGTCTTTGCCTAAATCTGGCAACAGGCACACGATAGCGCCTGAACCAGGCCATAGCGGGGCTTGTCATGGCATCTGCGTTGTAACCCGGCCGCGCAATGACCGCAATCGGGGCGGCCTTCGAAATATCGCGCCAGGCTTTCCATTTGTGGAATTGAGCGAGATTGTCAGAGCCCATAAGCCACACAAATTCCCGCGATTTATAGCGGTTTTTGAGCTTTGTGAGAGTTTCCACAGTGTAACGCGTTCTCAATTCCGTTTCGATGCTCGTCGGCACGATCGGCGCACGCCGAGCCATATTTTGGGCCGATTTAAGCCGAGCAGAAAGAGGAGCCATGCCGGCGCTGGGTTTTAAGGGATTGCCCGGCGAAACCAGCCACCAGACCTCATCCAGACCAAGCGCCTCCATGGCTAACAAAGTGATTCGCCTGTGCCCGCCATGAGCGGGATTGAAGCTTCCTCCCAAGATACCTGTGCGTTTTGCCATACAGAGATCAGGGGCGGATTTGACCAGAACCGCGCACAATCCACTTGTATGTCGTCAGCCCCTCCAGCGCGACGGGGCCTCGGGCATGCAGGCGGCCTGTGGCAATGCCAATTTCTGCGCCCAATCCAAATTCCCCGCCATCTGCGAACTGAGTGGACGCATTGTGCATGACAATCGCGCTGTCGACTTGCGCAAAGAAGCGTTCTGCCGCGCTGTCATCGTCGGTTATGATGGCATCTGTGTGATTGGAGGAATGCCGGTCAATGTGTTCAATTGCGGCCTCGATACCATCGACCGTGGCGACAGAGACCACGGGTTCAAGATATTCAGTATCCCAGTCATTGGCAGTCACAGGTTTGATCCGGGCATCAAAGGTAGCAATTCGGGCATCGCCGCGTACTTCGCAGCCTGCATCAAGGAGAGCGGATAAGACGGAGCTCGTGTCGCCAAATTGGTTATCGATCAGTAGAGTTTCCATGGCGCCACATATACCGGTTCGGCGCATTTTGGCATTCAGCGCTATGTCTTTGGCCATTTGCGGGTTGGCGGCGGAATGAATGTAAGTGTGGCAAATGCCATCAAGGTGAGCGAGCACAGGCACGCGCGCATCGTTTTGCACACGTTCCACCAGGGAGCGTCCCCCGCGCGGTATGATCATATCGATCTGGCCTGCGGCGGCTAGCATCGCGCCAACCGCGGCTCGGTCTTGTGTCGGCATGAGCTGCACTGCCTCTTCGGGCACGCCGCCGGCTTTCAAACCCTCAACCAAAGCTGCGTGAATGGCATGGTTTGAATGCACTGCTTCACTGCCCCCTCGCAGCAACACAGCATTGCCGGTGCGCACACACAAAGCGGCCGTGTCAGCCGTTACATTAGGGCGGCTTTCATAAATCACGCCAATTAACCCAATTGGCACACGGATGCGGGAGAGCTTCAGGCCATTGGGAGGCTGGGTTTCATCGATTATGGCCCCGACGGGATCAGGCAAGGCCGCAATGGCATCCAACCCTGCCGCAATCGCTTCGATCCTTTGGTCATCCAAAGCCAAACGGTCGAGCATAGCTGAAGACAGTCCATTGTCTTTGCCCAATTTGATGTCTTGGGCGTTAGCCGACAGGATAGCAGGGGCATGTTCACGCAGTGCCTTGGCCGCCTGCATAAGTGCGTTGGCGCGGTTTTCGCTGGAAATGGCCGCAATTGCGCGCTGCGCCGTGCGGCCTTTGGCAGCGAGGTCATTGACCAACTCAGCTGGAGTATGTGGCGTGTCGATGCTTGAAGGATTCGTGAGAGCCATGGGTGGGCATTTAGCAGGATGCTTTGGCTGTGTCAGGCGACTGTTTAGCAGCCATGCTGAGAATCATCATGGTTAAGGATTTGCGCCCAGTTTGGTGGGCAAACACCCGGTAGATTTCCGGAACGCATCCTTCGCAATTCTGGGACTTATCCGCTTTATTGCTGGCAAATGAACGTTTCGTCCCGAATCCGCGACAGTTCGACCGTTCCGATCTGTGTTGGATTCGATTATTTTGGGGCACATTGGTAACGCCCCGCCAACTTATAAGAAGACCGTTGGGGCGCCTCTTGTCGCAAAGTGCAAAGAAGAAGCCGCTTTTTGAGCGGCTCCAGGACCGTTTTCCTGAGCGTGAATTTTTCATGCGCTCGCAGGGCAATATGCGATTCTTGACTGTAAGCAGCAAGGCGCAGATGACGGCGGTGGCCGTTTCCCTTGCTGCGCTTTTCTTGTGCGTTACCGCGATGCTCGCAATGGCTTGGGGTCAATACCGGGCCGAAACCAACCTTGCTTCTTTTCAGGAAAAATCGGCCCATATCGCCACCGCAGAAGAGCGGATTGATGCCTATGGCAGCGATCTTGAAATTGTTGTTGAGGAATTGAAAGCAAAACAAGAGTTTCTCGATGAAACCGTGCGCATGTTGCCTGCCGATGTGTTGGATCCAGGTACGAATGTTACCGATTCGAGCACCGAAACAGCTGAGACAGTAGAAAAAATCAGCGCGTTGCTTCCTCAAGCACGGGGCCTTGCAGAGATTGAGGCTCGTCAGATTGCGTTCGTTGAACGCTTGACCCGGTTTGCTGATGCGCGGGCGCTGAAAGCTGAAAAGGCAATGCGCAAGCTTAACCTTGATCCCAATCAGTTGGCTCGCAATGCAGAACAATCAGTGCGAGCCAACACCGGCGGTCCGCTGCAAATCCTGGCAACATCCGCCGACGGCTCTATTGATCCACGTTTTGAACGTCTTGGATTGAGCTTGGCGCGATTGAATTCTCTTGAGCGCGCATTGGAAGGTATCCCGCATGTTGTGCCGGCGGCTCAGGAAAAAATTACCTCCAACTTCGGTTACCGCCGCGATCCCTTTAACGGCAGCGCGGCCATGCATGGTGGGATCGATTTCAAAGGCGCTGTCAATTCGCCGATTTTCGCCGCAGCCACAGGTGAAGTCATCTTCGCAGGGTGGAAAGGTGGATACGGACGCGTTATCGACATCCAGCACGCAAACGGCATGGTCACCCGGTACGCGCATTTGTACCGTATTGATGTAGCGGTTGGTGATGATGTCGAAGCTGGCGATACCATTGGCGGTTTGGGCAGTTCGGGTAGGTCAACTGGCCCGCACTTGCATTTTGAAGTTCGCATAAACAACAAGGCGGTTAATCCGCGCCCATTTTTGGAGAGTGCTCCCGATGTTCTCAAAGAAGTCCGAGAAACAGGCGGAGCCGCAGCGCCCCGCGCCACCGCCAAAGCCAGCCGCTAAATCTCAAGGAAGAACCATGCCTTCATCGAATTCCACCTTTTCTGTCCTTGGCTCAGACGTTGTTATCAAAGGCGATATCAGCGCGTCGGCTGATCTTCACATTGATGGCACCGTGGAAGGCGACATCAAATGCGCGTCGATCGTGCAAGGCGAAGGCAGCCAGATCAGCGGCAGTGTGATGGCAGAAACCGCTAGGCTTTCCGGCAAGGTAACGGGTTCTATCACCGCGCGCGATTTGGTGATTTTGCAGTCTGCTCGGATTGAAGGCGATGTGCATTACGATGCGTTGACGATTGAGCAAGGTGCGCAGGTGGATGGCCGCTTTGCCCCCAACGCTCAGCGTCAGGCGAAGAATGAAACACCGCGCGTTGCGAAAAAGTCGAGCGGGGATGCGGAGCCGATTCAGATCGCAAGCTGAGGTCTACAATCCAAGGTTTTCGGCCTTGGAATACCCGGTGGGAGCGCTCTCAGAAATCGATCTCGAAAGCTATTTCTGGGACTTTTGTGAACCTTCCCATGGTGGGTTCTACGAGAGATTTAGAGAACTTCAGCCCTTAATGCCTTGCGATCCAGTTTGCCGATAATCGTCTTGGGCAGTTCATCGCGAATGACCACTTCATCAACGCGTTCGTGCTTGCCGATCTTGGCATTGAGCCAATCGCGCAAGGTTTCGCCTGTGACTGCTGCGCCATCGGCAAGGGTCACGAAAGCGCGCGGGACCTCTCCGCGATAATCATCGGGCACACCGATCACGAGTGCTTCTTTCACTGCATCGTGTTCCAAGATCACATCCTCGACAACGCTGGGAAAGACTTTGAAGCCGCCCACTGCGATCATGTCTTTGATGCGGTCGACGATCTTTAAGAACCCATCCTCATCCATCGTGGCGACATCGCCCGTGCGCAAATATGTCTTGCCATCGCGGGTCACAAAGACATCGGCGCTTGCCTCTGGCTTGTTCCAATATCCGCGCATAATCTGCGGCCCGTGTATGGCAAGTTCACCCGGCTCCCCATCGGGTGCAAGCTTTTCGGGATCTTCCTTGTCGAGCAACAGGATTTCAGTCCCCGCCACCAATTGGCCGATCGTCCCGCGTTTGCGTGTCCCTGAATAGGGGTTGACTGAGACGACGCCTGCGCTTTCGGTAAGGCCATAGCCTTCTACCAGCCGCACGCCGGTTTCCTCTTCGAACTTTGCATGAATTGGGGCAGGCATAGGGGCCCCGCCAGAAATGCAGACGCGTAATGACGATAGATCAGTTGAGGCTAGCTTGGGGTGATCGAGCAGCGCCTGAAACATCGTTGGCACTCCGGGAAATCCTGTGGCTTTGTATGTCTCGATCGCCGCGAGCACTTGGCCTGCATCAAATCGCGGGACCATCGCGATCGAAGCGCCACTTGCAACCGCATGATTAAGCAGGCTCGTGTTCGCAAACACATGGAAAAACGGCAGCGCCCCCATAAACACCTCGGCCCTAGGGTCGCCAAATGGATTAATCGCGGACGTTTGTTGTGCATTTACGGTTAACTGGTCATGACCGAGCATCGCCCCCTTGGGCCGGCCAGTGGTGCCGCCTGTATATTGCAGCAGCGCCAGATCATCCGCGCTTACTTTGGGAAGAGATTGACCTGTATGCGAAGGTGTGACCTGCGCCCATGACTTTACCGTGGGGCCATATTCAACCGCAGCTATCTGGCTGCGCTTGAACAGTTTTAGCGCCGTCCCCTTCACCCAGGGCAGCATATCAGAGAGCTTACCAACAATCAGCGATTGAAGCCCAGATGCGGACAATACTTTGGATGCCGTGCCATACAATTCAGGCACATCCACCGTAACAAGCGCTTTCGTCCCGCTATCGGCGACTTGCCAGCTCAATTCCTCGACCGAATAAAGCGGAGAGAAATTCACCACCACGGCGCCCGCCATCATCGCGCCGTAATAGGCAGAGGCGTAAATCGGCACATTGGGCAGGAAAAGGCCAACCCTATCGCCCTTTTCAATACCCATCGCGATAAGACCGGTTGCGAAGCGTTGCGCTTCCTCAAAGATATCCCGGTATGAATAGGTCCGCCCCATAAAATAAAGAAAGGGCGCTTTGGGATCATACCGATAGGCCCGCTCCAGCATGTCGGGCAGGCTCATTGGGTCAAAGGATGTGTCCCACGATGTGGGGTGGTGATAGTTTTGCGAACTGACATTCATGTCAGTGAGTTGTGGCGAGGAACCCGCGCACACTCAAGCAAAACCGATAATCACACCCGGCAATGCGGAAGATTTACATCCGTTCGGGACGTAAAACCGCTTAGCTGTCTTGCTGATCTTCAGGCGCAGCTTCAGTCTCGGCTTCTGTGTCGTCGCTCGCCACTGCCTCTTCAGCAGGTTCGGCTGATTGAGTGGTTTGCGCCGGCGTAGCAAAAGCAGCCTCCGGATCGACAGCGGCGGCCGCGGCCTCTTCCTCGCTATCGGCTTCGCGTTTTGCAGCGAGCCAAGCTTCAGCTTCTGCCTCTTGTGCAGCCTCGGCCGCTGCTTTTGCATTGGCATCGCGTTCGGCGCGCAATTCTTCGATCAGCTTGTCTTTGTCAGACCGGTTATCGGCATCTTCTGGCACAGCTTCGGGTTCAATCCCCGCGCGTTTGGCTGCTTTGGCAACCACAGCATCCAGCTCGCGCTGCGAACACAGGCCCAATGTGACCGGGTCTTTGGGTTGGATGTTTTGGATATTCCAGTGCGTGCGTTCTTTAATCGCACCGATAGTGTTGCGTGTGGTGCCGATCAGTTTGGAGATTTGCGCATCGGATACTTCGGCATGATTGCGCAAGATCCACGCAATTCCATCCGGCTTATCTTGGCGCTTGGATACCGGCGTGTAACGCGGACCCTTGGTGCGCGTAACCTCAACCGGAGCCTTGTGCATTTTAAGGGCGTACTCCTCATCGTCTTCGCCCAGCTTGATCTCTTCAAGCGTCAGTTCGCCCGCATGCACCGGATCGCGTCCAGTGTATTTGCTGCCCGCAAGATCATCGGCCATTGCCTGGACTTCGAGGATGTGCAGCCCGCAAAACTCAGCGATCTGCTCAAAGGACAGGCCGGTGTGATCGACCAGCCAAGTGGCGGTCGCATGCGGCATAAGCGGTTTGGGCTGGTCTTTGGCAGCCATGAGGGAATCTCCAAAAACGAAATCACGTCAGAAATAAAAGGGCCGCCCCTTATCGGAGCGGCCGTTGCGCCTGCGCAGATAGGCGAAGACGGAGCAAACAGCAAGGCAATCCGCACCAGCTTGCAAAATTGCAAAGCAATTCAGGTCGCTGGCAGTGCCTTAAGGGCCAAGCTGTCTTCTTCTTGCAAAGGCGCAAGGCTGCTCAAAAACTGACGTGTGGCCGCTTCCCAACTGTAGCTGGCACCGTATCGCGCGCAGGCATCCCGGTTGCAATCGCGTGCAATATGAATGGCCCGCACCAGATCATTGTCCATCGCCCCAACTTCGGAATGCACGATGTCGACAGGCCCGGGAACAGGGAATGCGGCAACCGGGGTCCCACACGCCAAAGCCTCGATCATAACAAGGCCGAACGTGTCCGTTTTACTCGGAAAAACAAACACATCCGCGCCTGTATAGCATCCAGCAAGCTGTTCTCCGCTGCGCCTGCCAAGGAACAAAGCTGATGGAAACTTTGCTTCCAATTCCGCCAAAGCGGGGCCATCGCCAACCAGCACTTTGGTGCCGGGATAATCGCATGTCAGAAACGCCTCGATATTCTTTTCAACCGCGATCCGGCCAACATAGAGCAGGATCGGGCCTTCAATCCCGTCATATTCTGGAGGTGGAGGCGCATCGGGGGAGAAACAGGTAAGATCAACGCCGCGGCTCCAATGGCTGAGTTGATAGAGCCCTTGTTCGCGCAATTGTGTCCGGATCGTTTCAGTAGCGACCAAAACGCGCTGCGAAGACCGATGGAACCAGCGGATGTAGGGCCAGAACAGATCCGCGGAAAGCCGAGTTCGCCGCGCAAAGTAATCAGGAAATTGCGTGTGATAGGCAGTCGTGAAGGGCACTTTACGCCCCAGACAATATCGGCGTGCGGCAAAGCCAAGCGGCCCCTCGGTTGCAATGTGGACCGCATCGGGCTGAATCTTGGCAAGCTTACGGCCAACAGCGCCCGGCCATGTCATTGCCAGCCGGATTTCAGGATAAGTTGGCGCGGGCAAGGATTGATAATCCTGCGGAGAGATGACAGTCACATCATGGCCCCATCCGCGCAGCATGTCACACGTCGTAGATAAGGTGCGCACCACGCCGTTGACCTGCGGATGCCAGGCATCCGTGACAATCGCGATGGATTGCGGGGTAGCCTCAATCATGCGGCTTCCTTTACCCTTTTCGCCTTGGTCGCCGGCTTGGAAGAAGACCCACGCGCAGCATTCATTTCTCGCATTCTGATCTCGTCTGCCCAATTCAGGATTTCCATGCGGCCATCATGATGTTCAACCAGCGCATTGCACCCTTCCACCCAGTCGCCATCATTCCAATATTCGACACCGCGGCCTTCGAATGCGAATTCGCGAAATTCAGCGGTGTGGATATGCCCGCACACAACACCATCAACACCGCGTTCCCCCGCAGCCTTCGCCACGACCTCCTCATACTTGCCTATAAATTCGACCGATTTCTTGACCTTATGCTTGGCTGCTTTGGCCAGTGACCAATAGGGTTTGCCCAGCGCTTTTCGCACACCATTGACCAGCACATTCAATTGCATGGCAGCACGGTATGTCCAGTCGCCCAGAAAGGCGAGCCAGCGATGCGATTGCATCACCGCGTCAAATTCATCGCCATGCAGCACCATCAACCGTCGTCCATCGGCGGTATCATGGAAAGCCGCGCGTTGAATTTCTATCCCACCAAAATTGAGCCCTGTGAACTGGCGAAACATCTCGTCATGATTGCCGGGAATATAAATGATGCGAGTGCCACGCTTGGCGCGCTTTAGAATGCGCCAGACAACATCATTGTGCGCAGCAGGCCAATAGAACTTCTTTTTCAACCGCCATCCATCAACGATGTCGCCCACAAGATACATCACATCTGAATCCGTGCGATCCAGAAAGTCGATCAGCATGTGCGCATTGCACCCCTTTGTGCCGAGGTGAATATCGCTGATCCAAATGGTGCGGTATTTGCGCCGCTTGGGTCCGCCCGCATCGGGAGAGCCGGGTTCCGGGATGGCAGGTTCAGCCGCATCGAAATCGACCACACTAGGTATAGCTGAAAATTGGGGGAAGGCGGTTTTTGCGATGGTTTGCCCATCACGATCAGACTGATCGGTCATCAAAGGATCCTTTGATCTGTCAAACTTGCACGCGACCTTATGACAGCTGTTTGTTACACTGGTCTCGCAGCCAGATGACGGTTTGGCGAAAACCCACAGCTTTGTGTGGTATTGTTGCGCTACCAGCCGAGATTTCAACCCCCGGTCCGGATAATTGCAGGAGTTTTCGCGGCAAGCTGTGCTTGGCTCGATCCTATGGGGGCAGCTTGGGTTGCGCGCTAAATCTCTAGGATGATCTTTCCGA
Organism: Pseudomonadota bacterium; assembly: GCA_038532305.1. Taxonomy (GTDB): domain Bacteria; phylum Pseudomonadota; class Alphaproteobacteria; order Sphingomonadales; family Sphingomonadaceae; genus Erythrobacter. The sequence goes on along the minus strand of JBCBAX010000006.1, from coordinate 106,019 downwards.
TATGCTCGCCTGCTTCCATCCGGGCGTGGGCTGCCGCCGCTTCACTCAAGGGGAAAGCTTGGTCCATAATCGGCGCCAATTCGCCGCCTGTGAAAAGCGGCCATGCGGTGTGAGCAATCTCATCTGCAAGAGCTGCCTTAAACTCATCAGAACGCGGGCGCAGAGTTGAACCTGTCAAAGTCAGGCGGCGCATCATCACCATGGGGATGAACAATTCCGCTTTGGCGCCCCCTAATACCGCAATCGTCACATGGCGGCCATCTTCGGCAAGGCATTTGAGATTGCGTGGGACATAGTCGCCCGACACCATATCGAGCACGATATCAACGCCGCGCCCTCCGGTGAAGTCGCGCACTGCCTCAACAAAATCAGCTTCGCGGTAATTGATCGCCAAATCAGCGCCCACTTGCCGCGCGGCTTCGCATTTCGCTTCATCGCCGCACGTGGTGATGACTGAGAGGCCGAAAGCTTTGGCCAGCATGATCGCCATAGTGCCAATGCCCGACGTGCCGCCATGCACCAGCAAACGCTCCCCATCGCGCGCCATTCCGCGTTCGAATACGTTATGCCAAACGGTGAAAAGTGTTTCAGGAAGGGCAGCTGCCTCAGCCAAACCCATACTGTCAGGGATCGGCAAGCAGTGCTGCCAAGGAGCAGAGCAATATTCTGCATAGCCGCCACCGGGCGTCAACGCGGCAACACGGCTACCCATCATCTCGCGCGGTACGCTGTCTCCTACAGCGACGATATTGCCTGAAACCTCAAGGCCCAGCACGGGCGATGCGCCTGGAGGCGCCGGGTAGTGGCCAGCGCGTTGAATGCAATCGGGGCGATTGACACCAGCAAAGGCCACTTTGATCAAAACATCGTGAGGGCCGATTTCGGGGACTGCAATCTCCTCAATCCCCAATACATCTGGCCCGCCGGGCGCTTCAAACCCGATGGCTCGCATGGTTTTTGGCATCGTATCCGGAATTGTCTCCCCCCGCTCATTCATAGGCGTCGTGACCATTTTACCCCCTAAGGTTCGGCGCTTGGTTCGTCTTGTGTGGCTTTTTGCATTCGCACTTAGAACGATGTGCGCGAATACCGTTCTACCGGATTGACAGCAAGCGACCAATCTTGCGATGTTGTGCATGATGGATATCGATGATCTGCCCAGTCCCGGTTTCGGCTCCAAAGGCGATGCGGCAAACCAGCTTGCTGGGGAAGATCTTGGGCCCTACTCGCAAGATGAACTAGGCGCGCGCATTGAATTGCTTGAGGCAGAGATTACCCGCGTGAAAGCCCATCGCGACAAAGCGAGCGTCCACCGCGCAGCCGCCGATGCCTTGTTTGGCAAGGCGCAAAAATGATGCAGGCGAGGCAGTGCAAATCCGCATTGACACAATCGGCCTCGCAATTGCGCAAATCTGCACCATATAGTTTTCATCGGGCGTTAAGCGCCTTACCTCATACTTCTTTGCCTGGATATTCTTCCAGCTGCCGACAGAGACCCAACCATGCCTAGTTTTGCCCAGAACCTTGAACGCACGCTTCACAATGCGCTTGGCCATGCATCGGAACGTCGCCACGAATATGCGACGCTTGAACATTTGCTGCTCGCTTTGATCGATGATGAAGACGGCGCGCAGGTTATGGCAGCATGCGGGGTGGATTTGGCTGAGCTTGGCGAGGTGGTGAAACAGTATCTCGATCAAGAATATCAGTCACTTAAAACCGAAGAAGACGCCGATCCGCAGCCCACAGCGGGCTTTCAGCGGGTGATCCAGCGTGCCATTTTGCACGTGCAATCCTCGGGCAAAGACACGGTCACTGGCGCCAATGTGCTGGTGGCGCTGTTTTCTGAGCGCGATAGCTATGCTGTCTATTTCCTCCAACAGCAGGATATGAGCCGTCTGGATGCCGTCAGCTATATCAGCCATGGCATTGGCAAAGGCGGACGCCAACTCGAAGGCAAGCCAGCAGAGGGCAATGAAGAGGCACCAGCTGAAGCCGAAGCCACCAAGGAAGGCGGCAATAAGAAAGAAACCGCGCTCGATCAGTTTACCGTCAATCTCAATGCAAAGGCAGAAGCTGGCAAAGTCGATCCCTTGATCGGACGAGGTCCAGAAGTGGACCGGACAGTTCAAATCCTGTGCCGCCGGTCAAAGAACAATCCGCTGTATGTCGGTGATCCTGGCGTTGGTAAAACCGCCATTGCCGAAGGTTTGGCGCGCAAGATTGTCGAAGGCGATGTGCCAGAGGTGCTTGCCCCTGCTGTGATCTATTCGCTGGATATGGGCGCATTGCTGGCTGGCACGCGGTATCGCGGAGATTTTGAAGAACGGCTCAAACAAGTCGTAACCGAATTGGAAGCAATGCCCGATGCGGTGTTGTTTATTGATGAAATTCACACGGTTATCGGTGCTGGCGCGACAAGTGGCGGGGCAATGGATGCCTCCAACCTGTTAAAACCTGCGCTTTCAGGCGGAACGATCCGCTGTATCGGATCAACAACATACAAAGAATTCCGCAATCATTTCGAAAAAGATCGCGCGCTGCTGCGCCGGTTCCAGAAAATCGACGTGAATGAACCGACGATTGAGGACACAGTTAAAATCCTCAAAGGGCTGCGCTCGGCATTTGAAGAGCATCACGGGGTAAAGTACACGCCCGATGCGCTGAAAACTGCTGTTGAGCTATCCTCACGCTATATCAATGATCGCAAATTGCCCGACAAAGCCATCGACGTGATCGACGAGGTGGGCGCGATGCAAATGCTTGTGCCGCCCAGCCGCCGGAAAAAGAAAATCACTGCGCGTGAGATCGAACAAGTCATTGCGACTATGGCACGCATCCCGCCCAAATCGGTTTCCAAAGACGATAAGAAAGCGCTGCAAAACCTTGATCGCGATCTGAAGCACGTTGTGTTCGGTCAGGATGAAGCAATTACGCGCCTTTCGACCGCAATGAAGCTGTCGCGCGCTGGTCTTCGCGATCCGGACAAGCCCATTGGCTCGTTCCTGTTCTCCGGCCCCACCGGCGTTGGTAAGACAGAAGTGGCGCGCCAGCTTGCCTCGATCATGGGGATTGAGCTGAAACGCTTTGATATGTCCGAATATATGGAACGGCATTCCGTCTCCCGCCTAATCGGTGCGCCTCCAGGATATGTTGGATACGATCAAGGCGGTCTGCTCACCGATGCAATCGATCAAAATCCGCATTGCGTGTTGCTGCTCGATGAAATTGAAAAGGCCCACCCAGACCTATTCAACATCCTGCTGCAAGTGATGGATAATGGCCGTTTGACCGATCATCATGGCAAAACGGTCGATTTCCGCAATGTCGTGCTCATCATGACAACCAATGCGGGCGCATCAGATATGGCGCGTCAAGGCATCGGCTTTGGTGATGTGTCGAAAGAGGATGCAGGCAGCGAGGCGGTGAAGAAAATGTTCACGCCGGAATTTCGCAACCGTCTGGATGCGATTGTTCCGTTTGCCTATCTTGGCAAATCAACGGTGGCACGCGTCGTTGACAAGTTCATCCTAGAGCTTGAGCTGCAATTGGCTGAACAAAACGTCCACATTCAATTCGACGGCGATGCCCGCGATTGGCTGGCTGGTAAGGGTTATGACAAGCTGTATGGCGCCCGTCCGATGGGCCGGCTTATTCAGGACAAGATCAAACAGCCGCTTGCCGAAGAGCTGCTGTTCGGCAAACTTGCCGATGGCGGCGAAGTGCATGTCAGCATCAAAGATGGCAAGCCCGTCTTTGAGCTGTCACCAGCACCGCCCAAATCTTCTGCCAAACGCAAAACGGCCGCGAAAAGGAAGCCTGCGCCTCGCAAATCTGAGCCCAAAGGCGGATCGGATAACAAGCCAGAAGCATCGGGCAGCGCAGCCGGCGGGGAAGCCAGCTAATTCGACAAGCTGCACTGGTATTCTTGCGCCAAATATGATTGATCGGGCCTCAGGTAATTTCACTTGGGGCCCGTTTTTATGAAGCACACTTTTCTCGCGTCCGTCACTGCCGCTTTTGCGCTCACTTTGAGCGCGCAACCCGCCCTGGCGGATGACCATGCCGACAAAGATCCCGCAGCTGAGGCGCGCGTTTTCACAGGCGATGACATTTTCGATCTGACCGTTGGCACTGATCCGCAGATCAGCCCCGATGGAAAGCAAATCGCCTATGTCCGGCGCGCCAATGACATCATGACCGATGGGGTCAAAAGCACCATCTGGCTGATTGATGTTGCAAGCGGCGCGGAAACGCCCCTGATCGCCGGCGAAGGATCGCATTTCAGCCCGCGTTGGTCAGAAGATGGTTCAAAGCTCGCCTATATCTCTACCGCAAGCGGTGGCGGTCCTGAATTGCATGTGCGCTGGATGAAAACCGGTGCAAGTGCGAATGTCACTTCCCTTCCTGAAGGGCCAAGCGGCGTCACATGGTCGCCCGATGGCTCAAACCTCGCGTTCACAGCGCGTGTTCCGGGCAAAGGCCTTGTCCTTGGTACGCCGCCTGCAAAGCCTGAAGGCGCAAAATGGGGCAAGCCGCTGCAAGTGATCGACAAGGTCACCTATCGCCGTGATGGCGGCACATATGTGAAGCCGGGAACCGTGCAATTGTTCGTGGTGAGCGCAAAAGGTGGCGCGCCGCGACAATTGACTTTTGGCGATTACAGCAATGGCGGCGCGGTCGAATGGTCGCCTGATGGCTCAGAACTGTATTACAGCGCCAATCGCAACGAAAATTGGGAATTGGAGCCGCTTCGCTCCGATATCTATGCGCTTGATGTGTCAAGCGGCGCGATCACGCAGCTTACCGATCGCGTTGGTCCTGATGTCGGCCCGCAAGTCTCTCCCGATGGATCACGCATTGCTTATCTCGGCTTTGATGATGTCGGCAATGCGTTCGATCAGACCAATCTTTATGTGATGAACGCCGATGGCTCTGGTTCGCGCCAACTTGCAAGCGAACTCGACCGCGGGATTGATGGGCTCGAGTGGACGAAAAGCGGCCTTTACGCGAGCTATGAAGATGATGGCGAACACCGCGTTGCGCGCGTCAACCTCAATGGCAATGTGTCCGCCCTCGCACCGCGCATCGGCAGCCCCTATTACGCGCTTCCTTATACAGGCGGGCAATGGTCTGTCAGTGATGGCGGCGCGATTGCGTTCACCACTGCGAGTTCTGTGCGGCCGCCTGACATTGGCCTTTCCTCACGCGGTCGTACACGGGTGCTGACTTCGCTTAACGATGTGAGCTTGGGCGGCAAAGACCTGGGCGAAACGCGCGAACTTGTCGTGACAGCCGCCGATGGAACCACAATCCCTGCATGGATACAGCTTCCCGCCGGATACAAGGACGGCGACACAGTGCCGATGATCCTCGAAATGCATGGCGGCCCGTATGCTGCCTATGGCCCGGAGTTTTCGGCTGATTACCACCTCTATAATGCGGCTGGATACGCTGTGCTGTTCACCAATCCGGGCGGTTCAACCGGCTATGGAGAAGCGTTTGCTGACCGGATTGAAGACAATTACCCGATCAGCAACCATGATGAACTGATGGCGGCAGTCGATGCGGCCATAGCGGCGGGGTATGCGAGCGAAGATGAGCTGTACGTCACGGGCGGCTCTGGCGGGGGCATCCTCACCGCATGGGTTGTCGGCAAAACAGGCCGTTTCAAGGCAGCCGCCGCGCACAAACCCGTTATCAATTGGGTAAGCCAGGCTTTGATGGCCGATAATGTTGCATTTTTCGGGCGATATTGGCTTGGCGGCATGCCATGGGAGCGTCCTGAGCACTATTGGGAGCGTGGGCCGCTTTCGATCGTGAACAATGTGACCACACCGACACTCGTTCTCGTTGGCGCGGATGATTACCGCACGCCGCGCAGCGAGGCGGAGCAATTCTACGGCGCTTTGAAACTGGTCGGCGTGGATACGGCGCTGGTGGTGACACCCGATTCCAGCCACAACAATCTTTCGCAAACGCCAAGCCAACAGGCCGCGCGCACAGCGAGTGTCATTGCGTGGTTTGATAAGTATCGCAAAGGCGAAGACGCCGCGTCAGAATAATGGGAACGGGCACGCAGGGCTGTCGGTTTAAGCCCATATGAGCGCGCCCTTTTCCTGGATCCGGCCCGAGCCATGGGGCGTGCACGTTGTCCCGGCCGATGTATGGATTGATCCGGGCCGCGCGGTGGAGAAGGCTTTGGTCACGCACGGCCACGCTGATCATGCGCGCGGAGGGCATGGCGAAACGGTGGCCACGCCCGAAACGCTCGCCATTATGGAGCTGCGCTACAACACTCGCGATGGCGCTGTTCCGGTGGAATATGGAGAGACCATTCGGCTTACCGGCGGGGTTGATGCGACCTATATCCCTGCAGGGCACGTTTTGGGCTCAGCGCAAATCCTGCTTGAGCATGCAGGCGAGCGGGTCGTTATCACAGGCGACTACAAACGCCGCGCTGATCCGACATGCCCGCCGTTTGAAGTGACCCCGTGCGATATCTTCATCACCGAGGCGACTTTTGGCCTTCCTGTGTTTGAGCATCCGCCCATTTCAGAGGAAATGGCAAAGCTGCTCGGCGCGCTGACCTCCAACCCTGATGCTTGTGTTCTGGTGGGCGCCTATGCCCTTGGGAAAGCGCAGAGGGTTATCGCGGAATTGCGGGCCGCCGGGCATCACGACCCGATCTATCTGCATGGCGCGATGGAGAAGATGTGCCGCCTTTATGAAGAACACGGCGTTGATCTGGGCCAATTGCGGCTTGTCAGCGATCATTCCAAAGATGATATGCGCGGGCACATCATCATTGCTCCACCATCGGCGCTGTCGGCAACCTGGGCGCGGCGTTTGCCCGATCCGATCACGGCAATGGCGTCAGGCTGGATGCGAGTGCGCGGACGGGCGCGACAGCGGGGCGTTGAATTGCCGCTGATTATCTCAGACCACGCCGATTGGAATGAGCTGACGCAGACTATTGAGGATGTGAACCCAACCGAGACATGGATCACCCATGGCCGCGAAGAGGCTCTGCTTAGATGGTGCGAGCTCGGCCAACGAAAAGCGCGCGCTTTGGCATTGGTTGGACGCGAGGATGAGGATGAGTAGCATCCTCATCTCTCGCATGAGTCATTCAACCAAGGTTGGCGAGATCAGCCTTGATCTTGGCGATCATATCATCGGTGATCGCGCCATTCGACCATGGCTGAACGTCAACAAGGCTCATCGCCTTGAACTGCGCATAGGCAGGGTGCTGAGTGACATCGCCGCCCATATGCTTGTTCACAATCGCTTTGGCCGCTTTGTTCGCCATCAATTTCTCAATCGGCGTGTTGATCGAAAGCGCGGCCTGTTTGGCCTCAGCCTTGTCTTCAGCCGCCACAGCGGGCGTGGCGATCATGGCTATGGCGAGACCTGCGGCAAGTGCGATTGTTTTCATATTGGCGTTTCCTGTTTGATGGGTTGCAGTTGTAATCAGCCTATTTGCATCAGTGTCAATAATGGTCTTTCATGTCTGTACGATGAAAGACTTTCTATGCGCCTGCCGATGGGATCAGCGCGATGAAAGCATTCGCAACGCTGCTCGATACGCTGGTCTACACGACCAGCCGCAATCGCAAGCTCGCGCTTATCGCTGACTACCTCCAAAACGCGCCTGACCCAGACCGTGGATGGGCATTGGGAGCGCTCACAGAAGAGCTTGATTTCCCTGCGGTGAAGAGCTCCACGATCCGCAATCTGATGAAGGATCGGGTGGACCCTGTGCTGTGGACCCTCAGCCGCGATTTTGTGGGCGATACGGCGGAGACAGCAAGCCTATTATGGCCTAATACTGATATGGAAAGTAACGACTTTCTTACTCTTTCGCAAGCGGTCGAGGCGCTGTCAGATCTAACCCGTGTGAGCGCTCCCAAAGAACTGCCAGAGCTGCTTGGCAGGCTTGATTCCAATGGACGTTTTGCGCTCATCAAATTGGCAACAGGCGGGATGCGAATTGGTGTTTCGGCACGGCTTGCCAAAACAGCGTTTGCACGGGCGTTTGACGTGTCTCTCGATGATGTGGAGGAGTATTGGCACGCCTTGGAAGCGCCTTATCCGGAGCTGTTTGGTTGGGCGGCCGAAGGCGGCAACCCGCCCGACATTGAAGGGCGTCCAAGGTTCCGCCCGTTTATGCTCGCGCACCCTTTGGAGGATACGACAGTCGATCTGGCTGACTATGCGGCGGAATGGAAATGGGATGGCATTCGCGTCCAGCTGTGCCGAGTAAAAGACAGCGATGGCGTGTCCCAAACGCGGCTCTATTCCCGATCCAGCGATGATATTTCGGCGACCTTTCCCGAGCTGCTCAATGTGCTTCCGATAGATGCCGTGCTTGATGGCGAGCTGCTTGTGCGCGGTTCCACACAAGGCGGCGAAGCGGGGTCCAAAAGCCAAGGAGGTGCGGCCAGTTTCAACGCGCTGCAACAAAGGCTGGGCCGCAAAACGGTTTCCAAGAAAATGCTTGCCGAAGCGCCAGCCTTCGTGCGCCTCTATGATGCGCTGCTTATCGAAGGCGAAGACTTGCGCGAAAAGGCATGGGAAGCCCGCCGGGAAGCGCTTGAATCGGTGATGCCGCGCCTGCCCGACAGTCATTTCGACCTGTCCGCTATCGTCGAAGCACGCGATTTCGATCACCTCGCTGAAATTCGCGAGAACGCCCGTGATGAAGCCATCGAAGGGCTGATGCTCAAGCGCCGCGACGCGCCCTATATTGCAGGGCGCAAGGTTGGCCTATGGTACAAATGGAAACGCGACCCGCTGCTGATCGATTGCGTGCTGATGTACGCGCAGCGCGGGTCGGGTAAGCGATCGAGCTTTTATTCCGATTACACGTTCGGCTGTTGGGACGGCGATCCGGATAGCGGCGCGGAGCTGCTCCCTGTCGGAAAAGCCTATTCCGGCTTTACCGATGCAGAGCTGAAAAAGCTGGATAGGTTAGTGAGGCAAACGACCTTGAATCGATTTGGCCCAGTGCGCGAAGTGGAACGCACACTTGTTTTCGAAGTCGCCTTCGACAGTGTCCACACAAGCAAACGCCACAAGTCAGGCTTAGCCATGCGCTTCCCCCGCATCCACCGGATCAGGTGGGATAAACCGGTGCACGAAGCGGATCGGATTGAGGGTTTGAGAGCTTTGGTGCGGGATTAGGGACCGTGTTTTCAAGGAAATGCGTCAAAAGCGGACGGTCTTCTTCCGACCCAGTACCGGACATAGAATGCCACACACGAATGGACCGAAAGGAGGCTTTGCTTCTACACACGCTCAAGCGGCAGAAAGGGTGGATCAGGCAACTTCACATTGATGCGGTCTCCGGCACGAACATGACCGCCCGTGAGCGCTATCGTCATGATTCCTGATTTCCGTATCAGATTGCCATCCGAGCGTTTGTTGAGCACGGCTGAGAGCAGGCCTTTTTGGAAATTGTCTATTTGCGCGCAGGGGTTTCGGAGGCCGGTGACCTCTAGACGGACACTCTCGCCAATCTCAAGGACTGCATGACGAGGAAGCCCCAAAAGGTCCACGCCCAAGGTGGTGATGTTCTCGCCAAGGTCCGCTGGCCTTACCGAAAAGCCCTTTTGAGCAACTTCGTCGAAGAGCTCAGAGTGGATCAGATGAACTTGACGAAGGTTGGGTTGCGTCGGGTCGGCTTCAACACGTGAACGATGCATCACTGTCTTACCGAGATGAGCGTCACCAGCGACACCCAAGCCTGCGATGATCTCAATTTCTGGAACAAGGCTCTTCGAGAAATTGTGTGCTTCATCCCTAGCTACTGAGATAACCGTTCCCGACACTGCGCTAACTCCAAACGAAGGTTGGATAGAATTAGCTGCATATTCGAGAAAAACCAGACCTTCCGCTGCCACCCCCAATTGCGGCCACTTCAACGCAAAAATGGATCTGGCCAAAAGCAGATTATCGGCTTTCGCTTGCGCCGACCGCTTTTCCTACGTGGCGATTGCTTGCAATACTCGCGGCCGGCTCTTTCAAAATTTCATCCCTTTCCGCTCGCGAAACGCGTTTCATGTTGGACAAGTGTCACCTTCGCTTTTCGCGACCTAAGATGCTGTAAGCAAAAAGTAATGCCTGCAAGAACCCGGGTGACACGGTGTCACCTTTGTCACCTTCGGTAGGAAATATTCGGAAAGCCTAGCTTTGCGTTTCGGCAACAGCTTGTGAATGGTGTTTTGCATTTTCTGCGTAATGCGCGGTGCCTATTTTCATGCCTGCAATCGCCGCATCGCTTAAGTCTTTCAGCTTTTTCGCCGGGCGTCCTGCCCACAGCTCGCGCTCACCCATAACTTTGCGCTCTGTCAGCATGGCTCCGGCGGCCAACATTGCGTCTGATCCGATCACCGATTGGTTCATCGCAATCGCGCCCAGCCCAACAAAGCCGCGGGTCTCAATCGTGCAGCCATGGACCATCGCCATATGCCCGATAAGAACATCATTGCCGATAATCAGCGGACATCCATCTGGATTGTCAGGGCGTGGCGGGTCGCAATGCAGAACACTGCCATCTTGCACATTGGTCCGCTCACCAATGCGGATTTTGAACACATCGGCGCGCACCACGCAATTGTACCAGATCGAGCTGCCAGCCCCAATCTCAACATCGCCAATGATCGAACAACCCGGCGCGATAAAGGCGGTGTCGTGGATTCTGGGCGTCTTGCCATGGATCGGGATGATGTGAGCACCCGGAAAGCGCGGATCACTTGTCATTTAGAAGCCTTCCATTGTTCAGGCGTGATGGAATAGACGATCACATGCGGGTTATCAGGATCGAAAGTTGTGAGTTCAAAATCAAGATCTTCGCGTCGCTTCATGCCAAGCTTCTCCATCAGGCCCCAGCTGGCTGAATTGGGTTTTATCGTCAGCGCGATGACTTGTTCAGCGCCGAATTGTTCAAATGCGCAATCCAAAGTGGCGGTTGCCGCTTCCTTGGCATAGCCTTTGCCCCATGCATCTTCGCGCAGGCGCCATCCCGCTTCGATCTCGCCAAAGGGGCCAGCTTCATCGGTGCAGCGTTTGATCCCGCAAAAGCCGAGGATGGCACCATCCTCCTTGCGCTCCACCACCCAGAATGTGTGGCCGAAATCGCGGGCATATCGCTCAAGCCGAGCGCGGCCTGCGGCCATGGTTTCCTCATCTGCCAATCCGCCCAGCCAGCGCATAACCTTGGGTGTGTTGGTGCCCTCCCAAAAGGGTGCCCAATCCTCTTCGCGCCAATCGCGCAGGATCAGCCGCTGTGTCTCAAGCCGGAAGTCAGCCATTCAGAAGCTTTGCCGCTAGCGGGGCATGGTAGGTCAGAACACCGCTGCACCCCGCCCGTTTAAACGCAAGCAAGGTTTCAAGCACCAAGGCATCGCGGTCCCCGGCCCCGGCTGCCGCAGCAGCTTCGATCATCGCGTACTCACCGGACACTTGGTAAGCGAAGACCGGCACATCGAAATGGGCCGCAACGTCTCGGGCAATATCAAGATAGGCAAGGCCCGGTTTGACCATGACGCTATCGGCACCTTCTGCGATGTCCATTTCAACTTCGCGCAAAGCCTCGCGCGAATTGGCAGGGTCCATCTGGTAGCTTTTCTTGTCGCCTTTTAGGAGGCCGCCGGATCCCACTGCGTCGCGGAACGGGCCGTAAAAAGCACTCGCATATTTGGCGGCATAGCTCATGATCTGGACATTGGGATGCTGGTTCATCTCAAGCGCCATGCGGATGGCGTGAATGCGGCCATCCATCATGTCAGACGGGGCGATGATATCCGCGCCAGCAGCGGCTTGGTTGAGTGCCTGATCGACCAGAACCGCCACTGTTTCATCGTTTAAAACATAGCCCGTATCACTGAGCAGCCCATCCTGCCCATGCGCTGTGTAAGGATCGAGAGCGACATCGGTTAAGACGCCGATCTCATCCCCGCATGCGTCCTTAATAGCGCGTACGGCGCGGCACATCAGATTGTCAGGATTGAGTGCCTCTGCCCCGTCATCGCTGCGACGGTCAGGCTGAGTGTTTGGAAAAAGTGCGACGACTGGGACGCCCAGGGCAACCGCTTCCTTCGCTCGTTTCACGATTCCATCGACCGACCAGCGTGATACTCCGGGAAGCGAATGGATGGGTTCTTCGACGCCCGTCCCCTCAGTCACGAAAAGTGGCCAGATAAGATCAGCGGGCGTCAGAAGAGTTTCACGGTGCAGCGAACGGCTCCACGATGTGGCGCGCGTGCGGCGAAGGCGGGTGTTGGGATATCGTCCTGTCATTGCCAGACTGCTGTAGCCGGATTGATCAGGAATACGCAATCGCGACGATCGTGATCGCTATTCAGAGGCTTGGGACGAGTTGATCTTTTCGATTTCGCGTTCTGGCTCAGCGTCTTCTTCCACTTTCGGCACCAAATCCTCGAGCGCGGCACCGGGTTCAACCTGCTTGAGCGCGACCAATTGCTTTTTGAATTTGAGCAATTCGGAGCCTGAAAGTGCGGCCCGCGTGACGTAGCGAACACTAGCTGGGTTCACTGCACGGCCATTCCGGTACAATTCATAGTGCAGGTGAGGACCGGTGGAGAGGCCCGTAGAACCAACATAACCAATCACCTGACCACGCCGAACTTGCTGGCCTCGGCTAACGGCCATCCGGCTCATATGGCAATACCGGGTTTCAAGGCCGCCACCGTGATTGAGCCGAACAGCAATGCCGCAACCACCCATTCGGCCAGCGCCTGTAACCCGCCCATCGGTCACGGCAACAATGGGTGTTCCGGTGCGCGCGCGGTAATCCTGCCCCGCATGCATCCTGCGGTATCCAAGAATGGGGTGGCGACGCATTCCATAACGTGAGGAAATGGGGCCATTGACGGGCTGCAAGAGACCTCTTCGCTGTTCGCCGACCCCAGATGCTTCAAAGAATTGCCCTTTCTCACCCCAGCGCATCAATTGTGTGCGAGGTTTTCCGGCGCGATCAACTCCGGCGTATAAGAGTTGCCCTGCCTGGCGCTCTCCTGTTTCGGCGCGGCGATAGGAAAGGATGATATCAAAGGTGTCGCTTTCGCGCACTTCCCGGTCGAGATCAATTTGATTATCAAGGGTGCGCAGATATTCCTGCACCGCGCTCGCTGGAACACCTGCGGCACGCATGGATCGATAGAGGCTGGAGCCAACTTCGCCGCGCACTCGTAAGGGCGTATCATCAACCCGGATAACTTTGCGCGCGAGCGAAAGGCGGCCGCCTTGGCCTGTTTCAAGATCAGCCCCGTTGCGCAGGACTTGCAACTCTAAATCAAAACGAGCGCGAAATGACAGAGCATCAAGCGGGCGAGGTCGTCCTGGAGACGCCCGGCGGCCCAGAACAAGGTTCATCTGAGTACCTGGCTTGATCTCAGAAAGCGCCATCGCACCGCCAATAAGCGCACTTGCCTCACCAACATCGAATGCGGAAACACCAGCGCGGCGAAGCATTCGCGAAAAGCTGTCTCCCTCGGCCAAAGTCGCAGTCAGCTCAATTTGCGGGCGTTCAGGCGCACTTTTGAGGGGCTTTACAAGATTAGTCGGACCCATTCTGCGACCGCTATCCGCGCCAAATGCGAGCGGCATGATCATTTGGCTGCGAAATTCATCGTGGACATCAGGCGTGTCAGGCATGGCAGCGCGGGCTTGCAAAGCCGACATGTCAGGCCACAGCGCTAGAGCGACAGTGCCAAGGCCCAGCATTGTGAGGAGCCCTCGAAACCAGCGGAATGATCCGACATTCTCACCAAGGTCTGGGGCCAAGTCGAGAGAGGAGAACCAAGAACTCAACGCATCGCGTTTTTGATCGAAGCGGCTGAGAAGTGAATTGCCGTCAGGTTTGCGCACAATGCGAAACGCGCGCTGTTGGTCGCTCCGATCGGCAGAGCCGCCCGACCCTGCCAAAGCAGTCATATCGTCAACAATGGAGTTGGTAGTTTCCAAGTCGAGATTTCCCACTAACAGCCAGCGAACGGCGGGGCGAGGTCACCAAAGTCTGCCTAAAGTCCTGCCCGAACAAGGTAAACGCCAGCTTAACAATCGACCCCATGCGAGCAGCGCGCGGTAAGGCGTTTCACCTGCAAGGCGCAATTCAAAAAAAGCAGTGTTCACCGAATTTTGAAAGCCGTCATGTCTTGTCTGCGGGCAAAGTGTGGCTGTGCCATTGCCCACAAGCTTTAGTCCTGACACTAAAGCATTAGGTCTCATATGGTTTCGACACGCCCTCTCCGCAAACAGCCCGCAACTGGTGCCGTCCGTGCCGTGCTTGGCCCGACCAATACTGGCAAAACGCATCTCGCGATTGAACGCATGTGCGCCCATTCGAGCGGGATGATGGGGTTTCCCCTTCGATTGCTCGCCAGAGAGGTCTATGACCGCGTTCGCGCGATTAAGGGAGACGACGCGGTAGCCCTAATCACAGGGGAGCAGCGGATCGAACCACCCAATGCGCGCTATTTCTGTTGTACGATGGAGGCCATGGATAGGCTTGGTGGCGGCCATGCCTTTGTCGGTATAGATGAGGCGCAGATAGGCGCAGATCCGGAACGCGGGCATATCTTTACAGACAGACTGCTGCATGCACGCGGGCGGGAAGAAACCATGATCCTTGGTTCCGCCACTCTGGAGCCCATGGTCAAATCGCTTATCCCCGAGGCGACATGCGAAGAGCGCCCACGCTTCTCAACGCTCAGCCATGTTGCGCCGGCCAAATTGTCTCGCCTTGCTCCGCGCAGTGCAGTGGTCGCGTTTTCAGTCGAGCAGGTTTATGCAATGGCAGAAGCATTGCGAAGGTTTCGGGGCGGTGCAGCGGTAGTGATGGGTGCTCTTTCACCTGAAACACGTAACAAACAGGTTGAGTTGTTCCAAAACGGTGAAGTTGATTACATCGTTGCCACCGATGCGATCGGCATGGGGCTAAATCTCGATTTGCACCATGTCGCTTTTGCAGCGCTTTCAAAATTCGATGGCAAGCGCAAACGGCGTCTGACGCCATCGGAGATGGCGCAGATCGCTGGGCGTGCAGGCCGGCACCAGCGTGACGGGAGTTTTGGGACCCTCGCAGGAGGTGGCACACGCTCAGGCGCTCCGCTTGAATTCACCGACGAAGAAATCTTCGCCATTGAAGAACACCAATTCCAGCCGATCACCAGCCTGTTTTGGCGCGAAGCGGAACCCCGGTTTGGCACGCTGGCCGTCCTAATTGGTGATCTTGAGCACCGTCCGCAGGAACAAGCGCTGCGCACCGCGCCGGAGGCCATCGATCTTGCCGTTCTCAAACGTTTAGCAAGCGAGCCAATAGGGCAAACGGTGAAAGGGGCAGGTGCAGTTAGGCGATTCTGGGAGGCTTGCTGCCTACCTGATTTCCGCCAATTGGGCGTTGACCCTCATGCTCGGTTTGTCGCGCGCTTGTGGCAGGATCTGTCGCAAGGCTATCTTGGCGCGGATTTCGTGGCGGCTCGCATTGCCGAGCTTGACCGTGCCACAGGCGACATCGATACACTGCAAGGTAGAATAGCCGCAATCCGATCGTGGGCTTATATTTGCCAAAGACCTGATTGGGTGTTGGCCCGCGATGAAATGGCGGCTCGGGCAAGAGCGGTCGAAGCCAAGCTTTCAGATGCACTCCATGCGCGCCTGACCGAGAGATTTGTAAACCGAAGGACGACAATTTTGATGAAATCGCTGGGCCAAGATGCCAGTGCGCTGCCCGTTACGCTTGAAGCTGATGGCCAGATGTTGGTGGAAGGTGAGACAATCGGGAGGCTTGATGGTTTCCGGTTTGTAGTCGATCCCAACGCAACATTGGCGGATCGAAAGATGCTATTGGCCGCAGGTGAGAAGGCACTTCCTGAAATTCTGGCGAAGCGGGCAGATTGGCTGTTATCAGATGGTTTGAGCGAGCTTTCGCTCAATAAGGGTGCGATTTTCTGGCAGACGAGAAAATTGGCGGATATCGATCTAGGAGATGACTACACAACCCCACGACTTGAATGGACGCGC
Source organism: Pseudomonadota bacterium (assembly GCA_038532305.1). Classification (GTDB taxonomy): domain Bacteria; phylum Pseudomonadota; class Alphaproteobacteria; order Sphingomonadales; family Sphingomonadaceae; genus Erythrobacter. Next base: position 89,972 of record JBCBAX010000006.1, on the reverse strand, counting down.
GATGTGTCCGTGTTGGCAGAAGGGCCAAAAGCCAAGCTTAGGGATGGTTTGATCGAATGGCTAAAACCTCAACTCGAGGCGCTGGAACCCCTATGTAAGCTGGCAAGAGCGGCGCGCGATCCCGAGGCAGGCAGTCAGGCGCGCGCACTGTTGATCACTCTTATCGATGCGCGCGGTGTTGTGAGCCGCGAACAGGCTGGGTTGGAACATCTTCCCAAAGAAATGCGACCCTTTTTGCGCAAACTCGGCGTTACCTTCGGAGCGCTCGACATTTTTGCTCGCGATCTTCTAAAGCCTAGCCCGCGCCAGCTGCTCCATGCTTTGGGTCTCGACAAGCGGCCCTTGGAACAAGCCATGCTACCCGTTTTGGCAGGAACGAAAAACCTGCCCGCTGGATATAGACACGCAGGCGGACAGGCAATTCGAGTTGATCTGGCAGAGAAAATTCTGCGAGCCGCATTTGAAGCGCGCGGCAAAGCGATTGATAAGATACCGAATGGCGGGAAAGATCGCGCTATTCGCTTCAAGCTTGATCTGGCGCTGGCTGTGTCAGTCGGGCTCGAGGCCGATAATGCCTGCAGGCTGCTGGGCTGCGCAGGCTTTAGACTGCACCGAGCGCGCAAACTGGCAGAAGGCGCATTGGGTCCTGCCGCGCCCGATACCTGGACCTGGCGGCCAAGACGTGCCGGCTCTGGCCCGAGGCACCGCAACAATCAGCAGAAAGCCGCAGGAACTCAGAAGCGAACTTGGCACAAAAGAGGGGGTCCGGGGAAGGGCAACAAACCCACTCAATCACGCAAACCAGAGACTGGCCCTGCCAAATCAAGCGGCGCATTCGATGGCCTTGCCGATCTCTTGCGCAAATAGACAGGCCGGATGAGTGAGCAAACTCTAAGGATTGACCGGGCTCTTGTGTACTTACGGTTTGCCCGCACCCGGTCCATGGCCCAGCATCTGATCAAGCGAAACGCTTTGCGTCACAATAGAAAACATGTGCGGCGCGCCAGTGAACCGATTGCTATTGGAGACGTCCTAACGTTGATGATTGGCAGTGAGGTTAGGATTATTGAAATCCTTGCTCTGCCAAAGCGCCGATTGTCACCGTCAGAGGCTAAGTCTCATTATCGTGAGGTTGACCGCGACGAAACTGGCCGTAAAGCGCGTGGAAACGAAGACAAACCAATGAAAGCTGCCCAATGACTTACGTCGTCACTGATGACTGCATCAAATGCAAATACACCGATTGCGTGGAAGTGTGCCCCGTCGATTGCTTCTACGAGGGTGAGAATATGCTGGTGATCAACCCCAGCGAGTGCATTGATTGCGGTGTTTGTGAACCGGAATGCCCTGCGGAGGCAATCCTACCAGACACGGAAGATGGGCTTGAGAAGTGGCTGGAGCTGAACACAAAGTTTTCTGCCAGCTGGCCCAACATCACCAGCCAGAAAGAGCCGCCTGAGGATGCTGATGAGCACAAAGGTGAAGAAGGCAAGTTCGAAAAGTACTTCAGCGATGCTCCAGGCGAAGGCGATTGAAATCCCAAAGTACATTTTTCCATGCCCTTGAGCCAATGACTCGCAATATTGTTGCAATTGTGTTATACAATAAAACAGTCGTTATAATCGGGTCTCGATAGCGGCAAGGAAACCAGAAAGGTCTGCACCCTTACGATATTGGCAAATAATGGTTTTGAACCGGGTGGTCTGTTCCGAGTTGAGGTTCAGCTGCGCCGGATATTCTGCTCATATGGCCAATTGCGGGTACTGACTTAGCGAAAGGAACATGCATGGCTAGCAATGCGCCTGCTTTCACCGTCGGTGATTATGTTGTTTACCCCAAGCACGGTGTTGGCCGTGTGATTGAACTGCAGAGCGAGGAAATCGCCGGAATGCAGCTCGAACTCTATGTTTTGCGGTTTGAGAAAGAGCGCATGACGCTCCGCGTGCCGATGAATAAAATCGAATCCATCGGTATGCGCAAGCTGTCCTCAGACAAAACGCTGAAAGAGGCGATGGAAACGCTCAAAGGTAAGCCCAAGGTAAAACGCACCATGTGGTCTCGCCGAGCTCAGGAATACGAAGCGAAGATCAATTCAGGTGATCTTGTTTCGATTGCCGAAGTGACGCGCGATTTGTTCCGTCCCGATGATCAGCCAGAGCAGAGCTATTCCGAACGCCAGATCTTCGAAGCAGCCTCCAGCCGTCTGGCGCGTGAGCTTGCTGCCATGGAAGAGACCGATGAGCCAGCAGCGCTTGAAAAAATCCTTGAAGTGCTGCGCGAGCATGCTCCGCAATATTACGAGAACACTGAAGAAGATTAATCCGAGACTCTTCGTAAGGTATTTGAAAGGGTCGCCCGGGAACGGGTGGCCCTTTTTATATGCCTTGCTTGAAGTTGACCAAGGGGTGTATTACATCGGCAATACGCCACGCTCATTGCGTGCGATATTCAGGTGGAGGAAACAAGGTAATGCGAGCTGAATTTGTGAAACGCGGACTTCCTCTTGCAGCGCTCAGCATGGGCCTTGCGAGTTGCTTTGATGTTGATGTGACGATCAATGGCGAAGAGGGTGTGCCTCTGTCCGAACTCGAAATGGCGGGCGCTGCACCAACGGAATTGTTGCTCGCAGGGTCTGACACGATCATCATCACCGAAGGCGACGAGCTTGCCATCGATGTCGAAGGACCCAATGAAGCAGTAGAGGCCGTCCGGTTCGTGCTTGACGGTGATCTACTGGGCGTCACTCGCGAGGAGGAATTCTGGAACCTCGATGAAAGCGCCACAATCCGCATCACAATGCCGTCGCCTGAAGACATCACAATCACAGGCAGCGGAAATATTGAGGCGGGCGCTTTAACTGCCGCAAGCGACATTTCGATACTTGGTTCAGGCAGTCTCATCGCTCAAAGCGCGGCGGCGAGTGATATCGATGTGACCATGGGCGGATCGGGCAGCGCAGAACTCGGCTCTGTTCAGGCCCAAAAGGTCGAGATCAGCGTTGGCGGATCGGGCAGCGTTTCGATGGAAGGCACAACCGAAGAATTGGAAGTCAATTTAGCAGGCTCAGGCGGTGCGCGATTGGCAGATTTGAAGGCCGATGATGTTCAAGTCTCGGTTTTAGGATCAGGAAGCGCCAAACTTCAATCAGACGGAACAGTTGAAGCAGATATTATGGGATCTGGCAGCGTTAGCGTTTCGGGCAGCGCCACCTGCACCGAAAATGCGATGGGATCAGGCTCACTCATCTGCAAAGCATCCAAAGACCCTCCGATCGAAAATGACAAGAGCAGCGAAACGAGCGCGGAATAAGCTGAACCGCGCCTCTCGGGATTTTCCCGACTTGCCAAACGCATAAGAGCGAGCGACACTGCTATATGCGCGTTTTACCCCTAATCGGCATCACTTGTGCCTCTCTTGCCCTATCTGGCTGCCTTGCACGCACGGCTGCCAATATCGTTACAGCCCCCGTGCGCGTCGCCAGTAAAGCGGTTGATGTTGCGACCACCAGCCAATCCGAAGCCGACGAGAATCGCGGGCGCGAGATCCGAAAGCGTGAAGAAAAACTGGGTAAGTTGGAGCGCGAATACCGCAAACAAAGCGAAAAGTGCGAAGATGGGGATAGCGATGCCTGCGCAGAGGCACGCGAAATCTACGCTGAAATTCAAGAAGTCCTGCCCACGATCCCAGCCGAACCTGACGACGATTAATCGGGCGGTGTCGCCGCGCGGCGCAGCCGATCATTGATTGCGCGCCCCACCCCTTCATCAGGGATTGGCGCGACTGCCACGTGCGGTTTGTCCGAAGCTGCGGCATGGTGCAGAGCGTCGTAGAGTTTCGCTGCGGCCTCAACCAGATCGCCAGCAGCTGACAGATTGAAGTCAGAATCAGGTGAAGCAAAGCCGATCCAAAACTCATCAGGCGCTGGGCCTTCTGCGTCCAGCCGCATCGGCTTTCCCGGTGAATAATGGCTGGCAATTTGCCCGGGCGCTTCGATGGATGTGAACCGCGATTGACCGCTCATTCCTTTATCAAAGTGATGCTGGTGGAGCGCTTCAAGATCGACCGGACCGGGACGCAATTCCTCCCAGACTCCATTGTCACGAATGGCCAGAATGGTCGATTCCACACCCTGATCGCTCGGCCCAGCATCGAGCACACAATCAATCCTTCCATCCAGCGAAGCGAGGACATGATCAGCGCATGTTGGGCTGATGAAACCGCTGCGATTGGCAGAAGGGGCCGCGATGGGAAAATCGACCTGCCTTAAAAGCGCCTGCATTACTGGATGCGCAGGCGCACGCAGCGCGACTGTTTCTAAGCCAGCCGTAACCGCGTCAGCCAGATTTGCATCATCGCGTTTGGGCAATACAACGGTGAGCGGACCCGGCCAATGGATCATCACTGCAATATCAGCCTGATCGCTCCACTTCGCGTATTGCGCTGCATGCTCCGCATTACGAACATGCACAATCAGGGGATTGAAATCCGGACGGCCTTTCGCTTCGTATATCTTCGCAATTGCTGCGGGGGAATCCGCTCTTGCAGCAAGGCCATAAACCGTCTCTGTCGGAACCGCGACAAGCCCGCCCGCTTCAAGGATTCGCGCCGCTTTTGCGACTCCTTCAGCATCGGCTAGGACCACTTCCGTAGCGTTCTTGTCGCTCATGCGATGATCGCTATATTCAACTGCGAGAGATGCCAAGGCTTGTCATCAAGGGTCTGGCCTGATTGCCACACAAATTGAGGGATCAATTAAGCCCGTGAACACGTACACACCCCCCACTCAGGACCAATTGCTTGCCATCCACGTGAATGCGGGAATTGAAGAGCTCGCCCAGTCAGACAAATTTGCCCATGCCGAAGCCGATCTGGTCGAAGCCATAGTCGAAGGCGTTGGCGCCTTTGCCGCTGGCGAATTTGCTCCGCTCAACCGCGTGGGTGATTTGGAAGGCGCAAAATTGGAAAACGGCGTGGTGCGCCTGCCCGATGGGTTCAAAGCCGCTTACGATTCCTATGTGGAGCAAGGCTGGAACGCGATTGCTTCGCCTGAGGAATTTGGCGGACAGGGCCTGCCCTTCACGCTTTCGTGCAATGTGCTGGAAAACCTGGGCGCGGCCAATATGGCATTTAACCTGCTGCCCATGCTTTCTGTTGGGGCGATTGAAGCGCTGGAGCATCACGGTTCGAAAGATCAGCAAGCCAAATATCTGCCCGATCTGGTGAGCGGCAAATGGTCGGGCACGATGAACCTTACCGAACCTGCCGCAGGCTCTGATGTTGGTGCGCTGCGCTCAACCGCTGAACCTATCGAGAGCGGGGAGCATGCTGGTAAGTACAAGATCACAGGCCAGAAAATCTACATCACTTGGGGCGAACATGATCTGGCGGATAATATTATCCACTTGGTGCTGGCCCGTTTGCCGGGTGCACCTGAGGGATCGCGCGGTATTTCGCTGTTTCTTGTGCCCAAGTATCACGTGAATGAGGATGGATCATTGGGCAATCGCAACGATTTGCGCTGCGTGAGCCTGGAGCATAAGCTTGGCATCAACGCATCGCCCACATGCGTGATGAGCTATGGCGACAATGGTGAATGCATTGGCGAGCTGGTCGGCCATGAGAATAAGGGTCTGGCTGCGATGTTCACGATGATGAACAATGCCCGGATCAATGTCGGCAACCAAGGCAATCAGATCGCCGAACGGGCAACGCAACAAGCGATCTATTATGCGATGGATCGTGTGCAATCCGCGCGCGCTGGCTCACCTGACAAAACCCCCGTTCCGATTATCGAACACCCCGATGTACGCCGCATGATTTTGCGGATGAAAGCGCTCACTGAAGGTGTGCGTGCGCTGTTGTATTATTGCGCGGGCCAGGTCGATCGCGGAACGATTGGCGATGAGGCTGCGCAATTGCGCGCCGATATCCTTGTGCCGCTGGTCAAGGCATGGGGCACCGATGCTGGCGTAGAAGTCGCTGGAATTGGTATTCAAATCCACGGCGGCATGGGCTTTGTAGAAGAGACAGGTGCAGCCCAGCATTGGCGCGATTCTCGGATCGCCCCAATTTATGAAGGCACAAATGGCATTCAGGCGGCCGACCTGGTTACGCGCAAGCTTGGCCTTGATGGTGGTGAAGCCATGATTGCCTTGTTCGAAGAGATTGCCCGCGATGCGGCAGAGGAGGCTTCGCTGGCAATGCTCGCAACCGAATGCGGTGGGATTGCGCGTTGGATGCGCGATGAGGCGAGCCTGGATGATCGCCTATCGGGAAGCGTCCCCTTCTGCACTATGGCCGCGATTGCTGTTGCCGGTTGGCAGTTGGTGAAACAGGCCGAAGCGGTTGCAAATGGTGCAGCGCCATCGCTCGCCGACAGCAAGCCTGTGACGGTGCGCTTCTTCCTCGATCGCATAGTGCCAGAAGCATTGGGCCTTAAAGCGGGAGCAATTGGCGGATCCGAGCTGCTCTATGCCCTGCCGGCCGAGAAACTCGCGAGCTGATATGTCGCGGCATTCGCAATGAATGTTGGAGCCACCCCCGTCTGGGAACGCATAGCCAGTGCGCTTGAACGGATAGCGCCTGCTCCTCAGACCCACACTGATTGGCAATCGGCGCCGGCATTCTTGTGGAATGCAAAAACTGCGGTTCCAGTCGCAGAATTGAACGCGCAACCTCTGGAGCAATTACTGGGGATCGAGGCCCAAAAAGTTGCGCTGCGCGACAACTGTATGGCGTTGGCCAAGGGAGCTGCTGCGCACGATATGGTCCTTTGGGGTGCGCGCGGCATGGGGAAATCCGCGCTCGTTCGCAGTGTGATTGCCGATATTCAGCAAGAGGATGGTGACAAGATCGCGCTGATCCAGATCGCCAATGGAGCGATTGGGTCTTTGGCCGACCTCATCCTTGAACTGGCCCAGCAACCCCGCGCATTTGTTCTGTTTTGCGATGATCTCACATTTAATGATCGCGACACTGAAGCAAATCTTGCTCTGCGCAGCCTATTGGATGGCGGGGTTGTGCCCCGCCCCCCGCATATCCGCTTTGCCCTGACATCCAATCGCCGGGCGCTTACGAAGCAGGTGAAAATTGATGATCCAACATCCATGCATGCGCGCGATGAGCGAGATAACTTCTTAGCTTTAACTGACCGCTTTGGCCTAAACCTTGGTTTTCATCCCTGCGATCAAGAAACCTATTTGGATATAGTGCGCGTTTATCTCGAACCTTTGGGTATTGAGTTTAACGAGACTGAAGCATGCACATGGACGGTCGCGCGTGGCAATCGGTCGGGCCGCACAGCCTATCAATTTGCAGTTGAGATGGCCGCAAGATCTGGCAAGGCGCTTATACCTTAGTGGTTAGAGCCCGGGAAGATTGCCTTCTGCCGCCTGTTCGCGCAGATAATCCTCTTCAAAGGCCCGGCGCGGATCGGTCAATTCCCTCAGTGGTGGCAGGCTTTCACCTTGGTTCCGCTCAATCGCAGCGCCAGGCTCTGCATCCGGAGCATGAGTGCGCCAGATAATTCCGGCAGTATCATCAGAGACAAGCAGGGAGCCATCGCCTGCCCATTCAACCCAAGTAGGCCTTCCCTTGGTTGTCCCATCGTCATTGAGGAAGCCGCCCAGGACAGAAACTGGTTTGCCCGTTGGATTGCCGAGCTCGTCAAAGGCCACATAGACGACATCATAGCCTGACGGCGGTTTGCGATTCCAAGAACCATGGCGGGCAATAAAGGCTCCGCTGGCAAAGCCGTTACCCATTAAGTGACCTTCGGCTGTGAAAACGAGCCCCAAAGCGGCGACATGGGGGCCAAGCGCGTATTCAGGGTTGCGCGTGTATTCAGTGAGGAATTGCGGCATGGGAGCCTCAACCCGGCGGTCAAAATTGTCCTTATAATAAACCCACGGCCAACCATATTGCGCGCCTACGGGCACGTTGGTGAGGTAATCGGGGACCAAATCAGAGCCCAACATGTCGCGCTCATTCACCGTGGTCCACAATTCGCCGCTCCATGGTGAAAAATCGAGGCCATTGGGGTTGCGTAGACCGGCTGCAAACTGGCGTGCTGAGCCAGTTTCCAGATTGTACTCCCATATCGTTGCACGCCCTTCTTCCACCTCCATGCCGGATTCGCCTGCATTGCTGACAGATCCGACCGCGATGTAGAGACGCGTGGCTTCAGGATTGATCTCCATATTGCGCATCCAGTGACCGCCACCGGGCGGCAAATCCATCAGCTTGCGCCCCTCTCCAGACACAGCATCAGCGCCAAGTTCATAATCGAAAGCGAGCACGGCATCGTGATTTGCAACGTAAAGGATATTGTCATGCCAACTCAAACCCGAAGGAGAGCTGAGGCCCTGTTCACGGATGACAGTTTGGACTTCGGCAACGCCGTCTTGATCTGCATCACGCAGTAAAACGATCTGATTGGCGGATTCTCCCGATGCTCCGGCTTCGCTGAAAAGGAAATCAGCGATCCAGTTTTTGATCGATTCGCCAATACCAACATCATCATCGTCTTCGGGCCGCTCCGGTGCACGTGTCAGCGTCACCAAGATGTCGCCATTGGGCAATGCATAAAGAACGCGCGGATGATCCAGCCCCTCAGCAAAACGGTTGACAGCAAGACCCTCTGCCGCCGCTGGTGACTGATCCGCCTTCCAGCCTACTGGCTTTGCGATCTCTAATGTCGGAAACGTCTCGGCATCAGCTTCTTGCAGGGTTGGCTCTGTCCCTGCCACGTCATCAACACTCAAGTCTGCAACATCGCCGCGCGTCAAGAAGTACAGCGCAACAGCGATAAGCAAGAAGACAATAAGAAGTGTGATGGAAAGTTTGCGGAACATAGTCATGCCCTGATCGATAGAGAGCCATGCCACTTGCGGCAATATCCTAAGCGCTGCATGAGCGACAAACGCACACACACACACATGCAAAAGAGCACCTCAAAGATGTTTGACTATAAACCCGATGCGGGCCTCGAACCCCAAGAAGTATACCGACAGCTTGTGGATGCAGCGGATGCTCTGACCGCTGGTGAGCCTGACCCGGTCGCCAATATGGCCAATGTGGCGGCATTGATCTGGGAGTTTGTGCCGGATCTCAATTGGGCAGGGTTTTATCGTGTTGGCCCAGGCGTAGAGAGCGGCGAGGAGCTGATCCTTGGCCCATTTGTAGGCCGCCCAGCATGTATCCGAATACCACTTAATCAAGGGGTGTGCGGTTCTGCAGCGGCGAGTGGTGAAACCCTGAGGATCGATGACGTTCACGCATTTCCAGGCCATATTGCATGTGACGCAGCCAGCCAGTCTGAACTGGTCGTCCCGGTAAAGCGTGACAGCCACGTGATTGCTGTCATTGATCTAGACAGCCCTAAACTTGGCCGTTTTTCTGCCGTAGATTCTCAAGGAATTGAGGTACTTGCACGCATTTTGAGCGACCGGATATGATTGATAGCCTCACAGGGCTGCTGCGTAATATCGCGTAAAGTTAACGACCCGAAACGGTACAAAGGCTGAGGCGTGATTAGGTGCTTCGGTCAGTCAATGGTAAACAAACCATTAACACCAAGTCTTTGTTTGGTGCGAATCGATCTAGCTGTTGAAACAGTTGGACGTTTGGACCGAGAGAGGGAAAAACATGCAAAACCCAGCCGCAATTCGAGCCATCCTTTCCGCTTCTTGCGTGATAGGCGCGACAGCCATCTCATCCGAAGCGATGGCCCAAGCACTCCCTAGAGCAATCCCTGCGCCTTCGATCTCAACTCAATTGCCAGCGCAATTGCCTGCGGAAACTGTCGAGACGACCACAGCAGCGGATGGCCTTGAGACAATTACGCGCACTCGCCGCATACCGGCCCGCGCAACCCCCGCTCAGGTTCAAGTTCAGCCAGCTCAGCCACAATATGCTGCTCCACCTCCTTCTGGCGGCGCATACCCAACTTATCCAGTTGCAGCTTACCCCGTAGCGACGACACCCGCACAAGTGGTTGTAGGACGCGAGCAATGGATCAATGAGTGCCGCCGCCGTACGGCCGGACGCTCTGATAGCGATCGCGGCAAAATCCTTGGCGGTTTGCTTGGTGCGGCTGTGGGTGGCCTGTCCGGCAATCGAATTGCTAGCGGCGAACGGCTTGGAGGAACCTTGATCGGCGCTGGTGCTGGCGGTGCTGCCGGTGCAGCGATTGGGAATGCTCTCGACAAGCGGGACGAAAATGCTGGTTATGATTGCGAAGGGGCGTTGAACGACTACCTTCAGCAATACAGCGCGGATGGCGGACGGATCGCAGCACGCACTATCCCAGCTTCCACACCTTACCCGGCATATGCCCCCCAAGGATATGCCCCTTATCAAGTGTATGGCTACCAACAGCCATCACAAGTGGTCTGGGTTCCGATCGAGGTTGAGCAGCCGCAGCGTGTTATTGTGCGTGAAGTTGTCCGTGAAGAGGGTCTACCAGCAACCCGCCGGGTGCGGGTGCCAACCAATTCCAAACTGATCCGGGAGTGATTGGGGCCAGCGCCTCGAAACGCTAACCCCTTTCCTTGCTCTCAGATGTCCCCTCCAGTGAGGCGCTGACATACAAGATCGAGCTGATCGAGCGTAGAATAGCGGATGCTGATCGAGCCAGAGCGCGGATCAGCATCCGACTTGATGCTTACCGGCAAACCAAGAAACTCTTCCAGATGGTTCTGGACGGCTTGAATGTCTGCATCATGGCCCTGCTCGACGGCAAATTGCGGGGTTTGTCCTGAGTTTGGAGAGGGTTTTGCAGACTTTCTCACCAATTTCTCGATCTCGCGGACCGAAAGGTTGTCATTCACCGCCCGTTTGGCCAGATCTGCCGCGTCATCCTGTCCGATCAGGGCACGAGCGTGGCCCATGGACAAATGCCCGCCCTCAACCATGTCCAAAACCACTTCAGGCAAATTCAAAAGGCGCTGAATATTCGCCACATGGCTGCGTGATTTTTCCACCATCCGCGCAATATCCGCCTGTGTCATACCCTCTTCATCTGAGAGTTTCTGATAGGCTCGCGCTTCTTCGACAGGATTGAGGTCTTCGCGCTGCAAGTTCTCAATTAGCGCGAGTGCCATTACCTCGCGATCATCCAGATCACGAACCAGAGCTGGTATCTCGTGGAGGCGGGCTTTCTGCGCCGCACGCCATCTCCGTTCACCTGCAACCAATTGAAAAGAGCCACTTTTTTCGGGTCGCACAATGATGGGTTGGATGACACCACGCGTTGCGATGGAGGACGCAAGCTCATCCAGCGCAGTTTCATCGAAATGCTTGCGCGGGTTGCCAGGAAGCGGGCTGATCGAAGCAATGCTCAACATTTTTAACGGTGAATTGGCATCGCTGACAAATTCGCTGCTGGATGCGTTTTGTTGAGACGCTGAACTGGCTGGTGTAACCTCAGACTGAACAAGAGGCTCTTCCCTTTGGGTTTCACCCAAGAGCGCTCCCAAGCCCTTACCCAGCTTCTTTTTGCGAGCAGCGGTGCTGCGTTGCGGGACGGAAAACTCGATGCCCTGGTTCGATTTCTTACTCACGCTGCTTGCCTTTCATCCGGGAAACGCCCGATCAATTCACGCGCCAGAGCGATATACGCCCGGCTCCCCACACACGCATGATCATAGACCAATGCTGGCAACCCATGGCTCGGCGCCTCTGACAATCTTACATTGCGCGGAATGACTGTTTCAAACACCAATGCACCCAGGCAATCGCGCACGTCGTCCGAAACCTGATCGGTCAATCGATTGCGCCGATCAAACATAGTGAGCGCAACGCCGATAATATCTAGCGACGGATTGAAGAGCTGTTTCACTTTCTCAACCGTCTGCAGCAATTGGCTAAGCCCTTCTAACGCGAAAAACTCACATTGAAGTGGGACAAGCAGTGTGTCCGCAGCACACAGAGCATTGAGGGTGAGCAAACCTAGCGATGGCGGGCAATCAATGAAGCAAATGTCATGATCAGTGTGATTGGCTAGAGCGCTTCGCAAGCGCGCGGTGCGATCTTCCACCGATACCAATTCCACTTCGGCGCCGCTTAGGTCCACTGTAGCTGGAACGATATCCAGGCCAGGAATTGTCGTGTTTGAAACAGTTTCAGCCAAAAGAGCACCGTCGACCAGCAAGTCATAGCTCGACATTTCGCGGTCAGCAGAATTAACACCCATTCCCGTTGAGGCATTCCCTTGCGGATCGAGGTCGATGAGCAGAGTTCGCCAGCCTGTTGCTGCCATTGCTGTTGCGATGTTGATGGCGGTCGTGGTTTTGCCAACACCACCCTTCTGATTGGCAATCGCGATGGTCAGCATAGTCTTTTCACCAAATTCACCCTCTTAAGAACATCACGAAGTGCGCACTCGCTTCACTTGCTCACGATTATCCCAGCTTCGTCATCGGTCAATGATTGTTTCACGTGGAACAGGTTTCGAATCGCTTTTTTCTGTTCCCTTAACTCGTGCGCTGCCGAGCGCCCTTTGGGCAAGAGGTAGCAGGTGGCCTTTGTGGAGAAGGGTGCGGATAACCGGAGGAGTTTGTCGAGCGGAGCAAAAGCACGGGCCGAGATGACACTGGCAGGGAATGGGCCGATCCGCTCCAGCCGCTCACCGGCCACCCTGCACTCTTTGAGTGCTAGTTCTTCAACGCACATTTGCAGGAACTCGACTCTCCTTGCGCGGGATTCAACCAAGACTGTGGGCCACTCGGGCTTCAAAATGGCTATGATCAGCCCCGGAAGCCCTGCTCCAGTCCCGAGATCCAACCACGGCGCATCAGGCCTGGGTTGTGTTTCACGTGGAACAAGCTCCAGCAGCTGAGCGCTATCCGCGAAATGTCTTTGCCAAATGTGAGCCTCAGACGGTTTACTTATGAGGTTCTGTGCTTGGTTTTCCGTGAGCAAGAGTTCTCCAAACCTCCGAAGGCGAGCAATCGAGCCGTCATCACCCACAGCTTCGCAAAAGCTGCGGGCATCCTCCTCAGTTCTGATTGGCGCCGTCTGGTTCACGCAGCCCGCTGCCCGTTCGGGCCATCACCACCTTGAGCTCTTCGAGCATGAACCAAGAGCGCAGACAATGCCGCCGGTGTTACACCAGCCACGCGCCCCGCAGCAGCCAATGTCGCCGGAGCGGCCGCTGTAAGCCGCTCGACCATTTCATTCGAAAGACCTGGTACTTGATCATAGGCGAAGTTTGGATCGAGGCTGAGCCCTTCACTCGCGCGTAGATCGCGTAGTTCCGCATCTTGGCGGGCAAGATATGGAGCGTAAGCTGCGTCTTCGGCCATCTCCTCAGCCAAAAGGGGATCTTGAGCCACTGCGTCCCCAAGCCAAGCTTCGAGCTCCTTCAGCCCTATCCCATCATGCCTTAGCCACTCTCTCAGCGGTTTATCGCCACCATCGCGCCTGACGTTGATACCATGATCGTTAAGATCGCGCGCGGTCACAGGTTGAGCCATTGCATCATCGATTTCGCTGCGGTTCAGTTCGCGCTGCCTAAACCATGTTTGGCGCTCATCACCGATGCAACCCGCAGCCATTCCCAAAGGTGTGAGGCGGGATGACGCATTGTTGGCTCGTAGGCGCAAGCGGTATTCGGCCCGTGCGGTAAGCATACGGTAAGGTTCACTCACGCCCTGCAGAGTTAGATCATCGACCATTACTGCGATATAGGAATTGGCTCGATCAAGAGCAGGCGCCTCGCGGCCCAGCACTGCAGCTGCGGCTTCCAGCCCAGCAACGAGCCCCTGCGCGGCAGCTTCTTCATACCCAGTTGTTCCATTGATCTGACCCGCGCAGTACAATCCAGGAATAGCCCTCACCTGCAAATCCGGCGTCAATGCACGTGGATCAATGTGATCGTATTCAACCGCATATCCGGGCTCAACAATCTTCACATCACTTAAGCCTGGCATTGCGCGAAGCATCTTATCCTGCACATCCACTGGCAGACTGGTGCTGATGCCATTGGGATAGATTAGGTGTGTCGAGAGCCCTTCCGGTTCGAGAAAAATCTGGTGACCATCCCGATCTCCAAAGCGATGAATCTTATCTTCTATGGAGGGACAGTAACGAGGGCCCGCAGCACCAATGGCACCTGAGAAAAGCGGTGAACGGTCCAGGTTTGCTCTAATTATATCGTGAGAGGCGTGCGTGGTCCGAGTGATAGCACAAAAAACCTGAGGGTTCGCTCGGTTCGCGCAGAGAGGCGACATCGTCCACCCCTCCCCATCAGAGGGCTGCTCTTCTAACTGGGACCAGTCAATCGTTCGACCATCTAAGCGGGGTGGAGTACCCGTCTTAAGCCGCGCCATCGGCAGTTGTGCACCGCGCAATTGTTCCGCCAGGCGTAAGGCGGAATTCTCACCAATCCTACCCCCTTCAAAGCGCTCCTCTCCGCGGTAAAGCGTGCCACCCAAGAATGTCCCGGTGCACAGGACAACTCTGTCTGCGTGAAGTGTTGTGCCATCACCCAGCTCAAGCCCACGGACTACATCGCCTTTCAAGTGCAAGGCCGCGGCTTCGCCCGCAATCAGTGTGAGGTTATCCTGTGAGCGAGCAGCTTCTTGAACATATGCCTTGAACAGCCGCCGGTCCGCCTGAACACGAGGGCCCCAAACAGCACTGCCCTTTGAACGATTGAGCATCCGGTAATGGATTCCGCCAGCATCCGCAGCACGGCCCAACACACCATCCAAAGCGTCAACTTCCCGCACCAAATGGCCTTTTCCAAGCCCTCCGATGGCAGGATTGCAGCTCATTGCCCCGATGGCATCGAGATCAAAGCTCACAAGACCAACGCGCACACCCATGCGCGCAGCCGCCATTGCAGCCTCAACTCCGGCGTGACCACCACCAACCACTAGAACATCGAATTCGTGCATGATCGCCAAATAGGCGCTCACAGACCCCAGGTCAAAGATGTTTCACGTGAAACAGCGGGCATTTTGCGTTGAGCCTCACTTGCCTATGCAAAACCGCCCAAACAACGCATCCAACATATCTTCGGTCGTGGTCTTGCCGACCAGTTTGTCAAAGCCAATCCGGGCCCGGCGCAATTCTTCAGCGATCAAAAGCACGTCGCTTTGACCCTGCGCAGCATTCAGCGCTTCTTCCACATCGGTCAGTATAGCATGTTGGCGAGCGTTCAACGCTGCCTCACCAGGCTTAGGAAGGATCTGCCGTGCGGCCTCCCCCAAAGCCAATTTCAACTCAAAGACCCCGGCATTGGTCTTCGCCGAAACAGAGTAAGCGCCCTTTGACTTCGCAACAAAATCCGTCGCATCGAGGCGTGATGCCACTTCCCATGACCCAGAAGGGCCCTCACCCTCATCTCCAAGCCACAGCACGATATCCGCACGCTCAAGCTCTGTGTTCGCCCTATTGATACCGATGGCCTCAATAGCGTCTGCACTGTCCTCTCGCAGACCTGCCGTATCAACGAAGACAAACGGAATGCCATCTATTCCAACGCTCCGCTCAATTACATCACGCGTTGTGCCTGCAATATCTGACGTGATCGCAGCTTCACTTTCAACCAATGCGTTGAAAAGGGTCGATTTGCCAGCATTGGGCGGCCCTGCAAGAACCACCCTGACACCTGCGCCAAGACGATCAGAGCGCGGGCGCTGAAGCCACGCTGCAATATCATCGGACAAAGACTGGATGTTGCTCGTGCAACTCTCAGGCAAAGCATCCACATCGTCTTCATCCGAAAAATCCAAAGCAGCTTCGATCTGTGCAGAAGCGCACAGCAACCGGCTGCGCCAATTCTCAACTTCGCGCGAAAGAACACCGCTCGAATTCGCGATAGCAGCCGCCCTTTGGAGTTCTGTCTCAGCGGACAACAGATCTGCAAGTCCCTCAGCTTCCGCCAAGTCGATGCGACCATTTGCAAAAGCTCTCCGCGTGAATTCACCAGGTTGGGCAGAGCGCAAGCCTTTAATATCCGATAGTGCTTTCTCAACAGCAGCCAATACAGCCCGGCCCCCATGACAATGAAGTTCTGCGCAATCCTCTCCTGTCGCATTGTTCGGACCCGGCAGCCATAAGATCAACGCTTCGTCGAGAATCTTTCCTTTCACGTCTTTCAATTTCGCCAAGCTGGCGCGCCGCGGAGTGAATTGTCGCCCCGTCAGTTGGGTCAACGCTGTTTCGGACATTGGTCCGCTTATTCTGATAACGCCGATCGCAGCTGGAGGTGCGCCGCTCGATACAGCAAAGATGGTCAACTGATCTGTCGGCATGAAATCGCCAATCGCCTTGCGCATGAACTTATCGGATTCAATCGTCCGACTTGTCATCCTTGTCAGGCTTTTTGGAAGCAGGGGATCCCGCAGCAGTTCTCATGCCCCCTTCGACAAAGCTTTGAAACAACTTCATTCCCATCTGACCCATGGGAGCCAATCTTTCGGCATATTCTTGCATTTGGTCAGGGCTACTAACGCCCTTCATCGCTTTTGTGATGGTATCGACATAAACCGAATTGGCCTGACTTACATCAGGTAGGCCCATAAAACTCCGAGCTTCTTCAGGAGTACACTCAATTTCGACGTTGATTTTCATTGCTAACCACCTCTCTCACCCCTCCTTTACACCAGCAGTGCCATTCTGCCAGTGAGCAAGTCAGATGTCCGATTATCCCGAGTGACGCTAACAGCCACGGTTCACGAACTAACGTTGTTCAGGGCGCCCTCAAGAAAATCATCGACGATTTCGAGCACATCCTCAGGAACGCTTCCATTTGCTTTGCTGCAAATGAATTCACGGGCATCGTTTGGACAAGCACTGGGAATACGACGCATGGACCAATTGGAGAACGATGTGGTTTCGACAGATGTATCATAGACGATTTCACAATCGCGATGTCTGGGATCTTGCTCGATCACCCGGTAGAGGTCTGACAGAGCTTTAGAAGGACCTTCTAAAAGCTGGAGAAAACGCCCGTTGGAAAACAGCAGAAACCCTCTGAGGCCTTCCTTACCATTCTTGCGCGCAGAAGCGGTGATTAGGCCGAAAAGCTCCCCTGACGAGAACAACTCTGTCATATGGCTTGTGTAGATTATTCGACGCATTTGAAAGTCGGTAGCGATAGACCTATCAAAAAACGCCTAACGCTGTTTAACTGTCGTCGAATTGGGCCAAATTAGTTCAAGACCGCGAAATTCATAATCATCCGCCTGACTTCACTATCCAGCCCTTTTGGCAGATCACTGTCCAGCATTTCCCGCCTATCTTCAATGCTTTGCGCGATCATAACACGTTTCATAGCCCAATCACTACAAACCCTGTTCGAACTCGTTCGTCGGTCGAGAAAAGAAATACCTGTATGCCGAGCATCATGAGTGATCCTAACCATCAGATCGACCAATTCCGCTTCCTTTCCCTCCAAAAGCTGGAGAAAATTTCGACCGTTGTAAAGGAGCAGGCCCGTTACATCGCGCGCAGGGTTGTTGCGAGCACTGCTCTCAAGGATTGAATTGACTTCGTCACGCGACAAATTTGGCGCCGTGCTGATATAAAGATATTGGCTGAGCATTACGCTGAGCTTCCCCTGGTTACTCTTATAAATGAGCTTGCCAAACCCATACAGTCCTAACCGAGAGTGTCTAAGGAAAGTTACAGTTTTTTAGTGGATCAGGCCTCATCCAGCCCTCACCGATCACTGATTCATCGTGTCGAAGAAATCTTCGTTGGTCTTTGAATCTTTCATCTTGTCGAGCAGGAACTCCATCGCATCGACTGTGCCCATTTGCATAAGAATTCGGCGCAGCACCCACATCTTTGAAAGCTTGTCCTTCTCGACCAGCAATTCTTCCTTGCGGGTCCCGGATTTGCCAACATCAAGCGCTGGGAAGATGCGTTTGTCAGAAACTTT
The DNA here is from genome assembly GCA_038532305.1 of Pseudomonadota bacterium. Classification (GTDB taxonomy): domain Bacteria; phylum Pseudomonadota; class Alphaproteobacteria; order Sphingomonadales; family Sphingomonadaceae; genus Erythrobacter. The sequence continues at coordinate 72,079 of JBCBAX010000006.1, read as the reverse complement.
GCGATCGAGCACGATTTCTGAGTTACCGGTGCCTTTGAATTCTTCAAAGATCACTTCGTCCATACGGCTGCCGGTGTCGATCAACGCCGTTGCAATAATGGAGAGCGATCCCCCCTCTTCAATGTTACGTGCTGCACCGAAAAAGCGTTTCGGACGTTGCAAAGCATTGGCATCCACGCCGCCAGTAAGAACTTTACCGGAGCTTGGAACAACCGTGTTGTATGCGCGGCCCAGACGAGTAATCGAATCCAGCAAGATCACCACATCATTCTTGTGCTCGACCAGACGTTTCGCCTTTTCAATCACCATCTCAGCAACTTGCACGTGACGATTGGCGGGTTCATCAAAGGTCGAGGAAATCACCTCACCTTTGACACTGCGTTGCATATCAGTGACTTCTTCGGGCCGTTCATCGACCAGGAGCACCAGCAAGAACACTTCAGGATGATTGTCTGTAATCGCCTTGGCAATGTTTTGCAGCAAAACCGTTTTACCAGTACGCGGCGGCGCAACGATTAGCGCGCGCTGGCCTTTACCCTGCGGTGACACGATGTCGATCACCCGAGCAGATTTGTCCTTCACGGTTGGATCAAGCGTATCCAGGTTGAGCTTTTTCTCAGGATAAAGCGGAGTGAGGTTGTCAAAGTTGGTCCGCATCCGAACAGCGGACGGATCTTCGAAATTCACTGTCGTAAGACCAGTGAGCGCGAAATAGCGTTCGCCTTCCTTGGGTGCCCTGATTTCGCCTTCTACCGTATCGCCAGTGCGCAAGCCCCATTTCCGGATCTGGTTCGGCGAAACGTAGATATCATCTGGGCCTGCAAGGTAGTTGGCCTCAGGAGAGCGAAGGAAACCAAAGCCATCTTGCAGCACTTCAATCGTGCCGATGCCCATGATTTTCTCTTCGTATTCTTCATCCTCTGCCAATTCTCGCAAAATGCTGAAAAGCAGGTCTTGGCGGCGCATTGTCGATGCACCTTCGACGCCCAGCTCTTCGGCCATTGCAACAAGATCAGCTGGCGTTTTCGTTTTTAAGTCTTTGAGATGCATTGTTTTTACAGTCCAGTGTTCAGGATAGGCCGGGCCGTCAGTGCCTCTTTGAAAAAAGAGGTGCTCCGATGCAATGGATACATTTCTTGGAGCTGGGCTTGGAGAAAGCAGACGAGATCACATGAAGTTTCTCATACGATCAGACCGATGGAATGCGCATAAACTACGACGCATAAAGAGCAAGGTCAATCCAACACTAGAACGGCCTCACATAGACAAGCAGTACGATCAGCACCAGCAACAAGCCCGGAACCTCGCCAAACATACGAAGAGATTTTTCGGACAAAGGCCGCTCCCCGCGTGCCATTTTCTTAGTCTGCGCGACAAGCCAGCCATGATATCCGCTCAAAAGCACAACGAGCAGGATTTTGGCATGGAGCCATCCTCCACCGCTAAAAGCTTGGAGCCCGGTCGCCAATGTCAGCCCCAACACCCACACGATAATAAGGCTGGGGGTCAAAATAATCTTGCGCAGTTTGCCCATGCGATCTGCCCATTTCGCTTCACCTTGCGAGCCGGGTTCGTGATCAAGCATATAAATGCATTGGCGCGGCAACATGAACAGACCCGCAAGCCAAAATACCATGAAAATAACATGGCCGACTTTTAGCCAAGGATACAGACTTGGAAAAATCTCCTGCATGACGCGATGCCTATCCTCTTAGACTGCTGAGCAATTGTTCGACATGCTCAATCGGCGTAAACTGACCAATACCATGCCCCAGATTGAAAACATGCGGACGATCTTCAAACGCATCGATGATAGCTTTTACTCGTTTTGGAAGTGCAGGCCCGCCCGCTTCAACCAAAAGCGGATCAAGATTGCCCTGAACAGGCATCCCAGAAGGCAGAGAAGCGTGCACAGCGGCCGGATCCAGCGTTTCATCAAGTCCCATGGCATCAACACCCACTTCACGCGCGTAGGCGGCCAATTTGGAGCCTACACCTTTTGGGAAACCGATCACCGGCGTATTGGGATGTGATTGTTTAAGAGCAGCGGCAATCTTCGCATTGGGAGCAATTACCCAGCGTTCAAATTCGTCAGGCGCGAGGCTTCCAGCCCAACTGTCAAACAATTGCACAGCTTCTGCCCCTGCATTGATCTGACCGCGAAGATAGCCTACAGTTACCTCGACAATTGCATCCAGGATCGCCTGCATTCGGGCTGGATCTTTATACGCAAGCAATCGCGCTGGCCCCTGATCTTTGGAGCCTTCACCTGCGATCATATACGTCGCAACAGTCCATGGTGATCCTGCAAAGCCCAGCAAGGTTACATCATCGCTGATCAGTTTGCGGGTTAGTCGCAAGGTTTCATAGATTGGGTCAAAACGAGCAGGATTGGCTGTGAAATTGCTCAAATCCGTTTCTAGCAATGTGGGGCTTAACTTGGGCCCTTCTCCTGCAAGAAATTCCAATCCCTGCCCCATCGCATGCGGGACGATGAGAATATCTGAAAACAGAATTGCCCCATCAAAACCAAACCGCCTGATTGGTTGAACCGTAATTTCTGCGGCGGCTTCGCTATCATAGACCAGCTCTAAAAAACCGCCCTTTTCCGCTCTTAATTCGCGATATTCAGGAAGGTAACGACCCGCCTGACGCATAAGCCAAACCGGCGGTACTTCTTGGCGATTACCTTTCAAAGTGTCGAGCAATGGGCCCGGCATAGTCCCTCCTAAAAACAATATAATTATTATATATAAGATTGATGATATTTGTTGTCCCTGTGGAAACCGGGAATTACCAGCCTCCTGCCCGATTTCGGGGAAAGTGCAAGGCAAATTGACACAATGCGAATCCCGACCAAAGCTGAGTCAAGCGCAAGCTATCCCCACTGCTCCCAGCCTGTCGAAAAGGCCTATCCCATGTCGATAATCATCAAGACGAATGTGCCGGCATTGGGCATGAAACTCTCTCCCAAGCTTGTCGACGTGTTCATCCCGTGGTTTATGCCTAAGTGTTTCCACAGGCCTTTGTCCTAGGCTTAGACATAATAACACGATCGCACCTCCATGAACCGTATCAACCTGCACCTTGTCTCCGATTCAACCGGTGAAACTCTGGAGATGATCGCCAAAGCCGCTCTGGCCCAATTCGACGATCCCGATGTTAGCCGGCATTTTTGGCCAATGGTTAGATCGCAGCAGCACCTTGATAGAATTGTGCCCGATCTGGCCGATAATCCAGGCCTGGTTCTATACACTCTTGTCAATCCTGAGAGCCGAAAACGGCTGGAAGAGCATTGCCGGCATCTTGGGCTCCCAGCAGTTCCGGTGCTCGATCAAGTCACAGCAGTTTTGGAATCGCAACTGGGCCAAGAAGCGCATGGCCGACCCGGTCGTCAGCACAATATGGATGATGCCTATTTTAAGCGTGTGGATGCGATCCAATACACGATCGCGCACGATGATGGCGTTGCGCATGAAGATTGGGAAGAGGCTGACATCGTGCTTGCAGGTGTGTCGCGAAGCTCGAAGACCCCGACTTCGATCTATCTCGCAAATCGTGGGTATAAGACGGCCAATATTCCTCTGGTTGTAGAAAGCCCGCCGCCCAAAGCTCTGTTTGGGTTGCGCAACCCACTGGTTGTGGGTTTGACGACCGCACCAGAACGGCTGGTCCAGATCCGCCGCAATCGGCTGTTGTCCCTAAATGAAGGCACCGAAACCGCCTATGTCGACAATGATCGGGTAAAGGATGAGCTCCAGTTTGCGCGGCGAATGTTTGCCGATAACGGTTGGCCTGTCATCGATGTGACAAGACGGTCCATTGAAGAAAGCGCCGCTGCGATTATCCGTCTGGTTCAAGAGCGAAAACGCCGCGACAAGCCGGTTGATGGTGTGGCGAAGCCAATATGAACGCGGTGCCTTTGATCCTCGCCTCAAAATCCACCTCGCGCCGCGCAATGCTCGATGCGGCTGGAGTGCAGTATAAAGCCATTCCCGCCGATATCGATGAGCGATTGGTTGAAGCAGGTCTTCAAGGGGCATCGCCCGGCGAAGTGGCTGAGGCGCTGAGCGTTGCTAAAGCGGCTGCTCTTGTGGAGGATCATCCAGACGCGTTGATCCTTGGAAGTGACAGTCTTGTGGTGGTCGATGGCAAGCGTTTTGACAAACCAACATCGCGCGAAAACGCGGCAGAACACTTACGCTTTTTCTCAGGCAAACCCATTGAGCTTCACAGCGCGGCAGCATTGGTGCGCAACAATGCGTGCGAGTGGAGCACTCAATCACAAGCGTTGTTGCATGTGCGCGATTTGTCCGAAGAATTTATCGCACATTACCTCGATCAAGAATGGCCTGAAGTTGGCTTCACGGTCGGAGTTTTCCGGATTGAGGCGATGGGCGTTCAGCTTTTTGAGCGTATCGAAGGCGATCAATTCACTGTACTTGGCATGCCGCTTTTGCCTCTGCTGGGTGCCTTGCGCGATCAGGGTGTTCTGCAACGATGAGCGATCCGGACAATGTTCCCTTTGCAGAAGTGATCGGTGATCCGATCATGCATTCCAAATCGCCTTTGATCCATGGCTTCTGGATCAAACGGCTCGGCCTCGATGTGCGTTACGGTGCGCGGCGAGTGACGCGTGAGACACTGGCTGACTACATAGACACCTCGCGCGCTAACCCGAACTGGCTGGGTTGCAATATCACCATGCCGCTGAAAGAAGCGGTGATCCCGCTGATCGATCATTTGGAACCGGTTGCAAAAGCAATTGGGGCAGTGAACACAGTGTATCGCGGTGCTGATGGCAAATTGGTTGGCACCAACACTGATGCTGGCGGTTTTCTGGAACCGCTTGAAAGCTTGCTTGAAGAAAAGCACTTGTTCCGCATGGCGCGCATTGTTGGAAATGGCGGCGCGGCGCGGGCGATAGTAGCAGCTTTAACGCAGCATGGTTTCACCATTGTGCTTGCCTCGCGCAATGTCGGCAAGGCTCGCAGCCTCTTGGCTGAACTTGCGCCCGATGGCGAACACTACACTGCCCCCCTTGCCCATTTTGCGGAAGCCACCGATTTTGAGTTTGATGACCGTGAGGGCTGTCTCGATCTCATTATCAACGCATCCCCGCTGGGGATGGAGGGCAATCCACCGCTCCTTTTCAATTGGAGTCACGCGCCACCTGGCAGCATCGCCTATGATATTGTGACGAGCCCATCAGACACGCTATTTCTTCATTCGGCCCAAACAGCAGGATTTCAAACCATTGCTGGGTTGGAAATGTTGGTCGGGCAAGCGGCCATCGCGTTTGAAAAGTTCTTTGGCGTCGCCCCTCCCCGATCGTTTGATGATCGTTTGAAAGAAATGTTGCGCGAATGAGTGCTAAAACTGAGCAGAAAAAGCCTTTGATGATTGGCCTCACCGGCTCCATTGGCATGGGCAAATCCACGGTAGCTGCGATGTTTGAAGCGGCTGGCGCCCCGGTTTTTGATGCCGATGACGCTGTCCGTTCGATGCAAGGGCCGGATGGTGAATTGCTACCCGCGATTGAGCAAGCATTCCCCGGCTCAACTGGCCCAGAAGGTGTAAAACGCGAAAAACTGGGTGAGATGGTTTTTGGCGATAAGGAAATACTCACTCAGCTAGAGGCCATTGTTCACCCCGCAGTTGGGCAGAAGCGGGCGCAATTCTTAAGCGAGAATGCGGATGCGGCCATGCTCGTGTTTGACATCCCACTCTTGTTCGAGCGCGGCGGGGAGCAGGCTTTCGATGCAGTTGTCGTCGTATCAGCAACAGCACAACTTCAACGCGAGCGCGTTTTGGCTCGTCCTGGAATGACGTCGGAGAAATTTGAACACATTCTCTCCCTCCAAGTGCCCGACGCTGAAAAGCGCGAACGCGCCGACTTTATTATCGACACATCCACCAGTCTCTCTGAAACCGAAGCGCAAGTTGCTGCCCTTGTTGAAAAGCTCAGGGTGAACAGACCGACATAATGCCTCGCAGTCCAGCGGATCCGTGTTCCTACCCCTTGCACTGCGCCGCTCTTGAGTGAATAACATTGCCAATGCGCGAAGTGGTATTTGACACCGAAACAACTGGCCTTGACCCCAAAACGGGCGATCGGATGGTGGAAATCGGCTGTGTTGAGATGATTGACCGAGTTGAAACTGGCACAACATTTCACGCTTACTATAATCCTGAACGCGATATGCGCTCTGCTGCAGAAGAGGTGCATGGGCTGTCCGCCAGTTTCTTGTCTGGCAAACCGCTATTTGCGCAAGGTGTTGATGAGCTTCTTGAATTCTTGGGCGACGCACCTTTGGTTGCTCACAACGCCGCATTTGACTTTGGCTTTTTGAATGCCGAGCTCGACCGCATCGGGCGCGAACCTATCTCAATGGACCGCATGGTCGATACGGTCGCAATTGCGCGCAAGAAACACCCCGGGGCGAAGGCATCGCTTGATGCGCTTTGCACAAGGTACGGGGTGGATCGCAGCCACCGGGTGAAGCATGGCGCGCTGCTAGATGCTGAATTACTGGCGCAAGTCTACGTTGAGCTGACAGGTGGCCGCCAAATCGGGCTGGAGCTGGCAAGCGATCTTGGCGCGTGTGGTAGCGAAAAAGATGGTCGGGAAAGCCCCGTTGTTCAGTCAAATCTACCAACAAAGCCGCGCCGAGAGCCCCGTCCGCACAGCGCTTCACAAGAAGAGCTCACCAGGCACGCAACGTTTCTAGAATCGATCAAGGATGCAATTTGGGTACGCTGATCGATCTTACAAAGGAGGACCGGTAAACATGGACATCAGAGTTTCAGGGCATCAGGTCGAAACCGGAACAGCACTGCAAGAACACGCCTCTGATCGGCTGGTCGGAATAGTTGAAAAGCACTTTGACCGCGCAATCTCATCGCATGTCACGTTTGGGAAAGGACCTGCGGGTGGTTTTACCTGCGACATTATTACCCATGTTAATCAGGGTATGATCATAAAAGCGCAGGGCAATGCGCATGACGCACATCAAGCGCTTGATAAAACAGCGGCCAAAATCGAAAAGCAATTGCGCCGCTATAAACGCCGTATAACTGATCGTCATGAACGCGCAGCTTTTGCGAGGGCCGAGGAAGAGGCCGCCTACACTATTCTCGCTGCCGATGAGCCCGAGCAGGAGGTTGTTAGCGACGCTCCTCCGGTGATCGCTGAGACTAGCGTGGATGTCCCTACAGCGACCGTTGCTGATGCGGTGATGATGCTCGATTTGCGCGATACTCCAGCACTGTTCTTCAAAAATGCTGGCACTGAACGGCATAATATGGTTTATCGCCGCTCAGACGGATCGATCGGTTGGGTTGAACCGCGTTAGGACCTTTGGAACGTGAGTGCGCTATCACGCGCATTCGATCAGAGGTTTATTTCAGGAGGAATGGCTTTGTGTAAGGTGCCTTGGCGCTTTGCATCGCCATGATGGTCTGAGTTAAGAGTCCGAAAGGGCTCCAAAAAATGGGATTTTCGGAAGTTACAATGGACGTGAATATCGTGGTGGTGCCAGAAGCGGTGTCGCTCGCCCACCTTACATCCAAAAATGAAGTGCTTGGAGCACTCGCTGGCCTATTTTCAGACGTCTATGACGTCGATAAAGGGTCGATTCTTGACGGATTAGAGCAGCGGGAAGCGCTGGGAAGCACCGGTTTTGGGCGAGGCGTCGCCATTCCGCATTGCCGTTCGCCAGAAATTCGCCGCCCGACGTTGGCGATATTGAAACTGGACGAACCCGTTGATTTCGCTGCGGCTGACGCAATGCCGGTTGCTCTGTTTTTCTGCCTGATTTCACCAGAAAATGCTGGCGCAACACACTTGCACGCACTGGCCGCGATTTCGCGTATGGTGCGCGATGAAAGCAGACTTCAGCGCATGCTGGATGCACCTGATAACGACGCATTGTACGCCATGTTGACCAATCAATTCCTGCGTGATGCCGCCTGATTCTGCTCCAGGCGCCGACGTTCATTTTCGCGCATTGGAGCGCCTCTACGCTTCTGCGCCCGTGAATGAGAAGTTCGAATCGCAACTGACGATAACGGGCGAGGGGCAGTCGCGGTTGAGCTTTGAGATCACCCAAGATGTGTATCACGCAGCAGGCGCTGCGCATGGTACGATCTATTTCAAAATGCTGGATGATGCTGCCTTCTATGCTGCCAACACATTGGCCACAGACCGATTTTTGCTTACAACCAGTTTCAACCTGCACTTCACCAAGCCTGTGAAAGCGGGGAAAGTGATTGCTGAGGGTCGCTGGGTCAGCGGAAAGCGCCGCGTGTTTGTCGCCGAATCCCGTTTGATTGATGAAGAAGGCGATGAAATCGGCCGGGGTACGGGCACTTTCATGCGTTCGCGCATCGCTTTATCGAGCCTTGCCGGATATGCAGGCAAGCCGTGACCCGCGACACAAGACTGCCTGCGCATCTTGAAATTGGCGCGATGGTTAGGCTGGCGCAAGCGCAAGGTGGGATGGCGACTGTTTTGTCCAAAGGCGAGCGAGATGCCGGGACAATCCTGCTTGTAACAATCAGTCGCGGCATAGGTGGTCAGCTTTACGAAAGAATGCCGCAGCTCGATGGAACACGATCTTTCGTTCGAACAAAATCACAAGATACTGAAAAACCATACGAATTTTCTGAGTATCTTGAAAGACGCCGCGGTCAGGACAGCGATATTTGGATTTTAGAGGTGGATATCGATGATCCGGAACGTTTCATCGCAGATTTGCCTGTCTAGCTTGACGTTTGCGTCAAGATCCTTATGTGACCGCCCAGCTTCCAGGTGCGTGGGCTAACAGGTTAGCAATTCGGCTAACGCGTTGGCACGCAGACGGGGGGCAGCCGGCAGGCAACTTGAACCACCTTATAAAATGCGAAAAAACGCAACAGGTTCTCTCCTGCGTCGGAGCTCGCTCACCGCACAAAAGTGAATTTTGATGAGTCGTAAGACTTACTCTTTGAGTGCTGCCGCGATTGCAGCAACAGCCGCTTTTAGCTTTTCGAGCGCCGATGGCGTTCAGGCTTGGGCCCAAGACTTAGGCACCTCTGATGTGGCTGCGCAAATTGCGCCCGCAGTGGATGCTGATACCAATGAGCAGGACGCCGTTGAAACTGTCCCTCAGCAAATCGAATATGTATCCAACGCGGTCGTTCAGGAGCTTTCCGAGGAGCCCATTGAAGAAGCACCAACCCAAACGACCGCGTCCTCTCTGCGCGAGCTTGTTTCGCAGGTAGATGGTACAGCAGAATTAAGCGAAGAAATGCGCTGCTTGGCAGGTGCTGTCTATTTCGAATCGCGCGGTGAGCCGCTTGCGGGACAGCTTGCTGTTGCAAGCGTCGTGATTAACCGTTCCGAAGATCGTCGCTTCCCTGCAAGCTATTGCGGTGTTGTGTATCAGCGCGCGCAGTTTTCATTCGTAAAGAACGGCAGGATGCCAAACATTCGCACCAGCTCGGGCGCATGGACCCGGGGCAAAGCAATCGCTCAAATCGCTCATAACGATTTGTGGGAAAGCGAGGTTGATGACGCGGTGTACTTCCATGCGAAATATGTGCGTCCTTCTTGGAGTCGCCGTAAGCAGCGCACTGCCCAGATCGACTCGCACATTTTCTATCGGTAATTGCGTCCGATCTGCTCAGATCTAATTTAGTACAATTGAGCCCAAACCGGCGCGTGATCGCTCGCTTTTTCGCGTCCACGATGGTCGCGGTCCACGCCGACTGAGTGCAATCGATCAGCCATTTCGGGCGACAGCAGCAAATGATCGATCCGAAACCCGTGATCGCGCTGCCATGCGCCTGCTTGATAGTCCCAATAGGTCCACACACCGCCGCGCGGATTTAGCGTCCTAACCGCATCAGTCCAACCGTCAGCCAAAAGGCGAGAATATGCCGCTCGGCTTTTGGGTTGTGTAAGGGCATCATCTGCCATCGCTTTGACTGAATATGTGTCATCTTCAAACGGAATGACATTGTAATCGCCCAAGACCGCAGCGGGCACTTCCTCTTGCCAGATCGCAGACATCCGTTCGCGAAGTTTCTCCATCCAAGCAATTTTGTAGTCAAACTTGGGACCAGGCTGCGGATTGCCATTGGGCAGGTAGATGCAAACTATGCGTGTTGTCTGCTGGTCAGCGTGGCCAATATCAGCCTCAAGATAGCGCGATTGTTCCCCCTCGCCTTCCTTCGGTCCATCAATGCCCAGCCCGCGCTGAACCTCAGTGATGGAATATCCAGCCTCTTTGTCTGCTAGAATGGCAACGCCGTTAAAGCTCTTCTGCCCGTGCCAGATTGCTTCATATCCGAGCTCTTCAAATTCGGACGCAGGAAAGCCCTCATCTTGGCTCTTTATTTCTTGAAGGCATGCCACTGATGGTCGCGTTTCCCCCAGCCATTCCTTCAGACGCGGAAGGCGGGCTTTGATCCCGTTGATATTGAAAGTAGCAATTTTCATGAGGTGAACCATGACGCAGACAAGGCATTGCGTCCATTGGCTCCGTCTAGAAATACACGAATGCTAGGGTCAGATGCCGAAGCTGGAACCGCATCCGCATCCGGCTGCAGCATTGGGGTTTTCGACGCGGAAGGCTGCTCCGCCTAAAGATTCGACGTAATCCACCACGCTTCCGCTCACCAGATCAAGGCTTACCGGATCGACGACAAGGCGCACGCCATCGGTCTCGCTCACCATATCATCACCATCGGGTGCATCGGCCATTTCAAACTTATATTGAAAGCCTGAGCACCCGCCACCTTCCACCGAAAGCCGCAATATCGCAGGCTTAGTCTGCTTGTCAGCGATCCATGCCACGCGCTTAGCAGCCGAAGGGGTGAGAGTGAGTGTGCTCATGATTCGTATTTAGGGATGCCGATGCGTTTGCTCAAGCATTGTTGCACGCACCATAATCATACCGTTTGAATATAATTCCGCATCGCCTCGGCTTCATGCTCCACCTCATCAAACTTGCTCTTCACAAGATCGCCGATCGAGATAAAGGCAACTAACTCTCCCCCATCGAGAACTGGGAAATGTCGGAAACGCCGCTTTGTCATCAACGAAAGCGCATCATCGATCTTCGTGTCAGGCGTAACGGTTACAGGCGGCGATGTCATAATGGCTTCAACACTCTGGTCGAGGCAATCGCGGCCCTCTTGCGCCAATCTGTAGATCACGTCGCGTTCTGAAACGATGCCGACCACTGTTTCGCCGCGCATGACTGGCAGGGCGCCGATCCGCTTCCCCGCGAGCATTGATACCGCCTCCGCCACTGGGGTCTGCACATCACAAGAAATGACATCTTGGCTGGAGCGTTCGGCGATGATTTTTGCGATTGTCATAGGGCACCTTTTCCTCTCGCAATGGAAGGTGCCATGTCTTGGGCGGAAAAGCGAATCCGCAAAATTGCGAAGCTGACTTGCACGCAATTCCATTGCATTGCGAAGTCAGCCAGACCATGGATGAACAAATGCCTAGCAACTCGCCCTTAGATGATCCTGAAAACGCCGCCTATGCCTGGTCTCGTTTTCGACAGATTATGAAAGTCCTTATGGCGGTGACCGTCATTATCGTCATTGTGGCTTTGGCTATGCTGTATGCATTTAACGGTATGATTTCCGTGCACTTTTATATCGCCGTTGCCTTAGGCATCAGCTTCACCATGTTGCTTGGCGGCGGGCTAATGGGGCTCGCCTTTCTCTCCAATGGCACCGGGCATGATGAGGCGGTCGACAACAGGCTACCGGGCAGCGAAGAGCTGTTCGGCCGAAAAGACGACGATTAAATCTCGGAAATTGCGCGGTGTTAGCGACGCTTACCAGCAATTCGGGTGATTTCAGCCTGAACCATTTTCTCGACCATACCGGGAAGGTTCTTGTCGAGCCATTCAGCCAGCATCGGACGCATCAATTCGCGAGCGAGCCCTTCAAGAGAGGTTTCTCCTGAGCGCACAATTTGCGGTTTCGCACCTGGCTCAGCAAGCATTGCAAGCGCAGCGAGGTTTTCCTGCATGGCGCCGCGCACTTCATCATTGATCAGCGGGCTTTCGTGATTTTCTGTTGCCACAGTCTCTTCTGTCTCCGGCTCCAAAGCAGCTTCTTCATCTGCTTCATCAACTACACAATCCATCGCACCGAGATCGAGCACTTCCTTTGAAGCGAGCTCGTCGGTGGGAATCTCTTCTTCGGTATCTGCAGTCTCGGTCAGATCGAGTGTTTCCAGCTCGCCATCTTCCTGTTTTTCCATTTCGCCCTCCCCAGAAACGATATGTCGGCGCCGCGCTTTAAGGGCATCATCGCGATTGTCGCGTGCAATGACCTTCTTGATTGAATCGAGAATGTCTTCGACTGACGATTCGTGCTGCTGCGCCATGGTTTGCCCCGTTGATTCCGAATCATATGGTTAATCTACTCGCCCGGTGCGAGCTGAGGACCAAATGATGCGTTTGGCGCCTGAATGTCAACGGTTCTCGTTGATTTTGGTGCAGGTTTGGGATCGCGGTCCCAGTCCCAGAACTTGCTTTTGACCCGTTCATAATTAACCACAGGGTCGTACAGGGGACCACCAGTATCAAGGTTAAGGTCGCGCGCTTCTGCGCGTCCCATTGCAGCCAGCAAGGTAAATCCAGCAACGTAGGCATTGCGCCGTGCAGTCACCAACTGAGCCCGCGCGGAGAGCAATTCTTGTTCAGCGTTCAGCACATCTAAAATGGTTCGATTTCCGATCGAGTTTTCCGCGCGCACGCCTTCAAGGCTCAGCTCCGCTGACTGTACAGCTGCCTGCGAACTTTTAATGACGGCATTTGACGCTTGCCAACTGGCATAAGCGGATCGGGTTTGAGCGATTACATTACGCTCAGTTGCGATCACTTGTTCAAGCGCTGCGCTCTCTCTTGCGCCTGCCTGACGTTGACGAGCGGCCGGAAGGCCACCCTGAAACAACGGAATAGTCACACGCACACCGACATTGGCAGTTGTTTCTGCCTGAACAAAATCCTGTGAAATTGGACCACCCAAAGTTCCATAGAAATCGGAGTAATCACCGTTCGCGAATAGACCAATGGTTGGCAAACGGCCGGCACCTGCCACTTTGGTATCGAAACCAGCTGCATCAGCACGCTCTTTGGCGGCAAGCAAATCGGGGTTGTTCTTAAGCGCGCTTTCTACGGCCAAGCCGACATCATCAGGCAGTCCTGGCAATGGAGGCGGGGCTTCGAGGTTTTCAGGCGCTTGCCCCACGAGTTGAATATAGGTTTGCTGCGCTCCGATCAGGTTGCTTTTTGCGTTGAGGAAATCACCTTCCGCTGCCGCAAGCCGCGATTCCGATTGAGCGACATCTGTAAGCGTCAAATCGCCTATCTCAAATCTGTCGCGCGTCGCTTCTAGGTTTACGCGCAAGACATCAACCTGGTTCGCGGCAAGCCCAGCCAGCGCCTCGGTCCGCAGTACATCCATATATGCGGCAACTGTGTTGCTGAAGACCGAACTTTCTGTGGCGCGCAGATCCGCTTGACCGGCTGCCACACGTTCTTTCGCAGCGCGAATGCCATTCTTTACTGCACCACCCGAATAGATCGGAACCTGAGCAAGTGCATTCACTCCCAGATTGCGAGTCGGCGCAGTGAACTGGTTGGAAGATTGCCGCACGAACTCGATATGGGTCGCCGTGACGTTCAGACTGGGAAGACCAGGTGCGCGGTTAATTGGCACGTCTTCATCGGTTGCACGCTGCGTAGCACGCTGGCCCAACAGTGTGGGGTTCGTATTGTATGCTGAAGCCAACGCCTCGCGCAAAGTGTCTGCCTGCGCTGGCACACTCATCAATGCAGCGGATGAGGCAAAACAATAGAGTGCCAGGCGCGAAGGATTCGAAATTTGGGTCAAGAGAATGTCCAAGCCTTCGCTTTGTTGAACTGAGGCAGAACCGGAATGCCGATATCCTCGACCGCTTGTATGGCAGTTTGCCCTGCAATCTTGCGACCAGAAACAAGTCGAGTAACGCCGCGCTCAACCAACCCGCCAACGATCCTACCTCTATCTCGAAGGCTGTTCGTGAACCCTTTGGGAAGTTCTTCGATGGCGCCGTCGACAAGGATCAATGAATACGTGTCTGCCTTTCCGCCTTCTCCTGCTGCGGCTTGATCTGTGCTGACTGTGGTCACAGATGATACGAGCGGCTCAATAAGCGCGGCAAGATAACCGGTGCCACCTTCGATGATGAGAACACTGTCAGCTGCGTCAGGATCTGCTTCGGTTAGCAACTTGCCATAAAACAACGCGGATGCGAGATGACCTCCACCATCGAGAGCAACAGAACGATCAATATAGGCGAGCGGTGCTTTATCCGCGGGCAAGAAATCCTCGCGCCCTACCGCCATCATGCGTGCAAGAACGTATTCTTCGTTTACTCCGCTGGTGCGCAACTGGCTATTAATCATGGCCTTTCGCGCGGTCGCTGTGTCGAGTGTGATGGTAGCGTCGTTCATTTTAACTCCATAAGACTGTATTGCTCACACAATACAGTGCGTCAACCCTTCCTACCTGGTGGCCGCAAGATGCAGATCGCACCCCACGACGTCCACTAAAGGCCCTATACCTGGAAGAGATTGCCGCCAAGGCCTTTGACGTGAGGCATGTGCGGTGCTTATGGGAGCCGACTTTCGACCGGGATAAGGAACATATCGATGAGCGACGTTGTGAATGACGGGGCTATTTTTGGCGCAACGGGCAAAGTGCGGATCGAAAGTGATTCGCTGGGTGATGTTGCTGTGCCGGTGGATGCGCATTGGGGCGCGCAAACGCAGCGCAGTCTGGCGAATTTCGCGATTGGTACTGAAACAATGCCTGCTCCGCTGGTGAAAGCGCTGGGCATTCAAAAGCTGTCTGCTGCGAAAGCCAATATGGAATTGGGCGTCATGTCCGAGGAGTTGGGCAGTGCGATTGTCCGCGCGGCTGGAGAGGTCATTGATGGCACGCTTGCAGCGCAGTTTCCGTTGTCTGTTTGGCAAACAGGATCGGGTACCCAGTCAAATATGAATGCCAACGAAGTGATCGCAAGCCGAGCGAACCAAATCTTGACTGGCAAACATGGCGGAAAAGAACCCGTTCACCCCAATGACCACTGTAACATGGGGCAGAGCTCCAACGATACGTTCCCCACAGCCATGCACATCGCCGCGGCAAGTGAAACGATTGAACAGCTTATTCCGGCTTTGCAGCATCTTCACAGTGCGCTTGATGCCAAGGCGCAGGTTTTTGCCGATATCGTCAAGATTGGTCGCACGCATTTGCAAGATGCAACGCCGCTGACATTGGGTCAGGAGTTCTCAGGCTATGCCAAGCAGGTCGAATACTCGATTGTACGTCTTCAAAATGCACTACCTCGCGTACTGGAACTCGCGCAAGGTGGCACTGCTGTTGGAACAGGCATCAATTCTAAAGTCGGATTTGCTGAGAAGTTTGCCGCTCAGGTCGCCAATGCCACAGGCCATGCATTTGTCACCGCACCCAACAAGTTTGAAGCTTTGGCCGCTCACGATGCGATGGTTGAGATTTCTGGGGCACTTAACTCAACCGCCGTCAGCCTGATGAAAGTCGCCAATGATATCCGCCTTTTGGGCTCGGGCCCTCGCTCGGGCCTTGGCGAGATTGCGCTGCCGGCAAATGAGCCGGGCTCCTCGATTATGCCTGGCAAAGTGAACCCGACACAATGCGAGGCGCTGACCATGGTTTGCGCAGCTGTCATGGGTAATCACACTACCGTGAGCGTTGCCGGATCGCACGGGCATCTAGAACTCAATGTGTTCAAACCCGTGATGATTTACAGCGTGCTGCAATCGATCCGGCTTCTCAGCGATAGCGCGGTGAGCTTCACAGAAAATTGTGTTACGGGCATCGAAGCAAATACGGACCGCATCGACAAGCTGATGAACGAAAGCCTGATGCTCGTGACCGCGCTTAATCCGCACATCGGATACGACAATGCGGCCAAGATTGCGAAGAAAGCTCACGCAGATGGGACCACTTTAAAAGAGGCGGGAATGGAGCTGGGCCTGCTTACTGAGGAGCAGTTTGCAGAATGGATTGTACCTGCTGAGATGATAAAGCCGCGCGATTGAACCTTGGTTGGGTCGATCTTGCGATCATGCACCACGGTAATCGACCAAAGCGCCATCCAGGTCGATTACCGCTCCAAGTGCCCCTATCCTGCAGCGCTGCTAGTCCCTAAGTCCCCCATGACATTATGGCTAGGAATCTGACCATCGATACGCAACCGAGCGTGGCGACGCGGACAATTGTTTTGTCCGTTATCGCCTTGTGGTCGGCATATTTCTCACTTCTGACTGTTCGCGGTATCGTCGTGGGCATGGGGCTGGAGCCCGATATCTTATGGCGCCGTGGCTTGGTCTGCCTTGTTGGCACCTTTGTGACTTTGACCATGTGGTCGATTCTGCGACTTTTTGAAAATCGTGACCGCTGGATGATTATGGCGGTTGCGCTCTTTGCTGCCATGCCAGCCGCTGTTTTGGTGGCGCAGGTAAATCAGTCGCTTTTCAAGCCACTCGAAGAAAAAATGGCGCAGGAGTTTGCTGAAAAGCGCGGCTTTACGCTTCGGCGTGATGCATCAGGCAATCTGCTCGCAGAAATTGAGCAGCCAAGCGGCTGGGTTCCAGAAGAGAGCGAGAAATGGGATCCTGACAATCCTCCCGTCCTAACCTTCACGTTGCAGGACGCGAATGACAAGGCTGAAAATTGGCAGAAACTGATCGATGCAGCCCTAAGCCGTTATTACATCATTCTTACTTGGGCGGCGCTTTATATCGCAATGCTGGCATTTGCGCAGACGCGTGCAGCCGAACAGCGAGAGCAGCGTTTCAAATCGGCCGCCAAGGCAGCTGAATTGCGAAGCCTGCGATATCAGGTGAACCCGCATTTCCTGTTTAACACGCTCAATTCGTTGTCGGCTTTGGTTATGACCGGCAAAAGTCACCGCGCTGAAGAAATGATCCAATCGATCAGCAGGTTCTACCGACACAGCCTTGCCGATGATCCGACTTCAGATGTTTGTTTGGGCGATGAGTTTGATTTGCAGCGCGAGTATCTCGACATTGAGGCGGTTCGTTTTCCAGATCGATTGATCGCGGTATTCGATCTGCCCGAAGATTTGGAAAATGCGCGCATACCCGGCATGATCCTTCAGCCTCTTGTTGAAAATTCCGTCAAATATGCTGTTTCAACTGTCACGAGGCCCGTCACCATATCTCTGGCGGCGCGGGAAGAGTTTGACCGATTGGTCGTGACCGTGAGCGATGATGGGCCGGGTATTTCCAAGGGCACTCCGCACGGATTTGGAATTGGTCTTGCCAACGTAAGCGATCGGCTCGAGGCGCGTTTTGGTGGGGATATTGTATTGACCTCCGGCCCCACAAAGGAAGGATATGTCACCGAAATGCGAATCCCTCTCTCGCGGAGAATGACTGCTGATGGCTGACAATGATACCCAAGAGATTGTGCTCAAGACGCTGATTGTCGACGATGAGCCTCTGGCTGTTGAGCGCATTCAGGTTATCTGCGCTGAAATTCCAGCAATCAGCGTGGTGGGAACGGCCAGCGATGGTGCTGCAGCGCTAACTCTTGCTGAAAAGCTAAAGCCTGACTTGGTCCTTCTTGATATGACTATGCCTGAATTGGATGGTTTGGGTGTGGCGGCGCAATTTTCTAAAAGTGAAGAGCCGCCGGCGGTGATATTTGTCACTGCACACGATCATTTTGCTGTCGAAGCCTTTGATCTTGAGGCGATTGACTATGTCCTCAAACCTGTGTCCTCTGATAGGCTGGCGCGCGCAATTGAACGAGCAGTTGCTAGGCGCGGTGAGCGTAAAGAGGTGGGAAGTCAGTGGCTGGAGGAGTTGTGGGTCCCACACCGCTCTGAACTGCTTCGTATTGCAGTAAGTGAAGTTCACCGGATTGATGCGGAACGCGACTATGTTCGTTTGCATGTCGGCGATGCGGAAAATCCGGAGCAAGGTTCGCGATCATATTTGCTGTTACAGACCATCGCCGGGCTTGAGGCCAGATTGGATCCCGACAAGTTTATTCGCATTCACCGATCGACAATCTTGCGCCGCAACAACATTCGTGGGCTACGCCATGATGGGCTGGGAGTATGGTCGGCAGAGTTATTGAATGGTGACGCTTTGCGGATTGGGCGAACCTATTTGTCTAAGGTTAAAAATATGGCAGGGCGCTAAGCCCATTCCTTATTAAAAGTACGAATAAAAAATGGCCCGGACCCAGGGACTAGAAGGGCCCGGACCATAGTCCTTACGCGCATCGGATCGCAGACACTCTGAGCGCAAGGGGGTACATCTTTGTCAGCCACCGCGCCGTTGTTCTGCGATGATGCTTACTACCTGACTTTTTGCGCTGGCCCGTGCCTTCTTCATGCATTGCTTGGCGGCATGTGACCTCGTTCGGGTACCCGTCCGGATGTTATCAACTTTGCACACGGTCTTAGCTGCGCGTTCGATGCGTTGATCGAGCAAGGCTTGCCCTTCAGGTGTCCCAAGGTCCAATCCGCTGGTTGAGATTTCCATCGATTGATTTTGATCCGGGCCAGCCAGTGCGGGGGTTGCAGACGTGGCAAGACCAATGGCGGCTGCGGCAATTGCAAAAGTTCTCATGATTACTCTCCATGTCTCGAAGCATTCGGTTTGAGCGGGGTCTCAATCGGGGATGCCGAATGCTTCGATGACAATAGAGATAGACGTACCGGCGCCTCTTCTCACGCAGGCTTCTATGATTTTGTGTGTTTCATCGATAGAAGGTACGCCGCCGCGACCGAGCGCGTTTGCAGCCCGATAAATCGCCCATTTCACCCGACCGGCGTTTGCGCCATACTGTCACATATGTGGCTCTCGGTCGGAATCATCTTCATTCTTGGAGTGGGCAATTTTGCCCTTCATCGTGCGGTGCTGGAAAGTGGGCACAGATTGATCGGACAAATGCCGGGATTCGCTTCGGTGATCGGCAAGCGTCTTACGCTGATAGCTGAATTCCTTGTTTTGCTCGCGGCTATGGCTCTGGCTGCCAATGGTTGGGACAGTCTGGCCCTTGCCTATCTCGCCTACACTTTGCTCAATGTCATTGCTGCTTGGCTGATTCTTAGTGGCCGAATCTAATTGTGCTTTGATTTCCCAATACCGCGTAGCATCTGTTTGAATTCTAGCGTTTCTCCGTAATATTCAGGTTTTACGTCCAATTTGCCATTGCGATTTTTCGCCAATGCCGCTTCACACGCAGTCGACCATGCCAACCCGTTTGTTTCATATCAGTGACCTGCATTTCGGTGCAGAGGACCGCGATGCGCTCGCCGCAGTTGCTGATGCTATTGTCGCTGAGAAGCCTGATGCGGTTGTTTGTACAGGCGATCTAACCCAGCGCGCTAAGCGGAGCGAATATGAAGCAGCTTCGCAGTGGTTTGCGCAGATTGATGTGCCTGTCTTGATGGATCCCGGCAATCATGACATGCCATATTACAACATGGCTGAGCGTTTGTTTGCGCCTTTCAGAAGGTTCAACCGGCTGCGAAATTCTGTGGCCATGCATGGTTTCGAAAGCGATGACTGTATCATCATGCCTCTACGAACGGTTGTGCCGGTACAGCCCCGCTTTCCTTGGGTTGATGGCTTGGTCACCAAATCTGCTCTTGCGAAGACAGTTGGCGCTCTGAAATCTCTAGAAGACGACAAGAGGACCAAAATCGTCACCGGACACCATCCCTTGCTTGGTCCTGAAACCAAGCCAGGCAATCCTACCATTGCGGGTGAGCGGGCTTTTGCCGCCTTAGCATCTGCAGGGGCGCACGCGGTTTTGTCAGGACATGTCCATGTTCCTTTTGATCGTCTTCGCCAGATTGGCAGGCGCTCAATGCGCATGATTGGCGCTGGCACCTTATCGAGACGTTTGCGGTATGGGGCGCCCCCATCTTATCAGGTCATAACCTGCGAGGGCCCCGCCATCGTGAGCGAACTCCGCATTCTCTCAACTCATCGCTCGTAGGTTTCCTAAGCGCTTTCTTAACCGTGAAGTTAAGCTTTTGCTTAAGGAAGAGTGGGCGACAGAGCCGCTTCAACTCAGCGATTGGTCTTGCTGCGGTTTGGTGTCTTCTTATTGCCCGTGAGTGTTTGGAGCTGTGAGTGATGGAGATCTTTAAGTCGGCTTTTTTAGGCGCAGTGCTGTCATGGACCCTGGCGGTCGTAATTGGTTCGCAAGGATCCAGTGGAGGTCAGCTTATGATACATCAAATGGCGCTTGGCGATCTGAAGGTCTTTTGGTCATGGCCCGTATTCTTTGGCGGAACTGGAATCGCTTGGGCTCTCATGCTGCTACAGCGTTAGCGGTTCTGCAGAAGATTGTTGTCAATAAAAAGAGGCGGCGTTCGCAATACGAACGCCGCCTCTTTTGTTTGATCCAGGTGTCTTGGTTTAACGCTTAGAGAACTGGAAGCTGCGACGAGCTTTCGCGCGACCATATTTCTTCCGCTCTACGACGCGGCTGTCACGAGTGAGGAAGCCTGCCGCTTTCACCGTGGCGCGCAATTCAGGCTCGTACTTGCTAAGAGCCTGGCTAATGCCATGCTTCACAGCGCCCGCCTGACCTGACAGTCCGCCGCCGCTAACGGTTGCAACGACATCATATTGACCAGCGCGATCAGTGATCGCGAAAGGCTGATTGATGATGAGGCGTAGCGTCGGACGTGCGAAGTACACTTCCTGATCGCGGCCATTCACGGTTACTTTGCCTGAACCCGGCGTGATCCAAACGCGGGCAACCGCGTCCTTACGGCGACCAGTGGCATAAGCGCGGCCCTGACCGTCCAGTTCTTGCTCGCGCAAGGGGGCGGGCGGGTTGGCAGCCGTAGTAGCGGCGATATCAGCAGCATCCGCTGCAGGAGCGTCGCCAGCAATGTCTTTCAGATCCGACAAATCGGATACGGTGTTGTTTTCATCAGCCATTATGCCGTGACCTTGTTCTTGCGGTTCATGGATGCAACGTCGAGCGCCTTGGGCGATTGGCCGTCATGGGGATGCTCGGTGCCGTTGTAGAGGTGCAAAGCTCGCATCTGATCACGCCCAAGCGGGCCGCGTGGAATCATGCGCTCAACCGCTTTTTCAAGCACGCGCTCAGGAAAGCGACCTTCAAGCACTTTGGTTGGCGTCGTTTCTTTGATGCCGCCAGGGTGACCTGTGTGCTTGTAATAGATTTTCTTGTCGGCTTTGTTGCCAGTGAAACGCACCTTGTCTGCGTTGATCACCACGACATGGTCGCCGCAATCAACATGGGGGGTGTAACTTGGCTTGTGCTTGCCGCGCAGAATGTTGGCAATGATCGATGCCAGTCGGCCAACAACGAGACCTTCGGCATCAATGATATGCCATTCTTTTTCGACTTCGGCCGGCTTGATCGACCGTGTCTGTTTGCTAATCGCCTTCATGGCAAATGTCCTTAAAGAAGCGAGTGACTGAATTCGACTGCGTAATGATCCCGCTCAACACCAGTTTCGCGGACCAACAATCGAATCGCGCCCGAACCGAAGCTCTCGCGCGAAAGAGCGCGGCCTATGTTCGTTTTACGTGATTTAGTCAAGCAAAACCGGGGTAAAGCGGTGAGGTATAATAATACCTCACCGCTTTACCCCCTAGCGTGAACCCGTCTGCAAGCCTTCCAAACTCCACTCCTCGAAAGCGCGTCTTTCATCTGCGCCAATGCGCGTCACTACTTCGCGTAATGCGCGATGCAGCCAAGGCTGGCCAGGGTGAGGGAATGCCTCATAGGCCATCTCAAACTCACCGCGCATACCGCCCGGTAGGCTGATTTCCTGCAATGACTTTACCGGTTCTTCAGCGGGAAAAAACAAATCAGGCGGCATCTGGTCCATTAAAGAAGCCCCGCTGCGCTGCAATTGGGACAGGAATAGACGGTGCTGCGCCTTTTCATCATCGGGGATGGGCCTTTGGGCAATCATAGCTTTTGCTCGCTCAATAGCTTCGGTTAGATCGCCCTCTCGTATCGATGATCCAGCTGCTACAATTATACCGCTGTCTGAAAGCAGAATTGGGAAGATATCATTCGTATTGCGCTGTTCCTCGAGCGCTGCCATTCGCGCTAGCTGAGGTGGCGCATCCACCCGCGCTGAGCTCTGCATACCAGAAATTGCAATGCCGCTTCCCCGGGCCTCGAAATCGACATGCCATGTGCGTGACACCCGCAAATGCGCTCCTCCTCGCAGATCTCGTGTCAAAACTCGCGTGAGCAGCATCGTTTCGCCTGGCAGCGCTACCGTGCCGTAATTCTTTTCGCTTTGACCCAGGAGTGCGGCGGGTGCTGATAAGGCCATTGCGCCGCTACCCGCCCAAAGCGTGCGGGATGCCAATCTTCTCAAGGCGCGCCTGCGGGTTAAGCCCTCTGCATTCATCCTTACGTTCCATTGCGGAGGCTCGATCCTAACCAATGAAGCGTTGCGGGAAAGGCTTTTTCGCAGTTCCAGCCCAAGATTGCAGGAGTTTCATAGGGGTGCAGGGAACCGATAACGGCAATTGCTTTGTCCATGTGCGCTTCGTCAGTCTTGAACAAAACGCCGCATTCGGTCTCAGACTGTACTTCACCTTCCCACACAAACACCGATTCAACGGCTCCCAATATATTAGCGCACGCGACCAGCCGATCTTCCAGCAATTGGCCGGCAACCTTTCTCGCAGTCTCATTATCCGGAAAGGGACACCAGATTAAACAGGCATTTGCCTCTCCCATCAGGCCGCGATTGCCGATGCTCGTTGATCCTGATGCGCAGACCCATCGGAATGCATGGCCCAGGCAGTAGACGCGACCAGCAAGGCGCCCGTTAATTGGTGCGCTGCCGCAATCCAGAGCTCAACCTCGCTCATCACAGTGGCGATCCCCAGCAAGACCATCAGGCCAAAGGCGCTATGGACGGCGATCGAGGCGAACCTATCGGTCTTGCGCACTCTGCGCGCCAGCCACACAAGCGCTGCCACCACGATCCATGCCCACCACCTGTGCAGGAAGTGCAGCACAAATGGGTCATGAGTAATCGCCCAGAAAAACCCATTCATCCCGTTCATTTCTGGGATCAGCCGGCCATTCATCAGTGGCCAATCGTATGCCGCATGACCCGCATTCAACCCTGCCACCCATGCCCCAAGCAACAATTGAATAAACACTACAACGGCAACAACGCCCGATTGCCATGTCATCGGTGCAGGCCGCGCATCTTTCCTCCGAGCTGTTCGGCGCATATCGCGCGCTGTCCACACAAGGCAAGCAAGCAAAAGCAGCGCAGTCAAAAGGTGCAAAGACAATCGGAAATGGCTGACATCGGTCATATCGCCGACCAGCCCAGATTGAACCATCAGCCAGCCGAACAATCCCTGCAATCCGCCCAGCGCCAGCAGTCCAACAAGGCGGCCCTTATACCCTTCAGGAATAGCGCCGCGCGCCCAGAACCAGACCAGCGGTAAAGCATAGACCAGCCCAACCATCCGGGCGAGCAAGCGGTGGAACCATTCCCAAAAATAGATGAACTTGAAATCGGCAAGGCTCATCCCGCTAAGGCTCGCCTCCAACCTGTATTCCGGTGTGGCCCGGTATTTGGCGAACTCTTCCTGCCACGCCGCTTCGTTCAAAGGAGGCAGAATGCCGGTGGCGACTTCCCATTCCGTGATCGAAAGCCCGCTTTCGGTAAGCCGGGTGATCCCGCCAACCAACACGATGCACACCACGAATACGGCCACGCATTCGAGCCAAATAGCCAGTGCAAGTGGTTGCGGTTTCGAAACGCCGCTTTCGCCGCTGCCTGTTTGCTCAGGCGATGATGGAAGAAGAGTTGCCATGACTGTGCCCGTAAATGCGATCTCTCTTCTCTGCTTGCAAGTTCGATTGTCGCATAGCCAAGTGCGAGCTGTGCAAGCCAGGAGCTCGGCCTGCCCTCGCGAATCCTCCGCTTGCATTATGATACACTATTACATAAATGCCGTGCCATGATCCCATCCCGCACCCATTTACGCCAACGGTTGGACCGTGTGGGGCTCGTCTTGGCAGGCCTGTGCGCATTGCACTGCCTGGTGACGATCATCGTGGTGTCGGTCCTGGGCATTGGTGGACACTTCTTCCTGGCACATGAAATCCACGAAATTGGCCTCGTTGCAGCTTTTATCTTTGCGCTGATTGCGATTGGTTGGGGCATTTTTGCGCACCGCCAGACAGGCCCGGCTCTGTACGCGGTGACCGGCCTTGCCATGATGGGGGCGGGACTGCTTGTGCCCCATGGCAATGTTGAACTGGTTTTGACGATAATTGGCGTTGCGTTGGTCGCGTATGGCCATGTTTTGAACCTGCGTTCCACCAAAGCCTGACAAAACCACTGTTGCTTGCGTGCGCAGAGGCTCTATTCCGGGGCCATGACTGAGACCAAAGCAATCACCTTAAATGGCGAGCCGCGCCAAACATCCGCCAACACTATTGCCGATCTTGTTGCAGAGCTTGATCTGCCGCCTGAAAAGGTAGCGGTGGAACGCAATGGTGAGATTGTAGCCCGCTCGACTTTGGCAGATGCCGCATTGCGCGCTGGCGACAGTTTGGAGATTGTGCATTTCGTGGGTGGCGGCGATCATTCTGACAGCCAAAGCAAGAACATCTCCGATGATACATGGGAAGTCGCCGGGCGCACATTCACCTCTCGGCTAATTGTTGGCACAGGCAAGTATAAGGACTTTGAACAGAACGCCGCCGCGCTAGAGGCCAGCGGTGCTGAAATAGTGACAGTCGCGGTACGCCGGGTGAATGTCTCTGATCCCAAAGCGCCCATGCTCACCGATTTTATTGACCCCAAGAAGATCACCTATCTGCCTAACACTGCCGGGTGTTTCACCGGAGAAGACGCGGTGCGCACGCTGCGATTGGCGCGAGAAGCTGGCGGTTGGGATCTGGTCAAACTCGAAGTTCTCGGCGAGGCGCGCACGCTCTATCCCGATATGCGTGAAACTCTCAAAGCGACCGAAGTCCTCGCCAAGGAGGGCTTTTTGCCGATGGTCTATTGCGTCGATGATCCGATCGCTGCCAAGCAGTTGGAAGATGCAGGTGCGGTTGCGATCATGCCCCTGGGTGCGCCCATCGGCTCTGGCCTTGGCATTCAAAACCAGGTCACAATCCGGCTTATCGTAGAAGGTGCCAATGTCCCAGTTCTGGTCGATGCCGGGGTTGGCACAGCCTCTGACGCTGCAGTTGGCATGGAATTGGGCTGTGATGGCATATTGATGAACACCGCAATCGCCGAAGCGAAAGACCCGGTCCGAATGGCCCGCGCCATGAAGCTGGCGGTTGAGGGCGGGCGCGAAGCCTATCTTTCTGGGCGTATGGGCCGGCGCAAATACGCCGATCCGTCATCACCGCTCGCGGGGCTTATTTGAAGTTGGATTGCCAACCTCTAACCTCACCAACTTTACACTTTTCCAACTTGAATGCGTTGACTGGGTGCGATTTTCAAAGATCCAATCGAGCATTTGACGCCAATTTTGTGAGTAGGAAAACGCCCCTAAAAGGTTTCCCTCAGGGATTTGAGTGAGCTATGCTTACCCGGTGTTAACCACATTGACGGCAAAAGGTCCCTCCACATCGGAGATACCACCATGCCGACCACTCACTCTGCATCCGTTACCATCGCAGAGATGCGCGAATTTGCCAGCTTTACCGCTGAAGAGCAGCGTTACATCAAGCGCAGCCTTGATATCGGCCTGGCTCGTGGAGACGCTTTCAAGCTATGGGGCCGCGCAGAGCGTGATTGCATCGCAATCCGCCGGCAATATGTGGCTTACCGTGATGTGATCGCGCTGCGCGAACTGGTGCCGTGCAATGATGCGCCAAGCGAGATTGAAAGCTTCATGGGCACAGCTGTGCGCATGGCGGCTTTTGACCTTGGCCAGGAACAGATCAGCAGCTTTTCTGCTTTTCGCTTTCTGTACGAACGCGTGATCGGTCCCAAGGTCCGCAACTACCTGCCGTCAGTGTTCTGCGCAGCTGCGGCCCTGCCACAAATCGCGCCTGAAAAACGCAAAGAATTGCTGCAAAGCTTAAGCGAGGCAGCCGCCATGGCTGCAGGTTGGTCAGATCGTGCACCCAATTTCTTTCCTGAGTATGTCGAGGATGTCGAAGCAGTCTAAGCGCATCCGCCACGCGCCCGAGATCCAAACGCGTACAGCCCACTTAGCTCAAGCCAAAAGCTCTAAGCACACATAAGCCTCGATGGCCCCAAGCAGCTTGACAGCGCCAACAACTCCACACTAATGGCCCGCGACCCACTCCGTGCCCAGATGGCGGAATTGGTAGACGCGCGTGCTTCAGGTGCACGTATTCGCAAGGATGTGGAGGTTCGAGTCCTCTTCTGGGCACCATTTGTTCTTCCCTTGTTCTCTCAGATAATCTATAAAAACCGCAGAAATCCAAGGGGTTTGGCCCTTGGATCGTTCCGGATCGTCCCACCTGTTCTCGGCCGTTCCAGACATTTTTGCGGGCCTTTTGTGGGCCTTTTGCAAAAGGCCCAAATGAAAAGGCCCACACATGCCTCTGACGGATACCAGACTCCGAGCCCTCAAACCGAAGGCAAAGCCGTACAAGGTCGCTGACGAGCGTGGCCTATATATCGAGGTCACACCCGCTGGTGGCAAACATTGGCGGTTTCGATATCGAATTGGAAAAGCGCAAAAGAAGGTGTCGCTCGGCAGCTACCCTGTGGTTAGCCTCAAGGATGCGCGAGAAGCAGCAATGGAAGCGAGGCAGACCATAGCTTCTGGCGGCGACCCAGCGGTGGAGAAGCGCAAACAGAAGATTAGGGATGAGTTTCTTTCGGCGAGTACTTTCGAGGCGGTCGCCCGCGAGTACATAGAGCAGATCATGGTTCAGAATGGCCGCGCTGAAGCGACTATCGTCAAGGCGAACTACTTTCTTGATAAGCTGACACCAGCGATCGGAAATCGGCCAATCCACGAGATCGAACCTTTCGAAGTGCTCGCGCCTCTGAAGCGTCTTGAAGCTACTGGGAAACACGAGACGGCAAAAAAATGTCGATCGTTTGCAGGACGGGTATTTCGGTATGGGGTAGCGACAACTCGGTGCAAATCTGATCCAACTTCGCTCTTGAAGGGAGCGCTCATCACGCCAAGGCCGACGCACTACGCCGCCATTCTTGATCCAGAGAAGCTAGGCGGGCTGTTGAGAGCTATCGACGACTTTGAAGGTTACACTCTCACAAAGTTTGCGTTGAAGATTGCCCCGCACGTTTTTGTGCGTCCTGGTGAACTGAGGCATGCTGATTGGGCGGAGTTTAACCTTGATGAAGGCGTCTGGCGGATCCCAGCAGGCAAGATGAAAGCGCGGCGCGCGCACGCGGTTCCGCTCTCAAAGCAGGTCATCAGCCTTTTCGAAGAGCTCGGCACCATGATGGGTAAATCAGGTTATGTGTTTCCATCAGCCCGGTCCGGTCTACGTCCCATGAGTGAAAACGCTTTGAACGCAGCCTTTAGAAGGATGGGGTTTAGCAAGGAGGAGGTCACCGCGCATGGGTTGAGGGCGACCGCATCTACCCTCCTCAATGAAAGCGGAAAATGGAGCTCAGACGCGATTGAGCGCGCGCTCGCGCATGGAGACAGTAATGCGATTCGCGGTGTTTATCATCGAGGTAAGCACTGGTCTGAGCGCGTAAAGATGTCGCAGTGGTGGAGTGACTATCTTGATAGCCTCAAGTTGGGCGGTGACTTGGTATTGCTGAAAGCGAGCTAACTCTTGAGCTTCTTCAAGATCGCGCTCATTGTTTGGCGTATGCCATCCATCGCCGGATAACGTTTCTCACATATCCTGGGGTTTCTCGATTTTTCGGAATGCCTCCTGCTCGCGATACGGCACCTGGGCCAGCATTGTAGGCTGCCAATGCGAGATGGATCGCACCGAACTGATCGAGCATCCGCCGCAAATATCTTGCGCCGCCATCGATGTTTTGAGCGGGGTCATGCCGATTGGTAACCCCGAGCTCCCGTGCTGTTGCTGGCATGAGCTGGGCTAATCCAGCCGCTCCTGCTGGGCTGATTGCCATCGGATTGAACCGTGATTCTTGCCAGACTAACGCTAGGAGGAGCCTTGGCGGCAAGCGGTGACGAGCTTCCGCTTGACGGATCAGAGGCTCGTAGAGCGCCTCTTTGAAGCTTCGTTCAATCTGCGAATTCTGACTTCTAGGATCATGTTGAACGTCCGCTCGTCGGTCTGACGCGCTTTCAACCGACCCCATATCGTGATCGAAAATCTGGAATTCTTGCGCGATTGCGCAGCTTGGGACTGCCAGTCCTAACGTACCTATCCCGATCGCTATTTTCGAACTTTTCACTGAGCATTCTCTCAATCTTGATAATTCTGGCGTGAGAACATATTATGAACGCATGGGTGTAGGAAACCATATGATTGGTTGCACCAACAAGAGGAGAGGGAAGCGACAGAAGGGGCAATTGAGCAACTAAGGAGCTCGCATGTCCTTTTCGAATTCCCATCAGTCTCGCGCGTCGCTTGAGGAAACCGCTCGCAAGCTCTGCGAGAGCCGCGGCGGGAAGTGGTCTGGCACCAAGGGCATGGCTCGTTGTCCAGCGCACGATGACAGCACGCCTTCGCTCGGTGTCACGCTTGGCCGAAAGGCAATCCTCCTACATTGTTTCGCAGGGTGTGATCAGGCGAGCGTGCTCGCTGCCCTCGCCCGTGATGGGATCGAAACCTCTGCGCTATTCTCAGGCTCTTCTGACGAATTTCCGATCCAGCCCACCTACTTCAGCAAGCCATCGGCTGCAGCGCTCCGTATCTGGCGCGATGCCCGACCGCTGCAGCGAAGTCCAGCCAAGGTCTACCTCGAACGGCGCGGCATCCTCGCCACGTCCCATGCGCTGAGGTTTCATCCGCGCACACCGCTTGGACCGAAGGGGCGCGCGCGTTTTCTGCCGGCGATGATCGCTGCGGTCAGCCTCGACGAGGGACCGATTGCCGTTCACAGGACTTTCCTGTCGCATTCCGGCAATACGCAGGCATCGTTTACCAAGCCGAAACGGGCGCTGGGGGCGCTCGGCGAGGCGGCGGTACGTCTGTTCGCACCTGCCGAGGGAAGGCTCGGTCTCGCCGAAGGCATTGAAAGCGCCATGTCGGCCTATGCGCTCACCGGTATCCCGACATGGGCAACGCTGGGCAATGAACGCTTTGGCCTGGTTGCCATCCCTGAGAGCGTGAGCGAGCTCCATTTCTTCGTCGATCACGATGCGGGCGGCGACCTTGCAGCCGAGCGAGGGCACGACGCCAATTTGCGTGAAGGGCGACACATACAGGTCCGACGGCCCATGTCGCGCGGCACCGACTGGAATGACGAGCTCCAGTCATGGCTGCGCCGCAAGGCGTGTCGCTAAGAGGAGAGAGAGCTTCTCGAATTTCTGACCCGGCAGAGGGCGCATGTCCCGATGCCTCAATCAGGAGGACGACAAGCCATGTTCCAGTCAGACTTTTTCCCCGACCGTCAAACATCAAGCACGGTTCCGCTCGCCTTCGCAATCGGAGAGCAAATTGCCCGGCGACTTGCGAATGGATGCCATCTCACCCGAGCTGATATCGCCAAATTCTTCGCCGCTCAAACCGGCGCGCAGGACTGGGGCAGTGCCTGGACTATCGACGACTACAACAACGCTGTCGAAATAGGGGCCTTGCTCTGGCTTCGCGAGTTCTCACGGATCGACCTCGAGACAGGTTTCCACGAGGCTGCAGCACGGTTCGATTGGCTCGAGGCAGCCTTGCCGCCTCGCCACGTGCGCAGCGAGGGCCAGGTCGAGCTGCAGCAATTCTCCACCCCGCCGATCCTTGCTTGGCTCATGGCCAAGGCCGCGTCGCCTAGGTCCTCCGATCACATTCTCGAACCGTCAGCCGGGAATGGCGCGCTTGCGCTCTGGGGCGACGTTCGAGATTGCTCACTGACGCTCAACGAGATCGATCGCGCGCGACGCGATGCGCTCGCGCCTATCTTCCCTCGTGCCCGTCTATCAGCACATGATGGCGAGTTGATCGCCGAACTCGCCAATGGTCCAAGCCCCAGCGTCATCCTGATTAACCCTCCCTTCGCCCGAAGCTGCGAGCGGGGCGTCGATGGCCGCACGGCAATGCGCCACTTGCGCAGTGCGCTGCGGATTTGCGCTTCAGGAGGTCGCCTCGTGGCCATTCTCCCGGAAGGCTTCGACGCCGCGACCTTTGTCGAAGACCAGAAACAGGCTTCGCTGCTGCTCAACGTCCGGCTGTCGGGCGTATTCTCGCGAAGCGGAACCGGGATCGCGGTCAGAATGGTCGTGATCGAGAAGGTGGATCTTCAGGACAATTCCACGATTTCGGAAGAGTTCGCCGATCTCGCCGAACTGAATTCCTGCCTCGCGAATTTGCCCGATCGCGCGCCGTTGCAGACGAACATCCGTCGCCTTCCGGCACGGTCGGTTGCGACCTCGGTAAGCGGCGCTGCCTCGCGCAAGCCGGTCGCTCCTTTTCTGACCGGAGCCGTCGAAACAAGCGCGGCAGTCCCGCTCGATTATCAAGTCCTGGAAGAGCCTGCACCCGTTCCCGAGCAGGCGGGCATCTACCTGCCTTACCGACCGAGCCGCGTCATCATGAACGATGCACCCGTCCACCCGACGCCGCTCGTAGAATCGGTTGCGATGGGCTCGGTCGCGGCACCGGTGCCGAAAGCGCGCCCCTTGCTTCCCGCGCACTGGCAGGAGGGCAAACTGCTCTCGGCCGCACAGTGCGAAACACTCATCTA
Source organism: Pseudomonadota bacterium (assembly GCA_038532305.1). GTDB lineage: Bacteria > Pseudomonadota > Alphaproteobacteria > Sphingomonadales > Sphingomonadaceae > Erythrobacter. The sequence continues at coordinate 41,163 of JBCBAX010000006.1, read as the reverse complement.
CGCCAGCGAGGCATTTTACCGCGACCTTCCCGGGCAGTCTCGACCAAGCCAACAAGGAACTACGGTCGAACTCGCGGAGGACGGTCACTTCTACCGGAAAGGCTTTTTCCTCGGAGACGGCACGGGCGCAGGCAAGGGTCGCCAAATCGCGGGTGTCATGATGGATCGCTGGCTCTCGGGCGAACGCCGTCACATCTGGATCACCAAGAACGAGGCACTGCTCGAAGACGCGCGCCGCGACTGGGAAGCGCTTGGCGGGCTCCCGCTCGACATCCAGCCGCTCTCCCGATGGAAGCTCGGACGTCCTGTGACAATGGTGGAGGGTATCCTGTTTGTAACCTATCCAACGCTTCGCTCGGGACGCGCCGAGGACACAAGGCTCGATCAGATCCTTGACTGGGCCGCCGAGCAATTCGAGGGCGTGATTGCCTTCGACGAAGCCCATGCAATGGCCAATGCGCTTGGCTCTTCCTCAACCCGTGGCAAGGTCAAAGGTTCAGAGCAAGGGATGGCAGGGCTCAGGCTGCAAAACCATCTGCCGCGAGCACGTGTTCTCTACGCGTCGGCCACCGGCGCCTCAGACATTGCCAATCTCGGCTACACAGCCCGGCTTGGACTGTGGGGGCCAGAAACCGCATTTCCGACGCACGAGGCATTTATGACCGAAATCCGCGCCGGCGGCGTGGCGGCGATGGAACTTGTTGCCCGCGATCTCAAGGCGCAGGGGCTCTACCTTGCCCGCGCGTTGTCCTTTGCCGGGGTCGAATACGAGATCCTCGAGCACCGTCTCACCGACGCGCAGGTACGGATCTACGATGCCTATGCCGAGGCCTGGGCGATCATCCACCGCAATCTCGACCAAGCGCTCGAAGCCACAAGGGTGGTCGACGAGGACAGCGGTGATACGCTCAATCGCAACGCCAAGGCTGCCGCGCTCTCGATGTTCGAAGGCACCAAGCAGCGCTTCTTTGCGCAGCTTCTGCTCTCGATGAAACTGCCAAGCCTGATCCCCGCGATGGAAGCGTCGCTTGGCGAGGACAGTTCGGTAGTTGTGCAGCTGGTTTCGACGGCCGAGGCGATGCTCGACCGGCGCCTGGCCGATCTCTCGAACGAGGAGCGAGAAGCGCTCGATATCGATCTCTCTCCACGCGAATATGTCATCGACTATCTCGCGAAGAGCTTCCCCGTTCGCCTGATGCAGGTCTTTACTGACGAGGAGGGCAATCTGCGTTCCGAAGCGATGAGCGACGATCATGGCAATCCTGTTCTCTGCTCACGTGCCATCGCTGCGCGCGACGCACTGATCGAGCAGCTTTGCGCCCTTCCACCAATCGCCACTGCACTTGATGCAATTATCGAGCACTTCGGGACCGAAGCCGTGGCGGAAGTTACAGGCCGCACGCGCAGGTTGGTCTTGGGAGGCGACGGTCAGCAGCGGCTTGAACGTCGAAGCGCAAGCGCCAACGTCGCTGAAGCACAATGCTTTATGGACGGAACGAAACGTATTCTGGTCTTCTCGGACGCAGGGGGTACGGGACGATCCTATCACGCCGACCTTGATGCCCAGAACCAGCAGCGCCGGGTTCATTTCCTCCTCGAACCGGGCTGGCGCGCCGACAATGCGATCCAGGGTCTCGGTCGCACCAATCGCACCAACCAAGCCTCTGCGCCGCTGTTCCGCCCGGTCACGACCGATGTGAAGGGCGAACGCCGCTTCATCTCGACCATCGCGCGAAGGCTCGACGCATTGGGCGCTCTCACACGCGGCCAGCGTCAGACCGGCGGTCAAAACCTGTTCGACCCAGCCGACAATCTCGAGAGCGATTATGCGAAGGACGCACTCTCGCGCTGGTTTCACCTGCTATACGATAGCAAGCTCGAGGCAGTCGGATTCGGGGACTTCGTCGAGCGAACCGGCCTCAAGCTTGAGAACCCCGAGGGCGGCCTGAGCGATAACCTTCCCACCATTCAGCGCTGGCTCAATCGTATCCTCGCGCTGCCTATTGCGCTGCAAAACAGCATCTTCGAGGAGTATCTCGGCCTTGTCGAAGCGCGGATCGAGGCCGCGCGAGAGGCTGGCACGCTCGATCTGGGTCTGGAAACGGTCCGCGTCGACAGCTTCGCGGTGCTCGGCGATGAAGTTCTCCGCACCGATCCTGTTTCGGGAGCCGAAACTCGTCTCGTTTCGCTCGAAGTGAAACGCCAATTGCGTCCGCTTCGCTTCAAACGTCTCGTGCGGATGCACGAGATCGGATCGCTCCAGGCCATTCCCCTGCGCAATGCGCGTTCGGGCAAGGTGGCCCTGTCAGTTCCGGCGCGGCGCCTCATCGCCGATGATGGCGCGGTGATCGAACGCCGTCGCCTGTTGCGCCCGCTTCAATCGGTCAACTGGACGATCGAGGCGCTTGGAGAAAGCTTGTGGGAAGAGGTCGGCGTGACCGAGTTCTCTCAGCTGTGGACACAAGAAGAGAGCGCCGCAGCGGCCTCGCCGGTCACTGAACGAGTGCATCTGGCCACGGGACTGCTGCTGCCGGTCTGGAAGCGGCTGCCTGGCGACCATGTCCGGGTCACCCGGCTTGCCGCCGAGGACGGCAGCTCGATCATCGGGCGCGAAGTCCTCGATATCGACCTTGCCAAGATTGCCGAGACGTTCGGCTTGAAGGGTGTGTCCGGCCCGGCTCCAGCCGAGCTTGGAAAACTTGTCCTGTCGAGCGGAAAACCCCAGCCGCTTGTCAGTCATGACGCACTGACCATCAAGCGCTCTCTGGTCGGCGGCGAGCAACGCCTTGAACTCACCGGCTACGCACACGAGCGGCTCGAGTGGTACAAAAGCAAAGGCTGTTTCACCGAGATCATTCGCTACCGTACGCGCCTTTTTGTCCCCGTGTCGAAGGCATCCTCCATTCTCCCGGCAATTGCGGCCTGAAGGGCAAATCCAAGACCAAGCGTGAGAGAGGGGAGGGAGCCGGTGGCTTGTCGGGCCATGCACCTTCGCGTGGCTCCTCAACCCATCAGGAGAAAATCCATGATCCAGTCTATTCCCTTGAAGAAGCTCGTCTCAAGCCCTCGCAATGTGCGCAAGTCGAGCGACGTCCTTGCCGATCTGCAGCTGCGGGCGGACATTGCCGCCCGAGGCCTCTTGCAGAACCTCGTCGTGCGAAAAGCCAAGCGCGGCAAGTTCGAAGTCGAGGCTGGCGGTCGCCGTCTGGCTCAGCTCCAGGCGCTGGCCGAGGAAGGCACGCTTCCCAAGAACCACGAGGTCACTTGTCTTGTCATCGAAGGCGAGGAAAGCGAAGTGCGCGAAGCGAGCCTCGCCGAGAACTTCCAGCGCCTTGCAATGAACCCGGCCGACGAAGCGCAGGCTTTCGCTGCGATCATCGAGGCCGGAGCCAGCACCGAAGACGTGGCGCGCCGCTTCGGTCTCACAGTCCGCTTTGTCGAGGGCCGCCTGCGCCTGGCAGGTCTTGCACCTTGTGTCTTCGAAGCGCTCGCCGAAGGCGCGATCACGCTCGACATGGCCAAGGCCTATGGGGCGATCTCCGACATCGACCGACAGGCACACGTGTACGCCGAGCTGCAGGATGCCTGGTACCAGATCACGCCTGATACGATCCGGCGCATGGTGCTCGATGCCACGGTTCGTGGCTCCGATCCGCGCGCGGTTCTGGTCGGGCGCGATGGCTACCTCGCTGCAGGTGGCCGGATCGAACGCGAACTGTTCGACGACGAAGCCAGCGAAAGCTGGATCGATGTCGCGCTGCTCGAAGACCTTGCCCAGAAGGCGATGGATGACGCTGCGAAGAAGGTCGCGGAAGATCACGGACTTGCCTGGGTGCGACCCACGCTCGGCAACTATGTCAGCCACGACCTCGTCGAGGGCCTCAATCGGCTTCCATGCGAACCGGCTCCGCTCACCGAAGATGAGGCTCGCGAGCTTAGCGACCTCGAAGCCGACTACGATCGGACGGCGGCCATCCTCGAAGATGAGGACAGCGATGAAAGCGAGGTCGCAAAGGCGGAAGAGGAACTGGTCTCGATCGACCGCGCGATGCGCGATCTCAACGATCGTCCGCCGGTTCTTGCCGACGAGCTGAAGTCGGAGGCTGGAGCCTTCCTTGTGCTCTCTCGCAATTGTGAACCGGCAATGGTGCCGCAATACTATACGGAGGCAGAAGTCATCGACGAGGATGACGGAGCAGTCGAACCGGTGGATGCTGGCGCTGATACCAAGCGCAAGACCGGTGCGCTTTCCCAGCGCCTGCTCGACGAGCTTGCGATGCAGCGGCGCGATATCCTGGCGATTCACCTCGCGAACGATCCTGCGCTCGCGCTAGACTTCATGGTCTTCACGCTCGCAGATGCCGATGGGCATGACTGGCGCGCGAAGAAGGCATCGACGCTGGTAGGCTCGGTCGCATCGGGCCCGGTGGCCGGCTTCGAAGCGAAGGATGCCCCTGCGAGCGCTGCGCTCGCCGAATTTGCCGCTTCGCTCGACGAGAGCTGGCGTGCCGGCGAGACCGACGTCGAACGGTTCGAACGCTTCCGCGCATTGAGCGATGAAGCGCGTTCGGCCTGGCTCGGCCATGTCGTATCCCGCACGCTCGTTGCGAGCCTTGCCTGCGAAGGCAATCGGTCGGCGCCGCTGCACGAGATCCTCGGGTCCCTGCTCGAGATCGAAACCGCGCATTGGTGGCGGCCGACGGCAGCGAACTATTTCGATCGTGTGGCAAAGGCGCGCACGCTCGAAGCGCTCGATGCAGCAGGCGGCCCCGAACTCGTCAGTCGCTATGCAGGTTCGAAGAAGGCAGAACTGGCGAGCGCAGCCGAGCGTATCTTCTCCGGCAATTTCATCGGCGAGGCGGATGTGAAGACGCGCGCGGGAGCTTGGGTGCCCGAGATCATGCGGTTCGGTTCATCTGAGGCACCGGTAGAGGATGAAGCCGCGGACCCGACCGAAGACGAGGCCTTGAACGAAATTGCCGAGCAGGCTGCCTGACCCCTCCTGACAGGTCCAGGTCGCTCGGTAGGCGGTCCGTCCCGTCAGGACGGGCCGCCTTTTTCCTTGAAACGTGACTAACAGATCACGATCGCGCGAATGCCAGCAAGGGTTTGATATCGTGCCCATCGGCAGCGCGGAGCGCATCGATATAATGCCGCCTCGTCTCGTTCGGTTCGGCAAGGTTCGTCCTCCCCCAGGTGAAATACTCTCGTCCGAGCTGTCGTGCGAGAAGATCGGCAGCAAGTCGCGAGAACCTTCCATTTCCGTTTGGGAAGGGATGGATTTGCGTCAGCCGATGATGAAAGCGTAGTGCAATCTCGTCGGGAGGGTATGTTGCATTGTCTATCCAGTACCGCACATCGTCCAGCATTTGGCGCAGATCGAGCGGGATCTGAAAGCTGTCGGAACCGATGCGGCGGTTGATCTCCTTCGAATAGTCTCCAGCCCAACTCCACACCTCGCCAAACATGCGCTTGTGGAGTTCGCGCAAGTCATCTTCATTAAGCCAGTCGCTAGTGCGGCGTATCGCCCATTTTTCTCCCTCGGTGATATTGATTTGCTCAGCTTCGTTGAGCTCATGACGTAGCGTGATGTAGCTCGGTATCAGCCCGAGCCTTTCTTCTGCCGAAAGCGGTGTATTGCCATCCTCTTCGTAGAAGAGTTCACTGGTCACGCTTCTTCATCCCAAAGCCGTGCCGGTGGCCCTCGGAGCAATTCCTGTACTAGCCGTTCCTGCTCTTGTTCCTGCGCTTTGGAATCCAGCCCCTGATTTTCCAGCGCCATGGAATGGCTCGCGCGCGACAGGCGCAGCGCGGCAATTTTCTGCGCTCGCTTTTGCCGGAGGTCGTCGATCGGCTCATTGGGGACAAGCGCGTAGATAAGCGTGCAGTCGAGCGCTTCGGCCGCCTGCCTTAGCGAGCCGAGCGTGAGTGAATCACGCGCTTCGCCTTTCTCCATCTCGACTATGACCGGCTGTGATTTGCCCATTCGCTTGGCGAGCTGGCGCGTCGTCATGCCGTATGCATCCCTTATCGCCCTGATCCAGCCGCGTGGTGGACGTGCGAGTTCCGCCCGCTCGCGCAGCGGTGCGAGGCGGGTTTCAAGGTGCTTACGAGCCAGAGCCTTGGCGTCCATGATAGGTTCCAATCAATCAAACTTGCTATGTCCGATAGCCTTTGAACGATCAGAAATAAAGACTTTGATAGGTTAAAGGAAATCAAAAGAGGGTACAAAGATAGGATAAATCCTATCAAAAATCATCTTGATATGGAAGCGCCGGGGACAAGTCCTCCCACCTCCGCTGATCACTTCCTGACTCCGGCTTACTAGAGCAGAGGGCGCTTTGTTCATCCTGAACCCGGACACGTCCGTTCCGGCGATCAGGAGACAATCGATGACCAAGTCCCGCCGAACCGCTTCAGCTTCTCCAGCCGGGCGCATTACTGCCGCTATCATTGAAAAGCTCGAAGAGGGCACCAAGCCCTGGGTCCAGCCGTGGCGTGGCTTACCGGTTTCCCGCCCGCTGCGATCCTGCGGAACGCCGTATCGCGGCATGAATACTTTCTGGCTCTGGATGGTGGCCGATGCCTGCGGATACGCCTCCCCGTACTGGATGACATACCGCCAGTGCCAGAAGCTTGGTGGTCAGGTCCGAAAAGGCGAAAAATCGACAATCGCGATTTTCTACAAAAGCTACATCAAGGAAGTCGAAAACGCTGAAGGTGGGCAGGATACGGAGAGCCGGCGCGTGCTGAAGGCCTATTCAGTCTTCAATGCCGACCAGTGCGATGGCCTCCCCGAATTCTACCATCCCAAGCCACTGGTTGCCGCGCTTGAGCCCGAAGGCCGCGAGGAGCGGCTAGATGCCTTCTTCGCTGAGATCGACGCAGAGCTACGCCATCATGGCGCGCAAGCCTACTACGAGCCACTGCGTGATCGCATCACCATGCCGCCCGCCGAACTCTTCGATGCCTATGACCATTACTATGCAACACTTGCGCATGAGCTGTCGCACTGGACTGGACATTCTTCGCGACTCGATCGAGGCCTCAAGAACCGCTTCGGCAGTGATGCATATGCCGTCGAAGAACTTATCGCCGAGCTGTCCTCCGCCATTCTTGGTGCCGAACTGGGATTGCCCGTCTCGCATCTCGATCATCATGCTAGCTACATCGCGTCCTGGCTCAAGATTCTTAAGCAGGACGAGCGCGCAATCCTGACCGCGGCCGCAAAGGCCGAGGAGGCAGCCACCTTGCTGCTCGAAATGGGCGGTCACCAATCGAGTGCCACTGAGGCTGATGTCGAACTTTCTGACGCGGCCTGAATAAGAGACTTAACTTGAGCAACTCTGTCAGCCAGCCCGCACGTACTGGCACTTGCCTTCACACCGAGTCAGTTCGGTCTGGCGGAGCGCTCCCGAACCGATCCTGGATCACTCCCAGACAACTCCTGCGCCAATCTGACACGATCCCGCACAGCCTGTTCGCTGGTCCTCGTGCCCTGGACCGGTCAGGTCCCACAGCAACCCGCGCAAGGCTGCGGCCCGAGTGGCCCGCGCCAGCCTTGCCTTGCGGGGTTTCCCGCTGACGCGGTGCGGTGGTCTCTTATCCCGGTCCTTCTCGGGCACGGCGAACAGGCCCGAGCGGAAATCCCTCTGCCGGCATTCGCCGGTCTCAGGAGGACTACAGATATGTATGACAGTTTCGCCACCCAGCTTGCCGGCCTCGATCTATCCGGCTTCTCGATCACGCCTGCCCCTTTCAACGAATGCGACTTCCCTTGCGAGGATGCCATGTCTCACACGCTCGGAGCAGTTTGGTCGGATCTCTTCGCGCTGTTTGCCGACACCGCGCTCGAGGCCGATGCCGAGGCTCTCGCCTGGGGCTTCGTCAATCTCTTTCACCGTGCAGCTAGCCGCAAATCGACCCAGGTGGATCGGGCTTCGGATGAAATCCGCGCCCTATTGGCATCCGCCGACGGCTCCGAAGTGCATTCATCAAACCTCGAGGAACAGACCCTGCGTGCCCAGTCTGCTGAAGCCAGCATGCAGGTGTTCGAGCAGATGCGTGAGGTTGCAGCAGGTCTCTATCGCGACGAAACCGGTTCCTCGTGGAAGCCCGTATCGGGATCGCGTGCGCGCCACTCGAAGAACATGACATCGGCCGTGATTGATGCCCGCGACTATCTGCGCGTACGCAAGGAACGTCGTCAGGCTGCACATTCTCCCGAGGGTACTCCGGTGGTCTTTGCCGGTGGTCGCAACCGCTTCGAATGCGAGACCGAGGCTAAAACCTATGCGGCCAACATCTGGGCTACGCTCGACAAGGTGCGCGAGGTCGTTCCTGACCTGTTTCTCGTACACGGCGGCGACGGTAAGGGAGCCGACAGACTGGCCGCATCCTGGGCCGAGCGCCACGAAGTGCAACAGCTCACATTCGGGCTTGAGCGTCGTTTGGGTGCTCGTGCAGGGTTCAAGCGCAACGAGCAAATGCTTGGTCTCAGCCCTCGCTATGTGGTGGCTTTTCCGGGCAACGGCGTGACCGAACGCCTGGTGATCGAAGCCAAGAAGCAGCGCATCACGGTTGTTGATCGTCGCGGGCCGTTGGGCACTAGTCCCGCTTGACGGGGAAAGAGCAACTAGACCTCTCGGATGATCAATTCCCAATCGCCGAAGAAGGGCGGCCCCATTCAAGGCCGCCCATGAGGCGCAGAACTCATTGCTGCTCCGAGTCCTACGGGTCGCAATGGCAGGGGAGTACCGAACGCAATCAATTCCATTGTAGGGTTATGAAATGCCCGAATGGATACGCCTCTGAAAAGCTTCATTGCTCATCGCGCGTAACCAGCGCGCCTGTGCAGCAATCTTCCTGGACGGACGCGGTTACTGAAAACTGCGGCGCGGCACTTATCGTTCCCGCATCCGATTTTCCAAGCTACAAGATCGGCAATGCAACTCGATGATCTTCTTCTTCGCTACTTTGCCTCGACCAATTTGTCTAACGTGGCGCCAGACACTTTGGCGGCCGGGATCGAGCATTGCCGGGTCGACCTCGGTCTCGAGCAAGACAGGGGCAAGCGCTTTGCACTGTGGTCGTTCTTGCACATGTTCGGGTCCGCCCCCGACCTCGACGTGGCGTTCGAAAACGAGGAAGACCGGGAGGCTGCGCGCAACTTCATGGATCTCCTGGCGGCATCGGGAGGCGATGGTGTAGGTTGATTGAAGAGGGCTCACGCGAGCCTTCAGACCCGCACCCGATACCCATCCGGCTTTCTTCGCGAACAGTCCTGAACCAGGTCAGCTGAGGAGCCGCAACCCGTTCCTTTCCGGCCGTGTTGGCAGCTGCGCTGCCTGCCCGCACCACCCGTCATGAACAGGTTCCCCTTAGAGCTTCGCTCCTGCGGTGCAGTCCTCCCATGCCCTGCTTCTTCTGGATGTTCGCAAGCCGGAGATGGTCTCCGGTTTGAGGAACTGAAGGAACTAAGATCATGACCAATATCGCAATCCTCACCGGCCGCATCGCCCGCGATCCGGACACCCGCGAGACCAAGGGCGGCACCAATGTCACCGGGATCACTGTCGTCACCGATCGCCCTGCAAGGGACAAGAACGGGAAGACCTACAAGGACGAGAACGGCTACACCGCAAAAGAAAGCGAATTCCACCGTGTGACCTGCTTCAGTGGCCTCGCCAAGACCGTCGGACAGTTCTGCTCCAAGGGCCAGCTGGTCAGCGTCCAGGGCCGCATCCACTACACCCAATGGGAAGACAAGGACGGGGTCACACGCTACGGCACCGAGATCCTCGCCGACAAGGTCGACTTCCTCTCAAGGGGCAATGGCTCCGGCGAGAACGACGAGAACAAGGATGCTCCCGAAATCGACTGATTTCAGCCATCCAGCCTCCCAAGAAAGGGCTCTGTCCAAACCGGATAGGGCCCTTTCTCGTATTCACTATCAGTGGCTTTGAGCTGTGCGTGATGCGGAGGCTTGCTTTTGAACAAGCCGCTTTATGGCTTCCTCTTCGCCGAGTTTTCCGAGCTCATTTGCAACTTTGGATAGGCCCCTCTTTGAGAAGGTTTCTAACCCCGTTCCAAGAATAACCTGGCCCAGTTCAATGGCAGCCTGTTTCTCGAGTTCTTTCTGACGTTGGTCGAGTGCCAGCCTGTCGGTCTCCAGTTTCTGGAGTGCGGCTACAGCGCTTCGTTTCGATGGCATTGAGGATACTTCTTTCTTCCCCTCCGATGACCCTCTCCTCGGCTGACGTGGACTATCACCCGTCCTGTAGGAAAGCGATTTCGCCCTTGGTTTTCGCGAACACCTGAGATCGAACGGGAGGGGAGTCTGGCTCACGGACTTTCAAGGATGATGGGCATCCAGCTGGCGCGTCAAGGACGGCGGGGCCCCACCATTTTGCCGTCCCTTCGCTTCGCTGCAGTCCGACAAAATCGTTGCCCCCACCGCCGCTTGGCGGTCGCCCGGACGGGCGATCCCTGACCCGCCAACCGAACACCCATCCGCCTGCCTGCTGTCGTCTTACCGACAAATATCAGGAGGCTTTTATGACTGCACTTGCATCGTTTCAATCAAACTCGAACAGCTACTTCGAAGCACTGGCCACTGCCGAACGGCGGGCCTTGCACAGCTTCTTCGACCAGCACGTCGTGGAAGATAATGACCTAGGATACTTCGCCCTGGACGAGGGTGACTACAACGCCTTACCGGCGCATCTGGCCAGCCGGGTTGTGCACACGGTGCACGGCGCAATGCTCGACGAGTTCTGAACGACCGATGGGGCGGGAGCCGGTGACGGTTCCTGCCCCTTTTTTTGTTCGCCAGTGGAAGAAGAAAGAGTGGTAAGGAGCGGTGCTGGTGACGCGCTCGGTCCCGCACCACCTGCGGCGGCGCTCCTGCGGGCGCGGCGTATTTGGTCCGGGCCCCGCATGCACTCCTGAGCGCCAACGGGTCGAAGCGGCGCGAGGCTGACGGGAGCGACAAACCCCGCTCCCTTATCTCGCACGCGCTTCTTTTGCCGTCAGCTTATCAGGGGTGCGTCTTGGTTGGGATGCTTGCTTCCGAACTGGCGCTTGCAGTTCGCTTCAGCGTTCCGGGCTGTTGCTTTCGCTCGATCGGCACGGATGCCAATGCCCGTTCAAAACCCATTCCCTGTCGTTTCTGGACTTAGACCTCGCAGTGGGAAAACGGTAGCACACCGTACGCAGCGGGGCTGGCAAGTAAGATCATGAAGTTTATCATGAATTTGGCATTGTCCACTTCTGTGCCAGTCGTGTGCCAATGGCTTTATCGACTGTGCCAGAGTGTGCTGAATTCACTTAGCACATTGAATTTCTGTCCTAATTTTCCGGTTTCCTACACCCTATTGCCCGTGCCAGAGTGGCACTTGCTTTCCGAGGAGTGAACCGGGTTCTTTTTAGTAAAAGGAACTTGGATTCATGCAAAGACATCATCGTTTTGTGACCTATGTCACGCCTCTCATTGCCGAGTGGATTAAAGCTCAGGCCGATGAGCGGCGGGTAAGTTCAAGCATCGTGATTGGCGATTGCATTTTTGATGCCTGGCAGCGTGACACGGAAGCCGATTTGAACACGCCTGCGACCGATCCGGTTCGCCAGAACATTTTCATCACGGTAGCTTTGGATGCGCTACTCACGCACCATTCTGTGCCCGATCTGCGCGAGCAGACGGTTGCAGCCTATCAGCGCCGGCTGGAGCGTTTGGGGCTCGTTGCGCCGCGCCCGCAAGGGGGCGGCGATGAAGCATAATCTCGTCAACTTCACTCGCGGAAGCCAGCTGCTTGGGCACTTTGGTTTCATGTTTGCAGCCGGGCTCAAGGGTCCGCTCATCATCACACTGCTGGTGTTTCTAGGACTCATCTATTGGGAGGTAACAAGCAGCCTCACTGACCACCAAACCTACCTTGTCTGGATGCACATCTACTCATCCTTTTATGGGTTTATGGAGTTCGATCCTGACAAGCTTGTGAACCTCACGTTGGGTGATGGAAGCATCGTCGCGTTCCCGATCAGCGTAGTCACAGAATACCCGCCCATGAAGGAGGCAATGACCGCATTTGAGGGGGCGGTTCAGGCTGCGCTTGTCACCTCGGCGTGGGGTCTCGTTCCTGCCTTCATTGCCTTTTGGTGGGTCGCTGAACATTTCGGTTGGCGCTCCAAGCAAAGGAAGCATGTGCGCGGCGCATCGCTCGCAAGCCTTGCGGAACTGGAAGGCGAAATAGACGATCACAATCGCCATGAACGCGCTCGCGAATATGGCAGCGATTTGGGATGGAGGTGGCGGCTTGCAGGCAGCAGCGCGTTAGCTTCAGCCGGTCTCTACAGCCCCGCGCACCTTGCAGGTGTGAGCTGGCCCTGGCGTAAAGAGCAAAGCCACACCATGCTGGTGGGCACGACAGGCACGGGCAAAACGGTCGCCCTTTTCGAGCTCCTTTCCGAAATCAGACAAAGAGACGAACGTGCGGTCATTTTCGACCTGACCGGCGCCTTTATTGAGACCTTCTTTGATCCCGAGCGCGATATCATTTTGAACCCATTGGATACACGCTGCCCAAGCTGGAGCGTCTTCGATGATTGCACATCGCGCGCGGAGTTTCATGCAGCAGCGGAGTCGCTTGTACCCCATGATGGAGGCGGCTCGGAACAGTTCTGGGTGCTCGCTGCGCGAACCCTATTTGTTGAAACATGTATCAAGCTGAAGGAAGCAGGGCGCGGAACCAATGCCGCGCTTGCCGATGAATTGATGAATGCAGATCTCTCCGATCTGCACCGCCTGGTAGAGGACACAATGGCTGGACCGATCAGCACGCCGGCCGCTGCTCGCATGGCGGAATCGGTCCGCGCCGTCTTCAATGTGAACGCAAAAGCGATGCAAATGCTGCCTCAATCAGGGGACGCTTTTTCGGTGCGGCAGTGGGTGACTGGCGAAGGAAAACCGGGCTCCTTTCTGTTCCTAACCGCGCGCTATGTAGACATGAGCGTGCTCTCACAATTGCTGACGCTGTGGCTTGATACAGCGATCAACACGCTGATGACGGGTCGCCGGACGCGTAACCTGCAACTGTGGTTTCTGATTGATGAGCTCGGCGCGCTTCACCGCCTGCCGTCGCTCGAAAAAGGTCTGCAGACTGCGCGCAACTTTGGCGGCGCCATTGTCACAGGCGTCCATACTTTCGCCAAGCTCAAGGAGGTCTACGGCGAGAACATGGCAATGACCTTGTCCTCGCTTGCCAGGACCAAGCTTATCCTTGCAACTGCTGATCGCGAGACCGCCACATGGTGCTCCGACATTATCGGCCACCGCGAGGTTCGCGAGATGGAAGAAGGGTACAGCTATGGCTACAACAATGCGCGCGATGCGGTCAGTCTGACGCCGCGTCGGCAGGTGGTTCCGCTGCTTTTGCCTGATGAGTTTATGGGCCTTCCAAGCCTTGAGGGCTTCATCAAGTTCCCTGATGGTTTTCCGGCGGCGCCTGTCTCTTTGCAACCCCGAGATTGGCCGCGCCGGGCCGAAGGTTTTATCCCGTACGAGGATGCCAAAGGACCAACGTCAAAGGCAAAGGCTGAAACTCTCAAGGAAGGCGAGGAGACTTCCGAGGTTACGGCGAATAAGCGTGAAGAGGAGGGAGAAGATGGGGGCGATCCGCGCAAGATGAAGGAAGCCACGGATCGCAAGAGTGAACCAGCGAAGCGTCCTAAAGCGCAGTCTCGCGCGCGTGACAAGAAGGCAAAGACTGCCAAGCAAGAACCATCGAAGTCTCGCCCTAAGATAACCCCCAAACAAGCTGTTGAAGCCCCGCTCAAAAGCGAAAGAGCAGCCTTTTTAGGCAAAGTACAAGGCGAGCTTCCGCTTAGGAAGCAGCAAGTCGATGAGCGTGAATCAGACACTCTGAAGAAGGCTTCGCCTCGCACTGATCGGCCCGATCCTGACGCCGCGCAGCGTGAAGGTGAGCAACGAGCGAAGACGGATAAGACGCTTCAAGAAGAGCAGCAGCGCTCGCTCTTGGGCGGCGCGGCACGCGAAGAATATGATCACGATCTCGGCGACTTCGACGCTGAGATGTGATTGCGATGATCGGGGAGGACAGAGGGACTTGAATTGTGTGAGGCCTGCCCATGCTCTCCGTTGCCAATGTCCGCTCGTCCTCCGCAGCGGCCAACTACTTCGCATCCGACAATTATTACGCCAAAGCTGATGCTGATCGCTCGGGCGAATGGCTCGGTGAAGGCGCAAAGCGGCTTGGTCTAGAGGGGAAGGTAGACGCCAAAGCCTTCGACGCTCTGTTGCGCGGTGAGCTCCCCGATGGAACACAAGTTGGCAACCTTGGGCAGGCCCATAGGCCGGGCACCGACCTTACATTCTCTGTTCCCAAGAGCTGGTCGCTTCTTGCCCTTGTGGGCAAAGATGAGCGTATCATCAGCGCTTATCGTGAGGCGGTTGTTGAAGCGCTTCAATGGGCGGAAAAGAACGCTTCCGAAACCCGCATCATGGCGCAGGGCAAGGTTCAGACCCAAAAGACAGGCAATCTGGCAATTGGGCTTTTCCAGCACGACACCAATCGCAATCAGGAACCCAATCTCCATTTCCACGCCGTGATCGCCAATGTCACACAAGGCAAGGATGGTAAGTGGCGGACGCTCAAGAATGATCGTCTGTGGCAGCTCAACACCACGCTCAACTCCATCGCGATGGCGCGCTTCCGAATGGAAGTCGAGAAACTTGGCTATGAAACCGGACCAACTCTCAAGCATGGCAATTTCGAGGCGCGCGGGATTTCGCGCGAGGATGTCATGGCCTTCTCCTCGCGGCGCCAAGAAGTGCTTGTAGCGAGGCAAGGTCCAGGCCTTGAAGCTGGGCGGATCGCTGCACTTGATACCCGCTCTGTCAAAGCGCCGATCGAGGATCGCGACACGCTTGGAGGCATGTGGCAGGAAACCGCGCAGTCCATTGGTCTCGATCTAAATCCCATGGTCGAGCGTGCGCGTTTGCGCTCAGCCATGCCTGAAAAGCCCCATTCGGGTTTCGCGACACTGGTGGAACGGGGCCGAGCTCTGCTTGCCAAGTTTGCGAGCCATGTTCGAGGGGCATCAGAAGATCCGTTGGTGCCGGCCTCGGTGCTTAAACAGGACAAGCAAACGATCGCGGCCGCGCAGGCGGTTGCCTCGGCCGTGCGGCATTTGTCGCAGCGCGAGGCCGCTTTTGAACGCGAAGCGCTCTACAAGGCAGCTTTGGATTTTGGGTTACCCACGACCATCGGTGAGATCGAAACGAGAACCCGCGCCTTGGTCAATTCTGGTTATCTTGTAGCGGGACGCGGCGAGCATAAGGGCTGGCTCGCGTCGCGAGAAGCGATTGAAACCGAGGAGCGCATCATCGCCGCAGTTCAGGCGGGAAAAGGAGGATCCGCGTCTGATCTCAACGCTGAAGAGGCAGAAACCCGCGTGCAGGCCTCAGCCGAGATTGGGCACGGCTTTAGACTGAATGACGGCCAACTCTCGGCTGCGCGCCTTATCTTAACTTCATCGGATCGAACCGTTGCAGTGCAGGGCGTTGCAGGCGCTGGGAAAAGCAGCGTGCTTGGGCCGGTCGCCAAGGTACTGGGGGAAGAGGGACGGCCTGTCATCGGCCTCGCAATCCAGAACACGCTCGTCCAAATGCTTGAACGCGATACGGGGATTGAATCGCAAACGCTTGCCCGCTTTCTGGGGAGCTGGAAGTCGCTGCTTGATGATCCATCCAATCGCATACTCAAAACCGAAGCAAATCAGGCGCTCGGAGGAAGCGTTCTCATTCTGGATGAAGCTTCGATGGTCGCCAACAGCGACAAGGAGAAGCTCGTGGCGCTCGTAAATCTAGCTGGTGTCCATCGCTTGGTGCTTATGGGCGACCGCAAGCAACTCGGCGCTGTCGATGCCGGCAAACCCTTTGCGCTTCTGCAAAAGGCCGGCATCGCGCAGGCCCACATGAACACCAACCTGCGCGCGCGTGATCCTGTTGTTCGCGAAGCCCAAGCCGCTGCGCAGAAAGGTGATGTTCGAACTGCGCTTGCCAAACTTGAGCCCCATACGATCGAAGCCAAAGGCGATGGCGCGATTGTTGCTGCCGAGCAGTGGCTTTCGCTGAAGCCAGAGGACCGAGAGCGCACATCAATCTATGCCTCGGGGCGAAGGATTCGCTCAGCTGTCAATGACGCGGTGCAAACGGGCCTTCTAGCCAGCGGGCAGATCGGGCCGGAGAAAGCTCAGTTGGCTGTGCTGGAGCGCGTGAACACCACTTATGAAGAACTGCGCCATGTTGCAGCTTACCAGACCGGCCGCATTCTTGAGGTTTCAAAGAGACAAAAGACGCTTGGTCTTATGCCGGGGCAATACCGCATCTTAGGCAGCGATCCGAAACGCAAAAGGGTCACTTTGGAGAACGCCCGCGGAAAAAAGTTCAGCTTCGATCCTTCGCGGATTAGGGCCGACAAGTCCAATGACAGTCTGGCTCTATTCAACGACCGACAACTCGAAATCCATCGTGGCGACAAAATTCGCTGGACGCGAAATGATCACAAACGCGGTCTGTTCAACGCTGGCCAGGCAAAGGTCATTGCCATCGATAAGGGCAAGGTCACAGTCGAGACCTCAAAGGGTGAGGAAGTGACGCTGGGAAAGGACGATCCTATGCTGAAACGCATCGATCTCGCCTACGCGCTAAACGCTCACATGGCGCAGGGCCTCACGTCAGATCGCGGGATTGCTGCAATGGACAGTAGAGAGCGCAATCTCTCGAACCAGAAGACGTTTTTGGTGACGGTGACCCGACTGCGCGATCATCTGACTTTGGTCTTGGATAGCAGTCAAAGGCTGACTGCCGCTGTTGCTATCAACAAGGGAGAAAAGGCCTCCGCACTTGAGGTAACATCGCGTTTGCGTGCGGCTGCAACCAAGTACGGAGATGCCCCGCGGCAGGCTGAAAGCGAGAAAAATACAGGTCAGGAATTGGAGTGCATCAAGAGAAAAACGCTAGATCGGGGAATCTAGCGCCTACTTCGCGCCCTAATTTCGGACATCTATTTGTTCGCAACGCATCCCAATAAGCAGACATTTGGAGGCAGCGTAGCGAGACGTGATGCTCAGCTCTGTTTAGATGCTATTGAAAGTGATTGCCGCATTGAACAAACCCCGACCTTCGAAAACGGATTGAGGTCACGCGTAGATACATATCGGTTTCATCATTGACATTTCTGAAACCGATATGTATCTACGCGACATGAACGTGGTCAAACTAGATGATTTCAGGTCGCACACGACACCCTTGGCTTCGATCATAAGGGTAGGCGATTTCAATCAGCAATTTGCGCAGTATGTCTCGCAAAATCTCATTCCTGGCAGACGAGCAGTTGTCGATTCATACAATGTTGCGAAACAAGCTGACCTGCTGAACGAGCTGAAGGCAAGCGGCTTTGAGCTTACGCTAGATACGAAAGCCGCCGAATTGGCATGCGCTTTCAAATGGAGCGGGCAGGCGCGCAAGGCAGAGTGGCTTGAAAAAGAACCGCGCGGCGCTCTGAGCTCAACCGATTTCGACGAACAGTCCGCAGCAAGGATTGCTGAGCTCGCTGTCAAAAATGGATTTCATGTAGTCCTTTCGCCAAGTCGATACGTCTCTGAGGGCTCGGCTATAAAGACGCTTGAACAAGATCATGAGTTCATGGCTTTGCTTCGCGCAGCACTTGATGCTGCAGGTGGGAAGCACATCAAAATTGCGTCAAGCTTTATTGGCCGTCTTTCACTCTTGGGGCAGGACGCAATAACAGACCGCTTGATTGAGCTCCATCGAACATCTCCAGCGGATTCTATGTGGATGCGCCTCCATGGTTTGAAGCGTGATCCTGGGCCTTCGCGCATTCGAACCGCTGCGCGGCGTCTCGAACTCTTCAAGAAGACTGAGTTACCGTTGGTCTTAGACTATGCCGCCGGGCTCGAACCTCTCACGCTTGCGGCGCTAGGGGTCGTAGGTGGGCTAGCGTTCGGAGCACTCGCGAATGACCAATTCTCCGATGCGACTTGGGTAAGTCCATCTAAGTCACTCGACAATTCAGTTGCGAATGATGGGAGGCAGCAATTCGCGCGCGTGCCAGGCCTAGGTCGCAATTTTAGTCACGCTGAACTTCGGTTGATGTCCGAAGCGACGAAAGGCAAACGCCTTCTTTTCGATCCGGCCAATACCGGTATCAGCTCGTTCGACGAGTTCAAAAAGAAAGCTAGGGAGACTGCGCTAAAGGAAGGAGTTGAGGCTATTGGTGGGTTGAGCAAGGTGCCCGATACGCGTCGTACACACCATATCCGTACGACTCATCTCGATCAGAACGCTCGAAAAGCTCGTCAGCTAGCTAATCTCGAACTTGATCAAAAACGGGCAGCGGAACTCAAAGTTAGGTCACCTGAAACCTTGCCCAAGAGATTGAATGATTACGCCGGTTCCTTGGATAAGACCGGACAGGTTCTGGAGAAGATAGCGAGCGACTCCTCCATACGGCTTACTAAACCAATACCGTTGGTTCGCCTTGGAACCTCAATTGAGGGCAGCGAAGGGAGCCGTAGTCAATGAGTGGTGCGGCCGTTGCGCGCGTCCTTAACTCCCTTCAGGAGGAGGGTGGTCTCATGGGCACAGATATCGCCGCGCTCACCGATGTCTCGAAAACGACAGTACATCGATGGCTAACCGGGAAAGCTGCCCCTCAGCCTAAGAGCGAATTGATCATCTCTGATTTAAACTATGTCGTTCAGAAGCTTAGGGACTACTACAAACCTGAGAATATTCGACTTTGGCTCCATTCACGCCACCCTCAGCTCAATGGGGAACGGGCGATTGACCTTATTCATGAGAATCGAACGGACGAGGTTCTCACGATTATCGCGCGTCTTGATGCGGACGCATTTGTTTGAGCTGATAGCATGCGGCCGACACTTCGAGATATCGAACTTATCGATGCAATTGAGGCGTTACCTACCGAGGCATTCACCGATGATGTCTTCAGGCTTGTGCGGGATGGAAGACATCCAACTGATTGCTGGCATCCAAAAGGTCGGTGGGACGATGGCGAGTTTGACGTACTTTACACGTCTACTAGCGCTGAAGGTGCTACTGCCGAAGTTGGTTACCATCTTTCGCAACAGCCATTCGTACCGGACTTCATTTCCTATCGTATGTTTCGAATTCCAGTAGACGGCATCCAGGTCGTGAATCTTTTGGACCGGTCCTTATTGGGAAGCCTAGGCGTCGATCTAGCCGCTTGGGGCAAATCCGAATACGTTTCTCGAGGCGACGAATACGTTAGGAGCCAGGAAATCGCTGCGGTAGCGACATTTCATGAGAGAGAGGGACTGCTCGTACCTTCGGCAAGGTCCTCGGAAGCAAATCTTGTTATTCTCACTCAAGAGTGCGTCGACAATCACTGCGGCGAGCCTGAAGATTTTGGTTTGGTCGATTTCTAGCTTGAGATCGGATTGGCTAGCTCCCTTCGCTGACGACAATAAGCTCTTGTTGAAGCAATCTATACTAAAGATCGTACCTTACAGAACAGCCGCAATTGAATACTGTGGGTCAGAGGGCGCAGCACATCATCGCACGGTTTCTGATCCGAAGATCTTTTTTGCTGTCACATATACACGTGTCTTCGACTACCGAATCCGTCACCTTTAACAGAATAATCCCAAATCAATTTCTCAGGGTGAGAAATAGTACTAGTCGGCACGCAATGTTCGGGTAAAGAGAAGTATATGGCCGACTTTCCAGATTGGTGTGATCAAGCTGTCGAGAATGTCGGACCGCACGCGCTACATGTCATAACCGCGCGTGCCGAGGATGCTGCGCAAGGCAGCGCGGCGGTCGCGGGGATTGTTCCTGGCCACTACGCTGCCGAGGAGCAGGCCGCCCGTATCCTGCGCCGACTCGGACGCCCAGCCACTGCAGCCTTCATCGAGGGAAAGCTTCCAACTACTAAAGCGATCCGTTCAGGCGACTTAGGAGAAATACTCGCAACAGAGTTCATAGCGGACCTCACACCCTATTCGGTCCCGATCAAGCGGCTGCGCTGGAAAGACCATCGCAACATGGCGATGCGCGGAGACGACGTCATCGGCCTCATTCGCGATAACGCCACCGGACGGCTCCGTTTCCTCAAGGCAGAGGCTAAGAGCCGGGCCGCCCTGCCAGCGGTAGTGGTCGCCGAAGCCCGGTCGGGCCTAGACAAGGATAGTGGACTACCATCACCACACGCGCTGCAGTTTATTTCCGCCCGCCTGATGGAAGAAGGTGAAGACGAGCTTGCCGACGCCATCGACGACGCCCTTCTCAAGCACGGCATATTGCCGCAAAGCGTCAAGCATCTGCTGTTCACATTCTCCGGGAATGACCCGGCCAACCATCTGCGCACGTCGCTCCAGACCTATACTGGCGGCATCGCGCAGCAATGCGTAGGGGTCCGGGTCGCAGCACACGGAGTCTTCGTGGCGGAAGTCTATGACCAAGTGATAGCTAATGCCAACGACGATTGAGGCAATCGAGGCGGATATCGATGCCGCAACCGTTCCAGGCTATCGCAATCGCTTGATCTCCCGTGGACAGGCACGCGCTATGATCTGGCGCGATGGAATTCTGCCTCTCGAAGCTCCGGCCTTTTCGCCCCAGCTAAGTTACGATCTTCATGCCCATGGCTATGCACTACTCGGCCTGGGCCTACGCCTACTCGATGTGGGCGGCGACAAGAACCGCGCCCGTACCGCCTTCGAACAGGCCGCTACGGCGCTCGAAGCGGTCATGGCGCGCGGCGCGCGAGGATCGGAGGACCGCGACTTCCATTTCCTCATGGCGGCTGCGAGCTATCATCTCGCACGCCTTTCGGCCCGCGCCTATTCGCTGCTCTCGATCGTCGGGGACGAGGACAATTTCTCGCCGATTGAAAAGGCGCTCGCACTGCTGATGCTGCGCGACCTCGATCAACTCGAGGAACTTGCGCTCAACTTTCGGATCGAAGGCGCGGCATCGGACAAAAGTCTTGCTGCATCCCTCGAAAATCAGCTCGAAATCGACGAGCTGGTCGGCCGGCCCGAAAGCGATGCTCCCGGCGTCCTCTTCGACGCCATCGACCTAGCGCTGACCGATCGCTTCTTCGCCGCCATGGCCGTGTTCCTCCTCGCACTGGAACGCGGCGAGCACGCATTGCTCGAAGCTGCAATCGAGCAGCTGGAGGAAGGCGCTACCGTCAGCGCCGAACTCAATCTCGTGCCGCAATGGTGGGCCCACCGGGTTGCGATCCATTTGCTCGGCGACCTATGGGAAACTAGTTTTCATGAAAGACTGCCGCTGGCTCCGGTCGGCGGAGAAGCGCAGGACTGGCCAACTCTGCGTAGGCTGTTCATTGCCTCTCTGCTGCGGCGGCGCAAAGCCGAAGTGGAACTGTGGCCTTCCCAGCTCGATTCTGCGGCCCGAAGCGTCGACCAGAGAGACGATCTGGTCGTCTCCCTCCCAACCAGTGCGGGCAAAACCCGGATCGCCGAACTGTGCATCCTGCGGTGCCTGGCTGAAGGCAAGCGCATCGTCTTCGTGACACCGCTGCGTGCACTCTCCGCCCAGACCGAGGCGACCCTGCAACGCACCTTTGGCCTGCTCGGTAAATCCATTTCGGCGCTCTATGGCAGCACCGGCGTAAGCGATGCGGACGAGGATGCGATCCGCACGCGTCACATCGTCGTTGCTACGCCTGAGAAGCTCGACTTCGCTCTGCGCAACGATCCGAGCCTAATTGACGATGTCGGCCTACTCGTATTCGACGAGGGCCATATGATCGGTCTCAGCGAACGCGAAGTACGCTACGAAGTGCAGATCCAGCGCTTGTTGAAGCGCGAGGACGCGGCTGAACGACGGATCGTTTGTCTGTCCGCTATCCTGCCCGACGGAAACCAGCTTGAGGACTTCGCCAACTGGCTGAGGCGCGATCAGCCCGGCGGAATGGTCAAGAATGAGTGGCGACCGACCCGCCTGCGTTATGGCGAAGTCGTATGGAACGGTCTGTCAGCCCGGCTCAACCTGCGCGTCGGCCAAGAACGCCCATTTGTTCCTCGCTACTTTACCGGCTTCGTTCCACCGGTTGGACAGCGGACGAAGACCTTTCCCAAGGACCTTGGCGAACTTTGTCTCGCGACCGCGTGGCGGCTTGTCGAGGACGGGCAAACGGTGCTCGTATTCTGCCCTGTACGCAGGCATGTCGAACCCTTCGCGAAAAGGATCATCGATCTCCACAGGCGCGGCGCGCTCGTTTCGCTGCTGACCGTCGCCCCAGAGGCATTGAACACAGCCATGACTTTGGGTGCCGAATGGCTTGGCGAGGATCATCCGATCCTGCAATGCCTTTCGCTAGGTGTTGCCATCCACCACGGCGCCTTACCCACGGCCTATCGCAAGGAGGTCGAGCGCCTGCTGCGCGACGGCGTCCTCAAGGTCACGATCTCATCGCCGACGCTCGCACAGGGCCTAAACCTTTCGGCGACCGCGGTTATCATCCACTCGCTCCATCGCAACCGCGTCCGCATCGAGGCCGCAGAATTCAAGAACGTTGTTGGACGGGCAGGCCGCGCCTTTGTCGATGTCGAGGGCTTGGTCCTCTATCCGATGTTCGACAATCACGACAATCGCACAGCGCAATGGGAGGGCCTCATCGCTGACCTCTCATCGCGTGAAATGGAAAGTGGCCTTCTGCGCCTAGTGCTCACATTACTTCAGCGTATGCAGCAGCAAGTCCGCCGGCCGCTCGACGAACTCACCGATTATGTTCTGAACAACGCCGAGGCCTGGAATTTTCCGACCGTCGCGAACGAGGATGCCGAGGATGCGGAGCGCGAACAGCGCGCCTGGAATGGCTATATCGCCTCTCTGGACACCGCCATCCTAGCACTGCTGGGCGACGCCGAAGTGCCCGATGACGGGATTGCCGATGCGCTCGATGCGATCCTCCAGTCCTCGCTCTGGCAGCGCCGGCTCGAACGGCGGAGCGAGGAAGCTGCTGCCGCCTTGCGCGCGGGTCTGATCGGACGCAGCCGGGTCGTCTGGACCCAGTCCTCGCCCGCGCAGCGGCGCGGCTATTTCCTCGCCGGCGTCGGGCTCGGCACCGGCCATGCGCTCGATGCAATCGCACCTGTCGTTAACGATCTCCTCATTGCAGCCAATGGCGCACTTGCCGATAGGAACTACGAGGCCGCAATCGAAGCAATCACAGCACTGGCTGAACAAGCCTTTGCAATTGCTCCTTTCGTCCCCGAGAAGATGCCCGACAATTGGCGCCAGATTCTGCGCAGCTGGTTGCTTGGCGAGCCGCTTGCCGCCGAGGCGGCTGGGCAGGAGGCCAATACGCTCCAGTTCGTAGAAGGCGGTCTTGTTTACCGCCTTCCTTGGGCACTCGAAGCCATCCGAGTACGCGCCATTGCCAATGCCGACGCGATTGGCGAATTTGGCCTGCTTCTCGACGACTTCGAACTCGGTCTCGCCGTTCCAGCTATTGAGACTGGCACCATGGACCGCTCGGCGGCGTTGCTTATCAAGGCAGGCTTCAACTCCCGTCTGGCCGCGATAAAGGCGGTGACCGACACTGCCGCGACCTTCTCAACTCTGGCAGCGCTCAAAGCGTGGCTGAAGAGCGAACCGATCCGTGGTCTCAGCTCTCAGCCACAATGGCCGACAACTGAAACGCACGCGATGTGGACCGACTTCGTCGCGAGCTTTGCCTCGCCGCAATCGCAAGTCTGGGATGAGCGCAGATACTGGTCATGGGCCACTTGGCGGCCCGGTTTTAATCCTTTGCCCGGCTCTCCGCTCCGTTTGCACCAGATAAACGGGCAACCGCATCTACTGTCGCCTGACGGCGAAATCGTCGGCGAACTCAATGCTGAATTAAACCATACTCGTGCTGGCCTCGCGCGGGTTGAGGTCATGGGCGAACCAAACAAAGTGGTAATTACCTATTTCGGTCCGGACGACCTTTGGAATCTCCAAGCAAGATGACAAAGTTGGCGATTCACAGGAATGGCCGCTTTCGGCGCAAAACCGCAGCATAGCAGGCATCCTAAGACGCCTCGAACTATCCGGCCGTCGACCAGACTAGTCTTGTCCGAAGTTTGCATACAAATTTCGGACAAGACTTTTCACAGCGAGCTGATGCCATCACAAAATGCCGCCTCTCCTCGGATCATCGCGATATGGAAGTTCACTTAGGCAGCCAAGTAGCCTCCCTCGCTGCCAGGGATGACCTCTATGTCACGACGCAGGCGAACAAAATCACAAAGCCCTTCCAAACCATATGACCCGGCCGATCACTTCAACTCCTTCACGATCCACATCATTCCATGAAGGATAGGCGGGGTTGTCACTGGAAATTGTGATCTGCTTGGCACCGGGTTTGATGGCGATGCGCTTTACAACCAGCGTATCGTCGGAGCGCAGCACATAGATCCCATCCCGCAGCCTTGCTCCGTGGTCGGACGCATCGACGAGCACCTCATCGCCATCGCTAAGAGTGGGCTCCATGGAGTCTCCTAGGACACTGACTATTGAGAGACTTGCGCCCTTAGCGCCGGTCAATCTCCTGAGCCATTTCTCGTCGAAGCCAAAGCGCGTGTAACTGGATTCATCGGATGCAATGGCACCGAAGCCAGCTGAGGCATCAACGTCCAGAACGGGAACTTCGATCATTCCATCCATTGGTGTTTGAGCAGGACCACCGAGCCTTTGTTCACCGACGCCAAAGAAGCTTGCCAGTGTCTTGCGATCCTCGGGGTCAAGGATACGAGGCGATCCGCGCTTTATGAATTGCTGGATGTAGCTTGGGTTGCGTCCAAGCAGCCTTGAAACCGCCGCGTAGCCGTATCCGCCTTGGGTGATCAGCCGCTCAAGTTCCTCTCTAACATGTTCCATTTGTGTGGTCCTTCAGGATTGATCGTAGGATTTCTTCCTAGACTCGCGGAAATCATCCTAGTAAGAACATAGCAGGAACACAAGGGATTTGCGAGTCGGAGTGAGAAAGGTATGACGCTGCTGGAACTGATCGAAAGGCATCTGAAAGACAACCATATTTCTGCAACGCGTTTTGGTAGGCGAGCCGTGGGCGATCCCCGTTTTGTGCTCGATTTGAGGATGGGGCGCAGACCACGCCGAAGAACCATTGAGCGACTCAATGCCTATTTGAATACACCTGAAAGCAGGCGTCCTTCGATCTCCCCGCAGCATTGCGCCAAAGACCCGAACGGTTTGACCAAAAGACCCTAAGTCCAGAAGGTGACCGACCAGATTTTGAGCTTCGTACAACTTGGCTTACACTCTCGTCTTGAAAGCAGAGGGGGCTTTGGTTTCTGGCGAAAGGACGCTGACTTATGAGCAATTCCGACAAAACTCCGCCAGAGAGCAAAAGCGATTGGGAAGGCTTTCGCGAAATCGACCGCGCTATCGCTGAGGATCGCCTGACATCCTACACTTGGAAGAAGACTTGGGCTGATCCTTGGGGACGTTTGAAGCTCATCGTAATCCTCTTGGGCCTGTCCGCATTTGTTGCGTTCGTGATTGTGCACGACATGATCCTCTAAGGACAGCTACCACTCCTTCACATTATCGGCTGCCTCTGCAGACGCGCCTTGTGCGTCTCGCGTGGTCCGATTGAGTGATCCTCTTCTTTGCACAATGCCTCGAGAGCCCTCGCTTTGCCTCTGACTAACGTCGTCTGCGATCTCTTCTCTGCCATTTGACGGATCCCCCAATGAGCTGGGCACGCTGCCAAGACGAACAGAACCGCGAACACCGCCTGCGCTTCCAACATTGGGCCGCGCCACCGGCGCTCCATCAGGTAGGACAAGTTCGCTCGCGATCTCGTCATTGAGGCCATCAGCGTAGCTTTCAACAAAGCGAGATTGCAGTTGTTGCCCTTGCGCGCTCATTTGGAAGTCGATGTCATCAAAGCGAGCTTGGCCGTAATAATCGCGATTGGCATCGATCTCAGCCATGCCCCATTCGCGGTAGGCCTGACTTAGATTCAAGGTTCCGGCTGCATTGGTGCTTTCATACCAGCTGGCCTGGCTCTCCAACCTATTGGCTATCTCTTCTGCCCGCCGTGCTTCGAGCGTGTAGCTTTGCGCTTCAGTCAGTGAGGTTGTGACACCGGCGGCGCTGCTCGAGACAAGCGCTTCTGAGCTTGAGCTCGTTTCGCGCAGGAAACCTTCTCTCGAGTTTGACCAGTTCTGGCTTTCTGAAATTTGGCTCAACGCACTTTCGATACGCGAACGATCTTCCGAGGCGATCCCGATATCGCTGTCGGTCCAGCTTTGATTGCGTCCGCCCTTGACGCCTACACCGGCTGATCCAGCGCCTCTTTCTCCCTTTACACCAAGAGCTCCATCGCCATTCAGGAACCATGAGACCGTGATGTCGTCCGATGCCCGGCGTGATAGGCCAAATTGCTGCTGGAGTGTGTTCGATGCATTATCGAGTTCACTGAAGGTTCTGCCAATGCTGTCATTGGTTGATGTTCCGCTGACCGTCTCATTCGAGCGAGAACGGGTGTACGCATCGCGCAGTTCGCTAAAGCGTGTAACCGCCGAGCTCGTCGATTGCTGAGCGAGATTGGAGAAGGTCTCGCTCTGGCTACGGCTCTCGCTCGCCATGGTCGAAAGTCGGCTGGAGAAATCCTGCCCAAGGGTCGGGGTAAAGGGATAGCTCGAAGTCGGCACGTTGGCGAACTCAGCTTGTGGGAAGCTGGTTGTCTGGGTGCCGTTCTCGCCGATGCCCCGCGTTTGGGCGGCTCCATAAGCGATGTTTGGCGCGAGACTGCCTTGCGCAAATTGCCGGGAGAAGACGCTCGAATTGTCGAGATTGGTGTTTCCGAGCGAGAGATTGCCTGTGCTCGCTTCGCGCGCTGCCTCTTCGGCCGCGTTCTGGCTGGGATTGAGATAGCTTGTGGCTTGGCCCGAAATGGCCATCGCGCCGCGCGCAACCCCGCCTGCGAGGAAGGGAATCGAGGCGACAAGATATCCAGCGAGAATACCAATATCGTTGTTGACGTCGGTCATGCCAGAGAAGGTTGCAAGGCTAAGGCCGCTAGTGCCGCTTGCGGCTGCAACATCGCCTGCGCCTTTCAGCATCAAGATCATGTGGAGGATGACGAAGAGCGGTCCCCAGGCAGCGAGGTAGAAAAAGCCGGTCACATAGCCTCTCAGCGCAATCGGCCCGGTCCTTGGCATTAGGAAAAGCGGGAAGAGAACTGGAAACAGCGCGTAGAATACCACCGTCAGCACGACATTGAGGATCGGCACCCATTTCATCGCATTATGGGCGATCGAAGAATAGGTTCGTTCGGTCTGGATATCGGCTCGGGTCTGGGCAAACACATCAACACTTGAAGCGCCGCTTGATCCGGCAAAGCCATGCATGGCCTGATTCATCGCGTTGATCGTCAGCACCTGGCGAAAGATGCTGCTCGCATCCTTCGAAATGCCTGTCAGATATTGGTAAGCGACGGGTAAGTCCGCGATGAGCTTGGCCTTGGCTAGCGCTTCGGTTTGCCTCGGATAGAGCTGGCGGCCGGCAACAAGCGTCATCTCATCGATCATGCTCGCCCATTGGCCAGATAGGCTTGTGTAGGCCTCACGGCAGGTGACGATATTGGCTGTGACGCTGTCATCACCTTGGCGAGTCAGGAACTTCTGCGCGCGCGCTGGGCTACCCGGCGCTATCGTTGCCCATATGTCATCGCTTTCTGAGAGCTCTTTCATCGAATAGCGGCCAAGCAGCAGATCGTAGAACACGCATTGGCGCACATGCTCATCGAAGTTGGCAGCAAATTCAGGATCAGCGATGCGCAGGCTCCGCGTCGCCTCGAGGAGGCGCGCGCCGTAAATCATACCGTTCTTGGAATAGTTGAGATCATCGGGCAGCCCGAACACGGATTTTCCGTATTTGTGAGGCCTAAAACATTGAAATAACGTGATTTAATCCAGACGAATCATCGTGTCCCCACTTTCGGTTTTACGCCTCGTGTTTGCCATGCCTGTCCCGGAAATCGCTCACATTCGAGCGGTTGGACAGCTGCCTATCACAAGGGCGTGGCACCATGGTTCAACAAGCGAAACGCAAGACACTCAGAGCGCATCTCAACGGCAATTTCGTACGCCGCAAGCTCCCACCTACAGGAGATGAGTATGCAATCCACGACACAAAGCTTCCCGGCTTCGGCATACGCGTAAGGTCGAACGGTAAAGCCTTCTGGTTTGTGCGACCAAGACGCCGTGGGAGAAGTCGTCGTATCATGCTCGGCAGCGTAGGCGAGGTCGATGCCGTGACGGCGCGCAAGCAGGCCAAGAAGGTGCTTGTCGAAGCCGCGCTCGACGGTCTTCCCCGCCAGCGCAAGCCCGCCAGATCGCCGACCTTTACCGATTTCGTCGATACCTACTGGCGCGACATTGCACGCGGGTGGAAGCCATCGACGATGGGGCGCAATTGGCACGCTTGGACTAACATGCTCATGCCCGAGTTTGGGCCGTGCCGTGTAGCGTCGGTCACGCGTGAAGACATCGTTCGGTGGCGCGATGGATGCGCGGGATCAGATGCATGCAAGTTCAACCGTTCTGTGCCGGTGCTCTCGTCGCTGTTCCAGTACGCTGAAGCGCTCAAGATCACTCCGAAAGGGTCCAATCCATGCCGGGGCATTCCGCGCTACAAGACCCGCCTTCTTGAGCGCTATCTGACGCCGAAGGAGTTTCGCCGGTTGGGGCGCGAGCTGGCCGAAGCGGAATTCGAGTTTCCGGCGCAAGTGGCGATCATTCAACTTCTGCTCTTTACCGGTGCGCGGATTTCCGAAATCCGCGATCTTCAGTGGGACTGGGTCAAGCCACCACACCTCATGCTGCCCGACAGCAAGACCGGACCTAAGGTGATTTATCTCAACAGTCAGGCGATTGCGGTCTTGAATGGCGTCAAGCGCATCAAGGGCTGCCCGTTCGTGTTTCCGAACCCATCGCTAACCAAGCCAATCATTATCCAACGCTGGTGGGCGACGTTTCGCAGGCAATGCGCCTTGCCCGATGTCCGCATTCATGACCTGCGTCACAGCTTTGCCTCGGTTGCGATTTCACAGAATGTGCCGCTGGCAACGATTGGAACTCTGCTGGGGCATGTGCTCCCGGAAACGACCGCGCGCTACGCGCATCTGGCAGACGATCACATCGCCGATGCAGCGCAACGAGTCTCGGGATTGCTGGCGCAAGCCATTGGGGTGAGCCGATGAACGCGCGGGCTCTAAACGAAGTCCTCGACGACGCGCTTGCTGAAATAGGGCTTGATCCGGAACAGCGACGTCGCCCCAAAGGGCGCCAGCGTGCGACCGAGTGGCTTGGGATCGAGCCGGGGTTCGGCTTGCGGCATTATCCCAATGGCCGATCGGTCTATATAGTTCAGGCGCGGATGGGTGGGAGAAACCGCACTGTGACGATCGGGTCCGCCGCTGTTTTGACCAAAGTTCAGGCGGCGAAGGTGGCGCGTTTGGTTCTGGCCCACGCTCGCGTGGGCGGCGATCCGGCGTCCACCAAACAACGCGTCAAAGGCGCGCCGCTGTTTCAGGATTTCCTCGATGAGTTCTGGGAGAAATGGTCAGGGCGCTGGGCGGCCAAAACACTTTCGGTCAATACTTACTATCGTCGCCTTTATCTCGACGGCTGTTTCCCCGGCCTCGGCATCGACGAGATTAATGAGGGGCATGTCACTGAGTGGTTCGCGCGGCTCAACGACGAAGCGCCGCCCGGTGCCGCCAATATGGTTCTCGGCATACTGAACCTCATGCTCAACAAGGCGGAGGACTGGGGCTACCGTCTTGACCACACCAATCCTTGCCGCGCGGTGCGCAGGAACAAGCGTAAAAAGTTTGAGCGCTACCTCAGCATCAAAGAGCTGAATCGACTTGGCTGTGTTTTGGCCGAGTGGCGGCAATCGGAAGATCCAATGAAGCGGCTTACCGCGTCAGCGTCGACCTTGTTGCTCTTGACCGGCTGCAGGCGAGGGGAAATCTTGGGCCTGCACTGGGGTGACATCAAAGGGCGGCGGATCAAGCTGCGCCAAGCTAAGACCGGCCCCCGAACGGTCTGGCTTGGAGCCGAAGCGCAGGCGCTCCTTCAGGATCTGCCACGTCACGAAGGTATAGAATGGGTGTTTTGGAATCCGGGCGCACAAAAGCCTGTCAGGTCTTATGACGCTCATTGGCGGTTGATGCAGGCTCAGGCTGGGCTGTCCGGAGTACGCCTGCATGATCTGAGACACACCTTCGCCAGTCACGCAGCAATGAACAAGGAAGCGCTGCCGATGATTGGCAAGCTACTCGGGCACCGCCAGGTCCAATCAACCTCGCGCTATGCGCATCTGGATGATGGACACATACTCGAGGCAGCCGAAACAGTGGGGGCATCCGTTGCGAGGATGATGTCGCTGCATAGTTTAAGCCCCTAGCGGTCATCCCGCTTTTGGGTCGAACACCGCCGCTGTAGCTCAGCCTGAAATCCGCCGCTCGCAGAGCTTAGGGCCGTTCAAGGTTCCGGCTTTGGTAGAGGCTTCCCGTGCCCTTTTTCCAACAAGCTGATGTTAATCATCGTGAGCAACTGATCGAAGATCGCCTCGACGAACATTAGATGCTCTGTGTAGATGACGAGCTGCTCACCAGCCTTCAGATCCAACCCGAGCTGGGGCTGTTCAGCGCAAAGCTCGCCCAACTTCTCCGACACAAGTTCTTCTCCGTGCGTCACATGATGACGAATGAGACCGATTGTCTCGATCGCCTTTGACCAGCTCTCAATATCAGTCTTCTCGTGCCAACTTGGCCTTTTGAGACCGGCTTTTCGCCAAAACGCGACGAACACATTCTGCAGCCCATCATACGCACGCTTTCGTCGCCATCCCTCTAAGCGGTCAGCCCAAGCGTCCTGGAATGCGGTCTCAGCTTCGGCACTCACCTCTCTGTTGCGATGGAGCTTTCGGAGAAACTTGAAATCATCGCCCTTCATCAGCTCTTGAGGATGGGCGTTTAGATACATTTCGTATAGCTCGAACACCACTTCCTCTAAAGCGCCGTAAAGGTCTTGGACCCCGTAGCCTCCCATTAAAGGTATGCAGGCATGGTAATTCTTGGCTGCCTGCTTCCCATGCCAGAGCGCTAGCTCCACACGCTCTGGACCAGTCGCGCTTGCCCTAACCGTATCTACTCTCAAGCCAAGGTCAGCATGTGCGTCGTAACGATCGCGAGCAAGGAAAAGCGAATTTATCGTGATCGCCCACCGCATATATACGCTTCGAAAGACGGACCTGAAATCACCTATCATCTCGGTGGACTTCTCTATCCACTTCTTCTCGTCCTCGTCTGTCCGGTAGATTATGTTCTGAATCGGTGGCGGTTCGGCGAGCGCCGGATCGTCCGCTTCAAGGATGTTTTGGTTGAGAAATTGAACGCGGTTTCTGAAACTTGGTCGCATTGCTCGCCTATCGATTGACTATTTTGAAGGGCGCGAAGTGGCACCGACCGCACTCCACCCTTGTTCTGTGCTTGTTCTATATGTAGCGTTGGTCGCATCATGGCAAAACAATCATCCAGTTTGAGCTTTTATGAATTCTTCGCAGGCGGCGGAATGGCGAGGGCTGGCCTCGGTCCCAAATGGGAGTGCCTGTTTGCGAACGACTTCGATAAGAAGAAGGGTGCGACCTACGCCCGCAACTGGGGTGATCGCGATATCGTCGTTGACGATATTCGGAACATCGACCCACTTGAACTGCCAGAGACAGCCAACCTGGTGTGGGGGTCTTTTCCCTGCCAAGATTTGTCGCTGGCAGGGGGTGGGGCAGGCCTCAAAGGCGATCGGTCTGGTACATTTTGGCCGTTCATCGAAATCCTAGATGAACTGGTACGTAATGGACGCGCGCCCAAAGTTATTGCGGTTGAGAATGTCGTTGGCACTCTGACCTCCCATAAGGGCAAAGACTTCGTAGCAATCTGCGATGCACTGCATGGCTTAGGCTACAGGTTTGGTGCCGTTGTCGTTGATGCATCCCTTTTTGTGCCTCAATCTCGCCCGCGCCTCTTTGTTATTGGTGTGCGCCAGGACCTGGTCGCCAGAGGCACCGTAAGCGAGCCTGAAACCCCTTGGCATACGCCTGCCATTAAGAGGGCTTACGAGACTCTGCCACAAGTTCTGAAAGACAGTTGGCTGTGGTGGAGTATGCCGACGCCTGGCACTAGGAAACAGGATTTCCGCGATCTGATTGAAGAGAACCCGAAAAGCGTAAAATGGCACACTGCGCGCGAAACCCGTGACCTTCTTTCAATGATGAGCGATGTAAACCTCGCAAAGGTCGAGACAGCAAAGCTTGCCGGGGTTCGCATGGTGGGCGGTGTTTATAAAAGGACGCGCTTTCATCATGGCATAAAGGTGCAGCGCGCTGAAGTTCGGTTCGACAACATCGCTGGATGTCTCAGGACCCCTGCTGGTGGGTCATCGCGGCAATTGATTTTAGTGGTTGAATGCGAGAAAATCCGGTCGCGGCTGATATCATCGAGGGAGACTGCGCGGCTTATGGGCCTGCCCGACAGCTATAAATTGCCCGATGGATACAACGAAGCATATCATTTGACCGGGGACGGTGTTGCGGTGCCTGTCGTAAGGCACTTAGCGAAACATATCTTTGAACCAATCATCACTCACGCAACAGCAAAAGAGAAAGCTATCGAGGTATGAGTGATCCGATACCGTGCCGCAAAGACCCAGCTCTTAAGCGGCAAATCGAAGAATTCTCTGAAACCCTCAAAACGCGCTCCCACGAACTCAATACCTTCGGTTTGAGCGAGAGAGACTTCTACGACAGCGGAATTTTTGAAGGATCAATTCAGCGCGTCAGAGGCCAGATTTCCGCCTCGATGGCCGAGAAGAAGCTGTTTGTAGCCCACATCCTCAATCACATGGAAGATGCGGGCTACATCAAGAACTGGATCGAGGCAGGCAATGCCAATCGCCACGATTATTCTGTGACGCTCAAGGACGACAAGATCGCAGCTATCGAGCTGAAAGGCTGCCTCGACGGCAACAACACGAATATCTCAGCGCGCCCACCACACGCCAACGAATTTATCGTCTGGAGTGTTTGCCAGAACAAAGGTGCCGATCCACGCCACAACGTCTGGTCGGGCATCCATGTGCGCTTCTCGGCCGACGTGATAGCCGAGAAGAAGCAGGTTGATGGATTGATCGTCTGGGACTGGCTTTGTGGAACCGCTGCTCGTGTGTGTCCCAAGATCGAGGAGGCGCCTGAGCGAATAAACGAAGTGGGGCCTTATCGCTTGCCGCCGCCGTGCATCTATCTGTTTCCGGCCACTATCCCAAGTCCTCGGAGCAACCCGAAACCTCCAGTAAGACCAATCGGAGAGGTGGGCTTCTTGAACGCAATGCACGAGTGCTTCGGCGGCAACGATTCAGAGCTGAACTCGGTCACTTTCGAAGCAGGTATGGATGGCGTCGACGTTGTTCGCACGACCACGATCGAACGCGATGGAGCTGTTCGAAAGCAATCTAAAGCAACGCCAATACGTCGAGCATAGCCGATGCGCGGGTACTCGACATGTACCACCATCTCTTCACTCTTGGCTCATCTCTGCGATCCGGACGAATTGTCCCTCATATGCCCCGCATAAGCTGAAAGTCTCGGAAGTGGGTCCCTCCAGCCAAGCGGAATAATTCTCTGGCTCTAGGACAACGATGACCTACTCACTAGATATCGTCCTCGCCCTCATCCTCGTCTTCTGCCTCTAAAGCCACGTTTTCTTCGCCCCACTCGGCTAGATGCTCGTTCGTGATCCAGTAATGATCTGCTCTTCGGTAGACCTCGTTATCTTCATCTCGTCCGTCCTTCTATCAGGGTCGGAC
The DNA here is from genome assembly GCA_038532305.1 of Pseudomonadota bacterium. GTDB lineage: Bacteria > Pseudomonadota > Alphaproteobacteria > Sphingomonadales > Sphingomonadaceae > Erythrobacter. The sequence continues at coordinate 7,161 of JBCBAX010000006.1, read as the reverse complement.
TCTAATCGAGAATGGAGGGAAATCAGGGGGTCACGTCAAGAGTTGGAAGTTTCTGGAACGACCGACAATGAGGTGTTTTGCGGACCGGCAGGAGCTGGGCCGTCAGGCGACTGTCCGGTTTGCGCGAAGAGCTCGCCAGAGCAGCCTTTCGGCTAGGGTTTTCCAGTCTCTTATCCGACAGGACCATAAACTGGTTTGGTCGGTGAGGCGCTGGCCGCGTCTGGCGCTAGATCGTTTAGGATCGCTCGAAGCTGCGCGATTTCTCTTATCAGCGTGAATTCTGCGCTCACCGCATTCAGTCGCACCTGCTCAAGCTCTAGTCGGTCCTCGACCAGTTCCGGCAAGGTGCGCAAGCCTTCATCGAATTCAAAGCTCGCTGCTTCGAATTGCTCTTCCTGACGAGCTACGACTTCCTTGCGGCGTTCCACCTGCCTTTTAAGCGAGGCGATGCGGCGGACAGATATTTCTGCGCTTTCCGCTATTTCCCGGCGCAATTGTTCGACTTCGCTGCGCTGAGCAAGGGCGCTAGCGCGGCTGCGTTGCTGGTCGGCCGCAAGTCTACCGCCTGAAAGAAGCGGAATGCTGACATCAATCCCGATCCGTTCGCGGAAACCGAAATCATTGTTGCGGAAATTGTCTCGTGCGTATGATCCAATCGCAACCACATCAATCGCTGGCAAGCGGTTGCGCTTGGCTCGCCTGACGCGGGCTTCTTGCGCTTCGAGTTCCAGACTGGCGGACTGTATTCGCGCGTTGTTGGCAAGGGCCATTTCGACAGAGTCGACTATTCCGAGAAGACGGGCATCGCGCAGACTGTCAAACGAGGAACTGCAGGGCTGCCTCACCTCGCCGATCTGGCGCGACAAAGATGCCGCAAAGCGATCCCGCTGAAATTCGAGTTCAAGCCGGTCAGCCGCCGCATCCGCGAGCCGCGCGGACACTTCTGCCAGATCGGATCGCGTTGCGCCCCCCAGTGCCAGAGAGGCTCTTGTCGCCTCTTGCTCACGTTCAAAAAATGCCTCGCGTTCGGAGGTGATTTCCAGGCGTTTCGTGATCTCGGCCATGCTCACGAAGGCGAGGGCAGTTTCCAATGCCGTTTGATTTCGCGCGGTGACAACATCCAATGCTCGCGCATCGAGCGTCAGGCGCGCAGCTTGTTTCTCCAATCCCGACACACCAAAATCAAAAAGTCGCTGGGATACCCGCAGTCCCGCGCTGTTTTCCACGCCCGCGCCGGTCAGGTTGTTGTCCCCTGCTTGCGTGCGCAGAAATGTAGAAACTTGCGGTCTCGTAATCGACTTGGCGTCGCGCAAATCGGCCTGCGCGCGAAGCTGTTCTGCGCTGGCAAGCTGAATGTTAGGACTGCGCGCAAGAGCCAGCGCCATTGCTTGGTCAATGCCCAAGCATTCTTCGGCGACACTACCGGGCGCGCCGGGCTGCACCTGCGCGCTCGCAGGATTGGCAATGGCTAAGTGAAGAAGCGCGACCGCCGGAAAAATCATCTGGCGCATCAGCTGTTCCTGAGACCTTTGAACATGGATTCCATGATCGGCGCAAACAGGTAATCGAAGAAAGTGCGGCTCTGGCCTGAAAATACGAACGCATCGACTGGCATTCCCGGGATAGCCTCTACACCTGCCTGCTTCGCACCTTCGCCGATGGTAAGGGCTACGCGGGCTTCGTAATAATCCTCTCCGGTCGCAGTGTCTTTTTTCAAATCCGCGCTGACACCGCGAACCACCCCTGCGAGCCGCGGTGCTTCCCAGCCTTGATAGGCTGCAATCTGCGTGCGGACGGTTTGTCCTTCATAAAGGCTGGCCCGGTCGCTCGGCTTGATGCGGATGGCGGCAATCACACCGCTATCGCGCGGAACAATTTCCATGATGCTCTCACCAGACGGTACGACAGCACCGGGTGTGGTGAAGTTAAGGTTCAGCACTTCGCCAGATGTCGGCGCGACGATCACGGCACGATCCAGAACATCCTGCGCCGTGTTGAGGCTTTCGAGCGCTGCCAGGCGCTCCGCACGGGCATCGCGCAGCTCCATCGAGGCCTTTTGTCGGCGCTCGGCTCGTGATTGATTGGCCTGCTGGTCAGCATCCGTGGCTGAAGCCAGCGCTGTATCTCGCTCCGCTGTCAGTTTGGCCAACCGGCCTGACAGACTGGCAACCTCCCGTTCGAGATCGGTGACACGGTCCCGGCGTACCATTTGCTGGTCAAGCAGCCTGCGGAAACGAACGAGTTCGCTTTGCGCTATGTCCATGGCAGAGCGCACGCTCGCTATCTCGTCCTTTTTCTGGAGCGCGGTTTGGCGGGATGCTGCGGCTCGTTGGCGCAGCAACTCGCCTTGCGAATCGAGCGATCCGCGATCCGCGTTCAGCAAATTTATTTCCTCTGCGATCAGAGCATCGACACTGCCCGGTTTCAGACCGAGCTCGTAGAGCGCGGAAAAGTCAGGCTCGGCATCACCATTAAACTCGGCCTCAATGCGCGCCTCACGCGCCGCGAGCGCAGCAATTTGAGTGCGAAGCTGGTCACGGTTGGAAAGCGATGCGGTTTCCCGCAGTGTGACGAGAACGTCACCGGCCTCGACAATGTCTCCTTCGCGCACTTCAATCCGCTCAACGATACCGCCTTCGAGATGCTGCACAACTTGGCGATCGTTTTCGACCACGATTTGTCCGCGCGCGGCGATGCCTTCTTCGAGAGGGGCAAAGCCGCCCCATGCGATGAAGCCTCCCAAACCGATTGCGCATACGATCAGTGCCCGCTTCACCAGGCTATCGCCGAGCATCCCGGTTTCGATGATTGTGCGTTCAGACGCGGTTTTATCTTGGGTCATGCGGCAGCTCCTTTGCGGATGTGCGATATTTTGGTTCTGGTCCGTTCAACCCGGCGCGCTGTGATCGCTCCGCCTGCCAGTTCGTAAACTTGCGAGGCGTGCGAAAGGACGCGCGGATCGTGGGTCGCGATGAGTGCGATTGCGCCCTCGGCAACGCGCGAATTAATGGCGGCGATCGCGCTGCCGACTGCCGCATCATCAAGGTTTGATGTGGGCTCATCCATTAACAGCAATACGGGCGATCCGAACAATGCTCTTGCCAGCCCGATTGACTGCCTTTGGCCGGCTGACAAGTGAATACCCCCGGGGCCCACGCGCGTTTCGTATCCATCGGGCAGTGCAAGGATCATCTCGTGTGCGCCCGCTTCTTTGGCGGCGGAGACTATCTTTTCAGGGGCCGCTTCGCCAAGGCGGGCGATATTTTCACCGATTGTCGCTGGCAGCAATTCAACCTCTTGCGGCAAATATCCGACATGCTTTCCGCGGTCGGCATTGGGCCAGTCATGGACGCTGCGTCCGCCCAGCATGACTTTTCCTGTATCGACGGGCCAAGCGGCAGAAATTGTCTGCAACAAGGTCGTCTTGCCCGATCCGTTGGGGCCTGTGAGGACGATCATTGACCCACCTTCGATCTCAGTCGTGAAAGGCCGGATCAGCGGATCATCGCTGCCCGGTAGCTTTGCGGATACGCGGTCGAGCGACAGCAAGGCCTTGGGAGTGGGCAGAGGGGTGTACTCCGATGTTTCGCTCACACCTGCAAGGCGCTCATCCGCCTCGCTCCATGCGCTGCGAGCCTGAACAATGCTGCGCCAGCTGCCAACGATCAGGTCAATTGGCGCGAGCGCGCGCGAAAGCACGATTGATGATGCGACGATACCGCCCGGCGAAAGCTGTTGATTGATCGCCAGCCATGCACCCGCGCACAAAATGCCGATTTGCAGGACCTGCCGTGTGGCGCGTGAAAGAGCGGTAAAGCCGCTTTCCTTACGCGATGCTTCGGTCGCGTGTGATGCACCGTTTGTGCGAAGCGTTTGCCACGCCTGCTTGGCCCGGCCAACAAGCCCCATGGCAACGAGCGCTGAACGCTGTCTTGCAAGCCCGTCGGCAAACCGGGCGGACTGGTTTTGAACTTCGTTGGTTTTTTCGGTCGGCGTGCGGTTGGAAAGCTCGGCAAACACTGCGAGCGCCAAAACGATTGCCCCGCCAATCAGGCCCAGCATGCCGAGCACGGGGTGAATGAACGCAAGGACAAGTATGAAAAACGGAACGAACGGCAGATCAACAAAAGACAATATCGTACCGTTTGAAAACGGGCTGGAGAGACGCGACGCATTGGATAGGTCACGCTGGAGAGCGGAGGCTGCATCATTAGCGTTTTCGAAACGGGTAAAAGCGCGGCGCGCAAAATCGTCTTCGAGCCGCTGCCCTGCAATAGCGGCGAGCCTCCGGCGTCCAGCTTCCGCTGCGCCGTAAATAGCCAGCAGGAAGACCGAAATAATGGTGAGCCAGACGAGCGTATCTGTCGATCCCGATGTAAGCACACGATCATAAACCTGCAGCATGTACAGGGGAGCAACAAGCATCAGGAGGTTCACCGCAAGGCTGAATGCAAGCAACCAGCGCACGGTCTTCGGCATCGTGCTGGCCAAGCCTTTAAGCCATCCAATCGCCGACAGTTGGGGAGTATTGGCAGACATCGGTATGGTCTCCTGAAAGGAAGCGAAAAGGAAGGAAAAACCAGCCCACCAGCGTGTTTGGCGGGCTGGTCCAGAACCGTCCGCAGCTCTTCAAGGGGTGGGAAAAGAACTGCGGACGGAAGGGCTTGATTAAAGACCGCCAGCTGCTGCGTCGGCTTCCGCCTGTGCAAGCGCAGCGAGCGCATCATCATCAATCGGGTCGGCGAACAGACTGTCAGCTGCTGCGTTCGGCTGAACCGATACGCTCGGCCCGCTCGCAGGCTGACCGTAGCCGCTGCCGGTTGCGGCACCGTCCGTCGTGGCAACATCAACCGTGATCGGCTCAAGTTCATTCGCCAATTCGAGCAATGACACCTCTTCGCTCGATGAAAGAGCGACCGTGGCCGTGCCGCTATCAACAAACTCGAAGTTCTCCGAGGTGAACTCGCTGAGAGCTGCGATGGCGTCCATACCTTCGAGGTCTGTCTGGCGGGCGACGATCTTGAGATCGGCGTCAGCGCTGGACAGGTCGGAGGAATAGACCAGACGGTTCACGCCGAGGTTGGAGTTCCAGTAGACGAAGAAGCCGGGGCCTGGTTCTTCGACCAGAGCCGCGATCTGGCTGGCTGCTGCGCCTGCGTTGAACGGCGTGTCCGGATTGTCATCGTTGTCGGTGTTGAGCACGACGATCACGTTCGATCCGGCAGGGATTTCAGCACCCGCTTCGTTGAGGTCAACCGCTACGAACGATACGTCTCCATCGACACCGTAATCACCGGCATCGATCTGATACAGATCGCCGTCAACCAGGCTGCCTTCGATCGAGCCATCGGCCCGCGCATCGCCAAGGATGTTGACCACGACCGGACCGTTCGATCCGGCAGGAGCTTCATGGAAGTGGCCCACGGTCAGCGTCGAGACGTCGAAGTTCTCGATCTCGATGCTGGTCGTGTAGGTCACCGAGCCATCGGCCGCGACAGTGAAGGTCACCGTTCCGGTGCCTGCTGCATCGGTATCGACCGGCGGGTCTTGCACTTCGTTTGCGCCGTTAAGGACCGCGTTGAAGGTGACTGAACCGATGCCGCCGGCATCGCGGTTGTCTTCGACCAGCGCCAGATTGCCGCGCACTTCGCCTGCGGGGAAGTTGGTCGAGTGGATGTTGAAGTAGATGTTACCTGCATCCGCTGCATCGACCACGGCCTGACTTGTAGCACCCGAGTTGACCACGATGGAGGTGACCGCCGTGCCAAAGCTGAAGTCGCGGATGAAGTCTTCACCGCCCACAACCTGACGTCCGGCTGCTGACACATCAGCGCCTTCGAACGGATCGCCTGCATAGACGAGCACATCGCTGCCTTCGCCAGTGGTGATATCATCGCTGCCATCAAGACTGTCGATCACGTCATCGCCAGCAAGCGCATCGATCTCATCATCGCCATCTGTGCCGACGAGAGTGTCATCACCTGCTGTTCCGATCGCCGTGCCATCGCCGACAAACTCGAAGTTCTCCGAGGTGAACTCGCTGAGAGCTGCGATGGCGTCCATACCTTCGAGGTCTGTCTGGCGGGCGACGATCTTGAGATCGGCGTCAGCGCTGGACAGGTCGGAGGAATAGACCAGACGGTTCACGCCGAGGTTGGAGTTCCAGTAGACGAAGAAGCCGGGGCCTGGTTCTTCGACCAGAGCCGCGATCTGGCTGGCTGCTGCGCCTGCGTTGAACGGCGTGTCCGGATTGTCATCGTTGTCGGTGTTGAGCACGACGATCACGTTCGATCCGGCAGGGATTTCAGCACCCGCTTCGTTGAGGTCAACCGCTACGAACGATACGTCTCCATCGACACCGTAATCACCGGCATCGATCTGATACAGATCGCCGTCAACCAGGCTGCCTTCGATCGAGCCATCGGCCCGCGCATCGCCAAGGATGTTGACCACGACCGGACCGTTCGATCCGGCAGGAGCTTCATGGAAGTGGCCCACGGTCAGCGTCGAGACGTCGAAGTTCTCGATCTCGATGCTGGTCGTGTAGGTCACCGAGCCATCGGCCGCGACAGTGAAGGTCACCGTTCCGGTGCCTGCTGCATCGGTATCGACCGGCGGGTCTTGCACTTCGTTTGCGCCGTTAAGGACCGCGTTGAAGGTGACTGAACCGATGCCGCCGGCATCGCGGTTGTCTTCGACCAGCGCCAGATTGCCGCGCACTTCGCCTGCGGGGAAGTTGGTCGAGTGGATGTTGAAGTAGATGTTACCTGCATCCGCTGCATCGACCACGGCCTGACTTGTAGCACCCGAGTTGACCACGATGGAGGTGACCGCCGTGCCAAAGCTGAAGTCGCGGATGAAGTCTTCACCGCCCACAACCTGACGTCCGGCTGCTGACACATCAGCGCCTTCGAACGGATCGCCTGCATAGACGAGCACATCGCTGCCTTCGCCAGTGGTGATATCATCGCTGCCATCAAGACTGTCGATCACGTCATCGCCAGCAAGCGCATCGATCTCATCATCGCCATCTGTGCCGACGAGAGTGTCATCACCTGCTGTTCCGATCGCCGTGCCATCGCCGACAAACTCGAAGTTCTCCGAGGTGAACTCGCTGAGAGCTGCGATGGCGTCCATACCTTCGAGGTCTGTCTGGCGGGC
>JBCBAX010000005.1:0-284321 GCA_038532305.1 Pseudomonadota bacterium | reverse complement strand
CACTTCCCCAGCGAAGCGGGCAAAACGAGCTATGCCAGCAATGTCGCAACCTATCGCGGCGAGGTCGGCATCTCAGCAGGCCTGATGCACCGCCTCCAAGGCGATGTCGCGATCACGGCAGGCGTGACCTTTGCTGGCGGCAACTCCACCGCCGTGCGCGCAGGGATAGCGGGGGAGTTTTAAGCCAGTGCATTCCAAGCCGGGGTGTCTTCCTACCCCGGCTTGCTCTTTCACAATGTCGGTCCCGCTTGCACACGCCCGATCCTAAACGAACAGGCGCCGCGTACTGCTCCTGAATGGGGCGCGATTCACCCGTGCACGCAGAAAAAGGGCCTCTTCCCCCTGTCCGTCACCCTCAGCGATTTTGACTTAAGACACTGTCAAAAACGATTTCTATGACACTGCATAGGCTGACACGGTGTCACCTTTGTCACCCTATTGGCAAAAATCCGCTTGCTTTGGAGAAATGAAAAAGCCGCCGCAACACGATCGCTGCGACGGCTTTTCAATTTTGCGAGTCCAAGCGAAGGCTGGGACCTTTTTCAGACTAGCACGCGGTCCCAGCCTGCGCTGGCACTTACACTGTTGTCTTACCCACCAACGGCGGCAGCAACTTCTGCAGCAAAGTCGCTCTCTTCAACTTCAATGCCTTCGCCCAGCTGATAACGGACATAATCAGTCAGAGTGATCGATGCGCCTGCTTCTTTGCCAATACGCGCAACGTATTCTTCAACCGTAGCTTTGCCGTCTTTCACGAAGATTTGGCTCAGAAGCGCGTTTTCTTTGGCGTATTTCTTAATCGCGCCCTCGACCATTTTTTCCTGCACATTTTCAGGCTTGCCGCTTTCAGAAGCTTTTTCCTGTGCAATCGCCCGTTCACGCTCAATCACGGCTGGATCAAGACCATCCGCGTTCAAAGCTTGCGGGAACATGGCCGCTGCGTGCTGAGCGATATCTTTACCAAGGTTTGCCAGCACATCCGCGCTCGCATCGCCTTCAAGCGCGACAAGCACGCCGATTTTGCCAAGACCCTCAGCTGCCGCATTGTGAATGTACGAAACAACCGCGCCCTGACCGACCGAAATCGTCTTCATCCGGCGGATCTGCTGGTTTTCACCAATGGTCGCGACATTTTCTGTGAGTTTGTCAGCAACGGTTCCGCCATCAGGATAGCTGGTCGCTTTCAATGCTTCGACATCGTCGCTGCCTAGGTCCAAAGCAACACCAGTGACTTTCGTGACGAAGTCCTGAAACTTGTCGTTTTTCGCAACGAAGTCTGTTTCTGAGTTCACTTCAACAGCCACGCCTTTTGTGCCTTCAACAGCAACGCCGACAAGACCTTCAGCCGCTGTACGGCTCGACTTTTTCTGAGCAGTCGCAAGACCCTTGGCGCGAAGAGCATCAACAGCCGCTTCGATATCGCCGCCCGCTTCGGTCAGCGCTTTTTTCGCATCCATCATTCCTGCGCCGGTTTTTTCACGCAGTTTCTTCACATCGGCGACGGAGAAATCAGCCATGAGAATTTCCTTTTTTGTATATGAGAGGCCGCCGGGCGACCCTTTTCTAAGGGAATGCCCGGCGTGCTAATTCAAGTTTGTGACGCCCGATTGACGGGCCTCAATCCCAAAACGAGGTCGATCAGGCAGTTTCTGCCGGAGCTTCCGCAGCGGGTGTTTCAGCAGCTGGTTCAGCAGGTGGCTCAGCCATTGCACCAACATCTGCGCCGCTATCGTGTGCGGCGCCGCCTTTGCCAGCACTCGCCGCATCGCCAATCGCTTCGCAATACATACGCACAGCGCGGCTGGCATCGTCATTGCCCGGCACGGGGAATGCGATACCGCTTGGATCGACATTGGAATCGAGCACAGCGATCACCGGAATGCCAAGCACCGCAGCCTCTTTAATGGCGAGGTCTTCTTTGTTGGCATCGATCACGAACATGACATCAGGAATGCCGCCCATATCGCGAATACCGCCTAGCGATAGTTCAAGCTTGTCGCGCTCACGAGTGAGGTTCAAAACCTCTTTCTTCGTAAGACCGCTTGTGTCGCCTGAAAGCTGTTCTTCAAGCGTTTTCATGCGCTTGATCGACTGGCTGATGGTTTTCCAGTTGGTAAGCATTCCGCCCAACCAACGGTGGTTCACAAAGTGCTGACCCGAAGCTCGAGCGGCCTCTGCAATCGGCTCTTGTGCTTGACGCTTGGTTCCGACGAACAGAACCTTGCCGCCTGCACGAACAGTTTGCTCAACAAAGTCGAGTGCGCGCGCAAACAGCGGAACAGTTTGTGACAGGTCAATAATGTGGACCCCATTGCGAGCGCCGAAGATGTACGGCTTCATGCGGGGATTCCAGCGGTGGGTCTGGTGGCCAAAGTGAGCACCAGCCTCGATCAATTGCTGCATTGTGACGGTGACTGCCGCCATAGGTATTTCCTTTCCGGTTTTTCCTCTGAATGGCTGGAACGGCTCTGCGGAGAACCCGCGCAGCGCGCACCGGTGAATGTGTGCCATCCATGTGAATTTCGCGTCGCCCAAACCGTGAAGTGATTCGCGGGTCGTCTGATGCGAGGTCGCGCACCTAGCGCCCCTCACCCACAAAATCTAGTGCCAATTGATTGGATTGGAACACAAGTGGAACATTTCCCTTGACTGGGCGGAACGTTTAAGGAACAAAGCTGTGGAACAAACGCTGAACAATCAACTCCGGTTTTTCACGTATACGACCAAGGAGCGCCTTTATGATCGTCATGACCGTCACCGCTCTGCTCTCTATCATCGCAGTCGCCACGGGTATCGCTCTGGTCGATAACTGGATCCGTGGTGGGCAGGCGTTTGCAGAAATTACTGAAGAACGCGCTTTGGCACAGGCCGGTTTCGTTCCGGTCATTGAAGCCACCCAATTGCGTCAGCGCCCCGTTTCACCAGCCCGCTATCCCCGTGGCCGCGCTGGTGTGTCCCCGGCCTTCACCAAGCGCGCATCGCGTGCACCCCGGCGCGCTATTGCTCCGCTTGGTGAAGCGCTCGGCGTCGCTTGACTTTGCCGTATTTGAACAGCGCATAAGGCATCAAAAGAAGATAGCCGACGCTAAGGGTGATTAAGAGCCACCAAGGCTCCACCAAAGACGCGGCAACGGCCATTCCTGATATGGCGATGATTGGTAGTCTGACATCACGGCGCGGCCTGATTGCTGCCCAGCTCAAAGTCGCAATGTTAGAGATGACCAGAACGGCGATCAGGCCCAACCAAATGGTGGTGGCCAACGGATCACGAAAGGCTTCATTCCCGGTCTCAATCCACAGATAGACCGGCAAAAATGCGAGGCCGGCGCCTACTGGAGCAGGAACCCCAGTTAAAAATCCGGCTGATTTGTGTGGTTGGTTCTCGACATCGATCTGCGCGTTAAAGCGTGCCAAACGAAGCGCCATGCAAATCGCAAAGCCTAAAGCAGCAAACCACCCGAAACTGGGCAACCCCTGCAATGACCAAACAAATAGAACAAGAGCCGGCGCCACGCCAAATGAAATACAATCTGCAAGACTATCAAGCTCGGCACCAAACCGAGATTGCGCATTTAGCATTCTCGCAATCCGCCCATCCACGCCATCCAGGACCGCTGCCAAAACAACAGCTAAGACTGCATATTGCCATTGAGCCTCAATCGCAAAACTAATGCCGGTTAGCCCTGCACACAGAGCCGCAGCAGTTATGGCGTTGGGCAGCATGGCTCTAAGACTAAGCCCTCGTCCATCAGGCTTTACGGAAAGATCATCATCCTCAGCCGCCTTGGGCCCGACCCGCGCCTGGTTTTGAGCTTGATCGGCCTGAGGATCAGGTTTGTTCAATCTGCACCCGCAAGGTGGTCAGGACAGGATTTCACAACCGGAGAAATTAAAACGCACGAACGTCCAATCACTGTGCGATGCCTTCCAGAAGCGTTTGCGATCCGCGCTGAGCCAATACGGTTTCACCAGCGACCACTCTTTGTCCCATCAAAACCTTGGGTTCCGTACCCGCAGGCAAATACACATCAACCCTGCTTCCAAAACGGATCAGCCCGACCCGCTGACCTTTTGCAAGCGTATCGCCGGGTTTCACAAAAGGAAGAATGCGTCGTGCGACAAGACCTGCGATCTGAGTAAATCCGATCATCATGCCGTCATTGCGTTCCACCAAAATATGCTGGCGCTCATTCTCTTCGCTGGCTTTGTCGAGATCGGCCGCCATGAATTTTCCGGGAATATAGACGAGCCTGCGAACTGTCCCGGCAATCGGGGCGCGGTTAATATGGACATCAAACACGCTCATAAAGATGGAGACACGCGTCACTGGACCAGCCGGAAGCCCTTCATGGCCCGAGCCATCATCAATCCGCAATTCTTCAGGCGGCTCAACCTGCATGATAAGAGAAATCAGACCATCAGCAGGCGAAACAATCGCATCACTGTCTTGTGGTACGACACGTTCTGGATCGCGGAAAAACGCGAACACCCATGCCGATATGCCCAGCATCACAGCAAAACCGAATACCCAGCCGAAAAACAACGGCAAAAGGCTGATCGCAAGGGCGATTACGCCAAACTTGCGACCTTCGGGATGAATGGAGGGCCAGCTCCAGCTTGCTTCGCCGCGCCCCTGATTGTCGAGAATTTCACCTGGCATGATGCCCATCTAGGGTCCGCTGACATGACCCGCAAGCAAGATAAGTTGGGAATGCGGTGCAAAAGTGCCGATTGGCGGGGCAGGAAATTGCGACTATCCCGTCTTTTGGACGAACACAGTGCCTGCAGAATACCCCGCACCAAAGCTGCAAATCAGCCCAACGTCACCCGTTTCAAGATCATTATTGTTGAGATGGAAAGCAATGATCGAACCTGCGCTGGATGTGTTGCCGTACGTATCCAGAACGGTCGGGCTCTCATCATCATTGGCCTCATGCCCGAGGACACGCTGCGCAATCAGGCGGTTCATCCCAGCATTCGCTTGATGGAGCCACAAACGTCGCAGAGCCTTCGGATCAAGCGCCAAACGACCCGCCTCATCAATGATCATTTGGGCAACCATCGGCACGACTTCTTTGAATACTTTGCGCCCTTCTTGAACGAAAAGCTTGTCGGCAGCATCCGCGCTTTCCGGGTGCGCACGGTTCAAAAAGCCAAAATTGTTTCGGATGTTGTTCGAAAAGACGGTCTTCAGTTTCGTACCAAGAATTTCCCAATGACTTTCGGGAGCTATCGCCGAGTCCTCAACAAGAACAGCCGTTGCAACGTCGCCGAAGATAAAGTGACTGTCGCGGTCCCGCCAATTGAGGTGACCAGATGTAATTTCAGGACTTACGACCAAAACGCTTCTCGCATTCCCAGCGCGAATATAGTCCGCTGCAGTTTGAATGCCAAAGGTGGCCGATGAGCATGCGACGTTCATATCAAAGCCAAAGCCGTCAATGCCCAGCGCTTGCTGAATCTCAATTGCCATCGCCGGATAGGGGCGCTGCATATTGGATGCTGCACACAAAACGGCATCCACATCTTCTGGTTTACGCCCTGCCCGCTCCAACGCTTCACGCGCTGCCAAAACACCGATTTCGGCCATGATCGATATTTCATCATTGGATCGGTCATCCAGCCTAGGGCCCATGATCTCTGGATTTACGATAGGCGCTTTGCTCATGACATGACGCGCTTTGATACCGCTCGCCTTCTCGATGAATTCAACCGAAGAATGGTGCAAGGCTTCTGCTTCGCCCGCCGCAATAGCATCGGCATTATGATCATTGTGGAGGTCAACAAACGCATTGAAGCTGGCAACCAACTCCTCGTTCGAAATGCTTTCTGCAGGGGTAAAAAGGCCAGTGGCTGAGATGACAGGGTGCCCGGTTGCAGAAGCAACAGGGTGAGCGGCAGTTCTATCTGATGTTGTGTCCATGGCGGGTGGGATTACTGCCACAGCATAGGGCCTGCAAGAGTCTAAAAATCTACGCCGGCGCGCAGGTTCACTTGCGGCCCATCGTCAGAGCGTTCACCGGATCCGCCGAGTGGAAAGCCGCCTTCCAGTTCGAGACTCATCACGCCAATTCGCGCCCTCAGACCCGGACCAGCTGAATAAAGAGAACCTTCACCGAAATCCTGACCGATATCATTGACCACACCGCCATCTGCAAAAGCATATAGCTGGAGACGGTCTAGAGGGAGCCTGTCAGTGTTTACGTTATAACGCAGCTCGCCGAGGCCATAAAGGCCTTCATCGCCCAAGACTTCACTGAAATTGTAGCCGCGCGTCCGATACGCTCCCCCCAGTGCCAGTTCTTCGCTGCCCAGAAGTGCCTGGTCTGCGATTTGCCCGCCGAGGGCAAAAAACAGGTCAATTCGGTCATTCAAGGAGAAACGAGCATCGCTCCAAAATTCAAGCTTTGAGAACACGCCGTCACCATCTCTGCGAGAGGCAAGCGTATCTCCAAAACGGGTAGCGCCCAGCATATCAAGCCCTCGAACATGCGATAACCCGGCGCGGATGCGTCCACCCAGCACATTAAACTGACTTCGCAGTCCCACTGTCGCTGTGACCACCGTATCGTCTCTTAGCAAGGCATCGATATTGTCTTGCTCAATCGAAATGTAGTTGACGCGGGAATCAACCCACAGGCTTGCTTTCTTACCGCGAATGACAGGAAGCGATACTTGAGCGCCACCTCTTGCGGATTCGCCCGTGATATCGGTGTCTTCGAATGCACCTCCTGGCGCGGTCGAGCCGACTGATCCTGAAACGGTTAATGTCGCTCCATCAGTGCCTATTTGCGTTTCATATGCTGCGCTTAGAAAAAGCAATTCACCTATATCGACGGGATTGATCCGCACCGCTGCGCGAACTCTATCACCATCGGAGAGCACATCAGTTGCCCTTACCGATGCCCGTGTGCGCACCGGACCGAATGAAGCTGAACCGTAATTGTCTGCCGTAATGCCAATCGAATTGTCGCGCTTTGAAAGCTCTACTGAGAGAACTCCTCTGCCATCGACACGCTTGAAGCTCGCACTGCGCAAACGGACTGCAGGTACATCTGAAACCAGAAGGAGAGCGCTTTCAAGATCTGCCTTGCGGATAGGTGATCCCACGAGGCCTTCGAGAATTCTGCGTGCAACGCTATTCTTATAGCCATCAATCTCGACCGCAGAGACGATGCCTTCGTCTATTCGGACCTCGACAATACCGCGCGTGACTTTATCGGCAATGACCTCGCCGCGAGCGTATACGTAGCCTTCGTCCTTCGCCAGTTGCGCAATTTCATTGGCTAGCTCCGCCAGACGCTCCTCGGTCACTTCCTCGCCAAAATAGTCATTGAAAGCCGCTTGATAGACCGCATCATCAATCGCTTGATTACCCGAGATCACGATTGCCGCGATTTGCTCAACCTCGGCCTCTAATTCGTCTGCATCACCGATGTTAAGCGGTGGAGGTGCAACCTGCAGAACCGGCGCGAATGCAATTTTTGGCGTGGCAGGGTTCTGCGAAAGAGCGGGTAAGCAAACGCCAACCCAGAGCATAAACGCCCCAATCCCTCTCGTAAGTAAACCAGACACACCTAACCTCCAAGTTGACGGAGGCGCGGTAGTTTGAGCGCACTAAGAAGTGCTTACACAAGCGACTTGTAAGCCATATTTTACCATCACGTTTAACGCCATCTTGAAACACCAAATTCAACCCGGCCTGCACAAGAATAGAACAATACGGGCTAGTCATGTCTAAATTCTATATCGTAATCTCAGCCGTTGCCGGGCTTCTTGCGAGCACGAGCGCTATCGCTGCGCCATCTGGATGGACTATATCCGAAGCCAGCGGCAACGTTGTTATCAGTCGTGATGGGAAAGCTTTCAAAGCCCGCAAAGGCGCAAGTCTTGATGAAGGAGATACAGTCCAAACCTCCAGTAAAAGCCGAGCCGTGCTGGTTCGCGGTAGCGAGTATGTGGTCGTATCGCCAAAAGCAAAAATCCAAATTGCTGAGCCTGAAAAAGCAGGCCCTGTTACTCAAATCTTCCAATACCTTGGAAACGCGCTTTTCAAGATTGAAAAGAAAAGCAAGCCGCATTTTGGCGTAGAAACACCCTATATGGCAGCCGTGGTTAAAGGGACCACTTTTAACGTTTCGGTCTCCGAAGAGGGCACAAGTGTCCAGGTGACTGAAGGCGCTGTAGAAGTGATAACTCCCAATGATCTTGAAGCTGCATTGCTCACACCGGGGATCATCGGTGTGGTTGAAGCAGATCAGATTGGGGACCTCATCGTCATAGTTAGTGACAACGAAGAGGTCGACCCCAGCAAGATTGTGGTTCGCGGGGCGCCAAACCTTGTCGCGAACCTAAACGAAACAGGCGTTACCTCAGAAACCGAAATAACAGTTTCTGAAAGCACTAGCGGCGACGCCAATAATGCGGATGATCCGGTATCAGAAAGGCCCTCGCAAAATTCAGATTCCGAAGAAGGACAAGTGGAAAGGGGCAATGGTGTTGAGCTTGCCTTGAATGTTCCTGAGTTTCGCGATGATGTGGTAATGGATGGTGATTTTGCCGCAACAGGCGGACAGAACGATGACGCTGTGGCAGTTGAAAATGATTTTTCTGAAGAACCTGCTGAAGAAGATCCAGAAGTTGCCGAGGAGGCAGCAAGTCAGCAAGAGGAAGAAGACACCAAGGACGACGACCTTGGTGGTGATACCGGTAGCCAAGACGAGCAAGAGCAATCTGACCAAGGTGACGGCGACGAAGATAACGCGGACGAAAACGCCAATGAAAATGACGGCAATGGCGACGGCGGTGAAGAAGACGCCGACGAAGAAAACGCCGGCGGAAATGGTAACGGCCTTGCGTTGGGTTTAGGCGACAATGGCAACGGAAATGTCAATGGCAATGGCAATGGCAACGGAAATGGCAACGGAAATGGGCTCGGGAACGGCAACGGACTGGGATTGGGCATTGGCGTTGGCAACGGTGGTGACCCGATTGACCTTTCCAGTCATGATCCGATCGACGTGGATGAACTGACTGATGCCGAAGATCCCTCAGACCAACCCAATGGTCGTGGCCGCGGCAGAGGTTTCATCCGTGGGATAATCAATGTTGTTGTTGATCGTTTGTCAGACCGGGATGAGGACGGGTTTGATTTTCGAGGCCGAGATCGCGACCAAGATGACGAATACGACGACGACGATGATGATGATGATAATGATGACGATCGGGACGACGACGGCCGCGACGACGACTAAGAGTTCAGTTGGCCAAGTATTGCCAGCAGGACAGGTACTTAAAAAAATCAATGAAAGTATCGCGCCCATCCGACAACTCTTTGCCGATCCCTCAATTCCAAAAGGCAATTAGCAACCCGATCTAAACCATTCGCCAATACACGTCGGCGCTCCAGACCATTCGATCTGAATTGGGGAAATCACGTTGAGTGTATTGGGAACCAGACTACCGGCCGCATCAAAGAGCATGCAGGCGTCCGCCATTGCCTTTGGCATTGCTCTGCTCGTCACTCTTTTAGGTTTTTCTAGTGGCCTAACGAGTGCATTTGAGAATGACATGCGGAACGCACGCGATACAATCCGCGCAGCGCCCACAGATAGCGATATCGTTATTGTGGAGGTGGATGGTCGATCACTGCAGCAAATAGCCGAATGGCCTTGGCCGCGCGAAAATTATGCGAAAGCAGTGCGAGAGCTTGACCGATTGAACGCTAAACAGATCGCATTCGATATTGAATTCTCTGCACAATCAACTCCTGAGCAAGACGCAGTTTTCGCCGACGCACTTGAAGCGGCAGAAGCCTCGGTCATCCTCCCCACATTCCGTCAGGTAAATCAGGCAAGCGATGATCTGACCGTGTCAGAGGCGCTCCCACTACCACAATTGCGTGAGCACACATTCCTTGCATCGGTCAATGTGACGCCAAATGCGAAGGGGCAAATAACAGATTATGACTTTGGCACTATCACGCGGGATGTCCCTCGTCCTTCTCTAGCAAGTATGATTTCTGGCACCGCTGGCGATATCAGTGACAGCTTCAGGATCGACCAATCGATTGATCCAGCCTCATTTGACCGAATTTCCTTTGTTGACCTCATTGCCGGAATTGTAGCCGCTGAACGGATAAGGGATAAGCATGTTCTCATCGGCAACACTGCAATTGAATTGGGCGATCGCTACCCGACTGCTTTGTTTGGGGTGCAACCGGGAGTAATTATCCATGCACAGGCGGCCGAAACGCTGATCCAAAATCGCGTGCGTACTGACATAAGCCAGCTTGTTCCATTGACCCTGACAATCCTTTTTGTTTTGGCAACGCTGATCCGAGGATCATGGCGACAATACACACTCCTCGGATTGTTTGCATTCGCTGGAATTTTTGGCATCACTGCTTTGGCAGCGGATGCGTTGCACCTTGCTTACCTTCCGTTGGCAAGCGCTATCCTGTTCGGGGCAACCTTCACGATCGCTCAACGGATAATTCACCTGCTGCATAACCTCACTGCCGCAAGACTAACCGATCTTTCATCCGGGCTTGAAAACCGCCGCGCATTAGAGGCCAGCTTTCGAAGGAAGTCCAAACTCATTGTGGGGGCCGTTAGAATAAGCGATTTTGATCAGCTTGAAGCGATAACAGCGGAAAACGAGGCCGGTCAGCTCGACAGAGCTATTGCAAGAAGGCTGCAGATCATCGCTCATGATGAGACAATCTATCGCCTTGAAAGTGGCGTATATGGATGGCTGATACCGGACAGTAGAGAGGACGATCTCGAAGAGTACTTCTCATCTGCATATTCGCTCTTCAACGCCCCTCTCGACATTCTAGGACAACAGTTGCGGGCTAAACCATCCTTTGGCGTGTCGCCCGACACAATATCCGATGCAGTTCTGGCCAGCGACTTTGCATGTCGCAGGTCTTTGCGTTGGTCATCTGCTTCAAATTCTATGACTGAGGAATCCCAGTACCAGCAGGCTATTCTCACCGAACTTGATGACGCGCTAGAAAGCGGCGCAATTTCCGTCGTCTACCAGCCGAAGCTGAAGCTGCCTGCGCGCACAATTTCAAGCGCTGAATGCCTGGTTCGCTGGACTAGCCCAACGCTTGGACAGATTTCTCCCGCGGAATTTATCCCTTTGCTGGAGACAAAGGACTCAATCGACCGTTTGACCTTGTTTGTCCTTAACCAAGCAATTGAGAGGGTATTGGATGCCGCCTCGTTCGGTCATGATCTCAACCTTGCAGTCAACATTTCGGCGCAGTTGCTTTCAAACCAGACATTCGTCGATTGTGTCACAGATCGGCTTAATGCAATCACCGATGTATCAGGCGCTCAGATTACTCTTGAGGTCACTGAAAGCGCACCGCTTGATGACCCTCAAACGGCGCAGAAAGCATTGGCAAGACTTCGCGATGCAGGCGCCCGTGTGTCTGTCGATGACTACGGAACTGGCCATGCAACCTTGAATTACATCAAGGATTTTCCTGCGAATGAAATCAAACTCGATCAAAGCTTTGTCAGTGATCTTACCACTAACCAAGCCAACAGGTTAATGGTCAGCTCAACCGTTGAGCTCGCCCATGCCCTATCTTTCGAAGTGGTTGCAGAAGGTGTTGAAGACGCCGAAACGCTCGAGGCTCTTGCTGCATTGGGCTGCGATTATCTTCAGGGTTGGCATATTGGCAAGCCAATGCCCTGGGAAGAATTTGCCGCGCTCTTAGTTGATGAAACACCTGCGCAGCGCAAGTCCGCCTGACGCAGTTGCATTCAAAAATTTCCCACAATTGAAACTATGGTTCATCTGGGTTTCTTAGAGCCGCGCAGCTCTTGGAATCCAGGGGGGCCGGTGGTGGACAGGATAGGATTCGAACCTATGTACGCTTGCGCGGGCAGATTTACAGTCTGCTGCCTTTAACCACTCGGCCACCTGTCCACACGGGCATTTAAGGGATGCTCTTAGGCATCCAACTTTGCGCACAGCCCAAGAGGCTGCGCTGCCGAGGGACGCGCTTTGGCGAAGCCGCGCTTGCCTGTCAATGGTGTCGCTGGCAGAGGAGCGACAAAGGTCTCAAAAATGGAACAAATGAATGGCCAAAGGTGAGAAAAAACGCGCGCTGCGCGGCCGCGCAGGTCGGATGAAGGGCGGGCGTGGATCTGGCAAAGGAACAGCGGGACATTCGCGCCTTTGGGGGCGGCATCCGGTAGAAGCTGCGCTCAAGAACCCAGAACGCCAGCATCGCAAATTGTGGGCAACGCGTGATGGCATAGACAGCCTTGATGGAGAATTGCCACAGGATTTCCCTGTCGAATATGCCGATGTGACTGATCTTGCGCGACTTGTAGCAAAGGACGCGCCGCATCAGGGGCTTGTGCTCGAATGCGAACCTTTGGACGGCCACTTTCTTGATGAAGTCGCAAATGGTGACCCCGCAAGGCCAGTTATTCTGTTGGACCAAGTGACAGATCCGCACAATGTTGGTGCAATCCTGCGCTCAGCAGCTGCATTTAATGCTGCTTGCATTGTCACACAAGACCGCCATGCTCCACCTGAAAGCGGTGTACTGGCTAAATCGGCATCAGGCGCTTTAGAGACGGTCCCATGGGTACGCGTCGTCAATCTAGCGCGGGCAATGGATGATCTTGCAGAAGCCGGGTATTGGCGCATAGGCCTTGCGGGTGAGGCAGAAGCGACTTTATCCGAGGCGCTGCCCGCCGGGCCAGTCGCGCTCGTTCTCGGAGCAGAAGGACCAGGAATGCGTCACAATATCGCGCAGCATTGTGATGCGCTAGCGCGACTACCAATATCCTCTGATATTGAAAGCCTCAATGTATCCAATGCTGCAGCAATTGCGCTATATGCAGTATCCACGCGTGCTTAAGGGGTAACTGAATATGAGTGTATTTTCTTCCATTCACATGAAAACAGCCACTCTTCTTGTGGCAGGATCCCTGATCTTGTCAGGTTGTTTCGTTCAACCCGGCAAATTCAGATCAGAGCTTGCGCTTCTCGACAATGACCAGTTCACTTTCACATATGATGGTGAGGTGCACTTTATTGGGCTTGCGAAGATCATGGAGGAAAGCAAGCGGTCATCACAGGGGGAATTTCAGTCGTACTGCTATGGCCCTGTTCCCCAAGGCGCTGACGATGCGGTGGAAGCTGCTGTCGATGCAGCCGAAGCAGCTGCTGATGCTGCGACAGAAGCGGCTGAGCTAGCTATTGCCGAGTCCTACTCAGATGGCACAAGGGATTGCACACCCGAAGAAGAGGCACAGCAGAGAACTGAGTGGGAGGAGCGGCAAGCACGCCGTATCGAGAAAGACAAGCGCGAAGCAGAACAGTTTTCAAAAATAACCGGCGGGATCGATTTCTCTGATCCTGATGCTGAACAAGAACTCGCAGCGATGTTGCTTCGCCAGAAGGGTTTCAACAGCGTCGAGGTAAAGGGCGATGGCGTTTTCGACATCAGCTATGCGATCCAAGGCACCATTAGCCACGATTATATGTTCCCCGTGATGGAGGGTTTTCCCACTAGCAGCCCGTTCGTTCAAATGATCGTTAGAGATGGGAGTACTGTCCGCATCAACGCGCCGGCATTTGCTGGTCAGATGGCCAACAATCCTATGGCTATGTTTATGTTGGGCATGCCTGGCATGGGCTCAGGCATGTCAGCTGCGGAGCAAGAAGAATTAAATCTGCCAGAGGTTGACGGATCATTCTCTATCGTCACGACCGGAGAAATTCGCGCCAATAACACCGATGAAGGCCCTATCGCAGAAGCAGGTCGGCAGCGTCTAACATGGCAAATCAACTCGCGCACTAAAGCCCCGCCAACAGCCTTGATCGCAATGTCTAGGTAAGACGCGGATCAAAGCATAGAAAAACCCCGCCAATCCAATGGGACTGGCGGGGGTTTCTTACCATCACGGCGTTTTGCAAACGCCATCTGAACACGATCAGTTTACCGCGTCTTTGAGCCCCTTGCCCGCTTTGAACTTGGGCTGATTAGACGCTGGAATATTCATAGGTTCGCCGGTGCGCGGATTACGACCTGTCGAAGCTTTGCGCTTTGCCACTGAAAAAGTGCCGAACCCAACCAGTCGCACTTCGTCGCCTTTTGAAAGAGCCTTTGTAATGGCATCGAAAACACCTTCGACAGCGTTTGATGCATCATTCTTTGACAGGCCACTGGTCTCAGCAACTGCACTGATCAGATCGTTTTTGTTCATTTTGGGAACCCCCTTGTCTTATATTAAGTCTTAATCTGAAATCGAAAGTTCGGTGAATCACACCCCGAAAGTCGCCAAATTGAGCTTTTTTTCTAAGGGCTGTCAAAGGCTAATAGAGCAGGAATGCGAGCATTTTACGATTTTTACGTCATTTGCGATGAAATTAGCATAACCCGGGGTCAAAGGCCCTGTTGAGGAGCAGCTTTTCAAGAAAGTGCCCCCCAACTGACACAACCGATTCGGGGTAATAAAACCACCGCATTCGTTTCTAGTGCGCTGTTGGTGTATCTGTTCCTGACCCAGCGCTACCTGATGTTGAAGATCCTGGTTGCGATGCCAAATCATCCGCTTCGGTCCATTCAATTGGGGCCGGCATTTCAACAAGAGCCTTCTCGAGAACCTGATCAACATGGGTGACTGGAATAATTTCCAGCCCCTCTTTCACATTGTCAGGTATCTCGGCCAAGTCCTTCACATTCTCATCAGGAATTAGCACGGTTTTGATGCCGCCACGAAGCGCCGCGAGCAATTTCTCTTTCAGACCGCCAATGGCGAGCACACGGCCGCGTAAAGTAACTTCACCTGTCATCGCAATATCAGGACGCACAGCAATCCCGCCCAAAGTGGAAACTATTGATGTGACCATACCGATACCCGCGCTTGGTCCATCTTTGGGTACGGCGCCTTCGGGTAAGTGAATATGGACATTTCTACGCTGAAACAGGCTGGGCTTGATACCGTAAGACGGCGCTCGTGATTTGACGAAGCTGAACGCGGCCGCGACGCTTTCATTCATCACTTCGCCAAGTTTACCCGTAGTCTTGATCTCGCCTTTGCCCGGCGTTGTGACGCTTTCAATGGTGAGCAATTCGCCGCCAACGCTGGTCCAAGCAAGGCCTGTCACAGCGCCGATCTGCGCCTCTTCTTCAGAAGTGCCGTGCTTGAATTTGCGGACACCTGCGAACTCACCCAAGTTATCTGGAGTGATCGTTACGCTGCTCGCATCTCCTTCAAGGATTTTACGGAGTGATTTGCGTGCCAGCCGAGCGATTTCGCGCTCCAGCGTCCGCACACCGGCTTCGCGGGTGTAATAGCGGATGAGGTCACGCAGGCCATCTTCGGTCAGCTCAAATTCGCCGTCTTTCAGGCCATGATCGTTAACCTGCTTGCGCAGCAAATGGCGCTGGGCAATCTCCACCTTTTCGTCTTCAGTGTACCCTTCAAGCCGAATAATCTCCATCCGGTCCAGCAGCGGTTGCGGCAGATCGAGGCTATTTGCAGTCGTGACAAACATGATGTCTGACAGATTCAGATCGAGCTCAAGATAGTGGTCTTGGAATTTATCGTTCTGCTCAGGATCAAGAACCTCAAGCAATGCAGACGCTGGATCACCTCTGAAATCCTGGCCAAGCTTATCAACTTCATCGAGCAGGAACAGCGGGTTGCTGGTGCCGGCTTTCTTTAAATTGTTGACGATTTTACCCGGCATTGAACCAATGTAAGTGCGCCTGTGCCCGCGTATTTCCGCCTCATCGCGCACCCCGCCAAGCGATTGGCGCACAAATTCGCGGCCAGTGGCCTTGGCGATGCTCTTGCCAAGCGAGGTCTTACCGACACCCGGCGGGCCAACAAGGCACAGGATCGGGCCTTTGAGCTTATTCGTGCGCGCTTGCACAGCGAGATATTCAATGATGCGGTCTTTGACTTTCTCCAAGCCATAATGGTCCGCATCGAGCACCTCTTGCGCGGTGCCGATATCTTTCTTCAGCCGCGACTTCTTGCCCCAAGGCAAGCCAAGCAACACATCGAGATAGTTGCGAACAACCGTCGCCTCTGCGCTCATCGGTTGCATGCCTTTGAGCTTTTTGAGCTCAGCATTGGCTTTGGTTTTAGCCTCTTTGGAAAGCTTCGTTTTCTCGATCTTCTCGGTCAGCTCAGCTAGCTCATTGCCTTCTTCACCATCGCCACCACCCAGCTCTGACTGGATCGCTTTCATCTGTTCATTGAGGTAATATTCCCGCTGGGTTTTCTCCATCTGGCGCTTCACACGCCCGCGAATTTTGCGTTCCACCTGCAGGACAGACAGTTCGCCTTCCATAAACGCCATGACCAATTCCAGGCGCTTAAGTGGACTGCCCTCCGTCAGCAGCGATTGTTTGTCGGAAACCTTTGCATTCAGTGCAGCGGCAATCGTGTCGGAAAGTTCGCCCGCATCATCGACATCGGAAAGGTCGATCTCGTTGTCTTCGCCCATCTTCTTATTGAGCTTGGCATATTCACCAAATTGCTGAGTGACCTGACGCATCAGCGCCGTGACTTCGTTTCCAGCCACCGTCTCAGGCTCGATCAGATCAATCTGCGCCATGATGAACCCATCATCGTGGACAAGTTCGGAAAGTTTGGCGCGGTGTTGTCCCTCGACCAAAACACGCACCGTGCCATCGGGCAATTTCAAAAGCTGGAGAACCTGCGCCACGACGCCCACATCATAAAGGTCATCCTGCCCCGGATCATCGCAAGCCGGATCAAGCTGGGCGAGAAGGAATATATCCTTTGATGCCTCCATCGCCGTTTCCAGCGCGGCAACAGACTTATCGCGCCCCACGAATAGCGGCACAACCATGCCAGGAAAGACGACGATGTCGCGCAGGGGAAGAAGGGGAAATGCTTGTGTCATAAGGCTCAAATTTCGCAGAGTTTGTGTCCCATGAGGCGGTTTAAGCCTCGTTTCCTACAAGATATGGGTAATGCGCAGGTGCTGCGCAATGGGACGTTGGGGTTAGGTTGTGGATGTGGGCATCTTTGAGGCAGAGTGTCTCAGTCGGGCAGAAATTTCGCTTCTTTCAGTTGCTGCAAAACGACTGAAGCTGCTACTTTTGTTATCACGGGAAGGCTCCAGTTTCCTACTTGCTTGAGACCGGACTTCGTTTTCTCCCAAGTGGTTGGATCCTTGATCGAATTTAAGAACTCATGGCCATCACAAGTGAGTTGCGGGTCCTGTAGCCAATATCCCTCTGGAGAAGATTGATCGTGCAACTCAATTGCCGGGATAAAGCCTGCATCTACTAATAAAGACACATGGTGTTGCACGACCTGATTTTCGTATCCTTCAATGCGAACAATTCCGTCAAAATGAGGGGTTGGACTACCCTCTACCTCAAGCAGAATTTGCCGGATCAAGTCGAAATCGCGTCTCAAAACTTCACCCCATGCCCGGCAAATTGAACCCCGGTGGCAGGCCCATCGAGCCCTGCATCTCTTTCATCTGCTCTGCTGACACCCGATCCGCTTTATCGCGCGCGTCGTTAAACGCAGCGGTGACCAGATCTTCGACGATGTTCTTTTCCTCTTTGACCATCAGGCTGTCATCAATGCTGACACCCAGAATGCGGCCCTTTGCGCTGGCGCGCACGGTGACGAGGCCTCCGCCGGCTGTGCCTTCAACCTCGATTGCATCGAGTTTTACCTGCATATCGTTCATTTGATTTTGAATTGTTTCGGCCGCTTGTTGGGCGGCTTGCATCATTTCTTCCATGCTTTTCATCGCTTGGGTTCCTTTTCGAAAATGGGTTCAGCGCCGTTTTGCAGAGGAAGCAAAGGCGGCGGTATTGTCATTGTTTATAAGTTCGGCATCCGGGAAAGTTTCCAGTGCGGCCTTTACCAAAGGATGCGCGCGGGTGCGTTCTTCGGCGGTTTTGGCGTCAGCCACTTCCTGCTCGCGTAAGGATAGCTGAGTTTCGCCCTCGCCGCGTTCAACCTGCCAACGTTTGCCCGTTAATTTGAACAATGCGTCGCGAATATCGGGGATTGGATCATCAGAAAATTGATCGGCCTGTTCAAAGATCAGTCTTTCCGGAGAAAGTTCAATCACCCTAACCCTGTCGCGCATCATTTGCGCAACGCGCAGCTGACCGGCTTGATCAACACGTTCAACAAGTTCGGACCAGTGAAGGCTGGCCGATGACGCCACGGGGGCCACAGTTGCCTCCCCCCCTTGCGGCACGGAGGCTGTGGCCGGCGGATTGCTGGCTAAGTCCTCTATGCGCTTTGCAAGCTTACCCGGATCGGGCATTTCGGCCGCGTGCAGAACGCGCAAAAGCGCCATCTGAAGTGCGACGAGCGGGTCGGGTGCGAGGCGCACTTCCTCATGCCCTTTGAGCAGCAATTGCCATAGCCGGTGCAACTGCGACGCAGAAAGCCGTCTAGCAAATTGCGCCAACGCGGTCCGCTCATCCTCTGACGGGGCATCAGGTTCGCCGCCGGATACTTGCGCGACTGTGATCCTGTGCACCAAATCCATAATCGCGCGCATCAAAGCGAGCGGTTCAACGCCCAGCGCATATTGCTCATCAATGCCTGCAAGCAATTGTGACGCATCCGCAGCAAGCACTGATCCAAGCAGCTCTCGTTGCGCGCTTTTATCGGCCAGCCCCAACATGTCGCGGACACGTGCGCCGGTTACCTCGCCGCCTTCATCAAGGTCCGCATGCGCGATCGCTTGATCGAGAATTGAGAGGCCATCTCGGACAGAGCCTTCTGCAGCAGCGGCGATGATGGCGAGCGCCTCATCTTCTGCAGAAACGCCTTCCTGCTCGCACACATGGCCGAAATGCTTGGCGAGCAAATCAGCGGGTATGCGCCGCAAGTCGAAACGCTGCGTCCGGCTGAGCACTGTTACCGGAAGCTTATCAACCTCGGTCGTCGCAAAAAGGAATTTCACATGCGCAGGCGGTTCCTCAAGCGTTTTGAGCAAAGCGTTGAATGCGTTGCGCGACAGCATGTGAACTTCGTCGATGATGTAGATTTTGTAGCGCGCAGACACCGCCGCATAGCGCACCTGCTCAATAATCTCGCGCACGTCATCAACGCCGGTGTGACTAGCCGCGTCCATTTCGATTACATCGATATGGCGACCCTCTGCGATAGCGGTGCAATATTCGCATTGCCCACAAGGATCGATTGTGGGGCCGCCATTTCCATCAGGCCCTACGCAATTCAGAGCTTTTGCAATAAGCCGTGCAGTGGAGGTTTTACCGACCCCTCTCACGCCAGTCATCAAGAACGCATGTGCCAAACGGTCTCGCTCAATAGCGTTCGCAAGCGTGCGCACCATCGGATCTTGTCCGATTAGCTGGGAGAATGTTTGCGGACGGTATTTGCGCGCAAGGACACGATAGGGTTGGTTGGTATCCGTCGCCGAAGGAAGAGGTGCAGTAGAGGGTGTTGGATCAGGCTCAGCACGCACCGGCTCGCCCCCGCCAGCGTCAACTCCACCGAACATAGAATTCTGTCCTGCCGCTTCGAGCTCAGCAGCGCTAGGCGCACTTTCTTCTTCTGCTTCGGGCAGATCAGGATCGGAATCAGTCATGGCCGAGCAAGCTACGCGCTTACGGCCCATTTGTCATGGCGATGTTGATGGAAAAAGGAGCCGAGCGACCCGCCGCAATTCACCTGGGCTGCTTCCTTCCGGACCTGACCCGGTGAGCGAACGCAAACGTCCACCCGACTCCCGGAGCGGCATATGGCGGGAAGCGGTTAAGAATTCAAGCGTGCGATTACCCACTCCGCTGCGACTAGCAAGCAAGCTTTCAAGTCTCACTGCCCCTACCGCGGGCGGGAGGGGTTGGGGGTGGGATACGCCTTACTTAAAGTTATCAGCGTAAGCCTGGATCTTGAGTGTCTT
Organism: Pseudomonadota bacterium; assembly: GCA_038532305.1. GTDB lineage: Bacteria > Pseudomonadota > Alphaproteobacteria > Sphingomonadales > Sphingomonadaceae > Erythrobacter. The sequence goes on along the minus strand of JBCBAX010000005.1, from coordinate 264,395 downwards.
AGCCGGAGTGGAATGAACACGCGCTTTGATACCGTGTTTCTCAGCGTAGGCTATCGCTGCATCTTTTGTAGGGAATATCAGTTTAACCTGAGACTGCGTGTCACCGCTGCCAGTCCAACCCATAAGCGGATCGGGCTTTCGCGCTTCTGACTGCTCGAACTCAAGCACCCAATTATCGGTCTTGGCCTTGCCAGACTGCATCGCGCTTTTTGGAGTTTGATAGATTATCGCCGTCATCGTTTCGAAATCCCTTATCGCGCTGCCCGATACCCAAAACTCAACCGCGTTCAAACCGGTTTTTGGTTTTTAGGCTCGGTTTTTCGGTCCACGGATGTTCGGGCCAACGATGTTTAGGATACCGTCCCTTCATATCGCGCACAACATCAGCCCAACTCCCGCGCCAGAAACCCGGTAAATCGCGTGTGGATTGGATCGGGCGGCCCGCTGGGCTGGTGAGTTTTAGCAGAAGAGGGGTTGTGCCAATCATGGGGTGCAGATCGGCCCCAAACATTGCCTGCACACGCACTTCTACACTCGGTGCATCATCACCTGTATAGTCGATCACATGGTTGGTATCTGCCGGCGATGTGAAATGGACGGGCGCTGTTTTATCAAACCTTTGGCGGCTGTCCCAGTCGAGCATGCCCAAGGCGGCATCGGCTACCTTGGCAGGCGGCACATCAAGATCACGCCTGCCTTCCAACAAAGGCGCAAGCCAAATGGCCGCATTCTCGCGCAGGGAAGCAGGAGAAAGCGCTTCGACACCTGCAAAGTCCGCCCTTGCCAGAAAGCCTTTGGGGAACAGCTCATTTCCCGAGTTATCCGCACTTTCCCCCACAGACTTGCCCCCGATTCTTTCCAGAGCTTTATCCACAAGGATGCCGATAATGGCCCCGCGATCAGGTTCAGGATCGGGTGCGCTACCCAGTACGATTGAACCCAGACGCTTTTCGCTGAATGCTTCCACTCGGCCTTTAGCATTGTTCCAGCGCGCAGCTTTGCGCTCCTCAATGTCATCAGCGAAGATTTCTTCAATCTCCGCAAATGAAAGCTCGAGACCACTCGTGATCCTGGCCGATTTTGCAGAACCTTGTGCATCGCCAATCACAATCCACTCCGCCCGCGCTAAAGGGGAAGCAGGATCGAGCCGAAAACCTCGACCGCCTGCGCTCAACCAATTCTCGCCGCTTTGGTCGCGGCGCTTGGCGACAAAATCACGCCGAGCCAAAGCGAAGCATTGTTCAGGGGTGGTTGTGCGAGACGCTTCGACCAACTTTGCGGCTTTTTGCGCCCAACCTTGCGCAATCCGTTTTGCGCTAGTTGCTCGTTTTGATTTATCCGTGAGCCAACGCATGCGGCGCTGCGATAGGTCCTCACCGCGTCCGCCAAGTCCGCGTTCTTGCAGCAGCATCACAATTTGAGCAGTAGCCTGTGCGCAGCCACTCTGCGCGCCATACAGCACTGCTGCCGCTTGATCGGGCGCCATTGGCATGGATGCGATTTTGCGCCCCCACTCTGTAATCTGACCAGATTGCGTCAATGCCCCGAGTGGTTCGAGCACTCCTCGAGCCGCCGCAATTGAAGCGGCCGGAGGTGCGACGAGCCAAGCTAAAGCTGCCGGGTCACTCTCTCCCCATTTAGCAAGCGTGAGCAACAAGCCGGCCAAGTCAGCAGTTTCAATCTCAGGCGGTGCAAATTCGGGACGTCCCAAATGTCCGCCTTCTTCCCACAGGCGATAGGCAACACCAGGCCCTTGCCGCGCGGCTCGCCCTGCGCGCTGTGTTGCGGCCGCCTGACTGGCGCGATGAGTCACAAGGCGCGTGGTGCCCGCTGTCCTGTCATATTCCGCCATGCGTGAAAGCCCGCTATCGACCACGACGGATACGCCGTCCAATGTGAGCGATGTTTCCGCAATTGCGCTTGCAAGAACGATCCTGCGGCGTCCTTTAGGATCACGCTTTATCGCAGCACGCTGACCTGCTGGATCGATTTGTCCGTGCAATGGAAGAATGGGATTGCCGGGTAGTTTTGGCTCCAGCCGTTCACGCACTCGCTCTATCTCACGCACGCCGGGCAGAAAGACGAGGATATCGCCAACCTCGTCGCGCCATGCTTGCATAACACCATTGGTAACATGATCCTCCACGCCAAGAATTGGGTCGCTTCCCAGCCACCTCAATTCAAGAGGATAGGCGCGCCCTTCACTTTCGATCACCACAGCATCATCGCCCAAAAGCTGAGCAAATCGGGTCCCATCAATCGTGGCCGACATGACCAGCACGCGCAGATCATCGCGCAGCACAGCGCGCGCCTCAAGCGCCAGAGCCAGCCCTAGATCGCTGTCCAAATGCCGTTCGTGCGCTTCATCAAACAGGATTGCTGAGACACCAGGCAGCTCCGGATCATCGACCAGCCGGTTCACCAAAATAGCTTCAGTCACTACCAAGATACGCGTTTTGTTCGAAACTTTGCTGTCGAGCCGGGTCATATAACCGACCGTCTCGCCCGGTTTTTCACCCAGCACGTCTGCCATACGTTCTGCAGCAGCCCGCGCTGCCACTCGGCGCGGGGATGTTAGGATGATTTGGCCCATACACCAATCCTCGCCGAGTAAAGCGGGTGCGATTGCCGTGGTCTTGCCTGCTCCCGGTGGAGCGATCAGGACAGCAGCGCCGCGCTTATCCAGCGCTGCGCAGATGTCGCTGAGAACGTCGTGAATGGGAAGGTTTTGGCTCACGCCAGTACGATTAGCGCGATCAATATCCGCGCGCGACCGCGAATTGCGCCGCTTCTGCCATGGCAATGCGCGCTTTGCTGTCTGGGAAAATCGAGATTGCATCGATTGCGCGCTGTGCAAAATGGCGCGCTTTTTCCCGAGTGTCCTCCACTGCGTTGTGCTTAGCAATCAAAGAAATCGCATGGCTCAGATCTTCATGAGAAGAGCGATGCCCCAAAATTGCCTGCTTCCAAAACGCGCGTTCTTCTTCGTCTCCGCGTGCATGCGCGAGGATGACAGGCAAAGTCATTTTGCCCTCTCGAAAATCATCGCCCTGGTCCTTGCCCATTTCGGCAGCGTCGGAATCGTAATCGATCGCATCGTCCACCAATTGGAAAGCAACGCCGAGATTACGTCCATAATCTTCCAAGGCGCGCTCTTGTTCTTCGCTGCATTCCGCAACGACAGCGCTAATCTGGCTTGCCGCTGCAAACAAAGCCGCCGTTTTCGCGCCGATAATGTGCAGATAGCGCTCTTCACTCGTTTCGATCTGGCGCTGGGCGGTCAATTGCGACACTTCGCCTTCTGCAATCACCGCGCTGGCATGGCTCAAAATCTTGAGGACCTTCAGGCTGCCGTCTTCTGTCATCAGCTCAAAAGCGCGGCTAAACAGGAAGTCACCCACCAGCACGGTCGCGGGATTGCCAAAGATAATGTTCGCTGCCGCTTTGCCGCGGCGCAGCTCGCTGCCATCCACGACATCATCATGCAGCAAAGTTGCTGTGTGAATAAACTCAACAGCAGCCGCCAATTTGTGGTGACGCGTGCCCTGATACCCCACAAGCTCCGCACCAGCGAGCGTCAGCATGGGACGCAGGCGTTTGCCACCACCTGAAATCAGATGCCCTGCAAGGCGCGGGATTAGCGGAATTTCGCTCTGCATCCGATCAAGAATGACCGAGTTTACAGAATTCAATCCCGTTGCCGTCAACGACAGCATCGGCTCCAAGGTTGGGCTCTTACGCGGTAAAGGAACGACGTCTGCGCTCATAATTGGGCATGTGGGGCAGCAAACCTAGCTTGGCAAGCGCTGAATTGCTGCTAGCTTTGCAAGCGATGTCCAGAGAAACGCACATGCCTGCCAGCACGCCGGACGAAGACCCCGTTCTCGCCGGCTTTCGCAAAAGTATCGACAATATCGATGCAGCGATCATTCACATGCTTGCCGAAAGGTTTCGCATCACTCAGGCCGTGGGCGAATACAAAGCGAAAGTCACCCTGCCCCCAGCCGATCCCGACCGCGAAAAACGCCAGATTGCCCGTCTAAGGGCTTTGTCCGAAGCCGCCGATCTTGATCCGGAATTTTCAGAGAAATTCCTTCGCTTCATCATCGATGAAGTGATCCGCCACCACGAACAGGCCCGCGACAGATAAACCCAAATCGAGGATGCAAAAAGCCACGGTCGCAAATCTGCAACCGTGGCTTTGATTGACTGCACCGTGGGGCATTGAATGGTGCAGCCAGGGGCTCGACAGAACCATCATGGGGGCAATGGTTCAGACCTACACTCCCGTTTAGCGAGGGCGCCGCGTCCGAGTAACATTGCGGGTTGCACCGCCACGGGTCCGAGTAGTTGTGCGCTTGCGCGTCCCAATCGTTTCACCGGCCGAATTCGTAACTCGCTGGCTCGCTCTCGAATTGCCGCGGCCATCGCGTACCCGCCGGCTATCGACGCCAAACTCATTGCCTTGTGGACCAGTGGCGGTGCCTGAAAAGGTTGAACCTCTTGGCGTCCGGGTGCGTTCGCCGGAAAGCGTGCGAGTGTTTCCCTGAGGTCCGGTTTTCGCGACATCAATTGTTGCGCCCGTTTCGGTCCTTTGGCGGGTCGCCGTACTGCTGCGCGTGTTTCCATTGTTCAGATTTGTGGCGGTTCGATCGCGCGTTGCTGTGCCGGTCTCTTTATTGGTCGTGGTTGTGCTTGTGGCGCTGACATTGGGACCTTCATAGGTGCGGGTCCGCGTCTGCTCCTGCGCTGCGGCAGCTGTCGCGGTCATGGCAGCGATGGCTGCAAAGGCGATGGATTTCTTCATTCTTCATTCTCCAGCATTTGATCGACTTGATTTGCGGGGTCGTTAGGCCGGGCTTTGAACCCATTGGCGATCCAACCACCGCGATCCGGTGACACAGCTAATACGGGGCTGGAGCAAAAACCCTTCGCGCCTTGCGGCAAAAAAATTATTGCTCAGGTGGTTCTGAGGGGGAGGTTTGGGGGCTTTCTTCCCCATCTATGCCGGTGTCAGCCTCTGAAACCGAAGGATCAGCGTCAGGTGTTCCCAGCCGGTTTTCACGCATTTGCTGGCGGCGTTCGCGGAACTCGCGTAGGCGTTGGCGGCGCTCTTCGGGGGGCAGAGAGCGCAGCTCTTCCAACCGTTCGCGCAGACGTTCACCGCCTGCCGCCCCGCGCTCTTCGCGCAGGATGTCTCGAGGGGAAAGCTCTTCGCCATCTTCTACGCGTTCGCGCAGCTCATCGCGGCGATTGCCGATGCGTTCATCGACTCTTTCATCGCGGCGGTTTCGCGCTTCTTTCAACCTTTGCTTGAGGCGAGCCTCTTGTTCTGCGTCAGGTGCTGGCAGACCCTTATCACGCCTTCGCTCAAGCACTTGATCAATCCGATTGTCCACTCTGTTGCGCCGGTCATCACGGCGATTCTCACGTAACCGATCGATTGTGTCAAAGGCCTCTTCAAGCTCCTCGGGCGTATCAATGGGTCCATCAATAGGTGCGCGATTTTGCGCGTCAGCACTTCCCGTTTCTTCAACAATGGTATTGGTCCGCGGTGCAGGTGTAGAAGGCACCGTATCGCCGGTAATCGTCGCCCAAACCTCTTCGGTAGATGGCAGATCAATGGGCAGATCATCCAACAGACCGGTCGCGGCAGCGGCGCTCGCAAGAGCGCCAAAAACGCCAGCCCCAATTGCCAGCCGCCGTACACTGCGCCAAGGCTTCCCTCGCCCATTTCTCGCGTCCGGCATAGGCGCGGCGCGATCTTTCGTCCGAGCCATCACACGGTCCGCAAAATCAGGCGCCAGTGCTGGAGCCGCATAGCCGTCGAGCGCTCGTACCAGCGCCGCATCATCAGGATCCTTGCGATTGATCTGCCCTGTTCTGGGATCATGCTCGCTCATGAAGCCCCCCCTGCATCACCTTGCGCTTCAAAGGATTTGCGTAAAGCCGCACGCGCCCTGAACAAAAGCGATTCAAACGCTTTCAGCTGCATATCAAGCACTTGTGCCGCATCGGCATTGGGCAGCTCTTCATAGTAAGTGAGCACGATTGCAGCCCGTTGCCTTTCGGGTAAGGCCGAGATGAGATCGCGCGCAGCAGCATGCTTCTGATCATCCTCAATTCTAGCATCGGCCAGCTTTTCATCGTCTGCTCGATCAGGGATTTCGCCATCTGACATCCGCCCCAACAGCCGCAATCGATCATAAGTGAGATTGATTGCCACGCGTTTAAGCCATGCGCCAAGCTTCATCTCGCCCGAATTGCGAGTGGCCAGCTTTTCTGCATTGTCCCACAATCTCAGCATGGTTTCCTGCGCGATATCTTCGGCTTCGTGCGCGTCGCCCATCATGCGATAGGCTATCCTGTGAAGCAGCGGCGCATAGTTCTGGATCGCCTCACGCAGAGCTGCTTCTTCACGCGCAGCAATGCGCGCGACAAGCGCAGCCTCTTGTCCGAGGCGATCATCCCTAGGCGCAAGGCCTCGTGTCATACCCTATCCGCAAAGGACCATGTTTGCCGTTATGGGCGGTTTCGCGTTTGGAACGCTTGATTGCATAACGACCAAAAGTCGCAGACCCTTCGCAACACAAGTAAAAAAAGGAAATTCAAGCACGCGGAAGACGCAGTTCTACCAGCAACCCGCCCAAATCTTCGCTTGTCCCCAGCGCCACATCGCCGCCGTAGATTTGCACCACGTCGCGCACGATGGCGAGGCCGAGGCCGGTGCCCGGCTTGCCTGTATCCAGCCGCGCGCCACGGTCGAAAATTTCATGCCGTTTTTCTGCCGGGATGCCGGTTCCATCATCCTCAACCTGGATCAGGCATTTGTCGCTGTCCGGGTCCGCATCAAGCGTAACGAACACGCTTCCCCCGCCATATTTGGCTGCATTCTCGATTAAGTTACCGAGGATTTCATCGAGATCCTGCCGTTCAATCGCGACCACAGTTTCTTTTCCGCCAGCAATATCCAACCGGCCTTCAGGATAAAGGCGTTCGACTGCCCGGCGCACAGCCTCGGCACTCGGCCGCAACTCAGTGCGTGACTGTCCAACGGCCCGCCTGCCAACTGCCCTCGCCCGCGCCAAGTGGTGATCAACATGGCGCTGCATTGTGCGCGTTTCTCGGAATACAGCATCGGAAAGATCGGGGGCCCGCGCGGTCGCCGCATTGGTCAAAACCGTAAGCGGCGTTTTCAGGGCGTGCGCCAAATTGCCTGCATGCATGCGCGCTTCTTCGGCTTGATTTTCGGTGTGCTCGATCAAAGCGTTCACTTCTTCTACCAGGGGCTGAACCTCAGCGGGCAAAGGATCGGTGATGCGATTGGCCCCTGTTGATCGCAATTTCTGGATCGCTGCTCGCACACGGCGCAAGGGCGACAACCCATATCGGATCTGAAACAGCGTCATAAGGAACAGGCCAAGCCCCAAAACGACAAAGCTCCAGATGAGGATAAGCCGCACGCGAGAGATTTGCGCGTCCATATCTTCGGTCGCGCTTGCCACAGCAAAGGTCCACCGGGTTTCATTGCCAGGCAGGATCACGGTCCTTGTGGCTATTCGAAGGGGTTCCCCTTCAAATTCCGCCGAATTGTAGAATTGTACCTCGCTATCAAAGCTGTCCCCTTCAGCGGACGCACTTTTTATCTCGAGGGTTCGGTCCCATAAGCTGCGCGAGGGCCAGGGCTCATATCCGTCACCATTGATCTGGTAATAAAGGCCGCTGTTAGGCTCCAGGAACTTCTGGTCACCCAGCACTCTGTCAAAATAGATCTCACCAAATGGATCGATCTCCGCTGACGCTATCATCGCAGTGAGGATGTATTCCAGTTGCTCATCAAAATTATCTCGCACCTGCGAGGTAAGTGTGCGTTCTAGAGCAATACCTCCGCCAAGAAGAAGTACAAAAATCCACGCCGCTGCGATCAATCCCATTCGCCGCGCAAGGCTGGGCTTTGCCGCGTCCTTAAGCGCCGCATCAGACTGCGCTGCAGCCTCGTTCAAGCGTGCAGCATTGGCAGGAATTGCTTCCTGCTTGGCAGAACCTTCGCTTTTACGCGCGGGGCGCGTCTTTGGGGTCGTCGAGGCTGTAACCGAGGCCACGGATCGTTGTTATCACTTCTGCGCCAAGTTTCTTGCGAATACGCGTTACGAACACTTCGATCGTGTTCGAATCGCGGTCGAAATCCTGATCATAAATATGTTCGATTAACTCAGTCCGACTGACGACTTTGCCTTTGTGGTGCATCAGGTAGCTCAGCAGTTTGTACTCCTGCGCGGTCAGTTTAACCGGCTCGCCATCCAAAGTAACCCGGCCCGATCGCGTGTCCAGCCGGACATTGCCAGCCGTAAGCTCAGATGAGGTGTTACCCGACGCGCGGCGAATGAGCGCGCGAAGTCTCGCGATCAGTTCTTCAGTTTGGAACGGTTTTGCAAGATAATCATCCGCGCCCGCATCAAGTCCAGCGACCTTATCCGACCAGCTATCACGCGCTGTCAGCACCAGTACGGGAAAATCGCGCCCTTCCTTGCGCCACATGCCAAGCACGGACAGGCCGTCAATTTCAGGAAGGCCCAAATCCAGGATCACCGCGTCATAATCCTCAGTGCTTCCAAGGAAATGACCATCTTCGCCATCAGTGCTGAGATCAACGGCATAGCCGGTTTGTTCCAGCGTTGATTTCAGCTGCTGGCCGAGCGTGGGTTCATCTTCGACAATAAGGATGCGCATAGTCCACCATTTGCATTAAATGTTTAATGGCGTTGGTGGGCTTTTGCTCTTTGCTCGTCAAGCAATTGGCAAGAACGATCAACGCCTGTTTTTCTGATTTTTGCTGTAAAGTACCAAGCTTCGCCTTAGCGAGAACGCCCTACAACGCGGCCTGTTCGAGCATCAACGTCAAGATAGGTCACCCGCCCATCTTTGATGAATTTAAGCCTGTAGGAATTCGTCGAACGGTTGAAGTTGGACATTCCAAGATATTCGCTGCTGCGCATCTTTGGAAGAATGCGGCGTTCAATCTCTCGTAAGGTCAGCTGATTGGCCGCTTGCATTTCCCGGCGTGCATCGCCTTGTTCGCTGGTCTGCTGATCTTGCGCGATGCGCGTTTCGTGGGCTGCCACTCCAACCGGCACAGAGCCGATGGATGCCAACAGAAACGCGGTGCCAAGACCGCTCAAAAAAGATGACTTCGATGTCATAATGTTGTCATGCCTAACCTGAGACCATTGAACAAGCAGTGAATATCGCACTGACAAACCGTTCAGTCTCGTTAAGAGATATGAACGGCCCTACTCCTCGACCACACCGCCAGTCATCTCGTATTTGATCGTGATGGAAACACCCGTGCTGACCTGTCCGGGTTGAACAGGGGCAGTGGCGGCGGCTACTTCAGCAACGGGCTCTCGCAACGCGGCACGCTGGAAAGAACCGCTTCCCGTGATCGTTTCATTGATTTCCAGCACGCGCACTCCTTCATATCCCAACATGACAGCATAGGATTTTGCCCTCTCTCCAGCCCGAGCAACCGCCCTTGCGCGTGCTTCGTCTTTTGCAGCTGTGTCATCGTCCAAGCTAAAACTCGGCCCAGAAAGATCGGTCGTGCCTGAACTCACCAGAGCATCAAGAGCTTGGCCCGTCTCATCGATATCGCGGAGCTTCACGCTGACGCGATTGGACACTTGATAGGCCCTGAAGACCTGCCGCCTGCTCGTGCGATCATAATCATATTGCGCGTTCAGATTGATGCCGGTGGTTTGAATATCCTTTTCATCCACACCCAGCGCTTTGATCTGATTGATCACGGCCCGCATTTGAACCGAGTTTTCGCGCAGCGCGGCAACTGCCGTTGGCGCTTCGGTGGTTACGCCTGCGCCGATAGTCACAATATCGGGCTCTGCCGACACGCTTTCATAGACGCTTAGCTCGACAACCGGCCCTTCAGACTCAATCTCAATTTGCGCTGCATAAGAGACTGCTGGGACGGCAAGAACGCCACTTGCAAGGGCGACCATCAAATGTCGGATCATTGTGAATTCCTCCTAGCAAAGCACTCAACCGACTTGCCGCGCTCGATGCAACCCCCTAACTGCGCGCAGCATGGCGCAACCACCGATCCTCAGCCTTGAAGGCCTTGGCCTGCAACAAGGAGGCCGTTGGCTTTTTGGCGGGCCTCAACCCGGTCAAGGCGCTGAGCCAATTGACATGCATATCGGTCCGCGCGACCGATTGGCGCTGATCGGACGCAATGGCGCTGGCAAAACGACACTGCTCAAGATTATCGATGACCGCATTGAAATGGATCGCGGCACGCGGCGGGTAAAACCCAATATGCGCATCGTGTTTTTGGAGCAGGAGCCTGATCTAAGCGCTCATAAAACACTGATTGACTTTGCCCTTGATGGCGATGATGCCCCAGCCGCGTATGAGGTTGAAAGCATTGCAGGCCAGCTCGGAATCGACATGACGCGCGATGCTGCATCGGCAAGCGGGGGCGAAAAACGCCGCGCCGCTATTGCACGTGCTCTGGCCCAAGATCCTGATCTGTTGCTGCTTGATGAGCCAACGAACCATTTGGATCTGGGCGCGATTGATTGGCTGGAGGATTGGCTGAAGCGATATAAAGGCGCGTTCATCACAATCAGCCACGATCGAACGTTTTTGAAACGCCTGACCAACGCGACCCTGTGGCTCGACCGGGGGACATTGAGGCGCAAGGAAGTGGGATTTGGCGGTTATGAAGCTTGGGAAGCCTCCGTCTACGCCGAAGAAGCGCGCGCTGCAGAAAAGCTTGATGCAAAACTAAAACTCGAGGCCCACTGGTTGGAGCGCGGCGTTACCGCAAGGCGCAAACGCAATCAGGGACGGCTAGAAAAACTGTACCAAATGCGCGCTGCACGCGCTGCGATGATTTCTGACAATAGCTCTGCTAAGCTGAAACTTGCCAATGATGATGAGTTCAAATCGAAATCGGTGATTGTCGCAGAAGGCATCAGCAAATCTTACGACGGCCGTGCCATCATCAAGCCCTTCACCCTGCGCGTCCAGAATGGGGATAGGATTGGCATTGTGGGCGCGAATGGCGCTGGCAAAACCACTCTGCTCAAAATGCTCACAGGAGAACTGGAGCCTGATAGCGGGAAGATTACGCGCGCGCGCACTTTGTCTGGCGTGATGATCGATCAGCAAAGAAAGCTGCTCGAACCGGGTGCAAGCGTGCGGGATATTCTGGCAGAAGGCGGCGACTGGATTGATGTGCGCGGCGCGCGAAAGCATGTTCAAGCCTACCTCAAAGACTTTCTGTTCGACCCCAAAATCGTCGATACCAAAGTCGGCATTCTCTCGGGCGGTGAGCGATCTCGATTGCTGCTGGCCCGCGAATTTGCACGCACTGCCAATCTGCTTGTGCTCGATGAACCGACCAATGACCTTGATCTCGAAACGCTCGATTTGCTGCAAGAGGTTATCGCCGATTTTGACGGCACAGTTCTGATCGTCAGCCACGATCGCGACTTTCTTGACCGGACGGTGACAGTGACACTGGGCCTTGATGGATCAGGCCGGGTCGACATCGTTGCAGGTGGATACGAAGATTGGGAGGCAAAACGGCAAAAGCCAGTAAAGGCGAAGAGCCCACCCCCAACCCCTCCCGCAAGCGGGAGGGGCGCGCGGCTTGCCGAACCGAAAGGTGAGGCTAGCCACAGCGGGGTGGGTAAGCCGCAAAGCACGAAGCTCTCCTATAAAGACCAACGCGATTACGAACAACTTCCCGCAAAGATCGAAGAACTGGAAGCGGCCATCGCCAAGGCTCAATATATCCTGGCTGATCCAGATCTATTCAGTGCAGACCCAAAGCGCTTTGCCACGATCTCCAAAGGCTTGGAAAACGCGCAGGCACAAAAAGACGACGCGGAAGAACGCTGGCTAATGCTGGCGGAAAAAGTCGAAGGATGAGCGAAACCGCCTTTTCGCTTCACGCGGAGATCAAGGCCTGTACTCTATGCGCGGACACACTTCCGTTAGGCCCTCGCCCGGTCGTTCAATTCTCGCAGACCTCGCGCATTCTTATCATTGGCCAAGCACCCGGAACAAAAGTCCACGCAAGCGGTGTTCCTTGGGATGACGACAGCGGCGACCGGCTGCGTGAATGGTTGGAATTGGACAAGGAGACTTTCTACGATCCCACGAGGATCGCGCTTATGCCGATGGGGTTTTGCTATCCCGGCAAAGCAAAAGGCGGCGATGCACCACCCCGCCCTGAATGCGCGCCGCAATGGCATGACCGCATTTTGAAGCTTTTGCCAAAGACCCGCGTGACCTTGTTGGTGGGCACATATTCGCAAAAGGTTTACTTACCAGAAAAGCGCAAACTGACCCTTGCCGACAGAGTGTTGGAGTGGAAAGAGAGTGACGAGTCTTCTCAATCACCCATACCCCTGCCTCATCCTGCATGGCGCTCTCGAATGTTCATGGCGAAAAACCCCTGGTTTGAGGACAAAGCCCTCCCCCGATTGCGCAGGCTCATTCAAAACGCTCTAATTTGACGCGTTATCGCCACATTCTTGCGGCATCTTTTCAGCTATGGGCCATTAGGGAGAGCTTCAATGTCGATCGAACAACTTGCCAAAGAGTTCACGCAAGCCGTCAAAGACGATGATGAGGAAGCCTATCGCGCTTTCTGGTCAGACGACATTGTGAGCTTGGAACCAGCAGAAGGCGAAATGTCCCGCGTTGAAGGGCGCGAGGCTTTGCTGGCAAAACATGCATGGTGGGCGGAAAATGCTGAAATGCACTCATCAACCACTGAAGGGCCTTTCGTTTTCGGTGACCAGTTCGCCGTGAATTACGGTATGGATGTCACCATGTTTGGCGAACGCTCGCAGATGAAAGAGGTCGGACTGTACACCGTCAAAGATGGCAAAATCATCGAAGAACGGTTCATGTATGGAACAAGCGAAGGATAACCTTCACTTAATCCGATAAAAATCGGCCACTCTTTCCAGCGCCAATTTCAACACCAGTTTCCCACTGCGCGCGGGCCAGCCCAGTGTTTTTTCCGCATCGGGCAGGCCCTCTCCCGCGCATACGACACGCCATAGAATGTCTTCCAGCCCCTTGCCCGCTTCTTTGAGCGCGGCATCAAACCGCTGTTTCGCTGCGATCTGCCGCTCGGTTTGGGTAAGCCCTTGATCACCGGTGGTTTTCGACATCACCGGATCCCATCGCATGGTTACATTTGCGGGCAGTTGGGCGCATTCATAATCGCGCCTCAATGCCTCGCCTGCATCAAACAAGCGGGTGTCCAAATGCCCTCTTGAATGCAGCCAAGCGAGCGGACTTTCTCCCAAGTTCACCGTCACCGTGCGCCGTTTGCCTTTCGCGCTAGATCCGCTTCGTGGGCCTTCGATTGTCAGTTCCCGTTCGACAAGTTTGCGCGGCGTATCGTTCGGCATGGCTTCCTCCTTATTCACCGAAATGGTGAAACGCTGCCTTGCCCCTTCACCCAATCTGTAGGAAAGTGTTACCTCTAAACAAATTTGGAAGATGCCGCATGATCAACCGGATCCGAGATATCCGAAAAGCAAAAGGCATGACGCTGGCGCAGCTGGCTGAAGCCTGCACTCCGCCCACCACCGCGCAAACCATTGGCCGATTGGAAACGGGGATGCGCAATCTGTCGATCAAATGGATGGACAGGATCGGGGCGGCGCTGGATGTCGATCCAGAAAGCCTTGTTCGCTCTGATGCATCGCCTGCACCGCAAGTCGTAGCTGAGCTCAGCTCTGATGGCCCCGGCGCGCTGTCATCCCCTCGAGAGGCCGTTTTGCCAAGCGATTTGGCGTCCTCATCAGATGAAGGGCCGATGCTGTGTCTTGATGTGGTCGCAAGCATTGGCGAATTCAGGCCGGGCGATGTTATCTTCATGCGCCAATTGCCCCCAGAAGCTGCGGGTGAAGCGATCAATCGCGACTGCCTGATCCCACGTCCCGGAGGCCGCTTTGCATTTGGCAGGCTTATCGATCGGCGCGGTACATTGGTGGGGGTATTGCCTCCGGGTGCTGGGCAAAAGCAGCAAGTGGTTGATAACCCGCCTTGGATCGCAGTGGCAGCAATGTTGGTTCGCCCGCTTTGATCAACGAATGACCAGAGGGACAAAGACGATATGAATGGTCAGCCCCTCTTAACCTACTCGCTCTATTGTAAGGTCAGGTCATAAAGGGCCCGATGTGAAGCACGTCCTATCCCTGAGCACGCTTTACCCGAACGGGGCCAATCCGCGTTTTGGGACTTTTGTCGCGCGCTCGTTGGAAGCTCTTGCAAAGCGCGGCGATTGGCGCGTCACCTGCATTAATCCCATCGGAATTCCTCCGATTGCTCTGGGTCGATATCGGGCTTTGTCAGAACTGCCTGCGACAGAAGAGGAAAACGGCGTTGTCATCCATCGGCCGCGCTTCACTTTGATTCCGCGGATAGGCGCGCGCCGCAATCCATCAGCCATCGTGAAAGCGGCCCTTCCGCTGATCGAACAGATACACGCGAACACTCCGGTGGACGTGGTGGATGCGCAGTTTTTCTATCCTGACGGCCCAGCAGCAGCTGCAATTGCCAAAGCGATAGGCAAACCTCTGTCTATCAAAGCGCGGGGCAGCGACATCACCTATTGGGGCGAACAGGATTTCGCGCGCGAACAGATGCTGGATGCGGCAAGACATGCTACTGGCCTGCTTTCAGTAAGCGGCGACCTTGCAAAACATATGACCGCGATGGGCATGCCGGACAGCAAAATTACGCTGCATTACACCGGGCTTGACCGGGATCGCTTTCGCCCTCTGAACCACACGCAATTGCGCGGGCAACTGGCGAGCGAACTCAGTTTTCCTCTACCAGACAATGCTCCATTGCTGGTGAGTGTTGGGGCCTTGATTGCGCGCAAGGGCCAGTGTTTTGCCATCGGAGCCTTGCCATCAAATCCGCGCGCCCGGCTCGTCTTGGTCGGAAAAGGTGAGGACCTCGAAAAACTCGAAGCGCAGACACGCGAATTGAAAGTTGCTGACAGGGTTTTGTTTGCAGGCTCGCTCGATCATAATCTTTTGCCCCTGATCCTATCAGCAGCCGATGCGATGGTTTTGCCGACTGAGAATGAGGGGCTCGCCAATTCTTGGGTCGAAGCGCTTGCCTGCGGAACGCCTGTGGTGACATGCGATGTCGGCGGCGCGCGCGAGCTGATTACGGACGATGTTGCAGGCAGGTTGCTGGACCAGCGTTCGTCTGAGGCCGTTGCAGACGCGGTGAACGCTGTGCTCAACAACCCGCCGCGCAGACAGGATGTCGCTGCCTTCGCCAATCGGTTCAGTTGGGAGCAGAACGCAGCCGAACTGGCCGCGCATTTCGAAAAACTATCGAGCGGCCAGAACGCGAGTTAAAGACCGCCGCGCGATGCCGCTCGTGCTTTTCGCTCTTGCTTGTCCGCTTCGGTTTCTTGGGGCACAAAGCTGTCTGAAGTGACCCCGAGCCAAATCAGAATGGGCGATGCGAGGTACACACTGGAATACGTCCCGAAGAACAATCCAGCCGTGATCGCAGCCACAAGACCAAACAGGCTGGCAGGTCCAAAAAACAGCAGCGGAAGCATCGCGACGAGTAGTGTCAAAGACGTCATGACAGTGCGCGCCAAAGTCTCATTCACCGACAGATCAAGCAATTCAGGCAGCTGCATCTTGCGGAATTTTTTCAGATTCTCCCGGATGCGGTCATAGACCACGATCGTGTCGTTCAGTGAATAACCAATCAGAGCCAAGATCGCCGCGATAATCTGAAGGCTGAATTCCAGTTGAAACAGCGAAAACATACCCAGAGTAAGCGACACATCGTGGAACAAGGCCACCAAAGCACCGACGCCAAACTGCCATTCAAACCGGATCCAAATGTAAATAGCGACACCCAGCATGGCCAGCCCCAGAGCAAGCACGGCGCTGGTCTGGAATTCTTCGGCAACTTTGCCCGAAACCGTGTCATTGCCATCGGTTCGGACGCCGGGAAACTCTGAGGAAATGGTGCTGATCACCTCATTACCAATTTCGGTTGCGGCACCCGGTTCATCCTCTGCGCCCTCTGGCAGAGGAACACGAATCGATACCGAATTGGGCGCGCCGAATTCCTGCACTACGGGTGACCCGTAGCCAAGATCAGCCACTTTTGAGCGGAGCTCGCCAATCGGCGCTTCTTCCAGCTCTTCAAATGTCAGGCGCACTTCCTGCCCGCCTGCAAAATCAACGCCATAATTCAGACCCTGCGTCAGGACCAAAGCCCAGCTCGCAATCACCAGAAGGACGCTCAATGAAAACAGCGGCACGCGCAGTTTCAGAAACTTGATGTTTGTATCCGCAGGGACGAGTTTTAAAAGCTTCATATCTCTCGCATCCCTTAAATGTTGAGGTCCGCTGGGCGGTTTTTGCGTATGTAATCAGCAACCCACATCCGGGTTAGCATCAGGGCGGTGAATACGGATGTGACCAGCCCGATTATGAGGACGATGGCAAAGCCGCGCACTGGCCCTGAGCCAAAGCTCAACAGCAACACCCCTGCGATGAAGTTTGTGATGTTCGCATCGTAAATCGCGCGGGATGCTTCTTTGTAGCCATTCTCAACCGCCGCGATCACTTTGCGCCCACGCTTTCGTTCTTCACGGATGCGCTCATTGATGAGCACGTTGGCATCCACCGCCGCGCCAACTGTCAGAACAAAGCCTGCAATGCCGGGCAGAGTGAGTGTGAAATTGCCAATTGCCATCAGGCCAAGCAAGCCGACGACATTGAAGATCAACGCAATCGTCGCGTAAATGCCGAAGCGGCCATAAGTCGCGATCATCAAAGTTATAACGGCTAAGCTGCCGATCAGCATAGCTAGCATACCGCGCTGGATGGAGTCCGCACCAAGCTCGGCAGAAACGCTGCGCTCTTCCACCACCGTCAATGGCACGGGCAGCGCGCCAGAACGCAATTGGATCGCCAACTCATTCGCGCTTTCCGCATCAAAACTGCCTGAAATCTGTGCCGAGCCACCTAGAATGGGCTCGTTAAAAACGGGCGCTGATATCACCTCGCCATCGAGAATAATCGCGAACCTCTTGTTCACATTCTCAGTTGATAGCTTCGCAAATTTTGCGCCGCCTTGGGAATCAAACTGGATCGAAACGACGTCTTCATTGTTTCGCTGATCCACACCTGCCTGCGCGCCTGTTAGGCTGTCACCGCGAATTCCGCCAAGCCGCTCCACAGCGATTGATGTGCCCGCAAAATCGCTATCTGGAGCGAATGGGAAAATCTCGCTTCCGGGCGGGGCAATACCGGCTTCAACCTGAGTTGGCAGAGCGCTGTCATCGACCAGTTTGAATTCAAGCTGTGCGGTCGTGCCCAACAGGTCTTTCAACGCTTGCGGATCCTCAAGACCCGGCACTTGAACAACAATGCGCGTGTCACCTTGGCGAATGATTGTTGGCTCACGAGTGCCCAAGGCATCAATCCGCCGGCGCACCACCTCAGTGGCGCTGTCCATCGCATCATCAATCGCTTGGCTGTTACCGCCCGATGTTGGGCCTAGAACAATTCGCTGCGTATCAACGACGCTCAATTCCCATTGGCGTGTTGCGTTCACATTGCCTTCAATGGTCTCTTCAAGCAGTCCCCTAGCCCGGTCAATATCGGCTGTTTTGTCGAGCATAAAGCTGAGTTGCCCGCCTGCTGTTGATACATCGCCAAACCGGATGCGCGGTTCTGCCCCGCGCAATTGGCTGCGGACATTTTCTTCGAGGTTTTCCAATCTCTGCGCTGCAATGTCCGATTCTTTTGCTTCAAGCAAAAGGTGTGAACCACCAGCCAAATCAAGCCCCAAATTGATCGAGGGTGCAGAAACATCATCCGGAATCTCGACGCCTGCTGTGCCGAGCAAGGATGGAATTGCGGCTGCAACTGCCGCAATAGTGATGCCCCACAGGGTCAATCGTTTCCAAAGGGGGAATTCAAGCATGGCCGCTAATACTCATTTTCGTTCAGCTGCTATTGGGTATGATCAATCGTTAGCTGGCTTGCCGCCCGGCTCCACAATATCGCCAAGCGTGGATTTCACCGCTTTGACCCGAACATCTTTGGCCAGGTCAATCTCGACATAATCATCAGACACTTTCGCGACTTTGCCGACGAGGCCGCCAGCGGTCACAACTTGATCGCCCTTTTTAACGCTGCCGATTTTTTCCTGATGCTCTTTTTGCCGCTTCATTTGAGGGCGAATGATCAGAAACCAGAAAATCGCCACCATCCCGATGATAGGAAGGAAGTTGATCCAAGCCGGGGGAGCTTCTGCCCCTGCGCCTGCTGCAGCCAAAATGTCGATAATCACGTGAGGTTCGCCCGTTATTCTTCAATTGCATAAGTGAGAGTGGATCAGGCCCGGCCCAGCTTGCGCCAAACCCTTACCCTCCCCGTGTCCCATCGGATAAGTGGGCGCGCCTAGCAGCATTGCAAGATGGTCGCAATCAAGGTGATGGGCCGTTTCAAAGGTTTTGCACTCAAATGGCCTTGCAACGGCGCACGCGCGAGTCTAGGGAGCGCGCCTCCACTGAGACGGGACGTAGCGCAGCCTGGTAGCGCATCACACTGGGGGTGTGGGGGTCGTAGGTTCGAATCCTATCGTCCCGACCAGTGGAGCATTCGTCGAATAACAGTTTCGATTTGTTACGAGCGGGAGAAAGGAACTTTCATGCCTTCCCACTCGTTCCCCTCGCCTATGCAAGCCGCCCTCCCCATCCCCCGCACATTAGCCTTCGGCCTTTCTTGTGCTGCGCTTTGCGCCCCGCTTGCCGCCCAAGATGACCTCGTCACAAGCCCTGATGCGACTACGATTGCAGAGGGCGACCGCGGGGATGAAGTGACTGCGCGTAGAACATTTACGCCGGACGATTTCAGCCGTTTTGCTCCTCGCACCGCATTCGATATGGCCCGGCGAGTGCCCGGTTTTTCTATCCAAGAAGGCGATGGCGCGCGCGGGCTTGGTCAAGCCGATACCAATGTTCTGATCAATGGCCGCCGAATATCAGGGAAGTCGAACGGTCCTGTCGAAGCCCTTCAGCGCATCCCGGCCGAAGAGGTTTTGGGGCTTGAATTGGTCGATGGAGCAAGCCTGGATATCGGTGGTCTTTCCGGTCAGGTTTTGAACGTCCTTACCGCCTCATCCGGCAAGATCACAGGCCAATGGCGTATCAACCCAGAATTTCGATCACGCGGGACGCCGGCGCGTCTGCTTGATGGAGAGGTTTCTATTGCTGGCGGCGGCCAGAAAAACTCATGGACACTCGCACTCGAAAACAGTTCCAATCGGCGCGGCAATGATGGCGTTGAGCTGGTTTTTGATGGTGCTGGCAACCTGATCGATACACGCGACGAACAGGCGAACTTTAATTCTGATAGGATCAGCCTTTCAGGATCTTTCGCGCGCACTGCGACCAATGGAAACGTGCTGAACCTGACAGGCGAAGTGCAAGGGTTTTTCTTTCGGCAGACCGAAACCTCGGATCGATCTGGAACTATCGACACTTCAGACAGGTCGCGCATTTTCAAGCGCAGCGAGGATGAATTCAATTTTGAACTCGGTGGAGATTACGAGTTCAAGTTTGGCCCAGGCAGGCTCAAACTGATCGGCTATCACCGGTACGAAGACAGCCCAACCACTTCGGACGTTGTGACCAGTTTCAGTGATGGACGGCCGCAAGAAGGCACGGTTTTTGATCGCGATGCTGATGAGGCTGAAACAATCGCCCGCGCAGAATACAGTATTGGTGCGCTGGGCGGAGATCTGCTGTTTGCAGCCGAAGGCGTCCGAAACTTTTTGGATATTAACTCCACCCTCGATGAACGCGATGACGCTGGAATTTTGCAGCCAGTTGAATTCGACGGTGCCAGCGCGCGGGTTGAGGAAGACCGTGCCGATTTCGGCCTCACCTATAGCCGCCAAATGCTGACCAATCTCCAACTGCAAGCGTCGGCTGGCGGAGAGTATTCGCAGCTCAGCCAAACCGGCGAGCTTGGCCAGACCCGTGAATTTTGGCGGCCAAAGGGTTTTGTATCCCTGGATTGGAAGGCGAGTGATCGCTTCAACTTGTCGGGTCGGATTGAACGCGAAGTTGGTCAGCTCAATTTTTTCGACTTTATCGCCAGCGTTGACCTCGATCAGGAGCGGGAAAACGATACCAATGCAGAGCTGGTTCCCCCGCAGAGTTGGGTGTTCGAAATTGAAGCCAATGTGAACCTTGGGGACCTTGGTACACTTAGTGTCAGGCCATTTTACGAAGATATATCAGATATTGTGGATCAAATCCCAACTGCAAATGGCGGTCAGGCGGTCGGCAATCTTCCCTCTGCGCAATTCTATGGCGTCGAGAGTAATTTGACACTTCTGTCGGAAGGCTTTGGCTGGCGTGGCTCTCGGCTTGATGTTGAGTTTGCACTCAACGACAGCGAAGTGCTGGACCCTCTTCTTGGCACCCCTCGGCAACTGTCAAACAACACAACGCTCGAGCTGGAGACCCGTTTTCGCCACGATCTCCAAAGCACCGACTGGGCTGTTGGCGCGTTTCTCAACTACGAAGAGTTTACTCAGGATGTGCGCTTAGATGAAGTCGCCCAGGCCCGAGATACTTTCGCATTTCTGTTGCTGTTTGTTGAGAACAAGGATGTCGCCGGACTAACCATTCGCGCCTCCGTCCGAAATCTGCTCGATCGTAAAGACCTTTTTGACCGCACCGTGTTTATCGACCGCGCTGCCGGTATCGCCGATTTTGTAGAGGCCCGTGACCGTAGTTTTGGAACGATATTCAATCTCGCCATTGAAGGCTCTTTCTGACGCGGTTAGGCCATCGGCTTCGGTTCTGGGAGTGTTTCAGGAATGGCACAAAAAATGCGCAGTTGGCTGTTCGCACCGGGCGACAGCGATAAGAAAATGGGCAAAGCAATCAGCGGCGATGCTGATATCGCTCTGCTTGATCTAGAAGATTCGGTCAGCCCTGCGAACAAGTCTCAGGCGCGCAGCATGGTCGCATCTCAGTTGAAAGCCGCGCCCGATACCAAGCGACTGTGGGTGCGTATAAATCCCCTTACAACCCCAGACGCAATTCTGGATTTAGCGGCCATCATCCCCGCAGGCCCAGGCGGTGTCTTCCTACCCAAAGCGGAGGGCAAAGCCGACATCGAACAATTGCACCATTACCTAACCGCGCTCGAGGCAGCGCATGGCCTCACCCAAGGCTCCACCAAAATAGCAGCGCTGATCACAGAGACAGCCGCGGCGATGTACACCACGCGCGAATATGCAGACGATTATCCGGGCAAAGAGCGCCTGAGCGGCTTGAGCTGGGGCGCCGAAGATTTGTCCAGCGCCTTGGGTGCCAATGAGCAGCGCGGCGCGGACGGTGAATATGCGCATGTCTATGAATTGGCGCGCAGTCTGTGCTTGCTTGCCGCCGCCAAGGCAGAAGTCATGCCGATTGAGACAGTGCAACCTGAGTTTCGCGATCTCGACACGCTGTCCGCCAGAGCACGGTCCGTTCGCGCTTCGGGCTTTAGAGGGATGCTTGCGATACACCCTGCGCAAGTTGATCCAATCAATGCAGCTTTCACTCCGAGCACCGATGAGATCGCTCATGCTCGCGCTGTTGTAAAAGCATTTGCTGACAATCCGGGCGCCGGAGTCGTCGCTATGAATGGCGCAATGCTAGATCGCCCGCATCTGGTCCTTGCTGAAAAATTGCTGGCCGAGGCGGCTGAGACCTAAAGCTTCCCGCCCCCGCAATTTTCCTACTTGGGTTGTTTTGGTTAGCTCGTTGGTAATTCCCCCAAATTGGAGCGCGCAACCATGGCAATACTCGAATCCCTCATCGGCCCAATTACATCGCTACTAGACAAGCTCATCCCCGATAAAGAGGCCCGCGCAAAAGCGCAGTTGGAGCTGTTGAAGCTTGAAGGTTCTCAGGAAATGGATCTTATCGCGACGCGCCTCAAAGCAATTGTTGCGGAGGCCGAATCTCAAGACCCATGGACCAGTCGAGCAAGGCCCAGCTTTCTGTATGTGATGTATGTGCTGATCCTGACAGCTTTGCCGATGGGTGTTCTCGCAGCGTTCAACCCGTCAGCCGCAAGAGACATTGCTGACGGTATGAACACCTACCTTGGTGGACTACCTGAAGAGCTCTACATGCTGTTTGGCACCGGCTATCTCGGCTACACTGCTGCACGCCAATGGGGAAAAGTGAAAGGCGTTGATCGGTAACTCGCACGCCTACGGGTGAATACTTAACCCCCCAATATCCAATAAAACTCTCACCAGAGTGCATCCTCTCTCGCCGACAGCCCAGAAGGCAATGAGAGCTATGATCCATGTTGAAAACTGTCCCAGTTTCCGAACTTCAAGTGGGCATGTTTGTCGAGAAAATGCAGGGAAATTGGTTCGACCATCCATTTTGGAAGTCGCAATTCTTGATCGACGATCAAGATAGGCTGCGAGAGCTTAAGAGCAGCAAGCTTGAACACGTTGTGATCAACACAAAAAGAGGCAAGGATTTGCCTCCTACAAAATGCGAGCCGAAGTCACCAGCGCCACAATTGCCCTCGCCTGCTGCGGCAAGGTTGGCGCGCGTTCGCGCTCGAACGGCACTCCAGCCAAGCGCTCCTCGACCAGCTAGCATGGAGCGCGAAGTGCTTGCAGCACAAAGGATTGCTGATCGATCAAAAGAACAGGTGCAAAAGGTGTTTGCATCGGCCCGGCTCGGCAAAGCGATCAATGTGCGCACTGTGGAACCAGTGGTCCGCGATGTTCTGAGTTCGGTGCGGCGAAACTCTCAGGCATTCGGCGGATTAATGCGGTGCAAGCTCAAAAACGAGCTCGTTTATCGCCATTCACTGGCCGTAAGCGCATTGATGGTGTCTCTTGCGATCAAGATGAAATCAAACCAGCAAGAAGTGCATCAAGCCGGGCTTGCTGGGCTTTTGTTGGATATCGGGGTGAATTTCCTTCCGCAAAATGTCAGCCCAGCCAATGGCGATTTTCGGAATGCTCCGCCAAAAATCTGGCAGCAGCACGTCGTATTGGGCCATCGTTCACTGCAAGACGATGACACTATCCCAAGATCGGTGCTTAATGCCTGTCTTGAGCATCACGAGAGATTCGATGGCACCGGTTTTCCAAACGGTCTTGCAAAAGACGAGATCAGCAGGCTTGGGCAAATGGCGGCAATCTGTGACACATTCGATTACCTTTTAATCGAGACAACATCGACCAAAGCACTTGATCCAGCAATGGCCATTCAGAAACTTCGCTCGATGGAGGGGGCCTTCAATCCCGAAATCCTTCGCATTTTTGTAGAGTCGGTGGGCCTTTATCCCGTTGGTTCGTTTGTCCGTCTCAAAAGCGGCAAGCTTGCAATGGTGGTCGATGAAGATGTGCGGGACCTGGGCAAACCCGTGGTTGAAGCTTTCTATTCGTTCGACACGGCAGAGCGCATCATTCAGCACCGCATCGAATTGGCGAAACCAAACTGCGAAGATGAAATTATGGCCATCGCAGATCTGGATGGCCTAGGTCTTCCCGAAGACGCCCAGCTTCGCGAGCTTGTATTTCTGGCGGCTTACCAAAAAGAAAACTAGCCAGGGGCCGGGATTTTAGGACGGGCACATTCGGGCGTGTCGAGCCTGCGATACTTCAGTATTGCCGACACATCAGGAGATGTTGCGCGGTCTAAAAAACGATAACCGTTTCGCTGGCGCATCTGATTTTGGGCTTTGATCTATCAGGGCATTCATAGTGAATTTCATGCGCCAACGAGAAAGAGCCGCGCTCATGCTGCGGGATAATGGAGCATTCTTGGACCTCATCAAGGAGCGCTTTGATCGACAATGGCTTAAATTCGAAATCAAATGCTCTGAAACGCATGGAACTTAGCGCCTCTGCGTCATGCGCCACGATTGCGGCCGCAGCCTCAGCGACAATGTCGGGCGGGTTGTGGGCAGAAGCGCTCACAGAAAGCGCAAAAGCAGCAATCATTCCTGCATTTCGACCTATCATTGAGCCCTACCTGCCTTTCGCGAATGCGCCACAACCGCTAAAGGCTGCGCATGACAACCACAAACGAGACAGTCTTTGTGCTTAACGGCCCTAACCTGAACCTTCTTGGACTAAGAGAGCCAGACATTTATGGCTCCACCACATTGGACGAGATTGCAGGCATGCTTGAAGATCGTGCGCGCGAAGCTGGGCTATCAATTGATATGCGACAGACCAATCACGAAGGCATGTTGGTTGACTGGCTTCACGAAGCGCAAGCGGAAGGCGCACGTGCGGTTTTACTCAATGCGGCGGCGTACACACACACATCGATTGCGCTGCTGGATGCGATCAAGGCGATCACCACGCCGGTTATCGAAGTACACCTGTCCAATCCCAAAACCCGTGAAGAGTTTCGTCACATCTCATATGTCGGCAAGGCGGCAGCGTTGACGATTGAGGGGCACGGTGCAGACAGCTATCGGCTCGCTCTTGACGCGGTGGCCGAAGGCAAAGTCTAAGGTTCCTGCTTAGCAAATCGACGAAATCCGCCAATTGCCACTTGTCAGCCGCAATTTGCGCCCATAATCACTCGGCACGCTAAACAAGGGGTATGCATGGCTACGACAAAAAAGCCTGCTGCTGGAAAGTCTTCCGGCATGAATGTGGATATCAAACTGGTGCGCGAGCTAGCCGAATTGCTCAGCGAGACCGGCCTTACCGAAATTGAAGTCGAGGATGATGATCGCAAAGTGCGTGTTTCACGCGGTGGCGGTGTTGTCGCTGCGGCTCCGGCTGCTGCGCCAGCAGCGGTTGTTCCTGCTGCTGCGCCAGCTCCGGCAACGGCTGCTCCAGCCGAGGCGCCAGCCAGCGTACCTGCATCCGATAACGCCGACGCGTTGAAATCACCGATGGTTGGCACAGCCTATCTTGCCCCAGAGCCCGGCAAACCCAATTTCGTCAAAGTCGGTGACAGAGTTTCGGAAGGCGACACATTGCTGATTGTGGAAGCGATGAAAGTCATGAACCCGATCACTGCCGATAAGTCAGGCACGATCAAAGCGATACTGATCGAAAACGCGCAGCCGGTTGAATTTGACCAGCCGCTCGTTGTTATTGGGTAATCCAGACATGTCGATTGAACGCATCTTGATCGCCAATCGCGGCGAAATCGCTTTGCGCATCCACCGTGCAGCGCACGAAATGGGGATCGAAACGGTCGCGGTTCACTCCACCGCTGATGCCGACGCCATGCATGTGCGTTTGGCTGATCATGCTGTGTGCATCGGCCCGCCTTCTGCAACCGACAGCTATCTCAATCACGCCGCCATAATTTCTGCGGCTGAGGTTGCTGGATGCGACGCGATCCACCCCGGCTATGGCTTCTTATCAGAGAACGCCAAATTCGCCGAAATCGTCGAAGCACACGATATCAAATGGATTGGGCCTAAGCCTGAGCATATCGTCACCATGGGCGATAAAGTGCAGGCGAAGAAAACGGCTGGTGAACTTGGTCTGCCGCTGGTCCCCGGATCAGACGGAGCGATTGACGATCCCGAAGAAGGAAAAAAGGTTGCAGCTGAGGTCGGCTATCCGGTGATCATCAAAGCCGCATCCGGCGGCGGCGGCCGAGGCATGAAAGTCTGCGAAAGCGAAGACCAGCTCGAGACCTTGATGAGCCAAGCCGGGTCAGAGGCGAAAGCCGCCTTTGGCGATGCGACCGTTTATATCGAGAAATATCTGGGCAATCCGCGTCACATCGAATTCCAAGTGTTTGGCGATGGCAATGGCAATGCAATCCATTTGGGAGAGCGCGATTGTTCTTTGCAACGCCGCCACCAGAAAGTTCTTGAAGAAGCGCCCTCCCCCGTTATCTCGGACGAAGAACGAACCCGGATGGGCGAGGTTTGTGCACAGGCGATGCGCGATATGGGCTATCGCGGGGCTGGCACCATCGAATTCCTGTGGGAAGATGGCGAATTCTACTTCATCGAAATGAACACTCGCCTTCAGGTCGAACATCCCGTGACCGAGGCAATCACGGGCGTTGATCTGGTCCGCGAACAAATCCGTATCGCGGCTGGCAAACCCTTATCCGTTGCACAGGAAGACCTCGAATTTCGCGGTCACGCGATCGAATGCCGGATCAATGCAGAAGACCCGTTCACTTTCGCCCCCTCCCCCGGAAAAGTCACCTATTACCACCCGGCTGGCGGCATGCATGTACGCGTCGATTCAGGGCTGTATGCAGGGTATTCCATCCCTCCCTATTACGACAGCATGATCGCCAAGCTGATTGTGTATGGCCGGGACCGCGAAGGCTGTATCATGCGCCTGCGCCGGGCGCTCGAAGAAATGGTCGTAGAAGGGGTGAAGACGAACATCCCGCTGCACCGCGAATTGCTGCACCAAACTGACGTGCTGCACGGTGACTATTCGATCAAATGGCTCGAAGAATGGTTGGAAGAGCGCGAGGGGTAATCCCGGAAGATATCCCTAATGTCCTCTCCGGGCACCAAGTGAGGCCTCGTCCGTTGCTATTAGCGAGTGCACATGCGCGTTTGATCGGCTCGGCTGCCCTGCTGGCCTGAATAATGCCCCCTCCTCATGGAGGAATGTGTGCTTCGCGGTCTTGCTCAATGGCTCCCGCGATATCACTATTTGGCGGAATTGATCTGCCGACATGACGGACGGACACAATGCAAAACCCTGCGCCCAAAGTTACAAAAGTCGATGCAGAAATGCTGCCCAATGCCGCCAATGATCCTGCGACCGACAATATCGACGGCGCCATCGCGATGAACCCCCGTAAGCCTCGCAAAACGCAGATTGTTGTCGTGGGCGGCGGTGCTGGCGGGTTGGAGCTTGTTCGCCGGCTGGGCGCCAAATTTGGGCGCAAGAACCACGACATCATCCTGGTTGACAAGAACCCTTCGCATATCTGGAAACCGCTCCTGCATGAAGTTGCGGCTGGATCGCTCGATGCGAACCTCGATGAGGTTGGCTATCGCGGCCATTGCTATCGGTGGGGCTATCGCTTCTTTCAGGGCAGCCTTGATGGCATCGATCGTGAAAACAAAACTATCAGCCTTGCCCCCGTGGACGATGAGCATGGCGACGAAATCATTGGCAGCCACAAAATCCGATATGATTATTTGGCGATTGCTGTGGGATCTGTCTCCAACGACTTCGGTGTGCCCGGTGTGGCCGACCATTGCATCTATCTCGATAGCCGCCCGGAAGCCGACCGGTTCCGCACAAAATTGCTCAATCACTGCCTGCGGGTAAGCCGCGCAATGAGCGCAAATCCCAAAGCCGATGCCCGCGTCAAAGTCGCCATTGTCGGTGGCGGCGCAACGGGTGTTGAGCTGGGTGCAGAACTCTACAATGCGGCCAATGCCTTGTCGCATTATGGCTTGGAAGTGTTTGATGAAAGCCGCTTGGAAGTGACCTTACTTGAAGCAGGCGACCGCATTCTGCCTGCTCTACCTGAAGACCTGTCCAATGCCGCCAAGTCAGAGCTCACCAAGCTGGGCGTTGATGTTAAAGAGAACACCCAAGTCATCAAGGCAGAACGCGGCGGACTAACCACCCAGACTGGCGAAAAAATCGAAGCCGATATGATGGTGTGGGCAGCAGGCGTGAAAGGCGCCGAATTCCTCACCGAATTGGGCTTAGAGACCAACCCGCGCAATCAAATCCTTGTGAAAGACACTCTGCAAACCACTATGGATGAGGATATTTTTGCATTTGGCGATTGTTGTTCTTTCATCCCACCAGGAGGAGAGCTTCCCATCCCGCCGCGCGCGCAGGCCGCGCACCAAATGGCGGATGTCGTTTTCGACAACATCGTGCGCAAAGTGAAAGCGCGCAAGAAATCCAAAGAGCCAAAACTCAAACCGTTCGTCTATAAGGATAACGGCTCGCTTATCTCTCTCAGCCGGTTTTCAACCGTGGGCAGCCTTATGGGCAATCTGGTCGGCGGCGCATTGGCCGTTGAGGGCCGGATGGCGCGACTGATCTACACTTCGCTCTACCGGATGCATCTACTTGCGATTCACGGCTGGTTTAAAGGCTTTGGGTTGATGGTGATTGGCAGAGTGAACCGGATCGTGCGCCCTCGTTTGAAGCTGCACTAGAGATCGATCTTCAAGCGCACTTCGCCGCCATTGGCGTTCCAACCGCCAACGCCTTTGTTGATCAGATTGGCTTCAGCTTCAGCATCTTCTGACAGTTTGAGGCGCGCACGCGGAATGGCGCTGCCAAACTGTTCTTCATCCGATGGCCCAAAAACCGGCCCAAGCCTTTGAGATAACTCAGTCTTCGCGCAAACCACAATCTCCGGGATAAAAGGATCCGGCTGACGATCAAGACATTCTTCAGGGGTTGGAGCAAGCGGTTTCAAATCAATAACCACTGTACCATCGTCAAGTGTTTCAGAGGGCAAGTGTGGTTCAACCTCATCCGCCGTGAGCTCAAGGAGAACTGATTGACCCACGATAGGCGGCTCGATCGGTGGCTCATCCATCATCACGGCCCATCCTCAAACTAATCGAACGAAAACCCGGCAGCTTCAGCTTCAGCGATTATCTCAGCGCCGGTTTTCATAGGGCTTTTCTGGACCAGATCATACCAATCCGGTTTTTCATCGACGAAGATTTGGTGCTTGATGGGTAATCCGTCTGGCAGATCGAAAAGACCTGCAAGGAATGTGCGATTGCCTGTGGGCAGGAATTTGTACCAAAGGCTGCTCCCGCATTTCGAGCAAAACGCACGCTCAGCCCATTCGCTCGATTGATAGCGGGAAATGTGATCTTCGCCTGTTACTTGGAAGTTGTCGGTCTCGATACCGGCATACATCGAACCGACCCATTGCTGACACATTGAGCAATGGCAGACATCCACTTCCTTGTGGGCATTTTTCAAAATGATGGTGACCGAACCACACAGGCAGCGACCCGACACAGGATCGGCAATTCGCTCGCAATCAGTCATCCCAGTTCTCCGATATTAAAGCGGAACTCCCGGCGCATATTTGGCGGTGCGGATCGTGAGCGAGGTCTTCACGCTTTCTACATTGGGTGCAGGAGTTAGCTTGCCTGTCAGAAATTCCTGAAAGCTTTGAAGGTCTTGGCTGACGATCTTGAGAATGAAGTCAATCTCACCATTGAGCATGTGCACTTCGCGCACTTCGGGCAATTCGCGCATAGCTTCTTCAAATTCGCGCAACGCCCCTTCAGCCTGACTTTTAAGGCTTACCATCGCAAAAACGGTTATCGCAAAGCCCAGCTTGGATGGATCCAGATCAGCATGATAGCCGCGAATAACCCCATCTTCTTCCAACCCTCGCACCCGGCGAAGGCACGGCGGTGCAGTGAGACCAACGCGCTGTGCCAACTCGACATTGGTCACCCGCCCTTCAGCCTGCAACTCGCTCAAAAGCCGCTTATCGATATCGTCAAGATTTGCCATTCGGCTCAAACTCCGGATTGGCCCTTGGCTGTACGCATATGCAACGCGCCTATGCACAAAAACGCAAGAACAAGCGCAGCGATTTCATGCTACGCATAATATTATTATGTTTGCCAGCAATTGTCCCGCTTTGCAACGCATGATGAAACCAAGTGTGGGACAAGCCATGAATGCTGATAGGTCTTTTGTGCAGGTTTGCGTTAAAGCCTGCTTGAGAAACTGTCCGCTGTGAGTCTTCGCCACAATGTTCTTTGATGATCGCCTTGCGACCGTGTTGCGTCAGCGCACCGACAGCGATCTGGCACAGCGCACGCAATATCGGCAGTTGCTCGATATTCTGGGCAACCGGAAATATGGACAAGATCAAAGTCTTATAGCGGCAGCCTGGTTGCGAATGAGCGCTTTGGCACAAGACATTCCATCGTCCGATAGAGCTGCCATGGTCCGGGAGGCCGGCTGGCGTTTTCGCAGCGCCGATCTCGCAGCGCACCTTGCAGAATGCGAACCCGAAGTGGCCTCTGCTGCACTGTTTCGGGCTGGGCTTACTGAAGAAGACTGGACAACTCTTATTCCACGACTGCCTGTTCGCGCACGCGGATTCCTCAGGCGCCGCGAAGACTTGCCTGTCGATGTCGAGGCATTGCTCGATCAACTGGGCGTCTATGATCGAGGCTTGCCCTCTCCAACTCAGGTTGGACAAAGCAATCGCCCAGCAATAACGCGGTCGCCGGCTTCTAATGCTGGCGTCTCTGAAACCCATGGCAATCAAGCCGACGAACACCCTTTTGACCCCGTCGCCCCTCCAGAACACGCTGTAGATGACGAAACTGAAGCGGAACGAAGTGAGATCTCTGCTCTTGTCGAGCGAATCGCTCAATTTCGCCGAACGCGAGAAGAAATCGCAGAAGATCCTGAGCGCTCCCCTCGCCTTCCGCTTGGAGAGGCCCCACAGTCACGCGACCGCAGGGCCCTGAGCTTCGGGTTCGTTGCCGATGCTGCGGGACGGATAGAATGGGCAGAGCCCGAAGTCGCTGCGATGGTGATCGGGATGCGGTTGGTCTCGCAGCCAGAAATGGGTGCAATCGGCGACGAGACAGCGCTCGATAGAGCATTTGCAAGGCGTCAGCCGCTATCCAGACTTACCAAAGTGCTGACAGGTGCAAGCGCAGTAGAAGGCGAATGGATCGTCGATGCACAACCCCGTTTTACCGATGATGGCAGCTTTTCAGGGTATGTCGGCCGATTTCGCAGACTGCCACAGGTCGAAGACGATACACCCACTCCTGAACAACAGGAGGCGGATCGCATAAGGCAATTGCTGCACGAATTGCGAACACCTGTGACTGCTATTCAGGGCTATGCCGAGGTGGTCCAGCAGCAATTGTTTGGCCCAGCACCCCACGAATATCGAGCGCTTGCCGCAATAATAGCCGCTGATGCTGCGCATATCCTAGCCGGATTTGAAGAACTTGATCGGATAGCAAAGCTGGAAACAGGTGCGCTTGATTTGGAAAAGGGAGAAACTGATTTGGGCGCTTTGGTCAAGCGCACGACGGACCAGTTGAGCCAGGTTCTCAGCCCACGTATGGCTGGAATTGAACTTTCAGAGGCGCGGTCTGAGGAATTCATGGTTGCCCTGGGCCACGAAGATGCCGAGACCCTTTTGTGGCGGTACTTGGCAACGCTAGCTGGCGGGTGTGCGACTGGCGAAGTCCTAAAGGCTCAGATCAAACGGCGCGGGCGAAATATTGCGCTCATTTGTGACCTTCCTGCTCAACTGGCCAAAGAACCCGATATCTTCGCCGCAGAAGCCAAACCGATTGGCAGCGCGATCAGTGCTGGCTTGTTTGGGGCCGGGTTTGCCCTGCGGCTGGCACGGGCAGAAGCGATATCCGTTAGTGGTCATTTGAAGCGCGATAACGGGACTGTAACGCTTTGTTTGCCAATGCGGAATGGTGATGAGACATTGCACAATCACGCGTGAGGAGCCGGCAAAGGTTAGCCTGGTGCTTGCTTGTGAAGCAATTCCAGCGCAAATTGCGCTGGGGCAATGAACGACACATCGATGCTTAATCCGCCGGCAAAAGCCGATGCGGCTAATTTTGACGCAGGGTTTGGTCCGCGCGTTCTTCTAACAATAGATACCGAAGAAGAGTTCGACTGGCATGCGCCGTTCAGCCGCTCGGGGCACAAGCTCAACCACATTCCGCGTTTGGAACAGTTCCAAACCTTTTGTGAGGAAATCGGCGCGCACCCAGTATACTTGGTGGATTGGCCGGTCGCCAATGATGCGCAGGCTGTGAAAATTATCGGAGATGCTGTTGGGCGTGGTGCCGCCAATATTGGTCTGCAATTGCACCCTTGGGTGAACCCGCCTTTTGACGAGTCTGTGAACTCTTTCAATTCGTATCCCGGGAATCTTCCATCAGAATTGGAAGCTTCGAAATTCAAACAGTTGAAAGACAAAGTGAGTGATGAATTTGGGATTGCCCCCCAAATCTATCGTGCAGGCCGCTACGGTGTGGGACGGGCAACGGCGAAGATGCTGCGCGAAGCTGGAATTGCCATCGACACATCGGTTCGATCGCTTTTTGACTACACGGCCCAACAAGGCCCTGATTATTCGAAGCACCCTGCTCATCCGTATTGGATAGATAAAGAACGCTCGCTTCTCGAACTGCCGGTTACGAGCGTGTATTGGGGGATTTTGCGGGAACTTGGCCTTCCATTGCAGCGGCTTGAGCGCACCACGCCATCTCTGCTGGGTGCCATGGCCAAGCTCGGCCTACTTCAAAGAATAGCGCTGACACCAGAGGGTGTTACATCTGAAGAAGCCATCCGCGGTATCGATATAGCATTGGATGATGGCCTTGATGTACTTGTCCTCTCGTTTCACAGCCCATCTTTGGAACCCGGATCAACACCATATGCACGAAACAAGGCAGAGGTTGATGGAATCTATAACTGGTTCCGGACGGTCTACACCTACCTCGCCAAACGCGGTGTGAAGAGCGCGAGCATCGAAGAAATCCTCAATTCAGCGCAAAAATAGCAGTAAAACCGCGAAACAGTTTGATATGCCCGCTTGTGTCTTTGCAAAACGCGCTGTAGGGGCCGTGCTGCTTCGCTAGCGATGACTTCTTTATGGGGTCACGTTTGGGGACCATGGGGCCTGTAGCTCAGTTGGTTAGAGCTGGCCGCTCATAACGGCTAGGTCGCGGGTTCGAGTCCTGCCGGGCCCACCAGACGCCCGTTTCCGGGTCGTTGAACGGTGAAGCAGCTGAAATAGTGTCGGGGAGTGGCGCAGCCTGGTAGCGCACCTGTTTTGGGTACAGGGGGTCGCTGGTTCGAATCCAGTCTCCCCGACCATTTTAGCAAATTGCGATTTTCAATCAGAATTGGCTCAAACGGCATTTAGCCTGCAACAACGCCAGGCGCCTGGTACCCGGCATTCGTTCAGGCCGCTGTTTGTTCAATAATCCATTCAGAAAGACTATCAGGGGCCAGATCGGCAAACTCAATGTTGAGCGATTTGAGCGCATCATATCGCCCGCGCGGCGCATAATCCGCCGGGGTTTGCGCGAAAACCTTGCCGCCTGAAGCCTTTAGGATTTGTAAGCCCTTCGCTCCATCAGCCCCGCTGCCCGTCAAAACCCCTCCCAATGCGGGAACAGAGGCACGCGCCATTGACCCCATCAAAAGGTCAGCAGAAGGGCGGATCCCATTTACAGGATCGCGGTCCACCTCGCGAAGGATCGGTGGCTCACCCGCTTCAACAATAATATGGCGCGCGGGATCATAAGCGAGATACACGCGCCCCGGCTTCAATGGTAGGCCGTCTACCGCTTTCTCAATTTCGCAAGCCACTGACGTTCGCATAGCGCTCACGGCTTTGTCGATTGCATCCGCTTCACCCTCGATCACCATAATGGTGGGGGGACAGAGTTTAGGGTAAGCTGCGAGGACCCGCTTTGCTGTATCAATCCCAGCAACACCAAATGCTAAGGTTACGACATGGCCATTGGGTGTGTAGCCACCGTCCCCATCTGCCTCGCCATTGGTGGCGGCCTCTTCGCCTCCGGCGATTAGCTCACCCAAGGCCGCTTTTTGGACAATCTCACCCAATTGCTGGACCGTCTTGTCAAATTCCTCACGGTTGGAGTGAAGCGGTTTGGGAAAGCAATGGACAGCGCCCAGCTCTAAAGCCTTTGCAGCGGTGCCTGTGCCCGCCTGTGTGATACTGGACAACATGATAACCGGCATTGGCCGCTCTGCCATGATCTCCTCGAGAAATTCCATTCCCGACATGCCTGGCATTTCCACATCCAGAGTTAAAACATCTGGTTTTAATTCATCCAATTGGTCACGCGCTTCATCAGCGTTCGCAGCGACACCGCACACCGTTACGCCTTTTGCGTTATCCAAGATATCGCAAAACAAGGCGCGCATGGCCGCTGAATCGTCAACCACCATTACTCGAGTATTGGGCATAGCTTTCTTGTCTCCGTAACCTGCGTCGGTGCTAGCCAGAGAGCGAGAACAACCCGTTTGCACCGCGATAGGGAATTGCTCTGAGGATCACTGCAAAGATGATTTCAGTCGCTGCGGCTATTTCCGATGAACTCTTTGCGTTCTTAAGTTTGGAAAAGGTGCACCAAAGTGACAATTCGAAACATAACCCGTTTTGGAGCAGCTGGCCTGGTTGTGCTGCTGCTGATCGCCAGCGCGATGATTTTTGTCGGCATCAATCAGATCCGATTTGGCGGCAGCATGCACGAACGCAGCCGGATAATGCACGAGTTCAACGCGGACATTGTTTCGCCTTCACATTATTTGGTTGAGCCATTCCTGCAGGCCAACCTTATGGGACACTACCCGCAAGATTACGACATCAACACAAGCAGGCTCGCCGTTCAGGAGAATCTTTGGAAAGAGCGCGACGCCTATTGGCGCGAAGCCGAGCTGCCCGAAGAGTTGAAGAGCGGGCTTGTCAAAACCATCGAACAAGACGGTATAGAGTTTTGGCGCGAGATAAATGAGGTCTTGAAGCCGGCATCTTTGCGCGGAGATCAGGCAACCGTAGATAGATCCTTGATACGTTTGCTCGCGACTTATCGATCGCACCGTTCAAAAGTGGATGCACTGGTTGATCGTACCCAGGAAATGCAAGAAGAACTGGCTGCAGAAAGTGGCGTAACCATGACCTGGGTGGCCGCTTTGTTGATCGGATCGGGATTGGCAATCGTCCTTGCCGTTGTTGGCGCTGTATTGTTCACCACCCGAAAAGTCATCTTTCCCCTTGCCGAAACGGCATCTGCTATGGATCGGATGGCGAGCGGTGATCGCCGCAACAGCGAATTCGACCTCGACCGAAAGGACGAGATAGGCGTTATCTGGAATTCGATGGAAAAGTTCCGCGCTGTTCTGAACTCAGAAAAAGAGCGTGAAGACAAAACCAACCAAGTTGTCGAAATCGTTTCTGGAGCGCTGGAGCGTTTAGCAGCAGGTGACCTGACCACGAAAATCGAAACCAAGTTCGACGAGACGCAGGACAAGGTCCGCCAATCGTACAACACCGCATTGACCAAACTTGCGCAGATGCTCGGCGATGTGCGTACTTCGGCGGCGGGCGTCAACACTGGCTCAAACGAAATCCGTGCCGCCTCTGAGGACTTGTCAGGACGCAACGAACAGCAAGCGGCCAGCCTTGAAGAGACGGCCGCATCGATGCAGCAAGTCACAAACCTAGTCAAACAATCCGCCGATCATGCAATCGAGGCCAGATCAGCGATGGCGATGACGCATAACAAGGCTGAAGAAGGCGGTGAAGTTGTAAAGCAAGCCGTTGATGCGATGGCCGCAATTGAAAAGTCTTCGGACGAAATCACTCAAATCATCGATGTGATTGACGGGATTGCGTTTCAAACCAACTTGCTTGCCCTGAACGCAGGGGTTGAAGCCGCACGGGCCGGTGAAGCCGGCAAAGGCTTTGCAGTGGTCGCCAATGAAGTTCGCGCACTGGCTCAGCGCAGCGCAGAGGCGGCTCAGAACATCAAACAACTGATCAGCAACAGCACTCAGCACGTTGGTGATGGTGTCAACCTGGTCGGAAAAACAGGCGCTTTGCTTGATGAAATCGTCGGCCAGATCGGTCAAGTCTCGCAGCAAATCAACGAGATCGCCGAAACATCAGGCACTCAAGCGAGCAATATCGAAACAGTGAACAGTTCTGTCGGCGCAATGGATCAAATGACCCAGCAAAATGCGGCAATGGTCGAACAATCCACCGCAGCTGCGCGTAGCCTTTCCGATGAAGCTGGACGTTTGTCTCGCTTGGTTGAGCAGTTCCAGTTCTCCGATTTGGGCGATCCTTCGAAGCACGCATCGAAGAGCAGTTCCCAACCAGCAATTGAAACGCCGAAGAAGGCCCCATCACCAAAACCAAAAAAGACGGTCGCCGCCAAACCGATATCAACGCCGGCGCCGATGCCTGCACCAACACCAGCCACGCATGGCAACCTTGCCTTAAATCCAGAGGAATCAGCGGAAATGGACCCATTTGATGACGACCAGGATTGGACCGAATTCTAAGCTTCGAAACCGGGAAAACCGCGACAAACGACCACTTCGCTTTGGAGAAGAAAGTGCCCCCTCTCGTCCTACCAGAAACCTGCGATCGCGCGGCCACTAAAGCGCTTTATCACGACTTGTGCGATGCCATGGGAACAACGCCCTTATCGATCGATGCGAGCCATGTTTCGAAAGTTGGACAGGCAATGCTGCAATTGCTCGTCTCAGCCCAGCGTAGCGAAGGCGGCATAGCAATCGAAAAAGCGAGCAGTGCATTTAACGGAGCGGTCAAGCTTGCCGGATTGCAAGACGTATTGGGTGAGGAAACCAAACCATGAATGAAGATGACATTCAGAAGATTTTCTTCGTGGAATGCGAAGAATCGCTCGAAGCAGCAGAAATGGGCCTCGATGAATGCAAGGCGGGCACGCATGACGGAGAAACAATCAACGCGATCTTTCGCGCCGTCCACTCAATAAAGGGCGGCGCTGGCGCTTTCGGTCATGAGGCCATGCAGGCCTACACGCACTGTTTTGAAAATCTGCTCGGTGATATTCGCGAGGACGTTGTCGAGTTGAATGACGATCTCGTCAATTTGCTGCTGTTGGCGTTAGACTGTTTGCGCGATCATGTGGAAGCTGCGCGCAATGCCGGCACAAAACCAGACGATGCGCAATTGATGTCGCAATTGGAAGCTGCCCGTTCTGGCAATACCCAACCATCGGTCGATCAAAAAGCTGTCCAATCCGGTTCTGCCCAAACGGCCGTTGGCAACGCGGCAGATGGGTTGGATGATTTGGATTCGCTTCTTGATGAACTCACAGCCGAGCCCCCCTCCCCTGAGCCGCCAAGCGAACCAATTGACAGCGAAAGCGATGGAACGACGATTGAGCCGAGCCATTGGCGGGTCCATATTCGCCCGCATTCCGGAGGAATGAGCAATGGTAGCGAGCCGCTTTTGTGGTTGCGCGAGCTCACTGAGATGGGTGGCCAATGCGAAACCTGCCTCACCTCTGACATTCCCCAGCTTCACGAGCTTGATGTGGAGGAAGGTTATCTGGGATGGACGTTCCGTATGCCCGGCAGTGTCAGCGAAGATGAGGTCGCCGACATATTCGATTTTGCGGGCGATGATGTCTCGATATCCTTCGGTGATGATGCCGAAGTGCCCGCCGCACAAATCGCCAATGCCGAGCCAGAGCCAGATACGACACAGGAAGCCGCACCTGCATCAAATCAGCCTCCAACAACGCAAACTGAAACTAACGATCAAAACAGCAAGTCGGAAGATCCTGCGAAGTCTGCATCCCCCAAACCTAAAGCCGCTGCTTCTCCATCGTCTGTTGCCGCATCCAAAAAACCGGCAGCCGGGTCGCAGTCTGTGCGCATTGACTTGTCAAAACTCGACGCGCTGATTGATGGTGTGGGCGAGCTGGTGATTGCGCAAGCCATGCTAACGCAAAGGCTGGCGAATGAGAATTGCGAACACATCGAAGAGCTGGCTATGCTCGATAGCCTTGTGCGCGATGTTCAAGAACACGCCATGGCATTTCGCGCGCAGCCTATAAGCGCGGTGTTTGGCCGCGTCCCTCGCTTATTGCGCGAACTGGCAGGCAATACAGGTAAGCATGTAAAACTCGAAGTGACTGGCGAGACCACCGAGCTCGATAAGACTGTCATCGAGAGGCTGAGCGAGCCAATGACACACCTTATCCGCAACGCTGTCGACCACGGAATTGAACCTGTCGAAGAACGGCAGGCATCCGGCAAAGATCCGGAAGGCACGCTAACTCTTGCAGCTGAGCAGAAAGCGGGTCGGATCATTATCCAGATCAGCGACGATGGGCGCGGTATCAACCGTGACAAATTGCGCGACAAAGCGCTTTCCAACGGGCTGATTTCTGAAGACACACAATTGAGCGACGAGGAAATCTATCAGCTGGTTTTCTCACCCGGATTATCAACCGCCCAAGAGGTCTCCAACATTTCGGGCCGCGGCGTTGGAATGGATGTGGTGAAGCAGAATGTGAAAGACCTTGGCGGCAGGATCACGATCGATTCTACGCCGGGTGTCGGCACGACTTTCACTCTTGCGCTGCCCCTAACACTGGCAATTTCCGATGGTATGATTGTCCAAGTGGGCGACCAATCCTTGGTCATCCCGCTTGCTCACGTAATCGAGAGCCTACGGCCAAACGAAGGCGATCTGAAAGGCATGGGCACCAACCGCAAGATGTTAAATGTGCGCGGACAATTTCTTCCGGTGATTCCCTTGGGAGCAATGACCGGCGCGGACAATTACGAACATGATCCGCACAAAGGTGTGCTTGTAATAGTCGATTCCGAGGGGTTCGGTCAGGCCGCGCTGATGGTGGATGCGATCAGCGATCAACGCCAATTTGTTATCAAAAGCCTTGATGCTCATTATCGCACAGTCGACAGCGTCGCTGGCGCCACCATTTTGGGGAATGGCCAAGTGGCTCTGATTGTCGATGTGGATTATCTCATTCAAAGCTCTTCAACCGCAAATGCCGTGGCGGCGGTTGCCTGATGCACGGAAATCTCGCCGAACATACTGGCGACGTGAACGGCATTGTGCCCGGCGTCAGCCCTCAGGTTTACTCACAAGCGGACTTCATTCGAATTGCCGCATTGGTGCGTAGGGATGCCGGCATTGTCTTGGGCGATCGCAAGCAGATGCTCGCTTACACACGCCTTGCCCCTCTGGTTCGGGAGAGTGGACTCGGCAATTTCAAAAACTATCTCGACACTTTAGAGAACGATCGCGCTGAAGCGACGAGAGTCATCTCGGCCCTTACAACCAACCATACCTATTTCAATCGAGAGCCGCATCATTTCGAGCACTTCACGACAAACCTACGTAACAATTTGATTGCCAAGGCCCAGGGCTCCGATCCGGTTAGAATATGGTCGGCCGGGTGTTCAAGCGGCGAGGAAATCTGGACGTTGCTCATGGTCTTGCTCGGCGAAGACAAGAACGCGGGCGCGCGCATAGCCAAAAGCAAAGTCGTCGCACTAGCAAGCGATTTATCTGCCGACATCGTTGAGGCTGCCAAGGAAGCAATCTACCCCAAGGAAGGATTAGACGCCGTTCCTGCAGCGCTACAGAAAAACTGGTGCAACTCAGTTGAAAAGGATGGCAAGCCATCTTTTTCTATCGGTCCAGAACTGCGCAAAATGGTGCGCTTCAGACAGTTGAATCTGCTTGGACCATGGCCGTTTACAAACCATTTTGATGTTATTTTTTGCCGCAATGTGATGATTTATTTCGATGGCCCGTCAAAGGAGCGACTGGTGCTCAGGTTAGCCCAGCAATTGCATCCCGGTGGATTTCTATACATCGGCCATTCAGAGCGCGTAGTAGGGGACGCGGCGGCACTACTAAATCCTGTTGGTCCAACCATTTACCAGCGGAATTCACGATGAGCATTCGTGTCTTGGTGGTCGATGACTCAGCGCTATTTCGGAAACTCCTGCAGCAAAAGCTGGAGAAAGAAGACGATATTCGCGTTGTTGGGGCAGCAGGAGACGCGATGGAAGCGCGGAGCATGATAAAGGCGCTCGATCCTGATGTAGTCACGCTTGATATAGAAATGCCAGGAATGGATGGATTGTCATTCCTGGAAAAGATCATGACCCTGCGCCCCACGCCTGTGATCGTCGTGTCTGGATCAGCTCAAGAAGGTGCAATGGCGACGGCCAAGGCACTGCAATTGGGCGCGACACACTGCTATGCAAAATCGGGGGTGGGTAGAACAATACGTGATGATGATGGTGGCGAGCTGGCGCGCTTGGTCCGTGAAGCTGCTGCTCTAGACTTTTCGAGCGGTGGGCGAACTGCTGGTGCAACTGGCATCGCGCAAACCAACCCATTGGCAAGCGTGCCAGAGCTAGATTGGAAAAGCTCACCGTCGCTAATTGCAATTGGATCATCCACCGGAGGCGTGGAAGCTCTTCATGAGCTGTTAGCAGACTTTCCCTCAAACTGCCCGCCAACTGTGATCGTCCAACACATAAATGGCAACTTTTCAAAGGCCATCGCCGCATCGCTTGATCAGAACAGTCCTGCGCGAGTGATGACTGCACATCACGATCTAAAACTAGAGCCTGGCATAGTTGCCATGGCTCCTGACAACTCAAAGCACTTGACCATTGCGCCATCTGTAAACGACGGATTTCGGTGCGTTCTGCGCTCTGACGATCACGTAAGCGGCCATCGTCCCAGCGTTGATGTACTATTCGATTCCGTAGCAACTTACGCCGGTCAAGGAGCCACGGGAATCTTACTTACTGGCATGGGTCAAGATGGCGCAAAGGGCTTGCTAGCCATGGCCAAGGCTGGCGCAAGGACCATCGCCCAGGATGAAGCGTCTTGCGTTGTTTTTGGCATGCCGCGCGCAGCGATTGCGCTTGGCGCTGCCCGAGAAATTCTGCCGCTGGAATCGATAGCTGGCTGCACATTCGCATACCGGAGGAAAGCTGCATGAGTGTACATGACCCGACCACCCGAGCTGCCGTCACACCTATACGGATGACGGTTATGCAAGGGCAAGCTCTCGCAAGCGCAGATCAAACGGTTGAGATGAGCACCATCCTTGGAAGCTGTGTCGCTACTTGTTTGTATGATCCCCAAGCGCGCATTGGGGGCATGAACCACTTTCTCCTCGCCAAGCCTTTGAATGACGCGCACTCCGGTGAATTCGACAGCGATTATGGGCTTTACTTGATGGAGCTGTTGGTGAACGAAATGCTCAAACTAGGGGCAAGCAAATTGCACATGAAGGGCCGTCTTTATGGTGGTGCAAATATCAATTCAGACCTTGCACCCATTGGCTCAGCAAACGCGGCATTTGCGCGAGATTTTCTAAGGCAAGAGGGCATCGTACAGGTCTTCGAAGATCTCGAAGGGCGAAACGCGCGCCGCATTCATTTTCGCCCAGCATCGGGAATGGTCCGCTGCCGTCAGGTTACAAGTGGGACTGTGCCTACGGAGAAACCGCAAGGGCGTCCGAAAGCATCGGTTGGTGCTGTCGAGCTATTTTGATCGAAAGGACATGAGCATGATACAAAGCACTATCGAAAGCGAAACAGATTTAATCCGCGTTCTGACCGTTGACGACAGCGCAAGTATGCGAGCACTTTTGCTCAGCGCATTGTCATCTCGCGGATTTTCCGTTGAGCAGGCTGAGGATGGGCAAGAAGCGCTGGAATGGCTCGCCAATCACGAGGTCGATGTGATTATCACTGATATCAACATGCCGCGCCTTGATGGCTTCGGCTTAATCGAAAAACTGCGCACCAGCGCGCTGCATGCTGATCGGCCAATTCTGGTGCTAACCACTGAAAGCTCGGATGAAAAGAAAGCTCGCGCACGAAATGCAGGCGCGACGGGGTGGATCGTCAAACCATTCGACGCCGAGAAACTGACAACCGCGCTAAGGCGCGTGACACACTGATATTCGACAAAACTCAAGCACACAAAACCGGACAATCCAGGGAAAATCTCATGCGCTATGAATTGATCACGTTTGGCGTATCGCAACAGCTTTTTGGCATCGACATTATGACCATCCGCGAGATACGCGCTTGGTCACCAGTGACGCGCCTTCCGCATGTTCCCGAACATGTGTCGGGCGTTGTCAATCTACGCGGCGCCGTTCTTCCTGTTATGGATCTTTCCATCAGGCTTGGCTGGGGTCCAACCGAAACCACGCCCCGTAACCCCATAATCGTCACTGAATTTCAAGGCCAATCGCGCGGGCTTATTGTCCATGATGTGAACGACATTGTAGCGATTGATCGTAAAGATCTTCAGCAACCTGATGCGACTGTGCATGACGAAATCTCGGGATTTCTGGAAGGCATTGCGCCGCTTGGCGATGACATGGTGATGATCCTGGACTTGGCAAAGCTTGTGTCCAATGAAGACTTGGATATCGCCGCGTGAGCGAAGAAATTTCGCGCACGCAATTGATGAAGGCGGTGTCGCAAGTCCTTTCGCAATTGGCCAGCGATACCGAGGCGATGGGCGAAAAGCTGTGCGCAGATCCCGATGTCGTCGCGAAACACCTCGAACAATTCCAAAATGTCGACCGTATCACGCAGTCATTGCGCGAATTGAGCATTCTGATAGTGGCGCCCGATGCGGTCAAGGCTATTGATGAAGTCCGTCTGGCCGATCTTCAAACGCAATTGTGTGAAGCGTGTTGGCCTTTTGCACCCTTTTGATGCCGCTGCCGCGTGACTGGTCTTTGGGTGTTTAGCCCACAATACTTTGTCCCAAACCAGCAATCAGTTAGCGACCAATGTGCGGGACCGGTCGCAAATCGTGGTGTATTTCTGAACAGACCTGATAGAACGACACGAACTCTCCAGACCTCAAGGCATGTCGGAGCATTAAGCTCCGTTTCTTAGCCATTCTGGTTCCGGTGGCGGGGGTGTAGCGCAACCACATGGGCCCCATGGCTTTGTTCTTTCGCCAATTGCATTTCACTCGGGTCGATCGCGCGTATCATTACACCGACACGATGACCCACAACGCAGTTTCTTCCCATGCCTTTGGCGCGATAAAGAGATCCATCAGCCCGCTTAAAGACCTGATTGTAATCTTCCCCAAGATTGATCTCAGACACTCCGAAACTGGCAGTTACAAGCTGATGATCAGGGAGCCCATCATGCTGCTCACCTTCGAAAGTAGAGCGCAGACGATTGGCGAGCGCGCATGCTCCTTCTTCTGGACAATTCCACGCAAGAATTGCAAATTCCTCGCCGCCAATCCTTCCAACCGCATCGCCCGGTCTGATTTTGCTTGAGAGAACTTGGGCGAAGGCCCTGATCACCGCATCGCCAACGCTGTGGCCGAAGTTATCATTCACGCTTTTGAAGTGATCAATATCACAAACGATCAGACTGACGGGAATACGTTCACTGCGAGCGCGTGCAAGAAGCTGTGTAATCCGGCTTTCAAACGCCGCTCTGTTCGGCAGCTGTGTAAGTCCGTCAATCGTCGCAAATTCGCGCTCACTGCGCATCTTATCGAGCGTCAGCATAGCAATTAGCGAAATCGCGATAGCCATAGCAAATAGCGCCGAGATAACGACATTGAGCGAGGCAAAAATGGATGCCTGATACTCGGCCATTGTCATCTGGCTTTGAACCAAGAGCGTCACAGCAGGCCGCAACAATGCA
Source organism: Pseudomonadota bacterium (assembly GCA_038532305.1). Classification (GTDB taxonomy): domain Bacteria; phylum Pseudomonadota; class Alphaproteobacteria; order Sphingomonadales; family Sphingomonadaceae; genus Erythrobacter. The sequence continues at coordinate 221,060 of JBCBAX010000005.1, read as the reverse complement.
TAGACCGCTAAAACCACAAACACCCAAAGCAAAGCACGATCGCCCACAGTGGAATGCCCACTTCTCCATTTCGATTGCGCGGCAAGCGCGATGAACAGACTTGTAGTGAAATTCTGCGTCATAATCAGAACGCCTTGCTCCCCGAAGGATCGAGCAAAGAACAAAACCGGCGTCGTAAGCGCGGTTATGACCAGCATACCGAGCACAGGGCTTTTGTGCCCATCACGATTCGCAACGCCCCAACACATCGCAATGATTGCGAGGGCCGCATTCCAATGGAACAAAAGGACATCATAGGGCGCAAAGTCCAAAGGGATCACCCCTTGCAGGATAATTCCAAAGCAGAATGCAAAGCTCCAATAGGCAAAGCCCAGGGCGTATTTCTGCGAGCGATCCTGCAACCAGAAACTGAGCAAAATCGTTCCCAGAATGGCCATGATGCCCGGAATAACAAATGTGAGTATCTGCGCTTGCATCGCTCGCCTTATCCAACCGCAATCAGAATAGGATGGAAAAGTAAGAGGGATGCAAACAAACCATTACGGGTTGTAAAATACTAAAACTGCGTTGCAGATGGCGTGGCGGGCTAAGACAGCCTGGCTGCGTCCAGTTTGCTGATGGCACCATTCGGACAACTTGCGCAAGTGTCCACAAACATAGGTGCACGCCTCAACGCACCGACAGGCGCTGCACGCTAGCAAGGTCTGGACCGGCATGTTTGACAACGCTGCGGTCTTCAACGGTTTGGTGGTCATGCTCTGCATTCTTGACGCAGTCTCTGCCGCTGGATTTGGCATGATAAAGCGCTGCATCGGCCCGCGCGAACACGCTCTGATACGTCTCGGCGTCTCGCAAAGTCGCGACACCAAAGCTTGCTGTTAGCCTGATATCATTCCCAAGGCCGGTATGCTCAGCGCAGGCAAAAGCCTGTCTGATACGCTCGGCAAGCCGTTCAGCCGGTCCATTCTCGCAATTCCAAACCGCTATGCAAAACTCTTCGCCACCAATACGGCCAGCGAAATCGCATCCTCTGACCATATTCTTGATCAGGTCACCAAAACCAGAAATCGCCGCATCGCCTGCTTGATGCCCCCAAATATCGTTCACCTGTTTGAAGTGGTCGATATCGACCACTACGAGGCTGAGCGGCTTGTCTTCCACTTCAGCGCGCGCCACCAGGTCTGCCATCGACTGGTCGAAAGTTGCGCGATTGAACAAGCCGGTTAAGGGATCGCGTTCGCTGCTTTCTCGTAAAGTCGTCGTCCACTCTACGATTGTGGCGCCCATCAAAATCATTGACGTCAGCACCCCTCTTATACCCAGAACAAGCCCGATGAGGGAGTAGTATATTGAATCGCGATAAACCTCTGCGGGGATAGTGCGTTCAAACAACAGCGTCATTGTTGGTCGGATAAAAAAGTCTGCGGCCTGAAACGCAATGAGAGCGATGATCGCGATGTCCATTAACTCGCGCCGCCGCGCAAAAAGCAGGGTCGTCAGTCCCATCGCGAACATCACGCCGTAACCTGTGTTGACGATGATAAGCCTTGGGCCCGCATCATCGGAAAGACTGATAGCCAATGCCAGAACGAGAGCGCTCATTACATACACGCCCACCATACTTGGCAGATGCAATCGCACCCCTGCTCGCTCACACACAGATGCAAGCATTACAATCGATGCCAGACTGTAGAAAACTTGCGTAACGTGAAAGACCCAGATCGCGTCAGCCGGACCGAAATGCGTGATCAAGAACGCGCCTGCAGAAAGTGCAAAGGCAATGCCATATCCCAGCACGTGACGCTTTAATCGCCCCACTCGCCAGAACACCGCAAAAGTCGCTGCAAAAAACAGCGCCATCATCGGCGTTAGCAATCCTAGAATGTGCGTTTGCATTGACCCGGTACGTTCCCCTTCAAACGCACTACGCTAATAAGGTTAAGACCACCTTTAGGGGTTCTGCAGTGGTGGCAATTAAATCCCAGAAGGCAGTCTGGCAGAACTGTCCTTGCTTGCCCGCGTTCATGCCCCTATTTCGCGCGGGCAAACTATCTTTTTAAGACACTGATTCCGATCCAAAGGACACGCCCAATGGCCGCGCAATACGCCTACGTCATGAAGAACATGACCAAGACTTTCCCCGGTGCTCAAAAACCGGTGCTCTCAAACATCAATCTGCAATTCTACCAAGGTGCGAAAATCGGCATTGTTGGACCCAATGGCGCAGGCAAATCGACCTTGATGAAGATCATGGCCGGGATCGACAGCGATATTACGGGTGAAGCATGGCCGGGTGAGAACATCACTGTTGGCTATCTCCCGCAGGAGCCACAGCTTGATGAGAGCAAGACGGTGCTTGAAAACGTGCGTGAAGGCGCTGGCGAAACCGCAGAAATGGTGGAGCGTTTTAACGCGATTTCCGCCGAGATGGGCGATCCGGGCGACGACACCGATTTCGATGCTCTCATGGAGGAAATGGGCGTCCTTCAGGAAAAGATCGACGCGGTGGACGGTTGGACGCTCGACAATCAGCTTGAAATCGCGATGGAGGCTTTGCGCTGCCCGCCGTCAGATGCGCCTGTTACCAACCTTTCAGGTGGTGAGAAACGCCGTGTGGCCCTCACCCGTCTGCTGATCCAGAAACCGTCCATTCTGCTGCTTGATGAGCCTACCAACCATTTGGATGCGGAAAGCGTGGAATGGCTGGAAAACCACCTCAAAGAATATGCAGGCGCCGTGCTGATGATCACGCACGATCGCTATTTCCTCGACAATGTCGTTGAGTGGATCCTCGAATTGGATCGTGGCTCCTATTATCCATACGAAGGCAATTACTCGACCTATCTTGAGAAAAAAGCCAAGCGGATGGAGCAGGAAAGCCGCGAGGAATCGGGCAAGCAAAAAGCGCTCGCTCGCGAACTCGAATGGATCAGGCAAACGCCTTCAGCGCGCCAGACCAAATCCAAGGCGCGTGTTCGCAAATTTGAAGAATTGCAGGATGCACAAGCAAACCGCGCACCTGGCAAAGCGCAAATCGTCATCCAAGTGCCAGAACGCCTTGGCGGCAAGGTTATCGAAGCCAAAGGCATTTCGAAAGCTTACGGCGATAAGCTGTTGTTTGAGAACCTCTCTTTCATGTTGCCACCAGGCGGTATTGTTGGTGTGATTGGCCCCAATGGTGCGGGCAAATCGACCCTGTTCAAAATGATCACGGGCCAAGAAACACCCGATTCAGGCTCCATCGAAATCGGCGACACCGTGCATCTGGGCTATGTTGACCAATCCCGCGATGATTTGACCCCATCGAACAATGTCTGGGAGGAAATCTCCGACGGCCTCGATTACATGCAAGTCAATGGCCACGACACATCCACCCGCGCTTATGTCGGGGCGTTCAATTTCAAAGGCTCTGACCAACAAAAGAATGTCGGCAAACTGTCAGGCGGCGAACGCAACCGCGTCCATATGGCCAAAATGCTCAAACAAGGCGGCAACGTCCTGCTGCTGGACGAGCCAACCAACGACCTCGACGTCGAGACCTTGGGCGCGCTCGAAGACGCCATCGAGAACTTCGCCGGCTGCGCCGTGGTCATCTCACACGACCGCTTCTTCCTGGATCGTCTGGCAACGCATATTCTTGCGTTTGAGGGGAACAGCCACGTTGAATGGTTCGAGGGGAATTTCGAGGCGTATGAGGAAGATAAGCGGCGCCGTTTAGGAGATGCTGCGGATAGGCCTACGCGGTTGGCTTATAAGAAGTTGACTAGGTAGGCTTGAGATAGAGACGAGGACTACTGGCTAAGCCAGCGTTTCTCACCCCTTTTCCCTCTCGAGAGAAGAACCAACGCGTCAACCGTTTCGGCGCCAAGGTACTCGACGAACAGCGAGCGAAAGACAGACTTCATTTCAACTATGTGGTCATCGTCTGAGTTCGGATTCACATCATCGGCAAGGAATACCCATTCGACGAACTGCTCTGCGTGAACCGGACCTTTAGGCGGTATAAAGTCATCTACATGCAGCGGCTTGTCGAATTTGACGCAGCCACAATAGCCGTAAGTTACGCAGAGTTTGTGAAGGAGCTTGTCGATGCCAGAAGTCATGCTCGCAAGCTACCTGTCCGTTCCATGATTTGGAAGTGGAACGTCACCCAAACCCCGATCCGGGGTCCCGCATCTCCTCTTATGGTCGTTCCGCAAAAGAAAGCCTGATCCCGCATCCCCGCCTTTCGACGGGGCAGGCAAGTGCGGGATGACGGTGGTGAGATGGCGGCGTTTTGACCTCCTCGTCGGCCCGTGCCCCGACACGGGCCTGGGCTTACTTTTTTACAACATCGACAGAAGAAGAGCCTTGGCCCGTGTCAGGCACGGGGCGACTATGATTGATCGTTGGCGAATTTGAGACGGCGGTGGGCTAGCCCTCCTCACCATACCATTCCTCCCACAAATCCTGCCAATCAGGATTATCCTTCTCAATCAACGCGAACTTCCATTCGCGACGCCAATTTTTGACCAGTTTTTCGCGCGCGATTGCATCGGCAATGTCTTCGTGCCGCTCGGCGTAAACCAGCATCGTTTTGCCTGTTTGCTGGACGTGCTCTGACCCATCACCGTTCCTATGTTGCCAAACGCGGCGCGGTAGGTCAGCTGTCACGCCCACATACATGCCGCCGCGAAAGCGGTTGGCCATGATGTAGACCCAGCCGCCTTTGGTTTTGCGGTTCATTTTGCGACGAAGAAGTAAGCCTTGCCCCGTGTCAAGCACGGGGCGACGACATTGGAATTACAACGCTTTAAGGCGAAACCCAGCGCCCTGCCCATTCACCGCTCTCACCCCGCGAAAACTGCGCTCTTACATGGCCAGTGTGCGCGAGATACAGCCAGTCGATCTCGCGCAGAGTGACCAGCAGCACCGCGAAATTGTCACGCGCAGGTTCAAGCTGGAAATCCGTCGGCTCCACGCCTTCCAGTTCGAGTGGCAGGCCCGAATACGGCGCATCACTCTCCACCCCCGGCCCATCCCCCATATAGCAGCGACGCGCGAAGTTTGATCCGTTCTCCCAAGCCGCCTCCGTCACCGGGGCATCGCGCAGGATGGCGCCCGTTCCACGCGCTCTGATCTGCACTTTTGCGCCCTTGTCATAGAGCAACACCGCCATCTTCGGATCAGCCTCAATCGCCGCGACTTTCGGCGCTCGCGTGTCTGTATGGAAGCGCAGGGTCCATGCCGCGCTGTCAAATTCGCGAAGAACCATCGCGCGAACATCCACATCGCTGGTGACGACGGCCGGCGTGTGCATGGGCGATTTGCGATCCTTGGCAGCGCGCACCATCCGGTTCACGCAATCTGTGCGCACTTCATCGAGTGTTTCGAACATGCGCGCTCTTGTGGCTGTCACCCCCGCAGCGTCAAGCATGATCTGGCTCATTTCGAGACGTCGTTCATATTATCTATCACAAACATGAACAAAGCCCTTACCAAGCGGTTAAGGATCAGGACAGCGACTCTCACGTATCAACGCTGCATAGACACGTATCAACGAGCCGTAAGTGGTGGGGCGGCGCTTTTGGAGGCTCTTATGAACATCGATCATCTTTTGAAAGGAAGCGCGCTTTCCGCGCTTGCATTTGCGCTGGCGCTGCTTGCTCCGCCGCTTACCACAGAGGCGGAAGCCGCTGTGGCGGCTGAGAACGAAAGCGCGTTTGCGCAGGATCGCCAAGATCGCCGCGCACGTCGGGGTGAGCGCCGTGCTAACAGACAGGAACGCCGCGCAAACAATCGCGGTACACGGGCACAGGCCCGGCAGGAACGTCGCGGCGCCAACATGCGCAGTGAACGCACCCGCGCATCCGCCGTCAATGAGGGTCGCCGCGAAGAACGACGCGCTCAACGACAAGAACGCCGCGTGCAGCGCTCTGAAAACAGCCGTGTTCGAGCGGACCGAGTTGATCGCCGCAGTGAGCGACGCGCAGACCGGGTCGAACGCCGCAGCGATAACCGCGCCAATCGTGTCGAGCGCCGCGGAGAACGCAGAGCAAACCGTTTAGAAAGACAGGGCCGCAATGCCGCTGCAAACCGAGTGGATCGGCGCTCTGAACGTCGGGCTGACCGGATTGATCGGCGTGGTGAACGCAACGCTAACCGTATCGAACGGCGCGGAGATCGCAGGGCTGACCGGATTGAGCGCCGGGGCAATCGCGGCCAGTTCAACAATCGCAGTGATCGCCGCGTTGAACAGGCTCGCCGCGATGGTTTCCGCAATGGTGTAAGAGCAGAACGTCGCGCGGATCTCAGAGCAGACCGTAGGGCAGACCGTAGGGCAGATCGCCGCTTTGATCGTCGCGAGGCGCGTCGCAACAACCGTTATTCCTACAATCGCGGGTTCCGCAATGGTCGCCAGTTCCAACGCGGCCGCGACTTCCGCCGCTGGGATCGTCGTGGATGGCGCAACAATCGCCGCTTTGGCTGGCGGAGTTATCGCCGCGCAAACCGGTCAATTTTCCGGCTTGGACGGTACTATGCGCCCTATCGCGCGCACCGCTACAGCCGTCTTCGGATCGGGTTTTTCCTTGATAGCCTGTTTTTCCAAGACCGGTTCTTCATCAACGACCCTTGGGCTTACCGCTTGCCTCCGGTCTACGGCCCGTATCAATGGGTACGGTATTATGACGATGTGGTCCTAGTCGATATTTACACCGGGGAAGTGGTTGATGTGATCCACGATTTCTTCTGGTAATCGTGCTACCCGAAAGATGAAAGGCCCCCGCAGGATGTGAGTTCTGCGGGGGCCTTTTTTGCATCTTTGAGCCTCTCAAAACGTCTTGCGCCGACTGGCCGGTTTGTTAGGTGTTCAGCCATGGCAAAGACGGCAACCATTCCTGACCAAGACGCATTGGCCCGCATGGGCAAGAAGGTAAGAGAGCGGCTTTTGGCCGATCCGGGCGCCTACAGGATCGACACAGATAAAGCCGATATGTTTGCTATTGGCGATTTTCTGACGCCGGCAGAATGCGAGCGACTTTGCATCATGATCGATTTGGTTGCGCGTCCTTCTTCCTTGCATGAACAAGGGTATGACTCAGGCTTCCGCACCAGCTATTCAGGTGATCTTGATCCGGATGATAGCTTTGTAAAAGGCATATCGCGCCGAATTGATGATCTATTGGGCGCAAACCCCATCACAGGCGAAGCGGTGCAAGGCCAACGCTATTTGCCAGGCCAACAATTCAAGCCGCACAATGATTGGTTCTACACGACTGAGAATTACTGGAAGATGGAGCGAAAGCGCGGCGGTCAGCGCAGCTGGACCGCGATGGCGTACCTCAATGACGTCGAACAAGGCGGCGCCACACATTTTACCGAGCTGGGCCTGAATATGGAGCCCAAACAAGGCGTGCTGCTGGTGTGGAACAACGCACTGCCTGATGGCAGCCCGAACGAAGCCGTCATTCATGCGGGCACGCCCGTGGAAAAAGGCACCAAATACGTCATCACAAAATGGTACCGCACCCGGGCGTGGAAATAGAGAATAGGAGCGAGTCCCAGCGAAGGCTGGGACCTTCGGCCTTCTTGCTCATAATCGAGGGAGGTCCCAGCCTTCGCTGGGAATCGCGGCGGATTACGCTTTCGCCAACGCCTCTGCGATCAGTTTGCGTGTAGGCTCAACACCGTACAAAGCGATAAAGCTACCCATGCGAGGCCCCTGCTCGCTGCCGAGCAACGTTTCATACAAAGCACGGAACCAATCGCGCAGGTTTTCAAAACCATAGTCTTCGTTCTTGCCAATTTCGTACACCATGGTTTGAAGCACTTCTGCGTCTGCATCGTCAGCCGCAGCGGCTAGCTGAGTATCGAGCTCAGTCAGTGCCAACACCTCGGCTCCTTCAGGGGCGCGCTTGGCGAGCGTTGGCGCAACAAAGTCGCGGTTGTAATTCACCGCGCACTCGATCAACGCCATCAACTTGGGATCGGTAACGGGCTCGCCAGTGTAGCTAGCGACGTACTCGGCCAAGTTATCAGGCGTTGCCTCAAGCCCAAGCACGCTCACCAGATTGAGAAGCAGGCTGTAAGGCACAGATAAGCTGTCCCCTGCCCCAGGAGCCTCTGATCCCTCATGCGCTTCATTGCCGCGCAGCAGGTGCCACACTGCATTGCCCAATTGCTTATCAAGCGCCTGTTCGGACAAACGTTCGCGGAACTGCCAGTAATCATCAATCGCTTTGGGGATGACGCCGGCATGAAGTTGTTTCGCGCTTTTGGGATTGGCGAAGATGTAAAAGCCAAGGCTTTCTTCGCTGCCATAAGTCAGCCATTCCTCAATGGAGAGGCCATTGCCTTTGGATTTGGAGATTTTCTCGCCATTGGCATCGAGGAACATCTCATAGATCAGCCCCTCAGGCTTGTTCCCGCCAAGCACACGCGCAATCTTGCCCGATTGCACGCCGCTATCGGTGAGGTCCTTGCCGTACATTTCATAATCGACACCCAGCGCGACCCAGCGCATTGCCCAGTCCACTTTCCATTGGCATTTCGCCATGCCTCCAAGAGCGGATTGTTCAACGACGCTGCCATCTTCGTCGGTAAAGCGGATCGTACCGGCACTAGCATCGACCACTTCGATAGGAACTTGCAGCACCGCGCCGGTCGTGGGCGAAATCGGCATAAGCGGCGAATAGGTTTTGCGCCGTTCCTCTCCCAAGGTCGGCAACATGATGTCGAGAATGGCCTGAAAATTCGTCAAGACACCGCGCAAGGCATCATCGAACGCGCCGCCATTATAGCGGTCTGATGAGCTAACGAATTCATAGTCAAAGCCAAACCGATCCAAAAATTCGCGCAGCATCGCATTGTTGTGATGGGCAAAGCTTTCATACTTTTCGAACGGATCAGGAATGCGCGATAAGGGCTTACCCAGATGCTCTGTCAGCATGGCTTGATTGGGCACATTGTCTGGCACTTTTCTCAGGCCATCCAGATCATCAGAAAACGCAACGAGCCGCGTCGGTGCGCCGCCTGTCAGCGCCTCGTATGCCCGGCGCACGAGTGTGGTCCGCAGCACCTCTTGGAATGTGCCGATATGTGGCAGTCCCGACGGGCCGTACCCTGTTTCAAACAGCACAGGTTGAGCCTCATCGCGCGGTTTTGCGCCCTTACCATGTAGACGTTTGTGCAGGCGCTGAGCCTCCTGAAAGGGCCAGGCTTTGGAGGATTGGGCTGCTTGGATGAGATCGGTATCAGTCATAGGCTTTGCGCATTTGCAGAAGGAAAGACGCTCTACAAGCGCGAATGCACTCGCAGTGTTGCTAAAAGCCGTTTGTCGAAGGCCACTTGCCGTGCCGTTCTTGATCGCTAAGCCTTCGCGCTGATACGCAATGAACTCCTCCAACCGCCCTTTTCTACTTCTTATCATGCTGCTTGCGATTGGTCTTCGCACGGCACTGGGCGCGCCATGCTGCGCGCCGCTTACTCAGGTGCACGCGGTTGAAGCGACTGCTAACCACGATGGGCACACTCATCACGCGCATGCGCCAACCGATATTGGCGGCCACGAAGGGCACGGCGATGATCCAAGTTCCAATTCGTGCTGCTCAGCCTGCGGACCCACAATCCCGCCCGAACCCAGCCAGTTCGCAGCTGCATCAATGTTGCGCGAAACGCCTGAGCCTGTCTCGATACGTGCGCTGACAACGCGTCCCCCCTACCCTGCGTACGAAGCCACAGGCCCGCCTCTCCTGATCTGAAACCCGACAGTTTTGGATTAAGGAGATTACTATGTTTTCGCTTCGAAAAGCGGGCATCTCGCTCGTTGCCGTTAGCAGCGCTCTTGCTGCGACCCCTTTACATGCTGATGAAGGGCACGATGATGCTGGATCAAGCATCAACGCTCTCGACCACGCACCCATTGGCGTAATGGGCGATCACCGCCACGCCAAAGGAGAATGGATGGTCAGCTATCGCCTGATGCATATGGATATGGCGGGCATTCAGATCGGCACAGATGACGTGTCGCCTGAGCAAGTGGCCACCACTGTACCCAACCGGTTCTTTGGCGCTCCAGGTCAACCGCCAACGCTTCGCATTGTGCCCACAAGCATGCGGATGGACATGCATATGGCAGGCTTAATGTACGGCCTGTCAGATCAAGTCACTTTGATGGTGATGGGCAATTACATCACAAAGGAAATGGATCACATCACCTTCCAGGGCGGTATGGGCGCGAACAGGCTGGGCACTTTCCGTACGCGCACGGCTGATTTGGGCGATACGAAAGTCGCAGCGCTTATTGGGCTGACCGATAAAATCCATATCAATGCGGGCGTTTCCGTGCCCACGGGAACCACCACCGAGGAAGCCGAAATCCTCACTCCCATGGGAACGCGTCCAACGGTGCGCACGCCCTACCCAATGCAGATCGGATCGGGCACGTGGGACCTGGAACCCGGCATCACCTATCGCGATCAGAACGACAGCCTTGGCTGGGGCGCTCAAGTGCGCGGGACGATCCGCCTTGGCGACAATGATGAGGGCTATTCGCATGGCAATCTGTACCAAGCGACAGCTTGGCTAGCGGCTTCTGTCACCGATGGAGTGGCGCTGTCCGGCAGGCTCCATGCGCAAACGCTTGGCCGCGTGAATGGGATCGATCCTGATATTTTTGGGCCCGTGCAAACCGCCAACCCTGATTTTCAGGGCGGTGAGAGCGTCACCTACTTTACGGGTCTGAACTTTGCGGCAACCGATGGTGCGCTAAAAGGCTGGCGCTTGGGTGTCGAAGCTGGGGTCCCAATTGTTCAAGATTTAAATGGGCCGCAAATGCCAACAGACTTCACTCTTACTGTGGGAGTACAGAAGAGCTTTTAGGATTTACCCCCATTACCATGCGTTCATCACAGGCGATGTGTCGTGCTTGTCCAATAAGATTACAAGCAAAGACCGCATTACTTGTGCATGGCCCACCCTAAGTTTGTCCCCCAATCCCCCGGGGGCCTTAGGGTCGCATGGGAGGGGCGATACACTGTCCGTGAAGTGTATCGTCCCTCTTTCCCCTTGGTTCTGAACCTTCAGCCACTAACGGCCAGGTAGGTGACTTTGCCGTCGATCACCTCGTATTCCGAAGACGAACAGCACAGCTCGCTTCCATCTTCCAGGACGTAGCCAATCGAAACAAAGACATAAGGCCCGCTTATCCCGCTATCCTTGACCACAATACGCGGAGAACCCGGTGCAAAATTGAGTTTGTAGAGCGCTCGGATCTGCTTGTGCCCTTTTGCGACCATGCCATTGGCGTAGACCTCAGCATCAGGGGCAAAGGTTGCAACAAATCGATCAAGATCGCGCGAGCGATAGGCATCGACATGACGTTGAACGGCCTGCACTTTGGCAGTGATTGCGGCTTGATCCTTTGCGGCCTGTGCCGATGCGTTGGCACCGTTTTCCTTTGCCAGTGTAGCTGTTCCCATAGCAAAAGTGCCTGCCAATAACGAGGCCGCTGTCAATATCCTTTGCATGGGTGGGCCCTCCGTAATCGCCTATGAAAACACATTGCTGAATGCGTTTTCAGCTTTGAACCGGCGCATCATACCCGGTATCAGGAACAGATCGGCGACAATCCAGATGCACCAACCGATAAATCCGACCACTCCGAGTGCGGGAACGGCGAAAAGGCAGATCAGGCTGCCGATAAACAGACCGAGTTGGAACCAGGCACTGTCTGCCTGGCCGCAGTAAAACCGGTGGACCGAAAGCTGGCCAAGGACGAACCACAAGACATAGGCAAGGCCAACGCTGCGTCCACCCGGATCGCCGAAAATGAAGCCTGATGAAGAACCGCTTCGCGAACGCGCCGCCCCTTGCATCTTCAGCGGCTGATTTGGCGATGACATTGTGTTTTGGTGCGGCCGATCATTGTAAGGCAATGGTTTGGCAGGCCGCGCTTCATTGCGCAGATGCGCCATGGGATCATCAGAATATTCGCCATTCGCATCAGGCAGACTGCCGCCGCCAATCTCTTCATGCTTGCGAGCGCGTTCAGATGCGATGAAGGCCGCACGCTTTGCAGCCAAATCATCTGCTTCGCTAGGTTCGCTTGCAGCGTTCGGCTGGACCGGTTGAGCAGCACGTCCAAAACCGCGCGCAGCTTGCGGTGCTGTTTGTCCAGCTGGCAAACCTTTTCGGCCAAATGTCATTGGATGCCCCTTTGATCCATCTACCCTGATGTTCAGGCATAAATTGCAACGGGTTAAAGAGGTCTTATCGTATTTCCCCTTAGAACCGGTGGGCAGCTCCGGTTCGCACCGTTTACTTATCCAACGCTTGTGCGCATCGTATCGGAGTGAACGCCCCTGCTCCGCTCCCCCTTGCCGCATTGCATTCGAGCCATTCGGGCAATTGGCTGCGCGCGGCCAATGGAGAGACAGAGGCGGTGTCCAAAGGCGATGCAATCATGGCGGCTGCCGATACGCCAGTATTGCTTATCAACGCACCGCTGATCGCAAACCGGTTGGGCTATCCTGATTTGTCGGGCTTGGATTTGCTCGAACTGTTCGCCTTTGTACATCCGGCACGATTTTGCGTTCCGACACCACGCGGATTGGCGCAAGCTTTGGAGATTGCAGAGCCGAAAGACGATGCCGATGTACCGCAATTCCTCCAGATTGCGGCGGGCGCATTGGTGGAAATGTGTGAGGCCCCGGAATGGTTTGAACGCGAAGGTGCATGGAGCGCGCTGCAAAACATGCAAAAGCTGCGCTGGCCTTGGGCCAACGTTATCAAGCCTCATATCAAACGGCCCGAGCGGGCTGAAAAATGGCTCTTTTCCGCCTTGCGCGAATGGGAAGAAGCAGGCGAGCGCGCCCCGCCACGACAAGTCGAGTTGCCAGATGCTGATGTCTTATCGCAATTGGATGAGCTGACCGGCGAAGGATCAGAAAAGCGCGAAGGGCAACGCGAATATGCAAAGGATGCTGCGCGTATTTTTTCGCCGCGCATTTGCGATGAAACGCCGCATATTGCGCTTGCACAGGCGGGCACGGGGATCGGCAAGACCTTGGGCTATCTCGCACCTGCTTCCCTGTGGGCAAGCGCATCAGGCGGCACGGTTTGGGTGTCCACTTTCACAAAGAACCTGCAACGCCAATTGCGCGCCGAAAGCCGCAAGGCATGGCCTGCCAAGCGCGCCGATGGCACGCGGCCTGTCGTGGTGCGAAAGGGGCGCGAGAATTACCTGTGCCTGCTCAATCTTGAAGACGCGCTGCAAGGCGGATTTTCTGGCCGTCCTGCCGTGCTCGCGCAATTGGTTGCGCGCTGGGCCAGCTACACCCGCGATGGAGATATGATTGGCGGCGATTTGCCCGGATGGCTGGGCACATTGTTTAGAAAACGTGGCATTGCAGCCCTTACCGATCAGCGCGGCGAGTGCATTTATGCAGGCTGCCCGCATTACAAAAAGTGCTTTATCGAACGCGCAGGCCGTGACAGTGCGCAGGCGGATCTGGTCATCGCCAATCATGCTTTGGTGATGATCAATGCTGCGCGCGGACGCGATCATGCGCAGCGCCCCACACGTGTTGTCTTTGATGAGGGGCATCACGTTTTCGATGCTGCCGACAGCACTTTTGCCGCAACCTTGTCAGGACAAGAAGCGATTGAGCTACGCCGCTGGATCATAGGGCCTGAACGCAAGAACAGAGGCCGCCGCCGCGGTCTGTCAGCGCGCCTTGCCGATGTCGCCAGCTATGACGATGAAGGCGGGGAAGCGATTGAGGCAGCTTGCGAAGCAGGCCAATTGCTGCCCGGAGATGGATGGTTGCAGCGCGTTGCCGAAGGCGAACCTTTCGGCCCATTCGAAGCTCTTCTAAGCGCGGTCCGCATCGCAACCTATGCACGCGATGAAAGCGGCGGCCAGGACGCAGGATACGGTATCGAAACCGAAGCGGCTGGCCTTCCAGGTGAAGTGATTGAGGCCGCAAGCAACGCCGCAGATGCTCTTGCCAGCATTCGGACACCTTTGATGAAATTGGGCGGCCGGTTGGAAGCCATCATCGCAGACCCGCCCGATTGGCTGGATGGACAAGGCCGCGCGCGGATTGAAAGCGCCCGTTTCGCGCTCCAATGGCGCGTTGATCTGATCGCGGCGTGGGAAGCACTGCTTGCCCGATTGGGTGGTCCTGCTGATCCTGACTTTGTCGATTGGCTGGCTGTTGATCGCTCTGATGCACGCGAATTTGATGTGGCGATCCACCGCCGCTGGCTTGACCCGATGAAGCCTTTTGCGCGCACCGTGCTTGAACCTGCGCACGGGGTAATGCTGACCAGCGCCACGCTCACTGACAGGGTCGAGGATGACGAAAAGGCATGGCAAACCGCCATCGCGCGTTCGGGTGCATCCTATGTCGAAACTCAGCCCAATCTATCGGCCGCGCTCAGCCCGTTTGATTACAGCTCTTGCGCCGAAGTTCTGATCGTCACCGATATCAAGAAAGGCGATCTCCCAGCCCTTGCCGGAGCCTATGCGAAACTGATTGAGGCATCGGGCGGAGGCGTGCTTGGCCTGTTCACCGCGATCCGCCGCCTGCGCGCTGTGCATGGCCGGATCGCAGACCGTTTGGCGCGTGAGGCTCTGCCCCTGTTCGCGCAGCATGTGGACCCGATTGATACGGGCACTTTGGTTGATATCTTCCGCGATGATCCGCGCGCCAGTCTGATGGGCACGGATGCCTTGCGCGACGGGGTTGATGTGCCCGGCCAATCGCTGCGCTGTGTGGTTTTGGAAGCCGTGCCGTGGCCGCGCCCCGATATCCTCCACAAAGCCCGGAGGCTCGCCGCCAAGAATGAAGGTGAAACCGCAAGCGGGTATGATGACCGCATCATCAGAGCGCGCCTTGCCCAAGCGTTTGGCCGGCTCATCCGGAACCGCGATGATAAAGGGCATTTTGTGGTCCTGTCCGCCGCATTCCCTTCCCGCTTGCTCACGGCCTTTCCCGAAGGAACCCAGGTGCGCCGCGTTACTCTGGATGAAGCGGTGCAGCGCATTGCGGACGGGCTGATCGGCGAAAGCGGCACACCACCTGTCGAAACCACTGGAATCCTTGACGATGATATTCCAGATAGGCTGCGATGATTTTAGAGCTCAACTATCTC
Organism: Pseudomonadota bacterium; assembly: GCA_038532305.1. GTDB lineage: Bacteria > Pseudomonadota > Alphaproteobacteria > Sphingomonadales > Sphingomonadaceae > Erythrobacter. The sequence continues at coordinate 205,922 of JBCBAX010000005.1, read as the reverse complement.
ATCCGGATAATCACGGTCGGAGCCTCTTTGATGTTGCTCGCGCAGATCTGCGCGAATGACATCCGAAAAGAGCTGAAATGGCCGATGATCGGGATGCTTGTTGGCGCGCTCGGCTACCTCATCAATTCAACCCCGCTTGCAGCATCACAGGGCATATTCGATCCATGGGTTGATTTGGTTTCGATCACAACCACCGGCTTTATCTGGCTTTTTGCACGCAATCTGTTTGAACAAGAACCACCGCGCAGCTGGATGCTTGGCGTGGCCGTGATATTCCTTCTCGGTTGGTTCTCATCAAACTTCGTCGAGCCATATCTGATGCCAGGTTTCTATGTCGGCTTTTTCATTCTGCATATCGCATCGCTTGTGCTTATCGGCGATTTGATCCGGGTCGGCGTGTTCGGACGCAATGATGATTTGCTCGAAGACCGCCGCACCATCCGTCTTTGGCTACCGCTTTTGTTAGCGGCCCAAGCGGCAGGCATCTTGATTTTCGAAATAGCCGAAGTCGTATCGAGCTTGGATGGCCGATCACCGATTGCTCAATTGATCAATTCACTGCTCATCTTCGTGCTCATCCTGTTTTCAGGGATCGCATTTCTTCGAAGCGATGTTGAGCTTTTGGTTCAAACATCATCAGACACGACAGACGATGACGACACTGCACCGCTCAACCTATCGCCTTCCGAAACGGTGCTTCACGAAAAGCTGACAGCGGCGATAAAGGACGGCGCATACCGCACGCCCGGCCTTTCCATTGCAGGATTGGCGAACCAGTTGGACACGCCCGAACATCGTCTGCGCGCGCTTATCAACCAGCGGATGGGATATCGCAATTTCTCAGCATTTCTCAACCGGCATCGCATCGCAGAAGCGCGCGAAAAACTGACAGATAAAGATCACGTGGACCTGCCCGTACTGACAATTGCGATGGATTTGGGCTATAATTCGCTGGCAACCTTCAACCGTGCATTTCGCAGCGAAACGGGTACAACTCCTAGCGATTACAGACGCTTGAACCTGGCGGAGCACACTGTTCAAAACTGAAAAAAGCGCGTCATTTTCAAAAATGATCAAAACTTTTCGCAAGCGCGGAGAGTTTTGAGGCCGTCTCGATCATCTCTTCCTCACGTTGAACAAACGCAAGGAAGCAATGATGACCCAGCAGACCCAATCCACCATCACCGAAATGGTGACCACGCATTTTGCCAATGTCTTTTATTTCGACCTTGGCCGCTATCTGTTCGCAGCAGGCGCAGCGACACTCATCTTGCTGGTGTTTCGCGGATGGGCAGCCAATCGCCGTATCCAGAAACGCACTGCGACACGCAAAGATTACCTGCGCGAAATGCTTTCATCCTTGCGCACTGTCTTTGTGTTTGGCGTGACAACTTTGGCGACACTGATTGGGGAGCAAACGGGCGTCATCAATCTGGCGCTTGAGGATACCGCGCTTGTCACAATAGTCTGGCAGTTCGCGCTGATCGTTCTCGCGCATGATGCTTACTTTTACTGGATGCACCGCGCGATGCATTCCAAGCTTTTGTTCAAAGCGACGCACCTGCACCATCACAGATCACGCACGCCGACACCGTGGGCCGCCTATTCCTTCTCGACATGGGAAGCAGCGTTTGAAGCGGCATTCATGCCGATCTTCCTGCTTATCACCAGCCAGTTCGGTATTGCCTATGCAGGCTTCGCGCTGATGCTGTTCTTGTGGAACATGATCATCCGTAATGTGATGGCGCATGCGGGGCACGAGATTTTCCCTGCCGGTTGGGTTGATACACCGATCCTGCGCTGGATCAGCACAACAACGCATCACGATCTGCACCATTCACAAGGCTATAATTTCGGCTTCTACTTTACATGGTGGGATAAGTGGATGGGCACAGAACACCCTTGCTATGCTGAGGAGTTCCGCAAGAATGCGCAGCCCATTCGTCTGCCGCAATGGGTTCGCAGCCTGACCCCGCAAACCACAGCTGAGCGCATCTCCACACTCGTGATGGCCGCCTTTGCTTGCTCCATTACCCTGGGCGGAACCACGGCGGTCATGACACTGCCTCTCATCTGAACTTGAACACTCGTCCGAGCATCGCTCGCCCCAGCGTCGATGCTCTGTCAGGACGAGGCGGCAGTCGCAATCGCTCCCTTCGCAATCCTCTCCAGTGGACCTGCGGTAATGGGTAAAGCGATTTGGGGCTGCCGCATTTGCTTTACATAGCGGCCATGGCGATGCAGTAGAGCGAGCATCTTTCAGGAGAGCATTTCTGTGAAAATTCTTGGCCTCCTGCGCCATGCCAAATCGGATTGGGATGACACCGCTCAGCGCGATTTTGATCGCGGTCTTAATGATCGTGGGCGACGTGGTGGAAAGCTCATCGGCGATCATATCAAGGATCACGGCATCAAATGGGATATGGTTATCGCCAGCCCCGCTGTTCGCGTCAAAGCAACCTTGGAAGAAGGTCTGCCCGATATGCCCGTGATCTATGATGACAGGCTGTATTTGGCGAGTTCGGATACAATCATGGAAGTGATTGAAGACCACGCTTCGCGCGGTGATGACATTAAAGCCGTGCTGATTTCAGGTCACAATCCCGGCCTGCAAGAAGTTTTGCTAGACCTGGTATCGCCTTCCAAAGAAAATGATCTTTTTCGCGAAGCCTCAGCCAAATTTCCAACGGCTGCCTTTGCCGTGCTGGAATGCGATGTGGCAGGATGGAGCCAGCTAAAGAAGTTTTGTGCAGGTCTTGTCCATTTTGCCCGTCCGCGCGATCTTGATCCAGACCTTGGCCCAACCGATTGAGCCGCCTTTTTCAGGCCAGAATCTGACGCGGGCCTGGCCCCTTTTCCGCCAGCGCATCATCAGGATTATAAATAGCGCAGTGCTTTAGGCTGAGACAACCACAGCCAATACAGCCATCCAGCCGGTCACGCGTGCGGGTGAGCTCAGCAATCCGATTGTCCAGCACTGTGCGAATGCTTTTGCTGATCGTGCGCCAGTCTTTCGCTGTTGGCGTGCGCCCATGTGGAAGCTTTGCGAAGGCTGCCTCAATCTCCCCAAGGCTCAGCCCCAATTGCTGCGCGATTAGTATAAAGCTCAATCGGCGAATATCGGACCGCAAAAAGCGCCGCTGATTGCCGCTGGTTCGGACCGGTTCGATGAGGCCCTTGTCTTCATAAAACCGGATCGCCGACACCGATAATCCGGTGCGCCGCGCCATTTCGCCAATGGGGATGAGATCGTTTTTGGAGATGCCTTTGCTCATGGGTTCGGAGGGTAATGCAAAAATTCCTTGATCTCAAGTTAGGTTGAGGTTGCATGATTGTGACACAGACTGATTCGGTAATGGAGTTGCACTTGCCGACAGGTCACAAACCAAGGAATTTTAGCTATGCCACAAGGACGTATCGAACATGCAAATCTCACTGTATCCGACCCTGATCGCAGCGCGGATTTGTTCAAGCAATTGTGCGGCTGGGAAGAACGCTGGCGCGGCAAATCGCAATTTGGCGGAGACACAATCCATGTTGGACAACCGGGCAATGGTGCGACTTATCTGGCGGTCTACAGCGATGAAGATGTCGTCGGCGGTTATTCGAAAGGTCAGCCGCTCAACCACGTTGGTCTAGTCGTGGATGATCTGGAGCGGGCCGAAACGGTCGTGGCTGATGCCGGGCTCAAACCCTTTGGCCATGACAATTATGATCCGGGCGAACGGTTCTATTTCTTCGATTGGGACGGGATTGAATTTGAAGTGGCCTCTTATGCGGGAGAAGGTGCATGAACGAGATTATACCGCGCGAACCTATCTTCAGCCCGCCTGCGCAATCAAACCCTGGCGGGAAGCGTGCGAAAGCTCCTGTCTCTCAAAGCAAAGTTCGCTGGCTTGCTTTGCCGCGGGTCCAGCTTTCATCGGTCGCATCAACGGTGATGTCGCCCCTCCAAGCTTTGCACAAAGCTTTCGCATCATCGGGTGATCCTGACAGCCAGCCCTCGTAATCCTCAGGGGCCAAAAGCACCGGCATGCGCGAATGCACATGCTCGCTTTGAGAGCCAGCACTGTCGGTCATCACCATGGAATAGCACGTGCCAAACTCATCGCTGTCGCGCCAAACGCCCGCGACTACGAATAGGTCTTGGTCCGGCAAGCTCATCCATGTGCGCGTCTTTGCGCCCTTGGCCCCTTGCGCTTCCGCCCATGCGGTGATGGGGATAAGGCAACGGCGTTCTTCGAACGAATAGCGCCAGAAAAAGCTATCAAGCTTGTCAGTGCGCGCATTGTTGACGGGTTTGGGTTTGAGCGGCTGGCCATTCTTGCCTTTCATGATGAGCGGGAAGCCCCAGATCATCTGGCGCAACTCATCACCTGCGACGACGAGACCGGGATAGCCGGGGTAAACCTCCGCGCCAAAATTGGCCCCGCCCATCGCCTCAACCGCGCTGAACCACTTGGCGACCTCGTCCGTGTTTTTCGTCATGCGGTAGAGATTGCACATCGCCTAAGCCCCCGCATTTCCTACAACAAAGCAAGCCGCCGCCATAAGCGCACCCGCCCATCTGTTGGATCTAAACCGGGCAAGCGGGTTGTCAGGGTCTGTAGGATTAAGCGTTGCGACCTGCCAAACCAGATGAAGTCCTACAGGCAAAAGAGCGAGAACCGCGAAAAAATCGGGCCGATAAAACCAAATCCCAAGGGCCCAAAACGCCACCGCAGCCCCGTAAAAAAGGGCGATGCCCGTATGTACTTGCTCACCTAACCTAAGCGCTGATGACTTAATCCCGACAAGCGCATCATCCTCGCGGTCTTGCAGGGCGTAGATCGTATCGTAGCCAATCACCCAACAGATACAGCCTGCATAAAGGCAGGCGAGCACGTCCCAATTGTCCCACCGCAAATGGGTCCAGCCAACCAGTAGACCCCAGTTGAAAACCATACCAAGCCAAGCTTGCGGCCACCACGTGATGCGCTTCATAAACGGATAGGCAGCGACCAAGGCTAGGCTGGCCAAAGCGATAATTTGCGCCTCTAGCCGAAGCTGGAAAAGCACCACCAATCCGATAAGACACAGCGCAATAAGCCAGCCCCAGGCCAGCTTTTTGGACACGCGCCCACTCGCCACAGGCCGCGCCGCTGTGCGCGCAACTTGGCTATCGAGCTTGGCATCAACGATGTCGTTGTACACGCACCCGGCCCCGCGCATCGCCACAGCGCCAAGCAAGAGCCAGGCGAGCAGAGCAAACTGAAACCCAGCGCCAGCCAGCCAAACTCCGAATACGCAGGGCCAGAACAGCAACCACCACCCAATAGGCCGATCAAACCGGGCCAATTGCGCAAGGTCACGCGGCAATTGCGGCAGACGCGCGATAAGGCCGCGATGTTCGCTGTCGGGCACGATTGTTTGGTTCATGACGTGGTCTCTAACCCACTCGCATCCATCCGTCATCCCAGCGAAAGCTGGGATCGTTCGCCAAAAGCGCATTGCCTGCTGCACCAGATCCCAGCTTTCGCTGGGATGACGTTTGTGTTTAAGGGGGGAGCATGCCCGCAACGCCCGCCTGGCCTCCTAAATCTGCTCCCCGCCTATTCGTCGATCATGAATTGGCAATGGGCCTTGCCCTGCAATTGGAGGGCAAGCAAGCGCATTACCTTGGCAAAGTCATGCGCGTGAAAACAGGCGATGCGGTGATCGTATGCGACAACATTACAGGCGAATGGGCTACGCGCGTAACGGATAAAGCCAAACGCTCCGTATCTTTGGAAGTAGCTGAGCAACTGCGCCCGCGCGAGGATGTGCCCGATCTGTGGCTATGCCCTGCCCTCTTGAAGAAAGACCGCTTTGATCTGGTGCTGGAAAAAGCAACAGAGCTTGGCGCAGCGCGCATACAACCTGTGATCACGCGCCGTTGCGTCGCCGATAAACTCAATCTCGACCGGGCAAGCACTGTTACTACCGAAGCAGCCGAACAATGCGCTCGCACGGCTTTGCCTGAAGTGGGGGAGCCTTTGAAACTTGATGCCCTCCTTAAAGATTGGCCCGAGGATAGAGCGCTGTTTTTCGCGGATGAAGGAGGCGGAGAACCAGCAGCTCAGGCGTTCGGCACTCGCGAATCCCAGCGAAGGCTGGGACCTCCCGCAAATGAGCGCCAACACGAAGGCGGTCCCAGCCTTCGCTGGGACTCGCACAGGAAGGCAGCCATTCTCATCGGACCCGAAGGCGGGTTTGACGATGCAGAACGCGCCGCTATCCGCGCTCACCCCCAAGCAACACCGATAAGCCTCGGCCCTCGCATCCTGCGCGGGGAGACCGCTGCAATCGCAGCGCTTTCTGTCTGGATGACGCAGGCAGGTGATTGGTCGGGCAAAGAATGACTTTGGTCTGTCAAACGCAGATTGCACTTCCCACAGGCAATTGCGTTTTATAGGGAAACCTTTGAAAGAGGCCCTCCCCCATGAGCACACGCGAAACAACCGACGCCATTGAACCCATTATCGAGGGGATGGAGCAGCTTATCGCGCCCATGATTGGCGGCGAAAAACCCGCCCAAGATTGGCGCATCGGAACAGAGCATGAAAAGCTCGTCTACAAAAACGATGACCGCCGCGCGCCGTCTTATGATGAGCAATGCGGTATTCGCGATCTTTTGATGGGGCTTACGCAATTTGGCTGGGAACCGATCGAAGAGAACGGGCACGTTATCGCGCTGAAAGGCAAAGATGGGGCGGTCAGTTTAGAACCCGCGGGACAATTAGAACTGTCAGGCGCACCGCTCGAAAATCTGCATGAAACCTGTAATGAAACCGGGCGGCATTTGGCGCAAGTCAAAGAGATCGGCGAAAAATGCGGGGTCAGCTATCTTGGCCTTGGCATGTGGCCGGATAAAACCCGTGAAGAGTTGCCGGTTATGCCCAAAGGCCGCTACAAAATCATGATGAACCATATGCCCAAAGTGGGCGATTTGGGTCTCGATATGATGCTGCGGACCTGCACCATTCAGGTCAATCTCGATTATTCATCTGAAGCCGACATGGTGCAAAAATTCCGCGTCGGCTTGGCATTGCAGCCTTTGGCGACGGCGCTGTTCGCCAATTCGCCTTTCACTGAAGGTAAGCCCAACGGCTACCTCTCTTATCGCTCGCACATCTGGTCAGACACTGATGCCGCGCGCACAGGAATGCTGCCGTTCGTGTTTGAGGATGGCTTTGGCTATGAACGCTGGGCGGATTACATGCTCGATGTGCCAATGTATTTCGTATTCCGCGATGGCAAATACATCGATGCAGCAGGCCAATCTTTCCGTGATTTTCTGAAAGGCGAATTGCCCGCCCTTCCGGGCGAACGCCCCACGCCAAGCGATTGGTGGGATCACCTGTCCACTGCCTTTCCCGAAGTGCGCCTCAAAAGCTTCCTAGAAATGCGCGGCGCAGATGGCGGGGCGTGGAGCAGGATTTGCGCGCTGCCTGCGCTTTGGGTGGGGCTGCTGTACGATCAGCAAGCGCTTGATGCAGCATGGGACCTGGTCAAAGACTGGTCGATGGAAGAGCGCGAGGCTCTGCGCAATGCGGCGCCAAAATTGGGCCTTGATGCGCCCCTTCCTGGCGGCAATGGCACAATGCAGGATCTGGGCCGCGACGTGCTCGATATTGCGCGATCAGGCCTTGCATCAAGAGCCCGCCTTAACGCTAGCGGCGACAATGAAACCGGCTATCTCGAAACACTCGATGAGATCGTGAAAACCGGCAAAGTCCCCGCGCAACGCTTGCTTGATGCGTATAACGGCGAATGGGGCGGCGATGTGAGCCACGTCTACAAATACTCATTCTAAAGGAGGGGCAACGATGCTCATGGTATTGGGAACAGCGAAACTCGGCGAAGGTGCTCTGGACAAAGGGCGTGAGGCTCTCGCTACAATGATCGCAGCCTCCAATGCTGAAAAAGGATGCCTGCATTATTCCTATGCGCAGGATATTCTTGACCCTTCAGTCATGCACATAACCGAAAAATGGGTGGACGAAGCAGCGCTCGCTTTCCATTTTCAGACACCGCATATGGCGGCATTTCAGGCCGCTCTTAGAGAGCTGGACGTTAGCATTATTGAGGTTGCAAAACATCAGGCGGATGACGGCGCACCATTGTTATAACGGCCCGGCTTACTCTGCTGGGTGCAGTGCCCCTTCTGAACGGCCTTTGCCTCTCCGCATTAGAGCACGCTTTAGCCGTGCAAGCTTTGCTGTGATAACGCCGTTTTCATCCATCCAGTCATAATATTCGCGATACTTCGGGTCTTCGGCTAGCAAATGCGCCTCTTCCGTGCGCGCGCGCCAATAATAAATGCCGTTGACCAGCAGAAGGAAAAACGTGTTGCGAATAGCGTCCACTGCCGATCCGCTCGTCACGAGAAATGGCATGGCCGAACACCACCAGAACAGGTTTTTCGACAGATAGGCCGGGTGCCTTGTGTAGCGATACGGGCCATGGGTGATGACACCGCGATAGGTGAGGTTTGAAAACCGGATGCCAAAAGCCACCGTCGCCCAAGCGTAGACCGCGGTAAGGAAGACCAGCCAAGCAGCCCATCCCCACAACACCATCTCATTGCCAGCCAACCAAAAGTCCCACTTTGCGACATTGCTTTCGTAGCTGAGCACTTGATTGTTGTTACCGATCAGCCCCCAAACAAAGGGCGGATAGCAAAGAAGTGCTGCCAGCCAACCTGCAACAAACGGATTGCCAGAACGGATATGCGCATCAAGCGGGCGAAGAGTGAACAGATACCCCACAGTGCCGATCTGCACATCGATGACGAACAAAAGCGTTATCAGAATGCCGCCAATCAGCACCGGATTGGTCAGAAAATCGATAGGGCGCGCCTCAACCACCTCAGCAAAGCCGGGAGGCAGGATCGAGATCATAAATGCGCCGAAGAACCCTTTGATAATCCATGCACGCCAGTGCTTTTTGACCTGTTCCGCATCCCATTCCTCTCGCCCGATTAGCATTGCACCAAAGTGCCAAGTGCCATCGCGAGGGTCCGTCATATAGCGATCCAGCCACAGGATGTAGGGCACGCTCAACACAATCATCGGGATGAGAGCGGTTGCTAACACTTTCATCGCAAACAGATAATTGCCGTCCCAATACCAGCGGCAAAGGCAATACAGGCCAGCCAACACCGCCCAAGTCGCCCATAGTCCGCCAATCTTCACAGTCGCAGTGGGCAGCACATCTGCGCTGGAGCGTTTGAGAGACCAATCAAGGCCGGTTGATGGATTTAGGTGGACCTTATCAACCAGCACTGACCATGCCGCCATCGGTCCTGCGGTGAACAGCATAGCTGTTAGCGCAGCATGGGGACCGGACAATACGCCCACGCCGTCAACACCAAGAGCGGCCATGATTGCGGGGAAATTGCGGCAGAAAACAATCCACACAACAAGACCCGCCAAACCGACAATCCCAACAGCTGCCGAGACGTCGCTTGGCGGTATTTCTGCCGCGCTTGTTGGGCGGTTAGACGAAGGGCCAGACATTACCGCCGGGACATAGCAGCAAAGCGTTAACGTGGCGATTACCGCGTTTCAAACGGAGTGCAAAGCTGCACCGAGCCTTTATTGGTATGCGCGAATTACACCGCTATCATCAAGAATATACAGCATTTTATCCGCGACCACCGGTGGCAGGCTAACAGGCTGTTTGATCTCATCAAACATCTGTGCAGACCCTTCGCCAGTGCTTACTTTCCACACTTCTCCGCGCGAACTTGCCACCCAAAGATGATTGCCTGCCAGAACAGGGCCCGTCCAGAAAATCGGCTGCTCGCGCTTTTTCTCGTTCTTAAACTGCTGCAATTGCGTGATCCAGCGCACGCGCCCCGAAGACCGAGCGATGGCGAGAAGCCGTGCATCATCTGTAAGGGTAAAAATCCACTCGCCTGCAACCGCCGGGGTGGAAATGCCCGCAAGGCTCAATTCCCAAACCCTTTGCCCAGTAACCAACTCATAGGCCGCCATCCGGCCGCCTTGGCCCAGCGCATAGACGCGGCCTGCATCAATGATCGGGTCCGCATCAATATCAGTGAGAGAGCTAACTTGGGTGGAGATATTGGTCCGCGCCAAAGCATCTGCCCACAGCGCCCGGCCATTTTCATACCGATAGGCCGACAATTCGCCGCTCGAATAACCGGCAATCACTGTGCCATTGCCTGCCGCAGGCGCCGCAACGCCAAACACGCCTGATTGAGCACTTGATCCAGATTCGCTCCACAAGGTCTCACCATCAGCCGCGTTCAGCGCTATCACCTGATTGTCCTGTGTCATGACATAAATCTGGTTGAATGCGATGGTGGGGGACCCGCGCAATGGGCCCGATGGCTGGACCCGCCAGATTATATCGCCTGTATCGGGGTTTAGCGCTTTCACCTCTCCGGCTCCGTTGGTGGCATACAAAGTGCCATTGTCAAAGCTCACCCCGCCGCCAAAGGCAGATGGACGCATATCATCATCCATCGCAGCATCCGAAGACCAAAGCCTCGAACCTGACTTGCGATCAAAGGCATGAATGGTGCCGTCAGAGCCGACTGCGAACAGTTTATCGCCGCCAATCACCGGGGCAGCAGCCAACCGCGCCCTATTGGTTGATCCAGCAATCCTGGCTGTCCAAGTCGCACTTGGATTTTCAGCAAGCGCAAGATGGCCGTATGATTTGCTGGCAGAACCGCCCACTTGCGCCCATTCCGTATTGGTACGCTGCGGCGGCAAAACAACATTCACGCCTGCAAGCGCCGGATCAACAACCGCGCCGCTCTCAATCCGCGATAGGATCGGCATACGTTCACCAATTGTCGGTGTCGTCTTGTCACCGCCGGCGCATGCCGTCAGCAAAGCGGCCATGCCGCCAGCTACAACCAAGCTTTTGGTCGCTGCAAAATTCCTCATAATCAAACCGTCCAAATCTATCCCAATGCTGCCAGGCGCCTCTTATTGCGCATCAGACCCTTCAACTGTGTCTGCCATTCCAGGTGTGTCCTCTTCTCGAACGACCCCTTCATCTTCGAGCAATTTATCCACGTCCTCAATCGCATCCACGCCCAATAGGCCCGCCATCTGGCGAGCGCGCGAACGCAATGTTTCGGGCAATTCTTCATCCTTCGCGATTTGAGCGAACAAAGCGCCCGCTTCGGCATTGTTGCCAGCTTCAAGATGCGCGATCGCTGTTAGTTCAGCCGCGCTGCCAAAGAAAGCATTGCCCGGCCTTGCCAAGCCCTTCAGCTTTTCAATCACATCTGCAGGTTTGCTGTCATCAAATGTCGCGCTGACTTCTCGGATCAAGGCCAAATCACGCAAAGCCTGCGGCGCCTCTGCATCGGCTGCGACCACCCCATAGAGCTCCGCTGCTTTGGCGACATCGTCTTGTTCAAGCGCTGTGCCCGCCTGAAGCAATCTTGCTGCAGTACGAACGCCTGCCTGTTCGCTTGAAAGAAGCGGCGTGAGCTTATCATCTGCTCCTGCAAAATCGCCCGACTGCACGGAATCCAGCGCCCCAACAAGAGCTTCTGATTGCCCCTCAAGCTCACTTTCCTTCTGGCTGTCCCAAAACAGGTATCCGCCCAGTGCCAGCAGCAAAACCGCAATTACCCCGCCAATAGCGAGTCCATACTTTTGCACGAATTCGGTCGCGTCATCCTTGCGGACAGCTTCGTCAATTTCGCGAATGATAACTTCATCTTCAGCCGATGGTGTCGCCGGCGTATCAGATGGTGCGTTAGGATCGTTAGGCTTCAGCGCCACGAGGCTCTTATCCTTGGTTAGTTGAGTGTCTTTGCGCGGTCTTTAAGCGCCTCATAACACCGGTGCAATGGCAGTTTAACGCGCCTTCACCGGTCTTGTTTTGCAGGGTTCATCCGGCAAGCATGGCTGCGTTGCAAGACGCACTTGAACTGCACATGAAGCCAAAAGCGCTGCGCATTTGTTAGAACGGCTTGCCCATCACATCACTGTAAAGTGTGCGATAACGTTCAATCATCTGGCTTTCTTCGAAATACTCAACCGCTTTTGCACGATTCTCCGATCCAATTTTTGATCGCAATTCAGCATCTTGAGCCAGGTCATTGAGCTTTCGCCCCAAGGCTTCAGAATTGTCACGCTGTGCGATAAAGGGCGCATTGGATGGGGCAATCATTGTAGCGATATCGCCCACATCGGGTGCTGCAATAGGCAAGCCTGCGGCCATCGCTTCGACCACAGAAATCGGGAATTGCTCTGATTTTGATGACAATGCGAAGATATCAAACAGGCCAATAACGCGGGCCGGATCTTTCATCGCACCGGGCAAGTGGACACGGTGCGCAATCTCTAAATCGCGCGCGCATTCCATAATCGCCTCTTTTTCAGGGCCATCGCCCAAGACCACCAAATGCCAATCATCCGGCAAATGAGACATAGCACGCACAAGCATCGGCAATTGCTTTACCGCGCGCAGCCCCGCCAAAGTGCCGACCCAATGTTCGCCTTCGCGTTTGACGACGCGAAGGGCGCCGGGATCAGGTTTTCTGGCAAATGCCGCAATATCGATCCCATTATCGATCCGGCAAACTCTTTCGCGCGGCTGCTTCCAAATGCCAAGCGCAATGCCTTCCAAAACACGGCTGGGCACAACCAGTCTTTGTGTACGCCACAAGGCAATGCGGCGATACCAATTGCGGCTGGATTTAAGCTGGTCTGCCTCGTCTTCGTTAAAGCCGTCTTCATGATGGATCAGCGGGGGCAGCCCCAGCTTTTCGGCAAACATTGTGTGCGCCATCACCACATCCATCGCGCCCCAATTGTACGTGAGGATAAGATCGTAGTTCGACAAAGCTTTGGCTATCGTGATCAATCTGCCCGGTGTGGGGGAGCCTTTGAGTGAAGAGAAATCTGCTGGGAAAACCGCTTTCACATGTCTTTCGATCAAAGCCCGCGCACCCATTTGTTCAGGCACACCAGACACGATGGTGTGATGAAGCGACTTTCCGAACGCGTTCATCAGCTTGACCGTGCGCAATTCCTTACCCCCGGGAGAGAATGTGGACTGGCAATGAAGAATACGCGGGGGACCGCTCATGCAAGGCTCGCCAGCAAAGCATCAATTGCGCTGCGCACTTCCGTTTCGTCCAAAGTCGGCGCGTGACCGACGCGGGGAACTGTGATGGTGGTCATCGCTGGATTGCGCGCTTTCATCTGCCGGATCGTCTCATCCGAAATAAGATCGGAAAGCGCACCTCGCACCAGCAACATCGGCACATCACGCAAGGCTTCAAATGCCAGCCAGAGATTGGGCGGCGCTGCATTGCCAGCATCGCTGAAAGGTTCGGCGATCGCCATGTCATAATCAAAACTGATCCGGCCATTCTGGCTCACCACCATAAAACGCTTGGCCAGTTCCAACCATTGATCAAGCTCATAATCGGGAAAGGCATCACCATGCGTTTCTTGCAAGGACCGGGCGGCATGAACCCAAGTGGGAAAGCTCTTGCCCTGCCCCACATATCCCCCGATCCGATCCAGCCCCGCTGTTTCGATCTCAGGTCCAATGTCGTTCAGAACTACGCCTGCAATTCTTTCAGGATCGTTGGCCGCAAGCAGCATCGTCATAATGCCGCCCATCGATGTTCCAACAGAAATGAAGCGACTGATACCGGTTTCAGCGAGCAACAGTTCGACATCAGCCACGTATTGTTTGGGTTTGTAGGTTTCGGAACTCGGCGCGTAATCGCTTTTCCCGCGCCCGCGCATATCGGGCACGATCACACGGCGGGTTTCGCTCAAATGCACAGCCAGACCTTCAAAATCGCGCGCATTGCGGGTGAGGCCGTGCAAGCAGATCACTGGCAAAGCGTGAGCGTCACTGCTGCGGGCCGGATAGTCTCTGTAATGCAGGTTCAGCCCGTCTTCGCTCGACCAGCTTTTGTCCTCAAAAATTTCAGCCATATTTGGCGGCATTCCCGTCCAACTTGGCCAGCACAACGGTTGCGCTTGGCCCTTGCCATAGTCACTAAGGAGCCATGCACATCGAAAAGCAATTGGGCAAGTATCAGGCCGATCCTGCCATCACCTCCCTTTCAGACTGGTTGGGCGCCGAAGTGGCTGCGGCAGACTTTCCCGAAACGCAGCTTAGGTTTCGCAATGATATCGCAGCCTCAAGCGTCGGTCTGGCTGATTTGTCCGACGCGCAATGGACACAGCACTTTGGGCGATTTGATCCCCTGCCTGACAACCTGCCATCACCGCTTGCTTTGAAATATCACGGCCACCAATTTCGCGTCTACAATCCCGACATTGGCGATGGACGCGGGTTTCTGTTTGCTCAGATGCGCGGGGCTGACGAGCGGCTGATGGATCTGGGAACGAAGGGTTCTGGACAAACCCCGTTCAGCCGCGCAGGCGATGGCAGGCTGACTTTAAAAGGGGCCGTGCGCGAAATCCTTGCGACCGAAATGCTTGAGGCTTTGGGCGTCAACACATCCAAAACATTCTCCGTGATCGAGACGGGCGAGAAACTGTGGCGCGATGATGAGCCATCCCCTGCCCGGTCTGCCGTCATGGTGCGCCTGTCGCATTCACACATTCGCATTGGCACTTTCCAGCGTCTGCTTGCCCATGAAGAAACGCGGCAGATGGAAGCGCTGGTCGATTACTGCCTTTCGCACTTTCCTGGCCCAATGCCCCCAAAAGACGCACCGGGACGCGACGAGCCTGCCATAATTCTGATGCACCAAGTGGTCGAACGTATGGCTGACCTTGCCGCCAGTTATATGGTCGCAGGGTTTGTGCATGGCGTGCTGAACACCGATAACATGAACATCACCGGCGAAAGCTTTGACTATGGCCCATGGCGCTGGCTGCCACGATGGGATCCGTCTTTCACCGCTGCCTATTTCGATCATTCGGGTCTATATGCCTTTGGTCGCCAACCTGAAGCGCTCAATTGGAATTGTGGGCAATTTGCCGTGGCTTTGCGGCTGATAGCCGATAGCGAGCCTTTAATCGCGGCGCTTCAAAGGTTTCCTGAACTCTACATGGCAGCGGTTGCGCGGCGGTGGTGCTGGCGGTTGGGGATTGCATCGAAGGGGACAGAAACAGACACACAGCTTGTCGCAAGCAGTGAGCAAGCCATGCGCGAAAGCGCAGCCTCGCCCGACGCGTTTTTCTTCACGCATCGCGGCGGGCGTTCGCTGGATCAATTGTCAACTGAGTGCGCTGACATCTTGTCCGGGTATTCTCCCATCGTATCAGATCATGACTATTGGAACGCAGATCACCCGCAATCCCTGCAGATCGAAGAAGTCGAGACGATATGGTCCGCCATTGCCGATCACGATAATTGGTCGCCCCTACAAGCGAAAGTTCGGGACCTGCGCACAATGAAAGACGCTTACGGTGCAAGCCCCACGGCTCAGGGGCATCCTGACCCTAGGTGATTATCAAAGTAACAGTTTAACACTTTATTTTCCACGTCTGCACGATTACGCGATCTCAGTGACCGAAAATGCAACAGAGCCGTCGTCCGAAATGACGCAGATAATATCCACCGCTCCCGCAACGGGAGAAGAATTGTGGCGCGCAGATGTTAGCGATGTTGACGACGCTGTCAGCCGTGCTCGCCGGGCATGGCCCGCTTGGGCTGCGAGGCCCATACCCAACCGCGTTGAAATGGTGCGCCGGTTCGCGAACGAAGTGCGCGCAGAAGCCGACAGCTTAACCGACTTAATCGCTCGCGAGACGGGAAAGCCACTGTGGGAAGCGCGCACCGAAGTTGATGCGGTCATCAACAAGGTCGAAATTTCGATCAACGCGTACACCGAACGGACAGGCAAGAAAAAGCTCGACAGCGCCATGAATGGTATCTCTGCTGTCCGGCACAAGCCGCATGGCGTAATGGCGGTGCTTGGCCCTTATAATTTCCCTGCGCACCTGCCCAATGGCCACATCATTCCTGCATTGATTGCCGGTAATGCGATTGTTTTTAAACCTTCGGAAAAAACGCCAGCTGTGGGCGAGGCTTTGATCAAATGTTTTGAGAAAGCTGAATTTCCCAAAGACGTCGTGCAATTGGTTATTGGCGGGCCTGAAGAAGGCAAAGCTATCGTCGCCCATCCCGGTGTCGATGGCGTGCTGTTCACCGGGTCGGCGCAGGCAGGAATTGCCATCAATCGCAAGCTTGCGGCCAATCCTGGCAAGATCGTTGCCCTTGAAATGGGCGGCAACAATCCAATTGTCGTGACCAAAACTCCAAAATTGGCAGACGCCGCCGTCTTGATCGCGCAGAGTGCGTTTACCACTGCAGGGCAGCGCTGCACGGCTGCACGAAGGCTCATCGCTATTGAAGACATGTACGATGATCTGATGGAGGAACTTATCCCGCTCACACGCAAGCTGATCGTGGGTGATCCCCTGGCGGAACCTCAGCCCTTTATGGGGCCGGTCATCGACGTAAAAACCGCGGAATTGCTTGAAGAAAGCTTCCTTGCTTTGGTAAAAGAGGGTGGCAAACCTTTGGCTCCCTTGCGAATTATCGAAGAAGGCCGCCCGTTCCTGTCGCCCGGCATAATCGATACAACCGCAATTGAAGATCGGCCGGATATGGAGCTGTTCGGTCCGATCTTGCAGGTCATCAAAGTGCCCGACTTGGATTCCGCTATTACAGAGGCGAACAACACCCGTTTTGGACTTTCCGCATCACTGATCGGCGGTTCACCTGAGGATTACAGCCGGTTCTGGGCCAATATTCGCGCCGGTATTATCAATTGGAACCGCCCCACCAATGGCGCATCATCCGCAGCGCCGTTTGGTGGTATTGGTCTATCAGGCAATCATCGTCCGGCGGCTTACTATGCAGCCGATTATTGCGCGTACCCCGTGGCCAGCACTGAGCTTGAACAGCCACGCGCCAATATCGGTGTCGGACTAAAGGAATAGATCCACCGCCTAGGGTGTGAACCCAGCGATCAATACCGCCAATGCACCAGCGTCACGAGCCGCAGCCCGCTTGGCGAGTTCGCGATATCGGCTACCATTTTCTCGCCAGCTCTTTCGCCTTTGATCAGCTCAGATGCGCCTTTCTTGTAAGACATTTCAAGCTTGGCTCTTTTACCGTTTGTATAATGGTATTGCAGCACATCCAGCGTGTCTGCTTGGCTCAGATATCGGATCACTCTGACAAAGCATTCTCCACCATCAGAACCTGCCGCCTGTTGCACCATTCCATGCGGCATAATCTGTGCGCTATCAGGCATTTTCGCTGCCCAGCCAAGGTCATCACTTGCACCTTCGACACAATTGGCTGGTGCGCCTGCAACATCCAAAATCTCACGAAAGGTCGACAGGTCCGTGATCAAACTGTCATCTGCCAAGCTTTCAGGGCTCGGCAATTCCTCAATCGTGCCGTCTTCGCGCAGCTCAATGCGAGCCGCATCGCGCGCACGGCCTGCCGCATCCTTATCGGGCGCAAATGCGGGCAAAGCGTGGCTGTCATTGTAGGCAATCACAGCGTTTGCTTCGTTGATCCACGCAAGATCAGGATCGATCATCAGCGGATCATTCAGCGCGCGCGAAATGACCGGATCGGTGGTCAAAATATCCTCATCTGAAACAGGAGTGGAGCTATCATCACACGCGCCAAGCGCAACCGTAGCCATACACACAAAGATCGAGGGGATTATCGCCGGGCGCTTCATGGGCGTAAGCTGTGCCAGAACGAAGTTAATTTTCCCAGCCATCAAAAATGGCAAAAACGCCTCCACACCCCGCAAAGGATATGGAAGCGCTTTCCGCGACAGGTGGACGCCGCGCCCGGGCCTTTGGTGGGATTGGCCCAAGATGATGGAGCGAGCTTTGGCTTTGCGCCGCAGGCACTCTCTAACTTCGCGTTCATTTATAGGATGGTTAAACTGAATGGCGTGCAATCAGCTAAGACAGTGGCCGTTAAGGCTCTTTGCCAGATGTAAGATCGAACCGTTTGGCATAGCGCTTGGCAAGATGACGCCACGCGCCTAACCGCTGGCCATGCGTGATCCTGCTTCGCCACCTGTTGGAACTGATGAACCGGCTCAGAAATCTGGGCTGCCGGCAGCATTGGGCGCGTATCTTATTTGGGGGTTTTTGCCGCTTTATTTTCTGCTGGCTGCTGCCGTTCCACCGTTTGAGTTTGTAGGTTGGCGCATCATCTTCACAGTGCCGTTCTGCTTTTTGATCATCGCTGTGAGAAAGCAGTTTCCCCTTTTGAAACAAGCGTTTTTATCGCCGCGCACTCTCGTTGCTTTGATTGCCAGCGCCTTTCTGATCGGGGCAAACTGGTTTATCTATATTTGGGCCATCACCAATGAGCAGGTTTATGCGACCAGCCTTGGGTACTACCTCAATCCGCTGCTCAATGTGCTGCTCGGTACATTGTTTTTGAAAGAGCGATTGTCGAGGCTGCAATGGTGTGCCGTTGCGCTTGCGAGTGTCGCAGTTGCGCTTCTTTCCGCAGGCGCGCTGACGTCGCTATGGATCAGCCTTGGCCTTGCATTTAGCTTTGGCCTTTATGGCATGGTGCGAAAGCAGGTTGATGTGGGCGCTCTGCCCGGCCTTACGATTGAGACGCTAGTCTTGCTTGGCCCGGCAATTGCGATCATTGCTTGGTATGCAGGCCAACCCGCTGGCAGCGCATTTGGCAAAGACTTAACGCTCAGCACGATTATGGTTTTGTCAGGGGTAATAACAGCGGTGCCGCTTTTGCTGTTCGCGATAGCTGCGCGCCGAATGCCCTATTCCACGCTCGGCTTTATCCAATACCTCGCGCCCACAATCGTGTTTCTGCTTGGCCTAACGGTCTTTAGTGAAACGCTAAAACTCGCGCAGCTTGGCAGCTTTGTGCTGATCTGGATCGCAGTGGCCATTTTTGTGGCCGATATGCTGGTGCGCTCGCGCCGGGCCAAAGCTGCAAGCTAACCCACAAACCGCCAACCCAGCACTTGGCCACCATGCCAAGGAACAATGGTGGAGCCTGCAAGGTCGAGCTCTTCGGGAACAGGATATTGGATTCGTTCTAGTGTCACTGTGTCTTCGTTTACAGGCAGGCCATAAAACGCCGGACCATGCAATGATGCGAACCCTTCAAAGGCATCAATCGCGCCTTCTTCTTCAAACACGGTGAGATAGCTTTCCAGCGCCACTGGCGCGCCGAATATCCCCGCACATCCGCACGCACTTTCTTTGTCGTGGCGAAAATGCGGAGCGCTATCTGTGCCAAGGAAGAACTTGGGCGACCCCGATGTCGCAGCCACACGCAAAGCCAGTCGGTGCGACTCGCGCTTCGCAACGGGCAGGCAGTAATTGTGCGGCTGTATCCCGCCCACCAACATAGCATTGCGATTGATATGGAGATGCTGAGGAGTGATTGTGGCCGCGACATTGTCGCCAGAAGCTTTTACAAATTCCACGGCATCTGATGTAGTAATGTGTTCAAAGACGACTTTAAGTCGCGGAAAATTATCAATTATCCCGCGCAGGTGCCGTTCAATGAATTCAGCCTCGCGGTCGAAAACATCGATGTCGTGATCGGTCACCTCGCCATGAATACAAAGGACAATGCCCTCTGCCTCCATCCTCTCCAGCACGGGGTAAATCAGCTTCACATCGGTCACACCGCTGGCCGAATTGGTGGTTGCGTTTGCCGGATAAAGCTTGGCGGCTGTAAACACACCTTCACCTGCGCCACGCGCCAGATCGTCTGCATCGGTGCCATCTGTCAGATAACACGTCATCAGCGGAGTGAAATCCTGCCCATCGGGCACCGCGGCCAGTATCCGGTCGCGATAGTCGCGCGCCATCTGCGTTGTGGTCACAGGCGGCGTCAGGTTCGGCATCACAATCGCGCGCGCAAACTGACGCGCTGTGTACGGCACAACACCGCGCATCACATCGCCATCGCGAAAATGCAGGTGCCAATCATCGGGGCGGCGAATTGTAAGGGTTTCCATCATTGCGACCCTGCCTAGCGGGGGCAATCGCCTCTTTCCAGAGCAGCGCCCACACAATAGACGGCTCAGCCATGAAAAGAATTGGATTTTTGGCATGCGACACAACGCTGCCGGGCGCAGGCATCCGGCGCGAGGACGCGTTCGAGCATGATTTGATGATTGCAGCTCTCGCCCCAGCCTTTGCAGTACAGGGTTTGGAGCTGAACGTCATTGACTGGGAAGCACCCATGGAAGCGTTTGCCGGAATTGATCTTGTTCAATTGGGCACTGCCTGGAATTACCAGGACAAATCGGATGCTTTCCTCGCCAAGCTTGATGCGCTGAGTGCGCAAGGCATCCACGTATGCAACGCGCCTGACATTGTCCGTTGGAACATCACCAAAACCTATCTGCGTGATCTGCAACAGCGCGGAGCAAAAACAATCCCTACGATCTGGCTCGATAACGCAGACAAATCCGATGCCGAGGCAGCCATAGCTCAATTCGGGTGCAAAAAACTGGTGGTTAAGCGCCAAATCGGAGCAGGTGCAGAAGGCCAAGAACTATTAGAAACTGGCGAAATCGCCGATGGCTGGCATTTCAATAAACCTGCCATGCTTCAACCGTTTCTGCCTGCGATTGCAGAGCAAGGAGAGCTATCCTTTATCTTCATCGATGGGGAGCTTTCGCACACATTGCGAAAGCGCGCGGCCAGCGGCGAGTACCGGATCCAATCGCTGTATGGAGGGGTAGAAGAAAAACACTCCCCTTCCCATCGCGAAGTCTCTCAAGCAGAAGCGATCATCGCAGCTTTGCCATTTGAAACCCCGCTTTATGCGCGGATTGATATGCTCGGCGATGAAAATGGCGATATGGCGCTTATGGAAGCGGAGCTGATCGAACCCTATCTCTATCCCGAACAAGGGCCAGAGCTGGGCGAACGGCTTGGCGTGGCCATCAACAAAAGAGTGAAATCACAGTGACAGCCAGCCTGCTTGCATCGCGCGCGATAATCCGCCTTTCCCCTAAGGATGACAGCGAGGACGTGCGCGATTTCCTTCAGGGGCTGATCACCAATGATGTGTCAGGCGATCTGCCAGTCTATGCCGCGCTGTTGTCCGCTCAGGGCAAGACGATGTTCGACTTTTTCGCGTGGGATGGCGGCGATGGTGCGCTTTTGCTGGATTGCAGCGCGAATGATGCGGATGATCTTGCCAAGCGCCTGTCGCTCTATCGTCTTCGCCGCAAGATTGAGATCGTCCGCGATGAAACTGTTGTCGTGCACTGGTCAGCCGAGCCGCGCGATGGCGCTTCATCTGATCCTCGCTTGCCCGCACTGGGTCATCGTTGGATTGGCCCAAAATCCGACAATGATGAAGCTGCTGATGCCAATTACCTCGCCCATCGTCTGGCAATCGGCGTAACAGAAGGCGAGGACCTGAAAGACATTCTGTGGCTGGAAACCAATGCGGTTGAGCTCAATGGCGTTAGCTTCACAAAGGGATGCTATATCGGTCAGGAAAACACTGCGCGCATGAATTGGCGACAAAAGGTCAATCGTCGTTTGGTTGTGGTGCCGCTCGATCAATCAGACGAAAAACGCCGCAAACTGGCATACGAGACACATGGACTTGCCATCGATCACTTGCGTGTCGCTAATCTTGAACCATCAAGCCTGCCAGAGTGGCAGCGCAGCGCGATCACCCAGGAAGAGTAGCTTCTTCAAGCGAAGCTTCGAGCATTTTTTGAGCCTGATCGCGCGCCGCGGTTCCCGGCAGCCCAAGCGAGCGTGACAAGGCTTTACCAATCAGCGCATCACCCATTGCCATCAGGACGAGCGAAAGCGTGTCTTCGCGCAAATGTTCGACACTCGCATGCGCAGCCGCTTCATCCACCGCGATATCTTCAACCAATTGGTGAATGGTCTCAACAATCGGTTCCAGCGCGTCTTCGTTGCCCGTCAGGATCATCCAGCTGGCAAGCGCGCCTGCGCCCTCTTTGTCAAAAGCATCGAAGGCCAGATCAACCACTTCGCGCGCAGACCCTAGCCCCGCACGGTTCGCCTCAACAGCCTGCTTGATTGTTTCGCATACGGTCTCTGTCAAAAAACGCGCGAGCTCTTTCTGCAATCCTGCCGCAGAGCCAAAATGATGGAGCAAATTTGCATGAGTGCGCCCAATTCGGCCTGCTACAGCTTTTAGGGTAACTGCCTGCGGTCCTGCCTCAATCAACAGAGCACGCGCCGCTTGAAGCGCGGAGCTGCGTGATTCTTCAGGAGATAATCGCTTTCGGGTTGTCATGCATCGTGGCCTAGTGTCTTTCCTTAAGCTCGGCAAGCGGAGGCCGGGTCCGCTTTCCTACTTCAGGACACAGTGGCACCAGAACCAGGCTCTTTCCCATCGTCGGATTCCTATAATGTAGCGCCAGAATAGCCCTGCAAACAGCCGCGTTGACGCCCAATTCTTGCGTTTTCAATTTGGACAAGTGTAACCTTCGGATTTTGCGGCTAAACCTTTGATACTAATAAGATAAAAGCCATTTTTATAGGGTGACAGGGTGTAACCTTTGTAACCTTCGCTGGCCCTTGGCCTATCTCATTAGGCAGCGCATTTCATCCCGCCAGTTTCAGACAGCAAATCGAACTCATAATCGGCTGCGGGCGCTTCTTCACTGCGACCAAGCGAGAATCGTTCACTCACGTCGCCTGTAGCCACAAAACCCAGCTTTCTCAGAACCTTGCCAGAAGCTGGATTGTCGAGAAAGTGCGATGCAACAAGGCGATTGTGCCCCAGCACTTGCGCAATCTTGATAACGCCGCGCCCCGCCTCGGTTGCATAACCGTGGCCCCAATGTTCGCGTGCGATCCAATATCCCAATTCGGGTTCATCCGTTGGCGATGGATCAATCCCAATCGTACCAAGAACTTCAGCATCAGCAGCGCGCGTCACAAGAAAACGCGCAAAACGCGGCTCAACCGGCCTCCGCGTGAAATCTTGCGCGTCTTGGTCCTGATAAGGGTATGGCGCGCTGGCGAGATTTCGGAGGACTTCCAGATCGGAAATGCCTGCCTTGATCGCCAGCCAGTCCTCAGGCCAGATCGGTCTCAGTAAGAGCCTTTCACTGCGGTGGAACATCTCAACCCTCTCTTTGCCCCCCGCCCCGACCGAATAGCCGGTTCGAATGACACTTTTGTTGCGTCAGGCATCAAAACCCGGCGAAACATTATGAGGGAGAAATGCGAAAGGGAGATGGCTCCCCCGGTTAAATCGGGGTGGCCCTTCTCCCTCTTGGTGACCGGTAAATCTCCGGTCGGGACCGCCCCTTGTGGACGATCCTATGTTAAAATCGTCCGGTTATTCGGCTGCTTCGGCCATCATGTCTACAGAGACATATTTGCGGCCAAGTTTGCCCTTGTGGAATCGCACCACACCTTCTTCGAGAGCGAAGAGAGTATGATCTTTGCCCATGCCGACATTGGTGCCGGGATAGAACTTCGTTCCGCGCTGACGCACGATAATGTTGCCGCCGATCACGTCCTGACCGCCGAATTTCTTAACGCCAAGGCGACGACCTGCTGAGTCGCGACCATTGCGTGACGAACCGCCTGCTTTCTTATGTGCCATGGTTCAGATGCCTCTTACTTGTCTTTGCCAGACGCAGCTTCGGCTTGATCAGCCTTGGCACGCGGCGGCTTCCCATCGAGCAATTCTTGAGCCTGCACAGCCCATTCATCCTTGATCGGACGATTGCCCAGTTTCAATTCGTCATTCCACTTATTCGCGGTTGCTTCATCCCAAGCCGCAATAGTTTTCCAGTCTTCAATACCGGCCTTGCGAAGCTTTTTCTCGATTGTCGGACCAATACCCGAAATGAGTGAAAGGTTGGTTGTATCAAGATCGGTTTTTGCTTCCGCCTTGGGCGTAGCTTTCGGAGCGGCCTCTTTCTTAGGCGCAGCTTCCTTTTTCGGCGCAGCAGCTTTCTTAGCCGGAGCCTTTTTCGCACTGCCAGTGCCAACATCCGTGATTCGCAACAGCGTCATTTGCTGGCGGTGGCCAGCTTTGCGGCGATAATTGTGACGACGACGCTTTTTGAAAACGACGACCTTTTCGCTCTTGGCCTGAGCAATGATTTCTGCAGAAACCGTCACTTTAGCAGCGTCAGCGATCGTCTCACCTTCGCCTGCAAGCAAAACGTCATCCAATGTAACCGTCTCACCGGCTTCGCCAGCAAGTTTCTCAACGGCAATTTTATCTCCGGCGGCAACCCGATACTGCTTGCCGCCTGTGCGCACTATCGCGAACATGGCTTTTATACTCTCAGTCTTGTGCTGTGCTTGGCATCTGCGTCGAACCCACAGAAACATAGCAACATTGCGGCGCTGACATACAGCGCTCGAAAGAAGCGTGCCGTTAAGGGAAAGCTTGGAGCAAGTCAACGGCTCTGAGAGGTGAAGAGCAAAGGAATTCAATTGATGCAAACATCAGATAAGACTCAAATGCGGGTTTGCCCAGCGCGCACGCCATGGTAACCGCACAAGGCATGGGATTAAAAACACCGATTTCATTTAGTGCTTGCGCGCTTTCCGCGGTTGTTTTGAGCGGCTGTGCCGGTGATCCGGATCGTTATCCATCCCTTGCGGTTCGAGATATTGAACGCACGGCAGGCCAATTTGCGACTGGTGGCTCAGATACCGCACCTCCTCAGATAACGGCTGTTGCTGATACTGCTGACATTCAGTCGATAATGGAACGTGCAAGAACTTCGTTTATGAAATTTGAAGCAAACGCCGTGCCCGCGCGCAGAGAAATCAAAGCAGCGCGCGGCCAAGCATCGGATAGTTCAGACTATACGAATGCACTTTTAACGCTGGCTGACCTTTCCTCCCTTCGCAGCGAGACAGCACTTGCTCTGGGTGAAATGGATCTGCTGGCCGCAAAGGCGAAGACCGAATTCGCGCCTACTCAGACGCTTGAGGATGCTCAGGCGCAGATCGTTTCACTGGTCGAGCAACAAGACATAATACTTGCCCAATTGTGGGGGGAGTTAGGCTCATGAACCTGATGTGTGCAGATTGCCCCGTTCGTGAAAGCGCAGCATGCGCTGTTTTGACCGAGGGCGAGCGTGATGTTCTTGCAGCAGCGGGTCAAACAAGGGTTTTGGAAGCAGGGGAAATGCTCTTTGCCGCGGGCGATGAAGATGCAGCATGCGCAACTTTGATCAGCGGGGCGCTCAAAGTTGCGGCTTTTGATGCTGATGGAAATGAACAGATACTGGCACTGGTCCATCCATCAGGTTTCGTTGGGGAATTGTTCGCTCCGTTTGCACATTACGATGTGATTGCGCTCACCAAAAGTCGCCTTTGCACATTTGCACGCGGCGATATTGAACGATCATTGGAAGACTACCCGGCGCTTGCGCGGGCTTTGCTCAAGCATAGCCAGGAAGACCTTCTTGCATCGCGCGGTCTGATGGAGCTGGCCGGCCATGGTAAAGCAGAAGCACGGCTCGCAGCTTTACTGTATGATTTTGCAAAAGCTGCCAGTCAGTCATCTTGCCATCCCGCGGAAACATTTGACCTGCCTCTTACTCGCGGCGAAATTGCCAATATGCTGAGCCTAACAATCGAAACCGTGAGCAGAAAACTGGGACAGCTCGAAAAGACAGGTGCAATAAAGCGAAACGGCAAACGCGGGATCGAGTTGATCGACCCCGCAATGCTTGAAGAACTTTCCGGACGAGTGCTGGTCTAAGACTACGCCACCATCGCCACGATAGTAAGAACAGCAAGGCCCCAAAGGACGACGAGGACAGGTAAAATCAGCATTTGAATGGTCGCATCCCGCGCAGTCAGTCGGCCGGTATGAGTCATGATTCCTTTGTGGGCGTATTCGCCCATGCTCAGCGGCGCACCGGGATTTCCTTTAAGGCGAGACCAGATGGCTGGTACACCAAAACCCGCCGCGATAAAGAAACCGAAAATGACCATCGGGATTAGAAGCCCAGGCGAACTCAACCCGATCCACAACGAAATGCAGAATGTGAGGTATAAGCCAACCGTTGCGAAGTAGAGTGCCTTGGGCAATTCGAAAGTACGATCAGCGTCCACTTGATGGCGCGGCGCGCTTTTCTCGACTGGCCCTTCAACAATCCGAGCATCCCCGCGGGCAATGACGTCTTTGATATGTTCGCTCATCGTCTTTCTCCCGTGTTGAGGAGAGGATTAGCGGGTAAAAAGAGAATGCACTTTGATCGAGATCAAACTCGAATGTCTAGTCTGACCAGCGAGCCAAATCGGAGTGGTCAGCATCACGCGGCTCAATCCAATGCCATTGACCGCCCCGATTTTCGCGCTTCCAAAACCAAGCCGCGCTTTTGAGGTGATCCATGCAAAAATCGACCGCTTCTATGGCATCCCGGCGATGACGCGCGGCTGCCGCGACGCAAACGATTGATTCGCCAGCCCGCATCAGGCCAACCCGGTGGATCATTAAGAGCCCCATAAGATCGAATCGATCAAAAGCCGCATCACCCAATTCTTGCATGCCGGTTAGGGTCAAAGGCTCATAGTGGGAAAGCTCCAAAGCTTCCACACCACCTGCCGCACGCACTTTCCCTACAAAGCTTGCAACCCCGCCAGCATTGGGCATGGCATGCGACAACCGGTCAACTTCTGCACTGGCATCAAAAGGCGCGCTTTCAAGACGAACGGTTCGCAAGGCTTAACCTCCAGAAACCGGGGGCAACAGGGCTACCTCATCACCATCTTGCGCCATCAGAGTAGTCTTATCTGCTAGCACTCGACCACCACAAGCGACATTGACCCGCTCACTTTGCAATTGCGCAGCTACTACTGGTCCCACGCACTCCAGCAATCCTGTCCAATCGAGTGGAGCACTCACACCGCGCGATTGCTGGCCAGCAAGATCACGCAATGGACCAAGAAAAACAATTGAAACAGGCATTGCTGATTTAGCCGCCCGTCATGGACATATGTCGCGAAAGATGCGGTGCACTTCCTCTTTCGTCTATACGGAAATTGTGCCGTTCTGGCTTGATATTCATGGCCTCTGCTAAAGCATGGCTTAGCCTGAGTTTCGGATCATCAGAACGCAGTGCAGCCCGCAAATCCACCCGTTCAGCCCCTCCGAGGCATGGGTATAGCTGACCAGTCGCAGTTACCCGTAAGCGATTGCAGCCGTCGCAAAAATTATTTGTATGCGGCGTAATAAAACCAAGCTGGCCGCCGGTCTCAGCAATATCAACATACCGCGCTGGTCCGCCAGTCGCTTTGGCATTATCGGTGAGGCTCCAACGCTCCTCCAGTGCCGCCCGAACATCTGCCAGAGACGCGTACTGATCAAGCCTGTCTTCCTCGACGTCGCCGAGAGGCATCACTTCGATAAGCGTCACGTCATGGCCATGACTGTGCGCCCAAGCGATTAGGTCGGGTAACTCATCCTCATTGATGCCTTTTAACGCCACGGCATTCAGTTTCACCTTCAGCCCGGCTTCGCTTGCGGCTGAGATACCTTCCAAAACACGGGGCAAAACATCGCGCCGTGTCAGTTTGGCAAACCGGTCACGATCCAAAGTGTCCAGCGAAACATTGATCCGTTTAACGCCAGCCCTTGTCAGTCTATCCGCATAATCGGCCAATTGGGTGCCATTGGTCGTCAGTGTAAGCTCATCAAGGCCATGCCCCAGCCTTTGCCCCAGCGCATCGAAGAGATCACAAATATCCCGCCGAACTAATGGTTCCCCGCCAGTGATACGAATTTTTCTGACGCCGCGATCGATGAAACCTGTAGCCAATTCGTAGAGCTCTTCGAGACTTAGTACTTCGCGCCTTGGCAGGAACTGCATGCGTTCGGGCATGCAATAGGTGCAGCGCAAATCGCATCGATCCGTAACTGAAAGCCGGAGATACGTTATTCGCCTCTGAAAACCATCCACCAGCGGTTGTGAGTGATTGTCGACCAGGATCAAATCCGGTTTGCGCGTGGAGCTCTCATTCATGTGACTGAAGATACTGGCCCGTCACGCCTTGTGCATTCCTCAAATATGCCAGCCCATCTTTCGCTGCTGCCAAATCCGCTGAGCCTAAAACATTCACCCTTTTGGGCCTATATTCACGGGCCAAATCGAGAGCGAGGGCGCGGCGCCAATCGTCTTCATCAACCGAACCACTGGGCAGAACGATAGCCAGACTATCGCATTTTTCCGCATCCAGCTTCTCTTGAACGATGGGCAAATGGTTAGCAACAAATTCAGCGCACGCTGCAAGGCTCGATCTAGGCAGACTGCCAACAACGTATATTTCTTGATGCATACTCCCTCCTAAGCGTTTGGCCGCTCGCGATGAAGGGTTATACCAATCTGCTCGTTCGCCTCTGCAATCGCAAGCTTAACTATCTTCACAGTCACTGCCTGCACCCGGCTATCCTGCACAAACAGAGTACCGCAAATATGGTCAGCTACAGCTTCGATCAATTTGAAATGCACGTTTTTGGGCAACCCTTCAGAGGCTGCAAACTTTAGGTCCATGTAGTTCTTGCTCGCATCCAGCGGCATATCGGCGTCGTAGTGATCCGCAACATCGTAGCGCGCCGAAACAGATATGCGCAGCGGCTGAGGCTTGCCGGTTTCCTCTGAGTAAATGCCGGTGAGGACATCCACTTCAAGATCATTAACTTCAAGGTGGAGCGAATCGGTTTTCTGCATAATCAGCCCCTTAACCCGGATTGCTCCAGCGTGCGAAGATCGCGGTGGGTAGCAAACGCGCTCCGTCCCCATTCTCTTGCACACACAAATCTCCGTGTTCGATTTGCCCGGGCAAGCTCACCAGCGCCTCATTCAACAAACCGGCGATTGACAGACTGCTCATCCGGACAGCGTAAACAGTAAGAAACAAAAACCGGCTGTCCTCGTCGAGCAGTCTTGCACAATCCTCAATTAAAGGCGGAAGCCCTTCTTCCAACCGCCACGTTTCATTCCTGGGCCCTCGCCCGAACTTCGGCGGGTCAAGGATAATGCCATCATAACGGCGTTCCCGGCGAACCTCGCGCGCCGCAAATTTGGCCGCATCGTCTATCAACCAGCGGATGGGCCGATCCTGCATTCCCGACAAAGCCGCATTCCTTTGGGCTTGGGCCACAGACCTTTTAGACGCGTCCACGTGAGTTACGCGGCCATATTTGCTTAGCGCTAACGAACCCACACCGGTGTAGCCAAACAGGTTCATTGTCTCCGCATCGGTTCGGTCTGCAATCTGCGCGCCCATCCATTCCCAGACAGGCGCCATATCGGGAAAGAACTGCAAGTGGCGAAAAGGAGTTGGCTGGGCTGTAAACCGCGCGTCTTGCCAGGACAGTTCCCAACCATCTTGCGGCAATTGAGGAGCGTCAGACCAGCGTCCGCCGCCATCTTCATCGGAGCCGGGAGTAAACTCACTATCCGCATCCCAATCACTTAGACGCTGGCTCCACATGGCTTGTGGTTCGGGCCTGATAAAGCGGTACGGGCCAAACGCTTCCCATTTACGCCCATGGCCACTATCCAGCAGTCTATAGCCGTCCCAGCCTTCTCCCACCATCAATTGCGGATCACGGATTAGGGTAGCCATCAGGCGTTGGCAGAATTTTGCGCGCTGTTCGAAAGCACAAAGTCGCGCGACGCTTTATAAGTGCCTGCCAGCGCAGTGTAGCTTTCCTCGCGGCCGAACAAATCACCAACGCGCGCTGGAAGCGATGGACGAATGCCTGTTGCCCGTTCCACGGCATCGCGAAACTTTGCCGGATGCGCTGTAGCCAATGTCACCAAAGGCACGCCTTCGCACTTTCCTGCGTCACAAGCCTGCAACGCAGCACTGACGCCAACGGCGGTGTGCGGATCAATCACTTGGCCAGATGATTGATGGGCCCACTGCAACGCGCGGGCGGTTTGATCGGGATCAGCGCGGAAGCTTACAAACAGTTCTCTCATTCCATCGCGCTGTGCATTGGACAATTGCATTGCGCGGTCATTTTCAAATCCGCGCATTTGCTGCGCCATTGCCGCTCCATCACGCCCGCCGCAATCGAACAGCAGCCGTTCAAAGTTCGAGCTGACCTGAATGTCCATCGAAGGGGTGATTGTCGGAGTGACTTCACCAGCAGAATAATCACCATCGGAAATTGCGCGGCGCAGAATATCGTTAATATTGGTTGCAACGATCAAGGTTTGGACCGGCAATCCCATTTGCGCAGCGACATAGCCTGCAAACACATCGCCGAAATTTCCGGTCGGCACACTAAAGGCAACTTTACGATCAGGTGCGCCCAATTGCAGGCCGGCATAAAAGTAATAGACAACCTGCGCCATCAGCCGCGCCCAGTTGATCGAGTTCACCGCGCCCAGATTGAGCGGACCGTTCACCGTCTCATCGGAAAACATCTGTTTCACATGACGCTGAGCATCATCGAAGCTGCCATCAATCGCAATGTTATGGACATTGGGCGCGCGAACCGTGGTCATCTGACGGCGCTGCACATCGCTGACTTTGCCGTTTGGGTGGAGCATGAAAATCTCCACCCGCTCGAGACCAGCAACCGCACGAATGGCCGCAGATCCTGTATCGCCGCTGGTCGCGCCCACAATCGTCAAACGTTCGCCACGCCGTTCAAGGAAAGTCTCGAACAAACGACCCAACATTTGCAGCGCGATATCCTTGAATGCGAGCGTCGGGCCGTGGAACAATTCGAGCAGCCAGTGCTGATGGTCGAGCTGCACAAGTGGGGTCACCGCCTGATGGCTGAATTCGCTATAGACCTCTTGGCACAAGCGGATCAGCTCTTCATCGGTAAGGCTGTCCCCAACAAATGCCTTCATCACGCGCGCAGCCACTGCCCAATAAGGCTCACCGCGCATTTCGCGAATGTCTTCCACGCTAAAGCGCGGCCAGTCGCGCGGCAGATACAATCCGCCATCGCTGGCTAGGCCTGCCAATGTCACGCCCTCAAAATCGAGTACAGGTGCATTTCCACGAGTTGATACATATTGCATTGCGTTGTGCCGCTTAGCGAGGCCGGGCTATTGGGGCAATGTTTTGCTTATGAGTGGCACGATCTGGCCTGGGCTTGGTCTTACCGGCTTGCGCTTGCAGCTTATGCTTTGCGTCGAGAACGCGATCTCAGAGCGAAGCCGTAAATCACCAAAGCCGTGAGCGCGAAAAAGAACCATTGGCCAGCATAGGCGAGATGGTTGTTCGGCAGATCGTTGGGATTGGGTTTGGCCAAAGGCTCAAGGCCGGCAGACGGTTTGCTGGCAACCACTTTGAAGCTTTCGCCTAAGCGAACGAGCGTGCCTTCGATTACCCCGCCTTCAAAATCCGGCTGCTTAGCAGAACGAGACCAACCGATATCGCCATATGTCCCAACTGGCGCGGCAACCTCACCATATGCGAATTGCGGTGTGCTTAGATTGCAAAGGTAACGATGCGCAAAGCCGGCCTGCCCTTTGTCATTTCGCCCAGCGACAGCTTGCCAACCGCTGGGGTCGGGGCAATCCAATTCGACCTTGCGATACGCTAGATCATCAGCGCCCACGCTTATCCGCACCTTCTCTGTGATGGCTGACTGGCTTTCAAATTCCGCGATCAAAGCCGCCTTTTCATCAGCCCTGCCCAATTGCCAGATGCCAAGCGCAACCATCACGCCCGCAGCAGCCACCACGAGGATTGTCGGGATGATCGGAATGCGGTTCATGGCGTTGTATCCTCAGAGGCCTCTCTCGCTCTTTCGTATCCTGAATACAGGAACAGCGTCTTGTAAAAGCGCAGGGCGTATAACACGCAGCCAATGGTCAACGGGGCCCAGATCGCCATTTGCACCGCAATTGGAGGCCGAAACAGCGCATCCACACCTGCTGCAATCGCAAACAGCAAAACGGCGACAATTATGGTGACAAGCCCCGCCAATCGCCCGCCCCTTTCCACGCTCGCAAAATCATATCCGCACGCGCGGCAGTGATCAGCGATTTGAGCAGGCGCGCCAAACAAAGTCTTCGCCCCGCAATGCGGGCACAAACCGAAAAGGGCAGCCGCGAATAAACCCGGCTGCCCTTTCGTTTCTTGGGAATTGTCAGGCGGCGCCATCAATGAACAGGCGCGCCCCAGCCACCCCAGATGTAGACCGCGATGAAAAGGAACAGCCATACGACATCGACAAAGTGCCAATACCAAGCCGCCGCTTCAAAGCCGAAATGCTGGCGCGGGGTGAAGTGGCCAATGTAAGCGCGATAGAGGCATACAGCGAGAAAGATCGTTCCCACCAGAACGTGGAAGCCGTGGAAACCTGTCGCCATGTAGAAGGCTGATGAATAGGTGTTGGTGCCAAAGGCAAATGGCGCAACCGCGTATTCGTACGCCTGAATAGCGCTGAACACCGCGCCAAGCGCGATGGTCGCCCAAAGGCCTTGTTTCAAACCTTCACGATCACCGTGGATCAGCGAATGGTGCGCCCAGGTAACCGTGGTGCCTGAACACAGCAGGATCAGCGTGTTGAGAAGCGGAAGCGCGAAGGGGTTGATAACCTCAAGACCCTTGGCCGGGAACTGGGAAATCGCCGCCGCGCCTTCTTGCTGGAAGAGCGTTAGGACAGTTCCATCTTCCTCAACCACAATCGGTTCGGGGAACAGAGCAAAGTCAAAGAATGCCCAGAACCAACCGACAAAGAACATCACCTCAGAGGCGATGAACAAGATCATGCCATAGCGCATGTGAAGCTGAACCACGGGGGTGTGATCGCCGCGTTCTGCTTCGCCTACGATGTTTTTGAACCACATAAAAAATGTCGCGATGAGCCCTGCAAGGCCCAGATACATCACGACAGGGCCAATAGCGCCGAACATTTCGTGCATGTTGAACACTAGACCCGTGGTGAACGTAACCGCAGAGATTGATCCGACCAGAGGCCAGATATCCGGCTCTAGAATATGATAATCGTGGTTTACTTGGCCGCCCATTTTTTCGTTCCCATGGCTTAGTTGCTTGGTTGGTATTAGTTATCGCGTGAAAGACCGAATGTCTCAGGCTCTTTTGCGCGGTGAAAGGTGTAGCTTAAAGTGATCTGCTCAACATCCTGCATATACTCATCTTCGAGGATTGCCGGATCGACATAATAGAGCACAGGCATAGTGACTTGCTCGCCTGCGGCTAATGTTTGTTCGGTAAAACAGAAGCACTGAACTTTGTGGAAATACTTGCCAGCTTGCGATGGCTCAACATTGAATGTTGCAGTGCCTGTGACCGGCTGACCTTCCAGATTTTGCGCCACATAGGTCGCGATATCGCGTTGCCCGATGCGCACTGTGTCGGTTGCCTGTTCAGGCCGGAATTTCCACCCAATATCGCTGGAGGTTGACGCATCAAACCGGACAGAGATTGTCTGATTGACACCCGCAGAAGCCGCGCCTGCTGCCTCGGCTTCGCTGGCGACTTGTGTGGTTCCGCCAAAGCCTGTGACCCGGCAAAACAGATCGTAAAGCGGCACTGCCGCAAACCCTACGCCCACCATCGCAGCGGCAAACAGCAGAGCATAAAAGCCCGTCAGCTGGTTCTTGCGCTGGGTCGCAGTATCAAGGGCGGGCGCCATGCTCATTGCGCGCCAAGCCTTGCAATGGTGATCGCGTAAAACAACACGACGAAGAACAACAAAGTGGCGCCGACAACCAGATTGCGCATCTTTTGGCGGCGTTTGATTTCGGCTTCTTCATCAGGCGTCATGCGAAAACACCTCCACCAATGATGCCGTTTGCCGCAAGCAGCCTGTCAGCCACCAAGGCGCCGAACAGCACGAACAGATAATAGATGCTGAATTTGAACAGCGTCTTTTCTGGCTTCAATGGATCATCCCCCGCGCGCTCTTCTTTCAATACCGGCACAGCCAGATCGAGGAATAGCGCGGACAGGACGACGGCGACTGAGCCATACACCCAGCTGGTCCCGCCAATCAGCCAAGGCGCGATCGCGATAGGAGCAAGCAGCACGGTGTAAATCATAATCTGACGACGCGTCACACGCTCACCCGCGACGACGGGCAGCATCGGAATACCAACCTTGGCGTAATCAGACTTCACAAACAGCGCGAGCGCCCAGAAATGCGGAGGCGTCCACATAAAGATGATGGCGAACAGAAGGATTGGCATGGCGGTGATTTCGCCTGTGACAGCGATCCATCCAATGAAGGGAGGAAACGCCCCTGCCCCGCCGCCGATCACGATATTCTGCGGCGTGCGCGGTTTCAGCCACATTGTGTAGATGACCGCGTAATAGATGATTGCCGCGAACAAGCAGATCGCCGCCAGCCATCCGACAGCCACGCCCAGCATCAAAACCGAAACGGCGGAAAGGAATATCCCAAAATCGCGCGCATCTTCACGGCGTATGCGGCCATCGGGCAGCGGGCGATTGGCGGTGCGCTTCATACCTTTATCAAGGTCCGCTTCCCACCAATGGTTGAGCGCCGCAGATCCACCAGCGCCCATTGCGATGGCAAGGATAGCGGTGAAGCCCAAAACGGGATGAATGGTGCCGGGAGCCGCCAAAAGGCCGCAAATCCCGGTAAAGATCACCAGCGTCATCACACGCGGCTTCGTCAGCGTGAAGAAATCACGCCAATCGGCCGGCATATGCGTATGTGTGGTGACTGCGGTGTTCATCTCTTGGTTCTTTGCAATTCAGGAAGAGCGCCCCTTATCGAAGCGCTCTTCCCTCCTCTCTCACTCGTAATCTCTCAGCGAGCGCGGCGTTATGCCGGTTTCGCATCGCGCGGCATGTGATCGTGGTAATCGTGATGATCCTCAATCACAGGCAGCGTTTCAAACTGGTGGTATGGTGGCGGGCTTGTAAGCGTCCACTCAAGCGTAGTTGCGCCTTCGCCCCATGGGTTCTTGCCGGGCGCTTTGCCAGCAACCAGCGACCAACCGATGTTGACGAAGAACACCAGCATGGATGCTGCCATCACGACATAGCCGTAAGAGCTAATCTCGTTCCAGTAAGCAAACGCCTCTGGATAGTCAGGAATACGGCGCGGCATTCCGTTCATGCCGAGGAAGTGCTGCGGGAAGAACACGATGTTCACACCGATGAAGAAGCCCCAGAAGTGAATGTGGCTGAGCAGTTCGGAATGCATCTTGCCGCTGATTTTCGGGAACCAGTAATAGAAGCCTGCAAACAACGAGAACACAGCGCCCATCGACAACACGTAGTGGAAGTGCGCGACCACGTAATATGTGTCGTGCAGGTTATCATCGATACCGCCATTGGCGAGGATCACACCTGTCACACCGCCAACGGTGAACAGGAAGATAAAGCCCAGCGCCCAAACCATGGGTGATTTGAACTCCATCGATCCGCCCCACATTGTCGCAATCCAGCTGAAGATTTTCACGCCGGTTGGGACAGCGATAACCATCGTCGCAGCCGTGAAATACATCTTCGTATTCACATCAAGGCCGACCGTATACATGTGGTGCGCCCACACGATGAAGCCGACAACACCGATAGCAACCATCGCATACGCCATGCCGAGATAGCCGAACACAGGCTTACGGCTGAATGTCGCTACAATTTGGCTGATCATACCGAAACCGGGCAGGATCATGATGTAAACTTCGGGGTGGCCAAAGAACCAGAACAAGTGCTGGTAAAGAACCGGATCACCACCGCCTGCAGGATCAAAGAAGGTCGTACCAAAGTTACGATCCGTCAGCAGCATGGTGATAGCAGCAGCAAGCACAGGAAGCGCGAGCAGCAGCAGGAATGCCGTGACCAGAACCGACCAAACAAACAAAGGCATTTTGTGCAGCGTCATACCCGGCGCACGCATGTTGAAGATGGTGGTAATGAAGTTGGTCGCCCCAAGGATCGAACCCGCGCCCGCCAGGTGCAGCGAGAAGATCGCGAAATCAACAGCTGGCCCTGTGTTACCCGTGGTCGATAGCGGCGCATAGACCGTCCAACCCACACCTGCACCCAAAGCATCAGGCCCCGTGCCCGGCACAAAGAGCGAGAAACACAGGCTGATAAAGCCAGCAACCGTCAACCAGAACGACACATTGTTCATGCGCGGGAACGCCATATCCGGCGCACCAATCATCAGCGGCACAAACCAGTTACCAAAACCGCCGATCATCGCAGGCATAACCATGAAGAAGACCATGATTAAGCCGTGCGCGGTGATAAACACGTTCCACATATGCAGATTAGCGCTTTCGGAAGCTGAGCCTCCGAAAAATTCAACCGCCGCACCAAGATGCTGAATGCCGGGCTCTGCAAGCTCCAGACGCATAACGCCCGACATCGCGCCGCCAATGATCCCAGCGAAAATCGCAAAGATCAGATACAGCGTGCCAATATCCTTGTGGTTCGTTGACATAAACCAGCGGGCAAAGAAGCCCGGCTTGTGATCCGCGTGATCGTGCGCGTGATCATCGGAGTGAATGTCGAAACCTTCTGCGGTGGTAGCCATCGTTCAGCGTCTCTCTGTGTCGTATTCGTTCAAATTGCTCTTATTCAGCCAAAGCGACTTCGGTCGCTTTGGCTTCGGCGCCTTCGCCATCTTCAGCTGCAGGCGCAGCTTCAACCGCTCCGGGCATCTCGCCGCCTTGCTCAGCAACCCAAGCTGCAAACTTTTCAGGAGGAAGCGCCTCGACCGTGATCGGCATAAAGCCATGCTTTGCACCGCAAAGCTCTGAACACTGGCCATAATACACGCCCTCTGGCACCGGACCCATCATCTTCTCATTCAAACGGCCCGGTACAGCATCATGCTTGAACCAAAGCGCGGGGACCGAGAATGCGTGGATCACGTCAGCCGCGGTGGTCTGCATGCGAATGGGCGTATCAGCAGGGATAACCATGCGATTGTCCACAGCGAGCAAGGCGGGCTCCCCATTGGCGATCGCCTCGTCATTGCTGAGCATGTTGGACACAATCTCAAAATCGCCGTGGTCGGGGTACGTGTATGTCCAATACCACTGATACCCTGTCGCCTTGATAGTCACCGCTTCTTCTGGTGCGTTTTCGTACTGGGCAGCAAGCAGAGTGATCGACGGAATAGCAATCACCACAAGGATAAGCGCAGGAACAATCGTCCAAACAACTTCGATCATCGTGTTGTGCGTGGTTTTGGAAGGAACGGGATTTGACCGGCGATTATAGCGGACCATCACATAAATCATCAGGCCAAGCACGAAGAGGCTGATCAATGTGATCACGGGAAGCAGAATGTAATCGTGCATCCACAAGGCATATTGCCCGGTTTCTGAATACTGCTCTTGGAAGGTCATGCTGGCGAGCATGTCGTCTTCTGGTGCGGTGGGCATCCCGACGCCTTCGGTCGGAGCCATGGGCACATACCCACCTTCAGCCGGAGCAGCAGCCTCTGCGGCCGCTTCTTCGGCAGGAGCATCCTGCGCAACCAAAGCGCCGGGAAGCATAATCGACAACGCCCCCGCAAGCGCGAGCCATCCAAGTTTCAAACGGGCAAAAGCCTGACCCATAATCATGTGCCTACACATTCCAGATTGTAATCCCATGCTGATAGACCCTAAAAACCTTTCATGGTCGCACCAGCGTTTAGCCGACATTTCTGCCAGATTTCTCCGCCCCTTTAGCCGCGCTTGCCCATACCCTCAAGCGCTTCTAGGGAGAAAATTATGCAATCACGCATGATACCCACGCAAGACTGCGGAACTTCCCTTAGGTCATCGGGTATTTTCACACCAGAATAACGGATCAATTTATCTCCATGAATCTCGACGACGTACTCGCCGAATTTCGCTCATCAGGCGCTTTGCTTGAAGGGCACTTCAAATTGTCTTCAGGCAAGCATAGCGGTCATTACCTGCAATGCGCCCGCGTTTTGATGCGTCCGTCACGCGCGGCGCGGCTGGCTGAGGCTATTGTCGGGGGCGTTCCTCAAGACATTGTAAATGCGGTGGATGTGGTGGTCTCTCCTGCAATGGGCGGCATTATCGTCGGGCAAGAAGTGGCGCGGGTATTGGATAAAGACGCGCTGTTTTTGGAACGGCCTGATGGTGTTTTCCATTTGCGGCGCGGATTCGCCTTGGAAAAAGGCGCGAAGGTTTTGATGGTGGAAGATGTCGTGACCACCGGCCTTTCCAGCCGCGAAGCAATTGCCGCTGTCGCGCGTGAAGGCGGCGAAGTTATCGCGGAGTGCTCTTTAATCGACCGGTCTATGGGCGCTGTCGATTTGGGGGTTCCGTTCTTCCCGCTCGCCGCGTTTGATTTTCCCACCTATGATGAAAGCGACATCCCAGCTGAGCTGGCAGCCGTAGCTGTTACGAAACCGGGAAGCCGCAAGGAATAAAACACATGTCCACCCCGCTCCGCCTTGGAGTAAACATCGATCATGTCGCCACCATCCGCAATGCACGCGGCGGCGATCATCCTGATCCTGTGCGCGCGGCAGAAATCGTTTCGCGCGTGGGTGGTGATGGCATCACTGCGCATCTTCGTGAAGACCGCCGCCATATCCGCGATGAGGATTTGGCGCGCATTCAAGATGCAACCGATCTGCCGCTCAATCTGGAAATGGCCGCAACGCAAGAAATGCTGGAAATAGCATTGCGCCACAAACCGCATGCGGCCTGCATTGTCCCAGAAAAACGCGAAGAGCGCACCACTGAAGGCGGATTGGATGCGGCAGGCCTGCACAACACTCTGGTGCCGATTGTTGATGCTCTGCGGGCAGAAGATATCCGAGTCTCACTGTTCATAGAAGCGAATGAGCGGCAATTGGATGCAGCTCTACGCCTGGGTGCGCCAGTTGTTGAATTTCATACCGGCGAATATGCGCACGCGATATTGGATGGCGATAGTGAAAAGGTCGCGAGCGAGGTTAAGCGCATTTCCGATATGGCGGCTTTGGCTGCGAAAAACGGTATTGAACCGCATGCAGGCCACGGTCTGACATTTGAAAATGTGCAGCCCATTGCCGCTATCCCTCAGATCGCGGAGCTCAATATCGGGCACTACCTCATTGGCGAGGCGGTCTTTATCGGTCTTGAAGCAGCTATCCGCAAAATGCGCGAACTGATGGATGATGCGCGATGAGCGCTGAAGAACTCCCCGAACTTTCAGCCAGCCAAAAACTCTGGGCAGGCGCGGCGGCGGCACTATTCCTATTGGCCATCGCCTTTCTTGGGTTTTCGCTTAACACTGGCGCGATGATGCCCTTTGCGATTGGGTGGGTGGCTTTGCAGATTTTCGGCTATGTGGGAGCATTGAAAATGGCGAAGGGTGACTTCGCGCATCCTCTCTTCAAAACTCAGGTGATGCTGCACGTGATCGCCGTAGCCCTTCTGACAATGGCCATTACAAGGGCGCTGGGATGATTATCGGAACTGGATCAGACCTCTGCAATATTGAGCGTATTGCCAATTCACTTGAACGGTTTGGCGACCGCTTCGAAAAACGCGTCTTTACTGAATTGGAGCGCGCAAAGGCGCGAAAACGTCCTTTCACCATTGCGGGCACCTACGCAAAAAGGTTCGCTGCCAAAGAAGCCTTCAGCAAGGCCGTTGGCACAGGTTTCAGGCGCGGCGTTTTTATGAAAGATATCGGCGTTGTGAACGCCCCATCGGGCGCACCGACCCTTGCATTAACAGGTGGAGCGGCCAAACGGCTTGAAGAAATCACGCCGCACGGCCATGAAGCAATCATTCATCTCACCCTAACCGATGATCACCCATGGGCACAGGCCTTCGTTATAATCGAGGCGCGCCCCCAATGAGCAGTTTGACAGGCACTAACAGCGTGACACAAACCCTAAATGCCGCAGACGATACTGCGGAAAATGCCGAGGATGGCAAAGTAGATTGGTTCGCTGAAATGCGCGGGCTGGCGCTTATGCTGTTTGCTGTGCTGATCTTTCACAGCTTTGTTGCCAAGCCCTTTTACATTCCTTCTACATCGATGATGCCAACGCTTTACGTTGGCGACCGGTTGGTGGTGAGCAAATATCCCTATGGCTGGTCCTGGGCGTCGGCGAGCTTTCACATCCTGCCGCGCGCTGACTGGCGTTTGTCGCCCGCGACACCTAAGTATGGCGACATCGTCATCCCGGTGCATCCTGATCGCAATGAAGACTACATCAAGCGCGTCGTTGCTCGCCCCGGTGACACTATCGAAGTGAAAGATGGCCGGATTATCCTCAATGGAAACATGGTCCCGCGCGAAGTGGTACCGCCAGTGCAGATCCCGTTTGATCCAGAATTGATGTGCGCAAGCACATTTGGCCCGCGAGCATGTTTGGAAGACTTCGAAGCGTATCGTAAGACGGGTGAGAATGGGCAAGACTTCTTTGAGCCCCCCACTTTCCGTGAAACACTGCCCAATGGCGCGACCTATCTGATCATCGACCATTTCGACCAAAAGCTCGATAATTTTGGCCCTTACACTGTCAAAGACGGTGAAGTTTTCGTGATGGGAGACAATCGCGATCATTCGGCTGACAGCCGGGCAACCGCGCGCGAAAAAGGCCTGGGTGGTGGCATTCCGCTTCAGAATGTCGGCGGCCGCGCAGAATTCATTACATTCTCTCTTGATGGCTCAACCAGTTGGAACCCGATTACCTGGTACACATCCCTGCGCGGTGACCGTGCGTGGACCACGCTCCGCCCACCTTTGGTCGAGAATGTCCCGGCAGAACCACTGCCAGTGGAACCAAAAGCCGAACCTGCGGATTGATCGGGCACACTGTCGTGCTGATCACACTTGGATAGCGCCGCCTTATGGCCAAGAAATTCCTGTACCTAGTCGCCTTTTGCCTCGTCGTCTTCATCGTCGGGCGCATTGGATATGAGATGTTTCAAGAGGACGTCGCCCGAATTGCGCTGGTCCCTTCTGCCGAGTTTGAACCGCAAGAAGCGCTTTCCGAGAACGCGTATGAAGACCCTGCCATGTGGTATTCGCGCCCCGGCATGGGAGAAACTGATCCCGCCCGCTGGCAGCCCGATATACGCAAGCCCGATCAAACCACACAAGCTGGCGAAGGGGCTGCCAATGCAAGCGAGCCGGAAATAGGACAAGCAGCAATTGCCGATCAAGAAACGGTTGCCTCGCCTCCCGAATTCGCAGTCTTCTTCGTTCACCCAACCAGCTACCTAAACCGATCAAGCTGGAACGCGCCTATCGGGGACGATGCCGATGAAGAAGCCGAACGGATCGCCAAAGTGTTTGTGCGCGGCATGGCAAGCCCATTCAACGCTGCAAGCGAAATCTGGGCTCCGCGCTACCGTCAGGCGACCTTCGGCGCGTTTTTAACTGATGCGCCCGAAGGACAGCAGGCAATTGATGCTGCTTATGATGATGTGAAAGAAGCTTATGCCTATTTCCTGTCTTCGATTGATGAAAACACGCCCATCGTTGTTGCAGGCCACAGCCAAGGCGCGCTGCATCTGATCCGCCTATTGCGCGAGGAGGTGCAAGGATCACAGGCAGCGGACCGATTGGTCGCGGCCTACACGATTGGCTGGCCAATATCGGTTGAGCATGATCTGCCCGCAATGGGCTTTCCTGCATGCGCTACGGCGCTACAAACAGGCTGTGTGCTGTCATGGTCGAGCTTTGCTGAACCGGCTGATCCGGGTCTTGTGATGGAAACCTACTCCAAATCGGTCGGATTTGATGGCACGCTTAGGGGCACAAGCGAAGTCCTTTGCACCAACCCGCTTACCGGCGAATTTGGCGGCTCTGCTGAAATGTCAGCCAATCTTGGCACTTTGGTGCCTACTGATAGCCTTGAAGATGGCGATCTTGTTCCCGGCGCAGTCCCCGCCAAGTGCGATGATCGCGGGGTTTTGCTGATCGGCAATCCGCCTGAACTTGGCCCCTATGTCCTTCCCGGCAACAATTACCACGTCTACGATATCCCTCTGTTCTGGGCGAACACTCAGGCCGATGTAAACCGGCGGGCGAACGCGTTTGGAAGCGGCGAACCTGCTGCGGATGCCGCATCCTGATTACCGAAGACGCCCCTGATTTTGCCAGCACACTGGTAGATGGCGGAGCGCTGCTTGGCCTTGACCTTGGCACCAAAACAATCGGCACAGCCCTGTGCGATGCAGGCTGGCGGTTTGCAACCAATTGCAAAACACTAAAGCGCGGCAAATGGGGCAAGGATAAAGACGCTATCAAATCCCTAATCGATGATCGCTCAATCAAGGGCATCGTAATCGGCCTGCCTCGCAATATGGACGGCAGCGAAGGTCCCCGCGCACAATCCTCGCGCGCCTATGCGCGCAATGTAGCGGAGGCATTTGCCCTTCCCGTCCTGCTATGGGATGAAAGATGGTCCACACAAAGCGCGCAGGCGGCCATGATCGGGCAAGACATCAGCCGCGCCAAACGCGCAGCTTCCATCGACAGTCACGCCGCAGCAATTATTCTGCAAGGGGCAATCGATAGGTTAGCGGGCGGCGTTATCTGAGCGGCTAAATGTTTTTGGATCATAGCACGGCGCGCCTTTGTTTTGCGACCTTTGCTACCATCCGGCTACCGCACTCTTCGCCATCGCGCCAAACAAGATCGCGCGCTTCTTGTGTCTGATAAACGGACGCGCGGGCTTCAAAACTGGCAAGCCGCAAGCGTTCGCTAGGGTGGGTCTCACCAATCCATTCAGCAAAACCAATTGCATCATCAGACCCGCCGGCCACTGCGACTCGCAAGAATATCTCGGCAGAATTGGGGCTCAGAACCCGCGATATCTCGCGCCGTTCTAAATCGAAACCGTATTGGTCAAACCAGCCCTGCGCCGGATCAACATGCATGATGTTTAAGGAAACTGATAGGCTGTCAGGCGGCAATTGTGAATGCACATCACGGTGCGCACGGTAGAGCTGAATTTTCCCTTCTGCCAAGACAGTTTGGCCCGTGAAGAATAGATCGACTGCTTCTCCAGCATAGCCTGTTACGCTGTCGTAGTCGTATTCGAAGTGATCGCTGCGATAGCCAGGGCCAAGGTATCCGCTGGTGAGAAACGAGAAATTGTGATCGTGCGGGATCCCATAAACAAAGCTGCGCGGACCGCTATTTTTGAAGCACAGATCATGTTCTGCCGGCCAGATGTTGGCCCGCAAAAACATGTCCCCGCGCACCGGACTAAGGACAATAGCCTGCGGTCCATACCCGCTTGCGATTGATGCCTCATCGCGCCCTGCGAGCCGATCAATCAGAATGTCAGCAAGAAAGTCTCTGTTGGCGGTCAGCTTGGCGAGCAATTGAGACGCTTCCAAAACGCAGTCCGGCTCGTACGGGTCGAAATGGAGTGCCTCCAACTTGGCAATGCATTGGTTGAGCGAACATGCCGATTGCACTTGTCCATTCATGCCTGAAAATGGGTCAATGGCGAGGGCCATTATTGCGCCCT
The DNA here is from genome assembly GCA_038532305.1 of Pseudomonadota bacterium. Taxonomy (GTDB): domain Bacteria; phylum Pseudomonadota; class Alphaproteobacteria; order Sphingomonadales; family Sphingomonadaceae; genus Erythrobacter. The sequence continues at coordinate 162,509 of JBCBAX010000005.1, read as the reverse complement.
CCCCAGCAGATCGAAAAGCTCTGGCTGTTCACTTTGCAAAGCGATGCGCAATTGCCCGGCAGGCTCCTTCAAAACATCATCCCCGCATGCCTCAATCGACGCGAGCAGCGCGAGCCCCTTGGAGGCCTTGAGCGCGAGCAATTGCCGCACAGCTTCCCACCTTACGACAGGATCCTCTCGCCGGTCGCGCGCGCATCTCTCCATTGCCTCCAGAGTGCTCGGGGTTTGCGTTTCGGCAGCTATCGCTCCCAAGACCGACAGCGCCATAAACCTTTGACTGGCTGCTTTATCGCCGCTTGCCGATTGGATAAGATCACCATCAAAAAGGGCATATTCGCGTGTGGGTTGCGGATTGGCAGATTGTAATGACAGTTGCAGCACAACCATCGATCCCTCAACCGAGACCACTTGACGTGCCTCGCATGGTCCTTTCGTCACAATCGTTGCGCCAGATCGCCAATGGGCAGAGCACGTATCGATAATTGTATCCACGCCATCACATTGCCGCACTTCGTGAAGCAGGCCGCCTGCCTGACCGCTCAGAACAATTTCGTGAGTTTGCCGGTCAGAAAAGACGGCCGAGGTGGGGCGGATTGTGTAGCCTAAATCTTCATAAGCAAGAATGCTCAGAGACGCATTGCCGCTAGACAACAGGACCATACTGGAAAATCCATCAGACCCGGCGTGACCAAAACTTGGCACTCCCAAAGGAAATTCCTGCATGGCGGCTATGATCGTGCGTTGCCATTGCTGGACAAAGGCATTGGCACTTAATTCATCACTTACCAGCCGGTCTAAAGCTGGGCAGTCATCCAAGTCGCCTCCATCACAGTAAACCTGCAATTCATCGGCTATCGCGCGCGACTGTGCCAGATCAAGCCAGTCTTTGATAACGCGGGAAAATTCGCTTTGCATTTCGCGCTGCGCAGCTTTTGCTTTGCGTAAGGCTGCAATCGCTGGATGGATATGCATCCCGCCGCGCCCTCGCCTCAGGCCGCTCCTTCATTTTCAGGTGGCAGCACATCGTAAAGGTACACCATAATATCGACAATCGTTTCGTTGTAGATCGGCCCGGATCGCTGCACGAGCGACCCAAACAATCCCTGCCCGCTTTCAAGTCCCGGAAGAGATGTTAGCTCGATCTTTGGTCCATCCATTGCGCTTCCCTCCAAAACTCGAGGTTCCCCAGTCACTTTGCCTGCCTCGCATCGGGCATCATGTGTCACTTGCGCTTTGCGAACGAATTAAAAGCCGTTAGTGCCCCCGGATTGCTGAACTAAAACTATGAACTCCACCGCAACCCGATTTGATCCGGAGCAGGCCTCAAAGCTCTTTTTTAAACACGGCCACACTGGCTGGCTTGGTTTGCGATACAGCGCGCATGGGGACAACTGGGTCGAATTGGAATTGCCCTGGCGCGAGGATTTGCTTGGGGAGCCAGGCGAAATGCTCGCATCAGGCCCAATCGTAAGCCTGATGGACATGGCGAGCGGCATGGCAATCTGGAACACCAAAGGCACATTCACCCCCGTTGCGACTTTGGACCTCAGGGTTGATTATCAACGCCCTGCCCGCGAACGGCTGGGCGTGTTTGGCAGGGTTGAATGCTATCGCACAACCAGGTCCGCTGCTTTCGTAAGAGGCATCGCTTACGATTCGTCGCTCGATGATCCAGTTGCCCATATCGCAGGTGTGTTCATGACCATTGCGCAAGATCCGCGCACGGCGGACAAGGCCAAAACGGAAAGTCAAAATAGAGGGGAAAGCGAATGACTGATTTGTCATCAGTGCGCGCCCCACTGCCCGCCTATGCACGATCTTTGGGTATCGAGATTGCAGAGATAGAGAGCGATCTTCCCATCCTTACCATTGGATTTGGCTCAATTATCGAAGGGCGTCCTGGGCATTTTCATGGCGGTGCGACAGCCGGTCTGCTCGAAAATGCTGGCTATGCCGCGCTGCGCACAGTTTTGATCCGTGACGGGCGCGAACCTGTGATGAAGCCGATCAATATAACGGTCCAGTACCTGTCAGCAGGCAAACCAAAACAAACCTATGCACTGGGCCGCATCACTCGGCTTGGGCGGCGCAATGCCAACATCACAGTTGAGGCGTGGCAGGATGATCGCACGCGCCTGATTGCAAGCGCGGTGATGAATATCCTGATCAGCTAGTTTTCGCCGCCCGGCTCCAGCGCAATACCATCTTCATCTAAGCGAAAATCAACACTGACCCCATCAACCTCAGTCGTCAGAGTTATGCCATCCGGATCAAATCGCAGTTCGGTCCCGTTATCATCCAAGGGGATGGTTTCACCTTCTTCGATATCGAATTGCTCCAATGGCCCTTGCGGATCGGGCGAGGATTTTGGCGCTGGTGCAGCTTTCAAGGAGAGCGCACCACGCATAAAATCCTTCCAGATAAGCGCAGGCAATCCGCCGCCTGTCACTTTGCCCATAGGCGAATTGTCATCATTGCCAACCCATACGCCGACCACCAGATCTTCGGCATACCCAACGAATAAAGCATCGCGATAATTCTGTGTTGTGCCGGTTTTGCCAAAATTGGCAATCGGCAAAGTGGCAGCGCGCCCCGTCCCGCGATTGATCGCAGCGCGCAGCATCTGTTCCAGATCATCATGCGTATCGCTTGAAATGCTGTCTTCCGGCGTTGTGAACCAATCCCACCAGCTTTCCTCTTGCCTTGGGAAAGCGTGCGGGCGCACGGGGAATTCATTCGCCGCAATGCCTGCATAGGCTGAGGTAAGCTCCAGCAAAGTCATGCTCGATGTCCCCAGCGCCAGACTTGGATCCCCTTGGGGTAGCGTGGAAGTCACGCCCAAATCGCGCGCCGTTCGGATCACTTTTTCGCTGCCTACCTCATTGAAAAGACGAACCGTGGCAACATTGCTGGATGTCGCCAGTGCATTTTCCAGAGTGATCTCTTCTGAGTACTTCTCACTGGAGTTTTTGGGCCGGTAAGAGCCTTTCTCCATCGGTGTGTTCGGGATGGTATCATCCGGGTCCCACCCTGCCTCCAAAGCAGCAAGATAAACAAAAACCTTGAAGGTTGAACCCGGTTGCCGCTTGGCCTGTGTTGCCCGGTTGAACGGGGATGCCGCGTAATCCTTGCCGCCCACCATCGCGACAACTTCGCCAGTGGGGCGCATGGCAACCAATGCCACTTGTGCATCGCCCAGCCCCGCCCTGCCAACAACACGGCCCGCAAGCTTTTGAAGCCGCGCATCCAGCGTCGTTTCGACCACTTGCGTGGAGTAGCTCGCCTCCATGTTTTTGCGCGCAATTGGCAGCGCCCAATCGGCAAAATAGGTGCCCGTTGGCAGAGTGTTACGGGTGCGCACATCAAGCTTTGGCACGGGCAAGGCATCACGCTCTTCCTGAGACAAGTACCCAGCATCCACCATCGCTTGGGTGACTAAGTACATACGAGAGCGGGCTCTCTCAAAATGCCGTGTAGGATTATAGCGTGATGGCGCTTGTAGGAGACCTGCGAGCATAGCTGCCTGTTCTGGAAGCAGATTTTCAGGCTTGCGGTAGAAATAATGCAGGCTAGCCGCGCGTAATCCGTATTGATTGTCACCAAAATAGGCGTTGGACAAATATCGGCCCAAAATATCGTCTTTAGTCAGGCGAGCTTCCATCCAGAACGCGATCAACGCCTCGCGCGCTTTTCGCGTCAGCGTTTGCTCGGGCGTTAGAAAGGTAAACTTCGCCAATTGCTGCGTGATGGTGCTGCCCCCGCCCCTGCCGGTCAAAGCAGCGCGTGCAATCCCGCGAGGATCAACGCCCCAGTGCGAATAGAACCGGCGATCCTCAATCGACAAGAACGCTTGGGTCACATGATCGGGCAGCGCGTCAACTTCAACTGGCGCGGCGACCACCGCACCGCTGCGAGCAATCGGGGTCCCATCGCTTGCCAGCAAAGTCACCTGCGGCGGCGCAATGGGTTCCAAGCTTTTTGAAAGCGGTGCTGTAACAGCCAGCCAGCCCACCAGCACAATGAACATTAGAAAACTGAGCGCGACAATCCGAACTGCCCACCAGCGCTTTTTGCGCCCGCGATAGGTCGAAGGCTGCCACCATCGCCGTTTTTTTCCCGGAGCTTGCTCGATTTGCCCATCAAGCTCCCCCAGCCGCGCGTCCCAATCGTCAAAATCAGGCGAGGTACGCGTTCCACCGCTCGGGCTAGGGCTAGCGCTTAAATCATCATCATCGAAAACGGGGCGCTGGCTTTCATAGGTGGCGTAGTACTCACCGCCCGGCGCATCACCTGCAGCTGCCCCACCAGAAGCCCTGTCGCGCCCCCGCGAGCCTTTCCAGAATCGGTCAAATACGCCCATACGCCCACTGTATTAGCAGACTATAACACCAGCCTGCAACATTGAGATAAACGATGCCGCCTGACTGGCGCCTTTACGCCGCAGGTTTTTGAGTGCTCGCAACCGCACTATCGGGTAAATCCTCGCCAAACACACGCTGGTAATATTCGCTTACCAAAACCCGCTCAGCCTCATCGCATTTGTTGAGGAAGGAAAGGCGGAATGCGAAGCCCATCGAGTTAAAGATCGCCGCGTTCTGCGCCCATGTGATGACGGTGCGCGGGCTCATCACAGTGGAGATATCGCCATTCATAAATCCTTGGCGAGTGAGATCTGCAACTTTGATCATATCCGCGATAACCGCGTCATCGGTATCGGGCGTTTTGGATTTGACGATGGCTTGCTCTGTTTCAGCTGGTAGATAATTGAGCGCAACGACGACATTCCAGCGGTCCATCTGCGCTTGGTTGATGGCTTGCGTGCCATGATACAGTCCAGAAGTATCGCCCAGTCCAACCGTGTTGGTTGTCGCGAACAAGCGGAAATAAGGGTTTGGCGTGATCACGCGGTTTTGATCGAGCAGCGTCAAGCGGCCATCAAATTCAAGAATACGTTGTATCACGAACATCACATCCGGACGGCCCGCATCGTATTCGTCAAAGGTAAGCGCCACAGGATGCTGCAATGCCCAAGGCAAGATGCCCTCTTTAAACTCAGTGACTTGCAAGCCGTCTTTCAAAACGATTGCATCGCGTCCGACTAGATCAATCCGGCTGATATGTGCGTCTAAATTCACGCGGATGCTCGGCCAGTTAAGCCGCGCAGCGACCTGTTCGATATGCGTGGACTTACCCGTCCCGTGATAGCCTTGCACCATGACACGGCGATTGTGCGCAAAGCCTGCAAGGATCGCCAAAGTCGTGTCCGGATCAAAAACGTAATCCTTGTCGAACTCGGGCACGTGTTCGCTCGCCTCGCTAAAGGCAGGAACTTGCCAATCGACATCGATCCCAAAGGTATCGCGCACATCGATTGTCGTATCGGGCGTGGAAGGAAGCGCGGTCGCGCCAGCGGTGTTGGGTGTAGCAGGAGAATTCATTTCGCGACCCGGTTAGAGCGGGATGGTCTTGCGGGCAAGAGGGCGATGGCGAGTTCGCCCTCACTATTTTGATTACGCAGCGTCAGGCACACGAGTATCGCGCAAGTGTCCGCGTTTTATCCAAAGCCGCGCGCCATCGGGGCCTGACTTGAAATCAACCGCTTCGCCATGCGGTATGCGCAGCCAATCATGCGCGGTGTAGGTATCGCTGGCAAATGTCAGCGTGCCGGAGAGGACCAACACCTCAAACCCGCCAAGAGCCATGGTTACAGAGCGCGTGTTTGGCTCCCATCGCTCAAGCGAAACATGCTCATAATCGCGGCCTGCAAGCACGCTTGCGCTGATACCGGGGCGGTCCGGATCAGAAGCAAGTTCAGCCGTATTCAAATCGATCGAGAGCTGCTCTTGGTCGTCTGGATCAAACTGCCACAATTTCACGAAAATCGTGCAGCCCGGCTCTGATCCAGGCACGTGGTGCGTACCCACAGGGTTTCGGACATAGGTACCCGCTGGATAATCGCCGTGTTCATCTTGAAACACCCCTTCAAGCACGATGAATTCTTCTCCGCCTGAATGGGTATGTTCGGGAAAGGCGCTTCCTTTGGCATAGCGCACGATGGAAGTGGCGCGCGCAACCTCCCCGCCAATGCGATCAAGCATACGGCGATCAACACCGGCCATCGGCGACGGAACCCAATCGAGCGCAGCGGTGTGAACAAGAGCGGAAGCTGTAAAGTCTGCGTTGATTTCCATGTTCACAAGATGGGCTTTCGTTTCGGAATTGAAAAGCGCTCAAGTGTCTCGAAAAATGCGATAAGTGTGATTACCTTGGTGAAATGCCCAATCCCATTGAGAACCTAAGGCTGAAAGTCGTCGACCAAGTGCGCGGCGTATTCAACGATTCCTCGTCAGGGCAAAAGCCCGTGCCGCCATCGGATGACGCTTTGTTTGCGCGCGATACGCCCATTCGCATGGTGCATGCCGACTTGGTGGGGATGATGACAGGCGGGATACGCGGTCTGTTGCTCCAAATGCTCCACCCGCACGCATTGCAAGGTGTGCTCGATCATTCGAACTTTCGCGAAGATATGCATGGCCGCCTGCGACGCACGGCTCGATTTATCGCGGTCACGACCTTCGGGCACGAAGAAGAAGCGATGCGCGCAATTGACCGGGTCAACCGTATCCATGCCAAAGTCGGCGGCACTCTGCCCGATGGCACGCCCTATTTCGCCAACAATCCGCGCACGCTTGCATGGGTGCATGTGGTCGAGGCGCAAAGCTTTTTGGCAGGGTATATCCGCCATGTGCGGCCTGATATGCCCAATGCGGATATGGATGAATATTACCGCCAGTTTGCGGTCATTGCTCGGGCTTTGGGCGCAGACCCTGTTCCCGAAACCCGCAATGAAGCCGATGCGATCTTTCGCGAGTTGCGCACCGATCTTCGTGCATCGCCAGAAGCGCGCGAGGTTGCGCAATTGGTTTTAACTCAAAGACCCGAAGGCACCCCGCCCGGCGTGCAAGCGCTCCTAGGCGCCGAGGCTGTGTCCATGCTTCCCGATTGGGCGCGCGGCATGTTGCGATTGCAGCGCCCTCGCCTCACTGCCCTGCCCGCCCGCGCGGCAACATCAGCCGTGGGGCGGACTTTGCGCTGGGCGTTTAAGCAAAACTGAACCCATCGCCGCGACAGTCTGGTATGCTCCATCCATACGAGTCGTCTGGAGGGAGAACATCGTCATGCTTGTAGCTATTGCCATTTTATCAGTGCCAGAAGCCAATCGCGACGAATACGAAAAGGCCGCCAGTTTCATGGCCGATTGGTCGATGAAGTATGGCGCGTTGGAAGTCATGGAATTGTGGGAAGCCAATGTTCCCGACGGCAAGACCACCGATCTTCGCAAAGCTGTCGCTGCGCCGGAGGGCGAGAAAATCATCGCCGGCTGGGTGGTTTGGCCAGACAAAGAAACGCTTACCAAAGCTCAAGAAGCCATGGGCAAAGGCGAAGGGTTTGAAGATTATCCCGAAGGCGATCCGCCTTTCGATGGTTCGCGCATGATCTGGGGCGAATTTACGCCGGTGTTAACGCGCGGTCGCGACTAAAAATGGCGGAATTCACATTCTACACTGTCGCGATGAGCCGCGGGCAGATATCACGCTGGGCCTTGCACGAGGCAGGCGCGGATTATGACCAAGTGGTGTTTGATTGGGCGACGCGTCCCGACACTTTCAAAGACATCAACCCGATGAACAAAGTGCCAGCCTTGGTGCATCATCTGGATGGCGCGGATCACGTTGTGACAGAAGCAGCGGCGATCAATCACTATCTGGCTGAGACGCATCCAGATAAAGGCCTGCTGCCCGAACTCCATGAGAAAGCGGCGTATTTCCGTTGGATGTTCTTTGCGGCAGGCCCGATTGAGCAGGCCGTGATTGCAGCTGCAATGGATTGGAAAGTGCCTGAAGAACGCGCTGGCATGGCCGGGTTTGGCAGTCTCGAACTCGCTCTGTCTGCGATGGAAGATTGGCTTTCAAACAACGATTTCGCTGCTGGCAACCGTTTCACCATGGCCGATACCTATGTCGGCAGCCAGTTCGTATGGGGCCTGCGATTTGGCTCCATTCCCGAAACGCCCACTTTCAAAGCCTATGTCGATCGCGTCTCCCAGCGCCCAGCCTATGCAGAGGCCAATGCGATTGATGCAAAATTGATGGAAGAGGCAAACTAGTCATAAATCTCCCCTCCCTGAATAAGGGAGGGGATTAAGGGGTGGGTTCGAGCCGTCAGGCTCGCTTGTGGTGATAAGCCCGCCTGCGCAAAAAAGCTCGCTGCATTCGTAGCTCGCAACCACCCCCAGCCCCTCCTTTGAAAAGGAGGGGAGATTATCTCACGCAAACGCCCTAGATTTTCTTAGCAGCTGATACGCCTCCACCACCCGGCCAAGGCGCGCTTCGTATTTGCGATCACCGCCATTGCGATCAGGGTGATATCGGCGAACCAGTTCAGAGTATCGCCGACGCAGGCGTTGGCGATCTGTGTTTAGGCCCAGTCCCATCGTCTCCAAGGCTTCCGCCTCGTCCTTTGAAAACCTCCCGTCCATAGCCATATCAGCCTGCCGCTGCGCCTTGCTCTTAATCCCCGCAGCGCGGGCGGAAATTGCATCCAAGGGATCGTCATAGTCCGCCCAACGCGGCATCCCATCGACATGCACTTTCTGGCTGAAACCGGGGCTTTCCGTGCGCCATCCGGACATAGGCGATTGGGCTGAGAGAATTTCCTCCGCGCTCATCCCCTCAAACCAATCATACCCAGCGTTAAACTCGCGCACATGCTCAAGGCAGAACCAGCGCCATTCCCCCGGCCCATCAAATCCCGCTGGCCGGTATCCAGGTGCGCGGAATTCGCCAGGCTCATTACAACCGGGCCATTCGCACACCCTATCAACGCTTTCGTAGCGGCCATGAAATTTGGAAGAAGCCATAAAGCGCTTGAGAATGGGGCGTGAATGTCCAATTGCCAAGATTGCAATTTAGGAAACTTCAAAATGCCCGGACCCATCGCCACCGAAATGAACGATATTCTCACCGAAGCGTTCACCCCTGCCAAGCTAGAGATCATCAACGATTCCGCCCAGCACGCAGGCCATTCCGGCGATGACGGATCAGGAGAATCGCATTTCACCGTGGTGATAGAGGCTGCCGAGTTTGCAGATATGACCCGCCTCGCCCGCCAACGCGCAGTGATAGCGGCGCTGGGCGATATCGTGGGCGAGCGTGTGCACGCCGTCGCGATTAAGGCTAGTGTTCCGGCCGAGTGAGCGCGCCCAGTCATAATCTCCGCATCCGCCGCTCTGCCCGGATCATTGTGCTCGATCCGCATAGCCGCGTCCTAATGTTCCGCTTTGACGTCGCAGACCGTCCGCCATTTTGGGTGACAGCAGGCGGCGAATGCGAGGATGGGGAGAGCTTCGAAGATGCCGCGCGGCGCGAATTGTTCGAGGAGACCGGCATCACCGCTGATCCCGGGCAACAAATCGCGCGTACGACTCCGCAATTTGTGACGGTCGAAGGCGAACCCGTTCAAGCGGATGAGCGTTACTTTATCGTCCGCGTTGCTGGCACTAGGATCAACACAGCAGGGCACACGCCGCTTGAACAAAAATTAATGACGCAGCACCGCTGGTTCACTCTAGAGGAACTTGATCAATGGCATGAGGCGGTGTTTCCCGAAACCCTCAGCCAGCTGGCAAGCGATAACATGCCAAGTTGATTGCCCTTTTACCCCGGTCTGGTATCGTTACCGCCAAAGGGGGCGCACATGGATTTTACAAACAAAACCGTCTGGATAACGGGCGCATCATCGGGAATTGGCGCAGCATTGGCGCGCGATCTCGCCGGGCGCGGTGCGCATTTGGTGCTTTCTGGCCGGGATGAAGAGCGGCTGGCTGATGTTGCCAAGGATTGCGGCGAGACGCTGGTCCTTCCCTTTGACGTTCGCGATGACGCAGCTCTTGCGGATGCAACCAAGAAAGCAGTCTCATGGAAGCGCGGCGTGGATTTGGCCTTTGCCAATGCAGGCGTTTCGCAGCGATCCCGTGCGCTCAAAACCGATATGCAGGTTTACCGCGATATCATCGATATCGACCTCACCGCGCAAATCGCTTTTTCCCAAGGCTTGATAGGCCACATGGTGGAGCGCGGATCAGGCGGGATCGCGTTTATCTCATCCATAGCAGGCAAGGTCGGCGTGCCAATGCGCACCGCCTATAGCGCGGTGAAATTTGGACTGGCAGGATATGGCGATGCTCTGCGCGCTGAGCTCTCGCAAACTGGTGTTCAAGTGCACGTCATCTATCCCGGTTCTGTCGCAACAAATGTCGCGCGCAATGCCATGCTCGGCGATGGCGAGCTGCGCGGGCGATCCGATCAGGCAATTGATGAAGGCATTCCAGCCGACGAAGCAGCAAAAGCGATGCTTGATGGCATCGCATCGGGCGAACGCGAAATCATCGTAGCTCGCGGCGCCGAGGCGAAAATGGGCGAAGTCCGCAGAACACCCGATGCTCTATTTGATCAGGTCGCTGGCATGGTTGCCAGCGGTTATATGGAAAAAATGGAATCGTAATTGAGGGCGCACAATAAGAGCTTAAAAAGCCATGTTTTCTCGCAACTACAAACCTTCTGCCAAGCTCGCGCCTTACGTGCGGGATTACTATATCTTTCAGGCCCCCTTGCCTGAAGATCATGTGATCGAAGATTTCTTATTGGCAGAAACCGCTTTTGTCCGCTGCCTCATCAAAGGCGATTGGCGCGGGGGTGATGCGCCTGAGGAATTTGCACGCGGGGGCCTTGCTTTATTCTCCGGAGCCAACAGCAAACCCTACAAAGTGCGTCTGACCGGCAGCCTCGATAATGTCGGCATCGCTTTTCGCCCCGGCGGATGGCGGGCTCTTTTTGTGCAGTCCCACACGGAATTTGCTGATGATGTGTTCAATCTTGCTGATGTGTGGGGACATTTGGGGGACACACTTTTCCATGAAGCTGCCCGAGCGAGCGATGATGCTGAAAAGATTGCCGTGGTTGAAGACGTTCTCATTCGACGCCTTGATCATGTGGGCGTGCACGAATTTGACGAAGCGATGGCAAAATTCGAGCGGTTCTCAAGACAAGACAGCACCATCCGCATTGACGATGCTGCCGATCAGATCGGCCTGTCGGTTCGGCAGATGGAACGGCGCTGCAAATACCATTTTGGCTTCACGCCCAAAGCCGTCTTGAGGCGCAGTCGGTTTCTCGACATGGCAGCGGCTATGCGCGGGTTTAGCAGCCCCAGCGAACAAGCGCTTGCCGAATTGCGGTACTTTGACGATTCGCATTTAAACAAGGAATTCAAGCAGTTTGCCGATATGACACCCGGTCAATTCAAAGAGGCTATCACTCCGCTCCAAACCGCAGGATTAAAGTTTCGCGAGGAAAGCCGCTACGATGATTGAGGCAATAGGATAGCGATAATGGAACAAAAGCGCGTTCACCTTCCCAATGGCATTCACTTAGATGTCATCGATGAAGGGCCCATCGATGCACCGACTTTGATCTTTCTCCACGGCTTTCCTGAAAGCCATCGCACGTGGCGCCATCAGATTGCGCATTTCAAAGACCGGTATCGCTGCATTGCGCCCGATCAGCGTGGCTATCGCGGATCATCCAAACCGCAAGAGGTATCGGCCTACACACCTGACAAGCTGATCGGCGACATCTTCCTGCTTGCCGATGCTTTGTCCCTGCCCAAGTTCACGATTGTAGGCCACGATTGGGGTGGCGCGATTGCTTGGGGGGTTGCTCTTGGCGGGCAGCATATGCGGGTCGAGCGCGCGATCATCGCCAATGCGCCTCACCCTTCGATCTTCCAGAAACTCCTCTACACCCATCCGGGCCAACGCGAGGCGAGCCAGTATATTCGCGGTTTTCGCGATCCCGCCAATGATGCGCTCGTCAAAGATCAGGGGCTGACCGGCCTTATGCTGCAAGAGGTCAAATGGGACCGGCCGGCTGCGATGGAGCCAGAAGAGCGCGATGCATTGCTGCGCGATTGGCAGAACCGCGATGCAGCCTTTGGGATGCTCAATTACTACAGAGCCAGCCCGCTAACGGTTCCCACAATGGATGAGCCGTTTGAACTGCCAGCCGATTATACTCCACTAGACTTGCCCAAATTGACCATTCCCACACTTGTGATCTGGGCGATGGATGATCTGGCTCTGCCGCCAGAAAATTTGGACGGCCTGGAGGAGATAATCGACCCGCTCACCATCCATCAAGTGGCCAATTGCGGCCATTTCGTCCCTTGGGAGGCACCAGACACTGTGAACGCGGCGATGGAGGCATTTCTGAAAGGCTGAAGCGCTCTAACGGTTTGCTGGACAAGCGGGCATTACCTCTCTATATATATATGATATATAAGGAAAACTGCTATGGTATATCATATCCCATCTGACTGCTGCGATTGCGACTGCTCCAAGTGTGAAAGCGGTGCAAACTGCGCAAATTGCGATTGCTGCTGAACAGGACTAGGCAGCCAGCGCCTTCGATATTCCGAATTCTTCGCGAATATCTGACACGCTGCGCTGCCGATACTGTGCGTTGTCAGACCAACGCCATTTCTTGCTCAAACGTCGAGAGCGCCAGATGATTTTGGCGTAATCGGGCACGCTCAGCGCGAACCCTTTGACAAGTGCCCACCAACCAACCTCGGCGAGTAGGTCATGCTCTTCGGGCAGCTTCATAAATGTTCGGATGTCATTCCAGCCGATGTCGCTGGCGATCAAAGTCCATCCATCAGCCTGGGCTTCTTCGCGAAGACTGGTGTTAAGACCAAACAAAACATGGATGATGTCGTGCCGCTCAAAATGCGTCTGCGCCTCTAAACTCATGGCATCGTATTTGCCCGCTAGCCCATTGTCAGCTCTGAACTGGAGCAACGCTTCGCTAAGCGTTAGGTCAGCATAGGGCAGATCGTTTGGTTGCATGCCCATGGCCTAGCATATTACGTTTCAAATTACAACTTAAGTGGGGTGTTCCCAGTCCACTCAACCCAGGCCCCATGCGGATGCGCGTGAGCGAGCAGATGTGTTTCGCCTGATGCGGGCGAACCATCCCAATACCGCACTTTCAATTCATGCCTGAACGTTGCGGGATCGGTCTCCAAGCTTAGCCAAGCAAGCGGGCGATCTGGTGTCGCTCGCGCGCCTGCCGCTTCAAACCCTTGGGTAATCGCGTCTTGCGTTGCTGAAGGCATGTATTGCCACATGATCGAATGAAACATGCCCCTTGAGGTGCCAGCAGCCTGAGGTTTCTCCAATTGGCTGAGTGCGAAATCAGCCGCATCCATTTTAACAAGGTCAGGCGCACACTCGCTTGCCAACTGAATAGCCGCATCAATCCGCTCCAGCCTTTGCGGAGCATCGGGCCACACATACGCTTTAAGACGCAGCGCGCTATCAGGATCGGCAAGATTGATCGGCGCCACGTCGCACCCTTTGACCGACAGGATCGCAAAATCGTCAGGCGCAGCGGGAGCCGCCCCCTGCCCACGCCATTCAGGCACAATGGTCATGGGCGAACCTTCCAGGCCAACCCTCGTCCCGCCTAGATCGTAAAAATACCGATCAATCATCGTGTTGACGCCCGCACTTGCCCCAAGCTCGAACAGTTCGAATTGCGGCCTGACCCTCTGGGACAGCCACAAAAGCCCCGCCATAATGCTTGCAGAACGCCCCGCCTCATTCGTTTGCGGTGGGCCATCGAGCCATGGCGCAAGCAGCGCATCATGCTGGCGCGCGATGTCGAGAACCAAAGCATCAATTGCGCTCTGATCGGTCAGTTCCCCTGAATAGACCGCACGCAATCGCTCATCCAAGCCGGTCAGGACAAGATGATGCAGGCCACCTGTCACTCGCAAAGGCATCGCGTCTTTCAGCGTTAGCCCCTCCCATGCCGCCATTGCGCGACCCAATTCGGTCTCGCTTTCGCGCACCCCCGAAAGCGCCCGAACAACCCGCGCCGTGCATTCAGCTCCATTTTGCGCCGCGTGATCGGCCTGCCACTCAATCGCAGTGTCGAATTCCTCGATCGCCATAACATCACGCTTGCTCATTTCGCCGCTCCCTTCCGCTTTGTGTTGCCCTTTTGATAGGCGCACCCTAAGTCCGCCCTCGCAATGAAAACCCCCACATCTTCTTTGGCTGAAAAGCAGCTGACTTTCGCGATCCCTAAGGGGCGCATTCTTGATGAGGCACTGCCTGTAATGGCGGATGCTGGCGTCGTGCCCGAGGAGGCGTTTCACGACAAGGCCAATCGCAGCCTGTCTTTCGCGACAACGCGCGAAGATATGCGCCTAATTCGAGTGCGCGCATTTGATGTGGCGACTTTCGTAGCGCATGGCGCTGCGCAAATGGGCATTGTGGGATCAGATGTAGTCGAAGAATTTGATTATGATGATCTTTATGCGCCGGTGGACCTCGATATCGGCCATTGTCGCCTTTCGGTCGCGCGGCTCGCAGATGACGATGGCCCCATGGCTCATGCAAGCCACCTTCGCGTTGCGACCAAATATCCCAGCCTCACACGGCGATATTTTGAAAGCCAAGGTGTTCAGGCTGAATGCGTCAAATTAAACGGGGCGATGGAGCTTGCCCCATCGCTTGGCCTTGCAAACCAAATCGTCGATCTTGTCTCGACAGGGGCAACACTGAAACAGAACGGTTTGGTCGAAACTCACCGCATGCTCGATGTATCCGCGCGCCTAATCGTGAACCGGGCTGCGCTGAAAACCGATGCTCGCATTGCCGATTTGGTCACGAAATTCCGCGAACAGGCTGAGCGACGCGCTGCGCAGAACCAAGGACAGGCAGCCTAGTGCAGAAACTTGCCACTCTCGATCCTGATTTCGAAACGCGGTTTGATCGGTTGGTCAATGCAAGGCGCGATGCTGACAGCGATGTTGCAGGCCAAGTTCAAAGCATATTGAGCGCTGTCAAAGCGCGCGGTGATCAGGCATTGAAGGAATACACGCAGCGTTTTGATGGCTATGCGCTTGCACAAGACAGCGATTGGACCATTTCCAAAGAACGCTGCGAAGAAGCCTATCAAACGATCGAGCCTGACCTGCGCGAAGCGCTTGATCTCGCCGCAAGCCGGATCCGCGCATATCACCTCGCGCAATTGCCTGAAAACCGGGACTATGTGGATGATGCAGGTGTGCGACTTGGCGCGATTTGGCGCTCTGTTGATGCCGCTGGTCTTTATGTGCCGGGCGGTCGTGCTGCCTATCCATCGTCGCTGTTGATGAACGCTATCCCTGCGCGCGTCGCGGGGGTAGAGCGTCTGGTGGTTGTCACTCCGACACCAAAGGGGCAATCCAACCCGCTGGTTCTGGCCGCAGCGCATGTCGCAGGCGTCGATGAAATCTGGCGCGTTGGCGGCTCCCAAGCGGTCGCAGCGCTCGCCTATGGCACTGACAAGATTAAGCCTGTTGATGTCATCACGGGGCCGGGCAATGCCTATGTCGCCGAGGCTAAACGCCAGCTTTATGGGCGCGTGGGCATTGATATGGTGGCTGGGCCGTCTGAGATATTGGTGATCGCAGATGGGTCAAACAATCCAGACTGGATCGCTGCTGATCTTTTGAGCCAAGCCGAACACGATCCAACATCACAATCGATCCTCATCACCGATGATGCTGGCTTTGCCGCCTATGTTGAAGACTGCATTGATGTGCAGCTCGCTCAGCTTGCCACAGCCAAAGTGGCGAAGGAGAGCTGGGAGAAAAACGGTATCATCATCATCGTTAACGACCTGATGAGTGAAGCACCTGCCCTCGCCAATCGGCTCGCTGCTGAACATGTCGAACTGGCGATTGATGATCCTGAAGCCATGATGAGCGAAATCCGTCATGCTGGCAGCATTTTCCTAGGCCGGATGACACCAGAGGCTGTGGGGGATTATGTTGCTGGCCCCAATCACGTTCTGCCAACGGGCCGCCGGGCTCGTTTTTCCAGCGGCCTTTCAGTGCTAGACTTCATGAAACGCACCAGCTTTCTGGGCCTTGATGAGGCATCTTTTGCAAAGATCGGCCCCGCTGCCGCTACCCTTGCTCATGCAGAGGGGCTGCCTGCCCATGCCAAATCGGTGGAGCTTCGTCGCAAATGAACACCCCTGCCCGCGCCCAATCTCGCTCAGCCGCGCGTCTTGCTGCTGTCCAAGCGCTGTATCAACAGCACATGGAAGGCACCGCGCTTGCCAGACTGCTCAATGAATTTCACCAACACCGATTGGGGCGCGAAGTGGATGACGAAGATCACGAAGGCGAAGTGTGGGCCGATGCGGAGGTCGATTTCTTCGATGATCTGGTGCGCGGAGTGGATGCGCGCCGGGACGAGATAGATGCATTGGTGCTCTCCAAACTGGCCGATGGCTGGACGCTTGCCCGGCTCGACAAGACAATGGTGCAAGTTCTTCGCGCAGGCGCATATGAGCTCATGGCCCGCGCCGATGTTCCCACGGCCAGCGCCATCAACGAATATGTCGATGTCGCCAAAGCGTTCTTCGATGATCGCGAGGCGAAGTTTGTAAACGGCGTTTTGGATGCGGTGGGCAAAGAGGTCCGACCATAGAGGAGGCGGACTTTATCGCAGCCTTGCGCACTCTTCCGCTGCACGCCGGCGCTGTGGATTTGCGCGATGATTGCGCCGTTCTCGAAATTGGAAGCGAAACGCTTGTTTTGACGCATGACGCGATGGCTGAAGGTACGCATTTTCGGCCCGATGCCGATCCTTTCGATGTGGCTTGGAAGCTGGTTGCGGCAAATCTCTCTGACCTTGCAGCCAAAGGCGCCGAACCGGTGGGCGTTTTACTCGGCTACACACTGGGCGGCGATGATGCGCGCTTTATCGAGGGCCTGCGCGCCGTTCTTTCCGAATACGATACACGGCTGCTTGGTGGAGACACTATTGCCGCCACAGGCACGCAAACCCACGGCCTCACCGCCATTGGACGCGCTTTGCACACCCCAGTCCCGTCACGCGCGGGAGCGAGCAAAGGTGACAGTGTCTATGTAACCGGCATTTTGGGGCTCGCTTTGTTGGGATTTGAAGGGGATGCAGACCACACGGATGCCTTTCACCGCCCCACCCCGCGCATAGCGGAGGGGCAAAAACTTGCGCCCCTTGTCACGGCTATGATGGATGTATCGGACGGGTTGCTGCTCGATTGCTGGCGACTGGCGAAGGCGAGCAATGTGACGATCCAATTGCACAGCGAGGTGATCCCTGTTGCAGACACCTCCCGCCGCGGTGATTGCATGCGCTGGGGCGATGATTACGAGCTGCTTTTCACAGCGCCTGAAGATACTCCCATCCCCATCCCAGCCACGCGGATCGGACAGGTGGGCGTGCATGACATCGCACCGCTTTGGCTTGATGATGATCCAGTCTCAAAGGAGCAAAATCTGGGCTATCAACACACCTTCAAACCCTGATCCTGTGATCCCAGTTTAAACAAGATCGACAGTTTTGCGGCGCTTTCGGCTTGTCACCTAGGGTTAAGCCCCTATGAATACCTGCACTGCGCCCAGAGGGATTCAATAAGAGGCGCAATTTTCCACGCTTTGGAGAGGGGATTCTACGTGGACCTTATACTTATATCGATTGGGCTTGGTGTGCTTGCCATTGTGTATGGCTTTATCACCAGCCGCCAAGTGCTCGGCGCAAGTGCCGGCAATGAAAAAATGCAAGAAATCGCAGGCGCTATCCAAGAAGGTGCGCAGGCTTATTTGAACCGTCAATACACCACGATCGGTATTGTTGGCGTGGTTGCGGCCGTGGTCGTCGGGCTTTTCCTCGGCGTTATTCCGGCTGTCGGCTTCGTCATCGGCGCGGTTCTGTCCGGCGTTGCAGGCTATATCGGGATGAACATCTCGGTTCGCTCCAACGTGCGCACAGCCGCGGCTGCTGAAGCTGGTTTGCAGCAAGGTCTCACCATCGCATTCCGCGCTGGCGCGATTACGGGCATGTTGGTTGCAGGTCTTGCTCTGCTTGCCATTGCGGTGTTCTTCTATGTGCTCGTTGGTCCGATGGGGCTTGCTGCGGATAGCCGCATCGTCATTGATGGTCTTGTTGGCCTTGCCTTTGGCGCATCGCTTATTTCGATCTTCGCCCGGCTTGGCGGCGGTATCTTTACCAAAGCGGCCGATGTGGGCGCTGACCTTGTCGGTAAAGTCGAAGCGTCTATTCCAGAAGATGACCCACGCAACCCCGCCACTATCGCTGATAACGTAGGCGACAATGTGGGCGACTGCGCTGGTATGGCCGCTGACTTGTTTGAGACTTACGTTGTGACCGTTGGCGCAACGATGGTTTTGACGGCTTTGCTTTTCAGCGAACAGCTAAGCGGCGCAGGCCTGCTGCTGCCTTTGATGGCTTTGCCGCTGCTGATCGGCGGCGCGTGCATCGTTACCTCGATCATTGGCACCTATTTTGTCCGTCTGGGCAATGGCACCAATGTTATGGGCGCGATGTATAAGGGCTTTATCGTCACTGCCGTTCTCGCCATCCCGTTGATTTATGTGGTCACGCAATACGCGCTTGGCACTGCTGGCGCAGACATGAATGCAGCGCTTGGCACAGGGCCCGGCGGAGTTGAGTTTAACGGCATGGACTTGTTCTATTGCTCGCTCATCGGACTTGTCCTTACCGGCATCATCATCTGGATCACCGAGTATTACACCGGCACCAATTTCCGCCCGGTGAAATCCATCGCCAAGGCATCGGAAACGGGCCACGGCACAAACGTGATCCAAGGTCTGGCGATCAGTCTTGAATCGACCGCTTTGCCGACGATTGTGATTATCGCGGCGATCATCGGTGCATATCAGCTGGCGGGCCTCATCGGTCTTGCTTACGGCGCGACCGCTATGCTGGCGCTGGCTGGCATGGTTGTGGCGCTTGATGCTTACGGTCCTGTCACTGACAATGCTGGCGGTATTGCCGAGATGTCGGGTCTTGATGAAAGCGTCCGTGAAAAAACCGACCTGCTCGACGCGGTTGGCAACACCACGAAAGCGGTCACCAAAGGCTATGCCATTGGCTCCGCTGGTCTTGCAGCGCTCGTGCTGTTTGCCGCCTACACCGCTGACCTTCGCGAATTCTTCCCGGATGCGGATGTCAATTTCAGCCTTGAGAACCCCTACGTGATCGTAGGCCTCTTGCTCGGTGCACTGCTGCCTTATCTCTTCGGAGCGATGGGCATGACTGCGGTGGGCCGCGCGGCTGGCGATGTGGTTGTCGATGTGCGTGATCAGTTCGCCAAAGATGCTGGCATTATGGCCGGCACGAGCCGTCCGGACTACGCTCGCACAGTGGACCTCGTGACCAAGGCTGCGATTAAGGAGATGATTATTCCATCGCTCCTTCCCGTACTGGCTCCAATCGTCACATACTTCGTGATCTATGGTCTTGCTGGACAGGACAACGCCTTCGCAGCGCTTGGCGCTCTGCTTCTTGGCGTGATCGTCGGCGGTCTGTTCGTCGCGCTTTCCATGACCGCTGGCGGCGGCGCATGGGACAATGCGAAGAAATACATCGAAGACGGCAATCACGGAGGCAAGGGCTCAGAGGCTCACAAAGCTGCCGTGACCGGCGACACTGTGGGCGATCCTTACAAGGATACTGCAGGTCCAGCCGTGAACCCGATGATCAAGATCACCAACATTGTCGCGCTGCTACTGCTCGCGGCTCTGGCTGGTCATTAAAGAGATGTGAGCTCCCGCGAAGGCGGGAGCCTCCATCGGATATTCGTAATCTGATAGAGACCCCCGCCTTTGCGGGGATGCACGCAAGAGAATGCCCCGCTGCACCCAATGTGCGGCGGGGTTTTTCGTTGGAACCTTCGCGGTAAACCAACGCATCCCCATGCGTTTCAGCACAGGACACCTCCCACCCCACGAAGTGCTTTGCACCCTTGAGGATGGCACAGTATGATCAACGGCAATTGTGCCAAGCAATTTACCAGGGGGTATGCGAGCCATGGGACTGGCACGCGCTGCACAGCAACGCGGAACCAATTTCGCAATCGATGATGGCGCGGCCACTTCGATTGCGGAGCACCCCAAACTTGCTTGGATGACAGCTACACAGGTTAGCACCCCCGATTTCGTTAGTGCTTGGGAGCAATTGGCGCTGAATGCATGCGAACCCAATCCATTCTACGAACCATGGTTTGTACTACCTTCGTTCGAAACCCTTACCTCTGGTGTCTCGATCAAGATTGCCGCCGTGTTTGAAGGCAAAGAACTTATCGGTCTTTTGCCGATGAAGCGCTCACGCGATTACTATGGCTACTCAATCCCGCATCTATCAAGCTGGCTGCACAACAATGCCTTTTGCGGGGTGCCTTTGATCCGGAAAGGCGCAGAAAAGCTGTTCTGGATTAGCTTGTTGGCCGCATGTGACGTCAACCCTGGGCGATCCTTGTTCCTGCACCTGCCTAGTCTCCCGGCTCATGGGCCTGCGACACACGCTTTAGACAAAGTGCTTTGTCAAACAGGCCTTTCCTACGCTGATGTTCACTCCAGAACACGCGCAATGCTCGCCTCAAAGCACTCTCCTGATGCATACATTGCCAACGCTCTAACCAATAAGCGACGCAAGGAATTGCGCCGGCATAAGCGCCGCTTGGAGGATAAGGGAGAGCTCACCTTTGATCGCGATGAGGCCGATATTGGGATCGAGGCATGGGCCGATGAATTCCTCCAACTCGAGGCGGCGGGATGGAAAGGGGAGGCCGGATCCGCTCTGGCTAGCAATTCGACAACCGCTGCGTTCTTCCACACAGCCTTAAGGGGCGCTGCGCAAAACGGGCGATTGGAACGCCTTACCCTACGCCTTGATGGCCGCCCTATCGCAATGCTCGCCAACCTCATCTCACCGCCCGGCGCATACAGCTTCAAGACCGCTTTCGATGAAGATTACGCCGCGCATTCCCCTGGTGTGCTGATACAGCTCGAAAACCTTACAATGCTGGACCGACAAGATGTCGAATGGACAGACAGCTGCGCCATGCAAGGCCATTCCATGATTGAACGGCTCTGGACTGAACGTCGCGAACTGATCAGCCGCAATATCGCAATTGGTGGACCTGTCCGGCGGTTCGCATTTTCCATGCTGTCAAAATACGAAACTCGAACGAGGAGCGACAAGTGAGCGCGCCTATCGACCTTAACACAATCACCGCTGGCCATGTGTTTCACCACAATTCTCGTGACACATTTTCAGCCAAATACCCCGAAACCCCGCACCTGCTGACCCATTCGCTTGGCCGGAACGAATTGCTGGAGTTGGACGCGCTTGCGACTTTGGCTGAAGAGCTTCCCAAAGACTCAATCGAATACAATCGCGGTGATCTACCCATTGGTGTGGATGGGAAGCCCGGCGCAACCGGGCTTTCTATTGACGAGACTATCCGCCAGATTCATGCATCCAACAGCTGGGCCGTTCTAAAGAATGTTGAGCAAGCACCTGCCTACAAGAAACTGCTTGCCGATTTGCTTGAAGAATTGCGCTCTTCAATCGAAGCGAAGACCGGCCAAATGCTCACGCCTCAGGCTTACATTTTCATCTCGAGCCCTAATGCTGTGACGCCGTATCACTTCGATCCTGAGCATAACATACTGCTCCAGATCGAAGGCACTAAGGTCATGACCCAGTTTCCCGCAGGCGATGGGCGGTTTGCACGCGATGAGGTTCACGAAAGCTACCACACAGGCGGCCCGCGTGAGCTTGAATGGGATGAGACTTTTCTAGGCGAAGGCCGCTCTTTCCCGCTCTCTCCAGGGGACGGTGTATTCGTACCTGTTATGGCACCGCATTTCGTCAAAAACGGCCCAAAAAGTTCTATTTCGTTGTCGATTACATGGCGCTCGGAATGGAGCTATGCCGAAAGCGAAGCTCGTGCGCTCAATCACCACCTGCGCAGAATGGGGCTTTCCCCCAATCCGCCGGGGCGTTGGCCTAAGAGCAACGTGCCAAAATCAACTGCTTATAAAGTGCTGCGCAAACTCGGGCTTGCCGGATAAGGTATCACGCCCATTGACGTGTTGGTAAAGTCTGTCCCATTGGGCGGAGCAATGACTGAAACGCCCTCCCCCACGCCGCAATCCTTGGTCGATGACCTTGTACGCCTTCTAACCGTTGAAAAGCGCGCTGCCGATATTTTCGAAGGGGCCCAGCAAATCGATGGCTTTGGCCGCGTATTTGGCGGCCAGGTGCTGGCACAAGCGTTGCAAGCGGCCCAGCTGACTGTTCCCGAAACCAAGACAGCGCATTCTCTTCACGCTTACTTCCTTCGTGGAGGTATCGAAGGCCATCCGATCGAATACCGGATTGAGCGCGATTTTGATGGGCGCAGTTTTTCCAATCGCCGTGTTGTAGCAGCGCAAGAGGATGAACAAGGCCGCGCTGTTCCGATCCTGAACTTGACCGCCAGCTTTCAGGTGCCCGAGGACGGTCTTAAGCACGACGACAGCCCGATGCCTGATGTGGCACCTCCGGAAGACCTCAAAACCGACATGGAAACCCGACGTGCAATGGTGGACACGATGGACGCTCTAACTGACGGCCAACGCGCGCTGATGCTGCGCCCTCGCCCGATTGAAATGCGCACGGTTGACCGGCTGCATTGGATGAATTCTGAACCCAAAGAGCCACATGCGCATAGCTGGTTCAAAACAGCCGCCCCTGTCGCCGGAGAAGCTGACACACCCGCTCTACACCGCGCGATCATCACTTATGCGAGCGATTACACGCTGCTTGGCACCAGTGCCCTGCCCCATGGCCTATCATGGATGCGCGGAGAGCTGGTGGGCGCCAGCCTTGATCACGCGCTGTGGTTTCACCGCGAGGCGCGTGCGGATGAATGGCTGCTCTATGTCACAGACAGCCCATGGTCAGGCGGCGGTCGCGGCTTTAATCGAGGGCGGATTTTCAACCAGTCAGGCGATCTCATCGCCAGTGTCGCTCAAGAAGGCATGATGCGCAAACGCAAGTCCAAAACTTAAAAGCACGAGCCGCATCAAAGCGCGCTTCAATTTTACGGCAAGCTCGGTATCTTCACTTACTGACACCGAATTAAAGGAAGCTGCCGAATGGCCGATACCGAGCAGGCAAGTGCTGACACCACGGCCGCGCCGCAAAAACGAAACGCCTTCACGCGCTTTTTGGATGGGGTTGAATGGCTCGGCAATTTGCTGCCTCACCCCGTCACTTTGTTTGCGGTTCTGGCTATCGGGATTGTGCTTTTATCGGGCCTTATGGGGGCGATGGGCGTAAGCGTCGTTGATCCTCGACCAGCAGGCGCAAATGGCGTCGCAGAAGATGGCATGATCCGCGCTGTCAGCCTGATGGATGGCGATGGTGTGCGGCGCATCTTCTCCAATCTGGTCGACAATTTCACAGGCTTTGCCCCACTTGGCGTGGTGCTGGTTGCGATGCTGGGTGTGGGCGTTGCGGAGAAATCTGGCCTGTTATCCGCCGCCGTGCGCGCCATGGTTCTGGGCGCGCCCAAGCATTTGGTCACGGTCGCGATTGTCTTTGCAGGCATCGTCTCCAACACCGCTTCGGAAGTTGGCTATGTTGTCCTTATCCCGCTTGCTGGAGCGATTTTTTATGCGCTGGGCCGTCACCCGCTTGCCGGAATGGCCGCCGCTTTTGCAGGCGTTTCAGGCGGATACAGCGCGAACTTGCTTATCGGCACGATTGACCCGCTTTTGGCAGGCATCACGCAAGAAGCCGCGCGGCTGATCGATCCGGAATACACCGTGGTGGCAACAGCGAACTGGTATTTCATGTTCGCCTCAACCTTCCTCATCACCATACTAGGCTCGCTCGTGACGATTTTCATCGTTGAGCCAAAACTGGGCGCATACGATGCGAGCGCGGCTGATCCTGACATTCTGGATGACAGGATGATGGAGGCAATAAGCGACAAAGAACGTAAAGGCCTGCGTTGGGCGGGCATAGCTTTGCTTGGCACGCTAGCCTTTATGGCGCTGACATTGGCGCCCGATTGGGGCGTGCTGCGCGACCCGGACACTGGCGATAGAATAGACAGTCCTTTCTTTGACGGGTTTGTCGTCTGGATCCTGATCTTTTTCGTCGTGCTTGGATACGCCTATGGCCGCGCGGTGGGCACAATGAAAACCGACCGCGATATCATCAACGCCATGGCCGCCGCGATATCGTCATTGGGGCTTTACATTGTGCTCGTCTTTTTCGCCGCGCAGTTTGTGGCCTTTTTCGGTTGGACCAATTTGGGTGCAATCACGGCAGTGACAGGGGCCAATCTGCTGGTTGAAACGGGAATGACAGGGCCTGCGGTCTTTTTCCTTTTCATCCTGATGTGCGCGGTGATCAATCTGTCTTTGGGATCAGCCAGCGCGCAATGGGCTGTGACAGCGCCCATCTTTGTGCCCATGTTGATGCTGATTGGCTATGCACCCGAAGCCATCCAAGCAGCCTATCGCATCGGCGATTCCACCACCAATATCATCACGCCCATGATGAGCTATTTCGGCCTCATCCTCGCTTGGGCGACGCGTTATGACCGCAATTTGGGTGTAGGCACACTGATCGCGATGATGCTGCCTTATTCAATGGTGTTTATCTTTTTCTGGTCGATATTCTTCTACCTTTGGACTTTCGTGCTGGGCATTCCTGTGGGGCCGGGGTCGCCGACATTTTACGATATCGGGCAAGCAGGTGCTTGAGATTACTTTCTAATGCGCCAGCAATATCGGCAATTGCGGATCGGTTAGGCAGCGCCTTGTAACGCCTCCAAACAAAGCCTCGGTAATGCGCATTTGTCCATATCCACCCATAACCATCGCGACGCATTCATGGGTCCGCGCCGCCTCGAACAGAGTATCGGACACTTTTGCTTTTCCTTTGGGAAGCTCCAAAATCTCTGAGGTTATGCCGTGTCGGCTAAGATAAATGGAGCCTTCAATCGCCGGAAAATCCTGGCTCTCCCTCTCTTTATCCTCTGTGACGCTGGCAAGGATAACCCGGCTCGCATTCTTGAGAATGGGAACCGCGGCACGCAAAGCCGCGCAAGATTCGGGTGAATTGTTCCACGCAATCAAAACAGGCGCTTTGGCGTCATACCCATTCCAATCAGGAGGTATAACCAAGACCGGAGTGGAAGAGCGCAGCAGCAATTCTCCCACCATAATCGAGGCCACGCGCCTTTTTTCGCCCGGATCGCGCGGTCCCACAACAATGACATCTTGCAATGCCGCGTATTCGAGCAGCTTGGTCTCTGCCATTCCGGGCTGATATTGCCATTCCCAAGAGACATCTTCATGCGACAATTGTGCCTCGATTTTGGCGCGCAATTCTTCAGCGGCTTTTTGTAAAGCGGGAAGCGCAGCCGCCATAGCGGAACCGTAGAAATCACCGGGCGCAAAAATCTCGAAATTCACAGATTGAAGGCAGGTGATATGGCCGTTTTGCGACCGGGCCAGATCAAGCGCAAATTGGATCCGGGCCTCCATGCCCTCATCGCCTTCAATGTGGAGCAGTATCGATTTCATGACTTATCCCCTTTCGCTTCGGATAGTGAGCAAAGGAGCGCAGGATTTCATTGATCGAGATCAAACTCGCCTGCAAAAATTCTGCAATCTCTTTTCCCCCTTTGCGTCATTCGCTAGGCTGGCGGGAGGGAGACAACTTAATGCAGATCACACGCCAGCCGCCTGTAAAGACCAGTCTTACGCCATCCAATCACCCCTATTTGTCGGGCGCTTGGACTCCGCTTCATGAAGAGGTGGATGTGGATGAGCTGCAAGTGATTGAGGGCGAAATTCCTGCAGACATAGACGGTATTTATCTGCGCAACACCGAAAACCCGGTGCATCAACCGCTTGGCCGTCATCACCCATTCGATGGCGATGCGATGGTGCATCAGGTCAGCATTTCAGGCGGCAAAGCAAGCTATCGCAATCGCTTTGTGCGCACATCTTGCTTTGAAGCGGAACAGATCGCAGGCGAAGCATTGTGGGGCGGGTTGATGGACCCGCCTGCCCTTTCCAAACGCCCCGGCTTTGGCGCGCATGGCAGCTTGAAAGACACCGCCTCCACCGATATCATCGTACATTCCGGCGTGGCGCTCGCAACGCTCTATCAATGCGGGGAAGCATGGCAGATGGACCCCGTCACGCTGGAAAACCTTGGCAAAGCATCTTGGGGGCCGCTGGACGGCGTTTCTGCCCATCCCAAAGTGGATGAGGAAACGGGCGAGCTCATGTTTTTCAACTATTCCAAGCACGCGCCTTTCATGCATTACGGCGTGGTGGACCGCTCCGGAAAGATTGCACATTACGTGCCCATCCCACTGCCCGGCCCGCGTTTGCCGCATGATATGGCGGTCACCAAGAACTGGTCGATCCTCAATGATATGCCGCTCTTCTGGGATGAAGAACTGCTGAAACGCGACATTCACGCGGCGCGCATTCACGAAGGCGTTCCATCGCGCTTTGCTTTGATCCCGCGCTATGGCCAACCCGAAGACGTTCGCTGGTTCGAAGCATCCCCTACCTATGTGCTGCATTGGACAAACGCTTGGGAAGAAGGCGATGAAGTCGTGCTGGAGGGATACTTCCAAGACAAGCCCATGCCTGACCCAATCGCGGAAGCGGGCGAATATGGGCATATGATGGCCTATGTGGATGAGCATTCCTTCATCCCCAAACTCCACCGCTGGCGGTTCAACCTTGCGACCGGCGAAACCCGCGAAGAGCGCCTATCAGACAAAATTGTCGAGTTTGGGATGATCAATCCAGAATACCTTATGCGCAAAAGCCGATATGTCTGGTCCACCACGGCCAAGCCGGGATGGTTCCTGTTCAACGGCTATGTGCGTCACGACACGCAAACGGGCGAGGAACAGGTGTTTGAATTGCCCGACGGTGTCTATGCGAGCGAAAGCCCGATGGTGCCGAAGAAGAACGCCCCGTCTTCAAATAGCGAAGCGGTAGGACAGCAAGGACGCGAGGATGACGGCTATCTCATCACTTTCTTGATTGATGAGAACACCGGAACGTCCGAATGCGCTATCCTTGATGCCAGCGACATCACCAAAGGCCCGATCTGCCGCCTTGCCCTGCCGCACAAAATCTCAAGCGGCGTGCATTCAACATGGGTTGAGCATTCACAATTGCGCAGTGATGCCGAATTTAAGCGCAGATTGCTCGACGCGGCTTAGGTCAGTTTTCGAAGCAAAACCCCGCGCACCCGATTGGCTGGTACACTTCCGAGTTTTTCGGGCGATGTGGATGCGGGCGATAACCCTTCCAGCGCGACCTCATCATCAATCCCTATCAGCCGCGCAGACTTTACGATCATCCCAAAATCGGGATGGTCCACCAAAACAACATCGCCCCGCCTCACGCTTTTGGTCGCGCGAAACAGGGCGATTGTTCCAGAGGGCAGCATGGGCTCCATGCTTTCCCCTTTGATCCGGACAAAGGTGAAACCGAAAAGCCCCACCCTATACTCCCAGCTTAGCCAAGCTTAGGATAAACCACTGGTACTTTGGGTTCATAAGGACACGGCGCCTTGCCGGTTTCCACGCCTTTGGTGGCCCAGAAAATCTCAGCAAATTCATTGACCAACTCAACAAGCTTTTCACCGTCCTCACGGTGGCAATCCTGTTTACACTTCGACCCCTGCATCATGATCGAATGGGCAAGTTCGTGAATGTTGGGATACTTCTCAACAATCGGAGGCTTCACATAATCACCCCAGATCACGCGAATTTCGTGCTTTACCTTTTCGGCTTGCTCTTCTTTTTGAGCAACCAGACGCGCTTTGGTCAGAAAAGCACTGTCATCAGCAGCCAAGAACTGGTCCATCAAGCGCACGACAGACACGGCGTGATAAAGAGCAGGGCCGGTGTCATAAATACCGCAAGGAACATCGCAATGTGCCTCTGCCTCGACAAGCAGACCGGTTTTGGTGAGCGCGTTTTCGATCGATTTCATCATGTCTTTTATCTTTCCAATCCAGTGCGATTACTTGCGCGATTTACGCGCGAGAATGAAACGAATGCCTAGACCAGCTGCCGCCGCCAAAGCCAGCGCTGCGACAACGCTTTCGCCATGTGTGTGGAAGAAGCCTGCCTCGTGCGCGAGAGCCGGGCTTGCTGCGGCCAAAGCTGCAAGCGCCAATGGCAACCTGTGCGAAAAAGTGCGAAACTGGGTCATAGTGTCTCCTTGGAATCGAACGCAAACGGTAAGTGATGTCCTCAAAGGGGCTAGACGCGTAGCCGCCCGAGTTCAATGGCATCTTCGCGTGTCTTCGTTGCAGCATTTGCACGGCGGGTATCTCAATCGCGCAATTGCGTTTGCGCCCATGCCACCAGCCGCGTGCAATTATTGACCTGTTTGGCAGCAGATTGGCTGCGTTCTTCACCAAGTCTTCCTTCGAATTTGCCGATAACCTCGCTCATCGGTCCATAAAGCCCTGCAAGATCACGTTTAGCCTTGCGGGTCGGCTCCACTCTTACCCCTCGGCGATCTTTGGGATCAGGCAAACGCCGCGCCCATCCTTGCGCTTCCAGTCGGTCGATCAACGTCGTCACCGTGCCGCTCGTCAAAGCCAATTGCGCCATAATCCGCTTCGGGCTTGCAGAACCTTCAGCAACCAGCAAATGCACACATTTCAGATCATTGCGCGCAAGACCAAGCTGCGCTGCAATATCCGCATCAAAATGGTCAAGCGTGACATGCAAATCGCGCAAAGCGGTAAGCAGATCGAGCGATGGAGCGGATTGCGGTAGCGATGCCATAGTCGATTTGCACCCAAAGCCTCTTGGCAATCAAGGTGTGGAAAGAACGTATAGCTTTCAATTGGGTTGCGATTGGCGCCTTTAGCCAGTGGGTTACTCTCCTGATTGCTTTCCGCATTTATAAACCCAGAGTTTTGGCAGTATTCTACAATTAAAAACAAGGAACATTGCCCAATAGGTTCCCAAGTGTTCGATCAGATTGGGGAGGAAAAGAAGTATGATCAATTTCAGCCATTCGATTGTCAATTTCGCCGTATGGAATTTAGCGGGGTTCAACCTATTCGATCCGGAAGAGGGGATTGAACCCGATAGTGACAAAGCTGAAAATCAAGCCAAAGGCCTTGCCCTTCTCGATGCAGACTTTGTGACGCTGGTTGAGGTTGCACCGATTACGCATATCGAGTGGTTGGCAGACCGGTTAAAGAACGACTACGGCGTAGGATACAATCATACGATACTTCCCCAGCCAAACAGCGTGCTAAACATTGGTTTCCTGCACAAGCCAGGGATCGATGTGACCAATCCTCGTTTTGTTCCCGATTCAAACGGCACTGTCGCAAGGGGTCGCCTGGCGATTGGAGTCGATGTCAAAATCGGCACTAGCTTTGAAGCGACCGTTATCGGCGTACACTTGAAATCTGGAAGGGATAAACCAGACCAAGACCTACGCGATGGTCAATGCAAAGTAATCGGGGAATGGTTGACAGAAGTTCGCGAAGAACGCGGACGCGGCAATGACCTTTTAGCTCTTATGGGTGATTTCAACATGATCCCCGGCCAGGATGTAAGCAATTTCGCGCTTCTAGGCGGTGACGATGTTATGGATTTTGTGTCATCATGGGACTTGCAAGACCGCTTTTCACATATACTGAAGTCGGGGCGCGAGAACCTGCTTGACGGATTCGCAATTTCGCGCACATTTTCGCGCGACTACGTCAAAGGGACTCTGCGCCTCTTTCCGATGCATTGGACATTGAATATGGGCCAGAACACTTTCCGTAACAGGGTTTCGGATCATTTACCTTTCGTCGCTTCATTCAAGCTGTTCAAGTAAAGCTCACCCACTCGCGTGGTAAAAATCATAAACTTGGCGCGCGACTTTGTCTGATACGCCGGGTGCGCGCTGTAAGTCTTCCAATGCCGCTGCACGCACTTTGCTGGCCGTTCCGAAATGGAGAAGCAGCGCGCGCTTTCGCGCAGGGCCGATGCCGGGGATTTCATCGAGCGGCGATGCGGTGATCGCTTTGGAGCGCTTTGCACGGTGCGCGCCGATAACATAGCGGTGTACTTCATCGCGCAGGCGCTGGGCGTAGAACAAAACAGGCGAATTGGTAGGCAACATTTTCTCGCGGCCATCGGGGAAATGGAACACCTCGCGTCCCTCGCGCCCGTGATGCGGACCTTTTGCTATGCCGATTACGGGCAGATCTTCAATGCCCAGCTCGCCCAAAACTTCCATGACCGATGACAGCTGCCCCTTCCCGCCATCGACGAGAACCAGATCGGGCCAAACGCCTTTGCGCTCCCTATCCGGATCATCCTTCATCGCGCGGGTAAAACGCCGCTCCATCACTTCGCGCATCATCGCAAAGTCATCATTGGTCTGCGCGGTTTTGATGTTGAACTTGCGATATTGGGATTTCTCAAAGCCTTCAGGCGAGGCAACCACCATCGCGCCCACCGCCTTCGCGCCCTGAATGTGGCTGTTATCGTAAACCTCAATCCGCTGCGGCGGCGCATCAAGCTCCAGAAATTCAGCCAGCTCGCGATTGACTTTGGCCTTTGTGCCCGTCTCAGCCAGCCGCCGTTCAAGCGCCTCAACCGCGTTTCTTTGCGCCTGTTGGAGCAATTTGCGCCTGTCGCCGCGCTGGGGAATGCTGATAGCGACTTTCTTGTCAGCCAATTCGGCCAGAGCCGCCTCGATCAATTCCTGTTCGGGCAATTCCCGGTCCACCAGCACCGTGGCGGGCGGTGGCACTTCTTCGTAGAATTGCAACATCACATTGGCGAGCACCTGATCCTCATCCACGTCCTTGGTGTGGCTGGGGAAGAAGGCGCGGTGCCCCCAGTTTTGCCCACCGCGAATAAAGAAAGCCTGCACACCCATATGCCCGCCTTTGGCATGCAGAGCGAAGACATCCGCATCGCCAACGCCGCTCGCATTGATCGCTTGCGAGCCTTGGATAAAGGTCGCCGCGCGCAGCCTGTCGCGCAGGATTGCAGCGGTTTCGAATTCCAAATCCTTGGCCGCTTTGGCCATCTGTTTTTCAAGATCAGCCTGCACTTGGCTCGATTTTCCAGCGAGGAAATCCTTCGCCTGTTTGACCAGCCCTTCGTAATCATCCTCGCTGATCCGATCGACACACGGGGCAGAACACCGTTTGATCTGGTACAGCAAGCAGGGCCGGTCGCGGTTGTTAAAAAAGCTGTCTGTGCAGGACCTTAGAAGGAATAGCTTTTGCAGCGCATTAAGCGTAGTGTTGACACTGCCCGCACTGGCGAAGGGGCCGTAATAATTGCCTTTCGCTTTCCTCGCGCCGCGATGTTTGTGGATGCGAGGGAATGTGTGGTCGCCCCGCAAAAGGATAAACGGAAAGCTCTTATCGTCGCGCAAAAGCACGTTGAACGGCGGGCGAAACCGTTTGATCAATTGCGCTTCAAGCAGCAGCGCTTCGGCTTCCGAATTGGTGGTGACAATCTCCATCGAACGGCACTGCGAGATCATCCGCAAAATCCGCTGCGTTAGCCCGTTGATTTGCGTGTAGTTCGCCACGCGCGCCTTGAGGCTGCGTGCCTTCCCCACATACAGCACATCGCCGCGCGCATCGAGCATTCGGTAGACGCCGGGAATAGGCTTTAACGTCTTCACCACTTCCCGGATCGCTTCGACGCCTGTTTCCAGATTGGGCTGCGCGCGTGAGACGGTTTGCGCTGCGCGTTCTTCATTGAAACGCTCAGCACCCGCGGGGTTATGGGGTGTGCCTGCCTTGGCTTTCGACATGGCCATCAGATAGGGATTGAAAGCGGCGATTGGCAATGCGCGCGCACCACTCTATCGGCAGCCATGTGGAACATTACGATGTCATTATCCTAGGCGCAGGCGCGGCGGGCCTGATGTGCGCAGCGCAGGCAGGCAAGAAGGGCCTGCGCGTCGCGGTGCTGGAGAAAGCTGAGAAGCCGGGTAAGAAAATCCTGATCTCAGGCGGAGGTCGGTGCAATTTCACCAATGTGAACGCTGGCCCTGCCAATTTCCTGTCTGACAATCCACATTTCGCAAAGTCTGCGCTCGCCCGGTACAACCCGCAGGATTTTATCGATCTGGTCGATGCCCACGGCATTGCTTGGCATGAAAAGACATTGGGCCAGCTGTTCTGCGATGGATCAGCAAAGCAAATCGTGCAGATGCTGCTCGATGAATGCTCTGACAATGTTGATGTGATCTGCGGAGCGGAATGCGAGGCTGTTGTCCATGAGGATGGCGTTTTCGCAGTGTCCGCACGCGGACGGCACTTTGCTGCGCCAAACCTCGTGATTGCCACTGGCGGCCCCTCAATCCCCAAGATGGGGGCGACAGGATATGCCTATGATCTTGCGAGGGAATTCGGCCTGAAAGTGGTGGAGCCTCGCCCTGCCCTTGTTCCCCTGACTTTGGGGGGCGAGGATGTGTTGTTTCGCGAACTTTCGGGTGTTTCTGCTCCGATCAAGGCGCGCGCTGGAAAGGTCACTTTCAGCGAGGCAGCATTGTTCACTCACAAAGGGCTTTCCGGGCCAGCTATTCTGCAAATCTCGTCCTATTGGCGGCATGGCGAGGATATTGGCATTACTTTCCTCCCACAAACTGATGCAGACTGGCTTATCGAAATGAAGCGTGACCGCCCGCGTGCCGGTATCAAGGCCGCTTTGCGCGAACATTTGCCCGACAGGCTCGCCGATGCTTTGGCAGAACGACTTGGCATCGATCGGGAGCTTGGCAATGTTTCTGACAAAGACCTAAGGAACGCGGGAGCACAGCTGGCCGATTGGCGCTTTTCGCCCAACGGAACCGAAGGGTTTGCCAAGGCAGAAGTTACCATTGGCGGCATTTCCACCGCAGAATTGTCATCCCAAACTATGGAAGCAAGAAAGCTCACCGGTCTTTACGCCATCGGTGAAGCAGTGGATGTCACGGGATGGCTCGGCGGGTATAATTTCCAATGGGCCTGGGCGAGCGGATTTGCCTGCGCTGAGGCTCTTTCCAGATAAATCAATTGTAAAAATACGACATAAAGGGGAAAACTAATGGGCCAGATTAGCATAACGATAGGGCGCGTCCTTCTGGGCCTGTATTTCCTTTTGCCCGGCCTGATGAAGGTTGCGGGCCCTGCTAAAACCATCGCTTACATGGAAATTCATGCCATCCCCTTTGCTGCACCGCTCATGTGGTTCTCAACCGCGGTGAACATCATTGGCGGGCTGCTTCTTATTGCTGGACGACACGTAAGGTTTGTGGCTTTTGGCTTTGTAATATATGTTCTTTTGGTCAATTTCATGCTGCATGATTTCTGGAATATGGGCGCCGATATGGTCGAGCGCGAGACACAGAATTTCGTGAAGAATCTGGGAATTCTGGCGGGCCTTCTCGTGCTGGCGGGAAGCGCACAGGCACGCAGCCTTTCACCTACGGATTGGTGGCGAAGTGACCGCGCTGTCGTAGGAAGATCGTATTGATGTTACGCCGATGTGCGTCCCAGATTAAAACTTGCCGTCTGCGTTAAGTTGTCATCGACCTGAAATATGCCTACCTACCGCGCAGAGCTAAATAACGGCCAGTTTGGATGAGGTAGCCTTAGGAGGCCTATTTGCGCCAATTGCAGGGTATGGATTCTTCGTTTGTCGCGATGGAATCTCCCAATTCTCCGATGCATATCGGCAATCTGCTGATTTATAATCCGGAAACGGCGCCGGGCGGATTTGTCCGCTTTAAAGACATTCTGGATTTCTTCCGAAGCCGCATGCAATTGTCCAAAACAATGCGGCAGCGTTTGGTGCGAGTGCCTTTTGATCTCGATTATCCATACTGGATCGAAGATCCCAATTTCGATCTTGAATACCATATTCGCCATGTTGCCCTGCCAAAGCCGGGGGATTGGCGCCAGCTGTGTATTCAAACAGCGCGCATCCACGCACGCCCGATGGATTTGACGCGTCCACCATGGGAATTCACTGTGATTGAAGGTCTCGACAATGTCCGAGATTATCCGCCCGGTTGCTTTGCATTCGTTACCAAGGTCCACCATTCCGCCATTGATGGGATGAGCGGGATCGACATGATGGAGGCGATCCACACGCTCGCCCCGCATGCACCACCCCCTAATGCTCCCGATGAATGGAAGCCTGAAAAAGTGCCCGGCCCGGTTGAGCTGCTCGGCAAAAGCTATCTGAACGCGATCGTGAACCCTGTTAAGCAGGCACAAGTCGCGGCTCAGGCCGTTCCCGGCATTGCCAGCGCTATTAAAGGGCTGGTCACACGTGAGTTTAAACTGACGAGCGATTATGTGCCTCCGCGCACACGCTTTAATCGCTCGATCTCACCGCACCGCGTCGTCGAAGGGCGCAGCTTTCCCCTTGTAGATGTAAAAGCTATCCGCGCATTGCAGCCAGAGGCGAAAGTCAATGATGTGGCGCTGGCCATTATTGGCGGCGCTTTAAACAAATATCTCACCGCAAAAAATGATCTGCCCAAGTCATCCATGACGGCGATGGCCCCCATATCGGTGCGATCTTCGGACGAGAAGAACGACATGGGCAATCAGGTTTCGGCTATGATTGCGCCTCTGGGATCACAAATCGATGATCCTGCTGAACGGCTCGAATTCGTGTTCAAAAGGACCAAGAATTCCAGAGCTTTGACGAATGCCATCGGCGCGCGCACCATGACAGAAGTCAGCAAAGTCAATCCGCTGCTGTATATGGCATTGGGTGCGCAGCTGTTTAACCGCGTGAGCCTCGCCCACCGGGTTGCGATGCCTTTCAACACGGTCGTCACCAATGTGCCCGGCCCGCCCATACCGATTTATTCGGCAGGCGCGCGGATGGAAAGCATGGCGCTATCGCTTATCTGCCTGACAGACGGGCTGGGCCTTGCGCATGTTGTGCAAAGCTATGTTGATGAGGCGTATATCAGCTTCACCGCATGCCGCGATATCCTGCCCGATCCGGAATTTTACTCCGAATGTCTGCAGGAAAGCTTTGATGAAATGCTGGCAGCAGCGAAAGCTGTCAAAACGCCCCCTGCGAAGAAACCTGCGGCTAAGAAGGCTCCTGCTAGAAAAGCAGCAACCCGCACTGCGGCGTCACGCAAAGCCCCTGCCAAACGCAAACCAACCACAACGATGAAGCGACGAACCAAACCCAAATAGATCCGCAAGACATACTCAAAAGCCTGCCGCAAGAGCGGGTCGCAAAAGCCCACAAAGGGTCGTGAGAGGAATACATAAATGGCAAGCATAGCACCACGGGCTGATGGCTCGTTTCCGGGTAGCATCGTTGTTGATGACGGTAAAAAGGGCAGAAGCAAGCCAACCAGGGTCGCGTCCCCTCCCAACAGGTTTTGGACTTGGATAGAGGGTCGAGCGATGTTTGAGCTCGCCTCGTTCTACGCGATGCGGCCAATGCTTTCGAACCTGCCTAAGGGAGACGGCCATGCGGTTCTGGTTCTGCCCGGCTTTATGGCGACGAACAATTCAACCCGTCCTTTACGCGGTTTGCTGCGCGATCTCGGATATGACGCGCATGGCTGGGATTCAGGCCGCAATGTCCGCGTCAACGAGGAATTGATCTCAAAACTCGAAGCACAAATCGACAAGCTTTACGAGACGAGCGGCAGGAAAATCTCAATTGTGGGCTGGAGTCTCGGCGGCGTTCTGGCCCGCGAATTGGCCAAGCTGAAACCCGATTGCGTCCGACAAGTCGTCAGTCTGGGAAGCCCGATCTCAGATGACCGCAATCACACCAATGCGGCGCGTTTGTTTAAGTTTTTCAACGGTGATGAACCAGAAAAAATTCGTGGTGGGCAGTTTGAAGGGCTCGACATTGCGCCGCCTGTTCCGACCACGTCCATCCTCACCAAAACCGATGGCGTCGTCCATTGGCGCGGCAGTGTGCAACATCCTGAAAAGACCAATGGCTTCCCTTCAGAAAACATCGTGGTTTACGCCAGTCATATTGGGCTTGGCGTCAACCCAAGCGTGATGATTGCACTGGCGGATCGGCTTGCTCAGGCCGAAGGGGAATGGGCTCCGTTCGATCCCGATGTAAGCCAGCAATGGATGTTTCCCAAACTCGATCTGGCTTGATCAAAAACTAGAATAGCTTGCGGATATCGACGCCCACAAATCGCCCGGTGGGGTCGATCACAAAGGGTTGGTAATTGATCGGCGTTGCGCCGTTTTCATCGGTCACGCGTCTGCGTGCATCGAAGATATTGTCAGCCCGAAACGACAGCCGCAGGTTCTTAGCAAAGCCTTGATCCTTGCCCAGCACCTGCCCGACATTGGTGAAGAGGCGCAAACTGATGGTCGCAAGATCATCGAAAAACAAATCCGAACTTCCCGGCAGCCCTGACCCGTTCAACCTAGTTGACCCAGTGTAGCGGCCTGACAACCGCCCGCCTATGCCGTTGCCGAACATGCCCGCTTCAAGCCTGCTGGAATGGCGCGGCAGGCCAAAGGCGCTGGTCGCATCGCCATCCAACTGATCCAGTGCATCAAGGCCCGGCGCGATGATGATTTCATTCTGGAGCTCAATTATGTGAGTTAGGTTTGCGAAGTACCGCCATCCGCGCCGCGCACCGCCACGACCGCCAAAAGCGGCACCAACTAGGCTCCCACCACCGCGGCGCCGCTGCTGAGACTGAGGCTGGCCATCGGCTCTAGCCTCGCGCGTTCCGGGAGGACCACCGCGCCCTTGCCGCATGGTTTCAGGGTCCATACTGCAAATCCTCGTCCGCATCATACCGATCCGCTGCGGACTGATGCTGCCATCCTCCCCGCGTGCACGCTCAAGCATTCTTTGTAGGCGGTTCGGATTGAAGCCGGGCAATTCCTCGGAGATATCCTCGCCCGCTTCAACGCGATTAATCAGGCGAGCGAGGAATTGCTCACCATCATCTGCGCACAGCTTTTCTCGAAAAGCCATAAAGGCAGCGCGCCGCTCTGGATTGGGTGCCCTACCCTGTTCAGCGGCTTGGCCAGCCGGAGGGCGACCACCACCGCCGCGCCGCGTGCTGCCTCTTTGAGCGTCATCGCCAGCGCCAAAACTGCCACGAGTGGATAAAGTGAATTGCAGCCTGTCTGATCGCGTCTCAGCAAATGTCACAAAACGCTGATCTACCGCCGTCAATGTGCCTGCTGCATCGCGCGTCACTCTTCCGGGAAAAGCCGCTTCGATATCGGGCGTAATCTGCGGAAAAGCATTGGTTACATCGTCAGACCGATTGCGGATAAATTCCAAAGCAAAGCGCGTGTTATCCCAAAATGGCAGCTCCCAATTCGCCGCAATCTTCCAGTCGCGTTGCGTCTCAGCCAGCAAATCGGGATTGCCGCCGCTTGTCACTGTTGCGAGAACAGTTTCGCCATTCCTAAAGTCGAAGACAGGGACATTGAAGTTCGTGATCGTGGGATTGCCAAGCGCCCCGAGGCTGGGCGCGACTTCGCGCTGGATATAGGTGGCGGAAAAATTGAGATTGCCAGTTGGTTCCCACGTCAGGCCGACGTTGTAATCACCCAGCGTGCCGAAATCTGACAAGCGATCCAGACCGATCTGCGCGTTCAGAGTAAAACTGCCCAGCGCATCGGCAAATCCTCTGCGGCGCGATGTGATCGGGATCGTGATATTCGCACCTGTCGTGATCACGCCGCGCGTAAGGTCTGCATCCTGCAAAGTGCGCGTGTCCGAGGTGGTAAGGTTTGACCAGTTATATCCCGCATCAAAAGTCGCAAGCACTTCCCCACCCGGCAAATCGGCAAGCGGTCCGCGCAAGGTCGTCACGTTTTCAGCTGCAATCGTGCGCGATCGGGCGACATCAAAGCCATTTGCGGCATTGCTTGGAAGACTGGCATCTAAAGCGATCAATCCAGCCGCCGCCTGATTCTCCAGACCAGAAGTGTCGAACAACCGATCAATCTCGGTTGCGCTTTCGGTGAGCGAGGCATCGAATGTGCTGTTCAATTGAAACGCATTGATCCGCCGCGCTAACGAACCTGAGCTTGAAAACGTATCTGTCGATGTGCGGCGTTCGAGCGGGCTGTCGGCACCAAAGGTGCGGGTCAGGCTGTTCCCATCAGGATCGGTCAGAGTGACGATATTGATGCCCGACAGGCTGCGCGTGTCGTTGCGATCATAATTTGCATTGGCCGTGAGAGTGGTGCCTGTCTCAATGATCGCTTTGGCCCAACTCACATTGGCTTCCAGATTGCGAGCATCGCTGACAAGGCTGCGAAACTGCGCGGGATCTGGATCGCTTGCCAGTTCAGACAATGATCCCGGCGTTTGGATGATATCACGCTCGCTTTCGGTCAAAAGCGAAGTGTCATTGGCCTCCAGATTAATGTTGAAGCGTCCCTCTGGCGAAATGCGCAGATAGCCAAATTCCTGCTCATTCACGAAATAGCCACCGCGCGATGGTCCTTCAAATTCAAACTCCACCTCGCGGCTTGCGAAATTGTCTTTGAGTATGAGGTTAATAACGCGGCGATCGGGCGGAAATCCAAAGCGCAACGCCACTTCCTCAGGAAACACTTCGACTTTTTCGAGCGCTTCAGATGGGTAAGATGCCAGCTGACGGAATGATCCAACGCGGATACCATTCACAAGAACAATCGGACGTCCACCACCGCCGCGTCCCCTTGCCGAGCCAGTTCGCGCGGTGATTTGGGTTATGAGATCAGTGATCGAGGCAACGCCTTCAGCCGCGATGTCTTCTTCTCCCAGCTCCAATAAAGGCGCCTGTTCAACATCCAACTGCCCGCGCAGCCTTTGTCCCTGCACGACAATTTCGCCGCTCCCGCCGATGACGGCTTCATCTGTCTCAGGCGTTTGAAGCTCATCACTTTGCTCAAATTCGGTGTTGGGCGGAGCGGGAGCGTCCTGAGCGGCCAAAGGCTTCGACATGACGCCGACAGCACACATGCCTGTCAAAAACACCAGCCTGTATTGCTTGGGGAAGGGTCGGAAGAAGATCATTAAGCGCCCTTTTGAGCAAACCGATTAATTGGACAAGACGTTGAATTGTATCGTTTTGCACCCACATCAGCAGCCACCGCGCTTCAACGAAACACAAATGGGCGCTTTAATGTGCCCACCCGCACCCAACGCACGAGGCTTCCCTTTTGTTCTCGTGATCGTTAAAGGGCCGCACCTGACTGATTGATTACCGTTTCAAAAACCGAACTAAAGGAACTCCATGGCTAAAGAAGAACTCCTCGAAATGCGCGGGCGCGTTGTTGAATTGCTGCCCAATGCGATGTTCCGGGTGGAGCTTGAAAATGGCCATGAAGTTCTGGGCCACACCGCAGGCAAGATGCGCAAAAACCGGATCCGCGTTCTGGTGGGTGACGAAGTCTTGTGCGAGCTCACACCATACGACCTTACCAAGGCTCGCATCACATATCGCTTTATGCCGGGCCGCGGCGGTCCTGGCCCGCAATAAGACCAAGAGGCCCGAATTGTGGGCTCTCTTCAACTAACTCTTGCATCGGCATCACCCAGACGGCTTGAGCTGCTTGGGCGACTTGGCATTGCGCCGGATGCTGTGACGCCAGCAGATATCGATGAAACACCGCACAAAAGCGAGCTGCCTCGCGACTATGCGTTGCGCATGGGACGCGAAAAGGCACTGACTGTTCACAGTAAGGGTTTCGTTCTGGCAGGCGACACGGTTGTCGCATGTGGACGGCGTATCCTTCCCAAAACCGAAACAGAAGACGAGGCCCGCGCTTGCCTTGAATTGATGTCAGGGCGCCGTCACACCGTTCTATCCAGTATCGCCTTGCGCGCGCCTGATTGCGTGTTGAAAGAGCGTCTTTCTGAAAACGTGGTGCGCATGAAAAGCTTAAGCCACGAAGAAATCGACGCTTACATCGCCAGCGGCGAATGGAAGGGGAAAGCAGGCGGCTATGCCATACAAGGAGCGGCGGAAGGATTGATCCAATGGATCAAGGGCAGCCATTCCAGCATTATGGGGCTGCCGCTTTATGAAGCGCGGGCGCTTTTGAAATCAGCGGGGTTTGAGATTGGGTAAGCAATTCGCTCTTCCCACCCCCAACCCCGATACCCGCCCCGGCGTAGGCCGGGAGCAACAGGAGGGGCTGGGGGTCGGCCGGTGACGTGGCTTATCGAAAACGGCATCGGCGAAACACGCGCATTGCTCGTAGAAGATGGCAAACCTCGCGCAGCAAAGCTCTGGTGGGATGGCGAGGTGTATTGCGGTCAAATCACAACCGCCAAACTAATCGCAAAACAAAGCGGCTCACGCCGTGGAACCGCCCAGATTGAAAGCGGTGAGGAAATCCTTGTCGACAAACTCCCGCGCGAACTCACCGAAGGAAAACGCTTCTCGGTGCGGATTTCGCGGGCAGTCATAGCCGAACGCGGGCGATACAAACGCGCGCAGGGTCGATATGTGAACGAGAGTTCAATTGCACAGGCACAAACCGACCCTTTTGCCGACCTAGATACCACACACGTATCCGCATTTGATCCAGGGCTTTGGGAAGAAGTTTGGACAAGCGCTTCGGCGGGGGCTTTGGATTTTCCCGGCGGCGGCATCGTCCTTAGTGCGACACCTGCGATGACACTCATCGATGTGGATTGCAGTCATCCTGAAGAGGCATACCACAATGCAATCCCTGCAATTGCAAAGGCGCTGCGCTGGTTCGACATTGGCGGCAATGTCGGCATCGATTTTCCGACAATCATCGATAAGCGGGATCGCAAAGCTTATGATAACCGCTTGGCGGAACGCTTGGGCGATTGGCCACATGAAAGCACAGCTATGAACGGGTTTGGCTTTGTCCAACTGGTTGCACGGCTCGAAGGGCCCTCGCTCCTCCATCGCTTTACCACATCGCGCATTGGCATGTGCGCCCGGTATGCGTTGCGCGTTGGCGAGCGAGCACAAGGGACTGGCCCTACCCTTCTCGTTACCGTCCACCCTGCGCTCAAATCCAAGCTGAAAGCACAACGGATCGACGAACTTGCTCGGCGTACTGGCAAACAAGTGCGGATTGAAACGGACCCAAGCCTTGCATTGGAGGCACCACAAGCTCAAATCGTGGCCCAATGAGCACGAAATCCAGACCCTGCCCCCTCTGCAAAAAGCCGCGCAGTGACCAATTCAAACCGTTTTGTTCGGAGCGCTGCCGCGACCGTGATCTCGCCAAATGGTTTGGCGATGGATATGCCGTACCCGGTCCTCCTGTAGACCCGGCAGAAATTGCTGCCCGCGGGCTGGACAGCGATAATGGCGACGAATTTTAGACGAGCGCACAAAACAGTCGGCACAGCGTTGCAAAACCTCTTGCCAACCGCGCTCTCCTTCGCCATAGCGCCGCCTTCATTGGCTCGCCGTCGTAAAACGCTTTATGCGTGTTTGACGTCGCCGCAGCGAATGCCCGGGTAGCTCAGGGGTAGAGCAGCGGATTGAAAATCCGCGTGTCGGTGGTTCAAATCCGCCCCCGGGCACCATTCGCTGGAAGTGGGAAATTCTCTATGTCTCGCCGTCGCCAGATTTATGAAGGCAAAGCCAAGATCCTTTATGAGGGTCCTGAACCCGGCACGATCATCCAATATTTCAAAGATGATGCGACCGCGTTCAACGCGGAAAAGCAGGGTACGATCAACGGCAAAGGCGTGATCAACAATCGCATTAGCGAGCATGTCTTTACGCGGCTTTCGCATATCGGCATCCCCACTCACTTTATTCGCCGCCTCAATATGCGCGAACAATTGGTCCGGCAGGTTGAAATCGTGCCAATCGAAGTGGTCGTTCGCAATGTCGCAGCCGGATCGATCTGCAAACGGCTTGGCATTGAAGAAGGTGAGCCGCTGCCGCACACTTTGATCGAATATTATTACAAAGACGATTCGCTGGGCGACCCGTTGATCGCCGAAGAACACATTG
This sequence comes from Pseudomonadota bacterium, assembly GCA_038532305.1. Classification (GTDB taxonomy): domain Bacteria; phylum Pseudomonadota; class Alphaproteobacteria; order Sphingomonadales; family Sphingomonadaceae; genus Erythrobacter. The sequence continues at coordinate 120,518 of JBCBAX010000005.1, read as the reverse complement.
CCTGCTTCAATTGGGCCAGCCAGGAGGAAATGCAGGACATTTCTTCAATGGCAATCCGCGTGAACGATTTCATGTGCGGAATGTTCGCAGCAATCGACATTCGCCTCGTTGATTTTAAGCTTGAGTTTGGACGGATTTTTGATGGCGACTTCAGCCGTGTGATTTTGGCCGATGAAATCAGCCCGGATGGCTGCCGCTTGTGGGACATGAATTCAGGCGAAAAGCTGGATAAAGACCGCTTCCGTCGCGATCTGGGCGGAGAAGAAGAAGCCTATCGCGAAGTCGCAAGGCGACTTGGCTTACTTCAGAATGAAGACACGGGCCCTGGCGAAGTGCTTGATCTTTCGAGCCACCGTTCACGCCTACGCGGAACACCTCCCCCAAAAAAATAAGCTGACAGTCAGGTTTCGTGCGCTAGTCTCCCACGCAAACAAGGATGTGAGAGACGCTTTTGCCAATGAAATTGACCACACATGCATTCGCATGCGGATTGCTGCTGATTACGCCCAATCTGATACCAATCCAAAGCCTTGCAGCTCAAGACAATGATCCCGTCCAAGCAGTCGAAGCTGAGCCGGTATGGCCATTTGAAGCGAGCGACATTCCAACCGATCCTGCCTACACATACGGGCAGTTACCCAATGGCCTGCGTTACATCCTGCGCCAGAACGCGACACCCGAAGGCACTGCGCTTGTTCGCCTGCGGATCAACAGCGGTTCGCTCGAGGAAACCGAGGAAGATCGCGGCCTTTCGCATTATCTTGAACACATGGCCTTCAACGGATCGACCAATATTCCCGAAGGCGAAATGATCAAATTGCTGGAGCGCGAGGGTTTGCAATTTGGCGCGGATACGAACGCGTCCACTGGTCTGGAAGCGGTCACATACAAACTCAACCTGCCGCGTAATGACGAAGCTTTGCTGGATACAGCCTTGATGATTATGCGTGAAACAGCGAGCGAGTTGACCATTGCGCAAGATGCGGTAGAGCGCGAGCGCGGCGTTATTCTGGCCGAACGTCGCGACAGGCGCGGATTTCAACAGCGCGCAGCCGAAGACAGCTACGAATTTGCAGCCCCGGGCGCACGGTTTGCCAAGCGCTTACCGATTGGCACTTTGGAAGTGCTGGAAAACGCCACTGCGGAACAACTCCGCACTCTGTATAATCGAACCTACACACCGAATAATTCAGTGTTGGTGATTGTCGGCGACTATCCTGTCGAAATGATGGAAGCGAAAATCAAAGAACGCTTTGCTGATTGGAACGGCCCCGCAGCCCCGCCCGAACCCCAAACGGGCCCCATCGACCTGACCCGTAAAGGCGAAACCGACATCTACCTTGATCCCGCTTTGTCTGAGAGCGTTTCCATTTTTGCAATGGCCCCTTGGCTGGATGAACCCGATATGCAGGCCAAGCGCGATCGGCTGCTTTTGCGCGGCATTGGATACGGCATAATCAATCGGCGCCTTACCCGGCTTACACGCGGCGAAGATGCCCCTTTTCGCGGTGCCAGTTTTGGCACCAGCAATTTTTTCGAAGACGCGCGCAGCACTTCTATCAGTGTGGCGAGTGTCGATGGCGACTGGGAGAAAGGCGTTCTTGCCGCGGTAAAGACTGTCAATGAAGCGCTGACATACGGCTTTACTCAGGCAGAGATTGACGAACAGCTCGCCAATCGCCGGACGGCAGCTGAAAACGCAGTAAAATCAGCCGATACGCGCACCAATGCTGCATTTGTCGGCAGCGCAATGCGCGTGATTAGCGCGGAAAGTGTGCTGACAACTCCGCAATACCGATTGGAGCAATTGGAGCGGATGGTGCCGCAGGTCACGCCTGACGCGGTCTATAACGAGCTCAGTAGCCATGTTGCGAGCCTGCGCGAGCCCTTGATCCGGTTTCAGGGCCGCACCGCTCCTGAGGGGGGAGAAGAAGCTCTGCGATCCGCATTTCTCGCCGGATTAGCTTTGCCAATTGCACCGCCGCAAGACAGGGACAAAGCCGAATTTGCCTACACCGATTTCGGCGATCCGGGTGAAATCGTGGAAGACAGCCGCGATGAACGCTTGGGCATCCGAAAACTGCGGTTTGCCAATGGCGTGCGGCTCAATCTGAAACAAACCGACATTCGCGAAGATCGTATTTCGGTTCTGGCTTTGGTTGATGGCGGCGTTCTTTTGAACACGAAGGAAGACCCGCTTAAAACCTACCTTGTCAGCTCGATCCCCGCTGGTGGGCTTGGAAAGCACAGCCGCGACGAACTTTCGACGGTCCTTGCCGGCCGCTCTGTAGGAAGTAGAGTTGGTGCCAATGGCGATGGGTTCTCTATCGGAGGCGGAACCACGAAAGCCGACCTAGACGTGCAATTGCAGCTCATCACAGCCACGCTGACCGATCCGGGATATCGCCCTGAGGCAATTGAGCGGTTCCGCAAGGGGATCGACAATTACTATGAAACGCTCACCTCAACACCCGGTCGTGCTTACAGCACAGCGATTGGCGCGATCGTTTCTGATGATGATCCCCGGTTCGCATTGCCGACGAAAAAAGCGTATTATGCGCTTGATTTTGATAAGTTAAAATCTGCGATACAGGGTCGCTTTGCCAGAGGCGCGATTGAAATATCGCTTGTCGGTGATCTGGATGAGAACGCAGCCATTGCAGCAGTCGCAAGAACCCTTGGAGCATTGCCCACGCGCGAACCTGAGTTTCTTCGGCGTGACTATGCGCGAAATCGCACATTCACAGCGGATCGATCGCGGCGGACATTGTATCATGAGGGCGAACAGGATCAGGCGCTTCTGCGCATGGTTTGGCCCACAACCGATTTTCGTGATCTGGAAGAAAGCACACGGCTTCGGCTGCTGGCGAGTGTTGTTCGTATTGAGATGACCGATAGGCTGCGCGAGGAGCTGGGTCAGGCTTATTCCCCGTCGGCAGGAAGCAGCACCAGCCGTGTGTATTGGGGTTATGGCACATTTGCGCTGGGTTCATCCCTCGAAGCGGCCAAGGTTGATGCTGCTCGAGAGGCGATCACACAAATGCTGCGCGAAATGCGCGAGGCTCCGATAGATCCTGATCTTCTCGAGCGAGCGCGCAAGCCCTTGCAGGAAAACTACGACAACGCACTAAAAAGCCTAGGCGGTTGGATGAGCGTTGTCCGATATGCACAAAGCCAGCCTGAACGGCTTGAACGTTACTTCGCATTTCCAAAAGTATTGGCCGCGATTACGCCCCAGCATTTGCAGGACATGGCGGTAAAATACCTCGACCCCGAAGACGCGTTGGAAATCGTCGTTCTGCCCAATGCATCAGGCGAAACAGCAACGAGTGAAGAGGCCGATAAAGCTCAGGACAAATAGCCATTGCCGATTGCGCGCTTTTGTGTGCCGGTTATATGCGATGCTATCACACCACCGCCAGCCGGAGCCCTGCCCCATGAAAGTCCGCGTCATCGTATCTTTGAAACCCGGCGTTCTTGATCCGCAGGGTCGCGCTGTTCATCACGCATTGGATGGCTTGGGATTTGACGGTGTCGCAGATGTCCGCATTGGCCGTGTTATTGAATTGGACGTTGATGATGGCACCAGTGACGAGACGCTGAAATCCATGTGCGAAAAGCTGCTCGCCAACACGGTGATCGAAGATTACTCGATTGAGCGGAAAGAGCAGGAGCCAGCCTGATGGACGCTCGTGCGAATTCGTTTCAAGCTGGCGTTATCACCTTTCCCGGATCCAATTGTGATCGCGATATGGCAGTCGCATTAGAAGCGGCCACAGGCACACCAGCAATGCGCATCTGGCACGGCGATGCCGACTTACCAAAAGGCCTCGATCTGCTCGCACTTCCTGGGGGGTTTTCCTACGGCGATTACCTTCGATCAGGGGCAATGGCAGCGAAAAGCCCAATCATGCGAGCTGTCGTGAAAGCAGCGCAAGGCGGCTTGCCAGTGCTGGGCGTGTGCAACGGCTTTCAGGTTTTGACAGAGGCGGGCCTGCTGCCCGGCGCGCTGATGCGCAATGCAGGACAGACTTTTGTATGCCGCACGGTTGGCTTGAAAGTTGCGAATACAACCTCCCCATTCACGCACGGCTTTTCGGCGGATGAGACAATCCGCATTCCGGTCGCGCATCACGATGGGAATTATTTCGCCGACGAGGAAACGCTCAACATGCTTGAGGATGAGGATCGCATCGCCTTCCGGTATGAAGAGCCTGTCAATGGATCGCAGCGCGATATCGCAGGCGTTTTGAGCGAGAATGGGCGAGTGCTTGGCATGATGCCGCACCCTGAACGAGCAATCACCCCGGCTGCTCATGCATCCATGGGCAGCGCAGATGGCAAACGTCTATTTGAAAGCGTTTTGGGAGCACTGGTAGGCGCTTAGTTAAGCCCTCTGACGCATTCCACTTGCATCAAACAGGCGCCGTGCCTCTTCTTTGGACATCGGCCTGCCAAAATAGAAACCTTGGATTTTGTCGCAACCTAGATTGCGTATCAGCTCGGCCTCCTCTGTATTTTCGACCCCCTCTGCTGTGGTGGTCATATCAAGGCTTTTTGCCATGGCGACAACGGCATTGATAATTGCAAGGCTCTCAGATGCCCCTTGAGCGGCCCCTTGCACAAATGTTCGATCAACTTTGATCGTCGAAAAGCGCAGCTCGCGGATGTAGCCTAGCGATGAATAGCCTGTGCCAAAATCATCAAGAGCAATCGAACAACCCAACGCCATAACATGTTCAAGCGCTGCCCGCGCAATGCTGGCATCACGCACAAAAATGCTTTCTGTCACTTCGATTTCGAGCCGATCTGGCCGCAAGCCGGTTTCGCTTAACGCTTGCACCACCTCGAGATGGAATTCGGGCTCAAGCAATTGTTCTGGCGATACGTTAACATTGACCTTGATATGTTCGGGCCAATTCGTTGCTTCTTGACAGGCTTGGTAAAGCACCCAGCGTCCAATCGGAACGATCAGCCGCGTGTCTTCCGCAAGCGGGATGAATTTGCCGGGACTAACAAACCCGTGATCCTTGCTGTTCCAGCGCACCAAAGCTTCAAAACTGACGATGTTTTCGCTGTTGGCGTCAACCACCGGCTGGTAGTGAAGAACGAATTCGTCCAGTTCCAAAGCCGATCGCAAGGAGACTTCAAGCTTGCGACGCTCTTCGGCAGAAGCGTGCAATTCTTGCTCGAATGCGAAGTGCTCACCGCCGCCCACATCTTTCGCACGGTAAAGCGCAAGGTCAGCATTGCGCATCAATTCTTCAACAGTGCTGCCATCACGTGGGCCAACAGCAGATCCAACACTCGCGCCTACATAGAGTTTGTGCTGATCGACCTGATACGGTTCTGAAAGCGAAGCAATAATGCTGTTCGCAAGTTCGGCAATTCTGCCTTTCTCGCTTGCATCCTCAATCACAACAGCGAACTCGTCTCCGCCTAGCCGACCACACAATTCCCCCTCGCCCATCAGCCTTTGCAAACGCGCCGAAACTTGGGCCAGCAACTTGTCACCGGTCATGTGGCCAAGGCTATCATTGACTGCCTTAAACCGGTCCAAATCTACCATCATCAACGCGCAGCGTGTGCGCCATTTGACAGTGCCTTCCAAAGCGCTGCCAAGCGCTTCGGTAAGCTGCAAACGGTTCGGCAGACTGGTGAGCGTATCATAGCGCGCAAGATACGCGATTTTGTCAGAGCTCTCGCGCTGCTCGGTCTTATCAGACCCCACGCCGCGAAAGCCTATGAAACGTCCACGATGATCGCGCATGGGCGTGCCTGATAGCTCCCACCAACGCTCTTGGCCTTTTATCGTGACTTTGACCGACAGATTGGAGAAGTTTTCTTGACGCTTTAAGCAGTCGGCTAGTGCGCGCAGACTTTCGTCGTAGTCCCCCTGCCCTCTGCTTTGCCCCGCGATTACATCCATCAAGGGCATGCCCTGAACCACGTTTTGAGGTTCACCTAGGGCAAATGCAAAACGGGGGCTTACACCGCGCAAACGGCGCGAGGGATCAATTTCCCAAAGCCAGTCTGCCTCGTTTTCCTCAAATTCGCGGAGCAGCAGGGAGACAACTTCTTCCTTCTCGGCAATCACCTGTTCGGATAAGCGAGCCGAAAGATACACTCGCCCGATATGGATGGTTCCAAATATCCCAGCGATCAGGAACAGCAGCGTAGCCCCCATCACCAACCACAACTCATTCATCGCCAGTTGCACAATGCAAGCTGCACCTACTGTCAGACCGAGAATCAAGATGCTGATTGGCGCTGCGGTGTAAAAGAACACCGAAGACGCAATCAGCAGAGCGACAAGCATCAGCAGCGCAGAGAGGTCTTCTGTTGTGCCAAATGGCGCAAATATGAGCGCTGGCATTGCCCAGAACACTCCCGAGACAACTGCAAGCAGAGTCTGCCGATTGAATTCAGATGGCAGAGTCTTGCGTTTAACTGTGTCTGACAGACTGCGGTCGAGCCGAGCGCTTTGGATGTTGAGCAGGCCCATAGCGGCCATCCATGCGAGCACGATCCAAGAGGGAACAACATCAAGGTAAATGCGCGCCACAAAAACGGCGAGGAGCGAATGAGCGAACGCGCGCTGGAATGTCAGGCGTGAAAGACCAGCATTTTGCAGTCCGCGCAATCTCGCCCAATCCCGGTCAGACTTATCTGCCAGGCCAAGCACGGCCATGACCGACAGATTGCGGGATATTGGCTGTTTGGAAAGTGATTGTGGCTCGCTCACGATACCTGGGGAATACGTGGCAATAGTTATAGGTCAGTAAAGCTCTGACACATTTTGCAACAGAAAGATCACTGCGACAGCCTTTGGTCAAAGAACCAAGGTGTGAATCTGATCAAGTCATTGAATTTACATTGATTGATGGGTCAGCATGATCCAAGTTTTAATCACTCAACCGTCACCGATTTTGCCAAGTTGCGTGGCTGATCCACGTCAGTGCCTTTAACCACAGCGACATGATACGCTAGCAGCTGAACCGGTATAGCATAAACCAACGGCGCGATCAGCGGATGAACGACCGGCATTTCGATGGTCGCGATGCACCCCTCGCCGGCCTGTTTCAGACCATCACTGTCCGAAATCAAGACCACTTGCCCCCCACGAGCGCGCACTTCTTCCATGTTTGAAACCGTTTTCTCAAACAGTGGGCCAGACGGCGCTATGACCACCACTGGCACATCATCGTCGATCAACGCGATGGGCCCGTGCTTCATTTCACCCGATGCGTATCCTTCGGCATGGATATAACTGATTTCCTTGAGCTTTAGCGCCCCTTCCAAAGCCAGCGGATAATCCTGCCCGCGCCCAAGATACAGCACATCGCGCGCTGGCGCGACCAGATGCGCCATGGAGGCAATATCCTCATCATGATCAAGCGCCGCATTCAAAGCGGCTGGCGCTTCGAGCAGGTGCCCGACAACTTCAATCTCTTCCTCACGGCTCATCAGACCTTTCTTAACCGCCATATGCGCAGCAAGAGCGGCAAGAACAGCAAGCTGACACGTAAACGCCTTGGTCGAGGCAACGCCGATTTCCGGCCCTGCATGGGTGGGAAGCAGCAAATCAGCCTCACGCGCCATTGAGCTTGTCGGCACATTGACTACTACACCGATGACCTGGCCGTTTTCTTTGCAATGACGAAGGGCTGCCAGCGTATCCGCCGTCTCTCCGCTTTGTGAGATAAAGAGCGCAAGGCCGCCCTCTTCTAAAACGGGCTCACGATACCGGAATTCTGATGCCACATCGATATCAACCGGCACACGGGCAAACTGTTCAAACCAGTATTTTGTAACCATTCCAGCATAATACGAAGTTCCACAGGCAACGATAGTCAGGCGGCGAATGGCAGACAGGTCGAAATCAAACTGCGGCAAGGCAACGGAATTGTCATCGCGGCGCAGATACGATCCAAGTGTTTGCGCAACGACCGTGGGCTGCTCAAAAATCTCTTTCTGCATGAAGTGGCGGTAATTGCCCTTCTCTACCGCGGCAGCTGATGCGCCTGAAGACTGTACTTCGCGTGTGACCGGGTTGTTTTCGGCATCAAAGATCTGCGCACTGTCTTGGCGAACAACGACCCAATCGCCTTCTTCAAGGTAGGTGATTTGCTGGGTCAAAGGTGCAAGCGCCAGAGCATCGGAACCGAGATACATCTCGGCATTGTCACCCTTGGGGCCATATCCGACCACCAATGGCGAACCCAAGCGAGCGCCTATCAGTAGATCAGGAAAATCGCGGAACGCCATCGCCAACGCAAAGGCTCCTCGTAAACGCGGCAGGACATCACGGACCGCTGCTTCGGGATCAAGGCCCGCTTCGATCCGGTGCGAGACCATGTGCGCAACAACTTCGCTGTCGGTTTCACTTTCAAAAGTACGCCCTTGCGCAGCAAGTTCGGCCCGCAACTCCTTGAAATTCTCTATAATGCCATTGTGAACTATGGCGACTTGAGCTGTCGCATGAGGGTGCGCGTTGGCTGCTGTTGGCGCGCCATGCGTGGCCCATCGTGTGTGTGCAATTCCTACATTGCCAGAGGCCGGTTCATTATCCAAAACACCGATCAGATTGAGCAACTTCCCCTCTGCCCGGCGGCGCACCATCTCGCCGCCATGCAAGGTGCAAATACCAGAGCTATCATAGCCGCGATACTCCATCCTTCGCAGACCATCGACCAAACGGTCAGACACAGCTTCACTTCCGACAATCCCGATTATGCCGCACATACTTAGCTTATTCCCCAAATTACTTTGCAGCCCATAGCGATGATCAATGAACCACGTCTTGCGCTCTAGCTTTTATCTCTTGATCGGCAAGCCCTGCTTTGGGGGAGTATCGCTAACCCCAACGCGCCATAGGTAAAGTCCCGCCGCGATGATTAAGGCTGATCCCGCTAGCGTGTAAACATCGGGAATATCTTCAAAAAACATCCAGCCAGCAACAATCGCCACGAGCAATTGAACATAGATAGCCGGAGCGATTGCCGCAGCGCCCGCTTTTGCAGCTCCAATATAGGCAAGCCAATGCGCAGTGGTCGCAGTGACTGCGACAATCATACAGCGCAAAACGACATCCCAACTTGGCCAGCCAAAATCGAATGCGGGAATGCCTGAAAGCTTCGCTCCAACACAGACCAAGATCAGGAAGGGAGCGCAAAACCCGGCCACAAAGACCTGCATAGAAAGCCCACTGCCCTGCCCAGCGCTTGCGCGATTGGCAACCAAAAGCAAAGAGAAGAACACCGCAGAGAACAAAGGCAGGAGAGCCACCCAGCCGAGTTCTACAACATTAGGTCGCAAAACTATAAACACGCCTACAAGTGCGACAAGCGATACAGCAAAAAATTGTGGCCGTACCGGTTCCTTCAACAGAAGACCGCCAAAGGCTTGCGTCAAAATTGGTGAGATAAACGATATCGCGACCGCTTCAGCCATTGGCATGATATAAATCGCGGAAAAGAACAAAAGCGACGCAGTCGCCAAACAAAATCCACGCGCTATTTGAAGCCACAGATTTTGCGGGACAAAGGCCTTAGGTCCCTCGCTGCGCCACAACCACAGCGACAGCGCGAGCGCACCAATACTGAACCGCAGCGCCGCAACCGCATAGGCAGGCCAAGCGCCTGCCATGCTCTTGATGATCGCATCCCCCATGCCGAGCGAGACGAAACCCGCAAGCGCATAGAGAAGGCCAGCGCGCGTCTGATTGACCATAAAGTGTGCTTTCATCGTGCACAGCAATACAGCCATGCTTCTTCAAGCGGCGCTTAAGCCAACAGAGTTGATTTTGGAAGTCTATGCGTGCGAGCGAACAAGAACACTAGTCGCGCAGCGCGATCACCGTTTGGTCTTCTTCATGTGAGCGAGCCGCCTTGTTCTCAAGGTAAATCCACGGAACATGCGCTGCATCAAAACGGGTCCGGATTGAACGCTGGAAGAATGGCGGCATGTGATCGCCGATAATCAGAACATCAGCTTCGGGGAAGCCCGGGTCTGAAAGCTCTTTGAAGATCGCATCGGCCACCAATTGATGAACCATGTAATTGCGGCAGAGCATGGGGAAGTCTTCACGCCACTCAGCATCACCAAGCTCGCATTCCCGTGTCCCAAGCGCGCTTTCATGGGCGACTGGCAGATGAGCGTTAAGGGTTAGCCAATAAACAAGATTTCGATCTGATGGTGATGCGCGCAGATCATCGGCGATCATCTTTGGAACATCAACATCGCAAGCACCGGCAAAAACACCATCGCAATGGCGAGCGCCGCGCTTTTTGAGGTCCTTTTCAAATGAACTTTCATCAAAGCCAAGCTTTGGGTACCATTCAAACCGGCCAAAAAAAGTTCGGGTGAAAGTGTGATAGGCAGCCGTTTGGAAACCCGCATCACGAAATCGCTGGGGCAGGCAATCGACCTTGTCGAAATCGGTTGACAGGTGATCCCCCCAAATGCCGCACAATTCTCGCATTTCGCCATTCGTGGTCGAGCCAAAATAGGCACTTTTGCCGCGGCGGATAGTGTAACGGTCTTGGACCTGTTCGCCTGCCCAGATCCGTTTGTCGAGCGCGGCATCGTGCGGGTCAGAAGGGACACCCCAGCTTTCTACCATGATGATAACGAGGTTTTTCGCCGCCACCGTTTCAGGCGATATCCCGTTTTGCAGTATGGCTGAATCCATCGGTGTTCCAGCAGGCGCGGACGCTTTGTAGCTCCCCCTCGTTCCTTCAGTCGCAAAAGCATCGGCGTTGATGAGCAAGGCAACCATGCCCACAGCGCCGATCACTTCTTTGCGATTGGTGAATTTTTGCATCTGAGCACCGAACACCATCGAAAGGGTCACGGCCCCTGCAACCACGAGCGCTGCAACAAGGTATTCCGGCGATTTTGCCACATTCAAATCGACCAGATACTCAGTAACCAAAGTGATGTTCCAGAAATCGATATTGAATGATTTCGTCACATAGATGGTGAGCTGCACGGCGTAGATCAGGACCAGAGCAAGACGTCTGATCGCAACATTTTTTACCCACATTACGGCAATCGCCACCAAACCGCATGCAAACATGGAATCAGCCATCGTCGGGCCGCCAATCGGCCACATTACGATGAAGGCAAGATTAGGTAACAGCAGCCACCACAAAGCCCAGCGCCACGGAAACTCGCGCAAGAGGCTTTCCTGCCAGAATCTCTGTATCTTCGATGGCATTCATTACCTCCTGTTTTCCCCTACCCCAAGATGGTAAATGAAGTGTTCGCCACACGGCATTGCCCGCGTCGACAGCCTGCGCGGTCCTTTACGCAGCTCTAAGAATTATTGGTGTAAATGCGGATACCAACTGGACGCGTGCGATCGCAACGCTTCAAACCCCCAATTCTGACTAGCAAGGTCAGCAAACAACCATATCCTCTCACAAGGTGTTCTCGGGCATGTCCCACAGCAACAATTCCTCTTTGTCGATGGCGCAGGAACGCAGTGAGGCCGCAGGTGGTGTTGCTGCGCGCTGGACAATGTCTGAAGTTGCCCTCTTCGCAGGGGTAGCTGTTGCCCTGTTTGTTGGCCTTCACCTGTTTTACAGCTCGTTCTATTCCGTGCATCAGGATTTGGCAGGCTCCGCCCTATCAGGCCGATTGGCTTTGATGCTTGGCGATCAATTTGCCGAATACAGCCTCTATTTTCCGCCTGTTGAACGCATTTGGTTTTCGTTTGCCGCATCTCTTAGCGAGCTGACTGGCTTGCGGCTGGACTTGGTCACCATCGCGATGACTGGTCTCGCAGTGCTTCTTTCCGTTGGTCTAGCTTTTCATATCCGAAAGGTGTCGGTGGGTGCATCACCGCTTTTCCTAGTCGGGTCATTGGTTCTGCTGACAGTCATTCCTGTGCTCTACAAGAATGTCTTTGGTCTGCGCGAACATCTCGTGGTGCTGGGCCTTTGGCCTTACATTGTGCTGCGCGTCTCAGACCCTCAAAATACGAAAATTGGCTGGCAAATTCGAACGCTTGTGGGGTTGTGGCTTGGCGCGACATTGCTGTTTAAATACCTCTACTGTCTTGCCGTCTTGTTGGTTGAGCTGGCCGATGCAGCTTGTCTACGAAACCCATTAAGACTGTTCCGGATTGAGAATGTGATTTCTGGCGCGTTTGTCGCCCTCTATTTGCTGCTCTGGATTGGCCTTGATCCTCTACAACGCGAAGTGATGGCCGCGATTGTCACCGCAATCGACGCCAACCTTTCGAGCACCGCAACCAACATTGGGCACGCGGCCATTCACATTGCGCCGGCGATCCTGTTCGTGCTGCTTGGCATTGCCAACAAAGTGCCACCCCGCGTGACCGCCATCGGGCTCGGCTTGGTTGTGGCCGCAATCATAGCATCATGGATACAAGCACGCTGGTACAGCCACCATCTCTTTCCCATCACAATGGCATACTTGGCCTGGATTTGGATGATCCATCGGGAAGCGAAACTGCTTTGGCTTGTGGGGCTCACGATTTTGGTCTGCCGGCCACTCGTGTTCGAGTTTGCGAACACAAGAGGTTATCAGGCTAGTGTTTCTGAATTGGATCTGGCGATGGATGCATCCGGCTTATCTCTCGAAGGGCGCAGAGTTGGCCTTTTGACCATGCACCCTTCCCCGTTCAACCAACACCTGGCGGCGCATGGCGCGGCGCGCTGGAACAACAGCATGAACAATTCATATGTTGCATCTGAATTGAAGCCACTGGACACGCCAGAGAATCAAGGGATCACACCGGCAGCGGTCAAGCTGGACGATCCAGGCGTCCAAATGCTTCACAACGAACTGTTGCGCCTATGGGAAGATCAGCCCCCAGAATATCTTATCCTAGATGAAAGCTCACGCTGGCCGCTTCGCTATATCCGGATCAGGTGGACGCAAGCCTTCGCCGAAGATGATCGATTTAACGCTGTCCTAGATGGTTACGAAAAAGTCTATCTGCATGACGGCGAAAGGACAAAATTCACGGTTTATCAGCGCATCGATTAGCACTGCGAAAAGTTACGCCACAGCGTCCCATAAAAGCGGCTCACCCCGCTTAAGATCACGCGACGCTGTCTTGCCCAGAACTTCGGGCAGGTGCTTCGGTGCCAACCCTTGGCCCGGGCGGATGGAGCGGACATTGTCGCGCGTCAGACTGGCGCCAGCTTGGATGTCTTCCACCACATAAAGCGAACGGCGAAACTGCACCGATGCGCTTTCGCTGCCTTGCAGATCATAGGTCGCCTTTCCGAGTGATCGCCAAGCCCGTTTGCAATCTTCAACCAGTGTTTTGAATTCATCAGGTTCAAGGCTGAAAGCGGAATCAGGTCCGCCATCAGCGCGGGCAAGAGTAAAGTGCTTTTCCACCACACACCCGCCAAGCGCGATCGAGGACACCGCAACAGCCGATCCAAAAGTGTGATCTGACAGTCCCGAAACGACGCCAAACCGTTCAGCCAAATCAGGAACTGTGCGCACATTCGATTGCTCATCAGGCGCAGGATAAGAGCTGATGCAATGGAGCAAGACCAATTCTTGGCAGCCATTTTCGCGCGCGGTTGCCACCGCTTCACCAATCTCGTCCAGATTTGCCATTCCGGTCGAGATAATCATCGGCTTACCCTTGGACGCGACGTAGGCGACCAGAGGCAGATCGACCGCTTCGAAAGAGGCAATCTTGTAAGCCGGAGCGCCCAATTCCTCGAGCAGATCGACCGCGCTTTCATCAAACGGCGAAGAGAACAACGTCACGCCCAACTCGCGGGCTCGCTTGAAGAGCGGTTCATGCCATTCAAACGGGGTCTGCGCTTCGCCATAAAGGTCATACAGAGTGCGCCCATCCCACAATCCGCCCTCTACAGTAAAATCAGGGCCATCATGATCGATCGTGATGGTATCGGCAGTGTAGCTCTGCATTTTAATCGCATCGGCGCCCGTCGCAGCTGCCGCTTCAAGCAGAGTGATTGCGCGTTCAAGGCTGCCATTGTGATTGCCCGACATTTCGCATATCACATAGGGTTCGTGGTCCGGCCCAATCTTCTGGCCGTCAATCGTGATTTCTTGGGGCTTGGTCATGCCAGTTCCTTAAGCTCTGCACTTGTCAGCATGGGTTGGCGTCCGGATTTGATTATTTCCAATGCGGATTGATATCCGCAATTCATCAGGAGATCGACCACGCTCATAAAGCCAACAAATTCATCGCCAGATTGCTTGTATTCAGGATGCGCGAAGTTTTGATAGCGCAATTCAACACCGGACCCTGCAAACGCGCCGGCTTCTTGTTCTTGTTCGATATACGCAGCGCTCCCTTGGGCAGAAAGATATGTGTCAGCATCAAGCGCGCGGCAGATGGATAGCAGCCATTCATCCTTTCGTCCGCCCACGCCTTCAAGCTTTGAGGATTGGGTAATGGGAGTGGTGATCCCCATGCGTCGCGCCGTTTGTGTGATAAAGGCTCTGTTGAGATCGCCGATAGTCTGATGCCCATCGCCCATCCAAGCTTCGATATCGGCAAAAACCTCCGCGAAATGAGGCGCTTTTGAATAGGCATGGCGGATCGTTGACAGATGCGTCTTGCGCCATTTCGGATTGGCATCGACAGCGGTGCTGACAAATGTGCAGGTCTCGCTTTGGCTGTGGCCGGTCAATGGCACCGTCAAGAACGTCTCGCCATTTTGGCCAAGCACTCGGTTGCGCACACCCCAGCTGCGCTTAAGCACTTGCGCGTCGTCGAGAAACACGAACACGTCCGAACGGTCAATCAGGTCAAAATACCCTATCCACGGCAGATAGGTGGGCTGCATAATTGCTGCGATCATGATGCTTTGGCCATCACTGATATATCGAGCGCCCGCTGCAAATCGGCTTCCACTTCTGCGAACTTTTCACCCTTGGCATAGGCTTCCCAAGCGCCCGGAACAAAGCGATTGCCGCGCATATTGACAAGCGCCTTACGCAGCTCGCCAAGCTTATCAATGGTATCAACCGAATGATACAGCCAGCGCGGCTTTACGGTGCTGAAAATCAGATGGCCGATGGAGATCTTGCCTTCAAACCCTGCGAGGATTTGGTGAATTTCTTTCTGGAGATCGGCGGCCTCTGCCTCAGCCACGCATTCCGCCGTCAAAAGCACACTGCCGCCGCTTTCGTAGATATACGTTCTAAAACAACTGCCAGTCGCCGTGAAATTCTGCGCATAGAACGGTACGGGTCCCGTCCAATCCACTTCAAAAGTGTAGGTCGCAAATTTCTGTGCAGGTGCTTTGGGTGTTTCGACGCCTGCCGCCTTGAACAGAGGCATCGGGCTTGCTGCCCAGATCACAACATCGTTGGCCGTCTCTTCACTCAACATAGCACGCGGCGTGGCCAGTTTGCGGTCATAAACGCGTACGCCGACCTCTTTGAGAACCGTGCGGCAATGCTCAAACAATCCATGAAAACCGCCAACCGGAAGGCTAGCCTGTACGTTGCTGGAATAGTCCCAAAGTTTGCGCGGGATACCAAACAGCTCATTGGCTAAAGGATTATTCTGCTTTGCCTCAGACAATTCAGCCAGCGAAATGCCCGTTGGAAATACGCGATTGATCGCCAGTGGCACAGCGGCGCTTGCATGCAACTGAGCAGGCGCACAGCCCACATGCCAACGAACATATCGTGCCAATGGAAAGGTCAGATCATCTTCATAGCATTGCAAACGATCAAGCAGGCTTTCGCCTACCAGTGGTTCCAATTGCGTGGACGTGGCATTGAGAGCTGGTCCGCCAAAATCATCGGTATAAATCAGGCCTTCCTTGCCAGCACTGACTGATCCAAACCGATTGTCAAAATCACAGAACGCCGCGCCGTGGTCTTCTAGCAGGCTGCGGATCGGATCACCCTTGGGGCCAAAATAAATGCACCCCTCGCGCATTTCGCGGCCATCGCGAAGCTGGGGCAACGCCACCCCGCCAAGCTGATCCAGCCGCTCATAAAGCTCAATATCGCGCGCACCCAAACGATGCGCCTGAAGCGCAGCAAGGATACCGGTCAGCCCCCCACCAACGATCCGGATCCGCCTCATGAACTGGCGGTCCGTTGCGGCGCGAATGCGATTGGCAAATCGGCACGGGTTTTAAAGATTTTATTGCCCATACCCTCCCCGCTAAGGAGAAGGCGTAGACATTTCGTTAACTACAAATCAGCGTGTGCGAGCCCAGTCAGAGATTGAGCAACCGCGGCGCAATATCGCTTTTGTACACGTAGAGCGTGAATTCGAACGGGATTGAGCCGGTCCGTACCGCATAATCATGTCGCAAAGACACCAAAGGCGACAGCTCTTCCTTGCAAAACTTGAAAGCACTCAGCGGGTCTTCGTAGTACAATCCATCATCGAAATAGTCGACAAAACGGCTCAGCATATTGAACGCATAGCCTTTGCGAACATGCTGCATAAGCTGTTTCGAAGCCGCTTCAAAAAAGCCTCGATTGTCGCTCATCGCGTTGTTGTAAACGCCGCTCACAAGGACAAAATCAAACTCCTCATCCGGCGGATTTTCAAGGATATTGCGAACCTCAAAACGCCCGTCAGGATGGGCGCTCGTTGCAAACTCAACCGCTTCGGGCGAGATATCATATCCGACATATTCACCCTCAAATCCAATCGTTCGCTTTAGCAGGCTGAGCATTTGGCCTGTCCCACAGCCAAAATCGAGCACCTTGCTGTCTTTCGTAACGCCAATCTCGCATAGGATTTCCATCCGACGCTCCTGCGTTTCGCGATCCGCATATTGCGCGCTTTCCGCCCCATCGCCATGCTGTTTGACAAGGTCGCCATAGTGTTTGGCGAGCGTATCAATATCTTGCTTAAAATCTGTCATCTAACGCTCCAGCGCCTTTAGAATTGCTTTGGCGGCATTGCCGCTTGGATCGGCAATAAAACTCTCGCGCATTAGCCCAGCCATTTTGGCACGCATTGCCGCATCGTTGAGGAAGGTATTCAAACGGTCCGCCAATCCGTCATCGCTTACTGTATCAGCGAGCCCCAAATCGAACACGAGCCCAGCGCCTGAGAAGACCTTAGTTTCGCCATCCTGCGCTTCATTCTGGGCAATCGCAGCGGCAGGCACGCCCATATAGGCGCTTTCATATTTGATCAGGCCGCCCCCAGAGATTACAGCATCAGCCCATTGGAGTTGCTCAGATAAGTCAGGCTGGCGGGCCACTATTGCGCTGCCTTCAGCGAAGGGCTCAATTGCAGCGGTCAATTGAGCGTTCGGTTGCCCAAGGACACGCACTGTAACATCGCGGTTGATTTCGCCAAGGACGCCAACAATACGCAAGGCTAAGCCTTTGGGATCAGAGCCTCCAATTGCCACCAGAAGATTTTCGACCACTCCGTCGCGATTGCGATCAACACTGCCTTGACGAGCTTCAACCAACCGCCTCCGAGCCAGCAGATGGTTGTGACCGAGAATTAGAGCAGGCTCTTCAGGGTAGCTCAGCAAAGGCGCTTCCCATGTGAAATTCAATATCGCATCACAAGGGTATGCAGACAGTTTGCAAAAATCATCAATGATAACGGTGCGGTGGCCCATGCACTTTAGATCGGACAGATAAGCCTCATCAGCCCGGTAGCTGTCGAGCACGACAAAGTCCGCTTCAATGCCCTCAAGTTCTTCTGCTGCGCTTGATGAATTTACCGGAGCTTCAAAGCCATGACTGGTAAATCCAGTCGCTGCAACTTGATCGCTTGCGTCAGCATCGAACTGTCCTGCAAAAACGCTTTCCACACCACATTGTCTAAAAGCTTCAGCAAGGGCGATGCAACGGCTCAGATGGCCAAATCCAATCGCAGCCGTCGCGTCACAGCGGAACACCGCTTTCACGCGGCATCCCCTTTGCCTGCAGCGAACAACCGTTCTGCCATTTCCCAGTGTTCCGGGCGATCAATGTCAACGGCGCGCCATTCAGGCAGTTCGATAAATCGAGTCTTCGGGCCAAAGAAGGGGCGTCTCTCTACCCATGCATCGCGTGTTCCCCAGTAAAACTGGCCAGCATCGTGGAAGACGGGTGGTAAGTCTTGGGTTCGGGTTGAGCGGTGCTCTGGCTGCGTAAATTCAGGACTGCCATCGCCGCCATCGGTGAAACCTCTTTGGGGTGGATGTCCGTAACGCACAGCGGGAAAGGCGAAGTCACAGCCGCCGGAAATTAGTTTGCGCGATGTGATTAGATCATCAGGCTCAATAAAAGCTGCGGTGGCATACAGGCAGCAAACGGCCTCAACCTTCAGACCTTCTTGCGCAGCCCATTCGCAAGCATGAATGATCACATCAGTTGTCGAGGCGTGATCATCCGACAAATCAGCCGGGCGGACAAAGGGCGTTTCAGCCCCTTCACTGCGCGCAATTTCTGCAATCTCTGCATCGTCAGTTGAGACGATGATGCGATGAAACAAGCCACATGCTTTTGCCGCTGCAATCGGCCACCCAATCATCGGACGTCCGCAAAATTCGCGGATATTCTTGCGCGGGATACGCTTACTTCCCCCGCGTGCAGGGATGATGGCGATGTTCATGGCTGAACAGCCTTCGCCACCTCAGCGATGACTTTCTGCTGCTGTTCATCCGTCATAGCCGGGTACATCGGCAAGCTGATCGCCTCTGCGTGATAGCTTTCGGCATTCGGGCAGTATCCGCGCTTAAAACCCAGTTGTTGATAGAAGGGCTGCAAATAAACAGGGATGTAGTGGAGGTTCACGAGAATGCCTGCCTCCCGCAGCGCGTCAAAGACTGCGCGATGCTTAGCCGGATCGACACGGATCACGTACAAATGCCAAGCTGAATTCGCGTCCGGATGCTGGTGCGGGGTCACAACCGGCAGATCAGCAAAGGCAGGATCATAAACCGCAGCAATCTTGCGGCGGCGCCCTATAAATTCTGGAAGCCGATCAAGCTGGCTTAATCCCAGAGCTGCACAGATATCGGTCATCCGATAGTTGAAGCCCAGACGCTGCTGCTCGTAATACCAAGCGCCTTCATTGGGCAGTTCCAGCAGGTCGGCATCCCGGGTAATCCCGTGGCTTCGGTCCATCTGCATCAATTGCGCAAGCTTGGGGTCATTGGTCAGCGCCATGCCTCCCTCACCTGTTGTGACAATTTTCACGGGGTGAAAACTGAACACGGCAATATCGCTAAATTCACATGCACCCACAGGCTGAGAACCAAAAGAGCCGCCAATCGCGTGCGATGCATCTTCAACAACCTTGATATCATATTGGCTGGCCGCGGCATGGATCGCCGCCATATCGCATGATTGGCCGGTGAGGTGCACTGGGATGATAACTTTTGGCAGACTTCCATTGGATGCAGCATGCTCAAGCTTTTCAGCCAAGCGAACAGGGCACATATTGTAAGTCTTAGGATCGACATCGACAAAGTCGACATCCGCGCCGCAATACAAGGCCGCATTGGAGCTAGCGACAAAGGTAAGCGGGCTGGTCCAGACTGTATCGCCCTTGCCCACACCCAATGCCATGCACGCCACATGGAGAGCGCTTGTCGCGCTGTTCGCAGCAATCGCATACTTCGCGCCTGCCACTTTCGCGGTCGCTTCTTCAAACGCGGGCACAACAGGCCCCTGCGTCAGAAAATCGGATTTTAAGACATCGACAACAGCCGCAATATCATCGGCTGTGACCGATTGCCGTCCATAGGGGATTACGCCGGTCATTACGCAACATGCGTCGGATCGACGTGTTTGCGGACAGCCGCGCGAATGTCTTCGACGCTCATGAAATCAGGGTTGGTGCCGCTATTGTAGCAAAAGCCCGGCTCAACCGGTGTGCCGCCCGTCTGCTTAAGATAGTCTTCTGGCAGATATTCGGTGGTTGACGGCAGGATTGCGTAATATTCGCCAAGATCGACTGTGTTGAGGCTGTCACTCGACGTGATCATTTCCTCATGGATTTTTTCGCCCGGGCGAATGCCTACGATTTCCTGTTTGCATTCAGGTGCAATCGCTTCAGCCACGTCAGTGATACGATAGCTCGGAATCTTAGGCACGAAAATTTCGCCCCCATGCGCTTTTTCGAGCGCCCAAAGGACCATATCAACGCCTTCTTGAAGCGAGATGTTGAACCGGGTCATTGTTGGGTCGGTTATTGGGATAACGCCGCTTTTGCGCTTGTCCAAAAAGAACGGAACCACAGAACCACGGCTGCCGATCACATTGCCATATCGCACGACTGACAAACGCAGGTCGCGCGCGCCTCTCACATTATTAGCAGCTGTGAAAATCTTATCCGAGCACAGTTTTGTCGCGCCGTATAGATTTATCGGAGCTGCCGCCTTGTCCGTGGACAGCGCCACTACGTTGGAAACGCCTGTGTCAAAGCAAGCTTCAATGACATTCTGAGCGCCGATGACGTTCGTCTTGATGCATTCAAACGGGTTGTATTCCGCCGCCGGTACTTGTTTCAACGCGGCTGCGTGAACGACCACATCAACACCTTCCAGCGCGCGGCGCAGGCGATCCTGATCGCGGATATCGCCGATAAAATACCGCAGAGCCGGATAATCCGTTGTTGAAAATTCCTGGCTCATTTCGAACTGTTTAAGCTCGTCTCGTGAATAGATTACAAGCCTGCGAACGCCAGGATACTTCTCCAAGACAGTCCGAATGAAAGCGCGGCCAAACGAACCGGTCCCGCCTGTTACAAGAATGCTCTTATTATCCAGCAAGGGATTCTTTTCCTTTTTTGAAGCCCGAAAAACGGACCAGAACCAAGACACCGCTGATAATGAATGCAACACCGAATGACACCGCAGTGGCCAGCATAATACCCCGAATTCCTATGCTCTGAGCCCACATAATGCTGAGCCAGATATTGAGGCCGATGGTCAGCACACTGAATGCGGACATCATTTCAATGCTTTTGTCATAGTGCAGGAACTTCATATTGTGCATGAAGAACCCCTGCAAAACGATCGCGATCATGATGTATTGCAGCAGCGGGATGGCGGTATGGAACGCTTCACCCAACAAGATCGGCGCGAACAGCAAAGCGAACACATAGAATGCTGCCGCAGCCACTGCTCCCAGTACGAAATACAGCATCGAAACAGAGGCAACTTCCTGCAAACCGTCTTCAGCCGCCGCTTTCAACTTGCGGAAAAGCCATGGCGTCCACGCCATCACAAAGCTGTAATTGACCATCCAGAATGCCGAAGCAAACAGCGCTGCAACCCCGTACATTGCACTTGCCTCAACGCCTAAGAAGTGCGCTGCGACCACTTTATCCGTCGTGCCCACCACCATAACAACTGCGCCTGCTGGCCAATAGACCACACCGAAAGAGGCGATATTGCGATAGAACGACCGCTCGGGGATTTTGAACAAGGTGGGCACTGAAAAGCCCAGTGACCGCAGCGAATACATCGCGGCAATGGCCATGCCGAGCATCCGCCCAAGCACGACCCCGCGCCAATCCCAACCTGAACTGAGGAACATGACAATAAAGGCCATGCTCAAAACCGCTTGGATCACTTGTGTTAGCAAGAATTCTTTGCGGCGATTGTGGAACTGCTGAAGCGCAAGAACCATGTAGAACACTTCATAAAGCAAGGCTGCAATGACAATGCTAACAAGCCATGCTTGAGGAAACTTGGTCGCCGATGCCAGCAACTCTCCGAAGACTACAGTCACCAGAGTGACGAATATCGCGAGCGCCACCATCACAAACAAAGCCGTATGAGTGAATTGATCGAGCTGTTTCTGATCAAAATCAAGAAACCGCATTCTAATTGCATCTTGGGTCGTCATTCCGACAACGGGACGCATAAAAGTCGCATAGGTGATAAACAGCACCCAAATCCCGTACCCTGTGGGATCAAGCATCCGCGTTAGGATTGGCGCCAACAACAAAGGCACCAGCGCCTCGATGCTGTTTGCAAAAGCATAGAAAAGCGATTGAAGCGCCAGAAACTTTTTGGCGTTTAATTGGAATGCTTTGCGTATCATCAACCGTTCTTGTGCAGTTACCCCTGTGCACTGCCCCGGACAGTGCTTGAGAGTTTGTAAACCTAAATTGTTAACGATTGCCTGAGATAAGCAGCGTCAATCCTGATCAGCTCTTTTGGGCGTTGAGGGCAACGTGCTTGGATTGAGGTAGACTAAAGTGGCTTTCAAAGCTGTTAAAGTGCGCGATATTAGCGATGAGACGCCAGAAGTTATCGCGTCTGGAATCGTCGCTGAAGAATCCAGAGATCACTACGATCTTTCTACCGCTCTCGGCGTCGTTCGCGAGATGGAAACTTCTGCTGGTCGCGCGGCCGTGTTTGAGGAAATCAAAAACAAGAACGCGATATATAAATTGGTCGATTCAATTTACCAAAGTAGCGGCCATTCGTTTTTCCAACCGCTTTTCCTTTTTATCTACATGGTCAAATGCGTCGTCTCTTTAGGTCCGTTCAAGGGTGAGACCGCACAGGCGGTTTCCATCGCCAACTTTCCAAACGAGCACAAAACAGTCGCTCGTATTGTTGCTCTCATTCCCGATATTGCTTTGATGCAAGTCTCGGTTGGACGTAAGCACATATTAGCAGCTGAGCAGATTAAGGCCGCTTTTCGCATGCTCGGGTCTTTTGCCCGCGTTTGGTCGTTCCTTCGCGTTCTTGTTCGCGAGCACAGCTTTATGCCGGCAGCTCGTATCACCAGCGCGCTTGCCTACTACATGCGCTTTTCGCACATGTTTGAGCACAGCCCCGCGCTCAAAGCCGCGATCATCGCCAGCAATTACAGCCCCGAGGCCGTCGGCATGGCAGCTGCAGCCCATCGGCATGGCCGCAAAGTCATCTACTCACCGCACGCGCCCGTTCCAGCAAACGGCCCCGTCGTGCCGCCAGTCTATGCTGACTGCGCTTTGTTCTATGGCGAGGAAACCCGCAAAACCTACGAACAGCGCAGCGCCTGCACAGCCCAAGTGGCCTATATTGGCGAGCCTGGCACAGCGCGCCCGATGGAATGGCGCGATCACGCCAGTACTATTGGTATCTTTTTGACCTCAGGCACTAAGGTCGACGTCCTTAAGAGCCTGATCGCGACGATCCGCGTGGACTTGCCCGATGCTCGCATCATTATCCGGCAACATCCTGTGCAACTCTTAAGCACGGATTTTTCCGATCTTGAACTCGATGATCCCAAAACTGAACTGACCCTTGGCAATCCTCTCGATGACGAAATCGCCGCATGCGACCTTGTGATTTGCGGCAATAGCGGCGTTGCTATGAATGTTCTGAGCGGCGGTCGTCCTGTTGCCTATCTTTCCAGTCTTGACGGAATTTTGTTCGATTCCAATGGGTTTGTCGGCAGCCGCCTGGTTTTCAATATGCCTTGGTGGAGCGAGGATCTGTATGATCGGCTCAAAGGGTTCTACGAAGCACCTGGTTGGCGCAGCGTCATGCAGACATATGATGCCTCTTATTCGGCGGATGCAAACGAGTTGGTGTCAGCTGCTCGCGAAGCAATTTTGCATCAGTTAACCCCCCTGCCCGGAAAACGAACGCAAAGACCGCAAATACGTGATGATAGAGCGCCCAAGCTGCGGCAGGCTTAGGAAAAAAATAAGGTTTCCGATTTATTCACCACCTTTCGAAGGGCAGTGTTCGCCTTGGTTTGAACACTTGCTGAAACAGATAGACGGCCTTGGGGGCTTTGGAATGAGCGCATTCGGGAAAAAAGGCGGCGGCGGGATGAAGCCTGGGGGACGGCCGGCATTCGGTGTCGCACGTCCCATGAAAGGTGGAGGCGCTGCAGCTCAGGAAGGCGGAGAACAATTCCCTCCGCTCCCTGACGAAGGCGAAAAGCCCAAAAGCGAGGCTGCGCCTGCTGCACAGAAACCGGCCAAACCGACGTCCACTGCCGATGCGATGGACCGGTTGACAGAACGCATGAACGCCACACATTCTGGCGAACATGAGCAAGGCGGGTTCGAAGCCAGCGTCCACAAAATTAAAGAACAAGTGCTCCCGCGCCTGCTCGAACGGGTTGACCCGGAAGCGGCAGCAACGCTTTCGAAAGAAGAGCTTTCGGAAGAATTTCGTCCGATTATCATGGAAGTGCTGGCTGAACTTAAAGTCACACTGAACCGCCGCGAGCAATTCGCGCTTGAAAAAGTCCTTATCGACGAACTGCTCGGCTTTGGCCCTTTGGAAGAGCTGCTGAACGATCCGGACGTGTCCGATATCATGGTCAACGGGCCCGATCAGACTTACATCGAGAAAAAGGGTAAGCTGGTGATCGCGCCCATTCGGTTCCGCGATGAACAGCACCTTTTCCAGATCGCACAGCGTATCGTGAACCAGGTTGGCCGCCGTGTTGACCAGACAACGCCTCTGGCTGACGCCCGCTTGAAAGACGGCTCTCGTGTGAACGTTATCGTTCCGCCATTGAGCTTGCGCGGCACTGCGATCTCCATTCGTAAATTCTCCGAAAAACCGATCACTTTGGACATGCTCAAAGAGTTTGGCTCAATGAGCGAGAAGATGTGCACCGCGTTAAAAATCGCGGGCGCGTGCCGGTTCAACATCGTTATTTCGGGCGGTACGGGTTCTGGTAAAACCACAATGCTCAACGCCCTGTCAAAAATGATCGACCCGGGTGAGCGCGTTCTCACGATTGAGGATGCGGCCGAACTTCGTCTGCAACAGCCGCACTGGCTGCCGCTGGAAACACGTCCGCCGAACCTTGAAGGGCAAGGCGCGATTACGATTGGTGACCTTGTTAAAAACGCCCTGCGTATGCGTCCTGACCGGATCATCCTGGGTGAGATTCGCGGGGCCGAATGTTTCGACCTTCTCGCCGCGATGAACACGGGCCACGATGGTTCCATGTGCACGCTTCACGCGAACTCTCCACGTGAGTGTTTGGGCCGCATGGAAAACATGATCTTGATGGGCGACATCAAGATCCCGAAAGAAGCCATTTCGCGCCAGATCGCTGAATCGGTTGACCTGATCGTGCAGGTGAAACGTCTGCGCGATGGTTCGCGCCGTACCACTGACATCACCGAGGTGATCGGGATGGAAGGCGAAGTGATTGTGACGCAGAATCTGTTCAAGTTCGAATATTTGGACGAGACAGAGGACGGCAAAATCCTCGGCGAATTCCGCGCTTCGGGCTTGCGCCCATATACACTTGAAAAGGCGCGTCAGTTCGGATTTGATCAGGCGTTCTTGGAGGCTTGCCTGTAAGTCTGTGAGCTCCCGCGAAGGCGGAAGCCTCCATCGGTTTAGCTCATTTCTGTAAGATATCCCTGCCTTCGCAGGGATTCACAAGCGCTTAAAGAGTCCCCAAAACAACCGGCAGGCTCATCGCCAGACATCCACCGCCGATCATTGCGCACATAAGGAAAATCGCAGTCCACGGCACCCAGCCGACCCGCTCCAGCTGCGCGTAGTTTCGCACCTTCTTGCGTCGCCATTCCATCAGAGCGGCGAAGGCGGCAAGCAACCAGAATGCAGCGCCGGCAACCGCCATCTGCGCGGCATCGCTTGAAAGCGCCAGTTGCGTAAACACGTCCATCATCGCCGCCATGTAAGCGCACACACAGCTTGCGCAATGCCGCACTATCGCCCAAGCGCGCTGGAATGGATGGATCGATCGCCCAACCCCGCCCATTCGTGGCGCTCGCTCTGCGCCTTGCGACAGCGGCGGCATTGGCGACGATGGCGATGCTGTTAAAACTTGCCAGCACCAAAGGCGTAAATCTGGCAGAGCTGGTTTTCTGGCGGCAATTGCTCACCTTTGTGTTTGTGCTCGTCGTGCTTGTTGCAATCCGACAATTGCACACGGTCAAAACCAAGCGGATCGGTGCCCATGCCCGCCGCGCTGTCTTTGGCATAACAGGCATGTTCTTTGTTTACGGCGCGGTTGTCCTGCTGCCCTTGGCAGAGGCCACCACGCTCAGCTTTACCGCGCCGTTTTTCGCCGTCCTTTTGGGTGTGATTCTATTTCGGGAAAAGGTCGGAAAATACCGCTGGGGCGCGGTTGTGCTGGGTTTTGCAGGGGTTCTGATCCTTACCCAACCGGGTTCTTCGACGATCGACCCTGTTGGCGCAGGCGTTGCGCTTATTGCAGCATTTTTGGTCGCGCTGATCAGTTTCCAAATTCAAGATCTCAACAAAACTGAGGCGCCTTGGAGCATCGTGTTCTGGTTTGCTGCTCTGACAACTCCGATTGCATTTATCGCTGTTCCGTTTGTGTACCAGCCACACGATGCTGAAACGTGGGGCATTATCGTCGCCATGGCTCTGGCCGGAGCAATTGCACAAATGCTGCTGACAACGTCGCTGCGATTTGGTTCAGCCTCCGTTATCCTGCTGATGGATTATACTTCGCTGCTCTGGGCGACATGGTATGGCTACACCGTGTTCGATACGACGCCGCCCGCCAGTTTATGGATCGGTGCCCCGTTGATTATTGGTGCTGGGGCATTGATCGCATACCGCGAACGGCTCCTCGCACGGGAGAAAGCGAAATTAGTCGATGCGGCCTAGGTTAACGCTATGAAAGGAAGTCTGATGATCCGTACCACCCTAACCGCCACCGCTCTTGGAGCGCTTACCTTGACCACGACCGCCTGTAACACGGTGAAAGGCCTTGGCCGTGATATCGAATCTGTCGGCGAAGCGGGCGAAGAAGTCATCAGCGAAGCGCCGCAAGATGGTGCTGAAGTGCGCGACGCGCGCTAAACGCGCCTATAGACCAGCGTAAGGTTGTTCGCAGGCATATCGAACCGCGCTGTGCGGGTGAAACCGTGCTCTTTTGCGAGCGCGTCCATATCGGAAATCTGGCGAATGCCCCATTGCAGATTGCGCGCCTTCAAGCTCGCATCAAATTGGAGGTTAGACGGCGCAGGCTCCACCCCCTCTTCAAAATACGGCCCATACAAAATCAGAGGTGCATCAGGCGGGCTGAGCGTGCGGGCAGCCCCTGCAAACAGGCCCTGTGTCGCCTCCCATGGGCTGATGTGCGTCATATTGATGCAAACCACGCTATCTGCGCGTTTGATGGGCCAACTCGGTAAAGACGCATCAAGGTGCAGCGCCTCTTTCAAATTTACCCCTTTATATTCAACCGCATAGGCCTTAATCGATGCAAGCGCGTCACGGTTGGGATCGGTGGGCTGCCATGACAATGCGGGCATGGCTTCAGCAAAATACACAGCATGTTCGCCGCTGCCCGATGCGATTTCCAGCACAACGCCCCATTCCGGCAATTCCTGCCTCAAAACGCCAAGAATAGCGTTGCGATTGCGCAGAGTGGCAGGGGCGTGATGCTTCACTCGACTTAGCCGACTTGGCGTTCTTGCCCTTCCCAATAGGGCGCGCGCAATTGCCGCCGCAGGATTTTGCCTGACGCGTTGCGCGGCATTTCGGGGATGACATCCACACTTTTGGGGGCTTTGAACGCAGCAATCCGTTCGCGAGTGTAGGCGATAACATCAGCCGGATCGATTTCCATGCCGGGTTTGGCAACGCAGCAGGCCTTGACCTCTTCGCCCCATTTATCGCTAGGAATGCCGATTACGGCGACTTCTGCGATGGCTGGGTGGCCGTAAATCGCGCTTTCGACCTCGGCAGGGTACACATTCTCGCCGCCTGAAATGATCATGTCTTTGATCCGGTCCTGGATATAGACATAGCCATCATCATCCATGATCCCTGCATCGCCAGTGTGCAGCCAGCCATCTGCATCGATCGTGCTGGCGGTGGCTTCGGGCAGTTTCCAATAGCCTGCGGTGTTGGAGGGCGATTTGATGCAAATCTCCCCGATTTCGCCGCGCGGCATTTCGACATTATCCTCACCGCGCACTTCAATCTCGACGCCGGGCACAGCTTTACCCGCAGATCGCATCCGCTGATTGCCTTCCAGATCGTGATCCTCAGGCGGCAAAAGCGAAATGGTGCCGGTCGTCTCTGTCATGCCATAGACCTGCATAAAGCCCGTGCCTGGCATGGTCCGAACAGCCTCTTTCAAAAGCTCCAAAGGCATGGGCGCTGCGCCATACATCAGATAGCGCAAGTTTGAGAAATCGGTTTCCTTGGCGCGCGGGTGCTGGACCATCATCTGGATTGCCGCGGGCACAAGGAACAGCAAAGTCGCCCCGCCCTCAATCGCCTCCAGCGCACCTTGCGGCGTGTATTCCGGCTGGATTAGCAATCTTACCCCATTGCTAACGCTGATCGGGGCTGAACCCGTCCCTCCAATATGCGCGCAGGGCATCGCGATAAGAACGCAATCATTAGGCTCAAAATTCTGCCACGGAAGCGCTGCATCAATGCTGGGTTTGCGCAGGCTGAACAGGTTGGCGTTGGACAATTGCACGCCTTTGGGATTGCCGGTTGTGCCCGAAGTGTAGAGTTGCAGAACGGGTGCATCGCGATGCGCGGGTTCAAAGTCAGCAGGAGAGTTTGCACGCGCTTCGGCGATAAAGTCTGCGCCGCTTACGAATTGCGGTTCGGTTGGAAGCGATGCGGCGACTTCGCCAGCGATTTGGACAAAGTCTTCGTCTGCAATAACCAGCTTTGCTTCAGTATCGGAGAGAATATAGCCGATCTCAGGTGCAGCCAGCCGCCATCCAATCGGCGCGATAACGCAGCCCATGCGCGCTGCCGCATAGAGCGCAACAAAATAGACATAGGAGTTTTTGCCGAGCCAAGAAATCCGATCCCCAGCGCCAATTCCTCGCGAACCAAGGCTCGCAATCACCTGCCGGGTGAGCTTTTCTGTCTCGACATAGCTAAGGCGGGTTTCATCCTGCTCCAATGCGGTAGCATCGGGGCGCTGTTTGGCCCAGTAACTCAGGAATTCGTCAAAGGTGCTAAAGCCATGATGCTCAGCCGGTGTCGCGGCGCTTTCTAATCCCATGCGTCTCTCTCCAATACGCGTTGTCTAGGTCCTATGAAGAGATTTGACGCAAAAACTCCGTTAGGTCCAGCGGCCTTGACGGCGCGCGGCAGGTTCTCGCACGATCAGCCATATAAACAGGCCAAGCGGCCCGGCCATTAACGTCGCAAACAGGATGGGGGCTTGGATAAACCGATTGATCCCCTTCGCATCGGCATCGCGAGCAATCCAAAGCCCCACGAACAAGTCAAATGCGAGATAATGAGTCCACCCCACCGTCACACCGCCATCGCTGGCAAAGAGACCGCGCACGCCTTCAATCGTGGTGAAATTGGCACCGCCACCGCCCTCGCCTGCAGGTATCAAACCAGAAACAATGCCGATCAGGCTAACCGCATAGACAAAGCACAAAAGCCCCACGGCGATATAGAGGACACCCGAAAGCAAAGCAGGCCAACGCGGCAGAAAAACAAGCGCAACCCACGCAACCATCGCGCCCCCATTGACCAGACTGAACATAGTGCCCCAATCCATCAATCCTCGTCCTCTTCCTCAGGAATGCCCGCTTTCATCCGCCATTCGCGCGCTGCACGTTTCATCGCTTCATTGTCGTGAGTGAATCGCCCCTGTGCCTTGCGAATAGCAAGGCCAAGCGCAGCCTCAGCCACAAGATCAGCATCGACCGAACGGTACATTTCCCATTTCTTTGGCAAAAGCGGATCGATGATTGGGCTAAGCGTTTTGGCGATCCCTTCTGCCATGCGGAAATCATCATTGCGCGCGCCTTTAAGCAGGCCGGGGCGCAGGATATCGAGCCGTTTGAACCCCACCCTTGAAACCATCATTTCGGTTTCGCCTTTGACCCGCATGTAGAAATTCTTGGATGCGGGATTTGCCCCCGCCGCGCTGACCAGAACCAGATTGGGAACGCCCGCTTCGTGCGCGACATTGGCTGTGTTCAGCACCATTTCCTGATCAACCGCGCGAAAGGCGTCTTCATCACCGCCAACCTTTTTGATCGTGGTGCCAAGCGCGCAGATCAAAGCGCGAGGGCGCACCGCTTCGAAAACCTCGCCCCATTTGTCTGGCGATGCGACAAACAATTCCATCCGCGTGCCGGGCGGCATATCAATTTCGCGCCGGGCGATGCCGACAATACGCGCGGCCTCGCTATGGCTGGAAATGTCGATAACGCGCCGACCGATCAGGCCGGTCGCCCCGACCAAACCAATGCGGACAGGTGCTTTTGCTGCGTCTTTTTCCGCCTTGCGAAAGTATTCGCCTGTTGTTTCTGACCCGGTGGCCTCAGACATTAGTCAATCCGCTGGGTGCCTCACCATAAATCGCGGCGCATTGGCTGATCGCAAACCGATCGCTCATGCCTGCGATGAAATCGGCGATTGACCGCGCGCGCTGAGGTTCGCTTTCAGGCAGGCGTTCGCGCCACTCGGCAGGCATCAATCGGGCATCCTGAGAATAGGCAGCAAACAAACGCGCCACCACATCGCGCGCACAAGAAGCCGCGGCGACCTGTTCGGGGTGGAAATAGAGCTTTGCATACATAAACTCTTTCAGTTCGCGTTCCTGCGCTGCCATGGCTGGTGAAAAGCCCGCCAGCTGCCGCCCTGCAGCGCGCACATCTGCAACCGAGCTGAGCCCATCGACCAGACTGCGCGTATTTTCCAGCACATCATTCACCATCAATCCGATTTGCCCCCGAACGAGCTCACGCAATAGACGGTCCTTTGGAGCAGAGGGAAAGCGTTTTTCGACAATCCGCCATTGATCGCGGAGGAAATCCAGTTGAAGCAGATCATCAAGATCAAGAAAGCCTGCGCGCAGCCCATCATCAATATCGTGATTGTCATAGGCAATATCATCGCTGATGGCCGCAATCTGAGCTTCCAGCGAAGGCCACGTTTCAAGCTCTAAGGGGAAAGCCGCGTCCAACTCCGCCAGCGCCCAGTTTGGCGCTATGACAGGGCCGTTATGCTTGGCCAACCCTTCCAGCAAATCCCACGTGAGGTTCAAGCCATCATGCAACGGATACGGGCTTTCCAGCCGCATAACTGTGCGCAGTGCCTGTGCATTGTGGCAAAACCCGCCATAGCGTTCCATCGCTTCGGACAAAGCCTGCTCTCCTGCATGGCCAAAAGGGGGGTGGCCCAAATCATGCGCAAGACACAAAGCCTCTGTCAGGTCTTCATCCAACCCCAAAGCGCGCGCCAGAACCCGGCCAATCTGCGCGACTTCCAAACTGTGCGTCAGACGTGTGCGATAATGATCGCCATCGGGCGCGATAAACACCTGCGTTTTCGCCTTCAGCCGGCGAAAGCTCATTGAATGGATGATGCGATCACGATCACGCTGGAAAGCGGTGCGCGGGCCTCTTCGCTCTGGCACACTTGCTCCGATGGCACCTGTGGCGAACTCGCGGCCATTTATACCATGTGGACTGGGTGTTTCGGGGTCAGCAGCGAAAGCGGCGCGTGTCATAATGGGCGATAGACCTAAGACAGCGCCGAAACGGTCTCAAGATGAACAGATCGGCAACGCGCGGTGCGCTTGTGGACATCCTCCCCTTCTGAAAGCTTCTGGCTTGATGCCAGCTTGCATCGAAGGGCGCGAGGGGCCGCTTACCGGGCAGAATATTGGGGTTTGGTAAACGGCCCCTGGGCTGTTCGGCAAAGCGACCCGAGAGCCCGGAATCTGCATCTTTACAATCTGATTACAAATTCGCTGTTGCAACTAGTCTTCGAATTGCGCCAACGCATCCCCATGAGAGCGATCCCTGCGACCAGTCGTTCCGGCGCGGCGTTGAGTCGCGAATTAGTTCACCAAATCTGAACCCAAAATCCAATCTGCTGCCGCTTCGCAATGGATAACGGTCGAGTCGAACACAGGCAGGACATTGGCGCTGGTATCGACAATCAGATCAAGTTCGGTGCACGCCAGCACAATCGCCTGGGCACCGTCGCGCTCCTTATTGGTGATGATTGTCTTCAAAATCCGTTCTGAATCGCGTTTGACTTTGCCAACCATCAGTTGGTTGTAGATGATCTCGTCCAAAGCCTCGACATTGGCCATATCTGGCGGCAGCAAATCGATCCCGTGCGAGACCAATCGGCGCCTGTAAAAGCCCTCAGTCATCACATTGCGTGTACCGATAAGAGCGACCGTTTTGATGCCTGAGGCTTTCAGTTTTCTGCCAACGCATTCTGCGATGTGGATGATTTCCAGATCCACTTGCGCATCAACCTCACGGTAAACCTTGTGCATGGAATTGGCCCCGATCAGCAGCGCTTCGGCACCGGCATCTTGCAGCCGCTTTGCACTATCAGTCAAAACCTGGGTCGCGCGCGTCCAGTCCTCTGGCGTATCGAGCCCGTGCAATTGTGTGAAATCCAGACTCTCAATGAGCAAAGGCGCGCTGGCCATGGGGGCGACGCGTTTCTGGATGATGCGATTGATCCGATCATAATACATGCCGGTCGACACCCAGCTCATGCCGCCAATTATGCCAAGTTTGCGCAAAGTGAGCCTCGAATCCAGTTTAAGTCTGCGCAAAAGTGTAGCGATGAAGGAATGCCACAGTCCATAGCCGACGATTAATCTCGGCTTTGTCGATACTTAATTGGTTTCTTGAAGCCTAAGCATAAATGCCTGAACATCGGCAATCGTCTTGGCTGGCGCTTCTTCGTGCGGCAGGTGGCCAATATCGGGATACATGACGATTTGGGAATCAGCCCAGTGTTCATCGTACCACTCACAAGAAGGCGGCGGGATTAGCGGGTCTTCTTGCCCGCAAAGGATCAGACCGGGCACTGGTATCGCAGAAATATCTTGCGATACAAACGTGGTGCGAGGATTGCCAAAGCGCGCAATTGTCGCTTGCCGATTTCCGGGATAACGCAGCAATTCCCAGTATCGATCCACCACTTCATCGGTGATGATTGCTTTGTTGGTGACCATGGCACCAAACGAATCTTCGATCATTGAACGCGGCGTTATCTGAGCCATCACCTGATTGATACCGGGCGTCTGCGCGAGGCGATAGGTCAGGCTGGCATTGCGTTCTGGCCGGAAAGGCGCGCCGCTTGCGCCGACAAGGATGGCGCCTCTCAACCGTTCTGGATGTGCCATCGCATAGGCAGCAGTGTGCGATCCGCCCATTGAGCTGCCGCCAAGAACGAATTGCTCAAGCTCCAACGCATCGGCGACTTCATCAATGTCTGAAACAAAGCTAGCAAGCGAGTAATCACCGTCATTGTCGGGCCCTGTGAGACCGTGGCCCACCTGATCGAAACGGATGACGCGGTAGTCTTCTTTCAGCGCCTCCACCCAAGGCTCCCACGTGTGAAGATCGGCAGCCGAGCCATGCAGCAGCATGATTGCAGTCGCATCCTTTGGCCCTTCATCGCGCAGGTGAATTTTCTGGCCGTTTTCGAGCAGCACAAACTGCGATGGTTCTCCGCCATATTTGGCGCGCATTTCGGCAGGGTCGGTATCGGGTGTGCGGAAAATCAGGAATGCAGCGCCTAGCACTACGGCCAGAAAAAAGAGTGTTCGCAACAACCATTTCATTGCACGATCCCCTCCTCGCAACTCAAAGCAGATTTTTGAGCATATCCAGCCCGCACCCGGCAGCAACCGATCCTAAAGTCTCGACAGCCTCTCGGTCATCAACCCGTTCCAACCGTTCGAGCGCTTTGCCAGGTGATAGCGGAATACGCTCTTCCCCTTCTTCCGGGGCCAGCCGTTCGAGCTTTTTGAGCTGTACGATAGTCAGCCGATCCGTCAGGCGCGGCGCCATGCATGTGGCGAGACCTTCTGGCACGCCATTATCGAGCAATGCCTGTTCCACGCGTTCTTCAGTCACTTGTTCCAGCAGTCCACCATCGCGCAGCACGAACCAAGCACCCACTGCCAAAGCGATGATAATGAGTAGAAGAGTAAGCCAACGCATGAGCGCGAGAGTAGCTTAATCGAGGGCTTTCACAATGCCTTCGACCATCTTCTTCGCATCCGACAAGAGCATCACGGTCTGCGGCATGTAAAAGACGTCATTATCAACGCCTGCATAACCGACCCCGCCCATCGAGCGTTTGATGAAGAACACCTGCTTGGCCTTATCCACATCGAACACAGGCATGCCGTAAATGGGCGATGACTTGTCGGTCTTTGCCGCGGGGTTCACCACGTCATTTGCGCCGATGATGAAAGCGACATCTGCTTGCGCAAATTCTGAGTTGATATCCTCAAGCTCGAACACTTCATCATAAGGCACGTTGGCTTCGGCCAGCAGCACGTTCATGTGCCCCGGCATCCGGCCAGCGACAGGGTGGATGGCGTATTTCACATCCACGCCCTTTTCCTTAAGCGCATCGGCCATTTCGCGCAGCACATGCTGCGCTTGAGCGACGGCCATGCCATATCCCGGAATGATGATGACGCTTTCCGCCTGTTCGAGCATGAACGCTGCATCATCGGCGCTGCCCTGTTTGTAGGGACGCTGTTCGCGCGGTTCACCGCTGCCGCCGCCGCTGTCATCCGCGCCAAAGCCGCCTGCAATCACACTGATGAAACTGCGGTTCATGGCTTTGCACATGATGTAACTGAGGATGGCTCCGGAGGAACCCACCAGCGCACCGGTGATGATCATCGCCGAATTGCCAAGGGTGAAGCCCATCGCTGCTGCTGCCCAACCCGAATACGAATTCAGCATGGACACGACCACAGGCATATCCGCGCCGCCAATTGGGATGATGAGGAGGAAGCCGATAATGAAGGCAAGCACTGTGATAGCCGGGATCATCCAGCCCTCACCCGCACCGCCTTGGGGCGATACGGCGTAATATCCCACGAGACCAATAATCGCGGCCAATGTGCCCAGATTGATCACATGGCGACCGGGCAGCATGATCGGAGAGCCGCTCATTTTGCCGGAGAGCTTAAGGAAGGCGATAACCGAACCTGAGAATGTGATCGCACCAATGGCAATACCAAGGCCAAGTTCGATACGGCTGACCATAAGAATTTGGCCCGCCTCATCCGTGATCCCGAAACTTGCAGGATCAAGCCATGCGGCAAGACCAACCACTACCGCAGCAAGACCCACAAGCGAGTGGAAACCTGCGACCAATTCGGGCATCGATGTCATCGCGATTTTGCGCGCAACAGTCACACCGATGATCCCGCCAAGAAAAATCGCGATGCCAATTTCAGGAATGGTGGCTAAGCTGTGCGTAACGAGCGTTGTCGCCACAGCGATGACCATGCCGACCATGCCGTAACGGTTGCCCGCACGGCTTGTCGCTGGCGATGAAAGACCACGCAATGCGAGGATGAAGAATACCCCCGCGATCAGATAAGCAAGCATCGCCCATGCAGGCGTGCCTGCACCATCGCCTGCTGCATTAGCGGGAGTTGCGAACAAGGCCGTCATCCCAGCGAAAGCTGGGATCGCTTGCCAATTTGCACGGAGTTTGCCGAGAGAGATCCCAGCTTTCGCTGGGATGACGGAAGGATCAGTGACCATCCTCACTTCTCCTTCTTCTTATACATGGCGAGCATGCGCTCCGTCACGGCAAAGCCGCCAAAAATATTGACGCTGGCCAGAACCACGCCGAACAGGCCGAGATATTTGGCCAGCGGGCTCCCCGCCTCCGCCGCCGCGATCAGCGCGCCTACGATAATCACGGAAGAAATCGCATTGGTCACAGCCATCAAGGGCGTGTGCAAAGCCGGCGTTACTGACCAAACCACATAATAACCGACGAAACACGCCAGCACGAAGATGGATAGAATTGAGATAAAGTCCATTTATGCTTCCTCTTCGGAGCGGCGTTGACGTTCGACGAGCTCCAGCAGGGCCTCTACCGAGTCTCGAGCACCTAGCGCCGCGCCAAACGACAAATCCGCCGCCACTATATTGTCACATTGGTCGACCCTTTCAGCAGCATTGCCACGAAAAACGTCTATCACTTTGGCGAGGCCGCCCGGCCAGAGCGCCTCGATACGCAGTTTTGCTCGATCGAGACGTTCCCGCGTTGTGTCCAACACATGCGACAGTGATCTTTTCTTGTTTCCATCAAACGCACAATGGCGATTTCGAAATTCGCGATAGAACCGCTCCGCACGATTGTACGCAACCACGACTGTGTAGAAGTCATCGTCTCCGCGCCAAGACTTCCCCACTATTTGCGATCCTGTCTGTGCAATCACATTGGCAGGCATGGCTAAACCAAACGCAAAGATGATGAGAAGAGTGATCCTCCTCACCCCTTCAGCCTTTCATTCACAACCGCCCCGCCCTGCGTCAGGCGGATTGCATCGCCGATCTCTTCGTCGAGTTCGGGTTTGCCTGCTTCTTTGTCCCAGAAAGCAGAGAGGAAGTTGAAGTGGTTGCGCGCGAACAGAGCTGAGGCGTCCGCAGCGAGGTGCGCAGGCGTGTTCGCATAGCCGACGATTTTCACCCCGTGCTTCTCAACAATCTCATCTGGCTTTGAGCCTTCGACATTGCCGCCTTGCGCGACCGCAAGATCAAAAATGACACTGCCCGGCTTCATCGTCGCGATTTGCGCATCAGTGATGAGCACAGGAGCCGCGCGTCCGGGGATCAGCGCGGTGGTGATCACGATATCCTGTTTGGCGATATGTTCGCTGACAAGCTTGGCTTGGGCCGCCTTATACTCATCGCTCATTTCAGTCGCATAACCGCCAGAGCCTTCGCCTTCGATGCCTTCAACATCAGTGACAAAGATCGCTTTTGCGCCAAGGCTTTCAATCTGTTCCTTCGTCGCAGAGCGCACATCGGTTGCAGAAACCTGCGCGCCCAAACGCCGCGCAGTGGCAATTGCCTGAAGACCCGCCACACCCACACCCATGACAAAGCACTTGGCCGCTTGAACAGTGCCAGCCGCCGTCATCATCATTGGAAAGGCACGGCCATATGTGTCGGCTGCTGCCAGCACCGCTTTATACCCTGCAAGGTTCGATTGGCTGGAGAGCACATCCATGCTTTGCGCGCGCGTAATGCGCGGCATAAATTCCATCGAAAGCGCTTCAAAACCTGCGTTGGCATAGGCTTCGACAACATCGCCGTTTTGAAACGGATCAAACAAAGCAGCGACCATCGCGCCAGCTTTCGCGCCTTTCAGATGCTTTACATCGGGCGCCTGAATGCCAAGCACAATGTCTGCATCCTTCACTGTCGCAGCAGCGGTTCCGACTGTTGCGCCAGCTTCTTCGTAAGCAGCATCTGGTATCGCCGCAGAAAGACCCGCGCCCTTCTCAACGAAAAGCTCATTGCCAAGACCTGCGAATTTCTTGACCGTTTCCGGCGTTGCCGCGACGCGCGTTTCGCCAGCGCTACGCTCTTTCAAAATGGCAATTTTCACAAATGCGCCCCTGTTATCAGGCGGAAACCGTCAGGCCGCCCAGTTATCCGGTTAAGGACCGGTGGTTTAGTCAGCGATCATCATAATGACGAGCAGCACAATCACCGCGATCACGGGGATCGAGTATTTAAGCGCGCTCATAAACCCGCCATAGGTTTCCTGCGCTTTTTCCATGTCGTGAATGCTCATTTCCTAACTCTTCCCTCTTTGCCCAATCGTCTTGATCGATAATCTATCCC
Source organism: Pseudomonadota bacterium (assembly GCA_038532305.1). Lineage (GTDB taxonomy): Bacteria > Pseudomonadota > Alphaproteobacteria > Sphingomonadales > Sphingomonadaceae > Erythrobacter. Next base: position 82,984 of record JBCBAX010000005.1, on the reverse strand, counting down.
GGTTTTTTCACGGTAACGCTAAAATAGACGCGCTCCTACAATGAACCAAACGGGCTGATCGGCATAAGGTTGCCATAAAGTTACTGCAAGTCCCTGTCAGAACGATTTTGAAAGCGTGGAAGCATGGCTCCGCACGTCCGTCACATTCGTCTGGCAAGCTGCATCATTGTTAAATCCTGTGTCGATTCAGACTTGTTCAGGTTCCCGTATCCGAGCGCGTGCGACTGCTCATCTCACTCAATTGTCAGTCGCGCAATGTCAGGAAGCGTGACTGATCGAAGTCAGGAGCCGGCTCAACCTTTGCTGAGGAGTGCATCGGAATGAACAGCCTTAATATGGTATTTACCCGATGAGACTATGCCCTGCGGACGTTTCACCCTGGGACGATTGCCAGGGCATCGGAGGGTCCTTGCCGATCATGGCGGAGACAGAACAGCAAACAGACACTCGTCTGGTGATGTTGATAGATGATGAGCCTGCGCAATCGCGGCTTATCTCAGCAATTGCCGCACGTGAGGGCTGGCGCACAATTGTTGCGCCCGATGCCGATACTGCAATTGCCCAGCTTGGTACGCGCGAAGGAATGCAGTTATCTGCAATCCTGCTCGATCAATGGGTGCCCGGCGATGATGCCTGCGCGCTTATTGCCGAGCTGAAAGAGCGCAGGCCTGCTTTGCCCATCCTGATGCTCACCACCAGCGCCTCTCCGCTGCTCGCTGTCGAGGCGATGCGTGCAGGTGCAAGCGATTATTTGGTCAAGCCTGTCGCGCCGGACCGGCTTATGGAAGCTTTGCGAGCTGTCACGACACGCGAAACACCGCGTGATGAGCTTGCCCCGCTGACTGAGAAAATGTCAGCCACGCTCGATTTTGACGCGATGATCGGCACAGCGCCCGGTTTTCGCACCGCCCTTGCCAAAGCGGCCAAGGCTGCGCGCGGTCATGGGCATGTCCTGATCGAAGGCGAAAGCGGCACGGGCAAAGAGATGCTGATGCGCGCAATGCATGCATCCTCTCCGCGTTCCAAAGAGGCTTTGCGCGTTATCAATGTCGCAAGCGTCCCGCCTAACTCCATCGAATCGGTGCTTTTTGGGCATGAGCCTAACGCTTTTCCGGGCGCCTTTGATCGCCAAATCGGCGCGATGCAGCATTGCGACGGGGGCACTTTGTTGCTCGATGAGGTCGACCGCCTATCCGCTTCTGTGCAGAAACGTCTGGCCGAAGCTCTTGAAACCGGCATTGTTCGCCCCGTGGGCGCAGCGCATGGTTTCCGCGTCGATGTTCGCCTTCTTACCGCCAGCAATTTCCCGCTTAAAACGCTGGTGTCTGCCGGTCAGTTTGATGAAAAACTGGCGGAAAAATTCAACTCAACCCTGATAGCGGTCCCGCCACTGCGAGAGCGCACGGGCGACATTACTGCCCTCACCCGCCATTTCCTTGCACGGATCGGCGAACAGCCCGGTCTAAAGCATCTGTCGGTATCAGACCATGCGCTGGCGTTGCTGGCTGCCTATGATTGGCCGGGCAATGTCCGCCAATTGCAATCTGTCTTGTTCCGCGCGGCGGTCTATTGCGAAACCGATTCGCTAACCGAGGAAAGCTTTCCGCAACTCTCTGAGCTGCTGGGCGATCAAAAGGAAAGCGCAACGAGCCATCTGCACGAAGGTGTGGGCGTTATGCTTTATACCGAGGACGGAAACTTGCGTCCTTTGGAAGAGATCGAAGCTGACGTTATCCGCCTTGCCATCGGCCATTATCGCGGCCGCATGACAGAGGTTGCACGCCGCTTGGGGATTGGCCGGTCAACGCTTTATCGCAAGCTCTCTGATCTCGGGATCGATAACGTCGCTTGATTGGATGGGGCGTTGGGCTAAGGCCTGACGCTATGACACAAACCAGAGATTTCGACGGGCGAATTGCCCTTGTAACCGGGGCCGCATCAGGCATTGGCAAAGCTTGCGCTGAATTGCTGGCAGAGCGTGGCGCGCAAAAGCTCGTTTTAATGGATGTCGATGAAGCAGGCCTCGCCGCGCTTGATCTTGGTACATGTGAAACTGTGCGGATCAGCGGCAGTGTTGCAGATGAAGCTTTGTGGGAAAGCATCGCCTCGCATCTCGAAGGGCTCGATCACGCGGTCGTGAATGCAGGAATTGGCGGTTTTGGTCCACTGGCCGATCTTTCAATGGCCGAATGGCGGCGCATTCTCGATGTAAACCTCGATGGCGCGTTCCTGACCTTGCGGGCAAGCCTGCAAGCTATGCACGCAGCCAAAAAGGGTGGCAGCATCGTGATCACCGCATCGAGCACGGGCGTCAAACCCGTCCCCGGAACAGGCCCTTATGGTGTCTCAAAAGCTGCCGTTGCTCATATGGCCCGGATGGCAGCAGCGGAAAACGCTCCGGCCCAAATCCGCGTAAACGCCATTGCACCGGGCGGTGTGGATACGGCGATTTGGGAAAGCGGCCCTGAATTCAACGCAGCCGTCAAAAAACACGGACGCGAGGCTGTGATCGGCAATATGGCAAAGACCACACCTTTGGGGCGTTTCTCAACCGCGCGCGAAACCGCGCAAAGCATCCTGTTTATGCTCAGCGATGAAGCCCCCAATTTGACCGGCCACGTGCTGATCGATGATGGCGGCTTTACGCTTTAGTTTACCAAGCGACTGTCCGCGTCACCCGCTCTTCGCCTTTGCTACCACGCATAGACATAGTGAAAGTGCGCTTGTCCCAATCGATCTCAACCAGACCGAAATTCTCCTCTGAGATAAAGTCTGTCACCCGCTTGGGATCAGGTTCGCGCGCCGTGTTGCGCTCTGTCGTAGAGAACGAATAATTGAGCGATGAGCTGGTCAGCTCCCACACCCGCTCACCTTTGGTTTCTGGTGTTGCGTCAGAATAAATCCCACCCGCATGGCGATCGCCCGAAAGCAGCACCATGCCGCTGTCTTCGCGATTGGTGAGCATTTCATAGAGCTTGGCGCGTTCCAAGGGCAGCGCTTCCCAGCTTTCGTAATTGTGCGCATCGGTCACCACTTGGATAGACGAGGCGATGATGCGGAAATCGGCAGGTTTCGCGAGTTCCTGCTCCAACCACTTCCACTGCGCATCGCCCAGCATTGTCTTGGATGCATCATCGCTCGGCACATAGGGGCCAAGCGGCGGGCGTTCCGGCGTGTATTCCATCCGGTCAAAGCTGGAGCGGAAAAACCGTGTGTCGAGCACTATTACCTGTGTGCGCTGTCCTTCGGGGCCAAACATCGCGCTGTCATAGATGCCGGGGCGCGAGCGCACTTCATCAGATGAATTCCAGAAGGTCTCAAAAATCGTTTCTGACCAGCGCCGATGAGCGAAATCTGCGCCGCCATCGTTAAAGCCAAAATCGTGATCGTCCCATGCCACCATCATCGGGACTTGTGACATAAAATCAGCAAGTTCAGGTGTGTTCGCCTGCGTTTCATAGGCAGCGCGCAATGTGCGAAGAGACGCATCGCCAGACCACATCTGATCCCCGTAATTGTTATCGCCGATAAACAGGAACATCTGCGGATTGGTGGCCGCGATCTGGCTCCAGATGGCTTGCGAGCGCGACTGGTGATTGCAGCTGCCAAAGGCGAGTCTGGTAATGACGCTTTCAGGCGCGAGCGAGGCGTTAGCAGGCGCGACAGGCAGCTCAATCGTCTGAGCCAGTTTCGCATAGTAAGGCGCTAGCAAATCCTCAGCCGCCATCGGCAATTCGCCATGGCCCGCATGCCCATCGGCGTTGACGGGCGCGGCTGCAAGGGCGGCGATAGAAGCGGTGGCGGCGGCAAAAATCGAAAGACGGCGCATCTGCGAATCCTTGTATTACGGTTCAAGCGAGCATTGAGTGCGCTACATGACGCAATTGCGACGCTGCGGAAAGAGCTGCCTTACACTGCGGGCAATTGGCCAAAATCTGTCAGCGCTGCATCACGCATGCCGCGCCACACATTGCGGGCCTGCACGGTTTCGGCAACATCGTGAACGCGCAAGACATGCACGCCAGCCTCCATCGCGCGAACCGCCAAAGCAATTGAACCGCCCAGCCGCTCACCGGCCTCTTCTTCGCGGCTCAACGCACCAATCATCCGCTTTCGGCTGGCCCCCAGCATAATCGGTGATCCAAGCGCGTGAAACAGCGGCAGGGAGTTAATCAGTGCCAGATTGTCGCCAAGCGATTTGCCAAAGCCAATGCCGGGATCCAGCATGATGGCGTTTTCGTCGATACCGGCCGCGATAGCCTTGGCGCGCGCGTCTTTCAGAAAATCGAAAACCTCGCTCGCCACATCGCCATATTCGCCGCCGTCATGCAGGTTCTCACCGGCTCCAGGCGCATGCATCAGGATGACAGGACATTGCGAATTGGCCGCCAGTTCAACCATTCGCGGGTCATAACGCAAGGCTGACACATCATTCGCGATGTGCGCGCCTGCTTCCAACGCCGCCTCCAACACGCCAGCGCGGCGGGTATCGACACTGATCGCCGCACCCATTGACGTGCAATATTCAACCGCCGGGATCACCCGCTCAATCTCATCGCCTTCAAACGTGGCCTGCGCGCCGGGGCGTGTGCTTTCCCCGCCAATGTCGATGATCGATGCGCCCGCTTCCAACATGGCAGCGGCGTGTTCACGGCCTGCTTCTTCGCTATCGAACTCTCCGCCATCAGAGAAACTGTCAGGCGTGACGTTTAAAATACCCATGATCTGCGGTTGGTCGAACCGAATAGTGCGCGCACCCACATCCCATGGCTGATGCTCTTTTTGAAGGTTCGCCCATTGCGCCTGCGCATCTGCTGCCAGGGACCCGCCCGGTTCTACCAACGCCTCTTGTGCGTCGGCAAGCCCAAACACACGGCGATGCGTCACTGCGCCATTTTCCCGCACTACAATCGCAAAGCGGCTGGCATAGGCCATCGTCCCTGCAAGGCGGATGGTGGCAGGGCCACTTTCGCCAGCTTCTGATTGGGGAGAGGCGGAGAGGCCGATGGGGTGCAGATAAATCGACATGTTTGTTTATTTAACGCAGCGCTGAACCATAAGACAGGCCAGCCTCTAAAAAATGCCCAAGTTTCATGCGCCAAGTGCTTTGAACACGTAAGGCTCGGGGAATGGCGCAGTTTACAAGATTAAAGCATATCTACGCGATTTGGTAATCATATCTGAGCGATACTAAGTATTCCCTGTGGGAATACGCAGGTTTCAGGTGCAGAATGAGCATTCTGAGAACCGAGTGTACGAATTTGGAATGTTAACAAAGGCGAATAGCGATAAGTTGGGCGTGATGAAGCAGAATCAAAACCACCTTTTCAAAAGCCTTTGGGCTGCTTGTTTTGTCATCTTGTGGTCGAGCATCACACCTGCACCTCTTGCGGCGCAAGTTATATATGAGGATGACTTTGAAACAGGCGCAACCGGTTGGTCTAACAATGCCAATGAAAGCCATCCTAGTTTCACGCGCTATCTGGGGCGGTTTGACAATTCACCCAACCAAACCTCGCGCACATTTGCCGTGCCGACCGGCACCGAAACGCTGCAAATTGCGTTTGATTTCTATCGTTTTGACAGCTGGGACAACACTTCGCGCTGGGGCTTTGACCGATTCCAGATTGATATCAATGGCAGCCAGCTCTTCTCTTTTCCCATGATACCGGGGCCGCCCACGCCCGTAGGCAGCAGCGGCAATGTCTCATGGGAATTCACTCCTTTTGGACTCACCAACAACCAAGCTTATGGCAGGTGGGCCGATTACAGTTTCCGCGTCGTGATTGAGATCGACAATCCCCCTGCGTCGGTGGCGTTCACACTGCGAACCGCAATCAATCAAGGGGGCAATGACGAATCCGGCGGCTTCGACAATTTCCGGGTCGAAGCGATCCCCTTTCCGCCGAATGTGAGCGTGTCGAAAATCTCCGCTCTCGATACAGGATCGACATTCCGGGCGCCTTTTGAGGACATGATCTACACCATCGATATCCACAGCACAGGCGGCACTTTGGATGCCAATTCGGTGAATATCGCCGATTTCCTGCCGCCAGAAATTGAGATGTTTACAGGCAATTTCGACGGATCAGGCAATCCAGTCTCTTTCACCGATCTATCGCCCGCACCTTCTGGTATCACCTGCTGCACCTCTGCCAATCTGGGCTATGCGGATGAAACAACAGGGCCATTGGTATTCGATTACAATCCCAATGGCGGTTATGATCCAGCAGTTACCGGCCTCGAAATCGTGCCTAGCGGGCAAGTGCGTGAAGGGATTTCAAGCCCCGTCCATCTGCGCTTTCAATTCCGCGCAAGGATAAGATAGGCGAAGAAGCATAAATTCCGCATGCCCGATGGCCTACATCTGCAGGCTCGCAGTCATCCTTTGCGCGTGCTCTTTTTCGACCATACGCCACGCTTTAAAGACCGAAATGCCGAGGTCGGTCTTACCCGTGCGTCCGATTGCGTATAACTGGACATAGAACCAGAACTGCGTCGCAAATCCAGCCATAGCGCGCACCGTTTTGATGCCTTCTAGAAACTTCAAAGCACCAGGCAAAAGCGACAGCGTTTTTTCCGCGCTCGGCAATTGATCCGCACCTTCCAGAATGCGCTTTGCGCCATCGGTTTGAACGCAAAGCGGACGGCCCAGCCCAACTACATCAGCAGCACCGCTTGCAACCGCCTGTTCCATCGCCGTGCGGCTGCGAAAACCGCCCGTAACCATCAACGGCACATCAACCGCGTCTTTCATCGCCTTTGCGAAATCGACGAAATAGGCCTCGCGCGCGACCGTAGAAGATGCAATGCCGGGATTGTCAGCGGGCTCGAGCCCTTCGATGCCAAGCAGTTTGGGTTGTTCGTAAGTGCCGCCCGAAATCTCGATGAGGTCGACGCCGCGTTCCTGTAGCCATTGAACGACCTGCACGCTGTCCTCAAAAGCAAAGCCGCCTTTCTGAAAATCCGCGCTGTTCAATTTGACGCTGATCGGGAAGTCAGGCCCTGCAACGTCGCGCGCTTGCTCAATGACAGTGAGCAACAGCCGCGCGCGGTTTTCCAAACTTCCTCCCCAACGATCATCGCGCTGATTGGAACGTGGGCTCAAAAATTGCGAGATGAGATAGCCGTGTGCACCGTGTATCTGCACGCCGGTAAAGCCGACTTCCTTGCAGATGCGCACGGCCCGCACGAAACCGGCTATGGTTGCTTCAATCTCCGCGTCTTCCAGTGCAACGGGCTCTCCAAACTGCCCACCTGGAAGGCCAAGCTTCACCGCAGAAGGGGCCTTGGGCGTTGGATTGATGATCTTGAATGTCTGACGCCCGGCATGGCTAATCTGCGCCCAAAATTGGTTGCCATTGCGGGTCGCTGCCGCCGTCCATCGCTGAAATGCCGCGCGTTCCGCCTCATTCATTTCGCGATCAATGATAACATTGCCAGGGCGTTCAAGATGGTCGCGGTCAATCTGCACATTGCCCGACAACAGCATCCCACACCCGCCATCAGACCAAATGCCGTACAATCGCTCAAGCTCAGGCGTTGGAACACCGCGGTTATCTGCCAGCCCCTCGGTCATAGCCGCCTTGGCCAAGCGATTGGGCAGCTGCGCACCGCATGGCAGGCTAAGCGATTGGGTGAGCGTCATTTGTGGGATCCTCCTTTCAGGCTCCCCGAATACCACGCAATTCCAAATTAGATAGGTTTCAAAGTGAGATTTAATCTTCGCTGGCGAGAAGATGTAGTTGCCGCGCCGCATCGATCTGCACCACTTCGCCGCCCTTTTCGTAATGCCAGAACGTCCAACCATTGCAGCTAGGCGCGTTTTGCAACTCTTTGCCGAGCGAGTGGATGGAACCTGTCTGCGCACCCTTTGACCCGCGATACTCAAGCGAACCATCGGCCCGGACGATCGCAACCCAGCGGCGTTTCTTGTCGAACACCTCGGTTCCGGGCGCGATCAGTCCGGTTTCCACCAACGTCCCGAAGGCGACCCGGGGCGCGGACTTTCGTGATTGCATTGTTTTTAGAGCGCTCTCGTCGAGAGGAAGTTCCTTTTCTATGCGTTTATACGCAATGGTCTGGTAAAATTCCTCGCGCTCGCAGCCGATCCATTGACGGCCCAAACGCTTGGCGACGGCACCTGTAGTGCCGGTGCCGAAAAAGGGATCGAGCACCACATCGCCTGCTTCCGTGGTGGCGAGCAGAACGCGGTACAAAAGGCTTTCTGGTTTTTGGGTGGGATGCGCTTTTTTGCCGTGCTCTTTCAGGCGTTCTGCGCCTGAACAAATCGGCATGACCCAATCAGAGCGCATTTGCAGCTCGTCATTCAGCGTCTTCATCGCGCGGTAATTGAAATGATAGCGCGATTTTTCGCCCATGCTCGCCCAGATCAACGTTTCATGCGCGTTGGTGAAACGCGTGCCTTTGAAATTGGGCATCGGATTGGTTTTGCGCCAGATCACATCGTTGAGAATCCAGAACCCCATATCCTGCACAGCGGCACCGACCCGGAAGATGTTATGATAGCTGCCAATCACCCAAAGCGACCCATCAGGCTTTAGAACTCGGCGTGCCTCAGCCAGCCAGCCGCGTGTGAATTCATCATAGGCGCGAAAGCTGTCAAACTGGTCCCAGTGATCGGTCACGGCATCGACTTGGCTGCCATCAGGACGGCTTAAGTCCCCGCCCAATTGCAGATTATACGGCGGGTCTGCGAAGACAAGATCAACGCTGTTATCGGGCAGTGTCCGCATCGCTTCAATGCAATCACCGCCCAGAATGGTGCCCAAAGGAAGGCCGGGAATAGGGCGCGAACGAGCAAGGTCAGGCGCGTTTGTAACTCCTGCCGGTTTCAATTTCGCAGTTTCAATAACACCCATTTCATCGCCCCAGCGCTTTGTCCCAAACCGGGACTCTCAAACTTATCCACAGGCATGGAGTCTCAGCGGACTCCTCGTCAAGCGCTCTTTTTTGAACGGGTTATGGTTAACAGCTCGTAAAGACCCTAGAAATAGAGGCGGAACGTATCAAGAACCCACAAGATATGGAGTCTCCGTATATTGACAGGACTCGATATGAAGGGGGTCGCGATCAGGTGTCTTACAAGACTCGCACACCGCAAAAAAATTTGCCGTGAATTGGCAATCTTACCACCGGCTACGCAAAAACCAGCAAAGTGTTCGCCGCAAAAGCGGTCAAAAGCAGGCTGCCAATGATTCGTCCGATGCGTTTTGCTTTCCACAAAATCAGCAGCAGCAAAGCTGCGCTTCCCGTCAAAAGCGCCATCTGCACGCCAGCAAGTTCCGCGGGCAAAGGAAGCGGTGCGATGCTCATCGTAACGCCTCCAATCAGGAGGATGTTGTAGATATTGGACCCCACAACATTGCCAATCGCGAGCCCCGATTTGCCCCGCAAGGCAGCCGCAATAGAGGCGGCGAGTTCGGGCAGACTGGTGCCAACGGCCACAACCGTCAGGCCGATGACAGTTTCTGGAACATTGAAAATCGTCGCAAGATCAATCGCCCCTGTGACCAGCGCATCGCCGCCTGCGACCAAAATTCCAAGACCAATCACAAACAGCACAATCGCAAGCCAAAGCGCTGATGGGGCCTCTTCCATGTCATCATCGCCGGTACCAGCCCCCGGATTGCGGTAACGCCACACGATGTATGCAAGAATGCAAGCCAGAAGCGCAAAGCCAATCCAACGTGCCCCCATCTGGCTAAGCGCAAGCGCCCACAGCAGGCCTGTCACGCCAAGCGCAACCACCGCATCGCGCCGTCCCGCTCCTGATAAAGCGATCGGCATCACCAAAGCGGTCGCGCCAAGGATCAGCAGGGTATTGGCCAAGTTGGACCCCACCACATTGCCCCAAGCGAGCTGGGGAGAGCCCGCAAGGCTCGCCTGAACGCTAGCGACCATTTCGGGCATGCTGGTTGCAAAGCCTACAATGACCAGCCCTGTAAAAAGCGTCGAGACGCCAAGCTTTTGCGCAATGCCCACAGCACCGCGCACCAACAACTCACCGCCAATGGCAAGGCCGACAAGACCGGCCAAACTTAAAAGAATCGCCTGAAGCATGGGGAGCGCGTTTAGTCTTGAAAGGGTTTAGATCAAAGTAAGTTGCGAAACGGGGGCAAAGCTTTGCCGATGAAGCGGCGTTGGCCCGTGCACTCTAAGCGCTTCCATATGCTCTTTGGTTCCATAGCCTTTGTTCCGCTCCCAGCCATAGCCGGGATAACGCTCAGCCGCTTCAATCATCATTCGGTCGCGCCATTCTTTCGCAATGATCGATGCGGCGCTGATGCCCGGTTCAATTCCGTCCCCGCCCACAATCGCGCGCGCATTCCAGCGCCATTCCTCACAGCGTTTTTCTGGCGTCTGGTTGCCATCGATCAACACTTCGCATTCAGGATCGCCCAGTTGCGCTGCCAGATCGCGCACGCACCGCGTCATCGCCAGCATGGTGGCCTGAAAAATATTGACCCGGTCAATTTCTTCAGGATCGACCACTGCAACCGCCCAAGCGCTCTTGTCCCGAATAGCGATATCAAGCGCGGCGCGCCGTTTTGGCGAAAGCGCCTTGGAATCCGCGCATCCCGCAGGTAGATGAGCGCCAACAGCCACTGCTGCGGCCACAACTGGGCCAGCCAATGGCCCTCTGCCCGCCTCATCGACCCCGATGATCAAAGGCTGGCTTGCAAGGGTCGCAGCGCCATCTGAACTTTGCGGAGTAATTCCAGCCATGACTTTCTCTTCCAAATTCGCAATTGCACTGTCCCTACCTGCTCTCGCTCTCGCAAGCTGCGGGAATGCACAAACCGGGGATAGCGCGGATGGTTCAGGCGCTGCAGCGGATTACTCGGTCGAGACCATGGGCGTGTTTGAAGAACCCTGGGCGATTGAGTTTGCGCCGGGCACAGGCGTTATGTTTATCACTGAGAAAGCCGGCGTCCTAAAAATCATGGACACAAATACTGGCGAGATTGGCGTCGTAACCGGAGCGCCGGAGGTTGCCTATGGCGGCCAAGGCGGGTTTGGCGACATCGCCTTCCTCGCATCAGAAGCCGATCAGGAATTAACCGGTCGCACTATCTACCTAAGCTGGGCGGAAGCTGGAGAAGGTGAAGGCGATGACCAGACGCGCGGCGCGGTGCTTGGCAAAGGCACACTTGATTGCAGCGCAACGGATGCGTGCTCTGTCAAAGGGCTCGAAGTGATTTGGCGGCAAGCCCCGAAGGTGACCGGGCGCGGCCATTATTCGCACCGCATCGAAGTATCTCCTGATGGACAATATCTGTTCGTTGCGAGCGGGGACCGCCAAAAGCAGGATCCCGCGCAAGACAAGACGAACACTATTGGCAGCATGGTGCGCCTGAACCTTGATGGCACCCCGGCAACCGGCAATCCCTTTGCCGATGAAGGCGGGGTGACAGGTGAGATATGGTCCTATGGTCACCGAAATATCCTAGGCATGGATTTCGATGCGGAAGGGCGTTTGTGGGAAATCGAACATGGCCCTGCTGGCGGGGATGAGCTTAATCTGGTTGAGCGCGCTGCCAATTACGGTTGGCCCACACGGTCCAATGGCGACAATTATAACGGCGTTGATATTCCCGATCACACCGAAGATGATGGCTTTACGAAGCCAGCCATCCACTGGACCCCAGTCATCGCACCGGGCGATATGATCATCTATTCCGGCGATATGTTTGAAGCGTGGAAAGGCAGCGCCTTGATCGCAGGCCTGGCATCTGAGGCTCTGGTGCGCGTTTCAATCAATGGCGAAACGGCCAGCGAAGAAGAGCGGATGGAAATAGGCGGAAGGCTTCGCTCTATCGAGCAAGGCCCCGATGGCGCGATCTGGGTTGCAGAGGACGGGGACAAAGGGCGCTTGCTGAAATTGAGCATGTAACGGCGTCTTCTTTCAGCGCGCGCCCGAGCCACCCGCTCCCTCCGCCCTTCCACCCGGATTATCACACCGGTTTAGGATCCGGGCGGAGGGAGCGGGTGGCTCGGCACCAAAGAAAAATCATGACCACTCAAACCGCCTCTCTCATCCCTCTTTCCGGTGTCGATCCTGATATGATCGAGGCTTTGCTCGATCGCGCCTTTGGCCCAGATCGCCATGCCCGCACGGCATATCGTATCCGCGCCGGAATGGAATATCTCGAAAGCCTCAGCTTTGCTGCTTTAGATGAGGACGAGATGCTGGTTGGCACAATTCAGTGCTGGCCCATCGCGCTGCGCGAGAAAACCGCAAGCCGCAATGAGGAAAGCCGCGCTGTCCCGCTGATTATGGTCGGTCCTGTGGCCGTGCTTCCCGAAAGACAAGGCGAAGGATTTGGCCTTGGGTTGATGGCGGCGATGCTGGATGCTGAAAAGCAGCTTTCTGAAAATGGGCAAACCCCGCTTGCGCAAATGCTGATTGGCGATGTCGACTATTATGGCCGGTGGGGTTTTTCTGCCGCGATGACAGGCGGTTGGCGCTGCCCCGGTCCGTATGAGCCAGAACGCCTGCTTGCGCGTGGCCCAGCTCTTGCCGCAATGCCGGCCGATGGACTGCTGGGGCCATGGGGGGAATGAGCTAGGCCATGCCATACGATCCGCCGCCTTATCTGGAAGAGCTCACGCTTGCTCAAATCGCTGAGGAAGTGGCGAACCGCAAAATCCCGCCTGTCGAAACATGGTCGCCAAAGCATATCGGCGAAAGCGATATGCGTATTGCTACGGATGGCACGTGGTATCACGAAGGCGGCATTATCCATCGCCCGGCGATGGTGCGTGCGTTCTCCTCACTCTTGATCCGCGATGAAGCTGGACAGCATTGGTTGCAAACCCCGGTGGAGAAACTCAGCATCGAAGTCGATGATGCAGCCTTTATCGCGGTGGATTGCGTCGCAAAGGCAGGTGAGATCGCGCTTCGGCTTAACACAGATGAATTGGTGCTAGTTGGCCCCGATCACGGCCTTCGCGCAGCAGGCGATCCTGAGACGCCAGCGATTTATCTCCACGTTCGGCGGGGATGCGAGGCACGCCTAAACAGATCGACCTACGCGCAGCTTGCCGAAATCGCGATTGAGACAAGCGGCGATGATTGGCTGGTCACCAGCCAGGGCGCGATATTCTCTCTGATAGCGTCAGGATAACAGCCAGATGTCGGCGCTGTTTGATCAGCTTTCCAATCTCTACGAGGAAGGCCATGCCAAAGACATTCCCGACCTTTTGACAGATGCCGATTTGTCAGATGGTCGTGCAACGCCAGCAGCGGTTTTAATCGGTGTGGTTGACCGGGACATACCCACGGTTCTTCTGACCCAGCGCCCAGCCAATATGCGCGATCATCCGGGCCAAGTTGCGTTTCCCGGCGGCAAAATTGATCCAGGAGAAAACGCGATTGAGGCCGCTTTGCGCGAAGCGGAAGAAGAGCTTTCCATTGCGCGCGATGTCCCCCGCGTGATTGGTACAAGTGACCTTTATCAAACCGGCACAGGCTTTGCTGTCACACCCGTGCTCAGCGTGTTGCCACCTGATCTCACAATCAAACCCAACGCGAATGAGGTTGAGGACTGGTTCGAAGTGCCTCTTGCCACTCTTTTCAACCACGCCAATTGGACGCAGCACACCACCATGTGGAAAGGGCAAAACCGCAGCTATCTTGATATGCATTACGATGGGTTTCGCATTTGGGGCGTGACAGCGGCAATCTGCGCGAACCTTGCACGGCGCATTGCAGTGGAAAAGCTGCGCCTTTAAAGGGTCCCGGCAATGCCAAAGCCAATATCCCTTGTTTTGCCACCAGCCGCTTGGACAAGCAGCGATGCGGCCAAGCAGCTGACCCAAGCTTTGGGCGCTGAAAACATGCGCTGGGTCGGCGGGGCGGTACGCGATACCTTGCTTGAGCTTGACGTAAACGACATTGATTGCGCGACAACGCTTTGGCCTGACACCGTGATAAAGCGCTGCGACGAAGTCGGCATTCGCACAGTACCCACTGGCATTGATCACGGCACCGTGACGGCGGTGTTTGATGATTGCTCCATTGAAATCACCACGTTGCGCCAAGATGTCGCGACCGATGGGCGGCGTGCCACAATCGCCTTTGCCGCCGAATGGCGCGATGATGCAGCCCGGCGCGATTTCACGATAAACGCGCTTTATGCCCACCCGGAAACTCGCGAGATTTCAGACTATTTTGGCGGGCTAAGGGATCTATCGGCAAGCCGCGTCAGGTTTATCGGGTCAGCGCGCGAACGCATTGCCGAGGACCATTTGCGCATCTTGCGGTACTATCGTTTCCAAGCCCGCTTTGGCTCAGCGCTTGATGACGAAGCCGAAGAAGCCTGCGCGCAAATGGCCGATACGATGAAAGGGCTAAGCCGGGAGCGCGTGTCGGAGGAATTGCTGCGGCTGCTTTGCTTGCCCAATCCGCACGAAACAATCGCACGAATGCACATAAATGGCGTTCTGCCAGTGATCCTGCCTGAGACCTGCGATGTTTTTATCAAAGCATTCGGGCAATTGGTTGCACGCGAAGACAGGCAAGGTTTCACGCCCGATCCGATCCGGCGACTGGCTTGTCTCCTGCCGACTTCGTCAGATGTTGCAGAAGGCGTCGCTGCACGCCTCCGACTGTCCAAAGCGCAAAGGGCAAAGCTTGTCTCGGCAGTTAGCCGGTTAAAAGACGATACCACCAATCCGCAAGCTCTCGCTTACCAGATCACGCCAGATTTCGCAGTGGACCGGCTGTTATTGTTGGGTGCCGACGCCCGCGTCGTAAGCGATTGGACCCCGCCCACTTTCCCCTTGAAAGGCGGCGAAATTGTCGCGCGCGGCGTTGGCAAAGGTCCGGAGGTCGCACGGATTTTGCAAACGGTAGAACGGCGCTGGGTTGCAGAAGGATTCCCAGATGAAGCCCGGATTGAGGCGATTTTGGATGAGGAATTGGCTGGTTAACGCAGCGTAGGCCCACCCCGCTGCGACTAAGCGGCAAGCCGCTAAGTCTCGCTCCCCTCCCGCTTGCCTCCTGCTTTCGAAGGGACGGGTATCGGGGCCGGGGGTGGGCCCTTTGCCTTACCCAAACCGATTGTTCTTCGGGAACCCCTGAGGCGGCAATCGCCCGGCGGCACCGCGCGCGACTTTCCATTGCCACATTTCGTTTTCGGTGCGGGTGCGATCACCTGAACCGCCCATCTGCCAGCTTAGCCCCTCTTCGAGCGTAAATGTGGTCGCATCGCTCAGCCCGCCATCGCGGTAACGTTGCAGCATGACGCCCTGCCCACGCGCCAACACGGCCATTTCTTCTAGATTAAAAACAATAAGCTTGCGGTTTTCACCCACTGCGGCGACGTGATCGTGTTCCTTAGCAATTTCACGGATGACTTGCAGCTTGGCTGTGCCTTTGAGGTTCACCACCTGCTTGCCCTTTTTCGTCTCCGCAATCAGCTCGGCTGTTTCAGCGATAAAGCCTTTGCCGTTGGAAGATGCGAGCAGCAGTCGCCCACCTTCTTTATGAACCAGCATTTTCGCAATGCTGGTATCCGCTTCAAGATCGATCATCGTGCGCACAGGCTCACCAAACCCGCGTGCGCCGGGCAGTTTATCGCATCCCAGCGTGTAGAACCTGCCATTGGCCGCCGCGATCAGCAGCTTATCCGTCGTTTGCGCATGGACGATATCGAACAGCGCATCGCCCTCTTTATATTTGAATTCTTGGGCTAAATCGACATGGCCTTTTGCCGCTCTGATCCACCCTTTTTGGGAGAGGATAACCGTAATCGGCTCTTTCTCGATCATCGCATCCATGGAGAATTCAACCGCAGGCGCTGCCTCTTCAATCAAAGTGCGACGGCGACCAAGCTCGGTCTCTTCTGAGTATTCCTTCCGGAGAGCAGCCATATCTTTTTTCAACCGCGTGCGCTGGCGCTGCGGGCTGTCCAAGAGTTTTTGCAAAGCCTCCTGCTCTTCCAGCAAAGCCGTCTTCTCATCGCGCAGCTTCATTTCCTCAAGCTTGCGAAGCGAGCGCAGGCGCGTGTCGAGAATGGCTTCGGCTTGGCGGTCGGTCAGCTCAAATTCGGCAATCATCACCTGTTTGGGATGGTCTTCGTATCGGATAATCTCAATCACACGGTCCAGATTGAGGAAAGCAATGATATAGCCTTCAACCAGCTCCAACCGCCGCGCAATCTGGTCCAAGCGGTGCTGCGTGCGGCGCTGCAAGATGTCGATTTGCGCTGCGATCCAGTTTTGTAAGAGCTCTTTCAGCCCCATAACCATCGGCGTGCGGGTGGCATCCAGTACGTTGAGGTTAAGCCCGAACCGCGTCTCCATATCAGTGAGCTTAAAAATGCTCTCTTTTAATAATTCCGGGTCAACATTGCGGCTGCGCGGGACCAGTACGATGCGAATGCTTTCGTCCGATTCATCGCGCACATCTTCAAGGATGGGCAGCTTCTTATCTGCAATCGCCTGAGCGATTTGTTCGATCAGCTTGCCCTTGGCGACCTGATAGGGAATTTCGGAGATAACAAGCTGCCATTGCCCCCCGCCTAGTCGCTCAATTCCGGCGCTAACATCCTCCGCACTATCAGCCTCTGGCGCGTTGAAACGCCCGCGCAAACGGAACGATCCGCGCCCTGTGGCATATGCCTCTGAGATGACCTCAGCGCTGTCCACCACCTGTCCGCCCGTGGCGAAATCGGGTCCTTTAAAGACGCCCATCAGCTCTTCATGCGTGACGTCTTTGTTGAACAAGACCAATTCCGCCGCATCGAGCACTTCGGCGACATTATGCGAAGGGATATTGGTCGCCATCCCCACCGCAATCCCGCTCGCCCCATTGGCGAGCAGATTGGGAAACAGGCCCGGCATAATATCCGGCTCTTGTTCCTCGCCATTATAGGTCGGGATGAAATCAACCGTACCCTGATCCAGCCCCTCCATAAGCTGCATCGCGGTTTTGGTGAGGCGGCATTCGGTGTAGCGATAGGCAGCGGCATTATCGCCATCGACATTGCCGAAATTGCCCTGCCCTTCGACAAGCGGATACCTGAGCGAGAAGTCCTGCGCCAATCGCACCATCGCATCATAAGCGGCGGTGTCGCCGTGGGGGTGGTATTTACCGATAACCTCACCCACAACGCGGGCGGATTTCTTGAACGTGCTGGTGGGCGTCAGACCCAATTGGCGCATGGTCCACAAGAGCCGCCGGTGAACGGGCTTCAACCCATCGCGAAGATCAGGGAGAGAACGCGCCGTAATGGTCGAGAGCGCGTAAACAAGATAGCGCTCCTCTAACGCTGCATCAAACGGCGCATCAGTGATGAGGTCAAATTCGTCCTTGGGGGAATCGTCAGTCGTCGTCGGGTCAACCATCCCTCCCGCTTAGCAAGCAGCGCGCGGTGCGGGGAGAGGGGTTTCCACAGGGAATGCATCGGCCACGCGATATGGAGAGGTTAAACCTCAACCACTCTGTCAAATCCCACTCTCTGGATAAACGACGCGTCATGGCTATCCACCAGCAGCGCGCCTGAAAATTCCCTAAGTGCCCCCTCCAGTGCTTCGAGCGTGTCGATATCGAGGTGGTTGGTCGGCTCATCCAAGATCAGCAGCCATGGCGATTGTTGCGCTGAAAATGCCACGGCCAGCCCAGCGCGCAAACGCTCCCCACCCGATAGAGTGCCAACCAGACGTTCCGCATCGACATTGCGAAACGCAAACCGGGCACAGGCACCATAAGCCGCTTCGCTATCGAGCTCTGGGTGATGGTCTTGCAAGTTTTCAAGCACGGTCTTTTCAGGGTCCAGCATCGCAATATGCTGATCCAACATTGCAATGCGTCCTCCCGCGCGTTCGGCATGTCCTTTTGCGGCAGGCTCTAAGCCGGCGGCAATGCGCAAAAGCGTCGTCTTGCCCGCACCATTGGCTCCCCGCAATTCGATCCGTTCTGGTCCATCAATCCGCAGCGACCAAGGCCCAAGAGTCCGCCCGTCAAAGTGCGCCTCCACCTCTTCCAGCACCAGCAAACGGGCACCAGAGGGAATATCGCAGGCAGGCAGTTCAAACTTTACTGGCGTCACGATCTCAATCTTGGCTTTTGCTTCGGCCTGCTCTCTTTGAGCCTCGGCCAAAATTGTGTCGCCCAAGGCTTTGCCGCGGGCGCTGGTCTTCTCGGCTCGTTCTGCGCGTTTATTGAGGAGCAGCTTGGGATCTGACCCTTTGGCAGCGGCCGCTTTTCCCGCCTTGTCGCGCTTGGCCTGAGCCTCCATCCGCGCCTGCGCATCGCGTTTTGCTGCCCCCGCCCGAACGCTTGCCCGTTCTGCCTCGTTCGCAAGTCGATCGCGTTCTTCAGCCCGCGCCTCTTCAAAAGCAGACCAACCTCCGCCAAAATTACGCGCGCCAAGCGGCGTTAGCTCAACAATTCGGTCCATCTCTTCAAGCAAAGCTCGATCATGGCTCGCCACCACAACACCGCCGCGCCAATCACGGATTAAGTGAGAGATAACCGCGCGGCCTTCCTTATCCAGATTGTTTGTGGGCTCATCCAGCAGCAAAAAGTCAGGCGCCTCAATCATCAGCCGCGCCAGCCCAATGCGGGTGCGTTCTCCGCCTGAAAAGCTGCGCATTGTCCGCGCAAGCGGTATCTCAGCTAACCCGCAATTGGCCAAGGCTGCATCAACCCGGGCGCTTAGATCCCAATCAGCATTCTCTAAATCTTCACCGCTGCCCTCCCCTGCGATCACCCGGTCTAGTAACGCTTGCTCTTGCTCAACTCCAAGCGCGCGTGCGGCGCTCCAACTTGCGGGATATGCCTGCTTTAACAGCCCAACCTTTCCCGAAACGCTGACCGTGCCTGATGTCGGCTTGGTGTGGCCCGCAATCATACTTAGCAAAGTCGATTTGCCACAACCATTGCGGCCCACAATTCCAACCCGCTCAGCCCCTATTGAAAGCGTAAGCCCATCGAAAAGTTCACGGCGCTGCTTCGTTTTGAAGGACAGCTGGTTAAGTGTGATGAACATCCCATGAGCCTAGCAAACCGCTCAGCCTGCGGGGAGAAGTTTGTTGCAGCGCGCTCAATCCAGCGGTCTGGCGTAAAGCGACACATCGAGGGGCACTTTGGAGATGTTCTTCAAAGCGACAGTGATCCTGCCATTCTTTGGCATGAAACGGACGCCCGCGCCGTAGAGGCCAGTTGCATACATCCCATTTTCGTTAACGCTGCGCCCATCGCTTTCAAAAACGCCGGCGCAATGCGGGAATTTTAACGCTTCTGGATCAGCACGCCAACCTTGGCAATTCATAGCGACCTCTGAATCCTCCTCGACACTAAAGCCAACCATCATCGGCTCGCTTGCTGGAAGCGTGTAGATTTTGAACTGACCAGGCTGAAGGTGAACCGTCTCCAGAGTCCGCCCCGACGCGCTTGGTGCTGACAGCACGACGCCAATCGCAGCAGCAAGACCGAGTGTTTTCTTCAAAATCGAGGAGTTTTGCATTGATCATTGCCCTTTGGCGGGGAGAGGTTGCTCTTCAACCAAACCCTTACGAAACACGGCCTAACCGGGGGTTAAAGCTATTCTGCCTTCTGATCACGGAGCGAGGCCACTTCCTCGCGAAGTGCCCGCAATTGCTCCAAAATTTCCTCCCGCTCGGTATGCGCTTCTTCGCCTGTTGCCTCGGCCATGGCGTTGACAATCACACCGATGAAGAGGTTCAAAACGATAAAGCTGGTGAGGAGGATAAACGGCACAAAGAATGCCCAGGCATAGGGGTAAACCTCCATCACCGGGCGCACGATGCCCATGGACCAGCTTTCCAAAGTCATGATCTGGAACAGCGAATAGAGCGACAATCCCAGATCGCCGAACCAATCGGGAAACGCCTCGCCAAACAGCTTGGTCGCCATCACTGCACTGATATAGAACAGCAAAAGCAGCATCACGATCACTGTGCCAATGCTCGGAATGGCGCTAAACAGGCCAACGATGACCTTGCGCATGCTTGGCACGACTGAGACAAGTCGCAAAGCGCGCAGGATGCGCAGCGCGCGCAGGACCGAGAATTGATCGCCCGCTGGCATCAAGGCAGCGCTGACAATGGCGAGGTCAAACACGTTCCAGCCGCTTTTGAAGAACCGCCAGCCATAGGCGAACAGTTTAAGCGCCAATTCCACCACAAAAATGCCGAGCGCTACTTGGTCAAGCGTGTGAACAATGCTGCCCACATTGGTCATCACCGTGGACGATGTTTCAAACCCAAGGCCGATCGCATTGATGACGATGACGGCAATGATGAAGTGTTCAAAAGGCTTGGATTCAACAAGAGCCTGCACACGGTTGCGGATGCCAGAAAGCGGACCGGTTGCAGGCGGCATAGGGGTTTCAACAGAGGCAGTCATGAACCCCGTCAATGGCGGCGAATAGTTGCGTTATCAATAACCAAGCTTGCTGCAAAGGTGAGCGAATGGGGCAAATGGGCTTGCGCTTACACCAATTGTGGCGTAAATATGGCAACACTAGGGCGAGAATAAGGCAATCGCGATAAAAAGCGCCATGTTCTCGCTCCCAAATTGGGCTGAGGAGTTTGGGAATATGAGAAAATCGTGGATGCTCATCGGATGCGGGCCTTTTGCGCTGGCTGCGTGCAGCGGTGCGGAAAGCGAAATGGCAGAAAGCGCCGATATGATGGCCATGGAAGCGCCCGAAATGGCGGTTGATGTCGCTGAAGAAGCTGCTGAAGATGCAGTTGCGGATGGAGCAGGCGCAGTACCCGATGCGCTGTCAGCCGATGACACCAGCATTGGTCAGCCGCAAATCGCATATCGATATGCACTGGGTTTTCGTCTACCATCGGAAGCAATCAAACCTTTGCAGGAGCGTCATGCCGATATGTGCGAGGCAAAAGGGCCGCGCGTCTGCCGCATTATATCGATGGACCAAACCGATAGCGATGGTGATTATGGTTACGGCAATTTGCGCCTCGCCGTTGCAGCCGGCGAAGCGCGCGCTTTCTCTAAGGACTTGGAAACAAGCTCTGGCGAGAGCGATGGCGAACTTACGTCCTCCTCCATCACGGGCGAAGACTTATCAAAGCAAATCGTCGATACCGAGGCAAAACTGCGCGCACGCACTTTGCTGCGCGACAGGCTGATGGACATTTTGCGCACTCGCCAAGGGACTGTTGCAGAATTGGTTGAGGCCGAGCGCGGGGTTGCACAGGTCAATCAGGAAATCGATCAAGCGCAAAGCTGGCTAACAGAAATGCGCGGACGCGTGGCGTTCAGCCAGATGGAGATCAGTTATAATTCGGGTAGCCGTAGTTCTGGCAGCTTTACCGACCCCATTCGCGATGCATGGAATTCGCTTGGCGGTATTCTCGGCTACACAATCGCATTCCTCATGATGGCAGCGACTGTTTTGATCCCAATTGGATTACTGGTTTGGCTCGCTATGCGTTTGTTGAAATGGGCACGTCGAGAGTCAGAAGAGGGGCTGGCGCGCGAGGTCACGAATGACGCAGCAGAAAGCGAAGCCTAGCTTCCCCCTTTAGCCCATTCCTCGCGCATCGCGGGCTTCGCCGGGCACTTGCACGGTGAGCCCGTCGAGCGCCTCGATTAGCTCAATCTGACATGCCAGGCGGCTGGTCCGCCTTGCGCCTGATGCGAAATCGAGCATGTCCTCTTCTTCCTCGCTTGCCTCTGCGAGTTTCTCAAACCATTCGGCCGCAACGATCACATGGCAAGTGGAGCACGCCATCTGACCCTCGCATGTCCCCTCAAGTGGGAGACCTGCTGCTTGGCCAAGGCGCAGCAAATTGTCGCCCACTTCGCCATCGGCTTTAACCGGTGTGCCCTTGGGATCTACAAAGGTGACGCTAAGCCCCACTTTTCCTGCTCCTTTACCGCTTGGTTGATAGCCTTGGCGGCGCTTTCAATCTCGTCCATCGTCGTATAGCGGCCAAAGCCCAGCCGGATCGACGATTTCGCCTCAGCATCTGAAAGGCCAATCGCTTTCAAGACATGGCTGGGCCGCCCCGATCCGCTTGCGCAGGCAGAGCCCGCAGAAAACATGATATTGCGGCAATCTGACATGAGCCGAGCAACATCAACGCCTTGCTTGCGGATATTGAGATTGCCTTTGTAACGCTCGCTTGCCGATCCGTTGAGTGTCCAATCGCTGAAAAGCTCACGGGCACGTGTCCAGAGCGCCTCGACATGCGCAGCGTCGGCTTGCATTTGCTTCTCTGCCAGTTGCGCTGCTGCTCCCATCCCTGCAATCAAAGCAGGCGAGAGGGTGCCAGAACGAAGCCCATGTTCCTGTCCTCCGCCGGTTTGCACTTCTTCCAACACGCCCGGATCGCGCACCCACAAAGCGCCTACGCCTTTGGGACCGTGGAATTTGTGTGCGGAAATCGCGATCATATCGGCATCTTGGCACAGCGCCATTTTGCCATAGGCTTGAACGCCATCGACCAAGAGCAACGCGCCCATATCGTGCGCCCGTTTGGTCCATTGGGTAAGCGGCTGGATTGTTCCAATCTCGTTATTCGCCTGCATAATGGCGATAAGGCCAACGCTGCCCGGAACACTTTGCGTAGGATCACAAATGCCCTGAGCATCGACATCAAGGATATGCCGGTGCCCGGCTGCGTCTGCCGTATCGCCGACAGCGGAGTGCTCTATCGCGGAATGCGCCACCATATTGCGCGATTGCAAGCCGCGAATGGCAAGGTTTAACGCTTCTGTCGCACCGCCAGTAAAGATGACTTTGCCACCTGATGGGAAAAGCGCTGCGACTTTTTCCCTCGCAGCTTCCACAGCCGCAGCTGCTTGCCGGCCCATCCTGTGCGGCGAATGCGGATTGCCAAAGCCTGTCCCCCCCGGCCCATCAAGCCAAGGCAGCATCGCATCACGCGCTTCGGGTGCAAGCGGTGTTGTGGCTTGATAGTCGAGGTAGATCATGCCTTGACCCTATGCACATTCCCACCGGCTTCGTCATCCTGAACTTGTTTCAGGATAACCCCAGCAACGACGCGTCAGGACCGCGAGGGTTATCCCGGATCAAGTCCGGGATGACGGTGGCAATCAGCAAAGAGTTCTCCATGCCTCGGCAAATTGCTCCAACTCATTGGAAGTCGTTGACCATCCGATGCTGACCCTGATGGTGCGCGCGGCGACATCATCAGGCACCCCAAACGCATCAAGCACGCGGCTCTTCTTGAGAGTGCCTGAAGAACATGCGCTCCCTGCGGAGACGGCAAAACCCATCGCGTCGAGGCGGATCAGGAGAGCTTGGGCTGAGATTGTGGGGTGCGTTAGCGCATAAATGTAGTCGCACTGATCGCCAAAGCTCAGCACTTGACCATTCATAGAAGCGGCAAACTCTTGGCGTATCGCGGCCTTTGTCACCCAATCCCCCGCTTCCAACGCCGCCGCCATTCCCAAAGCTACTGGCGCGTTTTCCGTCCCTTGGCGATAGCCGCGCTCGTGCCCGCCGATCGGTGCCAAAAGATTGAAATCGCGAACCAAGAGGGCACCAATCCCAATCGGCCCACCAAACTTATGCGCAGAAACTACGCACATATCGGCACCGGGAAGAGCGATCTTGCCAGCGCTTTGCGCACAATCCGATAAAGTTAGTGTCCCGCCATCACGCACGGCTGCGGTCATATCATCGACCGGATTGATAGTTCCCGTTTCGGAATTGACATGCTGCACCGCTAGCAAAGCCCCATTGCCAAACGCGGTTTCATCACCAACGGGTTGCGCATCAGGCGCAGCGCGAAACACCGCATCATGCTCCACCGCGCTGACAATGCGCCGATCCACTTTCGCACGATTAAGCGCAATCCAAAGCGCCTCACTAGCCCCGCTCGTAAAGATCAGTTCACCTTCCCACCCCAGCGTCCGTTTGATCCGATCACGCGCATCCTCCAGCGCCTGTTTCGCCTTGCGGCCCTCTGCATGCGGAGAGGATGGATTGGCCCATATGGCAAAGCCCTCCTCCATCGCAGCGCGCGCTTCGGGGCGCAGGGGTGAGGTCGCGGCGTGGTCTAGATAGATACGTGGTTTGGGCACTTATTGCGAACGATTCTTAAAAAATTGCAGAATGAAACTTATCTCTCTATAGGCTGCGCGTTCGCGGGTGTCAGCCGACATATCGCGCCTCTTTTTACAGCAAGGTTCCCAAATGCCATCAGTCATCTTTCCCGGCCCAGAGGGCCGTCTTGAAGGTCGTTTCTCCCCTCCCCCCCGCCCGCGTGCGCCTGTTGCGATGATCCTTCACCCACACCCAGAAGGCGGCGGCACCATGAATGATCGGATCGTTCAGCGGCTGTATAAGACTTTTGTGGATCGCGGATTTGCGGTGCTGCGCTTTAACTTTCGCGGGGTGGGCCGTTCACAAGGATCCTTCGACAGCGGCATTGGCGAATTGTCCGATGCAGCATCCGCGCTCGACTGGGTGCAATCAATCCACCCTGAGGCTCAGACCACATGGGTCGCGGGCTATTCCTTCGGCGCTCTTATCGGTATGCAATTGCTGATGCGCCGGCCTGAGGTGCGCGGCTTTATCTCGATCGCGCCGCCTGCCAACATGTATGATTTCTCCTTCCTTGCCCCCTGCCCTGCCAGCGGCATTTTTGTGCAAGGCGCCTCTGACACAGTGGTTCAACCAAGCGCAGTCCAAAAATTGGTCGACAAACTGCGTACTCAAAAGCACATCACGATCCATCATGACGAGATCCCACGCGCAAACCACTTCTTCGAGAACGAAATCGAAGAAATGATGGGCAGCGTTGATAATTATCTCGATTTCCGCCTCTCACCGGACTGCCCGATTAAGTGAGTTGATACTCACTTAATCGTCGTTGTGTTTCGAACCCGCATCCGAGAGGGGTTGGGGGTGGGCTCAGCCGCACGATACATTTCAAATTATATACCAGTTGCATCCCGCGACCCGTCGCATTCTGCCACTCGAAACTATTTGCAATACAATCACTTGAGAGTTTAGCCTCCTGGGTGAGCTGAAGGGTCGGCTCCCCTAATCGCCGTCTCTTCGTGCAAGCTCACGTGACGAGAGAGGAGAACCACCCATGAACTATGCAAAACAGGCAAGCAGGCCTAGCCCGACGGCAATGCTGGGCGCACTTGGTGTTCCGGCAGCGTTTGGCGCTGTGCTGATCGCCGGATTGGCCGTAACGGTCATCACGACCAAGCCGATGCCCAATCCGACAGGCGTGCTCGTAACGCCTGAGCCGATTGACCCGCTACCGCCAGAGCCAAAGCCTGAACCATCGCAGGCACAAACCCCTAATCAAACAGCACGCGCAGCCGATCCAACCGATTTTACTGCGCCTATTACACCGATTGACCTTGGCCCCGCTGGCCCCATTGCCGACCTGCCTGACTTTGATGGGTCCGTTGGCCCCATTGGCCCGGTTGATTTGGGCATTGGCACACCGCCTGCGCCCCCTGCCCCGCTGTTTGATCCCATTTCCGCCAGCCCCAAAGGCAATCCGGGTGGATGGGTCACGGATAATGACTACCGGTCAAGCTGGATCCGCCGCGAATATTCCGGAACCGCTAGCTTTACTTTGGATGTTAGCGCATCAGGTCGCGTGAGCAATTGCTCCATCACCCAATCCAGCGGACACGCCGCTTTGGATGAAGCAACTTGCAGCCTTTTGACCCGGCGCGCGCGCTTCAATCCAGCAAAGGACAGCAGCGGAAAAGCAGTATCAGGCTCATTCTCCAGCGCAATTACCTGGAAATTGCCTTAAAAGGGAAAAGGAGTGGGCCTGCCCCTTCGGCAAGGCCCGCTCCCGCCTATTCCTCCAGCGCCTGAGCTTTATCGAGCGGGCGCTCACCTTCTGGTGTCGGCACAGTCCAAATCAGCACATTTGCGACCGCGACGACAGCAAGCACCACCATAAGCGCAGGCTGTTTCGCCTCACCAGTGCGCCTCCAAAGGAAGAATGCACCAACCACAAGCGCCACAGCCGCCAACATCACGATCGAAAGCACCAAATCTGCCATGGGAGATGCACCTTTTCTTGCCGCGTAACATGTCAAATCTCATGACCGCACTGGCACAAGTGGAGACGATCCGATAGGCCTAAGAGGAATCAAAAAGTTGGAGGAAACATATGGGAATTTTCAGTTCAATCAAAAGCGCCATCTGGGGCGAGGATGAAGAAGAAAAAGCAGAAGCCGCGCCAGCTGCAGCGGCTCCTGCCGAAGCAAAACCAGCTCGCGCTGCGATTAGCGATGTTGATGTGGTTGCCCGCGTCAGCTCTATTCCGGGCGCAGATGATCTCAACTGGAAAACATCAATCGTGGATCTGATGAAGCTTCTGCGGCTCGACCCGAGCTATGCAAACCGCAAAGAGCTTGCTGTGGAAATGGGCAACACCGATTATTCAGGTTCTGCCGAAGACAATATCGCGCTTCACAAATCGGTTATGAAAGCTCTGGCGGATGCCGGTGGGATCGTTCCCGACGAGCTAAAAGACTGAATGCTTCACGTCTGTTGAACTGTCGCATGCGCCGCGATAGAGCTTGCGGCCATGCAAAACAAGGATAACAGCATCACGCGCCGCGAGGCCCTTGGCGGGCTTGGCGGCGCTTCTGCATTGGCGATTGGTACAGGCGTTCTAGGCGGCTGCACAAAAGCAATTGCGGAAACACAAACCAGCACTCCGATGGCTCTTTTGAGCCCGGACGCGATGCTGGAGGAAATCGGATACCACATGCTCGCGCATGAACCTGCACGCGCCACCGGGCTCGGCGTTGACACGGGAGATTACGAAAATTGGCGCGGAACCTTCTCCACTCCGGGGCTGGAAGGACGCGAGAAATACAAGGCCACTTTGACAGAACTGCGCGAGGATGCGCGCAAATACCCCAAGGAAGGCCTCACTCCTGATCAAGCGACCAGTTTCCAAGTGGTCGAAAGCGCCTTTTCCAACGCGCTAGAAGGCATGGAATTGCCCTATGGCGATGTCGCGGTGGGAAGCTGGCGCAATGCGCCCTATGTCGTTATTCAAAATGTCGGCGCATACATCGATTTGCCGCGTTTTATGTCGTCTTCTCAGCCCGTTAAATCTGAAGAGGACATCTACTACTATCTCAATCGCCTCTCTGAGATTCCCGCCGTTATGGACGGCGAGACCGAACGTATGCAGGCAGCGCGCGGGCAAGGCGTTGTTCCTCCCGATTTTCTACTCGATAAAGCCATCACTCAGATGGAATCCTCAATCAAAGAGGCATCTACAGGCGGCATCTACACCAGCGCCCTTACCTCTCAGGTCGTTGAGAAATTCGGCGAAGAAGCCCTAGGCGAGAAAGGCGAGTATGCTTACGGGATCGTGACGGGCGATATTGTTCCCGCACTCCAGCGGCAACTGGAAGAGCTCAAAATACAGCGTGGCTTAGCAAAATCCGATGCAGGTATCTGGGCGCAGCCCAACGGCGAGGAATGGTACAATTGGGCCAATCGCGCATCAACTACGACCGATTTGTCCGCCGATGAAATTCACGAACAAGGTCTAGATGAACTCGCCCAGCTGCACGCGCGAATGGAGCCGATCCTGCAAGAAATCGGCTACACCAAAGGCACAGTGGGCGAACGGATGCAGGCGCTTTCTGAGGACAAACGATATCAGTTTGCGCCCGGCGACAAAGGCCGCGCAGAGATCATGGCGTTTATCGGCGAGCAGGTCGATTACATCAAAGCGCAAATGCCGCGCGCTTTCACGCAATTGGTTGATCCCCCGTTTGAAGTGCGCCGTATCCCTGTCTCCGAGGAATTGGGCGCACCCGGTGCCTATGGCGGGGGCGGCAGCAAGGATGGCTCTATTCCAGGCCGGTTCTGGATCAATTTGCGCGACACCGATCTGCACCGCAAATACGACCTACCCGATCTGACCTTCCATGAAGCGATACCCGGACATGTATGGGAAGCAGCTTACTCCAACCGGTTGCCTCTGATCCGATCCATACTTGCTTTCAACGCGTTTTCAGAAGGATGGGCGTTGTATGCAGAGCAATTGGCGGACGAACTTGGCGCGTATGACGAATTTAAGGTCGGACGGCTTGGATATCTGCAAGCATTGGCTTTCCGCGCTTGCCGTTTGGTGGTCGATACCGGCCTTCACCATAAACGCTGGACGCGTGAACAGGCGCGCAATTTCTTTGTGGAGCGCAACGGCTCTAAGGAGCAAGAAGTTGCCTCTGAAGTGGACCGATATTGCAGCTGGCCGGGGCAAGCCTGCGGCTACAAAATCGGTCATTCCGAGATTGTCCGCCATCGTGCCCGCGCTCAGGCCGCCTTGGGCGGCGCCTATGATTTCAAAGCGTTCAACACGGCGGTCATTCTTGGTGGCAATTCCCCGCTTGATGTCGTCGACAAGACGGTAGACCGGTATATCTCCGAGGCCCGCAGCTAGACCCCGCAAACAACAGGAGCTCTGATGGAGACTTTTGGCGAAGAATTAGAGACCATGCGCCGCGTGCCATTGGCCAAGGCGCATGTCGAAGCCATCCGAAAAATCGGGCGCGAGGTCACATATAAAATCGGAGAGATCGTTGCGGATATCGGCGATCCGATGGAAAGGTTCGTTTATGTGGTTGAGGGCGAGCTTGAAGTCGTCAATCCGTATACCGATGAACGCCTCATGGAATCTGCGCTCGGCCCTACCCAGTTCATGGGTGAGATTGGATTTCTCAATCGGGCGACCAATTATCTCAAGATGCGCGCAGCTAAACCGACGCTGGCTATCGAAGCGCCCCGCGAGGCAATGCTTGATCTGATGGCCCGAGTGCCTGAGCTTTCCGACCATCTCATCACAGTGTTTGCCGCTCGCAGGCGCAAACAGTTCGAAATGAAAAACAGCGCGGTCAAAATCATTGGTGCGGATCGTGATCCTCAGGTGCAAGCATGCGAGCGCTTTCTATCCCGCAATCGCATACCCTTTCAAAGCTTTGATATGGGCGGGAGCGATACCGAAACTCTGCAAGTTTGCGAGATTACTCGCCATCAACCCTCGGTCATTCTTGGTGTTGACGAAGTGCCGGATGATCCCACCCCGCGCAAAGTTGCGCGTTACCTAGGGCTGGATCTCGACATTTCAGAAACCGAGGACGTGGATCTGCTGATTGTCGGCGGCGGCCCAGCGGGTGTGGCCGCAGCGGTGTATGCGGGCTCAGAAGGACTTAAAGCGCTTGTGATCGAAGATATGGCGATTGGCGGGCAAGCGGGCACGTCAAGTCGGATCGAAAACTACATGGGCTTTCCCACTGGGATTAGCGGTACAGACCTTACCTATCGCGGCCAGATACAAGCGCTGAAATTCGGCACGCGCTTTGTCATGCCCAGACGGGTCGACGGGCTTCGCCGCCGTGAAGATGGGTCGTTCTGCGCCACCCTTGAAGATGGCGAGGAGATTTGCGCGCGCGCAATTCTAGTCAGCACTGGCGTTCAATATCGCCGCCTACCGCTTGAAAACTTGCGCGAACTAGAAGGTGCAGGCGTTTTCTATTCGGCGACCGAAATGGAAGCGCGGTTTTGTGGAAACACAGAAGCCGTCGTGATCGGTGGAGGCAATTCGGCAGGCCAAGCGGCCATGTATCTTTCTCGCTCTGCCAAACATGTGCACCTGATTGTAAGGTCAGGCAGTTTGGCTGCATCCATGTCGAGCTATTTGTCCAGCCGATTGGAAGCCGACCCGCGCATAACCATTCACTACCACACGCAAGTAAGCGCCCTTCATGGCGACAATTGGCTCAAAGCCGTAACGCTCAAGACGCCGGATGGCGAAAAGCAGCTGGATGCCAGCGCGTTGTTCATCATGATTGGCGCTGCTCCCAATACTGGGTGGCTATCCGGCCTCGTGGAAACCGATGAAAAGGGCTTTGTCATCACCGGCGCACAGGCTGGGCGTGATACGCCATTTGAAACTGGGACGGATGGCATATTTGCAGTGGGCGATGTGCGAGCAGGCTCTGTCAAACGCGTTGCAAGCGCTGTGGGTGAAGGCTCCGTCGTTGTCAGCACGATCTGGAGCTATCTCGACAGCCTCGGTCAAGAATAACTATCCCAGAATGAGAAAACTCAGGGGTGGCTCTGTACAAAGTCCTCAACATCCATCACTAATTCGGTAGAAAAGACAAGAAACCGAATAAGGACGGCTGTTACGTGACCTCCAAACTTCTCGCGCTTTTTGCATTGATTTGCGCTCTTGTGCTTACTCAGGCGCCCGCAAATGCCGCGTGGTATGAGGCATCCAGTGATCATTTTGTTGTCTATGCAGATGACAAAGAAAAAGACATTCAGCGTTTTGCCCAAAACCTCGAGCGTTTTCATAAAGCGATGGAAGCGTTAACGGGGCGGCGTGTTGAAAAGCCCAGCCCTTCCAACCGTGTGGTGATCTTTGTTGTCGGCAATGGCCGCCAGCTGCGCAAGGTTGCAGGCAAAGGGAGCCGTAATCTTGCGGGCTTTTACATCCCCCGCGCAGGGGGCAGCAAAGCTTTTGTCCAAGATATCAAGAACAAGAACGGCTACCCGCACTTTTCAACCATCGTTTTGATGCACGAATATGTGCATCACTTTCTGATCTCGTCCTCACGGTATGAAATGCCGCGTTGGTTGAGTGAAGGCGCAGCGGAATTCTTTGCTGCTGCCTCTTTCGAAAAGGACGGCGGCGTTCTGATCGGCAGAGTTGCCCGACATAGAGCGGGCGAACTGGCTTACGCGCAAGACGTTTCGGTCCAAGAACTGTTGGATCATGAGCTTTATGAGAAACGACGCGGGGGCCGGTATGATGCATTTTATGGGCGGTCATGGCTGCTTTACCACTACCTGACTTTTAATCCGGATCGCCGCGGTCAGCTTGTCGATTATGCCCGTGCGGTTTTTGCTGGATCGTCTTCGATTGATGCAGCGCAGGAGTTTTTTGGTGATCTAGATCAGCTACAAAAAGAGCTTGATACCTATATGCGAGGCCGGGGCTTCAAGATGTTGACTTTGCAAGCCGAAGACCTTCCTATTGGCCAGATAGCCATTCGCAAATTGCCTGAAGGCGAAGCCAAAATGATGCCGCTGCGCATCCGATCACAGCGCGGGGTGACGTTGGAACAAGCGAAAGAACTGCTTCCCGATGTGCGCGAGATTGCGGCAAAATACCCCGAAGACCCCGGTGTTCTGGCTGCTCTTGCCGAAGCAGAATATGATGCGGGCAACAGCGATGAAGCGATTGCGGCTGCGGATAAAGCCATCGCCATCGATCCCAGCCGTGCGAACCCATATGTTCAAAAGGGATACGCTCTTTTTCGAAAGGCAGGAGATGCCGAGGGAGAAGCGCGCGATGCGGCCTTTGAAGAAGCGATGAAGCCGTTTGGTGCGCTCAATAAAATCGAAAACGATCACCCGCTTCCTCTGATCTACTATTACCGCAGCTACGTGCAACGCGGAATGGAGCCGCCCGAAAATGCCAAACACGCGCTTGAGCGTGCAGCGCAATTGGCACCGTTTGACAAATCCCTATGGTTGAATGTGGCGATGATGCAGTTGCAGGAGGGGAAAATCTCGCTGGCGCGTCAATCACTCCAGCCCATCGCGTTCGACCCGCATGGCGGCAGCTTCGCCGAAAAGACGGCAGCGCTAATTGAAGCTCTAAAAGATGCACCCGAGGGAACGCCAGTGAATGCGAGCCTGAACGGGATTAGCGGAACGCGCCCCGGCGCCGCTGTATCACCGAGCGAGCCGATTGATGTATCTGACGAGGAAACCGGCGAGGTTTCGGCAGAGCCTGCAGCACTGGAATTGAGCGGGCACGCCCACTGAATTCCAGTACCAGTCGCAATTTGTCTTAGCGCATCATGCCGCTGACGATCGATCCTAAAATGCCGCCCAGCGGGTTTCCTCCGCTTGATCCTGATGACGCTGCGCCGCCACCGGCTGATTTCGCCAGATAGCCTGCAACCGCCATCGCCAGGATGGGAAGCATTTTTTTCAGCAATCCTTCATCAAGGCCTGTCAGCGATGCGACCTCACCCGCAACAGATCGGCTCACATCCTTGCTGCCAAAGATGTTGCCGAGGATATCATTACCAGGCTGAGTAGGCGTTGGGCTGCTGCCAAGAACCGCATCCAGCATTGCCCCGCCAAGCATCCCGCCAAGACCGCCTGATGCTGCACCCCCGGAATTGCCGCCACCTAGGATTGCACCGGCAAGGCTTCCAAGACCGCCCAGGGGTTCAGGTGTTGTAGAGCCTCCTGTTGCACTGCGCCCCATCCCGGCGACAATCGCTGGCAGCAATGCGCCCGCTGCCGTTTTGGCTGTGCCTTCATCGATCCCAAGCTCTTGTGCCATCGACGTGATGGCACCAGTTTGTTGTAGCATTTGTGCAAGGCTCATGACCTGCATCCCCTCCAAGTTGTATCTGAAATTCGGACAATCGCGTCACGCACCAATCGGCGCGGGACCGCGTTTGCCACTTATTTTTTGCCGAACAGGCCCGATGCCATTCCAGCGATATCATTGAGCGGATTGCCGTCGCCATCGCGGTCCAGCATGCCCAAAATGCTGGACAGTCCGCCTTCGCCGCCTTCTTGCATTTTGCCAGCAATATCACCAAGCGCACCTTCGCCGCCAAGCTGTTCCATGATGCCGCCAAGTGCGCCAGCATCAAGGCCGGTTTTTTCAGCTGCCAATTCAACGGTATCGCCATCTTCGGCGTGCGATTGACCAAGGGCTGCAATGGCTTTTTCAGCCATCGCCGGATCAATACCAACCTTCTCTGCAAGGCTTGCCACTGTGTCCGGTGATCCTGCAACCTGGCTCATAATGCTATCAAGAATGCTCATTTGTGGTCCCTTTATCTGCATGCGCCCAGTGCGAGCGCGATTCTATGCACAGGCAAGTGTGCGCTTACGAACAGCAAAAGAAAAGGCCCCGCTCCTTTAAGAAACGAGGCCTTTACAAAATTAAACTGTAATCGCGTTAGGCAGCAGCGGGAGCCGCTTGGCGAACACCTTCATCGACATGCGCTTCGAACTCAGCAAAGTTGTCGATGAAAAGCTGAACAAGTTTCGATGCAGTTGCATCATAGTCAGCTTTGTCAGCCCACGTGCTGCGCGGATCAAGGATCGTCTGATCAATGCCAGCGTCAGCCAGAACGGGCACATGGACCGGCACATCAAAACCAAAGTTTGGATCCTGGCGATATTCCACATCGTCCAGATTGCCATCAAGCGCCGCGTTCAAAAGTGCACGTGTCGCTTTGATCGGCATCCGGTTGCCAATGCCATACTTGCCGCCGGTCCAACCTGTGTTGAGAAGCCAACACTGTACAGAGCCTTTTGCAATCCGCTCTTTCAAAAGATTGCCATAGACACTTGGGTGGCGCGGCATGAACGGCGCGCCAAAGCAGGTGGAGAAGGTCGCTTCAGGCTCTGTCACACCAATCTCTGTGCCTGCAACCTTTGCGGTGTAGCCGGATAGGAAGTGATACATTGCCTGTTCTGGTGTCAGACGAGCAATCGGAGGCAGCACGCCGAATGCATCAGCTGTCAACATCACGACATTTGCGGGAACCGGACCGAGGTTTTTCTCAGACGTGTTCGGAATGAAATTGATCGGATATGCGCCGCGCGTGTTTTCGGCGAGGCTGTTGTCATCAAAATCGAGCTCGCGCGTGGTGGGGTCCATCACGACATTTTCCAGCACTGTGCCGAAGCGACGTGTGGTGGCGTAAATTTCGGGCTCTGCCTCTTCAGAAAGGCGGATCATCTTTGCATAACAACCGCCTTCAAAGTTGAAGACCGCTGTATCAGACCAGCCATGTTCATCATCACCGATCAGTGTGCGGTTAGCATCTGCTGACAGCGTCGTTTTGCCGGTCCCAGACAAGCCAAAGAACACCGCGGTTTTGTTATCCGCGCCGATATTGGCTGAACAATGCATTGGCATCACGCCTTTGGTGGGGAGGAGATAGTTGAGTATGCCAAACACACTCTTCTTCATCTCACCAGCATATTTGGTGCCGCCAATAAGGATCAGCTTTTCTGCCAAGTTGACCGCGATAACAGTTTCGCTGCGAGTGCCGTGGCGCTTTGGATCTGCGCGGAAGCTGGGCAAATCGATGATTGTGTATTCAGGCGCAAACTGAGCCAGCTCTTCAACGCTGGGACGAACCAACAAGGTCCGGATAAACAAGTTGTGCCATGCAAGCTCGTTGATGACGCGCACGTTTACGCGGTGCTCTGGCTGTGAACCGCCGAACAGGTCAGCCACGTAAAGCGTGTCTTTCTTGGTAAGGGTAGCCATGAAATCTTCTTTAAACGCGGCGAAGTGCTCGGGCGTCATGCTCTTGTTGACCTTGCCCCACCAAACCGTGTCTTCGGTTTCGGCGTCGCGAACGATGAATTTGTCATTCGCGCTGCGGCCAGTGTGCGCGCCAGTTTGAACCACTAACGCGCCATCTTTGGAAAGCGCGCCTTCGTCATTGGTGAGTGATGCCTCTACCAGAGCAGCTGTGCCAAGATTGGGGTGGATGTCGGCCGAGGCATTGATTCCCTGGGCAGCCAGCGATTGGGCGAGCGGTGTCAAAGTGTTCTCCTGTGTCGAACCCGTTTGCCGTGGATTGAAGAAGTGCTCAGGCCAGAAGCCCGGGGGAAAGCAGAGTCGCCGATTCGGTGGACATGATCCCAATCCGCAGCTCTCTTACTAAGCCGCGCCAATAGCGTAAACCCGCCCAAAGGGGCTAGGTCTACTCAATAATGTGAGGTTAAAGCGGCACTGAATATCCCATCCGGCGCATTTGCTGCACATTCATGCCCGGTTCCCTGTCACAAAAGCAAAGGCGCGATTGTTTCAAGGGATGCTAGGCGCTAACCTTAGGTAAAAGGCCCCAAGGTCCGGGCAAGGGAGCATTTTCATGGCCGCGAATACACCGTCTCTAAATGACGATATACCTAGCGAGGCGGGTCGTTCAGATGATGCAGGGCTTTCAGGCTCGACAACGCCGCAGGCATCGCAAAGTACAAGCCACCAGGCCGGCGCCGCACGCGATGAAACGTTTGAAATTGCGCTGGTGGATGATGATCGTAACATCCTTACATCTGTATCCATCGCCCTTCAGGCTGAAGGATTTGTGACACGGCTCTACACTGATGGCGAAACAGCTCTGAACGCGCTGATTGAAAACCCGCCTGATCTGGCTGTGTTCGATATAAAAATGCCGAAAATGGATGGGATGGAATTGCTGCGCCGCGTGAGGGAGCACACGGCACTGCCGGTCATTTTCCTGACCAGCAAAGATGACGAAGCCGATGAAGAAGCAGGTCTGGAATTGGGCGCGGATGATTACATCGCCAAACCTTTCAGCCTGCGCCTTTTAACAGCGCGGATCAGAGCAATACTGAGACGTGCGGATCCGGCGCGCACTTTTGGCGCTGAACCCAGTGAAGTCGAAACCGTGCATCCCATAATTGCGCGCGGAAATCTATATATGGACCCTGCCCGTCATCACGTGACCTGGAACAATCTGCCCGTCAGCCTGACAGTTACCGAATTTCTCATTCTTGAAGCACTCGCCGCACGGCCGGGAGTTATCAAAAGCCGCAACCAATTGATGGATGCAGCATACCCCGATGATATCTTTGTCGATGACCGGACTGTCGATAGCCATATCAAACGCATGCGGCGCAAATTTAGAGTGGTTGATCCGCAGTTTAGCGCAATCGATACACTGTACGGGGCAGGCTACAGCTTCACCGATGCCTGATGCTTCTCAACAGAGCGCCGGCGATGATACCCAGCCGGTTGTTCGCACTCCGGAAAAGCTGACAACAACAGGGCGTTTCGCTCTTACAGCCCGCATTCTTGTGGTGAATATCTTGCCGCTTGCATTCTTGGGCGGCGGGTTGTTCTATCTCGATGTTTATCGCACGCAGCTTATCGATGAACGTTTCAAGCTTGCGCGGATCGAAGCGCAGATCACGGCGGAAGCTTTAGCTGGCGCAACGCTTGAACGGCAAGAGGCGTTGTTGGTGCAGATCGGCAAAGAACAAAGCCTGCGCCTGCGCATGTTTGATGCAGAAGGCAGGCTTTGGGCAGACAGCTTTGCCCTTGATGAACCTTCATTCGAATTCAACGACATCAATGATGATGATTGGGATCAAAAGTTCGCCCGCTGGCTCGATCGCACTGTCGACACAATTGTTAGCGCGGAACCCGTGCCGGACTACATTGAACCCGAAGCGGTTCAGGCAGATGCATGGCCTGAACTGGCGCGCGCTCGTGAAGAAGGCGTCAGCCAGATAACGCTATATGATTGGCCTGATGGATCGCCGGTTATCACTGCGGCAGCGCCGGTTGGCCTGAATGGGTCGACCCTTCTGACGGTCCGCAATCCCGTGGACATCACAGAAAGCGTGCGCGCTGCCCGTTCTGCGCTGGGCTTTGCAGTGATGCTGGTGCTTTTTGCCTCGGCTCTGCTCTCGCTCTTTTTGGCTCGCACAATTGTAACGCCGCTACGGGCGCTTGCAAAAGCCGCCGTGCGCGTGCGCCAAGGCCGCGAACGCGAAGTTGAGGTTCCCCGCTTGCCGCAGCGTAGCGATGAAATTGGCCTGCTTGCTCGTGCGTTTTCCGACATGACAATCGGTCTTCGGCAAAGGATTGACGCGGTGGACAGTTTTGCAGCGGATGTGGCGCATGAAATCAAAAACCCGCTTGCCAGCCTTCGCAGCGCAATTGAATCGCTCCCGCGTGTGGACGATCCCAAGCTGAGCGAAGAACTGCTTCAGATAGCCACTCACGATGTGCGCCGGATTGACCGTCTCGTCAGCGAAATCTCTGATGCCAGCCGGATCGATGCAGAGATGTCGCGCGCGACTTTTGAGCCCATCGATATGGCCGATCTGGTCCGCGCAATAATTGGCAGCCGCGAAAACCGTGCCGAAAATGCAGGGCGCCAAATTGAGCTTGATACGCGCGGATATGCGGCGTTTGTTACAGGCGTTGGCGCAAGGCTTGAACGTGTGGTTGAAAACCTGCTCGACAATGCCGTATCATTCTCGCCGCCCGGCGCTGCGATCGAAGTGGGTGTAGAAAACGATGGCGAATGCGTCACTGTGACAGTGTGCGATCATGGCCCCGGCATTCCCGATGATGCCCGCGAAAAAGTCTTTCAACGCTTCCATTCGATCAGGCCGGATGAGGAAGACTTTGGCAATCATTCAGGCCTTGGCCTCGCCATTGGTCGTGCCATTGCCGAAGCGCATGATGGGTCACTTACGGCAGAACCTCGTCCAGACGGGCAGCAAGGTGCGTGTTTGTGCCTGCGGCTTCCAGCAGCCCGTTAGATATGAGTCCAATGCCCGAGGAACTGATTTTCCAAGGAAGCGGTGTTGCAATTGAAGGCCGCGCATTGCTTATTGAAGGGCCGCCGGGTGCAGGCAAATCCTCATTGGCTCTTGCATTGATTGACCGTGGTGCAACGCTGATTGGCGATGACGGTGTGCGTTTGGTGGCAGCAACTGGCGGCGCCCCTCTCGCCTATCCCCCACCCAATATTGCGGGCCTTATCGAACTTCGCGGCGTTGGCATTTTCGATATCGAAACGACCGCAGAGACACACATTAGTCTCATCTTGTCGTTGCAAAGCGAACAAACAAACGCACCCGAACGCCTTCCTAACCAGCTGGAAATGCGTAGTATGCTCGGGGCACAAATCCCTGTTCTACCGTTTGTGCCTGGCCTGATCGCCCCGGGTCCAAGAGCAGAATGGGCGCTGCGCCGACACGGGATCTGAATTGCCTCTTGCCCGCATCATTTCAAAGCGTACCATAAGGCATGGATCAACCACTTGTTTCAAACACATCAAGCGACACTGATGGCCCGCAACGTCTATTGCTGGTCACTGGGGTTTCGGGCGCAGGTAAATCCACAGCGCTTGATGTCTTGGAAGACTTGGGTTGGGAGACAATCGACAATTTCCCGGTTCGGCTTCTCAAAAGACTGGTCGCAAAACCGGAACAGCAGTCCAATCCGCAGCGCACACCGATGGCCATCGGCTTCGATTCTCGCACGCGCGGTTTTGTACCCAATGACATCATCAGCCTCGTCAAAGAACTGGCCACGCGCGATGACCTTGCAGTGACTTTTGTTTATATCGATTGCGCAGGCAGTGAGCTGGAGCGGCGCTACAATGAAACCCGCCGTCGCCATCCCATGGCTCAGGGTCGGCCTGTGCATGATGGGATAGCAGCAGAGCGCGAATTGCTGGAACCGCTGCGCCGCTGGGCTGATGTGGTCATCGATACCAGCGCATTGGCAGTGAACGATTTCCAGCAACACATACGCAATATGTTTGGCGAGCAAGAAACTGGGGAAATGACGCTAACCATTTCCAGCTTTGGCTTTGCCCGCGGCATGCCACCCCTTGCCGATTTGGTTTTCGACATGCGTTTTCTCGATAATCCACATTGGGTCGAGGGATTGCGCGAACTCACAGGCAAAGATGCTCCGGTCGCCGACCATATCGAAAGTGACCCGGCATTCCATCAAGTTTTCAACCAGATACGCGATCTTCTCACTGACCTGCTCCCCCGATATCAAGCTCAGGGGAAAGCCTATGTCCATGTTGCCTTTGGGTGTACCGGAGGGAGACATCGCTCCGTCTTTACCGCAGAACGTATGGCCCAAGGCTTGCACGAAGCTGGCTTTTCGCCCACTGTCCGCCATCGCAATTTGCGATCGCGCGCCGCCGATGAGATTGAACGCGACCGGCGCTGAACCGCAATAGCGAATGATAACAAGCACGCGCCCTTTTGGGTCCCTTTGATTAGGCAGTAACGGGTTTCTCTTCACACATGATCGGACTGATCCTGGTAACGCATGGCCATCTCGCCGAACAATTCGTCGAAGCCATGGAACACGTCGTTGGCCCTCAGGCGGCTATCGCAACGGTCTGCATTGGGCCCAATGATGATATGGAGGAACGCCGAGCGGATATCGCCAATGCGATCGAAAACGTAGACGAAGGTTCGGGCACTATCATTCTGACAGATTTGTTCGGCGGCACTCCATCAAACCTGGCGATATCGCTGCTTGATGCAGGCCGCGTTGAAGTGATTGCCGGAATAAATCTCCCAATGCTCATCCGTCTTGCTGGCGCTCGCAAATCGATGTCGGTGGCGCAGGCCGTTGAAGCTGCACAAACAGCTGGCCGCAACTACATCACAGTCGCAAGCGAATTGCTGGGCGAGAATTCAGGCGATGATGGCAGGAAAGAACCCCAACATGTCGCGGGCGGAAAAGGCTGAGGTTAAAGCTATGACCGGACTGCGGCAAACTGTAACCATCGTCAACAAACGCGGCCTGCATGCGCGGGCCAGTGCAAAGTTTGTCGGTGCGGTTACTGCATTGCCTGAAGGAGTATCAGTCCGCGTAGCAAAAGACGGCAACGAAGCTGCCGGCGTATCAATTCTTGGTCTAATGATGTTAGGCGCTGCCAAAGGACACGAAGTTGATCTGATAGTGGATGGAGCCGATGCTGAACCCGTTTTGGCGCAGCTTGTGGCACTGATTGAAGATGGCTTTGGGGAGGAATAGGACGCGTGTTTGACCGCCCTATTGCTTGATGCCGCGTCGATGAATCACCTGCACATCACCGGATTTTCAAATGCTCGCGTCAAACACTGGCGGTCTTTGCGCGATAAGAAACATCGCAAACGCTCTGGCCAATTCCTGGTCGAAGGGCTGCGCCTTCTCGAAGATGCACGGGCAAGTGGCCGGATCCCACGCGAATTGGTGATGGCTGCGCCCGATCTTGGCGGACGGACGCCGCATCCGCTGCTTACCCAATTGCAAAATTCGGTTGAGGCTCACGGCGGTCAGATCATTACGACAACGCCGGATATCCTTTCCAAAATCACAGGCAAATCCAACGCTCAAACAGTGATTGGTATCTTTGAAGAATGGGAAACCGAACTTTCAGCGATAGACCGCAAGACAGCGCCAATCTGGCTGGTTGCACAAGAATTGCGTGATCCCGGCAATTTGGGCACCATGCTGCGCACAGGTGATGCAGTGGGTGCAGGCGGGTTAATCTTGATCGATGATTGCGCTGATCCCTTTAGTGCAGAGGCCGTCCGCGCCAGTATGGGAGCGGTTTTCACCCAGAACATCGCCCGCGCGCAGTGGGACCAGTTCTTGCCCTGGTTACGAGGCGGTGAGGGACAATTGGTGGCAGCATCCTTGCGCGATGCCGTACCCTATCGCGAGGCGCCTTATGAAAGCCCGTGCTTCATCCTGGTAGGAAATGAATCGCAAGGCATCCCAGAAAACTACGAACAAGAATGCGATCTTCGCGTTACTATGCCAATGTTGGGGCGTGCTGACTCGCTAAATGCTGCTGTGGCCGCGTCAGTTCTTGCATACGAAGTGCTGGCAAGCGTTTAACATAGTTTTACAGGTTGTTGATTGATTTTATTGCTTTTTATTGGATCTGTTCTTGCAGTAGCAGTGTTCAAACCGGCATTATGCAAATCTAAACTGAGAGTGCTGCAATTCATCATCAGGTGGGCCAAATGACTGAGAATTTGCGTTCTGCAATTGAAAAAGCTGAGCTGACACAGAAGTCTCTTATAGCTCTGACGTCACAAGAAACGACCTTCGACCAAAGAGAATTGGCTCGGCTGCGCAGCCTGCTCCAGCACGATATGCTCGCCATCTCGCGATTGTCACGAGAGGACGAAGATCTGCGTTCTGATCGATCGCGTTTTGCTGAGTTCAAAGAAAGACAGAATGCAGTTCATAGCGAGCTTTCGCAGCATCAAGCCCAATGGCTCATCCCGCAGATAGAAAAAGATCGGGCAGGATATGAAAAAGCGACCCGGCAAATCCGCAAATCGCAAGAGGATTTTTTCATCTGGGCCAAACAGAACGTTTAGCTTTCTGCCTTAGCCTTGGCTCATACGGCGCAATACTATTCAGCTGCATCTTTCTCGTCTGCAAGCATAAATCCACCCGGTTCGGTGCCGGAATTATTCTTATTCTCAATGTCTTGCTCAGCATCTGCCGCATTGTATCGCGGCGTGCTTTCAACAAGCGGCACATCTTCGATTTCGCGCTTGCCGATTTCAACGCCTTTTTCTGCAAGGCGTTTACCCGATGAAAGCACATTGCGTTCGAAACTGCCGACAAACTTGTTGTAATTGTTGACCGCGCTTTCGAGGCCTCCGCCGACGCGCTTGAGGTGCTGCGCGGCGGTTTCAAGCCGACTGTAAAGCTCTGCACCCATCCGGCCGATTTCCTGCGCCTCCTTCGCAAGACCATCCTGCCGCCAAACCTGTGCCACCGTGCGCGCGATAGCGACCAAGTTTGTGGGCGTGGCAAGCAACACGCGCCGCTCAAAAGCAAAATCCCACAGTTTGGGATCCGCTTCCAAGGCCGCTGCAACAAAGTGTTCTCCGGGCACAAACATCACGACGTAATCAGGCGCATCTTCGAATTGTGACTGGTAAGATTTTGCGCCCAATTGCTGCACATGATTGCGCATGGATCGCACGTGATCGGCCAAGGCCGCATCGCGTGCTTCATCATCGTCAGCTTCGAACGCCTCCTGATACGCATTGAGCGAAACTTTCGCATCAATCACCAGCACTTTGCCGCCAGGTATCCGAACAATCGCATCTGGCCGAAGACGTCCTTCCTCGGTTTCAATCGAGGATTCGAGCTCAAAGTCCGTGTGCTGAGCAAGGCCAACTTGTTCCAGTAGGTTCTTTAACTGTTGTTCACCCCACCGCCCGCGCGCTTTGGGTGCATTGGTGAGTGAATTGCCCAGACGTTGCGCCTCCGCGCGAACCGCTTCTTGCCCCTCGCGCATAGACTGGATGAGCCCATGCAATTGCCCGAATGCATCTTTGCGCTGGTTTTCTAAAGTTTCGACCTGTTGTTCGTACTTTGCCAGCCGCTCACCCACCGGATTGAGCAGAGCTTTGATCTTCGCTTCACCCGTTTCCTCTGATTGCTTGAAGCGTTGTTCAGCGCGGCGCAGGAAATCCTCTTGGTTCTTTTGCAACACTTCGGCGCCTGTCGCTTTGAATTGATTGAGCAATTCCTCGCGTGCTTCGACCAGAACACGTTTTTGTTCGGCGAATGCTTTTTCGCGTTCCTCAGACTGGCTTTCCACCGCGATCAGCCGCTCGGCAAGCTGCGCACGTTCTTCGCGCGCCATTTCCAATTGCTCAGCCAAGCCATCTGCGCGACCTGCCCGCTCTTTGGCGGCAGACAATGCAATCTGCGCCTCACCCAGCTCTGCAATCGCAGTCTTAAATTCATCCTCGCGCGTATCAAGCCGTGCGCGCAAATCGGCAACGGGCCGCGAGGCGAAGAACCATGCGGCGACACCGCCTGCAATAAGGCCGAGGAGTAGAGTAGCGACAAGCAGAATCGGATTATCCATGACGCCTTATAGCACGGAACAAATAAAGAACACCAGACCAGTGTAGGATTTCCCCGGAAAAGAAGCGGGTTGCTAGAACATTACGCCGCGCGCAGTTTCTTCAATTTCTTCAGCGCCATTGACCGCTTCAGCCGCGACAAGTGATCGATAAACAAAATGCCCTCAAGGTGGTCCATTTCGTGCTGCATGCAGGTCGCCAACATGCCTTCCAACGCCTCTTCGTGATGGTTGCCATCCAAATCTTGGTACTTAACGGTACAAGTCGCGGGGCGATCCACATCGGCATAGATTTCGGGAACGGAAAGGCAGCCTTCCTGATAGGTCGACATTTCTGCGGCCGGATCAACAATCACCGGATTCACAAAAACGCGCGGATTGTTTTTGATAGGCGGATGCTCATTGCCCTCCTCATCTTTAATCGGCTCTGCATCCAAATCGGGCTCTTGCAGATCGATCACCAACAAGCGCTTGGGCACGCCCACTTGAATTGCGGCAAGCCCGATGCCGGGCGCATCGTACATGGTTTCAAACATGTCATCGACGAGTGTTTTCAAATCGTCATTGAACTCTTCAGGTTCAACAGGAACAGAAACGGTTTTCAGGCGCGGATCGGGCGCTTCTAGGATTTCGCGGATAGCCATGGACCGGAAAATAGGCGGAACTTAAACCGGTTTCAATCGCAATGGTTCAATCGCATTGATCGGATTGCGCAAATACCCACCCCGCTACGACTAATAAGCAAGCTTGCAAGTCTCGCTCTCCTCCCGCGAGCGGGAGGGGCAACGAAGCTTAGCGAACCGAAGGTAAGCCTGGCTGCAATGGGGTGAGCCTCACCCTACAGGCCGACGCGCTCTTAACGCCTGCGCCAGCGTCCCTTCATCGAGGTAATCCAGCTCACCGCCCACAGGCAGCCCGTGGGCCAATTGCGTGATGCGGACCTGATGCTCTTCCAATCGCTCAGCGAGGTAGTGCGCGGTTGTTTGCCCTTCGAGTGTAGCGTTCATGGCCAAGACCACTTCATCCACTGCACCGTCGGAGACTCTCTCCATGAGGCTGGCAATGTTGAGGTCTTCTGGCCCCACCCCGTCCAATGCGGAGAGTTTTCCGCCCAACACGTGATAGCGCCCTTGGAACAGTCGCGCACGATCCAGTGCCCAGACGTCAGCGACATCTTCGACAACGCATAGACTTTTCGCATCCCGGCGATGATCGGCACAGATCCCGCAAGGATCCGACGTATCGACATTCCCGCATATTGCGCATTCCACCAGTGTTTCAGAGACAGCATCGAGTGCTTCCAGCAAAGCGGGCAAAGCGTGATCGCGGTTCTTCACAAGCCACAGCACAGCCCTGCGCGCAGAGCGCGGCCCAAGTCCGGGAAGCCGGGCCAGGCTTTGCGATAAAACTTCAATCTCGTTAGAGGCCAAGGCCGTTATCTCACTTCCCGCTCACCCTGAGCTTGTCGAAGGGTTGCACTTTTCTCTAAAGGCCGAGCTAGATTAAAAAGCGGTGCTTCGACAAGCTCAGCACGAACGGAACATATGAGTTTATGCGCATAGTTTTTATGGGTACGCCGGATTTCGCTGTCCCTGCGCTCGTTGCGCTGCACGCTGCGGGACATGACATTGCATGCGTGTACTCGCAGCCGCCCAGCCGATCAGGCCGAGGCAAAAAGCTGCGTCCCTCCCCCGTGCATGCCAAGGCGGAGGAGCTGGGGCTGGAAGTGCGCACTCCCAAAAGCTTGAAGCCCGCCGAAGAAGAAGCCGCATTTGCTGCACTCGGCGCGGATGTCGCGGTGGTGGCTGCCTATGGTCTTATCTTGAAACAGGCCGTGCTTGATGCGCCAGTGCACGGCTGCATCAACATTCACGCATCGATCCTTCCGCGCTGGAGAGGGGCTGCGCCTATTCACCGCGCGATTATGGCAGGCGATGAAGAGACAGGCGTGACAATCATGCAGATGGAGGCCGGCCTTGATACAGGCCCGATGCTGCATGTTGTGCGCACGCCCATTGCGAAAAAGACCACAGGCGAATTGACAGACGAAT
The DNA here is from genome assembly GCA_038532305.1 of Pseudomonadota bacterium. GTDB lineage: Bacteria > Pseudomonadota > Alphaproteobacteria > Sphingomonadales > Sphingomonadaceae > Erythrobacter. Next base: position 38,464 of record JBCBAX010000005.1, on the reverse strand, counting down.
TGGCACAAATGGGCGCGGCGGCGATGGTGGATCTGCTGGCTGATTTGCCTAACCACTCTCCGGACCCACAAGATGACGCTCAATCAACCTATGCTCCAAAGATCGACAAGGCCGAAGCACGCATCGACTGGAGTGACAGCGCTGAAGTGATTGAACGTAAAATCAGAGGCTTATCACCCTTCCCTGGCGCTTGGTTTGAACTGGGCGAAGAACGGATGAAAGTGCTCTTGGCAGAGCGCGTTGAGGCGAAAGGTGCGCCAGGCGAAGTGCTTGACGACGACCTTACGATTGCCTGCGGCGAAGGCGCAATCCGCACCATCCGCCTTCAACGCGCAGGCAAGCCTGCCATGGACCGCGCAGATTTCCTTCGCGGGCGGCCAATTGAAATTGGGACTATGCTTCTTTGACCCGTTTCGCTCTCACTCTTGAATTTGACGGCACCCCTTTCATGGGCCTCCAGCGGCAAAAGCATGGGCCCAGCGTGCAAAGTGCGGTGGAAGATGCGGCGAAAGCGATCACAGGCGAAGATGTGCAAATGCTCAGCGCAGGGCGCACCGATGCTGGCGTGCACGCGCTTGCGATGCGCAGCCATATCGATCTTGAAAAAGACCTCACAGCGTTTCGTTTGATGGAGGGACTTAACGCGCATCTTCGTCCCAACCCAATCGCAGTTACCGATTGCGACATCGTCGCGGATGATTGGCATGCACGCTTTTCCTGCACCGGGCGGCGGTACCTTTATCGGATCGCAAATCGCCGTAGCCCCTTAACGCTGGATGCAAACCGCGTCTGGCAGATCGCGCCTGATCTGGATGCAGATGCCATGCACCGCGCAGCACAAGCATTGGTGGGGGAGCATGATTTCACCACGTTCCGGTCTGTGAGATGCCAAGCGCAAAGCCCTGTCAAAACGCTGGACCGAGTGGATGTGGAGCGCGCAACAGGACCATGTGGCGAAGAAATCCACGTCCATGTGGCCGCACGCAGCTTCCTCCACCACCAAGTGCGCAGCATCGTTGGCAGTTTAAAGATGGTGGGCACGGGAACGTGGCCAGAAAGCCGAATTGCAGAAGCGCTCGCCGCGCGACATCGTCAGGCTTTGGGCCACAATGCGCCTGCCCATGGGCTCTATTTTGTCGAAGCCGTCTATCCAGAAGACCTTCCGTAACGTCAGGCTAGCCATCGCTGATTTGGAGGCGTAGCGAAAGGGGAAATCATTTGAGAGGACCCCTGCTATGACAACCGGACACAAGCTCTACACCACTCTTTCAGCCGAAGGCGCGCTTACATTGGAAGTGGTCGAGGAAACATTCCCAGAGCCTACTGGCAATCAAGTGCTGGTGAAAATGGAAGCGGCCCCGATCAATCCCTCTGATCTGGCCATTCTCACAAGTGCTGCCGATTTCGAGACGGCGGAATATTCGCCCGGCAAAGTGGTCGCGCAAATGCCGGAGCCGTTTTTGTCAGGCCAGCGCGGTCGCCACGGCCAGCGGCTCGAAGCGGGCAATGAAGGCGCAGGGACAGTCATCGCAACCGGTGACGGCGACATGGCCAAAGCTCTGATGGGCCAACGCGTTGCTTGCGTTCCCGGCCATGCTTTCAGCCAGTATGCCATTGCCGATGCGATGATGTGTTTGCCATTAGGTGATCATTCTTGCGAAGCGGGCGCATCCAGTTTTGTAAACCCGATGACGGCTTTGGGTTTTGTCGAAACCGCAAAGATGGAAGGGCACAATGCGATTGTGCACTTGGCCGCGGCGTCCAATCTTGGCCAAATGCTCAACAAAATCTGTCAGGAAGACGGGATGAAACTCGTCAATATCGTTCGTCGTCAGGAACATGTCGATCTGCTAAAGGGCATCGGCGCGACCCATATCGTAAACTCATCCGATGATGATTACATGAAGCAATTGCGCGCAGCGATTGCGGAAACGGGCGCATTCCTCGGCTTTGATCCCATTGGAGGCGGGCAGAACACCGATCATGTTTTGAAAGCGATGGAGCAAGTCGCTGCGTCGCAAATGGGCGAATATTCGCGCTATGGCTCAAACCAAGACAAGAAGATGTATCAGTATGGTCGACTTGATTTGCAGAACCCGACTATCCTTACGCCAAGCTATGGCTTGCAATGGACCGTTGCGGGCTGGCTTCTGACCCCGTTCCTTGCCAAAGCGGGGATGGAGACGGTCGTCAAAATGCGCACCCGCGTCTTGCAGAATTTGGGCACCACTTTTGCATCAAGCTATAAAGCGAAAGTGAACTTGGAAGAGATGCTAACCAAGGACGCTATCCTTGATTATCGCCAAATGAAGACAGGCGAAAAATACCTCGTCACGCCTTGGGGCTAATACGAATTGTGGGTCCCCGCGCAGGCGGGGACCTCCATGAATATAGAGCTGTGTCATAGAGAGGTCCCCGCCTGCGCGAGGACTCGCAAATGGTCTAAGGATTATCAAACGCGTTTTGCACCCTGGCCAAATCGCTTACACCGTTCGCCAGCAAAACCTGCAATAAAATCCGAGCCTTCTGCGGGTTTAATGCGCGTGCAGCGACAAAGCCGTTGGGGTCATCTTCGGGCTCGCGGTCCACTAGGCCCTCATCAACTCGGCTCGCGCGCACAACTATCAAACCACTTCGAGAGCGCTCGACCAGAGCACGCCTCAGGGGTTCAGGCATATTCCCTTCGCCCGCACCAGCGATCACCACACCCGGCGCCCCATCACCCAATATCCGTTCAACATAATCCGCCGGCGTTCCTGCGCCGATGTAAAGGATCGGAACATCAGGAAGTTCATCGGCAAAAGCGTAACGCGCACCCTCCCCTGTCCGCCATGGATTGCCAAACCATTCGAGCGCGGCTGGGGTTACAATCCCCACAGAGCCGCGCGGAAAGCCGCGAAAGGCATCATCAGTGCCGCGCGTGCGCACTTTTCTGGCATCGCGTGCGGCCAGCACACGGTCGCCCATGACAAGAAGCACACCTCGCCCGCTCGCTTCCGCATCACTGGCCACTCGCACCGCGTTCACGAAATTGCGCATCCCATCGCTGCCCACCGCATCGGCAGGCCGCATTGCACCAACCAAAACCACTGGCTTTGTAGGAGGCAAGGTGAGATCGAGCAGAAACGCGGTTTCTTCGGCTGTGTCCGTCCCATGCGTTATGACGATCCCATCAATCGAGAGATCTTTCATCGCCTCAAGAATCGCCATGTGAAGAGCCAACCAAACATCTAGCCCCATATTTTCAGAGCCAATATTGGCGATTTGCTTGCCTGAAAGATCCGCTGCAAGACCAAAACTGCGAACATCTTCTAGCCAGTCATCAATCGTGATCTGGCCAGGGCGATAATCATGTTGCACCGGTGATCCGGCCAATCCGGCAATTGTTCCGCCGGTTGCAAGGACAAGGATGCTATTATTTGAGATAACTTGACCTATACACAAAAATTGACATCATTTTATTTGAAGGCGCTTCAAACTTTATTTGAAATTTTATCAAGGGAATAAAAAATGCTCGATATATTTTCCTCTTCTCTCGCAGTCTTGGCATTGGCACTTTCACCTTGTACTGACTGCTTAGAAAAAACATGAAAAATCTCGCAATTTGCTTGGAAAAGGCAAAAGATGACAGTGCGAAAAAAAAAGAAATGTCAAGAGGCATTGATCGCCGCGAACCTCGCCTGCAAAGCCAGCAGTGGTTGCCCATAACTCGATAGTGAAAAAAATTCAGCCAATCAGCAATTGATTTTGAATTTTTAGGCGTTAGAAGCGCCTCTCCAGCAAACTGAACGGGCGATTAGCTCAGTTGGTAGAGCATCTCGTTTACACCGAGAGGGTCGGCAGTTCGAGCCTGTCATCGCCCACCACCGTTCCTAGGAATTTCAGACCAAAATCGCTTGGCTAGAACTGGCGAAACCGTCATCACGGTTTTATGCAACGCTATACCATAGCCATCGCAGGATGCGGGCCAGCAGGGCTGACGGCTGCGCTTTTGCTGACACGGCAAGGGCATCAAGTCACGATCTTCGATCAATTTGAAAAGCCTCAGCCGGTCGGTTCCGGGTTGATGCTCCAACCGACTGGCATGGCTGTGCTTGATCGCATGGGTTTGGCGCTCGAGGCCGCGTCTTGCGGCGCGCGAATTGATGGTCTTTATGGAGAAGAAGAGCATGGAAAGACCGTTCTTGATGCGCCCTATTCCAAACTAGGCCTTGATGGAGCCTTTGGCATCGGGATTCACAGATCGAGCCTGTTTGATGTCCTTTACACAGCCGCATCCGATCAAGGCATCGCGATAGACGCAGGCAAACAAATCAGCGGCAGCACACTTGGCCCGGATGGGCGGCGACTCACTTTCGCGGATGGAACACAAACGCCGCCCTTTGATTTGATTGTCGATGCAAGTGGGCGGCAGACCGTGTTTGATGAACCCGAACGCGGCGCGCTGGAATTTGGCGCGCTTTGGGCGAATGTTCCGCTAAAAGCGTCCGATCCTTTTACCGGGCGCTTGCTTGAACAACGTTATCGCCGCGCAGCCCAAATGGTTGGCGTGCTACCTATCGGAGCGCGGGAAAAAAGCATTGGGCAAGAGGCTGCATTCTTTTGGTCGATGAAGCGTTCTGATCTGCCCGCATGGCAGGACGCGCCCCTTGATCAATGGAAAGCGCAAGTGGGCGAGCTTTGGCCAGAAACCGAAGTCCTTTTGGACAGGATTGAAAACCGCGACCAAATCACCTTTGCCAGCTATTCGCACCGCACTTTGTCACCGCCTGTAGACGAAAGGATGATCGCGATCGGCGATGCATGGCATTCAGCTAGTCCGCAATTGGGGCAAGGTGCGAATATGGCTCTGCTTGATGCATGGTCTCTGGCGCGCGGCATGACACAGGGGCGGACTTTGCGCGAAAAACTGAGACTGGCTGTGGGGTGGCGGCGCGATCATGTGTGGCTGTACCAATGGGTGACTGCGCTTTTCACACCTCTCTATCAATCAGACACAAAATGGCAGCCAGCGCTGCGCGATGCCTTGCTTTACCCCGCATCCAAAATATGGCCTGCATCAAAAATCCAAGCCCAATTGATGAGCGGCTTGTTCGGCTTCCCCCTCGCCCCGTTGGGCTTAGCTCCGCCCGATTATTCCGCCTTATCAGGTGATTGAAGCGCGTCCCTCACAGCGGCAATCGCCTCTGGCGAATCCCACTCATACCCACCTGCCACGCGCAGCAATTCCTTGCCCTCAGCATCGAATAGGATCGTGATCGGAAGTAGCCCCGCATCGGTGAATTCTGCAGCCAGATCGGCATTGGGATCAAGCCATGGCTCCAATCGCTTAAAGCCCTTCTGAGCGAAAAAAGGCTCAACCACCTCTGCCCCGCGCACATCCTGACTAACAGTGATGACACGTACTTCGCCATCCAACTCGCCTGCCAGTGTGTCCAAAGTCGGCATTTCAATCACGCAAGGCGCACACCACGTCGCCCACAGGTTCAGCAGAATTGGCTGGTCAATCGCGGCCAGATCCAGCGTTTGCCCCTCGGCATCCTCAAAAGAAAGCGCCGGAAGCTCAGTGCCTGCAAAAGCGCGCACAATCTTGCCGGGGATCTGTGGTGGTGGCGGCGCGCGGCCCGCAGCATCTCTTGCCTGTGTTGTAGCAGCGCTTTCTTGCGCGGCGTCGCCTGCACCACTATCGCATCCTGCAAGCGCGAGAGCGCCAAGGCCAAAGAAAGCAATCATTCGAAACATGAGCGACTCCAAAAACACAATGTGGGGCGGCAGGTTCGCGGACGGACCAAGCGCAATCATGCGTGAGATTAACGCGTCAATTCCATTCGATAAAGCCCTGTGGCGCGAAGATATTGCCGCATCCAAAGCGCACGCGGCCATGCTCGCAAAACAGCGCATTGTGAGCGAGGCCGATGCTCTTGCGATAACTCAAGGGCTGGATCAGATCGCAAGCGAATACGAAGCCGATGGCGTGCCAGAAGACTGGGACCTTGAAGACATTCATATGACCACAGAGGCACGGCTGGCTGAACTGATCGGCGCAGCTGCTGGAAGGCTGCACACAGCGCGCAGTCGCAATGATCAGGTCGCAACCGATTTCAAACTCTGGGTTCGCCGCGCGATCGACTCGATGGACGAAGGGCTTCGCGAATTGCAGCGCGCATTAGTGACACGCGCCGATGAGCATTCCAGCGCGATCATGCCAGGCTTCACGCATTTGCAAACCGCGCAGCCCGTGACCTTGGGTCACCACCTGATGGCCTATTACGAAATGCTGCGCCGTGATCGTTCTCGGCTTGCAGATGCCCGCGCCCGATTGAATGAATGCCCTCTCGGTTCCGCAGCTCTTGCAGGCACGGGCTTTCCAATTGACCGCGATGCGACATCGGATGCGCTTGGGTTTGCAAGGCCTACAGCCAATTCATTGGACGCAGTGTCTGATCGCGATTTCGCGATGGATTACCTTTATTGTGCATCAACCACTGCGCTGCACCTTTCGCGGCTTGCCGAAGAAATGATCATCTGGGCAAGCCAACCCTTCGGCTTCATCCGCATGTCCGATAGCCTTTCAACGGGTTCTTCCATCATGCCGCAGAAGAAAAATCCGGATGCAGCCGAACTGGTGCGCGGCCATGCTGGCCGTGTTATTGGGTGCACGACGGCTTTGATGGTCACAATGAAAGGCCTACCGCTCGCCTATTCGAAAGATATGCAGGATGACAAACCGCCAGTATTCGAAGCGGCAAGCCTCATGACTCTTTCAATCGCCGCGATGACTGGAATGGTGGCAGACAGCACTTTCAACACGGCCCGTATGCGCGAAGCTGCCGAACTGGGCTATGCCACCGCGACTGATCTTGCCGATTGGCTTGTGACAGAGGCCGACATCCCATTTCGCGAAGCGCATCACATTACGGGCGCTGCAGTAAAGCTGGCTGAGACCCGCGGCATTGGCCTTGATGAATTGCCGCTCGTCGATTTGCAGGCCATTGATGCGCGGATTGATGAGCGCGTCTTTGCCGCCCTTCGCGTCGATGCATCCGTGGCAGCGCGAGCAAGCTATGGCGGAACCGCGCCTGAACAGGTAAAGGCTCAGGTGAAACGCGCGCTGGATGCGCTGGCTCAGGAATAGATATGCGCCAAGAACTGAAATGGCTGGCTTGCGTTGCAAGCGCTGGATTGCTCATCAGCTGCGGAGCGCGAACTCCGTTGAAGCCTGCAGAAGGCAGCGCTCTACCGCCCGCACCCGCCGGCGCAGTCGCTCAGCCCAATTCCGATGAATTGTTAGAATTGGATGCGCTTGCAGCACCGGAACGAAGCGTTGAATTGCGCCGCCGGTCCGAAGAACGCGAAGACGATCCGTTTGATTTGCCGCCTGAATAGGGCTCATTAAACAAACTGGGCAACCAGACACCTACAACCTCTAACACCCTCTTTCCAAAGCAGATTTTGAAGAAATGGACCATTTTGAGTATCGCGATGGCGTGATGCACGCCGAAGACGTTCCCCTGCCGCAGATTGCCGAAGAGGTCGGAACGCCTGTCTATGTCTATTCGCGCGCTACGCTTGAACGGCACGCTAAAGTGTTCAGCGATGGCCTTGCCGGTGTTGAAGACAAACTGATCGCCTTTGCGGTGAAATCCAATCCGAACCTTGCGGTTTTGCGCGTCCTTGCAAATCAGGGCTATGGCGCGGACTGCGTGTCTATTGGCGAGGTACGCAGAGCGATTGCAGCAGGCGTGACAACGGACAAAATCGTCTTCTCCGGTGTTGGCAAAACTCACGCTGAAATGGCCGAAGGGCTTGAGCTTGGCATTGGCCAATTCAACATTGAAAGCGAAGAAGAAGGCCTTGAACTCGCTGAAATAGCTGGCGAAATGGGTGTCATAGCGCAGTGCACCCTGCGCATAAATCCCGATGTTGATGCAGGCACGCATGACAAGATTTCAACCGGTAAGGCTGATAACAAATTTGGCGTTCCGATCGATCAGGCTGGGCAGATTTTCGGCAAACTGGCCTCACAAAAGGCTGTGAACCTGCGCGGTGTCGCAGTGCATATTGGAAGCCAGTTGGGTGAACTTGCCCCGTTGGAACGCGCCTTTGAAAAGCTCGGATCACTGGTCAAATCCCTTCGCGGCGCAGGGCACGAAGTGACGCATGTTGATTTGGGCGGCGGATTGGGTGTCCCTTACAAACGCGGCGATCAATTGCCCTCGCCCGCTGAGTATGGCGCGATGGTCGAGCGCGTAACGCAGGACTGGGGCGTTAAGCTGATATTCGAACCTGGCCGCGTGATTGCGGGCAATGCGGGCGTTTTGCTCACGCGCGTGGTGCGTGTGAAGCGCGGGATCAAAGACCCGTTCGTTATCGTCGATGCGGCTATGAACGATCTTGCGCGCCCCGCCCTTTATGGCGCCTATCATGATTTTGTCGCAGTTGCCCCGCGCGGGGTTGATATGACCGCGAATATCGTTGGCCCGATCTGCGAAACGGGCGATACTTTTGCCATGGGGCGCCTTACTGACAAGCTGGAAAGCGGTGATCTTGCCGTCTTCCGCACCGCGGGTGCTTATGGTGCAACCATGGCATCAAGCTACAATTCGCGCGGGTTTGTGGCTGAGGTTTTGGTGGATGGGGATCGGTACGCAGTGGTCGCTGACCGAATAGCGGCAGCCACGATAATGGACGCAGAACAGGTTCCAGAATGGCTCGAGTGATGATCCATGGCTGAGATTGCCAGTCTGCCCTTGTTCCATCAGATCAGTGGGCAAAGCATCCTTGTTCTTGGCGATGGGGAGGCAGCAGAACCCAAGCGTCGCCTCGTCGAACGCGCAGGCGGGATTGTGGTCGATGACCAGGCCCGCGCAATCGATGAAGGCGTACGAATCGCATTTGTAGCTTTTGACGATGCGAAAGCATGCGAAGTGGCGGCGATTAACTTACGCTGTGCCGGCATGTTGGTGAACGTCGTTGATCGGCCTGACCTTTGCGATTTTACGACGCCCAGCATCCTTGATCGCGATCCGTTGTTAATCGCTGTGGGAACTGGAGGCGCTTCTGCTGGGCTGGCAAAGCATGTGCGTTTGCGCCTTGAGCGTATCTTGCCGCAATCGCTAGGTCTTTTGGCTCTGCAGCTGAAGCGCCTGCGCCCAAAATTGCGGGAGATTTTTCCCGATGGCGCTGACCGGCGCCGCGCAATTGATGCAGCCTTGCGCGAGGACGGCGCGCTCGATCCTTTCAAAGAGGGCTCAGCCGACCGCGCCGATGAATGGGCGCAATCGTTCAATCAAGCCGCCACAGGACAGCCAGCGGAGCTTGCTGATGACATGGGGGACCACATCGCTGATTTCATTTTGGTGAGCAGCGACCCGGAAGATCTGACTCTAAAACAAGCGCGCCTTTTAGGCGAAGCCGATGTGGTGTGCGCACATGGAGACATAGGCCCAGAAATTCTCGCTCGAGCGCGAGCAGATGCAGTCCGCGTAAAGTGCGATCAAAACACTTGCCCGAGAGCGATCAATGCCGATGGTTTGCCCGATTGCATGCAACATCAGGCAAACGCGACATCGCAAAGCCAGATCGTGATTTTGCGCTCCCACTGACAACCTGAGCAGATTGATAGCCTGAGTTAAAACACACTATCGGAAGCGGGGGGCATCAATACCTGTTTGATTAGCTGAACCAAAGCGACAGCTCTTGTCCTCAGCTAGTCCCATCTAAGCCGCATCCGCCAGCGGAACCTCAATCTCATGAAAATACCGCGCCATGCCGTTAAGTGAGCTCTCGCTGAGCGCGATAAAGGCCCGGCGTTTGTCAGATGGGTCAGCAACCCGTTCAAAGATGCCGCAATCCACCATCTGCTTAAGCCAACGCAGTGCTGTTGTGGCTGGAACAGCCGCTGCAATGCACAGGCTGGTCACCGAAACATTGCTCCTCTCGCCATGGGCAGCTGTCAAGTCGAGCAACATATCCCATGCAGGATCAGCAAAAAGCTCTGCATCAAAGAATTTCGCCCGCGCATGACGCGCAGCGATCACACGGCGGACAAAGCCGGGATCAGGCAGTGGCGGGTGATCGAGACCAACTGAAGCTACCTCCGGTGCCTCATTGGCAATTGGCTGTGCCGTTTCAGTCAGATCCTGAACATTGGGCGATGTGCTTCTATCAATTGCGACCGAATGATCAGAAAGCCCTTCGAGCTTGTGGGCGATCGCTTCGACCTGGCGCGAAAGGTACAGCAGATCGAGCCTGTCTTCGTCGCTCATCTCTCGCACACGGCCGCTCGATACGTCGGCCATTACACGGCCCACTGCAACCAACCGTTCTGCCCTAGTTGGCTGGACGAGGATTTGCGGCTGCGACTGATCAAGCGCTACAAACACATCGTCCAATGCATCAAGTGTCGTTGACACAATCAAATACGCGCCATTGCTTGCGACCCGTTGATCAAGCCGGGCCAACGCTGCCAACATCGCCCCATCAATTTCAGGACAATCAACAATGACAACATCACCCAGTATCGCCACAGGTCCATCCAGAAGAGTATCAACCGGCCCGCTATTCAAAGCTCGCAGGCCTGCCCCAGCCAAATCTTCGGAAATCTCGTCTCTAATACGCGATCGATTAGCGAACACAGCAATGCTGGCTTTCACTCCTCCAGCATCGCTGATCAGATCTTCAAATTCGTCAGATCGCTTTTCTGAAGAGCCATAACTAAAATCAATCACCTGCCCACTTACGCGTTCTTGAACGATAGCCTGTGTCATCGAATCGCCCTCCTATTCTGTGAAACAGAAGTAGAACAAAACAGGTTCAAGTCAAGAATTTCCTACAAACTGGCTTTTATTTTGCAGCTATTGAACCTTTCGCATGCGGGTAAAGACTACCTGAGTAATGAGCCGAAAACCCTCGCCTAATCCTGCGCAATCGGGCGTGCTGTTTGATGAATTGCTGGTCGTGCTTGCACAGCAAGGGGATAAGCAAGCCTTCGAGCGATTGTACGCGCGTTGGAATGCGCGCCTTCTACGGGCGGCAAGGCGGTATACAGGTGATTCTGATCTGGCGCGCGATTTGGCGCAGGATTGCTGGATCGGCATTTGGAAAGGGATCGGGCGGCTGAGCAGCCCTGCGCAATTCCGCAGCTATGCCTTTGCAGTCCTGCACCGTCGCGGATCAGACGCGATTGCGAAAGCCATAAGAACACGCGCACAAACCAGCGACGTCGCCCCCCAAGAACAATCAACCCCTGCGTCTCAGGATGAGAAAAGCACACTCGTCAGCGCTTTTGAGAGCCTACCGCCCGATCAACGCCTCGCTGCCCACCTGCATTTTGTCGAAGGCCTCACTCTGGCAGAAATTGCCCACGTTCAGGCCATCCCCCTTGGCACTGCAAAGACACGTCTTTTCCACGCCCGCCGCAAACTGAAAACTGCGCTGGCTGATTAACACCACTCACTCTCTTGAAAGGAGAAACATCATGGTAGATGAAACCGACAGGCAAATTACTGAACAATTAAGCGATGACGATTGGGCGTTCTTGGAAAGCCTAGACGGTGATCGCGGCATGTTTCAGCAGATTGGAGACAGCTGGGAAGGTCCAATGGGCGGCTGGGCGAAACTGATTTTCGGCTTCACCGTTGTCCTAGGCTTTTTGTTTTTATTCGTGTTGTGGCAGGCAGCTCACACCACAGATGATCCCATCCTGAACGCGACCTGGGCGATTGCAGGTGTCGCATTGCTTGTCATTATGGGCTTTGCCAAGGAATGGATGTTCGCGCGGATGAACATGCTCACCATCCTGCGCGAGATCAAACGGTTGCAAATTCAGGTTGCGATGTTGAGCGAGCAGAACCCGCCAAAAGAATAACGCTATGGCCTGATGCGGATTGGGGTGCCGTCGGGCACTAGGCTCCAAAGCTCCCTGATTTCCGCATTGGACAAGGCGATGCAGCCATCTGTCCAGTCGCGTTTTATCGGTGCGCCCTTATACCCGTTCGGCTGTCCATGAATGAAGATATTCCCGCCGGCCGAACGTCCATATTGCGCGGCAAAAGCGCGATCGCGCGAATTTGGATAGGAGATTTTGAGGCTCAGATGAAAGCTGCTCTCAGGATTGCGCGCATCGATGTAATAGAGGCCTTCTGGCGTGCGTTCATCACCTTCAAAGCGCTTATGCCCCTGGGGCGCATCGCCAAACCTGATGCCGCGATAAATCCGGATCGCTTTCCCTTTTGAGTATGCAACAAGCATCCGATCAGATTTGTCGACCAGCAGAAAATCCGCATATCGCCGCGTGATAACCTCACGCGTGTAAGGATCGAGCGACCGATTGTACCGAACTGCATTCCCTTTAGCGCGATACGGCGCGCGCGGCTGAACAGTTTGTTCCTGATAGCGGACAGTTGGATAAGTCCGTTGTTGCTCAGATGCCTCCACAGCCGAAACCGCCGCATATCCGAACAGCAAGGCGAGAGCAGCTAGGATAAAGTGAAAGCGCATGGGCAACTAGATAAGCCTTCTTGGGATCATTGGCAGCAAGGATAGCTACCGATTGCCCCTCTAGAAAAGCCTTAAGTTGTAAACTGCCGGGCCGACTAGTCGACGAAGGGATCGCGCATCAGGATGGTATCGTCACGCTCTGGACTGGTGGAAACAAGCGCAACGGGGCATTCAATCAGTTCTTGCACGCGCTGAATGTATTTGATCGCATTGGCAGGCAGATCAGCATAGCTGCGCGCACCAACCGTGCTTTGGCTCCAACCCTCCATCTCTTCATAGATCGGTTCAACCTCGGACTGATCGCCCGAATGGCTAGGCAGATAATCCACCACATTGCCGCGCAGTCGATATCCGGTGCAGATTTTGACTGTCTCAAGCCCATCAAGCACGTCGATTTTGGTAAGCGCGATGCCGGTAACACCGCTGATGGAGCATGTCTGGCGCACCAGAACCGCATCAAACCAACCCACGCGGCGCTGGCGCCCTGTGACAGTGCCAAATTCGTGGCCGCGTTCACCAATTCCCTGGCCGATTTCATCATCAAGCTCAGTGGGAAAAGGGCCGCTGCCAACACGGGTGGTGTACGCTTTGACAATGCCGAGGACAAAGCCCGTGGAATTGGGGCCAAGGCCGCTGCCGGCTGCCGCCGCTCCGCTAACTGTGTTGGAGCTGGTGACAAACGGATACGTGCCATGATCAACATCCAGCAATACGCCTTGCGCACCTTCGAATAGGATCTTGGCGCCCGCCTTTCGCACCTTTTTGAGGCGCTTCCAAACCGGCTGCGCAAACCGCAGCACAAACGGGGCGACATCGCGCAAGTCGGCGATTAAGGCTTCGCGGTCCACAGGTGGCTGATCAAACCCTGCTCGCAAAGCGTCATGATGCGCGCATAGGCGATCCAGCTGCGCGTCAAGATCATCAAGATGCGCAAGGTCACAGACACGAATTGCGCGCCTGCCCACCTTGTCTTCGTAAGCAGGGCCAATGCCGCGGCCTGTCGTACCGATTTTGCCCTTACCCGCCGCTCCTTCGCGCAGGCCATCAAGATCGCGGTGCATAGGCAGGATTAGCGGGCAATTGTCTGCAATCGCCAGATTGTCATCGTTGATCACAACGCCCTGACCTTCGAGCTTTTCAACCTCTTCACGCAAAGCCCATGGGTCCAGCACCACACCATTGCCAATCATGCTCATCGTGCCTGAGACAATGCCTGATGGCAGCAAAGATAGCTTGAACGTCTCGCCATCGATCACCAGCGTGTGGCCAGCGTTATGGCCGCCTTGAAAGCGCACCACAGCATCCGCGCGCGATGCCAGCCAATCGACAATCTTGCCCTTGCCTTCATCGCCCCATTGGGCACCGATTACCGTGACATTGGCCATTAAACGCACATTCCTTGAGAGTTGGCCCGCGAAGGTGGAGCCGCGCGCGGATTAGGCGCTTGACCGCGCAAGGGCAAGTGCGCTTGCACATGCAAGAGCTGGTCAATGCCTTTGAACATATGCAGCCCCCGAAAAAAGGCGATATGCGCTGCAATACACGTTGCGACACAATAAGACTTGGAACTTAGTCAACCCTGCGCAATGTAGGGTGTGTGTCGAACCATTAGCACCCAGAGACTTTTAAAGATCCCACCATGAAAACAATCATCTGGACCATTGCTGCCGGCCTAACGCTGTGTGCGGCCGCGACCGCCCCTATTCTTGCACAGCGCGACAGTGCAGACCGCCCCTCGCCAGGATGCATTCAAGAGATCGTGAAACTGTGCCGCCCAGCGGATGGCGAAGTGCGCGGCTGTATCAAAGAGAATTTCGCCAGACTTTCCGATGATTGCCAAAGCCAGATAAAGGCGCGCCGCACCGCAGACGATCAGTTAAAAGCCCGCGAGCAAAAAACCCGAGCACAAGCCGAAGCACGCGCCGCGCAGCGAAACAACACCGTCAAAATTACCCGAACCCTCTTTTTCGGCTCGCATCCTAACCAACAGATTGACGTCTATGCCCCAGTTGATGCGGTCGATGATTTGCCTGCAATCCTATTTGTTCACGGCGGCGGCTGGAGCATGGGGGATAACAAATATGTTCAGGCAAAACCTGCGCATTTCACAGCGAACGACTATGTCTTTGCATCGACCGGATACCGCCTGCTGCCCAGCACACCTGTTGAAGAGCAGGCAAGAGATGTGGGCGCAGCTGTTCAAGCTCTAGTCGGGCAGTCCAATTCGATCGGTATCGATCCCAAACGTATTGTCTTAATGGGGCACAGCGCGGGCGCACACCTGGCGGCCTTGGTGGCAACTGATCCGAAATATGCAGGCGATGCATTTGACGCGATCCAGGGTGTCATACTGCTCGATGGCGCTGGCTATGATATTGCCTCTCACATGGCATCAGCTGGTCCGCGCAGCCGTGATCTTTATCTGCGCGTGTTCGGCAATGATCCGGCGCGCCAGGCTGCGCTTTCACCACTTACTCATGTTGGAGGCGAAGACGTGCCCAATTGGCTGGCGCTTTATGTCAAGGAACGCGAAGCCTCCGGCAAGCAAGCGAAGGCCCTTGCAAACGCTTTGAGTAAAGCTGGTATTGAAGCAGATGCGTTGTCTATTTCAGGCACAGATCATAGTCGGCTAAGCCGAGAAATGGGAACGCCTGCTGGGCTGGATCAAACGAAGGCGGTTGACGCGTTCTTGGCAGCCATCTTCAATTAGACCGCAGCAATCACATCAATCTCAACCAAAAGCTCCGGCAGCGCGAGACCTTTCACTTCAACAGTCGTATCGGCTGGACAGGGCGCTGTGAAATATCGTTTGCGTGCTTCAACAATTTTGGGAAAGTGGCTCATATCCGTCATATAGATCGTGACTTTGACGACCTTCGACAAGTCGCTGCTCGCGGCTTTAAGCACCCGATCAATATTGGCGAATGTCTGCTCAAGCTGCGCGTCAAAGTCGCCGTCTTTTCCCTCCGCTCCAACAATAGCGCCGTTTTCGTCAATGGCAGCTTGGCCTGAGAGAAAAACCAAATCGCCCACCTGCCATGCAGGTGCAATGGCATAGGGCGCAAGCGGATCGGGATCGATGGCTATGGGTTTTGCAGGGCCTGTCATCCGGGTCTCTTCCTTTCAGCTCAGCTGCTAATCGGTTCCACTTTGTTCCCGCGCATTATATGCGTTGCACCGAAGGATACGGGGTCTTCGTTTGCTGATAATTGCGCAATTGTGCGGTGCCCTTGACCGTGTGCGACTTTCACTGTTTCAACATCATATCCTTTTTCAAGATAGATGACCCAGCCAGCATTTTCAGGCACCGGCGCTGCATCAGCCATACGGTTGACATATAGCGTGAAACCCGTCGCCACTTCATCTGTGCCGCCAATCACGTAGGTCCCGCCTCGCCCTGCAGCGCCGCGCACGTTTTCCGCATAGATCGTAAAGCCAAACCAGCTTTGATATTCAAAGCCGTGGCGCTCTGTCGGATCAAGTGTCACCCGAATATCATCAGGAATACGCCCCGCTATCTCCTCCAAACCATCAAGCCGGGTGGAAAGAGCGCCGGCTGGATCAAGCTCACGCAGTTTCGTTAGAGCGTCTGAAAAAGGCCCCGTTGCATACAGCAATGGCAAGTAAGCTTCACCGCCCACAGCCTTTAGACCGCCAGCATCTTTTGTATCGAGTTCCCGCCGGATCGCATCCAGACTTGATGCTGACAAAGAACGGTCCTGTTTGCCAAGAGTGTCCACCAAATCGGGCATGGTGAAATCGACCGACAGGCCGCTAAGCCCCGCCTTGCGTAAAGCTTCGAGTGCCACTGCTACAATCTCACCAGCCGCAGCAGCTGTGTCCGAACCGATCAGTTCACCGCCCAATTGCAGCCGCTCCCTTGCCGGATCGAGTTGGCTCGATTTCATCACCGCTGTATCGCCGCAATACGCAAGGCGAAGCGGGCGCGGCGCATCTTTCATACTCGTTGCGGCAATGCGCCCAATCTGAGGTGTGATATCAGACCTCAACGCCAAAGTGCGCAGGCTGGCAGGGTCCGTCATGCGGAACATCCGGCGCGTTTCGATACCGTCCATGCGACTTGCAAGAGAGCTTTCAAATTCAAGCAGCGGCGGGCGCACCCTGTCAAACCCGTGCGCATCCAGCACGTCAAGACACGCACGCATCGCCAGCGTGATACGCTTGGCAGCAATAGGCAGGCGGTCTTCAAGACCTTCGGGAAGCAGATCGGTTGATTTGGTCATAAACTCTAATATCCGCTCGCCCTGAGCCTGTCGAAGGGCCGTCTTTTTCTTTACGCACCGCGCTATAAGAAAAAGCGGTGCTTCGACAAGCTCAGCACGAACGGTTTTCTGAGAAAAATCAGAACACCAGAGCTTTCGCCATGTTCACGCCATCGACCTTTTCAGCCTTCGCGATTACGTCATCGCTCAACGCGTCATCGAGGCTGAGCAGCAACACCGCTTCCCCGCCCGCATCGCGTCGGCCAAGGTTAAAGGTGCCGATATTGATGCCGTTATCGCCCAGAAGCGTTCCGATACGGCCAATAAAGCCCGGCTTGTCATCGTTGACAACGTAAAGCATGTGACCTTCAAGTTCAGCCTCGATACCGATACCAAACATTTCAACCAGACGCGGTGCTTCATTGCCGAAAAGCGTTCCAGCAACCGAACGCGGTCCAGCCTCTGTCTCCACTGTGACGCGGATCAGTGTCGAATAAGCACCCTCGCGGTTTTGGCGAATCTCAGCAACTTCAAGGCCGCGCTCTTTGGCAAGGTATGGTGCGTTGACCATGTTCACCGTCGCCGAATACCGCCGCATAAATCCAGCGAGCACTGCGCCCGTAATCGGCTTACCATTCAGCTCAGCGGCTGCCCCTTCGCGCTCAATGCTAATCTTGGTGAGATTGCCATGCGCAAGCTGGCCGACAAGGCTGCCGAGCTTTTCTGCCAAAGCCATATAAGGCTTAAGCTTGGGGGCTTCTTCAGCTGAAAGCGAAGGCATATTGAGCGCGTTGGTCACGCCGCCATTCACCAGATAATCCGCCATTTGTTCGGCCACTTGCAACGCGACATTGACTTGTGCCTCTGTCGTTGAAGCGCCCAAATGCGGAGTGCAGATAAAGTTAGGCGCACCGAAGAGTGGATTTTCTTTCGCCGGTTCTTCCGCAAACACGTCCAAGGCTGCGCCTGCAACCTGACCGCTTTCAAGGCAGTCTTTGAGTGCAATCTCGTCGATCAAACCGCCACGCGCGCAATTTACAATGCGGATGCCGGGCTTCGCATTCTCAAGCCGTTCACGGCTCAAGATATTGCGGGTTTCATCCGTCAAAGGCGTGTGGAGTGAAACGAAGTCTGCTCGGCTTAAAAGCGTATCAAGATCAACCTTTTCAACACCCATTTCGATCGCTCGATCCTCTGTCAGGAAGGGGTCATATGCAACCACTTTCATCTTAAGGCCCAGAGCGCGTGAGGCGAAAATCGATCCGATATTGCCCGCACCAATCAATCCCACGGTTTTGCCGGTGACTTCGACACCCATGAAGTCTTTCTTGGGCCATTCACCTGCTTGCGTGCGAGTGTTTGCCGCCGGGATTTGCCGTGCAAGCGCCATTGTCATGGCAATCGCATGTTCAGCAGTGGTGATGGAGTTGCCAAATGGGGTGTTCATCACAACAACGCCCTGCCCACTCGCATAGGGGATATCGACATTGTCTACGCCAATGCCGGCGCGGCCGATGACTTTCAAATTGGTCGCCGCATCAAGAATGGCAGGGGTAACTTTTGTCGAAGAACGGATCGCGAGGCCATGATAATCGCCAATGCGCGCAGCAAGCTCTTCTGGGCTTTCGCCGGTGATAACATCCACATCGCAGCCGCGCTCTTCGAATATACGCGCAGCGTTAGGGTCCATTTTGTCGGAAATGAGTACTTTGGGTTTGGTCATGGGGGAATTCCTATATCGCGAGTCCCAGCGAAGGCTGGGACCTCATGCAAATATGTTCATGTATAAGGGAGGCCCCAGCCTTCGCTGGGGCTCACATCAGGGCTCAGCCGGCTTTGACGATCTCGTAAGCCCACTCGATCCACGGCAAGAGGCGCTGAATATCCTCCGCTTCCAACGTGCCGCCGCACCAAATGCGAAGCGATGGCGGAGCGTCGCGATAGCCATTGAAGTCGTAACCAACATTACGTTCTTCGAGCATTTTTACGATTTTCTTTGGCACCGCAGCCTGATCATCGGCTGACAGGCCTTCGTACCAATCGCCAGTAAACTGCATGCACACGCCCGTATTGGTGCGCTGCGCAGGATCATCGACCATGTTTTTAAGCCATGGTTTTGCTTCGATCCAATTCTTGACGATATCCGCATTGGTATTCGCCCGCTCAATCAGAGCTTTGCGACCGCCAATCGATTTTGCCCATTCAAGCGCCGCGATGTAATCTTCGGTTGCAAGCAGCGAAGGAGTGTTGATCGTGGCACCTTCAAAAATGCCTTTGTTGATCTTTTCGCCTTTTTTGATGCGGAACAATTTCGGCAGCGGCCATGCTGGATCATAGCTTTCAATCCGCTCAACCGCTTTGGGGGACAAGATCAGCATTCCGTGCTGAGCCTCTGAGCCCATGACTTTCTGCCAAGAGAACGTGGTTGCATCCAATTTGGCCCAATCCATCTCCATTGCAAAGATGGCGCTGGTTGCATCATTGATAGTGATGCCCTCGCGGCCCGGTTCCAACCAGTCGGTGTTAGGGATCATCGCGCCCGATGTCGTGCCATTCCAGGTGAACACCACGTCATTGCGCTGAGGGATGGTGGTAAGATCGGGGATCTGACCATATTCGGCAGACAAAACTTGGAGATTGGGCAGCTTCAACTGCTTCACCGCATCTTGAATCCAGACATTGCCAAAGCTTTCCCACGCTGCAACCGTCGCCGGGCGCGCAGGATCAAGCATCGTCCACATGGCCGCTTCCAATGCGCCAGTGTCTGATGCTGGCATAATGCCAACAAGATAATCGTCAGGAACGCCGAGCAATTCGCGCGTCAGATCGATCGCGTATTTCAAGCGACCCTTCGCAAGCGCAGAGCGATGCGAACGTCCAAGCGATTCGGTTTTCAGCTTATCAAGAGACCATCCCGGAAATTTCACCGTAGGACCGGATGAAAACTGGGGACGCTCAGGTTTAATGGGCGGCTCATGTGCGAGCCCGCGTGCATAGTCAGTCATTATATTCTCTCCTTGCAGAGAGCTCGCGCGGCGTTGGGACCGCGTGGCCCGGCGCCGCGTTTAGAGATGTGGCGTTACGTGTCAATGAACAACCTGAGAAAATCTGTGCCGATTTGGTCTGATGTGGATGTTCCGCTCTGCTTCGCCTAAAGCGGCAGGCGATGGGATTCACCGACCTTCGAATTGCGCTGTTTAGTGGCAATTATAACTACACCCGCGATGGGGCGAACCAAGCGCTTAACCGGCTTGTCGCTTCGCTACTCGCATTGGGTGCAAAGGTACGCGTTTACTCTCCAACAGTCGAAAATCCCGCCTTTGAACCGACCGGCGATCTTATCAGCCTGCCTTCAATTGGTTTTCCCTTCGGCAGGGGGGAATATCGGATGGCAACTGGTCTGGGGGCCAAAGTTCGCCGAGATTTGGCCAAATTTGCACCCAACATTGTGCACTTGTCAGCGCCTGATCCTGCCAATCACGCAGCATTAAAGTGGGCTCAAACTGCCGATATCCCGGTCTTGGCCTCTGTCCACACTCGCTTTGAAACCTACCCGCGGTATTACGGTCTTGGATTTGCAGAGCCAGCCGTCACTTGGATGCTCAAGCGGTTTTACAATCGCTGTGATGCACTCGTCGCGCCTTCTCAAAGCATGATTGAAGAACTGCTGGCCCAAGATATGCATGACGACATCAGCCTGTGGAGCCGCGGCGTTGATCGCACCATTTTTGCGCGCGAAAAACGGGACATGGAATGGCGCCGGTCCCTGGGCCTTGCTGATGATGACGTCGCGATCGCTTTCCTCGGTCGATTGGTGATGGAAAAAGGCTTGGACGTCTTTGCCGAAACCATCGTTCAATTGCGCAAACGGCAGATCCCGCACAAAGTCCTGATTATCGGCGATGGACCTGCGCGTGGTTGGTTTGAGGACAACCTTCCTGGCGGTATTTTCGCAGGATTCAAAACGGGTGCCGATCTGGGTACAGCGCTTGCAAGCGGCGATGTGTTTCTCAATCCCAGCGTAACTGAGACATTCGGCAATGTGACTTTGGAAGCGATGGCTTGCGGTCTTCCCGTGATAGCAGCGGGCGCAACCGGCGCATCCAGCCTCGTCAAAGATGGCGAAACCGGCCAGCTTGTCCCGCTTGCCAATGGAAAACCTGACGCGGCAGGCCTTGCCGACGCCATTGCACCCTACTGCACGCAGTCGGACTTGCGGAGCAAACACGGCACCGCTGGCGAAACCTGCTCCAAACAATTCAGTTGGGAAGCCATCAACCGCGTAGTCGCAGAAACCTATCTCAGGCTAATCGAAGACCGCCGCGCGCTCCAAGAGCGCGAAGCTATGCAAGCGAGACAAAAGGCGGTTTAGCGCAAGATATTCTTGGCCCGCAGGCTTTTCGAATAAAAGAACAACGCAATTGTGATCACCCAGATTGCCGCCGCAAACATAATGTGGCCACTTGTTTTCAATTCCACTGGCAAGTCCGATACGCCCCACTGAAAAATAGTGGTACCGATCAGGCCGACAATCGAAATTGCGAACAGAGTGGTGGCAAAACGACTGCGAAACAGCAACAGAAGTGATCCGCCAAAACACCCCCAAACACCCAGCGCCCAAACCGCAGTCGCCCAAGCAGGAAAGCTGGAATAATAGGCGATCTGATCAGGAGGCATGCCCATGCTCTCCAGCATGCCCAGATGCGTCATTGTATAGCTGATCGCACCTCCAGAATTCCAAAGCAAACTAACAATACCCACGACCCACAAATGCCACGGCGCTGGTTGTGTAATGTTCATCGTACCCCCCCTCAGGATAAAGCCGGCGCGACCCGAGCTGGGGCAACGTAACAGATCGAGCGCGCGCGGCAATTCCCTAACGGAAAATCTGGGCAAACCCTTTGTTTGGGGGGAAGTTAGTTGTCAGTTGGGAAAGGGCAAAACCTGATCGTCACATTCGCTCGATACGCTTTGCGACCTCATCGATGATATCAACGATCTCATCCAACGCTTTTTGGTCGAGCTTTCCGGCCCGTGCGCGGTTTTTCAGGACGTTGGCAAGATTGCCCATGGCGCGCCACAGATCAGGTGATTTTTGCTTCACCTTCTCGGCTCGCTCTCCGTGCTCGCCCAGACGGCCCATCAATTCATCGACTTCATCTTCGCGCTCCGCCAATTCGGCTTTTCCAGCTTTCGTCGCCTTGAAGGGTTTCTTGCTACTAGTGTCGTCATCTGAGCCGGAAGACTTGGCTTTGGCCGCTTTGATCAGCCCTTCTTCTTCCAGCATTTGTAGCGTTGGATAAACAGCCCCCGGAGACGGTGCGTAGCTGCCACCGGTCATATCTTCGATCGCGCGGATCAATTCATACCCGTGCCGAGGCTCCTTGTTGATCAGTGCCAACAAGGCCAGCCGCAACTCACCCGTCCCAAACATGCGCCCGCGCCGTTTGCGACGTTTGGGTCCATCGTGCCAATTGCGGGAGCGGCGAGAACGCCGATCACTGTCGTCCCATTCATTTGCTGCTGACGCTGCCATCATCGCAATCATAGGGCCAAGCTGGCTCCAATTGCCGCCATATTTGCGTGTCATCATACTTCTCCTGATAGTTCTTATGACATTAAAGATATATCTTTGATCTATCTATTCAAGGCCTGCACCCTTAGCATCTGGCATTTTCCGACCAGCGCCCTATCACGCCCGATGAATGGCTGATTTGTTCGCAGATGATGGCCCCGCCGATGGGAGCAAGCGCAATGGTCCGCGCGAGGACGCACCGCTTGCAGACCGCCTGCGTCCGCTATCGCTTGATGAGATTATAGGGCAGGAACATCTCACTGGTCCCGAGGGCGCGATTGGCCGGATGGTGGCTGCGGGCAGGCTCTCAAGCATGGTCTTATGGGGGCCGCCGGGCACGGGCAAGACCAGCATTGCTCGCCTTTTGGCCGATTCCGTCGGCATTCGCTTCGTGTCCATCAGCGCGGTCTTTTCGGGTGTTGCTGATCTCAAGAAAGCCTTCGCTGAAGCCGACAAAATGGCGGATGCTGGCAAAAAGACCCTGCTCTTCGTAGACGAAATCCACCGCTTCAACCGCGCACAGCAAGATGGGTTTTTGCCGTTTGTTGAACGCGGCACCGTGACATTGGTAGGCGCCACGACCGAAAACCCCAGCTTTGCGCTCAACGCTGCCTTGCTCAGCCGTGCGCAGGTTATGATCCTTGAGCGACTGGGCAATGAGGCTTTGGAAACTTTGCTGGAGCGCGCAGAAACGCTCGAAGGCCCCCTCCCCTTAACGCTGGAGGCTCGCGAAGCGCTTATCGCGAGCGCAGATGGCGATGGGCGTTTTTTGTTGGGACAGGCCGAATCGCTCTACAATGCAAAGCTCACCCAACCGCTCGACCCGCAAGCTTTGGGCTCGTTCCTTCAGCGGCGCGTCGCGGTCTATGACAAGGATCGTGATGGTCACTACAACCTGATCAGCGCGCTTCACAAATCCTTGCGCGGCAGCGATTCGCAAGCCTCTCTCTATTACCTAGCGCGCATGCTGACCGCAGGGGAAGAACCGCTTTATGTCCTGCGCCGCCTTGTGAGGTTTGCATCCGAAGACATTGGTCTCGCAGACCCGCAAGCGCTTACCCAATGTATTGCGGCAAAAGACGCCTATCAGTTCCTTGGCAGTCCCGAAGGCGAACTCGCGATAGTCCAAGCGTGCCTTTATTGTGCGACTGCGCCAAAATCGAATGCCGCCTATGCCGCCCAGAAAACTGCGTTCAAAGCGGCGAAAGAAACCGGCAGTTTGATGCCGCCTGCCAATATCCTCAACGCGCCCACAAAACTGATGAAGGATATAGGTTACGGCGAAGGCTACGCATACGATCACAACACGGATGAGGGTTTTTCTGGCGACAATTATTGGCCCGATGAGATGGAGCCGCAAGCATTTTATGCGCCAGTCGAACGCGGGTTTGAGCGACAAGTGCGCGAACGCATGGCCTATTGGGATCGGTTGCGCGAAGAGCGACGCTCTTGATCGCGTTTGACCATTTCCTCGCCATTGATTGGTCCGGTGCAGCAGGAGAGCGGCACAAGGGTATCGCAATGGCGTTTGCCGCTAAGGATGGCGGTCCGCCTGTACTAGTCAATCCGCCAGAGGGGGGGTGGTCACGCAGTGAAGCGCTTAGCCTGCTCCGCGATGATTTGCCGGCAAACACTCTGGTTGGAATGGACCTTGGTATATCGCTGCCCTTTGCAGATTGCGGCGCATTCTTTCCGCACTTCGCGCGGTCACCCAAGACAGCCCGCGATTTGTGGGCCATGATCGATGCGATATGCGAGAGTGAGCCGCATTGCGGCGCCAACACATTCGTAGACCATCCCGACTTCTCCCCCTATTTCCGACGTCATGGCGGCCGCGAAGGCACTCATTTCCGTGGTGATCCCAGCCAAGGCGGTCGAGGAAGACTCCGCGTGACCGAACACGCACAGGCCGCAATGGGCCTCAAACCCTATTCCAATTTCAATCTGGTGGGAGCTGCACAAGTGGGCAAAAGCTCACTCACAGGCATGCGCGTTTTGCACCAGCTTTCGGGCACAGTGCCGGTTTGGCCGATTGATCATTTGCCTGACGACGGCTCTGTTATCTGCGAGATCTACACCAGCTTGGCTGCTGCCGAAGCGGGCCGCGCACCGGGCAAATCCAAAATTCGTAGCTTTGAAGACTTGAATACAGCATTGGAGGTTCTGGGATCAGCGCCTGTAGAAGGCGAAGGCATGCTCGATGATCACTCCGCCGATGCGCTGGTCACAGCGGCATGGCTGCGTAAGGTGCATAGGGATGCTGAACGCTGGCAGCCTAAAGGTATGACCTCGGAAATCGCACGCACTGAAGGATGGACATTCGGCGCGCTTTAGCGGGCGTTATCTATCGATAGAGCCCAAAGTTATCGCGCCGCTCCTTGCGGTATCCGGTCGCGCGCAATTCTTCGAGCATTGCTTTGCGCTTTGGATCCAGATCAGCAATCGAAGGATCGGGTTGTTCCTCTTTTGGGAGAGCTGGTGCGTTCTGGGCAGCGCCCGCATTGACCAGTTTCAGCGTTTTCAGATTTTGCTCCCCGATCATGGATGGGATTAGAAACAAATCGATGATCCAAAGCAAAGCAACAATAGGAAGCAAGACAACAGTCAACGCCATGATCAACCGCACTACGCCGGACTTCGTCTTGCCAGCGTAAAAGCGGTGGACATTGAACAAGCCAAAAAACAACCACAACAAATAGGCGACAATCACCGATTTGCTGTTGGCTTCAAACAACTCGTCAAATTGCTGATCTTGATCCACCATTTAGTCCCTTTGAATACGCTTAAGATGTATCTTGGGAGCATCTAAAACAAGGGTGAAAAACACAAATCGCCCTTGCAATCGACGAACTGCATGACCGGCTCTGCAAAGCTCCAAATACCATTAAATTTGCAAAGCGAGCAATTGCCCGCTGGACATCAGGCACATTTTGCGGCTAGGCGCGCTTCGCTTGCGAGGCACGCTAGTGAATCGCAGTTAAAAATGGGCCGGCTTAGCTCAGTTGGTAGAGCAGTTGATTTGTAATCATCAGGCCGCGCGTTCGAATCGTGCAGCCGGCACCATTTTTCTTTTTCCTCAATGCTGATCCTTCGCCGGGCTTCGTCCGGCTACGGGCATCTGCGGGCGTTTTACCGCACTACATCCATTTCTTCGATCAACGCGCCCGCGCCATCGACCTTTTCCATCACCCAAAGCATGTAGCGGGAATCGACATGGATGGAACGTGTGGTGCGCGGATCGAAATCCCAGTCCGAATTGACGCTTTCAAACGTGCCATCGAACAGCAGCCCGACCAACTCACCCTTGGAATTGAGCGTTGCTGAACCGCTGTTTCCGCCTGTCACATCAAGATCGGACAGGAAGTTCACAGGGACCGACCCGATCGTATCCAGCTTATAATCGCCGTAATCCTTGGCTGCGATCAGATCGAGCTGGCTTTGCGGCGAGTTAAACGGATCATCGCCTGTGTCTTTCTGCGTGATCCCTTCTAGGGTGGTGAACGGCAAATATGCCATCCCATCAAACGGTGATCCTCCCATCACATTGCCAAAGGTAATTCGCAAAGTGCTGTTCGCATCAGGGTATGGCAACTTGCCTTCTTCGCGCTGCCACCGGGTGATCGCATCCATGTAATCAGGGCGCAATGCGAGCGAGCGGCCAGAGCGTTCTTTGGAAGCATCTTCCAGCCCACGTTCGTATTCGTAGAGCGAAACTGCTAGCGCCATGAAAGGATCTTCGCTTTCTTCCATCGTGGCGGCATCGACATCCATCAAATTCAGCCGCGTTTCGCTGTCACCCAGCATGGTCCCGGCATAAAACCGATCGAGCATGGCCGGTAAGTCAGCGGCAGTAGTTTCAGCCGTCAGCCCCAAAGCGCGGTCAAACACGTCAACACGCTCCTCTGCTGGCTGATCAAGATAGCCGCTTAAAAACAACAACCATTCCGCTTTATCAACGACAGGATCATACCGCCTATCAAGAGCTTGGAGCCCCTGACGGAAGAAGGTCATGTCGCGCTCTTGATATCCCGATTCGCGTTCTGCATCTGGCAATTCGCGCTCTTTAGCGAGACGATAAAGGCGCTGGGCAGCTGACAAAAGCTGCGGACGCGTCGCATTATTGTACCAGAAATTGGTGCGCGATGCAGTGGCACTTTCTTGGCTAAGATCAGCCAGTGCCGCAATTGCCTCACCTTTACTCGCACGTGAGGCATCCGCTGCGATCCATTGAGCCAGTTCTGCTTCGCGAGTGCGGCGGCGATCAACCAGCCCAACGCGGCGTGCGCCATCGATTTGGCCGCGCAGGTTCTTTTCAAAGTTATTGAGGCCTGCAAGCCGGCTTTCATATTTGACGCGCGCATCTGATCCATCGGGCGCAGCGTCTTCGATGGTTGCGATCCAATCGGTCAAAAGTGTCTGGAAAGTCGGATAGGTCCAGTCGAAAGTGTTTTCGACCTCAGCCAGCAAAGTGTATCGGCTCGTTGATCCAGGATAGCCTGCAGCCATCACAAAATCACCATCCTCAAGGCCGGCTGCACTCACTTTCAGGTGGTGTTCCGGCTCGTAAGGGACATTGTCTTCGCTGTAATCAGCTGCCGAGCCATCGGGTGCCACATAGGCGCGGTAAAAGGCGAAATCGCCGGTGTGGCGCGGCCACTGCCAGTTATCGATATCGCCGCCATACTTCCCGATGGAATCGCCCGGCGCATAGACCAGGCGCACATCGCGCACTTCAAGACGTTTGATGAGCTTGTACTGCGCCCCGCCATAAAAGCTCGCAACCAGGCAGCGATAGCCTGGCTCTTGCTCGCATTCAGCGGTGATGTCCTTTCGGCGCTGCTCAACCGTCTCATATCGATCCAAAGCGGCGAGATCTTCGGTTCCCGCACGAACTCTGTCTGTCACATCTGTTAAAGCAGTCGTCACATAAATACGCGAACCCGGTGCAGCGGGAAGCTCATCATCTTTGCTTGCCGCCAAAAATCCATCGACCAGATAGTTTTTCTCAGCAGTGGAATTGAATTGGATTGATCCACGCGCGCAGTGGTGATTGGTGACCGTCAGCCCTTCGGGCGAAACAAAGCTAGCCGAACAATTGCCAAGGGAGACAACCGCCCCCATCGGGAAACCCGTCAGGTCGGCCAATTGCGCTGGATCAAGCTCTATCCCAGCTTCTTCAAGCTCATCGCTGATGTCCTGCAATTGATCGGGTGTGAACATCCCCTCTTTGGCGGAAGCGGGGAAAGCAGCGCAGGTGCCGATCATCAAACCGAGCATAAGTCTTTTGGCGGTGTTCATTCGTAAACCTCTTTCATAGGCGCAGACATGGTAATCAATGTAGGGTCCAACTGGCCGCGACTGCGCGTCAAGCAATGGGTGACCACTCGCCTTAAATCGACAGCAAATCAAGGGTGGCTCAAGCGCCGCGTAGTAACTCGGAGAGAACGGTTATGAAGTTCGCACGCTCCGGCGGCTAGAACACGCCCGATCCCGTTGTAATCTGGCACCGCCTTGACCCACTGCTCTCCGCTTTCGCTTTCACTTGCCCCCGCTATGGGAGAGGTGTTGCGACGAGCGGCCAATGAGGCGGTCTTGCCTCGCTTTTGCAGCTTAGCCCCCCATGAAGTGGACGAAAAATCCCCTGGCGAATTGGTCACTATTGCAGATCGTGAAGCGGAACGGATCATTGCATCCGGCCTCAAAGAACTATGCCCCCATGCCCGGATTGTTGGCGAAGAGGCGTGCGCACATCACCCCCAATTGCTCAATCGAATTGGTGATGGTGATGTGTGGGTGATCGATCCGATTGACGGGACCGGCAATTACGCCGCTGGACGTCAACCATTCGCGATCATGGCAGCATTGCTGCGCGAAGGAGAGCCAATTGCCTCAGCCATACTCAACCCCGCAGCAGGCGAGCTTTTGATAGCGGAGCGCGGCAATGGCGCGTGGATCAATGGACAGCGAATTAGGACCGCTAGCACTTCCCAAACGGCCGCGTCTCTCACAGGCATTGTGAGCGATTTTGAGAAGCCCGAAGCGATGAAAGGCAATGTCGAAAAGCTCGCATCACAAATTGCCCAAACGGTTCCAACCCAGCGCTGTGCCGGAGCAGAATATCCGATAATCATGCGCGGTACGCATGACTTTGCCCTATACTGGCGCACGCTTGTTTGGGACCACGCACCGGGCGTTTTGATCTTAGAAGAATCGGGCGGAAAAGTCGCAAGGTTGGACGGGTCTTCATTTCGAGCAGGTGAGAACGGCCATGGCCTGCTGCTCGCTCATACACCTGAAATATGGGATCAGGTGGCTGCAATACTGAACTGATTTTCAGGCACTTTTGCGGTCTGGTCAAATTCTTTCAAAGATTTGAGCAGAGCCGGCATTTGTTTAATCGGGACCATGTTTGGCCCGTCACTTGGTGCGCTGTCGGGGTCTTGGTGCGTCTCTAAAAAGACCGCTGCCACGCCCACCGCAATCGCCGCACGTGCCAGCACGGGCACAAATTCGCGTTGACCACCCGACCGGTCGCCCTGCCCGCCAGGTTGCTGGACCGAATGGGTTGCATCAAAGACCACAGGAAACCCGGTTTGCGCCATGATCGGCAGCGCGCGCATGTCATTGACAAGAGTGTTGTAGCCAAAGCTGGAACCGCGCTCGCACAGCATTATCCGATTATTGCCCGTGCTCGCGATTTTGGCTGCAACATTGATCATATCCCACGGTGCAAGGAATTGGCCTTTCTTCACATTTATCGCCCTGCCCGTTTTGCCTGCGGCGAGCAGCAAGTCGGTCTGGCGGCACAGGAATGCCGGGATTTGCAGCACATCAACCGCCTCAGCCACCGGCGCACATTGGTCGGGTTCATGGACGTCGGTGACCACCGGACAGCCATGGATTTCGCGAATTTCGGCAAACACATCGAGCGCTTTATCAATCCCGATACCTCGCGCCGAATTCACCGATGTGCGATTGCCTTTATCAAAGGATGATTTGTAAATCAGCCCAATCCCTAGGCGTGCGCATAGCTCGCTTAAAGCCTGCGCCATTTCGAGCGCATGATCGCGGCTTTCCATCGCGCAAGGTCCAGCGATCAATGTGAACGGTTTGTCATTGGCGATTTCCAGCGCACCAACAGTAACAGTTTTCATCAACGCCTCCTTAGAAGGAACCAAATCGAGCAAGGATATCGTCGATATCCTCGCCCTTTGCAGCGCTCACCCGGATGCGCGCTTCATTGTCCAGCACGTCCCATGCAGCCGCCTCAACCTCGGCCCAGCGCATGCGCGGAATGACAACAACGCCGTCTTCATCGGCAAAAACCACATCATCATTGCAAACCGTGACACCGCCCATTTCGATGGGTGTATTCATAGAACGCAGAGTGCCTTCGAATTTGATATCGTTGCAGTGGCTCGCATGCGCATAGACTGGAAAATCGAGCGCGCGCACATCGCTTGTGTCGCGCGTAACGCCATCGATCACTGCTCCAACCGCGCCGGATCGGATTGCCAGATTGGCGTTAAGATCACCAAAGTAAGCACGTTGAGGCACCGCATTGGCGACCATAATCACATCACCTTGGCGAATGAATTGATAAGATTGGAGCGCACCGTAGATGCCTTTCCAACCGTCATTGTCGGCTTCATGATCAATGGCCGCAAGCTGCAGTGTCTTGGCCCGGCCCATTATCTTGCCGCCAGTGGTGGGGCCGATATGCCGAGGAAGAACCGCATCAATATGTGTCTCTTTGCAAATATCAGCGAGCACGGTGGAAGACAGGTGCGAACGCATCGCTCGAAAGCGAAGCGCCTCTTTTGCCCGAACACCTGCGGCAATCGTTTCTGCAAAATCGAGGTCTGTTTGCGTGTTGATGTCAATCTGTTCGACCGGATCAAGATCGAACAATAATGGCCGCGTGCCATACCGGCGTGTTGGGATCGAACCATCCTTTGGCCGGCGCACGATATAGAGGCTCATCGCCTCAACAATAGTTGCCGGCAGCTCGACACTGTTTGGCACGCGATCGGTTCCATAAGCTGGCATATCATCGTCCCAGCAATATTGCTTCGCGCGGCTGACACCGACCAGACTGTCAGCCTCGGGATGAGCGAGCAGTGCTTCAAGCGCGCGATTGATTGTCTGGGCTGTGATAAACGGCGCCGTGCAAAGCAATTGCACCCAAATATCCGCATCAGGCCGCTGGCTGCATTCCCAAGCAAACATGGCATGCCCATCGGCTTCATTGCTGGCGAGTTCAGAGGGGCGATGCAGCCGCGAGACCGGAAGATCACTGGCAAGATCGGCAACTTCATCGCAATCGGTATCCAGACACACTTGCGTAATCGCAGAACAATCAAGAGCCTGGCGCAGTTTGCGCTTAAACAGGTATTCGCCATCAAGAACCGCGCGGTTCTTTTTCGGCACTCTTTCGCTGTTGCCTTTGGCGGGGATGAAAGCGACGATCTTCATCACCCTACCCCTGCACGTCGTTTAGATGGAGCATGCCGATAAGGCATTGATTATCATCAACTATCGGTAAGACCAGCCAATCGCGCAGCCCATTTTTCCGCATCACCAGAACATCACCCAAAGTGGCTGTCGCAGCTATGGTTTGGGGGTCGCTTTGCATCAGCATCCCGGCATTGACGCCCGCCACTCTCGGGCCCGCCTGCAAATGGCGCCGAACATCGCCATCAACCACTAGACCGAGCAGGGTATCATCATCGGCAACGACACAGGCCGCGCCCATGCGTTTGGCTGACATCACCGCCAAAAGGTCGATCATATCTGTCCCGGCCGCAACCTTCGGCAGATCCTCGCCTTGGCGCATCAGGGCGGTGACCGGGATCATTCTGCGTCCCAGCATTCCTGCAGGATGGTGACGCAGAAAATCCTCACGCGAAAAGCCGCGCAACCGGCTGACGGCAACGCCAAGCGCGTCACCAATTGCAAGATGCAGTGTTGTGCTTGATGTGGGGGCCATCCCCATATGGTCGGCTTCGCTCTCGATTTCAGCCAGGATCAAATGATCCGCCGCCTGTGCAAGTGGCGATCCGTCACGCCCTACGATCGCAATGATGGTGCAATCGCGCGCCTTTAGCAGTGGCAACATACGAAGGATTTCTTCAGTCGATCCACTGTTCGACAAGGTGACCACAACGCTGCCCGCTTCAATGGCTCCCAGATCGCCATGCATCGCCTCTGCAGCGTTCACGAAGACCGCAGAGGTTCCAATGCTGGAAAAAGTTGCCGCCAGCTTCGCAGCAATGTGTCCTGATTTGCCGATACCGGTAAAAATCACTGGCCGTGTTTGCCCAGCAAGCAGAGCGATCGCTTCGGACACCGCGTCGCGCTGTGCAGTTTGGAGGAAAGCGGTCAGCACGTCGCGCTCTTTTGCGATCACACTGTAGAACCACCCGACTGTCAAATCAGATGTGACTGGAGAAAGAGCCGTCAGCGCGTTCATGCGGCGATCTCCATGCGCCAATGCTGCGAGAAGTGGGCAAAATTGCGCTGCCATCAATCTGGATTCACCGGGTTTTCCAAACGGTCGAGCAGGTCAGCAGCCGTCAGCTTAGGATCGTTGGGATCAAGCAGGTTATTGGCCGCATGGAATGCGAGCCATGTAATCAGTCCAGTTGAATCAGGCTTTGCAGGATCGCCTTGCGCCACCGCCTCAAGGAATAGCTCCAGATCGTCATACGCGTTCAACCATTCGCCCGTTTCAAAGCGTGATTGCCGATAAATCGGAGTGCTCAAAAAGCCTGCCATGGAAAAGCACTTGGAGTCGCCCAGAAGCACGCCATCAGCCTGCCGCAGCAAATGCTGGGTGGTGCGCGCATCAATCGGGTTTTCGCTCCCGTAAAGCCGCATTCGCGAAGAGTGCGCGCGCGCGCATTTTTCTAGGGCGCTGTTATCGACATGCAGTTCGTTCAAGGGATGATTGGTGACCGCCAGAAAGAACCGATCATCCAATTGCTCCAATACTCCCGCCAGATACTGCGCGTTCGGCGTGTCCCCGACCCGATGAATAATGAAGAAATTTTCCTCATGTTCATATTCAAGAGGAAGCAGCAAAACTTTGCGATCCTTGGGCAAATCGGCCCAGTCATCAAAGTGTTGTTGCTGCGCCTGATCCAATTGCGAGACACGCGAAAAAGAGGGCCAGAATGGCGCGATCAATGTGTGAAGGTCCGCGATTGCATCAGCGTTCAGATCAGGAACCAATCCATGATCAAAAGGCTGCTCGGTAAAATGCACTGCATCCTTGGAAAGCGCTAAAGGATCAACGGCGGCTTCTGTGATGTGCTTTACCACTCCGGGAAAAGCCTTGGTCGTTGCAAGATCAGCGCTGCGGCACAGCACGAAATCAGGCTCAAGCGAGTGGACGAAAGCAATGATAGCTTCGCGTTCTACAGGGTCCGTTCGCAGCGATGGGTGATTGACGTCATTGACGATGTGCCAGCGAATTTTTGGAAGATGGGCGCAGTGAGCGAAATCTTCCGCGTCCAACCCTGTTCCCTTCCAAGGTGCAGGGGTTAGGACATGCACCTCATGCTGGGATTCGAGTTTTTCGATAAGTGGCAGCACAATGGTCTTGAACCACCAAGGGGTCACCACGGGCAGGTAAAACAGGATCCGCATGTCGATGGCCAGCGCTCTTCTTCAACGACATCCGATACTGCGATGCCCGAAGCAAACCGATAAGAGCGGCCGCTTTGCCATTTATTAACCATGCTCCCTAGGGTCAGTGACTAGGGGCAAATGCGCAATGCACTTTGCTCTCAAGCAGCATATCTCTTGAGATAATCAGCAATCCAGGAAAGCCGTGTTGCCGCATTATCAAACCGATCCCGACATTGATCTTTATGAGGCGGAGAACGCCTTTTATTTGCAAAGCCATCCCGCGCGCATTGCCAAGTTATTGGCGCATTATGAGCTTTACCGGAAAGTCAGCCACTTGCCCGGCGCGATTGTCGAGGCGGGGGTGTATAAGGGTGCTTCTTTGATGCGTTTTGCGGCTTTTCGCGAAACTCTGGAATCGACCCTCTCGCGACCCATCATTGGTTTCGATGCCTTTGGAGAATTCCCCAGAAAGGCCATCGAAGGTGCGAGCGATAAGGAATTCATTGAGCGGTTTGAAGATGAAGGAGGAGAGGGGATCAGCAAGCCCCACTTAGCCTCGCTATTCGATGCCAAAGGATATGGCGATATTACACTGGTGCAAGGGGACATTTTCGAGACTTTGCCCCGGTTTCTAGAGACCAAGCCTGAAATCCGGATTGCATTGCTGCATCTTGATATGGATGTTTACGAGCCCACCGCCTTCGCCCTTGAAAAGCTGGTCCCCCATATGGTGGCAGGAGGGTTGATCCTGTTTGATGATTACGGGCTAGTCGATGGCGCTACGCGAGCAGCAGATGAATTGTGCGCCGAGATGAAAACACCGCTTGAGAAGCTGCCAAATTACAGCGTGCCGGCATACCTTACGGTCACGTGATCAGCCCCGCCCGCGATAGGGGGCAACGCCCTGATCAGGCAGCCATAATCCTTCAGGCGCGGGGCCGCTTTGCCAAAACACATCGATAGGAATGCCGCCGCGCGGATACCAATATCCGCCAATCCTGAGCCATTGCGGCTTCATCTCTTCAAAAAGCCTCTGGCCAATGCCCACGGTCACATCTTCGTGAAAACCATTGTGATTGCGAAAACTGCCCAAGAACAGCTTCAAACTCTTTGATTCTACGATTGTTTCACCCGGAGCATAGTCAATCACAAGATGCGCAAAATCGGGCTGACTGGTCACGGGGCAAAGCGATGTGAACTCGGGCGCAGCAAAGCGCACCAAAAACAGCGAACCCGCGCGCGGATTGGGGACGTAATCAAGTGTCGCCTCTTCAGGAGATTGAGGAAGCGGCGTGTCTTTGCCTAGAAAAGCCGGAGCGTCTGATGTGTCAGGTGTGGTATCCATGCCGCGCTGTTGCCGCGAATGATGCCTGCTTGCAAGCGCCTTACTGGACGAAAAGCCAATAGAGCTTATTTGCGGTGAGACCGCGCATGCATCGGATCAACCGCCTTTTTGAGGCCTTCGGTTTGAAGATGCGTTCATCTTAACTCATTTACACTGTCGCGATCCGATCATGCGTTCAATGCTCTCGCCAAACAAATCGCCGGTCCCGGCAAGCAGCCTAAGCGCAGGACGCGGGCTGCTTGGACTTTGTGTTGGCCTACCCGCAGTTTGTTTGATTGCCGCCTCACACACCCTGCCGGTCAGCGCGCAAAGTTCGCCGGGTGGGTTCACTCTGCCAGAGCCCACACCAACCCCCACGCCAGCGCCGCAAGGGCCAGTTGATGTGCGGTCAGGTGTTCCTATCGGACCGCGTTCCATACCTCAAAACCAAGAGCAGCCAGTTGCGCCCTCTGCGCAGGAGCAAGAACAGCCGGCGATCGACGTAGAATTTGAGCAGGATCAAAACACCTCAGCAGTAGAACCAGCATCGCAAACGCCCACGCCAGCACCATCACCCGCGCTATCAAGTGCTGCTGCGCAGGCGAACCAAACACCAACCAACCCAACGGCACAAATCGCCCCGGGCTCAGAACAGGTTTCAACAAACACTCAAACAGAACCGCCGTTTGCATCAGGTGAAACGACTGATGGCCCACCCCCTGCCTCCGCTGCCTCAGCTATCCCAACTTCTGCGCCAACAATCCTGGATGCAGACACGGCCAATGCTCCGGAACAATCCACTCTGTTTGTTGGCTGGGTCTGGGCCTTAATTGCGCTCATTCTCGCCCTTGGCTTTGGGCTCGCAGCGTTTGTGATGCGACAAAGGAAGGCTCGCTCTGTTCCGGCCGTGCCAGTGCTTGCACGCGAAACGCTTGGTGAGAGCACACTTCCACCATCGCCTACTGGTGAATTTGAGCGTAAAGACCCTGCCGCGCCCCAAACGGCCCGCGCTCAGACCACCAAACCACCCGAACCAGCTCGGATAGACACTGAGCTCGAAATCGTATCGGCCAGCCGATCGCTTATGATGATCACTCTCGATTGCCGTCTCACCTTCTTCAATCGTGCTGACACCGCTGCCCGTGATCTGACCGTTTCGGGTAGCCTTGTGTGCGCGCAGCGAAGCGCGACTGCGGGTGCTGCGGCAGACGCTGCCCTCCAAAAAGAAACCATTGAGAGGATCGGCCCACAACAAAGCCAAATGGTGGAAATGCAATTGCAATTGCCGTTGAGCGCCATTCAACCGATCCGGCAAGGCAAGACGCCGCTTTGCATTCCACTAGCTCAGCTCGCTATCGAACTGGGTGACGCACAGCTTAAGTCGCGAAGTTTCGTGATTGGAACCCCCAGTCAGACAAGCGCAAACCGACTTCATCCTATTCCGCTGGACACCCCGCCCGGCAGTATCAAAGGGCTGCTCGCCCATGAAGTGAAAACGGACGGAGCTGCTGCGCGAGCGGCGTAACCAAGCGGATCCAGTGTAAGAAAGCTTGGCGTTCGCTCAAGCGGACGCTACGCCAGTGGGATGTGCGGTACATTCCCAATTCTCGTGTCGACGCAGTGGCTGGCAGACAATCTTAACGCCGCCGATTGCAAAGTGCTTGATGCAACGCGCCATCTGCCTGGTGCTGATCGCGATGCAAAGGAAGAGTTTGAAGCTGGCCACATTCCCGGTGCCCAGTTTCTAGACCTTGCAAACTTAACCGATCCAGGATCGGACGTGCCGGCAGCGCTTCCAAATTCTGCCCAAGTGAATGCTCGGCTGGAAGCGCTTGATATCATGAAATCGAGCAAAATCGTCATCTACGATAACAGCGCTGTGAAAACCTCATCGCGAGCATGGTTCGCTTTAAAGGCGAACGGGATTGAGAACGTCGCGATCCTTGATGGAAGTTTCGCGAAATGGCGCGCTGAAGGCCGGGCGATTGATGCCGGTGCAGCGCGCGATGTGCCGCCAAGCGAGGGCTCTGGCCCAGCCCCAGCCCGAATTCGCTTCAAAGACGACATGCTCGCAAATCTTGATACACGAAGCGAGCAAGTCGTCGATGCTCGCAGTGCTGACCGGGTGTTTGGTGATGGTGATGACCCCGTTCATGGCGGTGCCAATGGCCGGATACCTGGTGCGTATAACGTCCCTTTCAACACTCTGTTTACGGACAAAGGTACTTTCAAATCGCCCGGCGAACTTCGCGATATCTTCGAAGAAGCGGGTGTGGATTTGGCAAAGCCCGTCATCACGTCCTGCGGCAGCGGCGTTACTGCGAGCGTCTTGTTGTTCGCGCTTGAACTTATCGGGAAAACCGACACTGCCCTTTATGATGGCAGTTGGATGGAATGGAGCGCAGACCCGGCAACACCAAAAGCAGTGGGTCCCGAATGAGCGGGGATAACAAAGACCTCAATCCAGCCACTCGCATAACACACGCCGGACGGCGCGCGGAATGGACTGGCCGAGTCGTCAATACACCCATCTGGCGAGCTTCCACGCATCTTTATGAAGGTGAAGCTGAACGCAAAGCCGCGCTTAAATCCAATGAAGATGGTGATTTCTTCTATGGACGCCGCGGCGCTCCAACGCAGTGGGCATTGGCAGAGGCGTTGACCGCGATTGAGCCGGGCGCTGCGGGTACGGTCCTTTATCCCAGCGGTGTTGCAGCGATTGCAGGGTGCATGCTCGCAGTCCTGAAACCCGGCGATACATTGCTGATCACAGATAATGCCTATGATCCCTCGCGCGCAATGGCGACAGGACTGCTAAAGCGTCTAGGCATAACGCACCAATTCTTTGACCCGCTCAATTTGGAGGCGTTTGAGCAATTGGTTGCCAACTACAACCCCCGCGCCGTTTGGTTTGAAAATCCCGGCAGCCTTACGATGGAAGTGTGCGATGTCCCTGCGCTCACGGCGATTGCTCGGGCCAAAGGTGCTGTCAGCCTTATCGATAACACATGGGCAAGCGCATTAGGCTTTCCGGCCTTAGAACGCGGCTGCGATATCGTGATGCAGAGCTTGTCCAAACATGTCGGCGGGCATTCCGATGTGATGATGGGAAGCGCGTCAGCGGGCGAACGCTGGTACCGCACGCTGCGCCGCACGTCGCAGGAATTGGGACAGGTCGTATCACCCGATGACGCAGCTTTGGCAGCGCGCGGCCTTCGCACGATGGCCATGCGGCTGGAACGCTCCACCACAAGCGCGGTTAAGATAGCAAGTTGGCTCAAAACACACCCTATGATCCGCGAAGTACTGTGCCCCATGCTGCCCGGTGATAGCGGCTATGACCTTTGGAAACGCGACTTTACCGGTGGATGCGGGCTGTTCAGTTTTGTTCTTGAGAGCAATGACCCGCAAGCCAGCGCACAGATCGTCGACGCTTTGGAACTGTTTGGCATTGGATACAGCTGGGGCGGGTTTGAAAGCCTTGCTCTACCCATTTTTCCGCAGCAACATAGGGACACAATGCGTTCCCCTACGGTGAATGACGCATCACAGGCGTGGCCGGCGATCCGCCTTTCCATTGGTTTGGAAGATCCAGCTGACCTGATCGAGGATCTCGGTAAAGCACTTGAAAAAATGGATAATTGATGACGGCTCCGACACCGACTGTAGACACTGAAAACAGCGATACACCGCTGGATAATGCTTCTGCGATTGATGAAACCGAGAATGCGGCGACCTCCGAGGCGCAGGAATTGGAAGATACAGAGCCAGCGCCGTCACCGGAAGCGGAAGCGGAAGCGGAAGCGCAAGAACCCGTTGAGGTCGTCGAGGGCTCAAACGAGCTGATTGAAGGCGCCGAAGCCCAAAGCGAAACCGCGGGTGCGTTCCTGCGCTACATGCATGATGCAGCGTTTGAGATCGGCAATTTCCGTTTTTCGCTGCTGGATGGTCTGCTGATTATCGGCGTCATCTTGCTCGTGGTGACAGCCGCATGGTTTGTCACCCGGCTTAGCCGCTTTGGAATCCGCCGAATTGCGCGCTTTGATGGCAGCCAACAGGTGCTCGCTGAAAAACTCAGCACCATTCTGATCTGGGGTCTGGCTTTCTTTATCGGCATTGACATGCTGGGCATTGATCTGACCGCTCTAGCGTTTGCGGGAGGTGCCTTTGGTCTGCCGAAAGTCTTTTGTAGACCAAAACCAATCGCCA
>JBCBAX010000004.1:0-299402 GCA_038532305.1 Pseudomonadota bacterium | reverse complement strand
CTACAAGAAAGATAGTTCCTGTTTTCATGCAGCTCAGATGGCGAAGGGCTGCATGAAAACAGGAACTATCTTTCTTGTAGGTGCAGGGCCGGGTGATCCGGACCTTTTAACACTGCGTGCGGCGCGGTTGATCGAAAGCGCGCGAGTGGTGGTGCATGATGGCCTTGTCAGTGCTGATATACTCAGCATGGCCCGGCCAGATGCGCGGCTTATCTCAGTCGCAAAACAACGCGCGCGCCATACTCTGCCGCAAGATCAGATCAACGCGCTGTTGATCCGCGAAGCCAAGGCAGGGCGCGATGTCGTTCGGCTTAAAGGCGGTGATCCGTTAATTTTTGGTCGCGGAGGTGAAGAAGCCGAGGACGCGCGCGCAGCGGGCGTGCCCGTGGAAATCGTGCCCGGGATTTCGGCCGCGAATGGCGCAGCCGCGGCTGCCCAGATCGCGCTCACCCACCGCGATGCCTCGAGCATTGTCAGCTTTGTCGCAGGCCAATGCAAAGGTTTGTCCGATCAGGATTGGTCGGGGCTTGCCGGGAAAGGCCGCACACTTGTTATCTATATGGGCGTCAAAACCGCGCCCCAGATCGCCGAAAAACTCATGGCTGATGGTCTTGCGCCCGATGTGCCGCTTGCCGTGATCGAAAACGGCGCTCGCCCCGAAATGCGCGTTGTGCGAGGGCCCTTGGCCGGATTGCCCGATCTTGTCATCGACCATGCGATCAAAAGCCCCGCTCTTATCGTGATTGGCGATGTGACTACGCGCGGAACCGACGAAAAGGCGGAGTATTCAGACCTTGGCGAGATATTGAAAGCGATCCCGGATCACGTCCGGGATGACGGAGTAGTGGAATGAAAGTTCTTACCGGAAACGATCTTAGAACAGGCGATGTCACTTGGTGGACCGGCTCTGACTGGTCGCGTCATGTGGATGATGCCGCGGATGTAGGTGATGAAGGCGAAGAAATCCTCGCCCGCGAGGAAGCTGCGCGCCGCGTCAACGTGCCCTACATCATAGAAGCAACCCGCGAAGAGGATGGCAGCGTCCGCCCTGCCCATATCAAAGACCGCGTGCGCGCATTGGGCCCAACTGTGCGCCCCGATCTGACGCTCAAACCCAAAGACCCCGAAGCTCTGGACTGGATTATTTGATGTACCAGTATGACAAATACGATCAGGCCATGGTCGATGCGCGCGTTGCGGAATTTCGCGATCAGGCTCGCCGCCGCTTGGAAGGCAAGCTGACCGAGGATCAATTCAAGCCGCTGCGTTTGATGAACGGCCTCTATCTGCAATTGCACGCTTACATGCTGCGCGTTGCCATCCCCTATGGCACTTTGAATTCGACCCAAATGAGCGTGCTGGGCGATATCGCGGACAAATATGACCGCGGTTATGGCCACTTCACCACGCGGCAAAACATTCAGTACAACTGGATCAAACTGGAAGATGCGGCCGACATTTTGGATGAGCTTTCCAAAGTTGAAATGCACGCCATCCAAACAAGCGGAAATTGCATCCGCAATATCTCTTCCGATCACTTTGCAGGCGCAAGCCATGACGAGCTGATTGACCCGCGCCCTTATGCCGAATTGATGCGGCAATGGTCGAGCTTTCACCCCGAATTCAGCTATTTGCCGCGCAAGTTTAAAATCTGCGTAATCGCGTCTGAGAAAGACCGTGCAGCTATGCGCCTTCACGATATCGGCATTCAAATTGTCGAGAAAGATGGCGAAATTGGCGCGCGTTTCTTTGCAGGCGGCGGCATGGGACGCACTCCGATGATTGCGCCGATGATCCGCGATTTTGTGCCGGTCGATCAGCTTATCACGTACGCTGAGGCGTGCCTGCGCGTCTACAATCGCTACGGTAGGCGCGATAACAAGTATAAGGCGCGCATCAAAATCCTCGTCCATGAACTGGGCAAGGATGAATACACTCGGCAAGTCGAAGAAGAATTTGCGCATATGCTCGATCAAGGCGTTGAGCCGCCTTTGGCTGAGATTGAGCGGTTGAAGACTTTCTTTGCGTCGCCCGCCTTCGAAGATGGTCCCAAGACAGTTGACCGCTCCGATCCAGATTTCGCACTGTGGGTCGATCGCAACACCAATCGCCACCGCCATGACAGCTATGTCTCTGCGGTCATCTCCCTAAAACCCGTCGGCGGCATTCCCGGCGATGCGACAGGCGACCAGATGCGTCTGATGGCAAAGCTTGCCAAGCAATACAGCCTTGATGAGCTGCGCATCACACACACGCAAAACGTGGTGCTGCCGCATGTGAGAATTGCCGATCTGCACGCGCTTTGGACAGCTTTGGATGAGGCGGGCCTTGGCTCACCCAATCTCGACACAATTGAAGACATCATCGCGTGCCCTGGCCTCGATTACTGCGCCCTTGCCAATGCCCGCTCAATCCCGCTTGCCCAGCGCATTTCGGAACGCTTCGCCTCCAAAGGCAAGACGGAGGAATTGGGCGAGTTAAAGCTCAAAATCTCCGGTTGCATCAATGCCTGTGGTCACCACCATGCTGGGCATATCGGTATTTTGGGTGTGGACCGCAAAGGCAAAGAGAACTTCCAACTCTCGCTCGG
Source organism: Pseudomonadota bacterium (assembly GCA_038532305.1). GTDB lineage: Bacteria > Pseudomonadota > Alphaproteobacteria > Sphingomonadales > Sphingomonadaceae > Erythrobacter. The sequence goes on along the minus strand of JBCBAX010000004.1, from coordinate 296,812 downwards.
CGGTAGCGAGGCAGAAGACGTCAGTCTCGCCAAAATCACCGGACCCGGTTTTGACGAGGACGGCGTAATCGATGCGGTTGAGAAAGTGACTGATGTCTATCTGTCAGCACGCGAAGGCGACGAGCGCTTTCTCGATACTTATCGCCGCATCGGAATGGCTCCATTTAAGGAGGCTCTTTATGACTGAGGAAACTTCAAAGCCTTTGGGCACCTCCCCCGACGAAGTGCAATTCCGTTTTCGCGATGATGAGCCCGCCGATCACGGCACAGTAACTGTGGATTCCGCGCTCGATCAAAGCAACGCAACCGCGGTTCGCATTGAACCGGGCGATGATGCGCGCGCTTTGCTGCCCTTTTTGGACAGACTTGCCCTTGTCGAAGTCAATTTCCCAAGCTTTGCCGATGGTCGTGGATATTCCGCTGCGCGCATCCTTCGCGAGGCGGGATATGAAGGCGAATTGCGCGCTGTGGGCGATGTGCTTATTGACCAGTTGAGCCATATGCGCCGCTGCGGTTTTGATGCCTTTGCGCCGGACCAAAAGCTTGATGAAAACGATGCCGCGCGCGCCTTTGCGACATGGGACAATGTCTATCAGGCAACCATCGATGGCCGTCCAACCATTCAGGAATTGCGCCATGAATGAAGTGCGCAAGATCGACAGGCTCGACGCATCTCCCCGCTTTTCCGAGCACGACGCGGTGCGTCTCAACCGTATGTTTCGCGGATCATCGACGATTGAAATGCTGGAAGGTGTCATCAAAGACAATCTCGCAGGCGATATCGCCATCGTTTCGAGCTTTGGCGCAGAAAGCGCTGTTTTGCTTCATCTTATCGCGCAAGTTGATCCCAGCATTTCGGTGCTGTTCCTTGAAACCGGCAAGCATTTTGCAGAGACGTTGAAGTATCGCGATCTGCTGGTGGAGCGCATTGGCCTGACCAATCTGCAATTGCTCACTCCTGATGCACAGGACATTGCTGCAAAGGATGAAAGCGGCCTCAGATGGTCCTACGATCCTGATGGCTGCTGCGAAATTCGCAAAGTGAAACCGCTCGAAAAAGCGCTCGCCGAATATGATGCGAGTTTCACCGGGCGCAAAGCGTTTCAATCCTCGACCCGCGCCAATTTGCCGAGGTTCGAAATCGACACCTCAGACGCGCAAGGTAGGCTCAAAATCAACCCGCTGATCGATTGGTCTGCCGAAGACATCGCCGCTTACTTTGAGGAACACGATCTTCCCCGCCACCCCCTGATTGCCAAAGGTTTCCCGTCAATCGGCTGCGAGCCTTGCACGCACAAAGTGGCCCCCGGTGAAGACCCGCGCTCTGGCCGTTGGAAAGGCTGGGACAAAACCGAATGCGGAATACACAAGCCGGGTGAAGAGCCGTTTTTGTGATCGGCTAAAGCCAACCCTCGGCCCTGTACCACTCAGCGGTCTGTTTCAGCCCCTCTTCACCGCTGATCTGCGGCTCCCATATATCATAGGGCACAGCGCGATCGGAGCGCGACACCCAGTTTGGGTGGCACATATAGCCCACGCGGTCTGCGGTTAGCTTGGCTTTATCACCGCGCAGGCGTTTGTCAGCCTTGGCCGCGATGGTGAGCGCATTGGCGGGGAGGTGCGGCGCGAACACTCTGGCACGGCCCATCGCTTTGCCAATGGCCCGCGCCAATTCTTTGTGCGACCAACCGCCTTCGCGCCCATCATCGGGTTCGTATACTTTTCGGATGATTGGCGATGGCCCCTTCAACGGCATGGTGTCACTCAGCGCTATCAACAATTCCGCCAAGTCTTTGACATGAATGATTGATGTCGCCCCCGCTGGTGGCAAGGGAACAACCCCCATCTTGGCCGAGCGGAACAGTTCAAACATATCAACGTCGCGGGGACCGTAGACAGCTGGCGGGCGGACTATGGTCCAATCGAGCTTGGAAGCCTTCACCAATTCTTCCGCCAGCGCTTTCGACGCGCCATAGGCGGACAATTCCGGTTTCCTGGCTGAAAGCGAGGAAACAAAGACAAACTTTCTAACCTTCGCTCGTTTTGCGGCCTCGATCACATTGGCGGTGCCTTTGACATTGGCAGTCTCAAATTGGGCAATATCGGGTGTGTTAGTCAGACCGGCGATATGGATCACCGCATCCATGCCGTCGCATAGCTCCCGCAAAGCTCCCATTTCGTCTAGTGTACCCTCGACCCATTCAACTCCGTCGCGGGGAATCTCACCACCGGCGAGTTTTCGTTCCTTTAGCAATTTTTGCCGTGGATTCGGCCGCCGGGTGAGCGCTTGAACAAAGTGCAAGTTTGCAAGCGCTTCTTCAAGTACGGCGGAACCAACAAACCCCGTTGCACCAGTAATCGCGAGCCTCATATGCAGACGACTTAGGTTAGAAGTCACCCGCGCACCATATGATCGCGGTGCACCACAGCGGCGCGCGGGGCATAGCCCAGCTTTGCTTCCTGGTCGGCCTGACTGAGGCCCAAAATAGCCCGGCATTCAGCAGCTGAATATTCAACCAGGCCCTGCCCCAGCCGTTCACCGTTGGGGCCGTGAAGGCTTACCAAAGCGCCGCGTTCAAATTCGCCTGCGACTTCAATAAGCCCGGCCGCCAGCAAACTTGCGCCCTTACCCAAAGCAGCAACGCAGCCTTCATCCACGCCCAAAACGCCTTCGGGTGCCATGCGTCCGCCAAGCCAGCTTTTCCGGGCATTGTCGGCGCGCACTGGAAGGAACACGGTCCCGCGTCCGCGAAGGCGCGCTGTGTGTATAGGGCGCTGCTGCGTGCCGTTGATAATGGCGAGCATGATCCCTGCGCGTTCCGCTATGCGCGCGGCTTGCAGTTTGGATTTCATTCCGCCTGATCCCAGGCCCGAGGATGACCCCTCACCCGCCATTGCGATAATTTCAGGTGTGACCCCTTCGACCCTCTCTATGAACTGCGCGCCTTCTTCAGCAGGATCGCGGTCATACAGACCATCGATATCAGAGAGCAGCAGCACAGCGTCTGCGCCCGCTGCTTGTGCCACACGGGCAGCAAGACGATCATTGTCGCCAAAGCGAATTTCTTCGGTCGCGACGCTGTCGTTTTCATTCACAACAGGCACGGCGCCGGTTTCCATCAAGCGTTCGATTGTCGCTGATGCGTTGAGGTAGCGCCTGCGGTCCTCAAGATCATCGATAGTCACAAGCATTTGCGCTGCGATCAGTCCGTGACGATCCAACGCTCCTGCCCAAAGCTGTGCGAGCGCAACCTGGCCCACAGATGCCGCTGCCTGCGCATCGGCAAGGCTGGCCCGGCCACCTTTGGAAAGCCCCAATCGAGCAGCACCCAGCGCGATCGCGCCCGAGCTCACCAGAATGATTTCGGTCCCGTTCCCGCGCAAGTCCTTCAGATCAAGCGCCAATGCATCAAGCCAAGCTCGCGCAGGCTTACCGTCATTCACCAGCAACGCGCTGCCGATCTTGATCACCAGCCGCTTTGCACTTGCAATGTCTGTGAGGGACGCAATCGTCATAATTTCAGATCGGCGACCAATCCACCGCGCCGTCCTCTTCCTCGTCTTCAACTTCAACAGCTTTGGTTTCGGTCGATGTTCGGTCCGGCAAGTAAGACAAGACCGCATCCAAGAGCGCATCGATCCCCTCGCCCGTCGCGCCCGAAATGTTGAAAACCTTCTGCGCGCCCGCCGCGATCAATTCTTGCGCAAAAGCTTCGGCCAATTCGGCATCGGCCAAATCAAGTTTATTGAGCGCAATCAATTGCGGTTTGTCTTCAAGCCCAGCACCATAGGCAGCCAGTTCCTCTTGAACGATGCGCATGGCCTCTGCAGGGTCATCGCCTGCAATATCGATAAGGTGGATTAGCACTCGGCAGCGTTCAATATGGCCAAGGAACCTATCGCCAATACCTGCCCCATCAGCCGCGCCTTCGATAAGGCCCGGAATATCGGCAAGCACAAATTCGCGGGCGCGGTGGCGGACCACGCCCAGTTTCGGGATCAAAGTCGTGAACGCATAATGCCCCACTTTTGCGCCCGCATTGGATACCGCATTGATAAAGGTCGATTTGCCCGCATTGGGAAGGCCCAGCAGTCCCACATCTGCGAGTAACTTCAGCCGCAACCACACCCACATCTCTTCGGCAGGTTCGCCCGGTTGATGCTGGCGCGGGGCGCGATTGGTCGCGGATTTGTAAGATGCATTACCGCGGCCGCCCATCCCGCCTTCAAGCAGGACAACGCGCTGACCAATCTCAGTAAAATCAGCCAGCACCTCCTCTTTATCTTCTGACAAAACCTGGGTGCCCACGGGCACTTCGATCACCATATCAGGCGCACCGGCCCCTGTCTGATCGCGCCCGCGCCCATGATCGCCGCGTTTCGCTTTGAAATGCTGTGCGTAACGAAAGTCTATAAGAGTGTTGAGGCCTTGCACGGCCTCAAACACAATATCGCCGCCTTTGCCGCCATTACCTCCATCAGGCCCGCCATATTCGACGTACTTTTCCCGCCGAAACGAAACCGCTCCGGGGCCGCCCGCACCTGATCGGACGTAGATTTTGGCTTGGTCGAGGAAATGCATAGCGGCGCATGTATGAGTTTATGCGGGGAAATACCACCCGCGAGTCCCCGGGAAAGCGGGGACCTCCCACAATCTAGCGCAAAGTGGGTGGAGACCCCCGCCTGCGCGGGGGCTCACCAAAGTCAGAACCCAGCTTCGATCCCGATTACTGCCGTGCGGCCCGGAGCGACAAATGTGAAGACCGGTTCGTATGTCTCATCCAGCAGGTTTTCCACGCGGCCAAAGACGCTGATGCCATCGGTGATTTTCGCTCGCGCGTTGAAATTCACCAGAGTGTAGCTGTCCAAATCCGTTTGTGGTGCAGGGAAAAAGCCGGTGGTGAAATCGAGATCTGTTGCCTCGCCATTATATCGCACGGCGAGGTTGGCAGAGAACGTATCGCCGGGCACGGTCCAATTGAGCACCGCGCTTGCGGTATGATCGGGCCGGCGGACTTCCTCTACGCCGTCTTCTTCTGCATCGAGGAAAGTGTAGGCTCCGTTCAAACTGAACCCTGCCCCCAATTGCGCCGCGAGCGCCAATTCAACACCTTGCTGCGTGCTTTCCGTGTCGCGATTGCCGGGGGTTGCGGTAAAGTTTGGCGGCGGGAAGCTAGTGAAAATTTCATTGTCCAATTCCGCGCTGAAATAGGTCGCTGAAACTGTGACATTTCCATAAGCAAATGTCTGGTCCACGCCCACTTCCCAACTGGTCGATTCTTCTGGCTGGAGATCAGGATTGCCGACAAACGCGCCATCAAAAAAGCCGAAGAGTTCGTTGAGCGTGGGGTTTTTGACGCCCGATCCAGCTGCAGCGCGTATCCGAGTGGTGTCGGTGACCTGGTAACCAGCACCAACGCGAAAAGTGGTCGCGTCTTGGAATCTGTCGTTGATATCGTGTCGGATCGCTGCGGAAAAATCGAAGCGGTCCCCTGCATAGCGATATTCGCCCACGAAACCGGTGTTTTCGATTTCGTTGCGGAAATCGAAAGTCAGGACATTGTTGAAACCTTCATCTTCATAGTCGGCCGCAAATGTGATGCTGTGGTCGCCGCTTATGTCATAAGAGGAGACATAGGATGCTTTGAAACGGTCGCTTTCAGTGCTGCTGGGGAAGCCTGCGGGCTGTGTGGTGTTGCGATTGGCATCGGTGATTTGCGCGGAAAGATCATGCGTCCATGTTCCGTTGAGAGCTTCATACCGCGCACCGATGAGAGCGGAAAAATTCTCGCTTTCGAACCGTGTGCCCGGACTGTCGATAACGAGGCCAGCGGTGGGGCTGAGAAAGCCGAAATCCTGCTCGTTAAAGCGGCCTTCGGCAGACGTGTATCGGGCGACCGCGCGCAAGGCGAAATTGTCAGCGACTTCCACGGAGCCTTTGCCCGAAATCGTCGCGCTTTCGCGGCCAATATCGCGCGTTCCTCCGCGCGCATTGGGTTCGCCATCGGTGCTCACTACCACGCCGGAAAGCGCAAAGTCCCAGCCATCTCCGGCAAAACCGGCCCGGCTGGCGACGTTTAAGGTGTTGTTCGTGCCGCCTTCAAGAAAAGCGGAAAGCCCTTCGCGGTCTCGGCCACTGGCGGATTGATATGCGACAACCCCGCCAATCGCATCATTGCCATAGAGAGCGGATTGGGGCCCGCGCAGCACTTCGATGCGGCTGCCGATTTCCGCCTGCAATGTGCCAAGGTCGAATTCGCCGCTGCCGGGGTCCGAAACCTCGATGCCATCGACTAGGACAAGGACATGATTGGCTTCAGTACCGCGCAGTCGGATTTGGGTCTGACCGGGGACCGATGCAACGGCGACACCCGGCACATCGCGCAAGGCGTCTTCGATATTGCGAATTTGGCGCTGTTCGATTTGGTCCTCAGTGATGACGGTCGCCGAGCCCGTATAGTTCTCTGGATAAAGCAGATCGTCTTCCCGGTGAGCGGTCACGACAATATCCTGCCGGCGGTTGGATATTGTCTTGATCGGTGTTCTATCCTTACCTTCAGAGGCACTCTCGGTTTGGTTTTGCGCCACCAAAGGCGCGCCCCAACTCAGCGCGCACACAGCCGCGCCGCAAAATAGTTTAGACAATTTCATTTCTCGGATCCCTTTCCGAATAAGCATCAACATTCACGCCGTGCGGGACCACACCCACACGTCGCACAAAGTCGTCGCTCGAAACGAAAATTATCCGCGCCTCTCCAATCCCTGAAAGCGGCCACAAGCGACACACGCCGGTCGGTCTCCTGGCTTGCGGGTCAGCGCGTCTTGCTCCCCTTCCCAAGCTTACTCGCTCAGTGGGCGCCCTATGACGGGGCACGAGAAAGACACTCACCGCTTACAGTTGCAGGGACAGCTGCGGAATTGCGACCAAGGCCGCGCACCGCATTCCCGTTACCGGTGTGTGATGGTCGCTCTATGAGTTGATTGCGGTACGCGCAACCCGATTACTGGCCTCCAGTTTACTGGCCGCCGCTATCCTCGTTGGGTAAAGGCTGGCTTACAGGTTGGGACACGAACCGCGTATCGGCCGGGACAACGGGAACCTGCGCCCCCGTTTGCGGGTCTGTGACAGTTGTCGTTGCCGAGCTGGATGTCGTGGCGGTTGGAACCGCAACGCCGCGCGCGCGCGCATCCTGCACTGCAACCCAGCCAGGCTGCGAGGGGCCGTACTCAGCGCCGTATTCCGCATCCCATTGCGCGGATTTCTGTTGGTAATCAGCGTAATCGTTGAAGAAGATTTCAAAGGCGCGATCCAGCTGAGCGAAATTTTCCATCGCAAAAACCGCAGGATCAACTTCTGGCGATGCAAGAAGGCGGTTCGAAATGTCGAGCGCCTCAGCACAAAACGCCGCGCGCGCAGGCGGAAGCGCGAAATAGTTATAGACGCCGGTCATTTTAGTCTCGCGCGCTTTTATCGCAGCGCGACGGCTCGACAATTGCTGGCGATAGGTCCGATCGATACGGTCATTGATCCGCTTTAGAGGCCGCGCATATTTTTGGATGTAAAGCGAATACCCATCGGTAATTGGGTCATACTGAGCCGTGGAGCAATTAAGAGCCGCCACATTCCAGCCAGAACGAAAGTGCCATACCGTTTCATCATCGGTAAGGCCCCAATTGACAGTCATCCGGCGGCCAGCCGCACCCATCTCAGGGATATTCATCACATAAGAAGCACCGCCGGGGGGCAGTGGTCGCGGTGGAACTGCCTTCACAACCGGAGGAGGCGGAGGTGGTGGTGGAGCAATAGGAGCCGCAACAGGAGCGCATGCGGCAACGGCGCTGAGGGCCAGACCAAGTGCACTTACTTTCAGCGGCGCCGGCTTAATTGAAGGTTTGGCGATTTGCGAATGGATATTGGAATGCTCGTTCATGATAGGCGACCTCTGTTACCCCACGCTTCAACCATGTGGGACTTATCCTTTATAAAGTGTGAAGCGAGACCCTTTCCGCGCACGATAACCATAGCATTGACCAAAGAAAATGCCCGGAAGCCACCTAATGGCCTCCGGGCATTTGATTTTCGTTCAACTGTGCCTTGGCAGCGTCAATAGCCGCCATTGCACTGGTGCGACTATTCGCGGCTGCCCAAGAAGTTGAGCAGGAACATGAACATGTTCACGAAATCGAGGTAGAGGTTTAGCGCGCCCATGATGACGGCTTTGCCCATAAACTCTGTACCGCGCAGATACTGATACTGGTTCTTTAGTTTCTGTGTGTCATAGGCGGTAAGACCAGCGAAAATCAGCACGCCAAGGCCGCTGATTACGAAGGCAAGCTCGCTAGACCCGATAAACCAATTGGCAATCGACGCAACGATCAGGCCGATCACACCCATAATGAGGAAGCTGCCCCAACCAGAAATGTCTTTCTTCGTGGTGTAGCCCCACAGCGAAAGTCCAGCAAAAGCGGCCGCTGTCGCAAAGAACGTGGTCGCGATCGATTCATTCGTGAAGACGAGGAAAATCGTCGACATCGAAATGCCCATCACCACTGCGAAAGCCCAAAACAGGATTTGCAGCGTGCCTTGGCTCATTTTGTTGAGGCCAAAGCTCATTGCCATAATGAAGCCAAGCGGCGCGAGCATCACAACCCATTGCAGCGGATTGCCGATAAAGGCGAAGGAAAGGCCGCTTTCGGCCATGCCCAGCGCCACAAAACCTGTAACAATCACAGCAGTGCACATGTAATTATAGATAGAGAGCATGTACTTACGCAGGCCCTCATCGTAGCTGACAGCACCACCGGCGCGCGGCACTGAGCCGAAGCCTGCTTGGCGCTGGTTTTGTTCAAAATCAGACATTTGGATCCCTTTCTCCTGAAACGGAGTCTCCATAAATCAGCGCGAACGCCCGCGCCGTGCCCACACAATATCGGTGTTTTGAAGGCGAATTTCAAGCAAAACCGAATGGCAACCCGCAGAATTGTTCAGTTATACTTTCCCGTGCATTAACAGTTACATCAGGAGCAAGCGCAGCTCAAGATTTGCCCGCAGAAAGCTCCGCTCCGCGATCCCGCGTTTTCCGAAGTGTCTCTGTTAACAGGCGCTGCAAGGCATTGTCCGCATCAAGCACATTTAAGCCTTGGCGGGTCATGCCGCCCGGACTGGCCACCTTATCTGCCAAAACGCCGGGAGAATCTTGTGATCCTGCGGCCAAACTTGCAGCCCCTTCAACCATAGCAAGCGCGAGGCTTTGCGCCTGCTCACCGGTTAAGCCCAATTCTGCGCCTGCCCCGGCCAGCGCATCTATGAAACGGTAGACAAATCCGGGGCCCGATCCGGCAAGAGCGGTGGCAAGATCATATTGCGCTTCATCCTCCAGCCAAACCGCCATGCCTAGCCGGTTAAACAGATCGAATGTCGCCGCCTTTCCCGTCTCATCGAGCCCGCTTTGAGCTAAAATAACAGGAGATTTGTTCACGCGCGACGCCAGATTGGGCATCACGCGGGCATGGGATGAACTTGTCGGAAAAGCGCTGCGCAATTGCTCAAGCGTGATGCCGGCCAAAAGCGAATAAACCGGAGCACCGCGCGAGAGCGTTTGCAGATCAGGAGCCACCTCATCAAGCTGATGCGGTTTAAAGCCGAGCATAATCGCGCCAAAGGGTGCATCGCTTTCAGCATCGGCAATCGAAGAATACACCCGAACCCCGTCAGGCGCGGGTTTGACCGAGCGATTGAGGATTGCGAAATCGGATGGATCAGCGCCGTCAGCCAGCCATCCGGCCAGCATCGCGCCGCTCATATTGCCATAGCCGATGATGAGAAGTGGTGAGGTCACGCCTCCCCCATGGCATCCACCATTGCGGCCTGCAAGGCATCACGCGGCGACTTATCGCCCCACAGTACGAACTGAAAAGCCGGATAGAACCGGTCGCATTCATCAATTGCGCATTCTACCAATGCCTGAGCTTGAGTGAGGCTCAGCATCCCATCATCGCCCATCAAAGCGCCATGGCGGTACAACAAAACATCACCATTTGACCACACATCGAAATGGCCAAGCCACATCTGTTCATTGACAAGGCTCAGCAATTCAAACGCGCTCTGGCGTTTGTCCTGGCTGATACGAATGTCAGGAAGACACAGGAATTGCAGCACATTGTCAGTCGAGCGCCAGATGGCGCGCAGCTGATACTTGGCCCAACTGCCCTGCACTTCGCCCGACATTTCTTCTTCGGAAATCGATTCGCAAGGCCATCCGCGCGCTTCAAAAAGCGCAAGCAGCATTTCAAGCGGTGCGGCATCGTCCTGCGATGATTGGTAATGCTCGCGCGGGGTCATACTGAGCCAACTCGAAGCGCTATGGCCATGGGCCGTTGGGGAGTGCGACTTATCATACAATTGCCGCATGGACCCATCAGTTTACATTTGGCAATGGATGGCCACAGAGGGGCTGGGGAGAATTGATCTGGCTTGTTAAAACCCTGTGCAAACTTTCAATTCACCGCCCGAAAGCGCGATCAATCAAGCTGTTCTATTTCCGCGCCTTGCGGGCTTGTGAAGGTAAAAGTATCGACGCCCTTTGCTTTCAGATCATTGACCATTTCGCGCGCCTTTTGCGCTGTTTCCACTGGTCCCGCCAGCAGCCGGTTGGCTTCTCCCCAAGGGGTAACATGCGCGTTAAACGGCCCGAGAATATCTGGCGCCTGACGTTTGATGCGGCGCCAATCGAAACGCAATGCGCCCACATCGCGCCCGGTTGCAACTTGGACCCAGAACCGGCGCGGTGCAGCAGGCGGTGCTGGCGGTTCATTTCGTTCGCGCGGAATATCGATGGTGGTAAGATCGACCGCATTGGCACCAGCCCGGCGCGCATCACTGCCCTCGCCAAGATCAGCAAAGGCATCGGCAACGTTGGTCTTAGGCTGCGACGGAGCTGGAGCGGCTGAAGGGGTTGGAGCTGTCGAATAGACGAGAGTTGGGCCCGATTGGGTTGGAATTTCGGCTTCCTGATCGCTTTGGTCAGCTGCCGGAGGTGTTGCAGTATCGGCCGCTGCAAGCATTGCAGAGCTCGTCTTTTCTGCCGAGGTTTGCCCCGCTTGGGAGCCGAGCGGCGCGCCTGCTGGAGCCAATCGTGCATCCGCGCCAGCAGCCAAAGCAGGAGCAGAACTTGCACCAGCAACAGCACCGGAAGGTGCAGCTGCAAGCGCACCGCTTCTTCCCGCACGATATTGAGCAATCAACGGATCTTCCCGGCCAATATCAGCGGCGCGTGGGAAAATACCAAGATTAGCAGCTGCGGCCTGCTGCGCGTTCGTCAGACGAGGCATGTAAGCCAGATAAGGTGTCAGACGGCTCGCCAGATCACGCGGCATCACTTCATTGACAATCCCCACAGCCCTGGTCTGCTCGCCCATTATGGCAAGACCAAATGCGCGCGCGCGAAACGCGGCTGGATCGCTTTGTTCAAGCAATGGCCGCAGCGTTTCCTCAAAATTGCCGCTATTGCCCGAAATCGCCTGGCTGATTGCTAGGCGTCGCAGGGTCTCTGGATCGTTTCGAGTTAAAGCCAAGGCCGCGTTATAGGCTTTTTGCGCGTTCCCAAAATCGCCAACCAAATCGTAAGCAAGGCCTTTATCGCGCGCCAAAGCGGTATCATCCTGGCCGCCGGGTGACTGCGGGGCTGATGACACTTGGTCATACAATCGCAGGGCCTCCACAGGACGGCCTGATTGGAGAAAGACCGAAGCAATTCCGAGTTTTACACGCGGATCTTGCGGGGCGATGTCTTCTGCCCTGCCGTAAAACCCCATGGCCGCATCAAGGTCGTTAACGGCCAATGATGCACGCCCTGCTGAAAGCAATGCAGACAAATCGCGTGGCTTTCGGGCCAATTGGCGAAGGGCTGCACCAAGATCCTGAACCTCTTCAGAGCCCATTGACTGAACCACAGGGCGTGAAACCATTTCCTGCGCGTTTGCAGGGTTAGCAAAACTCAAAACACCAAGGCCCGTCAGGCACAAAACAGCGGATCGAGCGATGAAGGACTGCATATCGCAGTTTGGGACCACATTTTTCACAAGTGAAACGTTAGTAAAGCTGGATGAACAACACATCCTCTTGCGCGCACCGGGCACGGCGAACCGCACTTAGGTTAAGACAGGCTGAGATTTCGGCGCGCGCTGATCTCAAAAGTAAGCCTTACTGGTTGTTCTGGCGACCGAGAAAACGCGGAATGCTGAGTGCTGGCGCGTCGCCATCATCTTCATCATCCTCGTCATCGTCCTTACCAGAACTTCGAGAAAGGTTTGCCATGCGTTCAAACAGAGTGCTTCCGCCAGAGCTACCACCATCGCTGCCAGTTGCGCCGCCGCGTGCTGATCCGCCATCTGCGTTCGCCTGACCAGCACCGTCGCCGCTACCACCGCCCAGCAATCCGCGACGTCGGCTGCCGCCTGCTTGCGGTTCGACAGGATTATCTTCTTCAGCAAGCCGGTCTGCATCGGCTAAGACGTCGTCAGTGTCGCCACCTTCGTCAGCGTCAGAGAATTCAGCGTAATTGTCACTCAATTCGAGCGTCTCATCGTCCTCATCATCAGACCCAGCTTCCAAAAGACTGGTGTTTTCTCGTGGAGCCAGCTCTTCTTCTTCACTTGCTCCCAATTCAAAATCATCATCATCAGCCCCGCGCAATCCAGCCAGAGGGTCGACGATTTCGTCCACGTCATCTTCCAGATCACCCATATCATCATCGGTTTGCATTCCAGTGAGATCGAATGGCTCGCTTTCTTCGCTCGCCTCAACAATGGAGTCTTCCTCGACTTCCCCAGAAGACGCGCCCGCAAAAGAGAGCGGCGTAACACTTGCAGTTTCCCTTTCAGTCTGAGCTTCATCGACTTGGGTTTCGCTTGGCAAATCAAGCACTGGACGCTTTGGAGCTCGCGGACTTGAAAGGGCATCAACAGCTGGACGCTCGGTCATGCCAGCTGCACCCGGCTCAATCCCCGTCGCCACAACAGAGACGCGGATTTTGCCATCTAGGTCAGGGTTGAAAGCACTGCCCCAGATGATGTTTGCATCTTCATCAACCAGTTCACGGATATGATTGGCCGCTTCATCCACCTCAAGCAGCTTCATATCTTCGCCGCCGATGATCGAAATGATCACCCCGCGTGCGCCCTGCATACTCACACCATCAAGCAGCGGGTTTGCAATCGCTTGTTCAGCAGCTTCAAGCGCGCGGTTTTCGCCCTGACCTTCGCCAGTGCCCATCATGGCCTTGCCCATCTCGCTCATGACGGAGCGCACATCGGCAAAGTCGAGATTGATAAGGCCCGGCATGACCATCAAATCAGTGATTGAGCGAACACCCTGCTGGAGCACTTCATCAGCAAGTTCGAACGCTTCTTTAAAGGTGGTTTCTGCTTTGGCGACCAGGAACAAGTTCTGGTTCGGGATCACGATCAGCGTATCGACATGGTCTTGAAGTTCGGTGATGCCGGATTCTGCAGCGCGCATCCGCCGCGTGCCTTCGAAAAGGAAAGGCTTGGTCACAACACCAACGGTCAGAATGCCCATCTTGCGCGCGGTCTCGGCAATGACCGGCGCGGCACCTGTACCTGTGCCGCCGCCCATACCAGCGGCTATAAACACCATATTGACGCCTTCAAGCGCCTCTTCCAATTGCTGAACGGTTTCCTCTGCCGCAGCCTTGCCCACTTCTGGCCGCGCACCTGCACCAAGACCGCCGGTAATATCAGGGCCAAGTTGGATGCGTTTTTCAGCGGGACTTGAACTCAATGCCTGCGCGTCCGTGTTTGCGACGATGAAATCAACGCCTTCAATGTCGGACGCAATCATGTTGGCAATCGCGTTGCCGCCTGCTCCGCCAATACCGATTACAGTAATGCGGGGGCGCAAATCGTCGGTTGCTGCTGGTCCAATAGTGATGCTCATTGCCTTTTCCTCCGGATGCGGTCGCACAGAAGGGGCGTGCGTTTCATGCATCCTATTCTTCTCTGACACATTCTTGACTACGCGGTTATACCGCTAAAATCCTTATCCACAGCGGGGGTTTAACCCTCATAAGCCACATATGATCTTATATAGGTCAATCGCAGGCTTTAGAAATACTCACGCAGTGCTTTAAACAAACGTCCAAACGCAAATGGTTGGTTCTCGCTGCGTCCCAATTTGTAAACGCTGCTGGGCTCTGCGTTCAATGATCGGATGTCGATCGGATCATCTGCTGCATAAAGGCAGAGCCCTGCCAGAGTTGTAAAACCTGGTGTCGCATGCGCTTCAGGGAGGCCGCGCAGAGCAGGCGCTTTGCCAATTCGAACCGGCATTCCAAGCGCGCTTTGGGCAAAATCAGCAAGACCTGCTAGCTCTGCACCACCGCCAGTCAACACCACTTGCCCGGATTGAGCGCCAGAAAAACCCATTGAACGCAGAGCCTTACCGATCTCATTGGTGAGCTGAGATAGGTTCTGTGTCACGACTGAGACCAGCTCGGCTCGCGCAATGCGCGGCGTGTTGTCCGGCCCGCGCTTCGCTTCGATTGTTGCACCAGGCGCAGGCGTTTCTTGCCCTTCATCATTGGGCCCAAAAAGAGGGATCATCTCGCGGTGGTCGCTGGGGCTCGCCATGGCAGAGCCTGACACGCACTTCAGCCGCTCAGCCTGAAACCGGCGGATGCCAAATGCGCTGGCCACTGCATCGGTTATGTTGCCTGAGCCCATGGGAAGCGAGCGGAGACCCAAAAGCATGCCGCCAGCAAACACCGAAACATTTGTAACATCGCATCCGATTTCGACCAAAGCGACGCCCAGATCGCGTTCTTCCTCGTCGAGACACGCATATCCTGACGCGAGTGGAGAGGCGACGACACCTTCAACATCAAGATGCGCGCCCTGCACCGCTTCCATCAAATTGCGCACAGGCGGGCCATCAGCCAGCATCACGTGCACATCAACGCCAAGCCTTTCGGCATGGAGCCCACGCGGATTGGCAACACCATGCGCGCCGTCCAGCGTGTAATGCGCAGGTTGCGCGTGCAGGACTGTGCGGCCATCTGGCATGATGGCATCGCGCGCGGCGAACAGCAGATGATCAACATCGTCTTCTTCGATCCGGCGCCCGCCAATCTCAATCTCTACCTTTGCAACATCGCTGGTAAGCCCAGCGCCAGCACAGGAAATCCAAACGCTGTTAACGCTCATCCCAGCGTTCTTTTCGGCTCTCTCTACCGCATCACTAATGGCATAGGTGGCGCTGCGCATATCGGTAACATAGCCGCGCTTAATGCCCTGAGAAGCGCGATGGCCTGATCCCAGCACAACCAAATCGCCGTTCTCAGTTTCGCCAATAATCATCGCTGAAATGCGGAACGAACCGACATTCACTGCGCCAAAAATCTTGGCCAGGCGCGCTTTGTTGGCTTGGGCTGCGGCGGGCTTGGCTTGTTTTTGCGTGGGCTTTGCAGACTTGGATTTGGAGGGCCCGATCACAATGCCTCTCCTTGAGCCAGCACAGTTTCGCTGCGCCCGGGCACGCGCATATACACACGCGGCGGATTGCGCATATCAAAGCTCAACACTTTGCCACCGATCAGCCGGTTCTGCCCGTCCATACGAGCAAATTTCACAAGCGCGCTTGATGCGGTTTGATGCCCTTCTGGCAAAGCTACCACTTGATCGGTGTTGAACGTCAGATTCCAGCGGCGATTGCCCACCCATTCGGCAGCAACCACATGCGGGCTCAAAGCGGGCGCTGCGGCCAAAAGTCGGTCCAACTCGCCGACTTGGGCGGCCGAACCTGGTCCAGAAATCTTCAGCTTATCTTTCGCGTCTTCCTTAGAGATCGGCTCCAACTCGCGCCCTGTAGGATCAATCAGCATTAGCCGATCTGGCCGAACGAGCACAGCGTGCGGTGTGCGCTCTACAATGTCGATCACCAGAGTATCGGGCAGTTGCACCGAAACACGCGCATCTTTAACCCAGGGAAGATCGAGCAATTCCTCGCGTAGTTTCTCAACTTCAACATCGGGCATGGATCGACTTTGCTGGCCCAGCGCGCGCGCATACACTTCGCGTTCGTCCATCCGCTTTGTGCCGGTCACTCGAACATGGCTGACCTTGTAGCCTGCATCCGCTGCCATCATGGACATTTGCCCGCGCGCCATCGCAGGAACGCCTGCAAGGTTCGCGATAAAGAGCGCCAACGCAAGACCGCCCAGCACGATAAAGCCAAGCCAGATGCGGCTCCATTGCTCTTCGGTGAAAGGCAAAACGCCCATCATCGTATCGAGCACGCCTGCGGTCTTCGCTTTCGCACGGCGCGCATTCGCGCTGCGGTTGCGGGATTGGGTGGCGCGGCGCACACCTTTCGAATTGGACCGGGTGATCTTAGCCATGGGCTGCCTCTTTGGCGGACGGTGAGGAATGAATGCGGATCGCATCGGCGACAAGCATATGGACAAGCTCTGCGTAATCGATCCCAGCGTGCTTTGCCTGTTCAGGCACGAGGCTGAGCGGGGTCATGCCGGGCTGCGTGTTGGTTTCGAGCACAAACAGGCCATCTTCGCCCAGTTCTTCATCCCAGCGATAATCGGTGCGGCTGGTGCCGTGGCAGCCCAGCACCTGATGCGCTTTGATCGCGTATTCTTCGCAAAGCGCCGCAATATTTGCTGGGACATTGGCCGGGCACACATGCTGCGTGCGGCCTTCTGTGTATTTGTGTTCGTAATCGTAGAAACCGGTCTCGATAATCAGCTCGGTAACGCCCAAAGCGCGCGGGCCATCTTCGCCATCGATAACAGCCGTCGTAAGCTCGCGCCCTTTGATAAAGGGTTCCGCCAAAAGCTCAGCAAATTCCTGCCACGGCCCCTCAGCATTGCGCGCTATCGGATTGCCGACATTGGAGTCTTCGGTGACGATGGCAACGCCGACCGATGAGCCTTCATTGACAGGCTTTAACACATAAGGACGCGGCAGCGGGTCACGCTCATAAAGCTCTTCGGATGCCACAATCCGTCCGCCCGGCATCGGGATACCATGGGGCACCAGCGCTTGCTTGGTGAGCTGTTTGTCGATGGCGATCACTGACGTCGCCAGCCCCGAATGGGTGTATGGGATACCCATAAGATCAAGCATACCTTGAACGCTGCCATCTTCACCGGGAACGCCGTGAAGCGCGTTGAACACGACATCGGGATTGGCCTCAGCAAGACGCGCGGCCACATCGCGGCCCATATCGATGGGAGTGACGCGGTAGCCTTTCATTTCAAGCGCGTCGGCAACGCCATTGCCGGACATAAGCGAGACTTCCCGCTCATTCGCCCAGCCGCCCATCAGGACGGCTACGTGGATGGGGGAGCCACTGGTCATACCCGCCCCACCCGCTTGATTTCCCAGTCAAGCTGAACGCCCGAATGCGCGTAGACTTTCTCACGCACGATCTCGCCCAGCTCTTCAATCTCGGTGCTTGTGGCATTGCCGGTGTTGATGAGGAAATTGCAGTGCTTGTCACTCACCATCGCGCCGCCATGCTTAAACCCGCGAAGGCCGGCTGCATCGATTAGCTTCCAAGATGAATGGCCTTCAGGGTTCTTGAACGTTGAACCGCCCGTCATGCTGCCAATCGGCTGTGAGCCTTTGCGCTCTGATGAAATGCGGTCCATTTCCGCTTTGATTGTCGCAGGATCGCCCGGAAAGCCTTCGAACCGCGCCGCCACAACAGTTGCACCTTCGGGCAAGGCGGAATGACGGTAGCTGTATTGGAGATCGGCATTCGACAATGTGACAAACGATCCATCAGGCAAGATCACATCGCAATCGGTGAGCACATCACACGTCTCGCGCCCATAACAGCCGCCATTCATTTTCGTGACGCCGCCAACAGAGCCGGGAATGCCGGTGAAAAAGGCCAGCCCGTCAATCCCCGCTTTCGCAGCGCGGCGGGCCACAATACTGACAGGCGCGGCAGAGCCAGCTTGCAATGTCGTCTCACCCGTAATCTCAACCTCGGTGAACTCTTTACCAAGCTTCACCACGACACCCGGCACGCCGCCATCGCGGATAATCATATTGGAGCCCACACCCAAAGCCATCAGCGGCATATTGCCGTCCAAATGCTGGATGAAGGTTTTCAAGTCGTCCAGATCGGCAGGCTCAAACAGCCAATCGGCTTTCCCACCGCTTTTGAACCAGACGTGCTTGGCCAATGGAGCCTCTCGCGTCAGCCGTCCGCGAATGCTTTCCACTGGCACAGGCGCGCTTGCTTCGCCTTCGACGTCGCAATTGGGCGCCATGCCAGTGTCACCTTGGTAAAGATCGCCGGGTTGGTTGGGTGTCATCCTCATGCGGCCTTTAGTGAATCGACAGCCGCGCTAAGGCCAGCCGCCCACTTGGTGATATCCCCCGCGCCGAGGCACACAATGATGTCTCCGGGTGCGATTTCTTGCGCAAGAGTGCTTGCAAGGTCGCTTTGGCTCTCAATCGTTGCCGCATGGCGATGTCCGCGTGATTTTAAGCCCGCGACCAAAGCGGCGCTATCGACGCCTTCAATCGGGTCTTCGCCCGCTGCATAAACGGGCGTCACATAGACGCTATCCGCATCATTGAAGCAGGATTGGAATTCCTCCATCAAATCGCCGAGCCTAGTGTAGCGATGGGGTTGAGCCACCGCGATAACGCGGCCTTCGCTGTCAGCCACCGCCTCACGCGCGGCAGACAGCACCGCCTGAATTTCAACGGGGTGATGGGCGTAATCATCGATGACTGTCGCAGTGCCACCCGCGCACGCAATCTCGCCCATTTTGGTAAAGCGCCGCCGCACACCGCCAAAGCTGGAAAAGCCGGTGCGGATCACCTCATCGCTGCATCCCATCTCAATCGCGACGGCAATTGCAGCGAGAGCGTTTTGGACATTGTGGCGGCCCGGCATGGGCAAATGCACGCCTTCAATCCGGCGATCTTCTTCGCCGCGTTGACGCACCATCACATCAAACGTGTTTCCGCCCGCTGACGAATGAATGTTTACCCCGCAAATGTCCGCTTGGAGCGAGAAACCGTAAGTCACAACTTTGCGGTCGCGCACTTGTCCTATCACGGCCTGCACTTCGGGTTGATCGACGCAGAGGATTGCCGCGCCATAAAAGGGGACGTTCTGGATGAATTCGAGGAACGCCTTTTTCACCCCGTCAAAGTCGCCGTAATGATCGAGGTGTTCTGGATCGATATTGGTGACGACTGCGATTGTGCCATCAAGCCTTAGGAAGCTGCCATCGCTTTCGTCAGCTTCCACCACCATCCATTCGGAATCGCCCAGCCGCGCGTTCGATCCGTATTGTTCAATAATACCGCCATTGATGACGGTGGGATCAACATCGCCTTTATCAAGTAGAGCCGCGATCATACTGGTGGTTGTGGTTTTGCCATGTGTGCCAGCGACTGCGACGGTTGATTTCAGCCGCATCAGCTCTGCCAGCATTTCTGCACGGCGAACCACTGGGATGCGGTTTTCTAACGCTGCGGCCACTTCTGGATTGGTGCGGCGAACAGCGGTGGAGGTGACGACGACGGCAACGCCATCCACGTTCTTTTTCTCATGGCCAATGTGGACAAGGATGCCGCGCTTTCGCAGCCGCTCCACACTTGGTCCTTCTGCTATATCAGAGCCTTGGACCATATAGCCAAGATTGTGCATCACCTCAGCAATGCCGGACATGCCGATGCCGCCAATGCCGACGAAGTGGATAACGCCAATCTCTGTGCCGACGCCTTTCATGGGAGCAGCGCTCCCTTAAAAGGTGTCCGTGCATCCTGAGCCTGTCGAAGGACTTTCATCTATTGTGCATCCTCGCTGGCCTCATCGCGCGCAGCTTTGCGGGTCGCAGGCTGTGTCGCGGTCGCTGCTTGCGCGGATTTTGGCGCGGTCTCACCCACGCGGATCACGTCCATCAGATCAATCCCGCCCATGCTTTCAACAAGGTCCGCCAAGTCTTTTGCCGCATCAGGCCGGCCACAATTCCACGCAGCATGCGCCGCATTGGCAAGGCTGCCCGGGTTCTTCGCCATCGCCTGAATTTGCAGGCAAATGTCTTTGGAAAGTTTCGCGAAGATCTCGCCCTGCCGCGCCATCAGCTTGTTGCCATCTTCGCCCATGGGACGTGGATCGGTGACTGTCTCGGCTGGCTGGCGGATCATCCGCGCACCGCCTGCTTCGACCATTTCGCGCGTGTTTGCGGCCTGATGGTCATCCGTCGCAATCGGCAGCGGGATAAGGATAGCGGGGCGGCCGACAGCAGTAAGCTCTGCAATGGTTGATGCCCCTGCCCGGCCGATAAACAGATGCGTGTCAGCAAGCCGTTCGTGCATGTCTTCAAAATAGGTGCCGAGTTCCGCGGGTATATCATGCTCTGCATAGCGTTCGCGGACGGCGTCGAGATCCTCTGCACGGCATTGCTGTGTGATCTGGAGGCGCTTGCGAAGCGGAGGTGGGAGCATGGCAAGACCATCGGGCACCACTTCAGATAGGATGCGGGCGCCTTGGCTGCCGCCTGTGATCAGCACACGCAGCAGACCCTCTTCTGTTAGCGTGGGAAATTCCTCAGCGCGAAGAGCCAGCACTTCCTCGCGCACCGGATTGCCGACCAGATGGACTTTATCCTCGTATTTGGGCTTCAGCCGCTCAACATCCGGATAGGATGTCGCAATGGCATCAACGCGGCGGGCTAGCAGACGATTGACGCGGCCCAGCACGGCGTTTTGTTCATGCACCACGCTTGGCACTTTTGCAGACGTTGCCGCAAGCAAAGCAGGCAAAGCGGGATAGCCACCAAAG
The DNA here is from genome assembly GCA_038532305.1 of Pseudomonadota bacterium. GTDB lineage: Bacteria > Pseudomonadota > Alphaproteobacteria > Sphingomonadales > Sphingomonadaceae > Erythrobacter. Next base: position 275,967 of record JBCBAX010000004.1, on the reverse strand, counting down.
CCGACAACCGCGCTGGGTTCAAAACTGTCAAACAGGCGCAGCGCCATACGCCGCCCTTCAAGAACGGCGCGCACGCCGCCAACCCACTTTAATGGGTTTTTGCCAAATCTACCCGCTGGAAGGACATGGGCTGTCAGGCTTTCAGGCTTACCCGGAATATTCGCGCCGCGCTCATCCGTGATAAGCGCGACATGGTGTCCGCGTGCCTCAAGCTCGGTCGCCAAAGCGAAAGCCGGGATCAAATGTCCGCCCGTGCCGCCTGCGGCCAATACAAAGTGCCTCGCTGACCCAGTGGGGGTGGTCTGGCTGTTCATGCGCCCTCCTTGCGCTCAAAGAAATGCTTGAGCCCTTTCGTCTCACGCTCAAGATAGGGATTGCGCCGCGTAATCGCGAGCAGCAGCCCGACCGTAAAGCATACAGCCAGCGTGGAGGAGCCGCCATAGCTGATGAGCGGCAGCGTCATCCCCTTGGATGGGAACAGTTGAAGATTCACAAGCATATTGATGAAAGCCTGACCGCCGATTTGCGTTGCAAGGCCAACGCCGGCGAGCAAAGCAAACAGATTGTCTTCATCGACCAGACGCAAAAGCGCCCGCGTAAGAATTGCAAGATAAAGCAACACAACCAGCGCGCAGATAATCAGGCCGAACTCTTCACCAATCACAGAAAAGATATAGTCAGTGTGCGCTTCAGGAAGGCTCATCTTGCGCACGCCAAGCCACAGCCCGCTGCCTGTCCAGCCGCCTGCCAGCAAAGTGCGCTGTGCAAGGTCCACCTGATCGAACGCCGTGCCGCCGCCCAGAAACGCATCAATTCGGCTGCGCGCATTGTCGTAGAAGAAGTAGGCAGCCGTGAGCGCTCCGATACCGCTCGCCATCAGTCCGCCAATCTTAGCGATCGAAACACCTGACAAAAGGATCATCACAAACCAAATCCCGCCAAACAAAATGGTCGCACCAAGGTTAGGTTGGAGCATCAAGAGCCCCGCCACCAGCACCATGATGGCGCTGACAAATGTGAGAACTGGCAGGTCAGGATCGCGCAGCCGCAAGCTCATAATCCAAGCAAGTATGACGACAAAGCCGGGCTTTAGAAACTCGCTGGGTTGCAAAGACATCCCCACTTCGAGCCAGCGGCGCGAGCCATTGCGTTCCTCACCAAAAATCGGGACGAGGAACAACAGGCCAAGCATCCCGACACCCAGAATGATCCCAATCCGCCGAGCTTCTTCGCGGCTCAAGAAAGACACGCCAATCATCAGCGCCAAACCCATCATTTGAAACATGATGTGGCGATTGAAAAAGGCGAATTCTGCAACTTCGTATTGTTTGGCTGCAGCGGGCGCAGCAGCAGCAACAGCAACGGTGCCGAATGCCATGAGCAGCATAACGAGCAGCAAAAGACCTTTGTCAATTTCGCGCCACCAAAGCCTTCCGCGATTGTTCCAGAACCGCAAGAGGCCCATCGGTGCGATGGCTAATTGATCATCGCTTTGCGCCGGATGCGCTTTGTACGTGCTCATGCCGCTTCATCCTTGAGAGTGTCTGCTGCGCAAATATCGGGCCGGTCGGCAAAAACGCCCACAAGCTGACGGAAATGCTCGCCGCGCTTTTCATAATCGCGGAATTGATCAAAGCTGGCACATGCAGGTGAGAACAGCACAACATCACCCGGCTGTGCGGCATCGCGCGCGCGGCTGACAGCCTCACTCACCAATTCGCAGCGCTCCACTTTGGCATGCGGCTCAATCAGATCAGCAAACATCGGCCCTGCCTCACCCACGGTATACGCCGCCGCGATCATGCCCAGATGCTTTGCGCAATCGCCAAGGCCATCTTCCTTCGCCAAACCGCCGACAATCCAATGCACGCGCGGCGCCCCTTCATTGATCGAAGGATCGGGCGGAAACGCCGCCAATGCCGGCGCAGTCGATGCGGTGTTGGTTGCTTTGGAATCGTTGATGAACGTGACGCCGTCCTCTTCGCAAACCAGCTCCATCCGGTGCGGCAGGCTTTGAAAGCGAGGAAGCGCGTGCTGCCATTGCGCAGGTTTCACGCCCAGCTCTTCTGCAATCGCGATGGCAATCGCGGCATTTTCGAGATTGTGCGGCCCTTGCAATGTAGGCCATTTTGCCTGCATCGGTGCCAAGTAATCTAAAGAAACCGCCATAGCGCGGCCCTGCGGGCGGCGAGCTTCCTGACTTTCAAAAATAGCGCCAGCTGGCCCTTCCAACGCGCCAAAAACCACCAAATTCGCAACCGATTGCATTTCAAACAACTGCTCTTTTGCAGCCGCATACGCCGCGTAATCATCATACCGATCGAGATGATCGGGGGTGATATTGGTTAGGGCTGCAACATCGCAATCTAGATCGACAGTCAGATCAATCTGATAACTTGAAAGCTCCAGGACATAGACGCCCACGCCGTTCTCATTGGGGGCAAGCGGTTCCTGACCCAAAATCGGATCGCCGATATTGCCGCCCAATACGCTTGGAATACCGGCCATCTGAAGAATATGATGAAGCAACGCGACACTTGTAGATTTACCGTTGGTCCCGGTCACGCCAACGACTTTGTGAGGCAGCATTTCCGAACGCGCCTGAGCAAACAATTCGATATCGCCGATCACGGGCACGCCGTAATTCGCCGCATGTTCGGCGATGGGATGGGTGTTAAGAGGCACGCCGGGCGAGACGATCACACCTGCATAGCCTCTAAGATCAGCATCAAGCGGGTCAGCGAGTTCGCAGCGCCCCTCAAACGGCTCGCGCGCAACATCCTGTCTATCCCAGGCCGTGACTTCAGCGCCGCTTGCCAGCAATGTCTCAACCACGGCCGCGCCCGAACGCGCCAGGCCGAGAACGGCATAGCGTTTTCCAGCAAAGGCGGTGGCAGTGATCAATACCGTCTCCTCTATCTCAATTTCAAAGTCGCAAGCCCGATCAGAGCAAGGATGATTGCAACGATCCAAAACCGGATCACGACTTTACTCTCGCTCCAGCCAAGCTGTTCAAAATGGTGGTGAATAGGCGCCATACGAAACACCCGCTTGCCTGTTCGTTTGAACCAGAAAACCTGAATAATGACGCTTAGCGCTTCAAAGACGAACAACCCGCCGACAATCGCCAGAACAACTTCGTGATGCGCAGCAACGGCAATGGCACCCAATGCGCCGCCAAGCGCCAACGATCCTGTGTCGCCCATAAACACAGCGGCAGGCGGCGCGTTGAACCACAAAAAGGCAAGCCCGCCGCCCATGATCGCTGCACAGAATATCGCCAGTTCGCCTGCACCTTCGACATGCGGAATTCCCAAATATTCTGAAAAGTCTGCCCGCCCAACCAGATAGGATATAATCGCAAAGGTGCCCGCTGCGATAATCACGGGCATGATTGCAAGGCCATCAAGACCATCTGTCAGGTTTACCGCATTGCCAGCCCCCACCATAACGAAGGCCGCAAACACATAATATGCCGGGCCCAGCGGAATCTCGACATCAGAAAAGAACGGTATGTAAAGATTGGTGCTGATCTGGCTGACGATAATATAGCTCGCTACGCCCGCGACCGCGAATTCCAGCAGCAAACGGACTTTGCCCGACAGACCTGCATGGCTGTTCTTGGTGACTTTGTCATAGTCATCAAGAAACCCGATAACCCCAAAACCCAAGGTGACAGCCAGACACGCCCAGACAAATGGATTGCGCAAATCCATCCAAAGAAGGAGCGAAAAGGTGAGCGCCACCAAGATCATCAACCCGCCCATTGTCGGCGTGCCGCGTTTGGCGAGATGGGTTTGCGGGCCATCTTCGCGTATCGGCTGCCCCTTGCCCTGGCGAACCCGCAGCATGTTGATGAATTTTGGCCCGATAATAAGGCCAAAAATCAGCGCTGTCATCAGCGTCGCCCCGGTGCGGAACGTCTGATACCGCACCAGATTGAAAAGCCCTTCAAAGCCAAACCATTCTGCAAGGAGGTAAAGCATCTAGATCCCTTGAAACCCGGTCATTCGCCCGCGTTTGTGAAATGTGAAACCAAACGGCCAAGACCCATAAAATTCGAACCCTTAACGAGAACAGCATCGCCGCCCGTTAAGCCAAAATCGTCAAGTTGAGTGATAGCCTGATCCGCATTATCGCAATGCGTGAACGAAGATGCAAAGCCAACCTGACCACCGCTCGCTTTCCCCAATTCTGCGGCAAGTGCGCGCATCCCCTCGCCGACCAAAATGGCGTGGTCAATGTTCGCATCGGCAAGCGGTTTTGAAAGCTGGCGATGGAAGCGATCTGCAAAATCACCAAGCTCACCCATTGTCCCAAGCACAACGATGCGCCGTGTAGCAGGCGTTTGGCCCAGGCTCGCCAATGTCGCCCGCATAGAGGCAGGGTTTGCATTGTAGCTTTCATCGATCAACAATGCTTTGCCACCTGCCGCTGAAACATGATGGCGCGCGCCGCGCCCTTTCAGACCGCCCATTTCAGCCATCGCAAGTCCAGCACTGGCCAAATCACCGCCTGCGGCACGGATGGCAGCCATAACGCCCAATGAATTGCCGATCCAATGTTCACCGGGCTCGGATATGATGTAGCACATGCGCGTCGGGCCCATATCAGCCGTAATCAGCGATCCGCCGTTTTCCTGAGCAATTGCATCGAGCAGGCGCACATCTGCACCTTCGCTGCGTCCAAATGTGACCACTTTCACGCCAAGCGCGCGAGCATGGCCGATCAATCGTTGTGTCATATCGCTATCAGCTGGAATGACAGCGGTGCCGCCTTCAACAAGGCCCGTGAATATCTGCGCCTTTTCATCGGCGATTGCCTCGATGGAACCGAGGTTTTCGATATGTGCAGGCGCGATTGTTGTGATGAGCGCGACCTGAGGGCGAACATGATCTGCCAATGGCGCAATTTCGCCTGCGTGATTCATACCCATTTCAAACACACCAAACCGCGCGCGCGCAGGCATCCGGGCAAGGCTTAAAGGTACGCCGACATGGTTGTTGTAACTGCGCACACTGCGATGCGCGGCGCCTCTGCTGGCCCGGTCAAGACTGTTGAAGATTGCCTCTTTAACGCCGGTTTTACCGACTGAGCCCGTCACAGCGATACGCACAGCCTCACTGCGATCTCGCGCTGCATGGGCCAATGCGTAGAGCGCTTGGGTGGTGTCTTTTACCAGCACATGCGGGAAATCGACCGGCCGATCTGTAATGGCTGCGACCGCTCCCTTTGCAAAAGCTGCAGGGATGAATTTGTGGCCATCCATCGCATCGCCTTTAAGCGCGATAAACAGATCGCCGGGGCGCACATCGCGGCTGTCCATTTCAACGCCTGATGCCCGGAATTGATGGCTGGCTATGCCGCCGGTGGCTGCTGCAATCGCTGCCGCATCCCACAGCGCCATAGGCAGCGAATCACGCGCATCAATTGGCCAGGCATGGAGCCATTTTTGAGCCTTGTGATTGACTGCGTTCATTGCACCGCCTCGCCCACTTGCGCAGCGCATTCGCGCGCCACTTGTACATCATCAAAGCTTAGCACTCGCATAGTGTCACCTGACCCGATTATCTGGCCTTGTTCGTGGCCTTTTCCCGCGATGAGCACGATATCCGCTGATTTAGCGGCCGAAATAGCCGCCAATATCGCATCGCGCCTGTCGCCAACATTGCGCACTTCGGTTTCGCTGGCGGCATCAGCCAATTCAACGCCCCGCATAATCTCAGCGCGAATGGTAGATGGGTCTTCGCCGCGCGGATTGTCATCCGTAACAATCACAAGGTCAGCCAGCCGCGCTGCGACCTGACCCATAGGAACACGTTTGCCGTTGTCGCGGTCTCCGCCTGCGCCGAACACCGCAATCAGCCGGCCACCCTTGCCACTATCGACATGGGGACGAAGCGCCGCAATTGCGGCCTCCAAAGCATCTGGCGTGTGCGCGTAATCGACATAGACAGGCGCGCCTGCTTGAGAAATCACAGCCCGTTCCAGCCGCCCGCGCACAGGCTGCAAGCGCGAGACTGCATCAAACACTTGTCCCTCGTCTGAACCGGTAGCCAGCGCCAATCCAGCAGCGCACAGGGCATTGGCAGCCTGATATTCGCCAATCAAAGGAAGCTTCACCTGGCGTTCCTGCCCGCCGAATTCCACCGTCAATGTCTGGCCAAGCTGGGTGGGTGCCCGGTGGACGAGGCGGAGATAGGTGTCACGCTGCGCCCCATCGGGGCTCTCCGCCTCGCCGACGATAAGCACACTGGCAACACGTTTGTGTGCATGCTCAATCGCCCTATCCGTCCATTCATTGCTGTTGGCCCCGCGCCAGATCACCACTGAGGCATCAGGTTCAATCACCTCATCAAAAAGCCGCATCTTTGCTTCAAAATAAGCTTCCATCGTGCCGTGATAATCGAGGTGATCGCGGCTGAAGTTTGTAAAGGCACACGCGCTGACAGCAACACCTTCATTGCGGAATTGCGAAAGGCCATGGCTTGATGCTTCGTAGGCAACATGGCTGACACCCTCGCGCGCCAAACCGCTCATATTGCTAAGGAATATGACGATGTCGGGCGTGGTCAATCCGGTTGAGACGCTTCCATCGGGCGTTGTCACTCCCAAAGTCCCGATGCTGGCCGCACGTTCACCGCACATGCGCCAGATCTGCCGCGTCATTTCAGCGGTAGACGTTTTGCCATTGGTGCCGGTCACAGCGACTATCGTGTTTGGGAATGGTGCGAAAAAGCCGCTTGCAAGCTGCGCAAAAGTCTGACGCGGTTCCTCGCTTGCCACATGAAGCGCACCATCAACCCGCGCCTCTGGTCGGGCGACAACCGCCACCGCGCCTGCTTCAATCGCGTCGGGGATCACATCTTCAGCGTTAAACTGAGCGCCGCGAAACGCGCCGAACACGGTGCCGGGTGCAACCTTGCGGTGATCAATAGCGAAGCCGGTGACGTTTGCATCACCGGCCTTATCGCTTTCCAACCCTGCTCGCTCCATCAGCGCTGAAAGCTTCACTTGCGCCCCTCCACCAAATAGCGAAGGTCTGAAATATCAACATCGCGCCTGTCATCAGGCCGTACGCCCAAGATCGGAGCGATCCGCGGCACCAACCGCCCAACGATAGGCGCCGCGTTAAAAGCGGCCGTGCGCTGGAATGAGCTGGCCGCTGTCCCGCGTGGCTCATCAAGCACAATGACAATCACATATCGCGGCGCATCCATTGGGAAGGCGGCGGCAAAAGAGGCAATAAGGGACGTCTTGCGATAGCCGCCTCGGCTCGCTTTTTCAGCAGAGCCCGTTTTGCCGCCCACCCGGTAACCCGGCGCATCGGCATTGCGGCCCGTTCCATACATCGAAATCATCCGCAAAAGCTGGCGCATCCGCGATGATGTCGACGATTTAAACACCCGCCGCCCGCGCGGCACATCTTCGGGCGCAAGCTTGTGCAAAGTGGCAGGACGCCAAATCCCGCCATTGACCATGGCGGCATAGCCATTGGCCAGATGCAGCGGCGTCACGGCAAGACCGTGACCATAGCTGACTGTCATATTGGTCAGCTTGCTCCAGCGACCTTTGGGCCAAAGCGGCTGACCTTTTGCAGGCAGCTCAATATGGGGGCGCTCGTTCATGCCAAGATCAATCATCGACTTGCGCAGCTTTTCCGCGCCCAATTCATTAGCAACACGCGCTGTCACGGTATTTGACGAATAAACAAGCGCTTGGGGCACATTCAGCGATGCACCTTTGGGCTTTAGATCGCGAATTTTCCGCCCCGACATTTCAACCGTGTCGGCATTCCAAGCCTTGCCCATATCCCGAACAACGCCCGCATCAATCGCCGCTGCAATGCTGAGCGGTTTGAATGTCGAACCCAGCTCGTAAACCTGATTGGTCACGCGGTTCATCATATTGCCCGCGCCTTCTGCATCGATGGCGTTGGGGTCAAAATCAGGCAGCGATGCCAAGGCCATCACTTCGCCGGTATCAACATCCAGAATGATCCCAGCCGCGCCCAGCGCATTGGTGGCTAGCATGCCGCGCCGCAGCTCATCTTCCAGCGCCCCTTGCGCGCGCACATCAATCGACAAGGCCACAGGTTCATGCCGCAAATCAGGATCGGCCAATTGATCGTTGAGCACCTGCTCCATGCCCAGCCGCCCGTTATCATCCGACGCAACATAGCCCAGAACGTGGGATGCCAAGGTGCCTTGCGGATAATGGCGGTCGGTTTCACGCGGGATCTGAAGCGCGATTTCGCCAAGCGAGTACACCCGGTTTGCATCTTCAGGCAGCACGCGGCGGCGCAGATAGCCTGCCTTTCCAGCTTCCAACCGGCGCACAGTGCGGCGCATATTTAAATCGGGGAAAATCTCTTTCAGCGATCCAGCAATCTCTTCAGGCTTGCCAACCAAAGGGGAACCACCATCGCCCATCGCCTTTGGATCAAACCATAAGGCATAGGCGGGAAATGCCCGCGCCAATGGCTTACCATTGCGATCTGTGATTTCGCCGCGCGGCGGCAGCAATTGTTCAGCCAGACTTGAATGGGCCTGCGTGTGCCCTCCAAACCCAAGATAGGCGATGCGAACCAACGCCCCCAGCGCGATCAGGGTAAAGATAATCGCGATCCAAATGACCCGCCAACGCGCGGTCAGCAAAGATTGATAGCGCAGATGAACAAGCTGGACGCGGCCCGCCTCGATTGCCGGACGAGGCGCAGCAAAGGCGTTCATTCGCCGGCCTCACTCGCCTGTGAGGCACTGGTTTGTTCTGCGCCGAAATTCACATTCAATGGCGTTTGCGCATTGGCCGTGCGGATCGGCGATGCCTCAATCAGAAAATTGCCAAACGCTTCTGTAAACGCGGCACCAGGATCATCCTCTGCCAGCGTAGCAGATGCCAGAGTCACCGGCTCCCCCGAAATGGGTGATACCATGGGACCTGATGCCATTGGTTGGGTGCCAGTTTCAGCCGGATCAGCACGAGCCACACGGATTGGGCTTGGCGCATCGGGGCCAAGCGGTTGACCAAGGCTTGCCAATTGGCGTTCGCTGTCAAAATATTGATGAGCGCGAGGTGCCTCATACCCAAATTCCACGCGGTTCCAATTTGCAAGCTGGCGCTGACTTGCGCGGGCCTGAAATTCGGTTTCCAGCATCAATGTCTGGCGCTCCAAAGCCACAATTTTGCGTTCAGCAAGCAGCACTTCGCTTTTTACCGCATGCGTACTCAAGGAAAGAAGCGCAAACAGGCCCAAACAAATCGCAAGCGCTGCAACCCACCCAATTTGGCGTTTTCTTGCATCGGTGACGATCATTGGGACGCTCCTATCGCTGGATTTGCTGTGCGGATGGCTGTGCGCAGAATGGAAGACCGCGCGCGGGGGTTACAGCTGATCTCGGCCTCGCCTGGGCGGATTGCCTTGGAAAGGTGCGTAAATGTCGGCGCAGGACCGGGGATTTCTCCGGGCAAATGGCGCGATACAGCGCGCCCTGCGCCCGACGCCTCTTTCAAAAAGCGTTTGACGATGCGGTCTTCAAGGCTGTGAAAACTGACAACCGCAATCACGCCGCCTTCTTTCAGCAGCGCTTGCGCAGCGATTAGGCCAGCGCGTAATTCACCCAGCTCATCATTCACATGGATGCGAATGGCCTGGAAACTGCGGGTTGCAGGGTCTTTCTTGTCATGCGGCTTATACCCCAAGGCGCGGCGCACCACACGGGCAAGCTCTCCCGTTGTAGAAAGGGGGCGCGCTGCAACAATTGCGCGGGCTACGCGGCGCGATTGGCGTTCCTCGCCATATTCATACAGCACATCAGCAATCGCTGCTTCGTCTGCGCCATTCAGGAAATCGGCAGCGCTTTCGCCTTGTTGGCTCATCCGCATATCGAGCGGGCCATCAGACTGAAACGAAAAGCCGCGCTCATCCTCATCAAGCTGCATGGATGACACGCCAATATCCATCACAACCGCATCAACTTGGTTCACACCAATGTCGCCAAGCGCGCTGCGCATGTCAGAAAAACGATGCGGGTGAAGCGACAATTGACCCTTTGCGCCGCTGACCATCGCAGCGCCAGCCTCGATTGCATCGGGATCGCGATCAAAAGCGTAAACACGCGCACCGCCATTCAGCAGTGCGGCGGTGTATCCGCCTGCCCCAAAGGTGGCATCAACCACGCACATGCCGGGCTTGGGCGCGATTGCGGAGACGACTTCTTCCAGCAAAACGGGGATGTGCCTATCTGCGTGCGGGGCGATCATTTCTTCGCACCCTTCGATTTCGCTTTGGCAGCAGCTTCGGCCATTTTCTTTTTACAAGCCGCCTGAGCCGCTTTGTAAGCAGGCCCCATTTTGAACAGCTCTTCAGGATTCCAGATCAGGAAGAATTCGCCTGCACCCTGAAAAAACAGACCATCGCCAACATTGCCCAGATCGTGAATATAATCAGGCATAATAAACCGGCCGCTATCATCGAAAGGCACCGGCTCGTATCCAAAGAGTTGCTGTGCGCGCGTGTCGTAATCGAACTCAGCATCGCCCATGCGGATCGCGCGCTCTTGTTCGTCTTCAAGCTTTTTCTGGAGCTTTTCAACACGCGAGACACCAAAGCCGATCAGGCAGTCGAATTTCTCATGTGCAGCAAGGCAAAGCGTTTTTGTGCCGCCGGAGCTTTCCTTGATTTCCTTGCGCAGAGCAGGAGGCAGCACAAACCGGCCCTTATCGCCAGACGGCGAATAGGCAAAACCGCTATATGCTCCAATACCCGACACCCGAAACAAACCCCGTATTCAATCGTGCGGCCGCACTCCTTGCTCTTCCGCTTCTCACCAAGACACATCTTCCCCATCGCCGCCCCCGCGCGAACGGGATCAGCGCGCAAACCCAAAGGGCCGCGCACGGCAAACAGACATGTTTGATGGAAGCCGGTAATATCCGGGAAGCAGGCGGGTGAAAAGGGGTTTTCGCGGGAAATCACGGGATTAAATGGTAAATACTTGATTTACCTATGTTTCATTTTGTTAGTATCTTTCCAACAAGTGCTTTTCCACCCCGAAAAATCCGTAAAATCCCCAATCAAAACCCTGAAATCCCGTTCAAAACGCCGCGATTCCCAATCACAGGGATGTACTTAGCCAACTTTCCCGCAATTTCCCCAAATCTCAAAAGCGCCTCAACGAGGGAAAGCGATGTCGATTAGGGCAGCAATTGCCTCATAATTCTGGCCCGCCAATTCGCGCTGCTCAAACACCGCAGCATCGCCAAACAGGGTCGCATACCCCTGCCCCACTTTGCACCTGACACCGTAGCCATTGCCAAAAGAATCGCACGTTGCAGCATTCGGATCAATCACTTTCCACTGCGAACCGACTTCAACGGTGATCGCTGCTCCGCCAAGCGCAATCTCGCTGACGCCATCCTCAAACGTCTCTGGTTCGTCGAAGACCACTTCCAAGCCCCACCGGGTGACAACCGGTGGGATCGCAAAAAGCGAAGTATCCATGGGCCTGCGCGGATCACCCAGCGGCAAATCATAGTGCCCCGTCAGCAAAGGATCGAGCACGATCAGCACTTCGCCCCCTGCCCGCACCCAATCATCCAATGCGACGTTATCCTCAGGCGTCAGCGCGCGCGGTTGAACTATGGCAAGTTTCGAAATGCCAGATAGCGGGTCAACTTGCGGCGATTGCAGATCAAGGCCAGATGGCTGGGAAAGCGTATCGATCGGCTGCAAAGTGAAACATTGGGAGAGAACGTTTCTCTGCCAAGGCAGATTGACATTTCCGCTCGCAAAATCTTCAATGCCAGACCCTAAAGGCCAGTAGATCGGCAGGCTGGTGACCAATCCCAAAACAGGCGACGGTTCGCCCGCTGAACACGACATTTCCCCATCCGCGCCATCTGCGACAGGTTGGCCGTGATTGTGATGTTCTGGCTCATAGTCGGACGCATTTGAGCACCCCCCGAAGCAAGCACAGCATAATGCTGCAAGGAACCGTGTCCTAAAGCGCATCATCCGTGTCAGTTTCCGGCGTGTCAGGCACGGTTCCATCTTCGGCAACAATGCGATCTTCCAGTGCGGGATCGACTTCCACCGGTTCTTCGGCCTCCGCTGGAATGTCAGGCACAATGCCAGCATCCGCAAGAGGATCCACCGGAGCGGGCGCTTCTGTAGGCTCAGTCGTGGGTGCTGCATCAGGAACGACGGCCTGCTCAGCCAATTCGACTTGGGTGCCGATAATGCTGGCAAGACCGACTAAGAGGATCATCGTACAGATGCCAAGCAAGCCTGCCTGCAATCGCTGTACGGCCTCTGAACGCGTTCCACCAAGGGGCATTGTATCGGGCGCAGTGTTTTGCATGGCGGCGCCATTTAGGCTGTCACCCTTGATGTCGGCTAAATCGCCGCCAAACGGCTTTTGTGCTTCCATGACCTGTGCGTAACGCGCTGTGAGCTGATTGTCGATGCCTTGGAAACCTAGGCTTGTTCCAACCACTCAAACACTGGCAAACCTTTCGAGGCGAGCCATTCCGGATTGTAGAGCGTCGAGAGATAGCGAAAACCTGTATCACAAAGGATCGTTGCCACCTGCGGGTTGGGAATGCCTTCGCTTTTCAAAAGCTGTCCCAGTGCAATCGCGCCCGCCACATTGATACCGCTGGAAAGACCAAGGCACAGCCCTTCTTCACGAAGTAGCCTTTCAACCCATACCAGGCCTTCTTGGTCCGAGATGCGAAACTGAGTGTCGATCGGTGCATCTTCTAGATTGGCGGTAATGCGTCCCTGTCCGATGCCTTCTGCCACAGAGGATCCCTCGGCCTTAAGCTCACCAGTGGCATAGTAGTTGAAGAGAGCAGCTCCATGAGGATCAGTAAGCGCGATACGGATATCTGAGCGTTTTTCCTTTAGCCCCATACCCACACCAGCAATCGTACCGCCAGTACCCGCTGCGCACGTAAAGCCATCAATTTTGCCTTTAGTCTGCTCCCACAGTTCTTGAGCAGTGCCTTCAATATGGGCCCGGCGGTTGGCAACATTGTCAAATTGCCCTGCCCAGACCGCCCCTTCAGTCTCTTCGGCCATCCTGCGAGAAACGTGCTGAAAATGAGCCGGGTCTGCGTATTTGGTGGGCGGGACTAACACCAATTTCGCCCCAAGAGCCCGAAGTGTGTCCATTTTCTCTTTGGACTGATTGTCCGGCATCACAATGATTGTTTTATAGCCAAGCGCATTGGCGACGAGCGCAATACCAATACCGGTATTGCCAGCTGTACCCTCGATAACGGTTCCGCCAGCTATGAGGTCGCCGCGCGCCTCTGCATCGCGGATCATAAACAGAGCCGCACGGTCTTTTACGCTGGAACCTGGATTGGCAAACTCGCATTTACCCCAGATATCGCAACCGGCCGCTTCGCTTGGTCCAGCAAGTCGGACCAGTGGCGTGTTTCCGATAAGCGACAAGGTGTCGCCAATAGGTTGAGTTATGTTCATGGGGGGCGAGTTAGGCATTTCCACGCGCGCCCGCAAACAAGTTTAATCTTCCGGTGAGATAGTAACCTTCATACCAGACAGCTCTGCGGTAAGAGGGATCTGGCACGACAGACGCGATGTTTCGTTGCGGTGGTCCGAAGATTCGAGCAAGTCGTCTTCGTCTTCGCTCATTTCAGGAAGTTTGTCCTGAAAAGCCGGATCGACGTAAATGTGGCAAGTTGCGCACGAACAGCAACCGCCGCACAGCGCGAGCAACTCGTCAAAGCCATTGTCACGAACCGCTTCCATAACGGTCAGGCCATCTTCGACCTCGATCTCGCTTGTTTCCCCTTCGCGATTGGTAACGACCAGCTTAGGCATGGGTGTTCTAGTCCTTTTAGATACGATTGAGCGCAAGATCGCGCTCTTGGCATAATGCGCAGGTCAGCTAGGGAGTTCCATCAAGGTTGGCAAGTTAGAGGAATTGAGAGTGGGGCTAACAGCCGACATAATCAAAGCGGGAATGGACGCGCTAGCTGCGAAAGATTCGCGTATTGGCACAGAATTGGCGCGCATCGGCTACCCTGAGCCTAGGCTAAGAGATCGTGGTTACAAAACCTTGCTGCGCACGATTGTTGGTCAGCAAGTCTCCGTTGCCGCCGCAAGTTCTATGTGGAACAAATTGGAAGCGGAACTAGGCGCAGATTTCACGACCGCCTGCCTTTTGAAGCGCGATTTCGATACGCTTCGCGCCTGCGGTCTATCGCGCCAAAAACAAGGGTATGCTCGCAGTCTGTGCGAGCTTGTGGAAGCGGGCGCGGTGGATTTTGAGAATATGCCTGCTGATGATGAGGATGCCATTGAAGCCCTCACACAGATCAAGGGCATCGGTCGCTGGTCAGCGGAGATCTATTTGATGTTTGCAGAAGGCCGTAAAGACGTCTGGCCCGCCGGAGACCTGGCCGTTCAAGAAGGCGTCAAACGCCTGCTTAACTTGGACGAGCGCCCCAAAGAGAAAGAATGCCGCGCGCTGGGCGATCCATGGAGCCCTCATCGCAGCTCAATGGCGCTGTTCACCTGGCACTTTTACGCCAATCCAGCTTTTTAGCATCAGCCGACCAACAGCATATTGTTTCGATCAGGGGTGCTTGCGGTCAGCGTGCAAGGCCGTATCACTGTCGGTATGCATAAACCCCGCGATTGCGGTATACTTGTCATACCTTGAATTGGAGAGGACCCCCGCCAATGTTTGGACTTTCAAAAACTGCGCGCCTGCTTGTCACTTCAACCGCAGCTTGCGCTCTCACCCTGCCCGGCATCGCAGCGGCAGACACCCAATCCCCAGCAACAACTGGAGCTTTGATGACCACTTCCACCCAAGCCGCCCCTTTGATCCCGCGCGATGCTCTGTTCGGTAATCCCACCAAAGCGCAAGGTCGCCTCAGCCCCGATGGAACAATGCTCAGCTGGCTTGCTCCGCATAACGATGTGCTCAACATCTGGGTCGCGCCGCGCGATGATATGGCAGCGGCAAAAGTCATCACCAATTCAACCGATCGCCCGATCCGCGACCACTTCTGGGCACCCGACGGCAAAAGCGTCGGCTACATTCAAGACAAAGGCGGGGATGAGAACTTCCTGCTTTACAAAATCGATATTGCGAGCGGCGAAGAAACGCTGATGACGCCGTTTGAGAACACGCGGGTCCAGATCGTCGGCGCGTCCGAAACGATCAAGGACAAAATCCTGATCGGCGTCAACAATCGCAATCCGCAGTTTCACGACGTCCATATGCTCGACATTAATACTGGCGAATTGGAGTTGGTGTATCAGAATGATGGCTATGCCGGTTTCATGGCGGATGACACTCTGACTTTGCGAATGGCATTCCAGCAGAATGCGGAAGGCGGCACTGACTATTTTAATGTTGTCGATGGCGCGGTTGAAGAAACCCCGTTTGAGACAACAGCGATGGAAGATTCGCTCACGACTTCGCCAGCCGGTTACACCACCGATGGCTCAGTCCTTTACTGGCTCGACAGTCGGGGTCGCAACACGGCGGCTCTGTTTGCGCAGGACACAGCGACAGGGGAAAAGACGCTGATTGCCGAGGATGATAAAGCCGACCTTGGCGGCACGATCCGCGATCCGAAGACAGGCGTAGTGGAAGCTTATTCGGTCAATTACCTCAAAAACACCTGGACGGCGATTGACGATGACATCGCGGCGGCGCTCGCATTCCTTGATGATAAACTCGAAGGTGACTTCGGCATTTCAAGTCGCACAGATGACGATCAGACTTGGATCGTCTGGAATGATCCGCTGACTGCGCCGTCGCAGACTTTCATTTATGATCGCGATACGGGCACCCTTACGCCGTTCTACACCACGCGACCTGAGCTTGAAGGCGCACCGCTCCAGCCGATGCACCCGATTGAGATCACCAGCCGCGATGGGTTGACCTTGCCGTCATATCTTACGCTTCCACCGGGCAGCGACAGTGATGGTGACGGACGTCCCGATGAGGCAGTCCCATTGGTCTTGCTCGTCCATGGCGGTCCATGGGCGCGCGATGATTACGGCTTTTCAAGCGGTGTGCAGTGGCTCGCCAACCGCGGTTATGCCGTGCTGCAGACGAACTTCCGCGGCTCGACGGGTTTCGGCAAGAATTTCCTCAATGCCGGGAACAAGGAATGGGGCCTCAAAATGCACGATGACCTGATCGATGCGACCGATTGGGCCATCGCTGAAGGCATCACAAGCGCAGATCAAGTTGCGATTATGGGCGGTTCTTATGGCGGCTATGCGACGCTTGCTGGTTTGACTTTCACACCAGAGAAATTCGCGTGCGGTGTCGATATTGTTGGCCCGTCAAACCTTGAAACGTTGCTCGGCACCATTCCGCCCTATTGGGCGCCGCTGGTCAAAATCTTCCATGAGCGCATGGGCGATCCGAACACCGAAGAAGGTCTGGCTCTGCTGAAAGCCGCAAGCCCGCTTTACAAAGCAAACGAGATCACAAAGCCGCTTTTGATCTTGCAAGGCGCAAACGATCCGCGCGTCAAACAATCAGAAAGCGATCAGATCGTCGGCGCTATGAAAGAGGCGAGCATTCCGGTCACTTATGTCCTTTATCCGGATGAGGGCCACGGTTTTGCAAAGCCTGTTAATAACATCTCTTACACCGCGATCACCGAGAACTTCCTTGCGACCTGCCTTGGTGGACGCAGCGAACCGATTGGTGACACGGTCGCAGAATCCACTGCCGAAATTCTTGAAGGCAAAGAACACGTTCAAGGGCTGGAAGAAGCACTGGGCGGATAATCGCTTGGGCCAATAATGCACTGACATTCGTGTCAGTTGCTGACAAAGCGCGCGCGCCCGGCTATTGCTGGGCACGCGTATTTCGTTTGAGAGAGGGATCACATGAACGCCAACGGACAACCACGTGCCATATTCATTTCTGGCGGAGCATCCGGCATAGGCCGTGCCATCGCACGTCACTTTGGCGAACGAGGTTGGTTTGTTGGCATTGGCGATGTCAATGAACAAGGCATGGAGGACACACTCGGCCTTATTGAGGGCGGATACAAATATATGCAGATGCTCGACGTTCGCGACCGCGAGGCATGGGACAATGCGCTCGAAGCCTTCAGTGTCGCGGCAGGAGGCCGCGTCGATGTCGTCGTGAACAATGCTGGCATTGGCACAGGTGGCCCGATCCATGAACTGGGCGTCGATGAGATTGACCGCTGCGTCGACATCAACATTCGCGGAGTGCTTTATGGCGCTCAGGCTGCCTACGCGCACCTGCTAAAGACCGCGCCCGGATCGTGCCTTGTCAACATTGCCAGCGCTGCCGGGATAACAGGCGGCAGCGGCATGAGCGTTTACAGCGCGAGCAAATTTGCCGTGCGCGGGATTGCCGAAAGCCTGGATGCGGAATGGGCGCCTGATGGCATCAAATCCTGTTCGATCTGCCCAAGCTTTATCGAAACACCGCTGCTTGAAGGCACAGGGCATCGCAAATCGAATGAATCGGTTCGCAGTAGAGTGCAAGCAGCAGGGTTAGAAATCACCCCCGTCGAAGAAGTTGCAGCCACAGTTTGGGACGCGGTGCACGGCGATGATCTGCATTATCTGGTTGGCAAAACCGCGAAGCAAATCAACTTTGCGAAAAAATGGATGCCAGGCCGCGTTCGCAAGCAACAACGCCAGAGCGCCAGCCTGTTGGGGCGCTAGAAGGCGCTGGATTAGACCAGTACGCCTTCAATTGCTTTCACCATATTGATGTCGCGCTGCGATAAGCCGCCTGCATCATGGGTGGTCAATGTGATTTCAACCTTGGCATAAACATTAAACCATTCCGGATGGTGATCCTGACTTTCAGCGATTAATGCGACCCGACTCATAAATCCCCAGGCTTGCGAAAAATCATCGAATTGAAAGGTTCGTGAGATTGCAGTCCCGTCGCGTGCCTCGCTCCACTCGGAATGCTCGGACAAAAGCCGTGCGCGTTCTTCATCGTTGAGCTGGGAAACCGACACCATTTTGGCTTGCTCCATCTAAACGGCATTGACCGCCGCAGTTGTTAAGCGACGAGCTTTTGCCTAACGCGCATTGCGATGCAAGCACCTTCGGCTCCTTTTCTGCGTGCGCATGATCTCGCCTGTCGGCGCGGGGACCGCATTTTGTTTCGCAGCTTGTCTTTGGATCTTGCGGTTGGCGATGCACTCCACATCACTGGCGCCAATGGAATGGGCAAAACGACTTTAATCCGGTCACTCGCCGGTCTGCTAAGCCCATATGCGGGCCATATTGAGAAAGAAGGCGCATTTGGCCTTTTGGATGATCGTCCCTCGATAGATCCTGATCTGCCTTTGGGAAAAGCCATTCGTTTTTGGGCACGTGTGGATGGATGCAATGATATTTTGCCGGCCGCTCAAAAACTGGGACTTGACGATCTGCTGGATGTGCCCGTGCAATATCTGTCCACCGGGCAGAAAAAGCGCGCAGCGCTCTTCACCCTGCTCAACAACGATGCGCCAATCTGGCTGCTCGATGAACCGTTAAGCGGATTGGATAAACCTGCAATTGTGCTGGTCACTTCGCTTATAGAAAACCACCGCAACAATGGCGGGATTGCCGTAATTGCATCGCATCAGACCGTGGCGATCGAAGGTCTAAAGACACTCGCAATCGAGGATTACGCTTTATGATAGGCGCGCTCCTCCGCCGCGATCTCGCGCAGTTTTTCCCCTTTGCAGGCAGCGGTGCTGCATTGCCTCTCGTATTTTTTCTGGCGATTGCGATGCTCTATCCATTTGCGGTGGGGCCGGATGCCAATTTGCTGGCAAAAACGGGCGGCGGTGTTGTTTGGATTGCCGCACTACTTGCAGCGATCCTACCTGTCGAAAGCTTGGTGCGATCGGATATGGAGCGCGGCGTTTTTGACCAATTGCGCCTGCGCGGCATGGCAGAAGAAGCGATGATGGCAGTGCGGCTTTTAGCTCATTGGCTCAGCTTTGGCCCTCCTCTTATACTCGCAGCCTTCCCGGCAGCTGCATTGCTTGGTCTTGATGGCCCAACTTTGCACCTGATCTTGATTGGATTGTTGGCAGGCACACCGGGCCTTGCTGCAATCGGTCTTATGGTCGCAGCGCTTACGGCAAGTTTAAGAGCTGGAGCAGCGCTGTCTGGGCTGTTGCTGATACCACTGGCATTGCCCATCCTGATCTTCGGTACAGGCGCCCTCGCCCGGCAGGATCCGATCAGCCTGGCTTTCGTTGGAGCGATAAGCCTTGGCCTTGTCGCGATAGCACCTTTTGCGGCAGGTGCCTCTATCCGCGCTGCCAGAGATGTTTAGTGTAGAGCCGAAATGAGAGCGCCAGAAAACCACCGCCGCGCAAATCTGCTGATGAGCCGAATTGCGCTTAGCCTTTTGGTTTTCACGATCGTTGCGTTTGCTTTGAAAGCGCACTTCCATCCCGAAGTGCGCGCGCGATATATACCCATTGTAATTCTGCATGCAGGCCTGATGCTAAGCTGGCTAACGCTGCTGGTAGTCCAGCCGATCCTTGTCGTAACCAAACAATTGAAATGGCACCGGGTGTTGGGAGCCATCTCTCTTGGTCTAGTCGGAGCAATGGTGGCATCAGGGGCAATCATTGCGGTCAATATTGGTCGTGAGCTTGGCAGGCCTGAAGTCACAGTGGTGAACATTGCCGCCTTCGTAACATTCCTGCCCCTTTATTTTGCCGCCGTGAATTTCGCGCGATCCAAGCGCGTTCATGAACATCGCCAAGCCATGCTGATCGCGACTTTAGCTTTGATGACCCCAGCTTATGCCCGAATTGTACAAGTCGTAGAGCTGCCCGACCCAGTCGCGATTGGAGTTCAAGTGCCGATCACCGTGGGAATTGCGGTGGGGTTCGACTGGCTGACCAAAGGCTACATCACCCGCGAAGTGTTTTGGATGCTCGGCTATTCGGTAGCAGTTATCGCATTGATGGTAGTCGTTTTGGCACTTTGGTTTTTGTGACCATTAGTATGGAGGTTTGTCCCGGCCCGTTGGGCTCTTGGTGAAAATCTCATTCCCGTCTTCAGTGATCGCAATTGAGTGTTCAAACTGCGCGGACAATGACTTATCTCGGGTCACCGCAGTCCACCCATCGTTCAGCACTTTCGCCCACGGCTTGCCCAAGTTAATCATCGGCTCAATCGTGAAGAACATGCCGGGTTTCAGCTCAGGTCCCGTGCCCGCTTTTGCCGCGTGAACAACTTCTGGCGCATCATGGAACAAGCGGCCAAGGCCATGTCCGCAAAATTCGCGCACCACGCCGTATCGGAACTGTTTCGCATGCGCTTCAATCGCTGCGCCCACATCGCCCAAACGCGCACCGGGCTGCGCCGCTTCAATCCCCAGCATCATGCATTCATATGTGACATCAACCAGCCGCTTGGCTTTGATCGATGGCTCGCCTGCAAAATACATCCGGCTGGTATCGCCATGCCATCCATCGAGCAGCGAGGTGACATCGACATTCAGAATATCGCCTTCCTTCAGAACTTTGTCCGAGGGGATGCCGTGGCAGATGACATGGTTGATCGAGATACAGCTCGAATGCGCATACCCCCGATAACCGAGTGTTGCGGGCACAGCACCGGCATCCATCATCATTTCACGAACGCGTGTGTCGATGCTTTCTGTGGTTACGCCGGGCTGCACCCAATCGGCAACTTCATCAAGGATTTTTGCAGAAAGCTGGCCTACGCGGCGCATGCCTTCGAAACCCTCAGCCCTGTGCAACTTAATTGTCCCGTCACGATAGACGGTGTCTGTGTTTTCTACGAGTTGGTATTCTTGCATGCTGTATGAAATAGCGTGCCCAGCGCCAAAATGCGAGAGGGTTGCACAACCTATGTGCAGTGCTCCTGCGAATTCGCACGTGACATGCGGCGCACGCGCATTACTTAGCTTCGCATGATTGACACAGCCGACCTAATCCAGCCTGATCGCGGGCAAAACGCAATAACCATCCACCTCGTAACCAAAACGATGTGCGAGGAATTCACCAAATCGCTCTCTTCTGGGCAGCGCACGCAGCTTGCCGCGCAGAAATTTGAAGGCAAACCAGGACAGGTCGCAATTATCGGTGATAGCGATGGCTTTATGGCTGCTGGAGGTGTGGCGGATACAGAGGCTCTCACCTCTTATTGCCTCGCCGCTTTGGCTCAGCGCCTGCCCGAAGGGAAATATCGATTGGCGCAAGGTGATCCGGGCGCGGCGATGTTTGGGTGGTTGACCGCGCATTACCGCTTCACGCGGTATAAAGATGATGAGAATGCGACCGGGCCGCGCATATTGCTTACCAATCAGGTTGGCCGGATTGATGCGATCCGCGCTGAAGCGGACGCGGAAATGCTGGTGCGCGATTTTGTAAACACTCCGGCTGAGGACATGGGACCAGCCGCGTTAGAAGCGGAATGCGAAAAGCTTGCAAGCGCTCATGGTGCACAGGTCAAGTCGATCAAAGGAGATGCATTGGAGCAAGGCTATCCCATGGTCCACGCCGTTGGCCGAGCCGCTGCGCGCCATCACGCACCGCGGCTTTTGCACCTCACTTGGGGTTCTGACAAAGACCCGGTGCTGGCGCTTGTTGGCAAAGGGGTGTGTTTCGATTCAGGCGGGCTAGACATCAAACCAGCCGCAGGGATGCGCTTGATGAAAAAGGATATGGGCGGCGCAGCGCATGCAATCGCGCTTGCTGGATTGGTTATGGGAGCAGGCATGAAAGTGCGTCTTCACCTGCTGATCCCAGCGGTTGAAAACGCTATTTCCGGCCCCGCTTTTAGGCCCGGCGATGTGCTTGCCAGCCGCAAAGGATTGTCAGTCGAAATTCACAACACTGATGCGGAAGGGCGATTAATTCTTGGCGATGCATTGACCCGTGCAAGCGAGGAGGACCCCGACCTCATCATCGATTTTGCAACTTTGACAGGAGCTGCGCGGATCGCACTCGGCCCCGATTATGCCGCGATGATGGCACGGCGCGAGGAAACCGCAAATGCCTTGATTGATGCAGGCAAAGCAAACGAGGATGAACCCTGGCGGCTGCCACTGCCGGAGGCCTATCGCGAATACCTAAAATCCGACATTGCCGACATCGTCAACGCACAATCCAACCCCTATGCAGGCGCAAGCGTTGCAGGCCTTTTTCTCGATAAGTTTGTGTCCGAAGGCACCGATTGGGTGCATTTCGATACCTTCGCATGGCGTCCCTATCCCAAGCCCGGCCGCGCGAAAGGCGGCACCGCTTACGGCCTTCGTGCAAGCTGGCATATGCTGCAAAGCAGGTATGGCTGACAAATCCCTTTTGAGGACAGCATATGTGCCCCGCTTGCTTGCACATGATTAATCGGGTTAAGCGGCATCGCAAGGGGCGATAAGTTAGAAGCGATAATGATCGGCGAAGCCAGCCAAGTGACACAATACCGAGTGCCCGACGGCATTTTAGGGCTCAAAGGCCCGGTCGAAAAACCTGCGCCCGGCTCGCTTCCTTTGCGCGGTGATTTGGCGCACATCGCGCTTGCTGGGCAACATCTGGCCGCCCATTATGTGATCCCAACCCGAGCAATTGCTGGAGCCGATGGTGTCACTATGCTGATCGCTCCTCAGAGCGAAGCTGAAGCCGTGACAGACACCGCGCCGGGCACGCCACTCGAAGTGCTTGATACTGAAGGCGATTGGGTCTGGGTTTGTGCAGGACCAGCCGGACCAAGCGGATATTGCCCTGCAAGTGCGCTTGCGCCTTCCGATCAGGAAAGCTAGCGCGCGCAGCCATTATGGCGACACACATATTCATCGATGGCGCGGCAGGCACGACAGGCCTTGAGATCCGCGAACGGCTCGAAGGACGCAGCGAATTTGAGCTGATGGTGCTAGACGATGCGCAGCGCAAGAATGTGGGTGCGCGCAAGGAAGCTCTGCACGAAGCAGATGTAGCGATCCTGTGCCTGCCCGACGATGCCGCTCGCGAAGCGGTGAAGCTGGCCGAAGAATCAGACGCGCGCATCATCGATGCGTCATCTGCGCACCGTGTGGCAGATGGCTGGACCTATGGCTTTCCAGAGATAATTGGGCACGAAAAGGTCGCGAACGCAAAGTTTGTCAGCAATCCGGGCTGCTATCCCACCGGGTTTCTTGGACTGGTCGCGCCGCTTGTCCACGAGGGGCTTTTACCAACCGATTGGCCCTACACTGTCAATGCCGTGAGCGGTTATTCGGGCGGCGGAAAAGCCTTGATTGAACGATTTGAAAACCAGGCGGAAATCGCGTTCCGGTCTTATGGCCACGATCTCGCGCACAAACATGGCCCTGAGATGAAGCGTCACTCAAGCTTGGAACACGAAGTTCTGTTTGCGCCTGCCGTTGTGCCAGCTTTCAGAGGCATGCACGTGGAAGTTCCGCTGCATTTGGGAGCGATGCAAAATAGCCCACACGCCGATGACCTAGAGTCTGCTTTGAAGGACTTTTACTCCGAATCAGAAATCGTAAGTGTGGCGGACGAAGTACCGGGCGAATTGTTGCTGAATGATGGCACAAATGCGCATGACGGGTTGATACTATATGTCTGCGCAAACAATGGTGGTTGGAATGCTCGCCTCATCGCTCATCTCGACAATCTCGGCAAAGGCGCCTCCGGTGCCGCGATCCAAAACCTAAACATCATGTGCGGTCTTCCCGAAACCACAGGCCTCAGGCTCTAAAATTGCGGCTTTATCAGGCGAGCTCTGCCTAAAATTTAAGCAATTCTCACTCGCGTCCTCTGAAGTGTTGCGGATGCCGTCATAATGTTGCTACTTCGCTGGGCACACCGACCGATTCCTTGCGCAAAATTGCTAAGGAGACGCAAGGTGTGACAACCGGGTTTTGTAAATTGGCACATTGAGCTGGTTTGGCATGATTCTTGGTTAAGAATTGGTCAAAATCAGGCGGGGAACAACGTGAAAAAGATCGAAGCGATCATCAAGCCCTTCAAACTCGATGAAGTGAAAGAGGCGCTGCATGAAATAGGCGTTTCCGGAATTACAGTCACCGAAGCGCGCGGCTTTGGTCGACAAAAGGGCCATACTGAGCTTTATCGCGGCGCCGAATATGTCGTAGACTTCTTGCCCAAAGTGAAACTCGAAGTCGTCATTTCTGATGATCAGAGCGAGCGCGTTATTGAAGCAATCGCCAACGCAGCACAAACCGGACGCATCGGGGATGGCAAGATTTTCGTCAGCACAATCGACCAAGCTTTACGCATCCGCACAGGCGAAACCGATGAGGATGCAATCTAAAATCCAAATTTCCCGCTCGCCTTTGTCAGACGAGCACACCTCTCAACCTCTCAGCTGGAGAATACTAGAATGGCTAGCGCTAAAGATATTGTGAAGCAGATCAAAGACGAAGAGATCGAATGGGTCGATCTGCGTTTCACCGATCCCAAAGGTAAGTGGCAACACCTTTCCATGGCGGCCAAAGTTATGGATGAGGATGCGCTTGAAGATGGCCTAATGTTCGATGGTTCTTCCATTGCAGGTTGGAAAGACATCAACGAATCCGATATGATCCTAAAGCCTGATTTGGATGCAGTTTATTCTGATCCCTTCAGCGCAACCCCGATGATCAGCATCTTTTGTAACATCGTCGAGCCGAACGATGGGCAACTATACAATCGCGACCCACGCTCGACAGCGACACGCGCTGAAGCATACCTGAAATCAACAGGCATCGGTGACACCGTTTTCGTTGGTCCCGAACCTGAGTTTTTCATGTTCGACGATGTGCGCTTCGAAGACGGCTATGCAGGCAGCGGTTTTGCAATCGATGATGTTGAACTGCCAACCAACACCAGCAAAGAATACGAAATGGGCAATATGGGTCACCGGCCCCGTGCAACGGGTGGTTACTTCCCCGTCGCTCCAGTCGATAGCGCCATGGACATTCGTGGTGAAATGGTTTCCACAATGATGGAAATCGGTCTCGATATGGACAAGCACCACCACGAAGTGGCCGCTGCGCAGCATGAACTGGGTATTACCTTCTCAACGCTGACAAAAACGGCGGACCAGGTGCAGGTCTACAAGTATGTTGTCCAGCAAGTCGCCCATGCTTATGGCAAGACCGCGACTTTCATGCCCAAACCCATCAAAGAAGATAACGGTTCAGGCATGCACACGCACATGTCGATCTGGAAGGACGGCAAGCCTACCTTTGCAGGTGACGAATATGCAGGTCTGTCGGAAAATTGCCTGTATTACATTGGCGGCGTTATCAAGCACGCCAAAGCGCTGAACGCCTTCACCAACCCCACCACAAACAGCTATAAGCGTCTTGTCCCAGGTTTTGAGGCGCCAGTTCTGCTCGCCTATTCTGCCCGTAACCGTTCAGCATCTTGCCGTATTCCATACGGCGCAGGTGAAAAAGCGAAGCGGGTTGAGTTCCGTTTCCCAGATGCGCTGGCAAACCCATACCTTGCGTTCTCAGCACTTCTAATGGCTGGCCTTGATGGGATTGAGAACAAGATCCACCCTGGAGAGGCGATGGACAAGAACCTCTACGACCTTCCACCGGCAGAATTGTCGCAAGTTCCGACTGTTTGCGGTAGCTTGCGCGAGGCCCTCGAAGCACTCGAAGCTGACCACGATTTCCTTCTAAAGGGCGATGTGTTCTCGAAAGACCAGATCGAGGCGTATGCAGAGCTTAAATGGGAAGAAGTGATGCGCATGGAAACAACACCATGCCCCGTCGAATTTGACATGTATTACAGCTCGTAAGAACGGGCAAGGTGCGTGACATTCACGCATTTGAGGGAGGCGGCTGACCAACTGGTTGGCCGCCCCTCATTTAGCTCGCTTTTGATTGCTCAGCAAATCTGGTCTTGTCGGAAAGCAACAACATCAGCTCATCCGCATTCATCGGTTTTGCGAACAAATACCCTTGCACCAGCTCAGCACCTGCACGCTTTGCCATGACAAGCGAGATTTCATCTTCCACCCCTTCAAGGAGGCAATTCACTCCAAGAACTCGGGCCATACCGACCAGCGATGCTAGCACCTTTTCGGCCATCGGATCCCCCGGATTTTCAACAAAGGACTTGTCGACTTTTAGCCGTTTGATCGGAAGGGAGCGCAAGTAGTTGAAGTTGGAATAGCCTGTTCCAAAATCATCAAGAGCGATTGAAAACCCAAGCGTAGAAAGCCGGTTCAAATTCAGCGCAGCCTTCTCAATGTCAGCCATCATCGCAGTCTCTGTAACTTCAAATTCGACAGTCGACGGATCGATATTGTAATCGCCAACAAGTTGAATTATTTCCTCAATCACCGGACCGGAAAGGAGATCATGCCCTGATAGATTGATCGAAATCGGAATCTGCATTTCAGAAGCTGACATCTCTTCGAGCGCTTTTTTCACAACCACCAATGTAACCTTGGCAACGAGGCCACTTTCTTCTGCAATCTGGATGAAACGTTGCGGCGGAATTGGTCCAACTTCTGGATTGGTCCAGCGCGCTAGGACTTCTGCGCCAACAATTTCATGAGTTCCGAGCCTAAACTGCGGCTGGAACATCACGCTTATCTCACTTTCGAGATCCGCGCCTCGCAGGGCATTCTCAATTCTAAATCGAACTCCCGCTTGTTTGGCGTGAGCCTCGTCAAAGACAACAACCCGGTTTTTCCCCTGCTTCTTGGCTTCCATAAGCGCATAATCAGCCTTGCTGATCTGCGGCTCTGCATGGTTACCACTATCAACACGAACGCAGCCCGCTGAGCACGATATCAACACTTGCCGATCATCAACGAGATAAGGCTTTGCAATTTCCGCAAGAAGCGCCTTGGATCGCTCAAGTACATTCTGTTGCGTTAGGTTGCCTGACACAATCAGGTTGAACTCGTCCCCGCCCATTCTGCTAACATGAATATCCTCTGGGGAAAAAGATCGCAGGCGTTCCGACACAGCTATAAGCAATTGATCGCCAATCAAATGCCCGTGAATATCGTTCACAGCCTTAAAACCATCAAGATCAAGCAAGATCAGCCAACTTGGGTTCTGATTTCCTCGATCCATTTTCGATGGATCATCAGTTGTCGGGCTATATTGGTTAAACCTTGCAAAGAAGGCGCGCCTGTTTGGAAGGCCCGTAAGACTATCCGATAGCGAATCCTCGCGAAGCTGATCGCTTAATTCTTGGGCGCTGGTTAGTTTCTGGCGAGCATTGAGATTTGCTTCTGCAATTCGAGCGATTGCTTTGCGCAGATAATACGCAATCGCTATCGATGACATCGCCGCGCCAAAAGTCAGATACCCATAAGCCGCAAGCGAGCCACTATCGAGTCTCGGCGCAAACGCACTCATAGCGACGAATGCGAGAACAATAGAGCAAACGGACTGCCAAATGCTTGTACTGGCCAACGCAAATAGCATCGATGCAATGATGAAGTACGTAAGCTTTTCAGGGACGAAACCAATACTCAGTGCCACATAGATATTCGCGATCACAGTCGCATTCATGGCCAGCAATAAAGCTTCAATCATTTTACCCGGAGCCGGGTTCCGCATGCGCAAGGCAGAGCCCATCGCCAAACATACGGCTATGAAAGTCAGCGTTTGAAGCCTTAGGAATTCTGATCCAGCTGGCATCCCAAGCCAGTTGAGTAACAGCATGACTGAATAATAGGATGCATAGACGATAAAATAGCCGCGCAGAATCGGACGATAGATCTCACGAACTGCCGCCTCGACTGATGTGCTTTCATCGTCCAAATCAGGACTCTTACCAAGTGACGCCTTCATGGTTTTGCCAATAGATTGATCGGGTTAACAAGCTGTTGTTCGCGAGCTCGAGCTCGGAAAACGTAGAGTAGGTATACCCTTCGAAGCTCCGACATTTTCCTACTCGGTTGCTTTGTGCTCAATAATTAGGCCTCGCTTTGGCTTTGCTGATGCTTCGCATTGGTCTTGCACTCAATTTTGTGACTTTCCTGTCCCGCAGGCACTCTATGAAATCAAAGGGCCCTCTCATGAATCGACTGCACCCAATCCCAAGGCAATGTCCCCTACCCTGGTGGGAGTGAGATATGGCGAGCGTCGCACCATTTTTCGGGCTCGTTGATCGGGTGATCGGGCTGATCGACAAGCACCCTCGCCGCGCGCTTCTCGCAATGCCGGTTCTAACAGCTTTAGCCATTATCTCCTTCGCATTCTGGCAAGGTCCTGCCCTGATAGGCGCGCATGAAGCACGGAAGGACCGCGAGTACCGCCAGCTGATACTGCGCGAAGAACGTGAACGACGCGCTCAGGCTCACGCAATTGAGGTCGACGAACTTGTGCGGCAGCGCTTACTCGATCTGAGATTGCGCTCTTCATCCAGCCGCGCAGTTATCCGAGCTTTGGTCTTGGATATCGATCACTCAGAGCAAATTATTGAAATCGTTGACGTATTTGAAAGTATGGATATTCGCACTGAGGAAACGGGTCTCAGAACACGACCTTTGCCGCTTAGCGCGATCCGGCGCTCGCTCAACTATATGCTCGCAAGCGATGTACCGCGCTGCATTGCTCGTAATGTTGAGGACCATGAAGATGAAGAGCTGAGGGACTTCATGCATGCTGGCCAACTCAAAGCTTCAGTTGCCTGTCCGCTGCGCACGCTTGACGGTCGTCCAATCGGGCTTCTCGCCGTCAGCATTCGAACCCCGATTGAAGAGAATGATCTGGTGCGCCCAATGACCCGCGACGCCGCATTGGAATTAGGAGCAATCCTCACCGAAGCAGCATCATTCAAAGCTGCAATTGCTCGCAAACGAGAGAGTAAGCAATGAGTGCAAGAACACAAGTATTCGATACCGTTCGTAAGCTGCTGGGACGCGGCTTTCAGCAGAGCGAAGTAACTGCGCTCGATTCAGCGCTCGATCATGCTGAAGGAATCGGGTCGGGAGACCCGCTAACGAGCAATAGGTGTAAATTCCCTAGCGCTATTGGTAAGCGTGGTATTGCTCTTATTAAGCGCTTTGAGGGCTGTGCTCGCAAAAAATCGGACGGCATGATCGAAGCCTATCCAGATCCTGGTACAGGTGGTGAACCGTGGACAATTGGCTGGGGGGCGACGGGCATGGGCCTTGATGGAAAGCGAATTGGTCCGGGGACTGTGTGGAATCAGGCTGAATGCGATGAAAGACTTGAACAGGATCTGGTACGCTATTCAGACGATGTGGCGCGCGCAATTGGCCAAGCGCCAACCACTCAAAACCAGTTCGACGCGATGGTTAGCTTTCACTACAACACGGGCGCGATCGCGCGTGCGACCTTGACCAAAAAGCACGTGGCGCGCGACTACACCGGAGCTGCTTTGGAATTTGCCCGTTGGAACAAGGCGGGCGGCCGCGTTCTAGAAGGCTTAGTCCGCCGCCGCAGCGCTGAAAGAGAGCTTTACGAAAGCTAGAGCTTCAGCAAGCTTTCGATTAGATCGTTTTGCTTGCCTTAAAGGGCGCTGTTTGACCATCCTTGCTCAAACCATCTGATGTTGCGGCACTTTTGCTATCGCGCGGCGCTGTCGCTTCTGCGATCAGACGCGATTGTTCATCACCGTCCATTCGCTGCCAGCCGTCCCGGGTCAGTTTTTCTAGAGGACGGTATCGCACCTTATACTGCATGCGCGGTGATCCATCGACCCAATAGCCAAGATAGACATAGGGCAGGCGGTCCGCCGCGGCTCGGCGGATGTGATCGAGGATAATGTAATTCCCAAGTCCCGCACGGCCTTCATGCGAAGGATCGTAAAATGAATAAATCATCGACAGGCCATCGCCTTGGCGATCAGTCAGACACGCACCCACCAGTTTGCCTGGTTGGCCACTTCTACCGGGCTCACGATATTCGACCAGAGTGCTCGTCACTGGCGTATGCTCCACCATGTCTGCATAGTCGAGCTCATCCATGGCTGACATGCCGCCATCAGGATGGCGGACCGCTAAATAGCGCGAGAGTAGTTCAAACTGCTCCTCAGTCGCCCAAGGGCGGCACTCGGTTACAACGAGATCCAGATTACGCTTGATATCGCGCTTTTGTGTGCTCGATGGTTTGAATTCGTTCGCCACGACGCGAACCGAGACACAAGCCTGACAATCCAAACAGCTGGGGCGATAGGCGACAGTCTGGCTGCGTCGAAACCCAATCCGTCCGAGAGCTTCATTCAGCTGGTCCGCATGGGCGCCTTTGAGCTCGGTAAAGACCTTACGTTCCTGCTTGCCTGGAAGATACGGGCACGGCGCAGGGCTGGTCACAAAAAAGCGGGGGAAGCGGATCGGGGCCGTCACGAGTTTGCCGAGTTCCTGTTTTGCGAAAGAATCGCGGGTTCGTTGTTAAGCCAATGTTATGCCTTTTCGTTTGGCTGGGTAAAAGACCCTTAACCATGAAACAGGGTGAATGTTGTCTTACTTTGCACAAGAGTGGGCCAGTGTGTGCACCATTACGGTGCAAACCGGGACAGTGTAGTCGCCCATTCTAAACAAGTGACAGGGGCAAACCCTTAGTCTGACGCCAATCCTAGTTGAGCTCGACGAGCTCCACCGCATAGTTTTTCGCGCGCAGAGCCTCAACCAATTGTTCAACCTGGCTCGCGTCCCGCGCCTCACATTCAATATCAGTGATGAGACCCTTGGCTGGCAGTGTGGTGAAAATGCGCTGGTGGTAGATCTCGATTATGTTGACGTTGTGATCGTCAAAAAGCCGCATGACCTTGAACAGGGCGCCTGGTCGATCTTGAAGCGTAACGCGCAGACGCGCTAGTCGCCCTTGCCTTGCTAAATCGCGCAAAAGTACATTGGCAAGCAATCGCGTGTCTATATTACCCCCGCACAGCACAAGACCAATTGTCTTTCCCTTGAACCGATCCGGATTGGAAAGAACCGCTGCAAGACCAGCCGCCCCGGCCCCTTCGACAACGGTCTTTTCAATCTGCAGCAACAATGCCACTGCTTTTTCCAAAGCAGGCTCATCGACAAGCAAGATGTCGTCAACACGCTCTGCAATCACTTTGGCAGTAAAGGCACCGGGCCGTTTAACGGCGATGCCCTCTGCAAGTGTGTCCCCGCCGCAATCGCGTTCCTCACCTTTGATCCGCGAATACATGCTTGGAAACAGGCCCGCCTGTACGCCGACCATTTCGATGTCGGGGTTTGCCGCGCGCGCTACTGTTGCCATGCCAGAAATTAGCCCACCCCCGCCAATTGGGGTGACGAGGCAATCAAGATCGGGCTTCACTTCAAGCATTTCGAGCGCAAGCGTACCCTGCCCTGCAGCTATAAGCGGATCATCAAACGGATGAATAAACGTCAGCCCACGCTCATCTTCAAGCTGACGAGCATAAGCATGCGCATCATCAAATGTCTCGCCCTCAAGCACCACGTTGCCGCCTACACTTTCGGTCTGCATCACTTTAACTGTCGGCGTTGTGCGCGGCATCACGATCGTGACAGGCACGCCCAACCTAGTGCCATGGTAAGAAAGCCCTTGCGAATGATTGCCGGCTGATGCTGCAATAACACCACGCTTTTTTTGCTCGTCGGTCAAATGCAGTAGAGCATTCAAGGCGCCACGCTCTTTATAGGCCGCTGTAAACTGCAAGTTTTCAAACTTTAGCCAAATGTCTGCTCCGGTGATTTCAGACAACGTAATCGAACGCATCATCGGCGTTTTGACAACTGCGCCTTCAATCCGCTCAGCAGCTTCGCCTACGAGGTCTATAGTTAGATCAGATGGTTCCGCCACGCTTTCGCGCGAGGACGATGTTTGTGCGGGGTGTGCAGTCATAACGAGTGGGCGATTAGGCGTTCAACTCGCCGAGGGCAAACCCTATCCGTTGGCAAGCCCAAGATAAGGCTCTATTCACTCGGGCATGAAGCAGACAGAGACTATCGCCTTTATCGGGCTCGGTGTCATGGGCGGACCGATGACGGGTCATTTGGCGCGGGCCGGTTTCAATGTACGCGCTTTCAACCGATCTCCTGATAGAGCAAGCAAGTGGCGCGACGTGTGGGCAGGCGAGGGGCTCGACATTGCCCTTCACGAAACTGCAGCCGAAGCCGTGCAAACAGCTAATATCGTCTTCACTTGCGTAGGCAGGGACGAAGATGTTGATGCTATTGTACGCGGCGCGGATGGAGTGTTTGAAGGTATTGGCGACGGAGCAATGCTGGTTGATCACACCACAACGTCGGCAGCGCTAGCACGCGATCTCGGATGCGAGTGCGCCGATTTAGGGATCGACTGGCTGGATGCGCCGGTAAGCGGAGGGCAAGCGGGCGCAGAAAATGGCCAGCTAGCCGTTATGTGCGGCGGCACAGATGTGGCTATGGCTCGTGCTAGGCCGGTGATGGATTGCTATGCCAAGGCGATCACTCATGTGGGCCCTGCAGGTGCAGGCCAGACGGCAAAAATGGCAAACCAGATGTGCATCGCCGGCGTTCTAGGCGGCCTTGCGGAAGCCGTTCGGCTGGCACAAGGATCCGGGCTTGATCTTGGGAAGACTTACGAAGCGATTTCCGGTGGAGCTGCTCAAAGCTGGCAAATGGACAATCGCTGGGCGAGCATGACAGCTGATGATTTTGATTTTGGTTTCGCTATCGATTGGATGCGAAAAGATCTCGGTTATGCCTTAGATGAAGCCAAACGCCTCGGACTGTCATCGCCCGTAACCGCACTTGTCGATCAGTTTTATGCCGATGTTCAGGCCGCTGGTGGCAATCGCTATGATACCAGCGCGCTTATAACACGGCTCGCGAAATCGACCATACAGGACTGAATATATGCGATTTACGACGCGAGCGGCAGTGGCTGCACTGGCGGTTTCACTGCCCATACCAGCCCTTGCTGACACTTTGGTTGATAACGTTGAAGGCATAACCGTCGACCAAGAAGGCGAAATCAAACGGTTCACGGGCCTTATTTTCGATAAGGATGGACGCATCACGCACGTTCTGAAACGCGGCGAAGATCGCCCGCGAACTGACTTTAGTGTCAATGGCGAAGGCCAGGTTATGCTTCCGGGTATGATCGATGCACATGTGCACGTGATGGACATAGGGTTTGCCGCACTAACTCTAGACCTGTCCGATACGACCAGCCTCGAAGATGCGCTCACAAAGATCAAGCAGTTTGCGGACGAAAATCCCGGTCGACCTTGGATTATGGGGCGCGGTTGGAATCAGGAGAAGTGGGGGCTTGGCCGCTTTCCAACAGCTGCTGAGCTCGATGCGATCATATCTGATCGGCCCGTCTGGCTTGAGCGCGCCGACAATCACGCCAACTGGGCGAACACCGCAGCTATGGAACGCGCTGGCATCACCGCTGCTACAAAAGACCCAGAAGGCGGACGAATAATCCGCGATGCATCTGGCAATCCCAGCGGTGCTTTTGTCGACAACGCTATTGGGCTTGTCGGCAAAAGCGTACCCAAGCCCCGTCCTGCAGATCGCGATGTCGCTTTTGCAAAAGCGCAAGAAGTGCTGCTTGCCAATGGTGTGACGGCCGTTGCTGACATGGGAACCCAGATGGAAGACTGGCAAACGTTCAGGCGCGCTGGTGACATGGGCAGGCTCAACATTCGCATAATGTCATATGCAAACAGCGTTGCATCAATGGAGCTTATGGGCGGCCCCGGACCGACGCCTTGGCTGTACGATGACAAACTTAAGCTACTTGGTGTGAAGCTGTATCTCGATGGGGCTTTAGGATCGCGGGGCGCGGTTTTGAAAGAACCCTATCATGATGAACCAAACACTAGAGGTTTGCCGCTTTTAACGCCCGCCCAATTGCGCAACCGGATGAGCCGCGCAGCTCTAGATAACTTTCAAACTGCAATTCACGCGATCGGGGATGCTGCCAATGCAGATGTGCTGTTGGCCATAGAGGAATTGGCTGAAACGTATAAAGGTGATCGGCGCTGGCGGATCGAGCACGCCCAAATTGTAGATCCCGATGATCTCGCCAAATTCGGCAAACACGGGATCATTGCAAGCATGCAGCCCCTTCACCAAACTTCTGATCGTGAGATGGCTGAAGCGCGGTTGGGACCAGATCGCTTGGATGGTGCATATGCGTGGCGCAGCGTCCTTACCGCTGGCGGGCAGCTTGCGTTTGGATCGGACGCACCCGTGGAACCAGCGGACCCCTTTGCGGGATTTGCCGTGGCGATAAGCAGAATCGATGAAAACGGAGAACCATTTGGCGGCTGGCGAGCACAAGAAAGCGTAAGCCGTGAAGACGCCTTGCGCGCTTACACTTCAGATGCAGCGTACGCAGGCTTCGCAGATGGTCGCTTTGGCAGGCTCGTGGTCGGCGAACGTGCAGATTTTCTTCTGGTCGACCGAGATCCGTTTCTGACGTCACCAAGCGAGATTCGCCAAACCGAAATCAATGCGGTTTGGGTCGGAGGGGTTCGTGTGCGCTAAGATTGCGTAAATAAATGAGAATTAATGACTTACGCTGTTCAATTGAGATAGATTGAATAATCGACTTACCTACGCAACAACACGGACTGTGCCGTTTTCAGTCATGCCGTTAATCATTTTGTCATGTTTTTTCTGAAAGACAGCGAACAAAGCCTGCTTGGTAGGCTTAATATAGAATAAAACGTTGTGTTTGATGCAATTGTGCAACTGCACAAAAAAAGGTCAACCAGAACCGTAAGATTTACTTGCCCCAAATATCGTTTCGAACTTAAAGTTTTGAAAACACGCCATCTTTTTGACAACCCTCGAGATGGTGCGTTACAAAAAAAGGGTTGTCACAACCGTCAGGCAAGTTTATTCGGGCTTTGGCAACACAAAAACGATCTCATAGGAGACCACTAAATGAAGATCCGCAATCTCGCTCTGGCGACTGCAGCAGTTTCACTTGCTGCAACGCCGGCTATCGCAGAAGCCGCGTTTGAGCGTTCGGCCGCACCGGTCGAAGGTGAAAGCGGTCTCGAAGGCTCTGGCATCATCATCGCTGTTCTTGCAGCTGCTGCTGTCATTGCCGGCATCGTCATCGTTGCTGACGATGGTGACGACGACCCAGCAAGCCCATAAGGCTTGTTTAAGTTGATTTTGAAAGAGGCTCCTTTTCGGAGCCTCTTTTTTTGTCTGGATTCCGCGACAAAGGTTGAAAAAGCTTAGCGCAAAGTACTGTCAATCCAGACGAAAGGATCGACAAAGGCTTTAGAACTCATTCTGACAAAGCGCTTTCGTTTGCGTCAGCTTCGCCAGAAATTTCATCAGCTGCGTTATCATCTTGCGCTGGCATACCAGCCTCTTGAAAACGCATGAGGATCAACGATCCTTCAAACAACAACAAAAGCGGCACTGCAAGAATGACCTGGCTACCAGGATCAGGTGGCGTGACAATCGCAGCCAGCGCAACAACACCTACAACCACATACCTGCGCGCTCCGATAAGCTGCTCGCGCGTTACAATACCCGCTCGATTAAGCAACATCAGCAAAACCGGCAGCAGAAACGTAATACCAAAAGCCAAAATGAACTGCATCACCAGATTGAGGTAATTCCCAGTTCCTGGCAACGCTTCGATATCAAGCCCGCCAACTTCACCCTCAAAACCCAAAAACCACCTAAAGGCGGTTGGCATAACAACATAGTATGCCAATGCAGCGCCGCCCGTAAACAAGACAGGCGTGGCAATAAGGAAAGGCAAGAAAGCCTTCTTTTCCTTCGCATACAGACCAGGTGCGACGAATGCCCAAAGCTGATTTGCAATGATAGGAAAACTAATAAAGAATGCTGCAAACAAGGCGACTTTCAATTCGACAAAGAATGCCTCGTAAAGCTGCGTGTAAATCAGTTTACCCTGCCCTTCGGGAAAAGCTGCAGTTAGCGGTCGGACAAGAAAGCCAAAAATATCATCTGCAAAGTAAACGCATCCGGCAAAGGCAATGCCAAGCGCAATAATTGATCTAAGAAGCCGAGTTCGCAGCTCAATCAAGTGGTCAAGCAGCGGGGCGCGGGTCTCATCAATATCGTCCACTTTGAGAACCATACTCGAGCCTATTCCTTGCCAACGGATTTTGGGTCTTCACCCTGTTCCGGTTCGGATAGAGCGGAGTTATCATCACTGTCAGGCGCATTCGTTGTAGCTTGCTCTGGTGTAACAGGCGGAGCCACAGGTGGCGGACCAGTCATAACCGGCTCTCCTGCTCTTGATTCAGCAGTAACAGCCGTGCGCTTCATAATTTCCTCATTCTGCGCCTTCCACTTCTTTTCCATATCCTCAAGCTCTGCCTCGCGCACCATGGCATCAAGGCCAGTGCGGAAATGCGATGAGACCTTTCGAATTTGGCCAATCCAGCGGCCAACAGTCCGCATCGCAAGCGGCATGTCTTTGGGCCCTATAACGAGGACCGCGACAATAATGATAACGAGGATTTCAGCTGCGCCGAGGTCGAACATGGGATTTGAAGGCCCTGGCCTCTCCTAGTTTTGCAGCACTGTTCGTAGGACCAGAGCGATCACTGCGAAGGGGTATTTTCACCGCTTTTGCTGGTCTCGGAAGTTGAAGCCGACGGGTCAGCAGGCTTCGCCTCAATCTGGGCTTTAGACGCAGGCACTTCTTCGGGGTCCTCATTCATACCCTTTTTGAAGCTAGAGATACCTTTGCCGAAATCACCCATCATTTCAGAGATACGACCCCGCCCAAACAGTACAAGGATTACCACCGCGATGATTGCAATTTGCCAAACACTTAGACCCATGGGGTTTCTCTCTCGTTGAAGCGATTGATTTCAATATAGGGATAAAACCCCAGCTATGCCAGTCGCGTTACGCGATCATGGTTCATTATCGGTTACTGCATCATCCATTGATGCAGTCTTATCTTGTTCTGGCGCGCCCTGATCAGCTTCCAAGCGCTCCTCAAGAGCCTCTTCAAAAGCTTCGTCAACCGGATCAAGCAGTCCTGCTGCGCGCAGTTCGTCCATGCCCGGCAAGTCACGCCGCGATGCAAGGCCGAAATGATCAAGAAACCCGGGCGTTGTCGCGTAAATCACCGGTCTTCCTGGAACTTCCCGGCGACCGGCTGGCTTAATCCAGCCCGATTCCAATAAGACATCGAGTGTCCCTTTGGCAGTCTGGACACCGCGAATAGATTCAATTTCAGCCCGGCTAACAGGTTCGTGATAGGCAATGATCGCGAGCACTTCGGTTGCCGCCCGGCTTAACCGTCGAACCTGTTCGCGCTCTCGCCGAAGCAAATGCGCAAGATCAGGCGCTGTTTCAAAGTGCCACCTTTTTCCCCGCTCCACGAGATTCACACCGCGATCTGAATAGTGATCGGCAAGTATGCGAAGCCCATCACGGATTGCCCCAACTTCTAGTCCGCCAAGATGTCCGGCTAACGCATCAATGCTCATTGGCTCTTCAGCAGCAAAGAGCGTCGCTTCAATCGCGCGCACGACATCATCGACGGATGCTTCCACAGCCTCATCTTCGATAAGCTCTTCTTCGCTCACGAAGCCGACCCCTCTTTAAGTCGGCGGATACGCATCGGAGCAAAAGCCTCTTCTTGGGCAATTTCAGCGCGGCCCAGCCTAGCGAGCTCCAACGCAGCGACAAAGCTGGATGCGAGCGCGGATTTACGCAGCTCAGGTTCTGCATGAGGAGGTAAGAAGTCACGAATGTCCATCCAATCCAACGTCACACCGAGCATCGCCGAAACACGCTCTAGCGCACTGTCCAATGTCATGACTGGACGATCTGCCACATGGTAGATCTTGGGTGCAGTGCGCGCTTTCACCTGACCATAAGCCTGGATGATAGAATACACATCGCTCGTCCAAACGGTCTTGCGATCGGTTCGCAGGCCTTCTGGCGCACCCCGCAGGAAAATATCGCGCCCAATCCGGTCGCGGCCC
The DNA here is from genome assembly GCA_038532305.1 of Pseudomonadota bacterium. Classification (GTDB taxonomy): domain Bacteria; phylum Pseudomonadota; class Alphaproteobacteria; order Sphingomonadales; family Sphingomonadaceae; genus Erythrobacter. Next base: position 238,044 of record JBCBAX010000004.1, on the reverse strand, counting down.
ATCAAACGCGCCGCCGCCTCGCGCATGGCGCCGAGCCGTTGGAGACGCAATTGCAACCTGAGAGCGAGTTCTTCTGGGCTTGGGTCCTCTTGTTCATCCTTTGGCAAAAGCAAAGAAGATTTCAAATAGGCAAGCCAAGCCGCCATCACGAGGTAGTCTGCTGCAAGCTCTAGCCGCAAGCTTTCCGCCTGTTCGATGTAGTCTAAATATTGATCAACAAGGGCGAGGATCGATATCTGCCTTAGATCAACCTTCTGACGCCTTGCTAGATCAAGCAACAGATCTAAAGGGCCCTCCCACCCATCAATCGCAAGGTACAACTTTTCAGCATTTTCGCCTGTTGGCTCTGCAATTGAAGGATCAATAAGAGGTTCGTCTGCACCATCCTCTGGCCATGTCATCACAGAACGACCAGAGTCAGTCTCGACATTGCGGTGTACTTCGGCCGCTTCTTCTTGCGGATGAGTGCTTTGCGACGCGCTCATGCCGGTTCGCCCAAAAGGTCAAGCAAAGCATCGCGTTTGGCAAGCAATTCTGCATGATCTTCTGCTAGCGCATCGGAGACAATCGTGTCTTTCAGCGCGCGATCAAGCCGGGCTTTTGTTGCGTCTCCCATGGCGGGTAAAGCTTCGCAAATCCCGACCATATCGTCCATTTTCGCCCAGCAGTTCAAAACGATGTCACATCCCGCTGCATGGGCTTTCGCTGATCTTTGCGGAATTGTATCTGTCAGCGCTTCCATATCGATATCATCTGTCAACAATAAGCCATCAAAACCGATCTCACCACGGATAACATCGCGAATAACCGTTTCAGACAGAGTTGCTGGATTATCCGCATCCCATACAGGAAACAGCAAATGTCCGGTCATTCCGATCAGAGCGTTGCTGAGGGCTTTGAATGGCGCAATATCGGTGGCCAACTCTTCCGCGCTTTCAGAGACTGTGGGCATTTCCTTATGCGTGTCGACCATGGAACGGCCATGGCCTGGCATATGCTTGATACAGCCCGTCACGCCCCCTTCAGCCAACCCTTCAAGGATTACCCGGCCAAGCGCCGCAATTTGCATTGGATCGGAGCCAAAGGCGCGATCACCAATGACATCATGCGCACCTGGTTGACGCAAATCGAGCGGCGGATGATAATCCACGGTGATGCCCATTGCCGACAATTCTTGCCCCATTGCACGGGCATTGACGCGCGCCGCTTCCATCGCGCTCGCAGGAGCGAGGTCGTAAAGGGCGGCAAACGCCTCTGCCGCAGGATAAGGCGACCAATTGGGTGGGCGCAGGCGTGCCACTCGTCCACCTTCTTGATCAATCGAGACCAGCAAACGATCTCGCCCGTGTAGAGCACGCAATTCATCCGTGAGCCTGCGCAGCTGATCGCGATTGTCGCAATTGCGCCCGAACAGGATGTATCCCGCCGGATCAGCATCACGAAAGAAATCGCGCTCATCCGCCGTCAGTGATAAACCAGAACATCCAAAAATTGCTGGAACCATGGCGATAGCCTTGCAGCAAGGTGGCAGTCAGGCAAGCGAACTAACGCTCCACTATGGGGAAAAATATGTTCAGTTTAGAGGTAAAAGCGCCCAAAGACGCTCTCGACTTACGGTTTCACCGCGCATTCCAACCCGTCGGCCTTTATTGCATCACACAAAGCGTTTGCCTCAGATCGGCTTGAAGCCGGGACCTGCAATCGATACACTTTGCCAATCGCAACGTTCGCCTCAACAATCCGGTAATTCTTACCGCTAAGGGCTCCACTGCTACGGCTAAGCTCGCGCCAACCCTGTTCAGCACGGGCACGATTGCCATAGGCCGCAAGTTGAACTGAAATTCCGCCATTATTGGACGAACTCGTAGCATTTTCTGATCCAGCCGCAGCGGCTTGCGTTGTCTGCGTATCAACAGAGGGGCGCGGTGCTGCGTCTGCACCACTGCCTGCCTCGCTCCCGCTGGCAGCGCCTGCAGCATTTGCACCTTCACCCTCAGCAATCTGCGCATCGCGAACTTCGCCTTCACCAACGGCTGGAGCCAGGTTTCCGGTGCCTTCAAATTCCTTGCCACCCGGATTTTCAGGGCGTTCTTTTATGGGTCCGTCCGGCGCCTCGATTGTGCTTCCATCAGGCTCTGGGGCTGCATCGCTGGACCCTTTTGTGAAATACCAAACAGCCAGAATGATTGCTGCCGCAATTGCCAACAACACAGCGAGAAGTGTCATCACCTGGATGCTATCAATGCCGCCCGCTGCGGTATCATCTTCATCGGATTCCAGCCAAGGCAGGCTTTCATCAGCGGTCAGGTTCAGCTCTTGTTCGCTCATCGGGACATCTTCCCTCGGGATTTCCTCAAATTCTGCATCCACAACCATTGTCAACGCGCCCTCCCCCAGTGGCAACTAGCGCGGTCAAGATGGTTTGCGGTCACATCGCTTCAACAGCGTCGACGCCTAACACACCTAACCCATTTCGGATCACTTGCCCGATAGCTTGCCCTAGGAAAAGCCGTGCGCCCGACAATTCTACATCCTGTTCCAGCTTGAAGCGCTTTTCAGATTGTTTGTTGCCCATTGTATAAAAGGAATGGAGCTCGGATGCCAAGTCGTAGAGGTAAAACGCGATCCTATGCGGCTCTCTTGCCTTGGCGGCGGCTTCGATTTCACGCGGGAATTGAGCGGCTCGTTTGATCAGCGATAGCTCTTCTTCGCCGAGCCTTGCGATCCCTGTTGGATCAGGCGCGATATTCTCTTCTGCTGATTTGAGGACCGTCCGATTAAGCCGGGCATGGGCGTATTGGACGTAAAAGACAGGGTTGTCTTTCGACTGCTCCACCACTTTAGCAAAGTCGAAATCCATTTGCGCCTCGGGCTTGCGCGTCAGCATTGTGAAGCGAACAACATCTTTGCCCACTTCCTCAATCATGTCTGCGATAGTGATGAAATTGCCGGATCTTTTGGACATTTTCACAGGCTCGCCGCCGCGCATCAACTGCACCATCTGAACCAGTTTGACATCAAATGGCGTTGGCTCGCCCTTCCCTTCGGATAAAGCTGCAACCGCTGCTTTGATCCGTTTCACAGTCCCAGCGTGATCTGCTCCCCAGATATCGATCAATTCGTCGGCATTTTCAGCCTTTTGCATATGATATGCTAGATCCGCTCCGAAATAGGTCCACGAACCATCGGATTTCTTGATGGGCCGATCCTGATCATCACCATACTTGGTTGAGCGGAAAAGTGGAAGCTCGACAGGCTCCCAATCCTCAGGCGGAGCTTTGCCCTTAGGAGCTTCAAGCACACCATCATAAACAAGGTTGTGCGCGCGCAGCCATTTTTCAGCTTCCTCAGGTTTTCCGGCAGCCTGAAGCGCGGCTTCTGATGAAAACAAATCATGGTGAATACCAAGCAGCGCCAAGTCTGCTTTGATGAGCGTCATCATTTCTGCAACGGCGTGTTCGCGAAAGACGGGAAGCCATTCGGTTTCAGCAGCGCTTTGATACTTTTGCCCAAATTGTTCTGCCAAAGCCTTACCAACAGGGATCAAGTAATCGCCTGGATACAGGCCTTCAGGGATTTCGCCGACTTGTTCGCCTAACGCTTCACGATACCGGATATGCGCTGATCGAGCGAGCACATCGACCTGACCGCCTGCATCATTGACGTAGTATTCGCGTGTCACCACGTGCCCAGCCCATTCAAGCAAGCTCGCCAAGGCATCACCAACGACTGCCCCGCGGCAATGCCCCATATGCATCGGGCCGGTTGGATTGGCAGAGACGTATTCGACGTTCACACTCTTGCCTGCCCCCATTGATGAACGGCCGTAGGAATCGCCTGCTTTGTGAATGGCTTTCAATTCATCGAGCCAGACGGAGGCATCCAATCGCAGATTGATAAATCCGGGCCCAGCTATTTCGGCGTTCGTGATCGCAGGATGCGCGGTGAGCTTTGCGGTAATCTGTTCAGCCAGCGCGCGCGGATTGGTCTTCGCCTGCTTTGCGAGAACCATCGCAGCATTGGTAGCCAAATCGCCATGCGAAGGGTCTCGCGGGGGCTCTAACGTCACATTCTTGAATGAAGTGCCTGCGGGCAGGACGCCGTCGTCCACAAGCGCGTTGAGCGCGGTTTCAACTGTGCCTGCAAATGCGGCGTAGAGTGTTTGATCTGACATAAATACCTGCGCGCTCCCACGAAATGGAGAGCCTTTCTGCTACAGGTCCACGCCTTCGCGGGGACTTGCGCTTAATTCAAGTGAAATTGACGAGCAGCCCATTTGCGAAATCAGCGTGACTTCCGCTGAAAAGCATATTCAGCCCACGGTTGCTGAGCGATCACCCCTATGGGCGGCGCGCAACAATCAGCGTCTGACGTTGTAAGCGAGTTGCTCTTCGGTAAGCTGGAACCCGATCAACATTTCAAAACTGGTTCGCTGAATTGCGGCACGCACATCTGGCGCAGTCAACGGGTCAAGAGCGGCTTCCGGATCGCCTGGTCGTCGCTTCTTCGTGATCTTTTCGCGAATATCTTCCGGCAGAGTAGCTGCCGATTTGTCCACAAATGAACCTGCTTTTGCGCTGGCTGTCGCGCGCTCCTCACCGTCTGCGAAACTCAACGTCACTTGGCCAACACGTTTTGTAACAACTGCGCTTCCACCTCGCAGGACGGTGACGAAGTAAGGCAAAGTAACCTCTCGAGCACCGCGCAGATCTTTGCGCTGGGCAACGATGTCGAATGTTGCCTCGCTATAGATTTTCTCAGACGTATCATCGCAGGTCGATCGAAGATTGGTCATCGCTGCGCTCACATCGAGATTGCCAAAGGTCGCGTCACCAGCAGTGCGGAATGTGGTAACATCACCAGTGAAATCCGGAATGCCAACTTGGGGACAATTGGACAGAACCGACGTAATCCCAACACCTTGATTGAGAACAAGCGCCCCTTCTTGCGAACATGCAGTTGCGGCGGCAACCACACCAAGAGCGATACCAATACGAGCACCAGATTGTGCGAGCGAGACCATCTATTCGCCGTCCTTACTTTCGATCAAAATGCTGGCCAAAGCCAAGCTTATGACATGTCCCTAGCGGGGCAGGTCACAAAGCGCTAGAGGGGGCCACATGAATGCGCCCTTTCAAGACCCAGCGTCCGCCCAGAAACCCTTAAACCTTCTTATCGCTGCTCCGCGCGGTTTTTGCGCGGGCGTAGACCGCGCGATTGAAATCGTTGAAAAAGCACTCGAACGATACGGCGCGCCGGTCTATGTCCGCCACGAGATCGTCCACAACAAATATGTTGTCGAAGGGCTAAAGGCTAAAGGCGCAATCTTCGTCAAAGAGCTCGACGAAGTGCCTACGGATGCTCCCGTCGTATTCAGCGCGCATGGCGTCCCTAAATCAGTCCCCGCAGAGGCAGAACGGCGCAACATGATTTATGTCGATGCCACCTGTCCTCTCGTCTCCAAAGTTCACCGTCAGGCAGAACGACAGCTGGAAAAAGGGCGGCATATCATTTTTGTAGGCCACTCCGGACATCCCGAAGTCATAGGCACAATGGGGCAGGTAGAGCCCGGCCAGATGACGTTGGTGGAAGATTTAGAGGACGTCGATAAGCTTCCCTTCGATAGCGACGAGCCGCTTGCTTACCTTACTCAAACTACGCTGTCGGTGGATGACACACGCGAAGTGATTGAAGCGCTTGAATGGCGCTACCCCAACATTCGCGGGCCCAAGGCAGAAGACATTTGTTATGCAACTTCGAACCGGCAGGCTGCAGTAAAAGAGCTCGCAAAGGATTGCGATTTGGTCCTCGTTGTTGGGGCGCCCAATTCGTCAAACTCCCTGCGATTGGTGGAAGTGGCGGAAAGGTTGGGTACGCCCGGAAAACTGATTCAGCGCGCAGATGAAATAGTGCCGGATTGGCTGAATGACATTGAGACCATCGGTCTTACCGCTGGCGCATCTGCCCCCGAAGTGCTGGTCCGCGAAGTCGTGGATGCCCTTGCCTCATTCCGTCCCATCAAAGAGCAGACAATCAAAACTGCGGAAGAGAAAATGGTGTTCAAACTTCCACGCCAGCTGACTGAATAATACAGCAAATTAGCGGTTGAACATGGCTGTCTACACGCACTTAAGCGCCGAAGACTTGAGCGAACTGATAAGTCACTATGATGTAGGTGACTTAGTTTCTGCCAAAGGTATCGCTGAGGGCGTGTCTAACTCAAATTGGCTGATCGAAACGCGCAAGAATGGCGAGAACGCTCGCTACATCCTCACCATGTATGAGCGGCGGATCGAGTTGAATGATTTGCCCTATTTCTTGGGCCTTCTCGATCACCTCTCCGCCAAAGGGTGCCCGGTTCCACGAACCATCCATGATAAAGATGGCGCTGAGTTTCGGATGGCGGATGGCAAAGCGGTTGCTTTGATCGAGTTTTTGCCCGGAGTATCGCCAACCAAGCCTACTCCGGTTCAGACACGCGCGGTCGGATCCACACTCGCAAAGATGCATCTTGCAAGTGTCGATTACACGCTAAAGCGCAAAAACACGATGGGTTTTGCTGAGAACCTCGCCGTCTTAGAAAAGTGCGGCGTAGACGGGCTCGCTTCCATCTCCCCTGAACTGCCGGCCATGCTAGCGCCGGCACGCAGCGCCGCGAACCTTGATTTAACTGCCCTACCCAAAGCTCAAGTGCATGCTGATCTGTTTCCGGACAACGTCCTAATGCTGGATGATCAAGTCACGGGCATGATCGATTTTTATTTCGCCTGCAGCGATTGTATGGCTCTTGATATTGCAGTGACACACGCTGCGTGGTGCTTTGATCCGATAACCGGTGCCTACCTGTCCAATTGTGGGACAGAATTTCTTAATGCCTATGAAAGTATAAGGAAAGTTACGCAGGACGAACGCAGGCTATTCGCAGAAATAGCCAAGGGCGCATGCCTTCGGTTTATCGCAAGTCGTGCAGAGGATTGGTTAGAGACACCCAATGATGCGTTGGTTACGAGGAAAGACCCAGTCGAGTTCGTCCGACGTTGGCGATTCTACGACGAACACGCATCGGACCTCTTTGCGTGAAACACGCGCTTCTTTTACGTTTGGCGACACAAAACCGATGAAAAAAGTTTCGATCTTCACCGATGGAGCCTGCAAAGGCAATCCCGGCCCCGGAGGCTGGGGCGTGCTGCTTAAAATGGGCGAGCACGAAAAGGAATTGTCCGGCGCAGAAGATGACACGACCAACAACCGGATGGAGCTGACCGCCGCGATCAAAGGATTGGGCGCGCTGATCGAACCATGCAAGGTCGACCTATACTCAGACAGCAAATACGTCCTCGACGGGATCACCAAGTGGGTCGCTGGTTGGCAACGCAATGGCTGGAAAACGGCAAGCAAGAAGCCTGTTCGCAATGCTGATCTATGGCATGAATTGATCGATGTGTCGGGCCGCCACGAAATCGAATGGCATTGGGTAAAAGGCCATTCAGGCCACCCGGAAAATGAAAGAGTAGACAGATTGGCCAGCGACCAAGCTGACAGTGTGGGCGCTGAAGATAGCTAATGGTCAAGCCAATCAATGGCGAAAAAAACGGGCGCCCAATAAAGGTACGCCCGTTCGATTGTTCAGATTTTCAACAGGCTAATTAGCTGTTGTCTTCTACCGGTGCACCGGGGCCATTTTTCTGGATCGACTCGATCGCATTCTTAGCTGACGCTTTGGTCGAATAGCCTTGCGTCGAAAACATCACTTCGGTGTTGTAGCTGAAACGCACGCGGAACTCGCCTGCCTTGTCTTTATAAATTTCGAACTTGTGAGCCATTTGAAACCCTCCCGTATCTGATAAGGTGCTCGGGTGTACCTTACAGATTGAATTGGGCTTGGCTAGAGCACATGAGCCTCAAAAACCTGGTCTTTTACAACCTTAAACCTCGAAGGTGAGTACTTTGCGGGGTCAATCGAGCTGGTCATGCTATCGCTCGTATGGCCAAGCATGATCTGCGCGCCCAAACGGGCAGCGGCCGGAGCTGTCTGTATACCAAAACCGCCTTGGCCCGCGAACCACATGAAGCCGTCCACTTCTGGGTCAGGGCCGTACACGGGAAGGCGATCTGGCGCGAAACTTCTTAGTCCTGCCCACCGCCGTTCTACTGCCTCGATCCGCCAATCTGTCATCGATTGAAACCGATCGATGGCGAGGGCCACATCGACCTCTTCAGGTGCAGCATCACATGGTACGCTTGGGATTTCATCGTGCGGGCTAAGCCACAAACGCCCATTATCAGATTTGAAGTAAAAACCACCATTGATGTCGAGCACCAGTGGCAAATCAATGGACGCTGCCGGATCAACGCGAAGCTGAGCAACCGTGCGCCGTTTGGGCGCAATGCCAAGCGGCCGCGCACCTGCAAGTTGAGCCATAGTATCGGCCCAAGCGCCCGAGGAATTGACGATTTGCGCGGCACGGTGAGTTTCGCCTGCCTCAGTTGAAATCTGCCAAATGCCCTTTTGTCGAACTATTTCGCACACTCGCGAACGACATTGAAGGAGGCCGCCCGCCTGTACAAAGGTCTTTAGGTAGTGCTGATGAAGGGCTGCAACGTCGATATCTGCGCAAGCAGGCTGCCAAATACAATCAGACCATTCCTCTCTCGCCCCAGGGATCCGCTCTAGCAGAGTAGCCCGACCACGCCGTTCTATGGTCACGCCCGTTCCCGCAAACCGATGCATAAATGCATCCAGTTGATCACTGTCCTGCTCACGCCCAATATACAACGCGCCGCGTTCGCGAAGCAGGTCATGTTCCCTCAAAAAGTGTCCAGAAGCCATAGTCAGCGGGACTATGCCAGGTCCGCCATAGCATTCTTCCCAAAACGCTGCAGAACGCCCGGTGGAATGATAGCCAGGAACATCCTCTCCTTCTAGTACAAGAACGCTGGCGTAAGGAGCGAGTTCAGCGGCAATGCTGGCGCCCGCCATTCCTGCTCCGATGACCAGAAAGTCGTAAATTTGTTCGGTCATGCAGCAGTTGTCTCAAGAGGCGGCGCAACACGATCAAGAAACTCGTCGATACTTGCCATCATCCGATCTCTTACAACATCGACCTCGCGCAGGATTTCATGTCGGGCCTCCTCGCCAAAGGCTATCAACTCCCCATGAGGCAAACGTCGCGCTGCTTCGACATTGGCACTATGACTAACCAGTCTGTCACTCGAAGTAGAACAAATGAGAACCGGAACACTAACCGCTTCCAATGAACCAGGCTCTTCAAGATGGCGCCATGAATCATATGCACGTTCAAGCCAGCCCCAACTTGCTGGCCCCATCGCGATTTCAGGACGATTGACACGCCACCACAATTCATCGGCATAACGATCAGGATCATGCGTCAAAAGTTTGATACGATCCTCTGGAACCTCGCCGGGCTTCTCTCCCCCTTTCCAAGCTGGCCGGGTCGGATCACCAATGCGAGTCATCAACTTCGCGACATGATGAAGCAAAGTGAGAGGCAGTGGCGGGCCGGCCATTCCGATCATCGGAGCGCAAAGGACAACCGCGCTGGGCATTGGATCGATTTTGCCATCCACCAGAGCCCGAGCGACAATATGTCCGCCCATGGAATGCGCGGCGAGTATATGAGGGCCGGGTGTAGTAGCAACCCAATCAGCCCACAATGCGCCCAAATCAGCCGCCCAAGTCGTGAAATCATCGATATGACCAGTGGTCGCATCTTTTCCCAATCGGCCACTTCCCGCCTGTCCGCGCCAATCAGCGGCGCTTACAGCCCATCCTGCTGAATGCCATTGGTGCAAGGTCTCAAGGTACTTTTCGAAAAAATCCCCTCGCCCGGGCAAGTAGAGGATTGACCCTCGAACTCTGGCGCTGTCATTTGGCCAATCGATGCGCCGGATTGCATGTCCATCGCGCGCGGTCCAAAAACCTTCTTTTGCCACGGCTGGTATCGCGCGACGATCAATCACCAGCTGCTCCGCCATATGAGCATGGAAGTGGCGGAATTCTGCCGAAACACATTGTGAATAACATCCATTTGATTTTGGTTACTTTATAGTAAGCACTCACCTGTAGCACCGCCTAATAAGAGTTCGCCTGCGTCATTCGCAAACGGACCTTCACGAGGGCCAATGCTATATGATCTATCTTCACTACGGACTGCTGATTGCGTTGGCAATTGGGCTGCTGATCGCAGCCTTTACCGACATCCGCAGCCGCAAGATCTACAATTGGTTGAATGGGGCCATTGCCCTGGGCGCGCCACTTTTCTGGTTTGCTAGTGGCATGGCCGTTTGGCCTGACATGGCCATTCAACTCGGCTTTGCGGTTCTTGTCAGTGTGGCGATGATGGCGCTCTACGCGATGGGGCTTTTGGGTGGCGGCGATATCAAGCTGCTGGCTGCACTTTCCCTTTGGATAGCCCCGCTCAGTTACATGACGCTCCTGATCATCATGGCGATTGTTGGCGGCCTGATGGCAATTGCTTTCGTCGTCCGCCGTGTCGTCTTCAAACCCGAAACACCGGGGCAATTACCCTACGGCGTTGCCATTGCGGCGGGAGCGCTCTGGGTCATCACAATCGACAATTATGACACACTTTCTCGCGCAGCGAGTTTGGGGTGAACCTGATTTTAACCGTTTCACGCGTAACAAACGAAACCATACCCGCCCGCAGATCAACAAGGGCATTTACGAAGGGGCTTGATTAGCCATGGATAGGAAGAAGCTGGTATTGCTGCTCGGAGCACTGATCATCGCGATCGGTACAGCGTTTGCAGCGCGCACCATGTTCGCCGGGGGAACGGCTGCACCAGAAGTCGTAGCTGCAGAGCCTGAAGGCCCCAAAATTCTCGTGGCAAAGCTGCCACTGCCTGCTGGCACAATTATCACTGCGGAAGCGCTGGAATTCCAGCAGTGGCCAGAAGGTCTCGTGAAAGATGCCTATTATCTGGAAGGCGAATCGGACGTATCAGGTCTTCTTGGTACAGTTGTTCGTGATCCACTGACGGTTGGTGAGCCGGTAACACAAGGCACATTGGTAAGCCCTGGCGACCGCGGTTTCCTTGCTGCGGCGCTTGGCCCTGGCATGCGTGCTGTTACCGTTCCGGTTTCTGCTAAGACTGGTGTTGCTGGCTTCGTGTTTCCGGGTGACCGCGTTGACGTGGTGCTCACGCAAACAGTGTCCGGCGAAGGTCGTCCGCTAAACGCGGCAGAAACTGTTCTTCGCAACCTTCGCGTTCTCGCCACTGACCAGTCAACCGAACAGTTTGTAAATGAAAACGGTAAGACACAGGTTCGCGCATTCCGCACAGTAACGCTTGAAGTTACTCCTAAGCTTGCTGAAAAAGTCACCGTTGCCATGACGATTGGCCAATTGACTTTGGTTTTGCGTTCAATTGCTGACAACCAGGCAGAACTTGAGCGTGCGATTGCATCTGGCGATGTAAAAATCCCGGATGATGCCACTCCGGAAGAAGAAGAGCGCATCCTGCGTGCAGCGATGGCTAGTCCTGCGGACAAAGGCACGACGTTTTCAACCGGTGGCGATGTCTCTCGCTTCCAGCGCAAATCAGTTCCGCCAAGTCCTGAAGAAGTGGCCGCAAAAGAACGCGCCGCTGCGGCAGCTGCCAATGCAGACGATCGCCGTGCTGCTGCTCTGACGGGTACTGCAGCTCCAACCGGACCAAAAGTGCGCGTCACTCGCGGCCAGAACACTGCGGAAGTCGTTGTCGATCCACAAGCAGGGTCAACTGCGTCACTTATCCGCAGCCAATCACAAAGCGTGCGCAGTGCTGGCCAGACGGTGCCCGCAGTGACCGGCTCTTTGATCCGCTGAAGGACTGATCATGTCGGATACAAACACTCATCTTAGCGTCGCGCCTGCGGCAAACGAGAAACCCATTGGGGGGCGAAAAATGAAACGCCAACTTACTTCTAAAATGTTGATGGCGAGCCTTGTCATCGCACCACTTACAGCGATGCCGACCAGCACCGCGACAGCCCAACAGGTTGTCCGGCCTTCGCAAGACATTGTCTTGTCTATCGGCAAAGGCGAGCTGGTGACCATCCCAGGCGCAATGGCGGATGTTTTCGTCGCTAATGATGCGGTTGCAGATGTGCAGATTAAGTCGCAGCGTCAGCTGTACGTCTTTGGACGTGCTGGCGGTGAGACCACAATCTACGCGAGCAATGCCCGCGGCGATGTGATCTTTTCTGCCAATATCCGCGTCGGCTCAAACATTGATAGCATCGATCAGATGCTCGCTCTCGCCATGCCTGAGGCCAAAGTCAGCGTATCGACCATGGGTACAAACACTGTGCTTTTGACAGGCACTGTTGCCGCTCCCGAGGATGCTTCTGAAGCGGAGCGTTTGGTTCAGGCGTTTATAGGTGAAGAGACAAATGTCATCACGCGCCTGAAAACCGCAACACCGCTTCAGGTAAACCTGAAGGTGACATTTGCCGAAGTTAGCCGCTCACTGGTCCGTGCGATTGGGGGCAATCTAACGACAGCTGATGGAACAAACGGTTTTCGTGTTGGTGTTGGTACAGGTCGCAACCTTGGCACCGGAGAATTCAACTTTGGTGGGCCTTTGTCTGTGGGCAATGGCGTCGCTGGGGTTGGCCAACAACGGCTTGTGCTTGATGCCACTGGCGCTCCAATTTTGAATGCCGATGGCACATTCGTCACAGAAAATGTAGTGGGCCCCGGCATCAGTTCTAATGGCGGAAGCACCTTGGGCGGCCTCGGACGTCTGTTCGGAATTAATATGTTGGGTGCACTTGATCTGTCTGAACAGATCGGTCTCGTGACCACTATTTCGGAACCAAACCTAACTGCGCTCTCGGGTGAAACCGCTACGTTCTTAGCTGGCGGTGAATTCCCGATCCCGATTAGCCAGGGTCTGGGAAATGTCGCGGTCGAATTTCGTCAGTTCGGCGTCAGCCTTGCTTACACGCCAACGGTGCTTTCCAATGGCCGAATATCCCTGCGTTTGCGCCCTGAAGTGTCTGAGCTATCAAGCTCGGGTTCGGTTACGCTGAACGGTTTTGAAATCCCAAGCCTTACAACTCGACGCACCGAAACCACTGTCGAGTTGGGTTCTGGACAGAGTTTCATGATTGCGGGCCTGCTTAGCAACAATTCGCAAAACTCACTCGATAAAGCTCCGGGAATTGGCGACGTGCCCATCCTTGGCAATCTGTTCCGTTCACGTTCGTATCGCAAAGGTGAGACCGAATTGGTGATCATCGCAACGCCATACCTCGTAAAGCCAGTCAACGCGCGCGATATCAAGCTGCCGACCGATGGCTTCCATACGGCCAACGAAATCGATCAGCTGCTGCTTTACAAGGATAACAAAGGGGTATCGGGCGAGCAACGCCCAGGTCCGACTGCCTCGGGCGAAGACGCTCCTGCTCCTTCAACGACTATCGGCCAAGCCGATCCTGCCGCAATTGTTCCGAACAATGCGCCAAACCAGCCGCGCCGTGCTGAAACCAAGCGCAAGAAGAAAAATCGCCAAGCCGAAGCCGCTGCGCCCGGCTTTAGCCTCTAAGACAAAGGAAAAGTACGATGTCTCACCAAAAGAGCACCAAAATGGCGGCCGCGCCCGCTGTCGCACTCGTCCTTTCAATCGGTCTTGCCGGTTGTGGAGGAATGGCGACCAACAACACGATCTACAGCCAAAAGCAGCCTGTCGTTGAGCGCACAAACTTTACGCTTGACGTTCGCACGCAGGCTTCCGGCCTTGCTGTAACCGAGCAACAGCGTTTGAATGGTTGGTTTGATGCCATGGATCTTCGCTATGGTGATCGCATCACAATTGAAGATCCCGCCCAAAATCCAGCCGTTGCCAATGCCGTGAACGATCTGGCTGGTCGATATGGATTGATGCTAACAAGCACAGCGCCCACCACATCGGGCTTTCTTGAGCCAGGCGCTGCACGTGTAGTGATCACGCGTTCAAGTGCCTCGGTTCCAGGCTGCCCTGATTGGTCCGCCAAATCCGATATGAACTACGGCAATGCGACGAGCCCCGGCTATGGTTGCAGCGTAAACAGCAACGTGGCTGCAATGATCGCAAACCCGGAAGATCTCCTCGAAGGTCAAACCGGATCGAGCGAAACTCTCATAGCCACGTCTAACAAAGCAATATCTACACTCCGTGACGCCGAACCAACCGGTTCGGGCGGTCTTCAAAATGCGCAGGGAGGGAACTAAGTCATGAATGCCCCATGGAAATCAGGTCTTCCCGGCAATCGCGATCCTTTTGCGGCCTATATCTGCGACGATGCGGCGCTCGACGTGCTGCGCCCTGTTGTCATCGAGATGGGTTGGCAACCGGAAAAGTGTAACAAAGGCGGCCTGCGCAATGCTGTGCAATCGCTATCTGTCAGCGCGAGCCCGGCAATTCTCGTCGTTGATCTGTCTGAAAGCGGCGACCCGCTCAACGATATCAACGCTTTGGCAGAAGTATGCGAGCCCGGCACAGTTGTGATCGCCATTGGTCAGGTCAATGATGTTCGCCTCTATCGCGATCTACTTTCAAGCGGCATTCACGATTATCTGCTGAAGCCTTTGTCAGCGCAACAAGTGCATGATTCATTGAACCAAGCTCTTGCGGTGTTCAATTCGCCCAAAGCGGGTGAAGGAGAATCGGTGAAACGCCACATCTCAACCGCTGTTGTAGGCACACGTGGCGGCGTTGGAGCATCAACGCTTGCAACATCGCTCGCATGGTTGTTCAGCGATCATCATCAGTCACCCACCGCCCTGCTCGATCTTGATGTGCACTTTGGAACAGGCGCACTTGCGCTCGACCTGGAACCCGGTCGCGGTCTGACTGACGCAATCGACAATCCAAGCCGAATTGATGGATTGTTCATTGAACGCGCCATGATCCGTGCAAACGACAATCTTTCGATCCTCTCAGCAGAAGCGCCCATCAGCCAACCGCTGATGACCGATGGCTCTGCTTTCGTGCAGCTTGAGGAAGAATTCCGTCAAGCGTTCGAAATGACGGTTATCGATCTGCCACGCAACATGCTGATTAACTTCCCGCATTTGCTGGCCGATGTGAACCTTGTGCTTCTCACATGCGAGCTTACGCTGGCATCCGCGCGCGACACGATCCGTATCCTGTCATGGCTCAAAGCCAATGCGGCGCATGCGCATCCGATGATCGTTGCAAACAAAGTGCAGCCAAGTGTCGCTGAGATCAGCAAGGCCGATTTTGAAGCCTCAATCGAGCGCAAAATCGACTTCGCGATTCCTTATGACGTCAAAGCCGCATCAAACTCAGCCAAACTGGGCCAGGTGTTTGTGGAAGCCAATGCGTCAAGCAAGGCAACCGCATCGATCAAACAGCTTGCTGAACGCGTCATGGGCGCAAGTGAGGAAGATCTGGAGTCGATCACTGAAGAGAAAAAATCGTTGCTTGGCGGTTTCGATTTCAAATCGCTGCTGGCCAAAAAAGACAAGTCGAAAGCCGAAGAAGCGGCTGAATAAAATGAGAGGCGGGACTGCATTTTAGAGAATGGGGCCCCGTTTCTGTCTCTTCGGGCTCAATTTTTTCAATCATGCCCATAGCCAACCAAAGATAGGGACCAGGCAGGATACATTATGGACTTTTTTGAGACCCTGATCATCACGCTTGTGATTTTTGCCATCCTGGTCGTCGGCTACCTGCTTGTCAGCGGGTCTGGTTCCGGTAAAGCTCAAAAGCGCCGGCTGGAAGCGATTAACTTTCGCCATTCCGACAGCACCGATACTAAAGTGGAATCGCAGCTCAAAAAGGCGATCGCGCAGCGTAAACCCAAGGCCTATCAGGTTGCAGGATCTGGTTCGCGCAGCGAAGCGCTGGCCATGCGGCTGGATCGCACGGGCAAACCGTGGACGGTATCGCAATATATCTACGGTTCGCTTGGGCTGGCACTCGCATTTGCAGTGGTAATTTTTATCCAATCGGGCGCGCTGTTGTTATCTTTGGGGGTTGGGTTGCTGCTGGGTGCAGGCATCCCGCACCTTGTGATCGGTTTCATGATCGGCAAACGGACCAACGAGTTCAACGCGAAGTTTCCCGATGCAATTGAACTGCTCGTGCGCGGCCTGCGTTCTGGTCTGCCTGTGACCGAAACACTTTCGGTGGTCTCCGAGGAGGTCCCCGGCGCCGTTGGCATCGAGTTTAAAGGCATCGTCGAACGGATCAAGATCGGTAAAACGATGGAAGACTCGCTCCAAGAGACAGCGGATCGCCTTGGCATTCCGGAATTCAACTTCTTCTGTATCACTCTTGCCATCCAACGCGAAACAGGCGGCAACCTTGCAGAAACGCTCTCGAACCTTGCCGACGTGTTGCGCAAGCGTTCGCAAATGAAGCTGAAAATCAAGGCGATGAGCTCGGAATCTAAAGCGTCCGCATACATTGTGGGGTCGCTTCCCTTTATCGTGTTTGGCCTCATCTACTGGATCAACCCCGACTATATTGGTGGTTTCTTCGTGGAAGATCGTCTTATCGTAGCTGGCCTTGGCGGCCTGGTTTGGATGAGCATCGGGGTCTTTATCATGGCCAAGATGGTCAGTTTCGAAATTTAAGCGCGGGCGAATTGAATCATGCTTGAACAACCAAACGGCCCAACTCTCCTTGGCTTTGATGTCATCCTGGTCGGCACTATATTGGCCGGCCTGGCTGCCTTTGCCGTAGTCATGGCGATCTACGCCGCGGTCACGATCAAAGACCCTATGTCAAAGCGCGTTAAGGCGCTGAATGAACGTCGTGAGCAGCTTAAAGCTGGCATCGTGACCAATTCAGCGAAGAAGCGCGCGAGCCTGGTCCGCAAATCCGACACCACAGACAAAGTCAAAGACAGTCTGGGGAAAATGAATGTTCTTCAGCAAAGCCAAGTTGAAGAAGTTCAGCAGAAGCTCGCCCATGCCGGCTACCGCAACAAAGAACTGGCGGTTATCATCATCGGCCTGCGGGCTATCTTGCCGGTTATATTTGGCGCCATCGGTTTCATTGCGCTGTACGTTATTGAAGTCAAACCTGATTGGGGTCCAATGACCCGTTTAGGCGCGACCGCTGGTTTGCTGTTTCTGGGCTACAAAGGGCCTGAACTCTATCTCAGCAACAAAGCCAAAAAACGCACTCTGGAGATTCAAAAAGGTCTTCCAGACGCCCTCGATCTGCTCGTCATTTGTGCAGAAGCCGGTCTTACGGTCGATGCAGCATTTAACCGCGTAGCCAAAGAATTGGGCCGAGCTTATCCCGAGTTAGGCGACGAATTCGCGCTTACGGCGATTGAGTTATCCTTTCTTTCCGAGCGGAAAATGGCCTTCGATAACCTCGCCTATCGTGTCGATCTCGAAGCGGTCAAAGGTGTGGTGACAACCATGGTTCAAACGGAAAGGTACGGTACGCCGCTGGCCTCAGCTTTGCGCGTTCTTTCGGCCGAATTCCGGAACGAGCGCATGATGCGTGCTGAAGAAAAAGCAGCACGTCTGCCAGCGATTATGACCATTCCACTGATCCTGTTTATTTTGCCGGTCTTGTTCATTGTGATCCTTGGGCCAGCGGCCTGCGACATCTCGGATGCTTTGATCAAATAGCGAGCAACCGACACTACAAAACAAAAGGGTCGGCGCGTGTGCGTCGGCCCTTTTTCGTTACAAGCTTTGCGCAAGGGCACCCGCGCGCTGTCGCAATCGTTCCAGCATGGCTCGAAACGCTTTTCTTTCGTCAGGCGCCAGTCCATCCATCAATTCGCGTTCGGTTTGTTGGGCCAACGGCATCACTTCCAAGTGTATGCCTCTTCCCTCAGCCGTCAGCGCGAGCAGATGCGATCGGCCATCCTCCACATTGGGAAGCCGTTCAATCAGACCACGGTCTTCAAGCACTTTGCACGCGCGATTGACCGCGACCTTGTCCATCAAAGTGACCTCGGTCAGTTCGCGCTGTGTTACACCAACGCGCATTTCGTGGCGATTGCCTAGAACCGCCATCACCCGCCATTCTGGGATCTTCAACGCAAAGCGCTTTCGATAGCGCTCAGCAATTAAAGCGCTGACTGCATTAGAGGCTACTGAAAGCTGATAGGGCATAAAGTCCTCTAGCTGCCCGTTTTCCGGATTTGTCGTGGCTTTGGTCAAATCATCCCCCATTCGGACCTAGCTTACTTGTAAGTGGCTTCATCCCACCAAGGGTAGAAGTCCGGCATATCTTCACTGACTTTGCCAGGATAGACCGGGCGGCGTTTTTCAAGGAAACTCGCAATTCCCTCTTTCGCATCTGTGCCGCGTGACAAACGGTAAATTGCCCGACTGTCGATTTTGTGGGCTTCCATCGGGTGATCATTGTTCATCAATCGCCACATCATTGCCCGTGTCATAGCAACAGAGATAGATGACGTGTTGTCTGCAATCTCGCGAGCGAGTGACTGGGCAGCGTGGATCAGATCTTCCGGGCCATGGATGGAACGAACAAGACCGCCCGCTTTGGCTTCCTCTGCATCAAAGACCCGGCCTGAATAGCACCATTCGAGAGCCTGACTAATGCCGACAATACGGGGAAGAAACCAGCTTGAGGCGGCTTCTGGCACAATTCCGCGGCGCGCGAACACAAAACCATATCGGGCATGGCTGGCAGCCAGCCGGATATCCATTGCAAGCTGCATTGTGGCTCCCACGCCCACGGCTACACCATTGCAAGCGGAAATAAGGGGCTTCTTACTTTCGAACAGGCGAAGGGTCAGCAAACCCCCACCATCGCGCACACGCTCATCAGACAAATCATCGACCTGTGTGGGATCAGAGAACACCTGCCCCCCACCCTCAGGCGTCAGATCCGCCCCTGCACAAAACGCCTTTTCGCCTGAGCCTGTGAATATGACAGCACGCACACTATCATCAGCATCAATATCATCCATCGCCGCAGTGATTTCTGCACCCATTGTGCGGGTGTAGGCGTTCATCTTCTCCGGACGATTGAGAGTAATCATGGCGATGCCATCGGTCTTTTCGACGAGGATTTGGGTGTAGCTCATCAGTATCCCTTCCGTTGTGCTCCAAGGCCTGCTGAAACCTTGGTCTCATGGTTCAATGTACTGAAGCAAAAATGGCGGATTCGCAAAACTCGCCTTTTCAACACCCTGGGCATTGAGAAATTTACGCAGTGTGATGAGTGGCACTGTGATGAGTGATAGCCATTGAGCAATTGAACCAAGCCGGAACCGAGCGCTTCTGGTTCAATCTGAGATGTCCGATGGCAAAGCTCTTGCGCTCTATATGAAGCGAGCGAGGTTTGTGGCGACCTAACGGTCGGGAAACTGCCGACAACCACCAATAGAGCAGAGACCTACCAGAATGTGATCAAGGCCAATCAGATCGATATAGTTCGGAGCTTCGATTGCTCCAGCTGCTCCCGGTACGATCGGTCCAGAATTTGGATCGGTCCAGCAAAGACTATCAGATTCATTGCATCCTTCATCAGGATCCGGCGGCGTGGGAAGTGTACCGTTGCCAACGGGGCCTCCATTTCTGCCAGAACACACCAACATTGGCTGATCGTTGGGCCCAGGAATTGTGGCGCATTTGCCATCCGTGATAATCTGGACCGGGTCATTTATGGCAGCGAGGCATTCAAGCTGGCTGCGCTCCCCGCAGATTGCGTCATTTTGCCAAAGTATTCCGGGGCCATTGTCGCCGGCAACACATGGAGCGCTATCCGGGCCGAGACCAATTCCTCCGACACCACCATCTGGTGAAACAGGTTCCAATTGCTTTCTAATATTCGGAAGCTGACGTGAGTAAGCTTCGCGATTTGGTGAATTTACGATTGCTTGTCTCAAGCCTTGCATAGCTGTATCCCACCCCGAAGCCGCTTCATTTAGTGCATCTTGATCGCCCAGAGATCGAGCCAGATCAATGGCAACCCCCGCTCTCATGACTACACCAGCAGCGTCAGCGACGGCTGCATCACCCTTTTCTCTGGCAGTGACCCTAACGATTACCGCGCTTCCGGTCACGGTGCTCGTTTCCGATTGACTAGGCACTCGACTGCCCGTTGAAGTCGGTGTTGGTGTTGGTGTGGGCGCAGGGGAAGACCCGCCGCCTGTGATCTGTCCGGGGACATTATTCGCTGCGCATTCCTTAGGCAAAAGCCCCTGAGCAAAATCATTCAGATTCACTTTACCCAGATCGGTCACATCGCCTGATCCGCGTGATGGAAAACTAAAACCGCCGCCTCCAATTGTTCCGCCATTCCCATCGCCCACGCCGCCTCCAGTCAAACACAATTCGAATGCTTCGATGTTTTGATCGCGAATGGCCTCATCAAAACATGGATTGTCCAGCAGATTGGTCGCATCTTGTGATAACCCATTATTCGGATCGACGCGCACGCGGGTTCTGATCAGGTCTTCATCATCGACATAACTGGTGTTGATCACATAACCCTGATTGTTGGTAAGCTCGACCATTGTGAATCGCTCTCGCCCATCGGAGCCAATGCTGTTGAAAGCGTAAGAGAGCCTTCCGTTACCCGGATCCAGTTGATACCCCTCGCCCAAATCGATCTGGTTCGGGCGATAGAACAGTGCAGCTTGTACCGGTGCGCGCCGCGTATCGGGCAAATTGTCAGCGGGAAAGAACGCCTCAGAAGCGTTGTCGATCACGAAAGAACGTGATGCAGTGTCGGAAATCTCGGGCTCTATTTCAGCATTCGACTGAAAAAAGAGAAAGTATGCCGCCAAAGCCAATACTATCATCAATATTCCGGCAGCAATTGCACGCATCTGACCCTCCCCCATTTAGAAAGTCCAATACATCAGCGCCGACATCTCAAATTGTAGTTACGCGCCAACCATAGATCGAGGCATTACCAAACCTGCAATTCTCTAGGGTTACCGTTTGAGGTTCATCCTATATAGCATGGGCTGGGATCATGACCCTCAACCTTCGAGCGTCAATGTAACACAGGCGGTCAAACAATTCTGATTTCATTCCCTCAATACAAAAAGCCCCTGGGGTCGCCGCGACCCCAGGGGCTTTTGCTACTTGGTTACTTGGACTTAACGCGGAGCCATCCGGATCGCGCCGTCAAGCCGCACGTCTTCACCGTTGAAGTATCCGGTTTCGATCATGCACATTGCAAGCTTCGCGTATTCTTCCGGGTTGCCCAAACGTTTAGGGAATGGAACGCTTGCTGCGAGCGCTTCTTTCACTTGCGGCGGTGCTGCGTTCATCAGCGGAGTGTTGAAAATACCGGGAAGGATTGTGTTAACCCGAATACCTTCGCGCATCAGATCGCGCGCGATAGGCAAGGTCATACCAACAACGCCGCCTTTCGATGCCGAGTATGCTGCCTGACCCATCTGGCCGTCTTCAGCCGCGACCGATGCCGTGTTGACGATCGCGCCGCGCGCGCCTTCCTCGTTTATCGGATCAAGGCTCATCATGCCAGCTGCTGATTTGGCGATGCAGCGGAAGGTGCCGATCAGGTTGACCTGAATAACAAAGTCAAACGCGCTGATCGGGAAATGCTTGATTTCACCTGTCTGCTTGTCACGGCTGGCGGTTTTTATCGCGTTGCCGATGCCAGCGCAATTGACCAGGATGCGCTCTTGGCCGTGCGCTTCGCGTGCTTTGGCAAAGCCTGCGTCAACGTCATCATCGCTGGTGACATTCACTTTGCAGAACACGCCGCCAAGTTCGGCAGCCATGGCCTCGCCCTTTTCCTCGTTCATATCGAAGATCGCGACTTTCGCGCCCTTGGCAGCAATTGCGCGCGCCGTTGCAGCACCAAGGCCGGAGGCTCCGCCGGTGACTACGGCGGGGGTATTTGCAGATACTTCCATTACAGTGTTCCTCTTGGATCGTGTGTGTTCTTAAACGCTTTCAACAATCGTGACATTGGCGACACCGCCGCCTTCGCACATCGTTTGAAGTCCGTATTTCTTGCCGTGGCGCTTCAGGCCGTGGACCAAAGTCGCCATCAGTTTTGTACCTGATGCGCCAAGCGGGTGCCCCAAAGCAATCGCGCCGCCGTGAACGTTGAGTTTCTCAGGATCAGCGCCAGTGTGTTTGAGCCACGCAAGCGGGACAGGAGCGAACGCTTCATTCACTTCGTAAAGATCGATATCGTCTATTTTCAGTCCTGCACGTTCAAGAGCCTTGTCCGTTGCGAATAGCGGTTCTTCCAGCATGATGACAGGATCGCCCGCGGTTACGGTCAGATTGTGAATGCGTGCCATCGGGGTGAGATTGTGGCGTTTGAGCGCCTCTTCCGAAACAACCAGAACAGCCGATGATCCATCACAGATCTGGCTCGCCGATGCTGCAGTGATTTTGCCATCGGGTGCAAGCAGTTTGACCCCTGCGATCCCTTCCAGAGTTGCATCAAAGCGGATACCTTCGTCCACCGTATGCATTTCGGTGCCTTCGGGCGTTTCGATCTCAATCGGCACGATCTCATTCTCAAATGCGCCAGCCTCTGTCGCGGCAATCGCGCGCTTGTGGCTTTCCAGCGCAAAGCGGTCGAGGTCATCCTTTGAAAAATCGTGCTTATCAGCGATCATTTGTGCGCCCATGAACTGGCTGAACTGCACTCCGGGATATTTCTCCTGGACGCCAGGTGACATGTAATGCCCCAACCCCTCTTTCATGTGAAGCGTCATGTTCGAACCCATAGGCACGCGTGTCATACTCTCAACACCGCTGGCGATCACGACATCCTGGGTCCCACTCATCACAGCCTGTGCTGCGAACTGAATAGCTTGCTGTGAGGAACCGCATTGGCGGTCAATCGAAACGGCGGGTGTGGATTGCGGGAGCTTAGAGGCAAGCACGCCCATCCGGCCAATTTGTCCGCCTTGCTCACCTGCTTGACTGACACAACCTGTCACCACATCGTCGATTGCAGCGGGATCAATCCCGCTACGATCCACAATGGCATCAAGCGATTTGGCGAGCAGATCAACCGGGTGTACGCCTGCAAGGCGTCCACCGCGCCGGCCACCAGCTGTGCGAACGGCATCAACAATATAGGCTGTTGTCATGATGAGAGGTTCCTTCCCGTTTACGTAAACGTTTTCTTTCGGCACTGACTATGGGAGGCCGCGCCTATAATCAACCGATCAAAAATGACGTTCTGGCCGGGTGCGGCAGCTCACGCTACGGCACGCTCATCTGACGCCCTGCGAAGGAGACCGCTAAAAAATGTCCAAGCCCGCTTCTGACGGACAATCAGCCGAAGTAGAGGCCATGATCCGCAGCGCCAATGCAAAGCGCAAGGCAGGCAATGCCATCGATTCTGCGCGGGAATTCGACTCAG
The DNA here is from genome assembly GCA_038532305.1 of Pseudomonadota bacterium. GTDB lineage: Bacteria > Pseudomonadota > Alphaproteobacteria > Sphingomonadales > Sphingomonadaceae > Erythrobacter. The sequence goes on along the minus strand of JBCBAX010000004.1, from coordinate 214,701 downwards.
TGTTAGCTAGGGCTCCGAACCATCCATCGGCTCTGCATGGCAGGGCGCGATTGGCTCTCGCGCGGGGGGAAAGTGATGCACTTAAATGGTTCGATAAAGCTTTGAAGGCCGATCCAGGCAATGCAGACCTATGGCTAGGAAAAGCTCAGGCGTTGGATGTTGCAGGCGACGCGGCCGGAGCAATGATCATCGCGAGGCAGATCTGCGAACAAGCTCCTGGATTTATCGTTGGCTTGGAATTTCTAGCGGGCTTGCGGCTGGCGCAAGGCGACGCTGATTTTGCCCAAGATTTCTACCTTGCTGCGAAGCGTGTTCCGCAAGACCCCAACATTCCTGCGGCTCATGCCGATATTCTTGCAGGCCTTGCTCAAACAGCAGCAGCGGCCAAGATCGCACAAGAAGCCCGCAAACGTTTTCCGAATGAAACGCATTTTGCGCTTCTTGAGGCGGCCAATGCCAGCGCGTCCGGACAGCTCGATAGAGCTGATACAATTTTTGAAGGCCTCAGCGATGAACGCCCTTCCAGGCTCCTTCAGGAGGCACGCCATCAAGTCAGGGCCCAAAGATATGAAAAAGCAGAGAACCTTCTCGAAAAGGTACTTTCAAAAGATCCCTGGAACATCGCGGCATGGGCTCTTTTTGGGGTAGTCTGGCGGGTCATCGGCGATGAGCGTTCGGACTGGCTGCACGAGCAAAAGGGTCTCGTCCAAATGCGCCCGCTTGAGGGGCGAGCAGAACTGATAGACGACGCCACACAAACCTTGAAAAAACTTCATGAAAACAGCGTAATGCCGCTGAACCAGTCTTTGCGCGGCGGCACACAAACACGAGGCGTTCTGTTCCATCGTCATGAACCTGTTCTGGCAGAGTTGCATACTGCGATCCAAGTGACACTTGAAAGCTATAGGCGCGAATTGCCTGACGAAGACAAAACTCATCCTCTTTTGAGACTAACGCAAGCGCAGTGGGCTCTTGCGGGATCCTGGTCAGTTCGATTGGTTGGCGGGCGCACGGGGACGCCAAAACCGCTTGATCACCACGCAGCTCATATACACCCCGCTGGCATAGTCTCTAGCGCACTTTACTGCGCAGTACCGGACGCAGCAACATGCGAGAAAACACGGCAGGGCTGGCTCGAGTTAGGGCGGCCACCGACTGATCTAGCGGTGGATCTGGATCCGATTTGTGTACTGAAGCCTGTGAAAGGGCACCTCGCATTGTTCCCGTCCACATTGTACCATGGAACCACCCCATTTGCCTCAACCGCTCAGGAAGAGCGCATCACTACAGCATTTGATGTCGTTGCACTTAACTCCCGATAATCGAGTGCCCAAAAGACACAAACCAGCCTAACGTGAGCTAATTTGCGCTAATTTTTAGTCGATTTGTTATCGTAAGATTTTTCTGGGAAATTTTACAAATCGGTAACTTTGCATCACATCGTCACTCTTAACGCCTAGCAAATGCGTGCTCTCAAAACTGAGCAATGTTACACTGTTGCATCTACGCTACACGCATATTCGATTTTGCTCGAAAACGCGCCACTTGGCTTCCCTTGCCTCCCGAAAGTGTTCATTTCAGCCTCAGAGACAAAGCTTTGATTGATTTTGATGGCTTAAGCCACTGAAAATCGATTAAAAATTGTCCCGGAGCGGTGTGATTTCTCAGTTGTTCCCCCGTGCTCAACTGCAAAATTGCACCAAGTATGCGTCAAGCGGGCGACCGCTTGATCACCATAACAAGGGTACATTACCAATGAAAAAGACCACACAATTGCGACTGAGCGCTGGCTCGCTTGCCGTGGGCCTCGCGCTCGCAGCAACGCCAGGTTTTGCTCAGGATGCCGATACGGAAGAAGATACCGTAGAAGGCGAAGCTATTATCGTGACGGGTTCACGCGTCACTGACCCCAACCTCGTTCTCTCCAGCCCAGTTGCTGCGATTGGCGAAGAGGAACTCACACTGCGTCAGACCAACACGGCTGAACAATTCCTTCGTGAGCTTCCAGGCGCGATCCCAAGCATCGGTTCGGCTGTTAACAACGGCAATGGCGGTGCATCATTCGTCAACCTGCGCGGAGTCGGCTCGGTCCGTAACCTCGTACTGCTTGACGGTCGCCGTTTTGTCCCAGCTGATGAAACTGGCCGTGTTGACTTGAACAACATTCCGCTCGCTGTAATCGAGCGCACTGACATCCTAACCGGTGGTGCTACCACAACATACGGTGCGGATGCTGTGTCTGGTGTTGTTAACTTCATCACCAAGAAAGATTTCGCAGGCGTCCAAGCTGACATTACCAACACCATCACCGAAGAAGGTGACGGCGAGGTGTTCCGAGCAGAACTGACAATCGGTGCCAACTTCGACGATGGCCGCGGTAACGCAGTTCTCAGTGTTGGCTACCAAGATCAAGAAGCCGTCTTCCAAGGCGACCGTGATTTCTCAGTCTTCAACGTAAGCTCTTTCAGCGGCAACCCAGGTGGTTCGTCAAACTCTGTGCCAGGCAACTTCGTGTTCACTGGTCCGACCAACCCGGCGACCGTTTGCGACATGATGTTGTTCATGGACGAAGCAGACTGCCCAGCTGGCACGACCTTTGCGGGTGTTCCTTTCGGCACAGTGACCGGCCAGATCAATAACGATGGTACGGACATCACCGAAGGCGTAAACAGCGGCCAAGGCCCGTTCAACTTCAACCCGTTCAACATCTTCCAAACACCATTTGAGCGTTACAACATCTATGGTGCTGCGAATTACGAGATCAATGATAACATCGAACTCTATTCGCAAGCTGTGTTCTCGAAGCAAACCGTTTCGACGATCATCGCGCCTGGTGGTTCGTTCTTCAACACCTATCAGTTGAACTTGAACAACCCACTTTTGCCAGATGCCATCGCACAACGTTTTGGTGATGCACTGGGTCTTTCGGCGGCAGAATTTGCTGCTGCGCGTAACACACAGTTCGGTCCGACATTGGCCGACGGTTCAGCTAACCCTGACTATGTTCAGTTTGGCACACAGATCCGTCGCCGTACTGTCGAAATCGGCACGCGTAATTCTGACTTCACCACCACGCTGTTCAACATCGCGGTTGGCGCGCGCGGCGACATCACTGACGATATTCAGTATGATGTTTCAGCGACATACGGTGAATCAGAGCGTCTGCAGCGTCAGTCGGGCTTTGCTCGTCTGGGTCGTCTCCAGCAGGCTTTGCTGGCTATCCCTGATGGTGCTGGCGGCATTCAGTGTGTTGACACTTCTGCAGGTTGTGCGCCTGTTGACCTCTTCGGTCCACAAGGTGATCTTGGCACACAAGAATCACAAGACTTCGTGTTCAACCTGACACAACAAGTCATCGACACCTCATCGATTTCTACTGTCCAGGGTTCGATCTTCGGTGACTTGCCAATCAACCTGTTCGCAGAAACTCCGGTCAACTTCGCTGTTGGTGCGGAATATCGTGAGTTCAGCACCAGCCAGTTCGCGGACGAAGCTTCGCAATCCGGTCAGGTTGTTGGCGGCGGTGCTGCTGATCCGAACTTCGAAGGTTCCTATGATGTGTTCGACGTATTCGGCGAGCTTATCATTCCAATTGTCGAAGATTCTGCCTTTGCAGAGAGCCTGACAATTGAACTGGGTGCTCGTTATTCGCAGTACGAACTGTCGAGCAACGAACTCACTTGGAAAGTTGGCGCAACCTGGGAACCAGTATCTGGCTTCTCTATCCGCGGTAACTACCAGCGTGCGGCACGTGCACCGAACATTGGTGAGTTGTTCTTCCCGGTCACAACGGGCCTGGACAACCTCGCAATCGATCCATGCGCAGGCTCAGATCCAACCACTGACGCGGCTCTTGCTGCCGTTTGTATCGCTCAGGGTGCTCCCGCAGCGATCGTTAATGCAGGTTTGATCAACCAGCCACCTGCTGGTCAGATCAACACGACCACTGGTGGTAACCTCCAGCTCGATACAGAACAGGCTACAACCTGGACGATCGGCTTCATTGCACAGCCCGACTTCGCGCCGGGTCTGACGCTTACGGTCGATTACTGGAACATCGAGATTGAGGACGCGATTGGATCACCGGCAATCGGTGATATCATCGGCGGTTGTTACAACAGTGGTAACCTTGACTTTGCCACGAACGAGTTCTGCCAACTGGTTTCGCGTAGCTCGACCACTGGTGAAATCGCTGGTGCTGTGAACGAAGTGCCAGGTCTGATCCAGAACCTGACCAACCTCGGCGCTATCGCGACTGACGGTGTTGATGTTGCTATCAACTACGGTACGGATCTGACGGACAACATCTCGTTGAACCTGAACTTCCAAGGTACATGGACCAATGAAAACCGCTTCCAAGCGATTGCAGGAAGCCCTGATTCATTGAACCGTGATTGCGTTGGCTTCTTCTCAACAAACTGTGCTTCGATCCAGCCAGAGTTTGTGTGGAACCAGCGTACAACGCTCAACTTCTTCGATGACTATTCGTTGTCGCTGCGTTGGCGTTACCTGTCAGGTGTTGAGCAAGAGCCGGATGATATCCTCAACGGCAACGGCGAAGCCTTCATCGGCAACTCACCTGTGTTCGGCGATGTCGACTTCACTGAAATCCCATCAGAGAGCTATTTCGATCTCTCATTCCAGTGGGATGTGATTGATAACGTGTTGCTCACGCTGACTGCGACCAACATTTTCGACAACAGCCCAACACCTGTTGGCTCGAACATTGGTACGACTGCGTTCAACTCGGGTAACATCTACCCATCGACATACGATCCACTGGGTCGTCGTTACAGCGCGAGCGTTCGCTTTACTTTCTAAGTTAAAGCGGTCGTTAGTGACCAAAACAGAATTGGGGGCGGGCTGCAAAGCTCGCCCCTTTTTCTTTGTCTTTTGCAAGGCGGCAGGCTGTGATAACAAATACATACTATTAGGAGGAACCTGCCAATGACTGCCACTATCATCGCTGTATCTCTTTTGATCCTGCAGACCACGACTGGAGCAACATCAGAAGCCCAGCCCGTTGAAACAGCCAAAGAAGAAAAAGTGATCGAAGTCGTTGATGACCGCCCTGAAAAGGTAGAGAAGATTACGGACAAATCTCATCCCGACTACGTCCGCTGTAAGAGCGAGGCAGTTATCGGATCGCGCGCAAAGCGCAAACGCACATGCATGACGAACAGAGAATGGGCACTCGCGCAGCGTCGCGGCAATGAAGCCAGTCGAAGCTTTGTCGAGGACAATCAGGCCGGCTTTGGGGGCGGCAATAACTAGAATGCCACGTTCAATGTGAACACGAGGAGTTGATAATGCTATTGGTAAACTCAGTCTTAAGTGTTCTTCTTGCAGTGCACACGCCACAGACACAGGCTGAGAATGCCCCGCATACAGCACAGGTTCCAGATACTGCTCGTTTGCACGTCACTACGCCTAAAGCGTCGAAGTCCGAAGATTCGAAACCAGTCACCGACAAAAAACATCCGGATTTTGTACGCTGCAAGTCTGAAAGCGTGATTGGATCGCGAGCGAAACGTAAGCGCACTTGTATGACGAACAGGCAATGGGTTCTTGTCGAGCGGCGTCAAAACGAGGCTTCAAAGACTTTTGCAGGCGACAACTTTGCAGCCGGACACAATTAGCCCCGCTATGCGGCTCACGTTACGTGTCACATTAGTGCTGGTTGGAGATGGGAATTAACATGAAACTACTATACTTCTTGGCGATCGCAGCCGGTGCAGTTAGCTTAGCAACGCCTTCAGTCTTTGCACAAGATAATAGATCAGATGGATCGCAATTGAGCAATAGCCCCCTTGTTGGCCAGCTGCGAGGCTGCACACAGATTTCTAATGATGCGCAACGCTTAGCCTGCTTTGATCGGGAAGTTGGGGCTTTTGTTGGTGCGACGACTAAGGGCGACGTAAAAGTGGTCGAAGCCGAGCAGATCACCGATGCTCGCAAAAAGCTCTACGGCTACTCTATCCCCGATGCGGGGGTCTTCGAAGCGGCTACCGATGAGGACAAGGAAAAGAACAAACGCCTAACCTCCACGATCACAAGAGTGCGCAAGGTGGGTCGGAATGAATGGCATTTTTGGATTGAAGAAGGGAATGCCAAGTGGCGCTTCAAAAACAATTCGATCCGTGTCCGCGCACCTGAGGTGGGCCAGACCGTTGAGTTCAGACCCGCTAGCATGGGCACCTATTGGATCCGTATTGAAGGCCGCAAAGGAGTACGCGGCAACCGCATAGGTTAGATGACGTTCTCGGATCACCGCTGACGCATCAAAGAAAAAGCCCGGCCTGCGCAAACGCAGACCGGGCTTTTCTCATTCCAAGTCCTGACTGTTGTTACAACCCACCGGGTCCGCAATCATTGGCCAGATAATCAAGCATCTTGGTATAAAGCTGCTGCTGATGATTGAACATTAAAGTGTTTGAGAAATGGTCAGCGCCTTCAATGGTGACAAACTGCCCCTGCTTTCCGGCTTGCTCAAACTTCTTTTTGTAGTCCTTGAAGTGATAATACATCACGCGGCGGTCGTTGTCGCTATGGATCATCAGAAGTGGAATGTTGACCTTGTCGACTTCATTGATCGGATTGATTCCAATGGTCCCGCGACGGCGTGACCATTCATCAAGCGCTTTCAAATCCTGATTGCGACGCCCTAGGAACTGCTTTTCTGCATCAGCAACCCCGTTTACGGCGATCGAACACTGATAAAGGTTATCCTCGCGCGCTGCAGCAACCAACGCTGCATACCCACCGTAGGACCAACCAAAGAAAGCCACCCGATCAGGATCCGCAAGGCCCTGCTCGATCAGGTATTTAACGCCATCATCCTTGTCGTCTTGCATAGCGAGACCGTGCTCGCCATAGCCGGCGTCGAAGTGCTTCTGGCCCCAACCTGTTGAAATGCGGTTTTCTGGATGCAGAACCATATATCCCGCGCTTGCCAGCATCTGACCCATTTCATCGTAGGACACCATGCCATTGACGTGCGGGCCGCCATTGTGCTGCACGACGAGCGGGAATGGCCCCTCGCCTTTTGGCATCGTCACATAGGCTGGAATTTCCAAGCCATCGCGTGCCTTGTATCGTATGTACTTAACGTCTGCGAGTTGCTGAGGGTTCACCAACGGATTGCGGCTGCCAAGCTTTGCGAGCTTGCCATCCTTGACCATCCAATATGATCCGGGATCACGTGGACCTCGGTTTGTGACGATCATGGTCTTACCATCGATAGAACGGCTAGAAATCGAAACGGCGTGGGCATAAGGAATTTGCTGCTCAAGCGCTTCGTAAAGTGCCTTTTCCTCATCATCGAACCAATGCCGTTCCATTTTCGCGCCCGGATATCGTGCAGCGACGAGCTTATCATTGCCTGGAATAGAGTGAGTCTGGATCCCCATCACATCGGATGTTTCCGATTCAAAGAGCTTTTTGCCCATTTCGCCGGTGTTGAAATCAAACTCGTAAAGCCCAGCCTTGTCCTGACCTGCAGGGTTATCGATCAAATACCCTTTGTTCGGATCATTGGGATCGAGACCTGCAACGCCATGGAACCCGGCAAGCACTTTGTAGAGGTTGCCTGTGTCTTCAACATCAATCTCTTGAAGCGGCGTCCATGAACCCTCTCCTGGTTTACGATAGTAAGTCTTCAAAAGACCATCATTTGCATCGAGATTGCTGGTGTAGCGCGGGTTGCCTTCATTATCGAACAGATCGACCCGCGGGAATTTGCGATTACCTTTCAAGACGAGCGAACGCGTGGCTCGCTTGAGATTGAATTTGTAATAGGCGCGGGGGCGGAATGCTTCAAATGGGTCAACGCCAGTTGGGTCAGGAATGGAGTTCGCGTCCGAAACCAAGATGTTGTCTGGATCTTTTGGAAGCGTGTTGACAAGGCTAAAGGTACCATCGAGCGTGCGGAATTTGTTTTCGCTAAGGCTATAAGAATAACCGAGATAATCGCGAATATCCGCCTCTGGACGCTTTACCTGGCTGCGTTTTACTTGCCAGGCGGTCCCAAAAATGAAGTTGTTGCTGACCCATTGCGCGTTGATGATTTCCATCGGATTAGCGTTGAGCCGACGGATAGGTTTCCTCAAATCATCAGTTTTGTAGATTTCCAGGAGATAGTCGCCTTCGCGGCTCTCAATCTTGTGCACCAGCACGTGCTTGCCGTCGGGCGAGACTTGCACAGCGTTTACAACACTGCGCAGGGCCCAGACATCAACCGGCACAGACGATTGCGCTTGCGTTTCAGCAGGAGCGGCTGCGATGCCGAGACCGAGCACCGAAACACCGGCCATTGCGGCCATTAATGGGGCTTTGAAAAGCTTCATGGGTATATTCTTCCAGTTTGCGTAAATTGGCTGTCCATATGAATCGCGGGGCCTCCCAACCTGCAATTCGAACAGCTACAATAAATCAAAAAAAAGACCTCCCGGCAAGGGCCGAGAGGTCTTGTTTTTGGCTAAATTCCGTAACTTTTGATCAGAAACGGTACAGGACTTGAGCGAAAAATTCGCGGCCGTCGAAATCGTATGGGTTACCAATTGGTGTGTTAGAAATACCAAACACCGATGCGGTATCGATCAATGGTGGATCTGTATCGAAGATATTGGTCACACCGGCGATTACTCGGATCGTACCATTGTCCCAACGGATCGATGCTGTGTGCTCGAAGTATTCTTCAAGGAAACCAACGTTCCGGCAGAAGACACCGTCGCCGGCGACCACTCCGTCTGGAACACCGGCAGCATCACGTGAACCACCGCCAAGGCAGGTATCAGCAAAGAAGCCTGTTTCTTCACCATCTGGACCAAAGCCAAATGCGTCAGAGAATGGATCAAGGTTATCTGGATCCTCATCCATACGACCAGTGTAGAAAGTCTGCCATGTGAAGCGGAAGTCTTCCCAATCGATTGTCGCTGTCATCCGGCCAGACCATGACGGGAAGCTTGGCTCACCAGCGAAGTCTTCGAACAAGACGTTGCCATCATCATCGAAGTCAGTCGTTGAACGCTCGATAAGGTGGTTAGCCCGGAATTCGATGCCAAAATCGAAGGACTCGCCGCCGATTGTGGTATCGTAGCCAAATGTAGCGTTCAAATCGAGGCCACGAACCGCTTCTTCTGCACGGTTGATGAAGCCAGAATTGATCACACGGATCAGGCGACGATCGGCCGCCAAATCGCTCGACGTAATACGATCACAGAACACACTGCGGGTACCGTCCGTCCTGGCGAAGCAATCGTTGATGATGAACTGTGCAGATGGCTCTGTGATAGAGTCGCGCAGCTGAATGTCGTAATAGTTGAAATTCAGCGCGACTTCGAAGCCACTTGCGAAGCTCTCTTCAAAAGCAAAGCCAGTAGTGATCGAGGTCGACGTTTCAGGATCGATATCGAGACTGCCACCAGTAAAGATTTGAGCGCTGCTCAAAGCAATCGTGTTTACACCGCCAGCATCAATACCGACCAGCGTTGGATCACGGCCTTCACGGCGACAGTTTTCCAGGATTGCCGGATCACGATCATCACGGTCAGCCTGATAACCACCACCAGTGGAGTCAAATGCATCCGCTGGCACCGCGCACGGGTCAAAGATGTTGTTGAAACCCGATTGGTTCTGCAAGAAGTTCTCACGCAGGTTAGGAGCGCGGAACGACGTACCGTAGCTGAACTTGAGAAGAAGCGGTGCAACCGGACGCCAACCACCTTGCAGGTTGAAAGTGCCGTTTGTGCCGTAGAACTCTTCATCCGTGATACGACCAGCGAGTTTGACTGTCAGTTCCTCAACCAACTTTTCGCCGGCAACAAGAGGAACATCGATTTCGCCGTAGAGTTCGCGGATCCATTTAGAACCACTTGCACCGCCATCAGCGAAGAAGCCCCAGAACAAGCCATTCGAGGCAATATTGTCGGGTTGTGAATCGATTGAGTCTTCGCGCCATTCAGCACCGACAACCACACCAACTGGACCAGCGGGCAGATCGAACAGATCACCGGTTACAAAACCGCCAAGAATGATTTGTTCATAGGATGTATCGAATGTGCGTTGATCAAACAGGAAATCACGCTCTGCTTGCGTATCGAAATCACCGATCACCGTTGAGAACAAGTTCGTGGTGAACAGGTTCACTGGAACGCATGTCGCATTTAGCAAAGTGGGTTCAGCCAGACCTGGGTTGGCAAAACTGGAACTATCACATGGCCCGCCAGCAAGCAGAGGCGATACGGGCTGGCTGTTGTAGTCATCAGCAACGCCGTCGCCGTCATTGTCAACCACACCGTCGCCATCAAAGTCTGCGGTCGGATCGATACCAAGCGCAAGAGCGAGCCGATCTTCACGAATACCAGTGCGTGACGATTTCGAGTCAGAGCGCGTGTATTGTCCGGCAAACTCAAACGTCCAGCTCGATCCGATAAATGGCAGATCGCCGCGAAGACCGAGCACACCGCGATATTGCTCCGCAGTGGTATCGACATTGTTACGGTCACCCCTGACAGAAGCGATTGTCCGTGCTGCCACAGAACCAAGACTCGGGAGCGCAAATGCTCCCCCGGCAAAAGTATCCAGGCCGTTGAAGACGTTGTCCTGCAGGCGGCAATCAATGCCGTCAGGGTTTGTGTCGATGTTACACGGGTTAAATGCATTGGATGCCGGAGCCCATGGGAAGAACTGCGGTGTGCCGTTGTTCGGAACATTCACGTCTGCGCGGCTATAAGCCGCTTCGAAAAACGGCGTAAGGTTTGCCTCACCAGGCAATGTGTATTCGCCGTAAGCGTACACGTTGATGTATTCCTGCTTCGGAATAAACGTGATGTCCTGCTCAACTGCGTTGGTGTTGAGCAATGCAAAATCGATGTCGCGGACGCCGTCACCATCAAGATCAACCGGATTACCAAAGGCGTTGGTCGATTCAGAGAAGCCAGGAATACCCGTGTTACCCAGAACGTTGTTGCCATTAATGTTGACGACGCCGTAATCGGTGGGGTCAATGTAGATGAAGCCTACACGCGTCGATGCAGGTTGAATGCGGCCAACGAGACCTTGGATTTTACATGGCTGAACAGAGACGCCAATTGCGCCGCCACTATCTTGCAAAACCTGTGCGTTGGTTGCCACATCATCGATCAGGAAATTGCCATTTTGGTCAACTTCATAGTGGGTGTTACAGCCCGATAAGAAGTCACGGTCGCTGATCAGGACCTCATCAACCTGGCGATATTCAGCGCCAATGCCGAAAACAGCGCGGTCGGTGTTGAAGCCCCAGGCGCCACTGACAGTGAAGTCCTTTTGACCGCCTTCTTGCGTGATATCGCCGTTCACCTGCAGCTCAAGACCATCAAAGTCTTTGCGCAGAATAACGTTTACAACACCGGCAACAGCGTCGGAACCATAAACGGAAGAAGCACCGTCGAGCAGAAGGTCATAGCGATCGACCAGTGTTGCTGGGATCAAGTTGATCGAAGGGTTGGTTGGAGCCCCTTCGACACCGGCCGGCGCAAGACGACGGCCGTTCACGAGGACCAAAGTGCGATCCGCACTGAGACCGCGAAGGTTGATCGTTTGCGATCCAGGACCGTTGTCGAGCACGAAACCTTGGAAGGTCGCGTCAATCTGGGTGCCAGATGCAGCTTCAGAACGCTGAAGAATTTGAGCAGGGTCAAATGCACCGACAGCCTGCTGGTTCTCTGTGCTGATAACCTGAAGCGGAGAGATCGAGGAGTATGTGTCGCGAACGATGCGCGAACCGGTCACAGTGATTTGACCACCACCCCCTGATGAGCCGGAAGCATCGGTACCTACATCAACCTGCTCTTCTTCCTCTTCTTCCTGCGCGGCAGGCTCTTCATCCTGCGCGTATGCAGGACCAGCCACCACAAATGCGATGGCAGATGCTGAGAAGGCCAGCGCCTTCAGCGAATTGCTGTGAAATTTCTTCATGTTCACTCCAGTTGCGACAACTAGAGCCTTGCCCTGCGTTCAATCTTCCATCGCAAATGCGTTTACCCGACGCATCCAAAACGGCCCCTGATTACCACGCAGCAAAGCCCCTGCGGTGTCAGATGTGTGCAGTAGCCCCGTATTGATGTCAAAGTGGGCTGTAACCTTTCGGTAATTTTCGGAGGCGTGTTGCGTTAATCCCACATTCACTGAAGACAGTTCGCAATAAAATTATGTTTCAGCTTTCTGCACATAACAAAAAGGACGGCTTGAGCGAAACAAACTGCCCCCATCGTTGTTTTAGGAGTTTTTGGACCGATGATTACAATCAGGCTGGATCGGTGCCAAAAAGCGCCAAGGTGTCCAAAAATGGGAATTTCCGAGTCACTTTTCGCCGACTCACTTAGGCGTCATGACCAGCTCACCATCGCCTTCATCAATGGCCAAAGTGGTACCATCTGATACCTTGCCTTCAAGCAGCATTTCAGCAAGCGGGTCTTGCAGATATCGCTGAACGGCACGCTTTAATGGCCGGGCGCCATAGACTGGATCATACCCAACTCTGCCAAGCCACCTCAGCGCTGCATCGGTTAGCTCCAGCGTGATCTTGCGATCATTGAGCAGTTTCTGAACTCGCTTAACCTGGATCGCTACAATTGGCGCCATATGTTCCATCGCGAGGCGATGAAACAGGATGATCTCATCCAAGCGGTTCAAAAATTCAGGGCGGAAATGCCCGCGCACCACATCCATCACATTGTCTTCAACATCAGCGACTTTGCCATCATCAGGAAGATTTGCCAGAAACTGGCTGCCTAGATTTGAGGTGAGGATGATCAGAGTGTTTGAGAAATCAACCACTCTGCCCTGCCCGTCGGTTAGTCGGCCATCGTCAAGCACCTGGAGAAGCACGTTGAAGACGTCGGTGTGGGCTTTTTCAACCTCGTCAAACAGCACCACCTGATACGGGCGGCGCCGCACGCTTTCTGTAAGCACCCCGCCTTCATCATAGCCGACATATCCCGGAGGCGCGCCGATCAGGCGAGCGACTGAATGCTTCTCCATAAATTCGGACATATCGATGCGGACCATGGCGCTGTCATCATCAAACAAGAAGCCAGCCAGCGCTTTTGTCAGTTCTGTTTTACCCACGCCGGTTGGGCCAAGGAACAGGAACGAACCCAAAGGCCGACCCGGATCTTGCAAACCAGCACGCGCACGCCGCACCGCCTTTGACACTGCCTCGATAGCGGGGATTTGGCCGATCACGCGCTTGCCAAGGATGTTTTCCATATCGAGCAGCTTTTCCCGCTCGCCTTCCATCATCTTGTCGATGGGGATACCGGTCCAGCGGGAGACAACCGATGCAATGTCTTCCTCGGTTACTTCCTCTCGCAAAAGCGCATCGTCATTGAGACTTTCGGCTTCTTCGAGCTGCTTTTCGAGGCTGGGAATGGTGCCGTATGACAGCTCACCGGCCTTGGCGAGGTCGCCGTTCCTCTCGGCCTGCTCCAATTCCAGCCGCGCCGCATCTAATTGCTCTTTGATCTTGCCTTCGGCATCGATCTTGTCCCGCTCATTCTGCCAACGCGTGGTCAGCTCGGAGGATTCCTGCTCTAGGTTTGCCAGCTCTTCGCGCAGAGCATAGAGCCTTTCTTTTGAGGCCTTGTCATCCTCTTTCTCAAGCGCGGATTCTTCGATCTTCAGTTGAATAATGCGGCGGTCGAGATCTTCGATTTCTTCGGGCTTGCTCTCCACCTCCATGCGGATACGCGATGCGGCCTCGTCCATCAGGTCGATCGCTTTGTCAGGCAGGAACCGGTTTTGGATGTAGCGGTCCGACAATTTCGCGGCAGCCACAATAGAACTGTCTGTTATGCGTACGCCGTGGTGCAATTCGTATTTGTCCTTGATCCCGCGCAGGATGCTGATCGTGTCTTCAACAGAAGGCTCTTCAATATAGACCGGCTGGAACCGCCGTTGGAGTGCAGGGTCTTTCTCGACATATTTTTGGTATTCATCGAGCGTCGTTGCGCCGATGCAATGCAACTCGCCGCGGCTCAGCGCGGGCTTTAGTAGGTTTGAGGCATCCATTGATCCTTCAGACGCCCCTGCCCCGATCAGCGTGTGCATCTCATCAATGAAAAGGATGATCTGCCCGTCGGCGTTTTTCACCTCGTCCAGCACCGACTTCAGCCGTTCTTCAAACTCGCCGCGATATTTCGCGCCTGCAATCAGCGCGCCCATATCGAGCGACATGAGCGTGCGCCCTTTCAGGCTGTCAGGCACATCGCCGTTCGCGATGCGCAAAGCGAGCCCTTCGGCAATGGCGGTTTTACCCGTGCCGGGCTCGCCGATCATTGCAGGGTTGTTTTTGGTACGGCGGGCAAGAATCTGGATCGCGCGGCGGATTTCTTCATCGCGCCCAATCACCGGATCCAATTTACCATCGCGCGCAGCTTGCGTTAGGTCGCGCGCAAACTTCTCCATGGCATCATAAGAGCTTTCCGCATTCGCGCTGTCAGCCGTGCGACCGCCGCGCAATGCCTCAATCGCGGCGTTCAAAGTTTGTGGGGTCACGCCGGATACTTTCATCGCATCACCGACTGCCCCAGGCGCCATCGCAAGCGCCGTTAGAATGCGCTCAACTGCGACATAGCTATCGCCAGCTTTATCAGCGAGCTGTTCGGCGCTGTCGAGCACGCGCACTGCATCGTTATCTAAGCCCGGTGTTTGCTGCGCTCCGCCACCTGTTACGGCGGGAACCTTGGCGAGCCCATCATCAACCGCGCTCACCGCCTTGGCCGCATCGCCGCCAGCGCGCTGGATTAAACCTGCCGCCATGCCCTCTTCGTCTTCGAGCAGAGCCTTAGCGAGGTGCAGCGGCGTGATGCGCTGGTGATTCATGCGGATGGCGACCGTTTGCGCGGATTGCAGGAAACCTTTTGCGCGGTCGGTGAACTTTTCGAGATTCATAAAGTGAGACCCCTCATGTGACTTTCCCTCTCGATATAGTGTTGTATTTTTACAACACAAGTCCTTCTCTGATGCTTCTCTCGCGTGTGTTTAATCAACTAAACGCCAAACAAGCCGGTGTGTTACTCAGATAGGTGGATGACGCCAAGCCGCTTGCCAAGGGGGCAATTGGGCGGCAACCTTTGCCGCATAGAAAATACTGGAGAGATTGATGCGGAAATGGTTGGGGCGCAGTGCGCTTGTGCTGCTTCTTGGTTTGATAGCGACATTTATCGCGCTGGCGACGTGGGAGCCGTTCTTTGCGAAGCAAGCCTCTTACTCCCCCGGAAGCTGGACCGAATACAATGCCGAGATCATCCGCGATGAATACGGCGTGCCGCATATTTACGGTAAAACCGATGCCGATGCCGCTTTCGGCGTGGCGATTGCGCATGCAGAGGACGATTTCTTCACTCTCCAAGACGTCATCGCCATGTCGCGCGGGCGATATGGAGCCATTGCTGGGCAAGACGGAGCGCAGTTCGATTACGTCTATCACCTGCTCGATGCGCGCGGCACGGCAGAACGGAAATATCATCAGCTACCCGATGACACGCGCGCTTTGTTTGAGGCCTATGCTCAAGGGCTCAATCAATATGCGAAAGAGAACTCGCAAGAGCTAAAACTTGGCAATCTGTTTCCCGTAAACGGCGAAGACGTTGCTGCCGGTTTCGTGCTGCGCCAGCCGTTCTTTTTCGGGCTTGGCAATGTGATCGGGCCGCTGGTAGCAGGCGATCCCCTGCCCCGGGAATATGGGCCAGATATTCCCGGTTTTCCTCGTGATGTTGAACCGATCAAGCCCGGCCTAAGCGATCAGTCCAATCTCCTCCACCCGCTGCCCATGGGTGAAGACGCCGCTTTGCTGGGCTCGAACGCGTTTGCGGTGACGCCCGAGCGATCAGGCGGTCCAACCACGCTCATCTCCAATTCACACCAGCCCCTGCGCGGCGGTGTCGCGTGGTATGAATTTAGCGTCGAAAGCGAAGAAGGCTGGCATTTTACAGGCGCCAATTTCCCCGGATCGCCCTTCCCTTTCCTTGGCCATAATCGCCATCTGGGCTGGACAAATACGGTGAACCGCCCTGACATGACCGATATCTACGTGCTCGAAACCAATGCAGAAGGCACGCAGTACAAGCTCGATGGCAAATGGCGCGATCTTGAGCGCAAAACGGTGACGCTGCCGGTCAAGTTTGGCCCCATTACCCTACCCATACGCCAAGAGGTTTTGCGCAGTGTCCATGGGCCTGTGATCAAGACCGAATATGCCTATCTCGCTATCCGCTACGGCGGGATAGATAGTGTAGAACAGCTCGATGCATATTACCGCATAAATAAGGCAAAAAGCTTTGAAGAATGGCAATCGCACATGGCGCGTATGGCTATCCCTTCGACCAATTTCATCTATGCTGATGAGGAAGGCAATATCGCCTATCTTTATAACGCCGCGATCCCTGACAGGCCTGACAATGTCGAGGCCAATTGGCGCAGCACTCTAGACGGGTCTCACTCCGATCTTATCTGGCAAGACGCAGTTGACTACGCTGAGATCCCTAAGCTCATCAATCCTGCATCGGGCTGGATCTACAACGCCAATAACGAACCCTTCACCGCTGCTGGCGAAGGCAGCGATTTGGACCCTGAGGATTTCTCTCCCTTGCTGGGCGTAGAGCGCAAACAGACCAACCGATCATGGCGCGCATTTAAGCTGCTGTCAGAGGCAGAGGGAGCTTTGGACCGCGCGGCGTTGGAGCGGATCAAATACGACACCGGCTATGAGCGGCGCGGATATATTGCGCGGCTTTGGAATGAGCTTGAAGCTATACCTTTTCCTCCCCGAATGAAGGATGGAGAACCAACCGGAGGATACGTGCGCGAGGCACGCGATTTGCTGCTCAAATGGGACTTTACCGCCGACAATAATGGCCCAGCCGATTCTCTCGCCTATCTGTTGATCCGCGACTTTATGTCTGCCGAATATCAAAACAAACCGTGGCCAGATGCGCGCGAAAAACTTGAAGAGGCCGCAAAACATCTGATGACGCATTTCGGCAGGCTCGATCCGCCCATGTCCGACCTTATCCGCCTTCGCCAAGGCGATGTGGACTTACCCTTTGATGGCGGTTCCGACACACTGCGCGCTGCCACCACATGGGAAGTTCACGAGGATGGTAGGCTTGGCCTGGTCCATGGTGATAGCTTTATCCAATGGGTCGAATGGCCAGTTGGCGGGGGCAAAGTTTCATCGCGATCCATCCAGCCTTTCGGGCAAGCGATCACCCGGCCCGGCAGCGCGCATTACACTGACCAGATGCAGCTATTCGTCGATCACAAACTCAAGCCTGTTTATTTCTGGCGTGAGGATGTGGAAGCAGCAGCAAAGAGCCGTAAAATCGTGACAAATGCCCTGTGAAGTGGAACCGAGTTAAGCGAAAATCCGTATACCCTTCATCGATATGACAGCGCGGTTCGTCGATGGCATAAGGACCGCACTTGACCTTGCCGAGCCACTGCGCTCGCACCACGAAGAAAAATACCAAATCGCAGATCGGAGCTTTGACCACTCATGACATTTAAATCAGCAGCCCGCTTTTCCGCATCCAGCCTGACCGCGCTCGCCGTTGCAATGGCAGTCCCGATAAACCCTGCTCTTGCCGATCACCACGGCGAGACCGCTGCAAGCGAACAGACCAATGAGCTTGCGCAATTGGTGGATCAGGTCGCCATTCCATATGAAAAATTCCAGCTAGAAAACGGCCTCACCGTCATCGTTCACGAAGATCGCAAAGCTCCCATTGTGGGCGTTGCTGTGTGGTATAATGTCGGTTCCAAAGACGAACCGGTCGGTAAAACCGGCTTTGCGCACCTGTTTGAACACTTGATGTTCAACGGGTCAGAAAATGCGCCGAATGACTATTTTCAATACCTTCAGGAAATGGGCGCAACCGATTACAACGGCACCACCAGTTTTGACCGCACCAATTACTTTCAAACCGTCCCCCGCCCGGCTTTGGAGCGCGCGTTGTGGCTCGAAAGCGACCGAATGGGGTATCTCCTCGGCGCGGTCACGCAGGAAAAACTCGATAACCAGCGCGGCGTTGTCCAAAACGAAAAACGCCAAGGCGACAATCGCCCCGGCGGCCTGATTTTCTACGAAATCCTCGATAAACTCTACGGCGAAGGCCACCCCTATGGCCATTCGGTGATCGGATCGATGGCGGACTTGGATTCTTCATCGCTTGATGATGTTCAGCAATGGTTCCGAGACAAATACGGCCCCAATAATGCAACGCTTGTGCTTGCGGGCGATGTATCCGCTGAAGAGGCGGCTCCGATGGTCGAGAAATGGTTCGGCCCCATTGCGCGAGGCCCCGTCAACACACCCGCAGCCGCAGAAGTCGTTCCACTAGCGGAACCAGTGCGGACGGTGATGAAGGATCAGGTCGCGGCCACTCGGGTCACCAAATACTGGCCAGCTCCCGGCACAAACGACGCGGACGTCTTCGCGATCGAAATGGGCGCGACGGTGTTGGGCGGATTGTGGTCAAGCCGCCTTGACCAAGTCTTGGTCCGCGAAGAACAGCTCGCGGTGAGCGTGTTTGCAAGCTTTGCGGATTTCCAGCGTGTCGGCTGGCTCTCAGCTGGCGCAGTCGTAAAGCCGGGGGTTGATCCGGCTGTACTCGAAGCGCGCCTAGATGAGCTTATCGCTGAATACCTCGAAACAGGCCCAACCGAAGATGAGATCGCACGCGCTGCGACCAGCCAATTGTCAGGCACAATTCGCGGGCTTGAACAAGTCGGCGGGTTTGGCGGCAAAGCTGTTACGCTTGCCAGCGGCGAAGTGTTCTCTGCCGATCCGGACTACTACAAAAAGCGCTTGGAAGCGTTCGCAACGATGACACCTGAAAAGGTGACTACGGCGCTCAACAAATGGATGGACAAGCCTGCATTCACTCTGGTGCTTGAGCCGGGGGAACGCGAAGGCGAATATGAAGAAGCGGGCAGCGTTGAAAGCGCAGGCGATGCAGAAGAAGCCGCGCCAGCCGACAACACAATCACCGTTTCATTGGAGCGCCCTGCCCCGGCAATCGACACAGTCGCATCGCTTGATTTTCCAGACATTGAACGCGCCACGCTCGCAAATGGCATGAAAGTGACATACGCACGCCGAAACGCGGTTCCTGCAACGTATATCACTCTTGAGTTTGATGCAGGCAATGCTGCTGACCCAGCTGGCAAAACCGGTCTGGAAGACCTCACCCTTGCCATGTTTGACGAAGGCACTGGCAATCTCACCTCGCAGCAGATCGCCGAAGAACGCGAGCGACTGGGCGTAAACA
The DNA here is from genome assembly GCA_038532305.1 of Pseudomonadota bacterium. Taxonomy (GTDB): domain Bacteria; phylum Pseudomonadota; class Alphaproteobacteria; order Sphingomonadales; family Sphingomonadaceae; genus Erythrobacter. The sequence continues at coordinate 195,391 of JBCBAX010000004.1, read as the reverse complement.
TATCAATCGGTGGCTCATCTGACCGGTCTAGCTTTACGCTTTCTGCTCTGTCAGCAAAACTCGCGCCCTCGCTTGAGCTGATGTCTGACATCGTTCGCAATCCTGCTTTTGACACCGATGAGCTTGAGCGTGTGCGCACGCAGACCATCACAGGCATCAAACAGCAATTGCGCAATCCGGGCAGCATTGCTCAGCGCACAATGGCGCCAGAGATTTTTGGTGAAGGCACTCCCTATGGCTCCACTTCCAGCGTCGAAAGCGTAAGCGCGATTACGCGCGATGATCTTATCGCGTTCAAAGACACCTGGATCCGCCCAGACAATGGCCAAGTCTTCGTGATTTCCGACCAGTCGCTCGAAGATGTAGTGGCCGCTCTCAACACTGCGTTTGGTGAGTGGGGTGCGCCCCAAATGGCGAAAGGCGAAAAAGCGATTCCCGCGCAAGACAGCGCCGCGGGCGAAACCGGACGGATCATTCTGGTGAACCGGCCCGACTCGCCTCAGAGCCAGATTTTGGGCGCGCAATTGACAAACCTGTCGGCGAGCGATCCTGACTATGTCGATTTCACCAATGCCAACAACTCGCTTGGCGGTAATTTCCTTGCGCGCCTCAACTACAATCTGCGGGAAACCAAAGGTTGGAGCTACGGCATTCGCGGCGGGCCACAAACGCTCGAAAACGCTGTGGTTTATGCGATCAGAGGCGGCGTGCAGGCGGATAAAACCGGTGCATCGATCTCAGAAATGATCCGCGAAACCAGCGAATTCCTGACCACCAATGGCGTGACCGAAGAAGAGCTTGCTCGCAATGTCGCCAATGAAATCGGCGAATTGCCTGGCCGCTTTGAAACATCAGGCGCCGTGCTAGGCGCAATGCGCAGCAACGCCCAATATGATCGCCCCGATGACTATTACGAAACACTGGTCGGCAAGTATCAGGCGCAGACCGCTGAAAGCCTGGATGCCGCGGCGCGCGAAGTGCTCGATACCAGCAAGTTCATTTGGGTAGTCGTTGGCGATGCCGAGCAAGTCAAACCGCAATTGGATGAGCTGGGCATGCCGGTTGAAGTGCGTGAATTGCCGGCAACGGAATAAACGAGGCATAGAAACTTCGCACGCAGTGACGTTACGGCTTTGCATGGTCGCGCTAAACCTCAATGCAAAGCCGCATCGCACGCTCTCGATTGTGGTTGAAGCTTGCTGACACACGTGTAAAAAACACAATCAGAGTTTCAAGGGCCGCATGGGCCTATCACGCTCAAAAAAACCTAATCAGCGGGCAATGCTCGCAAACGAAATAGCCAAGGAGATTACGATGTCTGTAGCAGGTTCTTACAACACCACCGTCAAAAGCCCGATGGGTGATCAGTCCGGTACGCTCACCGTTGAAGACAATGGCGACGGCACATTCAGCGGCAAGATGGAAGGCGGCATGGGTTCGATGGATGTCGAAGACGGCAAAGTCGACGGCAACACGCTCACCTGGAAGATGAACATGACTGTTCCAATGCCAATGACATTGGAATGCGAAGCAACCGTTGATGGTGATACGATCACCGGCAATGTGAATGCGGGCGCATTCGGAGCAATGCCAGTGAGCGGGACACGCGCGTAAGCCTAATCCATTTGGACAAAACAAAGCCGCCAGAGTTCGCGCTCCGGCGGCTTTTTTGTGAGCTGCGTCTGCTCTTAGCGCTTAGCCCCGTCCCCGCGAAAACCTAGACAAGCCAACTCCAGTGTGAGAGCTTGCCGCCGGGAAGAGGAGAGGCCAACATGCCAGCATTTGATTTGATCATCCGCGGGGGAACCATTGTCGATGGAACCGGCGCAGAACGCTTTGCCGGGGATGTAGCGGTAAAGGACGGGCTGATTGCTCAAATTGGCAGTGTGACTGGCGATGCGACGCAAGAAATTGATGCGAGAGGCAAAGTGGTCGCTCCCGGCTTTGTCGACATTCACACGCACTACGATGGCCAAGCAACGTGGGATCAAGAAATGGCTCCGTCCAGCTGGCACGGGGTCACCACCGTTGTAATGGGCAATTGCGGCGTTGGCTTTGCCCCGGCCAAGCCCGATCGTCACGAATGGCTGATCAGCCTGATGGAAGGCGTAGAGGACATTCCTGGCACTGCACTGGCGGAAGGGATCACTTGGGATTGGGAAACCTTCCCTGAGTATCTCGATGCGCTCGACAAAATGCCGCGTGCAGTCGATATCGGTACGCATGTTCCCCACGGCGCGGTTCGCGCTTATGTGCTGGGTGATCGCGAGCAGCCGGGCGCTGTGCCAACCGATGAAGATATCAAGCAAATGTCAGACATTGTCGAAGAAGGCGTGCGAGCGGGCGCACTGGGTTTTTCCACCTCGCGAACCGTCTTGCATAAATCGGTTGATGGCGAACTTGTCCCAGGCACCACTGCAACACCCGAAGAACTCGTAGCCATCGGCCATGCAATGGGCCGCGGGAAACGTGCAGGCGGCCATGCCGTGTTCGAAATGGCGAGCGATCTTCAACGCGACTGGAACGAATTTGAATGGATGGGCAAACTCAGCCGCGAAGCCGGTATCCCCGTCACTTTTGCCGCGCTTGAAAGCATTGCCAAAGAAATGCCGCTTAAAGAACAGATCGAAACAATGCGCGCTGAAAATGACAATGGCGCAAACATAGTCGCTCAGATAGCGCTGCGAGGAAACGGCATCATCATGGCGTGGCAAGGGACGGTAAACCCGTTTGCTTTCCGGCCAAGTTGGCAAGAGATCAAAGATCTGCCGTGGGACCAGCAAAAGGCCAAATTGTTCGACCCCGCTTTCAAAAAGCAGCTTTTGTCAGAAGCCAATGACTACTCCGAGGCGCCCAAGGACATCATCGGTGTGGTGATGGTCATCACCCAAGGTTGGGCGCTCCAATATGAAATGGATCCCGATTTCGACTACGAGCCGGACGAAACCGCAAGTGTGAATGCGCGGGCCAATCGGGCGGGCGTTGATCCTCAGGAATACGCCTATGACATGCTGTGCCGGGAAGACGGCATGGGCTTCATCTATCTTCCGATACTCAACTATGCCGATGGCAACCTGGACTTCCTTCATCCCCTGCAACACGCAGATGACACAGTGAATTCCTTGTCCGATGGCGGCGCGCATTGCGGGACCATTTGCGATGCAGCCTCGCCCACTTTCATGCTGGAACACTGGGTGAAAAGCAGAAAGCGCGGTGAACGGATCAGCCTTGAAAACGCGATCAAGCGCCAATGTCATGACACGGCGGTGTTGTATGGCTTGGAAGATCGCGGAGTGATCGCGCCGGGCTATCTCGCGGATATCAATGTGATTGATATGGACCGCCTGAAACTGGGCCGCCCATGGCTCGCTTTCGATCTACCTGCTGGCGGCAAACGGCTGCTTCAAAAAGCCGATGGCTATGTCCACACCATCAAAAACGGCGTTGTGACGTTCGAAGACGGCAAATGGACAGGCGAAGTGCCCGGCGGCCTCATCAGAGGTCCGCAAAGAGTTGAACTGGCCGAAGCCGCAGAATAGGGGCTTATTCCTCGCCCATTCTGAGGGCTGCGATAAACGCTTCCTGTGGGATCGACACGTTCCCGTATTCGCGCATCTTTGCCTTACCCTTTTTCTGCTTTTCCAAGAGCTTCTTCTTGCGGCTGATATCGCCGCCATAACATTTGGCTGTCACGTCTTTTCGCATCGCAGCGATTGTCTCACGCGCGATGATTTTGCCCCCAATCGCAGCTTGCACAGGGATTTTGAACAGGTGGCGCGGGATCAAGTCCTTCAGCCGCTCACACATGCCTCGCCCTCGCTCTTCTGCAACGCCTGAATGCACGATCAGCGACAAAGCATCGACGGGTTCTGCATTCACAAGGATGTTCATTTTCACAAGATCTCCCTCGCGAAGGCCGATTTGCTCATAGTCAAAGCTGGCATAGCCGCGCGAAATGGATTTGAGGCGATCGTAGAAATCAAACACGACCTCGTTCAAAGGCAGCTCATACGTCACCTGTGCGCGCCCACCGACATAGGTAAGGTCAGTTTGGATGCCACGACGATCTTGGCACAATTTGAGGATAGCTCCCAGGTAATCGTCAGGAGTATAAATCACCGCCTTGATCCACGGTTCCTCAATCATCTCGATCCGGTTGGTGTCGGGCCAATCGGCGGGATTGTGCAGCATGATCTCTTTGGCATCTTCGGTCTTCGATTTGCTCAATTGCAAGCGATAGACGACCGATGGCGCAGTGGTGATGAGGTCCAGATCATATTCGCGAGACAAGCGTTCTTGGATGATTTCAAGGTGCAACAGGCCAAGGAATCCGCAGCGAAAACCAAAGCCCAATGCCGCTGAGCTTTCCATTTCAAAGCTGAAGCTTGCATCGTTGAGACGCAGTTTGCCGATGCTTTCGCGCAGTTTTTCAAAGTCTGCTGCATCAACCGGGAACATACCGCAGAACACCACGGGCTGAACTTCTTTGTACCCAGGAAGCGCCTCGGTTGCCCCAGCCTTCACCGTTGTGATCGTGTCACCGACGCGGGCCTGTTCAACCTCTTTAATCTGCGCAGTGATAAATCCGATCTCGCCCGGACCAAGATCGTCAAGGTCGGTGCGTTTCGGCGTGAAGCAACCGACGCGGTCGACCAGATGCTGTGTTCCGCCTTGCATGAACTGGATATTGAGCCCTTTTTTAAGCTCACCTTCGATCACGCGGACGAGAATGACGACGCCCAGATAAGGATCATACCATGAATCGACCAAAGAGGCTTTCAAAGGCTTATCCCGCTCACCCGTTGGCGGAGGGATTTTGGAAACCACTGCTTCGAGAACGTCTTCAATACCGATGCCTGATTTGGCCGATGACAGAACCGCTTCAGATGCATCAAGTCCAATGACTTCTTCAATCTCTTCCTGAACACGCTCAGGCTCAGCGGCAGGAAGGTCGATCTTATTGATCACAGGCACGATTTCATGGTCATGCTCAATCGATTGGTAGACATTGGCAAGCGTTTGCGCCTCCACCCCTTGAGCCGCATCGACAACCAACAGCGCGCCTTCGCACGCTGCGAGGCTGCGGGAGACTTCGTATGCAAAATCGACGTGACCCGGCGTGTCCATCAGGTTCAACTGATAGGTTTCACCGTCCTTTGCCTTGTAACTCAGGCGGACAGTTTGGGCCTTGATTGTGATCCCACGCTCTTTCTCGATATCCATATTATCGAGAACCTGTTCGGACATCTCACGTTCAGTCAGACCACCAGTGTACTGGATGAGCCGGTCAGCAAGCGTGGATTTTCCATGATCAATATGAGCAATGATCGAGAAATTGCGGATTTTGAAAAGGTCAGTCATGTTCTCTACGATTTAGCGATGGCTTGCGCCAATGTCATTCGCGAAAAACGCAAAGATTGATGAGAACCACCGCTTTTCGCGAAGGCAGCTACGCTATCAGGCGGCTTCCGGTTTCACGGCCGTTGCATAGCCAAATTGCGGCACACTGCTCGTCTGACCAAGCAACCCGCCTTGCATCCCTGAGTAATTGCCTTGCGAAAGGGCCTCTAAAGGCGCCCCAGCCGAAGCCAAGGCGTAGGGAGAAACCCGGTTGCGCGTTACAAGACCACCTGAGCCATCATCAATTAGGCTCTGTTCAAACTCGAGACCTTGCGTATCGCCATTGGTGCGAATGACAGTGGCCACAGCCAATTGTCCGCCGCCCAGATCAACCACAAATTGCGTGCCTTTTGGTACATCGATCAATCCTTCAATCAATGCGCCTGTGCGTGACAGGTTGCGCAGAGTAACCTCGTATGAATGATCATCATGGATCACTTGGATCTTACGGAATACTGTGCGGCGGCGCGCGCGTTTCGTGCGATCACCACTCGGGGCAATCTTCCAACTATCACCGAGCAATTCTTGTTTGACAGTCTTGGTGCCCACAGGATCGGAGTAAATCGGGCCCTGGACGTATTTGACGCCGCATTCGACAAGGGCCTTGTTCAGCTCTTCGGTTTCAATGCCATTGGCAATCGTATCCATCTCCATCGCGCCCGCGAGCGCGACAATGGCGCGGATCAAACCAAGGCCGCCCTTGTCGTCTTTATCGCCAACCCGTTCACTATTCCGATCGGCTTCAGCAATCAGGCCTTCATCGATCTTGATCGAGTCAAACGGCGCTCTGCGCAGGTAGGCAAGCGAGGAATAGCCGCTGCCAAATTCATCTAATGTCAAACGCACGCCGAGCTTAAACAAAGCATCCAAAACACGGTCGACGGCATTGGTATCGCCAAAGAATACCGCTTCGCTGATTTCCAGTTCAAGCCGAGCAGGCACCAAACCGGTCTCAGTAAGCGCCTCGGAAACCTTCTCTACAAACCCTTCCGAATTGAGTAGGACAGGCGGGATATTCACCGATACGCGCACGCTATCAGGCCACTTAACAGCGTTTCGACAAGCTTCTTCGATTGACCAAAGTGCGACCTCTGCCGTGTGGCTCGATCCATCCAGGATTTGAGCAAATTCTTCCGAAGCAATCGGGCCGCGTTGGACGTGATTCCAGCCAACTTGCGCCTCGAGAGTACGCACCTGCTGGCTCGCAGTTTCAACGATTGGCTGATATTCAAGAAACAGTTGTTGTTCCCGAACCGCCTCTTCCAATCCTTCTTCAAGACGGCGACGGAAGATAGCTTCGTTTTCGAGATCGCCTGAGAAGAAACGGTACTGCCCGCGCCCACCATTTTTGGCTGCGTACAGTGCAAGATCAGCTGACCTAACAATGTCATCCATCGAAACGCCATCATGCGGCGCAATCGCGATCCCCACAGAGGCACCGATCACACAGCGCCCTTCATCAAGCGAGTAAGGTTGCCGGAGCATATCAATGATTTTCAGCGCGATTTCGCCCAGCTCACCGCGATCATCGCAATCAGGGATCATTACCTGAAATTCGTCACCACCCAATCGACCAATCTCGCAATCGCGCTCGATCGCGCGGCCAAGCCGTTTGGCAACTTGCCTGAGCAACTCATCACCTGCGGAATGGCCAAGCGTGTCGTTCACTGCCTTAAACTTGTCGAGGTCCATCATCAGGATGGCACAATTGCGTTTGGCCGCTTTGAATGCGTTCAGTGTGGTTTCAATTTGTTGCGCCATATGATGGCGATTGGCGAGCCCGGTTAGCGAATCGTACTTTGCGAGACGCTCGGTTTCCTGCTCGCGATAAAACTCTTCGGTGATATCAGTGCCCGTGCCGCGAAAGCCGCTGAATGTGCCTGCTTCGTCGAACACTGGCTGCCCCGCTAGACGCAACACCGCACCATCAGGTTTCTTGACGGCACACATAGAAAGACCGGAAAATGCTTTGCGCGCGCCGAGCATCAAAGCAAGCGACTTAGAGCGTCCCTCACGTGCAGCCGGCTCAAACGTCGAGGCCAATGGTTGGCCCACCAGTTCTTCAAGCGGCACATTCACACGCTCAGCAATTGCAGGACTGACGTAGGTCAATGCTCCTGATGCATCACTCGCCCAAAACCAGCCAAGGCCCGATTGCTCCAACTCGTTAAGCATGACCAGCTTCTCGTCGTCAGAGAGCGTGCTGACCCCTTGGCCCGATGCGCCATTGCGCCCGCGCCTTGCAGAACCGCTCGATTTGGATGACAAGAAACCCTTAAAGGGCACTGGTTGATATCCTTCCAACTAAGGCAAACCCGCATGTCGCGGATGTGAATACAGCGAAGGTGTAAATCCAGATGGTTATTTTTCTGCTAAGATTTGGCGCCTGGCTTTTCGGCTGAGGCGTTTCTCTTACGGAGTTTTACATAGTTTCACACTAGGCATTGTCGCCCAAGTTAGGCGGTTGCCAGTAAGCTTCCTAACCCGCAGCTGCAATGCGGGCGCCGGCCAGCACTTCAAACGTTCCATCTTGGCGGCGCCTTAGAGGTAGTGAGAACTCAACACCTGCCCGGTCTTCAACCGACCAACGCACGGTCGCGCGAACGCTCACACCGGCGGCAAATTCTATTTGCACTTCCGCGCTTTCGGGTAGGTTCCAAAGGCCATCAACCATTGCTCCACCCGATGAGATATTGCGTATTGTCGCAGGCATTCGATTGCCATTGTGGCTGATGAAAACGCGCCTCAGCAAAACTTGTCGTTTACTCCGCGCGGCTTTGGGCCCTTCAGCAGCCGCCACACGATCACCTTTGACCAGCTCACTGACATTTGCGGCGCAAACCGGCTTGTGATAGATGTATCCCTGCACATGGCTGCAACCCAGCAAACGGATCAGTTCCAACTCATCTAGTGTTTCCACACCCTCGGCAGTTGTGTCCATGTTAAGCGCCTCAGCCAGAGAGTTGATCGAGGCAATGATCGCGCCATTGCGGCTTCCGGGTTCCGTTGCGCCCTGCACAAAACTGCGATCAATCTTGATTTTATCAAACGGCGCCTTTTTTAGATAGCCAAGGGAAGAATAACCGGTTCCAAAGTCATCAAGAGCAAGCCGTACGCCAACGCGTTTCAGCGCCTTGAACATCGCATCAGTGCCCGCACTGTCATTCAGAAACACGCTTTCGGTTAATTCCAGCTCCAACCGGGATGGCGTGATACCACTATGCGCGAGCGCATTGGCAACTATGCTGGGTAATTCCTTCTTCGAAAACTGCAACGGCGAAACATTGACTGCACAGCGAATGCTCTCGGGCCAGCGTTTCAAGTCTTCGCAGGCTGTGCGCAATGCCCATTGGCCGAGTTGATCGATGAGCCCAGCGTCTTCTGCGACCGCAATAAACTTCTCAGGGGACAAAGGCCCTCGGCGAGGATGTTGCCAGCGCATAAGCGCTTCAAAGCCGGTGATTTCCTCCGTCGCAGTGAAAACAACGGGCTGATAATACAGTTCGAGCTCGCCCCGCCCAATCGCTTCACGCAGATCCTGTTCAAGTTCGGCGCGCTCTTCTGCAGCGGAATGCAAGCTCTTATTGTAGAAATAGAATGTGCCGCGGCCGGCATCCTTTGCTGCATAAAGGGCCAGATCGACATTGCGGATCAATTCTTCACTGGTATCGCCGTCTACAGGTGCCTTGGCGATGCCGATAGAAGCGCCGATGACAACGCTTTGGCCTTCGACAGAATACGGCTGCGACAATCCGCTGATAATCTCATTAGCAAGAAAGCCTAGTTTTTCGCGGTCTTGCGAGCCTGGAATGATGACCTGAAATTCATCCCCGCCCAGGCGGCCACAACGGCCAATCCCATCAAGCACGCGCTCCAACCTTTGCGCCACCTGTTTAAGCAAAGCGTCACCCGCTGGATGGCCCAGCGTATCGTTCACCTGCTTGAAACGGTCGAGGTCCAACATTAGCAATGTGCAACTGCGCTCGCGCTCTTGCGGGGCAGCTAGGATCTGGTCGAGAAGATCCTGCATCTGTGCCCTGTTAACGAGGCCGGTTAGAGAATCGTAGTGCGCAAGCCGCGTGACCTGCTGTTCATTACTGCGTTTTTCGGTGAGATCAGTGCCATGCCCTCTGAAACCGCAAAAGTTTGAAAACCCATCGTAAACGGGTCGGCCAGTTAGGGCCCATAGACGTTCAGTACCAGCTGCACGCAGTTCAATATCTGCAAAAGCGGAGCGTGCCGACAAATGGAAACCAAGGCTTCTCTCGGGTGCAACAGCACCTGGCGCAGCCTCAACTATTTCGCTCAAAGGCCGCCCTCGCAATCCATCAGGAGAATAGCCCAGCACGCTTGCAGCTGACGGAGAGATATAACTAATCTGCCCGCGCCGGTCCGTCTCCCAGAACCAACCATGGCCGGTCTCTTCAAAGCTGCGCAGTACGTCTTCCGCCCGTGCAGCGACACGATCACGCGCTTCGTTTGCAATGCGGCGCTTTTCAGCGGCATCCCATTCGGACCGTGCGATAAGGACAAGGGCGAAAATCGCCCCCAGCAAAGCAGAAAGATTGAGCAGGCTTAGTTCTATCGAAGCAAAAGCGCCCCAGGCCGCAATTTTTGCGCAGAACAAAGACATAATGCGTATACCAAGGACAGCCGCACAAGCAGCATTGATGCACACAATGGTCGCGACAGCCCATTGCCAGGCAAGCCCGCTCTGCACCCAACTTGCAAACACATATCCTGCACAAAGCATCGGAACGATCACGCCGACAAACAGCAGCGCATAGCGCCCCGTTTGCGAGCGTCCAGCCCGCCTTTCGCAAACCGCAAGCCTCTCACCAAAGCCAAAAATGAGAACCGAGACAATCCCCGCAAGAATGGGCCATCCAAGTGGGATGTCCATCGCAACAAGCCCCGCAAGGGCATATCCCAAGGCTAGAATTAAAGCCATGCTGCGAGATTTGCGTGGTAGGTAGAAATGGTGATCTGGGCGCTCATTAGAAGCAGCGGCCACATCAAGGTTCAACGTGGATGCCAGATCACGAACTGGACTACGCCGATCATCCTGCGCGCGCGGCCCCTTGCCTCCAATATCGGCACGGCCACGCACCGCCCCGAAGCGAGTGCCGCGATGAGGCACTTCGGGCGATGTCTTTGCAATTTCGGTAGCGCGCTTGAGCATACACAACCCATGCGCCTAGCGTTTTGAAAAACGGTTAACCTGACAAGTTATCTCATGGTGTTTTAACTGGCCTGATTTGCGACAAGTTGGCGGTGAACGCGGCCACTAGGCTTTGCCCGCCAATTGCACCTCCATGAAGGACTTAGGCTCCTTGGGCTGAGCGTGCATCAAACCAGCGTAGGGTTCATCACTCAAGGCCTGCAATGGTCGGCCAGCGATTTCAATCTGGTACGGTGAGACCCGGTGGCGCGTGCACAAACCATCTGCACCATCGCTAATCAGGGGCATTTCAAACTCGACGCCCTGACTATGTCCCTCAGACCGGCGTACGGTTGCAACGGCAAGTTGCCCGCCTCCGAGATCAAGCACTACCTTAGTCTGGAGCGGAACATCAAGGAGCCCCTCAATCTTGGCTCCGGTTTTGGATAGATTGCGCAAGACCACCGTGTAGCGGTGGTCTCCGTGGATCAGACCGATTTTGCGGAATTCTGTTCTCCGATCAGAGCGGAATTTCTCAGGCCCTTTGGGAATATAAACGAGATCGCCGCTCGCAAAACGCTCTTGCACTTCTTCAATCGGGACGGCTCGTGAGAATAGGATGCCTTGCAAAGTCGAGGCTCCTTGCGCCGTGACAGCGGCAAGTTCGTCTTTGGTTTCGACACCTTCTGCAACAGTCTCCATTTTGAGCACAGAAGCCAGACTGATCACCGCTGCAATGATCGCAAGATTATTGTTGTTTGCAGTCGAACAACCACGAACAAATCCCTGATCAATCTTGATCTTGTCAAACGGCGCATCGCGCAGATAGCTCAATGATGAATAGCCGGTGCCAAAGTCATCCAATGACAGCCTTACACCAAGCCCTTTCAGATCTTTGAACATCTGCAGGGTGCGGTCGATGTCACCGACAAAGACGCTCTCGGTGATTTCAAGTTCGATCTGCTGCGGATTGACGCCGCTTTTTTTCAGCGCGTTTCGAACGATCTCGACAAAATCATCGGATGCAAACTGAACCGCAGAAACATTAACTGCCGCCTTGACGCCGGGAGGCCAACTGGCGACTTGCTGACAAACTTCATTAAGCGCCCACTCGCCCAATTCTCGGATCAAACCAACTTCCTCGGCGACCGGGATAAAGTCCGCCGGTGAGATCATACCGCGATCTGAGTGCTCCCAGCGCATTAGCGCTTCCATGCAAGCAACTTCATGCGTTTTCGCATCAACAATTGGCTGATAATGCATGCACAATTCATTCTTAGCAGTGGCGTCGCGCAAATCTGCTTCGATCTGGTGGCGATAGCTGGCTTTGTCCTGGAGGTCGCTTGAATAGAAGCGATGCTGCCCTCTACCCCCGCCTTTGGCCGCATAGAGCGCCAAATCGGCCGCCTTGACCAGTTCCTCGGTTTCAACCCCATCATACGGGGCAACAGCTATGCCAACCGATGAACCTATCACGGCCCGGCTGCCTTCGATTGAATAAGGCTGAGAAATCATCTGAATAAGGCGCTGGCCCAGTTCGCCCAAGTGCCCACGATCATCATAGTCGGGAAGAATTATCTGGAATTCATCTCCGCCAAGCCGACCGATCTCGCCCTTATCGCCGATTATGCGATGGATGCGCGCTGCAACTTGCTTAAGCAATTCATCACCAGCCGGATGCCCCAGCGTATCATTCACCTGCTTGAAGCGATCAAGGTCAAGCATCATAATCGCACAGCTGCGCTTGGCATGCGTGAATGCTTTGAGTGTTGAGGTGAGATTGCGTGACATGCGGTGGCGGTTAGACAAACCTGTGAGCGAGTCGAACTGAGACAGTCGCTCTGCGTCGACACGGGCCTGATGCGTTTGACTGATGTCTTTTATGCTTCCGCGATAACCAGAAAACCCGCCATCATTATCATGGTAGGGCTTGCCCGAAATTTCCCACCAGACTGACTTGTCGCCAGCGGTCAGCTTTACCGCGCTTGCTTTGATCGAGTTGTGCGCTGCGAGCATAAACCGAAGAGGTCTTTGCGCTTCATCGCGTTCAACTTCGTGATCTTCTTCGAAAAGTTCGGATACTTGACGCCCGACTACATCAGTTTCGCCAAGGTCGAGCATTTCAAGGGCCGCTGGAGTGAGATACGTTATTCGGCCGTGTGCATCACTAGCCCAGAACCAACCGAGCCCAGAGTTTTCCAGGCTATCCAGCAACTCGACCCGTCGCGCAGAATCGTTGGCGCGAATCGGATCGAGTTCTGCCGGCCTACCATCCGGCAAGGACTGCGCGTCAGCAGCTTTTTTGATGCGCGAAAACAGGCTCGCCATTTAGAGAGGTGCCCAAATCAAGAAACAACGGTCATTCATGTTCGGATGCACGGATAAGGCTTAAGAGTGAATAAACCGTAATTGGGCACAGCACTTGCCACGCCACAGGTGTGACAGATCGCTTGAATGTTGCGACCGTGAACGGCACAAGGAACGAAAGGCTGTGCTTCTGCGTAAGATGCATAACGGAAAGCGGGCGAGTGTGTGGGTTAAACCGACCTCGCAATGAGCCAAACATGGCAAAGGGGACGAGATGGCACAATCCAAAGTTACGTTAGAAAACGAAGCAGCTCAATCGACCAGTGCTCTTGGACCATTGGTCGGTGTCGCACGCGAGGATTTCGTCAGCGCAGTTGCACTGCTTTTGCGGGAAACCGCATCTGATCCGGCCCGCATCGCGCGCCATGCTCGCACTATGACAGAAGACATGGTCAAGATAATGACCGGCAAAAGTGATCTTGCCCCGCACCCCAAAGACAAACGCTTCATGGACCCGGCCTGGCAGTTTAACCCATTCTTCCGGGCTGGCGCGCAGTACTACCTAGCCGTCCAAAAAGGCATGCGCAATTGGATTGAAGAGCTTGAGCTGGACGAGCTTGAACGCAACCGTGCAAACTTCATCGCCAACATCATCATTGACAGCCTTGCCCCGACAAACACGCTCGTCGGCAATCCGATAGCGCAAAAACAAATCATCAATTCTGGCGGCTTGTCGCTGATCAAAGGCTTGCAGAACGCCTATAACGACATGGTCCATAACAAGGGGATGGTGAGCCAGGTTGATAAACGTCCGTTTAAATTGGGCGAGAACATCGCGACATCAGCTGGCAATGTCGTCCATCGCACCGAAATGTACGAGCTTGTTCATTACGCGCCCACAACCGATGAAGTGTACGCGACCCCTCAACTCACAATCCCGCCTCAGATCAATAAAATGTACATCAACGATCTGTCGCCAGACAAATCGGTGGTGAAATGGCAGGTTGATAACGGCATTCAGACCTTCGTCATTTCCTGGCGCAATCCATCGAAAGAGCAAGGCGATTGGGACATGGCGGCCTACATCGCGTCATGCGAAGAAGCGCTCGAGGTGGTGTCTGAGATTTCAGGTTCGAAAAAGGTCAACGTGTCTGCGGGGTGCTCGGGCGGACAAACCGCATCAGTGTTGGCTTCCAAATTGGCGGCGACCGGCAATGACATTCTTGGCACGCTGACCTTGATGGTGTGCGTGCTCCATCCAGAACCGACCGATGTAGAAGCCGCATCCTTGGTCAGCGAAAACGGAATTGAACTTGCCAAACAACGTGCGGCCAAAAAAGGCATTATCAAAGCCGATGACCTGGCGCGCGGATTTGCTTGGCTGCGGCCCAATGACCTTATTTGGAACTATGTGATCAACAACTACCTGCTGGGCATGGACCCACCAGCGTTTGATGTCTTGTTCTGGAATGCGGATGCTACCAATCTATCCGCCAGCCTGATGGGAGACTTCCTCACGCTGTTCCAGACCTTGGCATTCTCCACACCCGGCACAGTTGAAATGGCGGACCACACAGTTGACCTTACCAAGGTCACGGCTGACTTGTTCATTCTTGGCGGGGTAACCGATCATATCACACCTTGGAAAGCCACATATCGTTCAACCCAGCTTTTTGGATCGAAAAATGTGACATATGTACTTTCACAATCCGGACATATGCAGGCAATCCTCAACCCACCAACCAACCCCAAAGCCAAGTATTTCATTCAGAAGAAGCGGGGCAAGCTTCCGGCCACTGCCGATGAATGGCTACAGGGCACTGAAGAAGTCAAAGGCAGTTGGTGGCCGCTTTGGATGGAGTGGATTCAAAAACGCTCTGGCGCCAAAAAGAAAGCACCGACAGCTGTGGGAAGCAAAGCCCATCCCCCGTTGGAAAGCGCCCCCGGACTCTACGTCTTGGAAGAAGTCTGATACATACGTCTCTGTAATAGCGCCTTTACAGTTTATGGAGAGCATCCTCGTTAGGGATCAATGAGGGTGCTCTCCACCCTTATGCAAAATCGCGAAAGGGGCTGAAAAGCGCGTCAAATAGGACGGTAATACCATGTCAGAAGCGATGCAAAGCGCGCATGTTAGCATGCAGCAAGTCGGCGGGCGGACGTTACGGACTGCTACGTGGCGGCTGGATAAAGCGCGCACCAATGATCCCGATCACCTGCCGGTTTTGTTCTTCAATGGAATAGGCGCAAATATCGAAGCGGTGGCCCCCCTGGCGGACGCTTTGCCAGAACGCGCCTTTGTCATGTTTGACATGCCAGGAGTGGGCGAATCACCTGATCCGATTATGCCGTACAATCCCTTCACGATGAGCTGGACGGCTTCCCAATTGCTCGACAAGCTGGGGATTGATCAAGTCGATGTTATGGGAATCAGCTGGGGCGGCGGGATGGCGCAGCACTTTGCCATGCAGCACGCGAACCGCACCCGCCGTGTGGTGTTGATCGCAACAAGTGCAGGCATGCTGATGATGCCTGGCAGCCCCAAAGCGCTTACCAAGATGGCCAATCCTCGCCGTTATATTGATCCCGATTTCATGATCGCCAATTTCGAAACTCTTTATGGCGAAGGTTTAGGCAAATCATCAGGCAAGAGCGGGCATATGTCTCGCCTCAAGCCCCCGTCACCGCGCGGTTACATGTACCAGCTCTTGTGTATGCTAGGTTGGACCAGCGCGCCTGCGCTGCCGTTTCTGCTCAAACAAGACACGCTCATCATGATGGGCGATGACGATGCCATCGTCCCTCTTACGAACGGCAAATTCCTCGACATGCTGATCCCAAATAGCGAACTTGTCGTGATGGAGGGCGGTGGGCACCTATTCTTGCTCAGTCACAAAGAGGAATGCGTTAAAGCTATGCGCGAATTCCTCGACCGGCCAGCCAGCGAAGAGGAAGCCGCACGGACGGAAAAGCAAGCTGCTTAACGCGTAATCCCGCACTGCCCATCTTTAGGCAGGCGACCTGCTTCGGCCAGTGCAGCAGCAGCTTCCCGAGGGCGATCTGTGGCGAGTATATCGACTCCGCCCGCTGCCAATTCCGCATAACGTTCATCGGTGCCATATTGATCGTTCACGTTATCAATTGAATTGGGCGAGCGCCCCAACGTGCCAAAAATCACTTCGACGTCCCTGCCATTCAGCGCGCCATATAGGTCGGGCCGCGCGGTCCGGGTGCCAGTGAATGCCACGATCCGGTCAGCGGGAACGCCTGCGGCAACCACTTCATCAAGATCGCTGGGCGAAGACACGGAAAAGGATATCAGCATTTCAGGTGCGAGAGCGTGCAGGCGCTGAGCCGCTTCGACCGAATATGCAATCAGAATAACTCGGTCTTCCATAGACTGCGCGCGGATCAATTCGATCACTTCAGCGTAATCCGCAGTTCTTTTGAAATCGATCTGAAGCACTGTGCGCCCGATTGCCCAAGAAAGCGCCTGATTAAGCGTTGGGACGCGATAAGGCGTGACCCATCCCGCCTCATCAACCAGGAAAAGCTTCTGCACATCGCTCCACGGCACATCAGTTACTTTGCCCGTTCCCGTGGTGGTCCGATCCAGTGTGCGATCATGCATCAAATAGTGCACTCCGTCGGGGCTTTGCGCGACATCCACTTCCATCACCGCCGGGATAGCTGTCAACACGGCATCCATAGTCTCAATCCCGTTCTCAGGAAGCCCAGGCGATGGCCCGCCGCGATGGGCAGAGACAAGTGATGTCTGCGCGGCCTCGATGCAATCTAGCATGCTCGACAAGTCGCCCTGTGCATCCAAACGCCAACCAGATGCCGCGCCTCTTTGAACCTCATCAGTCTGAGCCGCGCCTAGTGTAGGAGCCGCAACCGCAATCCCGAACGCAAGTGCAACGCGTGAAGAAAGAGTCATAAAAGAAGTCTGCCTGTTAGGATTGGTAAAGTGGTGACAAGCATTCATCCTGTCCGCGTCCTATTCAAGCCAAAAATCAAATGAATCGAATTAACCCCTCGCGCGCCTCCGCTCTACGAGCGCTGCCATGCACAACTGAACGCAAAATTATTGAAGCTGGTCGTGTCGAACAGATGAGCGCACTTGATATCGAAGATGTAAGTAAAGATGCTTCGGGCGCGGTGGTTTCGAAGTATCTAATAACACGGCGTATTGTCACGTGACATCAAGACAATTGTCGGGCACCTGAAGGAGAATAAAATGCGCAAAATTGCACTTGGAATAGGCGGTCTTGCACTCGCTGGCGCACCACTATTAGCTCAAAGCCTGCCTGTTGCGGCACCAGTTGCAGACGGCGAAGAGCTTGGTGGCGGTGGAGAGACTGTTATTATCGCAGCTCTTATTGCTGGTATCGCTGGGATTGCTGTGCTTGCTGCCGCAGATGACGACACACCAGCTAGTCCCTAAGCGCACCGTTATTCCGGTTTGAACTTTCAGGCCTCTGCCTGAAATTGAAGATCTTACTCAATTTGAAAGGCCCCCAGCGTTTGTGCAGGGGGCCTTTTCTGTTTGGAGTTGGGCGCTACGGCTCAATAACAATACCTTGGGCTGGGTTTACCTCGCCTCCAATCATCTCAAGAAAGGTATCACGGGCCGCACCAAGGCCATCCTTCGTTACGATCTCAATTGCACCTTCGACAGATTGTAGGAAGCTATGCCAAGCTGCCGCGGCCATCTTACCACCTTCAACAGCACCATGTTCTTTGAAGAAGGATACGAAGTGATCTGGCGCGAAAAACAGCGTAGGTTTTGGTCCTGGTAGATCCTGCGCTCCGCCAAGCCCGCCACCGCGCTCTTCAATATGAGTCGCACCGACGAGGCACGAATATTGAAGTTCATCGCCAAAGTGCTGATGGATGCTCGCTAGTAACTTGGAGTTCCCAGCAAAATCGACGCTGACCGTGGGTGCGATATCGATTGAACCTACGTCATCATAAGCGATCACCTCATCATACAGCCCGGTTGATTTGACGAAATCGACATTGCCAGCAGATGTCAGACCGATGCGCTTTATGTGCGGCGATGCCTGTTTGACGCAGCTTGCATGGCCCATCGCGGTTTTGGATGAGGCACTGGTCATCACGACTTGGCCAGCACCGAACCAGTTTTCTGACCGCATGAAGTAATCAATAACAAAGCCCGTCTTGAACAACGGCCCGTAAATCATCCGCTCTTTTTCCCGCGCCGGATCATGTTCCGGATCAGCTGCCAGCCTAGTGTAGTTATTGTAGACCGGGCTCATCGGCTGGCGATAATCGGTCATGTCGGAAAAGCTCATGGCTGTGACATTGCCGGGCACAACATCAAGATGACTGGCCATCGGAAGGTAGCCATAGACCCGCTCACCCACCGCGATGTCAGCGCAATTGCTCTCGATCACTTTGGCATGGCCCCACATGGGAACAATGCCCAAGCCCTCTTGATCGGTTTTGGGCGGAAAGAAGTTCCAGTATCCAAAGCCATCGCCCACCACGGCATAAGTGATATTGTTTGCAGTAACGGAGAAGCTTTCAACTTCCAGCCGAATGGCCCCTTCTGCAAGTGATGCCAAACCAGCATCAGCCATTATGGCATGGGTGAGCTCGGCTTTACGAACCTGAACCTGTGTAAGCGTCATGATTTGTGTCTCCCTTTGCCCATACTCTACCCGATCAATTCTCAGTTTCCCAGCGTGTCGCTTGCACGCAGGCGCGTTTTTCGCACGCGGTCATCCATTCGAGCAAAGCCTCACACTGGCTTATGCCGACCTCACCTTGAGGAGTAAGTTGGAGCCCGCGCATAACCGGATAAAGAAACACATCGGCCAGCGTAAAACCATTCGCCGTCCAAGCCGCATCGCGCTGCAACTCAACTTCGCAAAATCCAAGTGCGCGGCTGATTTGAGGAAGCGCTTGATTAATCTTCTCCGGATCAAGTGGATAGCCTGCTACCCGGTGCATGATCCACGGCATCACCAGCCCACGCTCAAACAATGGAAACAGGTAATTGTTGGCGATGGCCACCCACTTATCCATGATTGCGCGCGCCGCCGGGTCTGAGGGCTGTAGTGCCGATGAATTGTGGGCGTTGTCGATATAATGGGTGATCGCCACGCTCTCAATCAGTTCAAGTCCATCAATCTCGACGAGCGGTACCTTGCCAAACGGGTGGCGATTGTCTGGGCTTTGCGCCGCAGTCGCGATCGTCTCGTGCGATATACCAGCTTCCTCGCATGTCATCTGAACCATGCGAGTGTAGGTTGATATGACTGTGCCAAAAATGCGGGCCTGCGCCATGTCGCTTTGCCCGTCTTTGCTACACCCGCATCGGCATCAGCACATAAAGCGCAGGGGAGCTTTCATCCTTGCGGATCAAGGTCGGTGCGCCTGCATCAGCCAGATGCAATTCCACCTCTTCGCTGTCGATCTGATCGAGGATGTCTTTCAAGTAGTTGGCGTTAAAGCCAATCTCAAATCCATCGGACTGATATTCAGAGGCCAATTCTTCGGTCGCTGTGCCGTTGTCAGGCGATGTGACTGACAAAGTGACTTTGTCTGTGTCCAAACCCATTTTAACAGCCCGCGTTTTCTCGGTTGCAATGGTCGCAACCCGATCAACGCCTGCAAACAGCAGTTTAGGATCAACTTTCAACAGCTTGTCATTGCCTGTTGGTATAACGCGGCTGTAATCCGGGAATGTCCCGTCGATCAGCTTAGACGTCAGCACAACGCCGCCTTCACCGCCCAGGGTGAAACGGATTTTGCTTGCAGACAGATCGATCTGCACCGCGCCATCCATCGCTTCATCAAGCAGCTTGCGAAGTTCTGCGACAGCTTTGCGCGGGACGATCACATCCGGCATTCCATCTGCGCCATCAGGGCGTGCCAGCGTATAGCGCGCAAGGCGGTGGCCATCAGTTGCTGCCGCTTTCAAAACGGGTTCATCCTCATCGGTGACGTGCAAGAAGATGCCATTGAGGTAGTAACGTGTTTCTTCGGTCGAGATTGCGAACCGAGTGCGGTCGATCATTTCAGCCAGAGTCTTCGCAGGCAGTTCGAATGAGGTTGGCAAGTCACCCTCAACAATCACCGGGAAATCATCACGTGGTAGCGTGGGCAATTTGAAACGGGACCGCCCAGCTTTGATCTCCATCCGGTTTTCTGCCGTTTCAAGGCTCACTTGGCTACCATCGGGAAGCTTACGTGCAATATCGAATAGAAGATGCGCTGATACAGTGATCGCGCCAGCGCTTTCGACGCCAGAGGCGCTCATCGTTTCGACCACTTGCAAGTCGAGGTCTGTCGCCATCACTTTCACATCGCCGCCATCGGATGCTTCAATCAGGACATTGGAAAGGATCGGAATGGTGTTACGCCGTTCGACCACCGATTGAACATGGGAGAGACACCGCAAAAGCGTCGCGCGTTCGATCGTAGCTTTCATCGCAATTCAGCCTGTCTTTGTGTTGCTATTGGGTTGGCACAAGGAATCGCCACCCCGCTTAGGATTTCTGTACAAAAACCTTAGCGCGGTGCGCAATACGGGCAAGTTTGGAAGCGAATGAGGGTGGATTCGCTTGGGGATAAGGGGGCAACAGGCCCCTTTGGATCAACCCACCATTGCCATACCGCCGTTTACGTGCAGAGTTTGCCCCGTGACATAGCCCGCTTCGCGACTAGCTAGATAAGCGGCTGCCGCGCCAATATCAGCGCCCTCGCCCATCTTGCCTGCCGGAATACGCGCATTGATGGTCGCCTGCTGCTTTTCATCAAGCGCAGATGTCATCGCTGTCCGAATGAAACCAGGAGCGAGGCAGTTTGCCGTAATTCCGCGAGAGGCGACCTCTTGCGCGAAGCTTTTTGTCATTCCGGTCAGGCCAGCTTTGGCCGCTGCGTAATTCATTTGCCCCGGATTGCCAGTTGAGCCAACCACGCTTGTGATATTAATGATGCGCCCAAACCGGGCTTTCATCATCGGGCGAGCGCTGGCGCGCATCAGGCGAAAGGCAGCTTCCAAATTCAGTTGGATGACCTGATCCCACTCTTCATCTTTCATCCGCATGGCCAGGTTGTCACGGGTGATGCCAGCGTTGTTGATCAAGATGTCAATCCCGCCCAGCGTATCGAGCGTTGCTGGGATCAATTCTTCGACCTGCGTCGTATCAGACAGATTGCAGGTGATCTCAACATGATCACCCGCTTCTGGCGAACCAACTTCGCTGTTAAGCTGTTCGCGAAAGGCGCGCAATTTATCGCCGTTAGAACCTGAAAGCGCGAGCCGTGCCCCCTGCTTAGCCAAGGCGGTCGCAATAGCGGAGCCAATTCCGCCCGATGCGCCCGTGACCAGCGCGTTCATTCCTGAAAGATCAAACATATCTCGCTCCTTACCAATCGAGGTAGTAGATCAGCGCTTCTTCGCCTTTCATACCGAAACTCTCGTAAAGGCCCCTTGCAGGTACATTATCGGGTTCGGTCCCCAACCAAATCTCTTCAATATTCTCCGCATCAGCTCGTTCAAAAACGGCAAGCATCAATGCGCGCGCTACACCTTGCCTTTGCCAATCGTCGCCTGTGCCGATCTCGTCAAGAAATAGCTCTGTTTCTTTGTCGGGATGATCGTGGACAACGCACATGCACATCCCCACAACCACGGTATTGGACACCGCTACCACCATCCAATTCGTGGGATGTGACAGATATTTGCGCAGCCTCGCTGGATCAATTGCTTGGTCAAACACACCCGGTGCCACCTGGTCCAGGAGGTCAGAATTGGATGGAGTTATCCAGTGTGTGTCTATGTCCAGCTTCTTCAGATTGATTTCGCAAAACCTTCCAAATCCTCCATTGTAAGAAGGCTTGTCGTTTCTGCCTCCTTATCAATGCGGCCTATCATGGGGGAAAGCACTTTGCCGCCCAATTCCACAAAACTCTCAATCCCGGCATCGCGCATAGCCAAAACGCTTTCGCGCCAGCGCACACGGCCTGTCACTTGCTCGATCAGCAAAGCGCGCTCTTCTTGCGGGTCGCTCACTTTGTCGGCCGTTACATTGGCGTAGATCGGCACGTCCAGCGAGCCCGGAGGGGTATCAGCGAGGGCTTCTGCCATGCGGTCAGCCGCGGGTTGCATCAGCGAGCAATGAAACGGCGCTGATACAGGCAGTAACACTCCGCGCTTAATCCCATGGTCTTTCACAATCGAAGCAGCGCGTTCAATCGCGCCTTTATGCCCTGAGATGACGACTTGTGTCGGATCATTGTCATTGGCGATATCGCACACTTCGCCCTCGGCAGCAGCCTGAGCGAGCGCAGTCGCCTTTTCGATATCGGCCCCCAGCAAAGCGGCCATTGCGCCTTCACCAACCGGGACCGCAGCCTGCATAGCTTGACCGCGCAGTTTCAAAAGACGCGCGGTTGTGGCCAGATCAAAGGCACCTGCCGCACACAGCGCAGTGTATTCGCCCAAAGAATGCCCCGCGACCGCATCGGCATATTCTGATAACTCTAATCCAAATTCGGTTTCCAAAACACGCAGTGTTGCAATTGCATTGGCCATAATGGCAGGCTGCGCGTTTTCAGTGAGAGTTAGCTGATCCTCAGGCCCCTCGCGCATGATATCGGACAGCTTTTGCGAAAGAGCATCATCAACCTCTGCAAACACATCACGAGCGGTTTGACTGGCTTCGGCCAGTTCTGCCCCCATGCCGACCTTTTGGCTCCCTTGGCCGGGAAATACGAAAGCTTGCATTTTTAATCCTCAGTGCGAGGCCGGGCCGCCCAGCGCCCGGCATTGATCCAGATACTTTCCGCTTACGTCCGCGCCGCTGGACCCGCAAGGCCGAATGGCACTACGTGATTGTCCGAAGTGTGCCCGATTTTCGCTCGGCCAAGATATGGTATCCCTGCCCGCTCACACCAAAAGCGCGCGATTTCCTCAACGCCTTGGCCAAACTCCACGTCATTTTCAGGCACATCACTCACTTCGCCAAGACGCAGGCCAGCGATCCGTTTGGGCAAACTACCAGTGAGATGGAAAAACAGCCGGTCAACAGCGTATAAAGGCTCGCTCACCTCCTCGACCATCACAACATGCCCTTCCAAATCAGGCATAAGCGGCGTGTTAGCGAGCATCGCAAGCGTGTAGAGATTGAATGCGGCAGCTGGAATTGTCCCATCAAGGCTAGGCTCCAGACCGGACGTATCACCGCCAAACCAATTGAGCACGCGGCGCACGGCGTGCTTGCCCCGTTCAGATCCTGCGCTGATTGGCATTGAACCATGAACGCTTTGCCCGATGCCATTGCGATAAAGAGCACCAAGCAGATACCCGCAATCCGAAAATCCGACATAGGTCTTCGCCTTCGCCGCTTCATTCATGCGCACCACGGCCGCTTCAGCAATGCGGTTGGAGCCATATCCGCCGCGCGCAAACCACACCGCATCAAAAGCAGGATCATTCGCGCAATCGAGCAGAGCGGTAAGCCGGGTCAGATCATTGCCTGCAAAATGCCCCTCGCTTTCAAAGCACTGATCGTGAAAGGTGACAGAATGCTGCGGGTATTCCTCAGCCACCAGAGCCTTCAATGCATCCGCATGATCGGGCCGTATCGGCCTTGCCGGGGCACAAATTGCAATATTTGACATGGGATCAGCCTATGTCGCTTGTCAGCCAAGACGCAAGCCAATAACCGTTGCAAGCATGACGAAGGCGCCATCTTCTCCCCCACAAAGCCATGATATCTCGGGCCGAGAGCTGTTTTTCTGCGGCATCGGAGGATCAGGAATGCTTCCTCTTGCGCAAATCGCTCATGGTAGCGGGTACGATGTGGCCGGATCAGACCGTAGCCGCGATCAGGGGCGAACACCTGCCAAGTTCGAATGGTTGGAAGCCAATGGCTACTCGCTCTTCCCGCAAGATGGCAGCGGGATCACATCGGACAAACAGATCCTGATTGCCTCTGCCGCGGTCGAAGACAGCGTTCCTGATGCAGCGCGCGCCAAAGAATTGGGTCTGAGCCGGATGACACGGGCTGAGCTTTTATCGACTTTCTTCAATGAGGCGGGCTATTCCATTGCGGTTGGCGGGACATCGGGCAAATCGACCGTCACCGGTATGATCGCATGGATTCTGTCGCATGCAGGCCAAGATCCCACAGTGATGAATGGCGCGGTGATGAAGAACTTCGTCGGCGCGGATAATCCTTTTGCCAGCGGGCGCGTTGGCAATCCGCAATTGTTCGTCAGTGAAGTCGATGAAAGCGATGGGTCCATTGCGCTTTACCGCCCGACGATTGGAGTGCTCTTGAATGTCAGCCTTGATCACAAATCGATCGAGGAATTGCGCGAACTGTTTGGTGATTATGTTGCGGTGTCTGGATGCGCTGCGATCAATTTCGACAATGAAGAAGCCCGCGCGATGACACCGCGCGCGCACCAATATGTCAGCTTTGGTGTTCATGCAGAAAATGCAGATCTTACGGTCGAGGCAGGCTCTATAGCGCACACCCAGCTTGGGATTGGGGCCGCTGTCATCGATACGCGATCACGCGAGGTGTTTGCGCTCAATCTGCCAATGCCGGGCGAACACAATCTGTCCAACGCCTTGGCCGCGATTGCCGCTGTCAGCGCTGCCGGGGTAGAGGTTAAGGCTGCGGTTGAGGCTTTGCGCGATTTTGCGGGTCTTGCGCGCCGTTTCGATGTGGTGGGCACCAGCGCTAGCGGCATCACGGTGATCGATGATTTTGGCCACAATCCAGAAAAATGCGCCGCCACTTTGCGCACTTTGAAAGCCACACAAGGCCGGGTGATCGCGTTCTTCCAGCCGCATGGATATGGCCCGCTGAAACAGATGGGTGATGAGTTGGCCCAGGTTTTTGCGCAATTGCTTGGTCCTGATGACATCACGATCATGTGCGATCCTGTCTATTTCGGCGGCACTGTTGATCGCAGTGAAGGGACCGAGCGGATCACGGCGTTGATCGAAGATTCCGGCGGATCAGCTGAACATATTCCCGCACGCGGCGATTGCGGCAAACGGATGGTGGAACTGGCAAAGCCGGGTGACCGCATAGTCATCATGGGCGCGCGCGATGACACTTTGTCCACCTTTGCAAAGTCTGTGTTTGAGCAGCTTTCATGACCATTTACCGCGCTGCGGTTCGTCACGCATTGTGGATGGCGGGATCGCTAATTTTCGCCATTCTGTTTGTGCTCGTGATTGATCGGTTTTTTGGGCATTCCACCATCGCCTTTGCCGCGGCGATCATTGGCCTTGTCGCTGCCAATCGGCGGATGCTTGGCTTCAATTGTCCAAAATGCGGGAAAAACCTGTTCTTTCGCGGCGTGTTTGTCGTCCCATGGCCCAACCGGGTGTGCGGACAATGCGGTCACATGCTTGAAAGCGAATAGGCAGCACTGAGCACAAACAGCGTCCTCAAAAACGAGGATGGTTACGGGTCACTGGTAAGGCTAAATCCTCAGCAAAGGAGAACATAATACCATTGCGCTCCCAATCCCATCCGCGCGATTTTTCAATCGACACATTGCTGCACGTGAATGCGGCTCAACATGCCGAGCGCGATGCATGCATCGATGGCGATCAGCGCCTCACATATTCGCAGCTTGATGCAAGGGTAGAGCGGCTTTCGCGTTGGCTGCTCGGTCGCGGGATATCGCCGGGTGATCGTGTGGCGATCTTGCTGACCGATGGCGCGCCCTATCTCACCACTTTGCTCGCCTGCGGGCGGATTGGCGCGATTGCAGTGCTGCTCAACTGGCGATTGGCCCCAGCGGAGCTTGCCTGGATCATCAAAAATGCCGATGTTTCCATGACATTTGTGAACCCGCGCTTTGCCGATTTATTGAGCGAAAGCGCGCCGGGCGAAGTCACTTTAGTTGATGAAACACACGCGAGCGATGGGGCGTTTGAAGCGATCGTAAATGAGAGTGTGAACGTTCCCCAACATTCCCAAGCTCTCCCGGAACTCGCGCCGGATCGCCCGCTCTATATGATGTACACCAGCGGCACGACAGGAAAGCCTAAAGGGTGTTTGCAAGCCGGAAGCGCAGTGGCGGCATCGGCAATGGGCTTTTGCGTGCGGCGCGGCTTTACCAAGGAAGAACGCCTGCTCTCTATCAACCCACTGTTCCATGTTGTTGGAATGCAGCAGATCGCCGCGATGCTTGCTTGCGGGGGATGCAGTGTATTCGCAGGCCGCGATATGGACAGCGCGGCTGTGCTTGATCTCGTCCATGCCGAAGCGTGCACCACCACAAGCGCTTTTCCTACTATCAGCTTTCCATGGTTTGGAATGGACGCCGTTCGCGATGGCGTGATGCCGCTTGCAAACTACACGGGCGGTGCGGGCATGGGAAACCCGAAAATGTACGAAGGCTTTGAAAAAGCGTGGAATTGCCGTGTAATCGGAGGATATGGCCAAACCGAAGTGTGCGGCTTTGCGACCTTTATCGACTACCCAGACATGCTCGAACACCCGCGTTCCATTGGCTGGCCCATGCCGCATGTCGAAATGACGATCCTCGATCCTGAGGGCAACCAATTGCGTAACGGAGAAGAAGGCGAAATTTGCCTTCGCGGCCCATCTGTCATGCTCGGCTATTGGCGCAACAAGGATGCGAGTGAGGCTGCCCTTGGCCATGGATGGCTGCGCACAGGAGATCTGGGCACAATGGATGAGCGCGGGCTGGGATACCTGCTTGGCCGCGCCAAAGAGCTGATCAAGACGGGCGGCGAAAATGTCTATCCGGCAGAAGTGGACGCCGTGTTTGCCGACATGCCCGAAGTGGCCGATGCAGGCTGCGCTGGTGTGCCCGACAAGAAATGGGGAGAAGCGGTAAAGGCGTTCGTCGTCCTAAAACCCGGCGAAACTTTGTCGCGAGAGGAAATCAGTGCCCGCTTCAAAGGCAAAATCGCAGGCTACAAACGTCCGCGCTATATCGAATTTGTCGACCAATTGCCGCGCGATCCCATTGGCAAATTGCTGCGCCGCGAATTGTCAGCGCGCCCGGTACACGAGGATCAGGCCGCGTGATTTGGCGGCGGACAGGCATGCCGCCCATTCCTCACAACCACGCAGAGCGCCGATCAACAGAGCGTTGAAATCCGGCGGCAAAAGAGCGCATCCGCGCCTTAAGCAGCAATTGGCGCCCTTGCGCATTGCGCGCAAAAACAAGCTGCGAAGATCCGACTTTTCGCCCCCAAATTTCCGCGAAACTTTCCGCCTTGTCCTTGTGCGCGCCAAGGCTAGTGGGGACTGCGTGGAAATCGGTTCTGCCGATCAATCCGAACCATGATCGCCGCACAAGAATGTATCGCGGATTTTGAACGGGGCCTAAAAGTTCGGCAATCGCGATCATAACCTGCCGCTCTGTTGCTCGGTTAACGCCTGCAATAATCACATCTTTGCGGCCATCCACGCTTGATCGGATGTCGATCCGGGCGCGCTCCACTTCATCTGAGTGGATCAGACCTGCCTCAGCCAGACTTTCCAGAGCCGCCTCTGTCACTTGGCGAAGACAGCCCTCAAGCGAACCGTTGCGCCACAACAGCCGCCCTGCCTGAAAAAGCCTTGGCAGGCTTGCAAGAGTGGCTACGCCTGCTGCACCCAAGGCGAACCATCCGATGCCCTCAAACGTGGAAATCCCGCGCAATTGATCCGCTGCGGCCATTCCAGCTGTGCCCGATGCTGTCCAAACCAAAGATTGCAAGGTGTCCGATGTGCTGAGCGCGCGCGGCGCATAATTGGGCGCGGCTGTTTCGCGAACTTGCGAGCGTGCCCCTCCCTCTCCCAAAGACATCTGCCATTTCGCGACAATTGCCTGCCTGTCTTGAGCAAGTGCAAAGGAGGCTGCATTCTGATCTGCAAGAGATTGTGAAGGATTAAGGCCCAAGCGCCCGAGACCGCTTTCGATCAGGTTGGAAGAGCCATTTGAAATGCATTCAAACGCCTTAAATCGCCGCGCGACTGTGCCGATATCAGTGAGGCCTGCATCGCTGGTATCGCTAAGCATACCCCACTCAAACGAAGAGGCGATGGCATCCACAAGCCCATCCATGCCCGGTTCGATTGTCGCAAGGTGCCAGATGTTCGACACTTTATCGGGGTTTTTGGGATCAATGCGAATGGCGCGCCCTCGCATCTGATTGGACAGGACAAAGGACGCGGTATTGCTTGCCAGAACCAGCGAGTTAAGCGCGGGCGCATCCCACCCCTGACCCAGTAACGACTGTGTGCCGACCAATATCCGGACATGGCCTTTTTGAAACAGCGCAGTGACAAACCGGATAAGGTTTGCGGACGAATTGGCCTGCAATGTGATATGATCTGGACAGGCTTGCATCGCGGAACTCCGGATGTCCCCTTCGCCCAGCCTTAGCTCTGCAAGCGTGCTGGCGATCACATCTCCGGTAAGCTTGGGTACAATCACAAGACTGCCTGTTAGAACCGCCAGCTGATCGGCTGCGATGTCCGCTCTGCGCAGTGTTTCAAAGATCGGGATGACGCCCAGCTTGGCAGGCTCAAAATCATCGTCTGGATGCTTGGGCAATTCGGCAGCCCTGATATGGTCAGACAAAACGACCATCCGCAAATCATCACCCAGCGCAGCTTGTTCCGCCTGCGCGATTGCGCAAATGCTCTCCATCTTTCCAAGGCTCGATGCAAGCAACCTAAAAACCGATCGCGTGTGCCTTAAACGAACCCGCTTTCCTTCGATCAAACCATGGCGGTGAAGGCGTTTTTCGAGCGTTTTGCGGCGCTCAATACTGAGCTGGAAATTGTCGTTTTTCTCAAACAGCAAGCCATCAAGCAGCCGCTCCAACCAGAACAAAGACGGCTCTGGCAGATCGTGCGCTTTGACGCCCAGAAGCTTTAACGGTTCACGCGGCAATTCTCGTCCAGACCATCCAAGCAGCACCAGCACAGCAGACAGCATCTCAGGATCGTCCAGAATGGCTTCGATATGCGCGTCTGGATCTGTCAGCCAAGGATGGCCGGACAGCCAATCGAGCAGAGCATTATCGGCGCGCAAATCCGCCTGAAGATCGCTGATCGCGGCCCGCCGTTTGTCCAGCAAATCAAGTGCATCAGCCGTGGGTTCTGACAGGATCACATGGTCTTGATGAGGGCACAAATCGCCATTGCGCACGAGTTCAGGAATGCCGATTTCCAGATCAATCGGTCCGCACAAAGTCTCGTATCGGTTCCATTCCGCAAAGCTGGCATCGTAAGGCGGAGTAGCCGTAAGAGCGAGGATCTGCGCATCGTCCAACTCATTGGCGAGCCGCTTGAGGCACTCCCACCAAGCCCTCCTTAAATGATGCGCTTCATCCAGAACGAGTGTGAACGGTCCCAACTTGTTTAGATTTGCGATCAATTCAGACAGGTCATCTGAACGTCTGTAACTGTCGAGCGATTGATAGGTCGAAAGCGTAAGTTCGCGCGGGTTTGAAAGGTCGCGCGAGACATGCGTGTCATCGGGCAATCGCGGCATGAACAAGGGGGCAAGACGTTCACGCCATTGATCGCGGATCGCAAGGCTAGGCGCAAAGATAAGAGCGGGCCGCCCAAGCTTGCGCACAATCTCCAGCCCCAAAACGGTTTTGCCCGCTCCGGGCGCGGCGACAACATGCAGGCGGTCATCATCAAGATGACGCTCCATTTCCCCGAGAATGCGCGCCTGATAGTCGCGCCATTCCCCGGAAAACTGCATCAAATCGAGCATATTACGCTGGTAAAAGCTTCAACCCATCACGCCTAGCCCTGCTTGGCCGTGATTGAGATTTTACCCCAGCTTG
This sequence comes from Pseudomonadota bacterium, assembly GCA_038532305.1. GTDB lineage: Bacteria > Pseudomonadota > Alphaproteobacteria > Sphingomonadales > Sphingomonadaceae > Erythrobacter. The sequence continues at coordinate 165,692 of JBCBAX010000004.1, read as the reverse complement.
TCTTTCAAAATCTGATTGACGACTTGCGGGTTTGCTTTGCCTTGCATCGCTTTCATGGTTTGACCGACGAAAAAGCCGAACAGCTTGTCCTTGCCGCCTTTATACTGCTCAACCTTGTCTTGGTTGTTCGCAAGGATATCGTCGATTGCCGCTTCGATTGCGCCGGTGTCGGAGACTTGTTTCAGCCCCTTTTCATCCGCGATTGTCGCTGGATCGCCGCCTTCTTTGAGGACAATCTCGTAGATTTCCTTCGCTTGGCTGCCGCTGATTTCGCCTTTGTCTTGCATGGCGAGGATTTGGGCCTGCGCCTCAGGCGTGGAATTGGTGAGGTTGGCTTTCTCGCCCAACCCTTTCACCACTCCAGGCGCAACAGAAAGCGCCCAGTTCGCAACCTGTGTGGCGACTTTGGTCTCTGGCTTACCCATAATGCTCGCCGCTGCGCCCAGCAGTGTTTCAAACCGCGCGAATGTTTCAACCTCGTGCGTTAGCTCGCGCGCATTGTAAGGCGTAAGGCCCAGCTCTGTTTCATACCGCACACGCTTTGCATCGGGCAATTCAGGCAGACTGGCGCGGCAATCTTCGAGGAAGTCATCTTCGAGCACTAGCGGCAGCAGGTCGGGATCGGGGAAGTAGCGATAATCATGCGCGTCTTCTTTGGAACGCATCGTGCGCGTCGTGCCGGTTGCGACATCGAAAAGGCGCGTTTCCTGATCGACCGTGCCGCCACTTTCAAGCACATCGACCTGACGGTTCGCCTCATATTCAATCACTTGCATGACAAAGCGAACCGAGTTCACATTCTTCGTTTCGGTCCGCGTGCCAAGCTCGCTTGCCCCCACTTTACGCACTGACACGTTCACATCGGCGCGCATGGAGCCTTCTTCCATATTGCCATCGCAGCTTCCGACATAGCGCAAGATCGAGCGCAATTTGCGCACGTAAGCACCGGCTTCGGCAGGGGATGTCATATCGGGTTTGGAGACAATCTCCATCAAGGCAACGCCCGAACGGTTGAGATCAACATAGGACATGGTGGGATGCTGATCATGCATCAGCTTGCCCGCATCTTGCTCCACATGAATGCGTTCGATCCCGATGGTTTTATCCTCTGAGATGCCGTGTTTCTCATCCGCTTCGATCAGCAGTGAACCCTCGCCCACAATGGGATGGTAAAGCTGGCTGATTTGGTATCCCTGCGGCAGATCGGCATAAAAGTAATTCTTGCGATCAAAGCGCGACCATTTGTTGATCTGAGCCTCAATCGCCATGCCGGTGCGGACGGCCTGCCTGATGCATTCCTTGTTTGGCACAGGCAGCATTCCGGGCATCGCCGCATCGACGAGGCTGACTTGGCTGTTTGGCTCCGCACCAAAGGCGGTGGAGGCGCCTGAAAACAGCTTGGACTGGCTGGTAACCTGCGCATGAACTTCAAGGCCAATAACGACCTCCCATTCGCCGGTTGCGCCTTGGATGCGGTATTCAGTCATTCTCTTCACTCTCACGTCATCCCAGCGAAAGCTGGGATCTGTTGCCACTGGCACTGCGTTTGCCGATACCGATCCCAGCTTTCGCTGGGATGACGGCTATAATTTCGTTTCATCCTCATCAGGCAATCGCTCACCCGTTTCGCTGTCAAAGCGCGCTTCGCCAGCGTCGATCGTTTTGGAGAGAAACATCACCACCCCGCCCAAAAGGACGAAGCAGACCATAAAAATGGTCGCGTAGATGATCTCTCCGGTCATCTTACCACCACTTCTCCGGAGCCGCTGTAAACCCAGCGCGTTCTTGGATCGCGAGCCCTGCATTGAGCACACCTTGCTCATCAAAAGCCTTGCCCACCAATTGCAGACCCAGCGGCAAGCCATCAGGGTTCAGCCCCGCAGGAACGCTCATCGCAGGCAGACCCGCAAGCGAAGCAGGCACGGCGAACACGTCGTTCAGATACATCGTCAGCGGGTCATCATTCAGACTGCCCAGCGGGAAGGACGCGGTCGGCGTTGTCGGCGCGAGGATCAGGTCGCAATTCTCCCACGCCCGGTCATAATCGCGCGCCACCAATGCGCGCACCTTTTGGGCTTGCGTGTAGTAGGCATCGTAAAAGCCAGCGCTCAGCACATAGGTGCCGATCAAAATGCGGCGTTTTACCTCGTCGCCGAACCCTTCGGCGCGGGTGGCGGCGTACATATCTTGCAGGCCCGCGCCCTCGGGCAGATCGCGCAATCCGTAACGCACGCCGTCATAGCGCGCGAGGTTGGACGACGCTTCGGCAGGGGCGATGATGTAATAAGCGGGCAGCGCGTATTTCGTATGCGGCAGCGAGATATCGACAATCTCAGCGCCTGCATCTTTTAGCATCGCTTTGCCCTGTTCCCAGCTATCAAGGATCGCTTGGTCAGTGCCCTCCATCCGGTATTCTTTGGGAATTCCGATCTTCTTGCCCGTAAGATCGGAAGACAGAGCCGCCTCCCAATCAGGCACTGCAACATCGAGCGAGGTTGAATCCTTGGGATCATGCCCGGCCATCGCGCCGAGCATAATCGCGCAATCCTCAACCGAGCGCGCCATGGGTCCGGGTTGATCGAGCGAGGAGGCAAACGCGACCACGCCCCAACGCGAGCAGCGACCATAGGTCGGCTTAATCCCGCAAATGCCGGTGAAGGCGGCAGGCTGGCGGATTGAGCCGCCTGTGTCGGTACCGGTGGCCGCAGGTGCAATGCGTGCGGCAACGGCCGACGAAGACCCACCCGAAGATCCGCCGGGGCTCATCGCAGCGTTTGAGCCTTCCTTGCGCCATGGCGATGAAACATTGCCGAAATAGGACGTTTCATTCGATGAACCCATCGCGAACTGATCAAGGTTCAGCTTGCCCAGCATCCCCGCGCCTGCATCCCACAGGTTTTGGGAGACAGTGCTTTCATATTGCGGAGAGAAGCCTTCGAGGATGTGGCTCGCAGCAGTCGTCTGCACTCCATGCGTTGCAAACAGGTCTTTCATGCCAATCGGCACACCGCCCATTGCGCCCAGTTCTTCTCCTTTGGCACGCTTGGCATCCACCGCGTCTGCGGCGGCCAGTGCATGGTCAGGCGTGGCAACAATAAAAGCGTTCAGAGCGCTGGCCGCGTCGACGGCAGCGTTAAAGCTCTCCGCCACTTCGCGTGCGGTGAAATCGCCGGATGCGATGCCATCGCGAATATCTTTTACGCCGAGTTCAGTTAGGTCAGTCATACTAATTGTGAGTCCCCGCGCAGGCGGGGACCTCTGGCCGCTCGCTCCACGCTTCTTTGTAAGAGGCCCCCGCCTGCGCGGGGGCTCGCACTATGTGGAAAGAAAATCATTCAATCACCTTGGGCACGCCAAAGAACCCATGCTCTGCAGCAGGCGCATTGGCGAGTACATCTTCGCGCCTGCCGCCGCCCGTCTTGGGATCAGCATCCACCACATCATTGCGCAGGGTCACAGCATTGCCGATAACAGCAGCCATCGGTTCGACTTCGCTTACATCCACTTCGCCAAGCTGCTCGACCCAATCGAGAATGTTGTTGAGTTCCGGCACCATCTGTTCAAGCGCAGCATCATCCATGTTGATGCGAGCCAGTTTGGATATTTTGGCGACAGTTTCTTTGTCTACCGACATGGATTACCTTTCACATTAAGGACCGGGTGAACGAACCGCAGGACCTTGCGGTGGAGGAGGTGGACCAGCAGCAGGACCACCTTGGGGCCCACCAGCAGGACCGCCGGGACCGCCAAGCCCTTGCGGGTTTTGCGCCTGGATTGCCTGCTGCATTATCTGAATACGGCTTTGCAGTTGCTCTTCATTAAAGAAATCAACCATTTCCACCTCAAAGATCAAATCTGCATTGGCTGGAATTGAGCTTCCAGGAGGCGGCGTTGCGCCATATCCCATCTCAGCAGGGATAAAGAGCTTGTACTTGCCGCCCTTTTTCATCTGCTGAAGCCCTTCAAAAAAGCCATCAACCACAGCGCCTTTTTGAATCTCAAACGCTGTACCATCGGGAAAAATGCCCGGAATGGGCAGCTGCTCTGGCCGCCACTTGTCAAATTCTTCGCCAGTGTCAGCCAGAGTTCCGGTGTACTTCACAAACGCAAGATCACCCTCTTGGGCATACTCGCCCTCCCCTTCGACCAGCGTCTCTATGCTCAGCGTTTTGGGAATGGCAGCCCACGCAATGGCGCCGCCGATCAGAACAGCGATAACCACTCCCAGCCACAATTTGGTGAGCGATCCTTTGGCAATAGGCTGGATCGGAACTCGGGTAACTTCTGCCATTTTCAATCCTAAGTGAGATGGTGTGCGCCCAAACAAAAGGGCGCGGAATTAGACCCGCGCCCTAATGGCTTATCGCAGTTGCGCGTTCAAGCGGATTTCCGCTCTACGCTTGGCATTATTTAATGCCGTCGCGCTCCATACGCTTACGCTCAAGCTTACGAGCACGCCGGACGGCAGCTGCTTTTTCACGCGCGCGCTTTTCGCTTGGCTTTTCATAGTGACGACGCAATTTCATCTCGCGATACACGCCTTCGCGCTGAAGTTTCTTCTTCAAAGCGCGCAGAGCTTGATCGACATTGTTATCGCGAACCATGATTTGCATATACGAACACTACCTTTTCAAAACGCGCATTGGCCGCAAAATGAGCGGCATTACGCGTAAAACTGACGCTAAAAACGGCGCGATTCCCGCTTGGAACGCGCTCCGATTGGCGCCCCCCTACTGCAAGCTGGGCTTTTTGGCAAGATAGTGAACGACTTCGATCCTACTCACGCTAGGCAGAAGCACTAAGCGGCGCTAAAGGAGCGCGATGAGCGCGCTCACCCAATCTCCATTTCTTGCGTCTTTCTATGTTGCGGCCGGCGGCGCTGTGGGTGCTTTGGCGCGGTACCAATTGGGCCGCGCTATGACACATCTGATCGGTGCTGGATCAGGATTCCCCTGGGCGACTTTGACTGCGAACATCCTCGGTTGTTTTGCAATGGGCACGCTATTCGGATGGCTTGCGCGTCATGGAGGAGCAAGCGAAAGCCTCCGGCTGCTTTTGGGCGTCGGCCTTTTGGGCGGGTTCACCACATTCAGCGCCTTCAGCCTTGAAGTGCTGTTGCTGACAGAGCGCGGCGCGCTTGGATCGGCTGCGGCATATATCTTGATATCAGTGCTGGCAGGGGTCGGCGCGCTGTATGCCGGGCTAGTAATAGCGCGAGGGCTTTCATGACAGAGCGTCAATCCAAAGACAGTGTGCGCCAATTCACAGTCAGCGATGATGATGACGGTGTACGTCTTGATCGCTGGTTTAAGCGCAATCTGCCGCAGATCGGATTTGCCACCGTGTCGCGCTGGGCGCGCACAGGCCAAGTTCGCGTTGATGGCAAGCGTGCAAAGCCGGAAGAAAGGCTAAGCCAGGGGCAAGTCCTTCGCGTGCCCCCCGGCGGTGAAGCCAAACCAGGCGGAAAGCCGCCACGCAAACGCCGTGAATTGTCAGCCGAAGACAAAGCACAAGCCCACGCCATGGTTATCCGCGAAACGCCGAGCGCGCTTGTCCTCAACAAGCCACCGGGCCTCGCAACCCAGGGCGGCAGCAAGCAGAACCGCCACGTTGATGGACTGCTTGATGCATTTGTTGAAGACGAGGACACACCGCGCCCGCGCCTCGTCCACCGGCTAGACAAAGACACATCCGGCGTTCTCCTCATCGCCAAGACACCGGGAAGCGCGGCCTCATATTCAAAGCGTTTTTCAGGCCGCAGCGCTCGCAAAGTGTATTGGGCATTGATTGTCGGCAGGCCCGAAGTGTCCGAAGGCACAATCGACGCACCGCTTGCCAAACAGCCCGGAACAGGCGGCGAGAAAATACATGTCGATGAAGAAAGCGGCGCGCCTGCCAAAACGCGGTATCGTGTGGTGGATCGCGCTTCTGACAGGGCGAGCTGGGTGGAACTGGAGCCGCTAACAGGGCGCACGCACCAATTGCGCGTCCATATGGCAGCGATTGGTCACCCGATTGTGGGCGATGGCAAATATGGCGGACCTGATGCGTTTTTGACAGGCTCAATCAGCCGCAAAATGCACCTCCACGCTCGCCGCCTGATCATCGGGACACCCGATAGCAAAGGCACCGGCGGCAAACTTGATGTAACCGCCGACTTGCCCGAACATTTCGCAGCCTCAATGGAAGCGTTGGGCTTCGATATTAACGACAGCGACGCCTCCCCCATGCGCGATGAGGCGCCCGAACGCACGCCTGCCCAGAAAAAGCAGGCCGCGCGGCAATACGCCAAGCAATATCGCAAAGACCGCCGCGGAGAGCGCCGGTCCCGCACAGTTTCCAAAGGCACTACTCGCAAAGCGGCTAAGCGGGGCGGCAAACCCAAGGGGCGGCGCAAGTGACCCGCCTTGCCGTTTTTGATTGCGATGGGACGCTTGTCGATGGACAGGCTGATATCTGCAACACTATGGTTCTCGCTTATGAGCGCGCTGATATTCCAGCGCCCGACCGCAATGATATCCGGCGGATCGTTGGCCTAAGCCTGCCTGTGGCCATTCGCGAGTTGACACCTGGCATCTCGCAAGAAGACACACGCCAAGTCGTCGAGTTCTACAAATCGAGCTATTTCGAATTGCGCCAGCAGGGCACTTTGCGAGAGCCGCTTTATGAGGGGATTGCCGATTTGCTGCACGCCTTGCGCGATGCAGATTGGCACTTGGCCGTCGCGACCGGCAAATCCGATCGCGGGCTTACATCAGTGCTCGCAGCGCATGGCCTTACAGACTTGTTCGTCTCACTCCAGACAGCTGACCGCCACCCATCCAAACCGCATCCTGCCATGCTGGAGGCTGCTTTGTTCGAAGCAGGCGCGCAGCCTGCCCAGGCCGTTATGATCGGTGACACCAGCTTCGATATTGCAATGGCGAGAGCTGCCAATGTTGAGGCCATCGGCGTTGGCTGGGGCTATCATGAGACTGATGAACTGATCGCTCATGGCGCGGATAGGGTCGCGCAGACCGTCAGTGATCTGGGCGCCATGCTGCTGGCGCAATCATAATGACTGATCCCGCAGGCCCCACCCAGACAGATCCCGAAGCGGAAAGGCGCGCTAAGGCTCAGTTTGCTATGCTCAATGGTGTGCGCATCGCATCGCTTGGCGCGGTTATTGCGGGGATTGCCGGTGCGCAAAATGCGTTGCCTATCCCCTACGCTCTCGCAGTTGCTCTCGCTCTTGTAGGGTTCATCGCGTTCTTCTTCGGCCCCTATTATCTTGCCCGGTATTTCAAGAGCAGGAAATGAAACGCTTTTACGACACAGTTGCCATCGAAGAGCGCGATGATGGCTGGCAAGTCACGCTGGATGGGCGCGGTATCAAAACGGTCAAAACCGCGCCGCAAATCCTGCCAACACGCGCGCTCGCGCAGGAGCTTGCCAAGGAATGGGAAGCTCAAGGGGAAGAACTTGATCCCACCCTTTTTCCCATGCGCGATATGGCCGATTATGCGCTTGATATTGTCGCATCGAGCCAGTCCAAGATTGCCGAGGATCTAACCGGCTTTGGTGATACCGACACGCTGTTGTACCGGGCTGATCCTGATGAGCCGCTTTATATCCAACAAATCGAGGTTTGGGAGCCAATCGTCACCGCATTCGAGGAACGCGAAGGCATTGCTTTTACACGGATCAGCGGCATCATACACAAACCGCAATCGGGCAACAGCCTCGCGCATTTGCGCAAGCTTTTAGAAGCGCAAAAGCCCTTCGCTCTTGCGGGAATTGAGGCAATGACTAATCTTGCTGCCTCATTGATTACGGCTTTGACAGCAGCTCAAAACCATCGGGAAGCACTCGAATTGTGGAGGGCTGCTAGCCTTGAGGAAGAATGGCAGGCCGAACAATGGGGCAGAGATGCCGAAGCGGACGAACGGCGCGCCAAGCGCGAGCAGGATTTCCTGACCGCGCATCTGTTTGTGCAAGCATCCAAAAACTAATCTAGCGCACCTTGAATTAGGCTTTAGCCAGCTTCAGCAACCCACGCAGCAACTTCGCCTGCGACAGTGTTGGCTGTGCGGTTCAGCGCATCGCCCACCGCGCCAGGCTCTGCGAGAATACCGCTTTCGCGGGCTTCAAACCGACGCGCAATCACTTCGCCATCGGGGATTGAGACGACCGCATCGTACTGCACCACCACCGAAGATGTCGTCGCATCGTATCCCATTTCGCGCAATGTTCCGCGAACAATCTTGCCTGCCAGCAAAGGCGTATCATCGCTGTCCAACACCAATGCGCCGGTTTGCGCTCTGAGAGTTTCGCCCAGCAATCGGCGGAACAACCGAGCAGGCTTTTCCACCCAGGTGGCTTGCTGAAGATAAGCGATTTCCGTCTCTGAGACCGCAACAGGAACGCGCAGCACATCGAGTTTTGCCGGCGTTTCCGGGATCAGCACAGCGATGGCCCGCGCGCCTTCTTCACCTCCAGCACTTGCAAGAGCACCTGTGGGTGCAGCTCTGTCTGCGCGCAGGGTCAAAAGGCTGGACACGGGATCGCCGCTGCCCCCGCCAATACCGACATTCACGCAAGCCGCCAAAGACGCGGTTAGTCCTGCGGCAAGCCCGGCTCGCAATATCATGCGCATATTCATTGCAACGCTACTCCTCAGGCTCGTAATCAGGAAGGGATTGCGAGCCCACCAATGCGCCCACGCCTTCATTCTCCAACCTTTCGGTAATGATGCGAAGGCTGCGCGATGTTGTGCGCAAATCCTGCAAGGTTGCCTCTGCAGCTGGTAAAGTCGTCTCTCGCAAAGCGCGTGCAGCTGGCCGTGTGTCTTCCAGGGTCGCTGCAAGAGAGGCCGCCGCCTGATTGGCAGATGCCAAAGTCCCGCGCAGTTCAGCCGAAAGCGCAGAGCCTTCCTCATTTATCAGTTTGTCGGTCGTCAAGGTGACTTTCTCAAACGCATCCAAAGCCTCGCCTGCTTCTTTAAGGGCAACCTCAAGCTCAGCAAATGTGCCTTCAAGTCGGGGCGCTGCATCAGCCAATTCCTTGGTCAGACGGTTGGAGTTTTGCAGAATTCCCGACAATTCCTCTTGGTTCTCAGGTCCAAGGATGATGTTCAATTGCTCTGTCAGGGTCGCAAGCCGTTCCAGCAGCAATGGCGCATTCGCTACAATCTCACCAAATCCCCCGCGCCCCGCAGGGATGATCGGACGCCCTTCAGGACAGGCCGTTGTTTCGCATGTGATTGCTGGCGCATCTTTACGAGCGCCATCCAGCAAGATGGTCGAAACGCCTGTAAAACTCGCTTGAATTGTGGCCGTGGTTCCCACCAAAATGGGCACCTTATCTTTTACGCGCACTCGCACCCGAACGAACTCAGGATCATCCTCGGACAGCGCAATTTCAGCCACTTGCCCAACAGGAACCCCGGCAAAGGAAACCTCAGACCCATTGGCAAGTCCAGAGACGCTTTGCGCAAACAGGATATCATATTCGCGTTGTTCGCCCTGCCCCAATCTTGCAAGCCAGATAATGAACGCCGCCAGCACCGCCAGCAACACCAGCGTCACGGCGCCAACCCAAAGGTGATTTGCCCGTGTTTCCATTAATATTGCCCGCCCATGCTGGTATCTATGGACGCGAATGCGCCCCGCTGTCCATGCCTGTTACGCATCCTGCCCAGCCCCCGTTTGACCAGGCCCTATTTGACCTTGCATTGTTTGATCAGCTTCCCCGCGATCATGCGATGCGAGAGCCGTTCGCCCGCGTGGACCATTGAAGTATTCTTCTATCCATGGATGACCTGTCGCCATCAGCTCAGGAATAGTGCCAACCGCAATCACTTGTTTGTCCGCCAACACCGCAACCCGGTCGCAGATCTCGTACAGCGTATCGAGATCATGCGTGATGAGGAATACGGTAAGGCCCAATGTCTCTTTCAATTCGCGCGTCTGGCGATCAAACGCGGCAGCACCGATGGGATCAAGCCCGGCGGTTGGTTCATCAAGAAACAGCAATTCTGGATCAAGTGCCAGCGCCCGCGCCAGCCCTGCGCGTTTCTTCATGCCGCCTGACAATTCGGATGGATATTTGGCAATCGCCTCTTCTGGAAGCCCCGACAACAGCACTTTATACCGCGCAATCTCGCGGCGCAGATCATCGCCAATATCGGGATAGAATTGGCGCAAGGGCACTTCAACATTCTCACCCACTGTAAGGGTCGAGAACAAAGCCCCGCCTTGAAACAACACGCCCCAACGGCGGCGCACGCCAATCTTCTTGTCGAGATCGACCGCTGTGATTGTGCGGCCGAGCACATCGATCCGTCCCTCAGTCGGGCGTTGCAATCCTATAATGGAACGCATCAGCACAGATTTACCGGTGCCAGACCCGCCAACTATGCCGATGATTTCGCCACGCTGAACTTCAAGATCGAGCCCATCATGGACGGTAAAGTCGCCGAACCGATTGACCAACCCTTCGACCACAATCGGGGGCTCATCGCAAAATCGGGGATGCGCATTGGCGGGATCATCGACCATGGATTAACCCCATCCCACTTCGGTAAAGAACACTGCGAAAAACGCATCGAGCACAATCACCGCAAAAATAGCGGACACAACCGCCATTGTGGTGCGTTTGCCGACTTCCTCTGAATTCCCCTTCACCTGCATGCCGTGATAGCATCCCGCCAGCCCGACGATCAGACCAAACACGGGTGCTTTGACAAGGCCAACCCACAAATCATGCAACGGCACCACTTCCTGAATCCGCTCAAGGAACGTGAAAAATGGAATGCCTAGCGAAAACTGGCCGATGACAGCGCCGCCCAAAATACCCATCATCGATGCGTAAAAGCCCAGCAGCACCATCATAAATGTACATGCGAGAATGCGCGGTATGACAAGCCGCTCGACAGGCGAGATGCCAATAGTGCGCATCGCGTCCACTTCTTCGGTCAGGCGCATAGTGCCGATTTGCGCTGCAAATGCGCTTCCCGAACGGCCCGCAACCATGATCGCCGTCATCAGTACGCCCAATTCGCGCAATGTGATCCGACCGACCAGATTGATCGTCAACGTTTCCGCCCCAAACTGCGCCAATTGCACCGCGCCTTGTTGCGCGATGACAATGCCGATGAGAAAGCTCATCAAACCAATGATCGGCAGCGCGGCAACACCCACCAATTCCATCTGACGAATCAAGGGCCGCATGGGAAACCGCAAGGGGTTTCGCATAAGCGATGCAAACCCTGTCAGAATGGCTCCCAAAAACGACACAACGCCGGCAAGGCCATCGCGCGCTTCGAAGACCTGCTCTCCCAAAGCGCGCGGGACACGCTCCCAGACAGAGACACGGGCTGGCACTATGTCCGCTTCGTTAGCGGCACTTTCAACCGCATGGAGCAACCTTTGCGCCCGTTCATCAGCCCCAGTAATCTGCGCATTGTGATCCGATGCAAATCGGCAAGCCAACCACGCACCAACGGTGTCAATTTCGTGCACACCGCTTAGATCAATGGTGGAAAACGTCGCATTCACGTCATGCAATTGGCGTTCAAGTGGGCCGACGCTTGAAACCAGCAAAGCCCCTTGCAAAGCAAGCTGTGTTCCCCCGGCCCCATCATCCGTCAGATCGAAATGCGCTGCTGCGTCCATCGGATGCAAGCTATGCGGATTATATCACACAATCTCAAGGGTAAGTGCGCGCGCATGTTGAGATGTTGCGTCGCAACACAGGCGCTGGCATGGGAAGCTCTCGAGTTTATGGGCAAGCCGCCGGCTTGGCCAGAGGATCGGGCGAATGCCTGATCCGCACCCAGTGAAAATGAGCGTCAGCGAGAATAAATGTCCACCGAACTGCCAACCACTTTCAATCCCGCCGATATCGAGACGCGCTGGTACGCCCATTGGGAAAGCTCGGGCGGTTTCCGCCCTGAGCGCCCTGATGCAGAGCCGTTCACGATTGTGAACCCTCCGCCAAACGTCACAGGCTCACTTCATATCGGCCATGCGCTGGACAACACGTTGCAGGACATCGTGATCCGCTATGAGCGTATGCGCGGCAAGGATGCTTTGTGGGTGGTCGGGACCGACCATGCCGGGATAGCGACACAGATGGTGGTCGAACGCCAGATGGAAGAACGTCAAGACAAACGCACCAATTACAGCCGCGAGCAATTCGTTGAAAAGGTGTGGGAGTGGAAACGCGAAAGCGGCGGGACCATCACCAACCAATTGCGCCGTCTGGGCTGCTCAATGGACTGGTCGCGCGAACAGTTCACCATGGACGAGCACTTCACCAAGGCCGTGCTCAAGACCTTTGTTGATCTCTACAATGACGGCCTGATCTACCGCGACAAAAGGCTGGTGAACTGGGATCCAAAGCTGAAAACCGCGATCAGCGACCTTGAAGTCGAGCAGCAGACCATTCCGGGCAGCTTCTGGCACTTTAAGTACCCACTCGCAGACGGTGAGACGTTGGCAGATGGCCGCAATTACATCGAAGTCGCGACCACGCGCCCTGAGACAATGCTCGCCGATATGGCGGTTGCAGTGCACCCCACGGATGAGCGTTATGCGAGCGTTGTTGGCAAGCATGTCGTGCTGCCCATTACGGGTCGCCGTATCCCGATTGTCGCAGACGAACACGCCGATCCAGAGCTGGGATCAGGCGCGGTGAAGATCACGCCGGGACACGATTTCAACGACTTCGAAGTCGGCAAACGCGCAGGGATCGCGGCGGGCGAGATGCTCAATATGCTCGATGGTGATGCTAATGTCTGCCAGACGGCAGATGGCTTGGTGCCTGATGAATTTATCGGCCTCCACCGTTTCCGCCGCGATAAAATAGACGGCGCGCGCGAAGCTGTGGTTGAGCGACTGAAAGCCGATGGCTTCCTGATCCCGCATGTCTCCAAAAACAAGAAAGGCGAGGAAGTCATCTCCGACGCGGAACCACGCCAGATCGCAACCCCCTTTGGTGATCGCGGCGGTGTGGTGATCGAGCCTTGGCTGACCGATCAATGGTATGTCGATGCGGAAAAGCTCGCGGCAAAACCAATCCAAGACGTTCGCGATGGCACTATCGAGATTGTGCCCAAATCTTGGGAGAAGACCTTTTTCAACTGGATGGAGAACATCCAGCCTTGGTGTGTCAGCCGCCAGCTTTGGTGGGGGCATAGGATCCCGGCTTGGTTCGATGCGGACGGAAACGTGTTCGTCGCTGAAAGCGAAGAGGAAGCGCAGGCACAAGCTGGCACTGGCGTTCAGCTAACGCGCGACCAAGACGTCCTCGACACATGGTTCTCCTCCGCGCTGTGGCCCTTCGCCACGCTCGGTTGGCCTGAAACCGAATACACACCCGTTCGCCCTGAGCCTGTCGGAAGCGAAGCTGGGACGAAGTCCCAACGGCCGTCCTTCACTTCTGAAGAAAAAAGCGGTGCTTCGACAAGCTCAGCACGAACGGGAGAGTGGGCGGAAAACAGAGATTTGCTCTCCAAACACTTCCCCAACAACCTGCTCATTTCCGGCTTTGACATCCTGTTCTTCTGGGATGCGCGGATGATGATGATGGGGCAGTACAATATGGGTGAGGCCCCGTGGCCGCGCCTCTATCTGCATGGCCTTGTCCGCGCTGCCGATGGCGCGAAGATGTCGAAATCCAAGGGTAATGTGGTCGATCCGCTTGGCCTGATCGATCAGTACGGCGCGGATGCGCTGCGCTTTTTCATGGCCGCGATGGAAAGCCAGGGCCGCGACATCAAGATGGATGAAAAGCGGGTAGAGGGATACCGCAATTTTGCAACAAAGCTCTGGAATGCAACGCGTTTCTGCCAGTCGAGTGGTATCGGCAAGAGCGCGACGATCAAGGCACCGCAAGCGCACCTCGCGGCCAACCAATGGATCATTGGCGAAGTTCAACAGGTCTGCTCAGAAATCGAAAGCGCGATGGAAGACTTGCGCTTCGATGCAGCCGCCAATGCGATTTATCAGTTCACATGGTCAAAGTTCTGCGACTGGTATCTTGAGCTTATCAAGCCCGTTTTCGCAGACGGCGCAGACCCGGAAGCGATGCCCGCGGTCGAAACCCGCGAGATTGCCGGTTGGGCGCTCGATCAGATCTTGGTCATGCTGCACCCGTTTATGCCGTTTATCACCGAAGAGCTATGGCACAGCCAAGGTTCGCGCCAATATGACCTCATCACCGCAAGCTGGCCCAATCCGCGCGCTGAGGTTTCTAAAGATGCGACCGATGCGATTGATTGGGTGATCGACCTCACCACCAATATGCGCAGCGCAAAAAACGAGCTTGGCATACCGCCGGGTGCCAAACTGGCCGCTTTTATGCCCTCGCCTTCGAGCCTTGCCTCGAGCACAATTGAACGCAGCAGCGCCGCGATTGAACGCCTTGCGCGGCTGACGCCTGTGACCATAGGCGAAGCGCCAGCAGGCCCGGCCATGCAAGTCACCGCGCAGGCTGGTTCAGGAGCGGCCGATGTGTTCGTTGTCCCGCTCGAAGGGATTATCGACATCGACGCCGAGAAATCGCGCCTCCAAAAAGCGCTGTCGGCCAGTCAGAAAGAAGCGAAGTCACTCGAAGGCAGGCTTGGAAACGCTAATTTCATCGAACGCGCCAAGCCGGAAGCGGTCGAAAAGGCCCGCGAGGACTTCGCGCACCATTCCGGCGAAGTCGAACGGCTGAAGGGAGCGCTCGAGCGCTTGGGATGAGGCCATTTGGTGCTTTACTGACGCAGCAGACCGTTGCGCTGTTTCTTGGAGTTGTTCTCTTTTGGTGGGCCGGAGACTGGGTGAAAGGAACGGATCTCCACCTTGATGAGCCACCCTTCAACACCAAGTCCTCGCTGATTACGATCAGTTCAACTGCGCCAAAAGGAGGGGGCTCACTGTTGATCAGGTGATGAAGCGTGCAGCTTGCGGGCTTCGCGATCGTGCAGGATTGTTGACCATGTCATATCGCCCATCACATTGATCGTCGTGCTCCCCATATCGATCAGGCGATAAATGCCAGCCACAATCCCAGCAATCTCGAGTGGCAGATTGAACGCTTTCACGAAGATAAGCGCGATCACCATCCCGCCGCCAGGGATGCCGCCCGACCCTTCAGACAATAGCAATCCGACCAAGAGGATGGTGAGCAATTGCACAAGACTAAAGTCAATGCCCGCCGCTTGCGCTGTAAAGAGCAAGACCACCGCCAGCATGATTGCCGTCCCGTCTTTGTTGAGCTGCGCCCCCAATGGCAGGGTAAAGGTAAAGACCCGCTCGCTGAGACCCAGCTTGCGTTTGGCTACGTCCATTGCAACGACAAGGCTTGCAAGACTTGAACAGGTCGCCGCGGTGGTCGCGAAAACCGAGCCAGTTTGCCTCAGCCACTCGACCGGGTTGCGCCTCGACAGGAAGAGCAGCAGGCTCATATAGAAGATCACCATCAAGGTTTGGGCAAACCAAACGGTGCCAACGAACTTGGCCATGGGACCAAACACTGATGGGCCATATTCACCCACAGTCGCCGCAGCAAGAGCGCCCACACCAATCGGCGCAAAGATCAAGATAATGGTCACGATCTGACGCAGCAATTCGGCGATCATCGCAAACAAGCCTTGCAAATCCTCTTTCGGCTTGGCGGGAAGCATCAGCGTCGCAACGCCGACAAAGATCGCAAAGACAACAACTTGGGCGACGTTCCCGTCGACAAAGGCTTTGAAGATGTTCTCTGGAAACAGGCTAAGGATGATGTTTCCAACGCTTGGAACAGCGCCTATGTCGTCTGCGACCTGCTCGGTTAAGGTGAACCCCAGACCTGGCATGAAGTAGGTCGCAATAACAAGGCCCACTGCCAACGCCATCGCGGTTGTCGCAAGGTAATAAACAAAGGTCTGGACGCCCAGCTTCCCCAGGATCGAGATGTCAGAAAGACTGGTGATCCCGGCAACCAGATTAAAAAACACCAGCGGTATAGCCGCCATCAAAAGAAGCCGGATGAACAAGTCGCCGACGGGGCGAAGCACCAACCCCCATTCTGGAAGCAAAGCGCCAAGCGCAATCCCCAGCGCCATCCAGACAAGGATCTTCACACCCAGCGACAGATCGCGATACTGACGCCAAAGGCTCGGCGTGCTGGCCTGTTCCATTGAGCTGGCCATAGTTACTGCTCCAATCGCTCGATCGAAATGCGCAGCAGATCGCGGCGATACGTTTGGTAATTATCGGCGGTCAGAGGGAAAAATTCATCGACCGCAGGGGGATTGCCCTCAAGCACCTCGCCATTGGGGCGCACGGTATGCCCGATGCTCCACATGAAGCTGACCACCGGCTCATCAGTGCCCGGCCACGTTACGGTCTCTTCCCATTCCCAAGTGTTTGAGTAACCACCCGAAGGCATTCCTATCATGTGGCACAGATCATTGTCGGCAACGATGGCGGCAAACTGATCATAGTGCGAGCCGCCATAGGGGCTCATCCAGCAGATCATCTCGCCGGTAAAATGCTGTTCAGCGGGATAGATGATGCCGTCGGACCATTTGGGCGCGTGGGCCAGTTTGAACGGGACATTGTTCGAATAGGCCTGGCCCGCTTCGATCGCCTTGGTGACATCGTCCAATAACCAGTCCAGTTGCCAACGGTCACCGCCCACGGTCTCACGCGTTCCATCGCTCGCCGCTTCGCGCGCCTCGAACGCCTGCACCCTACGCTCGATAAACGGGGGAATGACATCGCTGATGCGAACATTTCCAAAAGTGGTGCGGAACGGTTTGCCTTGCAGGCGCTGGATGGCATAGGCCCCGCGCCCGCCGCCGCGAGACCGCAGGCCATCCCAAACGATGTCATGATCAAGCAGCCCTTCGGCCACTGCATATTCAATCAAGGCATCGCTGGCCTCGACAATGTCACTGCGAAAACCATACCAGTTCACAATCAGGACTGTGCGACCAGAATGAACGCCGCTCGCACTGGGTCGGTGAAGGTCAAAACTCTCAAAATCGAGCACCTTTTCAAAGCCGGGATAACTCTCTGGGGACCGCGGCTCGAGCAGCAGATGGCTCATACTGGCGCGAGATGTGTCGATAAAAGGCAGGTCCAATTGATAACGCTCACCGTTTTCTCGCTCCAGAACGAGGGTGTAGCTTGGCGTTTGGAGCTCTTGGGGCAAGAGAGCATTGCGAACCCCAAAGCTACGCGCGGAACGGACCCAGAAATGGTTCTCAGTCGAGTGAGCAAAATAGGGGCGTATGAGCGCGCCGTACTCAGCCAGTTCCATCCCGTTCACAGATACCAAACGGTCTGAGATATGCGGGCGATCGGCTTGGGAGGCGCGAAAGTGATCCTCATCTATCCCGGCAACAAAGAAATGCACCGCCCCATCCGCATCAAATCCGGCCTCAAAAGCCAGCGGAATTTGCCCTGTGACACCCTGCAATTCGGGCTGAAGTCCGCCTTCGACGACTTCAACATCCAAATGTCGGTCATTGCGCGCATTAGACAACACGGTGATTGCCTTGAACAATTCAAGGTCGGTATGCGCATTTATGAAAAGCGGGCGAAACTGCTCGAAATGCTCTGGATAGGAAACGCCGTAAGCCTGGTTCTTCACATCCGACCATGCTTCGCGCTCCATGGTCAGTTCAACCAGCTTCTCGAACAGCGCCTCTCGCTCAGCTGCAGTCTTAGTGTCCGCGCGCAAAGGTTGCCCACTCATGACTAGAAGGAGAAGAACAAGGGGCCAAACCGGAAGCTTACGAACCTTACCAAACACCCAATCAGCCTTTCATATCTGTGACAAACTTTGCGATACGGTCGATCGCAAGAGCGACGTCGCTTTGACTTTTAACACAAGTCACCCGGACAAAGTTTGAACCCAGTTGGCCAAAACTGTCACCAGGCACTGTAGCAACGTGGTAGTTCTTCAAAAGTTGCTGACAAAAGCCAGTTGGGCCAAGGCCCGTTTCAGAGATATCTAGCCAAACATAGAAGCCCCCTTCGGGAGCCTCGCACTTCAACAGATCCATAGCATTAAGCGAATGCGCCACAAACTGGCACCGTGCGCCCCATTCTTTCCAAGTTGTCTGACGCAAGGTGTCGGTCATCTCTTTGGAAAGGGCGACGATCCCCGCATGCTGGTTGATGACACTGGCACAGGTCATCACGTGGCCCTGCACCATCGCCATTTTATCGATCAATTCTGCCGGGCCGTAAGAATACCCCAATCGCCACCCCCCCATGGAATAGCTCTTGGTCATGCCCATCATGCCAATGGTGCGTTCTTTCATACCGGGCAGTGATGCAATGGGCAGGTGTTTGCGCCCGCCCCATGTAACCGCTTCGTAAATTTCATCGGCCAGCACGATTAGGTTATGGCGCACAGCGATGTCAGCAATGATCTCAAGATCCTTGCGGGTGTGCACCACGCCTAACGGGTTGTGCGGACTGCAAAACAGGATCGCCCTGGTTTTGGGCGTGATCTTCGACTCAAGAGTCTCGGCCGACCAGCGATAACCGGCCTCAGGGTCGAGAGGCGCGACAACCGGCACGCCGCCTGCCAATTCGATCGTTGGACCATAGCTGACAAAGCAGGGGTCTTCGATCACGACTTCATCGCCCGGATCAAGCACCGTCATCAACGCAAGCGTAAGGGCATTCTTGCAGCCCAAGGTCGCAATCACCTCAGATGAAGGATCGTAATTGAGCCCGTTATCGCGCTCCAATTTGTCTGTAACCGCATCAAGGTAAGGCTGTATGCCACGGGCCGGCCCTTGGTGGGTGTGACCGGCACGCATAGCCGCTATCGCTGCATCGCAGATAGGTGCAGCTGTCGCTTCTGCGGCCCTACCGGCTGACAAATCTATGACGTCTTCGCCCTGCCGTCTAAGCTCAATTGCCAGATCGGCAATCCTAACCGTCGAAGAAGCTGGAAGCCGCTTGATGCGTTTGGATATCACGTGCGAACCCTCCACGAGGCAAGCCGCCCACCAAGAAAGTGACCAGCTTGCCTTGAGTTAGAAGACCTTAGAACTTTGCGCGAGCGCCAAATTCCATCCACCAGCGGTTGCGCTCGTTTTCCCGTAGCATGTTGGGAGTCAGAGCACGGGTGGTGTTGAGATTGTCCGAGGTGAAGTGATTACCGCGCCAGAAGATCTCAAAGCCGTCGAGCAAACGGTAACCAACCCGGGCACCGAGCCGCTCGCGGGCAAGCAGAGTCTCGTTCTCGAAGGCAAAGGCTGAATCTGCCCCGTCGAAGGAATCGTCCAGCCTGTCACCAATATAGGCATAGCTTACACGGATATCGAGCGGGCCCTTCTCATAAGTCAGGATCGCGGTCGCGGTCATATCAACCTGGTCTTCAAGATTGGTGACAAGCGAACCAATCGTTTCACCATCGCGAATGATCGGAGTGGTCTGTTCTGAATCAAAGAAACTGATGTTTCCATCAAATCCTAGACCGTCGAGCGGGCTCGGCAGGAAGGTGAACTTGTTGGAATAGTTGATCTCAATCCCTTTAACCTCACCATTGGAGTTTGAGCGCGAAATGAACTCTTCGGTTTCAAACGAGCCATTCAGCAACGCAGCCGTATCGGGCTGATCTTCTGGTACAAACTGAACCACATCCGCTGCATCGGTGAAAGTGAGGACCTGGTCACCAACCGTCAGATTGGAGATGTCTTTGTAGAAGACCGCAAAACCCAGATTGCCCGCCTCGCCAAGCGAGAAATCGATGCTGGCATCAAAGTTCCACGAAAGAACCGGGTCAAGGAACGGGTTCGCATTATCGACCTCAAGGAAGCGGTCCGCACCGCTTTCATCATTCTGCTCGATCACCACTTCGGGCGGAAAGGCCAGAGCGTTGAAGGATGGCCGGCGGGTGCTGCGCGAAACCGAGGCGCGCACAATCGCTGTATCGCCCCAATCGTAACGCGCATGCAGGCTCGGGAAAAAGTCAGTGTAGGAGTTGCTTTCAACGACATTTGGCCCCGAGCCAACGAACTCCACCAATTCATCGCCATTGGTATCAACCACGACAATCTCAACGATCGGGTTGAAGTCAACTTCAATGCTGGTGTGCTCAACCCGCACACCTCCCAACAGCGTCAAATCACCGAGTTCCCACGTCCCCTGTACGTAGCCTGCAAAAACGTTCTCTTCCAACGAGCGCGTCTCAATACCATTGATGAACTCTTGGAACACGAACTGGTCGAGCGGGGATGGACTGTCTTGAACGCCATTGTCCGCCAGATCCGCCGCAAGGTCGAGGCTCGCTCCACCAGGGAAAAGTGCCTCTAAAGCATCCCGGGTGATCCGAGGACCAAAAGTTGCAAGACCATCAAAGAAATCGTCATTGCTACCCAGAGGACCAAACAGCGCGTCACTCAGCAGGAAATCGGGATCATTATCGAGCGGCTGAAACTCGATTTCTTGGTCGAAAATTTTACGGTCCGCCAAAGTTGCGCGCGCACCAAAGTCCACTGTGAAAGGATTGCCACCAAGATCAGCGAAATAGGTGAAGTCACTGGCGAGGGTGTAGATCTCGTCGCGCCGCGGATCGAAGCGAACATCGACATTCTCAAGACGGAAGGAGGACGGATCGTTGAACAGTGCAGGATCATCATCCCCAGGCAGCGCAGTAAGCGCGGGCGTCAGTGGTGTTTCACTGGCATCAAACTGGAGAGTGAAGTTACCCTGGTTCTCAAAACTCAGCCGCTCGCGCAGGCGATTTTCAGTTGTGCGCGAATAGCCAAGGGTGAATTCACCCTTGAAGTCGCTTGAGAACTCAAACTCGCCTCCAGCGGTAAGAATCAGGAATTCCTGCGGCGTAAAGTCGCGTTGTACGTTGAGGTCAGAATCGTCTGCATTCGGGAACAAACCACGCACCAAAGACCGGTCGTTCACAGCATCAATGCTCGAACCATCAGGAAGCACAATCGTGTCGACCTCTGCTGGCGCGTCACCAATGATTTCCCCGATTGGATCATCGGAATCATCATCCAACTGGATTATCCGGCGGTTGCGAAGTTCGTCTTCCTCGAAGCGCGAGAAAGTGCCTTGCACAAATATGCGGTCGGTGTCGTTGGGCTTGTATTCCAAAACCCCGCCAATAGTGATGCGCTCACGAAAAACCCGCTGGTCGCGATACTCGATGTCATCTGGCACGTTGATGTCTTCGCCTTCGAAGCCCACCACATCATCGCTGGTATCAAAATCGCTGATCTCAATCGTTTCTGCGAGCAAATCACGCCGCGACCATTCTCCGGTCAGCGTGACGCCGAACTGGTCTTGGGAGCCGAAAATGAAACCGGTATTGCCTGAAACAGCCAGACGCTCACCATTGCCAAGATCATTCCAGCCGCCGCGCGCTTCGATGACGGTATTGATCCGATCACGGCCAAACACACTTGGCGTACGGATGTTGATCTCGCCCCCAATCGAGGCTGCATCATTCTTAGGCGTCAAAGCCTTTGAGACCTGGATGGTGGACACGATGCTAGACGGGAAAATGTCAAGCGGGACAGAAAGACCGTTTGATTCCGGGCTACCGATGGAAACACCGTTCAACTTAACCGCGTTGAACGCCGGACCAAGCCCGCGAATCGAAACGAAGCGACCTTCACCGCGGTCTTGGTCGATGCTGACACCGGTCAGGTTATCGATCGATTCCGCGACATTTTCGTCTGGAAGTCTACCAGCCTCTTCGCCAGAGATCACCGAGATTTTGGCTAGCGAGGAGCGCTCAATGTTGAGCCCCCCTGCACGCTCCCCGGAAACGATGATCTGCCCCTCGCTTACGGAGCTGCTTTCGAGCACGAAGTTAGCAACAGAACCAGTTGTCGCGGAAATCGTCTGCGATGCACCGTTGGTCGAACGTGCAACGATCTGGTAACTGCCTGATGCAACGCCGCGTAAGACAAAGCGACCGGCCTCATCTGTAAAAGTCCGGCGGCCAGTTTCGACCACCTCGACCTCAATCCCGGCCAAAGCGGCCCCGTCCTCATTGCGCACCTCGCCGCGAATCTCATTGCTTGATGCCTCTTGGGCGTAAGCTTGAGGGGCCGTCACTGCGGCACCAAGGGCCAGCACTGATACGCAGGCAAGCTGCGCCGACAAACGCAGAGCAACCTTCTTGGCCCTGCCCCCCTGCACTCCGCCAGTGTACGCGGTCAAACTTTGACCGGTCTTCGTTTCTTGCCCCATTTTATTCATTCTCATGCTGATTCCCCAACAATTAATCTGACAGGTGTCAATTTCGTCGCTAGAGTTAGATTCTTATCAGACACATGTCAAATTTGTGATTTATGTTCTATTTATCAGTTATATAAGAACTTTTCAGGGTTTTAGCGGGCAAGAGTAAGATGCACTATATGACGGGTGTCGATTCACAATTTTGCATTTTTCTGACTGATGACGAATTGCGATATCGCTCCCAACGGTCTATAAAGGCCATGGGATATGGGATGAAATCATGCGGAACGAACCAAGCAGAGAGGGAAGCAGAGAGAAGGTAAAGGCCATCCTTTGCGCGACTGAACGGCTCCTTGATGATCATGCGATCGACGATATCACGACTTCCATGATTGCCCGAGAGGCAGGGGTCACGCGGACTTCGCTCTATCACTTCTTTCCCTCTAAAGTCGATGTACTTGAGGCAATGACAGATGCGTATCAGGATGATTTGAATGAGCGCGTTATCGCCTTTTTTGAAATCGGGCGCCGCGATGATTACCGCGCGGCCTGGACCGGCGTTGCGTCAGTCTACCGCGATTACTTCAACACAAACCCGGTGGCGGCAAAGCTGTTGCTGGGCAATGCTGAATCCAAGCAAGTTCTGCTAGATAAAAGTCAGGACAAGATCGCGATGCAGATCGCCGACATGATGCAGGCTAAAACCAACCTTCCACAAAACCCTGGGAGCGAGGCGCGCGCGCCATTCATGTTTCAGATCATGACCAAGTTGATGATGTCGATCTTTTCGCTTGGCATGCGCCGCGATGGCAAAATCACCAAAGCCATTGACGAGGAGAGCAATGTTGCAACCATGGCTTACCTCGATTCCAACCTTGGTGAGCGCGACTGATACTGGTCCGGCTTGGAGCAGGCAAAGAGGTCAGATCGCCATTGTCGCGCTGATCTCTTCACCCTCCTCCGGGGTAAGCTCGGGCAGCGTGATCGGCTCTTTTTCGAGGTCGGTAAGCGTTTGGTTGAGGCGCTCTAACGGCTGCGCGATCAGCTCTTCGTACTGAGCCAGATTTCGAACTATCTCCTCGGCAAATTCGTCCAGCATGGCCCGCTGTGTGGGGGTAGGCGCGGCTTCGACCCGAGAGGCGAAATTGGACAGGCGATAAAGCTTGTCGTTCAGGGCAACCGGGTTGGCGTGTAGATCTTTACGCGCCTGCGCATTCACTTGGACAAAGGCCTGTTCAATCCGAGTTAACGGCACGATGAGCCGATCCAACTGGCTCCGCGCATCCTCAGACAAATCCTCTCCGTCGAACCGTTTATTGGCCTGTCCGCGAATAGCCCTTATGGTGATAACGGCCTTATTCATCGCGTCGAGCCGGTCTCTTATCTCAGCCAAAAAGGCGAACTGTTCGCGCAAATCATCCTTGCTGGCGTCAATGCGAGGATCACGCTCAATGAACACCGGCACCTCATATCTGTCCTCGTTGACAATCAGGACAGCGCCATAATCCCCCGGAGGGGCCACCGGGCCAACCTGTTGACTGCCACGGGTGACCACCCCGGGCACGCGCTGGGCGTTAGGGTAGCGCAGGTCCCAACGGAAGGCATTCAAACCAACGTAGGCTGTAACGCCATCATCAGCGCCAAAGCGGCGTATAAGCTCGCCATCACCGGAAAGAATCTCAACTCCCACGGCTTGAGCATCGTCCGGCAAGCGATAGCGTAGCGTAAGGCCAGGGGGCTCGTTTAAAGAACCGCTCGCCCAACGCCCTGACCATCGCCGAACGGGATCGGGTTTGTAGAGCCGTGGCCCGCTACCAGCGGCTTGAGTGGCTTCCTGCCGAATGACCGACAGGTCATCCATGACCCAAAAACCGCGGCCGTGCGTCGCCAAAGCCAGGTCGTTGCCCTTTATCTTCATGTCGTAGACCGGAACGCGTGGCAGGTTAAGCTGGACGCTGTGCCAAGAGTCGCCGTCGTCCATCGAGAGGAAAACGCCGCTTTCGCCCCCAGCATAAAGCAGTCCGGGAACCTCTGGATCCGCGGCAATGGCGCGCATAATCTGGTCACGGGGTAAGCCGGTGGTGACCAGCGACCAATTAGCGCCGAAATCCCGCGTGCGGAAAACCAAGGTCTGCAAATTGCCGTACTTGTAGGCGCTGGCTGTCACATAGGCGGTCCCAAGAGCATGAGGGCTCGCCTCAATCCGCGTCACCATCGCGTAGTCAGGCATGGTAGGCGGAGTGACGTTCGACCAGCTTTTGCCATCGTCTCGGGTAAGCTGAACGAAGCCATCATCCGATCCGGTCCAAATCACGCCCTGCTGTAGGGGGCTTTCAGCAAGAGTGTAGAGCGTCGCAAACCAATGGTCGCCATTGCTGTCGCGGGTAAGTGGCCCCCAGTACTCGGGATTGCTGGCGAATTCGCGCCCGGGCAAGGGCGTGCGTTCCAGCGTATCCGGGTCTGCGCGGGTCAAATCTGGGCTGATTTCTTCCCAAGTCTGGCCGCCGTCGCGTGAACGGTGCAGATATTGAGAAGCTGTATAGAGCGTTGTGTCGTCATGGACCGAAGCGAAAATCGGGAAGGTCCAGTTGAAGCGGTATTTGATATCCGCCGTGCCCCAGCCATAGTTTGTCTCATCGCGCGGGCCGGCATATTGCGCCCCGCCATCGCGGCGATTGTAGCGCAACAGCCAGTGGTGATCGCTGATATAGAGGATATCGGGATCACGTTGATCGATCGCGACGCGGCCCGCTTCTGAATACGCCACATCGTAGAAGTTGGGCTGTCCCGTCCGTGAGCGGCGATGGCGCGATGGGAGCACGATCGTGGACCAGTCCTGCTGCGCGCCTATCAAATTGTAGGGCTCTGCCTCGTCAATTGTCAGCGTATAGAATTGCCCGGTCGGCTGATTGAAAAGGGTCGACCAAGTGGCACCTTGGTTAAAGCTGATT
Organism: Pseudomonadota bacterium; assembly: GCA_038532305.1. Lineage (GTDB taxonomy): Bacteria > Pseudomonadota > Alphaproteobacteria > Sphingomonadales > Sphingomonadaceae > Erythrobacter. Next base: position 140,554 of record JBCBAX010000004.1, on the reverse strand, counting down.
TCAGCGCCGCCATCCGTTCCATCGATGATGCGCCTATTGTCATTAGGATCAATCCACATATCGTGGTGATCGGCGTGACCATGGGGCAGTGCGGCAAAACTCTGCCCTGCATCGGTTGAACGCCAGAGCCTGTCGTTGAGAACGTAGATCGTATCGGGCGCCTGCGGATCGGCGGTCATATGGTTGAAATAGAAGGTACGCGCGAGCAGCTTCTTATCATTGGCAGTGCGACGCCACGTCTCGCCGTAATCATCGCTGAGAAAGACACCGCGATCGCTTTCCCCAGACACAAGCGCATAAATCCGCCCCGGCTTTGCGTCAGAAAGGCCAAGGCCGATCTTCTCCTTGATACCTGTTGGCAGACCCGGGCGCTCAGATATGTTGACCCAAGTGTCGCCGCCATCGCGGGAACGGAAGATTTGCGATCCGGGTCCGGCGCTGCGAATGCCCCAGGGAAAACGGCGCACATCCCATGTGGCAGCGAAAAGCAGATTTGGGTCTGTGCGGCTTAGTTCAATCTCGATCGCACCTGCATCTTGCGAGACGAACAGGATCTTCTCCCATGTTTCGCCACCATCCATGGAGCGAAAGACGCCGCGTTCCGCGCTCGGCCCGGTGAAAGCCCCGAGCGCCGCGACATAGACGATGTCCGGGTTTGATGGGTGGACCAGAATCTCTGCGATCTGCATGGTCTGCGCAAGTCCAATATGGGACCAGCTCTCCCCGCCATCGGTTGACTTGTAAACCCCATCCCCATGCGACACATCGCCGCGCAGCGCGTGTTCGCCGGTGCCAGCGTAGATCGTATCGGGCGCGCTCTCAGCAATCGCGATCGCACCAATCGACCCGACATTAAGAAAGCCATCAGAGACATTGCGCCAAGTGAGACCGGCATCTTCGGTCTTCCAGATGCCACCCCCGGTATAGCCGGCAAAGAAGATCTGTCGCTGTGTGGGATGGCCCACGACGGCATTGGTTCGCCCACCCCGCATGGGGCCAGCAAATCGCCACTCCAGCCCATCGAATAGGCTCGTTTCACTGGTCAATGTCTCTGCCTGCAACGGTGATCTATCAACCAACAGGCCAAACAAAACGAGCGTGACTGCGAGAACAAGAGCTTTAGCGGAATGCATGGTAGACCCACTTTTTTGGAACACAGGTGTTCTCCTGAGACATCACATAATTCGACACCTGTCAAATTTAAGGATCCGCTCGAGCATTGATCGAGACATCAGGCGCAAATCCGCTTTGCGCTTGGGGTAATGGCAATCGGTGACCGCCTGTTATCGCGTCCTTGCTCACTCATGTTTGTTTGGGATTGACGAGTGAACTGGGCCGTCAGGGCCCTGCGAAAGCCGCGCCCCCGATGGCGTGTTTCGAAAGATCTCAACAGATGCACGCGACCCGAGCAATATCCCAAGTTGGATTGTAAGCGGAATGTCCCTCCTTGGGCGGAATTTCCACCTACTTTGCTACCCAAAATTCTCTGGTCATTCCTCTTTCGCAGGTCGCTTAATGCGCTACAATTCTCGCGAAACCGAGTTGGAGAGGTGCCAAGTTGGTCAGGTCGCGGCATGCTCGATTCGCGCTTCTCACGCTCAAAATCCGGCTCAAAAAACTTGACACTTGGGCCAGTTTCACGAGTTGGAAGGGTATGGGTTTAGTTTTAGCCACCGACGATACCGGCGCTCCGGAAATCTTTGCCTCGCTTCAAGGCGAAGGGCCGAGCGCTGGCGTGCCTGTTGCGTTTATCCGGCTGTCGCGCTGCAATCTGGCCTGCACATGGTGCGACACGGCCTACACCTGGCATTTCGAAGGGGATGAACGCCCCCACCGCGATGGCGTGGTTTTTGATCGCAAAGCCAATCAGGTGGAAATCTCGCCAGAAAAAGCCGCGGCCAAAGTGGCGGCGCTGGGACAAAAACGCCTCGTCATCACAGGGGGCGAGCCGTTGATGCAGTGCGGGCCGCTCGCCGATATGCTTGCCATTTTGCCTGATATTGAGGTGGAGATTGAAACGAATGGCACCACGCGGGCCAGCAGCCATGTCGATATCCGGGTGGACCAATACAATGTCAGCCCTAAACTTGCGCATTCAGGCAATCCGGCAGAGCTAGCGTTGATCGACGAACGGCTCGATTTCTATGCGGTCGATCCGCGCGCGTATTTCAAGTTTGTGATCGCTTCGCCGGGGGATGTGGATGAGGTTTTGGCGCTGCAAAAGCGCCATGGCATTCTGGGTGAGAGGCTGTTCTTGATGGCGGAAGGCACAACAAGCGAGGCCCTGCGCGAGAAGCAGGAATGGCTGAGCCCGCTGTGTTTAAAGCATGGATTCAGGATGTCGGACAGGCTTCACATTCACCTGTATGGGGACAGTCGCGGGACGTGATGGAACCCAATGCGAGTCCCCGCGAAGGCGGGGACCTTTCTCAACCAAGCGCCGAGTTCAAGGAGGTCCCCGCCTTCGCGGGGACTCGCTTGGGTGTCGGGCAGCCCAAGCTCGGGGAAATCCCTTCTACCCCTGCGAACGCCAGCGTAGGACTACGCGCTCGACCATTTCCTCTTCGCCGCCGCCGCCATTCCACAGCTCGACAAAGCTGGGGTCTTCAGAAGCTGGGCGTTTGTGCTCTTCAAGATTGTCGAAGCTAACACGGATGGGAATGGCGACACCTTCGCCGCAGACAATGCATTCTCGGTTGCGCAGGGCCGGAATGGAATCGAGGAAACCGCGCGCACCCTCTGGCATAGCAGCACGAACAAAGGCTTGGTCCCGGTCATTGTTGAGACGCATGGAGATAATCGTGCCGCATTGCGACAACACGCCTTCTGCCAAGTCGGATGGCCGCTGGGTTATGAGGCCAAGAGAGATACCGTATTTGCGCCCCTCTTTGGCGATCCGGCTAAGAATGCGGCCAACCGAAGACCCATCTGAATTCTTCTCGTTCGGAACATATCTGTGCGCCTCTTCGCAAACGAGCAGCACAGGCCGGGTGTTGTCTTCACGGCCCCAGATCGCAAAATCGAACACGAGCCGCGAAAGAACGGCGACCACAGTTGCGGTGATATCGGATGGAACGCCCGACACGTCGATGATCGAGATCGGTTTGCCATCACCGGGCATGCGGAACACTTTGGAAATGAACTCAGCCATCGTGTCACCCACAAGCATGCCGGAGAACATGAATTGATAGCGCGGATCGGCTTTCAGCTCTTCCAGCTTGCCTTTGATCCGCATGTAAGGTGCTGAGGAAGTGGCTTTATCAAGCTTACCCATCTCGTCTTGCAGAACATTGGAGAAGTCGGAAAGGAGATAGGGAATAGGCGAATCCACGGTGATCTTACCCATGGTTTCGGCCAGTCGGTTTTTCGACCGGGCGTGCAAGAGACATTTGGCCAAGATATCCATATCGACCTGGCGATCATTGCCGCTGCTGGTCAGGAGCACTTCACAATGCTCCTCGAAATTAAGCAGCCAATACGGCATTTGCAGATTGGACACGTCGAGGATTTGGCCCGTTTGACGGAAGGCTGCGGAATACTCGCCGTGCGGGTCAATCATCACGATATGGCCCTGAGGCGCAGCCTCACAAATGCGGTGCAGGATCAGGGCAGCACTGGTGGATTTACCCGTTCCGGTCGATCCCAGAAGAGCAAAGTGTTTGCCGAGCATCGCATCGATGTAAAGGCCAGCGCGAATGTCTTTGGTCGGGAAGACTTTACCGATCGTGATATTGGCGCGGCCATCACTGGCATAGATTTGTTCAAGGTCTTTGGTGGTCGCAGGATAAGCGAGCGCGCCGGGCACGGGATAGCGGGTAACACCGCGTTTAAAGCCATGGATGCGGCCCGTCAGCTTTTCCTCTGCGCCCTCGCCGAGGAAGTCGATATTGGCAATGATACCGCCATCAGTGCGGCGGTCCTTGCGCTGGTCGCGGACGTTAGCAAGAAGCCAAGCATCGCCGACGCGGATTTTAACCTGACTACCGACTTGGCCGGCAAGTGCGATGGAAGGGTCATCATCCTTCATGCATTCATTGATGCGTTGAAGGTCAAAGGCGATCTGCGATCCGGAACCAGAAATCTCAAGCACAACGCCAATTGGCAGGCCGGCATTGTCATGGGGAGACTGATTTGGGGAGCTTTCGGGATTGGCCGGCTCGGCGTCCTGATTTTCCACGCTGTTAAAATTATGCTGGCTCATATCACTCATTCGAACGCCTTACCCCTACGCAAGAACGCATTCCGGCGATTACCGACATGCTTTGCGTTATGGGAAATATCCGAATTGGAGTTAAGATCGCGTCAACACTTGGCCGCGCGGTTGTTACGCAGACCGTGCGAACAATCGGCCCGCAAGCCACCCCATCCCGACCGACAAGATTATGGCCAGCATGCCGTACCAAAAAGAGCGTTCTTCAGCGGCGCGCACAACCCGCCCCTCAAGCCCGACTTTCTCAACCTCAATTCCAGCCGTGGCGCTGGCGAGGACGCGGCCATTGGCAATCGCGAAGGTTTCTGCCGTATATTGCCCGGTGGTTACATTGGAAGGGAGCTCAATGCGCGCCTGATAAAGCACGCTTTCACTGATTCGTACGCCTTCTGGGTCTTCCTTGTAAAGTTCCTGACGACGCCTGAGATCAACCAAGCCTGCCGTAAAACGTGCTTGTTTTTCAGGATCAATCTCACCCGAGGGGCTGAGCTGGATAAAACTGGTGCCAAGCTCATAAATCGCTGCCGTCCGTTCATCCACAATCGCTTCAACCGGCGCGGAAGACGCGACAGCAAAAAAGGACGGTGCCGAACGAAAATCAGAAGATCCCGCATTCATCCAAATCCCGGCGATCCGATCCTTTTCACGCAACCGAATGGGTTCGGTTGGCCCCTTAAGGACAACGACAATATCGTATTCGCTGCCTTCTTCGATACCAATGGGATCGATCACAGCGCCATAAAGAAGCAAATCAGCCCCGGTGAAGCCTTGCCGCACTTCGACCCGCGATTGGCTAACTTCAGGCACAAGAATAGGCTCACGCTGGCCCGAAACACATATCGCCGCGATCAGGACAAAACCCAGCTTTGTTGCTCGCATCATAGCGGGCTTACCGTGTAAATTTCATCGGGCTGAATTCCCAGCCCCCACAGCATTCTGACCGCAATCAAAAGAACAAGACCAGCGAGCACCAAACGGAGGATTTCGGGCCGTGCTTTTAATGCAATCTGGGTCCCAAACTGCGCACCAAGCACAGAACCCACAAGCAAAAGGCCCGCTAGAACAATGTCAACTGCCTTGGTGGTTAGAGCGTGCGTCATGGTTGTGACCATGGTGACAAAGAGAATTTGAAACAGCGATGTACCAACCACAACATTGCCGCTCATACCGAGCAGATAAAGCATCGCAGGAACCAAGAGGAAGCCACCGCCCACACCCATGAGCATGGTCAAAATACCGACCAGAACTCCTAAAAGCAGTGGGGCAAGAGGAGAGATGTAGAGCCCCGAACTGTAGAAGCGCCAACGATACGGAAGAGCAGCAACCAAAGGGTGATGGCGGCGTTTGCGTGGTTGTTCACTTTTGCCAATCCGTCCCGGCATCAAGACCCCAAGAGCCTCCCGCATCATGAGCGAACCAATAGTGCCAAGCATAAGGACATATAGGATATTGATAACGACATCGATTTGTCCGAGCGATTGCAACGCGCGAAACAGCAAAGCGCCGAACATCGCGCCGATTATGCCGCCGCCGACCAACACCCCACCCATTCGGTAATCGACACCATTGCGGCGTCTGTGCGCAAGGACTCCTGAGACGCTAGCTCCAGTGACCTGTGTAGCAGCGGACGCAGCAGCGACTGTTGGAGGTATCCCGTAGAAAATCAGCAAAGGCGTGGTCAAAAACCCGCCACCAACACCGAAGAGCCCAGATAGAATGCCAGTTCCAAAGCCAAGTATGATGATGACAAAGCCATTCACCGATAGATTCGCAATGGGTAGATACACGTCCATACAGTGCAACTACTCCACTGAGCGCACGGATAAAAGAGAAGTGGGATCAATGATCCCCGTCGGTCAAGTCGATAGGAAGCAAGCCCGCGGGCTGAAAACGCCAACAGCCTGCGATCCGTCTCTCTCATTTACAATGAAGGAGAGCTTAAAACCGAGTGGACAATGTCGCAGCGACGCCCGATTCCGGTGCCGCATCGCCTGCCACCTTTTGCCGCCAATCTACGGAAATGCGCGCTGGCAGTTTCCCGATCGTCATATCCACTCGCATAGTTGGCCCAACATCCACGCGGTGCGCCCCCCTTTGAGCGCCGCCCCAAAAGCCACCTCCAATGCTGAGCCGCGCATCACCAAATCTTCCAGCATTGAAATTGGTCACTTTGCGGGTCGCACTGGCCTGCCCATCGGCAAAGAATGTGGAACCAGTCCCACCGACATACCCACCCTGTGCATAAGCCTCTAGTGAGAAGCGCGCAGGAAGACTGATAGGAGGGATCTCAGTAAAGGCATAAGCTGCCGGACGGAATCGCCCGCCAAGGACACTGTCAGTGTATCGTACTTCTCCGGCAAGTCGAACTGGGACTTTGGGAAATATCCGAGCTGAACCGCCTACCGCAATTTCGCTTTCACCATTGGCAATAAGAGCGCTGTAAGCTCGAGCAAAAAGGCGTGGGTCATGGCGTGACTTGGGAGCGAGGCGGTAAGCAAGCTTAGCGCCTGCTTGGCTGGCACCATAAGTGGGCACACGACCTTGCGAGACCGGAGCCGCGCTCGAGCCTTGCCTGAAAAAGCCCCAAGTATCGAGTGTCCAGCGGTCTTCCGAACTGTCAGTTTGCGGGGTTACCGGTCCCGTGGGGGACGACCCTTTCCCAGGATTGCTTGCTAGTACCGACGACCTATAGGCTGCGTTTTGCAAGCGTGCGCGCCCAGACTTATGCATAGCTTCACGCCACAACAGTGTATGCCCTATCGATGATTGAGCCGAATAGTCACTCGGCAACGAAGCCCATCGGCTCTCAGGGACGAAAGGATCATCACCCCGATCAAGGCTTATACGAACGACATCTCTGCCGATGGGTACCCGCACAATAGCCCCATGTGAGGGATTGCGCCCGCGTCCTTTTTCCACTCTGGCGATGTGCTGAACACCACGTTCCGCACTATCCGCTTGATCATCAATCACTGTGGGCCGAGAGCTTTGGATCAGCATGTCTTGGTTAGGTGGTAGCATTGTGTCGGCTACTGGAAACGGGTTTTCCCAAAGCACCAATCGTGCCCCAACCCATGCTACACCAATGACAACAAGTGTGACCAATGGCCCCCCGCGCCGCGATGCATTCGAGAATGCCATTAAACCGCTTTGGCTTTGGGCCGGCCAGCTGTCGCGGGATGTATCGTATGGTTCGTCTTATCCCAGACGATCCCGCGTCCCATCAGGTTCCACGCATACGCGGTCACTGCACGGCGGCCCGCTATGATAGAAATGACATTTGTAAAAGGAATACGGACAACTGCGAGTATGCCCTCTCCAATCCCGTAAATGCCTGCAGTGAATGCGAAGCGCCAAGTGGCTCGCCAGACAAATGCGCATAGATTGGCAATCAGCAAAGACTGAAGCAAAGGCGAAAAAACGATCTGTGGTGTGATCCCCAGCCCCGACAAAGCCCATCCCAACGCAGCAGTCACGATCAGAAAGTATCCGATCAAAAGCACAAGAGCGGTGATCGGCCCGCGCCTGTCGCGCGCGCGCATCCATATTTCTAGCCAATTGCCATGCCAGCCCACACGGTCCCAACCTTGCAATGCAATGCCATGAATCCAGCGTGTCTTTTGGCGAGTGACTGCACCCAATGTCGACGGGAAGAAGGCGCGAGTTGCAATCAACTTACCATCCTGTGCACCGCGCGTACGGATAAACCGGCACTTTCCGCCTTCGGCCGCGACACTTAGACCAAGCTCGTAATCTTCCGTAAGAGAATCTGAGGCGAATGGCTGTTCTGGCACTGCGGAACGGCTGCTCAACCAGCCAAGCGCCTCACGCGAAATCGCGCAACCGACGCCTGCTCCGGGGAGCGCTGCCCCCATGGCATCGCGCACAACCATCGCTTTGCCATGCGATTCAGCAAACTCTTCGCAATAATGGCTGCCCCAAAGCCGGCTTCGCGGTTGGACCATGGGCTCTACAGGCAGTTGTACAAAATCGGCGCCGTCTTGAATGGCTGCGCTTAACAATCCGAGCGCAGCAGGATCGACCATGTCTTCTGCATCATGGAAAACCACGCAACTAAATCGAAAATGCCCTCGTCTCTCATCACCGCGAAGCGCTTCGTATAGGCGGTTCAAGCAATCTGCTTTCATGGTGGGACCATCGCGATCATGCACCACAATCCGCAAGCGATCATCACCTTGCGCGCCGATTGCCGCAGCTTCGATTGTGTCTGGATCATTCCGGTAGCAACCAATGTACAGGCGCATACGGCGATGCGGCCAGCTGGATAGAATATGACCAATGGTATCACTGATCACTTCAGCTTCTTGCCATGCTGGAATAAAAACGGCAGCAGGCTGATCCAGCTCGCGATGCTGCAATGCAGTGCGATTGAGTTCAGGAGTCCTTGCCCGACCGGTGAGCTTCAGCCATAGCCAGCTCAAATCAATTGCTAGATCATCTAACGCGCCAATCAGAAAGAACACGCCAGCAAACAGAAGCAGTTCATGCTGCACCATTGCCAGCCATTGCCACAATGAAAGTTCCGGAAAACTCACCTAATTCCCCATTCAACCCCCTTTGAAACACATGCTTGTCTTGCTCAGACAATACAAGTGAGAAAAGTTAACTGAAACAAGCCTTATGTCGTCAAATCAACCTTCCAAGCCAGCACCTATTCGCCGTGTTTTTGCGCCCGTTCGAGCTCTCTTCGTAGGCGATGCTTCCGCTGGTATACTGCTGATTTTAGTGGCTGCAGCGGCAATGCTCGCTGCAAATTCGGCACTATCAAGTGAGTACAAAGATCTGTTCTATGGAGAGCTCGCTTGGACGCCAATTAGTAAATTAAAAGACCTTCACTACTGGATCAATGATGGTCTTATGGCGGTTTTCTTCTTTGTTGTCGGCCTCGAAGTTAAACGTGAAGTGGTATCGGGATCGCTGTCCGACCCGGCAGCGCGCAGGCTGCCCATGATGGCAGCGCTGGCAGGCATGCTTGCCCCAGCTGCGGTCTACATTTTGGTTTCAGGTGGCGGCGATTACACGAGTGGGTGGGCTATTCCGGCAGCTACGGACATAGCCTTTGCGATGGGCGTGCTAGGCCTCTTGGGCAATCGCGTACCTGCGTCATTGCGATTGTTCCTACTCACAGTGGCGATCGTCGATGACATCGGAGCCGTTATGGTGATTGCGGTGTTTTACACCCCATCCATCTATATCGAATGGCTTGCTGCTTCGGCTGCTGTCCTTGCTGTCATGATTTTGATGAACCGGATGAAAGTCAGCGTTTTCTGGCCCTTTATCATCGCTGCTATAGTCTTGTGGTATTGCGTTCTGCATTCCGGCGTTCATGCAACCATTGCCGGCGTTGTTGCCGCTTTGACCATTCCGCTGCACAAGAAAGACGGCAACTCAATGCTGGAAAAGCTTGAGCATGGCCTTGCGCCATGGAGCGCATACATGATTGTTCCGATATTCGGGTTTGCGAATGCAGGTGTTTCTTTCAAAGGCATGGGAGCAGACGCACTGCTTCAGCCCTTGCCTTTGGCGATCGCTGCGGGACTGGTTGCTGGCAAACAGATCGGTATATTTTCGACCGTCTTTGTCGCTGACAAAATCGGATTTGCACCGCGCCCTCAAAATGCAAGCTGGGCCGAGATTTGGGGCGTTTCAATCCTTTGCGGCATAGGCTTTACCATGAGCCTGTTCATCGGTGGATTGGCATTCCCCGGCAATGAGGCGTTTATCGAGAGCGCGAAGATTGGCATCCTTACAGGTTCTGCGATCTCAGCAGTGCTTGGGTTTATTATCCTTCGGTTGACTACTAACCACAGTCCCGAGGATTGTGACGATCAAGGAACTCAGCCAAGCGCCAACTAAAGGCGCTACCAACTGCCGACGTTTTCCATGCTGACCCATGGTTCTTTGGGTTCAAGCTTGCCGTCTTGGAGCAGCTCAATTGAGATGCCATCGGGTGATTTGATAAACGCCATGTGCCCATCGCGTGGGGGGCGGTGGATTGTATGGCCAGCATCGGCAACGCGCTGACAGGTTTCGTAGATATCGTTCACTCGGAACGCGAGATGGCCGAAGTTCCGCCCGCCATCATAGACCTCCGGCTCAGTCCCATCTTCTGATGGCCAATTATAGGTAAGCTCGATTTCCGCAACGCCTTCCTGTCCTGGGGCAGCAAGGAAAATGAGCGTAAAACGCCCTGCCTCCACATCGAAACGGCGAACTTCTTCCACTCCGAACAATTTGAAAAAATCGACAGTGGCATCTGGATCAGTGATCCGGATCATAGAGTGGAGGAATTGAGTCATACATTACGCTCCGGTTCAAAAACGGTTCATCGATGATGAAGCACATTTCATCGTATCAAGTAAGGTCAGGAGGATGAGATGAACGAGAACAAGACGCAAGGCAATAATGCCAGCGGGGTAGTGGGAAGCAATACAGCGCGCTGGTTCGGAACAGCAGCCATCGCGTCTGTGGGAGTGGTGCTAGCGGGATATCTGCTGGGAGACGGGCTATTGAGAGCCAAAGAAGCCGACCGCGCGGTCACCGTTCGCGGGCTTGCAGAGCGTGATGTCACCGCCGATCTTGCAACCTGGACGATTTCTTATTCTGCGAAGTCGAGTGATCTGTCGAATGCCCAAGACAAAGTGCGGGTGGACACTGAAAACATTAAACAATTCTTCAACGAACTGGGGTTCCCAGAGGAGGCGCTGCAACCAACTGGCGCCAATGTATCAAGCTCCACCTATCAAGGTGTCACGACCTATACTGTGCGCCAACGACTCGCCCTTCGCACGGACGATATCGCTCTGGCTCAAAAAGCGGTGGCACAGCAGTTTGATCTTGTAAGCCGCGGCGTCTTTATCGAGGAGGGCTCAAGCATGAGCTACACTTTCACCCGGCTCAACAGCATCAAACCGGAAATGGTGGCAGAAGCAACGCGTGATGCACGCGCGGCAGCCCAACAGTTCGCACAGGATTCAGGAGCCGTTGTCGGCGCCATCAAAGACGCGACACAAGGCTATTTCTCTATTGAAGCGCGCGATGGCGATAGTGGCGGATGGGGTGTTTCAGATAGCCCTTACAAAAAGGTTCGCGTCGTCACGACAGTCAATTTCTCGCTCGATTAACACCAGCGTAGAACAAAAAAGGGGCGAGAAACCGCAACCGGTAGCTCGCCCCTTGTACATTTATTGTTGTGTTGGCTTAGAAGCTTGCGCTTACCGACGCCACAAACGCATCACTGGTGAATACCTCGCCCGGATCGACCAGGGCATCGCTTTCAACATCGATGTAAGACACGTTGAATGTGACGGGACCAACGGCAAGGTCAGCGCCAATCGACCAATCAACAGCTTTGCTGTCATTGGTGAAAGTCAGGAAGCCATCTGTGTAACCCAGATGCCCGTTCAAAGTGACAGGCGTATCAGGGATGCCAATGCTCACATCAGTGTAGAGATATGTGTTGTCGGTTCCACCAAGCGAATCCTGATCAAACGCGTAAGCAAAGCCCGGTGTTACCGAAACAGGGCCGAGGCTGAAGCCAACCGAGCCATAAAATTCGTAATAGTCGAATTCGCCCGGACCAGCATCGGGATAGATGTAAGCGATAGCGCCAACATCGACAGATACTGCGTCAGTCAGGTTGCCGCTCCAACCGCCGTAAAGATCAAGCTCGCTTGAACCATATCCTACGGTTTGCTCGTCAAGGTTTGAGCCCCAAGTTCCGATGTAGAAACCGGATGAATGCGAGAGGTCAAGGCCGCCCTGAATGGCAAAGTTGCCGCCTGAAAGGTTCACACCACGAAAACGATATTCTGTGGCGAGAGCAACGTTTGCAGAGAATGAAAGCGGGCTGTCATCAGCCAAGGCGTTCGCAGCTTCATCTGCAACAGGTGCACTGGCCCGCTCAGCAGCCGCTGATTGGGCTGACCAGTCAATTGCTGGATCGATAAGAGTTGGCGCGCTTTCAGCAGCGTCAGAAATTTCAACGATTTGCGCTTCGACAACATCAGCGTCGTCAATCACAATAGTTTCACCAGCTTCGACCAAAGCAATAGCTTCGGCCTCATTGGCAAGCGCTGGAGTTGCTGAGAGGAGCACTCCGAAAGATACGGATGCGGCCAATGTGCCGCGAATGGACGTGAGCATTACAACTTCCCTATTTTGGTGTTGTGTGTTGGTTGCTTCGTCCCACCTGCACACTCTGTGGCCGTATTGATTTTGGGTCGGTCTCATCAAAGTGCGCAACTTTCGTGCACATTTTCCTCTTCAGGCGCAAGGGAAATTGCACAGATTCGCCCAAACACTCCCAAGTGTGCGAATTTTGCACCATGTTCGCCTGCATGATGGTCGTTTTACCCTGTGAGTTGCCGATCTAGGCTGCTGCGCTTATTGAACGGGTTTCGCCGCTAATCGGGACATCCAACGCGCATGAGGCATTTGATGCTCTGAGCATGGCGCATTATTCCCACCCTTTTATTATCAGACAGACAGAAGTCGCAACCAAATCAAAATGCTGAAAGCTATTCGCTCCCTGCTCGGCTCGAAATCCCAATCGAGCCCCAATTTGCCCTCGGTGCCTCAAGGTCACAGGTACTATGCTATCGGTGATATTCACGGGCGCTTGGACCTTTTCAACGCGTTGATCGATCAAATCGAAGCGGACGATCAGGCCCTTGAGAAGGCCGATACGCACATGATTTTGTTGGGTGATCTCGTTGATCGCGGTCCTGATAGTTCGGGTGTGGTCGAGCGAGCGCGGGAATGGCAAAAAACTCGCGAAGTGCGCATTCTTGCGGGCAATCACGAGGACATGTTTCTCGAATCCTTTGAAAAGCCCGATATCCTGAGACATTTCTTAAAGCATGGCGGGCGCGAAACCATATTGAGCTATGGGATTTCCAAACAACAATTTGATGCGATGACACTGGAAGAGCTTTTCGCCGCGCTTCCAAAGTTGGTTTCGCAAGAAGAACGCAATTACATCAATGCTTTCGAAGAATACATCATAGCTGGCGATTATCTGTTCGTTCACGCTGGCATAGATCCGGCTGTATCGATCACAGAACAAAAACGATCCGATATGCTTTGGATTAGAGATCGTTTCTTAAATCACCAAGGCCCACTGGAAAAAGTGGTGGTCCATGGACACACCATTTTTGATGATGTGGTGAACCTGGGCAATCGCATCGGAGTTGATACAGGCGCATTCCGTTCTGGCGTTTTGACAGCACTGGTTTTGGAAGGCGACACACAGCGGATAATTCAAGCCATCGATACCAACGGTGTTATCCAGATCGCCGGGACAGATGCTCTTAAGTAAAGCCCAACCCATCTGGTTTGGACAGCGACATATACCTTTGCGCACTTCACATTTGGACAGTGTTGCGCAATCAGGCGAGCTCACTTCGCGATTGCGGTAAAAACAAATTTAGAAGGCTGATCTTAGATGAAGATTGCAATGGTGGGTTCTGGCTATGTCGGGCTCGTTTCGGGGGCATGCTTTGCCGATTTTGGTCATGATGTGGTGTGCATTGATAAGGACCAAAGCAAGATTGATCGCCTGCATGAAGGCGTCATGCCTATTTATGAACCCGGCCTCGATAAGTTGGTTGAAAGCAATGTGGCCGCTGGTCGTCTCTCGTTTACCACAGACCTCGCCGAAGGTATCAAAGATGCGAGCGCCATCTTCATCGCTGTTGGTACGCCCAGCCGCCGTGGTGACGGCCATGCTGATCTGACCTTTGTCTATCAGGTGGCAAAAGAAGTTGGCGCAAGTCTATCGAACGATGCGGTCGTTGTAACCAAGTCCACTGTTCCGGTTGGCACAGGCGATGAGGTTGAACGCATTCTTCAAGACAGCGGCACGAGCCACAAAGTCTCTGTCGTTTCTAACCCAGAATTCCTGCGCGAAGGCGCGGCAATCGGCGATTTCAAACGCCCTGACCGTATAGTCATTGGTGCAGAAGATGATTTTGGCCGCGACGTGATGCGCGAAGTGTATCGCCCGCTATTCTTAAATGAATCGCCCATCCTCTTCGTCAATCGCCGCACCAGCGAGCTGATCAAATACGCCGCCAATGCTTTCCTCGCGACCAAAATCACATTCATCAACGAGATGGCCGACCTTTGCGAGAAAGTGGGCGCGAATGTTCAAGACGTGTCACGCGGTATAGGAATGGACAACCGGATCGGCTCCAAATTCCTTCATGCTGGCCCCGGCTATGGCGGATCATGCTTCCCCAAAGACACTTTGGCGCTGCTCAAAACCTCAGAAGACTACGACAGCCCCACGCGTATTGTCGAAGCGGTTGTGAAAGTGAACGACACCCGCAAGCGCGCAATGGGCCGTAAAGTGCTCGACGCGCTAGGCGGTGCTGACAATGCTCGCGGTAAGAAAGCAGCTTTGTTGGGGCTGACCTTCAAACCCAACACCGATGACATGCGCGATTCGCCCGCGATTGCGATTGCGCAAACGCTCACCGATGCAGGTGTCGAAGTCGCAGCCTACGATCCTGAAGGTATGGAAATCGCTGCCCCATTGATGCCCGAAGTCACAATGTGCGGTGACCCATACGAAGCGATCCAAGATGCAGACGCCGTCGTGATCGTCACCGAATGGGATGCTTTCCGCGCTCTCGATATCAATCGAGTCAAAGAGCTGGCCAAAGGGCATGTCATGGTTGACCTGCGCAACATCTACAATCCTGATGATATGCGCGGCGAAGGCTTTGAATACTCGAGCATCGGACGGGTATAACTCGCGATTGCTAGGCCGATAGCGGCCATGTAACCTCCAAGTGTCCTCGATGCGAACAAAAGCGTATCAGGCACCTTGGGAGGATATGTATGACATCGGTTCTAAGCGGGCTTTCCACTGCTTTCATCTTGGTCGTCGGCCTGATCGTGCTGACGCTGATCGTCCTCTTTTTCATCGATCGGTTCCAAACCGCTGATGCGGTGCGCCGCAATTACCCGGTCATTGGCCGGCTGCGCTATGTCTTCTCGGAGCTTGGCGAGTTCTTCCGCCAATACTTCTTCGCAATGGATCGCGAAGAAATGCCCTTTAACCGGGCTCAGCGTGACTGGGTTTACGATGCGGCCGAAGCCAAATCCACCAATGTAGCTTTTGGGTCGACGCGCAATCTCGACCCTGTCGGCACGCCAATCTTCGTCAATTGCCCATGGCCCACTCTGGAAAGAGACGCATTGGAAGCTCCGCCCCTGATCATTGGCGAAGGGGCTGCGCGCATCCCTTACAATGCGCCATCTGTCTTCAACATCTCCGGCATGAGCTACGGTGCTCTTTCCAAACCTGCTGTCCAAGCGTTGTCGCATGGCGCTGCAAAGGCAGGGTGCTGGGTGAACACGGGCGAAGGCGGGATGTCCCCGTTCCACCTCGAAGGCGGCGCGGATATTGTCTTCCAGATAGGCACTGCGAAATACGGCGTGCGCAACAAGGATGGCTCCCTTTCCGATGAGAAACTGCGCGAAGTGGCCGCTCATGATCAAGTGCGCATGTTTGAGCTTAAGCTTTCCCAGGGTGCAAAGCCGGGCAAGGGAGGCATCCTTCCTGCTCAAAAAGTGAACGAGGAAATCGCCGCTATTCGCGGGATCGAACCGCACACCGCCTCTATCTCCCCCAATCGGCACCCCGATATTGGCAACACGCAAGAGCTCCTCGATGCGATCCGCCATATTCGCGAGGTTACTGGCAAGCCGGTGGGTTTCAAAACAGTGGTCGGCGCCTATGGCTGGCTGGAAGAGTTGATGGAGGAGATCAACAAACGAGGACCTGAGAGCGCTCCGGACTTCATCACCGTGGATGGCGGCGATGGCGGGACGGGGGCTGCACCTCTGCCTTTGATCGACAACGTCGGGCTTATTCTTCGTGAGGCGCTGCCGATGATGGCTGATATCCGGAACCGTGCTGGGCTGAAGGACCGCATCCGCATCGTCGCCAGCGGCAAACTGGTCACTCCAAGCGAGGTTGCTTGGGCAATGTGTGCTGGCGCTGATTTCGTCATTTCCGCTCGTGGTTTCATGTTTGCATTGGGCTGTATCCAAGCGATGAAATGCAACAAGAACACCTGCCCCACTGGCATTACGACTCACGATCCAGCTCTGCAACGCGGCCTTGATCCTGCGAACAAAGCTGTTCGTGTTGCCAATTTCGTCAAGCAAATGCGCAAAGAAGTCGGAGTAATTGCACATTCCTGCGGCGTGCCCGAACCCCGGCAATTGAAGCGCTTTCACGTAAGACTGGTGTGTGCAGACGGGCGATCACGGCCACTGAATGAGCTGTATCCGGACGAGACCTCCAAACGCAGTGCGGCAGCCTGAACCCGCAACTCGAGTAATTTCAAAGAACATGTATCAGGGGGCCATCATAAGCCGGGTTCTGTCTCCGCTCGCGGTATCCGCCGAAACGGACCAGCCGCGCGGTGGCAGCCATTCATCTGGGCTGTCTGTTGCCAAACAACTCTAGCAGCCAACCCGGGTCTCCTCGGGGCGATGCTCCCCTGCCCTGCCTTTCAGCGAGCGCGAGACCCCTATTTGGCCTTGCTCCAGGTGGGGTTTGCCATGCGGGCCGTGTTACCAAGACCCCGGTGCGCTTTTACCGCACCCTTTCACCCTTGCCTGTGACCTTTAGGGTCCATCGGCGGTATACTCTCTGTGGCACTTTCCCTAAGCGCGCCTGCAAACAGGCGAACTCGGCGGGCGTTACCCGCCACCTTTGCTTCGTGGAGCCCGGACTTTCCTCTCATATCAACTCGCTCATGGTGAGCGTGTCGAAGAAGCGGCTGCCTCAGACCCCCTGATAAGGACGGCGCATACACAAAGGGCCAGCTTTAGGAAAGCCGGCCCTTTGCCCCCGTTTAACCGAGTGTTCGTTTATTCAGCAGTCTCATCCGGTGCCAAAAGCAGCTTCCAGATCATCGCACCCAAAGCAGCACCAATCAACGGAGCCACCCAGAACAGCCAAAGCTGCGGCACAGCCAAAGCGTTGTCTGAGAAGAACGCCACGCCAGTTGAGCGTGCTGGGTTCACCGATGTATTGGTGACCGGGATCGAAATCAGGTGGATCAGCGTCAAACAAAGACCGATCGCAATCGGCGCAAATCCAGCCGGAGCCTTGGGCGATGTTGAGCCCAGAATAACAATCAGAAAGAATGCTGTAAGCACAATTTCGATCACCAGGGCCGACATCATCGTGTATCCGTGCGGGGAGAATTCTCCATAGCCATTGGCAGCAAAACCGCCTGCGCTGAAATCTGGAACGCCAGATGCGATGGTGAACAACGTCGCGCCTGCTGCCAGCGCGCCAATCACTTGCGCTCCCCAATACGGCACCAATTCGCCAAAACTAAAGCGGCCGCCCAATGCCAAACCAAGCGAGACGGCAGGGTTGAAATGTCCGCCTGAAATTCCGCCAACAGCGTAAGCCATTGTCAAAACCGTCAAACCAAAAGCCAGCGATACGCCTGCATAGGCGATCCCTAGATCAGGAATGCCCGCAGCCAGGACCGCCGATCCGCATCCCCCGAAAACCAACCAAAACGTGCCGAAAAATTCGGCCGCAAGCTTCTTCATCATGTGTATCCCTCCAAACAGTGCGTCAGAAATTTCGCGTAAGCATACGCATTTCCCCCGCGAGGCGATGTTACCGCATGATAACTCGATGTTAACTCTTTTTATCGCGCAGCGCCGCGGTCCCTATCGAGCAAAAGCTGCCACAAGATCGCGCTGATCTGTTGATCAATCTGGCCATCGATGAGTTCGGGACGCCAACGGCGCTGAAACGCTTCGACGGTTTTCTCCGGCTCAGTTATGTCATAGCCGAACCGCTCCAAAGCGAGCATGAAGGCACCATCATTGTGAAACGGATCGCCGGTTGCAAGTTTGGTTGGGCGTTGCAGGCATAACCCATATTCTGCCAGCCGGTCCCAAGGGAACAGTTCACCCGGATCAATTTTGCGCTGGGGAGCAACATCAGAATGGCCGACCACGTTTGCGCGCGGGATATCATGCGTTTTGACAATACGCGCGGCAAGCGGGATCAAAGCGTCAATTTGGGCAGCGGCAAAATCGCGATAGCCGCCCGCATGGCCGGGATGATCCAGTTCAATCCCGACGCTGGCTGAATTCACATCCTTATGCCCGCGCCAATAGGATACGCCCGCATGCCAGGCGCGCTTTTCTTCCGGCACAAGCTGCGTGACCACGCCTTCTTCGCTTATCAGATAGTGCGCGCTAACCCCTGCTTCTGCGTCGGTCAGCCGCGCCAAGGCGGTCTCAACCGGCTTCATTTCGGTGTAGTGGACGACCAGCATGGTGATCGGCAGCGCCCGATCGTTGAAATTGGGCGAAGGGACGACTTCGTGGACCAGTTCATCACGCTGCATGTTCAAAAGCCTACCCGATCATGCCTTCAGGCTCTGGAACCACTGCGCCCAAGACCAGAGCATCGTCGGTCAACTGGTATTGCAATCCGCCGCCCAATTCCTTGGCCAGCAATGCAATCATATGCGCAGCAACGGTGCGGCTGGTGATTTCACTTTCCGCAAGATCGCCATGCAAAGCGCGTCCGATCGTTTCATCAAAAGCAAGTTTTTCAGCCGCTGCCCGCGCCACAATCTCAACATTGCCATCGCGCAATTCTGCTCCGATATCGAGAGTCCCCCCGCGCACCAGCGCATCCAAAGCGATCTGCGACAGGTTGAGCATGACTTTTACGGCAGGCTTAGGAAGAGAGGATGATTGGACTGCCCAATTCAGCTCAACCCCTTTTGCATCGCTGGCCAATGCGGTGATAACTTCCTGAGCTTCTTCCACAGGGACCGCTTCGCCAAATCCGCCAGCCGCGCCGAATGCTAGGCGGAAGAACCGCAATTTGTCCGTGCTGATTTTCGCTGACTGCTCCAGCAATTCCACAACATTGGCGCGCATAGCCGGATCGGTTTCATCCGCGAGCAATTCCAGCCCGTTGGAGAGCGCCCCCACAGGAGACAGCATGTCGTGGCAAAGCCGTGAACACATAAGCGCGGCGAGATCGATTTGTGATGTCATTCAGATTATATCCGGTTTTCCTGAATATCGAAGTTGACAAAGTCGACACCGTGTCAAGCCAATATTTTCGTTGCAATACGCTGTTTTTATGAGGCTTATCTGCTGAAAGTGAAGTTGACACTTCTCCAACATGGTTTTCGAATTTGTCTCTTTCTGTTTGGTTTGCGGCCCAAAAAGACCGAGGCTGATATGCGCAAATCCTCAGCCCGTGGCAATGGCGTAGGAAACACGATGAAACCCATC
The DNA here is from genome assembly GCA_038532305.1 of Pseudomonadota bacterium. Taxonomy (GTDB): domain Bacteria; phylum Pseudomonadota; class Alphaproteobacteria; order Sphingomonadales; family Sphingomonadaceae; genus Erythrobacter. Next base: position 121,014 of record JBCBAX010000004.1, on the reverse strand, counting down.
CGGATCATCTCGCCAGCATTCCACCTGCCCATCCCCTGCAATCATCCAGAGTTTTCCATCATGCGCTGCTTGCGCGCGATCCGTTTTCGAAGGGGCTGGATCGCCGGTGGGATGCGAGTGGAAATACCCAAGAACCTGCGGCCCGCCCTCTCTCTCATCACGGTACGCGTCAATCAGGACTTGCGGGTCAATTTCGAAGTGAGTTTCTGGTCTTGGGTGGACATTGCGAGTTTCGGTGAAATGCGTGATCTGGGTGCCTTCCCCTAGGAGCAAACCGCAAGCCTCAATTGGGTGCGCGGACTGCGCGGCAGATTGCATGGCCGCGAGAGCCTGCGCACTCACCTTAAAATCCGTTCGTGCTGAGCTTGTCGAAGCACCGTCCTTCACTTAGGCCCCCTTGCATGGCATTTTGGACTTACATGCTGCATTGCCGCGCGGGCAAGTATTATACGGGTCACACCGACAATCTGGAAAGGCGGATCGGTGAGCATCAGTCTGGCCTTGTGGCTGGATTCACAAAAGACAAATTGCCTGTTGAACTTGTTTGGTCTGAGGAATTCCCAACCCGACACAAAGCGCTCGCCGCGGAGTTGCAGATCAAGGGTTGGTCGAGAGCGAAGAAACAAGCCTTGATCCGAGGGGACTGGGATCAGATTTCCGCGCTTGCAAAAAGTAAGAGCGGCCCTTCGACAAGCTCAGGGCGAACGGTTAAAATGGTGGAGAAACCATCCAAATCTGCTCACACTGAGCCTACCGAACCGAGAGTCTTCTCTTCCGAAACAACCCTTACCGGCAAAACCTCCGCCCCCGCACGGCTCGACAAAGCGCTCGCCGACGCAACCGATTTCAGCCGCGCCCGGGTCCAAGCGCTTATCGCCCAAGGCCGCGTGCGTGTGAATGGCCGGCCCGCAAATTCCCCTTCCGCCAAAGTCGCGGCAGATACCCCTTTCACCATCGCAATCCCCGAAGCCGCCCCTGCCCAGGCGCAGCCGCAGGATATCCCGCTCAATATCGCATTTGAAGACGAACACCTCATCGTCATAAACAAACCCGCCGGCATGGTGGTGCACCCTGCTGCTGGAAACGCGGATGGGACGCTGGTCAACGCGCTCCTTTACCATTGCAAAGGCTCACTCAGTGGGATTGGAGGGGTGGCGCGCCCTGGGATCGTTCACAGGATCGACAAGGACACGTCAGGCTTGCTGGTCGCGGCCAAAACCGATGCTGCGCATGAAGGGCTGGCAACACAATTTGCTGAGCACAGCGTTCATCGCCGTTATCTTGCGATTTGCGGCGGTTTTCCCACACCTGCCAAGGGCACTATCGACGCGCGCATTGGGCGATCTGATGCCAATCGAAAGAAAATGGCTGTGCTGGACAAGAATTCCTCACGCGGGAAAACCGCAATTACGCACTATACCGTTCTCGACAGGCTGGCTGATGCAAGCCTAATCGAATGCCGATTGGAAACAGGCCGCACCCATCAGGTGCGCGTTCACTGCGGGTCAATCGGCCATGCTTTATTAGGAGACCCAACATACGGTCAGACACCCAAGGCTTTGAAACCGCTTCTAAAACAGCTTGGTTTCGCCCGTCAGGCGCTTCATGCGGCCGAATTGGGCTTTAACCATCCTGTGACACGAAAAAATGTCCTTTTCAAAGCAAGTCTGCCCGACGATATGCAGGAACTAATCGACCAACTTACCCGTTGTAATCGATGAAAGCGCACCCAAATGCGCATTTTTCGCGTATATGTAACCGAGTGGCCCAGAATTTCGGATGCTCAGCAGAGGTCCGGTCTCCGTGGTCGACACGAGAAAGGTTAGGAAAACAGTGAGTACAGCAAAGACCAGTGTCCCCGCCCTTAGTGGTGAGCAAAGCCTCAACCGCTATCTGTCGGAAATCAAGAAATACCCCGTCCTCACCGCCGAGCAGGAATATATGCTCGCCAAACGGTATGAGGAACACGAAGACCCAGAGGCAGCGTCCCAGCTCGTCTCCTCTCACCTGCGTCTCGTTGCGAAAATCGCTATGGGTTATCGCGGATATGGTCTGCCCGTGTCTGACCTCATTTCCGAAGGTAATGTCGGCCTTATGCAGGGCGTCAAGAAATTTGAAGCCGACCGTGGTTTTCGCCTCGCGACTTACGCGATGTGGTGGATCAAAGCGAGCATGCAGGAATACATCCTGCGTTCGTGGAGCCTTGTAAAAATGGGCACCACGGCGGCGCAGAAAAAGCTGTTCTTCAACCTTCGCCGGATGAAAAAACAGCTTGAAGCGTACGAAGACACAGACCTGTCCCCTGATGACGTGACCAAGATCGCAACCGATCTTGGCGTGCCAGAACAGGAAGTCGTCAACATGAACCGCCGGATGATGATGGGCGGCGACGGCTCGCTCAACACGCCGATGCGCAATGGCGAAGATGGTTCTGGCGAATGGCAGGACTGGCTGACCGATGATCGTCCGCTTCAGGATGAAACGGTTGCCGACGCTGAAGAAGCCAGCGTGCGTCACGAAATGCTGGTGGAGGCTATGGACTCGCTGAACGAGCGCGAGCAGCACATTCTGACCGAGCGCCGCCTGACAGAAAAGCCACAGACTTTGGAAGAGCTCTCACAGGTTTACAATGTGAGCCGCGAACGTATCCGCCAGATCGAAGTGCGCGCGTTTGAGAAACTGCAAAAAGCGATGCAACGCATTGCTGGTGAGCGGCTTTTGCCGGGGATGGCGTAAGAATTATTTCGGCAGGCGCTCTATCAGAGCGTCGAACACAGAAACATCGAAGCGCCGGGGGTCTTCCTCCGGCGCTTTTTCTTTTAGCTCAGCCTTAAGCGCCTCCGGTTGCGGAAAGGCGAACTCCACCCGGCCTGGCAAAACCAAAGACAGCGTATCGAACCAACCCATCAAGTGCGGCTGGAGTGCGAGGTGCATTTGGAAATTGCGACGCGAGCGGGTTGCATCGCCCTCTTTTTGCGCCGTCGCGACTTCGGGCTCGATCCGTTTCACATAATAGCGTGTTCCAAAGCCTAGACGGCGCTCTTCAATCGCCCTGCGTGCGATGGGTATGGCCGCTTCGAAGATGTCGAAAGACTTGAATCCTGCCCTCGCCATGCACCAATCAAAGTGCGACTTGAACGGTTCGGTGTCGCAAATCGCAAAGCCGTGGGCAGACTCGACTTCCAACGCTGCCTGAAAGCGGCGCGCATTGTGCTCCACCCAATAGGCCGCATGAACTTCCGCAGGATCATCCTTGCGGGGCGAAGGTTTGCGATCGGGAAACTCGGGCACGTGATGCTCAGCAGCAAACTGCCGCGCAAATGTCGTCTTTCCAGCGGCGCTGATCCCTTCGAGCACAATGATCATTGCCGCACTTCCCCACCCTCAAACGTTTGAAATCCTACAAAGCCTGTGACAGGTCTAGAAGCAAGAGGGCAAGGGAAGAGGATCATATCATGGACATGCCGAAAACCGGCAAGAGCTGGGAAGAAGTGCGCAAGGAGCTTGAAGCGCGCGGGGCGGGCGATGCCAAATGGCGCGATGGCAAAACGGCTGTCTATGTCTTTAACGCAGGCCCCGAAATCGCCGAGGTTCAGCACGAAGCGTATACCGCGTTCATGTCAGAAAACGGGCTTGGCCCACTCGCCTTTCCTTCGCTTGCGCAAATGGAGCGTGAGGTTGTCGAAATGGCGCTCTCGATCCTTCACGGACCCGAAGGCGCGACGGGCGCAATAACATCGGGCGGCACTGACAGCATTACCATGGCGATGAAAGCAGCGCGAGATTATTCGCGCGCTGAAAAGGGACTGAATGGTCCTGCGAACATAGTCCTCCCCCAATCTGCCCACCCCGCTTTCGATAAAGCCGCGCATCTGATGGACGTGGAAGTGCGACGTATCCCAATCAAAACGGATGGCAGCTATAAGGCGGACCCTGCCGCGATGGGTGATGCATGCGATGCGGCTACAATCATGATGGTGGGTTCCGCGCCTAATTTCCCCCATGGCGTGATCGATCCCATCACGGCTTTGGCCGATGTGGCGGAGGAAAATGGGGTTTGGCTGCACACAGATGCATGTGTCGGCGGGTACTTCGCGCCCTTTGCACAGATGAACGGCGTGAGTGTGCCACCGTTCGATTTTGAAGTGCCCGCGGTCCATTCAATCAGCGCTGATCTGCACAAGTACGGCTACGCCGCGAAGGGCGCCTCGACGGTCCTGTTTCGTGACAAGAAGCTCTATGACTATATGCCATTCGACGCGCAGAACTGGAGCGGCGCCCCGATGAAAACGCCCACACTCGCCGGCACCAGGCCCGGCGGCGCCATTTCGGCGGCCTGGGCCGTGATGAATGTACTGGGGGTCGAGGGATACCGCGAAAAGCAGGGCCTAGTCTGCGAAACGCGGCGGCGAGCCGAAGAAGGCTTCAAACGAATAGGCTTCGAGGTTCTGGGCAAACCCATGCTCGGCCTCATCGCCTTCCGCCACCCAGACCATGACAGCTTCGCGATCTATTCCGAAATGTATCGCAAAGGCTGGTTCACATCGATCACCATCGATCCCCCCAGCCTCCACCTCATGCTTTCCCCCAAACACGCCGAAGTGATTGATCAATACATCGAGGACCTCGCGGAAGCTTGCGAAACCGTAGCAAAAGGCAAGGAAGGCGAATGGGTTGAGGCGCGGTATAATTAGGGACGTAGCCTCACCAACTTAGGTTCCCGGCGCCAAATCCAGCACCGCTGCAATCATAGCACGCGTGCCCAAAGTCACGCTTTCTCTCGGTGCCACTTTGAACAAAGGCGAATGGTGCGAGGGCACCGCTGGCCCGCCATTTTCCGCTGCCTCAAACGCCTCAGGTGGCGTCCCGCCCACGGCAAAGTAATATCCCGGCACACCGCGTTCTTCCTCGACGAAATAGGCAAAATCCTCCGCGCCCATTCCTTGTTGCTGGAAGGGCATAAATGCATCCTCTCCCAAATCGCGGATCATCACATTGTTCAAACGCCGCGCGAGAGCTTTGTCGTTGTAGGTGACAGGCGTTCCCTCGCTGACCACCACTTTGACCGGTAGATCATCGGGCAGGCCGTGCGCTTTGCCGGTGTTCACGGCAATACGTTCAATGCTGGCGAGCAATTGCGCGCGCACCGCTTCATCGTTGGACCGCACGGTTAGCTGCAAGTCAGCCTGATCGGAAATGATGTTGTGTTTTGAGCCTGAATGGAACGAACCCACGGTAATCACGGCGGGCGATAAAGGCATGACCTCGCGGCTCACAATGCTTTGTAAACCCGTCACAATCTGAGACGCGATATAAACGGGATCGCGACCAGCATGAGGGCTTGCACCATGCGCGCCGACGCCCGGCACCGTGATATCAACCGAATCCGCGCTCGAATATTGGATCCCTTCAGCAGCCGACACTTTCCCTGTGGGCAGCACGCTGGAGACATGGAAAGCAAGCGCGTAATCGGGTTTACCAAAGCGCTCATACAGACCGTCAGCCAGCATCGCTTTCGCCCCGCCTACGCGTTCTTCGGCTGGCTGGACCACAAACATGATCGTCCCCGACCATTGATCCCTCATCGCCATCAAACGCCGCGCAGTGCCCACCATACTGGTGATATGCACATCATGCCCGCAGGCATGCATGACCGGGTATTCCTTGCCATCCTGGCCCACTTGCGTGGCGGTCGACGCATATTCGAGGCCCGATTTCTCCAAAACGGGCAGCCCATCCATATCCGCCCGCAGCAGGATCAGCGGGCCATCGCCATTTTTGAGCATGCCGACAACGCCTGTGCCGCCGACATTTTCGGTGACTTCAAGCCCAGCCTCTCGCAATTCGGCAGCCATACGCGCAGCGGTTTCGTTTTCGAGGAAGGAAAGCTCAGGGTTCCTGTGAAAATGAACAAAGAGCGGCGCGAGATGGCTATCATAATCCGCCTCAACTGCAGCCGCGATTGCGCCGTGATCGTGCGTGTGATCATCCGCCGCTGCGGGACTGACAGCCAGAGCCGAAGCCAAAGCAATCGGGGCGGCAATATGGCGGAACAAACGCATGGAACTCTCCCTTTCAACGCATCTTTGACGCCAACAAGCATGCGCGGCCGTGTTTCGCAAGCGATCTCGCATTTGCTCTTGGCAATCGGAGTGCATAAGAGCGTGTCCCATGCTGATCGCCCTCACCCGCATCCTTGCCAAAGCCATCCTCTGGTTCATCGGGATTACGCTTCTTTTGGTGATCGTATTTAAGTGGGTGCCTGTGCCCATCACCGCGACGATGGTGATGGATGAAAAGGGCGCGACACGCGATTGGGAAAGCCTTGACAGTATCGACCCTGATCTGATCGCTGCGGTTATCGGATCAGAGGATTCCAAGTTTTGCGAACATTCTGGATTTGACACAGAAGCCATTGAAAAGGCTTATAAAGACAACGCAAAAGGTGGCAAAATCAGAGGCGCATCGACCATATCTCAGCAAACCGCCAAGAACGTATTCCTATGGCAAGGCGGCGGATATTTCCGAAAGGGGCTGGAGGCGTGGTTCACATTCTGGATTGAGAATGTCTGGGGAAAGCGCCGGATCATGGAAGTGTATTTGAACGTCGCAGAAACAGGCATCGGCACATACGGCGCGACTGCGGGGGCTGAGCGGTATTTCGGCAAATCTGCAGCGCAATTGAGCCCGGCTGAGGCCGCCCGCATGGCCGCCGCTTTGCCCAGCCCAAAGACACGCGAAGTCACAAATCCATCCGGCTGGATCGCCCGGTATGGTCGCATTGTTGAACGCCGCATTGGCGTTGTCCAGCGCGATGGTCTGGACGATTGCGTTTATGAATAACAACCTCGTAATCAACAGTAACTTGGCGAAATGGCACAGATCGCTTATATTGCGCCCATGGTTCATCCAGTGACCAATTAACTGATTTTTGAAACGCTCAAGCAAATGCAGGGTAAGTTGTCCCAGCACGATGACGCATTTCAACGCATCGAAAATGAAATCAAGGTCATGAAAACGCATGTCTATGGCCTAGTGCAATCCGATTTATATCGCGGGTCCGATCTTGCATCGCTCGCCGGTCGCATAGAACGTATCGAACGCCGGCTCGAACTCACTGACTAGGACTATTGCCGCCCCATAGTGGGTAGGGCCTATTGTCCAAAACCATTGACGTTTTGCCATGGTAGCGGCAATTGCACAGCCGATGGCTTCAAACCCCACATCTTCCACTCCCGAAGCGCGGGAAGCCTTGCGTGCAGCAATGGCGCGGCTGGCTGACGGCGATAGCGCAGCATTGGAAGAAATTTATCAGGCAACACGCGTGAAACTGTTTGGCATCTGCCTCCGTATCTTGGGGGATAGAAAGGAAGCAGAAGACGCTTTGCAGGACGTTTACGTCAATCTTTGGCAACGCGCGGATCGCTATGATCCGGAGCGCGCCAGCCCGATATCTTGGCTGGCCACGTTTGCGCGCAACCGCGCAATCGATCGACTGCGCACGGGCAAAGTGCGCGGCGGCGCTGTTCCTGTGGAAGAAGCGGCTCCCCTACCTGATGAGGCACCTTTGGCCGATGCCTTGCTGATCGATGCAGAGAAATCTGCGCAAATTCACACCTGCATTCAGACGCTAGATGACAAGGCGCAGACCTACATCCGGGCCGCGTTTTTCGATGGCAACACTTACGCTGAACTTGCCGAAAAAGCCGATGTGCCGCTGGGAACTATGAAAAGCTGGATCCGGCGCGGATTGATGCGCCTGCGTGCTTGTCTGGAGGCGAGCGAATGAGCGGCCAAGACGATCTTGATCCGATGGATAACCGCGACGACAGAACAATCGCGGCGGAATACGCGCTTGGCCTCCTCGAAGGTGAGGAATTGCTGACCGCGCGCGGACGATTGGCGCATGATGCGAGCTTTGCGGATCGCAAAGCATGGTGGGACAATTGGTTTTCCCCTTGGACAGATGAGATGGCCGGCGCTGCTGAACCTAGCGATGCGGTTTGGCAGCAAATCAACGCACGGGTGAATGCCGCACTCGAACAGCCCAACGCAGCGCCGATATCAACCGGCCCCGTCGTCAATCACACTGAGACAAGCGATGTGGTGGTCGACCTGCAATCGCGCCTGCGTCGCTGGCAATGGACAGCTGGTCTCACATCCGCTGCGGCAGCCGTGGCTGTGGCCTTCATGACGTTTCGGCCCGTTGGCGCGCCAGTGCCTGCCGACCCCGGCACGACGCAGATTGCCGCTGCTGCGCCGCTCGTCGCCTCTATACCTATCGGGGATACACCTTTGCGGCTGGGCGTGACTTTCCTGCCCGATAGCGATGAAATGCTGGTTTCTGCATCAGGCCTGTCCGCTGATGGCGTGCATGATCATGAATTGTGGTTGGTGCCAGCAGACGGGTCAGAACTGCAATCACTAGGCGTAATTGTCGCGGGCGAAGAGCGCCGCGTAGACCTGCCCGCCAATGTCGCGCGCAATATGGGCGATGGGGTAGAACTGGTGCTCACTCGTGAACCATTGGGCGGCAAGCCTGAAGGCGTCGATGCGGGTCCAGTTGTTGCACAGGGCGCATTGTCGCAAGTGTAAGACATTGAGGCAAATGAGCCTCTTTCACTCCTTAAAACGCTGATTTTTCAATTTTTTTCAAAAAAGATGCGATTGTTTTGCATCCGCATTTTCGCGGTGTGCGTAGCTAAAAGCGCAAGACCGGGAGGGCTTGTACAAACAAAGGAGATCCCCCTTTATGTCTACAATTGCTAAACTCCCTCAGTCTTTGAAATCTGTTGCCTTTGCAGCTGTTATCGGCACTGCCAGTGTCGCAGCATTGAGCGTAGCACCGGCGCCTGCTGAGGCCCATAAAACCAAAGCGGCACCAGACATCGTCCAAACCGCGCAAAGCACGGGCGTTCACAACACTTTGGTTGCCGCCGTATCTGCCGCTGGCCTTGTTGAAACCCTGCAAAGCCCCGGCCCCTTCACTGTCTTCGCTCCTACTGACACCGCCTTTGCCAAACTCCCCGATGGCACGGTCGCATCCTTGGTGAAGCCTGAAAACAAAGGCACACTCACTGGCATCCTCACCTATCACGCTGTTGCTGGCAAAGTGACCGCAGGTGATTTGGTGGCCGCGATCAAGAAGCACGGCGGTACCTTCACAATCAAAACCTTGAGCGGCGGTGAGCTAACCGCGCGTCTTTCGGGTGACACGGTTGTGATCACTGATGCTGCGGGCCGAGCAACCGCGGTGACGACCACAGATGTGATGACATCGAACGGTGTGATCCACGTGACCGACGGAGTGTTCCTGCCCGGTTGATTGAACAATCTAAGCTAGCGCTGGTCCACATTCCCCCTCCCACCCGGATCAGCGCTAAGCAGAACCCCGCTCGGCCCATCGAACCTCCTGGCCGAGCGGGGTTTCTTTTATCTATCCGAGCGTCTCAGGGAAGCCAGCGGCGCATTTTCACTTGAAGCATGCGCACAAGATGAGGATCCATAAATTGGTATCGATCAGGAATACCGAGCACCACGATACGCTTGTCTTTGATTTCTCTTGGAAAGCTGCGCAGAATTTTCTGACGGTGCTGCCGTTCCATCACAAAGATGATATCAGCCCAATCGATCAGGTCAGCACTTAGCGGCTCGTCTGCACCACGATTGGTGCCTGCAGAGAGCGTTTCAACGCCGTCTACGCTAGCGAACACATGCTCAGCGGTTGGGCTGCGCCATTTGTTTTGGCTGCAGACGAACAGGAATTTTTGATCAGGCAAAGATGCCGGAAGAAGCGATCAAGCCGCCTCTTCCTTCGTGTCTTTCGCGCCGTGGACGCGAATAGGCTCTTTTTTGCCGTCAACCACTTCGCCATCGACGACGATTTCGGTCACGTCTTCCATATCGGGCAGGTCGAACATCGTATCGAGCAGGATGCCTTCGACGATAGAGCGTAGACCGCGCGCGCCAGTTTTGCGCTTGATCGCGCGTTCGGCGATGGCTTTCAGAGCATCTTCGGTGAAGGTGAGTTCAACATCCTCAAGCTCAAACAGCTTGCCGTATTGCTTCACCAGAGCGTTTTTCGGCTCTTGCAGGATTGTCACCAGCGCATCGACATCAAGATCGTGCAATGTGGCAATCACTGGCAGACGGCCCACAAATTCAGGGATGAGGCCGAATTTCAAGAGATCTTCTGGCTCACCCTTTTCAAGCAGCTCACCGATCTTGCGCTTATCAGGATCAGCCACATGCGCACCAAAGCCGATTGAGCGTTTCTGCAGACGGTCTGCGATAATCTTATCAAGGCCCGCAAACGCACCGCCACAAATGAACAGGATGTTCGTAGTGTCGACTTGCAGGAATTCCTGCTGCGGATGTTTGCGGCCACCTTGTGGTGGGACAGAGGCGGTTGTGCCTTCCATTAACTTCAACAGAGCCTGCTGAACGCCTTCACCCGATACATCGCGGGTGATGGATGGGTTTTCGGCCTTGCGCGTGATTTTGTCGATCTCGTCAATGTAGACGATACCGTGTTGCGCCTTTTCAACATTGTAATCGGAGGCTTGCAGCAATTTGAGGATGATGTTCTCAACATCTTCGCCAACATAGCCTGCTTCGGTCAGAGTCGTCGCATCCGCCATTGTGAAGGGAACGTCGAATGTGCGCGCCAAAGTTTGCGCGAGCAAAGTCTTACCTGTGCCTGTTGGGCCGACGAGCAGAATGTTCGACTTTGCAAGCTCAACTTCACCCGATTTGCCGGAGTGATGGAGCCGTTTATAGTGGTTGTGCACGGCAACCGAGAGATTGCGTTTGGCAGAATTCTGGCCAATCACATAATCGTTCAAAGTCGCGAAAATCTCTGATGGCGTAGGGACTTCGCCTTCTTTCTTGCCAGCAATGCCAGCCTTGGTCTCTTCGCGAATGATGTCATTGCAAAGCTCGACGCACTCATCACAGATAAAGACGGTTGGGCCCGCAATAAGTTTGCGGACTTCGTGTTGGGATTTCCCGCAAAAGCTACAATACAAAGTGCTTTTACTGTCAGATCCGCTGAGTTTCGTCATACCAAGTTCCCTAAAATCCGAGCACGTTTAGCAGGCGACCCCATGCCCGGATTCGTCCAATTTATCTTGGGCACCAAATGAATCAACACATAGTGGCCGTTTTTACGTCCATTCACGCATGAAACGCGAAGTATGTGACAATCATAGCGCGGATTCCCACGCAACCGTCACAGGGCGGGACACCTGGGCAACCAGGTGTTTCAACATCCATTCTTGCCGAGGTGAAAATAGTGTTGAAATTAACCTCGATTACTCCGGCGCGCCGCCTGAACCGGCCTCATCCGAATCGTCTTCGGTGTCAGGGCGCGTTTCAAATACCTTGTCGACCAGACCAAATTCCTTGGCTTCTTCCGCTTCAAGGAACGTGTCGCGGTCCATTGCCTTTTCAATTTCTTCAAGGCTGCGGCCGGTGAATTTCACATAGAGATCGTTCATCCGCGTACGAATGCGCAAGATCTCGCGCGCCTGAATCTCGATATCCGATGCCATGCCGCGCGCACCGCCTGATGGCTGGTGCACCATGACACGCGCATTGGGCAGCGCGATGCGCATGCCCGGCTCACCTGCTGCAAGGAGGAAGCTGCCCATGGACGCTGCCTGGCCCATCACCACGGTCGACACGCGCGGTTTGATATACTGCATGGTGTCGTAAATTTGCAGCCCAGCTGTCACCACGCCGCCGGGCGAGTTGATGTACATGCTAATCGGCTTTGAAGGGTTTTCGCTTTCAAGGAACAATAGCTGCGCTGTGATCAGCGATGCCATTCCGTCTTCAATCTGGCCTGTCACAAACACGATACGTTCGCGCAAAAGACGCGAGAAAATGTCGAAGCTGCGTTCGCCGCGGCTGGTTTGCTCAACCACCACAGGCACCAAAGCGCCGGTTTCAGGATCGCGTGTAAATTGCCCCTGAGAGCCGTAAGTTTCGCCGTTTGCGCCAAGCAGATCGATCATGGTCGAATTGTTCCTTCGTGAGTGTCGGATAGGGTATGTCGGTCCCGCTCGCACTTTTTCAAGAGGAATCAAGCACGGGCTTGGGGATAGCCTCAAGCAGGCTTCGTCGTTTTAATCGGCGTGGATGCCTTTGTAGGGAAGAACGCGCCAAAGAAACCGGGCTGATTTGCCACCTGCTCCACATCGGTTTTGCCGTTGAACAAAAACCGCAAAACCGAAACGCGCCGCACCAGCAATTCGTGGATTAAGATGACAGTGACTGCCGATGCAAAGGTGACAATCGCAAACTCCAGCGCAATCGGCCAATCGACGCTCACAAACATCTGCCCGTAAATGTACACAAAGCAATGGTGGAACAGATACATCGACAGCGCACAATCCGCGAGCCAAGTCGTGCGCGGGCCGCCATTGTTGAAATAACGATGGAAGAATTGCAGAATGAATAGGACCAGCGTCCAAATCGCTAGCTGATTGAGGAACAACAGCGTCATGCGCACTGCGAAAGTGCGATCCTCACCCAAATCGATCCCTAAAGAAGCGGCTGTATCAAAAACAAACGGCATGATGTGGCCTTGATCAGCCATGGGATAGGGCTGGAAAGTCAACGCTGCAGCCGCCGCAAAGGGCATCCACCAACGCCATTCAACCAAGCTTGCGAGCAGACGCGGCGACAGTGCCGCCATGACGCCAATGACAAAGAACGGAAACTCGCTTGTCAGCTTGTACCAGCTCTGAAAGCCCGGAAAGATGAGGTCATATCCGCTCGGCACCAAAGCGGCTGCGGAATAATTTGCGGTGTTGGCAAAGCCCAAGAATAGCAGGATGAAAAGGAATGGCAGACTGCCGCTCGCGATTTTGCCGAACGTGTCGGACAGTTTCACTGACAGCCCTCTCGCCGACGCATCCTTGGGCACAATCGCCTGAACCACAGCGGCCAGAATAAACATCGGGATCAAGCTAACGAGGAACCAAAGGTGCAATTGCCATGTACCATCCGCCCAAATCTGCACAAAATCAGGGCTGCCAATCCAGGTGAATATCGATCCTTGCCCGCCCGCATCGCTCCAGCGCAGATAATGCTCCAACATGTTAAAGCTCACCGCGATTACGATCAGTGGAATGGCCGTGCGTTGAAACCTGTTCCAGAGAAAATCGCCAACACTGCGCCGCGTCAAAAGCAGCACAGCAAAAAAACCGCCGACGAAGAAAAAGGTAGGTGTTACAAACAGGTGAAAGGCAAAGATCAACCAATCAAAGAACGCCGCACGATCCTCATTCCCCGTAATCCAAGGCCGCATGGGCGCATAGACGGTGCCTGCATGCAACGCGACCGATAGGAACATCAGCACCGAACGCGCACCATCAATATCATGATAGTGCTTACGCTTTTGCGGAGCGGCTCCGGCGGGGTTGGATGAATCGCTCATGGGAAGAATTGCTATAGCAGGATTGCGTTACCGGAATGCAAAATGGAGTTTCGTCTGTGCGTCTAGGGTTTTTCCAGCACAACCACCTACAAATGGGCGTACAGCATCAGGACTGGATAAAAGCAAATCTTAACGCAGCCAGCCAAGGCTTGATTTGATCATTCAATGGGTTGAGAGAATGCTAATGCGCAAACTTCCTTTTCTCGCCGCCATCGCCTTTCCCGCTGCCATTGCTGGAGTTGCAGTAAGCCTTCCATCCGATGCAGATGCGCGGTCCTTGCGCGACACGGCGGCTGAGGCGCGATATTACCTCGACCGGATCGAGCGGCTCGATGACGCAGGGCCAGAGCTGAACGCCGTGATTGCCGTCAATATCGACGCGCCCGAGGACGCATCCGAGATGATGGGGAAGTCATCAGTAAACGGAAAGCTGCCGCTGCGTGGCCGCGCGGTTCTGGTCAAAGACAATATCGAAACACGCGAATTGCCAACGACGGCGGGTAGCCTTGCACTCAAAGACAATCGCACAGGCCGCGATGCCCCGCTGATTGCGAACCTGCGCGAAGCGGGCGGCGTTGTGCTGGGCAAAACCAACCTTTCCGAATGGGCCAATATCCGCAGCGATAACTCCACCAGTGGTTGGAGCGCAGTGGGCGGGCTCACTCGCAATCCTTTTGCGATTGATCGCAATTCTTGCGGATCATCTTCGGGCAGCGGCGCGGCGGTCGCGGCGGGCTTTGCATGGGGCGCGATTGGGACAGAGACCAATGGCTCGATCACCTGCCCTGCATCGATCAATGGAATTGTGGGTTTTAAGCCATCCGTGGGTTTGGTTAGCCGCACGCATGTGGTGCCGATTTCCAGCACTCAGGATACAGCTGGACCAATGACGCGCACTGTGGCGGATGCAGGCTGGCTGTTGACCGCAATAGCAGGCGAAGACCCCATGGACACTGCGACTATCGGTGTGCCTAGACTTACCGATTACAGCCAGAAACTGCTCCCTGTTTTTGCAAAGGACAACCTCCAAGGTGTTCGCATCGGCGTGATGCGCAATCAGATTGGCAATCGCGTCGATCTGGCAGAGGTTTTCGGAGTGGCGCTTGCCGATTTGGAGCGCGCGGGCGCGGTGCTGGTTGATGTCGAATTTGAAGTGAACACTGATATGTTCCGCGACAGCTTCACTGTGCTGATGTTCGAACTGCGCGAAGAGATGGGAAAATATCTGCGCTCGATCCCGGAGATCGAGGGTGGCAATACCCCCCGCTCGCTTGCCGATCTGATTGCGTTCAACAAAAAGAATGCTGACACAGAAATGCGTTGGTTCGGGCAGGAATTGTTTGAGCAAGCCGAGGCGACCACCGATCGCGAGGCTTATGAAAAAGCGCGCGAAAACGCAGTGCGCATTGCGGGTGAAGAAACGCTCGACATGCTGATGGCAAAGCACAATGTCACATTCCTAGTGGCCCCCACACGCGGACCTGCTTGGACCAGCGATTTGGTGAACGGCGACAGCTTCAATGGCTCCATCGGCTTTGGCTCACCCGCCGCGATTGCAGGCTACCCGCACCTCACCGTACCCATGGGGCAAATAGAGGGGCTGCCCGTGGGGATCAGCTTTTTCGGCGCAAAATGGGCCGATCATGAGGTTTTGAAAGCGGGGGCTGCGTATGAAACGGCGCGCACAGCAACATTGCCTGAGCCGACATTTGAGCGGTGGATGCCGCAATAGCGCGCCAAAGTATAGAATTCCCGCGAAGGCAGGGATCTATCGAAGGTTGACGCTAGACAGAAGGAGGTCCCCGCCTTCGCGGGGACTCGCTCAATCTACACTCAAGCTTTCTTAGCTGGAGCTTTTTTCGCAGCTGGTTTCTTCGCTGGAGCCTTTTTGGCTGCCGGCTTTTTCTCAGCAGCAGGTTCTGCAGCCGCTTTCTTAGCCGGTGCCTTTTTTGCAGGTGCTTTTCTAGCCGCTGGCTTTTCTTCGGCATCCGCTTTCTTCGCAGGCGCTTTTTTCGCTGCGGGCTTCTTAGCCGGTGCTTTCTTCTTCGGCGCAGCTTTCTTCTTGGGAGCAGCCTTTGCTTTCTCCGCTTCCGCGCTCTCGTCCGCTTCAATTGCTGCTTGCAGTTCTTCCGCAGTCACTTCGCGCTCGGTCACATCCGCCGTGTCGAACAGGAAATCGACCACTTTGTCTTCATACAAAGGAGCCCGCAATTGAGCGGCTGCCATTGGGTCAGACTGCACATACTGCATGAAGCGCTCACGATCTTCCTCGCGATATTGCTGCGCCGCCTGCTGGATCAGCATCGACATTTCTTGGCTGGAAACCTCGACATTGTTGGCCTGGCCAATCTCGGACAGCAACAGGCCGAGGCGCACGCGGCGTTCAGCAATCGCTTTGTAATCGTCTTTTTCGTCTTCGATTTCTTTGAGCGCCGCTTCAGGGTCTTCCTCTTTCGCAGCTTCGGTTTGCAGCTGGTTCCAGATTTGATCGAATTCGGCATCAACCATTTGGCTTGGCACTTCGAAGTCATGACCAGCAGCCAAGGTATCAAGCAACGAACGCTTCATTTGCGTGCGGGTAAGACCCGCTGTTTGCTGCTCCAGCTGACCTTTCATGATCTCTTTGAGCTTATCCAAGCTGTCGAGGCCAAGGTTTTTCGCAAACTCTTCATCGATGACAGTGTCGGTTTCGACCTTCACCGCTTTCACCGTGACATCGAAAGTCGCTTCTTTGCCGGCAAGGTGTTCTGCCTGATAATCATCAGGGAAATTCACAGTGATGGTTTTCTCATCACCCGCTTTCACGCCTGTCAGCTGCTCTTCGAAGCCAGGAATGAACGCGCCTGATCCGATAACCAGCGGCGCATCTTCGGCTTTACCACCTTCAAATTCCTCGCCGTCGATCTTGCCTACAAAATCGATGATGAGCTGATTGCCTTCAGCCGCTTTTTTGCTTTTTGCAGCGTCTTTGTAGCTTTTGTTCTGGCCAGCAATCCCATGGATCGCCTCGTCAATCTGCTCGTCAGTTACTGGCACAACCAGCTTTTCAAGCTTCAAGCCATCAATGCTTGGCGCTTCGATTTCGGGGAGCACTTCCAGCTCAACGGTAAGCTCTGCATCTTTGCCTTCTTCATAGCCATCGGCCATGTCGATTTTGGGCTGCATTGCAGGGCGCAGCTCTTCGTCTTTGATCAATGTGTCGATCGAAGACTGGATGGTGTCATTCACCACTTGCGCATGAAGTTGTTCGCCATGCATTTTCTTGACGAGGTTCGCAGGGACCTTTCCCGGCCGAAAGCCCGGCATTTTGACCTGCGGCGCCACTTTTTTGATTTCAGCATCAACCTTCGCAGCGATTTCATCAGCTGTGATTGTGATCGAATAGGCGCGTTTCAGGCCTTCATTGGTCGTTTGCTTCGTTTGCATAGGGGTACTGTGAGAGCCTTCTTCTTCGCAAAATCATAGGTGTCGCTTGCGTTCGGGAACCCGGGGCACAAGGGCGAAATGGTGCGGGCGAAGGGACTCGAACCCCCACATCTTACGATACTGGTACCTAAAACCAGCGCGTCTACCAATTCCGCCACGCCCGCACTGCCGAACGAAGCAGCGCGGGAAACCACAGGCTCCCGCGCGCATCTGGAAGGCCCTGTATCGCCGCTTTTCACAAAGGGCAAGCATAGCCTGAGCCAAGCCGGTGGTTCAGTGTTCGCTTGTTTAGCAGCTGCCAGCACACTAAGGCGCGCAAAACAGGCGCAAGCGCGCTATAATACCAAGGACCAATATGACCGACGAAACCCCCGAAACCCAATCAAACACAGGCACAGACACTCCGCCTGATCATTTGGCCGTGCATCCTGCGAGCCCGCACTTCAACGCCGAAGTGCTGCAACGCGGCGTCGGCATCCGGTTCAAGGGAAAAATCAGGACCGATATTGAAGAATATTCGATTTCCGAAGGTTGGGTTCGCGTACAAGCGGGCAAAACAGTTGACCGCAAAGGCCGCCCGTTGACGCTGAAACTCACCGGCCCGGTTGAAGCTTGGTTTGAAGATCTGGGCGATGATGCCCCGATTGCGAAGAAGGATTAAGGCGCGCATCCCAGCGCTTTTGTAATGGCTACATCCCCAACCCTCCCGACCAAACCCGAGGTTGTCATTATCGGGCGCCCCAATGTGGGCAAATCGACGCTGTTCAACAGGCTCGTCGGTAAAAAGCTTGCGCTGGTTGACGATCAACCAGGGGTCACGCGCGACAGGCGTATGGGCGATGCAGAGATTGCAGGGCTGCAATTTACAGTCGTCGACACGGCGGGGTGGGAAGATGAAGACGAGCTCTCCCTTCCTGGCAGGATGCGCAAACAGACAGAAGCCAGCCTTGAAGGCGCAGATGCCGCGATGTTTGTTGTTGATGCGCGCGCAGGGCTAACTCCGCTCGACAGCGAAATTGCCCGGTATTTGCGAGGGGCAGATGTGCCAATAGTGCTTGTCGCCAATAAAGCAGAAGGCAAGCAGGGCGAATCCGGTGTGCTGGAGGCTTACTCGCTGGGTCTCGGCGAGCCTGCGCCTGTTTCAGCGGAACATGGCGAAGGGATCGCCGATCTGTTTGGCGCGCTTTGGCCCCTTATCGGCGAAAAAGCGGATGCATTTGAAGAAGCTGCATCGCTTCCTGAAGAAGAAGACGATGAAAACGCGCCGCTTGGCCCGTTAAAGCTTGCCATTGTCGGCCGGCCCAATGCGGGCAAATCAACGCTGATTAACCGGCTGCTGGGCGAAGATCGCCTACTGACAGGGCCAGAAGCCGGGATCACACGCGATTCTATTGCGATTGATTGGGAATGGAAAGACCCGCAATCGGGCGAAACCCGCGAAATCCGGCTGATTGATACCGCCGGAATGCGCAAAAAGCGCAATGTCACAGAAAAGCTTGAAAAGCTCTCTGTCGCTGATGCCCGACGCGCGGTCGATTTTGCCGAAGTTGTCGTCTTGCTTTTGGACGCCACCAAAGGGCTGGAGCACCAAGACCTGAAAATCGCAGCCATGGCGCTTGAAGAAGGACGCGCTTTGATGATTGCGATCAACAAGTGGGACATTGCAGGCCAGACAGAAAGCGGACGCGGCGCAGAAACCCCAAGCGGCCTGTTCAATGGCATCAAACAGGCTTTGCACGATGGCCTTGCGCAGGTGCGCGGCGTGCCTTTGTTCGCCGTTAGTGCGAAGACCGGCAAGGGGCTCGACACAATGTTGGGCGCGGCCTTCACCCTGCGCGAAAGCTGGTCCAAACGCGTACCGACTGCTGCTTTGAACCGGTGGTTTGATGATGCGCTTGCTGCAAACCCTCCGCCAGCGCCTGGAGGTCGGCGGATCAAGCTGCGCTATATCACCCAAGTCGGCACTCGCCCGCCACGCTTTGTGGTGTTTGGATCGCGGCTGGATGATCTTCCCACCAGCTATGAACGCTATTTGGTGAATGGCATTCGCGCCAAATTGGGCTTTGATGCAGTGCCGGTGCGTGTCGGTCTGAAGAGCCCCAAAAACCCATACAACGCCAACAAAGGCGGCGGCGGCAATTATTCGGGCGGGGACAAGAAAACGTGATGCTCGATCTGCTCGCAGCAACAGATATCGCAACCGACCTTATCGAGCGCACATCATCAACCCAAAGGGTGCGCGATGCAGTTGAGCTAAGCCTTGCCCCGGCATTTCTGCTGGTCGCAATCGGGTCAATCATGAATGTCATGGTGACACGGCTCAACTGGATTGCAGGCCGGATTGAACGGCTTGATGAACAAGCAAACAAACACGAGGCGACAGCCAAAGATGAAGAGCTCGCCTGGCTGCGCGCGCGCCGCGCGATTTCACGCCGTGCCATTAAATTCTCAACTGGTGCTGCATGCGTTATCAGCGTGGTGATCGCTTTGTTGTTCGTCTCAGTTTACATCGACGCACAAATCGGCACGATTGTCGCGGTTTTGTGGGTTGTCACCATGGGGTTGCTGATTTTTGCATTGTCGCAATTCTTGCGCGAGACACTGTTGGCATCTGAGGGTCCGCACGAACGGCCAACACGCTGATATCCTTTCGACACACCAAAAAGGGCGAGGCATCGCTGCCCCGCCCTTTTGAAATTACTTTTTTGGCTGGGGTTGCTCAGCCCTCGCCCGCAGCTTGGCTTTGCAATTGAACGTAGTTTTCTAGGCCCATCCGCTCGATCATATCGAATTGCGTTTCGAGGAAATCGACATGCTCTTCTTCATTGTCGAGGATGTAAGCGAACAAATCGCGGCTGACATAGTCACGAACGCTTTCGCAATATTCGATAGCATCGCGCAGCAGGGGAATAGCGTCTTCCTCCAGCTTCATATCCGCTTCGAGGATTTCCTTCACCGTCTCGCCAACCCGCAGATTGTGGATCGCTTGGAAGTTGGGCAAGCCATTTAGGAACAGGACGCGTTCCGCCAGCTTGTCGGCATGTTCCATCTCCTCGATGGATTCTTTGCGTTCGTAAGCAGCGAGTTTTGCCGCGCCCCAATCGTCCAATACACGGTAATGAAGCCAGTATTGGTTGATTGCAGTCAGCTCATTGGTGAGAGCTTTGTTCAAAAATTCGATAACTTTTGCATCGCCCTTCATGGCGTGTGATCCTTTTATGACTTGCGACCACGCCGGACATCGACGGGCGCCGTTACCGCAATAATATGCGCACAACGGCACCTCATACAAGGGCAGTTTTGAATTTTTTCTATATTTTTCAGTTACTTGAAAACCGTTCTCAGTAACCGATTGCGCACTTACACTGCGACTTGATTGCAAGAGGCGGCTTCGCGGTGTTCTTCGATGATCTTATCGGCTTTCACAAGGCATTGTCCGCAATTGGGTTTTTTGCCCAGACACGCATAGGTCGCGACCGCATCGCCGCGGTTGCTGAGCGCAGCATCGCGCAAATCTGTCTCTCTTATTGCGTTACAGATGCAGATATACATCGGTGTAGAATCACTCCTGCGAAGCGTTTGCAAAAGCAATTTATGCGACTTATTCTCAATTGCAAGCGGATTTTGATCGCAATCCGCGTTCAATCGCCCTTTGACTCAAGCTTATCCTTTGAGCGGAAACACAGTCCGATAAGTCAAACACCGCCAGAGCCACTCAAGAGGACCATAGCGATACCTATCGAGCCAGGGCTTTGACCAGGCGAGCATCAACACAAAGGCAAGCGCAGTCACCAAATAGAGCTGGGGACGGCCAAGCACTCCGAACAATCCCAATGCCCATCCGTGAAACACAAACATCATTACGATCGATGTGCCCAGATAATTCGTGAATGCTGCCCTTCCCGCAGCGCGTATGCGAGTCGCGAGCCAACCTGTCCAAGCCTGTGAATACTCAACCAGCAAAGCAGCAAGGCCGAGCACCATCATCAGCCTTGGCAGCATGCTCCATCCGATAAAGGCCGCCGTGCCTGCGTAAAAGCCAAACCCGCTGCTTTTCACAAACAAGCCTATGGCCAGATGCAAAAGCCCTCCTGCTATGACGCCTGCCCACCCCCAAATCCGCATTTTGGAGGATTTAAGCGCGCCACCGAAAAAGCCGAACCGGTAAAGCGCCATCCCTATCAGCATCAAAGGAAGGGTTTCAAACATGAACCACGCGGCATTGGCGGGGATCATAAACCATTCCTCGCTCACGCGGCGTTCTATCAAACCGGTATAATTGCCTGATTGCTTAAGCTCAGTTGTGATCGCATCATCCGCCAAAGCCTCGTCAATACCGCCCTGCAGCTCTACGCGAAGCTCGCTGAATTCCTCCGCATCCCCGACCGATGTTTCAGCTATAATGAATGGGAAACTGATGATCGCGCTATACAGCAGCGCGCCAAAACCATACCCGACAACGCCGGCAATCAACTGGCCCCGCGCGCTCCATCGCATACAAGCCACAGCGAGAAAGCCGATAATCCCGTACATTGCCAGAATATCGCCTATCCAAATAAAGAAGAAATGCACCAGGCCGAAGCACAAGAGCAGGAAAAGCCGCCACAATTGTAGCTTTCGCGTACCGCCGCGCGCCCATGCCCGTTCCATAAACAGGTATATGCCAGCGCCAAATAGCAGGGTGAAAAGCCCGCGCATTTTGCCATCAATCAGCACAAATTGTGCGATCCACTGCCAACCGCCGGGATCGCCCGTTTCAACCAAGAAAGCGTCAGGAAAAATATAAGCGTTAAACGGCTGACCAAACGCGATAATATTGGCCGCAAGAATGCCCATCACCGCTATGCCGCGGATGAAATCGAGTGTTTCGATGCGATTGGCCGATGTTACCGGTGCCTGCACCTCTTGCGCTTCACAATCTCCGAAAACGTCATGTCCCGTGCTGGCGCTCACTGTATCACTCATTTGTTCCCCCCAGTGCGTATGAGGGATGTAACACACTTATGATCAAAGGGAAGCCACCGCCGATCAGCCGCGCAGCTCAATCGGCAAACAGGCTGCGCGCTGACAAAAGCCCTATGTCTTCTTGACCAGACAATCCTGCCCCTGCCGTTTCAAGGAGGAGCATGCCTTTTGGGCCGCGGTTTGGCTGGTAAAACCAACCGCGAGAAGGCGCGTCACTCGCCCACTGGCGATCAGCGATTTGCGCGTTCCTGCCAATGCTGGATTTGTGGACAGCCGCGACCACAATTTGTCAGCATTCGCTGATACGCCAAAGGCTCCCAATTGAAGCCCCCAGCGTCCAGAAGCGGTTGCCGCCGGTTCGGTTGCGACCTGCGCTGCAGCTCGTGCTGGTTTGGCGGGGCTTTCCACTTCGCTAATCGGGGCGCGCTCATTCGGCTGCGGGGTAGGCAGACGATATTGCTGCACAGGCCTCGATGCGGGCGGCAATCCGCGCGGCGCAGGACGGGCGACACTTTGAGATGGAGTTGCAGAGGCGACCCGATTGGGCGCACGCGGTGCCGGATCGCTGATATCGGCGGACGTGCTCGCCGGTTGTGTTACACCAAGGTCAGCAGCAGCCAATTGCGCGCTTAGGCGTTGATCAGCCTCTTTTTTCAAAGTGACCGAAAGCAATTGCGCTTCTTGGCGCTGCTCTATTGGAACATATTGATCCATCTGCGCCAGCGCTTTGGTCGCCTGTGGCAAACCAGCCGATTGTGAAAGGCTGGTCAAAGCATAGGCACGCACCCAGTCTTTTTCGGCATAATCACCATTAAAGTGCGCAAGGCCCATAATGTATTGCGCGCGCGGGTCACCGCGCCCTGACGCCACTTCGATCAGGGGCATTGCTTTGGACTGCTCGCCCTGCTGAA
The DNA here is from genome assembly GCA_038532305.1 of Pseudomonadota bacterium. GTDB lineage: Bacteria > Pseudomonadota > Alphaproteobacteria > Sphingomonadales > Sphingomonadaceae > Erythrobacter. The sequence goes on along the minus strand of JBCBAX010000004.1, from coordinate 98,268 downwards.
ACAACAGCAGACCATAATTGTCGGCCGCTTTCATGTGCCCCTGCTGCGCAGCCTGCAAATAGAGGTCACGCGCTTTGGCGATGTCGGCATCGACCCCGCGGCCCAAACGGTATGCTTGCGCGAGGTTAAACAGCGCATCGGTATCACCTTGCGCCGCTGGTTCGCGCCATTCAGCCACCGCGCGCGAAAAATCACCAGCAGCCCAGGCATCAACGCCGTTCTTTACGTCAGCTGCCGCAGGTGTCGCTGCCAACACTGCCGCGACTGCGCCCAAACCGAAACAAGCGTAGGCGCGCTGTGAAGCCTTCGTTTTTGAGATTCTTCCCAAAATTCCTGCCATTTTCATGTGCCCTTTTGGTTCCGCGGTAACTCTATACATCGGCTCATTCACCTTTGAATTATGCCTTGTAGCATATCACAAACCCTCACACTCCAACGCCAATCAAAGCTCGTGCACATATTTATAGTGAACGATGTATTATCATTTCGTTGCAACTTCTTGGAGCCAAATCGTCGCCTACCTGAGGCAGGTCATTAACGTAAAATTAGGGGTATCCTGACATTTCCCTGAGACCTCATCGCAATCACGCGATGGTTATATTTTGATTTTTGGGTCTTAAATCAGGGGGACCAATCCTTGCGCGTACTCGCACTGGCATCGCAAAAAGGCGGATCGGGGAAAACCACACTCTCCGGACATCTCGCCGTTCAGGCTCAGCGCGCAGGCGCTGGTCCGGTTGTCCTCATCGATATCGATCCTCAAGGGTCGCTTGCTGATTGGTGGAATGAGCGTGAGGCGGAATATCCCGCATTCGCACAAACCACTGTTTCAAGACTTGCAAATGACTTGGCAGCTCTTCGCCAGCAAGGTTTCAAGCTTGCTGTGATTGACACGCCGCCTGCGATCACCATGGCGATCCAATCGGTTATAAGCGTTGCTGAACTGATCGTCGTTCCAACGCGTCCTTCACCGCACGACCTGCGGGCCGTGGGCGCGACCGTCGATTTGTGTGAGCGCGCTGGCAAGCCATTGGTGTTTGTCGTCAACGCCGCAACTCCGAAAGCGAAAATCACATCCGAAGCCGCTGTTGCACTATCCCAGCACGGCACGGTTGCTCCGATCACTCTTCACCACCGCACCGATTTTGCAGCCTCGATGATTGATGGCCGCACCGTGATGGAAGTGGATGAGCAAAGCCGCAGTGCTGCTGAAATCACCGCACTGTGGAAGTACATTTCAGACCGTCTGGAGAAAAACTTCCGCCGTACAGTCTTCGCTGCTCCCGGTACTCCGGTAGCCAATGGCGGCGGCGTCGCTCGTCCAGCTGGCGGATTTGGTCGCCGGGTTGCGCAGTAAGAACGGAGCGGGAGGATGACAGAAGCAAGTTTCGCCTCGCTCGGTCCGCGTTTGCTCGCCCGCAAAGGCGGCGCAAAACCGGCCATGCGCCCGCAAGCGGCCGCTCTTCCCGGAGAAATCGCCCAAGCAACAGCTGCCGAGGGCGATCCGCTGGAGGATCTGGGCTGGAATGATATGGGAGCAGAAGACGGCTTAAACGAGAGCGTGGAAGCGCCCGCGGAAACTTCAGCCGATATCGTCCCAATCTCTGCAAAAGCTCCTAAAGCACCCCCACGCGCCTCCAAAAAGGTCGGCAAGAAGAAGTCTATAAGAGCCGCAAAGCGTGCTGCATTTACGCTGCGGCTCGACAGCGACCGCCACCTGAAATTGCGGCTCGCATCCACAATGCAAGGTGTCAGCGCACAAGCTCTGGTCACCAAAGCGCTGGATCGGATGCTCACGGAAATCGAAGATCTTGATGCTCTTGCAGAACGCATGAAGCGCCACTGATCACCAAACAACTTTTACACTTTCGCCTTTTGTATCGGCCAACTGAAACAGGAATAGACCCATGACACGCAGCAAAGACAGCAGCACAAACGGTCTTACGAAAAGTTCGATGAAAGCACCCCGCATTGCCCTCATCATGGGGACGGCTCTTGCCAGCGTCGTTTTGACGGGTTGCGCATCGTCTGCGCCGCGCGCCGATTCTTCGTTCTCCAAGGCTCAAGTGGCACTGCAAAAAGGCAAGACCACAAAGGCCATCACGCATGCAGAAGCTGCCGTTCTAGCGGAGCCTCGCAATGCAGATTTCCGCGCACTTTTGGGCGCTGCCTATCTTGAAGCTGGTCGTTTCCAATCGGCTGCCACCAGCTTTGATGATGCGATGAAACTAGGCGACCAAGACGCGCGCACTGTGTTGAGCTACGCTTTGGCGAAGATTGCCACGGGCGATAACGCATCGGCGCTTGCCCAACTTCAAGCCAATCAGAGCGCCATCAATGCGACCGACTATGGCCTGGCGGTTGCTCTGGCTGGAAAGCCTGAAAAGGGCACACATGTGCTCATCAACGCGCTGCGCGGAGGCGACAATTCGGCAAAAGCCCGTCAAAACCTCGCCTATGCTTACGCGCTTGCAGGCAATTGGCGTGCCGCCCGCGTTATGGCAGCAGAAGACGTACCAGCTGATCAATTGGACGCTCGTCTATCAAGCTGGGCAGCAATGTCTCAGCCAGAAGCGTATGAAGCACGCGTAGCAAATCTGCTGCAAGTCTCTGCCAATGGCGACACGGGTCAGCCACAGCATCTCGCCCTTGCGAACTTCCCAAGCACTGAACAAATGATCGCCGAAGCGGCTGCAACATCACCGGTTCAAGTGGCCGCCGCGCCGCAAGTGGCTGCGAATACTACGCCCGCACCTGTGGCAAAACCAGCGCCGGTTGCAAAACCAGCGCCTGTTGCAAAGCCAGTGTATAAAACTGCTGCTGCCAAGCCTGCGCCAGTCGCAAAGCAAGCATCAAAGCCAGTTGCGGCGCCTTCCAAAGTCGAGAAAGTCGATCCAACTGTGGCCAGCATTCTTGCAGCAACAGGTCAAAATGCGCCTAAGGCGGCCAAGCAACCGGCACCCAAGGCTGCCCCTAAACCGACCAGAGTGGTTGCCTCACCTTCAGCAACATCTGGAAGTCGCTTCGTATCAAAGCCTGTGGTGCAAAAACTGCCGGTATCAGCCTCAAAGCCTTCGCCGCGACGCGTTGCGCAAGCACCAAAGCCCGCACCCAAGCCAGCAGCAAAACCCGCTTACAAAGCGCCGTCGGCTGACACGCATCTGGTCCAGCTCGGCAGCTTTTCCAGCCGGGTCGAAGCTGAGCGTGGTTGGAAAGTGCTCTCAGCCAAATTCCCGCAGTTGAAAGCGCACGATGTCGTGATCACGCGCGCCGAGGTGAAAGGCAAAACCTATTTCCGCGTCGCAGCCGCTGGCTTTGGCCAGTCAAGCGCGCGCAGCATGTGCCGGACTGTGAAATCATCGGGCCGAGGCTGCTTTGCCTACGCTGCATCGAACCCGCCAGCAGGCGCGGTTGATCGCGGCGTCCGGATTGCAGCGCGGACGCGTTAAGTCTCCTAGACTTCATAAATTTCAGCGAAACTGCCCCCAGGAAACTCAGGTTTCCGGGGGCATTTTTTGTGGGCAGCTACGGCGTTGAAATCTAAAGTTCTATCTCGACGCCGCCTTTGATAAGCCTGCGAACTCTGCCCTGCGCGCCTTGGCGGTCAAACGGCGTGTTATCAGCGGTCGCTTCCATCTTGCTGCGATCAATTACCCAGGGTGCTTCGGGATCGATCAGAGCAATATCGGCCTCAAGGCCAACGGCGATCGCGCCTGCTGGAACACCCAGCAATTGCGCTGGATTGCGCGCCAAAAGGTCAAAAGCACGCGGCACATCGATCACATTGTCGCGCACCAGCCCCAGCGTCATCGCCAGCACTGTTTCCGCACCCGCCATGCCTGGCTCTGCATCGGCAAACGGCAAGCGCTTATCTTCTGGCCCGCGCGGATCATGACCGCTTGAAATGACATCCACCACGCCTTCGCCAATGGCTGCAATGGCTGCTTTTCGATCGGTATCACTACGCAATGGCGGGGATAGCTTTGCAAATGTCCTGAAATCCGCGGTTTCCAAATCCGAGAGCATGAAATGTGCAGGCGTAATGCCGCATGTCACATTGACCCCGCGCGATTTGGCGGCGCGGATCAGATCAAAACCAGCAGCAGTCGTCACTTGCCGGAAATGCAGGCGTGCGCCTGTCATCTCTGCAAGCGCAATATCGCGGGCCAAAGCCAGCGTCTCTGCTTCAACAGGAGCACTGGGAAGGCCCAAACGCGTGGCGATTTCACCCGCACTAGCGGCAGCCCCACCAACAAGCGCTGCATCCTCAGCATGCGTCACCACCACCAAATCGAGCATGGCAGCGTATTGCAACAGCCGCAGCATCACACCGCTGTCAGCGATCCATTGCCGCCCTGTCGCTATACCGCGCGCGCCCGCGTCACGCATCAGCGCAATCTCAGCCAGTTCTTTGCCTTCCAAGCCGCGCGTCGCAGCAGCCAGGGGATGCACCCAAAAATCCGGTTTTCCCGATTTGGCTATGTAGTTGACGCGGCTGGGATAATCGAGCGGCGGGGATTGATCGGGCATCAGCGCCGCCCGTGTAACCCCGCCGAAATGGAAAGCCGGTTTATCAACTGCGAACACAGCCAGATCGACCAGACCGGGCGCAACAAGCTTGCCGCCTGCTCCGATAACCTGATCGCCAGCGGCAGGCGACACAGCTGGGCCAAAGTCTGCAATCTTGCCTTCGACCAGCCGGACTGAACCTTCGATGATACCCTCAGGCGTCACCAATCTACCGCCTGTGATTGTCAGAGGCCGCGTCTGCTTCATGCTGACCACCCTTCAACCCCGCGTGCCGTGCGCGTCAGCACATCCAAGCACGCCATGCGGATCGCCACTCCCATTTCAACCTGCTGCGTGATGATCGAGCGGTCGAGCATGTCGGCAACCTCGCTATCGATCTCAACACCCCGGTTCATTGGCCCTGGGTGCATCACAAGCGCATCAGGCGCAGCGCGGGTCAGGCGTGCTTTGGTAAGGCCGTAAAGGTGGTGATATTCGCGCGCAGAAGGAATGAATTGTCCCGCCATCCGTTCTTGCTGAAGGCGCAGCATCATCACCACATCGCACCCTTCCAACGCTGCATCAAAGTCTGTGAAAGGTTCAACGCCCATCGCCTCAATCCCCGACGGCATCAAAGCAGGCGGCGCACATGCGCGCACTTTCGCGCCCATGGCTTGCAGGCACAAAATGTTAGATCGCGCGACCCTGCTGTGCAAAATATCGCCGCAAATCAGGATGGTACGGCCGGTAAAATCCTCAGACGCCTCGCCTCTTTCGGCAAGCTTGGTGCGCAGCGCCAGTGCATCAAGCAGACCTTGCGTTGGATGTTCGTGGCTCCCATCGCCTGCATTCAAAACAGGGCAATCGACCTTGTCAGCAATCAGCTGCGTTGCCCCGCTCGACCCATGCCGAATAACAATCGCATCCGCGCGCATTGCGTTCAAAGTGATCGCGGTGTCGATCAGAGTTTCACCTTTTTTCACCGAGCTTTGCGCTGCATGCATATTGACGACATCCGCGCCCAGCCGTTTGCCGGCAATCTCAAAGCTTAAAAGAGTGCGCGTGGAATTTTCGAAGAACGCATTGATGATCGTAAGGCCTGCCAGCAGCCCTGCATGCTTTTTTGCAGCTTTACGGTTCATCTCCACCCATTGCTCAGCCGATGCAAGCAGGTAAAGAATTTCATGACGTTCAAGCTGGCCAATGCCAGTCAGATCGCGATGCGGGAACGCCAGACGCCCCGCCGGAAAGCGGTCGAGCGCAAGTGGTGAAGCCGAATTATCCATTAAAGCGATGCTGTTAGTCGAGGCGTGTCATTCGCTCAACCCGTGAATTGCTCGGTTTCCCATGGAAGTTTGCGCTTTTAGTGCTTAGTTGTGGACGATCAGGGGCGAAATTTCGCCCCAAGGGCTGGGCCACAGGTTCCCAGCGCGCAGAAAAAAGGCACATACATGGCGTTTGTCGGCAAAGTCTGGAAACTTCTCGTTGGCATCAAAGATGGCTTGGTCCTTCTGTTCATGCTGCTTTTCTTTGTTGCGCTGTTCGGCATTTTGTCATCCTCGCCCAATCCCGGCCAAGTCCGAGAAGGCGCGCTCGACATCAAGCTGTCCGGCTTCATAGTTGAAGAACGCAGCATGATTGACCCGTTTGCTACATTGCTAAGCGGAGAAGCGCCACCAACAGAATTTCAGGCCCGTGATGTTGTGCGTGCGCTCGATAATGCTGCCAAAGATGACCGGATCAAAGCGGTCGTGATCGATATGTCATCCTTCATCGGCGGCGGACAAGTGCATTTGCAGGCCATTGGCGAGGCGATGGACCGCGTGCGCGCCGCTGAAAAACCGGTTCTCACCTACGCCTTGGCTTACGGCGATGATCAGATGATGCTGGCGAGCCATGCGAGTGAGATTTGGGCCGACCCCCTTGGCGGTGCGCTTGTTACCGGTCCGGGTGGAAGCATTCTGTTCTACAAGGGGCTGATCGAAAACCTCAACATCAACGCCCGCATTTACCGGGTGGGCGAGTTTAAATCTGCGGTTGAACCGTATGAACGGACCAGCTTGTCTGAACCCGCACGCGAAAATCTGGAGAGCCTTTACGGGTCGCTGTGGGAAGAATGGCAAGCCAACGTAAAGAAAGCTCGCCCGAAAGCCGACTTGGACCGTGTAACCAAAGATCCCGTGGAATGGGTTGAGGCATCATCAGGTGATCTTGCTACGGCTGCTGTGGAGGCGGGGCTGGTCGATAAGCTTGGAAGCCGCGTTGAATTTGGCGAACGCGTGGCAGAAATCGTCGGTGAAGACACTTTGAGTGACAATCCTGGCTCGTATGCCAAAAGCGATTTCACCCCATTCTTGGCTGACACTGCTCCCAGCACATCTGGCAAACGGATCGGCGTTGTGACTGTTGCTGGCACCATTATCGATGGGGATGCTGGCCCCGGCACAGCGGGCGGAACGCGCATTGCAGATATACTTGATGGGGCGTTGGATGATGATCTGGCGGGCCTTGTGGTGCGCGTAAACTCTCCCGGCGGCTCTGTTACTGCGTCCGAAGAAATCCGCCGCGCAATCCAGCGCTATCGTGACAAGGATATTCCGGTCGCGATCTCCTTTGCCAATGTTGCAGCAAGCGGCGGGTATTGGGTGGCAACGGCGGGTGATCGCATCTTTGCTCAGCCTGAAACCATCACCGGATCGATTGGTGTGTTCGCCGTTTTGCCCACTTTCGAAAACGCCATCGGTCAAGTCGGTGTTGATGCTGACGGTTTCCGAACCACGCCGTTGTCTGGTCAGCCCGATATTGTTGGCGGTTTGACACCAGAAGCCGACACCATTTTTCAGGCGACCATCACAGACACTTACAGCGACTTCCTAGACCGTGTCGCTGAGGCACGCGGGATCAGCAAGGAAAAGGCGGACGAGATTGGCCAAGGCCGCGTTTGGGATGGCGGGACAGCGCGTCAGCTGGGCCTGGTCGATCAGTTTGGCGGACTTCAAGATGCGCTTGAATGGGTGGCCACTGAAGCAAAACTTGCAGACGACGGATGGAGCCCGCTTTTCCTCGGCGCGCAAGAAGACAGTTATGACACGCTGATCCGTCAATTGTTGGCGGGAAGCGCGCAATCTGAACCACGCGGCGCAGACTTGTTCGCGCGAGCAGCGATGGGGCAAGAAGCGTTGATTGGCCGGGTCGCAGCGGATCTGGAAAGGCTATCAGGCACGCAAGGCATTCAGGCCTATTGCCTTGAATGCCCTACCCAGCCCCAACGGCCAACTGCTGGATCAAACCGGATATTTGGCGCTTTGGTAAAAGTCTTGTCTCGACCAAAGAGTTGATGCCCAGCCGACAGGATACAGGCCTGACACCCTGACGAAAAAATTATGACACATTTCTCCTTTCTCTTACGCTATAGAAGCATGGGGGGTGGGAAATGGCTGAACCTAATAGCAAAGACGAAATTGCAGCGCTGCGGCTGTTCGAGGACATACTCGCTCTGCCCAAAACCGAACGCCTAGCTGCGATTGAGCAGAACGCCGAAATCAGCGATCCGATAAAGAGCCGCGCCAAAGAATTGCTCATCGCGCACGAAGGTATCGGCGGATCATTCATGACCGGCGGCACCACAGCCTTTTCAACGGATGCCTTTCCCACCCCAGACAGGGTCGGCGCGTACCGTATTGTTGAGGAGATCGGACGCGGCGGCATGGGTCTGGTGCTTCGCGGGGAGCGGGATACAGGCGATTTCGACCATCAAGTCGCCATCAAAATGGTGCTCACCGGCACATTATCGGCAAACCATATTGAACGCTTTGGCTATGAACGCCAAACGCTTGCCAGCCTCAGTCACCCCGGCATTGCCCGGCTCTTTGATGGCGGTGAAACCGATGACGGTCTGCCCTATCTCATTATGGAGCTTGTCGAGGGTCGATCCTTGCGGCGCTGGTATGAAGACGATCGCCCAACGCGCATACAGCGTTTTGCTGTGCTCGATCAAATCATTGACGCGCTCGAATTTGCGCATTCGCGGCTTGTGATCCACCGCGATCTGACACCTGAAAATGTCATCATCGACACGCAAGCCCGCGCCAAACTGATCGATTTCGGCATTTCGAGCCTGCAATCAGCCGAACGACCAAGCCCTGTTGAAAGCGGTCAAAGCGGCACGCCCGGCTTCAAAGCGCCAGAGCATGTCTCTGGTGATGGGGCCAATATCGCGATTGATATCTTTGCACTGGGTAAAATCGCTCAGTTCCTACTTGCTGATCTGCGCGAACCTGAGCTTGATGCGATCACTGCCAAAGCCTCTGCACAAAATCCGGAGGAGCGTTACGCATCGGTCGCGGCCATGGGCGCAGACTTACGGCGATTTCGAAAGGGTCGCGCAGTGCACGCATTCGAAGGTGGCGGATCCTATCGCGCAGCCAAATTTCTGCGCCGCAATTGGGCACCGGTTGCAGTGGCAGCAGGGACCGTGGCCATCATCCTAACCAGCGTTGCAGCGCTCGCGGTAGCATTTGGGAATGAACGCGAAGCTCGCCAATTGGCGCAAGAACGATTTGATGCGGTGCGCGATCTTGCAAACTTTCAACTGTTCGATGTGTACGATGACCTTGTTCCCATCGACGGCACGATTGAGGTTCGTGAGGAGATTGTCGACAAATCGATCTTCTATCTCGACGCACTTGGCAATGCGCAAAACGTCCCTCCGGATGTGGCGCGCGATATTGGCAATGGATGGCTCCGGATGAGCCAAATCTCAGGCGGCGCAAGCGGCAATCATGTCGGCGACCCTGAACAAGCCAAAGTCTATGCAGAACGGTCTTTGGAAGCGCTTAAGAAAGTGTTCAATCGCCAGCCCGATGATCCAGAAACCCGTTTTGCTTATGGCAAAGCATTGGCCGTGCTCGCTTTTCAAAGCCTGTATCAGCATGGCGATAGCGATCAGGGATATGACCGCGCCACACGTGCCATCGAAGTGTTCGACGGGCTTGATCTTACACAAGCGGATTATGCGGCCTATTCCATCGGCGCATGGCGCGCACTGGGCGATGCGCACGGATGGAAGAACGATCTAGACAAAGCAGGCGAAGCCTATCTTGCCGGGATCGCTCTTTTCCAGTCTCTTCCCGAAGACATGCAAGCCTCTACGACACCAGTGAATGCGGTGGCCGCAGCGATGTCTCAACAAGCTCAGGTCTACCGCCACACCGACCGGCCAGAAAAAGCGTTCACCCAAATGCGCGCGACCATTGATCTCACCGAGGCGATGATGGCCAATCCGAATGATGATGCAGGGTTAAGAGCAGCGCGCCGCAACCGTGTGCTTCATGCTTGGGATCTTGCCGATATGTACCGCCATTATGAACGGTGGGATGAATCCATCGAAGTCGCAAAAGCTGCTCTGCCCGGCTTGGAGGAGGCGATTGCGGCAAATCCTGATGATATCGGTTGGCTTGAAGTAAAGCCGCAATTGCTCACCGCGATTGCCCAAAGCGAACATGGTAGGGGGCAAGCTGATCCCGCGATTGCAGCGGCTGATGAAGCGATCGAAATTCTGAGCCTTATCCGCGCGAAAAGCGGCAAGAATATCGGCGCCGACCTCTCTTTGGCAGTCGCATGGAAGGATATCGCGCCGGTCTATATGGGCAATGGGCGCGCACCAACGGGATGTCAGGGATTGCGCGCTGCCGATGCCATCTTCCGTGAATACACTGCAAGCGGCGATCTTTCGGAATACGATACTGAAAACAACGCCAAGCCGGTTCGCGCCATGCTTGAGCGATGCGGATAGCGCGGTTCTAAGGTTTTGCGAGCAGAGCCAAAGTTGCAAAGCTCGCCAGCCAGTGTTCGCCCATATAATCCCCTGCAACATGCGGCATTGCTGCCTTGAGGTGCATTCGCGCGCGCTCTTCAATCAGGGAGATCGAAGTGGTCTCGTCTAACGCTCCTGCGATCTCGCGAAGGCACCAACCCCTCGACAAGTTGAGCCCATCGAGGTGCGCGATTTTGCCATCACTACGGTCCGATACGGTGACGGGCGCGCATTCACGCTCAATCCAGCCATTGGCGACAACAAGCGCGTTGAACCACGGCGCAAATTGATCGGGCGGCGTTACCTGCTTCATTAGCAGGGCAGCTGTTAGGACGGGGGAGAGAAATTCGTCACCGCCCGGCTCCCAGCCGCTGTAATCGCTGCGCTTGGCAAAAGCGGTTTGCGCCCAAGTGTCGATTTGAGCGAGCAAGGCAGGGTCGCGCTCCTGTGCCCATTCGCGAGCCAAAACTAGTGCAAAACTGGTGTTGAAATGCGTGCCGACCGTGATTGGGTAGGTCAGGATGGCAAGGTAGTCCTCGAACCTCGCGGCAAAGGCATTGGCAAGCGGTGCAAGGCGATCACCCCATGGCTTATCATCGTGCCGCGCAGCCTCGTGGTGCAGATATAGCAGCCAGCTCCAGCCATAGGGCCGCTCAAACCCGCGAGATGATGGGCGATCTAAATAGGCGAGTTCAGCTGCAAGGTTCTCAGCTGTAAACGTGCTGTCCGCCAAGTCTTCAATGGCGCGTGCTTCAGGAAGGTCAGGATAGAGACGCCGGATCGTCAGCAGCATCCACCAGCTGTGCACGCAGGAATGCCAATCAAAACTGCCGAAGAAGCAGGGATGCGCGGTTTGCGGAAGGCGCGCATCGGTTTCGTTCTCGAACACATGATCGTCTTTGTAAGGGTAAGGTTTTGCCACATGCCCCAGAGCAATATTGGCAAAGCGGGCAGCAATATCAGGCGTCATTTCCATAGGAGGAACGCTCCCACATAGATGATCGCGACATTGCACACCCAAAGCGGGATCGCGGTCCAAACCTGTTGTTTGATAACGCCGTTCTGGTCTTTCAGCTCAAGCAAGGCGGCAGGCACAATGTTGAAATTGGCCGCCATAGGCGTGAGCAAAGTGCCGCAGAAGCCTGCGAGCATGCCCACGGCTCCAACAACCGCGGGATCGCCATCATAGGTTTCGACCAGAAGCGGAATGCCGATAGCAGCCGCCATCACCGGGAAAGCGGCAAAGGCATTGCCCATAATCATCGTGAAAATCGCCATACCCAGCGCGAAGACGACGACGGTAAGGAAGATGGATCCTTCCGGGATAACGCTGCCCGCCGCACCGCCAATAATCTCTCCCACACCGGCAAGCGCAAAAACTGCGCCCAATGCGGCCAGCATTTGCGGCAGGATCGCGGCCCAACCGATGGAATCGAGGAGACGGCGACCCTCATTGGCGGGGGCGAGTGCTGGCGGGCGCAGCCAAATGATCGCGACGATAAGCGCGATGACGACGCCGATGCCGAAAAGGAGCAGCGTCTCGCGGCGTGCTTCGAAAAGGCCGGTTTCGCCCAAAGGCGTGAAATTGTAGAGCAACGTCCCCGCCACTGCGGTGAACGGTACAATGAGCGCTGGAATAAACAGCTTGTTCCCAAGGCTTAGCGCGCGTTTCTGTCGGCTTGTCTCGCCCGTTGTATCGGGGTTTGATCGCTTCAACCCGCCCAGCCCTGCAATCGCGACCATGGCGAGCACAAGAATACCGTTCTCAAGGTCGGAAAAATGGCTTCCGCCAAAGAAACTTGCCGCAAGCAAACCCCAAAAGCCCGCATTGCCCCACAAGCGGTCTCTAAGGCTTAAGAGTGCCCAGATCGCAAAGAAGGAGCCTGCAAGGATATAAAGCCATTCATAGGTAATCATCGCCGCGCACTCCTTCCCGCACCAATTCGCCTGTCGAGCGCGTTGATCCTCCACCCATGGATAAAGAACGCGCAGATTGCGGTAGGAATGGCCCAGACAGAGAGTTCCAGCGGCGTCAGCGGATAGCCCGCGCTTTCAAACACCCCTTGGATCAGCAGGATAGAGGCGATGGCGAAGAAGATATCCTCGCCAAAGAACAATCCGACATTGTCGGTTGCTGCTGACATCGCCTTGATTTCTTCACGGTCGCCGTCACGCAAATCGCCATGCGCACTTTCCGCTGCAGCTTCTGCCATGGGTGCGACAAGCGGGCGCACGGCTTGGGGATGGCCGCCAATATCTTTCATACCCAGAGCTGCTGTGATTTGGCGAAAGCCGAGATAGATGATGAGGAGTTTGCTGAACGTCGCCCCGCGTATTCCTTCGATCAGACCCCGCGCGCGTTGCTGAAGGCCATATCTTTCGAGGAGGCCAATCACTGGAAGGATGATCCAAGTAACCGAAATATATCGGTTATCGTTAAAGGCCTTACCCAAAGCCTCGACCACCGCGACGACATCGAGCCCTGCCAGAACCCCCGTCGCCACCGCAGCGCCCACCACGACCAGCAGCGGGTTAAACTTCAGCGCAAAGCCGACAACGACAATCGCAATCCCCGCAAGCGGCCAGTAATTCACGTCTTCCATTTTCCAAACCCTCCCCCGCCGGGTGTGTGGATTACAAAGCTATCGCCCACCGCCATTTGAGCAGAAGCGCAAGCATCCAGTTCTTCGATCGTGCCATCTGCACGTTCAACGTGGTTGCGCCCCGGCTTCGCATCCCCGCCGCCCATAATCCCGCGCGGGGGCACTTTGCGGCGATTGGCGAGCATATTGGCGCGCATCGCCTCAAGGAAAGTCACGCGCCGCTCAACCCCATCACCGCCCGAATGCTCGCCCTTGCCGCCAGAGCCGCGCCGGATGGCGAAGCGATCGAGCCGCACGGGCAGGCGCGTCTCAAGGATTTCGGGATCGGTCAGGCGGCTGTTCGTCATATGCGTTTGCACAGCGTCGGTGCCGTTATGATCCGACCCGGCGCCCGACCCACCGCAGATCGTCTCGTAATATTGGTGGCGCGCATTGCCGAAAGTGAAATTGTTCATCGTCCCTTGGGATGGCGCGAGCTTGCCGCAGGCTGCGAACAGAGCATCGGTGACGACTTGGCTCGTCTCAACATTGCCCGCGACCACCGCAGCGCCCGGTGTGGGATTGAGCATAGAGCCTTCGGGCACCACCAATTGAACAGGGCGCAGGCAACCATCATTCATCGGGATCGCATCGTCGATTAGTGAGCGAAGAACATAGAGCGATGCGGCCCGCGTGATGGATCGCGGCGCGTTGAAATTGTCCGTCTGCTGCTCGCTAGTCCCGGTAAAATCGAACACGGCAGAGCGCGCTTCCCGGTCAATGCGGATCGCCACTTTGACCACCGCGCCGCTGTCCATTTCATAAGCAAACTCGCCATCGGTGAGCCCATCAAGCAGCCGCCGCACGCTCTCTTCAGCATTGGCGAGGACGTGGCCCATATACGCCTCGACCACGTCTGCCCCCTGATCCGCCACCACGCCTGTCAGCAAATCCGCCCCGCGCGTGCAGGCCGCCAATTGCGCGCGTAGATCGGACAGGTTGCGATCCGGATTGCGTGCCGGGTTTTCGGTTGAGCCAAGCACTTCGCGCACTTCGGCCTCGCAAAAAGCGCCCTCATCCACCATCAGCACATTATCGATCAGCACGCCCTCATCGGCGATTGTGCGGCTGTCAGGCGGCATAGAACCGGGCGCTATCCCGCCAATATCGGCATGGTGCCCACGCGCAGCGACAAACGCATCCGGTTCTTCCCCTAAACTGGCATAAAAAACAGGCACGATCACCGTGATATCCGGCAAATGTGTGCCGCCCCGATAGGGATCGTTCAAAACATAGGCATCGCCGCGCTTAAAACCCCGACCATCCCGCGCATCACCGCGCTGTTCGATAACCTGAGCAATCGAATCCCCCATTGATCCCAAATGCACGGGGATATGCGGAGCGTTCGCGATCAGCGCGCCGGTCCGATCAAACAAAGCGCAGGAAAAATCGAGCCGTTCTTTGATGTTCACGGATGTCGCGGTGGATTGCAGCACCACGCCCATTTCTTCAGCAATCGCCATGAAGAGGTTGTTGAATATCTCCAACCTTATGGGATCGACTTGCGTGCCCACGGCCACATCCCGTTTGGCCGCCGCAATGCGCGTGAGGACCAGGCTGCCCTCATCAGCGAGCCGCGCTTGCCATCCCTCTTCCACCACAATCGTCGATCCCGGATCGATAATCAGCGCGGGGCCATCTGCGCATTCCCCGGCGATCATGGCGGCGCGTTGAACAGTCTTCCAATCACCCGAAGCCTCACCTTCCGCCATTTCCGGATTAGCGCGCGCCTCGCCCAGACCGCCCGATGTTCCGCTCGCCTCAACACTCAACGCTTCGACGATGATTGTTTTTTGAGCATCGGAATAGCCAAAGCGCTGGCGATGAAGCTCGCGAAAATTCGTGTCCATTTTTTGGGCATCACCGCAAGCGATCATCAGCGCGCTGTCACTCCCCTCAAACCGCAAACGCGCGCGAGGCTGCAAAACAATGTCTTTCTTTTCAATGCCTTGCGCAAGAAGAGCGCCAGATGCCTCTTCTTCGAGCAGCGCCAATTCACTCGCAAATCCATCACCCAATGGCCGGATCAGGCTCACTTCGCGGATTGCCTTTACCGGCGCTATGCCAATCCCATAGGCGGACAATATGCTGGCCAATGGATGCACCAGCACCGTCTCCATGCCCAAAGCGTCCGCCACTTTGCAGGCATGCTGCCCCCCTGCCCCGCCGAAACACGCCAGCGCATATCGGGTCACATCATAGCCGCGCGCGACCGAAATCTTCCGGATCGCATTGGCCATATTATCGACCGCGATATCGAGGAAACCCACCGCGATCTCTTCCAAAGATTTCGCCTCTGGCAGCGCAGCAGCCACCTGTTCTAACCGAAATCGAGAAGCTTGATTATCAAGAGGCTCGTCGCCATTCGCCCCAAAAACCGGGGGAAAGTAGGCAGGATCAATCCGGCCAAGGAACAGGTTGCAATCGGTTACGGTCAGCGGCCCGCCTTTGCGATAGCACGCTGGTCCGGGATTGGCGCCGGCGCTTTCCGGCCCCACGCGGAAGCGTGCGCCATCAAATGAGCAGATAGAGCCTCCGCCTGCCGCCACCGTGTGGATTTGCATCATGGGGGAGGCAACGCGCACGCCTGCGACCATGCTTTCACCCGTCAGCTCCAATTCGCCTGCAAAATGGGCAACATCGGTGCTCGTCCCGCCCATATCGAAGCCGATCAGCCGGTCATGCCCCAAGGGAGCCGAGGCCGCGACCATGCCGACCACCCCGCCCGCAGGCCCTGACAGGATCGCATCCTTCCCGCGAAACGCGCCCACTTGCGCCAAACCGCCATTCGATTGCATGAATTTGAGTGCCTCAGTCTTGGGCATGCTCCGCTGAAGGCCGTCTGTATAGCGTTTCAAAACGGGCGAGAGATACGCATCCACCGCCGTCGTATCCCCGCGCGGGACCAGTTTGATAAGCGGCGCGACTTCGTGAGAAACGCTCACTTGCGCAAAGCCAAGCTCGCGCGCGATCGCGCCAAGCCTTTGTTCATGCTCGCGATATTTCCAGCCATGCATCAGGATGATGGCAATCGCATCAAAGCCTTCATCGCGCAGCTGCTTAAAATTTAAGCGCGCTGTTTCCTCATCAAGCGGGCGCAAGATTTCGCCATCCGCGCTGACCCTCTCATCAATCTCAACAACGCGTTCAGGCAGCTGCTCTGGCAGGATAATATGGCGCGCGAAAATCTCGGGCCGCGCCTGCGTGCCTATTTTCATGGCATCGCCAAAGCCATGGGTTATGGCCAGCGCCAGCCGCTCTCCCTTGCGTTCAAGCAGCGCATTGGTGGCCACTGTCGTGCCGATACGGACCTCGGCAATGGGCGCTTCACCATGGCGAGTCAGCAACCGCCGCACCCCTTCGCTTGCCGCATCGTGATATTGGCCGGGATGTTCAGAAAGCAGCTTTTCGGTGACCAGCGAGCCACCCGGGGTCAACGCCACCACATCGGTAAAAGTCCCACCGCGATCGACCGCAAAACGCCAGGCTGTCATGGGATGGGGAGTGCTCTTTTTGTGGGTTTTGGACGCGTGGTGTTTAAGCGCTAGCGGGGGGCAGTGTCTAGGTTTGAGCGTTCCACATTGCGGTGACAGTGCACCAATTGCTTTGCATGCTAACCGTCAACTGGGACCTCGCCTAAGCAATTGGTGCACTGTCACCTTTACCAGCTTCTTAAATTCGGACGCCACCCGCTGGGTCCCCGCTTTCGCGGGATGACAATTTGTCGCGATAATGAGGCAGCGCAATCAAGAACCTCCCATTTTCCTACACGAGCGGACCCTGCTAACTTGGCAATGGGCCTTTGTATCCTCACTCTAAGGCAAGCGGATACACAAGCCCCCTCACCCCCACCTATACCCCCCTCCCTCAGTATGTACTTAGCGTACAAACCCGCCTTCCCGACTCGCACAAGGCAGCCAGTTTTGACGCGTACACCTTGTTGCCGCTAACGCTCCCTTAGTATGGACGGATCTTTGTTTTTCACGCTGGCGAGCTGCGCCTTTGTCATGGCGGTCATTGCCTGGGTGAGCTGGCTTAAAACGCGCGGCACAACCGAAACGCGCGATGGGTATTTCCTTGCCGGGCGCGGGCTGACGGCTGGGTTTATCGCAGGTTCCTTGCTGCTCACCAACCTATCGGCAGAGCAGCTGATCGGCCTCAACGGATCAGCTTATGGTCACAACATGTCGAGCATGGCGTGGGAAGTCACCGCGGCCATCGCGACCGTCGCCATGGCGTTTGTCTTTCTGCCCCGATATCTCGCAGGGGCCTTCACCACTCTACCCGAATTTCTGGCCGAACGCTTCGACCCCACTGTCAGGCGCATGTCGGTGGTGCTGTTTATGCTGGGATATGGGCTCGTGACCATTCCATCGGTGCTGTATTCGGGCAGCCTTGCGGTGATGAAGTTCTTCGATGTGCCGACACTAACCGGCCTTTCTGCATTCCCCGCGCTGCTGATTACCTCGGTCACAATTGGCCTGATCGGAGCGGCCTATGCGGTGTTCGGCGGATTGCGCGCAGTGGCGGTATCGGACACTTTGAACGGGATTGGGTTGCTGATTTTCGGCTCGCTTATCCCGGTTTTAGGTCTGATTGCTCTGGGAGATGGAAGCTTTGGCGAAGGGTTGGCGCGGCTTACTTCCGATCACCCGGAAAAGCTGAATGCAATCGGTTCCGCAACCGATCCCACCCCGTTCGGGACGATCTTCACCGGCATGATCTTTGCGAACCTGTTTTACTGGTGCACCAACCAATACGTGATCCAGCGGACTTTGGGCGCAGCCTCCTTTGCAGAAGGGCAGAAAGGCGTGCTCGCATCGGGGTTCTTCAAGATCATGGTGCCGTTTATGATGATGGTGCCCGGCGTGATTGCATTCCATCTGTACGGAGCCGGATTTGCGTCAATTGATGAAGCCTATCCCCGGCTCGTCTCCGATCTTTTGCCAGCCTATCTCGCTGGTGTCTTTCTGGCGGTCTTGCTTGGAGCGGTGTTCAGTTCGTTCAATTCGCTGCTCAACAGCGCGGCGACCCTGTTTACGCTCGATATCTATGCCCCTTCCCGCAAGGCGCCTTCCGACGCGCATCTCGTCAAAGTGGCCAAGATTGCGAGCGTTGTCATCGCGCTGTTCTCATTTGCCGCCGCGCCAATGCTGTATTTTGCGGAAGAAGGGCTGTGGCAGATCGTTCGGGTGTTCACGGGCTTCTATAATATCCCAACGGTCGTGATCGTCATTATGGGCCTCTTCACTGCCCGCGTTCCGGCTTTGGGAGCGAAGATCGTGATTGTCTTTCATGTGGTGACGTATGGCTTGCTAAGGTTCGTGTTTGACGATGTGGTGACGCTCCACTTCATCCACCAATATGCGATCCTGTTTGTGATCGAAGTGGGGATCATGCTTGCCTGCGGATATTGGGCACCGCGAGCCACTCCTTACCAGCCCATGGCACGGCACGAGGTGGATATGACGCCTTGGAGGTTTGCGCGGCCTGCTGCGTTCACTCTGCTGTCGGGCGTGGTGGGGCTTTACCTGCTGTTCTCGCCATTGGGCGCCGCAAGCACGAATTGTTTCAGCACGACATTTGCTGTTTTGATGAGCGCGCTCGGAATAGCCAATATTGCGGTGTGGGGACTCACGATGCGCAAACCCTCACTCAGCTGATCAGGCTCGCGAGCACCCGGCGTTTGCCTTTGAAGGGACGACGGCCGTGCATGACTGAAAAATTGTCTACCAGCGCGACATCGCCTGCCTGCCATTGGAGGTCGTAGGTAAGCCCATCCCCAATCGCGATGGCCGGGGCCATATCTTCCGCCGTGATACCCGCGCCTTCGCCGAAGGTGATGGCCTTGTTCGGATCATTGCGACTATCCGACCAGCCCCGATACGCGGCGATCAATTGGTTGAAGAAACTGCGTCTGCCGTCGCCCAAGTCGCGAATGGCTGGAAGCGCCGGTGTCTTTGCGCGCAGGGATCCATCGCTCTGCCATTCCCACGAATAGCCCAGCTGCCTAAGCCGTGCCTCAGCCTCTCCGCGCGCTGCGCTGTTGAGAGTGCTTTTCCATGAGCGTCCTTGTCCAGAACCAGCATCATCATCACCCGGCATGACATTGGTGTAGCGCACGCCTTCGTTCACCAAACGATCAATAAACCGGGGAGCTTCTGCCGCCAAACGTTCAAGAACCCAGTCAGACCGGCACAAGGGCGTTGCCCCGCCTTCATCCGGCGCTATTTCGCAATAGAAGAAGAGAGCCGATGGGTAAATCGGCGTTTGCGCCATTTCATGATGCAGAAAAATCTCGGTTTCCGGCGGTGCTTCATTGGCTGTGAACACGCGGGAAGTGATGTTAGTTCGTACAGCATTGCTGAGCGAATCTTCATAGGTAAAGCTGGGTTCGCCATAGGCTTCAATCGCTGCATCAAAGGCGAGCGCATCAGGCACATCAAAACCTCGAAACAGCACCGCACCAGCTTGTGCCAAAACACCAGTCACAGCCGCTTTGTTTGCAGCCAGATACTGAGCAAGTGAGCCGCTGCCCGCGATTAGTGCAGGAAATTCAGTCATAGATCGGATGGAAACGGCCAAAAGCCGCCTCTGCGAAGGTGCCAGGATCGTTAAAGCGGCGGTTTTGATTGAGTGCGCTGATTGCTGCCATTTCTACTGCGGAAAGCTCAAAGTCTTGGACATCAAGATTCTCGATCATCCGCTCAGGTCTTGTAGTCTTGGGAATAATGGCGGTTCCCCGCTGAACGCCCCAGCGCAGCAACACTTGCGGAGGAGTTTTCCCATGCGCTGCGGCTGCAACCATAACGGGAGCAGCACCAAGCAAACTCTCCTGACGATCCGCCATCTCCAATTCGAAGTAGCTTTGCGCGCCCAAAGGGGAAAACGCGGTCACATCCATACCGTAATCCTTTGCCAATCGGATCAAGCGGTCTTGAGTAAGATAAGGATGCGCCTCGATCTGAAGCATTGAAGGCTTCACCCGCGCATAGGTCATCAAATCGTGAAGCAAGGCGGAGTTGTAATTGCACACGCCAATTCGGTTGACCAACGCCTTGTCGACCAACGCCTCCATAGCCATCCAAGTCTGGTGAAGCGGTACAGCAGCGGGTTTCATTGCTGGCTGATCGGCCTCGGGATTGCTCAGCCATTCGGGTGGATAGCGCTCTGAAATAGGTACATATTCCAGCGCGATTGGAAAATGAATAAGGTAGAGATCAAGATACTCGATTCCCAAGTCATCCAATGATTTGCACGCACCCTCTTCGACATACTCAGGCGCGTGGAAAGTGTTCCAGAGCTTCGATGTGATCCACAAATCCTCACGCATCACCAGCCCTTCGGAAATGGCCCTTGCTATCCCTTCGCCTGTCTCTTTCTCGTTACCGTAATCGGCAGCACTGTCGAAATGACGATATCCTGCACGCACCGCTTCGAAGACGGCATTAGCGGTATCTTCCCGGGGTATCTTCCATAAGCCAAAGCCTATACGGGGTATTGTGTCAGGCACGCTTTAGTCCTCGTCTTCGAATTGAATTTGAACGGGCTGGCCTGTGGCGATGCTTTGCTGTGCAGCCGCGCCCATTACCACTGATCGATAGCCGTCGCGCGCACTGATTAATGGCTCAGTTCCATTAACGAGCGCAGAATGGAAATCTCGGATCTGGAAAAATGTTGAACCGTGATGCGACCCAGCTTCAAGCGCATGTGCTGGTGTTGCGACTTGCTCAATTTCTGGGCGCTTGCGGCCCGGTATGCGCTGTCCTTTGTTGTCTACCTGTCCGGCGCGCTGAGAAAACACAACCTTTCCCGTCGGCAGCTTTACCTCAAGCTTACCAATATCGCCAACTGCGCTGATTTCTTCCTGTTCTTCGGCCCCTTCGGCAAACATGCACAAATCGAGCGAAGCCCGCGCGCCTCTGGCGAAATCCACCATCACAAACGCATTGTCGATTATGTCAGGAGTTTCCCCGATATAGCTTTCATCAAGGTGATTCACATCCTGCCCGCCGCTGGCGAACACGCGGACAGGTTCATCGCGCAGGATATGCCGCATGAGGTCAAAAAAGTGGCAGCACTTTTCGACCAACGTACCTCCAGTGTTGCGGTTGAACCGATTCCAATCGCCCACCTTCTCCAGAAATGGAAAGCGATGCTCTCTTATAGAAAGCATTTTGATGTCGCCTGCATCACCGGCATAAACCCGCTCGATAAAACGTGTAACTGGAGGCATATAGCGGTATTCCAATCCGACCCAGAACAGCCCCTTGTAGTCACGTGCCGCTTTTTCAAGCAGACGCGCATCCTCTGAACTCGAACACATTGGTTTTTCGATCAAGATACCAGCACCGGTTTCCATTACGGGCTGGACAGCATCGAAATGTGTATGGTTGGGAGATGCGATAACAACAGCGTCAGGCTGCTCTTTGCCCAACAATTCAGCAGCACCATTATAGAGCGAAACGCCCATGCCCAATTCTTGCGCATGGGCTAACGCTGCGGCGCGCGATCCGGCATCAGGATCAGCGATTGCGACGAGTTCAGCGCCTTCAACCAGCGCGAGATTGGCCATATGTTCGCGCCCCATCATGCCGCAGCCGATTATCGCATATCTTCGTCTTTGCTCGCTCACGCCAGCGCCTATGCGCGGGGATGCGGGCGCTGACAAGTCACCAGTTTAGTCTCCGACAGCTGGAGAGCGCGTTTTAACCTTTGCAAAGCTTCGCATGCATGGGGCATAGGCTGGGGTGATGGATGAACTCGGCGACAATTATGCAAAGGCCTATGGCCAAAAAGCAGGCTTTGGTAAAAAACCTGCACTCTTGATGATCGATTTCGTCGAGGGGTATTTCGATCCATCCTGCGATCTTTATGCCGACGTCGATGATACCCTTGCATCGGCACTTCGCGTTCGTGAGGCCGCTCATAAGGCTGGCATTCCGGTCATCCTCACCAATGTTGTCTATCATCACAGTGCGGTTGACGGTGGGCGGTTCTTCGAAAAAGCGAAGCCCCTTCGTTATTTCATCAAGGGGAATCCCATGGGTGCTTGGCCGACAGGGCTAGAGCCAACCGAGAATGAAATTGTCATTTCCAAGCAATACCCCAGTGCCTTTTTCGGCACTTCGCTTGCCTCCACCCTTACCGCTTTGGGCATCGACAACGTCATCCTCACCGGCCTTACGACGAGCGGTTGTATTCGTGCATCATGCGTCGATTCCATGTCGCATGGATTTATTACGACCGTTGTTCGCGATGCTGTGGGGGATCGCCATGATGATCCGCATCAAGCCAACCTTTTCGACATGGAAGCCAAGTATGCCGATGTCGTTAGTGAAGCTGAGATAATTGCCCATTTTGCGGCGCTGAAATGAGCCCTTTGGTACACTAAGTACATACTGAGAATGGGGGTTTTAGGGGGTGAACAGGCCCCCTTTCTAATGCGTCCTTTTCCTACAATGTTGGATTTGCATGTAGGAATTGCAAAGTAGTGCAAATTTTGCGGCAAATTCTCTCTTTGCATCATATTTGCCCTGCAATTTTCTGCAAAAATGGTGTAGCCACTCGCACAAGAGAGGGATCACCATGGGGACATATCGTCTAACAGCGAAAACGAGCGCCTGCGCCATTGCGCTTTGCCTTGCCGCGTGCGGCGGGGGCGATGGCGGGAACGCCGCGCCAGCAGGGCCGGTTGCAGGAGGAGGCACTCCAACCCCCTCCCCTGTCGCTGGCAGTTCCACTCTTCCCGGCGGCGCCAACACCGCGTTTGCCAATCGCACCGCAGTCGCAGGGCTTGGTCACAGTTTCGGCTTTTCATCCGGCATAAATGTCATGGTCGCCCAATTCGCAGGCGGCGCGGCTGCAGGCGATATCGACAATGACGGCGACGTTGATTTCTTCGTCGCGCGCGGCGATCTGGCTCCCAACCTGCTCTACATCAATCAGGGCGGCACTTTCATCGAACAAGCGCTGACCGCTGGCCTTGCCTACACAATCGACGGCACATCCATAAATGGCGCACACAGCGGGCCTACTTTTGGCGATCTGGATGGCGATGGCGATCTCGACCTGCTTTTGGGCGGGCTCGAAGGTGGTCCAACCAAGCTCTTCACAAACAACGGCGCTGGCCGCTTCACCGATGCAACCGCCGGATCAGGCTTCGACACAGCCGCATCCGCGCAAACCATATCGATGGCGCTGGGCGATTATGACGGCGATGGCGATCTCGATGTGCTGATGGCGCATTGGGGCACGCCGCGCGATCCTGTGATCCCCGGCGAGACTGAGACGCTTTGGCGCAATGACAGCGCAGGCGGCACAATTGCCTTTACTCCGGTAAGCGCCACCAGCGGCGTTGCAGGCCTCCTCAATTTTGACCTGCCGCAGGGCGTTCTGGGACCCAATTTCGATTACACTTTCGCCCCCGGCTTTGCCGATATTGACGGGGACCGCGATCTCGACATCCTGATGGTTTCCGACTTTCGCGGCTCTAAAGTGCTGCTGAACAATGGCAATGGCACGTTCAGCGCCTCCGCTTTCAATCCCGATGATGAAAACGGCATGGGCGCAGCGATTGGTGACTTTGACAATGATGGCGATTTCGATTGGTTCGTCTCTTCCATCAACGGCAACCGTCTGTTCGAAAACACAGGCGGAGGCAATTTCCTGCGCAATTCTGCATCCGGTGTGGAGCCGGGCGGATGGGGTTGGGGATCGTGCTTTGCTGATTTCAACGCCGATGGCTGGCTCGACATTTATCAAACCAATGGCTGGGAAGCAGGCAAGGACCCAACCGCATCCAATTATGTCGATGATGTAACCCGCCTCTGGATGAGCGGCGGCGATGGGACTTTCACCGATGAAGCCAGCGCATCGAGCATTGCCGAAACCGATCAAGGTCGCGGCGTTATCTGCGATGATTTTGATAATGACGGCGATGTTGACGCGATCCTTCTGACGGCGGAACCCACCGGATCAATCTACTATTGGGAAAACCAGCTTTCAGGCGCGAACAGCGTGAAAGTCCGCCTGCGCGGGCGCGCGCCAAACACTTTTGCCGTGGGCGCGATTATCGAATTGACCATTGCCGACACCACCCAGACAAGACTGGTGAGCGTCAACAGCAATTTCACATCGCACAATTCCACGACGCAAATATTCGGCATGGGGTCAAACACACAAGCCGGATTGCGCATAATCTGGCCCGATGGAACCGAAACCATCGAGCCAAATGTGAGCGCTGGCGACGTGTTGGATATTACCCAGCCCTAATCACTCAACACGTTACGCTTCGGAAAGCTTTGCTTGGCTTTCCAGAATAGCGCTGGTGCCGTCCGTCACAAAGAATGTCGCAAGTGCTGCCAGTGCAAACGATGCGGCTGAAATCGCCATCGCATAGATCGGTGCGCCATCGAAAAATGTGGTGAGCAGGAAGCCTAGCAAAGTGGCTGCGATCAGCTGAGGCACCACGATGAAGACATTGAAAATACCCATATAAATGCCCATTTTGCGCGCCGGAACAGAGCCTGCGAGAATGGCATAGGGCAGCGACACGATCGATGCCCAGGCAATGCCGACAGCGACCATCGGCACCCATAACAGGGCCGGATCCTTGATAAGCAGCATTGCTGCAAACCCGGCAGCACCAATTGCAAGATTGAGCGCGTGCAAGCGGCAGCGATCCATCTTGGCCGCAATCACAATAAACGCGAGCGCGGCCGCGGCTGCGATGCCATTGCGCACTGATCCCAGCAAGCTCCACCAATCGGCCGCATCCTGATACCCCTGTGTCACCGGATCAGGCGATGCAAAGTGGAACTCTGCAACGGCAGGTGTCCCGTAAATCCACATGGAAAACATCGCAAACCAACTGAAAAACTGGACAACGGCAAGCTGCCGCATAGTCTTGGGCATAGCGAACAGATCGTTCACGACTTCCATAAAACCGTTTTCATCCTTGCCGCCGCTGCGCATGATTGAGGCAACGATCTGGATCACACCAAAGGCCGCGATTAGACCTGCTAGAACATAAAGCTCTTGCGCGACTTCGACATCGCCCAGCCAAGCTGGCTTGGGTTCACCGCGAGCATACATAACGAAAGCTGCGAAGGCTAAACCTGCGACGATCCAGATCAGCCCGCCACGCTGAAATTGATCGGCACTGCGCCGCGTATCGTCTGCTTCAACCGTCTCCACCCCAAGCGCCGCGTGGCGGGCCGCTTCAAAACCGGCGATTTGTTCTGGGCTGTATTCCTTGGTGCGTAAAACGGTCCACATAACGGCAGCCAACAAGGCCGCACCGCCAATGTAGAACGCCCATTGAACGGTTTGAGGGATTTCGCCCTCAGGCGCGACATTGGATAGCCCCATCCAATTGGTCATCATCCAAGGAAGCGCGCCTGCGATCACGGCACCCACTCCGATGAAAAAGCTTTGCATCGCGTATCCGCGCGTTCGCTGCCTGTCTGGCAGATTATCACCCACAAAGGCGCGAAATGGCTCCATTGTGACATTGAGCGATGCATCCATGATCCACAGCATACCCGCTGCAACCCAGAGCGTTGGCGAATTGGGCATGATGAACAGCGCAAGGCTGGCTAGAATTGCACCGATCAGGAAATAAGGCCGCCGCCTGCCGAACCGCCCCCAGGTGTTGTCTGACATATGGCCGATAATCGGCTGCACAATCAGGCCCGTCATAGGCGCTGCAATCCAGAGGATCGCCAATTCGTTTACTTCTGCGCCCAGCGTCTGGAAAATCCGGCTGACATTGCCGTTTTGCAGGTCAAAGCCGATCTGGATTCCCAAAAATCCAAAGCTCATGTTCCAAATCTGCGCGCCGTTCATGGCTGGCTTGCGCGCTGAAGCGTGCGTGTCGCCCTGTGTCATGTGATGCATCCCTCTCCTGTCCCTGATATCCTTTTTGCGATACAGGGGCACCAGCTGCACAGTGTGGCGGTTATGCAAATTTTTGCAAGAAACTTTCTCGAGAGTGGTTCAATATCCACTCGATTTGAAATCGATATCACATCAAATACATGATTCTATGTAATTATTTTCACATACGCGTTCTGGCGTCCGTTTTGCACAAAGAATTGCAAAGTTACTCAAAAAGTGGCAAATAAGTCGCGGGAGGACACAACTATGACGCGAATCTGGCTTTGCAGCCTGATGGGGGAATTGCGCTTGGCAAACGGCGCCCTGGTTGCATCAAGGAAGCCATCATGACCGAGCCGCTTGAGATGGTAAGCGCGCGCGCGGGATCAGATGCGCGTGAATGGTGGCGCGGAGCGGTGATCTATCAGATTTACCCACGCAGCTTTCTTGACACCAATGCAGATGGCATTGGCGATCTTCGCGGCGTTGCAAAGGGGCTGGATTACATCTCCTCGCTCGGCGTGGATGGCATTTGGATATCGCCCTTCTTCACCTCGCCCATGGAAGATTTCGGATACGATGTTTCCGATTATTGCGGGATTGATCCGACCTTTGGCGACTTTGATGATTTCGATGCGATCATTGCCCGCGCGCATGATCTGGGCCTCAAAGTCATCATCGATCAGGTCTATTCGCACACGTCCGATCAGCATGCCTGGTTTGAAGAGAGCAGGCGGGATAAAACCAATCCCAAGGCGGATTGGTATGTCTGGGCCGATCCGAAACCCGATGGCTCGCCCCCTTCCAACTGGCAATCAGTGTTTGGCGGGTCTGCATGGCAATGGGATGGGCCGCGCCGGCAGTATTATCTGCACAATTTCCTAACGAGCCAGCCCGATCTCAATGTCCATAACCCTGACGTTCAAGATGCGCTGTTGAATGTCGCACGTTTCTGGCTCGATCGCGGGGTAGACGGCTTCCGGCTGGATGCGCTCAATTTCTCGATGCATGATCCTCAATTGCGCGACAATCCGCCATCCGGCGTGCCGATGGATCAGGTGACGCGGCCGTTTGACATGCAGATCAAGCAATTCAATCAATCGCACGACGACATTCCGGCATTCCTCGAACGCATTCGCGCCACTATCGATGAATATCCGGGCCGTTTTACCGTTGCAGAGGTTGGCGGGCCAGAACCTTTGGCGGAGATGAAGGCCTTCACCAATGGCGGCAAAAGGCTCGATTCCGCTTACAATTTCGATTTTCTCTACGCGCCCGATCTTACCGCGTCAGTTGTAAAAGCATCGCTTTCCAATTGGGAGGAGTCACCGGGTGAAGGCTGGCCGTCATGGGCGTTCTCCAATCACGATGCCCCGCGCGCAACGACGCGGTGGTCTGGTGATGATGATTTTGAACAAGTGGCGCGGCTCAATATGCTGCTGCTGCTGTCCTTGCGCGGCAATCCGATCATCTACCAAGGCGAGGAATTAGGCCTCCCGCAAGGCCATGTCGCCTTTGCCGATTTGCAGGACCCAGAGGCGATCTTGAACTGGCCGCACACTCTGGGCCGCGATGGTGCGCGCACGCCAATGCCGTGGTCGTGCGACGCACCCCAAGCAGGCTTTTCCCAGGCCAATCGCACATGGCTGAAAGTTGACCCTGCCCATGCAACCCGCGCGATTGATTGTCAGGAGAAAGACGCAGGTTCGCTCGCCAATTACACCCGCAGCCTGCTCAAATTGCGCAGCGCATCACGCGCATTGTTCAGCGGAGCGAGCGAGGTTTTGGACACGCCCGATGATGTGCTCGCCTTTGTGCGGCGATCGGGTGAGGAGACGGTGCTGTGCGCGTTCAACCTCGGCACAGAGACGCTCGAGTGGAACGCTCCGGCTGATTTCCAAGGCGCGGCAGTGATCGCGAACGAGACAGCAGCACAAACGCGCGGCATTATCCCATCGACTCTGGCGCCCAGGACTGGCTATTGGGCAGCCAAAGGGGAATAGGTTTCGATGGATCCTGCCGGACTAAAGGCGAAAAAGAACGCGCGGCTTGAAGATATTGCGCGCCAGGCGGGCGTGTCGATTTCCACCGTCTCGCGCGCATTGAATGACAGCCCCGCTGTCAAACGCCGGACCAAGCAGGAAATCTGGCGCATTGCCCGCGCGCATGATTACGAATTTCGCAGCCATATGCCCAATGGTCCGGTGGGCGCTGAGGCAACCATCGCGGTTATCGTGCCCGCCCCGCAAGCGCGCGAGACGCGGGTGGCAGACCCGTTTTTCCTCGAGCTGCTTGCCGGCATTGCCGAGGCGGCAAGAGACCGCAAAGCCGATCTTGTCATCAGCCATGTCTTCCCGCGTTCTGCCGAAGACCTCAAATTCGCGATGACCACCAGCCGCGCAACCGGCATGATCTTTATCGGCCAAAGCTCGCTGCACGATGCGTTCAATGAGCTTTCGACAGGCGATGACAATTTCGTCGTCTGGGGCGCAGATTTCAGCGATGCGACCTATTGCAGCGTGGGATCAGACAATGTCGCGGGCGGCCGCAGAGCAACGTCGCATCTTTTGCGGTTAGGGCGAAAGCGCGTCCTGTTCCTAGGCGACACCGAAGCGCCCGAAGCCGAACAGCGCCACCGCGGCTATCGCATGGCATTGGAAGAGGCAGGCATTGCAATCGATGATCGCCTGATGCTTCCCGCTCATTTCGACGTGGAATCAGGTGAAGCGACAACCCGTGCAGCCATTCAAAGCGGGAGTGAGTTTGACGCGATTTTCGCAGCAAGCGATTTGATAGCAATCGGCGCCATTCACGCGCTCACCAAATCGGGGCGCAAAGTCCCTGACGATGTTTCGGTGGTGGGATATGACAATATCCCCGCATCCCGGCTTGTAACACCGCGCCTCACCACTATCGATCAAGATGCGAACCTTGCAGGGCGTATGCTTGTTTCCAAACTGATCGACAGTCAGGGCGGCAGAGCCATTTCAGAGCGGTTAGAGACCAGCCTGCTCCTGCGCGAAAGCTGCGGCGGGTGACATGACGCAAAGCTTCGCCCCGCTCAAAAGTATCGTCATTGTCGGTGGCGGCAGCGCGGGATGGATGACAGCAGCGGCTCTATCCGATGCTCTGGGCAAAGACTGCGCAATAACTCTGATCGAATCCGAAGCGATTGGCACTGTTGGCGTTGGCGAAGCCACCATTCCGCCGATCCGCACATTCAATCAACGCATCGGCATTGATGAGGCGACTTTCGTTAAGGAAACCGCAGGGTCATACAAGCTGGGCATCCAGTTTGTTGACTGGGCACGCAAGGGCCAATCTTACTTCCACCCCTTCGGTCAATACGGCGCTGAATTCGATAAGGTGCCGTTCTATCATTATTGGATGCGCGAAAGCCTTGCTGGCAACATCGATGCTCCGATTGACGAATTTTCAATGTGCTGGGCCATGGCAAAGGCAGGCAAGTTCGCCCATCCCGAACCTGACCGCCGCAAAATCCAATCCACTTTCGATTATGCCTATCACTTCGATGCAGGCCTTTATGCGGCGTTCTTGCGTCGCTTCTCTGAAGCGCGCGGGGTCAAGCGGCTTGAGGGCAGAGTGGTGGATGTCGCGCTGCGCGGGAGCGATGGTTTTATCGAAAGTGTCACTCTCGACAATGGGGAAACCATCGGGGGCGAACTGTTCATCGATTGCAGCGGTTTTCGCGGGCTGTTGATCGAAGGGGCGTTGGAAGCGGGATATGAAAACTGGCAGCACTGGCTCCCATGTGACCGCGCTGTCGCCGTGCCGTGCGCCAAACAATCAGACATCACGCCTTACACCCGCTCCACCGCGAAAGAAGCAGGCTGGCAATGGCGCATTCCGCTGCAACACCGCACCGGTAATGGCTATGTTCATTGCAGCGAATTTATCAGCGAGGATGAAGCGACCGCAACCCTGATGGGCTCGCTTGATGGAAAGCCCGCAGCTGATCCGCGCACTTTGCGATTTGTCACAGGGCGCAGACGCAAGTTTTGGGAGAAGAATTGCGTCGCAATCGGCCTTTCCGCAGGGTTTATGGAGCCGCTGGAATCGACCAGCCTGCACCTTATCCAATACGGAATTTTGCGCCTGATCGCGCTTTTGCCGGATAGCGAGATGTCGCCTCTGCTTGCGCAGGAATACAATGCGCAAACCGCCACCGAGTATGAGCGTATCCGTGACTTTCTGATCCTGCATTACAAAGCGACGAGCCGCGATGATGCGGAGCTGTGGCGGTATTGTTCTGCCATGGATATCCCGGACACCTTGCAATACAAAATCGACCATTTCCGCAATTACGGTTTACTGGTGTCTGATGAGCGCGAATTGTTCGCAAATCCCAGCTGGATCGCTGTCTATTTGGGTCAAGGAATAGTGCCGAAGCGCGCGCCCGCAATCACGTCGATGCGCGGCAGTGTACCGGTGGCCGAGCGGATGCAGATGGTTGCGCAGGCGATGGATCAGGCGGTCAAAGAAATGCCCGAGCACGCCGATTTTCTGGCGCGCCACTGCGCATCGCCGCTGGCTGCTTAAACCGTCCAACACACAGTACTCCCCAAAAAGGAAAGGGCCCGCCATCGCTGGCGAGCCCCATCCTGTAGGAGAGAGTTTGCGACCCTCAGGATCTAGAAATTCTTGCGGATCGTGAAATTGAACGTCCGTCCATAGATTTCATGACGGCTTGGGAAGGTGCCGATTTGGTCACCACCTGGGCCAAACAGATCGTTCTGCGTCACAAACGGTTCATTGGTGAGGTTGAACACTTCCACCAGAACACCAAGACCCGACAATGGTCCGCTTTCGTCTTGGAAGGTGTAACCGATCTGAGCATCGACGATTGTCTCACTCAGCGCGTCAGCCCCCGACAGTGAACCGTCAAAGTTTTGAACTTCTGAAAGGAAGCCATCGCGATACCGCGCTGCGAGTTTCGCACGGAAACCGTTCTTTTCATAGAAGATATCGCCCGACCACGTGGTTTCGGAATAGCCCGGAATTGGCAGGACATTCATGTCCTGATCTTCAACTTCTGCATCGGCATAAGTAATGCTGAAGAAGCCGCCAAACCCATCAAGCGTGTCCGAGAAATCGCCGAAATCGAGACGGACAGTGCCCTCAACACCTGTGATCGTGCCGTCTGCAAAGTTTACAGGCCCGCTAAACACACCAGTGCCCAATTCTGGCGCACCATTGAGAATGTCTCCGAAGCCAGCATTGTTAATCGGCTGAGTGAGATCGATGAGCTCGTTAAAGTCGATGATCCAATCGGACAGATCCTTGTGGAAGGCTGCCACGATGATTGCAGAGCCTGGCGAGAAATACTTCTCAAGAGAGACGTCAAATGAGAGCGAATCGTAAGGTTGAAGGAATGGGTTACCGCCGCTCAGATTGAAACAAACCAAGCTGGGAGGATTGAACCCAATTACCGTATCAGGGAATTGATCCCCATCGGTATCCGCACAGCTTAACGGGTTGGCTGTGATGTTCTGGTTCGCCGCCATTTGATCAAGGCGCGCGCGCGTTACAGTCTTTGCCGCAGCAAGGCGGACAAACGTATCCGTTGCAACTTCAAAGCTAAGGTTGGCGCTTGGCAGCCAGTCATCATAGCTGGTTTCAACTGTGTTGGTGAACCCGCCGCCGATTGTCCCGGTCGAAGACTGACGCGTATCCGCATAACGCAGGCCGATATTGCCGCGTACGGGGATGCTTCCCAGATCGCCGTCAATGTTGGCTTGGATATAAAGGTTGTGCACGCGTTCATCGACAACCCATTCGGTGTCGAATGTTGCCTTTTCAACCACGTAAGTGCCGTCGGTGAGGAAGCTGGAGGGATCATAGGCAAGGATATTCTGGCCAAGCCCGCCCGTGTCCGTGCTGCCAACGATTGCGCTTGCAGGGATGCTCAACGCACCATCGTTGAATGCGCCGGACGCGCGCAGGAAGGATTCGTTGGAGTCGAAATTCTTCTCGCGATCGGTGTAGAGCCAACCGACAATGATACTGTCGATTAAACCGCCACCAAACTCCCAAGCTGCCTCAGTGCGAAGCTGGTGAAGTTCATCATTGATCTCAGGCTGCTTGACAAAACCAACCTGACCCCAGCCACCGGGATCGGTGAGGAGCACATTGGCAGGGTCCGTGTAATCGAGAAGACCGTCGATTGAATACTCGCCGTTTGACGGGAAGTTGAACGTCAGCGTGTCTTGCGCGCCTGAGCGAGCAGCCCCGGTGCCGGCATACGATTCATAGTCGATGTCGTCACGGTCGAGCGTGGAGTAGCCGTAATCAACGAGGAAGCTCAGATTGTCCGTTACGTTGAACTCAAGATTTGAGCCGATTGCAAAAATCTGGGCTTCATTGCCTTCCGTGTCGGTGCGAAGGATCGGCACAACGGCAGAATAGGTTGCGCTATCGGCGAATGGGCCAGAGCCGGTTGCGCCTTCAAATTGCGCACCACTCCAAGACGCGATGGGTGTTTCCGTACCGCGGAAAATGCCTGAATCCTGCGTATCGGTGTAGAACGCATCGAACATGAGCGAGAAATCGTCATTTGGTTCAAACTGAAGCGAACCTGCGATCGAAGTGCGCTCAAATTCACGGCTGACTGCGCCTTGGCGCGGGTTGTCAGCTGGATAAATGATACCGTTTTCGTCGGTTGCGACCTGGAACTGATTGGTTTTCAGCTCGCGCGAGATAAAGTGCGTCGGGTTCGATTGAACCGTAGCGCCAAGCGACCAGCCCACAGTGCCTGCCGCGTTTTGATCGATATAGGACGCAAAGAAACGATAGCCGTCATCGGGGAAGTCAGGATTGCGCGAACCGCTGTCATTGTAGACGTAGGTGCCCGAAACGCTGACTTGTGTCTCATTGGAATCGAGCGGGCGAACCGTCCGCAAATCAACCGCACCGGCAATACCGATGGCAGCAATACGAGCATCGCCGGTTTTGTACACCACACCCTGGCTGATCAGCTCTGATGGGAATTGGTCAAATTCGATGCCGCGATTGTTGCCAGCCGAAACCACTTCGCGACCATTCAAAAGCGCGAGTGAGAAATCAGGGCCAAGACCGCGGATCGAAATCTGCTGCGAGCGCCCACGAACACGCTGTGCGGTGACGCCAGGAAGGCGAGCAAGCGAGTCTGCGATGGACAGATCAGGCAACTGGCCCAGATCTTCTGCAGAGATAACTTCGACAATAGATGTCGCATCCCGCTTTGTCTCAAGCGAGTTCTGGATCGCGCTACGGATACCCGTAACGATAATTGCATTGCCATCATCTTCGGCAATCTCAGTCTCAGCATCTTGCGCAGCGAGCGGTGCTGCCGTGGCAATCAGTGCCAGACTTGTTGCAGCACCAGAAAGCAGACGTGCATGAGCGGAATAACGCTTAAATCCCATTTCAATCCTCCCCAAGGCAACACGGTATTGCCGTGTTTGCATATTTTTTCATAACGTATCGATCCAGATTCGTAAATCTGTAATCTGCAAGATGGAGAGAAAATCTCCCATATTCCATATATTGTTTTATTTCAGTTACTTGAATCATTATCGAAATAAAATTCTGCGATCCCAGCCACAACCATCAACAGACTGTGGCAGCATCGCCACACTCACCCAGTCATGGCGAGGCCATCAAAGACGCAACGCTTACGACCCAAGCCCGGCCGTAGACATTGATTTCATACTTATTGTTATAAATCAGACATATGAGTGTTACAGTTTGGCAATCCACCCCCCATTTGATACCTTCGAAAAGTGATCGTTGAACACATGGGGTGCTGAGAATTAATGCAAAACTGGTCGATCTCACTTGATGTGGTGCACTCGGGTCATTTTTCGCCCGAAAACCACGCATTTGTGTCGATCGACAACTTCATTTGCGATCCTGATGCAATCATCCATAACGCTTCTTTGCAAAAATTTGCAGAAATCACGCCGCAATATCCCGGGATCAGGTCGCCCCTTCCTCAGCAGGTGCACGAATCCTGGCTGAAACAGCTTTCCCCAATGCTCGATAAGGCGTTTGGGTCAAACGCGAATGGCTGGGAAATGCAGGCGTGGTTCTCGCTTGTGACAAAGCCACCCGCAAACCTGATCCCCATGCAACGCTTCCCTCATGTCGATGGAACTGACCCGAACCAAATTGCAATGATGCTGTATCTGCATGAAACCGATCATGGCGGCACAGGCTTCTTTCGCCATCGATCAACAGGCCTCGAAGCGCTCACACAGGAAAACTTCCCTGGTTATAGAGCAGCGCTGGAAAATGATGTCCGCCGCTCAGGTCTGCCGGATGCAGCCTATCTCACAGATGGTGCGCCATACTTCGAGCTCATCCACAAAACCGAGGGCACTTTTAACACCGCTGTTTTCTACCGTGGGAATGTGCTTCACTCTGGTCTTATAAATTCCAGTGCGGAATTATCCGCCGACCCCGCCAAAGGCCGACTAACTATTAACGCCTTTTTCCGGCCAAAAGCAGACACCGGACGTAACTAGATCATGCAAAACAAAGTTGAAAAACTGGTAATCGTGGGCGGAGGGACAGCGGGTTGGATCGCTGCGGCTGCGTTTTCGCGCCTTATGGGGCGGACACTGAAAATCGAGCTGGTTGAATCCGATGCCATCGGAACCGTCGGCGTGGGCGAGGCGACAATCCCGCAAATCATTCGTCTCAATTCCATTCTCGGCCTTGATGAGCATGATTTCGTGAAACGCACGAACGGCACCTTCAAGCTGGGCATTGAGTTTGTCGATTGGGGTTCAATCGGATCACGCTATCTCCACACTTTCGGCGATGCGGGCATGTCGCTCGCCAGTGTTCCCTTCCACCATTATTGGAAACGCGCGGATGCTGGAGGCCTGAAAAAGGACCTGTGGCATTATTCTTTGCACAAATGCGCAGCTGATCAGGCCAAGTTCGGAAAGCTCGACCGCGTTGGCAACACGCACATGACCGGCCTTGCCTATGCCTATCATTTCGATGCGA
Organism: Pseudomonadota bacterium; assembly: GCA_038532305.1. Classification (GTDB taxonomy): domain Bacteria; phylum Pseudomonadota; class Alphaproteobacteria; order Sphingomonadales; family Sphingomonadaceae; genus Erythrobacter. Next base: position 63,408 of record JBCBAX010000004.1, on the reverse strand, counting down.
GCCTTTATGCAGCGTATCTGCGCGCATTCTCCGAAAAGCACGGCGTCACGCGCACCGAGGGCAAAGTGCAATCTGTTGCCCGGAACAGTGAGAGCGGCAATATCACTTCGATCACGCTTGATGATGGTCGGGAGATTGCAGGCGACTTCTTTATAGACTGCACCGGCTTTCGCTCGATCCTTTTGGGGCAAGAGCTGGGCGTTGAATATCAGGACTGGTCGCAGTGGCTGCCCTGCAATCGCGCGCAAGCTGTGCCTAGCGAGCGGCTGGAAACGCTGGTGCCTTACACACGCGCCACGGCGAAATCAGCAGGCTGGCAATGGCGCATCCCGTTGCAGCATCGCACGGGCAATGGGCATGTCTATTGCTCAGACTTTATCTCCGACGAAGAAGCGAGCGAAACGCTGCTGGCGGGACTCGATACGAAGCCTTTGGCCGATCCGCGGCCCATTCGTTTCACAACGGGCAGGCGCGAGCAGTTTTGGTCTCACAATTGCGCGGCTATCGGTTTGTCGAGTGGGTTTTTGGAGCCGCTGGAATCGACCAGTATCCACCTCATCCAATCGCATGTCAGCCGCTTGCTTCAATTGTTCCCAACCAGCCAAGATGCGCCGCAAGAGCGCGCTGAATACAACAGACGGTGTGCTGCCGAATTTGAACAGATCCGCGATTTTCTGATCCTGCATTACAAACAGACACAGCGCGAGGACACGGAGTTTTGGCGGTATTGCAAGAATATGGATGTGCCAGACAGCCTGACCCACAAACAAGACCTGTTTGCATCATCAGGAAGAGTGGGCCGCGATGCTGACGATCTGTTCCGTGAGGCAAGCTGGGTTCAGGTGATGCTGGGCCAAGGGGTCACCCCGCAAGGGTATGATCTTATGGCAAACGGCCTTGAAGAGGCGCAGCTGGGCGAATTCCTGGGCAATGTGCGCACGTTAATTGAACGCGCTGTCAGCGGATTGCCAACACACGAGGATTATCTGCAAAAGCACTGCAAGGCCGCCACTTAAAGGCTTGCCATTGGGGGAGACACAAGAATGAAACGCCTCTTGCCATTGATAGCCGCTCTGTGGCTTGCCGCACCCCTATCCGCCCAGCCCGTAATCGAGGATCAAAACACGCTTGATGAGCTTGTCGATAGCTATGTCGATGATGGCATGCTGCCCTTGCTCTATGTCCGTGTGGAAGATCGTGATGGCAATGTGGTCTATGAACGCGGGACCACGAATGCCGATCTTTTGCCAAACCAAACAGTCAATGGCGATAGCTGGCTGCGCATTTGGTCGATGAGCAAGATTGTCACGATCACGGCAGCGCTCGACATGGTGGAGGACGGCATCCTCAAGTTTGACGACCCCGTCAGCACATTCATCCCGGAATTCGCCGAGCTTGAGGTCGCGGTCTATCCACCATTCGCAAGCACCGCCACAACCGAAGAAGAGTTAGAGGCCGAACTGGCAGAGCAGCCAGCGTGCCCGGAACAACGCGTGAAAGCGGAACGCGACATTACTGTGCGTGACCTGCTTAATCACACGGCAGGTTTTTACTACGGGGTAAGCCATGTCGAGTGCCTCAATAAGCTTGTCGGCGCGCAAGCATTGGCCCAGGCAACCTCAAGCGATGATCTGATCGCTCGTATGGCCAAGCTGCCTTTAATCCAGCAACCGGGAGACGCCTATTATTACGGCACAAACACCACTGTGCTGGGTCTGGTAATGGAACGAGCAGCGGGGCAATCGCTCAAAACAATTGTTGCGGATCGGGTCACCGGGCCGCTTGGGATTGAAAAACTGCGCTATGGCTTGCCGCAGGGTTCAAAGTTCTTCCCCCGGCATACTGGCAATGGTGGAAAGCTGCGCATAGCAGACGCGGCAGAGCTCGATATCTTTGCCAGCCCTCCCCCAGGATACGATCCATCAAGCGAGCTGTATTTGGGCGGTGAAGGCATGGTCGCGACCACTGCTGCGTATATGGACTTCCTGCATTTGTTGCTGGGCCGGGGTGAGGCAAATGGCGTTCGGATCCTCGATGAGATGACAATCGAAGCGCTGTCGAGCCCCCACACTCAGCTCGACAGCAAGTGGGGCCACAATGGCTGGAACTTGTGGGTGAACAGCGGGCTTCTTGCCAATGGAGAGCAAGGCCGAGGCGGGCTTTGGATCGGCGGCGGATATGAAGGAACAGCATTTTGGGTCGATCACGCAAACGGCCTGATTGGCCAGATCAACACGCAGGTCCACAATGCACCCGAAGGTGCAGGCAGCGCGGTCGAGACCATTCGAGAGGCCATCTACGCACGGCTAAGCACTGACGAAAACGCAGAAGAATGATCCAATAGTAATGCTGGCGTTTATCGAACTGGGGGGAAAGTCCGATAAACGCCAGTCGAGAGAGAACCCCGCACCGGCTTTTGAAGCCTGCTAGAAATTAACCTGAGCGGTCACATAAAACCGCCGGGGATCCCCGTAAAATCCGGTCAGCGTTCCCTCAAGGCCCAGCGTGGGAGCAAATGGCGCCCCGCCCACTCCGCCTGTGACGAAGTTGTAGCCTGCGACAATGTACTCCTTGTCGAACAGGTTCTTGACGTGCCCGCCGATAGAGAAGCGCCCGCTATCATCGGTGTAGATGATGCTGGCATCGATCAGCACAAAGCCATCTTGATCGAGGAACGGATTGGGCGTTTCAAACTGGCTTGCATCAGAGCGCAGCGAGGCAAGACCTATAAAGTCGACCATGCCATTGCCGGTCGGAACCCCGAGATTGAAGCCCATATGCGCGGTAATGTCTGGTGTGTTCTGGAACACCCTTTCATCCGCGACATCATTGCCGAACGCATCAATGAAGGTGTCGAACCCTGCTTCAAGAACACCGAGCGACCAATTGACGCTGAAACGGCTGCCATCGCCCAGGAAATCTTCGCCGACCAACGCGTTGCCTTCAAACTCCAGACCGTTCACATCCGCGCTCGCCGCGTTCGATGTGATGCCGATGAAGCTATCATTTATGCCATCACCATTGGTGTCGAGCCCAACCGATCCGGGGATCTGCACATCGTCATATTGACCAAGGAATGCCGCAAGCGAGATGTTCAATCGGTTGTCGAGCAGTGAGGCTTTCCAGCCGAGCTCATAGCTATCAACCGTTTCCGGGGCGAACCGCAGGAATTCGAACTGATCGTCGAAATCGATATCACCATCACCGTCCAAATCAGGCGCTGCGGTTGTCTGACCACGCGGATCAAAACCGCCGCCCTTAAAGCCCTGCGAGTAGGTGAAGTAGACGTTGTGGTTTGCATTGGGCTGCCAGCTGATCGAGGCGCGCGGATTGAAATCCTCAAACGTCTCGCTGCCTTCGAAATCACTCGTCACAGCAATCGGGATGGCCGCGCTGTTTGGGACGAACAGATCGGAAAATCCGCCGATAAATGTCGTGCGCAGGACGCGGCTTGAACGTTTATCATTGGTGTAGCGGCCACCCAATGAAACGCTGATCGTATCGGTCAACTCATAAGTGAAATCGCCAAAGACCGACCATGTCTCTGTATCCACATCGCCCAAGGTTTGCGCATTGAGACCCGGCAAGCTGATCAAGTCGCCGGTGGTGAAAAGCGCCACATCAAACGCGGTAAAAGCATTGGCATTGAGGTAGTAAAACCCGAATACGCCTGACAGACGATCCCCTTCGTAAAGAAGCTGCAATTCCTGGCTGAACTGATCGTTTTCATAGATTGCCGGCACATCAAGGTCGGCCGCTGGAAGGCTGTCAAAATCAATCGGCGTGGTCGATTTGTCTTCGCGATAGCCGGTGATCGATTTCAGCGTCAGCGTGTCAGAAAGCTCAATCGCAATGTTGAGCGCGCCGCCATAGGCTTCGACCTCTTGATCGACCACATCGAGGCCTGCGCGCGTGTCGAACACATCATCAAGCACAGGTGCGCCAGTGAAGAGGCCGGGGATGAGGCGCGTACCCTGCCGTGCTTCGCTTTCATCGAGGATGTAGTCGCCTGAAAGCCGCACGAATATTGGGCCATTGTCGAACTCGATCGTGCCGCGTGCTGCCCACACATCCTTATTGTAGTTCTCAGTTCCAAGGTTCAGGTTTTCACCAAACCCGCCACGCGACAAACGCGCACCGCTTGCCCCGATGGTCAAGCTATCGGTGATGGGTGTTGAACCGGTAATCACAAGATCGGCTTGATCAAACGAACCCAAAGTCCCGCGAATAGACAGGCTTGGGTCATCAGGCAGCTGAGCGGTCACATATTTGATCGCGCCGCCAATTGTGTTGCGACCATAAAGCGTGCCCTGCGGTCCGCGCAGAACTTCGATCCGCTCGACATCATAAACATCGAGCACCGCGGCCTGCGGACGGTTCAGATACACATCATCAACGTAAAGACCGACACCTGCTTCAAATCCTGCAACCGGGTCCTGCTGCCCGACCCCACGGATAAAGGCGGTAAGCGTCGTATTGGTCCCGCGGCTAACCTCTAAAGTGATGTTGGGGACCTGCTGCCCGATCTGCGTCAGCTCCAGAATGCCTTGCTCTTCCAGAGCTTCACCAGTCAGCGCGGTTACGGAAATCGGCACATCCTGCAGCCGCTCTTCACGGCGGCGGGCGGTGACAAGAATGTTGTTGCCAGATGCTTCATCCGCCTCTGCAAGATCGCCAGCACCCCCATCATCCTGAGCCATAACAGGTGCGGCATATGTCATGATCGCGGCGCCGCTTGCGAAAAGCAGTGCGCGGCTAAAAGTGGTGGTTTTGTTCATAATATACATCCCTCAGCCCGTTTATGAGAATGCCAATATTGAAAACTGAATCAACTTTCAAGTTTTTCTTGTGATTGGCTGCAAACCGCCCTAGGCATAATGCACAAGGGGTACAGCATGGACGCGCCAAGCAGCAGTCAGACAAAAGTCGAAGGCAAGACGCCGCGCACCGAGCGCGGGCGCAAAACTCTGCGCAAACTGCTCGACGCCTCAGCGATTGAATTTGGAGAGCGCGGCTTTCACGAAGCCTCCGTTAGTTCGATCACGCGGCGCGCGGGCGTGGCTCTCGGCACATTCTACACCTATTTTGACAGCAAAGACGCTCTCTTCCGCGCGCTCGTCAATGATATGAGCGATAACGTAAAATCGAGCGCACGATCTAAACTGTCAGACGACATGAGCGCACTCGAAACCGAGCAGGCTGCGCTCACCGCATTCCTTGAATTCGCGCATGAGCATAAGGAAGTTTACAGGATCATTGATGAAGCCGAATTCGTTGATCCGGCCAGTTACCGCACACACTATGCGACGATTGCGAAGCTTATTGAGGCCCGGCTCAAAAAGGGCGGAGAGAACGGCGAATTGCGCGATGATCTGGGCGAAGTCGAAGCCTGGGCTATCATGGGGATCAATGTCTTTGTCGGTCTACGATACGCCGTATGGGGCGAAGACCGCGAACCCATGGGCGATCACGCAGCGAGAGTGAACCGGATGCTGGCCAAAGGGATTGCTGCAAAAACCCCTGATTGACCGGCGATGCGGGAGCGCCCCCCGACAAGAAGCGGGAACGCTCACCGACGAACAGTCAATACGCATCGGTAAAGTGCTTCCCTCCTCCACAAGTGCTGCTAAGCTATTATGATACACTGTCACATGAGGGGCTAGACTGTGCGAATTTTGAAAGCTGTAATCGCGGCATTGGCTGCATTTGCTCTTACGACACCGGCCATCGCGCAGGATGAGGGTGCGGACAAGGATCAACCACCCCTTTCCAGCAAGACATTCGACGCATTTGAGCTTCGCAATATTGGCCCAGCTTTCATGTCAGGCCGCATTGCCGACATCGCCATCGTGCAGGATGATCCGGCCACTTGGTACATCGCGGTGGGATCTGGCGGTGTTTGGAAAACGGAGAATGCGGGCACCACTTGGACTTCGCTGTTTGAGGGCCAAGGTTCTTATTCAATCGGCTCGATCACAATCGATCCATCAGACCCCAACCGCATCTGGGTAGGCACGGGCGAAAACCACGGCGGTCGCCACATCGGCTTTGGCGATGGGATCTATAAATCAAATGATGGCGGCAAAACGTGGACGAAAATGGGGCTCGAAAAAAGCGAGCACATCTCCAAAATCATCGTCCACCCCGAAGACCCCGACACGATCTGGGTCGCATCGCAAGGGCCCTTGTGGAGCGGTGGCGGTGAGCGCGGTGTTTACAAGACCACGGATGGCGGGAAGACTTGGGAAAATGTCTTAAGCTCTGGCCGTTTCACAGGCGCAACCGATCTGCTGATTGATCCCCGCAATCCTGATCGCCTTTATGCCGCCATGTGGCAGCACCATCGCACCGTTGCCGCCTATGTCGGCGGGGGACCTGAAAGCGGCATCTGGAAATCCGAAGACGGCGGTGAGACTTGGGACGAGCTTAAAACGGGCCTTCCCAAGGGCAATATGGGCAAAATCGGCCTCGCAATCTCCCCTTTGCGGCCTGACGTCCTTTATGCGGCGATTGAGCTTGACCGGCGCGAAGGGGCGACGTTCAAATCAACCAATCGCGGCGCGAGTTGGGAGAAGACATCAGACAATGTCAGCGGCGGCACCGGCCCGCATTACTATCAAGAACTGTACGCCAGCCCGCACAAGTTTGACCTCATCTATCTGGTGTCGAACACATCGCAGATTTCAAACGATGGCGGCAAGACATGGTCCAATCTCAACAATGAATTGAAGCATGTTGACGATCACGCGATTGCGTTTCGTCCTGATGACCCAGACTACATCCTGTTCGGCTCTGATGGCGGGCTTTACGAAAGCTATGACCACACAAAGACGTGGCGCTTCATCAACAATTTGCCGATCACGCAATTCTATAAAGTCGCGGTCGATGATGCTGAGCCGTTCTATTTCGTCTATGGCGGGACGCAGGACAACAATTCGCAAGGCGGCCCATCGCGCACCGATAACCGCCACGGCATCCGCAATGATGACTGGTTCATCACGCTGTTTGCAGACGGCCACCAATCCGCAACCGAGCCGGGCAATCCCGACATTATGTATGCGCAATGGCAGCAGGGTAATCTCGCGCGCGTCGACCGGATCACTGGCGAAGTCGTTCATATCCAGCCGCAAACATCGCCCGGCGATGATATTGCGCGGTTTAATTGGGATGCGCCCATTTTGGTGAGCCAGCATGAGCCAACACGCATTTATCACGCATCGCAGCGACTATGGCGCAGTGATGATCGCGGCGATAGCTGGCGCGCAATCTCACCTGATCTCACTCGCAATGAAAACCGCATGCGCCTGCCTGTTCAAGGCCGCCAACAAGGTTGGGATGCGGGCTGGGATATCTATGCGATGAGCCAGTACAATACGATCGCGAATATCGGGGAAAGCCCGCTCAACGAAGACCTGCTTTATGTCGGCACTGATGATGGCCTCATACAGATAACCGAGAATGGCGGGCAAAGCTGGCGGCGGGTCGACGTGAGCTCTTTGCCCGGCGTTCCCAGTCGTGCGTACGTCAACGATATCCGCGCTGATCTGTTTGATGAAAACACAGTCTATGTCGCGCTCGATAATCACAAATATGGCGACTACACACCGTACTTGCTCAAGAGCACAGATCGCGGTCGCTCATGGCGCAGCATTGTCGGCAATATCCCTGATCGGCATCTCGTTTGGCGCGTGGTGCAGGATCACAAAAATCCGCGCCTGCTGTTTGCGGCGACCGAATTTGCGCTGTTCTTCTCGCTTGATGGCGGAGTGAAATGGGTCAAGATGACCGGCAAAGCGCCCACGATCGCTTTCCGCGATGTCACTATCCAACGGCGCGAGGATGACCTTGTCGCTGCAAGCTTCGGGCGCGGGTTCTTTGTTGTCGATGATATTGCGCCCTTGCGCGAACTGACAGAAGCCAGCCTTGATCAAGAAGCAATGCTGTTTCCGGGCCGCAAGGCGTGGTGGTATATCGAACAGCACCCACTCGCTTTTTCCGAAGGTGGCAGCCAGGGGCACGGATATTACCGCGCGCCCAACCCGCCTTTTGGCGCAAATTTCAGCTATTACCTTGCTGAGGACATCCAATCGCTGAAGGACATTCGCGAAGAACGCGAAAAACCTCTGGCGAAAGAAGGGAAAGACACCCCCTTCCCTCCTTTCGATCAAATGACGCGTGAGCTTCAGGAAACAGGGCCAGAGGTTTGGCTGACTGTGCGCGATGCCGACGGCAATGTGGTGCGCCGGATCAAAGGTCCGACCAAAAAAGGCTTCCACCGCGTCAATTGGGATCTGCGCTATCCTGACACGAGTGTAGCCCGGCCGGTTGGCCCAGATGGAGAGGAGCCAGCCGGTTTCCTAGCCAGCCCCGGCCAGTACACGGTTTCGCTGTCAAAGCGCGTGCGCGGCGTTACAACCGAACTCGCTCCAGCGCAGACTTTCAGCGTTGAACCCTTGCGCGATGGCGCGCTGCCGCAACAACCCGATGCCGAAGCGTTTTGGGCGCAAGTGGCCGCGTTTGATCGTTCCGTCACAGCGCTGGGCGTGACGTTGCAGGATGCAGACAAGACGATTGGCCTCCTCAAGATCGCAGCAGAACGTGCACCGGGTGGTGATCCAGCCACGCTCGACAATCGCTGGCAGGCGATCCGCAATGAAGCGAACGCTTTGTCCGAACTCCTCAACGGGAACCAGGCGCGCAATGCTGTTTATGAACGCACTCAACCGACGGTTCGCAGCCGTCTGGGCACGATCATGACAGGTCTGTTTGGGTCTACTTACGGCCCGACACAGACGCACCGCGATCAGCTTGGCTTTGCCAAAGCGGATTACAAGTTGATCCGTGATCGGCTCGAAACTCTGGTAACGTCCACGATCCCTGCCTTTGAGGCAGACCTTGCGGCTGCAGGGGCGCCTTACACCCCCGGCGGAAGGCTGCCGGAGGTTCAATGAACTGGAAAAAGCTGTGGCGACAGATCCACTATTGGCTCTCGCTCGCCATATTCCTGCCTGCTGGGGTCATGTTCATCGCGGGCGGATTTCTGATGCTGAAAAAGGAAGTGGAGTGGATCCAGCCCTCCACTCAGCGCGGCGTCGTAGAAAACACGATCCCTGCTGCCAGTTTCGAAGCGATCCTCGCCTCTGCGCGCCAACACCCAGAAGCGGGCATCAAGGAATGGTCCGACATCGACCGCATCGATTTGCGCGTTGATAAAGGCATCGCCAAATTGCGCGCGAAATCCGGCTGGGAAGTGCAAGTCGACACGCACACTGCGCAGGTGCTCAAAGTTGCCTATCGCAGATCAGACCTGATCGAGAGCATCCACGATGGCTCATTCTTCTCAGACGAGGTGAAGCTGTTCATCTTTCTGCCCGCCGGGATCATTTTAATCGTGATGTGGGGAACAGGGATTTACCTGTTCCTGCTGCCCAGGCTCGCCAAACGCAAGAAAGCAAAGCGACCTACGGCGTAAGCGTTACGCAAACTGCTTCGCTGCACTGGCATTGTGATCGAGCGTCTCATATATCGCGGCATATTCCGATACGGTTTTCTGCCAACTGACATCAGTTGCCATGGCCTGCCGCCGCCCCTTGGCAAGCATCGGTTCGTCAGATGGGATTGCCAGCACAGGTCCGATCATTTCAAGGAAACTCTCAGGATCGGCATCCTGCGACACAAATCCATTGCCACTGTCCCTATCTTTGCGCAGATCGATGACACTGGTCTTTAGCCCGCCAACAGGTGTCACCAATGGCAGGCTGCCAAACCGCATTGCAATCTTCTGGCAAAGCCCGCCCGGTTCCTGCTCCGATGGCATCAAGATGAAATCAGAAGCTGCGAATGCAAGCTCGGCAAAACTCTGATCGTAATCGTTGATCACCGTCAGGCGCGGCTCAGCAGCGGCACGGTCCGCAAGCTTTTGCACATCAACATCCGATAGTGATCCCTTGGGGATGATGAACAGCAAATCGATATCGGGATATTCATCCAAGCGATCGAGCAAAAGGTACAGCGCCGCCCTGCCCTTGGCCCGGCAAAATCGGCCGATAAAACTGAGGAGCTTTCGAGGATTGTTGGAAGTCTTGCCAAAGGGCGTCCGGACAATCTCGGGCGAGGCATCGCAAAATCGCGGTTGCTCTTGCAAGATGCGATCAAGTTTAGCGCGGTTGTAATCCTTGTCCTTCTCCAATGTCTCAGCATGGATTGGATAGAACGCCCGGTCACATGCATGCGGATCCCAGACCGCAATATCGATCCCCTGATTGATCCCGATCAAGCGACGCTCATCAGTGCGGGCATGGCGGTACTTGTCTGCCAACACCTTTGCGTAAGCGGGGCTGGAAGTGATCGCGGTATCAGCGACCGCCATGCCAAGCTCAATCGCGGTCATACTCTCTATGTCAGAGCCAACGACGTCCAAAATCTGCTCACGCCGAGCGAAATCCGTCTCGCCCATCATCGGGCCAAGAGCGAAGTCGTATTCGGCCGAAAGAATGTTGAAAATGAGGCCATACCGCTCGCCTGAAAGCGCTCTTATATAGGCTAGGCTAAGCGCTGAAAGCTGATCAAGCGCGTGGACCAACCGAAAATCGCTGTCTTCTTGTTCAAGCAATGCCAACGCCGCATCACCCACCACGACATTGCGTGCAAGTCGGTGCGCGTCATTATACAATTGGCCCGAAAATATTGCTTCTTGTTCAACGAGATACACGTCGCATTGATCGCCAGGCCGTGCAAGCAAGAGCACGCGGTAACTGTACTCTTTATCGCCAACTGCAACGCTTTTCTCGAACACCAATTGCGGGTCGGCCCCCACAGGCAAGGCGCTCACCCCTTTGATAAAGGGAAGCAGATAGGAATGCTGCCACCCTTCCCGGTTCAAAGCCTCGGGAAGATCACGCGACAAGACCGCCATTCCCCCTGTCGCGTGAAACGGCAGCAATTCCTGCGTTATGAAAAGAGTGTGCGATGCGCGCGGCATTTTACTGCCCAGTGTTGTGCGGCGACTTGTTACGAGCAAGCCGGCTTGCAGCCTCAATCACTTCTGCATTGCTAAGAGGTGTATCCTTAAAGAACACCCGCAAGCCATTGCCAGGAACCAGTGCAGTGAATGATGTCTGATCGGGCGAAATGGTCACTCGCTCACGCGTGGTGGCATCGCGCCACACGCCCGGCTCCAACATAGGTGAGACGCTGACATTCGTCGCATCATCGCCTTTGTTCAAGATCACCAATGCCGTCTGATTGACGCCATCCTTTTGATAAATCCGATAAAAACTCGCCGTATCCCGCTTGAACTCAAGGTTCAGCTGCAAGCCTTTTTGAAGGCTCACATTGTTTTTGCGCAGGTTAGCAACAGGCACGAGTTTTTGCCTGATCGGATGCAGGCGCGCCTTGTTAATGCGCTCTTGCCCGTAATAATTGCGATTGCCGAAATGCTCGGCCATTCCGCGTTGAAAGCCGGTTTCGGACCCGTAGTAAAAGGCAGGAATACCGCGCGTCGTGAACAGCCAATTGTTCGCGTTGATAAAGTTCTCATCCGTAGCATCGATGCGTGACATGTCGTGGTTGTCGTAGAACGTCACCAGCTCATACGGGTTCTGATAAACTCCGCTTTCAAGATGCAGATAGTCAAGCAGATCGCGAAAGCTCCCATCTTCGGCCTCAAACACTTCCTTCATCGCCTCGCGGCCCGGAAAATCGAGCACGCTGTACCCACCGTTTTCCGGCTTGGTGTGCGTTGCGATTTCTTCTGCTTCGTATGAAAAACTCTCACCGAACATGAAGATATCGGGACGCTTTTCGCGAATGCGATCGGCGATTTTCTTCCAGAAATAGTGCGGCTGTTCTTTGATCGTATCGACCCGGATCGCGTAAGCGCCCTGGTCGAGCCACTTGAAGTACGAATTGACTAGATAATCCATCACCTCAGGGTTGTTCGGATCGAGATCAGACAGCGTTGCAAGGCCCGTTGTGCGGTTAAACCAAGTGTGCAGCGGATTGTTTGGATCGAGCTTTTCAGGGTGGATGTTCTGATGGTCGGCCACCAGCAAACCTTGCTCATCGAAAATCTTGGCATATTCCGGCTGCGCGACCGGCATTGTGTAGGATGGTGATCCATGGTTGGCGACGATATCGAGGATGAATTTGAGACCATGCTTTTCTCGCATCATCGTTGTGAAGGTCTGAAAATCGAGATTTTCTGACGGCAGATGCTCATCAACGCGATAGAAATTCGTTGCCCAATACCCGTGATAGCCGGTCTTGCCGCCATCCATATAGCCAGAGCCATATTCGATCTTTTCACTGCCCGTATAGGCGGCATCAGGATTGTCGACGATGGGTGTCATCCACACTGCGGTAAAACCCATTTCGGCGATGTAATCGGCGTTGTTGAGCACGCCTTTAAAATCGCCACCCAGATAGCCGATATTGGCGGTCTTGCCATCGGGTCCAACAAGCTGACGATTGAATGTGTGGAGATCAGGCCCACCTTGGCCAACCTGATTGTTACTAGGATCGCCGTCCACAAAACGGTCGGTCAAAAGGAAATAGATATTCTCTGAGGCAAAATCGATGTCAGTGCCGTAAAGCCCACTTTCAGAAGGTTCTGTTTCAGCAGGTACAGGTGCTTCTTGCGCCGATACGTCCGTTGCCATCACCCCTAAAGCGAGCCCTGCTGCCAGTGCCGATTTCAAACCCCAATTTTTCATTCAACACCTTCAAGAACGTTCTTTTGAACCGCATATCTGGATAACATATCAAGCGCTTCTGAAAGGACACCTTGGCCAAGCTCAGATTTCTGCTTGATGAAGAAGGATTGCCCAATCGCGCTTGGAAGCACCAGATTGACGGCTTGGCGGTGCAATTGCACCTCGTCAATCGAAGCCAGCAGATTATCGACGTGGCAAACCTCGTCATCCCACACCGACAGGCCTGATCGCTGGATCTGACGCAATGCGCGGTCACAGTCTGCCACGCTCATCCGGCCAAGAAGCCTGGCGATACAACACGATAACGCCATATCGATCGCGACAGCTTCGCCATGGAGGATCCGGTGATCGCTCTCGATCTCAAACCTCATACTGAACGTGTGACCAAAGTCGACAACCCGCTCAAGCTCCGCCTCAAGCAGGTTGGGCTGCAATTCTTCTGCCATCCGAAGCATTGCTAGCGCATAGATATCGTAGTTGAGCGATTTGAGATCACCCTGCGGACCAAGGCCTAATCCTTTGTCTATTTGCTCAAACAAAACGCTATCGCACGAAAGACCCATTTTGATGACTTCAGCCATCCCGCAGCGCATTTCACGCTCTGGCAGGGTTTTGAGGAATTGGGGATCGTTGAAGGTCGCAAAGGCTGGGTAATAACTGCCCAGAAAGTTCTTTGAGCGCAGTGCATTCACGCCTGTCTTTACGCCGACCGCTACATCAACCTGCCCCACCAAAGTGGTCGCGACCTTTATGAATTTGGTGCCGCGCCGATACATCGATGCAGCAAAGCCCACCAGATCAAGCACAATCCCGCCTCCGATCCCGATAAACAAGCCATCGCGATCAAGCCTGCAATCCTTTGCCTTTTCACAAATGCCAACAGCTGTTTCGAGCACCTTGTTATGCTCGCCCGATGGGCACGTGATTATGGCGAACTTTTCAGGCGGCAAATGGTGGGAAAGGTAACGTTCAATCCGATGTCCATAGAGCTGCGAAATGCTTGGGCTAAGCACAATAAGGCTGGGCCGCCCGCCGATTTTCTGCGCAAAGACAGAATTGTCCAAGCCAAACAAATCATTCACGATATCAATGTTGTAACTGTAGTCAGCGACAGCATTGAGCTGGATGGAGCGTTCATTGCCGGAAACCTTGCCATCAATAATCTCAATGTACGACATGGGCGTCTTCCTTATCTGAACGGCACTCTGCCGCGGACTGAGGGCGCAAGGCTGCCGCTGTTCTGGGGAGGAGAGCAGCAGCCCTGCTGTTGAAATTGCGAAGAAAAGCGATGTCCGAGCTTAAGAAAAACGCACGGTCATAGGCGATGTTGTATTCAAGCTCGTGAAGCAGACGTTCGAGGTAAAAAACGCTGCGCCAAGCTGGATCAGAAACCGGTTGTGCAAGCTCGAGTGGAACCGCGCTGACATAGGCTTTAAGCACCTTGGCGAACACTGCGTGTGACCACCTTTGTGCAAAGCGCATCCATTGCGCAGCATGTGTGTTCTTCGGATCAGCCAAAAATGCGCCCGCATCATCTCGACTTTTGGCCAATGATGCGGCGAGATAGGTCGCGACCTCATCAAAGATAAAGCATTCAAACCCTCGGCAAATCTGGAGCAGATCCCTCGCGCTGTTATCGGTCATGTGTGGCTCGCCGACGCCATGAGCCGGGTCTATGATCCGTCCATAGCCATGGCCTTGCTCAAAGATAATGTGCGAAAGATGCAAGTCGCCGTGGGAGTATGACGCAGTGAGGCTTTGCGTTTCGAACGTTCGAATGTCTGCAAGTGCGCTCATCGGAGAGAGGCAGCTCAGATCGGAGGCGATTGAAGACTGCCTTACCATAGGTGCCAATCTCGCCCAGCGCCGTTCGAGTGCATCGATTGAGGCTGCCAGCTCGAACGGCTGCGCTGCAATCGCGGCGGGCATCACTGAACCGGCCGCGCTGTGAAAATCCGCTATCAATCGACCAAGCGTCGCGCATTCCTGTGGCAGGTTTACGTCGTGATCAGAAAGAACCGAGGAGAGCCCCCTGCCTGAAGCAAGGCGAGCAATCGCTGTCCGGGCAGCATCCTGGAAAGGCTCATAGGCTGGTCTGCCATGCACCTTCTCCAGAAACAGGCAGAGTATTTCAGGTTCATGCCCCTCGCTTCGGTTCGGCGCGTGGTATTCAATCGCCCCATAAAGACGAGGCGTCAGGCCGGATGCGTGCATTGCGCTGAGTGTGCGCCGTTCGCGCTGACCGGCTGCATCCATCTTACGATAGAATTTTGCGACGCATACTGTTTCGGCAAGATCGGCAGAATAGAGGCTATTGCTGCTGTTGCAGGGTTCGAGCGGCACCATTTTAGCCGCGTCGAGTTCTTCCAAACCTCCCGAGGAAAGAATCGCCCCGCCTTGGTTGGTCGCGACGCTTCCATGGCGGCTCACATATTCCACCAGGGATCTTGGGGACGCGAGGACCGGTGCATTGTCGCTGCCGCGCTTGATGACGATTGAGTATACGGTGTCATCAGGTTCTACCCGAAGCAGCAGCCAAGTGTAGCTTGCCTTGTCTGAGCACTCGAAACTGACTGTGTCGCATACGCTGACCCGGCTGGCCTTGAGGTGTTTCTGGGCAAACCAACGCTGTGTTCGCACAAGCTCGAACACTCGCCAAAGCTGATCGTCTGTGATTGTCACGAGGCGGCTCCTTCGGACAGAACAGAACGGAACGCACCCAAGGCATCTTCGATCTCGCTTTGAGAGACATTGAGAGGCGGCGCCAGTCGGGCAATATTGCCGCCCAACCCCACTCGGACACCCTGGTCGAGAGCACTTTGATAGAAATGTGTGGCACGATCTGCCTGCTCACGCCGTGTCTCGCCAAATGCGCCAAATTCTATCGCATGGAGCAGACCGATACCGCGGACATCTGCGATCTGGTCAGGAAAAGACCTATGCAACTCTCGAAGGCCGCATCTCAATTGGTCGCCAAGCCTTGATACGCCAGAAAGCACATCATCGTCTCGCAAGACTTCAAGCGTGGAGGTTGCTGCGACGCAGCTTACCGGGTTGCCGCCATATGTTGAAGACGTCGAGCCCGGACTTGCAAAACCCGGCGCGCTCATAATCTTGTCCCGGCCTGCCAACATCGAAAACGGTAAGCCAGAGCTCAAACCCTTGGCCGCAGTGACAAGATCCGGCTCGATTCCGTAATATTCGCTTGCGAGGAAAGGGCCGGTCCGCCCGCCTGCGGTCACGATCTCATCTGCGACCATCACAACGCCCTTCTCTCGGCAGGCCTGTTCAATTATTTTCCAATAATCGCGCGGAGGGACAATAACGCCGCCTGCCGCCTGGACGGGTTCAAAAACCAAGGCAGCCAAGTCATCTGACGCCCTGATTTCGTCGGCAACATGGCGCGCGCAGGCTATGCCGCAATCCGGATAGGTCAGATTGAGAGGACAATTGAAGCAATGCGCGTGCGGGAACTGACGCGCCTCTTCGGTCTTGGGCTCTGAACCGACCGTCCAATTGACCAAAGCGCGCGCACCTTTGGTTTTGCCGTGAAATCCGCTTTTAAGCGCAGCGATAACGGTCTTGCCTGGCCTTGCCTGCGCATGCACCGCACGGATCGCAGCCTCGACAGCTTCTGCACCGGTTGAGAAGAACGCAAAGCTATTCAAATGCTCCGGGAACAGCTCTGCGAGCAATCCGCACAACTCGCCCCGCGCAGACGTTGCGCTATCATGGATATTGGTGAGTTGCCCCACCTGTGCCTGCACTCTTTGGGTCACATGCGGATGACAATGCCCAACGGCCTGCGTCAAAATCCCCGCGCCAAAATCAAGATAGGAACGGCCCACCTCGTCAAATATCCGCGTGCCCTCACCGCGCACAAAGACACGCTCAGCAAATTGCGCTTCTTCTGTCAGACCAGGAGCAAGATGCCGCTCCTCAGTGCTCGAGGGAGGAGGAACAGCAAAGGCGCCATGTTTGTTCACGCAGGCACATCGCTCGTTTCAAAGACGACCAGTACGATCTCTTCATCGGAATTGTTAACCAGACCATGCTCGTGGTGAGGGGGATTGATGAGCACATCCCAAGGTTTGACCCGAACGGTCTCACCTTTGAACCACATCTCACCTTCGCCTCTGATAATGGTGTACCACTCACGATTGTTGCCGTGAAAATGTCGCCCAATCGAGGCGCCCGGCGGGATGCGCACAAAGTCGATGAAATCGACACGCTGATCGCTTTTTAGCCGCTCAAAAGCGCGGAAAGAATGCACGGTACCAATGCCATCATGGCACTGCGCCTCTGGTGTCATCAGATCGCGCACCATGTTTTGGACCGCCAAAGCAGTGTCGGTTTTCGAAGCCATGTATTTGCTCGATATCCCAATAGTCCAGCAGCCAGGAACATCGCCAAGCTCACCATTTCACGCAAGCAATAGTGACGTTGTGACGCTACGTATTCGTATGCAATCGCTGGGCTGAGCTATCGCAGTTGAAAAGGAGAACCAGAGAGGGAATAGATAGCGAAAGAGAGAATACGAAAAGTGCCCGGGGGATTTATGCATTACTGCTGGAAGCGAGTTCTAGACTTTGGAATGGCGCTGTTACTTTCAGTTGGCTTGGCTGGTGCGCCAGCTTTCGCACATCCCGATGCAAGCGCTGAAAAAGTCCAGCCCCTGCAAGCGCAAGCGCATTGGTTGACGCGCGACACAATTGCCTGGGATGCGCCCGATGCGGGTAGGGTCACAATCCGCGTTTCTCCTAATGCAGATGGCCAGTTTATCGACCGCGAATTGGAAGCCGTTGGCAATGTAGATGGCGCGCTTGGGGACGCTCACCCACATCTGCGCGGCCTGCCCTTGTGGCGCATAACCAACCTAAGCGCGCAAGAGGCCAAGGCTTATCTCAAAGGCACGAGCGAATTGGTGGCATATGATGCGAACAACACTATTCTCGCGCGCACCCGACTTCAGATCGGGCCAGTATTAGACGATCTTTACGCCAATGATGTGCCGCTCGGCGCGCGGTTTGATGATGACGGCGTCACAATTGCCCTTTGGGCACCAACCGCCCGATCGGTTCGCCTCCGCCTGTTCGGCACATCCACCACCAGTGCCGCCACTGTCCTGCCAATGATCGAAGACACGCAAACGGGCGTCTGGACGATAAATGGCTCGGCTGAATGGGACAGGAAGTATTATGTTTATGAAATTGACGTCTACGTCCCGGATGAAGGACGCATCGTCAGCAACCTCGTAACCGATCCCTATTCGCTCAATCTCGCTGCCAATTCCACGCGAACACAGATTGTGAACTTGAACGATGCTGATCTTATGCCTGATGGCTGGCACAGTTTCGCGCGTTCTCTACCTGAAGCCCCTGAAGACCGCGTATTTTATGAATTGCATGTGCGGGATTTCTCGATTGGTGATCGAACAGTACCAGCACAAGCACGTGGTCGATATGCCGCTTTCACCCATCTGGACAGCGTTGGAAATCGCCATCTTCGCTCCCTTGCTGAAGCAGGCCTCAGCGATGTGCATCTCCTCCCCACCTATGATTGCGCGACCATCCCAGAGCACTCATCTGAACAGGCAAGCCCGCCCGAACTGAGTGCTTTTCCCGCAAACAGCGAAGAGCAGCAGGCAGCAATCGCACCGATTGCGGATCGCGATGGGTTCAACTGGTGCTATGATCCGTGGCATTACATGGCGCCCGAGGGTTCCTATTCAAGCAGTCCTGACAGCGCAGCGAGGATCAAGGAATTCCGCGCGATGGTGATGGGGCTTTCCAAAAATGAGCTCGGCACGGTTCTCGATGTCGTGTTCAATCACACAATGGCATCGGGACAAGATCGCCAATCGGTGCTCGATCGGATTGTGCCAGGTTACTACCACCGCCTTGATGAAAACGGCGTTGTTGCGCAAAGCACGTGCTGCGCGAACACCGCGACAGAGCGGCGCATGATGGAACGGCTGATGCTGGATTCGCTCGAAGTGTGGGCGCGCGATTACAAGGTATCAGGCTTTCGTTTCGACCTGATGGGCCACCACAGCCGCGACAATATTCTAAAAGTGCGCGCTATGCTTGATGGGCTGGACCTTGAAGAGGACGGCATCGATGGCCCCAATGTCTATATCTATGGCGAAGGATGGAATTTCGGCGAGGTCGTGAATGATGCACGCTTTGTCCAAGCCACACAAAGCAATATGGGGCAAGGCAGCGGGATCGGCACGTTCAACGACCGTATTCGTGACGCAATCAGAGGCGGCGGCGTTGGCGATAAGGGCGATGCAACTGTACGAGCCCAAGGTTTTGCGAGCGGCCTTTACACCGCGCCCAATGCGCTCACCAAGGGCGATGAGACTGCCCGCGAGAGGGCATTGGAAGTGGCGGATCAAATCCGGGCGTCCCTGGCAGGCAGTATCGCCGCCTATACGATGCAAACAGCCGATGGGATGACCAAAACCGCGAGTGAAATTTCGTATGGCGGCGGTCCTTTCGCCTATGCCTCGGACCCGCAAGAAGTCATCAATTACACCGAAGCGCACGACAATCAGACATTGTTCGATTCCAACGCGCTAAAGCTCCCTCGCGATATCACGGCGGCAGAGCGAGTTCGCTGGCAGAACATAGCAACCTCGATCGTGGTACTCTCTCAAGGCATCCCTTTCATCCATGCAGGCCAAGAATTGCTGCGTTCCAAATCGTTGGATCATAACTCTTACAATTCAGGCGATTGGTTCAACCGGCTGGATTTCACGATGGAGCACAATGGCTGGGGTCGCGGCCTTCCGCCTGCGCCCGACAACAAAGCGGAATGGGATGTGGCGCGTCCACTGTTGACAGATGATCGTTTCCGAATGGGCCGCGAAGAGATCGCAATTGCCAACGCGCATGTTCGCGAGCTCCTGCATATCCGCGCATCATCACCGCTCTTCAGGCTCAGAACGGGCGAAGACGTGATGGCCAACGTCCATTTCGATAACACCGGGCCAGAACAAACACCGGGATTGATTGTGATGCGGCTTGGGCCGGATGGTGAAGATCAAATAATGGTGGTCATCAATGCAACGAGAGATGCTCAATTGGCGAAGACCCCTGATGGCCATAGCTACCGCTTACACGATGCGCTTCGAGCGTCCGCTGACAAGATTGTCCGCGCGGCATCCTTCGATGAAGGCGAGTTGACTGTTCCTGCATTAACAACAGCGGTGTTTGTTAAAGATCAATAGATGCGCCATCATCGGTTGCATGGTGTGCAGCCGGGGGACCTACCGTTCCATCTCCATAATCGCGATCTGCCAGATCGATAGCTCGGCACGCAAACGTGCAGCGGGACTTTGTCCAGGCTCGCAAAATGTGCCTGCACGTTCAGGTATATCGATCCGAAGCGACCCCGCCTGATCCGCCGGAGCCATCGACAAAAGCGCCGAGGCAGCAGATGCATTCTCGCAGACAATTCTAACCTGTGAAGCGTATTCAGGCGCCACCTCGACTATCAAAGCCGTCTTCTTAGCCTGACTTGGCAAATCGATATCTACGGCAAATGGCTTAAACACGGCGAATGCGGCGCCTGACAGCAACACCGCACCAACTGCACACATGGCAGCAAAAGGCCTCCAGTGCCCACCATGTTTAAGGTCATAGGCAATCCAGTTGATCAACGTGTCAGTTTGCATGGGTTTTGCCGATCACGATTGTCTGTCCCGCAAACTTGCGCGCTTGATCGCTGTGAGAGACCAGCAAAGTTATCCGCTCACTCGCCGTTCTGGCGATTGCATTTAAGCACATGTGTTCGGTGTCCTCGTCAAGATTTGCCGTTGGCTCATCAAGCAGCAAAAGCTTGGGATTTTGGTAAAGCGCTCTGGCTATTGAAACTCTTTGACGCTCACCCAGTGACAGAACTGCATCAGAAATGACCGCTTTCATGTCCTTGGACAATTCCATCAACCCAAGATCGCAAAGCAGTTTGCGAGCCCTTTCTTCATCAGGCGAAGGGTCGAAAAGCGAGACATTGTCCACCACGCTCGCGTGAAAAACATGCGCCTGTTGACGCGCTACAAAAATGTGTGGCCGGCAGCGCGTCATAACGCAGCCTGCCCACTCAACCTTGCCAGAGCTGGGCTGTTCCAAACCCGCGACTGCATCGAGCAATGTGGATTTGCCCGATCCACTTGCGCCGGTGATGAGGCATATCTCGCCCGGCTTTACAGTGAAACTCACAGGGTCAAACAAACCCTCGCCATTGATCGCGCAGCTAGCGCGAACGATTTCTAATGGCCCAGCAGGCTTGCCGGCGAGCGCCTGGCTCTGTTTGCCTTGGCCGCCCTGCTCCAGATACCTGTCCAAAGGCTTGTAATTGGCTAACATCTGGTTTGCCATCAATGTGATCTGGCTAAGCCTGTAGACCGGCTCATAAGCGAAGCTGACCAGCAAAAGAACGAACAGCAGCGCGCCAAGTGTCATATCTCCCTCGACAATACGCGGTGCGCAAAACGCGATAAGGAGCAGGTAAAGCCCGCCTCGCAAGATCGATTGCACAAAGTTTTGCGATGCAGCGACTAAGGCGCGATCACGCCCTGCTTCAAATGCTCGACCAGCTTTGGCAAAAAGATCCGTCTCAATCGTATCGTCCAACTGCGCCACGTTAATCGCGCGCTTTGTTGTGATCGCGGTTGAGACGTCGCGCATCAGAGCGGTCTTGGCATGACTGTAATTCTCAGAATGCACACGCGATTGCGGATTGTGATAGCGAAAGTTCGCGTAATGCATCGCAGCAAAGGCGATGACGATCAGGCCAATTTCAATATCGACCCAGAAAATCACGGCAAGCACCGTAATCGAAATCAGCACAGCATAGGCGCAGAAGAACAGGATGTCGGTCATTTGGTACTGGAAATTGACCAACCAGATCCGAACCCATTGCGAAACGCTGCTTTGACCGGCTTTGGCGGCCGGACCGTCATCACTGTTCAGCACCCTTTCCAATATCTGGCGCAGCAAACCGCTTTCACTGCGCAAACGCAATCGGAGAAACTCAAAGTCCTGAACGAAAGCCAGGCAGAAGCGCAGTATCGCCAGAAGGATCGCTGCCACCACCATAGCAATCAGATGCGGTGCAAGCCCCTGCGGCAACAAGACATCAATCGCGAGCGCCAGCAACAATGGCAGAACAAGCGAATACAGCCCCACTAGATAGATGATCCCGGCCAAGAGAGTGAGCCGCCAGCCACTACCCTTGAAAAGCGTGGCAAACATGCTGACGGACCGTCTCATGTCTGCTCCACAAGTTTGCCAGCGTGCATTTCAAACACGCGGTCAAAACGGCCTATTGCGTGGGCGCTGTGGCTGACAACAATCACGATACTGTCTGATGGTCGTGTCACAATGTCGAAAACTCTACGCGTGTTGGCGTCGTCCAAAGCAGAAGTTGGTTCATCCAGCACGATCAGCCCTCGTGACCGCGACAAAGCTCTAAGCAGCCAAAGACGTTGCCTCTCACCACCCGACAGGCGCGCGCCTTGAGTGTCTGCAAAATCATCCCAGCCCAGCGAGCAAGGCAATTGCGTCTGCGAAAGTGCCGATAGATCGCCGTATAGATTGAGGTTCTCTTTTGCGCTCAATTCTTCCAGCAAAAGGTCTGGATTGGGAACATAGGCAACTTCGCGCCAGAACCTCTCTCGTCCGAAAGCGGATAGGTTTTGACCATTGATCGATAGGGTCACGCCTGGACCGCTTAGTGATCCAAGCATCAGATCGATCAAGGTCGATTTTCCCGAACCACTTTGCCCTCTGATCAGACATTTATCACCTGCATCAAGGTGAAGGCAGGCATGCCCAACAACCGTTGCGTCAGAGCCGCTATGGCTGAAATCGGTGACATCAAGGCGAAGCGAGCGAACCGGTGATCTGCGGGCCGGGGAGCATTGGACATACGACGTATCCGCAAATTCAAGCCTCGCGCAGTCCAGCGCATCATAGGCCGCGCCGCTTGCCTGTGCGAAATTGTAGAGCTTGTAGAGACCGTCAAACTTCGGAGCGACCATAGACACCAACAGATAGCCACCTGCCGCAGTGCCCAGATCGATGCGGCCATCAAAGTAGAGCAAACCGCCGACCAGCAGAGTGATCGCATTGAGGATCAGGTTTTGCGTCAGCTTAAGGTTGAATGACAGGTTCCATATCCACCACTTGCCAGTCTGGGTACGGTGCAATTCATCGATCCGCCTATCTGCCTCCCGCAGCAAATTTTTCGTTGGCGCAAAATGCCAGTCGCGCCGGCCTTCCTCCAGTGCCTCAACGTAATTGCCCAGCGCAGCAAAGGCAGCTGGCTCTTGCTCAAGATATGCCCCAGCGCGTTTTGCGAGCATCATCGGCAGTCCGCAAATCGCGACAAGAAACGGCAGCATAACTACAAGAAACCAAAAATTATACTGCGCCAGCACTGCAAGCGAGGCCAGTGTCACTCCAACCGAAAGAACCCCGGTTTGCAGCACGAACAATTGATGTGTTTGCAATCCTTCGGCCACCTCACCCAACGCGGCGCTGTAGCGCTGGCTTGGCTGCTCTTGAAACTGGGCAAGAGAGCTACGCAGGATCCCTTGAACCTGTTCTTTGGTCACGCGCAGACAAATGCGCTCGTTGACAAACGCCGCATTGCGATTGGCGACCCGCTCCGCGCAGTAGCCAAGGATCAAGAGGCCAAAAGAAACCCCGAGCAGGCCATAAACTGCATTAAGTCCGCCTTCATTTTGAAGGTGGCGGATGACCTGTTGCATGCTGATGGGCAGAATTACAGCGCTGTTGAACACAGCAGCAATCAGGCTGAAGGTGATTACGAGACCAAAACCCTGCGTCGCGCGTCCTTCCCGCCAGATACGTTTGATCGCTGATCGCGCGGATGCAGGTCGGTCAGTTCTAGGGCTGGTCACACAATGCCATGCAGCGAAAGTAGGCCGAAGGCTGCAAGCGTGGAGCTGTCGGCAATCTCACCGCTACGGATCATCGCGGTGAAATCTTCAACGCAAAAAGCTTTGGTGACCAGCCCCTCCTCTTCTTCATCGAGCGATTGACCAACATGGCTTAGCCCCGTTGCAAAGAACACATGACACCGCTGCTTGGTATAACCGTAAGCAGATAGGAAACTGCCCAGATGGCGCACGTGCGCTGCCACAAGGCCTGTCTCCTGTCGCAACTCGCTTGCGGCCAGGTCTTCTGGCGAAATCTGATCGTCGGTCTCGCAGCTTCCCTGTGGCAGTTCCCAATAGCTGCCTTCAACCGGATATCGGTATTGGCGCACAAGATGGACCTCACCGTTGTCTATCGCCGCGATGACCGCAAAGTCACTCTTCTCGACGACGGTGTATGTGCCCTCAGATCCACTAGGTCTTCGGATGATGTCGTGGCGCACCTTGATCCAGCGATCTTCGTGAACAATGCGGCTGGAAAGGGCCTCTATGCGCTCTTGGTCGTCTGTCATGGCGCGCTGCTTTCGGGCAAAGCTATCATCACGTCGTCAAGGATTCGCGGATCATCAGGCGCGCCTCCTCCGATCTGGCCAGCAGTCGCTTCTGAGCCCAACTCGCGAAAACGGCCGAATTCGTCCGCATCCCATGTCGCAATGTAGATACGAGCATTCTCCCAACTATCGATGTCGAGGCTGGAGCGTTCGTAAAGGATAGTGACCGTGCGGTTAGCATAGTCAATTTGGAATTCGGGACGTCCAGCCGCAAGCTTTCCAAGTTGATCAGCAGCCGCGCCTTCGCTGGTGTGGATTGTGCTACCCATGCCAAACAAGCGGTGGTTCACATCCCATTTTGCACCCTTTGGCATTTGCGCAAACATGCCAGGCAAGTCGCTTATCCCACCGGCAGGCTCGGCGTCGATGAAGATGCTGAAAGCGGTGTGATCAAAGCCATTGATGTAATTCCACACATTGCTGATCTGCGCGACTTCGATCACAAGTTCGAGCTGTTCATCATTGGCCCGCGCTGTAACTGAACGGATGTCGCCTGCACGGTGATTAGGGGCATCGGTGAGCATTTTATATGATCCGGAAGGACCGCGATCATCGTTTTCAGGATCAGCGAACTGTGCAATCATGTTCGCCCCGCCCTGACCGTTGAACAGGACAGCGGGTGTCGCCTTGTTCTGCGCTGGATCGTAAACCTGCGCGGTGTAATCTTTGGCATCCAGGCTTATCTGGGGAAGGTCCACACACCATTGCCCGTTTCGCTCTGGCTTGAGCGCGCTCGCGGTGTCGAGATTTCCATTGATGAGAAGCAGGAGATTGTCGCTCGCTCGATCAGCTGATCCGCAAAGCGCATCCCCTGCTTTGAGCTTTGGCGCAACAGGATCAGCGGCGTTAAGAACGGGCGCTTTTGATGGTCCGCTTTTGCCGGAAATCGCTTCGCTATTCCTTTCACGGAGCACCAGTGAAGAAGAGGGCGGCATTGTAAACGTCAGCAATCCATCCGCGCTCGCCTTCACAGGGGTATTGGCCTTGATGCCAATAGCATGGACGATTTCGAGATCGCCCCCTTTTGTCTGCAACCCGCTCACCAAAGCGCGGTTTCCTGCCGCGCTGTTGATGAGAACGTAGATCGCCTCCCCTTCATATTCGCGCTTGTAGGCAAGGATGCCAGGAGCCGTGGGGTTTTCCTGCAGCACTGTCAGCGAGCCGCGTCGAAGTGGCGGGTTTGATTTGCGCAGGTGAATTACGGATTTCAGAAATTGGAAATCGTCAGAGGTCTTGTCGAACGCCGCCGCCCCGCCAGGCCCTGCGCCGTCGAATATGGCACGCCGCACTTGCGTAAAGCCTAGCTCATCACCCTGATACACAACCGGAATGCCTGGCGCTGTCATCAACAACAAATAGGCGAGGCGATACCCTTCCTTCGAGCCAACCGAGAGGAAGCGCTGAACATCGTGATTGTTCACAAATGTCGGCCAGCGCGGTGAACTTTCAAACTGGCGCGCCTGTTCTTGCAGACGATATGCGAGCAAAGAGGTCGGAGCGGCCCGCGCAAAAACCCGGCGCATCTCTTCCTTCAGAGGAAAATTGATGACCGATCCCAATTGCGGGCGTTCGGCGGTGCCCATGAATTTGACAATCTGTTTTTCAGCATTGACCTGCATCGGATCGGAGAAATTGAAGATCTCTCCGAATGTCAGGAAATCCTCGCGCCCGGTTGATTTTGCCGTCTCCATTATGCCGTCAGGGCCGTGGAGAAAATCGTAGAGGAAGTCAGCCTCAACATGCTTCGCCGCATCAACCCTGAATGCATCGACACCGGCCTGTTTGATCCAATGCCCATACGAGCTTTTCAAAGCATCACGAACCAGCGGATTGCTGGTGTTGAGATCATTCATCAGCTGCAATTGGTGGTCATATTGCTGGTCGGGATCATCATAGTCGGTGATCGTTGGCGTCCAGTGGTAAACATCAGCCGCAGCATGAACAGGATCAAGCCGGTTCACGAGATCAAACGGGTACATGAGCGGCCTTGGCGGCACCGCACCTTCGACCAAGTTGAAATTCACCGTCTCATCCGACGGATCATAGCCGCCCTTGTAATTGTAGTAGTGCCCGATCTGGTTCACCACAACGTCTTGGATCAGGTACATGCCCCGCCCGTGCAGCGCCCGCGACAGGGCCTGATATTCTGCAAGGGTTCCGAAATGCGGATCGACCTGTTTGAAATGAACCGGCCAATAGCCGTGATAACCTGAGTACTGTGTTGCCGGATCCCACCACTGAGTGCGTGTGGGAGGTGATATCCAGACCGCAGTGACACCCAGGTCATCAAGATAGGGGACGCGCGATTTAATCCCGGCCAGATCCCCGCCATTGAAATACGGGTCTTCGCCGCGGCGATATTCGTTTTCACCCTGATCGTTGTTGGTTGGATCGCCATCTTCAAAGCGATCAATCATCAAGGAGTAAACAATCTGATCTCGCCAGTCTGGCGATGGCAAATGCAACGGCCCCTCATCTTTAGCAGATAAGGGAGCGGATAGGACGAGGGTTAGAGCAGCAGCAATGCTGCCAATCCTGCCCAGCCCTTTTGCCGAGGGATCAACGCACTTCAAGCGCCACATCATCACCTTCCCAAGCAAAGCGCAGCTTCAGCACGCGGTCGATACCAGAATAGGAAACGTCTACAGCCGGCAATTGCTGACCATCAATGCGGACCATTTCGGGCGGTGCATTCCAATTATGGATGACGACTTCCATCTGCCGTATTTCCGGTTGGCCTTCATAGGCCTTGTCTCGCTGTCTATTGAGACCCAGTGCCAATTGGCCTTCCGAAAATTCGGACTGGAAAGTCAGCAATTCATAAGCGCCGCTATCGTGCGCATTGGCAAGTTCACCATCGTCTTCATACATCTGACCGCTTGAGGCTGTGATGCTGGCATCATGGTAGTAATGCAGCGTCAACTTTTCAGAGCTGTAGTCTCTTGTCGTCGAAATATCGTCGATCATTGGGACGAATGCCCCAGCGCGCACGAAGACCGGAATATCGTCGAGCATGACAGGAACGGACAGCACTTCCCCCCCATGATGCCGCGTATCCGACCACAGATCGAACCACACGCCTTTTGGCAATTTCACGCTTTTGGCGCTCGCTCCTTTTTCTGTAACAGGCGCGACCAGCATCGCATCGCCCCACAGGAACGCGGATTGGTCCTCAAAATAGGAGGCATCATCGCTCTCAAACGCCAAAGGCCGGGTCATTGGCATGCCTGTCTGGCTGTTTTGCCAAGCGGTGGTGTAGAGATAGGGCAGCAAGCGATAGCGCGTCTTGATATACCGCCGCACAATATCGCGAGTTTGCTCATCCTTGAACACAGGCTCTGACGGTATCTGCTCTTGCGCATGCGGGCGGAACACAGGTTGGAATGCGCCGAATTGTAGCCAACGAATGTAGAGTTCTTTGTCAAAGGCGACGCTTGCTTCAGGATCATCGCTCTCGTGATCCAGCGAGACGAAACCGCCTAAGTCGGAATGGCTATAGGCCAGGCCCATAACACTCATCTGAAGAGCAATCTCAATCTGCGCCTGAAGCGCTTCCCAGCTCCGCTTCACATCACCTGACCATGGGATCATGCCGTAACGCTGAGACCCTGCAAAACCCGACCGCATCATCAGGAATGGACGCTGTTCAGGATAGGTCTTGCGCCAATTCTCCGCCATGATGCGGGCCCATTGGTGACCATAGGCATTGTGCACCAGATCAGCGCCCCAGCTGGGCGTATGGACGATTTGGGATGGGTGCGCTTCGGGTTCACCCAGATCACCCCAAATACCGGCGACACCCTGATCAAGCAGCGCCTGATTTTTGGACCAGAACCAATCGCTTGCTGCAGGATCAAACATGTCCACAAGCCCGCCATTGCCGAAATAGAAATCGAAATCGACTGGCTTGCCCGACGCATCGCGAGCGAGCGCATTGTTGGCGAGAGCCTCCTCCCAGCGATTGGAAGAACTCAGGATAAATGGCTCCGTTATCAGGATTGTTTTGACGCCCTTCTCTTGGAAATCGGCGATCATCTTTTCAGGTTGGGCAAAGGCATTTCTGTCCCAATCAAGATTGCCCATATGTCCCTTGATGTCCGGGCCAAACCAGAAAAGGTCGAGGATCACCGCATCGAGCGGAAAATCGTCTTCAAAATGCTTTGCCACCACATCTTCGGTTTGGGCCTGAGTGCGATAGCCAAAGCGGGATGCCATATTGCCAAATGCCCAGCGCGGCGGAAGCGGTTGCCTGCCTGTAACGCCAACAAAATTGGTGACGATATCGCTGTATTTATCACCTGCAACAACGACATAGGCGCTGCGCCCGCCTTTCGCTTCAAACTCCATGATACCCGGCTCAGTTTTGCCAAGGTCCATCGCGCCGCGTCCGCTATTGTCGAACAAAAGCAGGTATCGATTGTCTGAGATTACAGCCGGGATGCCATAATACATAACGTCAGTTCGGCCTGAATAATTGTAGGCACCGCGATTATCGAGCGGGAGGATCTCTCCGCGACGATCCATCCCCAGAACCCGCTGACCGCCGCCCCACAACCGCTCTTGATCGGTCAGGTTAAAGCGGAAACCGAGGCCGTCTTCTTCAAGCACCAGCCCAGCTTCTTCAGAAAGCAGCTCTTTGCCATCGCGCATAAAGCGAAGACGGAATGGCTGTTTTTCAATAATAACTGTGATTGCACCTGCATGGAAAAGCATAATCGCTCCATTGTCGCTGGCGCGCGCTTCAACTGGCTCAACATCACCCGACAGCGCAAAGGACGGCAATTGCTGTGAGCCAGTATCGAGATAGTGAACCTCCACAGCATCATCACTCAATGCGCGCAGTGAAACCGCGCCTTCGCTGGTGGTGATAGACAGGGTCTGACCCGCCAGATCATGGCTGAGATATTCGCGTGCAGCGACAGGCGCTGTGAGCGCGCTTAACAAGCAGACAACCCAAAGCGATACCGCCCGTACCAATACCATGATCCCTCCTCAGCCACTGCATCTCTCACGTCAGTTGTAGCTATCCTCAAAGGGGTATCGGGCGGCTGTGAACAGAGCAACACGCATTCGTATTCAGACTTGAGAACGCAGCATTGGCTGGTCCACTCATTGCATGGTGAAGACTTGGGCCGATCAAAAAAGGGAGCGCCTCACACATGAATATACTTCAAGTATATTTGGAAAGTGGAGGCTTTGATTATCGGCTGATTAGAGGCGGGATTTCGGTCTACCTTTGGAATCTAACCCGAGCGTTCAACGCGCGCGGTCACACAACGGGCGTGATTAGCGCGCTTAATGGTCAACATGATCTTTTAAGCATCGACCATGGATTGAAAGCGCTGGATTACGCACACGATTGGGAATGCAAGATTGACGCTGATCCGGCGATATGGGGGAGCATGCTCGAGGCGCCTCTTCGTTTGAAAACCCGCGCGTATCATCTGCATAAAGACGGCACCGATTTCTACTATCTCGGCAACGAATTCCTCGATCTCTACCCCGATACTTACTATCCCCCTTACGAAGGCAAGGGAACCGACATTGGATTCTTGAAACCTCTGATTTTCCAGATGGAAGTTGCACATTTTATTAAGTCCCACTTCGCCGGCGAGGACTGGGTGATCCATGCGCATGAGCCTTTTTATCAGTACCTGCTGCCAACAGCTTTCGCACACGATCCCACGAAAACCGTGATCAGCACTGTGCAAAGCAATATGCCAATCACAAAGAAAGTGTACATGCCTGAAACGCGCACCGCTTTGCAGCAAATCGGTGCCGATCCGGATCGAATAGAGGCAACCTCACCCCTGCCTGATACGCTGTTCAATCGTTGCCTTGAGCAATACCTGCCGCGCACGCATCTCAATTATCCCTATCCGCCCAATTATCTCAGTCTATTTGACCTGGTGTTGGCCGATAGCGATGGGGTGGATTTCCTGTCAGATGGCCACCTTGAATTCTACACTGGCTTTTACGGTACAGCGTTTCGCGCATGGTTCCTGCAATTGGCACTTCACAAGCAGTACCTGCGCGATGCAGAAAAGCTCTTCGTGGGAGGTTGCGGGCTCGCAGGCCAATGGCTCGATGAGAAGCGCGATCAGGCGGACCGTTCTGAAGTTCTAAAATCGCTTAGCCTTGACCCTGCCCTGCCCACTTTCTTTCACAGCGCGCGCTATGCTCCAAACCACAAAGGGCAGAACGAGCTGGTGCTTGCCTTTCGGGAATTCTTCGAGGCGGGTGGGCGCGCCAATCTGATCTTGCGTTGCATCACCGAAGCCGGTGTCCCTGACGCACGCTATACTGCATTGGCAGATGACTTTGCGGACATGGTTTACTTCACCAGCGAGATGCAGAGCGAGGCTGAATTGATGGCCATGGCGGACGCATCGGACTTCGCGCTTTTTCCATCCAAGCTGGAAATGGACACGTTCTTGATTGCACAAGGTGAAGCGATGGCATGCGGCTGCGTGCCGATAGCATCTGACCAGCTCGGCATGGAACATTGGCAGCATGGAAGAGGCGCCAAAGATGAGAGCAAACGCACCGGGTTTGCCGTCATTCGGTCATTCCTTGATGAAGACCCCGCATTGGTCGCATCGATAATCAAAACGGTCGATGATGCTGTAATCCTGCACAGCGATCCTGAACGATATTCTGAAATGTCCGCCCGTGCCCGGAAATGCGCGCTTGCACACGGGTGGCGCGCAGTGGGCGATAAGCACCTTGAAGCCTTCGAACGAATTAGCAGTCAAGAGCATGCTGCCTCGGCGCCAATCTCGAAAGCGAGTGATGGTGACTGGCTGAATGTCGCGATGGACGCTGGTCAGATTATCGATCTGCGGCAAAACGGAAATGGCAACGTGCCTGCTTTATCATTCGATGAAGCCCACCTCTCCTACCACTTCCCAGCTGCGGCGGTGACGGCGTTCGCATGGAATGGTTTGGACTTTGACGAACATGTCACGCAATGGTCGCCGAAGCGAGCCGCATTCGAGGCTTCTCATATCGGCAGCAAAGACATTTTCCTGCTCGTCACTCTCGAAAACGGCGATCAGTTTTGGGACGGCTTGCCCGCCAGAGATAAGGCTGCGTGATGCAAGGTTTGATTGCAGCTGTGCTCGCAGGTGGGCGGGGGAAGCGCCTGGGGCATCTCACCATCGAAACCCCAAAACCATTAGTGCCCTATGCAGGCACTTGCCGGATGATTGACTTCAGCCTCGACAATTGTCGCAAGTCTGGTCTTCGTGAAACCGTGCTGATGGCAAAGCATCTGGAAAAACCGCTGGTGGATTACCTAAATGGACAATGGGCGAGCCACCTCAATCTCAATTTCGGCCATTCGCTGCCTGATGGAAACCCCGTCATTGATGAGAAAGGCACGGCGGACGCGCTTATCAATAATCGTCCGTTTCTGGACCAGAACTGGACCCGCGATATTCTAGTTCTGCACAGCGATCATATCTACAATTTCGATTATCGTGCGATGTATGCGCATCACCTTGATCGCGGTGCGGCCCTGACCATCGGTTACCAAAGGATACCGCGCGAATTTGTATCGCTGTTCGGTATGACTGAATTCGATGAGGCGGGAAATCTGCGTGCCTTTGTCGAAAAGCCGAAAAACCCAACCAGCGATTGTGTTTTCACAGCTGTTGCGATTTTCAAGAAGGACACTGTGTATCGCTATCTGACGGATCTTTCCGCCGGGGCATGGAAACACGATATCAGCTTCGATCTGATCCCCGCCATGCTGGAAGGTGGCGAGGCGATAGTGGGCTTTCCATTTGAAGATTACTGGGAGGATATCGGCACTCTGGATCGATATCACAGTGCGCATATGCGGCTATGCGATGACAATTCGCATCTTCGCGCCCCTCTAACGCTCGCTGGTGCGGGCGACGTGGTTCAACGCGATAAAGACCGGGTGATCATACCGCGCTCACTTGCTGATGCAGATTTCACCGCGCACCGAACCTGCTTATTTCCCGGAGCCCTTATCGGTTCAGGTGCGCATCTCGAAAACACGGTGGTCCTTCCGGGTGGCTTAGTTTCGGAAGGCGAACAGCTTAGTCATGTACTAATAAGTGCAGCTGGCCGAACCCAAATTGAGACCCCGCATGGGTAGCATTGTCGTGGATATTGGCGGCACAAACCTGCGCCTTGCCTATTTTGAGAATGATAAACTGCACGATGTTCGCAGGGTCGCAATCGAGAGTTTTCTCAGCTCACCTGATGCGGCACCGGCAGAATTGTACGCTATGTTTTCGGCCCAGCTTGAGCGCGAAATCAGTGGGCTTTTGAACCACCATCCGGCAGCCAAGGTCGGGATCGCCTTTCCCGGCCCCGTCGACTTGCAAGGCCGTGCAGCCCGCGCACCAACGCTATGGGGCGACAAGCTCTCAAATGTCGACCTACGCTTTGATCTAGAACAGCTTTTCGATCGAGAAGTGCATGTCTTAAACGACATTTCTGCCGCCGCCTGGCGCTATGCGAAGCCCAATGGCAAGGACTTCTGTCTGATCACCGTCTCATCGGGCATTGGCAACAAGGTCTTTCGCAAGGGCGAGATCCTTCTCAATGACCAAGGATACGGCGGTGAGATCGGCCATTGTCGAGTGGCGGATGGCCCAGACATGCTGCCCTGCGATTGCGGGGGCCATGGACATCTTGGCGGGCTGGCATCAGGTCGCGGGACCTTGCAACTCGCCCGCCATTACGCGGGGCGGTATCCGCAGTTATTGGCAGATTCTTCTTTGGCCGCGCGGCCATCTGACAATTGGTCAACCTACGATCTGGTCGCAGCTTTAAAGGCTGATGATGCCTTTGCCTGGAAAGTATGTGATGCCGCGCAAAGCTACCTTTTGGCTGCAATGCGGCAGCTGTATCATTGGATCGGCATTTGCCATTTCATATTTATCGGTGGCTTCGTCACTGCGATTGGCCAGCGCTACATTGATGAGCTCAACCAGAAAGCGAGCAAAGACGATTGGTTCGGGATGACGCCATCAGAATTGGCCTGCATCTGTGTCCTTGGGGAAAGCGATGACGATCACAGTTTGATTGGAATGGGCCGATACCTTGCGCGCGGGGAGCATGGGTGATGGACGGACTGTTTATCCTAGGCGGAAGCACATATTACACCCTTCTCCTGCTCAAGTCGCTCAAAGCGCAGAACCTACTTCGCAGCTTCTCTCGTATCGCGGTCTTCGGGCGCAATCCGGAACGATTGGATCTCATTGCGACCGCTGGGGGGGAACTTGTGGATCATCAGGTTCCCATCATCGCGACTGACCGTATCGAGGATTGCCTTGATCCAAGCTACACCATCATCTTCAACCAGATGCGAATGGGCGGACTTGATGCACGCGACAAAGATGAAAAAGCCGCCATCGCAGCGCGGATGCCCGCAGATGAGACAATCGGGATCGTCGGTGCCAGCAATGCCATTCGTACCATCAAAGGGCTTGCTCCATTCGCTGAGGCGCTTCGTGCCAAGCAATCCCCCTACACCTTCCTAAATTTCACCAATCCTTGCTCCATCGTCTGCCAATATCTAACTGAGCGTCTGGATGCCCAAGTGATAGGGATCTGTGATTACCCAGCTTTCATGCGGCGTGAAATCGCCAACAAGATGGGAGTGCAAGCCCAAATGGTTTCACTCGACTATTTCGGGCTCAACCATTTCGGATTTATCCATGGAGTTCAGATCGATGGGCGCGAAGTGCTGGCAGATGTGATCGCTGCAAAGCCTTCCTTCATGCCCGATTGCAATCGATATTTCTCGACTCTGCTCAACATTTCGTGGTCTTTCGTTTTCGAAAACGAGAGACTGGTTGAAAAGCAAAGCAGCAAACCCAACCGCGCCAACACTCTGCTCGATATTGAGCAGCAATGTGACGTCTTGCTAGCATCAAAGGAAACCGATGCGCAGGCTTATCTCGGCATCCTCGCTCAACGCAATTGCGACTGGTATGATCTCGCCGTATCGCCTGTGCTAGGCCATTTGACAGGCGAAACAAGCGAACAGGTCTTCGTAAATTGCGATGCAGGCGATGCTCTAAATCTAGGGTGTGAGCATTCTATCATCGAAGCCAGCAGCACCATTGACCCTAAGAAAGTGGTATTCGACGTGGTTCCAAGTCCAATCGAGACTTTGCCCGAATACATGCTCGTCAGGTTGATGAAACAGGCTGAGCTTAAACTGCTCGAAGGAATCGTTGAAGGTGACCCGGATACTGTGATTGAAGCTTGTTTGCTCAATCCTATGATCCGATCGCTCGACAAGACGACAGACTATTTTGGCGAGCTTCAAAAAATCGATCCCATCATGGCAAGGTTCTGGGAAAGCGGGAGTTGAACATGGCGATCAAGAAATACAGCGCAGCCTTCGCCTTACCACTGGCAGCCATCGGGATGGATGCTGTCAGTGCGCAAGATCCTGAAACCGATCTGTGCGAAGACAATCGCTATTTGCACACAGCCTCGCCCGACTGGCGGGATCAGGTGATCTATTTTCTAATGATTGACCGTTTCGACGACGGCGATCCATCGAACAATGATCAGGGCCTTGGTGAATACGATCCCGCAGATGGCAGCCGGTATAGCGGTGGCGATTTGAAGGGTGTGATTGACCGCATGGACTACATCCAGGGCCTTGGCGCAACTGCTGTTTGGACAACACCGCCTGTTGCCAATCAATGGTGGTCTACTGAGGCTCAGTTCAGCGGCTATCACGGATATTGGGCACGCGATTTCACGCGAGTGGATGAACATTACGGGACAATGCAAGACCTTAAGAACCTGTCCTGCACGCTGCATAAGCGCAAAATGTACCACGTTATGGATATCGTGGTGAACCACACCGGCGATTTCTTCGACTACGATAAAAGCGCCATCACACACGACCCAGAGACCGGATTTCGCGCGACAAACCCTGGAAGCCCCAGCAGCGCACCTGAACGCTTTCCTTTCAACCTCAACGACCCGCGACGGGCAGAGGACAAAGACGCAAAGATCTACAATTGGACCGGGGAGCTGTTCGACTATTACGACCGGCATCGCGAACTAACCGAACAACTCGCCAATCTCGATGATATCGACACCACCAATCCCGTGGTGCGCACAGCCTTCAAAAACATTTTCGGAGACTGGATTAGGAATACCGGCATAGATGCCTTTCGCGTCGACACAGTGAAGTATGTTGAACCGCAATTCTTCCAAGACTTTATCCATGCCGATGACGGCATTCTGGCACAGGCGAAGAAGACAGGCAGAGAGGACTTTCTTCTGTTCGGCGAGGTCAAAGAGAACGCACCGAAATTCTCGATCGCTGGTGAGGCCAAGATGGACCTTTATTATGGCCTTCCTTCAAAACCGATCTTTCCATCGCTTATCAATTTCCCCCTACAAGAAGAGATGATCCGCGTGCTTGCGCAGGGACAGCCAACCTCTGCGATGACGTATCGTTTCAATGCCTTAAAGTTGGCGGCTCCCGATCCAACTCTGACTGTGAACTTTGTCGACAATCACGATGTACCCCGCTTCCTGTCGCAGGGAAGCCTTGCTGCTTTTAAGCAGGCGATGGCCTTGATGTTTACATCTCCTGGTATCCCGGTTTTGTATCAGGGCAATGCGCAAGCCCATGTGGAGACGCGGCGTGCAATGTTTGCAGGCGGGCATGGGAGCAAGACCAGCCAGTTTGATACGTCGTCCGAAATGTATCGCTTCATTCAGGAAA
Source organism: Pseudomonadota bacterium (assembly GCA_038532305.1). GTDB lineage: Bacteria > Pseudomonadota > Alphaproteobacteria > Sphingomonadales > Sphingomonadaceae > Erythrobacter. The sequence continues at coordinate 27,435 of JBCBAX010000004.1, read as the reverse complement.
TGGCCAAAATCCGGCGTGAGCATCCTGCTCTCACACGCGGCGATGTGAACGTGCTGGCCGACAATCCCATTCTCCCCGGCGTTTTTGCATTTCGACGTGATAAGGGGGAAAATGCGGTATTCGTGATCCTCAACACGTCTGACACACGCACTTTGCTTGCTGGAATGCCGACGGGCCTTAAGAACGATTCAGCCTTGAAGCCTGTGTTCGGCAGCGATGCCGTTCCTATTTTGAGTTCAGATGGATCGCTAACCCTTGAGCTTGGCCCGCGAGAAATCCTGATCTTCTCAGCTTCCACCAGCGCTACCTTTATCACCAGCCAAGCGAGCACGAGCGGAATGATAGCGATTGAAACACCGCTTCCCACCGCGCCATTGACCGAGCCTTTCACCATTTCAGGCCGATATGGCGGTCCTGAAAAGGCGCTTGATCTCGTAATCGACGGAGACCTCAACTTTTCGCAAGCAGTGCCCGTCGATGATGAAGGTCGCTGGACGCTAACCCTCGCTCCCAACGATGTGGGGACGCATGACCACATCGCCCAGCTTTACGCGGGTGACAGCGGCCTTGTCAGCCAAGAGATTGCCTACACCACTCAGCGTCAGGATGCCGAATGGTCAGGCACTTTCGCTGATCCTGCCAATGACGATAGCGGGATTGATGGCGCATTGCGCGCGCCCACTGATCCCAGTTTTGATGGCCGGTTTGATATTCTGAGCGCCGACATGCGCCATGGCGGTGACATTCTGGAGATGAAACTGACCATGAAAAGCACGGCTGCAGATTGGCATCCCTCCAACGGCTTTGATCATGTATCGATCACGACGTTTTTCGATTTTCCCAATGAGGCCGGGCTCGATTTCTCCCAGGATATCAGCGCCCCCATGCCAGAAGGGTTTAACTGGTCCGCGATGCACACAGTGTTTGGCTGGGGTAACAGCTTGTCCCGCGCGCCAGATAAAAAGCTTGGGCGAGCACCCAATGTCACAGCAGACCTCGCCAATAACACGATCACGATCCACTACAGTGCAAGCGCGCTTGGCATCGAAAGCTGGGATGGCGTCCGGCTTTATGTGACCACATTTGACCGCGAAGGAGAAGGCGGTTTTAGGAAAACGACAAACGAAGGAGGCCCGATGGCATTTCGCGGCGATCCCGATGGGCCAAAGATCATGGACGATATGCTGATCGCTGTTCCTTAAAGCGGCTCAAATAGCTCTAGGCGCTTTTGCGCAGGATGAGGCGTGAAGGCAATCGGTTGTCAGGCCCCGGCTCGCCCTCGATTTGCGCGAGCACAGTGTCCACCAGCCGTTCGCCTGCGCCTTTGATATCCTGCATAATTGTCGTGAGCGGCGGGTTGGTGACGCTGGCTGCGGGAATATCGTCAAACCCGATAACAGCGACATCCTCCGGCATCCGCAATCCAGCCTCCGACAAGGCGCGCATTGCCCCGATGGCGATCAAGTCGCTCGCTGCAAACACAGCGTCAAACGCCTTACCTGTGGCAAGCAGCGCGCGCGCCGCGTCATAGCCGTCACTTTCGCTCGTCAAAGCGTCGAATTGCAGCGAACTGTCGGGCTGAACGCCTGCCGCGCCTAACGCTGCACAAAGCCCTGCATACCGGCTTTGAAATTCAGGGTAATGATCGTCTGCATTGCCCAGAAATGCGACGTTTTTGCGCCCGATCGACAAAAGGTGCTCACACGCCATCCTGCCTGCCCCAACATTATCCGATCCAACCGTAGTGCCACTGATATCGGCTGATACCGATCCCCATCGCGCAAACTTCGTTCCCTGCTCTTCAAGCTGCTGCAAACGTCCGCGATAGGCCGTAAAATCGCCATAACCCAACAAGATCAAGCCATCAGCGCGGCGGCTATCCTGATAGGTGACGTGCCAATCATCCTCCATCTTCTGATAGGATATGAGCAAGTCCAATCCGCGATTGGCGCAAGCGCGCGTAATCGATCCGAGCATGGTCAGGAAAAACGGATTGATCATGCTGTCATCAGGCGTCGGATCCTCGAAAAACAGCAAAGCTATTGTGTTTGAACGCTGGGTCCGAAGCGAGGATGCGTTTTTGTCGACCTTATAATTGAACTCGCGCGCAATTTCCTCAATCCGTCCGCGCGTTTCGGCGCTAACCGATTTCTCACCGCGCAAGGCACGGCTCACAGTCGGCTGCGACACGCCCGCCTTATAGGCGATATCGAAGCTCGTGGGCCTTCCTGTGGGCTTGCGTCCCAAAAAGCTCTATCCCCCTGCCTTTGGAGCGACGCGCAGGATGCGGCTTTGAGAGCCCTCCTCTTCTGTCAGAAGGTATAGAAATCCATCAGGGCCCGATCGCACATCGCGGAAACGAACGTCCAGTTCGCCGAACAGCTCTTTTTGCTCACCCAAAGACCCATCGGCTTTCATGTCGATGTGGCGGACGTGACGCAGTGCAAGCGCAGATAGGAAAAGATCGCCGGACCAATCGGGAAACGCTTCGCCAGAATATTGCGCGAACCCTGATGGCGCGATGGACGGGGTGAAGTGGACAAGCGATTGCTCGGTCCCATCCAGAGCTTCAAATGGAGAGACGCGCCCGCCCGAATAATCGAGCGCATAGGTGACTGTGGGCCAACCGTAATTGGCCCCGCGTTTGATATCGTTGATCTCATCGCCGCCTGCCGGGCCATGCTCATTTTCCAGCACCCGGCCATCAGCGGCCAAAATGATCCCTTGGGGATTGCGATGCCCATAAGACCAGATTTCAGGAAGAGCGCCCTCTTCGTTCACAAACGGATTATCAGAGGGCACCGATCCATCATCGTTCAAACGCACGATCTTGCCGAAATGGTTATCGAGCGACTGCGCCTCTTCACGGAAGTGAAAGGCATCGCCAATTGGCATCAACAAAGTGCCATCAGGAAGAAACGCAATGCGCGCACCATAGTGATTGCCTTGAATACGGGATGGCGAGGCGGCGAAGAGTTGTTCGCCCCCCGTAAGCGCCTGTCCTTCAATATCGTACTTGAACCGCATGAGGATCAGCGTGTTTTCATCCTCGCTGACTTTGCCGGCATAAGAAATGTAGACGAAACCGTTCTCTTCAAACTGGGGGTGTAGCACCACATCGAACAGCCCCGCTTGAATCCCGTCGCCAAAGTGCACCGCGGGAAATTCGCCATTTTCGTTGAAGTCCCGCAAGACCTGTTTTGATCCATCCGCGCCGACTACAAACAGCTTTCCAGTGCGCTCGGTCACAAGCATATTGCCATCGGGAAGAAAGGCGAGCGACCAGGGATGGTCGAACCCTTCGGCCACCGTTTCTATGCTGTAATTGACAGGGCCCGCATCCACGCGGCCTGCAAGCTGGCTGGTCTTCTCGCCAGTGTCTGATGCGCCTTGGTTGGAGCAGGATGCGGTGAGCATGCCAGCTGCCGCTATCGCAAGAGTGAATGAAAGTGCCCGCATCTTAATCCCGAAAATTCTTGAAGGTGAGCGCTCTTATCAGATGAGCCGAAGCGTTTGTCCACCGCATGCATAAAGCTTGATCTCAATGGTCAAACATCTAGCGTGCTTGGCATCAAGTGTGTCAACAAGAGAAATATACCATGAAATTCGTCCGCTGGATTGCCGCATTGCTGGTCGCTGCGCTAGGCACCTATGTGATCGGTGTGGTCGTCAATTCGCAATTCGTTATGAACGCGCATGGCGTGCCAATCAGTCTTGGTGATCGCCTCAATATGACCGCGTTCGATGTGTCGAATATGGGGCTTTATTTCATCATCATCTGCGTCGCGCTGTTGCTCGGATTTCTCATCGCCACACTGGTAAAACGGTTTCTTCCCGGTCTCGCACGCATCGCCTATCCCGTCGCAGGCGCTGCCGCGATGGGTATGGTGCTTGGCCTGATGTATGTGCAGTTTCAGACCATTCCAATCAGCGGAGCGCGATCCGTCTTGGGCGTCGCCGCTCAAATGGTTGCGGGCGGTATTGGTGGCTGGATTTTTGCGAAACTGGCCAGTCCGCGCCAGTCAGCGCTCCGCTAAGACGCGGGGCACATGCCTTTTGTCAGTGTATAGCTGCGGCCTTGCTCTTCGACTTCAAGAACCGCACACCAATCGCCATCGGTTGAGATTTTGACGCGCGATAAAGTTGCCTCAACCCCCGGTGAAAGACGCGTCTTACCTGCATGGCGCGTGGTCGAATTGCCAGTCACGCTGAGCGTGTAGCTTACATCCACTGCATTTGAGCTGTGGCCAAGCACTCTGATTTCAACCGCGCCTGAAAGGGCTTCTTTTTCCAGCTTGAGCGCCTGTGTGCTTTCCATTTTCGTCTCTCCCAGACCATCTGCCGCCGATGCGGATATCGCGGCGAATGCGCCTGCGAGGCCGATCACACAGTGTGCCGTTTTACCCATGGCTTATCCTCCCTGAGGTGGGATCAGGAAAATCCCGCCATCGGGCAATTGATCAAGGCCGGGCACATCTTCAACCGGCAACGTGTCGCTATCCTGCCCAAAAATATCGGTTGCAGCAGGGTTTTGATCAAGGAATGTCGCCAGCTGATCGGGCCCAATCTCGCGAGCGATCAATTCAGGCGTTGGCTGTTGGCCGCGTTCCCGGATGACCTGCCAAGCTTCGGCCACTCGGCCAAATAGCGCAGCCTCTGGCGACTGAATGGGCTGCGAGATTGCGGATTCTGGAGATTTGCCATCATCATCGGGCACTTCAAGATCACCGGGCAATTGGCCCACTTGCGCCTGTCCGCTTTCATCCGATGACACCGGACTGATTTGAAAGCCATCCGCGCTTGCGCCTTGGGTAGGCAGCACGATCTGATCAACGCCCAGCCGCTCACCTTCGCGAATGGAGCGCGCGGCAAGCTGTTCTGTTGGCTCTGCCTCGCTCGCCTGCTGCGGATTTTCGGTTTGCGCAGCATCCTGAGCGACAATCGGCCCCGCCCATACCAAACCACCCGCCGTGCAAACGGCTATGGTGGCAATCAGCTTGGATGGGAGTGCTTTGTTCATAATTGCCGCTGTGTCCGCATCCTATCAGAAATTGCTCTGAGAGATAGCGACGCTCGCGCCGCCTGTTTGCTCGATCGAAAGCACCAAACCATTGCCCGATTGGGACAGGTCGGCGCTGTTATCATTGCCCGTCTGCGACAGGGTAAGCGCATTGCCCGATCCCGACTGGGTCAGCAGCGCATCATTGTTGTCGCCGCTCTGGGTCAAAGTCGCTAGATTGACCGCGCCGGGAAGACCGTTTTGGATCAGAAACGCGTTGTTGCCATTGCCGGTCTGTATGATGCTGGCATCATTGGCAGAGCCCAAACCGCCTGACTGATCGATCGCCGTATTGTTGGCATTGCCCTGCGTATCAAGAAGGATCGCGTGCTCACCATTGCCTGATTGAACTGTTGTAATCTCGTTATCAGTGCCATTCACCGCGACATCTGCCAGATTGCCTGCACCCGCCTGAGTGACTTGCGTGATATTGGCAAAGCCGATCTGATCCACTGTCACTCGGCTATCCAGCCCGGCCGCGCCCTGATCGACGATTATCTGCTGCCCGTCGCCATCGCTGGAAACGCTCGCAGTCGCTTGCGCGAAAGCAGGAGCTGACATCAGCGCGAATATGAGTGCAAAGGCAGCGTTTAACTTCATTGTTTGTGTCGTCCTTACAAGAAGGGCGGTCTCCTTAAAAACTGTCATAGCATATTCCGGGGGCAGCGACACGGATGCCGCCCCCGGAACATGGAGCCACGCAAATTACTGCGTGACGGTAGCCATATTGCCGCTGCCACTTTGAGTGACGGTCGACATGTTGCCATCGGTCATTTGCGTGACGAGGGCGGTGTTCGATGATCCGGTTTGGAAAATCTCGGACATGTTGCCATCACCGATCTGGATCAGAGTGGCGCTGTGATCATTGCCATCTTGTTCGATGAGCGATGTGTTGCCGTTCCCAGACTGATCGACCGACGCGAAGAAATTCTCCGTCGGCGGGCTGTCTTCACGCTGGATGATATCGGAGCGGTTATCGTCCCCACCCTGCGTGACAAAAGCGCGGCTATCCTCGGCACGATTGGTGACAAAGGAGCGGTTCATGTCACCGATCTGATCCACACTGACGAGCGAGCGATTGCCGAACTGGTTGACCACCGACTGGTTGTCATCGCCGCCCTGCATCACAGTCGCAAGGGCATCATTACCGCGTTGGATAATGCGCGATGAGTTCATGTCGCCGCCTTGCGAAACAGTGGCTTCAGAATCTATCGGACGCACACCGCCGGGTGAGGTTTGATCGATAAAGCTGGTGTTATCGCTTCCGCCTTGATCAACATCAGCCGTCAGGAAAGAGCCACCTTGGATAATCTCAGATGAGTTGTTGTTGCCATCCTGATTAACGTCGGCTTCGTTATCATCACCCGACTGAGTGATGAGGCTGCCATTGCTATCGCCATCCTGATTGTCGATTTCCGCACGGTTGCGGTCACCTGTTTGGATGATCGAGGAGGTGTTGCTGTCACCATTTTGATCAGAGATCCTAGCGAGGTTGTTGTTCCCGCTTTGGTTGATGAAGCTTTCATTGTTCGAACCATCCTGATCAACAAAAGCGGTGTTGTCATCACCGCCCTGGATGATGTCGCTCGTGTTGAAGTCCTGCCCAGATGCCAAGGTAGTGCCCTGACCCTGCTCATTCACATTGGCAAAGTTGTTGTTGCCGTTTTGAATGACGCTGCTGGCATTGCCTTGGTCGCGCTGTTGAACAAAGGCTTGGTTGGTGGAACCGTTCTGGACAATCTCACTCTCATTGAACGCACCTGTTTGTTCGACAGTGGCGGTGTGATCGCCTGCGCCAGATTGCGAAATGGTTGAGAAGTTTCCGAAGCTGCCATCGCTTGCAACAAGGCCCGGGTTTCCTTGGGAAACCGTCGCAGTGTTGTTGTCGCTGAGCTGTTCAACCGAAGAAAATTGCCCATCGTCAATCTGGCTTATCGTTGCGCTGTTGCTGTTACCAGCCTGACCAACAAACGACTGTGAAGCCTCGAATGAAGTGCCAGTGTCTTGGTTGACAGTCGCCATGTTACCATCACCAGTCTGCTCAATCGTTGAGATACTGATCGGAGGCGCAACGCCCAAAATGTCGCTGCCATCGTCGCTTTGTGTGACGTTGGCGGTGTTGCCAGCACCCGATTGGGTGATGATGGATTCCCCGCCCGCAATGGAGCCGGTTTGGTCAACGCTGGCATTGTTGCCAGTGTTGGACTGTATGACGGTGCTCGTCGAATTGTCCGCCATGGCAGGAACTGCCAAAGCAAGAGCAGCTGCACCTGTCAGTAATAGCCGTTTCATATTGTTTCTCCTTAATTCCTCAAACCCAATGCAATTTATCCGAAGGGCTCGGGTTTGTTTGAGAACTGCCCGACCCGCTCTTGTTGAAAAAGAGCGGGCCGGAAAGCCCATGTCCTATTGAGTCACATTGACCGTGCCATTCGTGCTCATGACCTGATTGACCGTCGACATATTGCCATCGGTAAGCTGGTCTACGCGGGCAAAGTTGCCGGACATGCCCTGATCAATGCGGGAATAGTTATCATTCCCGCTTTGCAGCACATGCGCTCGGTTATCGGCGCCCGTTTGTGTCACGAATGAATCATTGAAATCGCCGGGTTGCAGGACTTCAGCGAATTGATTGTCGCCAAATTGGTCGACATCGCTGTGATCGTGTTCTCCAACGATACTCTGATCAACCATCGCCATCTGATTGGTGCCCAGCTGCTCGACAAAACTTTCGACATTGTCGGCTTGGATCTGGTCAACATAGGCGGTGTTGTTACCGCCGCCTGCCTGGATCACCCGAGACATATTGTTCGAGGTATCCTGTGATCCATCATTTACGAAGCCCTGTTGAACTTCCGCAAAGTTACCATCCGAGCTTTGCTCAATGTATGAGCTTTGCGCGGAATCTTTCTGGATCACATAGGCTTCATTGCCATTTCCAGTCTGGAAAATCTCCGACGTGTTGGTCGGAGTAACACCTGCCAGCCCGTTATCGGACTGGTTCACATCTGCGAGGTTGCTGGCACCTGATTGGTCGATCAAAGAGCTTGCTCCATCGAGCGAACCGGTCTGATCCACATTTGCCTCGTTACCAGTGTTCGACTGGATCACGGTGCTGGTGCTGTCATCGGCCATGGCAGGCGCGGCGATGACACTGGTCAAAGCTGCTCCTGATATTCCGGCCAATATAATCAGCTTGTTCATGAAAACCTCCTAAGAGGAAGGATGGGAGCTCTCGTAGCGAAAGCCCCCACCGCTTCACATCTTACTGCGTGACGTTGGCTGTGTTGCCGCTGCCGCTTTGCAGGATGTTCGAGATGTTTCCGTCCGTCATCTGCGTCACATTCGCGGTGTTGTTGTCACCGGACTGCGTGATGAAGGAAGCGTTGAGGTTCCCTCCCAAGACAGTGACATTCGCAGAGTTGGTGAAACCGGTTTGAGCAATCTGGGATGAGTTGCCATTGCCAGTTGCATCAACGGTAGCATCCAGATCGTTGCCATCCTGAGTGATCAATGAGCTGTTGCTATTGCCCGTTTGGGTAACAGACGCTTCGTTGAAGAACCCAGCCTGGAAAATCACCGAGCTGTTGCCATCGCCGATCTGATCGATCTGCGCGTCATTGTTTTCGCCAATGAACGCACCAACGAAGGTGCCATCCTCATCCTGACCAACGCCAGAGAAGTTGCCATTGCCCTGCTGATTGCTCCGAACGCTCGATTGGTCAGCAAGCTGACCAACAGCAGCGATATTTCCGCCACCGACTTGATCGATATCGACAATGGAGTCGCCACCAATCGTGAAGAACGCGCCGTCGGCATTCTGGCCTACCAGAGCAAGGTTTCCGGCACCTGCACCTGTGCTGTCCTGATCGACAGTCAGCGTAAGGTTGCTTCCAGTCTGACCGACAAGCGACACGTTGTCATTGCCAGTTTGGGTCACATCAATATCGCCGCCAAGCACAGCCTGACCGACAAGTGAGGTGTTGCCATCGCCGTTTTGGATCACGTCAACAGTCCCGCCAAGAGCAAGCTGCCCTACAGCTGAGGTGTTAGCGTCACCAGTTTGCGAAACATTCACCGACGAAGCGCCAGATATTTCAAACACTGTCGATGTGTTGTCATTGCCGTTCTGGGTAACCATCACGTCCGATGCCGCAGCAAGCTGATCGACATCTGATGTGTTGTTGTCGCCGGTCTGGGACACATCAACTGATGAACCAGCTGCCAATTGATCAACATCGGAATCGTTGCCCGAACCAGTCTGCGCGACAGTCACAGTGCTGTTGCTGCCGTCCTGATTGACCAGCGAATCATTGTTGTCCCCGTCTTGAGTGACGCTCGTGGTGTTATCGGTACCATCTTGGTTGACCAGCGAGATGTTGAACGTTGAACCCGACTGGGTGACGGTCACATCGCTGCTGAAACCGTTTTGATTGACGGTCGAAGTGTCTTGCGAACCGGTTTGACGGACAGTCGCCGAGTTCTCATCGCCAATTTGGTTGACGTTGCTGGTGTTGTTGTCGCCATCCTGATCAACCAGCGCCATGTTGGTGTTGCCCGACTGATTGATGTCGCTCGAATTGTCTTCATCGACAATTCCAAAGGCACCAAACCCTTGAGTGTCGACATTGGCTGTGTTGGTATCACCGGTTTGAAGGATGTTGCTGATGTTACGGCCAGCCCCATCATCCTGGGTTACATTGGCAATGTTCGCCTCACCCTGTTGGTCGACAGTGCTCATTCCATCATAACCATTCATGGTTACGGTCGCCATATTGTTGCTACCGGGGCCATTTTGCAGAACCGTCGACATGTTGCCTTCTGGGCGGGTCGCGCCAAGACCTTGGCTAACTGTCGCAGTGTTGGTGTCAGAGCCTTGCTCGATAACCGACATCTGGTTCGAACCGGTCTGATCGACAGTTGCCATGTTCCCGGCACCGGTTTGCAGAACGCTTGAATCGTTCGTGGCGAAGGTTGCAACGAATGAGTCGTCGTAATTCTGACTGACCGTTGCGGTGTTGCCATCGCCATCCTGATCAACGTTTGAATTGTTGACAGGAGCTGTGCCTGTCGCGCCATCGGTTTGCGTAACGCTTGCCGTGTTGGTCGCGCCCGACTGATCGATCAGCGAGTCACTGCCCGTGGCGGAGCCTTCTTGGCTCACGGTTGCACCGTTGCCAGTATTGCTTTGATTGACTGTGCTGTTTGAATTGTCAGCCAGTGCAGGCGCTGCGACAGCCAAAGCAGTCACTGATGCTGCGGTAAGTAGTAGACGTTTCATTCTTCCAACTCCTCATTGGTGGTGCATTTTCCGCCCCTTGCGAAAAAACACCGTCTTCAAATTCGGATTTGGACAGCCGTCTGATCGGGCATCAAAATCCGATCCGGTACACCCTCACGCGGATACCGGTATCACCGCGCGAGACGGGAATATTGGGAGATTGGAACGTGCTGTTGGCCCTTTGGACCAAGCAGCCGCGCGCTTGCCAAGCATATGTCAGCACGTCATAACGCCCGCGTGGACGTTAAGTTCGCAACCTGGGCAGTGTTCCCGTGAACCTGTCCAATCCGGCTCACCAGCGATCTGACGCCAATCACATTCGCTGGTGGGCCACCCTGTTTACCAAACTTTACCCTTCACTTTTGCCGCGCACTGCGCCGCACTTCACGAACGGTGAAGTTCAATTCTGATCGTTTCTCTTTCCCCTTGAAAAATCGAATTTACCCAGCCGCCGAGCGCGTGAGCTGCAGCAGTTAGCGGCTGATTTTGTGTTGTGTTCTCATCGTCAACTGAGGTGACGGCAATATCTCGAATGGCGCGGCCTGACATTAAGGCAGTCGTTTTTGTGCCATCTCTTTGCAGCGATACGCGAACAATTGGGCCCGAAGTATCGCGATCAAGGCCAGCCAGCGCGAAATGATTGAGCGCTTCAGCGCCGCCAACCCATGTGCTTCCTGTGTTTACCACGCGGCGGGCAAGTTCGGCCATCAGATCGCTCGCTGCAATCGTATCGAGCCCATTGACCACGCATTGCGCAGCGCCAGAATTGTTCCATTGGGCAAAGGAAGCAGAATTCAGTGAATGAATGTCAGGAGACATAACATCACGCGGGGCCGCTTTGGCCAATGTCAGCGTGGGGGCAGGTGCAGGCGATTGCGTGTTACGACGCAGAGGCACGCGGACCACTGCTGGCGACGTATCTGGCTGTAGCAGATTGCGAGCATGCGCCTCTACCGCAGATAGCGCCGTGCCAGACATTTTCTGCAATGTTGCCTGCGGAGCGGCATTTTGCGGACGTGCAGGCTGTTGTACGCCGCGCGCTGGCGATTGTGTGGTTTGCCGACTGGGCGCAGTCACGGCTCTGGGCCGCTGGCCAGATTGTGTATTTGGTGCTGCCGGCGTTGCCTGACGCGCCTGTTCGATAGATTGGCGCGCCACTTTTTGAGTGCTGCATGCGCCAATCACCGATCCGCCATTGTTCGCAGTCGGCAGGTTGACGATTGAATCTGGAATGCTGTCGCGATCCGACACGTACTCCGTAAGCAAACGGGTAACTTCCTGATCGGGCGCATTAAAGCACCATAGATCCTGCATCGCCCCTTCCATAATGAGCGAATAGACAGATGCTTCAATCGCCTGGCGCAGAGCAAGCTCATCAGGCTCGTTGTAAGTGACGCCGGCTTCAAGCTCTAACAGTTCACGGAACGCCACAAAACGGAACGCGTCTGCCCCCACAGCAACAGAGGCAATGGATTTGCGCGAACTGACCGAAGCCAGAACTTCGCCCGTTTTAACGCTTACAGCGCGCAAGTAGACCGTAACCGTATCTTCGCGATATTGCGTGCGCCCACCAATGCCGAGCAATCGTGCACCAGAACCGCCTGTCTTGGTGTTGGAATCGTAACCAATAATCCCGCCTTCAAGCAGCACTCCTGCAAACAGCAAAGGTGGCAGTGCCTGAGGGTTGATTTTGGTCTCACCAAGGTAGCTTGACCGCATTTCGCGGATGACTGCGCGCTCGCGCAGAAGGTTTTCAAGGCGCTCCCGCTCCACGACCGTAAACCAAGAACGATTTCCGGCCTCGTGCAGAGTTTTGACAAGGATCGAAGTCGCCCCTTGGGTGACCGCACGTGACAAGGTCTGAGCGCCGTCGGTCTGTTTGAATTGTCCGGTTTGATCGGTAAAGTTGTAGACGGCCACTGCAGCTCGCTGGCCCGATGGAGGCAGCGCATTCAGCTTCGTCGTGACCGGCGTTGCTTTGGGAGCTTTGGCAGGCTCCCACATCTTAGGATTGTGCGCTGCACATCCCGTCAGCACACCAGCCATAACAGCTGCAACAGCGAATGATTTCAAATTGATCATGTGCCCGAACTCTTCCCCCTATTCGAAAGACTTAAGGCTGCAGCAGTGGTACGATGATCTCAGTCACAGAGCCATCGACAAAGTTGGTGATCGTTAAGGTGACGCTTTCAACGCCGCGCACAAAAGAGACCTCCTGATCACCAAATCGGATGGTTCCGGTGTCTTGCGCGTTCTCGCCAAAGATCAGATCGGTTACTTGCGTAGCGAGCGCTGACAAAAGGCGGCTGTTTAATGTCCGCAGGAATTGCTGGGCGGGATCACTTCGGTCAATCGCATCCGGATCAGTCGTATCGTTCTGGGCGTTCGCAACAGCCAACAGATGCGCAGAATTAAAAGGATTGCCCCCAAATGAAGGGTTCGTAAATTCGAACACCAGATCGGAAGCTGATGCGCTTGTTGTGGCTGCAAAATTCAGCCCGCACACCCCGAGCACAACCACCAATGGCCGATACAACTTTCCCACACTACCTCTCCATGAGCCACGTTTTTGAGCGACTTCTCAAGTTTTGCGTGCGACCGAAATTTTTGAACGACTCGGTTGTTTTCCCGATTGATGCTCAGTTAGTTGTAAAATGTGGATAATAGCAAGACTACAGAAGGCAGCTACCACAAGAGCAATCCAATTTGGTGAATAAACATCTGATAATTATAAATTTCTTGAATCGCGATTGAAGGTCACTGTTCAATAATGGGACAATCGAGGCGAATTACTTCCCATCTACAAGTTAACACGCATCGTTAATTGGACTGCCGTATCCTGTTTACCGAATCTACGGTCTACGCTCCCAATGGCCGCAATACTCTTAATGCGTATGCGCTTCGCCTGCGCCGCGTGGGACCCGGATGGAATCGACAAGCTTGCGCACTTCAAGCGGGGTCTTGGCAGTCATGCTTGCAACACCGATGGCGACTGCAAAGTTGATCACCATTCCGACCACGCCAATGCCCTCTGGCGATATGCCAAACAACCAAGCGTCGGCATTGTTCGCAGCTGGGTTAACCAGCTTGAAATATGCAATGTAGCTGAAAGTGAAGACCAGCCCAAACACCATGCCAGCGATCGCACCCTCCTTGTTCATCCCTTTGAAGAAGATGCCCATGAAGATCGCTGGGAAGAGGCTTGCAGCTGCCAACCCGAAGGCGAAGGCCACAACCTGTGCCACCCATCCCGGAGGATAGATGCCAAGGTACCCTGCAACTAGGATCGCTGCTGTTGCCGCAAGACGTGCTGCCAAAAGCTCACCCTTGGCCGAGATATTCGGCGTGAAAGTTGATTTAAGCAGATCATGACTCACCGAACTTGAAATCACCAACAACAGCCCGGCTGCCGTGGACAAAGCGGCAGCCAGCCCCCCTGCTGCCATCAAGGCAATCACCCAGCCTGGCAGGTTAGCAATCTGCGGATTGGCCAGCACCAGCGTATCGCGATCAACATAAACTTCGTTTGCGCTTTCCGAATTGGGCGGATTGGCAATCACACGCTCACCCGATGGGCCACGCTCACCAGTGAACTCAGGCTTGCCTTCAAAGGCGGCGCCGGGGCGATATTGCATCACGCCGTCGCCATTCTTGTCCTGCCAAGCGTAGAGCCCTGCATCTTCCCATTCGGTGAAGAAGCCTTCGACCTGAGTGTACTCGACATCGTCAACCTTGTTGATGAGGTTGTACATGCCGAACGCGCCCACTGCTGGAGCAACGGTGTAAAGACATGCGATGAACACCAGCGCCCAGCCGGCTGATTTACGCGCATCCGATGCCTTTGGCACGGTGAAGAAGCGCACAATTACGTGTGGCAGTCCAGCGGTGCCGACCATCAAAGCCATAGTAATGCAGAAGATGTCGATCGTGCTTTTTGAGCCGCTCGTGTATTCATTGAAACCAAGCTGCACGAGCACATTATCGAGCTTTTCTAGTACATAAGTCCCAGACCCATCATTGAGCTCAGATCCCAGACCCAATTGCGGGATGGGATTATCGGTCAGATAAAAGCTCAGGAAGAAAGCCGGCACCATATAGGCAAAGATCAGCACACAGTACTGCGCGACCTGCGTATAGGTGATGCCCTTCATGCCGCCCATGACCGCGTAGATGAAGACAATGCCCATCCCGATGATGACACCCATGGTGATATCCACTTGCAGGAATTGCGAAAACACGATGCCCACACCGCGCATCTGCCCTGCAATATAGGTGAAACTGATGAAGATGAGACAGACTACGGCAACCACTCGGGCCGCTTTTGAGTAGTATCTCGTGCCGATAAAGTCGGGCACGGTGAATTGTCCAAACTTGCGCAAGTAAGGCGCCAAAAGCAACGCCAGCAGGACATAACCGCCGGTCCACCCCATCAGATAAACCGACCCATCATACCCTGCAAAAGCAAGGATGCCCGCCATAGATAGAAAGCTAGCAGCGCTCATCCAGTCGGCTGCTGTTGCCATGCCGTTTACAACCAGGTGCACCCCACCACCTGCGACATAGAATTCCTTGGTCGAACCCGCGCGGCTCCAGATTGCTATGCCGATATACAGGGCAAAGCTCGCGCCAACGAACAGATAGATCAGGGTCTGTGTCTCCATCACCCCAACCCTTTAATCATCAAGATCGTATTTGCGTTCAATCGCTCTCATCCGCACGACGTAGATGAATATGAGGACGATGAAGATGTAGATCGAACCTTGCTGCGCGAACCAAAACCCCAGCGGATATCCACCCAGATTGAACTGGTCGAGAAAGTCGCGAAACAGGATGCCTGCGCCAAACGAGCAAGCAAACCAGACCGCCATCAAAGCGACGAGCAATCGGATATTTTCGCGCCAATACGCATTTTCAGAAGCGCTCTGTGCATCGGCATCGCCAGTATAAGATGAAGGCTTATCCGATTCTTTTGAGGCAACTTGCGCCTTTCGCGAAGCCTCGCTTGGCTCTTCTACCATTGCTATTCACTTCCCCCAAGCTCTCAAACCTTTGGCTTATGCCTAACTAGCAGGAGGGAAAAAGGATAGGGCCAATGCGTGATCGTTTTTAAGGGAGCGTTGCGCTTTTCAGAGCATCACCCGATTTGAACACAAGCGTCTCAACACTGGTGGCATCTCCTATGTTCACGCGGTTTTCTTGGCGCGCCCAGATTTCAGTGAGGACTTGCGAATTCACCCAAAGCTGAGATCCAGGGCCCGGCGATGGAGCTTCCTGATAAACTAGCAGATAGCCCCCCTCAATCTCGCTGCCAAGCAAGGTTAGATCGAGCGGACTTTCATCCATCACAATCGAAAACCGGGATGCGAGATAGCGCGCAAAGGCCCGCCTGCTGGGCAGATCGTTGATGATGTCCGGGGTTTTATCTCCCCGCTGTTTGAGCGCGTGTTCCGCATCGTGCAAAGGCACGCGGTGAATGACTTCCAGCATGCCAGTGCGCGGATTGTGCGCGAGAGTTGAAATCGTGACCTTTTGCCGATGCGCTTCAGCCGGTACGCCCAGCGTCAATGCCATCAAACAGCAAAGAACAAACGCAAGAAACCGCATCATGGATTGTTCGCAATGGGTTCAGCAGAAGGTTCCACGCCCTCTTCTTCTGTCTCATCGTCCTTCACCAGCACTTCTGCCATCAGATCGCGGCCTGCGCGTGATGTGGGATCAGGCCGCTTAAACGCCTCAACCCGGCTGTCGATGATACGGCGCGGATAGTGATTGTTGTTGATGTCCGCATCTGCCGTTTCCCATTCAGGATCGACGACCACTTCGGCCAGTTCTTTACCCTTGGGAAAGACAAGCAATTTGCTGACATTGCGAGAATTCCTGCGCCAAATCTCTGCCGGGATCATCATCTTTTCGGTCGTCCCGTCAGCGAAAGTAAGGCCAAGGATGATCGGCATCACCAGCCCGCCTTTGTTCGAAAAACTCAAGACATAGTAATTCGCATCTTCCTCAACCGCGCGATCAAACACCGCGCGCTCCCAATCTTCGAGACCTTCCAGAAAGCTCTCGTACTTTTTGGTGTCTTTGGGTGTGACAGTGAAGCGATCGTTTTCATCGTAGAAATCAGTGACGCCGGGGTTTTCCAGCACCCAGATCGGCAGACCCTGTTCCCGATTTAGGCGAACGCCCACTTTTTCTGGCTCATCCGCCAATTCCGTCCGGCGGCGCGACAGGTCGATATCCGGATTTTCAGTATCAAGCCGCAAACGGTGGATCGTGTCGAGCGAGATGTCGACGTGATCGGTGGTGTAGAACCAACCGCGCCAGAACCAATCGAGATCGGTGCCTGATGCCTCTTCCATTGTGCGGAAGAAATCAGTGGGTGTTGGCCGTTTAAACTTCCAGCGGCGCGCATATTCTTTGAGAGCAAAGTCAAACCGCTCGCGACCCAAAATCGTGTCCCGCAGGATATGATAGGCCGCTGATGGCTTGCCGTACGCGTTGGGGCCAATGTTCAAAATGCTGTCGGACTGCGTCATGATCGGCACCTGATTGCGCGATGTCATGTACGGGATCAGATCGCGCGGCAGACTGCGTGTCCATTGCATGTCCGGATCCCATTCATATCCGGCAACGCTATCAAGGAAGGAGTTGATCCCTTCATCCATCCAAGTCCATTGGCGCTCATCAGAATTGACCACCATGGGGAAATAGATGTGGCCAATTTCATGAATGACCACACCGATCAGAAAGATCTTTTCGCTTTCAGAATAGGTGCGTGATCCATCATCGTTCAGATTGGTGCGCGGCCCGTTGAACGTGATCATGGGATATTCCATCCCGCCAACCGGACCATTGACAGATTGCGCGGTGGGATAGGGATAATCAAAGCTGAAACGCGAATACACTTCCATGGTGTGGACCACGGCTGCGGTTGAATACTTCTGCCACAATTCGCCGCCTTCTTTCGGATAGAAGGACATCGCCATCACGGTTGAATTGGCAGCGCCGGGCTGTTTGTGCCCTTGCGCATCCCACGCAAATTTGCGGCTGGTTGCCCAGGCGAAATCGCGCACATTTTGCGCTGTGTAGCGCCATGTTTTGCTACCCGTGGGATTGCTGGCCTCGTTCGCCTCAGCTTCTTCCGGCGTCACGATGAACACAGGCTCATCCGCATTGCGCGCCCGTGCAAGACGCTGACGCTGTGTTGCTGTCAGCACAGCGGATGGATTGTTCAGCACGCCGGTGGATGAGACAATGTGATCATTGGGCACATTCATCGTCACATCGTAATTGCCAAATTCCAGAGTGAATTCGCCGCGTCCCAAAAACTCTTTGTTGTGCCAGCCTTCATAGTCCGAATAGGCGATCATCCGCGGAAACCATTGCGCAAACAGGAAGATATCATTCCCGCCTTCGCGCGCGTCATCGGGAAAATGCTCATACCCGGACCGCGCATAAATCACGTTCTCTTCAACAATGTTGAAAGCCCAATCGATGTTGAAGGTAACGCTGCCCCCTGACCGCAAAGGCGTGGGCAAATCAATGCGCATCAAAGTGCCAACAATTGTGTGATCAAGCGCGCGCCCATTCGATAATCTCACGTGGTTGATGTCATACCCGAATGTCGTATCAGCCATCGCCTGTTGGCGGCGCAATTCTTCTAGTGACAGCTTGGCAGGCTCATTTCCGCTCGCAGCTCGAACGACTGGGCCACGCCGGCCCGGTCCGCCAAACGTGTTGGTAAGCTCTGCCATAGAGTCTTTTTTGAAGATGTTCTGATCAAGCTGCATCCAAATCCAAGGCAGCGTATCGGGCGAGTTGTTTTTGTACGTGATCGTCGCGGTTGCGGTTAATCTGCGCGCGTCTTCATCAAGCGTTGCACGAATGCGATAATCGGCCTGTTGCTGCCAATATTCATGGCCCGGCGCCCCGCTCGCATTGCGGTAAACATTGGGATCGGCAAGCACTTCATCCAGCTGGCGAAACTTGTCTTCAAAATCACCTTTGGTCTGCTCAATACCCTGAGCGGCAGCAGGCGTAGCCATAGCAAATGCGACGAAGAGGAGGATCAATCTCAAGGTGTTTTCCCTCAGGTGATATTGGGATTGGACAAATGGATGGGAGAAAATGGGAAGCCTTGGGCCGGTCATTTTCCAGAAATGATACCCTATCTCATGAATCTGCGAATTATCAAGCTTTGGTCTGACCGGCTGAGAAAATTCAGGCCTTTGTAAGCGGTGGCGACAAGAAGCCGTAACTTGTCACTTCTCCAACTCAAAACCCGCGCGAGTAGGCGTGGGGAATGCCACTTTAAAGAGCCAAGCGGCACCATGACAGGCGATATGGCGTTAGAAAAACGTCACCGCGACGCAGCGCCGGTCAAGTGGCTGTGTATCTGTCCAAATGACCGGCCCGATCCAGTGCCAAAGACAACCGCTTAGTATGAGTGGCTGCCTCCATCGCCGTCACCGTGATTGTGGCCGCCGCCTGCATGGGTTGCTTCCTCAGAGCCGCCTGCGCGGCCGCCTTGGCCATCTTCCCACCAATAGGGCGCACGGCCGCCATTGCCTGTCGCGACTTCCTGCATGGTCGCAGTGTCATACATGCGCCCGCCAATCATCACGCTTTCGATCTTGTCACTGTCGCGAATGTTTGCAGTGGGATCGGCGGTTAGGACCAACAGATCAGCCAGTTTGCCAACCTCTAGGCTGCCGACGTCCTTCTCCATGCCGAGCGATTGTGCAGGGTAAATGGTCGCGGTCTTCAATGCTTCGACCGCACTGAAACCGCCGCGTGCAAAGGTCCAAATCTCCCAATGCGCGCCAATGCCGGGTTGTTGGCCGTGTGCGCCGATAGAGACCTTCACGCCGCGATCCGAGATTTTCTTGGCCTCGCGCGCGGCATTGTCATCAACGAACGCCCATTCAGGCGCTTTTGTGCGCCGTGCTGTTGCTGCGAGCAGCACTTTGGGAGGCGTGTGGATCATGAGAGGATGGTCGAACACATCGGTTGCTTGGCGCCAATACGGATCGCCCGCCAGACCGCCATAAGTCACATTAAGCGTCGGCGTATAATTCGAGTTTGACTGCCCAAAGAATTGCAGCACATCCTCGTACATCACATCGCCGGGTACATTGTGCTCAATGGTGGAATTGCCATCAGCAATCAGGTTCATATCCATCCCGAATAGCGATCCGCCCTCGGCGACGTTGAGCATGTTCTCCTCTGCCGCTGCGCGCGCGACCATCTGACGTTGTTCGCGCCGGGGCTGGTTGTAGTTCTTCACCGAAATGCCGCCTTGCGCCTTGATCCGGCGGACGTGAGCCAGCGCCTCTTCATAGGTGTCGATCCGGGCATAGATGCTGGGCGCTTTGGCTCCGTAGATAATCTCTCCGGTTGAAAAGATACGTGGGGCAAGCAGAGTGCCCGCCATCTGCCGTTCTGCCGAGGCAAAGATCAAGCTCGCATCGCTTGATGGGTTGTGCGTGGTTGTTGTGCCCAAAGCCAGATCTTGAACAAGGCTCCAGTTTTGCTGCGGGATTAGCTCGCCCGTGCCATGAGGGCCGTGATGGTGCGCATCGACAAATCCTGGCATCACGATTTTGCCGCTGGCATCGACCATAGTCGCCCCTGCCGGCACATCCACTTCGTTTGCCGAACCAACGGCGACAATCCGATCACCCTCAATCACGATCACGCCATTTTCAATGACGCCCGCATCCTCTGTATCGAGGCCAGCGGCCATAGTGAGCACTTTCGCGCTGGTGATGACAACCGTGCCAGTGGGCGCGGCTTTGCTGACTGTAACGGCCATGGAAATTGCGCTGTCGGGCGTTTCATAGCCTGCTTCGTCATCGTCCTCACCTTTGGGCGCGGAGGCGAAGAAATCGCTGACTTGTGCTTGTTTCAGCTGAGGACCGAGCGACCAGAACAATGTCTCTCCGCCGCTTGCCCAGCCGATAAAGTCAGCGCCGCCATTGGACACTTTCGTGATCGGCACTGGCCCCTTGGCCTCGTTCACATCAACGGGCTTGCCGCCGGGGATAACGGGCATTGCGAACACTTCGTAATTCTGGCGGAACGCAATTGTCTCACCATCAGGCGCAATGCGGAAATCATTCACAAGGCTGCCGGTCGCGTGTGTGCGTGTTCTCTCGCCATCAAGATCGGCTGACATAAGTGCCAGCTTATCGCCTGAACGCGCGACCATGAAAATCCGATCACTCTTTGCGCCAAATTGGGGCGTAGTGCCCGCGCGCGATACAAATTCAGGGTCTCCGCCAGCTGCGGGCTGGAGGTAAATGCCGGGATTTTCCGATTGCTCTGGCGCGGTGAGATACCCGCCACGGCGTTTCTCATAGGCGATCATCCGGCCATCGGGCGACCATGCAAGATTGGCGTAATGGCCCGGCGTTTTTGAGACAACACGCGCGCCTTTGCCGTTGGCCCGCGCCACGACAATCTCGCCCAAGCCTGCATCGGTCCAGCGTACAAAGGCCAGCTTTGATCCATCGCGGCTGTAGGCGGGATAAAGCTCAACGGCATCGCTTGCATCACCCGTCATGGGCCGCGCACCATCACGCCCGCGCGCGGATTTGGTGTGGAGCTTACCCAGAGTCTCAAAGACAACCCGGCTGCCATCGGGCGACAGCGTTCCAAACTTTGCCATTTTCGTCGTGAAGCGGTCTGGTGCCACCTCGATCACGGGATGCGGCGCATCGGCAATGCCGCGCGTGTCATTGATGCTGAACGGAATCACCGCGTGGTTTGACCCATCGCGGTCCACTCGGTTGAGCTTACCGCCGGCCCAGAAGACGATAGAGGTGCTGTCAGGCGTCCAATCCATATTGGGGTACACGCCGGTAACGGCCCACGTCTCTTGAACATCCAGATCAAGCGCGTCGTAAATCATCTGTTCGCGGCCGCTGGTGATATCCTTAGTCCACAACTGCGATGTGTCTTTGTCGCGCCGAACGAAAGCGATCTGCTTGCCATCGGGCGACGGCGCAGGGCGCACAGCCCCGCCATAGCCATCAACCGCCGTGGTCACTTCGCCTGATTCCAGATCGTGCTTTTCAATCGCGAATATTCCGACATTGGAATCCTGCGCGTAGATGAAAGTGTTCCCGCCTGTCGTGTTGCGCGTGTAGTAAATCGCTTTGCCATCAGGCGCGAAGATCGGTTCACCCAGCTCTTTCTGGAGCGCTTCATCGCGGCGCTTCACAACTTGGACGCCGCCGCCACCTGAAACGTGATACATCCAAATCTCGCCTGTGCCGAGCGAACGCTGCGTTGTGAAATGTTTCTTTGCTGCAATAAACCGGCCATCAGGCGACCATGTGGGCTGGTTGAGCAGGCGGAAGCTTTCCTTGGTCAACTGACGCTTGTCAGACCCATCGGCGTTCATGATCCAGATATTGTTGCCGCCGCCTCTGTCTGAGGTGAACGCAATACGCGATCCATCAGGCGAAAACCGGGGATGAACTTCCCAGCTCATCCCTTCCGCGATGCGCTGCGCACTGCCGCCTGTGATCGGCACAGTGTAAATATCGCCAAGCATGGTGAACGCGATTGTGCGTCCATCAGGGGAAACATCAACATCCATCCAAGTGCCTTCATCGGTTTGGATGGGGACTTGTTTGATCGTCGCGCCTTTGGGAGCTTCCACATCCCATTTCTCCGCTTTTTCGCCATTATCATCTTTGGCAAAAGCAGCCCCGCCGCTCGCCAGCATTGATCCTGCAAGCAAAGTTGTGGTGAACAGGCGAACGGAAAAACGGCGCATGATTGTAATCTCTCTCGTAAGACCCCGAGGTCAGGCTGTTAGACTTGCCGTTTCAGATTGTCACGGGATGGCCGCGCACAAGTTTGGTGCAATGGGCCGATTGCAATTCGGTCTGTCTGGCAGTCTCAACAAGATTGGCGTTTGCGCGCGAGCATACGAAGCGCTGAAACACGCCCTTGCTCCCAGCATCAGTAATGGCCGAGCAGTTCGCATGCTTTCGCATCGATCTCACAGATAATCTCTCGGGCGCTGCTCTTGTTGTGAATAAGCCCGACGCCTTCCCCAACGGTTACATGGGCCCGGTCGAAATCGCCATCCTGAACACCGGTTTGATACTCAGCGATTGCGCTCAGCGGATCAGCGCGCAGTTCGGTGATGCGATTTTCCCATTCACGATGCAGCCGGTTGCGCAAAGCGCGAAAATTGAACTGAGACGGCCAGGATTTTTCCCGCAGGATGTCAAACACACCTGATCGCGCAGTGGCATCGCCATTTGCCGCTATCGCTCGTTCAATCGCTGCTGAGGGCGCTAAGGATTCGTTGGCCGCCCACAAGCGCGATCCAATCAAAGCGCCATCTGCACCGAGCACGATAGCCGCTGCCAAGCCCCTTCCATCGCTGATACCACCGGCTGCAAGCAGGCTCGCCTCGCACGAATTCTTAGCCAGATAGTCAGCCACTTCCGGCACCAAGGTGAATGTGCTGCGACCATCAAGCGCATTCATGCCATGACCACCAGCTTCGGCCCCTTGAGCGACCACGACACTGGCACCTGCTTCGATTGCCAGCGGCAATTGTGCGATCGTCTGAATCTGGCAGATCAAGGGAATACCTCGATCAACGATCGCGCGCGCTATGTTCCTTGGATCGCCAAAAGACAGCATAATGGCAGATGGCTCGTCGCCTTGATCCAGCAACCAATCCAATGCCGATCTATCTTGCTCCATTCTCCAGGTGATAAAGCCACAACCAAGCCGAACCAACGAAGCTGGGCTTGATCTCAGCGTGCCAACTGCATTTTGATATTCGCGCCGTGTCCAATCCAAATCACCATATCCACCACCAACAAGCGCAAGTGCGCCCGCATTCGCGCATTCTGCGGCAAGCGCCCCTCCCCCTGCCAAAGCCATCGGGGCCAAAGCAATCGGCGTAGTCAGGCCAAAGCGGCGCGTGAAATCGTTTGTAATTGCGGGATGATCCATTTCGCAAAGCTACTGCGGAACCTCTGCAATGGCAAAGCCGACACGCCAGCAATGCGCACATCTGCGCTTTCAGCCTAATCGCAGCTTAGCTTTGGTTGGCGCAATGCATCGGCTGCAATCAGTTGATCCGGCCATCGGGAGACCGTGGGGACAGCTTTTTGATCAGAGGCTGGCAAGTCGCTCGGTATCATGTAATTCAATCTGAAAACGCCACTCTTCAGGATCGCCCAATGCGCGCTTACATCTCATTTCTTATCTTACCGTTTCTGTTTCTTCTTGCAGGCTGCGATGGCCTATTCTCGCAAGACGCGGGCCAACGGGGCGAAATTGCCCCGATACTGACAAGTGAACAAGCCTTTGATGATCAGACTTTTGCCAAGCCGCAAGAAGCGCGCGTAACGCATGTTAGCCTTGATCTGGCGATGGACTTTGATGCGAAAACTATCGGCGGGACGGCCACTCTAGATATTTTGGCTTCGGATCAAGGAGGCGAAATCACACTCGATTCCAACGGCCTTCGTGTCTATGGGGTGACCGATCAGACTGGCAATGCCCTGGCGTTTGAATTTGGCGAGACGGTCGAGGGTAAAGGCGAACCCTTGCTCATCCAACTTCCCACACAGGAATTACCGCGAGGTGATGATCTGGCTGACGGTGACCTTGCCCCAACGCACCGCATCGTGGTCGAATATATATCTGCTCCCGAGGCCGAGGCCTTGCAGTGGCTAAGCCCTGAGCAGACCGCAGGCGGCGAACATCCGTTTCTCTTTAGCCAAGGCCAAGCGATCAACAATCGCACCTGGATCCCCACACAGGACAGCCCCGGTATCCGTCAGACATGGGACGCAACCATTTCGGCGCCAGAGCCTCTCAGTGTTGTCATGAGCGGGGTACTGCAGGTTGACCCTGAAGAAGCTGACGGCAATCGCCGCAACTTTCGCTTCGAAATGAACAATGCGGTTCCGCCTTATCTGATCGCCATTGCGGCGGGGAACATCGAATTTCGCGAACTTGGCGCGCGCTCAGGTGTATGGGCAGAACCCGAATTCATTGATGCAGCGGCACAGGAAGTTGGCGATACAGAAGAGATGATTGATGCAGGGATTGCGCTGTTTGGCGACTATCGCTGGGGCCGATATGACATGATCGTCCTGCCGCCAGCCTTCCCTTACGGTGGGATGGAAAACCCAGTAATGACCTTTCTCACGCCGACCTTTATTGCAGGAGATCGCTCTAACAATGGGCTGATTGCTCATGAACTGGCACACAGCTGGTCTGGGAATTTGACCACCTATTCGAGCTGGCGCGATGGCTGGCTTAACGAAGGCGTCACCTCCTATTTCGAGAACCGGATAGTAGAGGCCGTCTATGGCAAGGAGCGCGCCGAGCAGGAATATGCGTTAAGCTATGCCGGTTTGGTCGGCGGCATCAATGAAGCAGGCGCAGACAATCCCGCCACTGCCATGCGCACACCCGGTTCTATAAGCCCGTTCGATACGAAAGGTTTTGCGATTTACGACAAAGGCACAGTCTTCCTGCGCACGGTGGAAAACATCATCGGCCGCCAAAAGTTTGATGCCTGGCTGACTCAGTGGTTTGACGCACACGCATTCGAACCGGTGACATCGGAAATGTTCCTTGCCGATCTGCGCGAGAAATTGATCGGCGATGATGCTAACCTGGAAGCAAGTTTGATGCTCGACGAATGGGTCTATGGCACGGGCCTTCCGGAAAACGCGTGGAAGCCTGATGCGCAAGCCTTTGCGAAAGTGGACGGCGCGGTTGCAGCGTATGCGGGCGCGGGAACGCTTCCCAATGCCGATGCCTGGCGCGGCTGGACTGCTGCGGAACAGCGACGTTTCCTTGAGGAGCTTCCGCGAGAATTATCTGGCGAGCAACTCGCGTCTCTCGATACGACCTTGGGACTTTCCCAAACTGCCAACAATGAAGTGTTGTTTCTCTGGCTGGAGGCGGCGCTGCGCAACCAATACGATCCCGCAATTCCGCAAGCCGAGCGCTTTCTAGCAAGGGTGGGACGCAACAAGTTTGTCAGCCCCTTGTTCACAGCTCTTAATGAAACGGATTGGGGCCAACCAATCGCTCAGCGCATCTATGCAGAAACGCGAAGCAGCTACCACGCTTATACGCGCGGCAATGTGGACGAGACGCTTCAGTACGAAGAGCCTGCCTAAGCGGTCTCGCCAGTTTAGACGGAGCTGTCAGTCTGACGCGAATTAATCCTTGCTAGACGTGGAGCACTCTACCCTCGCCGCCTTGCTCGCCAATCGGGTGGAGTTAGCCTGACAACACCTTTAGATTTGACCGACTGACAAGGTTCATGAGAGGATCACCAAGAAACTGTTTTGTCTGGCGAAAATTCAATAAATCTCGTGAGAGAAGAACTTTGAGGGGACGCTCTTAATGCTCGAAGTTGACATATTGGGGCCAATCGCCGTCCGATGCGATGGGACCGCTCTCGACCTTCCTTCCTCGCGCAAAACGCGCGCGCTCCTTGCATATCTTATTCTGTCGGAAGAACGGATTTCTCGGTCGGCTTTATGCGACCTGCTGTGGGATACAACCGATGATCCCCGCGCCGCCTTGCGGTGGTCACTATCGAAGTTGCGCCCAATTCTCGCGGCCGATGGAATTGATCGGCTGCAGGCGGATCGAGCGGAGATCGCTTGCCAGTTCGATGACCTTGTGGTCGATTTTGCGCAATTGGAGCTGGCAAGCTCATCAGTATCAAACACGCCAGATCAAGCCGAAGCTTTGTGGCAGAAGTCTGCTCGCACTTTGCTCGATGGCTGCGAGTTACCGGAACAGCACGGGTTTAGCGCTTGGATAAATGGGCAAAGAAATCTGCTCGAGGGATACAAAGCTGCTCTTGCCAAGGTGTACGCGGCAGATTCATCATTGGCGCCTGACCAGCGCGACAAATGGGCAGAGCGTTGGTTCGCTGTGGCCCCATTCGATAGCGATGCTGCGCAAAACGCCGTGGCAACTCGCCACGCGCATGCTGGCAAGGAAGCGGCGAGTGATTTCGCTCAATCGATCATCCAATCCTTTCGCGAAGCGGACTTACCGCCGCCTGACTTCGAATTGGAAATCCCTCCTAATGCAGCGACAATTGGTGAGCTAGCTCCGCCGCAAGACATCCGTTTTGTTGAAACCCGCGATCACGTCTCGATCGCCTGGGCAAGCGTTGGCGACAACGCAAACCCGCCTCTCGTCAAAGCTGCCAATTGGCTCAATCACCTAGAGCTCGATTGGGAAGCACCGATTTGGAGCCCGCTTTTCCGCGACCTTGCCAGCGCCTTTCATCTTGTGCGCTATGATGAGCGTGGTTGCGGGCTGTCCGATTGGGATTGTGAAGAGCTTACTTTCGAAAGCTTTGTCACCGATCTTGAGCAAGTCGTTGAAGCGGCGGGGCTGACGCGCTTCCCGCTATTGGGCATCAGTCAGGGGGCTGCGGTGTCGATAGAATATGCCGCGCGCCATCCGGAAAAGGTATCCCACCTCATCCTGTTCGGCGCCTATGATTGCGGTTGGCGCCATGTTGCAACTGAAGAAGAAACGCGCGAGCGTGAAGCGGTGATGGTGCTGACAGAGACTGGATGGGGATCTGACAACCCGGCCTATCGCCACCTGTTTTCGCGCACTTTCATGCCCGATGCTGAGCCTGTCGAGCTTGATTGGTTTGACGAATTTCAGCGCCAGACCACGTCGAGCGCAAATGCCGTGCGCTTCCTTGAGGCGTTCTCTACCCTTGATGTGCGCAGCCGGCTAGCGGAGGTACAATGCCCAACACTTGTCGTGCATTCACGCGGGGACCAACGTATCCCGCTCGCCACAGGGCGCAAACTGGCGACCCGCATTCCCGGTGCACGCTTTGCCGGGATCGACAGCAACAACCACCTGTTATTGGGAAGAGAGCCCGCGTCCGCTGAATTTCTCAAACTGGTGCGCGATTTCCTGAAACAGAGCTGATTTGAGCCAAACCGCGCAGCGTTCGGGCCATTTTTTTGCAAATTACAACGCAATTACAACGGTTCTTCAAACGCTCGTTCAAACGATAGCCAGTTACGCGTTTTTCCTGAGACGAGGC
>JBCBAX010000003.1:0-308988 GCA_038532305.1 Pseudomonadota bacterium | reverse complement strand
ATTTTCAACCGTGTAACCATCGCCTTCATTGACGAAGACGGACCGTTCCAGATCGGTTGGCTCTTCCGCGTTGATGGCATCGTTCAGTTCGGCCGCGACGGCCTCTCCTGAGGCATCAAGATCACCCTGTGTGGATTGGCTTGCAGCCTCACTTTCAGCGCAGCCTATCGCTGGATACGCCAAAGCAATCAAAGCTAAACCGCGCATCAGCTTTGTAGTCGATAAAGTCATTGATCTGGCCCCCTTATTGTTGGCTCAATTTGCCATTGGCTTGAGACAAACAAAGGGTAAGTTCAGCAATCGACGTCGTCAGCTACCATATGGTATATGCCGATACGGGACGGATAGGATTGCAATCACACCATGAACGAGACCGAGAAAGTGGACGCCAGCCGCGAGCTTGATCTCGATCTTATATCGACCTCTTGGCGCTCACTCACCGATGATGACTCATTCTACGCGATGATGGCGGTCTGGGAGCGTAAACTGAGCCTAGCGCAAAGCAGCCCTTCCATTCCCCTGCTGGATGGCGCCTTGCAAAAGCATCTGGGCGCCATTGGTCAACTGCTCACCGACAGGCGCGATATCCAGATCGAAGATCCGTTGGATATCGTGCTGTCTGAAACTCCCGCGCCGGCGATGGTTCTGTCGCCCAATGGACTCGTTGCTGACCTCAACTATGGTGCAGCGGCATATTTCGGTGTTGAGCAAGGCGCTATGGCTGGCACGCAATGGCTCCGCGTTGATTCCAGAGCGGACTATCAGGCGGTGCGTGATGCAGGAGTGGGGAAAGGCAACGCTGATTACGCGATTGTTCGGACAAACAATCCAGCCGACCAATTGGCATTTGCGGAAGTCTTCAAGCTAAATGGTGGCGATGTGCGGGGCAGTTACACCGTTGTTCGCTCTCTTGAACTCGAGTGGGACGACAGTATTTCTCCTGCGCTTAACAAAGCATTTGGCCTTACCCATGCCGAGTGCGAGGTGTGCGAGTTGCTCTTTGCGCTCAGAGATCTCGACTTGATCGCGCAAAAGCGGACAGTCGCACTCGGTACAGTTCGGATGCAGGTAAAAAGCATACTTAGCAAAACCGAAGTTCATTCCAAGACAGAGCTTGTCAGGTTGCTCGCGCAGTTATGCGCACGGGCGGCGACGAAACGTGCTCAGAAGGATCTTTCCTGGACAGACCCGCTTGGCAATGAGCGTATCTTTCAACGAAGTGATGGCCGTCGGCTGGCCTACACGTGGTGCGGAGCCAAAGACGGTAAGCCAATCTTGTATTTGCCCGATCACACCTCACCCGGCTTTTTTCCGGAAAGGGTTAGCACACTACTGCAGCAGAATGGCATCAAACTTTGGATCGTCTCCCTCCCGGGCTTTGGTAGCAGCGACCCAGCTGAAAGAAGCGCTCATTTTGTCGATTGTTGTTCCGCTTTAGAAGAGTGGTGCGAGGCGCTTTCAACCCCTTTGTGCGGCGTACTCGGTGGTCGGGCCGCCCAATTCTACCTCATTTACATGGCAATGGTACGGCCAGACCTTTTCCCGGGTCTGCTGTGCGTGGGATTGCCGTGGAACATCACACCCAAGCGCGAAGCGGAAATGAGTATGGTTGACCGCACTCTTCTAACGCTGTGCCAAGAGGCTCCATTCGCCTACGATATTGCGATTAAGATCGGCTACAAGTCGCTCAGAAAGCACGGTCCTGATGGCTATTGGCGCATGGTGTTTGCGGCAAACGAAGCTGATCGCCGAACGACAAGGGACTTGGATGCTTTGCCGCTTTTGCGAGCAACCGTCCGCCACTTGTATGCGCAAGGCTACGAAGCATTGAAGCGCGCGCAGGAGGTGTGTGCCTGCCATTCTCCGTCAGATTGGGTGAAACAGCTGCGCGTCCCGGTGCATTGGATCGTGCCCGAAATGACCAGCACCCTGTCTGCCGATGACTTAGATGAGATCACACAGTTGAATTCTTTAGTCTCTGTGGAGGTGATCCCAGATTCTGGCGAGTTGATGCCGTTCCAAAACCCAGAAACTTTTGCGAAGCGGATCATCATGCTCGCGGCGTGATGCTGGGGTTTTGGACTGCTACCTTCGCCCTGTCGCAAGAGACTTGCGCTGAGCCAAAGTGGCTCAAGCCGGAAAGCTTTTTGATTTTCGACGGCCATCCTTGGCGACGAGTTTACGACGCTTTATCTTGATTTTGGATTGTAGGCTTCTTGTTAGCGTCCTTTTTGGGCGTTGCCGCATTCTTTGTTGGCTAAAGTCCGCAACTGGGCCGTTAGCGGAACGTCCGGTTCTGGGTTATCAGGTGTGCTAAGCCGACGATAAGCTCTTAACCCTGAGCTGGAGGAGCGTAGCGGGAAGACATTCTCCAATTTGCTCTCAGGCCTTCGCCGATAGGCAGTATCTTTAAATCTAGCTGGAGCAAACACACGTTCCACCCAGCCATCTGAGACAAATTCCGTAAAAATACATGACCTTTGATCACAAAGTGACGATGCCCTCAGCCGGATACGAACCAGCCTTGGTCTAGTGCAATACGGATGGGGTCACAGCGCTAATCCAGACGTTCCTGCTCATCCTCCCATTCACCACAGCCATATATAAAGGCCCACGAGAATAAGCACTGTGATCGCAGCCAAGGCGTTGAACAAACTGCTCGTACCAAAACCAATGTCGCCAAGATCAACAGTCCGCTCAGCGTCTGGCGATTGCGTCATACGTGATACGATCATTGCGGCAATGAGCCCCACGACGAACACAATCCAAATACGCACAACAAACGGCAGCTCGGGAAAGATCGCATTGACAATGAAATTGAGCGCCACCGATCCGATCAACGCTGTGAAAGCGCCCGGTGTATTTGCTCTTTTGTCAAAAAAGCCCAACAGGAAAACAATAACGATCCCCGGCGCGATATAGCCTGTGTATTCCTGGACCGTTTGAAACGCGCTTTCAAATCCACCGAGGAAGGGTCGAGCCAGAACAAGCGCAATCACCATTGCTGCAAATGCTGTCACACGTCCGACAGTTACATAGTGCCTCTCATCGCGGTCCGGCCGCCAGTTGCGATAGAGGTCCATGGTAAAGATCGTAGAGATCGAATTCATCATCGATGCGAGCGAGGATACAATCGCCGCAATCAATGCAGCAAACACCAGTCCACGCAGGCCAGCAGGCGCAAAGCCCATCAGCTCGCCATACGTGCGGTCCGACTTCTCAGCCAAGGCAGCTCCATCAAGCATGCCCTGTTGCGCCAAGATGACCGCGGCGATCCCCGGTATCACAACGATGAACGGCACCAGCAATTTCAGGAATGCGGCAAAGGCCAGGCCCTTTTGCGCTTCACCGAGGTTTTCAGCTCCTAGCGCACGTTGGATGATGTACTGGTTGAAACCCCAATAGCTGAAATGCAGCACCCAAAGCCCGCCAAGCAGCGTCCAAATTCCCGGCAGCTTATCGTAGCCTTTATCCTCAGCATCGAGGATCATTTCGAAATGGCCGGGCATTTCCTGCATAAGATAGCCGAACCCAGCAACCGCGCCATCCGCTGGCAGCGCGTCAAGCGCAAACCACGTAATCGCCAATCCGCCGATGATTAGAATAACAACTTGGATAATATCGGTAAGCGCGACCGCTTTCAGTCCGCCATACAGGGAATAAAGCGCGGCAAAAGCGGCCAGCGCCATCATGGCTGGCATCACGCCCCACCCAGTCAAAGTGTCAATCGCAAGACCACCCAACCACAAAACAGCGGTAAGATTGACGGCCGTGTAGAGCGCGACCCAAAAGACGCTCATGAGGTTTTTGACGCCCGCACCGTACCGCTGCTCTAAGAATTGCGGCATCGTGTAGATTTGACGCTTCAGGAATATCGGCAAGAAATATTTGGCGACAATCAAAAGAACAATGGCGGCTTGCCATTCATACGCCGCAATCGCGATTCCGATGGCAAAGCCTTCGCCCGATTGGCCGATAATCTGTTCAGCCGAGATGTTAGAAGCAATGAGAGAGGCACCAATCGCCCACCACGGCAATGCGCGTCCAGCGAGGAAGTAATCCTCGGTGTTCTTGCTATGCCCTTTCGGCTCGCGGCTGACGAACAGGGCAATCCCAAGCAATGCCAGCGCATAACCAGCAATAATTACGATATCGATTGTCTCCAGCGTCACTGCTGCTTCCCCCTCATAACTTGCCCATCAGCGCTCTTCCAAAGTCAGAAAGAGCACTCGGCGGCCTCGGCTGCATCTTCTTGTGCAATTGTCGAAATCTGGATCACAAATGGCGCGGCCGATTTGATAGTCAACGCGTTGCTCAGACCAGCAAGACATTGCTTGGTAAGCACCATTTCGCGCCAGCCCTTGCCTTCTGCAACGGACAATTCCTGTGTGATATCGAGATGGCTACCACCGCTTGAAATTACCACTGGCCCGGCAGGCCGCTGCGATACGAGGTAAGCAATCCGATAAGCATTCCCGCCCTGCGGACCGCTCAGATCCAAGGCGGTGTTTGGTCCAAAGGTGATGCTGCGCGCATCTTCTTGTGCATTGCGATCAAGCCCGCGCGCTACCACACCGCCTGCTTCTCCGCGCAGGTCAGGCAACTCTGTGCCTTTCGACAAGGCCTTTACCCTTTCTGCAAGGCGCCCGGCAGCAAACCATTGTGCCCCGCCGGCGGCGGTCAAAGCATCACATTCTTCACTAAGCTTGGCTGTTTCATTCGCCGCGCCGTAGGACAAACCAAAACCGAAAGGGAAAAGCGCGCCTTCAGGCCCATTCAGAGGATTGCCTTCGCATGCCATTGGCCAGCTAAAAGAGAGCTTTCCACTAGCAGGGCGGCTTCCATAAAGCACATCAGCAACACCGCCGCCTTCGCTTCCCGGCAGCCATGCTGCAACAAACGCATCAGCAGCGTTGATTTCACGGTTCATCCACATTGGGCGGCCAGATAAGAAAACGGCCACGGTTTTGATCCCAGCCTCGCGATATTCGCGCAGCAATTTCAACCCTTCTTCATCGCGAAAAACCAAGTCTTTGCGATCGCCAACGAACTCAGCGTAAGGCTTCTCGCCAAAGACCACTATAGCGGCATCTGGCGCAGGACCATCTGGCAGCTCGCCATTGGCAGACAGCTGAACGGTTCCTCCAGACGCTTTGGCAGCGGCCGTGATGCCGCCATAGATCGAAGTTGCACCGGGGAAATGATCAGCAGTCAGATCACCCCCGCCCTGCCATGTGACAGACCAACCGCCTGCCTGTTGCGGGATGTTGTCCGCCGCAGCCCCTGCAACAAGAATATTGGCACCGCTCTTAATTGGCAGAACCCCGTCATTTTTGAGCAGTACGAGAGATTTCGCCACCGCCTCTCTTGCGGCGGCGCGATGTTCTGCATGGCCAAGCAAATCCCACTTACCAGCGTTGGGGCGCTGCGACGGGCGCACTTCCCAATCAAACATACCCAATTGTTGCTTCAAGCGCAGAACCCGCATCACCGCTTCATCCAAGCGAGCCATCGGAACCGTTCCGTCTTTCACCTGCGCAATCAGCGTTTGGTAAAGCGCTTTCCAGTCTTCAGGGACCATGTATACATCAAGCCCCGCCAACAGCGCCTGCGCACAATCGGAATTGGTGCAACCTTTAACCTGTCCATGACCATTCCAATCGCCAACAGTCAGACCTGCAAAACCCAAATTGCCCCGCAATTCATCGTTCAAAAGATCGCCATTGCCGTGCATTTTTCGGCCATTGATCGAGTTAAAGCTAGCCATCACGCTGGCAACGCCAGCATCAATTGCAGCGGGGTAAGGTGCTGCGTGGATGGCCATCAATTCTTGGAGATCGCCGTTCACATCGCCCTGATCGACGCCTTGTTCCGTGCCGCCATCTCCAAAGAAATGCTTGGCCGTTGCTGCGACTTTTCCTTTGCCTAGGAAATTGGGATCATCGGGCCTGCCTTGAAGCCCTTCGATCATGGCCGCGCCAAGCCGCGAAACAAGTTCAGGGTTTTCAGAATAGCTTTCATATGCACGGCCCCACCGATCATCGCGGGCGACAGCTATCGTGGGCGCAAAAGTCCACTCAATCCCGGTTGCTTCAATCTCAACAGCGGTCACAGCGCCAATTCTACGAATAAGATCCGCGTCACCAGTCGCTCCAAGCCCGATATTGTGCGGAAAAACAGTCGCGCCAATGATATTGGCGTGGCCATGAACAGCGTCAGTGCCCCAAAGCACTGGAATGGCTGGCTCGTCATTGGGCAAAGGCTGAACGGATGCATCCCAGTAAGCATCGGCCAACGCCAACCACTCAGGCGCCGGGGCCAAATCATTGTTATTGGGCCCCGAATTGCCCCCATTAAGCACTGTGCCAAAACGATATTGCGCCACGTCTTCAGGGGTGATCGAGCCAATATCTGGCATGATCAATTGCGCGACTTTTCTCTCCAAGCTCATCCGCGACAAAAGAGTGGCCAGCTCCCGGTCAGCAGAATGCTGCGCCGCCTCTTGCGATACGCTTTCTACAGCTGAACTGGCAGATTGCAGAGATGGTTCGCCGCAACCGGTAAGAAGTGCAACAAGAGCCGCACTAGCCAACACCACACGAGCAGGCTTACCCATATCGAACTTAGTCCCTCCCAAGACTTTTGCGCGTTCTCGATCCCATTTTGAGAACGTTATCAAACTCTACAATACGCGCCTATTATTGCAAGTCCAGCTCGCTCATTCTCGCAAAGAAATTGTCGTCAATACTAAGCTTGCGATAAGAGCAAATGCCGCAAAAAGCGCGAACAGGCCCGCAAATCCAAAGCCCGGCACCAGGGTAAGTGTGAGCCAGGGCATAACCAACGAAGGCACTGTATTACTGAGATTAAAAAGACCCATGTCGCGCCCTCTTTGCTCCGGCCTCGGCAATACCCGCAGGGTTTGCGCTGTGTTGAGCGACAGAAAGACCGATGCCGAAATGCCAAAGGCGACATAGCCTGCGATACCCATTTCCAATGACCCGGCCAGTGCCATCCCCAATAACCCAAGCGCGCTTAAGACTGCGCATACAATCAGCGGCACAATAGGACGGTTGCGCGCATCAGACCAACGCCCCGCCCATAGGGCAATCGGAACCGAGACAATCAATACGAGACTGAAGATATTTGCAGCCGCATTTTCATGAAATTCCGAGGACAAAGAGCGCAGCCAGAACAACAGAAAAGCAAACAGTCCTGCTTCAGAAATCTGGACCAAAAACCGTGCAATCCACATGCGGGTAAAGTTCCAGTCACGGCGCTTATCGCCCGTCTTTAGATGTTTCGCGTTTGGGGAGACCATCAGTCCCGTGCGCCTGCGCGACCGGCCAAGAACGATAGCGGGCATCACCAGAACAAAGACCAACACACCAACAGCATGGAGGCGATAAAAAGAGGGGACTAAGGCATCAAATGTCACAAGCGAACCAGCAATCGCTCCCATAGCAGGAGCCAATGCCAAGGCACCGCCCAGAACGCCTTTTTGCTCATCCGGAAAGCAATCGCCTGCCCAAGCAAAAAGCGGGCCCAGCATCATGTTTAACCCAATTTGCCATAGGATAATCATCACGCTGAGCTGTGTGAGATCGCGGGCATATCCGATAGCCACCAAGAATCCAGTCGATATCGTTAGGCCCGCCAGTATCCAAGGCAGGCGATTGCCAGTGCGATCGCTGAGCATGCCAAAAGCGATATTGGCAATACTCGCCATCATCGCCCCAAAGAATGTCAACCTTGCGAGCGCCGTGACATCTTCCGTGCCAGTGAGCGCGGTTACTTTTACTGGCAGTAGAACAGTAAGAAGCGGGACATAAGCAACCGATCCGCCAGCGGCGGCCATCGCAAAAACGATCAGAAACCAAGTCGGCTGGCGTTCCGCAATCGGGGGGGTAGCAGTCAATCCGATCTCGGAGCTGGGCCGGTGGACGCACGCATAACCAAGTCCGCTCTCACATCGATCACATCGCCAGAACTGGGTATCCCTTTCAGATTGATGAGCCTTTCCACCGCAATCGAAACTGTCTCAGCAATAGGTTGGTCCACAGCCGATAGAGGCGGCTGTGAGAAACGGACGATAGGCGTGTTATCAAACGAGATTAGCGAAAGATCACGCGGCACATGCATACCGCGATCACGCGCTACTTCTAATGCCGCCAGGGTCATCTGGTCACTGCTGCCAATAATAGCGGTCAGTGCGGGATTGCGATCAAGCAAAGCGCGCGCAGCCTGTGTGCCCGATTGATAGCTAAAATCACCGCGCGCATTCAGTCCTTCTGCGCTCAATCCATGACTTTCCATTGCATGCTGCCAGCCATCGACGCGCCAGCCGCTCAAACTGTATTGTTCTGGGCCGGAGATGATACCGATCTGCTTATGGCCCAGCTCAATCAAACGTTCCGTCGCCAGAAAAGCAGCGCCTTCATCCCCCATCGTAAGCGGAATACCCGCGGCTTTCTTGTTTGATCCTATTCGCGCAAAAGGGATTTCGCGTCTTTCCAATAGGCCAGTGATCAATGGATTTTCCGAATGCGGCGGCGTCAAGATAACGCCATCGGGTTGAAGTGCTGCAATCGCGCCGTCCAGCTCTCTTTCTACCTGATCATCATGCGTATCGACCAATTCAACCATCATACGATAGCCGTGCTTGGAACAGGTCAAAATCCCTCCCAACAGCATTTGGTCAACCCAGTCGGTGCCCTGGCGCTCGCGCCAATCCGCCAGCGTGCGTTCTCGGTCATTTAGAGCAAGGATGATATAAGATCGGGTGCCGCTCATCCGCTGCGCAGCAATTGAGGGAACATAGCCGAGCCGTTCTATAGAGGCGCGGACCTTATCGCGCATTTGCGGGCGAACATTGGGGCCATCATTGATAACACGGCTAACCGTTTGCAAAGACACGCCTGCGTCCTGCGCGACTTCGCGGATCGTGACTGATTTGCTCCCCCGTGCCATTGTATTACTGCTCTTTTTTACCCTTCCGTTATGCACACACGGCCCGTTTCACGATCCTGTGCACATTGATAAACTCGGATCCAATCAATCTCGAATTGCGCCGGGAGGCTGTCATCTGCAAGCCCCTTTTCGTTCTCGCGCTCAGGCCATTCACCGCCAACCGCTAGGTTTGCCATCACATAAAACGCCTGATCAAAGGGCGCATTGGGATTGCCTTTTGCCTTTGGTGAAGCCGAATTCCAATCATCCTTGGTAAAAGTGGCGTGGACCTGATTATTGACCAAAAACCGAATAAGCCCCTCTCCCCATTCGACCGAATAGGTGTGAAAGTCTTCAGACGGCAAAGATAAGTTCGGCAAGACTGTCTTGCTCGTCACATTCTGGTTTGCGGGGGCAAGATCGCCAAAGTGCAATGCACTCACCGTACGGTTTTCACCGACATCCCCCTCACACTCATCGCACGCCGCCCCGATATTGACCGCTTCGAGAATATCGATCTCCCCAGAAAGCGGCCATGCTCCGTAATGGCCCTCGGCCGACATCATCCACACCGCAGGCCACATCCCCTGCCCCGCTGGCACCTTGGCGCGCGCTTCGATCCGGCCATATTTCCACGCATGCAAACCGCGCGTGCGCACTTTACCCGAAGTGTATTGCTGTGTGACCAATGGGTTGGGATCATTGGCTATTTCAGGTGGGCGGGCCAGCCCAGTAAACGCTTCTTTGCGAGCGCGCAGGATGAGCTTTCCATTTTCGATCGCCACATTCTCGGGCCTATCTGTGTAGCATTGCCGTTCCTCATTACCACCGCCCCAACACGATTGTTCGGGGAGCCAGTTGGATCTGTCCAGCGCGTCCCCGTCAAACTCGTCAGACCAAACCAATTCCCAGCCAGCTTTATCAAGCGCCGATGGTTTATCAGCCTCATCAGCCACGCCCGCCGAGCAAGCGGATAGAGCAATGCCGGCAAGCACAGATGTACCAAAATGCGGTTTCATTGCGTGTTATGCCTCCCATAAAAAGGAGGGCTTCGTTTCCCCCAAACAAAGCCCTCCCATGCTCAGCACCCGAAGAGCGAGCTATTGGCGCGCTTATCTAGAAATCAAAGCGCGCAAGGAATGTGTAGCGCCGGTCATTGCGGAAGGCAGAGCGCGTGACCCGTGTACCGTCAAAGTCCACCACCTGGCTGGTGCGCGTCACCTCATCCAGCAGGTTAACCCCCTGCACGCCCAGTTTCAGATAGTCCGTCACCGAGAAGAAGATCGAAGCATCCAACTGACCAGTATCTTCCTGCCAGATCGGCGAGAATGGGAAGATATCATCTCGCGGCGTAATCAGGAATTCTGAACGCCAATTATAGGCTGCACGCATCGACAATGGCCCTTTTTCATAAAAGACCGTGGCGTTAATCGCATGCTTGGAAATTCCAGCGAGCGGCTGGTCACCCACAAATGCACCGCCAGCCAGAGTATCCGCTACCGTTGTGATCGAAGACTGACCAACATCCGAAAGGTTCGGGTTGGAGAAGTCGCTTCCATCCACATAGGTATACGTGAACTGCGTACCCAATCCGGAAAGGATCCCGGGGAGGAAATCGTATGTTTGCTGGTAGGCAAGCTCAAAGCCCTTCAGCCAGCCATCCTGTGAATTGGTTGGACCTTCGACATTAACTTCGAGGGGTGTTCCAGCATGGTCATATTCAACCAAAGCAAAGCCGGTATCGATAAAGCCGCTCACATCCTTGGCGAAAACCGAGAATGTGGCTGAGCCAACATCATCGAAGTACCATTCAACGGATAAATCATAATTCCAGATATCAACTGGAAGAAGGTTTCTGTTGCCCGTTTGAAGCGCAAATAATGGCCCAGTTTCAAGAGCGGTCCCGCCAGCATTTGCCAACGCAACCGTATTATCGCCAACACCGCCACCAGCTCTAAAGAGCTGCAAATCAGGTCGCGAAATGTTGCGTGATGCAGCGGCCCGGAACAACAATCCTCCACCAACATCAAGTTTCGCATTGAAGCTCGGCAACCAGTGATCAAAAGTGATATCGCGATCATCGTTTAAGACTGCACCCGTAAATGCCGCTGCAAATTCTGCCAGTCTTGCATCAGAAAGCTGGCACAATCCAACAAGGCTTGGCGCAGGTGTGATGCCCGATCCAGTTGGCGGACACCCTGCGGTCACTTCATCAGGTTGGACAATTCCGTCACCATTTCCGCCCCCAGTCTGAACACCTCCGACGATCACCGGAGTGTCAAATCGCTCTGCCGATGGGAAACCAATTTGGCCGCTGGTCCTCACCGTCGTCTCGACATAGCGCAGACCTATATTGCCTTCGATATTCCAGCCATTGGAAAAGTCGTGACCGAAATCAACGCGTGCATAGGCTGCATTGGTGATCTCAGAAACGATTGAAACTTCACCCGGGCAGAAAACGCCCTCGATGTCGCAAGGAACCACCTCGCCCGTCACCGGGTTGGTGAAGACACGGCCATTTACACCGTAATTGAAACGTTCAGGCGATTGGCCAAATTCTTGAATCTCAGCAAATTGCTCATCGGTGAGACCTGAGAGATATTCCTGAAGGAAGTCATCTCCACCAAAATACCATGCGGCGCCATTTTCGATTGGCAATGGCGCATTCCCGCGTTGGAAATTGTCCGCAAAAACATCGCGGTATTGTGAAAAGGCAGGAAATTCATCGACAAAGGCACCGCCTGCGATCGCAAATTCCTGTCCTGGCAAGCCAGTAAACCAGCGGCCTGGAACAAAACCGCCCGTCGCAGCACAGCCCGGCCCTGCATTCCACGGCGCGCATCCAGCGCGGCCCGCCCATGGCGCGGACAAATTGCCCCAAGTGCT
This sequence comes from Pseudomonadota bacterium, assembly GCA_038532305.1. GTDB lineage: Bacteria > Pseudomonadota > Alphaproteobacteria > Sphingomonadales > Sphingomonadaceae > Erythrobacter. The sequence goes on along the minus strand of JBCBAX010000003.1, from coordinate 297,153 downwards.
GAAGTTCGTGTTCCGCGTCGTACGATCGCGTTCCGCCCAACGTGCACCAAAGCGCGCTGACTTGAAGAAGCCATCATCGCTGATGTCGTATTCAGCATCGAAACGTAAGCTTTCAAGATCACCTTCGTTTTTCTCGCGGCTATCAAGTCCAAACCAGTAGTAAGTGTTGAGGCCTGAAGAGAAGTAGTCTGCCTCTGCACCGGGAGGCGCTAGGAATGCTACTTGCGGTACATCACCTGAGATATCGAGATCGATATTTGCAAACGTGCTCATTGCCCCGAAGACCGAATCGCGGGTTAGGTCAGAGCTGATGCTTTGCGCCTCAAAATTTACGCGGAAACGATCAGTGATGTTCCACTTAACATCGAAGGAAAAATCTTCAGTGGTTGAATCAAGTTCGCGAAGGAACCGCAAAGAGTCGATGGGAATACCGCCGCGACCAAAAGGTGTGGCGTAAGCATCACCTATCCGCTGACTGAGCACTCCGCTTTGAAAAATACCGTTGGCGTCGAATTGAAGCGTGCTCCCATCGGCCGCGACCGGGAACAGGCCTTCATCATCAACACGCGCAATCAAAGCGTATTCTTCAGTGGCAAAGGTCGTATCAGAGCGCAGCCATTCAAATGTTGCAATAAAGTCGCCTGTTGGATCTTCGTATTGGAGGACAGCCGACCAAGCTTCGCGATCACGATCAAGGTTTGTTGTCCGCACGCCAGCCCCCTTCGGGACCAGAACGGAACCTTCAGGCGGGAAGTTGGATGCATCAAAATTGGCATCACCCACAAATCCACCCGACCCCACTGAAAGGGCGCGAATGCAAGGACCCGAAAGATCAGCGGCGCGATAGCAGGGATCAGCGACCTGCGATGCATCAGTCCGGCTTTTCAGCTCAGACTTCGCATAAGCAAGTTGAAAACCAAGTGAGCCATCCGCAGTGTCGAGCGTCGTTGATCCGAGAATGGAGAATTCAGGTGACCATTCACCACGCAGATCGCCATAGTTTGCACCAACGGTGCCGGCGATGCGCGTTCCCGGATTATCTAACGGCTTGCGCGTCACAAGGTTCACTGTGCCGGATGGGCCACCCTCAACCATATCAGCAGTGACGTTCTTGAAAACCTCCACGCGGCCAAGAAGTTCAGGCGACACATCATTAAAGCTAAGCACCCGCCCACCCGTTGCTGAGAAGATGTCGCGTCCATTCAATTCTGAACGCGCAAACGGCAGACCACGAATGATCACACCCGTGCCTTCTACCGAGAAGCGATCTGGGTCTGTTGTTTTTTCAAACCGGCCAATAGTGATGCCGGGAATGCGCTGCAGGGTTTCCGCGACAGAGCGGTCCGGCAGCGCGCCGATATCTTCAGCGGTTACTGCATCAACGAAAGTATCCGAATCGCGCTTGATGTTTTGCGCACTTTCCAGCGAAGCGCGATAGCCGGAGACAATAATCTCATTGTCGCCTTCGTCATTGCTGACCTGCACCGAAGCATCGCCCTCTTCAGCCGGATCAGCTTCTTGAGCGTAAACAGGTCCCGCCAGCATAATTGCGATGGCAAGGCCTGACGCGGTGCTCAAAACAGAAAAACGGCCTGCAGGCGCAATCCGATTGCGATTCATAGTTGGTATCCCCTCTCATATCCCCATGCCCACACTGCAAGGTGAGCTCTCTATTTGCGTTTTCCGTAGAGCAGATTGTTAACGTTATCAAGGCTTGCATTATTTTGTCCGCAATGCATTGTGACTTCCAAGTCACAGCTATTGGGTTGGACGGGCGCGATAGGGTTGGCGAAATACCCATTGCGGAAAAGAGGAAGCTATGGGGATTAAACGCATAATCATTGTCGGCGGTGGCACCGCCGGTTGGATGGCTGCTGCAGCCTTGTCACGGCTCAAAGCAGGCCGCCCGTTGGATATTACTCTGATTGAATCCGAACAAATCGGGACAGTCGGTGTGGGTGAGGCGACGATACCTCCGTTTGTCGGTTTCAATGATCTTCTGGGTATCAAGGAGCATGAACTGCTTGCCTCTATCCAGGGTACTTTCAAACTTGGCATTCAGTTTGAAAACTGGGGGAAGCTTGGAGACAGCTACATCCACCCTTTTGGTGCCTATGGATACACGATGGGCGGTATTTCATTCCATCACATCTGGCATAAAATCGCCGCCGATGGAGACAAGCGCCCCATACAAGCTTTCAACTTGGAAACAATGGCAGCGTATTTTGGAAAATTTGCTCGCAGCGAAGACTATCAAAAGACACGCGATGATCTGCCGCCGATCAATTATGCGTATCATATCGATGCCGGCAAATATGCAGCTTTTCTGCGCAGTTTCGCCGAAAAGCGAGGAGTAATCCGGCAAGAAGGCAAGGTTTGTGATGTTGCTTTGGATAACGAGAGCGGGTTTGTTTCATCGATAAAGCTTGAGGGTGGCGAGGAGGTTTCAGGCGATCTGTTTATCGATTGCTCTGGCTTTCGTGGCCTTTTGATCGAACAAGCGCTGGAAACAGGGTATGAGGATTGGACCCATTGGCTCCCCTGCAATCGAGCTGTCGCGCTTCCATGCCTAAGAGATAACGGTGCCCCTCCGCCGCCTTTCACCAAGGCAACTGCTCACAAAGCCGGGTGGCAATGGCAGGTGCCTCTACAGCATCGCAATGGTAACGGGCATGTCTATTGCAGCAACTTTATGGAGGATCAGGAAGCTCTCGACATTCTTACTGGCAATATCGCAGGCAAGCCCCTGGCTGATCCCAATTTTCTTCGCTTTACCACCGGAAGGCGCAAGAAGTTCTGGAATAAGAATGTGGTGGCATTGGGTTTAGCCGCAGGGTTTATGGAGCCGCTTGAATCCACTTCAATACACCTCATCAACACTGGGATCGACAAGCTGATCTCGCTCCTCTCTCTTGATGGCGTCACGCAGTCACAGCAGGATACATTCAATCGTCTCACAGCGCGCGAATACGCTCGGATCCGGGACTTTCTAATTCTGCACTACAATGCAACATCTCGTGATGACACAGAGTTTTGGAATTACGTGCGCACAATGGATGTGCCCGATACGCTCACGGAAAAAGTCGAGATATTCAAAGCTAACGGCCAAATCTTTAGGGAAGAAGATGAGCTTTTTACCGAGACCAGTTGGGCTGCTGTAATGCTAGGCCAAGGGATCTCGATGGCAGGGCATAACGCAATGGCGGACGCGGTGGATTCCCCAAGCACTCGAAAAGAGATTGACGAGATGGAACAGTCCATCCGATTTCTTGTTCAGCACATGCCAGGGCATGCTGATTATCTGGCCAATTACTGTCCGGCAAAAGCGGCTTAACCGCATCTTGTGCCGTTGGTAACGTTATCAAAAAACGACACTATAGGCTGTCAAGAAAATCTGACAATTGTGCCTTGAAGTGTTGCCGTGGTGCTGTCAGTCTAACGCGAACTCGCCTCCGTTAGACACAGGGCTTCCCACTCTCGCCACAGATAGTGAGTCTCGACATTGATGTTGGCTACGCCGCCCTTCGAGTCACGAACATCTCATCGAGGTGCCAGCGCCACTGTCTAAAGCCTCGCATCCGGCTGATCCGCTGGCGTTTGATGTCGGCTGCGAATATCGGACCAAACCGGTTCCACCAAAACCGCACCGTTTCATGACAGATGTCGATACCGCGTTCGAACAGCAAATCTTCAACATTCCGCAAGCTCAGCGGAAAACGGACGTACATCCTCACAACCAACCTAATGACCTCAGGTGATGAGTTGAAGCGTTTGAATGGGCTATCTGGCTTGCGGCGTCTGGGCATCGAACCGTCCCACGCTCGCTATCTCGATCCGCAACAGGTACAGTTAGTCTGACAACACCCTTCAGCGCCTTGTGGCTACGCTAGAGGACGCTCGAAAGCCCAAGCCGTCGCCGTTCCAGATCTACTTTGGCTCGATTGACTTATGGGCGGATGAACACTTCATTCCCGCAATCCGCGAAGGCAAAGTGTCAGCAAGCGATATGGCCGATGTGGTCGCCTACGCACGTAAGTGGGAGGAAGAGGGGCATTGCGACGCTTGGAGGCACGATCGTGTGTGGGAGCGTGGTTAGTTGTCTTTCTCGGTTCCGTCCGTGCACGATAGCAGATCTTTGGAAACCGAGCTAAGAGTGCCTCATGGAGAACGAAACTGAGCTGGGCACCGAAAGAGAAGATGTTTTTGGTGACTTAAATCGTCTGAATTCAATGCTAGCTGAGCTCGACGAAAGAGCCCTAGTCCTGTCTCTCGCTGCGTTCGCATAAGATGCACTTCGCGACCTGATTCAAGCCTACCTTGTTCCTGGCGGGTCGGCAGAGAAGCTCCTCGATGGCTTTAGCGCTCCCTTAGGCACCTTCTCCGCGCGCCTCCGGATGGCGGATGCTCTCGGCTTACTGACACCCCATCAAACCAGCGACTTCGATAGGCTTCGTAAGATCCGCAATGAGTTTGCCCATAATTGGTTGCCAGTTTCCTTCTCCGATCAGAACATCGCTTCCCATGTGCAAGCACTAAATTTCCACTCTCTGGAAGATGAGTTTCCCGAAACACCAAGCGAAAAAGTTCGAACCACAATGGGCACGCTTTTGCTGGAGGTGAGAGTGGCCACAAATCGACTTCGTGAACGGGGTGGCGCGGTACCTTCTGGCCGGCACATTCTGACAGGTGTACTCGGAGATTTAGACGAGCAAATTAGGACATGCCGTCGCCGATTGACCGAAATTCGCGACGAACTGGCTCTAGCGGAGGGTGACAAGCGGCGACTCCTTCTTGCCTGCAAGCATCGTTGGGAGGGTAAGCTAGAGATTGTTCGGCTGAACGCGGGCGACAGGCAAGGAGAGTGCGGGCGCTTCAGGCGGAGTTAGACGCTTGGAACCGAGGTCCTGAATACTAAACGCGCAGTTCGGTAAGCAAGAGTCAGAGTACGGAAAAACCGGGTACCTTACGAAACGGGCGAATGCAAAACTTCGAGAAGATACAACCGAACCGGCTAAAAATACGCTAGAAGCTGCTGCGGAGCGGGCGCTGGGCACGACAATGAATTAGCGATAAGTCACCGCTAAATTATTGTATTAAAGAAAGAAAATGGCGGAGAGACAGGTGGCAATCAAAATCTCTTAAGCACATGATTGTTAGTGATTATTCACAGTCTCAAGCCGGCTAATCCCCCAATCACTCCCACAGCAAAGCTTTGCGCAAAAACAGCTGTCTCGGCGGAAACAGACTTAGTGAGAATCAAGTGGAGCTATACGCTGCTCAAGTATGCTCTATAAGAGCCTCATTCCAGAATGCGCAGCTCCGCTTAGATCGCAAATCAGACGTTGGCCCTCACTCGGCTGGCTGTAGCTCACCGTGATCCATCGCCTCGACCGGCTTAGTTTTGGTGCGACGTCTGTCGGCTGGGCGCTCTGCTGGGAGTTTGGCCGCTAGTACTAAGGTCATACCGCCAACTGCGATGAACGATAGATCGAACCAAGCGGAACCAGCCGCTCCGGTTCCGAACGCAGACCACATCGTGTCACCCGTGACGATCCAATTGAGCGGAGCCAAAGCGACAAAGCCTAGACCCGTTGCAGCGAGCAATTCCCGGTTGGCTTTGTAGTCGTTGCCGCGAGCGTAGCCGTAGATCGCTCCAATGGACCACACGACAAAAAAGGCAATGGCGACACTCGAGTATCGCGCTGCTTCGCTGCCCCACCACAGCTTGTCAAAGGCAAGTACAGCGACCGATGCAAGCGGAAGGCCTGCGCAAACGCCTGTGTTGATAGCGCTTAGCACGGCATAAAAACGATCAGACTTTGCGCCTTCTCCGCCGTGTCGGCGACGCTCGATCCACATCATATTGCCGAGCGCACTCATGATCGCGAGCGCGAGGCCCAATGCAAGATAGACCAGCTTCAAAGCGATGCCGCCATAGGTCCCGTAATGAAGCGGAGAGAATGTCGCCAAAACGTACGCAAATGGTCCGCCGGTCAAGAATATGTCCTTGCTGGGAATCGGCTCACCCGTCACTGCGCTCACATCAAGCGTATCGGCATAGAGAAGGCGCGTCTCAGCTTTGTAGCTGAGGTTTGCTGTGGCCGTTTCATCACCCCAATTGGTGTAGCGCACAAATGCAAGAGGGTTGCCCGTTTCGGGATGGGTGCGCGGCCCGATTGTGTCCACTGGCACCATTGGAGCAGAGACCTCGGTGCGCTCAACCTGGCCAAGACCTAAAGCCGCGATAAGCGCCTCTTGATCGCCTTTCATTGTCACAAATGCCATCAGCGGGAGCAACAATGCCACGACGCCCAAGAACGCCCCTGTCAGGGTAATGGTTGCAGCGAAGGGCGAAGTCCAAAGTCCGAGAACCTTGTGGCTGTCTTGCCATTTGAGACGAACCGATTTGAGATAGCGAAGCGTGAACAGCTCGCGGGTAATTTTGGTGTGAGCGATGATACCCGATAGGATCAGCAGCAAGAACGCGATGCCTACGAGTCCAACCACAATGCGTCCAACGGTTCGTCCGCCAAGTGCATCGGGCCAAGCAAGGTCGCGGTGGAGGTCATAGAGAAACTGGTTTGCGCCTTCCTCACGGTAGAAAAGTCTTTCGCCAGTGGTCGCGGAAAAACGTGCTTTTTCGCTCACGAACTCGTCATCAGCATCCGATGGGCCGCCGACGAAGAACTCGTAGTGGCCGTGTTCTCCATGTGGCAGAGACACGTTCACAAAATTGGGCGTGAAGTCGGTGGCTACCTCGCCGATATAAGCGTCCAGCGTATCGTGGATCGCGACCGGCTGGGTGGGAACCTCGCCACGGCGCGCTGGGTCTTCCCAAGCCTCAATTTCGTGATGGAACAGCGCCAAGCAGCCGGTGAAGGCTACAAAGAACATCATCAGCCCAAGCGAGACGCCGGTCCAAGAATGAAGGTCATAGATGCGTTTGTGTCGCTCTTGTTTGAACTGTTTTGTTTGATCGGCCATTCGTCAAATCTCCGATGAAGGTTCAAACAGGCTGCGGGCTAAGAACCACAACCACGCTGCTGAGAACGACTATCACAAACAGAGCGATGGTGACAGTCCATCGTCCCGGATTCCAATAAAGCCAGAATTGAAAACCCACCCAGACCAAAGGGAGGAGAATGGTTATTAGAAAAGTCTTGTCTTGAAATGGCGCTGGGAAAGCCATCACGACGGCTGCAGAGAGCATAAAGGTCGCCACAAAGCTCCAGAACAGGGCACTCCACAAACGCGGATTGCGCCATGTTCCGTAGCAAATGCCAAGCAAGATAGTGCCCAGAACGCCCATTATGACCGGGTTCATATCATCTCTCCCCAAGGCCCGAGAGAAAGACCCACGAAAAAGAGCGCCAAAAACACACCCATGCTTGGCACATGCGCGCGCTTCCATAGCGCTTCTAGAAAGAGGCTGGCGATGGCTGCCAGCACCCAAGCCCCCAGCCATAGGGGAATGCCAACTTCAAGCCCGCGCAAGGAAACCATCAGGACTAGCGCCACGGCGACCAGCGCCCAAGCGGTCGCTGTGAACCCACGCCGCCACAAACTTTCTGTCTTCACCCGCGCGAAAGCTGTTCGCTTAGGCGCGGCGTGAAAAAACAGGGCCGAGGCGACATAGAGCAGAGCGGTGACTGTGAGGAGTTCCATGGCCGTGCCGCTTAGAAACTTCCGCGGACCCTCACACCGAATTGGCGCGGTGCCCCGACTATGGAGGTCGTTTCATTGTTAGGAATGAACCCTGCGCGCGGATTAAGCGGATCCACCGGATCATTGAAAGGATCGAAGGTGAAAAACTCTTCATCCAGGAGGTTGCGCGCAAATAGCTCAACCCCGAAATTCTCGCCTTCCCACCCAATATTGAGATCAACCGTAAAGGCTGAATCGTTGAAGCCAGTCGGCTGTTGAACACGTTCTTCAATCGTCGGTGCGCCGCGATTGACGTCAACCACGCTGGTAAAGCTGCCATCGGTAAAGCGGGTCTGAAGATTGGTGTAGAACCCACTGTCATGTTCATAGCGTCCACCAATTCCCAAAGTCACGTCGGGAGCATAGGTAAACTCGAAACCTGTGATATTCCCGCCAAGGACAGCCGCTGCTTCAGTGAATTCGGTATCTGAATAACCCAGATTGACGAACATGGTGAGCCCGTCGGTTGGTTCGAACGTGCTCTCAATTTCGAAGCCCATCAGGCGTGATGCACCGGCATTGTCAGTGATTGTGTCCAGCGGGTTGGGTGTGAGCTGCACAAGGATTTGCTGATCAGTATAATCGATGATGTATGCATTCGCGTTAAGAACAAGAGCACCATCTCCCCAGACCGAGCGGAATGACAGCTCGTAATTGTTGGTAAACTCAGGATCAAAGCTGTTGACGATATTGGCCTGCTCAAGAGCCGCCTGATCACTACCCTCTGGCGCCAAAGCCGCTCGAAACGTGTTGAATGAGAGGGCCCCAGCCCGGTATGCGCGCTGGTAGGTGAAGCCAAGCGATACGTCGTCGTTAATGTCGTACACGATGCCGGCTTTGGGAAGGAACGCTTCAAAATCGTTATCAGCGTCGAAGGCAAACGCAGTCGAAAACTGCTGCTGTGTGACCAATAAGATTGGATCGATAAGTGGATTGCCAACAGTCAAATTCGGAACAATCGTCGCGTCAAAGACCGTCTGGGTGACCTCTTCCTTGTCGTAGCGAGCCCCTAGCTTGAGATGCAGATTGTCAGTCAGATCAATTGTCGCTTCACCGAAGATGGCGTAGTTCTGAACATCGGTCGTGCTTTGCCGGATGAGCTGGACAGGAAAGTTTGGAACTTCTGCAACAATAAGCTGACGAATGGCCGTTGCCTGCGCAATTTGCTGAGCGTTCGGCGTTGGGGTCATGAAAATCAGCCCAGCCAAAGTCGGCGGTTGCGGGAACGCAAAATCGGTGCCGACTACAGTGCTGTTATCGCTGTCACCGCTGCCTTCATTGTCGAAGAAATAGCCACCAAGTAGCGCAGAAATCCCATCGCCTTCATAAGTGAGGCGCAATTCCTGTGTGAAAATGCGGTCATCATTTTGAGTGCGTTGAAGATCGTCGTTCAATCCAGTGACAGTCGGATTGGTGCTGTCAGGGTCGAAGTTGAAGAAGCTGGTGCTGTCGATGTAGCTCGTGATTGATGTGAGTGACCACTCGTCGCTGAAGTCATAACTGATCTCGCCCGATGCAATGTATGCTTCAGCGCCTTGGCGGTCGATATTGTTTTGAGTGGATGTGCGCTGACCATCTTGGCGAAACAGCGATTCCACCACTCGGTTTTCCCCTTCGTCATTGTCAGAATAGGTAAAGGAGAAACGCGCTCTCAGGTCTGGTGCGAACTCAGGTGTTAGGAGCAGTGTTGCTCGGCCGGTGATCGCTTCAGATTCGTCAATGTCATCGCGATCGAGGAACGTGTTGTTCTGGAACCCGTCAGATCGCGAGTAATCACCAGCAAGGCGCAGTGAAACTTGCCCCGGAGCAATTGGCACAGTGACAGCAGCTGAGCCGCGAAATGTGTTGAATTCGGCTAATTCTGCTTGGAAATCGCCCTCGAATGTGTCGCCTGGATCAACCGTGCGAATGACAACTGCACCAGCGAGCGAGTTACGCCCTTGGATGGTTGATTGCGGTCCCCTAAACACCTCGACGCTTTGCGCATCCCAAATGCTGAATGCGCCATTGGTCAAAAGACTACTTGGGATAAAAACGCCGTCTACAAAGATTGACGCCACATCGCTGGTCGACTCACCTGATCCTGCGCCCGTATTTCGTAGTCCGCGAATTGAAAAGCCTGCGCCATCGAATAGACTTGCGACGTTGGCCGTTTGGCTCAGGACGTCATAGACATCTCGGTAATTGGCATCCTCGATGGCTTGCTGGTCGACGACCGCGACCGATGCTTGGGTGTCTTGAAGGCTTCGAGCAATCTTCTGGCCAGTCACGATGATGATGTTGTCATCATTGCCTTCGCCTTCATCGGAAGCCTGTTCCAAATCAGGTGCAGCTGTATCCTGCGCCTGCACGGCTGTGCTTCCCAAAGTCAAAACGCCAGCGCTGGCACCGGCAAGCAATGCCCATTTCGCAGAGCGGCCAAAATCCCGAATCATTAGAAAAATCCCCTTCGACGTCGATTGGCCGATTAATGCGATTGATTCTTAAGATCAAGACTATTAGGAGTCATTTGCAATAAGGGTGGGATTTATCGACCCTAAGGACATCAGGGATCAACCAAATGCGTAACCTCTCAAATACGATTTCACGCGCCGCAATGGCGATTTCTCTAGGCGTAGCGGCAGCTCAGCCAGCCTACGCGCAGGACCAAGAAACGCAGGAGAATGCAGACGCTGCCGACCCCGTCATTACCGTGACAGCGACTCGCAATCCGATCCCAGCCTTCGACTTTCCCGGCCAAGTGTCCGTGGTCGACCGCGACGAGATCGAGGACTTCAATCCCTCAACGCTGCAAGAAGTCTTTCAGGCCATTCCGGGAGCTGAGTTTGATTCTGGCCCTCGTCGTACGGGCGATGCGCCCTCTATTCGCGGCATCGGCGGAAGCGGGGTTCTGATCTTCCAAGACGGCGCGCGGCAGAGCTTTGTCTCCGGCCACGATGGCCGCTTCTTCATTGACCCGGAGCTAGTCCAAACCGTCGAAGTCGTGCGCGGTCCAAGCTCTGCGCTTTATGGATCAGGGGCATTAGGCGGTGTCATCGCCACGCGTACAGTCTCGGCCAACGACCTTCTTGCCGAGGGTGAAACCGCCTTTGTGAAGATCGCCAGCGGATACCAATCGGTGAACGATGAGTTCCGCATCGGCATCACCGGAGCAGCCCAATCCTCCGACGGCATGTGGGACGTGCTTGGCCATCTCACCTATCGCGAGTCTGGCAGTATCGAACTGGGGAGCGGCGATTTGCTCCCGTCCGATGACGAGATCACCTCGAGCCTGTTCAAGGTCACTCTTCGCCCGAGTGATGCGGTCGAACTCTATGCGTCGTACTCACGCTATCAGGCCGACTCTTCTGACCCTCAGAACCCACAAGGCGTAAACCTTGCTGGGCCTGGCAATGATCTGGTATTCCGCGATGCGCGCAATGATACAGCGCAAGTGGGCCTCAACTTCGATCCGGCGAGCGATGCAATCAACCTCAACCTCGTGGGATATTACAGCAATAACGGCGTCGAAGAGGACACTATCGGCGATCCACGCGTCGCAGACCGCGAGGTTGAGACCTTTGGCATCACCTTGGACAACCGTTCGCGCATTGCATTGGGCGAAACTTCAGCAATCACGTTCACCTATGGCGGCGAGTTCTACCGCGATGAACAGACCGGCCTCGATACCAACACAGCTGATGGCACGCGGGGCGGCGTCCCGGATGCTGAGACCGAGTTTGTCGGCCTGTTCCTGCAAGCGGAATTGACCATATCAGATGGCATTCCCGGCGAGCTCAGCATCATTCCCGGCATTCGGTGGGATAGCTTCAAATCGAGCGCAGATGGCGAAGTCTTTGAGATCGACGATGATGAGTTTTCGCCCAAAATTGGCGTCGCCTACAAACCCATCCCTGAGCTGCTGTTCTTCGGGAATTGGTCACGCGGTTTCCGCGCGCCATCATTCAATGAGGCATTCGCGGATGGCGTCCACTTCTCCATCCCCGACCTTTCAGCGCCTCCGGGCATGTTTGGGCCGAGCTTTGTTCAAAACCTCTTCATCGGGAACGATGCGCTCGTGCCTGAGGAATCGGAAACTTGGGAAGTGGGCGCAGGCGTCAACTTTGCCGACCTGATCAGCGACGGCGATCGCCTGACTTTTAAGGCATCCTACTACGACAGTGATGTCGAGAACTTGATCGGATTGGATGTGAACATTCCGACCGGCTGCTTCGTAGCCAGCCCGTTTGTCCCGCCTTGCGGAACCGGCCCCGCTTTTGGCAACACAAGCCAAAACGTGAATATCGCCGACGCGCAGATTTCCGGAGTTGAAGCAGAGTTCAGCTACAGCTCTGACCACTTCTACCTTCGCGGCAATTTCTCTACGATTGATGGCGTGGATGCTGCCACTGGAGAGTTCCTTGAAGGCGTTTTGTCTCCTAGCATTTTGTTTTTCGATACAGGGCTCCGCTTTGCTGATGGAGATGTCCGCGTGGGTACACGGGTGACGTCAGCCTCGGATTTTGACGAGGTGAATGATCCCAACCAAGCGCGCGACGATTATCTCGTCGCTGACCTCTACCTCGTCATCGAACCCCAAGACGGACCGCTCGCTGGTTTTCGTCTTGATTTGGGCGTCGACAATATCGGCGATGCCGATTTCGAAGTGGTCAATGCAGGGGTCAGCCAACCCGGACAGAACTTCAAAGCCGCGCTGTCTTGGTCAAAGGGCTTCTAATCAGCCTTCAATTAATGTAAGTTACTCGCAATAGCGCTTCCTCGACAAAGGAAATTGATATGTTCACTCGCCCCAAATCTATCCTCTCAACCGGCATCGCCGCTCTCGCCCTTCTTGCTGCGCCTACTCCTGCTTTGGCGGACGACCCGGTCGGTGACCGCACTGCTGAAGTCGAAGCTGCATCATTCGCAGAAGACCGTGCGGACATTCTTGCCATGGCAGGCGATTTCAAAGTGACCTTCGATATGCAGGAAACCACGCCCTGGCATGCCGACTACACACCAATCGATGCGAAGATTTCTGGTGGCCATGAAAGCGTCCGTGTGATTGAAGATACGGGTCGCAAGATCGTGCTCCAGCACCTTCTCGTGGTTGGCAGCGATGAAAACCCATTTGTCGTCAAACATTGGCGTCAGGATTGGGAATATGAGCCTGCGCAAATCCTTGTCTATGACGCACCGGGCAAGTGGATTCTGCAAGACGTGCCCGAGGCGATGCGCAAGGGCCGCTGGTCGCAAACCGTCTATCAAGTGGATGACAGCCCTCGCTATGCTGGATGGGGCCAATGGGAGACAACCAACGGCGTGCGCCGCTGGCGTTCCAATTGGACAATACGTCCGCTCGCTCGCCGAGATGCGACACGCGATCCGGTCTACGATCACTACCGCGCTATCAATCGCCACCAGAACTTTCCAGGTGGTTGGATACACTGGCAGGACAACACCAAGCTTAAATGGGTAGACGGCGAGGCAGTGCCTTACGTTCAGGAAAGTGTGCTCAACACCTATGTGCGCTTTGATGACTATCCAGTCAGTGCAGCGGATGATTACTGGGCCGCAAGCGCAGAGTACTGGGCTGCCGTGCGTGCTGAATGGGACGCCGCCCTTGCCACAAATGGCGGAATTTCCGTTGAGGAAGAGGCGCAGACTGGTACGGTCATTAGCGGAGAACTGCTGACTATGGGCACAAAGCTCCTGAAGGGTGAGATCGAAGAAGCTGACGCCATAGCCCGTGCGCAGGTGCTAATTCGTGAGGGCACATCAGCAGCTCCGCGAGCACTCGCTTCGAACAATCGTGATGAGGCTGGGTACTGAGTATAGCCTAGCTGAATGAGCTGTTAAGCGGGCGCGAACTTGCGTCCGCTTTCACACCCCTAGAAGTCGCCGCAGCTGTCGTCCTACGTCTCGCCCAAAAGCCGACCCAATGACAGCACATTGTTATGTCTGCTTCTGAGAGAAGCGCCTTGGGGCGCCGACGCGTTGGTTTGGATTACAGTGCGGAAGAACCTGCGGGACAAGTCTTGTTGCTGACGCTCCGATTGTGAGGGAAGCAAATGTGTCCGTGGAGCAGTTAGCCCATGAGACTGGTAGCCTCCCCGCACGTCGGAACTTGAAAGCACACCGTACGCATCGCTGATGCAGAAAGGTATTGTTTACCAGTATCTTGCTCGAATTTGATCCTCAAAAACGAGGAGCAAATCAATGGACCGAAATGGCCATGTGTTACCGCAAAAATCAAGCCCGAATCATACGCTTTCCGCAGTGCCGCGCGAGTGCGAGGAAAGGGATGAACAGAGCATCGAGCATGTAAGGCTGAACGGCAATATTGCCCGGCGCAGACCCGGCAAACGGATGATTGAGTATTGGGATAACGAATTGCCCGGTTTCGGGCTGCGGGTGCATCCCTCTGGACGGCGAACCTGGTTCGTGATGTTCCGCCAGCGCGGTAAGCAGCGCCGTGCTTCGCTTGGTGGCGCTCGAAGAGTCACCGCAATCGAAGCGCGGCGACTAGCGCGCGAGAAGCTGGCGGAAGTGGCGCTTGATGGTTTGCCTTCTCGCAAGACCAGCAAATCGGGCTCGCAGGAAGCGCCGCTAATGCGAGACTACGCCGAGCGTTTCTGGGCTGATTATGCGCACCATTGGAAACCGAGCACGCGCCAACGAAACCGGAAAGGGATTGATCGGGACATCCTTCCCACCTTTGGCGATCGCCGTGTCGATGAAATCACCAAGGCCGATATTGCATTCTGGCGCGACGGCTTTGCCGACCGAACAGGCACCTTCAATCGGACCATTCCAGTCCTTTCGGTGATGATGAGCTACGCCGAGAAGCTCGGATACCGCCGCCGAGGTTCGAACCCTTGTCGCGGAACGCCGCGCTATAAGTGCAAGCGGATGGAACGCTTTCTCACTGCGCGTGAATATGGTCAGCTGGCGACTGCGCTGAGCCATTTCGAGCGCGAGTACCCGTCTGTCGTTTCGGCGATACGCTTGCTGATCTACACTGGCGCGCGCTGTGGTGAGATCGAAAAGCTACGCTGGGAGTGGGTCCAAGAGCCCCGACTTATGCTGCCGGACAGCAAGACCGGCGCGAAGATCGTCTATCTTAACCAGCAAGCTGTCGACGTGATCGCATCGATCCCGGATCGGAAAGCGTCTGGGCTGGTTTTCCCATCGGTGCGCGATCCCGGCAAACCCATGAAGCTAGGTATGTACTGGCCCGACATTCGTAATCGCGCCGCACTGCCTGACGTCCGCTTGCACGACCTTAGGCACAGTTTCGCTTCGACCGCCATCCGCGATAACATTTCACTGATGGTTATCGGCAAGCTGCTTGGTCACGCGCTTGCCGAGACGACGTCGCGCTATGCGCATTTGTCCGACGAGGTCATCGCCGATGCCGCCGAGCGCGTGTCGGGATCGATCGCCAACCTGATCGGAGTAGGCCAATGAACGCGCTGACACTCCAAGCCATCGTCACCGAGGAGCTCGGCACAGCGCGTATCGGTATTGTCGGCAAGACGAAAAGCGATAGCAAACTACGGCGAACAATTTGGTCGAAGCGATTGCCCGGCTTCGGGACACGCCACTACGCCAGCGGTCGCACAATCTATATCGTTCAGGCCGCGATGCAGGGACGGACCCGGACCGTTACACTTGGCAATGCCAAGATACTGAGGGAAGCGCAGGCGATGGATGTCGCTCGCCGGGTGCTCTTACGCGCGCAAGTCGGTCAGAACCCTGCTGAGAAGCGGAAAAAGCGCCGGAGGGTGCCACTCTATACCGACTTCCTCGATACCTACTGGCGCAAGGTTTCGCCAAGCTGGAAAACATCGACCCTGAAAACCCACGGCCTCTATCGCCAGAACTACCTCCAAACAGCGTTTGCGGGGATGTTTCTTGACGAAATCGAGCAGGTTCATGTGCAAGAGTGGTTCAATCGTGTGACCGAGACTGGTGGCCCTGGCGCGGCAAACCGCTCATGCGAGATTCTACGATCATTGATGAACAAGGCGGAAGAGTGGGGCATCAAGCCTGAAGGCTCGAACCCGTGCACATCTATCCGCATGAATAAGCGACGTAAGTGCCAGCGCTTTCTATCCGATCAGGAGTTCCGGCGCTTGGGCACGGCCATCGACAACAACCGCAAATCGCGCCCGGTTCATTGCGCGGCGCTCTCCCTCTTGATCCTGACAGGTTGTCGAAAGTCCGAAATCACTGGGCTGACCTGGAGCGAAGTCAAAGGTCGCCGCTTGCTCTTGACCGACAGCAAGACAGGGCCGCGCACAGTCTGGCTTGGCGAAGCCGCGTGGACCATCATCAAATGCCTTCCACGTCGTAAGCGACGACCGGAAGTATTCTTCAACCCTAGAACGGGCAGAAAAGTGGATGTCGATTGCCTTTGGAGAGACGTCCGCGAAGAGGCAGGCCTGCACGGGTTGCGACTTCATGATCTTCGCCACAGCTTCGCCAGCCATGCGGCGGCGCGTTCTGAAACGCTGCCGATGATTGGCAAGCTGTTGGGTCACCGGCATGTTACGACTACCGCCCGCTATGCACATCTGGATGATGGACCGGTTATCGAGGCCGGGCAGCGGATCGGTGACCTAATCGAAGAGATGATGGGTGCGAAACATTCATTGAACCATAATACTATGTGTGATAGATCAGCGCTGCTGTATGACTAACGACCCGCGCGCACGCATCTACATAAACCGCTGGTTCGCTAAGTTCGCAGCAAAGGAAAAGATCAGCGATGCGACGCTTGCTGATGCCGTGCATCGGGCCGAAAGTGGCTTGATCGACGCCGATCTCGGTAGCGGTCTCATCAAGCAGCGCATCGCGCGCCAGGGCGGAGGCAAGTCGGGCGGCTATCGCTCGATCCTGATCTTCCGCTCGGGCGAGCGGGCCGTATTCGTGTTTGCCTTCGCCAAGAGCGACAAGGCGAACCTGAGTGCGGCGGAACTGAAGGTCTATCGCAAGGCTGCCAGCATTATGCTGGAGTTGAGTAATGACCAGATCAAAACGGAAGTTGAAGCAGGCCGATTGGTCGAGGTGAAAGACGATGAGCAAGGCTAAAGTAAAGACCTACAAGAGCGAGGCGATGGCCGCCGTCCACGGAATGATGGAAGGCTTGTCCGACGCTGGCAGCATCGACAAGCGTACCATGCGCGAGTTCGATGAAGCCTGTCTTGCTCCTGCTCCCGTTCTGACCCCTGACGAGATCAAGGCGATCCGTGAGGCTGAGCATGTCTCACAGCCGGTCTTTGCGCGCTATCTCAACGTGTCGAAGAACCTTGTCTCCGACTGGGAGCGAGGTGCGAAGAAGCCGGGAGGTCCGGCGCTGCGGCTCCTTTCGATCATCCAGCGCAACGGACTCGATGCAGTGGCGTAGCGTTGGCTCAAGCCAGCAAAGTCTGCTTATTCCAATTGAAGTCGAAAAGCGGCTATTCAGCAAACGACCCAAGAGCTGACCAATACTCTGGTCCTCCCCGCGCCTATAATCGCTCTGTCCGCCTAGTGTGGTCGTCACCCTAAAGCCGGCCAACCGCACCCAACCCAAATGTGGGCCTAGATCCCACAATGCTTGGAACTGCGGACGAGTATCGAACCAACCTAGTCTCCGACCTGAGCGCTTTTTCGGAACATTGCCATCGATCTGGTAGATCTCGAAGTCTAGAAAGCTACGGCTTTGGCCAATCGCACTATCCAAGTATTCGGCGAGTTGAGGGTAAAATTCCTTGCTGCGCTCGGTCCTCCAAGCACGAGCAACGCTAGAACCGAGAATATTCAATATGAGCGTCATCTGAAAATCGAGCTGATCTTTCGAAAGAAGGCCGCATTCCCATTGAACGTACGCATTCTCTTCGACCTTGAAAGTCGGGTTCAGCATGACTCCGAAATCCGCCCGGTCTTCGGCAGTGAGATTCTCAGTCTTGCTATCCCTTATCACGTGTTGGAAGGTCACAGTTCGCCGTCCCCATTCGAGGGCCATCTCACGAAGGCTGTCCGCAATCCGTTGATGGACCTGTTCGCGAGAAGTTTTCCCAGCGTGTTCTTACTGTTCCGAGAGAGCCTGACCTGGAGACCAACAAACACCAATCATCCAATTTGAGCGACCGCCGCGATAACTTGACTGACGAAATTGATCGCTTGCAGCTCCAATGGCCGGTACATTGCTTCGTCAGAGGGCGATCCGTTCCTTTGGGCGCCTGATGAAAAATCGTTTCGGCGAAACCCAGCGAGCTTCAGAAGTCCAAACAATCCTGTCCTTTTCGCACTGATCGAATGCTCTCTTGGTCGTGGTGACGTCATCGCTGAGCTACGGCTAAGACATTCAGAAAAGCCGATCTAGGCGCGCGCCTCAGGCCTTTCTCATGTTTCGAACCTCGGCGCGTAGACTTTGACTAAGAGGCCGCTTGATCGGTCTATTTCACAGCGCGACCCCTTTTGATGAAGTGAGACTGACCCTTTGCTTGAGATCGAATCGACAAGGTGCAGGAAAGCGGTGCGGTGACGCAAAAGAGGGCCACGCGAAATGATGAATTGGGTCGCCAAGAAACTCAGGTTTTTGAGCTGCGCAGGCGTGATGCTCTTAGTCGTCGCGATTGCAGGTTGCGGATCGGAGTCTGAGGAGCGGTCGACGGCGCCAGTCCTTGTGGTCTCAGAATTTGCTTTCCCTGAGGAAAGCACCGCATCTTTTGACCTCGCGCTTTTCGCTGGGACGGGGAATATTGATCGCGTGGAAGTCATAAACGAACAGAGCCGAAATTTGTTTCAGATTGATCGGCAAAACACTAGCGCTGATCTGCGTACTATTAGAGTGAACCTAGTGATCCCATTGGACTTTGAGCGTCCGGAAGACATCAACCAAGACAATGTTTTCGACCTGGAACTCGCAATCTTTCAGGGTGAGCGAGAAACTCGGCGCCCGTTTTCAGTCCGAGTACTGGACATTGAGGAGCCTACTGATTTCTCGCTTAACGAACTTCTCATAATCGGTCGAAATCGCGGGGATAGGCTGGGCCAAAAAGCTCTCGCATTCGGAGATTTCGATGGGGATGGCTTCCCTGACTTTCTAGTCTCATACGGTTCAGGCTCGCGCAGCGCAGCAGCCGTGGAACTCATCCATAGCCGGGCTGTTCTGACATCCGACAATCAAGTGCTTGATCTTAGAACTACCACAAAAACCCAGGATGAGATCGGCGTGCGTATCATGCGACGGACCCGGATGGACGCAATCGGCTTCCGCGATGGCCTGAACTTTGATGAACTGGCTCGGCCTTACGGCGACGCGACACGAGACATAGTCATCAGTGGGTACAACACCAATGAACCTGATATCAATTTCACGCGGGTACCCGAACAGGCCTTTTTCATCACCGGTAACATACTGCTCAATGCAGATGGCCCCATTCTGCTTGACAACATTTCTTCCGATACGGGGGCTGCAGCAGGCTTTGGTGCACAAGGCACTGCCTTGTTGAACCCGGGTGGTTTTGAGTTTGGCCAAAACAATGCAGATACTTTTCGCGTCGACGGAACCGATGTCGTGGCTCGGCCTGTCAAAGTGGGTAATGTTTTCTCCAGCGTCGGCGATGTGACAGGCGATGGCATTCCGGACGTCGCCTTTTGTATGGAACCAGAAGATGCAAACGCAATACCTGTCTCGCGTGTGGCAATAATTGATGGATTGCGCCTCATTAACTCGAGGCGCGGGATTGACATCACGTCGGTCGCGACCACTGGCAATGGCGCGCTCCTTTATGACCGCAACGTCACCGCAGGCAATCCCGGTCATCTGTGCAACACTATTTTCGCACTCGGCGACATCAATGGTGACTCTATCGACGATTTTGCTTTCAGTAATTTTGAAGGAAATCGAGGCAGTGAACCTGGTCAGATATCTGGCGAGGTCATTGTCGTATCCGGCGCGATAGTCGCGGACGAGATGGCGAGCGACGGAGACAAATACATAGATATTACAGGGTATTCGGTCGAGGGTACGATGGTCACCCGAAGCAGCGGATTCCCATTCCGGCAATTCTTGGGATACTCGATATCTCCAGCTGGCGATTTGAATGCCGATGGCTTCAACGATTTCTTGATCGGTGCACCTGGACAGATCACTGATGGTCAGCCCAGCTTGGACCCGCGGCCTGGAGAACCTGGCTTTCGTGCCAATCAAGGGCGCGTATTTATTGTTTACGGTCGTTCGAACTTTTTCACGGCCACCGATGGATTGGGGCAACGTATCTTCGAATTGGAGCCGGACCTCGATCCCCTGCGTCCTGTAAGCATACTTGGTGGCGCGGATGGTTCGAGGGTGAATGAATTGAGCAATGGGTTCGGATTCAGCGTAACAGCTCTAGACGATGTCAGAGGAGATGAGGCTCCCGAAATCTTTGTCGGAAGTCCGTTCGATGGCACCTTTGGGCGTCGTCCTCGATTTGCCAACAGCGTCAGACTGTTCGAGGGATCAATCTTTCAGAACCCTGGGATTTACGACTCATTGGTAGGAGCTCGGGGTTACATCTACGAAGGGACTGCGAATCCTGACTCGGATGGGACCTTAGAGGGGGTTTGCAATGAACAGACTGGGTTTTGGACCGTAGGGACAGGGCCTCGTCGTGACTTTGATCGAGATGGAAGGCAGGATCTGATCTTTACGGCCCCATGCGCAGACGGTACTTTCGACAATGCAGAGACTGTCAACGATGACTATGGTCATGTATATATGTTGCGGTCGACTACAATGTCTGAGGGGACTGGAAATCTTGACTTCTTAGAGAGACTGTTCCGTATCCCGCCGCCCCCATAAGTTTAGCTAATGGCGCTTCTTTTGCACCGGCGGCGGTTCGGGCTTTCTTTGGATAGCCCAAAGCTAAGCCGTCCTACATTCCTGCATTGCAAGAGTCTGAGTGAAGGGATCGAGAAGCCTGACTAAGTGCTGTCTCGGTGACCGATAAGCCGCTCTCCAGCAGAGCCAGATCCCGACGTTGTGCCTAGCGATAGAGCCGCTTGCCCACAGCGCTCTGGTGTTACCAAAAAGCCCGAAAGTCCCGTGGCAGCGGATTGATCCAGAAACTGGCGGGCAGCGGCAGCGGCGGTGCATTCTTACCTAGTTCAATCTCGGCAAGGACAAAGCCAGCGCCTTCATCGCGCTTTCTGCGCGCCAGAGGCGTACCACTCTTGCCCTCAATTTTCGCCTATTGGGCGCGAGCGCGTCGGCAATCGCTGGTTCAAACTTTCTGTTCGGCCGCGACCGCAAGACTTGTCGACACCGTCCTGCAGTTTCTGGGTCTTTCCGCGAGAGCAACGGAGAGTTGTCAGAATGGCCAGCTAGATAGCCCGAAACACGACATGCAAGCTGCCTTGTTTTGGGCGCAGCAAGTAAGATGCTGAGACCGACTCTTTGGCGCATCTTCGAGATTCGATAGTTATGCGTTGACTGGTCTAGTTGGCGCAGCGCTGATTGCTGATTTAAGGCTTGCGACGGTCGGGCTAGAATTCGGTGACCGATTGCGCCCTTCTTACTCATTCTCCACGAAGCGCGGAGGGTGATTAGTTGCGACTGGAAGAACGCGAAGATGGATAAAACAGCCCCTTTGAACTCGCTTGGTCTGACAAGCGCCACGCGCGTTCTTCCCTTTTTCCTCGCAATCTTTTCGTCCTGGCTTCTCTGGATTCCAGCAGGCGCCCGAGCAGCGGGTGTTTTGCCCTTCGCCTGGCCATTCGAGCTTGCATGGCTGGGAGTTTTCTCGCCGTTCATTTTCGGCCTCTATTTCACCTACCGCGCAGCGGGAAAGTCCGGTCTGCGACGGTTCCTGGCGCGTATCATCGAATGGCGGTTTCCAGCGATATACTGGTTTGTCGTCCTTCTTGCGTTTCCTGTTGCTGCGCTCAGCGCTGCGGTTCTGGTGCAGATGATCACAGGCGAAGGATGGATAGGGCAGGGCCTTGACCGGTTAACCTCGGGTGAGGCAGCGTCCATGCTCATGAGCGCCAAATACAATGCACTCAACTATGAGTCTATCGGACCATTCGACTACCTGTTTGGCGCAATGGAGAATTCGCTTGGGGTCTTTATACTTGGTTTCGTGATACTAGCTTTTATCGATGGTGGCTTGAGCGAGGAACCGGGATGGCGCGGTTTTGCCTATCCTGTCCTTCAGGATCGGTGGGGGTCTCTTTGGGCGGCGCTTGTCGTCGGATTAGTCTGGATGATCTGGCACCTTGGCCCCGGACAATGGCAGATCCTTTTCGAACAGGGCACTGTTGCGTTTTTCGCGTTCCTGGGGTCGTATGTGCTCGCCTATTGTGTTGCCATTCTGCCTTTGACTATCATCTTCGCGTGGATCTTTGAGCGCACGGGCGGTTCGATCCTTGCCTGCTGCCTCATTCACATGACCTATAATATCGCAATTGCTGGCGCTGTAGTTCTGTTTCCTGAGCAACCTGTGCAGATTGGCGTCATCGGGGCTGCTTGGCTTATGGCTCTGGGCATCGTTTTTGTTTGCGGCCGGCACAGTTTCGGTAAGAGCCCTTCTCTGTCAGTCAGTGAAATCAATACCGGGGCGGTTTCCCGAAGCTGAGACCCGCATTTTGCGAGCGTCCGAGATCTTTCGCGCGCTCCTGCTTTGGCTCGTTGAGGTCGGCACAAGACGGGGGCGGCAATGGGGATCACGGGACACTCAACGGTCCATTTAGAGGTCGACCTGTCATCGGCCCGGTCTGGTGAAACATGCGCCGAACAGAGATCCGTGCAAGTGAGCAATGGATCAGGCTTGCCGCGGGTCCGTAGGTTGCATTAGCGGTCGGTGCTACAAGACTTCCAGGGCAATATCGCCGAGCGTCGCAGCGTCGCAGCGTCGGCGTGGGCGGACTCGCTCGTGCCTCGCGCAAGGGCCTCAATCGCCGCGATGCGTGCATTCGACACACCAATGTGTGACGCAGCGACGAGCAAGGTCTCGACACTCCATTCCTCGCCCTTCGCGGCCCGCTCGAGAAAGCTGCAATTGAGACGATGCAGACTTGCTTCATCGCCTCCCTCGACACCGGCATGCAGCGCCAACCAGAAGACAAGACCGCACCGATAATGGAGGTCGAAATTCTCCTGGGTAGCGGCGATATCGAGGGTCGTTTGCGGGAGTCCCGAAGTTCAGACTTTGTGCCAACGATAGTGCAGCTAGCTCCCCGCAATGAAAGATAATGGTGACCGTGAGGCCTTGATTGTAAGTGAGCTCGATCGGCATCCTCCACAGCCTGCTTGGCGTTACTTTCCAGATGCCACACACGCTCATTCACTGTGGGCTGCTGGAACTCGAGGCTGGCGTCATATAACCCGGAATCATTCGCGCGTAGTTGATCAGTCTAGTTCGCCAAAAGAAGCATCTCTAAGATCATTCTTGGTTCGAGGTTTGATCAACCTTATGGGCGGTAAGAGATTTATGAGTTCTGTTAGAAAAATTCGGGCGTCTCACTCGGGCGTGAAAGTGGCTCTTGGCGCTTGCCTACTGGCCAACATCGGCACGGCGTCAGCGCAAATCCCGCTGTCCGACTGCCTGGCAGCGAGTAGCAAGAACAAGACCGCAAGCGACTTGCGAATGGCCGATCTGAATGGCGCCGATATGCGCCGGGTCTTCGAGCAAAATCCTGTTTTGAGCGCTCCGATCCGGCAGCTCGAGATGAAGTTCGAGTTTAGCGAACGCCTCGAGCTTGGCCCATCGAAGACAGTTTTCAGAGGGGTTACGATCTCAGATCAATGGGGTTCGATCCGAACTGACTTGCCGGTCCTCATCGACCGTATCAATTCGACTGTCGCCTTCCCGGCACCTGATGACTGCCTTTGTCCGCTTGTCGCCTGGCAGATACGCCTTGAGCAAGGGTGGTATATTGCAAGAGCAGGTTTGGACTGGGAGCTTCGCAAGGAGGCAGATAAATGAGCCTGAGTCTGCACACTGGTTCAGGCTCACAGATCGCGCGCCAAAGGCCGAACTCCATGTATGCGATTATGCGGCGATCGCAATTCACGTGCTGGGAGCTGGTTTGCTCTGCGGCGGCAATTGCTGCTTCTTGTCTCGCCCCTCAAGCTGCCGTCGCGCAGTACCTTGATTGTGAGCGCCCGTTGTTTGCGACAGACCTTGATGGGAACCCCACACACGGCTCGAAAGATGCGTTGGTGTCCGCCGTAAACAAAGGTAGGTCGATCCGGATAGGCTGGGGTCTCGACTTTGATGGAGACGGCCAAAGCGAGCTCACCCATTGGGCGGATGCCCAATTCCTGAGCGTTTGGGAAGGAGAGGTGTTCGCCCAAGTCGCCGCAATACATACTCAGCGCCCGAGACGAGGCAAAGCCGATATCACATTGAGTGACCCCTTTGTCGAGTGGAGAGGCTCGATAGGAACGACCGGGAAGCTTGAGGGGCGGTCGAGCGATGGAAAGGTATTCCCGGCAGCAGTGGCTATTGAGACCATGTGGTGTGCAGCGCTGCCGGGACCTCAAGGCTGGGTGTTGCTCTACCGCAACGGGACGAGGGGAGAAGATCTAGCTGGCTCTAAGGACGCGCTCTTGGCAGCGATAAGGTCTGGGCAACCAATACAGATTGGTTGGGCCTTCTCGAGGTCTGGCGGCGATGAGACCTATTCAGCAGAGCATCTTGCTGCGCCCGTCTTTGTCACGATCACGAACGGCTCAGAGGTAACGGCACAACTGCCTGTGCAGTACGGTCAGTGGTCTTATCTCGCAGTCGATGCAGCCTTATCTGATCGACCGGACGTTATGTGGCGGGGGCTCATGGCAACCACGGGCGCGTTCGATGTGGTCTGGGTCAATGGGCCAAGCGGAGAGACAATCCGGCGCTATCCGCAGCGAGCAGTGCTCAATTGGTATGCGCCGGTCTCGCCAGATCTTTCATCAGAAGCGCTGGCTCATCCCAGCGGCGTCATTCCTGACTCGGCTGGTCGCGAGGTGCGCGCGCCGCAAAGGTTCAGTGATAGCCTAAATGAGTGAGTGAAATCCGAATGGGACATATTGATGCCTGGGCGCAGATACTGACACCGAAGATGGCCGCGGCTCCCTGGCTGCAGTCGCTCTATCGATGGACGGGAAAGACACCCGAGGAATTCCAGCCTGGGGTTGTTGGGACTCTTCAAGCAATGGACGATGCGGGCATCGAGATTGCTTTGCTTTCAGCATGGTATGGTCCTGAAGGAGCGCTTATCAGCAATGAGGAGGTGGCCGCTCAGGTTGAAGCGAGCCCATCGCGATTTCGCGGTCTTGCAAGTTCAGATATAAGGCGGCCGGCCGAAGCGGTCGCCGAAATCAGACGCTGGATAAGTCATGACGGCTTTGTCGGGGTCCGGATCGTGCCCTGGTTATGGGATCTCCCGCCCAATGATCGGCGATACTATCCGATTTACGCGGCGTGCTGCGAACTCGGCGTGCCTCTGTGTACTCAGATTGGTCATACTGGCCCTCTGCTACGCTCGGAGACGGGGCGGCCTATTCCCTATCTTGAAGATGTGCTGCTCGAGTTTCCCGAACTGGTTGTCGTGGGGGGGCATCTCGGTTTTCCCTGGGTGGATGAGTTAACCAGCCTTGCGATCAAGTTCCCGAACTTCCACGTCGACACTTCCGCCTATGCAGCGCATCGCTTTCCTCGTTCGTTTGTGGATTTCATGAGAGGCCCTGGCCGTGGCCGGGTGATGTTCGGCTCGAACTGGCCGATGCTATCGCCCCAATTGTGTCTTGAGAAACTGGATTGCCTTGGCTTGTCGGATGAGGAGCAATCCTTTTTTTTTGGAACGCACGGCCTGCCGGGTCTTCCGCCTGTGAGCAAGTCCGTCAAGCGAGAATTCTAGCCTGACCTTGCGGAGGCTGGTCAGACATGGCGAAACGGCGGGGTTGAGACCTGGCGCGGCATGCGCCTTTCCGACAAGCTCTTAGATATGGCGGGACGCGATATCAATCGCATCTTTGGCGCCTTCCCGCCCGCTCTTAGACTGTTCGGAAACGGCACGAGAGTTATTTAGAATGCCGTTCGCCTCCATATCGGCTTCTTCAAGAGTGAATGCGTGCATCGCATCTCCGAAGATGCGCATTTCCCATTGCGCTTTGGCTGCATTGAGCTCTTCGCCTAGCGCAACAACATCCTGCGGCGGGGCGACGGGATCTTCCCAACCGTGAAGCAAAAGTAAGCGCGCAGTGATGGAGCTGGTCGGGAGGTCGGGACCGGTGAGGACGCCATAGACGCTTATCGCATCGTGGAGATCCTTCGTTCCGCTGCGAGCAAGGTCAAGGACGCATAGACCTCCAAAGTAAAGCCCGAATGCCGCCACACGATCACAGTCAGCCTCATCAAGTGCACACATAGTAGCGACTGGAGGCCTACCCAGTGGCACCCGATTCCCCCAGCTATCGGTTCATGGGCTTCTTGCCCCAATTTGAACGCCTGGGATTTGAAGGAATTGGCAAGGAGGGAGCTCGGCGCCACATTGTCCGCAAACGACTGGTGGTCTAGTCAAGGCTCAGCTCAACCCGGTCACTGAACCACTCGGCGATAATTCTTCCTGATCGTTGCGTTTGGATTTCCCGGTCTAGTTCCTCAAGATAGCTAACGCGGACAGGACATGAGGAGGTCTGTCATGCGTAAACAAGCTCTTCTTGCGGTTGGAATGCTCTCGCTCCTAGCAGGGATCGCCCACGCGCAAGAGTCTGGCTACCGTGTAAATGGCAGTGAAGTCGCGCCTGAAATGGGCATGCTTCTGAAGCATTATGGTTTCCAGCCAGGCGATTATTACATCGACGCTAACGGAAATTACGGCAAATCCGGTGAAGCGCCGACAGGTAATGTGCGCGGCGGCCCGGTCGTGGGATGGTCGGGAAGTGAGCCCAAGAGCGTTGCCGGAAATCCATATGCGCAGGCCTATATACAGGGCGTTACCTGGGTCCGGATATTCTGGGTCTATTCGCCGGCAATCGGATCAAGAGTGAGCGGCGGCGGCTCCGGGTATTACCATGTCTGCCCGGGTAGTGTTCTGCGCTACTCTTCGGAAAGCGGCGTGAGTATCAGCACGAACACCTATTCTGCGAGAAACTACGCGGGAACCGCTGGAACGGATTCTGGCACCGGGCGCTGGTCTATCGAGTCGGGCGCCAATGGCCCAAATCTTGTCGGATACACTCAAGATGGTGGTTCGCAGAGTGTTCCGATCGCGTTGATGATGAACGGCTCGTGGAACAGCGGCCGGACGAAATACACTGTCGAACCCGGCAAGGCAGCCTGCTGACCCGATCAGCGATTTTTCTTGCGGCTGGCTCATTTGAAACTTGGAGCCAGTCGAGACCAGTCATTCGCTCACCATCGAGCTCCTCTCCGTGGTGTCGACGAATGACTGGTCTGGCCCCTGGAAGGGCGCGGAGCGGGTCATCCCTAGCCCCCAGCGGGATGCCTTAAGGCCCCGAGAGTCGCCCGCGTCCTTCCAGAACTGCCTTTCTACTTTTGAGGTCGAGAGCGGGCTACCATGCTATGCTTATGCAGGCTATCGGCCACACTCTCCAGTTCCGGCCAGCTGTGCTCCATCAGTTCATAAAGCTTGAGATGGTCCCACATGCTAATGAAATGAAAATCATGAAAGCGTGGGCACTTTGGCCGGAACAAGTGGTTCCTTGTATCCAAGTAGTTCAACCCAGAGCTGATAATCCTTCGGGACTTGTCCAGACTAGCGCTAAGGTAGTCGGCTTCATTGCGCCTCTTAGCCAGCACAATACGCACATCTGCCAGCATGATGGCGTTCATCGTTGCCCTGGCGTTCAGTAATTCGATCTCGCATGTGCGAACCCGCAGCCGGTCATCTTGATCGAAAGCTGAGCTAACGACATTGGCAATATGGTCGGAATCATAGACCTCCATGTCATCGATCCTGAGCACCGGCACGGTCATGGCCGGATTACCAGCGAAGGCGAGGTGGTCTGAGTCGCCAACTTCGCCAATATCGACCATTTCAAAATCCACTCTCAATGCATCGAACAGCAGCCGAACCTTGCGTGAGAAGTGCGAGCGTGGAGTATAGAACAACTGGAGGCGGCTCGTCGCGGTAACGGGAAAATCAGTCGTCTCCAATAGTCTCTCCAATGACAATTCTGTATCCAAGGTTGAACTCGATCAGATCATAGAGGTGTCGCTTGCGCTTGGTCCATGCGCTTGAGATGGTGTTCTCGTCGAATCTCATGAGCTCTTTCGACACATCGTTGACCGCTGCAAACCAAGAAATCGAGTGTCCTGTTCCCGCGCCGACATAGGCTATGTGCTGTTTCAGTAGGCACCCAAAAATCCGTCGGTGCAATCGGCTAGCATTGGCACGCTGCTCGCTTGGAAAAACGCAAAGGGAGGCGCGATGTCCAAAACCTTTGGAGTTTAAGCGCGATGCGGGTGCTCCGCGCGATTGGCAGCTTATCCCTTTCCGATGTTAGTGCAGATCGGTGATGGGTGCGTCATACCCATTGCGGACCTTGCGGGCCCAAGTGGCACGTCGATTATCGCCGACCCACCATCGCTGAGAAGCGCGCCACCTAGTGGGTATGATCTGACTTGAATAGCTAGACCGGTCGTTATATAAGCGACCTTCATCTTCGGATCGGAGGCTGCCAAAATGCCCGCACCTGGGAAACATCGAAAACCAATAATTGACGCTGCGATCACACATTTTCGGCAGTACGGA
Source organism: Pseudomonadota bacterium (assembly GCA_038532305.1). GTDB lineage: Bacteria > Pseudomonadota > Alphaproteobacteria > Sphingomonadales > Sphingomonadaceae > Erythrobacter. The sequence continues at coordinate 268,731 of JBCBAX010000003.1, read as the reverse complement.
TATCCTGCCACCGGACTCAACGACATTGTGATGACAAGCGGAGCTCCCAAGGGCTCTCTCTATCACTATTTTCCGGAAGGAAAGCCGTCTATCGCGGTGGCTGCGGTTGAAGAAGCGTCTCGACGCATGGCGCAAAGCATGCGGGAAATCGCAGAGGTAGCCAAAGACCCCTGCGATTTTCTGCTTCGATATGCATCGGCCCTAGCGGAGCTGATGCGCGCATCGGGTTATCGAGATGGGTGCCCGATGACGACAGTCTTACTTGAATTGGCTCCTGCCGATGCAAAGGTCACCCAGGCCGGTCTTGATTCCTATTCTCTTCGTTTGGATGTCATCAAAGGGGTACTGGCCGAAGGAGGTTATGCCGACGCTCAGGCGTCAAACCTAGCGACGTCCTGGCTCTCAGCACTCAATGGGGCGCTAATCCAGGCACGGGTCTATCGAAGCACGCGCCCACTTGACACTGTAGCGGAGCTTCTTGCTGCGACCATGCCTCCGCCCCTCGTGGAGAGCGAGTGAAACATAGGAGCGGACACATGTCGAATACTGAAATCAAGGTCCGGCGGTTGACCGCTGAAGATGGTGATCGGGTGCCTGAGTTGCTGGCTGTTTTGGCATCAGCATTTGAAGATCCCGATCAATATCTCAGTGCTGTGCCAACCCCTGCTTACGTTTCCCGCAACCTCGCCAACCCCAATACAATTGTTGTGGTGGCGCTTGCGGATGGAGCTATGGTTGGGGGGGCAATCTGCTACATCCTTAACAAGATCGAGCGCGAGGCACCTGAGTTTTATCTCTATGATATTGGTGTAGTCGCCGACTTTCAGCGCAGGGGAGTTGCCACTTCGCTGATCAAGGCTCTGGCCGCCCTCGCCAAGGAGAGCGGCGCCCTTTCGCTCTATGTCCAAACCGAACATGCCAGCGACAACGTTGCTCCGACCGCGCTTTATTCCGGGCTCGGATCGAGCCAGGCAGTCCTTCATTTTGACATAGATTTTTCGAGGGCCGCCTAAGTTGCAATCAGGGGCTGCGAGCAGTGTCTTGCGACCTGGTCGAGACAACCGACCTACCTAAATAGAGCCGTCCATTGATCGGTCTATTTGGGCCTTCCAAAAAGGCTAGCGAACATTTGTTCGACGGAACGGACGATGGCAATTGCAGCACTCTTTTGAGCTCTTCGGGACCCAGCCAACGTTTGTTCCGTCGTTCCCTGCGCCTGGATCAAGCCGGCTGACGGGACCTGACATCTGAGTTAGCGCTTGAGGGATGCAATGAGAGACGAACTGCGGAGTGTTTTCCAAGTAATAGCGGCCTTGTCTTTCGTCATGACCTCGCAGATCTCCGAGGAGGCTTATGCGCAGTCGCTTGAGCATGAGGCTCATCGTGCATTTGAGATCCACAATGAGAGATGCCAGCAAGATGACGGTAAACTCTGGGGTGTCTCTCTATGCGTTCGTTTGGTCGTTGTTGATCCGAAAACGAAGAAGGCGGTTGCCAATGCACCGCCCCCAATTGACGGGTTCGAGGATGTTGGCGGAAACTGGCGAGGAACTCTGGACGCAGACCAGCTGATCGCCAACTTTGGTTTCAACTGGGAAGGCGAACGCTGGGTTATGCTGCTTGCCCCGCTTCCTAACGATGAAAACGATCTAGCTGTGCTCGCATCTCACGAGGCATTCCACGGAATCCAACCACAATTGGGGATCGTGACGCGAGAAGGAACTCCTGATCATTTCAACACGACCGAAGCGCGAATTCTGCTTAGGCTGGAAGCCGAGGCACTTAGAACCGCCCTTCTGGCGGACGAGAAGGAGTGGAGGCGTCATGCGAGCGCTGCTTTGCGTCTTCGTAAAGAGAGATTTCTGCGATTCCCATCTTTCGCCGGCGATGAGACTGCTCTTATCCAGAATGAGGGTCTTGCAGAATATACCGGTCTCGTAATCGGTCACGCTAACGAAGCCAGAATACCAGTTTCTTCGAAACTGCGACATATAGGAGAAGCGGATGGTCTGGCTCGCCAGTTCGCTTACATCATTGGTCCAGCTTATGCGCTGTTGCTAGACAGAAGTGGACTAGATTGGCGACCGGCTGCCCGGTTAGGTGCGGCTTTACCGTTGCTTCTCGAAAGCAATCTGGGCCCACAGCGAACTTATGATGAACTCGGACGAGACTATCTACTAGAGCGGATCGAAGCTGACGAAATCAGCCGGGCTGAACAGATCGCTCAACGCAATGCAAAGTTCGAGCAATTGTTCGTGGCGGGTCCAGTGTTGAAAGCACCCATTCAAGCGATCAACTTCTCGTTCAATCCAAATCATGTCTACAGTTTTGGCGAACAAAAGAGTGTCTACAAGGGAGCTGTCATTACTGATTTGTGGGGCCGTTTCGAAACCAAGACTTACGTGCTCGTCGACTGGGCGAATGCGACCGTCGTAATACCGATTGAAGGCGATCCGGCTCAAGATCTGAAATCCCGCGACGATGCTGAATTGACAATTGCTGAGGGATGGACCGTGTCCCGAGACCTTCACAAAGCAAGACTTGTGCGCTCATCTGAAACGGCAGAGTGAGCGCAGCAGGGTGCAGTATTTCCAACGTCTAGGATTGATGCGCCAAAGTTCGCTTTCCCGTGGTGAAGGCAATGACAGTCTGAGCCCGTTGATCGGTCTACATCAAATCTAGCTTTTGCCCTTTTCGACCTACTATTCAGGGACATATGAGAAATGATCGAACCTGACAAAACTCTCACGCTGGCGATCCCGGTTCGCAACAGACATCAAAGTGCGGTCTGGTATGAGGAGAAGCTCGGCTTTATGCTAGTCTTCCATGGTGACGAGGTGGGATGGAGCGAAATGACCACGCCGGTTCATGGACTCCACATTGGCCTTTCGGAACATGCAGACTCATCAGCGGAAGGAATAGTCCCGGTGATTGGTGTCGTTGACCTTGAGGTTGCGCGCTCGGGTCTCGAAGCCTCGGGCGTGCAGTTCGATGGCGAAACAGAGACGATCGAAGGTATGGTGAGCACGGCAAGATTCTTCGATCCAGACCGCAACATTCTCATGCTCGCACAAGACTTATCGTGAGTTGAAAGGTGATGTCAGACTGACGAGGCATTTCTGATTGCCGTGCCACCGCAGGGGCATGAGCCTTAAGTCGAGAGGTAAACCACCGGCGTTGTCAGGTTAACTGCAAGTGTGGGAATTGAGGCGATGAGGGTGGGGCGGTTCGATGCCCAGACGCTGCAAACCAGACAGCCCATTCAAGCGCTTCAACTCCTCGTCCGAGGTCATCCGATTTGTTGTGATGATGTAAGTCAATTTTCCTTTGTCCTTGCGAAACGCCGAGGATCTGCTGTTCGAACGCGGGATTGATATTTGCCATGAAACGGTGCGGTTTTGGTGAACAGGTTTGGTCCGCTGTTCGCAGTCGACATCAAACGCCAGCAGATCAGCGGGATGCGCGGATTTAGGCATTGGCGCTGGCACCTCGATGAGATGTTCGTGAACATCAACGGAGAGACGCACTGTCTCTGGCGAGCGGTCGAACATGAAGGTGAAGTGCTAGAGAGTCAGGTGATCAAGAAACGAGACAAGTCAGTCGCTCCAAGGTTCTAAAGAAGGCGCTGAAACAATATGGCAGCCCGATCGAAGTTGTGACTGACGGTCTCGAATCCCACCCCTTCAACGATGCGCGAACTTGACATCCGAGAGCACCGTGAAATGGGCAGGTCGTTCAACAACTGTGCAGAGAATTCGCACTTGCCGTCACGACGAAGAGAGCAGGCAATGCAGCGGTTTCGGAGGATGAAATCCCTGCAAAAGTCCGCCTCAGTCCACGTCAACGTCCACAATCACTTTAGTTCAGACCGTCACCTCTCCGATAGACAGAACTACAAGACCAATCGCTCAGCCGCCCTGGCTGGGTGGCAAAACCTCATGGCTTGACGGATACCGGCGCAGGCGGCGAGCGCGATCACGAAGCCAAAAGCTCTTTCACAGCTTCGGGGAGTAGCGTTCGCCAACGCAAACCAATCAAATTGCTTGAGAGACAAATGTTAGTTTGTCAAAAGTTTGACCGGTCTAGATCAGGCGAACATACTTCGAATTGTGTCCGTAAAGAGGAGGCAGGTGAAATGCCAGCGCAACGAAAGCATAGAGAACCCATTGTAGATACGGCGATTTCACTGTTTCGGCGAGAGGGATACCGTGGGATCGAGCTCAATCGGATTGTCCGCGCAAGCGGAGCACCCAAGGGTTCGGTCTACCACTACTTCCCAAAGGGCAAGCCTGCGATCGCAATTGCTGCAATCGAAGAAAGCGTGGATCAGATGGTCGAATTGATGCGAGCTGTCGCGCGGCAGTCTGACGGCCCAGAAGAGTTCATCAAGGGCTACACCAGCGTGATTGCGGCGAGGTTGCGGCAATCAGAATTTCGGGACGGGTGCACGCTCACAACGATCATGCTCGAACTGGCGCCTGAGGATCGGGACGTGATGAAAACCGGGCTCGTCTACTACTCCAAGCTCACGGCTTTGATCTGTGAGCTCCTATCCGAGCGCAAATATGGTGAGATGGAAGCCATGAAAATTGCAACCTTGTGGATCACGACAGTCCAGGGCTCCTATCTGCAATCTAAGGTTTACCAAAGCACGGAACCGCTCGAGACTGCTGGAGATGTTCTGGCCAGCACTTTACCGCGTCCGTCCCTAGCGTAGATCAAACACGAGCGCAGAAATGCTGCGCTTTGGTCAGACGCAACTGGAGCGGCCGTCTTGAACGGGCCTTTCGACAGTTCAAACCCGACCTAAAGGTTCAGCTTGAATCGGACCCAGATTCGTGTTTGATTGCGAAACTGACCAAACTGTCCTTCGCGCGGGCCGAATATGAGGTCACCTCCAATCGCGACCTCGAACTGATCGGTTACATCATATTCAAGCCTGGGGCGCACCACACCGTCGCCATCGGTAAAAGTTCCGGCGAATTCAAGTACTGCCGTCATGGTGTCCCGTCGGAAGGGCTTCTGAGCGGTAAGAGACGCGATCACATCCGTTTCCGGTCGAACAAGAACACTTTCTCCGGCATCGATATGATCAGCCGCCAGCTGGACGTTCAGGAAAACGTCTCCGGGTGCGATCAAATCTGCACCCAATCCGATGATTGTTCTCGGGCGGTCGAGACTGGAAAGTGTTGGCCCTGAAAGAAGTGGTGTGTCCGAAAGGGTATTTATCGGCTGATTGGGAATGTGCGCACCTTCCAGTCGAAAAACGATGCTTCCGAGCGACAGATCTAAGCTTGCACCGAAGAGTTCGCGCCTCGGGAAATCAAGAAGGACTGCTTCGTCGACAGTAGATTGCGGGGGCACGATGACGGCTTCGGTGTCGGGACCCGATATGCCAATGAAGGAAATGGTACCGTTGTTGAATTGCTTGGTGGCCCGCGCCCCGTAAGTTGCATCGTCGAGCAAACGACCTCGGTCAGCAACTTGAATAGGAGCTTCAACTCCAGCACTTATCCCCCCGCGAAACCGCGTTGCTTGAGGGAAGAAGGCATCACCTTCCTGCCCAAGCTGATTCACGGTGGAGTCCAAAACAAAAGCGCCATCAAACTCCCAGGTGCCGGTCTCATGTTGCAGGCGAACGCCCCACCTTGAGATCCGCTCCGGCCTGGTGTCCGTGAGAATGAAATCTCTGAATCGGATTGCATCAAACCGGTCAGTCACGCGGATTCCGTCAAGCGTTCCCCAGACAATGGTCTGCTTGCCAAGTGTAACCGCCGTTCCGCCCGACCGGAATGCGAGCGTCAGCTCGTCAATCTCAAGCCGTGCGTTGTCCGCATCGATCAGGGGACGGGAGGCCGGCGAATAGTTCTCAAGCGAGCCCAACCCGGTGCCATCATCGGCAACCTCAAGCCGCAACTGTGCGTTCGCCTGCCACGCCTCATCGATTGCCCAATCGATTTCTGGGAGCAGAGTAAGCCTGGCGAGAGAGACATCGGAATCAGATGTCCGGATTGCCGTAATCTGCTCAACTTCAAGGCCGACCACTGCATCGCTGCCTTGTGCCAGAGCTGCATGCGGGAAGAGTGCAATCGGGGAAACCGCACACCAAAACAAGCGCGAAAGCATCAGTTGATCCTCGGAATGCCATCATCGAGGGCGGTCGAGGAGAGCAACCTCTGATCAATTCCGGGTCTGCTCTTCATATTGGTGAAGCTGATAAGCGTGCTTGTGCCCGTTTGGACATTCGAGACTCTAAGTCGAAGCGCCGTCCAGGCGTTTCCGACGCGGCCCATCCTCAGGACGGTTACTCGCTTCAAGGCCCTGCCTCTCAGGTCAGTGTAAGTGATCTCCTGTGGGAAGTATGTGGCAGGATCAATCGTGGCCGTGAAGCTCGAATAGCCCATGTTCTGCGCCACTGCGTTGGACGCAGCGCTGCCCGAAAGCGTGTACATACGCTTGCCACCAACCTGCTTGGCTCCGGAATTCGTGAACTTCCATTCGTCCCTTGGAAACTTGAAGTTTGTCCGCAGGTCTCGATAGGTCAGATCGGTGCCGAGGAAATAGTCATCGTCATCCGAAGATGGAATTCGCCTGATGCGTCCGGTGGCTGGGAGAAAGAGCCAGGTCTGGTCTGCTCTGGTCTCATAATCATGAGTAAGGAATGCTGTCTCGCGGATCGAGCCGGGACCCGTGAAGTAGATGGCGGTTTTGGTTACCCCGCCCCTGTCGGACTGGAGGAAAAGGGCTTGCCTTTCCCGCGTTCGACCACGTGAACTCGCGATCGTGAAATTCATTGTCCCTGTGCGCCCCGCATTGGTGGGCCGATTTTCAATACTGGAAGCTAGCTGACCCGCCGACGGCGTTTGGGCGACGAGCGGTCCGGAAAATGCGAGGAATGCTGCAGCGGCAAGCGCTAGGTGTTTCATGGCGTGATGCCTTTCAGGTTCTGGCGCTAGAGCGCAGGGATGGGAAGATTGCGAAGACTGCCGGGATGAATACAATTGCGCCGAGCAGGCTTCCGAATGCTCCTGCCGCGACCAGCGACCCGAACCATTGCAGCGGCGGAGCGCTGCTCAGGGTCGTCACCGACAAGGCCAGAAAGAGAGAGACGGCGGCAAAGAAGCACGAGCGTGCGACCGTAAGATAATGCTCATCTTGAGCGATGAGCTGCGTTGCTTCGAAGGCCTCGCTGCGACGCATTGCGGAGATCAGATGGATCCCAAAATCCACCCCCAGTCCTGTCGCGATGGCGGCGGTCGTGGACGTAACCGGCATGATGGCAATGTTGAGCAGGCCCATGATCGCAAATGTCAGAAGGATCCCGCTTAGAACCGGGACCAAAGTTATCAATGCAAGCGCAGTCGATCTGAACGCGAAAAGGCATGCCAGGAAAACTAGGCCGATTGCTGCTCCCAGCGCATAGAAGTGACTACTTTCCAGCGCGCTCATCCATCCGGCATTAATGACAACTCGCCCGCTCAGCTGCGCCTGTAGCCCCGTCTGTTCTTCGAAGCGCGCGAGCTCGGCTCGGGCACCCTGAATTACGGGGGCCGTCAGGCGGTATTGGTCTGTATCGAGCTGAGCGCGAACCAATGCGTGGCGATAGTCAAAATCGAGCACGCGCTCGAAGTCTCCCGGATCGCCGGAAGCTTCATACAGCAGCATATATTGGGCTGCCGCGTCTGGTTCATCTGGCAATTCAACGCCATCTCCCCCTTCCAGCGCCGCGTGCATTAAAGCCATGTAATCATCTATTCCCACGGTCTTCTGGACATGCCGTGATCTGGAGATTGCATTCGACAATGACTGAATTGCCGCCAAACGCTCCGGCCGAAGCAAGTCTTGGCCCTCCGGCGCGGAAACCACGACATCGAGAAAATTCAGGCCGGCCAGTCGATCGCTCATCCTGGCGTCAGCCACACGGATCGGCTCGCTTGGCTGAAAGTAGCTTTCCCGCTTGAAGTCGAACACTGCTTGGGATGCGAGGGCTCCGAGAGCGATCGTAACCAGCGCGAAAACGAGAAGGGTCACTTTCGGTCTTGTCGCGCTGCTGCTGGTTGCAATTCTGATGGGTGTCTCGAGAAGCGTCTGAGTGATGGCGCTCTTGGATTGCGGCGGTTCCAGTCTTGTGAGCACAATGATGGCTGGAAGCACGGTCAGACTGAGTGCCATGGCAACAAGAGTCCCGAGCGAGACGAACCAGCCAAATTCGCTGATCGGCTGCATAGGCGAGACCATTGCGAGACCGGCAAAGCCAGCCGCTGTTGTCACCGATGTGAGAACGACAGGGAGGGCCGTTTTCCTAAGCGCCCGCGCGAGGCTTTGATGGACGGTCTCTGCGGGCTGCTCCCGCCTGCGCGAGAAATAGACATTCGTGATGTGGATGGAGTCAGCAATTGCAATCGCGAGGATCACGACAGGCAAAGCGGTCGAAATGAGGTAATAGTGCGCTCCGAGCCAGCCCATGATTCCCATAGTGATGATGAGGGATCCGGCGATCACTACGACTGGCCCGACCAACGCTCGAAGGCTCCGCAGCGCAAACGTGAGGAAGATTAGGGCCGTTAGCGCAGCGGCAGGGATGAGCACCCGTGTGTCACCTGCCACCATGAGCGAGAGCCGCCCGTTCATCCCCGCAACGCCAGCGACATCGACAGAAACTCCCTCCAGTGCGAGCTCTTCGCCCAGTTCGATTGCGCGCAGATAAAGGTCCTCTGCGCGGTCTGGATCTTCCAGTGGGACCAGGAGCGTGATCATGCTGCCATCCTTGGAAGCAAGAACACCATTGAACATCGGCATCGACCTGACACGCGATAGCGCAAGCGCTGCTGAAGCTTCCGTGATGTCATCGCCGGTGATGATGGGATCAACCAGCAAGTCGCCATTATCACTGGCGATGGCGCTTTCTGTGAAGATGCTAACGACGCCTCTCGCATCGACGTTGGGTTCAGCTTCGATGTTCTCTTGAATCGCATGGAAGGCAGCAAGTATCTCCGGCTGAAACACTGACTGGCCCTCAGGAATAGAAAGGGCGATCACCATCGGGTCTTCAAGGCCGAACACCTCGGTCGCAAAGTCGCGGATCTGCACTGTCGGATCGTCCTTCGGCATCATCGCATCGATCGAAGGGTCTTTCTCGATCGACAGGATTCCGGCGATGCCAAACGCGGATGCGATAACGAAGAGCATTAGCACTCCAAGAGGGCGGCCAAGGATTGCATTCCATCGTCTTTGGGGCGAACGAAAGTTCATTGCAGAATCGCCCTCGCGTTGTTCTTCGCAACGTTAGTGAAGCGGATTGTGCATCCGGTCGTATTGTGCATTCAAAACACCCCTATGGATTGTGGGCTCATGACTTATCCGTGAGCATCCAAGGGCAATGTAGACCAGTCAATAGACTGATATAAACGCTTCAATTAAAACAAGAAATGAAGGTGAGTTAGACCGATCTGCGCTGTCTGATCGGTAATCTATGCTGGTCCGACGATGGCGTTTCCTTCGAATTGGCCTGTGCTACTCGCTTGTTGCATAGCGGGGGTGCGTAAGCATGCGACCGGATCACCGGGGAAAAACGTGGTGAAGTTTATGAAGGTGGTTTTGCTACTCGCTTCGAGCTGTTCGAGGGCCATAGAGCCGAGGGCGCAGGCATATGCAGATGGGCTGCAAGCGCGCCGCCCGCTTACGAAGTAATACAACAAGAAATCGACATATACCTTCGGAGGAGAAAATTCTGCATATCGCCAGTGTCAATGCGCACCGCGCTCATGAACTAGGTTCGACGCACTAATCGGGCACGTCGAACCCATGTCCAACCAGATATTCGCGCATTGCACCCATCACTTGATCGACGCTGGCTCGGCCCCGCATTCTATTTTTCCAGCGCGAAATATTCGAGAACTTGCTTCCCGGACCGCAGCCGAGAACCCCTGCGAAGAACTGTGCGGGGTAGAATGCGAGATCAGCAAAGCTGAACGATCCAGTGATAAATTGGGACGATGCAAGCGTCTTCTCGACCTTGTTGTAGAAGCGGTCAATGTCCTGGCGATGTTGCGCGATTTCATCTTCGGAAAGAGCAGAGCGCTGCATCGGCATGAACATTCTGACGCTCTCGAAGAAGATCTCGTCGGATTCTAATTCCCAAAGTCTCGCGCGCGCGCGATCTTTTGGGTTGGCTGGCCACAATAGCGGTTCGGGAGCGACGTCCTCAAAGAACTCGAACAACAGGCTTGAATCGTAGATGCGAAGATCGCCGTCCACCAGATACGGGATTTGCCCTTTGGGATTCACCTCCCAAGTGAGTTCGGGCTTCGGTTCGTAATAGTCTTTGAGCGAGAACGGCACATGCTCGACTTCGAGATCGATCCCTTTTTCGATCACAGCCATTTCGCACTTTGCACCAAACATGCTGAGTGCACCCGAGTAGAGTTTCATTGGACGTCTCCTTCCAGTTGGGTGGAGAATGATCCGACGAATGGCGCTCATCAATTACGCAGCAGGTAATCGGCTTACTGCCCAAAGATTTTCCTTGGCAGTAATTGCGGTCCTTACAGGTGCGCGTTCTGCTCGATCAGCCGAAGTCAATGGGTGGCGGAATGTATGGCTACATTTTTCTGGCCCAAATCGATCGGCCCCGCAGAGTTGGATTGCCGGATCATCGTGTCTCTGATGCGCCAGCACAGCATGGAAAGCGGGGCAGCGTTTTGGCTGGCACATTGGAGCACTAATGGGAACGGTATCCACGGAGGAGTGCTTTTCGAGGATCGGGGTTTGAACCAAAGTTCCCGCCGCATTACGCACGCGCGTTCATGCACGGATACCAACAGATGTTCGACCATCTATACTGCGCGGTCGCAGACTAGTCCCCAGACGAAGGTTATGCTGCCAGCTTGGCAAAGAAGGACCTCGCGCCCTCATCAGCTGGAAAGAAGCTTTCGATCCGGATTTCCTGAAGCGTTACATCGAATGAGGTGCCAAGCGTGGTGATCGTCGAAAACAACGAGAACACCTCATCGTCTTTGGCGAAGTCCACAGTCAGCATCGGGATGCGATAGTCCGGATCGCCGAGACTGCGCCAATCGTCAGGAACGCCGGGATAGGAGGTCATCTCCTTGAGAAGTTCCACGGCAGGTTCATGGTCGCCCGGTGCAATCGCCTCCGCTCTAAGTCGCCGCAGCATGACTGGCGTAATATCGTCCCAGTTAGCGATATGACTGCGGTAGCCCTCCGGGTGGAGAAGCCCACGCAGAACATTGTTTGCGATCTCCGGAAGCTCGGCGGGCGTAGCCACATCGTAGAGCCAGCACTGGAATCGAATTGCCGCCATATTGGCCCAAAGCGTATCGTGCTTGCGGTCGAAAACGACTGCCGGATAGGGCATTTGCGCGTCCAGCAGATGCCTGACCGCATCCTGTACGGCCTCCAGATTTGGATCGGATAAGTCGCGAGCCGCATATTTGGGTGCAAATCCAGCCGCCAGAAGCAGCTCATTTCGATCGCGCAGTGGAACTTCAAGGGCGTCGCAAAGCGAAGCGACCATTGGTCGACTGGGGTGTGATCGGCCGGATTCAAGAAAACTGATGTGCTTCTGAGAAGAACCGCATCTCATAGCGAGTTCGAGCTGGCTGATGCCGACATCGCGGCGCCAGGCCCGCAAGGCATCTGAAAACGCAGAGCGAGAGACAATCTGTGTATTCAATTCAACTCCTCCCGTTGACATTTCCAGCTGATGTCAGCCCGCCAGGTGCTAGACTTATCCGCCCGTGAGACGTGCTTAGGCGAGTGCAATGCGGCTCGCCAATTACCTCCAACGTAATTGTGGGGTGACCCCAGCCTGCATCAAACCCCTCTGCACGTGCAGATGGGAGTTCTTATGATGCATCAGGCAAATTCCGGTTTCGTGCGGGACGCCTTGCTGGCCAATTTCTTGTTTTCGAGCGTGTGCGCCCTGGCGCTGTTGAGCATCCCAGAGACCATTGCAGGACTGATCTTTGCGGGCGGCGAAGCGTGGTTTGGTTGTCCCGCTGCGTTGACGCTGTTCTCGCTCGGGATCGGTCTCTCGCTGTTTGCTGCGTTGCTGCTTTATTATATTCGCCGTAGCTGGGTATTGCGAAGCGGAGTGCTCGCCATCATTGTTGGGGATGTTGCGTGGGTCTAGTGAGCGCCATCGCGCTTATCCTTGCTCCATCTGTACTCACACCAACCGGCCTCTTGTTAGTATTCTGGGTGGCAGTTGCAGTTCTAATAGTTGCACTGTGCCAGTCATTTGGCCTTGGCCTGCTTTATCAGGGAGAGGCGGCGATCACGCTTGCAAAGCAAGATCGAATGCTGATCCTGACCGCGTCGCGCGAAGTCCCGGTATCCGCCGCGCGGGCATGGGAAGTGATGGTCGATCATCCTCGTTATGCCGATGTCGCTGACAATCTGAGCTCGGTTGAGGTTCTGGAGGGTGATGGGGAGGGAATGTGTCGCCGCTGTACGGCTAAGCCCGGCGAAGTATGGACTGAAACCGCCCACCTCTATGAGGAAGGCAAACGCTATGGATTTACAGTCCATACCAAGGCGGAAGACTATCCATACCCATTCGACAGACTTCGCGGCGAGTGGGAAGTCGCGCCGATTAATGAAGCGCGATCTCGCGTATTGATGAGATTCGAGATTACTCCCGAAAGCGGGTTGAAAGGAGCAATCATCCGAGCCGTAATGGGTCAGCGCGTTGCCCCGATGGTCGATCGATTGCTTCGCCGCTGGGAGGGAATGATGGCTGAAACATAGAGGAGGCTTATAGGCCGTGTATGGACGGCCCTCCGTTGGCAAGGGTTGTCTTAGGTGGCGGTGGCATCATGAATGACTTGATGCCGTAGGTTGAACCGACTCCCTTTGGCCTTTCAGGCTCCATAAGGAGGCAGGCCCAGCGTGGAGCTTTTCAATCGAGCGCAGCGCTGGCCCTGCCCTAGCGTAAGATAACGGTCTAGCGCCCGGACCCATCGCTCTGCGATGGGCTTCCAGTATCGCATTCCAATAATCACCTAACTTGCTGAAACGGATGTCGAGAATCGGGGCCTGAACGTGGTGGCGCTCATTTCTAGCTGATACGCCGCCCTTAAGCGCGCTAGCCTGACCAACTGGGCCTTCCTCGAAAGCAAAAGGGACGCACCGTTACAGCGGTGCGCCCCTTGGTGATTACCATGAGTAACCTCTAATGCATTAATAGATTAGTGTGTACGAACGCAATTTGCAACGAAACCCTTAGCAAGTCGGCAGTTCCGGCCAGTGTCCGTTTTTGTTAGCAGCTAGACTACCGCATTCCGCTAGCGACCCATTTTCGACATTACGTTGGCGACCTTCTCTAAGCTCATTGAGATGTCGGAACCGCGGCTCAAAAGCACCTTTCCTTCTCCTCTTAGCCTTTTCTCTTCCACGTGCGGTTAAGTCGGTCTATGTAGCAACTTGGGGAACTCTTTATGGATTCACAGATCGATCTAGAAGAAATGGAGCTGCAAGAGCAGTGGGCCAGAATTTGTCGGCAAATAGCGGCGATCAATCATCACCGAATAGAGCTATCAAGATCTGATGGTGCGACCGGGAAATTCGGTGACTTGACAAATATAGAACCGTGGAAGCTGATGGCTGGCAGCATGACATTTGGTGCAGCGCTGTTCGCGGCTTCAGTGGTGTTCACAAAGCTCTACCTGTAAGATCCTACTCTAAGAGAAGCAACAAGGACGATGCTGTAACGCGTTGCACTTTTCCTTGTCTTGGATGAGCTTTTTGTCATTGCTTCCCTTATAGCGGGCCAGATGTTGATCCCAGCAAACTTGACTCAGGTGTCTAAGCAGAGCCGACGAGCCGTTCTTTCGCCTTGACCGGTTTTCATAATAGGCTCCCGTGAGCGGACAGACCGCTTACGACCCATATTCAGACGTCTGTGGACCCTTTAGAGGCCAAGCGCTTCTGCTACTTGGCTCCATGAAACGACAGCAAAGCGTTGGTAACGTCTGTCACCATTGCGGTCACGGATCATACCATCTTGCACGACCAAAATTCCCGATGGGTAATCGTCGCCCAGTGCAGCAGAGGTGACCTCTAGACCGTCCGTATCGCCGACGATCTCTCCTTCGGAGCGAAACTGAAAGCGTCCGCGAAACTCATGGGGGGCAGAGCGGTCGTAGACTGCATAGGTGTTATCACCTTGGCTCGATGCTATCAGGTAGCCGTTGCAGGCACCTTCGCCCTCATAAATGGCGAGACCTTCAACATCGGCGGTTAGCGTCCCATCCTCTCCTGTCTTCGCAATGAGAGTGCCTTTGTTTGCCCGATCCGGACGGGCGTCAAATCGCCAAATACCTACGTCCTCCTCGCCGACATAAAGGGCGTGGTTTGCGTCATCTACGACGCATCCTTCAGGCTGTGAGCCCACGCGAATGCGACGAACCGTACGCAATGAGACGGAATTGGAGTTACCCTGAAGTGCATATTGGACGATCAATCCGCTCTTGTCGGTGGTGATGACGTAAAGCGTTGAACCCGCATCATAGAGGCACAGGCCATAGACTTCATCTTCGGCCTCAGCATCAAAGGGACTACCAGCCAGAGCACTGAGTTTCCCGGTGGTCGTATCAACCCAGAATCCCAGAACCGCGCCATTGTCTTTCTCAGAAGCCAAAGCGATGGTTCTGCCCTGCCAATCACGCACATCAACATTGTTGGGCGCACCCAGATTGTCGGCCCGCTCTATTAGTGCGCCGGATTGGTCATAGACGTTGAGACTTGCCTGCTTGTTTGTTCCTAAGATGAAGAAGTCGGAGCCGTTCACAACAATCGCCGGATCGTCCGCCGCATCGCACATGTCGCGCACTGGCTCGGTCGCGAAACTGGCCTCGACGATCGGAGTGCCCACTGGAGGATCAGCCCATTCTTGCTCGTAGAACGTCTCCTGGATCCAGCAACGCGTTGGCCCTTTGGTCGCAGGGTGCTCTACCGCGAAAACAAACGCCGCAAAGCTGGCGGTGAGCACCACCGCAACACTTCCAAAGCCGATCAGGAGCCTTTTGATCAATTGAGCAAGGCGCCCCGAATGCTGGCCAATTCGTCATCGGTTACATCGAACTCGGCCTTGATGTATTCCAGCGCAGTGCCGTGCTTCTCTACCATCGCATCGAGTGTGGTCTCTATATAAATCGGGTTCGATTCCATCAATGGTGCGACCATCTCCGGTGGCAGTGCATAGAGGAAGGCATAGGGGCCGTCTTTGCCCTTCTCTTGAGCTTCAGGGCTCAGAAATTCGGACATATAATCCACATACTCCTGAGAGAGCGCGTAATCAGCCACAACCTGATCGCGCGGCACGCCAAGAGCCGTCAAGAGCAGCGCCGCCGCAGTTCCTGCACGGTCCTTGCCAGCTGAGCAATTAAAAGCGAGCGGAATAGCGCCCGCGGCCAATTGATCGAACATGGCGGTGTACCCCTCATCCTCACCTTCCAGAATGCCCGGATAACCAGCGGCCATCGCGGCGCGCACATCATCGGGCGTGCTCTCTGGATTTGAGAAAGCGGCGAACATGGGGTTGTCTGCCTCGTCTTCCTCTGGCGGAGGCGCAAAGGTCATATACTCGATCTCACCAGCGCCCCATTTGGTTGGTTCACGTGTCCGTTCGTCGGCTTCGCGGAAATCGCAGACCGTGGTGATACCAAGATCTGATAGGTATTCATAATCGCCTTCGGTCAGACCATCCATGACGCCAGAGCGGAACACCCGGCCCCATTTGAGGGTCTTGCCATCCTCAGTGGTGTAGCCGCCGAGATCGCGGAAATTGCGCCCGCCTTCCAAGGGAAGCAGCCGGACAGCAAGATGCTCGGCCTCGCCGTCGCTTGAGGAAGCGAGGAAGTAGCGCCGGGCTGCATCGCCTTGCGCGCTCCAACTCGCCTCTCCGCCTTCGAAAGTTCCAATCACTTCGCCCGAGCCAGCGGCAAAGCCCGGTTCGCTCGACACTTCAATCGTGACAGGACCTTCGCCTTTCCAAGCAAAGCTGTAATCATTCGCGGTCTCACCGTGTTCAACGGTCATGTCAGCAAAACCGGTTGCCGCTTCATCACCTTGCGCCGAACATGCCGACAGGGTGAGCGCGCTTGCGAAACTTAAGAGTATGATACGCATGGATATTCTCCTTCAACCCCTTGATCAGTAATCGACGCGAATGCCGAACATATAACGCTCACCAAACCCTTCTAATTGGTTTGGTGTGGCGGACGAGTTGATAAAGCGCAGATCGCGTTCATCGGTGATGTTGTTGGCATCAGCAAAGAGCGTCACAGCAAGGCCATTTGCGAACTCTGGAACGCTGTAGCGGATTGAGGCGTCCACACGCTCTGTTGCGGCCCAAAACTCGTTAAGGCTCTCGTTCTCAGTGGTGGACAGCCAGTCGCTGCGGTACTGATAATTGATGCGTGCTGAGATACCGAACTTCTCGTAGAACACCGACGCGTTGAACACGGTGTCTGATGTGCCGGGAAGGTCGAATTGTCGGCCACCAAGGCTTGGCGCAGTAAACTCGCTGCCGAGCAATGTGAGATTGGCCGTTGCGCCCAATCCATCGAAGGGTTCGGGCAAGAACGTTGCCGTCCCGACAATATTAAATTCAGCGCCCACCAACGATCCGTCGGTACCATTGAAAGTGGTGTTGTAAACCAACGGCGTGCCGGGGTCGATCAGGCCAGGAGCAACGACCGAACCATCTGCGATTGTCGCACCAGCATTGTAGAGCACATTGTCGATGACCCGATAAAAGCCACCCATTGAGATAAGGCTACCGGGCGCAAAGTAGTATTCAAGCGATACATCCCAACCATACGCAAATTCAGCATCCAGATTGGGGTTTCCGCCCGAAGCCGTTGGCGGCGTGTCAGTTGGGTCCACCGCAATCGATGCACGCAGCTGGCTATAAGTTGGGCGGCTCACGCCGGTTGAGAATGATGCCCGAAACTTCACATCATCAGCAAAGTCGAAATTGGCGTGAATGTTGGGCAGCACATGCACATAATTGTTATCTACAGTAAGCGGCGTCAGAGCCCCTGCCGGTCCAACTTGTGAGCCTGTTGTGGTGAAATCTGTCGCTTCGATGCGCACACCAAAGACGAGACTTCCACGGTCGAACAAAGTCTCAACAGAGGCGTAGCCAGCGTAGATGTTCTCATCGATGCTGATCAAAGAGTCATCATCGAAAGAGACATCAAAACCGCCGACCGCTGATTCCCAAGCAGCAATGAGGCCCTGGTTGTCAAAGTCGCGGGCTCCGATGGTGTTGTCGAAATCCGATGACCACAAATTGCTGGTCAAGAAGCTTGGGATATCAACAGAGTCCGGGAAACCTCCAAAGCTAAGCGTGTCCCCGCCTTCCGCCTCGCGAAGGTCAATCTGTGCGCCAAATTTGATCGTCGTATCGCCGCCGAACAAGCTTGCGCCTTCACGGGCAAAGTCGAGTTTGAACTTGTAGTTCTCCGTATCGAGAGCGTTTGCAAAGATCAGACCCAGATTGGCTGCATAGTCGTTGATGTCATCGGCGCTGATCGGGTTCATTGTGCCGGTTTCAAACAGAAAGACCTGCGGGTTCAGGATATCGGTTACATCATACGAAAGGGCCGCGGTGCCGCCCGCGCTCAAAGGGATTGGCAGGAAGGTCTCATTTTCGGTTTCGATGTAGCTCGCGCTTCCCGACACCACCCAATCGCCGGTTTCGATGTCGCCGCCGATTGTGCTGGTCCAAGTCGAATTGTTGTAGACCCCGTCTTCAAGCAAACGGCTTACCAAAACGACTGGCTGATAACCCGTATCGGGGGTAAAAGGAGCGCCTGTGATGCCTGCGCCATCAGCGATGTCAAAGTCGAACTGGTTGCGCTCTTCGCGATCAATGAACTCGCTAAAGATTGTGCGCGCATAAATGTTGACGGTGTCGGAAGGGCGAAAGCCGATTTCTCCGCCATATGCTCGGTCCTCTCGCTCTCCCCGATAGGAACGAAAGTCGAGGTTGTCGGGGAAGATCTGGCCATTAGGCCCCTCAGTCAGTTCATATTCGCGGTTGTCGGTAATGCGTCCGCGCAGATTGCGCGAGCCAAATACCAGCACGCCGAACATGTCATTGGAATAGCCGATGCGCCCGTTTAGACGGTCATTGCGCACATCGCCCAATTCCTGATTGCCGAAACCAACCTCGGCAGAGACGAAGAACCCATTGCGATCAAACGGACTTGCGGTCTCAATGTCTACAAATCCCGCCACCGCTTCACCCGGCATATCGGCAGTGATCGCTTTGTTCACGCGGATGCCGCTGGTGATGGAGGCTGGGAAGCTATCAAAGCGAGGGACGCGGCCATTCTCAGCTCCTGGCACGTCGATCCCGTTAAAGGCGATGCTGGTGAAGCGGAACGGAGCACCCCGGAAGTTGACGAAGCGCGCCTGACCTTGGTCGCGTTCAATCGCGAGGCCGGGCACGCGGCCCAAGGAATCGGCAAGGTTTTGATCAGGGAAACGGCCAATCGTATCAGCGGCAATCACGTCAACAACGTTGAGCGCCTCGCGCTTATCCCTAAGCGCTGCCTCAAGACTGTCCCTGATAGGCGTGGCGGTCACAACGATCTGATTACCAGCATCTTCCTCGGCTTCTTCAGTATCCTGTGCCAAAACCGGCGCATGAGCGAAACAAGCCACTCCGACCATGAGAGAGGCACGCAAGCGCAGATGGCGCGTCGCGCCTGTTGGATTTAAGTTCACGGTAGTTTCCCCTTTTTTCCAAGCGACCCTGACGCTTGGTGTTGAAAGGGCGTTAGCGGGATCGCATGTCGCTTCGGCGAAGGATGCGGGACAGTAAAAAGAATCCTGAGACTCTGGGTTTGCAGTTTCGCGACAGTCGCGTGTCGAGTGTTACGACTGCGCTTCTTTTGGCCTCAACAGCAAATCGCAAACCAGCCAAGCCAAGACCACTCCCACAAATTGAGAGACAATGAAGGGCGCAACATCCGCCGGGGCGATCCCGGAAAATGTGTTGGTGAAGGCACGCCCGATCGTCACTGCGGGGTTTGCGAAAGAAGTGCTGGCGGTGAACCAATATCCAGCCGTGATAACGAGGGCCACCGCCGCAGGCACTGCCTCTGGGCGCGCTCGCAAGTTCATGAGAATAGCGAAAAGAAGCGCAAAAGTTGCCACCCCTTCGGAAAGCCACTGCGAGGCGCCGGTTCGCTCATTTGTCGACAATTGGATGATAGGCTGATCGAACATACCATGCGCCAAAAGCGCCCCCGCAATCGCGCCCCCGATTTGGACCAGTGCGAACAGCCCCGCTAGGCTCCAGCCGATTTCCCTCCTAAGAGCGAAGACGAAGCTCACCGCCGGGTTGAAATGCGCGCCGGAGATCGGACCTAGTGCCGTAATCAGTACATAGAGGATCGCGCCGGTCGCGATTGTGTTGCCCAAAAGGGCAATCGCCACATTACCGCCAGCCAATTGCTCCGCCATAATGCCGGAACCCACCACGGTTGCGACGAGAAGACCAGTGCCTAGACCTTCTGCGAAAAGCCTTTGAAGTATTGAATAGATCATTTCAGTCGCTCAGAGCCAAATCTACTCAAGTGAGTAAATTCGAAATGTGACGGCTCGACTGCAAAGTCCGCTTCCACCCCCAAAGTCGGTCATAGCTTAAAGGTAGTTGAACTGCCAAAAGCAGACGTAGCAAGCGGCATGACCGCATGTAAACTGCAGTACTTCGAGCCCTTTGCCGACAGCAAATTGCGCGTTTCAGTTTGCCCTCCTGAAGTGGCTATTTGTTACCAAAACGAGCAGCAATGAGAACAAGCTTCCGTCCTTATAGCTTCCCCTCAAGCCCGGTTTGGGCTAGGAAATCTATGTGAAACCAGTGCCTTTACCGTCATTGAACGATCGGGGTAGTGTTGGATCAGACCATGCACATATGGGGAACAACTTCGAGCACACCGTACGCAGCGCCGCTGCCTTGTAAGCCTCTGAGAGGTATGGGGAAAATAGCAGTGTCCACTTCTGTGCCAGTCGCGTGTCAGTAGGTATTTCGATTGTGCTAGAGTGGCTCAGATTTGTATATCCTATTGATTATAATGGGTAACTTTTCAGTTCCCTACACCCTCATCACTGGCATAGAGTGGCACTCGCCTTCCGCAGGGTGAACCAGGTTCTTTGAAAGCAAGGGAACTTGGATTCATGCAAAGAGAACATCGTTTTGTGACCTATGTCACGCCGCTTATTGCAGAGTGGATTAAGGCTCAGGCTGAACAACGCCGGGTCAGTTCCAGCATCGTGATTGGCGATTGTATTTTCGAGGCGTGGCATCGGGATGTCGAAGGTCACCATGACAGACCGGGCACTGATCCTGTACGCCAGAACGTCTTTATAACCGTCGCCTTGGATGCGCTGCTCACAGACCATCCTGTGCCCGATCTGCGTGAGCGGGTGGTCGATGCCTATCACCGTAGGCTTGTTCGGCTCGGTCTTGTTGCGCCCCGTCCGGAGGGAAGAGACCATGGAGAATGAAGACGACCAGATGCAGCTACCATTTCGCGTTAGAAAAGACACTGCCTCACCCTGCAAGCGGGACGTTCAACGGGTCCTGAGACTGAAGGAGGTTCAACATAGAACAGGGCTTGGCCGCTCCACCATCTACCGCTGGATGGACGAAGGGAAGTTCCCCAAACCTGTGCGACTGGGAGCGCGTTCGGTCGCGTGGATTGAGCATGAAGTCGACGAATGGTTGATGAGTCGGAGCAAGTGAGAAGGCTCCGGCTCAGCAATATGGCGGATCAGTTTGGGCTGCCATTGCCGGTGCAGAAGGCAGCCCAGTCGCGCATGAGGTCGCGCCGTTTGTCGAGGTAGTTTGTGCGCCGGTAAGCGGCCTCCACTCGGTTCGCAACTGTATGCGCCAGCGCCGCCTCTGCAACTTCTCCAGGGTAGCTTGTTCGTTCCGCTGACCAGTCGCGGAACGAGGACCGGAAGCCGTGCACGGTGAAGGGGAGTTTGGCGTAGCGGAGGATCTTCAGAAGCGTCATATCGGACATGGGCCGCATGACGTCGCGCCCCGGAAAAATGAGATCGCTGCAAGGGGCGTAGAATGGTCTTACGCGGTTCAATACATCTACTGCAGCATCGCTCAAAGGCACGATATGTTTTTTGCCAACTTTCATGCGCTCAGCAGGGACTGTCCACAGCCTGTTCTCAAGGTCGATCTCGGACCATTTTGAACCCCGCACTTCGCCTGAACGGGAAGCGCACAGGATCAGAAACTCAAGTGCGAGACGCGCGACACAAGTCCTCTTGTGAAGGTGCTCTAGGAACGCAGGCACTTCCTCATAAGGCATCGCGGCAAAATGATTGTCTCGCTTTGGTTGGCGCGATAGCGCTCTGTTCAGCGAACGCATCGGCGCTTCGGTCGCGCGCATTCCATTGCCATAGGCCCAATCGAGAACCACGCCGATACGTTGCTTGACCCTGCGAGCGGTCTCGGGTTTGTCCAGCCAGATAGGAAGCAGACATTCGCGGATCAGCGGGCCTTCAATATCATTGACCAGGCGGTTCCCGAGCTTCGGAAAGGCGTACTTCTCAAGCGTCGTGACCCATTGATCCTGATGCTTGCCATTCTTCCAGCCCGCTTTCTGTTCAGCGTGAACGGTTCTGGCCACGTCTGCAAAAGTCGGAACAACCCTTTCCGCTTTCTCTCGCTCCGCAATAGGATCAATCCCGCGCTGAATATCGCGGCGCAAGTCAATTGCAGTTTCGCGGGCCTCCTTGAGCGAGAGGAGCGACAAAGATCCAAGGCCAATATCGCGCCTTCGACCCTTAATCGTGGTTCTGAGAACCCAATGGCCCTTTCCAGCGGCCTTCAGAACGAGTGTCAGCCCGTCTCCGTCGCCGTATCTACCGGGTGCCTTTAGATTGCGAATTTACAGTGCAGTAAGCTTTCCCATGGATCTCTTCCATCTGTCCGCTCCCACAATTGCTCCCACAATGAATCAAAGAAACAGTGGGAATGAGCGGAACATAATAAGAACTAAAGATTCCAACGCAAGCCCCAAAAAGCCCAGAAACCCGCGACTTTAAGAGCATTATTGGCATCTCATGGGATGATATAGGTGGCGGAGAGACAGGGATTCGAACCCTGGGTACTCGTGAGAGCACAACGGTTTTCGAGACCGCCCCGTTCGACCACTCCGGCATCTCTCCCAACCAAGGTCTGTGCAGCTGAGCGTTGCGACTTGCGGGCGCTGAGCGGATCAGGAAGCGCGCGGTTAGCGTGTCAGGGCATTCTTGCCAAGACCTCAAAACGCCCAAAAAGCGGGTATATCTTGGACACGTTCTATCAACGTGCTTGTTTTGCGGCGAGAATGATCCATATTTCGCTTCTATGGAACGCGCACAGTTCTTCTCAAGTCAAGCAGGGCGGACAATCAACGCCCCTCGTCAGACCCGTACTCGGTTTGGGATCGGCGATGTGGTTCGCCATCGCATCTTCGATTTTCGGGGTGTTGTGTTTGATATCGACCCTGTCTTTGCAAATTCAGAAGAATGGTATCAGTCGATCCCCGAAGATATCCGGCCGTCGCGCGATCAGCCCTTCTATCATCTCCTCGCTGAGAATGAGGATGAAAGCTATGTCGCCTATGTCAGCCAAGGCAACTTGCTTGCCGATGCTGATGCTGGCCCTGTTGATCATCCCACTGTTCCGCAATTGTTTGAACGGTTTAAGGATGGCAGATACCGGATGCGGCGTTCTTTAACGCACTAGATACTTGGGCGCTAACGTAG
Organism: Pseudomonadota bacterium; assembly: GCA_038532305.1. Taxonomy (GTDB): domain Bacteria; phylum Pseudomonadota; class Alphaproteobacteria; order Sphingomonadales; family Sphingomonadaceae; genus Erythrobacter. The sequence continues at coordinate 245,919 of JBCBAX010000003.1, read as the reverse complement.
CGCTAACCCCTACCCTTTAAGTCACTCGGCATGAACGCTTATGCCGCCTCTGATCACGGCTCGCGCCGCGCAAGGCTCAAGCTTGCCTTGGGCAGAGAGCTTGAGGTGGGCGAAGAGATCATCTGGAGCGGCATGCAGCTTCCCCGGATTGAGCCGTTGATGTTCGGCATTTATGTCTTTGCCATTCCATGGACGGCATTTGCTCTGTTCTGGACCGCGATGGCTTTTGCCGGCGTTTCGTCCATCGATAGCGCTGAGGGGCCGGGGCTGCTTGCTTATGCCTTTCCGCTGTTCGGTACGCCTTTTATCGCGGTTGGCATCGGTATGCTGGCTTCACCTTTCTATCCTTTGTGGGAGAGCGGCAAGGTTTTGTATGCGGTTACGAGCATACGTGTCCTCAAACTCCGCTTGGGCCGCCGATTGAAAGTGGACGCCGTTCCGTTTGAAAGGATCGGTCAGATTGAGCGAATGGAAGCCAGTGATGGCTCAGGCATGCTCAAGATCCCGGTTGCGATCGGACGTGACAGCGATGGCGACCGCACTACAGAGCATTTCAGATTGGGGTCGGTTGCCAATGTGATGGACGCGCACCGTGCGATCAGCAAATTGGTGGTCGCTTAGCTCTTCAATCGCCAGCCTGAGCGCAGCACGGCATACACTGCCAAAGCCACTGCCAGATTGAACACCCCGATACCCACAGCAGATATCATAACAGCCGTGTCAGAACCAATATCGCTTTGTCCCAAAAAGCCATAGCGAAAGCCCGATATCACATAGAAGAACGGGTTTGCCCGGCTCACCGCTTGGAAGGCAGGGGCAAGATTATCGAGAATATAGAATGTTCCAGACAAGAGCGATAAAGGCGCGATCACGAAGTTTGTGATGGCAGCGTTGTGATCGAATTTCTCTGCCCAAATGGAGGTTGCCAGTCCAAGCAAGGACAGCATCAGCGATCCCATCAAGCCAAACCACACCACCGCCCAGATATGCGCCACGCCCAAAGTGACGCCCGGCCACAAGGCCATTGCAAGCCCAACCGTACAACCCACTGCGATGGCGCGAGTCATTGCCGCCAGTACGATGCCTCCCATCAATTCACCCGGTGACAAAGGCGGCATCAGCAGATCGATGATCGTCCCTTGGATTTTTCCAGACAGAAGCGAAAAGGACGAGTTTGCAAAGGCATTTTGCATCATTCCCATCACAATCAGTCCTGGCGCCACGAAACTGGCGAACGGCACACCCAGCACTTCACGTCCGCCCCGCCCCAATGCCACAGTGAAAATCACCAAAAACAGCAGAGTTGTGACCGCAGGCGCCCAAATCGTTTGGGTCTGCACCTTGAGAAACCGGCGGACCTCCTTAATATAGAGAGCAAGGACCCCTGTGCGGTTGATGCCTGTGATCACGGGCTGCCCGCGTGGGGGGAAAGTCGGCTTTGGGGACCCAGCAGGAACGGATTGTTCTAAAACTTGGTTCAAATCGCCAGTACTGCTGGATGGTGCTTGATCGGCCATGGCGCCTCGCCTACGGCTTTGGATGTATTGAGGCAAGCGCCCATGCAAAAGGGCTGTCTCGCAATCGGTGAGGTGGATTTTTCACCATCGCCGAAACAGGATTGATGAGGGTTTATGAGTTGGACTGATGAGCGGATCGCTACGCTCCAGAAAATGTGGGAAGGCGGTTCTACCGCCAGCCAGATCGCCGAAGAACTTGGCGGGGTAAGCCGCAATGCCGTGATCGGTAAGGCGCATCGTCTGGGCCTCAAATCGCGTCCGTCGCCTGTGAAGTCTGGCGACAAGAAAAAAAGCGCAAAAAAGCCCGCGGCCAAATCGGCTGCGAAAAAGAAGACAACGGCGGCAACGAACACCGGCAAGGCTGAAACAAAGACCGCTGCGAGCAAACCGGCCACTGCGGCCCATGGTCGCCATGCTCCTGTCAAAGTTGAGCATAACGGCCCTTCACAGCCCCTGCCCAACCCCAGTTCTGACTTACCAAAGATTGTATCGGTCGGCCCTGGCGGCTTCCTTCGCCAAGGGCCTGGCGATCAGCAAGCACCCATCCCGCCAGCCCCTCCGCGCCGGCTTGTCCCTGCCAAGCCGAGCCCTGAGATAGCCGATAAAACGAGCCTGCTGGATCTGTCGGAAAAGGTGTGCCGTTGGCCAATGGGGCATCCAGGTGAACCCGATTTCCATTTTTGTGGAGCCCCGGTGAACCCAGGCTTTCCATATTGTGTTGAACACTGCGGACGCGCGTATCAGGCACAATTGCCGCGCGGTGCCCGAAGACCGCCTCCACCCCTACCATTTGGCGGACCGCGGGTTCGCTAATACACTTCGTGTTGTAACGGCCCGGTAGATCAAAACTGCCGGGCCTTTTCTTTGGGAGAACGCCAATGCCCCTTACCCTTTATGCCGTATTTATTCCGACTGCTCGCCAAACGCTGGGCGCGCTGCGTGGCATGATCGATAAAGGCGAAGCGCATGTCAAAGAGCATGGTTTGAGCGATGAGGACCTGATTGAAGCTTCTTTGGCCGAAGATATGTGGGCGCTGCCGCATCATGTCCGCTCGTGCTGGCTGCACGGGAGCCGCACGCTTGAGCTTATTCCTGATGGCGAATTTTCACCTGATTTCACTGAAATTCCCAAAAACTGGGATGCGATGCGAGCGATGGTGGATGACGCGCTTGGGAAACTCGATGCGTGCAAACCCGACACAATCAACGCGCTTGAAGGCACGCATGTCCGCTTTGTGTTGGGTGGCAAATGCTACTTTGAAGGCGACGGGCAGGATTTCCTATTGAGCTTCAATCAGCCCAACCTCTATTTCCATGCGGCCACATTTTACGACATTTTGCGCCACAAAGGCGTCGTGTTGGGTAAGCCAGATTTTCTAGGGCCGATGAGGCTCACGCGAAACTGACGGGAGTTTTACATGCGCAAGCTGGTCCAAGTTCCAATTCTGGGCGCGCTTGCGCTCATGCCGAGTGCGGCCTTGGCTGATATCCCTGATCCGGTGCGCGCAATGATCGATGCGGCTATCGCAACGGGCGATGCTGATAAAGTTGCGACAGTTATCGATCTGGCAAAAGCGACCAACCCTGATGACGCTGCTGAAATAGACGCGATTGCCGCGGATTTCACTGCTGAACAGGAAACACTGGCCGCCGCTGAAGCAGCTGAGCAAGAAGAAGCCATCCGCAATGCCGGCATCTTTGAAAACTGGACAGGCCAGGGCCAGTTGGGCGCGTTTCGTTCAACAGGCAACGCTTCCAATACTGGCGTTACCGCTGGCCTAAGCTTGGAGCGTGTGGGCATCAAATGGCGCCACAAGCTTACTGGTCTTGTTGACTACCAAGAATCCCAAGGCGTCACCACGCGCGAGCAATTTCTTGCCGCGTACGAAGCCAATTACAACATCTCGCCGCGCCTGTTCGCCTATGGTCTTGCACAATGGGAACGCGACACCTTTCAGGGCTTTTCCGCCCGGTATTCCGCATCAGGCGGGCTTGGGTATCGCGTGATCGACAATGAAAAGATGCAGCTTGCGGTCAAAGCGGGCCCAGCATACCGGCAAACCGAATTTGTCGATGGCACATCTGACAGCTCTATCGCAGGGCTTGCGGCGCTCGATTTCGATTGGAAAATCTCAGACAATCTGACGTTCACAGATGATGCTGCTGCATTTATTCAATCGGGCAACAGCACGTACACCAACACTGCCGGGATCACAGCGGCGTTGGGTGGCGGATTGTCGGCAAGCGCATCCTACACAATCGAACATGACACCAACCCGCCGCCAGGCGCGGTTCGCACAGATACGTTGTCGCGCATCACATTGATTTACGACTTCTAAGCGCTTGCACTGCTAAGACACTTTCAAGATCACTCGCCGTCTGCTTTTTTGGAGTTGGTAGGCGGCGAGTGGTTTTTTGCGCCTTTTTTCTTCAAGCCATTTCTGGGGCTGGCTGCGGCTCGCCCCAGGCTGGGAAAGGATCATGCATATCGGCCCACAATTCGGGCGTGCATTCTTCTGCATCGACCATGCACGCATCAAGCGCAGCAGTTATCTTTGCCTCATTCATATTGATGCCGATAAAGACCATTTCCTGGCGGCGATCGCCCCAGGTTTGATCCCAGTGCTTCATCACAAATTCTTCAAAAGTGCCATCGTGAGGCCATTGGTTTTTGGGCACGGCCGCCCACCAACGACCCATGCGGCTTACGCTTTTTTGCGTGCCAGCAATCGCCATTTCACCTAGGAAATCAGGCCGAGTGGCAAGCCAGAAATGCCCCTTGGCGCGGATCACTCTGTCCAGATTATCACTGATTAGGAAATCGTAGAATTTGGCCGGGTCAAACGGTTTGCGTGCGCGGTAAACGAAGCTTTCCACGCCGTATTCCTCGCTTTCGGGGCGATGGCTGGCAAAATCATACAGCTCTTTCAGCCATAAAGGGTGCTGTTCGGATTGCTCTTCATCATAAAGGCCGGTGCCAATGACCTGGTCCAGCTCGACATTGCTGTGATCCGCTTCGATGATTTTTGCATCCCCATTTAGCGAGGCGACAACCTTTTTGACCATAGCGAGCTGCTCAGGACTGACGTCGTTTGCTTTGTTGACGATCACGACATCGGCGAATTCGATCTGCTCAACAAGCAGACTGACAAGACTACGATCATCGCCCTCACCCGCTGTTTCACCGCGCGCTGATAACAGGTCGCTGCTGGAATAATCGGAGAGCAAGTTCACCGCATCGACAACCGTTACCATAGTATCGATCTGGGAGACATCGCCAAGGCTTTCGCCTTCTTCGTCGCGGAAAGAGAACGTCGCCGCCACAGGAAGCGGTTCTGAAATTCCGGTGCTTTCGATGACCAGATAATCAAAGCGGTCTTGCTCGGCGAGCTCGCGCACTTCTTTGAGCAGATCATCGCGCAAGGTGCAGCAGATGCAGCCATTGGTCATTTCCACCAATGTCTCTTCGGACCGCGAAAGGCTCGCCTCTCCCCCTCGCACAAGGTCCGCATCGATATTCACCTCGGACATATCATTGACGATGACCGCGACGCGCTTTCCTTCCTGATTGGCGAGAATGTGATTGAGCAGCGTCGTCTTGCCCGCACCAAGAAAGCCGGAAAGGACGGTTACGGGAAGGCGCTTTTCAGGTGGCAAAGCGCCAGGGTTGGTGTGGGCGTTCATGGCGGAGAGGTCCTCATGATGCATGATACATTATATCATACAAGCGATCGACAAACCGCGCAACGAAAAAGCCGCCCGGTTTGCACCGAGCGGCTCTCTGTAAGGATGTACTTAGTGACTTAGTCCTTGAGGAAGTCAGGCATCGACGCTGGGCCGTCACCGCCCCCATTGCCGCCCTTGTCGCCGCCGCCATCGCGATTTCCGCCATCACGGCGCGGACCTCTACCGCCACGGCCACCGCGGCGATCACCACCACGTCCGCCGCCACGGCCGCCTTTATCACCGCGCGGTTCGCGTGGTGGGCGGGTGTCTTCGAGCTCTTCGCCGGTTTCCTGGTCAACCACGCGCATCGACAGACGGACTTTGCCGCGGTTGTCGATTTCGAGGACTTTGACCTTCACCTCTTGGCCTTCGCTGACAACGTCCGTAGGCTTTTCAACGCGCTCGTTCTTCATCTCGGAGACGTGGACGAGACCGTCCTTGCCGCCCATGAAGTTCACGAATGCACCGAAATCGACGATGTTGACGACCTTGCCGGTGTAGATCTTGCCGACCTCGGCCTCTTCGACGATGCCTTCGATCCACTTCTTAGCCGCTTCGATTTCATCGGCATTCGAAGAGCTGATCTTGATCGTGCCTTCATCGTCGATGTCGACTTTCGCGCCGGTTTCAGCAACGATCTCACGGATCACTTTTCCGCCTGTGCCGATAACGTCGCGGATCTTCGATTTGTCGATCTGCATGGTCTCGATGCGAGGTGCGTGCTTGCTAACCTCGGTGCGGGCACCGGTGAGAGCTTTCGCCATTTCGCCAAGGATGTGCGCGCGGCCAGCTTTCGCCTGCTCAAGCGCCTTTTCCATGATTTCCTTGGTGATGCCGGCAACCTTGATGTCCATCTGGAGCGACGTGATGCCTTCCTCAGAACCAGCCACTTTGAAGTCCATGTCACCAAGGTGATCTTCGTCACCCAGAATGTCTGACAGAACCGCAAAGTCCTCGCCTTCAAGGATAAGGCCCATGGCAATACCCGATACCGGACGCGCCAGGGGAACACCTGCATCCATCATCGACAACGCGCCGCCGCAAACGGTGGCCATTGAGGATGAACCGTTGGACTCGGTGATGTCTGACAGAACGCGGATGGTGTAAGGGAAGTCCTCAACCGTTGGCAGAACCGGACGAAGCGCCCGGAAGGCGAGCTTGCCGTGACCCACTTCGCGGCGGCCCGTAAAGCCAAAGCGGCCCACTTCACCGACCGAATAGGGCGGGAAGTTATAGTGCAGCATGAAGTTGCTGTAAGAGAGGCCCTCGAGCCCGTCGATCATTTGCTCGGAATCTTTGGTGCCAAGCGTGGTGGTGCAGATCGCCTGCGTTTCACCGCGTGTGAAAAGCGCCGAACCGTGGGTGCGTGGCAGCAGACCAACCATCGCCTCAATCGGGCGAACTTGGTCAAGTTTCCGGCCGTCAATCCGAGTGCCGTCTTTGATGATCGAGCCGCGAACGATCTCGCTCTCAAGCTTTTTAACTAGCTTCAGAGTGCCGAGATATTCCGCTGGATCGCTCTCAGCCAAGTCAGCGAAGGCTTCGCGCGCTTTTTCCCGCGCTGCGTTGACGGCATCCTGACGCTCAGACTTGTTGGTGAGCTTGTATGCGGCTTCGAGATCAGCACCGATGGCAGCGCGAAGCTTGTCCATTTTCTCGGTTTTGTCTTCAACCGGGTCAAGCGCCCATGGGTCTTTGGCAGCTTGCTCCGCGAGGTCGATAATCGCGCCGATAACCTTGCGGCTTTCTTCGTGTGCGAACATCACAGCGCCGAGCATGACCTCTTCGCTAAGCTCTTTCGCCTCCGATTCCACCATCATCACGGCGTCTTGCGTGGCCGCTACGACGAGGTCGAGATTACCCTCTTCGCCAAGCGCTTCGTCAACCTTCGGGTTGAGGACGTATTTGCCCTCATTGCTGTAACCAACGCGGGCAGCACCAATGGGGCCCATGAAAGGAACGCCAGAAATGGTAAGCGCGGCAGAAGCTGCGATCATGGCAACGATATCTGGCTCGGTCTCACCGTCGTAGGAGAGGACCTGACAGATTACATTGATTTCGTTGTAGAAGCCTTCTGGGAAGAGCGGGCGAACCGGACGGTCGATCAGACGCGATGTCAGCGTCTCTTTGTCGGTTGCGCGGCCTTCGCGCTTCAGGAAGCCGCCGGGAATTCGGCCAGCAGCTGAGAATTTTTCTTGATAGTGGACAGTCAGCGGGAAGAAGTCTTGGCCTTCTTTCACTGATTTCGCGGCGGTCACGGCGCACAGCACCACGGTTTCACCATAGGTTGCCAGAACGGCGCCGTCTGCCTGACGGGCAATACGACCTGTTTCCAGAGTGAGGGTTTTTCCGCCCCACTCCAGCGATACGGTTTTCGTGTCGAACATTGATTTTCCTTTTGAACCCGCGGAGCCACATTGCCGCGCGGGGCTTACTTGTGCCGGGGGGATCCCGTCCCGGTCCGGTGCGGGGCTATTTGCGCCCCTGTGGTCGAGCCGCCGAATTGCAGCTCTTCTTTCGTCATCCCAATGAAAGCTGGGATCGTTCTCCGTACACTCGCCGCTTGCGGCAAAAGATCCCAGCTTTCGCTGGGATGACGGAGATGGACAAAGGGGCGACCCGATGGCCGCCCCTTCAAAACTCTTATTTGCGCAGACCCAGTTTTTGGATCAATGCGTTGTAGCGCTCAACATCCTTTTTCTTAAGGTATGCCAGCAAATTGCGACGCTTGTTTACCATCATAAGAAGGCCGCGGCGTGAATGGTTGTCCTTATGGTTGCCTTTGAAGTGGTCAGTGAGGTTGCGGATGCGCTCTGTGAGGATCGCAACTTGCACTTCGGGAGAACCAGTGTCGCCATCGGCTGTGGCGTGTTCTTTGATAATCTCAGATTTGCGTTCGGGTGCTACCGACATGTTTTCTCTTTCTACTCAGCGACATCGGGTAGGTTAAAACCCCGCACGACTTTCGTGCTTCCTTCCGTAATCTCCACAAGTGCAACGGGGACGCTGTCCAGCATCGCACAATAAAGCCCGGATGGTTGGGGCAATCCAGACACGACCCGGCCACATCGGACCGCCTGCGCATCTGTCTGGGAGAGGGAAAGGGCCGGGATGTCGTCCAGCCCTGCCTCCAATGGCAGGGTTAAGTCATTTAATTGCGCGCCATTAGCAACATCATTCAACTTGTCCAGCGAAATCGCTGCCGCTTCGCGGAATGGCCCTGCCTTTGTGCGCCTTAGATAAGTGACATGACCGCAAGTTCCAAGAGCGCGTGCGATGTCTCTTGCCAGACTGCGGATATACGTGCCTTTGGATACGTGCGCGGTTAGGGTCACTTTATCTCCACCCTCCCCGCCAGAGACGATAAGCGAGTGGATTGTCACATCCCTCGTCTTCAATTCTACCTGCTCACCTGCTCGCGCGAGATCATAGGCCCGCTTGCCATCCACCTTGAGCGCGGAATAGGCCGGGGGAACCTGCTCGATCGTTCCGGTGAACTGGGGCAACACTCCTTCGATGGCCTCAAGGGTTGGCCGAACGTCAGAGCGCTCCACCACCTCCCCCTCAGTGTCGAGCGTGTCTGTCTCCTCCCCAAATTTGACCGTGAACTCATAAGTCTTGCTCGCATCCAGCATTCGCCCCGCAAGCTTGGTCGCCTCGCCCAAGGCAATCGGCAACACCCCTTCAGCCAGAGGATCAAGCGTCCCACCATGCCCCACCTTGGTTTTTGCATAACCACCTTGCCGCAGGTTTCGCTTCACAGCCGCAACCCCTTGCGTCGAGCCAAGTCCTCGTGGCTTATCGAGGATCAGCCACCCATGAGGGGCAGGCTTTAGCTCAGCCATTCCAGTCGTCCTTTAGCAGCCCATACAAAGCCGTATCGCGACGGTAGCCAGTCCAAGTGACCATGTTTGCGCGCAATGTCCCCTCGTGCCCCGCGCCGAGCTTAGCGATGGCTGCAATCGAGCGTTTGTTACGGCTGTCTGCGCGCAGTTCGACCTTGTGAAATCCGCAGGTAAAAGCATGCTCGATAAGCAGCTCCTTTATCGCACGGTTGAACGACCCGTCGCGCACCTCAGGTGCGATACAGGACACGCCAACTTCGACGACGCCAAACTGGGTTGGTCTGATATAGCTTGTCGCCCCAACAAGCGTGTCACTGCGCGTGTAAAACACCGCAGAGTTTAACCAACGTGACGACCGCCACAACTTAAGCGTTTCATCAAAACCATCGCCGCCAAGATTGACCGGATAAATCTGCCAAACATCCTGATCGAGCTTACACGCAGCGTGCAACGGCTCGAGATGCTCATCGGCTAGCGGCACAAGTCGCACGGGTGCATGTTCCATGATACAAGAAAGCGCTTCCATGGAAGGCCCTTTAGGCGAGCGCTACCGCGTTTGCGAGACCTTCGTAAAAGCTCATCACCTTAGCCACCAAGGGAAGCACGGTTACTTCGAGCCAGCCTGTCCCGACAATCCAGCTAAAGCCAATTACGCCAAGGATAACCACCATGCCGAAGCGCTGGAGTTTCTCCCACCGCGTCCGCAATGGCTTGGGCAGCAGCCCGCCGACGATGTGCGAGCCATCAAAAGGCGGGATCGGAAGCAGATTGAACATCCCCAGAAAGACTTGATAAGAATGAAGAAGTAAAGCCCTGTTTCAAATTGCAGTGAGGTCCCATCCGGCGCAACGAGCATAGGAAAACCCGCTGCGCTTTCAGAGAAACTTGCGCCCAATGTGCCGATAACTCCCAAGACAACCGCGCCGACAAAGGCGAGCACAAAATTGCTCAGCGGACCCGCCGCTGCGACTGCCATCATGTCGAATCGCGGGTCACTCAAACGCCATTTGTTGACCGGCACCGGCTTTGCCCAGCCAAAGGCCGGCGCGCCGAGCAAGAGCAATCCTCCCGGTACCAGCACGGTCCCAATCGGGTCCACATGTCGAAGGGGATTAAGGCTAAGACGCCCGCGCTCGCTAGCTGTGGGATCGCCCAAGGCTTTTGCCGCCAGCCCATGCGCCACTTCGTGAAAGACGATGGCGATAATCAGGCAGGGTATAAAAACGATCGCAAAGCTGAGTGTGTCAAACACTGGCACCTATGTAGATACGAGGGCCTTGCTCTACTAGCCGGACGTTAGCTGCGCGGCCCTTCGATTGGCAAACGACCGCGGTACCACTCCAGCGCCGCGCGTTCGGTTTCAACCACAAAGGATGCCTTACGCGCAATGTAATCATCGATACCCCGCCAATCGGCAAGAATGCGCTTCTTTACCTGCGAATAGGCGCGCGCAACATCGGGGTAGGCGAGCAAGTAGTCGCGGAAGGCAAGATGCCGCTCGATGTGAGGAGAGCCTTTCTCAAAGGCGTGGATGTGGTGGCTACGTACTCCTTGTTCGTTGTCCTTCATGAAGTAGCGGCGCCCTTCGATGCCTTTTTCGCCTTTGCCGATAAATCCGGCCTTCCGAAACGCAACATCTTTGCGATCCAGCGCCTCAAGGCTAGTCGCTTCGATTAGGATATCGATAACCGGCTTTGCCAGGATGTCGGGTATTGCTGTGCTGCCGACATGATGGATGCCAACCGCGTGCTCGCCCAGGATGTTCGACACTGTCTCCCGCGCGGCGACAAAGGCATTAGCCCACGCGGGATCGTGCGGCACAGGCGGCTTCTTCGTCCGCTTTATCCTAGCCCAAGGCACCCGGTTCACCTCTCAACGCCGAGCTAAAGTGCTTTCGGCAAAGCGCGACATAAAGATCATTCCCGCCTATTTCGGTTTGTTCCCCCTCACACACGGGTTGCCCACTTCCATCGATACGAAGGTTCATGGTTGCTTTGCGCCCGCACCAGCACACCGCTTTCATCTCAACCAACGCATCCGCGATCCCAAGCAGGACAGCCGAACCGAGGAACAGCTGGCCTTGAAAATCGGTGCGCAAACCATAGCACAGCACCGGAATGGAATGCTCATCAGCCAGAGCTGCCAATTGCCACACCTGTGCCTCTGTCAAAAATTGCGCCTCATCGACCATCACGCAATCAAGTTTACTTTTGGAGTGCTCCTCCAAAATACCGCGCGTCAGGTCTGTTTCCGGCTCATAAAGATGCGCGCCAGCCTCAAGCCCAATACGGCTGCGCACTTGGCCTTCAGAACGCGTATCAAGCTTGGCAGTCCACACCATGGTTGCCTGCCCGCGCTCGCGATAATTAAAGTCGGCTTGCAAAAGCGAGGAGGATTTTCCCGCGTTCATGCTGGCATAATAGAAATAGAGTTTCGCCATGTATGTGCCATACCATGCGCTCTGCGCCGCGCCAGAACAACCTGTTGATTAATCCCCCTGACAGGTGGGCCAAGCAATGCTAGTTCAACCGCTTACTAGATAGACAATCGGGGATCACATAAATGGCTAACGCCGCAGCGGCCGCATCCGGCAATGAGGGCATGACGGGTATTTTGGGCTGGGTTGAACGCAGCGGTAACAAGCTACCTGATCCGGTTTTTCTGTTCTTTTACCTCATTATCGCGCTCGTCTTGATCTCCATCTTGTGCGCCATGCTGGGCGTGTCTGCATTGCACCCAACGACCATTGACGAAGAAACTGGCAGCGCTCAGGTCATCACCGCTGTTAGCCTTTTATCGGCTGACAATATTCAGAAGCTTTGGGTGGAGATGCCCAAAACGTTCACGCACTTCCATCCGCTTGGCTATGTGCTGGTTGTAATGTTGGGTGCTGGCGTAGCGGAGAGATCAGGCTTTTTTGCAGCAGGAATGGCGAGCGCTGTTAAATCTGCCCCGACTTCGCTTCTCACCCCAGTCGTGGCCCTTGTGGCAATGATTGGCAACCATGCCGCAGATGCGGGTTATGTGGTTCTCATTCCCCTTGCTGGCATCCTGTTTGCAGCCGCTGGCAGGCACCCGATGGCTGGCATTGCAGCGGCGTTTGCGGGTGTTTCCGGAGGTTTTTCGGCCAATATCTCACCTGGCCAACTCGACGCATTGCTGTTTGGCATAACCGAGGAAGCCGTAGGCGCTTCAGCGCTGGACCCTGCTTGGACGGCGAACCTAGCAGGAAATTGGTACTTCATCACTGCGATGACGTTCTTGTACCTTCCCATTATCTGGTACGTCACGGACAAAGTGATTGAGCCCAAGCTTGGCAAGTGGACTGGTGGCGCATCGGCTGGGGGTGATAGCGGTCAAGAAGTATCTGAAGGTGAGAGCCCGAACAGCGGCAAAGGCCTGCGCGCAGCAGGTCTTGCTGCGCTGGCAGTGGTCGGCCTTTGGGTGGCCATGACGTTTGGTCCTGGAACGCCGCTCATCAACGAGGCTGCGTGTGACGGCATACCGGCTGCTGATTGCTCGGTCCATGCACAGCTTCGCCCGCTTTATCAGTCACTCGTCGCTGGCTTTTTCATCCTCTTCCTTGCAACAGGTTGGGCCTATGGCCGAGCGACCGGATCGATCAAAAGTCACCGTGATCTCGTCAATATGATGGCGGAAAGCATGAAGGATATGGGCTATTATCTGGTGCTTGCCTTTGCCGCTGCGCATTTCGTAGCGATGTTCAGCTGGTCCAATCTTGGCCTTATCAGCGCCGTTCACGGCGCGGATGCGATCCAGTCAACAGGGCTTCCACTTCCGCTGGTTTTGGGGTTGATGGTTCTCTTCTCTGGCTTGCTTAATCTGTTCGTTGGATCAGCCAGCGCGAAATGGGCCTTGCTTGCCCCCATTCTTGTGCCGATGCTGATGCTGCTTGGCATCAGCCCAGAGGGCGCCACCGCCGCGTACCGCGTGGGTGACAGTGCGACCAACATCATCACGCCGCTAATGGTGTATTTCCCGCTGATCTTGGTGTTTGCGCGCCGCTGGCAGCCGGATTTCGGGCTTGGCAGTTTAACTGCGATGATGATCCCTTATTCGGTTTGGCTGCTAATTTCGGGCACCGTTCTAATTGTCATTTGGTTCTACTTAGGCATCCCGCTTGGCCCCAATGCACCTGTGGGATACAGTTTGCCTGGCGAAGGCTAAGCACAGGCGGTCTCTGAAAGTGAAACCTTTAGGGCGAAATCGGCGTATTGGTCTTTAGGAGATTTCTAATGCAACCAACATTGAAACGCCTGTTCCTCTTGCCCGTGTTCGCCGCATTATTGGCCGCCAATGCCAGTGCGCCAGTGGATTATCGGATCGACGAGAGCAATTCGCTGCTCAGCGCAAAAGTACCGTTTTTCGGACTGTCGAGCAAAACGGCGACTTTCCCAAAGATGCGCGGAACAGCCACGATTGTTGGTAACGATCCTGCCAAGGCCAAGATCGATGTCACTTTCGATGCAACGTCATTGACTGCACCGGATACGACAACGCTAAAGCGTCTGAAGGGTGAGAAATTCTTTTGGTCGGCCAAGTACCCATCAATTCGCTTCGTTGGCCAATCGCTCAATATGACCAGTGCGACTAAGGGAACCATGACAGGCAAATTGACCGCGAGAGGTGTGACGAAGGATCAGACGCTCAATGTGAAGTTTGATCGCAACCCTCTGACCGCACCTGCCAACGCGCCGATCAGTTTCACAGCCACAGCAAAAATTGATCGCCGCAATTACGGCATGAAAAGCTATCAACTGATCGTGGGCAACAAAGTGGACATCAAGCTGCGCGCCCGCATCGTGCCCAGTTGATTGCGGGAGTGAATTGGGCCTGCTAGCTTTCCTGTATCAAAGGAGAGCCACTTGCCACGTTTGCGCGAAATACCCCTCGCTGAACTAGAAGACGAGTACCTTAAACGCCTTTATGCGACCCTTTTCGGTGACCGCGATCCAGTTGCCGATCCTGGCACGGCGACAGGCACTCCGGGCAATTGGTGGACCGTTTTTGCCCAGGTGCCTGATGCATTCAAGCACACCACTGAAGGTTTCGGCTTTTACCGATCACCGAAGCGTGTTCTTGATGAAACTTTGCGCGAACTTGGGCAGACGCGGGCAGGGTATTTGGTCGGATCGCAATTCGTCTATTCGCAGCATATGAAAGCAGCGCGGTTTTCGGGGCTTTCCGAAAAGCAGGTGCAGGCGATCACCAGTTGGTCGGTCGCGACATGTTTCGATGCCAAGCAGCGCGCGGTCCTCGCTTACACTGATGCGTTGGTACTCGAACATGGCAGAGTGCCCGATGCGGTGTTTGAGGCTCTCAAAACCCACCTTAGCGAAGTTGAGATAATCGAGCTTACATACGTCACATGCACTTACATGATGCACGGCGTCATGAGCCGGGCCTTGCGGCTGGAATATGATGATGTCGATGACCGTGTCGTCGAAGTCCCCGCCCCCGAAGGCACGAGCGCAGATGTGATGGGCATGGTCGATAAGCGTAAAGAATAGGGACTGAGCGTATGGGCTACCACCATCTTGCATTGGCCGCGAAGAATATGGCGGAGATTCATGCCTTCTATGAAGGCGTGATGGGCTTTGAACTCGTCAAAGTTGAAATCGCGCCAATCATGGAAGGCGGATGGGGCAAGCATTTCTTTTACCGGATGGACGGCGATGACACCAAGTTTATCGCCTTTTGGGAATTGCACGAAGTGCAAGGCCAAGATGCGCACGAGTTTGATCTCAACAAAGCCGCAGGCATGCCGCGCGGCACCAACCATTTCAGCTTCGATGTCTCTTCAAAAGAGGACCTTGTGGATTGGCGCAAACGCTGGAATGCGGCAGGGCTCGATGTGCTGGAGCTGGATCACAATTGGTGCCACTCGGTCTACACGCGCGATCCCAATGGCAATATGATCGAGTTTTGCCTGACGACAGGCAGCTTTACCAGTGATGATCGGAAACGCGCTTTGGCTGCGTTGGTGGAGTCGGAAATGAACCCATCGCCTCCGCCTGCCATGATGAAGCATTGGCCCGCGACAAAGGCTGCCTAAGGCCTAATCCTCGTCGCTTTCCAGATCCCGCGCCACTTTAGGATCACGCAGCAATGCCTCGATCCGGTCCGCTTCGGCAAAGCTCTCATCCTTGCGGAATTTGAGTTTAGGCGCGAATTTCAGACCCAACCGTTTGGCAACTTCGCGTTGGAGAAAAGCTGTGTTCTGGCGCAATGCGTGCACCACATCATCTTCGCTCGCGCCTATCAGTGGTTTGACATAAGCTGTGGCGTGGCGAAGATCTGGCGTCATGCGCACTTCGGTCACGGCGATGTTCGATGCGCTCACCACATCATCATGCACTTCCTGACGCGCGAGCAATTCCGACAGAATATGCCGCACCCGCTCACCCACTTTCAGGACGCGGACCGATTGCTGTTCGGCAGTGTGATCTTGTCTGCGGGCCATCGTATCAATTCATCTTTGCAAGAATGTTCTTAAGCGAATTCATATTGCGCGCCGTGCCTTTCACTTTGAGCCTTCGCTCTAACACCTTGTTGGACAAATCCGACACGCCAACACCGTGCACATAGTCGAGAAAAAGCACGCGGTCACCCAGTGCCAGCCGCTCGCTTCCCTTGTTGCGATGGTCCTCGATAAGCGCATCCACCGCGCTTTTATCAGGCTGTTGGCTAAGAAAAATGGAATGCACCATCTTGTCAGAGCCATGATTGGGGCCATTGCCGTGAAAGGGGTTTTCATCAATCGCGGCCCGCACTTCATCTGCAGTGCGCACCATTGCGCAAGACTTAAAACCGAACGCATCGGCCATGATACCTTCTAAGTGCACTTCAAGCATAGCGGGATCGCGGGTGTCTTCGATGATGACATTGCCGCTGGCTGCGACTGTCACGGGGTCTTTGATGCCAGCGCCTATGAGGGCGGATTTCAAATCGACCATCTTCACGCGGTTGCCGCCGATGTTAAAGCTCCCCAGAAGCGCGAGATAGCGTGCCATCAGCCCATCCCCGTTTCCGTGGGCGATGGCCGCATGGTCGGGATCGCTGTAGAACTGGCCTTTGCGAGCAATTGGCCTTCTTCGGTTCGCAATTCGCTTTCAAGGAAAATGACGCGCCGCCCTGCCCTTACCACCCAGCCTTTGCCGACGATGGTGCTACCGCGCGGGATTAGGCCTATCAGCTTCATCGAGATTTCGAGATTGAGGGGCGCTTGCTCGCCACCAGTCGCCGCAACATAGGCGTATCCCATCACGTCATCGAGATACCCTGCGACCAAGCCGCCCTGTACCCCGCCGCGCCATGTTGTCATCTCATCTTTGACGGTAAAGCGCATGGTGGCCGTGGCGGTTTCTTCATCAAAACCTAGGAATTCAGACCCGAGCGTTTCGGAATGCGGGGAGCCCATCACGGAATCGATAGCAAGCGGCGGAAATGCGCCGGGATTGTTTTCACTATCGTCCATCATTCAGCCCCCGGCACTGGCGTCGGCAGCGCAGTCGATGTCGCGCGGGCGAGAAGTTTTCCGCTTTCCTCGTCATACAATTCCCCTTCGAGAAACGCGACGCGTTTTCCCGCTTTGACGACCCGCCCTTTGGCAATGATGGGAGCAAGCGGGACCATGGAGATGAAGGTTAAATTCATATCCAAGTTGAGTGGAAGCTTCATGCCGTGTTCGCTTCCCTCGGTCGAGGCAAGCAAAGCGCCGCCCATCACTTCATCAAGGAAGCCCGCGATAAGCCCACCCTGCACTGCACCGCGCGGGGACGCAAAGCTGGGTGGCGGGGTGAAGCGGGTGGTGAGTTCGGACCTCTCGGCATCGAACGCGACATACTCGCTACCCATCAATTCAGCCGAAGGGGAACGCTGGCCTTCCCAGATTTTGGTCATGAAGAGCTCCTCATCCCCTCTCGTTTACGGGAGGGGCAGTGAGACTTGCGAGCTCGCTCGCTAGTCGCAGCGGGGTGGGCCTAGCGGCCCATTCCCACCCCCAGCCCCTCCCGCGAGCGGGAGGGGAGATTGATTAGCCAACCTCAAGCGTCCGCTCGCGTTCTTCGACCTCGAAGACTTCGAGTTGATCGCCCGGTTGAATGTCGTTCGTGTCTTCCAGAACCACGCCGCATTCGAGGCCTGAGCGCACTTCATCAACATCGTCTTTGAACCGGCGAAGCGAAGCGATGGTGGTCGCAGATACGATAACATCTTCGCGGGTAAGGCGTGCGAACAGGCCTTTGCGGATGACGCCGTCTTCGACCAATAGACCTGCGGCCTTATCCCGCTTGCCCGATTTGAAGACTTCTTTGACCTCAGCGCGGCCAACAACCGTTTCGAACCGCTCTGGACCAAGCTCGCCGGCCATTTCCTTGGCGACTTCTTCGGTGAGGTGATAGATCACATCGTAATACATCATGCGCACATCATCGCGCTTCACCAGCTCGCGCGCTTTGGCGTTGGGCCGCACATTAAAGCCAATGATGGGGGCGTTTGACGCCGCCGCGAGATTCACATCGGTTTCCGTAATCGCGCCGACACCTGCATTAAGAACGCGGACCTTAATCTCATCATTTGAGATGTTGTGGAGCGCGGTGACGATGGCTTCGACGGATCCTTGCACATCGGCTTTCACCACCACAGGCCATTCGATGACATTGGATGCAAGGTTGTTGAACATCGTATCAAAGCTGGTGGGAGCAAGCGCTGTGCGTTTCTCGGTCGCTTTCTCCTGACGATAGGAGGCCACTTCGCGTGCGCGCTGTTCGTTTTCAACCACAGTCAATTGATCGCCAGCCGACGGAACCCCGCCAAGGCCAAGCACTTCAACCGGCATGGAAGGACCCGCTTCTTTGACCTGCTTGCCATGATCGTTGACAATCGCACGCACCCGGCCGCTTTCAGTGCCAACCACGAAGGTATCACCGCGTTTCAAAGTGCCGCGTGTAATGAGGACAGTCGCCACAGGACCGCGCCCTTTATCAAGCTGCGCTTCGATAACGGTAGCATCAGCATGGCGATCAGGACGGGCTTTCAACTCAAGCAATTCGGCCTGAAGCGCGATTTTCTCAAGCAATTCATCAAGACCGGTTTTCTTCACCGCCGAGATTTCAACATCCTGCACTTCGCCTGACAGTTTCTCGACGATCACTTCGTGTTCGAGCAAGCGATTGCGGACATTGTCCGGGTTCGCCTCAGGCTTATCCATTTTGTTGATCGCCACGATCATGGGTACGCCAGCAGCTTTGGTGTGATTGATCGCTTCAATCGTCTGCGGCATAATACCGTCATCAGCTGCCACAACCAGCACCACTATATCCGTCACACCGGCACCGCGCGCGCGCATTTCGGTGAATGCTGCGTGGCCAGGTGTATCAAGGAAAGTGATGGTCTGCTTATCTTTGGTGGTGACCTGATAGCTGCCAATATGTTGTGTGATCCCGCCGGCTTCGCCTTTGGTCACATTGGCATTGCGCAAGGCATCAAGCAAAGATGTCTTACCATGATCAACATGGCCCATAATCGTGACAACGGGCGGACGCGGTTTGAGCGTTTCGGCCGGATCAACATCCTCTTCGGCCTGAATATCGACGTCCGCTTCAGACACTTTCTCGATATTGTGCCCAAACTGTTCGACCAGCAATTCCGCTGTGTCCTGATCGATGGTCTGATTGACCGTGACCATCATATCGAGATTGAACAGCTCTTTGACGAGATCGGCGCCTTTTTCGCCCATGCGCTTGGCCAATTCGCCAACTGTGATCGCTTCGGGCACAACAACATCGCGAACTTGCTTTTCGCGCGGAGCAGACGGACCGCCCTGTGCGCGGCGTTCTTTTTCGCGGGCGCGTTTTAGCGCGGCGAGTGACCGTGCGCGGCGGCCCTCATCCTCGTTCAAAGCTTTGGTGACGGTTAGCTTGCCAGAGCGACGCTTATCTTTGGAACCGCCAGTGTCTTTGGCAGCCCGCTTGTCTTCTTTTTTCTTCTTCTCAGGCCGCTTGGGCTCTGGCCGTGCAATCGGCGTGAATTTGCGCGCAGCAGGTGTTGGGCTGCCTTTGGCCGCAGGCTCTTCGGCCTTAGCTTCGCTTTCGGCTGCTTCTTGCGTCGCAGCGGCTTGCGCTGCGGCTTCGGCCTCTTCTGCAGCCTGTTTAGCGGCTTCTTCTTCGGCCTTTTTGTTCTCTTCCCGCTTGCGAGCTTCGTCTTCTGCGGCCTGTTTGGCTTTGCTTTCGTCGCGCTTGCGCGCTTCTTCAGCCATCTTCAGGCGTTCTTCTTCCACTTCACGCTGAAGCCGAGCGACGCGTTCTTGCGGTGTTTCAGCAGCAGGTGCTGCTTTTTTCGCAGGCGCAGCCTTTTTCGCTGCTGGAGCAGGTGCGGGCGCCGGTGTTGGCTCCTGCGTGGGCGCTGGTGCCGCCTCTGGCGCAGGTGCAGGAGTTTCGCCGGGCTTGGTAAGCTTGCGGCGGCGCTTCACTTCCACGGCAACCTTATTGGTGCGGCCATGGCTAAAGGTCTGCTTGACCTCGCCAGCATCGACCGCGCGTTTAAGGCCCAGTGGTTTGCGTGTGCGTTTTTCTGGTTCGTCGCTCATTATGTGCTCAAAAGCCCTTCAAAAATAACAATTATCCGCCCGCCAATCATTCGGCGTGCGCCGCGCTTACCGCGTCTATATTCGATCCTTCAAAAGCGGCACACTCGCCGCCCGTGTAACGCGCCAGCCGATCAATCGCCTGACTAACTCTTATCGCCGCTCGCCTGTCGCCCGCATGGCCTGCAACGCCCATGTGGACGGTGTTCTCGCGGCCCAATGCCACAGACAGGCTTGCCCGGTCCAGTGGCAAGGTTGTGCCGCGAAGGCCAGAACCTTCAGCATCGCAGCCAACGCGCCATGCCTGATCGAGCCGTTTGCGCCCATCTTCGCGAGCATCATTTGCATGGCATAGCAACGCCACGCGACCCGTTCTTGCGTGTTCTTCAATGCGCGCAGAACCAAGCACCAAAGTGCCAGCGCGCCATTCCAGGCCCAACCGTTCTGTCAAACTGCGACGCAGCGCAGCTTCAATGAGATCGGGAAGATCATCTGGAACCGTCAGCTTTGCATCTGCTGGACCACCTTTGAAAGCGCGCATCAATGCACGCTTTAATTGGCCATCAGACATCGCCTGTTCAAGAGCCGATCGATCAGGGGTAATCCAAGCACCGCGCCCTGGCGCTTTGGCCGCGGGGTCAGGCAGGACCAATCCATCGGGCGAAATGGCAAGGCGAACCAGTTGATCTCTCAGGAGTGTATCTCCCGAAAGCACGCAGCGGCGTTCACTCGCAGAAGCACGAGTGCCCTTTGTTTCAGCGATGGCGGAACTTACGCTCTCATTGGGTGGAGTCCGCATCGGCGGCCTCCTGTGTTTCAGCCGCAGCAGGCGCTGCGTCTTCTTCATCTTCGAACCAATGCGCGCGGGCAGCCATGATGATCTCGTTGCCCTGCTCTTCGGAAAGACCGTATTCGCCCAGAACGCCGCCTTTGTCCTGCTCGCGCTGTGGGCGACGCATTGGCGGACCATCGGTGTTGTTGCGACGTTTAGGTGCTTCGCGTTTTTTCGCGATCAGTTCGTCAGTCGCAAGATCGGCAAGATCATCAAGCGTCTTGATGCCCGCTTTACCAAGCACGACAAGCATCGCCTCTGTGAGGTGAGGCATAGTCGCCAAATCATCATCAACGCCCAATTCGCGGCGCGTGGTGCGATGCCCTTCTTCGGCGCGCTCAATCGCTTCGAGTGCGCGGCTTTGCAGCTCTTCGGCGAGCTCTTCGTCAAAACCTTCAATCGCTGCGAGTTCAGCAAGATCAACATAAGCGACCTCTTCAAGCTCGGCAAAACCTTCGGCTACGAGCAGCTGAGACAGCGTTTCATCAACGTCCAACTCTTCTTCGAACATCTTAGAACGCTCAGCGAATTCTTTCGAGCGTTTCTCTGATGCCTCCTCCTCGGTCATGATGTCGATCTGCTGTGCAGTCAGCTGGCTAGCCAAGCGCACGTTCTGGCCGCGCCTACCAATGGCGAGGCTCAGTTGATCATCGGGGACAACAACTTCAATTCGGCCATCGTCCTCATCAAGAACAACGCGCGCCACTGTGGCAGGCTGCAATGCGTTCACGATGAATGTCGCGGTGTCTTCTGACCACGGGATGATGTCGATCTTTTCGCCCTGCAATTCCTGCACGACGGCCTGAACGCGGCTACCCTTCATACCGACACAAGCACCGACAGGATCAATGCTGCTATCATGGCTGATCACGCCAATTTTCGCGCGGCTGCCCGGATCGCGGGCGGCAGCTTTGATCTCGATAATGCCGTCGTAGATTTCTGGCACTTCCTGGGCAAACAGCTTGCGCATGAAATCAGGCGCGGCGCGCGACAGAAAAATTTGCGGCCCGCGATTGTTGCGTTCCACCTTGGTGATGAGAGCGCGCACACGCTCACCCACACGCGCAGCTTCACGAGGGATTTGCTGGTCACGGCGGATCACGCCTTCAGCACGACCGAGATTGACGATCACATGGCCAAACTCGACCGATTTGATCACGCCAGTGATGATCTCGCCTGCGCGATCCTTAAACTCTTCAAACTGACGCTCTCGCTCTGCATCGCGGACCTTTTGAAAGATCACTTGTTTGGCAGATTGCGCATCGATGCGGCCCAGATCAACGGGAGGGAGTGGGTCGACGATAAAATCGCCAAGCGCCGCACCATCTTGCAGTTTGTTGGCCTGTTTCAGGTCAACCTGCTTGAAGTAATCTTCGACCTCTTCGACGACTTCAACCACGCGCCACAGAGTCAGATCGCCTGTTTGCGGGTCCAATTTCGCGCGGATGTCGTTCTCCGCGCCGTAGCGATTGCGCGCCGATTTCTGAATCGCTTCTTCCATTGCTTCGATAACGATCGATTTGTCGATCATCTTTTCCGATGCAACGGAGTTCGCAATTGCGAGCAATTCTGCCTTGTTGGCGGAAATGGCACTGGCCATCAGTCGTCTGCCTTTTCTTCTTGCGTGTCTTCAACAATATCGTCAGCGCCGCTTGTATCGAGCGGCTTAGTCGCAGCGATCAGCTTGTCGGTAAGAACAAGCTTAGCGCTGTTGATCAATTCGCGCGGCAAGTCCACCGCGCCCGTTTTGGCATCGTTGATTGTTGCGACGCCGTTTTCAAATTTGGTTAGCTCGCCTTTGAATACCCGCTTATCCCTTGGGTCGCCGGTCCAGCCTTTTTGCATAACGATGCGCGCATCATGCCCTGCCCACGCTGCGAAGTCCTTTTCGCGCGTCAATGGACGGTCAATGCCCGGTGATGACACTTCGAGGTGATAGGCACCTTCAACCAGCACCTCTCCGGCCTCTTCGCGGGTATCGATCAATTCCGACACTCGGCGCGATAGCTCAGCACATTGTTCGATGATAAGCTGACCGGTTGCAGGATCTTCAGCCATGATCTGAAGCGCCTGACCACCCTCGCCTGCTTCGGACTGCATCATCTGCACACGCACCAGTTCAAACCCCAAAGCTTCTGCCTCGGGTTCCACCAGTTCAATAAGACGCGTCAGATCGGTCACAGAAGCCTTTGTAATAACCAAATGCGACACCGATGATACAAATGCAGTTTTGAGCCAGCCCCTTGCGGCGCCAGCGTCCAAACCTTGTATCGACAATGTCGGGATAGCTTGCAGTTAGGCGCATCGAAACGGTTTTACAAGGGGCGAATACACGCTCCGTGCAAACAACTCTCTTTAGCCTACACCCGCAACCCAGGCTTGCGCTTCTTGACGAAGCGCAAGCCTTTCACGTTCTTCAAAAGTTTCAGCAAAGTGCCTCACCGCCAGTACGTCTGATTTGCTGAGTGGGCTGTCGAATTCAATGCCATTAACACCGCCATTTGCGCCCTCACCGTGACGAACGATTGTCCCAAAATGATCAAGGTCTACCACTTGTAAGATAGCGCCTTCACCGGGGCGCAGCGGCTTTTCAAGCCCAATTTGGGCGCCGGTTTCTGACAGATCGAGCACTATGCAACGGCGTGTGTCGTACATTGTCTGCAGCCGTCCGGGAAGCGAGAGCCGGAGACGCGGTGCAGCCCTACGCCCGATGACCGCGGGACGTATTTGGGTTTCGAGTGATCTGCGACCAGACATAATCATCTGGCAATAGATGAGCAGGGTTAGCAGCCGGCTCTGCCGCCATAGGCACTATCGCTTAGTCGCTGCCCAAGTCATTTCCCATTTGCGCTGGCTACTGCGCGCAGCCACTTTGTAGTTCGCTGGCAAGTTCACGCCCAAGTTCAGGCATTTCGCCGTAGTCACGCCTTTGGCCATCAGTGAAAAACGCCTCCCAAACAATGCCATCAGGATCACGCGTCCAGCTTTTGAAGGAGTGGGCATAGCAGCACTCGGTCTCCCCCTCGTGGAAGGCCGGCGAGCTGGCCGCTTCGATTTTTGAACGAATATCGCCAAGCTCTGCATCATCGCTGGCTTGCAGGCCGATATGGGCAATGCCTACTTTGTCCACTGCCGGTTCGATCGAGAAGTTTACATACGGATCATCGAGCATCCACTTTTTGTAATCCGGCTCGTTAACGGTCGGTTCTGAACCGAAAAATGCCGTGTAATACTCGGTTGATTTGGCAAGGTCAGACACGCGCAGGTTAAGGTGAAAGCGTTTCATGATGGTTCTCCTTGGGAAAATGCATCGATTAGCTGAGGATCAACGCAGTCTGCCGCGCAGCAATTGGTCATCAGAAACGCGATCAGGCGACTCATCGCGGCGAAGTCGGCGGTGTAGATCTTTGACCTTGCCTCGCGCCTTTCGCGCACCAGCCCTGCATGTTTCAATGTGGTAAGGTGAAAGCTCAATGAGCTTGGCGCGATGTCCAAACGTTTCGCGATCATACCAGCCGCCATGCCATTTCGCCCCGCTTCAACCAGGACACGAAAGGTTTCGAGCCGACTTTGTTGACTAAGTGCATTCAGCGCAGCGAGGGCGAATGCCATGTTTGCGTCTTCTTCGTTTTCCATATTTCGACATATATGGAAATATGGAAATAAGTCAAGTGTAGAGGATATTTCTACCCTTCGCTGACTTCCTCCATCAGCCCATGCTTTTTAATAGCGTGGCGCAATTGATCGTAGCTTAGCCCCAGGGCTTTGGCAGTCTGTCGCTGATTCCATCGGTGTTTGCCCAAAGCATGTTCAACAATTGCACGTTCATGGCTTTCAACCGCTGCACGCAAATCATCGACTTGCTCAAAATCAACAGCCTGCGCAGACGCGTTTGTATCGCCAGGGGAAGTGGGAGCAGGTGCTGGCGCATTTTCAGATCGGCGGTGAGCGGGCGCTTTGGGCTTCCACGGGCTGTCAAACGGATCGAATTGGACATGCGATATGGGCGTTTCAGGATCATCCCAGCGATAAATCGCGCGCTCCACCACATTGCGCAATTCTCGCACATTGCCCGGCCATGCATACTCCTCAAGTTGCGCTGCGACATGCGGCGCAAAACCGGGCCAAGCGTGCCAATCCAGCTCAGCCCCCATGCGCCGCCCGAAATATTCAGCGAGCACCGTGATGTCCCCTTCGCGCACACGTAAGGGCGGCAAGGTAATCACTTCAAAGCTCAACCTGTCGAGCAAGTCAGCACGAAATTCGCCGCTTTCGGCTAAAGCTGGAAGATCATCGTTTGTTGCCGCTACGATCCGCACATCCACGCGCAAAGGACGCGATGCACCGATCCGCGTGACTTCGCCATATTCGACTGCACGCAACAATCGTTCCTGCGCGCCCATCGACAAAGTACCCAATTCATCGAGAAATAGCGTGCCCTGGTCGGCTTCTTCAAACCTTCCCGCGCGCGCTTTGGTAGCGCCTGTAAACGCGCCCGCTTCGTGGCCAAACAATTCGGCCTCGATCAGGGTTTCAGGCAAAGCCGCACAGTTCATCGTGACAAGCGGTTCGCCCCAGCGTGTAGAGAGGCGGTGGAGGCGTTCTGCGATCAATTCCTTACCCGTGCCCCGCTCTCCAATGACCAGCACAGGGCGGCTCATAGGGGCGGCACGGCTGGCACGCTCGACCGCGTCGAGGAAGGCGCCGGACTGGCCGATAAACTGGTTTTCGCGCTCCAACTTCACCCCTATTCGTAACTTGCACCAACCTATAGTGAAAAACACCAATGCTTGGCAATGAAAACCAACATGTAAACTGTGGTTCGCTCCAAAAACGGCGGAATTCTCGGCTTTTCGCAGTTTGGCACGCGCGTTGCAAAGTTAGTGACGAAGCCCAACCGGGCACAGATTTACCGACGAAGAAGGGATAAACCCGATGCAAACACACCAAACACAGAAAAGCGGCAATGCCAAAGGCGGCTTCTGGTCAAGCAAGCTTGGCGCGGCATCCATTGCAAGCATCGCTGCGATGAGCGCAATGGTCATCTTGTCATCGCAAGTGCAGGCCGATCCCATGTCAGGTACATCAAACGGTACAAGCCTGATCCAGCTCGAAGCGGACGCGCCTGCTTTGTTTGAAATCGCATAAAGCATCGCCGCGATGACCAAGCCATCCAATCCTTCCAACCCCTTAGGGCCGGAGCGCGATGCAGCCAGTGACCCCGCACTGAATGCACAAAGCGACACCGCTCCGGCCCACCCCCTTGCCCCGCTGGCTGGTGCAAAACGCGCTTCAAAGCTCGATGCGGAGATCGAAGCCTTGCGCACCAGCCCAACGCCAACGCAGCGCAACACAAGCGACCCCTTGACGGGCGCGGATTGGACTGATCCAGATAAGGTCAACGCAAAGATCAACGAATTTCTAACAGGAGCCCCCTTTATGGGAATTTTCAGCCGCACTCGCGATATTATCGCTGCCAACTTCACAGACATGCTCGATAAGGCGGATGATCCATCCAAGATGATCCGCATGATCATCCTCGAAATGGAGGAAACCTTGGTCGAAGTCCGCGCAAGTGCGGCGCGCACGATTGCCGATCAGAAAGAAATGCATCGCCATGTGGTGAAGCTTGATAAGCTGGAGGCTGACTGGGGCGAAAAGGCGCAGCTTGCTTTGTCAAAAGATCGTGAAGATCTGGCACGCGCTGCTCTGGTTGAAAAGAAAAAGGCCAGCGGAATGGGCGATCAATTGCGGGCGGAAATCGCGGTGCTTGATGATGCCTTGCGCGCTTATGAAGAAGACATTCAAAAGCTCCAGCATCGCCTGCGCGAGGCACGCAGCCGCCAGACACAAATCGCAGCGCGGCTGGAAAGCGCGGAAAACCGCGT
Organism: Pseudomonadota bacterium; assembly: GCA_038532305.1. Classification (GTDB taxonomy): domain Bacteria; phylum Pseudomonadota; class Alphaproteobacteria; order Sphingomonadales; family Sphingomonadaceae; genus Erythrobacter. The sequence continues at coordinate 219,505 of JBCBAX010000003.1, read as the reverse complement.
CAAACTGCGCACTTTGATGAGCACTGAGCGGACCGATGATGCGCTGGCGAAATTCGACCAGCTCGAACGCCGTGTCGATTACGCAGAAGGCCGCGCCGATGCCATCGGCTTAGCTGAAAATGCGACGCCATCACTGGCTGATGAGATTGCCGCTCTCGAAGGGGCAGATGCAATTGATGATGAACTTGCCGCGATGAAAAAAGCGCTCGGCAAAGACGACACGAAGAAAGGGGCATAAGCCATGGATTGGGACGCAGTCATTGTAATTCCTATGATCGTGATCGGCCTGCCTTGGCTGATCCTCCACTACGTCACAAAATGGAAAACCGGCGCAAGCATCACCAGTGATGACGAAGTGCTTCTGGAAGAGCTGTATAATCTGGCCAAGCGTCTGGATGAGCGGATGGACACAGTCGAGCGCCTCGTTGCGCATGACGATCCCTCATTCAATCCTGTGAAACGCCTTCAGGCCGACCAGGAAACAGACAACCAGCAACTTCGCGAACTTGAACAGATGATGGCCGAAAAGAAAGGAACAAGCGCGTGAACACTCCTCGCACCACTCTCTATCGCGACAGTCACCACGGGCGGCTTCTGGGCGTTTGCGCAGGGATCGCCGAATACACTGGCGTGAAACGGTTCTGGGTCAGGGTTGGCGCAGTGGCGCTCACCATCTTGGCTCTCGGTCCCTTGGGCCCTCTTGCCTATCTGGTTGCAGGCTTTGCTCTGAAGAAAAAGCCACCGCATCTCTACAAAGACAAGGCCGAACAAAAGTACTGGCAAGGTGTCCGTCAAAGCCCGCGCCGCACCGCACGCGAAATCCGCGCCCGGTTCCGCGATATCGATCGGCGGTTGGCGGATGTGGAAACACATTATGTCACCAAGAACACCAGCCTGACCGCCGAGATCGAGCGGCTGCGGTAATCACACGAATTTGAGGGGCTAGAAATGGGCGAGTTAATTCCAATAGTGGCGATTGTGTTTGGATGCACAATTCCGATGGTCGCAATTTGGGCAAAGCACAAACAGAAGATCGCCGAAATGGGAATCGACGCGACCGCCGATGCCACCGCAGAAAAGGCAGCTCAATATGCGGCACAGGTATCCAAACTTGAAGACCGCGTAGCTGTCCTTGAACGCATCGTCACTGATCGCGGCTATGATGTCGCGACCCAAATCGAAGCTTTGCGCGACACGGTTGAAGTCGAGCAAACAGGCAGCGGCGTGCCGCTTAATATCAACACTCAGGAGAAAGCGTGATGGATTGGGGTGGCCCTTCCTTTGTACTGGCGATCATTGCAATCAGCATGGGCGGATGGATCATCAACAATTGGATCCGCGCGCGTCACGGCTATGCTCTTGAAGATGAATGGGGCGGCAAGACCGAAAAGAGCGACAGCGCTGAGAACAAGCGTCTCAAGGCTGAAAACCGCGAGCTGAATGACAAACTCGATTCCATGCAGGACCGGATGGTTGTGCTTGAAAAGATCGTGACGGATCGCGGCTATTCGCTTTCCGATGAAATCGAAGCTTTGCGCGATGTCCCTGCGCAATCTGCAGACACAGGCGTGCCCCTTAATATCGGAAACAAGGAAACCAGCCAGTGATGGAACTCATAACAACCGATCTTCTAACCGTTGTCGGATTGGGCGCGGTTGCTGGCTGGGTTTTCACGACCTGGATCAGAGTGAAACATGGCTATCCGCTGGAAGGGGCTTGGGGCCAATCGCTTAAACCCACGACGGACAATGAAGCGAAACAACGCGTCGCTTTGCTCACACAAGAAAACGCTGAACTGCGCGCGGAGCTGGGTTCGGTGAAGGATCGCCTCGCCAATGTGGAGCGGATTGTGACCGATGGCGGCTACGCACTGGGCAGTGAAATCGACGCCCTTAGAGATCGCGCGCTGGAGCAACGCAAAGACGAGGGGAATGCGTGATGGACGGATATCTTCTCTTCTTTGTCGCTGTTATGACATTGATTGTGCTAACCTTTGGGACATTCGCGGGCGAACGCAATCGCAAGCACAAAATCCGCGAGCTGGAACTTAAGGCACGCATAGCCGAAGCAACCGCAGGACAGGCGTCAGAAGACAAAGAAGTACAGTCCCATCTTGAAGATCGCATCCGCGTTCTCGAACGGCTGGCAACTGACAAGGGCCAATTGCTGTCTGATGAAATTGAGGCTTTGCGCAAAGATGCGCCCGCTCTTGAGCGAAGCATCAATGGGGAGAAGGTGTAATGGATGCTGATCTTGTTCTAATTTTTGCTTTTGTCATCGTTATCACGAGCGTGGTGGGGGTCGTGATAAATGGGATTGTTAAGAAAGTGCTCGACTACAAGCGCGAGAAAAGGGGCTTGGGCGAAGGCAGCAGTGCAGGGCCGCAAGTCAGAGAAATCGCCGACCGAACAGACCTCATCGAAGATCGCCTGCGTGTACTCGAAAGGATTGCGACCGACAAAGGCCAATTGCTGTCAGACGAAATCGAGGCGCTGCGCAAAGAAACATCAGCACTCACGCAGAAGGAGGACAGCTGATGTTCGGGCCTGATACCGCTCTTATGTTTGATGCGATCCAGATGGTCGGCCTTGCAGCAGGGGTCGCTGGCGCAGCGGTTTACCTGCTGATGCGGCGACGCAAGACAGGTACGAACCGCCGAGCTGTAGATCAGGCATCGGAACTTGATCTGGAACAGCGCGTGCGCGTGCTTGAGAGGATTGCAACCGATCGCTCTGCTGAGCTTGCAGACGAAATTGAGGCGCTACGTGATGATACTAAGGAAGGGAGCACTATCTAATGGGTTGGGAATTTGTCGTTGTTGTTGCGATTATCATCTGGGGCGGTGTCCAGGTTGCCAAAGCGCGCGCTGGGATACTGACTGATGAGGACGGCAATGAAACGCTCGCAAGGCCTGATCCTGCGACCAATCAAGACGCCATCGAAGATGCGCGCCGCGAAATCGCCGCGCTTCGTGAACGCGTAAAAGTGCTCGAACGCATTGCCACGGACAACAACACGCTGAGCGCCCGCGAGCAGCAACGCATTGCGAGCGAGATTGAGGCTTTGCGCAGCACTGACAGCGGTGTGCCCCTGCCCAAAGATATCAGCGCCAAAGAAATCGGCTCCAAAGATATCGCCGCCAAGGACAATGCATGATCTATTGGCTGTTCTTGCCCCTGCTGATTTTCGTTGCGCTCTATTTTCGTGAGCGTGGGCGTAGCAATCGGCTGATGGATCGCATTGCGATGCTCGAAAACGCGCTCGATCAGAACGCGCATGACATAAGCGATGACGCGATCACATCTGAGGAGCTCGCGGCCCTGCGCGAACGTGTCCAAGTGCTTGAACGCATTGCCACATCCGAAAACAGCGCCGAGGCCCGCAAAGCCCAGCGCATAGCTGCTGAAATTGAGAGCCTGCGCGGTGATATTGCGCGGCGTTCTTCCACCAAAACAGAGGACATGAGCGAATGATGGACCCGGTTTTGACAATTGCCGCTGCCAGCCTGATCGGACTTGGCTTGGTTACGATTTGCCTGCTTCGTGCATGGCAAGACTGGCTTGATTTGAAGCGCGAACAGATAGGCAAGCACGGCTCTAACGCGCCTCGCGAGATTGAGGGCAATGCCGGTGTGGGTGCTGCCCGCATCGAGCTGGCGGACCTGAAAGAGCGGATCAAAAAGCTCGAAGCGATTGCGAGCGGGGTAGAGCTTTAAACTGAGATGGCCTAGCCAGCCCGCGCCCTGCTTTTGGGAAGAGGAAGGAGTCCGGGGGACTGCTTCCCCCGGGAGGCCTTCCGCCCGGATTGTGTCCCGATAGGCTCCGGGTGGAAGGGTGGAGGGCGCGGGCTGGCTAGGCAAACGCGAATGCACCCCTTACATACCTGCCGTCCCAGGGGTCGTCATTGCGAGGAGCAATCCGGCGACGCAATCCAGGGGCGGAGATGTGCAACGCCCTGGATTGCTTCGCTCCGCTCGCAATGACGAGTGAAAAGTTTTGCGATCCCTTTCCGACATCTTGGAAGAATACGAATTCCTCGAAGGCGATGAACGCTACCGCCTGCTGATTGAGCTTGGGCGAGAGCTTGATGATATGCCCGATGCGCTCAAAACCGATGCGACACTGGTGCGCGGATGTTCAGCTGCCGTTTGGGTCTATCCGACCGATAGCGGCGATCATTTGCATTTCCTTGCTGACAGCAATGCCGCGATTACAAAAGGCATCGTCGCGCTGGTGATCTCGGCTGTGCAGGACAAACCAGCGGGCGAAGTGGCCGCTATGGATGTGACCCAGGCGCTCGCTCCGTTTGATTTGAAAAGCCAGCTATCCAGCAACCGCACCCAAGGCGTGCCCAATATGATCGCGCTGGTTAAGGAACATGCAGCGCGGTTGGCGGCGACTTAGGCCGCCAAACTCATTTCAAATGTCCCACTATCGTCTGGCAGCGTCCAGGTTCCTTTAATCGTTCTGCCATCGGATGAAACTGTGCCTTCATATTCGACTGGCCGGGCATATGCGATATCTGCGTCAATATAGCGCTTTGTAAAGCGGACAAGTTGTCCGTCAAAAACGCCTGCAATTTCGGCTCTGATTTGATCGCCACTGATTGTACTTCCTTCGACAATCAGCCCGGTTAGCTTTCCATCATTGACGGCCAAACGAGCCTTAAACCGCATCCCGCCAAGATCATCGCTCGCGGAATAGCGAAAGCTGCCATTCCACATTCCTTTTAGTTTGACCGCTTCCCCCATCGCCGATCCTCTTGTCAAACACCCACACTGTCTCGCACGATGGCCACGCCTGCCTCGCGCTGCTCTTTGAGCTCTTTCTTCAAAACCTGCGGATCGCGTGCGAAGACAAACCCGAAGCTGACCCCGCCCTCTTTGCCGATGGTTGCATGGTGCAGCTTGTGTGCCTGAACCAGCCTTTTGGCATAGCCTTTCTTGGGCACCCATTTCCAATAGCGTTGATGGACAAGGCCATCATGCACCAATGTGTAGATCACACCATACAGCGTGATGCCAACGGCAAACCACCACAGCCAATCCCAGTAGAGGGAGCCATAGATGTACATCGCTGCGTTGATTGTACCAAAGACGACGGCGAACAGATCGTTCTTTTCAAACACATGATCGTGCGGTTCGTGATGATCGCGGTGCCAGCCCCAGCCCCATCCGTGCATGATGTATTTGTGCGCCCACCACGCGAACAGCTCCATCCCGATAAGGGAGGACATCACAGTCAGGAACACCTCAAACCAGCTCATACTGCTGCTCCCTTACCCTGATCCGCGTCTGCCGCCAAGACCGCGCCAACTCCTGCCCGCTTTGCCGCTGGCAATGCCCACCAAGGCACATCGGGCTTTCGGTGGTGTTCCAAGTGGTAACCGAAATGGAAACACGTGAAGAGGCTGGCGAACACGCCGAAATCATTGCTGCGTGCATTGTGCTTGTCGGCGAAGGGTTGTCCCTTGACGTGATGATGCGGGCGGTAGGTGCCGAAATAGAACAGCTGAAGCGAGGAAAGCAGCGCTGGCGCGCCATAGAGCACAAATATCTTCACAAACGAAATATCGAACACAAACAGATAGATACCAACCACAGTGTGCACAAAAATTAAAGACTGCCAGCCGAAATAGCGCTTGAAGAACGTCCAATACCATTTCAGAAAATGTTCAGGATTGTTCTCATCAAAATCAGGATCGCCTGCATGGCCTGACATTTTGTGATGCGTAAAATGGGCATCGCGAAGGGTGCGCCAATTGAACCCCGCATACAGCATCAAAAGCACCGCACCGATGGCAGAATTGACTCGGGCATGACCCGGTGCAAGGCTGCCGTGCATCGCGTCATGGCACACGATAAAAACGCCAACAGACAGCCAGATTTGCGCCGCTGCCATGCTAAGCGCGACAGGCAGGCTCGCCCAAGTCAGTTCAAAAACAAACATACCGTAGAAGTGAATGCCGAGCCAAGACCCCGCAATCATAGCGGCCAGCGTCAGCCCAATGGCATTTTGCGCATTGCGCGATGGAAGAGTGTAAGTCTGCGACATTTCAGGCAGATACGCATAGGCCGCTTTGATGGGTGCGTATAGTGGGAGGAAATTCTGCCCCGCCCAGCCGATCAATCGCCGTCAGTGAAGAAAAACTCGCGCAAATGCTCGCCTATGCGTGCCGGGCGTAGGGTCTTGGCATCGATGCAGCACCAGCTTGATTGGACTTCGGCCAGAACATCTTCGCCCCGGCGGATTACCGTGCGGTAGAATGCGCGTGCGCCATTGTATCGTTCAAGCACCGTTTGCGCGATCACTTCATCATCGAGGAAGGCAGGCTTTCGATAGGTAATCTCGTGTTTCAAAGCGACCCACGCTTTGCTGGCGACATCGTCTGGCGGTGCAAGCTTTTTCCAATGCGAAAGCACCGCATCCTGCACCCAATTGAGATACCGCGCATTGTTCACATGGCCCATGAAATCGATGTCATCAGGCTTGATGTGAATCGGGAAAGTGTGGGGTGTTGCTGACATATGTGTCAGCTAGGCCAGAATTCTTAAAATTCCAAGACACTGATCGGGCAGGAAACCACAATTAATGTCGCTTCATCGCCCCCGCGCTTTGCCACTCATCGCGCAAACTAAATTGAGGCGTAACTATCCACCGAGCGGAGAATTCGCGAACCTGTCTCTTGCCAGCGTAGACCACGCAATCTAGCTGAGTTTTATGGCTAGAAACCCGCGCACATTGTATGAGAAAATTTGGGATGCCCATATCGTTGAGACTCGCGATGATGGGACGTCTTTGATCTATATAGACCGGCACCTCGTCCACGAGGTTACAAGCCCGCAAGCGTTTGATGCCTTGCGGCTCACGGGGCGCAAAGTGCGCAAGCCTGAGCTTACTCTTGCAGTACCCGATCATAACCTGCCCACCACGGCGCGGCGCGACAATGCTGGCGCTCGTGTTCCCATCGCCAATCCGCAAAGCGCTGCCCAATTGGAAGCGCTTGAACGCAATGCGCCTGATTTCGGCATCAAATACATTGGCGATGCAGACGCCGAACAGGGCATTGTGCATGTCGTAGGGCCAGAGCAGGGCTTTTCGCTGCCCGGCACCACGATAGTCTGCGGGGATTCGCACACGGCCTCTCACGGGGGGCTTGGCGCGCTCGCATTTGGGATCGGCACGAGCGAGGTTGAGCATGTTCTGGCAACGCAGACTTTGCTGCTCCAACAGTCAAAATCAATGGAAGTGCGCGTCGAAGGTTCGCTTGGCCCCGGTGTCACTGCCAAAGACCTGATCCTGCACATCATCGGCGTGATCGGCGCTGCTGGCGGGACCGGCTATGTCATCGAATATCGCGGCAAAGTGTTCGAAGAGATGAGCGTCGAGCAACGCCTGACCGTGTGCAATATGAGCATTGAGGCAGGCGCGCGCGCAGGCCTTATTGCACCGGATCAGACGGTTTACGACTATCTCAAAGGCCGCCCAATGGCGCCCAAAGGCGCGGATTGGGACGAGGCGCTTGCCTATTGGAAGACGCTTCACACTGACGAAGGCGCCCAGTTTGCCAAATCGGTCGTCATCAACGCCGCCGATGTCGCGCCGACAGTCACATGGGGCACCAGCCCTGAGGATGTCGTACCAATCAGCGGAAGCGTGCCAGCGCCCGAAAGCTTTGCCGATGAAAGTAAGCAGCAAGCCGCGCGAAAGAGCCTCGAGTATATGGGGCTTGAACCGGGAACGCCTGCCACACAAATTCCGATTGAGAACATTTTTATCGGCAGCTGCACCAACAGCCGGATCGAAGATTTGCGCGATGCAGCCCGCGTGCTGGAAGGCCGCACGAAAGCTGACAATGTACGCTGGGCTATCGTTGTGCCGGGATCGGGCCTTGTGAAACGGCAGGCCGAAGAAGAAGGCCTCGATCGGATCTTCACCGAAGCAGGCTTTGAATGGCGTGAGCCGGGATGTTCGGCATGCCTCGGCATGAACCCTGACAAAATCCCATCAGGCGAACGCTGCGCTTCAACGTCAAACCGCAATTTCGTTGGCCGTCAGGGCCCGGGCGCACGCACACATCTGGTATCGCCCGCAATGGCAGCAGCGGCAGCCGTGGCAGGCAAACTGACCGATGTGCGCGAGTTTTGATCGAGCGCGGCTTGCATTGGTTGAAAGCCCGCCGCATGAGCGTTCCCTATGACAGACGAAAAAGATCAAGAGACCGCCAAGAAATCCCACACCGCGCGCAATGCTGCGATTGGCGCGGCCGCCACTATAGGCTCTGCCGCCATCGCAGCTGCCCTCCTATATGTGGGGCGGCGTTCGAAAAAGACCTCGGCAGAAGAGCCTCCTAAAACAATCCCTTCTGGCGAAAACCCCGAAACAGACTGAGTACCCATACCTATGCAACCGCTTTCGAAAGTATCCGGCAAAGCTTATCCGTTTGGCGCTAAGAATATCGACACGGATGTTATCATCGCGGCTGAATGGCTGAAAACGATTACGCGCGAAGGGCTTGGCAAAGGCGCGTTTGAAAGTCTTCGCGCTGGCGATCCTGACAATGTATTCGACAACCCCGATTTTGCGGGGTCCCCGATCCTGATTGCGGGTGACAATTTTGGATGCGGGTCCAGCCGCGAACACGCCGCATGGGCGATTGGCGACATGGGCATTCGAGTGGTCATTGCGCCAAGTTATTCGGATATCTTTTCCGGCAATGCGGTGAAAAATGGGATCTTGCCCGTCGTGCTTCCCCAAGCGGCCATCGACCGGCTGATGGAAGTCGCTGAGGCGGGAGATCCGATCCACATCGATCTGGAAGCGCAAACGGTGACAACCGAATTTCAGGACCGCTTCACGTTCGAAATTGACCCGTTTCGCAAGCACTGCCTGCTCAACGGACTTGACGAAGTTGCGCTTACCATGGAACGCGACGCAGCGATTACCGGGTTTGAAGCGACCCGCACTTCGGGCCAAAATTGGCTGATGCAGGGCACTGCTGCCGCTTAGAACTACAACAGGGAGAGAGACATATGAAAGCCATCCAGACGCATGAAGTCGGTGGGCCAGAAACACTGACGCTGGATGACATTGATACGCCCTCACCCGGCAAAGGCGAAGTGCTCGTCGCGGTAAAAGCGTGCGCGATCAATTATCCGGACACTTTGATGATCCGGGACATGTATCAGTTTAAGCCTGAGCGCCCCTATTCGCCTGGAGGTGAGATTGCGGGCGTTGTGGAAGCCGTTGGCGAAGGCGTCACATCGTGCAAGCCCGGTGACCGGGTGATCGGAATGCTGGGCAATGGCGGACTTCGCGAAAAAGCAATTGTCCCTGATGGCCGTTTTTTCCCAATCCCCGACGGCGTACCGTTTGAAAAAGCCGCGTCGCTTTTGATGACTTATGGCACGACCATTCACGGGTTTAAGGATCGCGGACACATTAAAGAAGGCGATGTTGTTCTGATCCTGGGTGCGGCGGGCGGTGTCGGCCTTTCCGCTGTTGAACTTGCCAAAGCCTATGGCGCGCGCGTTATTGCCGCTGTTTCCTCGGAGGCGAAAGCCGAGATTGCACGCAAAGCGGGCGCGGATGAGGTGGTGATTTACCCGCGTGAGGAAATGGACAAAGCGGCCTCCAAAGAGCTCGCTAACGCGTTCAAAGCCGCTTGCGGGCCAACAGGTGCCAATATCGTTTATGACATCGTGGGCGGCCAGTATTCGGAACCCGCTTTGCGCTCCATCGCTTGGGAAGGGAAATTCCTTGTCGTCGGTTTTCCGGCTGGCATTGCCAAACTGCCGTTGAATCTCACTCTGCTGAAATCATGCGATGTGTGCGGTGTGTTCTGGGGCGCGTTCACCGCGCGTGAACCTGCGAAGTTCGTCGAGCAGGTGAAAGAGCTGTTTGCGCTGATGCAGGAAGGCAAGATCGACCCGCTGGTGTCGGAAACTTTTCCACTAGAGCGCGCAGGCGATGCGATAGCGAAACTCGAAAATCGCGAAGCGGTGGGCAAGCTTGTTGTCACTATGGATTAACTTGGGGGATTGAAGTCGCGGATTGAGCAGGTTTTGCAGCTTGCCGAGGCCGCGCACGCCCCCTATCTGGCACTGAGCACTCATCGGAGGGACAGATGACCGATTTTGACGACCGCCAACGCGCTGAAGAAGCCAAATTTGCGCTGGATGAAGAAACCGCTTTCAAAGTGGCCGCGCGCCGCAATCGTTTGCTGGGCGAATGGGCAGCAGGCGAAATGAAGCTGACGGATGAAGAAACCGACGCTTACAAAAAAGCGGTCGTGCAGGCCGATTTTGAAGAAGCAGGCGATGAAGATGTGATCCGCAAATTGCTGGGCGATTTTACAGCGGCGGGCACGGAGATTTCCGAAGCTGACATCCGCACCAAACTGGAAGAATGCGCGGTGGAAGCGCGCCGCCAGTTGATGGGCGAAAGCTAAGAGCTGCCTGATGCCAATGACAGGCGAAGCCATAGTCGCCGCGATCGAAGCGGAATTGCCCGGAGCGGTTGTAGAGCTAACCGATCTTGCGGGCGATGATGATCATTGGGCAGCCGTGGTCACCGCGCCGCAATTTGCTGGAAAATCCCGCGTTGCTCAGCACAAGATGGTCTATGCCGCATTCGGTGAGAAGATGGGCGGCGAACTGCACGCCTTGCAAGTGACGACGCGCATTCCCACGTAATCGCAACAAGCATTCAAAACACCAATCTTAAAAGAAGGCCACATTTCATCATGGCTGATACGGACGCAAAAATTTCCACTCTCGTAAACGACAACGACGTTGTCCTGTTTATGAAAGGCACTCCGCTGTTCCCGCAATGCGGCTTTTCCAGCCGCGCGGTCGCGATCCTTGATCATTGCGGTGTCGCGTATGAAAGCGTCGATGTTTTGCAAGACATGGAAATCCGTCAGGGGATCAAAACCTTTTCTGACTGGCCCACCATCCCCCAGCTTTACGTCAAAGGCGAGTTTCTGGGCGGGTCGGACATTATGATGGAAATGTTCGAAGCGGGCGAATTGCAGCAAATGATGGACGAACAAGGCGTCGCCAAAGCTGAAGGGTAAGGTTTTTGGCTCGGCACTAAGAAACCATCCAAAAATAAAAGAAGCCGCCTTGCAAGACCAATCGCAAGGCGGCTCTTTTAATTACGGGGAGGCTAAACCTAGAGACCAAAAAAGGTTCTGCCTCTGCTCGAAGACCACTCAGAGCTGCCCAATACTATGCATTGGCCGTGCCAAAAAAGGCTTTGTGCAGGCTTTCAGCGGTTTAGATGGTTACCAAAGGTAAACGCTGTTTCAGGATGTAAAGCGCGCCGACACCCCTGAACACCTCCTTGCCGATTTCCTCCGAGTTCTGCCCAAGGGGCTTGGCAATTGGGCTGACACCCGCCATTCCTGTGGTGATGAGTGACACCGCCAAAACAGACGCACCAGAAGCCATTCCCGCTGCAACGATCATCATATTTCGGACCGCGCCCGATAAAGGCGCTCCTGAAATTTTGATGACAGTGCGCTCAAAAACCATGTCTTTTGCAGGCGGAATGGCGGTTTTCCCGGGCGGGCGCGTTGATCCAGAAGATTTTGCTTTGGCCGAAAGTGTTGCGGCGCGATCACCCAGTGCAATCACCGTAGATGAAGCCGCGCATCAAATTGCAGCTGTACGAGAGACGTTGGAGGAAACCGGCCTTGCCTTGGGTTTGAGCGGAGACATCAACGCCGACAGCGCTGCAAAAGCGCGCGCAATGCTGGAAAGTGAGAAAGCTTTGGCGCCGGTTCTGGAGGCGTTTGGCTGGAAGTTGGACCTCTCCCAGATAGTCCCATTTGCCCGATGGTTTCCCAAGAACGAAAAGCTCACCAGGACCTATGACACGCGGTTCTATCTGGCGGATCTGGGCACAGGCGCGGTCGATGTCTCGATTGACCATGCTGAAAACACCAAGCTTTTCTGGGTCAGCGCACAAGGCGCAATCGACATGGCCGCGCGCGGTGAGATCAAGCTGATCTTCCCCACCAGGCGTAATCTGGAACGCCTCGCTTTGTTCGCCAGTTTTGAAGAAGCACGCGCGCAGGCCGAAGCGATCCCTGTGAAGACGATCATCCCTAAAGTGGATACAACGAGCGGTAAACCGATGCTGACGATCCTTGAGGATGCGGGTTATCCAGTAACGTCGGAATTGTTAGAAACGGTCGCGCGGGCGTAAGTTTCTCGAGTTCGCTCAGGCATCCGCCTGGGCTCGTGCCGCAGCCGCCCGCGCAGACAAAGCGGATGGCAAGGACCCGCTTAGAGAAAAGCGCCGTCGTCAAAAGCAAGCCTTGGCAGAAACTCTAACGATCCAAGATTGTGCCGAGCAGTGCTTTGAAAGCCGTAAGGCAAAGCCCAAAGGCGCGGGGGAAGCCAGAGGGTGGTGGGCACCAATCAAGACCTATGCCCTTCCAAAGCTGGGAGGCTTGCCAGTGGCTGATATCGATCAACACGATGCTACAGATGTCTTGAGACCCATCTGGCGTGAGAAGCACCCTACCGTCAAGAAAGTGGCGATGCGGGTGAACATTATCCTGCGCTATGGGGCGGCACTAGGTCTCGATACTGACATCAGCGCAGTCAAAAAGGCACGGCTAATCCTTTGAGACGCGAACCACAAAGAGAAGCGCATTCCTGCGACACCGTGGCAAGAGGTGCCAGGCCTGTACTCTCGGATTGATCCGATGATGCACGGCTCGGCTGGGCTCTTGTTCCAGATGCTTATTCTCACGGCAGGCACTCGGTCAGCAGAGGTGCGCAAGGCGCGATGGGGGCACTATGCCCCTAAGACACGAAGCCTGTTGGTGCCAGCCGAGCACAACAAGGCAACAACGACGCGGCGAATTCCGCTCTGGTCGCCTTTGCGGCTTTCATTCGACTGCGATGGCGCCGAACATGGTCAAAGGCACGTGGCTGGAGCTGCCCCGTTAGCGGAGTGTCTGTTTGTGACTGACCGAGGCAAAAGAGCAGTCATTCAACTCGCAACTCATAATCCGTCGACTGGTTCACTCCCATGAGCCGCCCAAAGCGAGATTAAGCGCAACCCATTGTTCGATGCGGGCACGGCGGACTGACACAAGATTTCGCTCGGCGGCAAACAGGCGCTGTTGAATATTCAACACGTCGATGAGGGCTATCTCGCCTTCTTCATATTGAAGCTGCGCGAGCAAATAGGCGGTGCTCGATTGCTCGGCTGCTGCCTCAAGGATGTCTTCTCGTGCCGCTAAGACTTGGACCTGATCGAGATTGTCTTCGACCTCTCGCAAAGCGCCAAGTGCCGTGCTCGCATAAAGAGCGACCGCAGCTCGGCGATTAGCGTCTGCCTCTTCGACCTGCGCTGCGCGAAGGCCGCCGTCGAAAATCGGCTGAAGGACGTTGCCAGCGACAGACCAAAGCAGGCTTGGGCCATTGAGAATGTCGAACAGATCTGTGGACGTCCCTCCGCCGCTGGCGGTCAAAGAAACCATCGGAAGCTGGGCAGACCTTGCTTGGTCTAGACCCGCGAAAGCAGCCGCCACACGGCGTTCTGCTGCGATGACATCTGGCCGTCTTTCGAGGAGTTGAGCGGGCAGGCCTGCGGGCGGGGGCGGCGGTGCTTCGGGTAACGCCTTGACCAAGGTCAGCCGGTCTTTTGGATAGCGCCCAAGGAGCACTTCGAGTGCTCGCCTTGCCTGCCGGGCGCCGACCTGCGCTTGCAACAGGCTGTCGCGCGCCGTTTCGAGATCGGTCGCGGCCGTCGCAGTGTCCTGGCGCGATGCAAAGCCCTCTCGGTATCTGACACGCACAATCCGATCGATTTCCGCCAGCGCATTGACAGTGCGCTGCGCCACGCCGACCTGATCCTGCGCTTCGAGGCTGGCGAAATAGGCGGCGGCGACCCCGCTCGCGAGTGCGTATTGGGCAAATCTAAAGTCAGCCTCGACCGCCTGCGCGCTGGCATAGGCAGCATTTCGGCCCGCTTTAACCCGGCCCCAAAGGTCGGCCTCCCACTGCGCCTGAATGGTTCCGGTGAAGACCGGATCATTGGGCTGGAAGGGTTGCGGGCTGTCGGTTTGATCGACGTTGAAAACGCCGTTTACTTGCGGGAGCAAAGGCGCGCGTGCCTGCCGCACCAAAGCGCGGGCGGCATCCAAGTTGGCTGCGGCGGCGCGGATGTCGGGATTGTTGGCCTGCGCTTCCAAGACCAAGTCGGTGAGGACAGGATCGCCGATAGCTTCGATCCAGCCGATCTGAACTTCGCCCGGAGTGGCGCCTTCGACGGTCCATTGCGGCGGCAATGTTGGCAGGCTCGCAGCTGCCGCTTCGGCGACGTCAGCATCGGTGCTGAGAGTGACGCATCCGGTCAGTAACGCACCAGTTGCGAGAAGTGGGAGCAGGAGTTTGATCTTCATGCCGTCGCCTTTTTGCCTGCCCCGCCACCGGCAGTCTCGTCCACGGAGATGCCGAAGACGGCTGCGTAGATGACAGGGATCAGTACAAGTGTGAGCGCAGTTGCAAAGCTGAGGCCGAAGACCAGCACGACCGCCATTGACTGGAAGAAGGCATCAAAAAAGAGCGGAATAACGCCAAGCACGGTTGTGCCTGAGCCAAGGAGAACCGGGCGCACGCGGCTGGCGGCGCTATCCACTAGAGCATCGAAGCGCGGCTTACCTTCGCTGATTTCGAGGTCGATCTGATCGACGAGCACGATGGCGTTCTTGATGAGCAAGCCCGCAAGCGAGAGCACGCCAAGGATCGCCATAAACTCAAATGGCACGCCCATCACGACAAGGCCGAAGACCACGCCGACTAGCGATAAGGGCACGACAGACCAGATGACGAGCGGCTGGCGCAGGGCATTAAAGAGTATCACCACGACAAGGATCATCGCGCCAAAGCCAAATGGGATCGCGCTTGCAAGCTGACCGTTGGCCTCGGATGAATTGCCGGATTCGCCATCCCATTTGAGTGCGTAGCCGGGCGGCAAGGGAATCGCATCTACCAAGGGTTCGACCCGCGCCTGCAAATCGCCTGAGACCACGCCTGGTGCCGGATCAGCTTGTGCTTTGATCGACCAGACATTGTCAGTCCGGCGAAGGCGACTATCGCGCCAAACGGTTTTGATCCCGTCTGTCACTTGTCCAATTGGGACAGAGGCTCCGGTGGGCCCAAGCACTTGGATCGCAGCGAGCCCAGACACATCCAAACGTTCGTTCAATGGCGCGCGCGAAAGAATCGGGATCAGGTCATCGTTCTCGCGGTAGACCCCCACTCGCTGGCCTGAAAAATTGCGCGCGAGAGCCTCGCCGACGTCAGAGCGACTGATCCCTGCGCGCCGTCCTTTGACCTCGGAATAGACCGGCTCGATCGCTGGCACAGGTTGGCGCCAATTGTCCTTGATCGCGATGGCCCCGCCATCTTGGCGGTAGATTTCCTGTGCCTGCGCGGCGAGATCGCGCAAGACGACTGGGTCGGACCCGGTGAATGTGGCCTCAATCTTTGAGCCTCCACCAGGGCCCAAGACAAAGCGCCAGACTTTTCCTTGCGCCTGCGAAAAGTTTGCGTCGATGTATTTTTGAACCTCTGGGATGAGAGTGTCGAGCCGGCGATAGTCATCAAGCTTCACCAGCATTTGACCATAGGCGCTGTTTGAACTCTCGAACTGGTAAACCAGCATATACCGAAGCGTGCCCCGCCCCACGAGCGTGTGCACATGCTCGACCCCATCAAGGCCGCTGATATGGTCTTCCAGCTTGCGCAAATCAGCGTCTGTGACGGTGATATCGGTGCCTTCCGGAAGCCAGTAATCGACCACCATTTGCGGCGTGGTCGAGGCTGGGAAGAAGCCCGGTGTCACTAAGGCAAAGCCAGCAACGGAGGCCGCGAGCAGTGCGACTGCGCCTCCGATAGTGGGCGCCTTCATTCCGATGAGCTTGCCGACAAGCGCCTTGAAGCGGGTCATCAAGCTGCCTTCGTCCTTTTCCTCCATCGGAGTGCCACCTTCCCCTTCTGCGCATTGGTTTTCGACCGATTTGAACAGGATCGAGCATAGGAAAGGCGTGATCGTGATTGCAAAGATCCAGCTGTAGAGGAGCGAGATCATGATCACCCAGAACAGGTCTCCGGTGAATTCGGCTGTGTCACCCGGAGCCAAACCGATAGGGGCAAAGGCGAGGATGCCGACGAGGGTTCCTGCAAGCAGTGGCCAAGTGGAGCGTTTCACCACATCGCTCGCGATATCGATGATCTTGCGGCCTCTATGACAGCCGGTGAGAATACCATCGGTGACGACGATCGCATTGTCGACGAGCATGCCAAGTGCAATGATCAGCGCGCCAAGCGAAATGCGGTGCATCGGGATATTGCCGATATACATCGTGCCCAAAGTCGCCGCGATTGTGAGGAGGAGGCCGATCCCGATCACGAGCCCGGATTTGAGGCCCATAAAAATCACCAACACGCCGATCACAATGATCAGCGCGATGACCACATTGATCACAAAGTCGGTCACTGACTGATCGACGATTTTGCCCTGGTGGTAGAACTCATGCAGGACCATACCTGCAGGACGCTCGCCATCGATTTCGGCCAGCCTTGCGGACAAATCTCTGCCAACCTTCACGACATTGGTGCCCGAGACCGCTGAAATGCCCAGAACTAGCGCAGGTTCGCCATCGTAATAGGCGAGGAATTCGGGAGGGTCGGCATAACCGCGCGTGACCGTGGCAATGTCGCGCAGCTGGATTATGCGGCCATCGCTCGAGGATACGAGCAGATTGGAAATCGCCTCAACGGAATCGATGTCACCGCTGGGTGATATGATCAAACGCTGGCCATCGACTTTGACTGTCCCGCCAGAAACCACTGTGTTCTGAGTCGAGAGCTGCTGAAAGATGGCGCCGACTGTGCTCCCCAGCGCTGCTGCGTTCTGCCGCGAAATCTCGACATAGATGACTTCGTCCTGCTCGCCTGCAATGTTGACTTTGCCAACGCCGGGGACCGACAACAGGTCTTGGCGCAAGGTCTTGGCATAGCTGCGAAGTTCGGCCATCGAATAGCCTTCGCCGGTCAGCACATAGTAGATACCAAAGACATCGCCGAACTCGTCAAAGACTTGGCTTGGCTGAGCTCCAGGCGGCATGTCTCCTGCTGCATCCGCCACCTTGTTGCGCAGCTTGGTCCAGATGAGCTGGAGGTCTTCTTTTGAGGTCGATTCTGAATATTTAATCTCGACCGAGATCTCGGAAAATCCCGCTGAGGAGACAGACCGAATTTCCTTCACCTCGGCCATATCCTGAAGCGCCTCTTCGAGCGGTGCTGAGACCTCTCGTGCGACTTCTTCAGGACTGCCGCCGGGATAGGGCGTAAAGATTTGCGCTTGGCGGATCGTAAACTCAGGGTCCTCGAAGCGCGGCATGCTGGTGTAAGCAAGCCACCCCGCGAAGAGCGAGAGCAAAATCACCAGCCACATCAGGAGCCGGTTCTTGATCGAGTAGGCGGCTAGGTCCATCGTGCGCTAACGCCCATGCCTATTGCTGCTGCCAAGGGCGCACGCGGTCGCCCGCCTCGAGATAGGCCCCTCCGGCCGCGACGATGGTTTCCCCTGCCTCAAGCCCGTCGGTCACTACAAGGCTCTTACCAATGCCTTCCGCAACAGTCACATTACGCCGCGCGATCACTCGCTCGGGACCTTGCACCACCCAGACAAAGCGCTGATCGCCTTCTGCCATGATGGCAGCGAGCGGTACTGAAGCGCCATCTGAAGAAGGGTCCTCGTCGATCAATTCAGTCTCGAAAAAAAGCGTGGCGGTCATGCCGTTGAGAACAACCAAGTCCGCAGGTGCGTTGAAGGAGAAATGGCCTTCGAAGGTTTGCGTTGAACTGTCGGCTTGAGCGGTGGCTTCGCGGAAAACGGCTTCAAAGCGTCTACCCGGTGCCGCGTCCAATTCGACAAATGTGTTGTAGTATCGCACGCGGTTGGAATTGAGCACGAAACTGCCGGGCACATTCACGATGGCCTCGACCGCTTGGCTTTGTAGAACGAGCACTGCTTGCTGCGGAGCGACATTCTGAAACTGCTCAACATTGCTGCGTCCAATGAAGCCACTGAACGGCGCACGAAGAACCGTGTCGGAGAGGTTCTTGCGAGCGGTGTCGAGCGAGGCCTTAGCGATCTGTCGCTGGGCATCGCGGCTCTCAAGGATACTGCGTGAGATCGCATCTTGTTCAATCAGACGCGCGGCCCGCTCATACTCGCTATTGGCGTTGTTGTATTGCGCTTCGGCTTGATCGACAGCTGCCTGAAAGCTGCGAGCATCAAGCCTTGCGATAACTTGCCCGCGTTTAAACTCTGTCCCGTCAATCGCGTTCCACTCGACAATCTGACCGCCAACCTGAAACGCAAGATCAGTGGTTCGCACAGACCGTACAACCGCGGGAAGGTTGTTCGATTGCTGGGTGGTAGCCTTTTGAACCATTTGCAGCTTCACCGGCTTCGCAGGTTGCGGCGAAACCTCGTCTTGGAGTGACCCGCATGCTGAAAGAACGAAAGCTGCCAACAAGACTGTGCGGCGAATCAACAAATGACGAGCTCCTTCATGATTGGGCATACGCCGCCTGAGCGTATAGCGAGACAACAACAGTGGCCAACGAAAAGAGGCGGCGTAACTCTACTTCTTTGCTCAAGTCCCATGACAAACCGCGATACCGGGAGGATGCTAGTGTGCATTAGCGTTTGTCTTCTCTTGATCAGTGGCCATACGAAGATTCTCCCTTAACAGCCCTAATTTCCAACTTTCGGTGCCAAACGAGCAGCGTCTGCTTTCGGACGTTGTTTAAGCTGCCGCTAGTGATCCAGACTAGGTCGCAAAGCAGTCAGAAAAAACGAGAAAATTTTCTGGCCATCTTCGTTATAAACAAGGGCGGCCTTTGGTTCTGCAGCCTCCCCTCACTTGCGTGCGCGTCTATGCGATTGAGAGATAGACAAATTGGGGCTGGGGGTGCTGGTCCCTCCCCCCCCCTCGTGTTTGGGCAAATTGCACAGATACCGCCAAATGGGCCAACCGATAACGGATCACATTAGTGGGCCTGAAAAGGGGACTGTATTTCTAATTTCAAAAAAGAAATATTTGTCGCCAATGACGTAGTTTGAATAAGTGGCGCGCCCTGCAGGACTCGAACCTGCTGCCTCAAGATTAGAAGTCTCGCGCTCTATCCAGATGAGCTAAGGGCGCGCGCTGGGCTGTCCAATAGCGATCTTTCACGCGCTTTCAAATGCCGCTAAGCCCCGCTCCTATGGACAACACCGATCTCGCAGCCCGATTTGACACCGATCCCAATGACGGGATCACCGCGACATCCAAGGCGCCGGTGACATTCAAGTATTATGAGTTTGTGATGGCGGCCTTTGTCGCGATCCTTTTGCTGTCCAATATTATCGGCGCGGCCAAGCTCACCTATATCAATGTCCCATGGTGGCCAGAGGGGTGGTGGCCCGCAGGCGATGGCGTGTTTATCTATGGCGCCGGCATCCTGTTTTTCCCGCTGGGATATGTGATCGGCGATGTCCTTACCGAGATTTACGGCTTTGCCCGCGCACGGCGCGTGATCTGGACAGGCTTTGCCGCGATGATCTTCCTCGCCTTTATGAGCTATGTCGTCGTTGCCCTGCCCGCTTTTGATGGATGGTCATGCGCAGCAAGCGGATTTGACGGGCAGGGACCGCTGGTAGCGCGCGCAGGCGAGGATGTGCCCACGGGCCAGATTTGCCAAGAGACATATAACAGCGTGTTCGGCAATGCATGGCGCATAGTCGTGGCCTCTATTATCGCGTTCTGGGCTGGCGAGTTCGTCAATTCCTATGTCATGGCCAAGATGAAAGTGTGGACCAAAGGCAAAGCCTTGTGGACCCGCACAATCGGATCAACCTTTGTCGGCCAAGGCGTTGACAGCCTCATCTTCTACCCCATCGCATTCTGGGGCATCTGGACACCGCAAGCTGTATTCACCGTGATGGTCACCAACTGGGCTTTGAAAGTCTTATGGGAAGCAGCCCTCACCCCTGTCACTTATGTTGTCGTGGGTAAGCTCAAAAAAGCGGAAGGTGTAGACCTGTTCGACATGGAAACCGATTTCTCTCCATTTGGAAACCAAACGTCGAAATTGTAAGTTTCGGCACATAGCTGTTGATTGCAGCCAGATTATCTGACCTGTTCGAACTGGGCCGACCTCACTTTCTTGGTCTTTGACCGATTTCGGCTTTTGCGTTTCCGAAAGCAGCCAGTCTGCTATCGACCCAGTTGCGGTCATCGTAACTGCGTGCGTCCATCTGTGGTGGTTTCGGTTAGTGCTCTTCTTAGTCAAGGCCTCTGCCCGGACCTTTAGCTCTACAAGTGTTTTCGAAGATGCTTGTGGCCTCTTAATCGGAGAGCCTGAACGCCAAGACTCCCAGAGTTCTTCTGGAAAATGAACTGCTCGGATACTGGCTAGTAAGACCAATTGATACCAAACTCCCTGCTGGCGCAAAGCGAAAGGGACCAAGCACAGATTATTGAGCTAGTATCTGTTTATGAAGGCGAAGACGCATGTCCGTGTCTCGAAATGCATTGCAAGATGCTACAGCACCAAAGCAGAACTACGATGGCTGCCTATACCACTAGACAGCGGATCCCTATATATGAAATCTTCACCTCAAGTGTCGATTGCTATTTTGGCAGCGCTTTCACAAGCTTCGGCCCAGTTTGGACTTGCATCCAATACACCCCCGCAAACGCAGACTGAACCCACTAAATCCGCGATAGATCATTTGGTTCTCGCGGGCGATTTCACTGTCGAAGGCGTTATGAATGACGAGCCAGTAAAGCTAATTGTTGAACCCGTCGCACCTGACAGACCTGTGCTAAATCCCGAATTCGTGCGCATGCATGGCCTTTCAGGAAGCTTTATAACCGGGTCATTCAATTTCGGTGCAATGAAGCTCAAAGCACACACCAAAGTGCTCAAGTATGAGTTTAGCGGGCAAAAATGGAAGCGGCGCTCGCTTTGGACCGATCGACCTTATTCTGAGGAGCACGCAGGCGCTGTGGGCGTACAGGGGATTCCACACAAAAAGATAACCTTTCATTTGCGCCCTTCCCAAGGTGATGAGCAGCGTTTTGTCTTCCCCTTGGCCAAAAACGGGCAGAGCTTTGATAAAGAGATCGGCGGGAAACAAGTTGAGATTGGTTTCACTTTGCGCCGTGACCACACCTTAGCCTCAGCGGCTGCAGGATCAGTGCTGGCTGAGGAATTTGGCGGTACCTTCTCGCCTGAACGCTTTAAGCAAGAGATAGCTTTTGGTGTTGAACGGCCGATACAGCGCCTTCAACTCCAAGAATCTTTCTTTTTTGCTGGGCGTTCTTTGGGGCAAATATACGTGCGAACGCGCGATTGGGGCGATGTGTCAGGCATCAAGAAGCATGAAAAAGTCGAGGGTGATCCGTCGGAAATCGTCGTCGCCGCAAAAGCAAAGAAAGGCGGCAAAGCGCGCTACTCCATAACAATTGGGCGCGATGATCTGGCGCATTGCTCAACGATGACGTTCGATAAGAAAAGCGAAGAGATCATTCTTTACTGCTCGGCCTGATCCACCATTGCCTCGATCGTGCGCACCGCTTTAATTCGTCCTTGGGTGGGATCAGATGGGTCAAAAACAGTGAACGCAATATGTGGCTCAACGCCAACCTTTTCCCACTCTATGCCGTCTTTGTCTGTGTAAAGCTCATTGCCCAATGACAGGTACCAGCCATTGGGCAGAGCTTTGTAGAATTGATCTGAAAGAGATCCGCGAGTGCGTTCCCCGACATGCGTGACATGCGGAAATGCGCGCAGCGCCAGAGTAAAGGTTTCGCCTGCGCTGCGCGTTGCATCACCAGTCATCACATAAACCGGGCCTGTAAACCGCTTGCCTTTTGCGGGAGCGATGTGGATCGCGGTCATCAATGGATCGTCCGCATCTGCTGCTTGCTTTGAATAGGCCAACCGCCTTTCATCGGCAAAATGGCTCGCAATCGCGCGGCTCACTGCGTCATAACCGCCCATATTGACACTGACATCAATGACGACTGCACGCACCTGGGCCGCATGAAATTCGCCTATAATCCTATCCATAATTGTGTGCGCGGCCGCGATATCCTCTTCGACAGTATCACCACCCGAATATCCGCCTTGCGCCACAATAGCGATGTACCCGACACCGCTTTGCGTAATGCCATATCGGATCGCATCATCTCCTGCGGAAGCAGGCTCTTTTCCCAAAATTGCTTTGATATCAGTTTCCCAATATCCCTTCTGGTGCCGCAGAACCGCGTCATGAAAAGATATGCCTTGCGCCTTTGCGTAGTTTTCCAGGGATGCTTCAAAAGTGCTGTGTCCGGATCGAAAACCCTTCTTTTCACCGCCGATTTCACCTTCAATCGACAGGTGCACATCTTTGATCGGCTTTATAAGACTTTTGAATATCTCGAATAGCTCTTCGTTCGATGTATCCGGGGTAATTTTTGCACGCGCTTTGCTGACCTGCTCGGCCCAGAGTACGTCGTGCAATTCGAAGAATGGATAATGCTGATCAAAGTAGCCAGCGAACGCGTCAAAATTAGCTGTCGGGGTATTCTGGATAGTTTGATTGCATTGACCCGGGAGGCCATCGACTTTGTGAAAACGTATTTCGTGCGGATCCGAAACCGTGGAGAGGAACATCTGATTTCCAGCCGTGTTAACGCGGAATTTTGCTCGAGGCAACTCGTGATTTTCCAGCTCCAACTCGTCAGGCTGCACTGGTCGGCAGAAATCATCAGTAACATCCCAGAAATCGGCGATCCGTCCATCTCGATATTCATAAAAGTACCCATACCCGTCTGAAAGCCAATACCCATCAGGTGCGCTCGATTGGGCTGGAAGTGGTGTAGTGCAGGCAGCCGCAAGGGAGATGGTTAGCGAGCCACGCCATACCAGCCTAACAGATGAGTGGGGTTCCTTGTTCGCCATAAATCGACCTCGTTTCAAAGCACGCTTTGCCTAGCTTGAGGCAGCCGATCAGGCGTCTTTTGATGTCGGCTCGGACAGCAAGCTTTTTCAGACGGCTGGTCGCGGGCACGCAGACCGCATTTTGCCCTTGAAACACGACGTTCAATTATAGCGAAAACGGCACTAGAACCGTCTTAAGAAAGCAACTCCTGCAGTGCCTGTGTACTTTCTTCCAATAAGCGGGCTCTCGCGCACTTCGTCTCTCAGCAATCGGAAATCAGCGAAAGCGATGACCGCTGATCTGCGGCCCAATTGCAGTGCTATATCGGCCGAGACGAAAGGTTCCAAAGAGTCTTGCGGCGAAAACTGCGCAAGATCTGCGCGCGCTTCGTCTGCGCGTACGCCGAACAAGTGGTCGTTAAGCTTTTCATCGCGGTAAGAAACGCCGCCAGCCAAATCAAAAGAAGCTTTGCCGACTTCTACTTCCAAACCAATGCGCGCAGATGCTTCGTACCCGTTGTGGACATCCAAAATGTCGTATTGACCCCGAATTTCGGCGTAAGCTGGTCCTGCATTGAAACGAGCACCAAGCCCCGCTTCTACCGTCGTCTTGCGATCAATCCCAGCAAACAATGGAGATTCGTCCGGGTCTGTGAAAGCAAATCGGGGGTCTGCGAACACCGTGAGTTCGAACACATCATTGTCCCAGAAATCATAATTGATCCCGTCGATCCCAATATGCAGATTCTCCCAATCATAGGCGATGTAGGGGACCGGATTGGCTTCGATTTCATCAACCCCTTCATAGGCTGAAAAGTCGGCAAGCACGGCAACGCCCAAGGTCAATCCTTCGGACTCTCCAGGCCCCTGAAATTCTGCATGGGCCATTGTGGGCGTCGCTGCGCAGGCTAAGACAGCGACGAAATATGTGAGTGATCGCATTGTATTCTCCAAAAAGGGGCGGCTTTGTTGGGCCGGTGGAGAATGGGTGATGCATGGCTGCATGATATGCATCTTTCCCTGATTTTAGAGACACACATCGATGTCTTTCCCCTCATATAGAGACGCGATGGACTTGTGCCGCGTGCCGCTTAGCGCCACGTGAAGATGCCAAACCGTGGCGGAGGGATCTTTGGGAAATCTAGAAGTTTTGATCGGCTTGCTAACCGCTGTCGCGCTTGGTCAGTCATTGCTTACTGCAAGCATGCTCATGACGAGCGAGACACCCATAGATGTGCGTGTGCCGCTCATCCTTTTCTTCTTCGCGAACGCTGTGACCGAGATGGCTTCGCTGGCTTATTCTTTCGATTTTTCAGCGCCCACACTGCGTCATGCGATGATCCTTTCGAGTTTGCCGGCGACACTTTTGCTTGCGCCTACAATTTGGCTGTACCTTCGCACATTGACTTCAGAAGAGCCCGTCCGGTTCCGCAGATCACAATTGTTGCATTTTGTCCCGGCCGTTCTGGGAGTGCTCGTTTGCATCGCCATGGGCATCGTGTCGGAGGATGTCCGCGAGCAGATTTTTGGAGATCTCCCTCGGACAGACGCGCCTGTCGTGATCTTCGCAACGCTGCTTGTGCTCAGCATAATCCTAATCAACATGGGACAGCTTCTTGGATACATTATTCCTATTTCTCAAAGGCTTTGGATATATCGCCAAAGGCTGCGCGATCTTTACGCCAACACTGAGAAACGAGATCTGTTGTGGGTGGTTTGGATGTTGGGGCTGCTTTTGATCAATGTGATCTGGGCACTTTACAGCACCTTCTTTGACTCAACAGAGAGCCATGAGTTGATCGGGGAAATCGCAAATGTCGCGCTTATCTGGGTGCTTTCAGTGTGTGGGTTGAAGCAACAACCTGGGTTGCGCGCCGAAGCCATGGCTGCGCAACCTGAATTGGCAGATGGAGCAGACGATCCCAACGAGGAAAAATCGAAATACGAAAAGTCAGCCTTGTCAGAGGAACAGATTGATCGGATTTCCGAAAGCGTTGAACTGGCAATGCAAGCGGATCAACTCTACCTCAATCCCAACTTGTCTTTGCGGCATCTCGCCAGTCACATTTCAACCTATCCAAACTATGTCTCGCAAACCTTGAATGGGCGGCTGGGTACGACGTTTTTTGACTACATCAACGGTTGGCGTATTCGCGATGCTATGCCGCGACTGGCAGACAGCGATGAGCAAGTGACCAATATCGCTTATGATGTTGGGTTCAATTCGCGTTCTTCATTCTACAACGCATTCAAGAAAGAAACCGGCGAAACGCCGACGCAATACCGCCAACGTAGTCGCCAAGTTACTGAACAAACGAACTAGTTTTATCGCTCGCCTAAGGCAGCAGCCCTGCCGATCCGGTTTTCAATATGCTGTGCAAGGTTTTTGACCGCCCTGCTATGGCTAGCAATCAAATTGTCAGTGCCAAATACTGTCATCGGCATTTCCGGTGCAATGCCGCGCCCTTCCCATAGCTCGCCTTCAGCATCTGCGTAGATTTCGTTGGAGAGCGTAATTTCCCAGCCATTTGGGAGTTCTTTTTCAAGAACATCGGAAAGAGCACCACGAGTTGGCTGACCTACATGCGTTACATTCGGCAATGCGCGCAAAGCCATGGTCAATACCTCGCCGCCACTTACAGTTGCCTGCGAAGTGAGAACATAGACCGGCCCTTCAAAACGCGAACCCGCATAGGGAACCAAATGCTCGGCAAAAGGCTGTTTGATTGAACTGTCTGCTGCGCGTTTTGTGTAAGCAAGCGTGCGCTTGTTGGCAAATCGATTGGCGATGGCGCGTGAGATAAAGTCGTAGCCGCCCATATTCACGCTGAGATCAATGATGACAGCTTTTGCCCCGCGCTTTGCAAACAGTTCAAAAGCACTGTCCATGGTTTTCTGCAAGGCGATAAGATCCCGTTCTTCCTCACCCAAACCCTTGCCTGCAAAACCGGCCACACTCATAAACGTGATATAGGCAATGCCATCGGTCATCATGCCATACTGAATGCGGTTGTCAGCGACCATTTTGCCGCGCCCGTTCAAGATATCGCCGCCAATGCTATCCAGCCAAAAGCCTTCCAGAAACTGATCGTTTAAGTCTGAACGCGCGACGCCCCGTCGCTTTGCTTCGCGCCTGATATACTTGCCCACGACACTGCGGTTGGCAGCGAACTTTTCATTCTCGCCGTCAATTTCGGCAGAGATTGAGACGTGACCGTCCTTTATCGGTTCAAGCAATTCTGAGAAAATTGCGAACAGCTCTTGATCGGAAGTATCAGGCCCAACCGAGGTTCTCGCATCGGCAATGCGAGAAGACCAGTCGACCCCGTACAGATCAAAGAAAGCGTAATGTGCATCGAAATAGGCCGCGAAGGCATCGAAATTGCCCACCGGATCATTCGAAGTTTGCTGATCGCATTGATCTGGGACGGATGCCACTCGCCGCATCTGAATGGGATAGGATTCAAGCGTCGTGGTGAAATGCAACCGCTGCCCATCGGGTGGAGGCTTCAAGGAATCATTGGTCAGATAATGTGCCAGTTCTTTGGCACTGGCGGTAGATTCGATACATACGTCATTTGCCACGTGATACAGGGCAACATTGTCACCGCGAAGATCTACTACATAGCCGTAGCCATCCGACTGCAAAACCCCATCGGATGGTTCCGCGTTGGCAGGCTCGGTTACGATTGTGCGGCTTACAGATACACACCCTGATTGCAGCATCAATGCGGCAGCAGCAGCGCTTGCGCACAAGGCCTTATGAAAAAATTGTTGGGTCATTCAATGTCTCTCTTTGAATGTAGAACTGGGTAAGATTGCGCATTCTCAGTCAGCAATGCGCCGCAATGCGGAATGTCTGCGGGATTGCTTGTCTTCAAAAGACTGAAGCATCGCAGAGCCAGTCACTTTGAGATCGATAGTTTTCACAAAAGTCCGCCCATCAGGACTTCGGTCGCACTGTGCTTTGAGCGAGAACGTATCGACGCGGGCCACCACTGCTGGCTTAAAGGACTTGGGCGCACTTAAGGCGAAGCTGAGAATGGCTGGGCGATCCTTGGCGACAGTCACTGTGCCGGTAAGGTGCTTCATTAGCTTTGCGTCGTCTTTGTCTTTGGGATCGGGCAAGGGGTTGAAGCGGTAGGTTGCGGTTGAAGCGGTCTGACGAACCAATCGCGCGCCTTTGCGAGGGATGCGTTTGGCAAAATGGTGGCACCAGAAATCCTCGCTCGCATCCTTATCAATGTCTTTTAGCCCTTTGCGTTCATCGGACGTTAACGCGGTTCGTTTGGGCGATATCATCGCAACGCGTTTGCCAATCGCGCGATCAGGGTAGATGCGGGCACGCCCGGTGAAATCATCGACCGTGATATCAAGTTGATAGGAATAAACTGGCCCGCTCGTTTTTGCATCCAGCGCTGCGATCAAAGGGCCTGTGCTCTGCGCCATCGATGGACAGGAATGCGTTGCCATTAATAAAGGGGCGATCAGAAAAGCGCGCTGCATTGTAGTGTACTCCTATAGATTGGAGCTCCAACACTATCGTGCCCGCCAGCCGATGGCGTCTGTCCATGGCAGCAAAGACAATCACACGGCCCACCATTGCAGCGCAGCGATCAGTTCGGCTTTTTACGCTGCTCCGGATTTGTCCGTGCGTGCATAACGGGACAAAGCGACGTGAGTGTTGGTCAGTGACTGTTGCAATGAAATTTAGGTTGGGATTGCTGCCTTTTCTTACGCTCACCCACACGCTTTGGCGCAGGGCAGACCAGTGCAGACAGCCCTGTGATCAATTGATCTAATAGTTGGAGTCAATGAGTTCTCGCAGGCTCGACCGCTGCGATCCATCGTTTGTAAAATTCACTGGATCTAGCCAGTCGAGATAACCGCCGCGAAGGTCTGTCCAATCGTCATCGGTCATCGCAAACCATGCCGTGTCACGGCTTTTACCTTTCACGATCATATCATTGCGAAACACGCCTTCAAATTGAAAGCCAAACCGGAATGCCGCCCTTTTGGAGGCTGCATTGTTGTTATCGCATTTCCATTCCAAGCGCCTGTAGCCAAGAGTATCGAAAACATAATGGGCAAGCAGAAAGATTGCTTCGGTAGCGGCCGCTGTTTTTTGAAGACCGTGGCCGAATACGACGGCACCTATCTCAGAACTGCCATGGTCGCTTCTTATACGCATCAGGCTTATTGTGCCCTCTGCTTGGCCCGAAGCATGCGGGCGCATCGCGAATGACTGCCACCCAAGCTGTTTGCGTCCCATTTCAAGGCTTGCAAACATTTGATCAGCGCTTTCGAAGGGGCCAAAAGGCAGGTATTCCCACAAAGGTGCATTCGGCACCCCGCACAAATGGCTTTGAAAGTCATCTTTATGCGCTGCGGGGCATGCTTTTTCCAAGACCACATATGCACCTTGCAATGTGGTCGTCTCGGGCTTGTCAAAACTTGTCACGTCAAGAGCCCCTCACCTATTCGCAATCGAAGCTTGGTTTTTCATAGTCGACAATCAGCCAACCATCTCGTCCGGAAGGAACTGCATAGACGGTGTAAAAACAGACTTCTTCCTTCCAGTACCCGCCAGTTGTGCGCACATTCTGCCTGGTACTCCGGTGCGTCTCGACATCCTCTGCAACCGTTTCCGTTGGCACTAGGCTTTCTTCAACCAATCGCCATTGAAACGCTCTGCGTCCATCTGGCATATCGAAGGCGTTTTCATAGGGGCCATATCGCGCAATAACCGTCCCGACATCGCGGCCAACAAACCCTTTCAAAATCTGACTGGCGCAACCGCTTAGCGCGAAGCTAAGCATGCCAACAACCACAATTCCCTTCAAATGAGAGCGCATTACTCCAGTTAAATCAGTCATCTTAGAGGTCTCGCTTTTGCATTGACTGCTAAGCAGATAGCCGGGGGTTGAAACACCAGCGTCCAGTGATGAAAGCGAGGACATGGCTTTTGTTGTAAGTGAGAACTTTCTTTGGCCGTTCTGAGCAACTTTATGCGTCGAAACCACCGAACGCATAACCAACCAATCGCGGGGGCAAACAATGGTGCGCAGCGTCTTAACCAATTTGTCCGCTTTCACCCCCAAAATCAGTCATAAATAGATCACACAAAACCAGCCAAAAGCGGAATGTCAGCTTTTACTTAGCGTGCACCTTTCCTACACAGTCTTTGCTCGCCACACTCGCTGTCGGCTCTTTCAAAATTGCATCCCTTAACGCTCGCCAATCGCGTTTCATTTGGGAGAAGTGTCAACTTCGCTTTTTCGGCATAAGCGGCTGACTCTAAATATTAAAAAAAACTAATACGTCGGTTGACACGGTGTCAACTTTGTCAACTTAAGTGGATCGAAAATCAAATTAGGATCAGCCAGCCATGATACGCCCTAATTACGCTGCATCCTGATCCAGCGCATCGTCAGCGACAATCTCAACTCTCCAATCGAGCCCCAGACGTCCGGCCAAAAGCTTCATATCTTTCTCGGTCGGAATGCCGAATAGATCCCGGTGACTTTCGCCCAATCGCAAGACCAGATCACCACCCGAAACGCGCAATCGGCTGACTTGCAAAGACTTGCGTGAGCGCGCGCCCAATCGGCGCGCCAATCGGATCGCTAGGCCCCAGCGAATGGCTTCTTCAATGGCTTTTTCGCTGGCCAGAGCATGCACCTCTTCGGGCAAGTCCATGTGATTGCCATTGGCGGCAATGGCGGCCGCCAGCATAGCGCGCCCTTCCCCGTCAATCGCGATCCAGCGTTTGTGGAGCGCCCAATCAATCGCTTGGGGAAGGCGGATGTTGGGCTCGATCTGCATGGATGCGAGCGCCAGCATGGTGGCGGCCAGACGCAGTCTTTCGCTGCCTCTGCCCTCGCCTCTGGTGGCATCGACTGTCCATCCAGCCATCTGCGTCGCGAGCATAGGCGGCGCGCCGCGTTGGCTTGCAAAAACGGAGATCCCGGCGAGCAAAGGATCTTGCGATTTGCCTTCGGGCGGAAGGCGATCGAACAGCAATCCTTCACGCAGGCCCCAAGATGAAAAATGCACACGCTTTGGCTTTAATCGCGCCAGCAAAGCGCGCAGCAAAACCGCCGCATCGGGAAGCTTTTCAGCGCGCATGGTCGAAATCCGATCGCGCGCTTTCAGATCATCCTTATCCTCTTTTGAAAGCGTTTTTGCCCAGCTTTCGGTGTCTTTAAGCGGCGCGCTTAACCCATGCGGATCGCTTAAGGGATAACCTTGTTCCTGCATCGCATAGACCGCCATGGTCCGCCATGTCCCGCCCACCAGATAGAGCGGCGGGTTATCATCATCGTTTGTATTTGTGCCCCAACCTGCTTTGGCGAGCTTTTTCTCAAGACTGGCAAGCATATCGGAGATGCTGCCGGTGCGGTAATCGGGCAGGCGCAACGTGCCCAAAGGCAGAGTGCTGGCCGATTGGGGCACGCCATCGGATATTGTTGTGAGTTCGAGGCTGCCGCCACCCAAATCGGCAACGATGCCCTGCGCAGAAGGAAAAGCGCCCAGCACACCTTGCGCGCCCAGCCTGCCTTCTTCTTCGCCGGATAAGATGCGCGGGGACAGGCCAAGCTTTTCAAGCTTAGCGACAAATTCGCCGCCATTGCTGGCATCGCGCACGGCAGCCGTGGCGACCGTTTCAACATCGTCCAGACCTAAATCATCAAGGATAAGCACGAACCGTTTAAGCCCGCGCATGGCCAGCTCAACCGCTTCTTCTGCCAAAGCGCCCGTGCGGCCAATATCGCGGCCCAGTTTTGCTGTGACTTTTTCATTCAGCAAGACAGTGGGCGCGCGCATGGTTCCGCCATAGACCACCAGCCGCACTGTGTTGGAGCCGATATCAATGATCGCACGCTCTGGAACCAACCCCGATATGGCCCCGTCGCGATCCCCCTTGCGCCGTGTAAAGCTCATCCAAACCCGTTCTAACCAGAGCCGCCTTTTCTAAGCGACAATTTGGGGACCCCTCCCGCTTCCAATGCTCCGCCGCGTCCCGATAGCGAAGGATTGGTCATGAAATAGCGATGACAGTTAAACGGTTTGGCAGAGGTTTCCGCGCGCGAATAGGTCCCATCTGGGCCCAGCCACCAGCTTTGCTCTGTATCAAGCATGTTGGCGAGCAGCACTTGCTGCAAAATCTGATCGTGAACCGTGCGGTTTTTAATCGGGATCAGCGTTTCAACCCGCCGATCCAGATTGCGGCCCATCAGATCGGCTGAGGAAATGAACAATGCGGCCTCTGGGCTGGGCAAAGAGCTGCCATTGGCGAAGGCATAGATTCGGCTGTGCTCAAGGAAACGGCCTATGATGGATTTGACACGTATATTTTCAGAAAGGCCGGGAACACCGGGGCGCAAACAACAAATACCGCGGCAGACAAGCTCAATATCAACGCCAGCAGTGCTTGCAGCATAGAGCCTGTCGATAATACCGGAATCGGTGATCTGATTGGCTTTCATCCAAATCGCAGCCGGCTTTCCTTCACGGGCATTGGCAATCTCTGCATCAATCCGCCGATAAAGCTCTTTGCGAAGATCAAGCGGGGCAATGGAAATAAGCTCAAGCCCGTGCGGTTCCACATAGCCTGTGATGAAATTCATCATCTTGGCCGCATCACGCCCCAGTTTAGGGTTGGCAGTGAAGAAGGACAGATCAGTGTAAACCTTGGCGGTAATGGGGTGATAATTGCCGGTGCCGAAATGGCAGTAAGTGCGGAAACCATCCCCCTCGCGCCGCACAATCATGGCGACTTTTGAATGGGTTTTCCAATCAGTAAAACCGTAAATCACCTGAACACCTGCGCGTTCCAACTTGGTCGCCCATTTGAGGTTCTGCTCCTCATCAAAGCGCGCCTTTAGTTCGACAACTGCGGTGACAGAAATGCCGTTTTCAGCCGCTTCGATCAGGGCATTGATAACAGCGGATTGAGAGCCTGCCCGATAAAGCGTCTGTTTGATTGCAACAACATCGGGATCATTTGCGGCCTGACGGATGAAATCGACCACCACTTCGAAACTTTCGTAAGGGTGATGAATGACAATGTCTTTTTCACCGATGGCCGAAAACAAATCGCCATCATGCTCGCGCACTCGCTCAGGGTAGCGCGGAGAATAGCTATCGAATTTAAGATCAGGCCGGTCTTCGCTGACAATTTCAGAAAGGCCATCAATCCCGATCATGCCGTCGGTTTTGATAACCGCCGCCTCATGGACGCCCAATTGTTCCAGCAGGACGTTTTCTGCTTGAGGATCGAAATCATCTTCCAGCTCCAGCTGGATAACCTGCCCCCGACGGCGGCGCTGGATAGCGCTACGGAATGTGCGAACAAGGTCTTCGGCTTCTTCTTCGATCTCAATGTCGCTGTCGCGCAGAACCCGGAACAGGCCATCGCCTTCGATTGTGAAACCTGGAAAAAGCTTATGCGCGTATCGTTGGATCAGGCTGGCAATCGAGATGTAAATCGCCTCTTGCCCATCCCCGATTTCATTGGGCACACGAACAAAGCGAGGTAGAGCGCTGGGGATCAGGATCATCTCGATGATCTCCTGCGCATCAGCATCGCGAGTCAGCGTGAACAGCAATCCCATCCCTTCGTTTTGGACGAACGGAAAGGGATGCGCGGGATCAAGCGCTTGCGGAGTGATGACGGGCAGGATTTCTTCAAGAAAAAATGCCTCAAGCCATTCATGCGCTTTCGGCTGAACGCGGTGTTCGTCCGCGACGAAAATCTCTGCTTCGCTCAATCGATCATGCAAGTCGCGCCAAATGTCTTGTTGAGCATCCGAAAGCTCACGCAATTTCGCGCGAATCGCCGAGAGTTGCTGCGTCGGAGTACGGCCATCAATTGCTGGCTTATCAATGCCGCGCTGCACCTGCCCCACAAGGCCAGCAACGCGGATCATCATAAACTCATCAAGATTGCTGCCTGATATCGATAGAAACCGCAGCCGTTCAAGCAAAGGGTATTGTTCGTTGCGCGCCTCAGCCAACACTCTCTCGTTAAAGGAGAGCCAAGACAGCTCGCGGTTAAAATAAAGCTCTTCAGGTGCATTGCCTGCCGGCTTCACCGCGGCATCGATATTGCTGGGGCTGATTAAAGTCTGGCTCATCGTAACACTTTAGCCGGTTAGATTAGTGTTCGGCTATCAGCAATCTGAGCAATGCCGCGCTTTCCATTGGCATCGCGGCCCAATTGAACGATGACATCGATCACGCTGGCTGCATAAGCAATCGTATCTGACCTTGTCAGCCCAATACCGGTTTGCATCACCATCAGCGCCAATTGTTCAAGCGCTCCGCGCAGGCTGTTTGCATGAATTGTCGAAAAGCTGCCGGGATGCCCGGTGTTGATCGCGCGCAGGAATGAGACGCTTTCTTGGCCACGCAGCTCGCCCAGGACGATGCGGTCCGGGCGGAGGCGCAAGGCTGCTTGAAGCAGCTCATTCGCGGTAACCTTAGCTTCGCCCAGCTCACCCTTAACAGCGACAAGGCCGACTGAATTGTCGCCGGGAAATTTAAGCTCTGGCGTGTCTTCGACCATCACCACGCGTTCTTGCCGCGGTATCTCTCCCAGCATGGCGTTGAGGAAGGTCGTCTTACCCGTGCTGGTCCCACCAGAGATAAGGATAGTGCGCCGATTTCTGATGGCTTCGCGCAGATACGCAATAGGCTGCCCTTGCGCATCAGGCATAGAGCCCTCTGCTGCGCCTGTAAGCGGGCCTGTGTCATACGCATCAAGCGGAAGATCCAGTCTGCGATGCCGACGAATAGCCATCACCCAGTGTTTTCGACTGGCTGGCGGTCCGCAGAATTGAATGCGCGCACCATCTGGCAGGGTCGCACCCAGTAAAGGATGTTCGCGATTGATACCTTGGTGGCTAACGCGGGCAACCTGCTCAGCCAGCCGTTGCACCAGTCGGTCATCAATATCAGGCGTTTCAACCCGTTTCATGCCAGGATCAGAGGCATCTTCGATCCACAACTCACCGGGCCTGTTGACCATTATCTCAGTCACCGTATCCCGTTCAAGCCAGCGTTTGAAGGGCGCAAGATAAGCATCGAGGTAGACGCTGCGTTCACCCACATTCTCAGCTTCACCAGAGGTGTCTTGCGGCGTTTCCGCTGATTGCAAAGGGTGGATATCCGCGCTCATCGTTTCAGCTTTGCTCAGTTGGCCACTGTGCCAAAATCAAGATTGCGCGCAGCAAACACGCGCACCGGTTCACCCATAGGAACGCGGATAGTTGGCGGGATATTGCCGTCTTGCTGCAAAGCCGTGCTCGCAGCGCTTTGACCGCCTGCAACCACAACGCCCGCACCGCCTGATGCGATGGTGCCAGCCGCGCCAATCAGCGACAGCAGAAAGCCCGAACCAAAACGCCGGAAGAAATGCGTATCCACATCGCCAGCGAGCCCCGTAGTGCCATCAAATGATACGGCGGGAGATGATATTTGGATCGTTGCGCCATCGGGCCGGATTAAGTCGGTCCATATAACATAAGCGCGTTTTTGCCCGTTCTGGACGCCGGATTGATATTGACCAATCAACCGCGAAGAGCGCGGGATCAAAACTTTGGTCCCGTCAAAACTGCGCACATCTTGGCTAACAACAGCGCGCACATATCCCGGCACATCGGTGTTGATCGCCGTTTCAAGGATTGCGGGGATCAGCGTGCCTTTGGTCACGGTGGTGGTGGGATTAAGCAATTGCGTCGCTTGAGCAGGGCCGCCGCCCACACCGCCAACGCGCGCTGCAAATTCGCCCGCAGACCCGCCAGCAGCTGTGGGCGCGGCAGTGGCTGAGGTTGGAGCAGGCGCTCCAGGAGCCTCAACAAGACGCGCAGTTGTCGCAGAACTCGATGCATCAAACACCATGCTTGGGCTGGCATAAGGATTGGTGACAGGCACGGGCGATGCGCCCGGATTGCGCGAATAGACGGGCGCGGGAACAGGCGCTGGGCGCTGAGGCGCTTCTGCGGGTTCCGGTTTGACAACCACAGGAGCGACCGCCGGTTTGGCAGGTGCTGTCTGCGGCGCTGCGGCAGTGGTTGTGGTGGCTTCTGTTGCGCCTTGCTGGGCTGCATTCATGGCCCAAAAAGTTGTTGCGCCCAAAAGACCAACGATCGCAACACCCAAAGCAGGGCCCCATTTGTCGCCGCCCGCTTTGCGTTCTGTCACCGCGGGAAAAGCGCTCCGGCTTGCCAGATCAATGACCTCAGCCGATTCCTGATCGCGCGGATCAACGCCTTCTGGATCGACAGAATTGCTGCCCTTCTTGGGCGGAAGTCGCATTGCCAGACGCATTATCGTGTCTCCATGAAGCGAGTTCTATGCTGGTCCGCTGCGATCATCATGATCCGCGACCACTTGTGTCTGCACCCTGATCGCGCGTCGATACGCGCACAGGGCCATTGTTTGTCAAAGTGGCGGTCTCTTTGCCATTTCGCAGAATGATTTGCGGCGGGACTTGGTCAACAATCACAGTCTCACCGCGCACGGTGTAATTGACCGGGCCTTCATCGCCCTCTTCATTCACAGCCAGAATAGCCGGAACCGGCGCGCCTTGAGGCCAAAGCAAAAAGACAGCATCGCCATTGTCATAGGTTTGCGAAGGCAAAAGACTGCGTTTGCCGTCCGCTTCCCATTCAAAATTCAACTTCGAAGGATCGAGCACAGCATAAGGATCGCTGGACGCTGCCAATTCAGCTGCATTTGCTGCGCCTTTGGCTTGCTCTTCTAAAGCTGCAAGCCGGGCCTCTTCTTTTGCTTTTTCAAGCTCAGGATAGCGAAATTGCATCACATAAAGCGGGCGATTGCGCGGCGATGCGACCAGATCGAACAGGTATGTTCGCTTGCTTGTCACCACTGTCAGATTGGTTTTGGCTGACTGCGCAAGCGGTTTTACAAACAACGTGGTGCGCGCTTTGTTGGGCTGAATTTGCCAAGCCTGACTATCCCCAATCGCGACGTTTTCTATCACTTCGTCTTCGGCAAACTTAATTGTGGTGAGGACTTTCACCCGCCCACTAATGGGCACCACCACGCCTTCATCATAGACAAGCGTTTGCAGGCGCGGATCATTGGCTGATGCAGGCGCGCTCATGATCATGGCAAAAGGCGCCAGCGATCCGATGATAAAACGAGAAGCTGTAGTCCGCATCATTGCGGGGTCTCCGTTTTGGGCGCGGCTCCACCTTTTGCGCCGGCATGTGAATGGGTGCGAAATCGATTGCCGATCCCGCGTGTACGAGACGGGCCGGATGATGCGGGGCTGACCTGCCCATTGCCGCCTGATGTCGCGTAAACCTTGGTCTCTCTCACCGTGCTGCTGCTCGCAGCTCCTGCATCATTTGCAGCAATGCCAGTGGCAGGAGCGGATACATTTATGCGCCGCTGTCCGGTAGCCGCTGCCACCGCAGGTGCAGCGCGCGCAGCGCGGTCAGGAGCCATCATTTGAGCCTGTGCTGGAGGCATCCGGCTTGTGTCATAGCTCGCCTTTTCTTCGCGCGAAGGAACAAGGCCAAACACCTGCCATCCGCTTACCATTTTGGAAGCCACGATGAGCGACATCAGCATCAAGGCGCAATGCACAAAGCCGACCACGAAGAACCCCATGGCGGCCTGCTGGTCGATATCGCCGGGAACTGTCACTAGCTCGGCAAGAATAGGCACTGCCATTTCAAGCATGATCGAGCCGCCAATCACTGCGAAAATCGGCACCATAGCCAGCATCACCATACCTTTGAGCCATCCGGTAAACAGCCCGCGCGTGCCGTTAAACAGCGCTAGCACAACGAAAATAGGCCCGACAGCGAGCAGTAAAGCAAGGCCAATTCGCGCTGTCACCAGGAGACCTACCGTTCCAAGCAACAGCATTGTCGCCCCCATCCACATCATGCCGGGAGGAGTGAAGATATCGATATCAGTCTGACCATTGGAGGCTTCTTGAATAGCGAGGAAAACGACATCCAGTTTTAGGGCAAAAGTAGCGGTGGCAGAGCCATCGCTGCCCGTTATGACGCCCGTTATCTCGTCGGGACCTTCAACGAAGATATTATAGAATATGCTTGAAAACGCCGCAAAGCTGGTCGCGAATGTAAGGACGAGGCCCAAGGTCAAAATCTTGGGCACTAAAGCTCGGATAGATAGGTTAGAGCGGCCCAACATCAGGCTGATGCCAAAGAAAGCGACGTAGAATACCAGCAACAATGTGAGTGCCAGTGCCATCTGGCCGTCTGTTCCGAACAACCGCCCAAACGCCTGCTCGCTCACCTGACTGGCGATGCAATCCACCGCCGTCAGCGCAGCAGCGACGCCTGTGCCCATATTCTCGGCAACAAGATCGCAGCTGGTCGCCATTATTCAGCTGCCTGCGGAAGAGGCTGACCGTGTTCGTCCAAACCAATCGAGCCATCAGGCCAAGCGTGATTGGTAAGAGCGGGATACCATTGGGATGGATCATCACCCAACTCTGCGCGCAACTGGTCGAGGCGCCGGACGGCAGCTTCGCGTCCGGAGAGGACTGTCAGCACTTCTGGCGCTCCTGACAGATCAAGCCTCACCACAACGCTCGCATCGGGTTGCCGGACAAGGAAACAGCGCGAATGAGCTGGCAGGGTTCTTATCAACGCAAGCTCATGATCAGTCAGACCAAAACCATCGCAATAATCCTCAGGCCGAGCGCGGCTGTTGGGCATAAAGATCATGGTTGCGGTCTGTTCAACCAAAGCGGTCGAAATGCGGCTTTCCAAGGCATCACGAGCCGATTGCGTCGCAAATCCAACCAGCGCATTGCGTTTGCGCAAAGTCTTCAGCCAATCGCGTATGCGTGCGGCAAAGACTTCATCATCAAGCGCTTTCCACCCCTCATCAATCAGGATCATGGTCGGTTGACCATCAAGCCTCTCGTCTATCCGGTGGAAGAGATACATCATGACAGGCGTGCGCAAACGCGGATTTTCGAGCAGCGCCGTCATGTCGAAACCGAGCACGCGGGTATCGAGATCAAGCAGATCTGCTTCGTTATCGAACAACCATGCATGCTCGCCGTCATCGCCTGAATTGTTTCCGATCCAAGCGCTCAGCCGATCTGCAAGGTCACCCGGTTGTGGCCGGCGCGCCCCGGCAAGCAATTCTTTGAAATGGCGCAATCTGCGCAAACTTGCATCATTGGCGTAAGTTGCATCGACAGCCGCGCTGATAGTGGCCAGCTCTTCAGGTCCATCAGCGTCTAACAACACGCCCAGCCAGTCGCGCAGGAAAGCCTTGTTGGAAGGCGTGTCAGGCAGCGCAAGCGGGTTGAAACCGGTCGGCTCACCTGCTGCAATCTTATCATAACGGCCACCAATGCCGCGAATAAACAGCTCTGCCCCGCGATCTTTGTCGAACAAAATGGTTCGCGGTTTGAACTTTTGCGCTTGAGCGGCAAGAAAATTCATCACCACGGTTTTGCCCGATCCGCTCGGGCCAATGACAGAGAAGTTGCCAAGGTCGCCATGGTGGAAGTTGAAGAAAAACGGGGTTGCTGATGTGGTCTCCAGCAACGTCACCGCATCGCCCCAATGGTTGCCGCCTGCCTGACCCAAAGCAAACCCATGGAAGCTGCCAAAGCCCGCCATATTGGCTGACGATATCAGCGCGCGGCGCACGATGTATTCCTCATTACCGGGGAACTGGGCCCAAAAGGCGGGTTCCAAATTGATATCTTCACGCACGGCAATCGCGCCCGTGTCGGCCAATGCAGACGTACACGCAGCGCAGGCATCATCCAACCGACCCAGCGTTTGTTCGCGCACCAGCACGGTGAGGTGATGGTCGCCAAAGCCAACCGCGCCATTGCCCAGCGCATCGCGGGCATTGAGCATGTCTGCACGTTCAGCGGCCGCCTCTTCATCCACCGCACGCAAACGGCGCAGGGAAAGATCGATCCGCTCTCGTGCGGTTGTGCGCTCATTGGGCGCGTAGCTTTCTGTCACGACCATCTCAAATGGCAGCCGCAGGAGAGGATCGAGCAAGCCCGGAGACGTCGCTTCAGGATAATCTTTCAGACCGATGATCGCTGAAAAATCGGGATCGTCAGACCCGCGCAGCTCCATAGCATCCAAACCAAAACTGGCGCGCCTATAAGGCAGCATTTCGCCTATATCCGTATC
Organism: Pseudomonadota bacterium; assembly: GCA_038532305.1. Lineage (GTDB taxonomy): Bacteria > Pseudomonadota > Alphaproteobacteria > Sphingomonadales > Sphingomonadaceae > Erythrobacter. The sequence goes on along the minus strand of JBCBAX010000003.1, from coordinate 180,310 downwards.
GGGATGCGGACGGCGGACCGGGCGCATCTCGCCATTAAACAGCGCTGAAAGCAGTTCCAGCATCTCAGAATTGGTACCATCACCATGTGAGGCGTAATCTGTAAGAACGCTCGCACCATAGGCTGATAAAGACGCAGTCAGACCGGTGATCGCGGCCTTCAGACTTCGAATATCTCTGGGATCGGCCTCAAGTTCTTGCTTACCCTGGCGCGAAAAGAATTTGCTCACCCTCTCAGGCAGACCCGTTTTGCCGCGCGCAGGTCGACGGATCAGCGTCACGAACTGATCATTGATGAAAAGCGACCCGCCAGCCAAGCGCTCTTTCCACCGTGCATCGATATGGCGGGAAAGAGGGTCTGCAAACTCAGCGTCAAGCTCCACTTCAACCCTGCGGCGGATCACGTGGTGATACAGGACAAAGCGCGCATCCAAGGTAGAGCGCAGCATGACCTCACGCGTTGCGGCATGAGCATTGAGAGCTTCGGAATCCTCGGTTTCGAACAATAGCCCTGGCACCTGGATTGTGCTCATCACAGACCCATCGCGAAGCAGCACAGTGCTTTCATCGATCAACCGCTCATAAGGCAGCCGCTCGCCTACGCGCGCTTCTTTGGCGCTCCAGGAAGCAGGTCCGATCCATTTTGCCATTTGGGCGCTCCTCATGAGGCCAAGATGTCAGTTTTAGGGCGTTTTGAGCGCACCTAAGGCGAATAAGAATTGCAGCCCCAGCGTTTGTAATTCCTAACGCGGGGGCATTTGGATACTTTCGTGATCCAAAGGTCGAAGATACGCGGTTCTCTGAGGCTTGCGAAATAGCCAATCGCGTGAGTTACGACGGGAACCAGCAAAAACACGACGAACATCACGCCGTTTTGAATCAATAGATCTTTGAGGATCAAAAACGCGATCGTTGTCACCATCAGATTGATGACAAAAAAGTTCATCGTAACGCCCGCAAACATCTGCGGACGAGTCAGTGCACGGTGCACGGGCTGACGGTTCAATTCAGTCATGGCGCGACCCTTACCACACTAATTGTTAACCAACACCTGACTGGATGCCGGCAACAATAGTGGTTGCACCAAACAGGATAAACACGCCGACAATTACGGTCGCACCAAAACGCCAGTTCATACGGCCGGTCAGCATCATAAATCCGATTGCAGCAACGGCCATCACCGCAATGGTTGTGGCCACTGTACCAAGCAAAGTTCCCTGCAACCAGAGCAGCGCTGAGTTGATCGGGCCTGACCCAGCAGGATCAGCACCTTGATTGGCCGCTTGCGCAAATGCAGCACCCGATGCCGAGAGCATTGCAGCAAAAGCGACAATGCGAGCTGAAAGGCGGGATACAGATATCATTTTGTGGTCCATTATCGTTAGTTTGTTGCTCGCGGCTCTAGGCCCAAAGTCCTAAATCAGCGCGAATGGCTTGCCAATCGTCCCATAATAGCGGCGACATAGTGGCGTGTTTCGCGAATGTTTGGAATACCGCCTGCGCGGATAACGCGGCCCGGGCCAGCATTGTAGGCAGCAAGCGCCTTTTCAAGATCACCATCAAAACGGTTCAGCTGTTCACGAAGATATCGCGCTCCGCCTTCAAGGTTCTGCATGGGATCATCGGGATTGACACCAAGGTAGCGCGCAGTCCCGGGCATAAGCTGAGCAAGGCCGCGGGCACCAGCCGGAGAAACAGCGTTCTCACGCCACCGGCTTTCTTGCCAAACGAGCGCCTCAATCAAACTAGGGCTTAGGTCATAGCGCTGCGAGAGTTCATTGACTTTGGCGACATAACGCGGCGGGACGCCGCGCGCAGTGGCAAGAGTGTTCGAGATAGCGTTTTGCGGCACGCTAATGTCACCTGAAACAAGACCGGCTTCGTCAGCGGTTATCGATCCTGCAGAAATTCGGTTTGCGGTAGAAGGCATCACCGCATCCCCGCCAGCAACCCAGCGCGCACCTTCCGCGTCGAGCTCAAGTACGTCGGCCTGACCTTTGGCTGGCGCCAACAGGAAAAGGGCCGCAAAGGCAGCAGCGCAAAATTGCGACAAATTCTTGGCCGGAATCATCTTTAAGCTCTCCAGAACCGTTGCTTTGTCTAATCTAAATGACAGACAAGTGACACGGTTAATGGTCTAGGAGAAAAGTCTTACGATGTATTTGCCAGTCTTGCTTGGGTGCAAACGCTTTATCTCACCTTTAGAGCGGTTTATCTGAAGGGGGAGAGATAGGGCCCGTAAAAGCAAAAATTATTTCTCGACGCTCGCCATCAACAATTCGCCGCGATTAAGCATGGACAGAGCTTTGCGAGCGAGCTTTCTTGAACTCACAGCATCCCCATTTGCCGTTTCAAGATCCAGAACCGTCGGACTCTTAAGCGCTGCCTTAAATAGGTCGCGCGCTTTCGCATCGTCACCACGGTGCGCGTAGGCCACGCCCAAATTGATAAGAACAGCGGGATCATTGACGTGCTTAGCACGTGCGCGCTCAAGCGAAGGAATAACGTCATCGCCGCGACCGGCTGTAATTGCCTCTGAAGCAATATCAGGAGTTGAGCCTGCTTGTGCCGCACCATCCCTTTGATCCGATTCGCCTACTGCCTGTGTCGCAAGCAAAACGGCAAGCAATGATGTCAACATGATCCAATCTCCTTTACCCGGCAAGTATTCCAGATTTTTCGGAAATTGCAACAAAAATGTCATAAATACGTATTTTTGTCATTTTTATACCTAAGATACTGAATAATATTGGTAAAAATTTCTTACTTTATGACATGAAGTGTCATAATCAGCAGTCTGTGTGACACAAAAATGACTTATTTGGCTGATGTGACAAATCAGTCTTAAAACTGCGCATCCAGCAAAAAATCTGTCATCAAGTCCCCCTAGCGGAGCGTCAACGCATCGATGAATGCGTCAACCGATTCTCGGATTCTTAGGGGACCGCTCGCTGTGAAAAATCTTCAACGTACTCTCGCCCTGGGTTGCAGCCTTATTATCCTTGCTGGCTGCGGCGCAGATGAAATCGTCTCGCCCGGCACAAGCGGCGACATCATCATCAATGGCGGCGGTGGCGGCGGCGGCGGCGGTGGTGCTGGCGGCGGCGGCGGCGGTACGCTTGTCACACCGGCATCCGGTTGCCCGACCATCAACACGCCGGGCGGTCTGACGGATGACGGAACAATCTCCGGTCCAACTGGCGAATATCGCGTCTGCACGCTGCCTTCGACGTTTACAGTCAATGACACACTGCCTTTTGTCGACGGCCTCCTTTATCAAATCCAGAACCGCGTAAACGTCGGCACAGACCAAGGCTTTAGCAGCACTGGCACTGATGTGACGCTTACGGTTGAGCCCGGCGTGATCTTTTTTGCGCAGGCCGAAAGTTTCTTCGTTGTCAATCGCGGCAACGCTATTGAGGCAGACGGTACCGAAACCAATCCGATCATTTGGACCAGCCGCGACAACGTGCTTGGGCTCAGCAATGATAACAGCCAAGCCCAGTGGGGCGGCGTTGTTCTTCTTGGCCGTGCCCGCGTTTCCGACTGCTCGACCCAGGTCTTCAACACAACGCCGGGCAATTTCACAACCAACCCAACTTGCGAGCAACAGCTAGAGGGCACAGTCGTTGCGACCCCGTTTGGCGGTGCTGACGATGCTGACAGCTCGGGTTCCTTCACGTACAACCAGATCCGTTATTCGGGCTTTGAGCTTCAGCAATCGAACGAGCTTCAATCGCTGACGACTGGCGGCGTTGGAAGTGGCACCACAATCAGCCACATATTCTCTTTCAACAGCTCGGATGATGGCCTTGAATTCTTCGGCGGGCAATTTGATGCGAACAATATTGCGGTTGTCGGTGCCTCTGATGACTCGCTCGACGTTGACACGGGCGCCCGCGTCAATCTTGAAACGGTTGTTGTTGCGCAGCGTACCGGCACTGGCGACAGTCTGATTGAATTGGACTCACCGGATGATCTTGGCTCAGGTACGCCCGGCAATGCCCAGCCGCAGACCGAATTCCAGGTCAACAACTTCACGTTTGTCCAGCGTTCTTCAGCTTCCTCACAGATCGTTCGCGCTCGCGGCGGGGCAGCTCTTGGTCTGACCAATGGCGTGCTGGATGCAGACGATGCTGGTTCCGGTCTCTGTTTCCGTGTCGATGAGCAACCGACCCAAGACGCTATCATCGGTCTCAACTCGCTTGTCGGTGATTGTAATGCGACCCGTCCGGTTCGCGGCGCCAACAATGATGCGGCTTCTGACACAGCGCTTGCTGGCCTGTTCGATGCGAACAGCGATTTGGCTTTCACCATCTCGCTGACCGGCACTTTTGTAAACGGGGCGAACGAGAACGGGGTCGCCGCATTTGATCCAACGGCTCGTTCAAGCTTCTTTAGCGCATCGACATTCGTTGGAGCGGTCGAAGCTGACATCACTGTCGATTTCGGAGATTGGACTTGCAACTCCTCGATTGCTGATTTCGGAAGCGCATCGGGGGATTGCACCTCGCTGCCGACGCCCTGATCGTCCGACTTAGCTTTGGGAGGCGCTTCGAATTTGGAAGCGCCTCCTTTGCTGCATTTACAGGGCCAAATTGCGGGCCCACCCAATTTCAAGACCATTGCATAAGGGGGTCTTTCACAATGTCGACTGGCAAGCGTCTCGCAGGGTTGCTGCTTCTCACCACATCGCTCGCATTTCCTCAGCTGGCTCAGGCGCAGGATACTGATCCGCAAGAGACGCAGGATGAAACACTCGATGACATTGATGCTGTCGATGATGAAGACCTAGAAGGTCCGGATATCTCCGTCCCGGGTGGCGGCATCATCGTGACAGGTCGCCGCATTCGCGATCCAGAGCGCTCTTCCACCCAAGTTGTCAGCGTCCTTTCCGAAGAGGATATCGCCCGCACTGGTGAAAGCGATATCGCAGGCGCGCTTGGCCGCGTCTCTGGTCTTGCCGTTGTTGGTGATGGCCGCGTCTTTGTGCGCGGTCTGGGTGACCGGTACTCGCTTGCTTTGCTCAACGGTCTGCCGCTTCCCAGCCCCGAACCTTTGAGCCGGGTTGTTCCGCTCGATATTTTTCCGACCAACGTGGTCGCTTCCTCTCTCGTTCAAAAAACATATTCGGCCAATTATCCGGGCGAATTTGGCGGCGGTGTTATCAACCTCACCACCAAGGCTGTGCCGGTTGAGGACTTTCTCTCTGTCAGTTTCAGCGCCAGCGGCGATACCGAAACAACCTTCAACAATGGCCTCACCTATTTCGGGTCGGACCTCGATTCCTTCGGCTTCGATAACGGCAATCGTGACGTCCCAACCAATCTTCAGGCCTTCCTCGACAGTGGTGAACGCATCGGCACAATTGACGTCGCCACAGCAGAAGGCATTGCCGGAGAGCTGTTCCCGACCAATCTCGTGACTTTGCAGCGCGTCAGTCATCAACGGCCCAACTTCTCCGGCTCGATCACGGGCGGCGCATCGATTGAGCTTGGCGATGACACCTTCCTTGGCATTCTGGCCACTGCATCACTCAAAAACAGCTTGCGCAATCGCAGCGTCCTTTCCGAAAGCGGCAGCAGTGACCTTTCCGAAGTGTTTGACACCAGCACCACTTTCATCACCGATGAAAACGCGCTGTTCAACGCGCTCCTCGGCTTCGGCCTCGATTTTGGCCCGCACACTGCGCGCTGGACCAACCTTTATATTCGCGACACGCTGAAAACAGCACGGCTCGAAGAAGCGTTTGACCCCTTCCCCGGCCTTAACGGTTTTGACTTCATCAATCAGCAAACCGCTTTCTTCGAACGCCAGTTGATCGATACGCAGCTCGTCACAGAGCTTGATTTCAACAACATCAAGTTCGATTTCCGCGCAGGCTATGCCCGCACTGATCGTGAAGCGCCGTTCAATACCAATTTCAGCTATACCCGCACCAACATTCCAGCGAGCCCGTTTGGCGATCTGTTCGTTGCTTATTTCAACCAGCTTTCCGATGCTGGAATTTCAACCGTCTCCTTTGATGACCTGAAGGAAGAAAACTACTTCGTTGGCGGTGACCTTTCCTATGCTGTCACGGACACATTGGAAGTGACCGTTGGCGGCGCGTGGACCGATGTTGATCGCAGGTCATCCAGCCGCGAATTTCGTCCTTTCATCAGCCCCGATTTCAGCAATCCGGACCTAGTCGCACTCGATGAAACCGCAGCCACTGCTGTTGGCTTGCGCCGTCCCGGCGATATCCTTACCGATGTAACGCTCGCCGGGTTTAACGTCACTTTGACCGAAGCGAACCCGTTCCCGGTCTTTGATGCCGCACTCGAAATCAGGGCAGGCTATGGCTTGTTCCGTTGGTCTGCGACTGACACTTTGAGCATTGAGGCTGGTGTTCGTTACGAAGACGCGACCCAGACAGTTGACCTTGATCAGAGCGTCTTCACCACCCCGATTGCAGGCGCCACGGCCACAAACCTTGGCAATGATTACTTCCTTCCGGGCGGCACGATCACCTACACGCCGATAGACAGCCTGCAATTGCGCCTTTCCGCCTCCCAAACCATTGCTCGCCCGCAATTCCGTGAGCTGGTTGAGCAGACCTATTTTGATCCAGACTCCAACCGCCGTTTCCGCGGCAACCCGTTCCTGACAGACAGCGAACTGGTCAATGTGGAAGGCCGCGCGGAATATTATATCGATGGGACCAACCGGATCAGCCTTGCCGGGTTCTACAAGGAAATCGACAACCCTATTGAGAACACGCTTGTGTCCGCTTCAGGTCAAATCCTCACCAGCTTTGCCAATGCCCCTGCGGCGGAGCTTTACGGTGCTGAGGTCGATTTCGTGTACGGCATCGATCTTTACGGCCTTGGCGGCAGCTTTTTTGAAACCAAACAAATTCTCCTTCTTGCCAACTACACTTACACGCAGTCCGAGTTGACAGTTGGCGACGGCGATATCGCGCCTGTTCCCGGCAATGAGCAGCAAGCGGCCAACCAATTGTTCGACAATGGCGCGCCGCTCGTTGGGCAGTCGGACCATGTTGCGAACATCTCAATCGGCCTTGAGGACACTGAGAAAACCCAGCAGATCACTTTCCTCATCAATTATGCGAGCGAGCGTGTGACCCTGCGTGGAGGCGCTTTGCCTGATGTGGTTGAGGATCCCGGTATCACTCTCGATTTCGTTGCTCGTTCAGAACTTTCGCTCGGCGGAGTTCCGATGGAAGTCTCTTTCGAGGTTCGCAACATCACAGGCCGCGACAATTTCGAATTCCAAGAGCTCAATGGCAACCGGATCGAGATCAACACATTTGATGTTGGCACCTCTTTCTCGATTGGCCTGAAAGCGGAATTCTAAAGCGGAGCTTCAGTCCCGCACTGTCACCTGATCCATGCCCGGCAGGCCCATTTCCATGCCTGTCGGGGATTTGGGCCGATAGGGTGCTTCAAGCTGTGCGATCTCTTCTGACGACAGCGCTATATCCAGCGCGGCGACTGCACTTTCCAGATGGTGCGGCTTACTCGCTCCGATGATTGGAGCGGCGACCGCTGGCTTGGTAAAGTGCCAAGCCAACGCAAGGCTCGCCATCGCATCACCGCGAGATTTTGATAGGTCTTCCAACGCCGTGATGACCGCGTCATCGGCCTCGTCTTCTTTATAAAGCGCTTTGCCCACGCCATCAGTTTTGCTGCGCACCGTCTCCTCACCAACAGGACGGGCCAACCGCCCGCGCGCCATCGGGCTCCACGGGATCACGCCGACATTCTGGTCTTCGCAAAGCGGAAGCATTTCGCGTTCTTCTTCGCGATAGAGCAGGTTCAGTTGGTTCTGCATCGATATGAACCGCGTCCATCCATTCGCACGCGCCACCTCCTGCGCCTTTGCAAATTGCCACGCATACATGGAGGATGCCCCGATATAGCGCGCCTTGCCCGCTTTCACGATGTCGTGGAGCGCCTCCATCGTCTCTTCAATCGGCGTTTCATGATCCCAGCGATGGATCTGAAACAGGTCAACATAATCCATGCCGAGGCGCGTCAGGCTATCATCAATCGCCTGCATCAAACTTTTGCGCGAAAGTCCGCCTGTGTTGGGCGCATTGCGCCATGGCATGAAGGCTTTGGTCGCAACCACAATCTCATCGCGATTGGCCAATTCGCAAAGCAGCTTTCCTGTAATCTCTTCCGATGTTCCGCCCGAATAGCCATTGGCCGTGTCAAAGAAATTGATCCCCGCTTCCAAAGCTTGCCGAAAGAACGGGCGGCTTTCATCCTCATCCAGCAGCCAATCGCCGTGCCAGCCCTTGGTCTTGTCGCCATAAGTCATGCAACCAAGACAAAGCTGAGAGACTTTTAGACCAGATTTTCCAAGGCGAGTGAATTTCATATCTGTCTCCTAAGAAAGCGTCAGCCCGCCATCCACGACAAGCGTTTGCCCGGTGATATATGCGCTCAATGGTGAGGCGAGGAAAAGAGCCGCGCCAGCCATATCTTCAGGCGTGCCTACCCGCCGCAGAGGGATGGAGCGCAAAGTCGCCTCCAACCGCTCTGGATGCTCGGTCGTCACTGCCGTCAGCTTGGTCGGGACCAGCCCCGGCGCGATACCGTTCACGCGAATACTGTCCCTCGCCCACGCTTCGCCCAATGTCTTCACAAGGCCGACTGCGCCATGTTTCGATGCGGCATAAGCGGGCGTGCCCATGGTCGATTTGAACCCGGCGACAGAGCTGACCACGATCATCGTGCCGCCCGTATCGGCAAGGCTGGAATGAAACGCGCGCGCGACATCCATCACCGAGTTTAAATTGACGTCGATGACATCATCCCAGCCCTTGCGGTTAAACTCTTCGCGGCCATAGCGCACAGTGCCTTGGCTTTGGATAAGAACATGCGGTTCAAGCATGGCATCGGCGAGGCCATCCACCGCATCACGGTCCATCACGTTGAGCTGATGATAGGTAAGCCCGGTAAAATCGCTGTCCTCAGCTTCCAGATAATCGCCCTCATCAGGACGAGTGCCCGTAACATGCACCTCAGCGCCAGCCGCGCGAAAACTCTGCGCCATGCCATTGCCGATACCCGAAGAGCCGCCGATGATGAGGACGCGTTTGCTGGTGAAATCGAGGGGGTTGGTCATGGTGTTTCTCCCTTGGCGAGAACAAGAGAGGGTTGCGAGGGGTTTGTAAAGCTGGAGCGTTTGTTGTCTGCTGTGTCTGCTGTCGGATTGGTCTCACAGCACGATTTAAGGCCGCGATTGGGGGTGGGAGCGGACGGTCGCTTTGTGCTGATTACCGCGACCTTTGCCATGCGGGTTTCTCTATTTCGTCATCCCAGCGAAAGCTGGGATCGCTTTCAATCAGAGTATCTGGTCAAGCAGATCATGCCATTGAGGGTTTTGCGCCAGAATAAGCTCAATCTTCCATGCACGCTTCCAGGCTTTCATGGCCTTCTCGCGAGCAATCGCGTCTGCAATTGAAGGCATTTCCACCGCATAAACCAACCGGTCAAGGCCATAGCGACGGCAAAACCCTGACCCCTTGCTCGATTTGTGTTGCAAGACGCGCGCCGCCAAATCTGAGGTCACGCCGATATAGAGCACGCCGTTGGGCTTGTTTGTCATGATGTACACCCACCCACTCACCATTCCAGCCTAGCGCCTGCCGAGGGCGATCCCAGCTTTCGCTGGGATGACGAGGGTTAAGAGATCGAAAGGTCAATTATGGGTCATGAGCCGACCGTCCGCTCATGAGCAGTCCAACGCTCCCCTCCCGCCTGCGGGAGGGGCTGGGGGTGGGTAGCGGCGTGAGCCAAGGAACGAGCCTTGCGGCTCGCCCCCCCTTGATCCCCTCCCTGCTGGGGAGGGGAGATGTGGGATCAAATCTCCCGTGAGATCACTTCTTTCATAATCTCAGATGTGCCGCCATAGATGCGCTGGACACGGGCATCGCGCCAAAGCCTCGCGATGGCGTATTCGTTCATATAGCCCGCGCCGCCGTGGAGTTGCAGGCAGGCATCGACCATTTCCCATTGCATTTCGGTGTGCCACAATTTGGCAGAGGACGCCTCGCCTGTGGTCAGTTCGCCTTTCAAATGCCGCGAAATTGCCCAGTCGAGATGCGCCCAGCCGACTTGCAGTTTGGCTTGGAGATCGGCGAGGGTGAATTTGGTGTTTTGGAATTCAAACACGGATTTGCCAAAGGCTTTGCGATCCTTGGTGAAATTCACCGCTTCATCAAACGCGCGCTGCGCGCCGCCCATCGCTGATACGGCGATAGAGAGGCGTTCTTGCGGCAGCTCTTCCATCAAGTGAATAAATCCGCGGTTTTCGCCGCCAAGGATGTTGGTTTTGGGCACGCGTACGTCCTGGAAAAACAGCTCGGATGTGTCGGCGGAATGCTGGCCGATTTTGTCGAGGTTGCGCCCGCGTTCAAACCCAGGAGTGTCGGCGTCGACCAGCACCAGCGACGTGCCTTTTGCTCCCGCTGATGGGTCGGTCTTCGCCACAACGATCACACAATCAGCATTCTGGCCATTGGTGATGTAGGTTTTCGAGCCATTGATAACGAGGTGATTGCCGTCCTCTACCGCTGTCGTCTTGATGCCTTGAAGATCAGATCCCGCGCCCGGCTCCGTCATCGCAATCGCTGTGATGATGTCGCCAGAAATCATGCCGGGGAGATATTTCTCTTTCTGCTCTGGGCTGCCGAGGCGTTCAAAGTAATTGACTGTGATGTCGTTTTGCAGCGTGAAACCGGCAGAAGAGCCCATGTAAGACAGCTCTTCTGCAAGGACGCAATTGAACCCGAAATCGAGCTCCAGCCCGCCATTTTCTTCTTTCACCGTGGGGCACAGCATGCCTGCCTCCCCCAAAGCTTTCCACGCCTCACGCGGGACAATGCCTTCTTCCTCGTGCTGATCGAGATAGGGCTCCATATGCTCGCCCAAAACTTTGCGAACCGTATCGCGGAACGCTTCGTGGTCTTCATTGTAGGCAGTGCGCTGCGTTGTATCGAGCATGTTTGGTAAGATCCCTCTTCCAGATCGGTTGTTATCTGGAACTAAGTGGACCGCATGTTTACGCAAACGTCAAGCGCGAAAGATGCAAGTGTGGGGGGCTTGGAGGTGATTTCTGATCTTCGGCCTATGACCCAAGCGACGACACCCAACAGGTTTGCAAAAAGCCAGCATCTACACGTGCGCTCTCCATAGACTTCCGCCCGGAAGCCGGTAGCAGTGAAGAGACCATCAGCATTGCCTTGTGAATGACCCGTATATGGGAATTTCCATTTGTTAGCGAAGCGACGCTATTTCAGCAAAAGGTTCAAGGATTTAATTGCCTTGTCGTACTTTATTCGGCCGCACTTGATTGGAAGGCATCTGGATGTTTCAAAAAGGAACTCTTGCGTTGTCAAAATGGGACGAAGCTGTTTTGCAGCACGCCAAGAACACCCAGGCAATCATCCAGTTTTCACCGGATGGAATTGTTCTTGAAGCCAACGAAGCGTTTTGCAGTGCTCTTGAATACAGCCCTTCTGAGATCGAAGGACAGCACCACCGTATCTTCTGCGCGCCAGAGATCGCCAACAGCCTGGAATACGAGCAATTCTGGTCGGACCTCAGGTCAGGCAAGAGCTTCACCTCGCGCTACCCACGCATTACCAAGTCCGGCAATGAGATTTGGATTCAAGCGACCTACGGCGCCGTGTTCGATTCCAATGGCGCGGTCACCAGGATCGTCAAATTCGCGACGGACTTTACCCCGTCTCGCAGAGCCATCGAAGCCATCCTGTCTGCCATGAATTTACTGGAGGATGGCCTTCTTGACCAGACTATTCCACTGTCTGGAGTTGAGGAGTATGATGCCATTGGCGACGCCTTCAACGCCTCGATCGCTAAACTGGGATCTATGATAGCCGCTGCGCGCGACACGGCTGCGAGGGTGAAGACAAGCTCACAAGAGATCGGCGAGGCCAGTGCTGACTTAGCAAGGCGCAACGAACAGCAGAGCGCCAGCCTTGCGCAGACTACGTCCCTGGTCAACCAGACAGCGGAGCTCACGCGTCAGACCGCCGACAATTCTCTGGGTGCAAAAAACGCAATTGCGGAAGCCCATGCAAGTGCGAGCGAAGGAGAGGCCGTTGTCCAGAAGGCCGTTGCAGTGATGGGTGCAATCGAACACTCGGCGAAGGAAATGACCAACATCATCGATTTGATTGAGGGCATTGCATTTCAGACCAATCTCCTCGCTCTTAACGCAGGCGTCGAAGCAGCTCGTGCGGGTGAGGCGGGCAAAGGTTTCGCTGTCGTCGCAACCGAGGTACGCGCGCTTGCACAGCGCTCGGCCGATGCGGCGAAAGACATCAAAGGCCTTATCGACACGTCGACGACTCAAGTGGACAGCGGCGTAAGCCAGGTCGGTGAGGTCGGCACCTTGCTCGCCGAAATTGTACGCCAAGTTGGCTCAGTCACTCGTCAGGTCGAAGATATTGCAGAAGCCACCGCTAAACAGGCCAATAACCTTAAAAACGTCAATGACGCTGTTGGCGTTATGGAACAGATGACCCAGCAGAACGCGGCTATGGCCGAGGAATCTTCCGCAGCAACCCGCAGCCAGGCATCAGAGGCGCAACAACTGGCGGAATTGGTCGCACAGTTCCAGGTAAGTGGCTCGAAGTACAGAATGGGCTTTGAAAAGCCAGCGCTCCTTCGTTCCGCTTAAGTCGCACTATCCCAGTGCACTAAGATGATGCGCTCAGTACAAAACGCAAGCACTGGCAACCGAATTACCCAACAAACGCGCGCTCAATCACAAACTGTCCGGGCTTGTTGTTCGCGCCTTCTTCAAAACCGCGGTTTTCCAGATCGGCGGCGTGATCCTTGATCATCGCCATTGATCCGCACAGCATCACGCGGTCTTCTTCGGGCACAAAACGCTGCGGACCTTTAGATTGTTCAAACAGGCGGCCATCGTCGATAAGCGCCTGAATTCGGCCTTGCGTACGAAAATCTTCGCGAGTGACTGTGGGCACATAGATAAAGCGTTCGCGATCTTCATCTTCCAGCAGCGGGTCACCTTCAAGCTTGGATTCCATCATTTCGCGGTACGCCAGATCATTCACCTGCCGCACCGAATGCACGACAATCACCTCGTCAAACATCGAATAGACTTCAGGATCGCGAGCAAGACTGAGGAATGGGGCAAGACCGGTACCGGTGGACAGCATAAACAGCCGTTTGCCCGGCAATAGCGCGTCAGTCACCAAAGTGCCGGTGGGTTTTTTGCCGAGGTAAATCGGATCGCCAACTTTGATATGCTGAAGGCGCGAGGTGAGCGGACCGTCCTCCACTTTGATCGAGAGGAATTCCAGCTCCTCATCATAGCTGGGTGAGGCAACCGAATAGGCGCGCAGCAGCGGTTTGCCATTGTCACCCGGCAGACCAATCATCACAAATTCGCCAGAGCGGAAACGGAAAGATGCTGGCCGCGTGATTTTCAACGTGAAAAGCGATTCATTCCAATGATGGACATGGGTCACGGTCTCAACGCTAAGCGCAGCGCTTTCAGTGAATTGATCGCGATCGATGACGGTCTGGGTCACGTGTTCTTGCCTCTGGATAATCAGTTAAAAGCTGCGCGGGTGCAGCAAAGTCGCGGCGCAAATGGACCTTTGCGCGGCCTCCTTCAAGGTAGTTTAGTGATAAGGGGTGAAAGCGCGCCTTGGCCGGAAGGGGGGGGGGGAGTGGCCAGCGGCGCGCTTTCACCGGTGCGTCAGTTCCAACCCGCGCGGTCGAAAATCTGCACCGCTTGTGTTTGGTTCTTGCCGAGCTGCGACAGGTTGAGCGTATCGGGCGTGAATTCACCCAAAGCCTCAACGGCTGAATTGCCCTCTACACCGATGACAGCTGGGTATTCGCTGTTGCCATCTGCAAAGTATCGCTGGGCGCTTTGCGAAGTGAGATATTCCAGAAAACGAATGGCATTGTCGCGATTGGGCGCGGTTTTGACAAGACCCGCGCCGCTCACATTGATGTGCGTGCCGGTGCTGCCCTGATTGGGGAAGATAACGCCGATCTGATCGAGCAAACCTGCCTTTTCCTCATCGCTTTGTCCGTCTTTGGCAAATCGCGCGAGGTAATAGGTGTTGACCACGCTAATTCCGCATTCGCCGCTGGCCACGCTTTCAATATTGGCTGTGTCATTGCCTTGTGGGGGGCGTTTGAAATTGGCGACCACGCCCTTGGCCCAGCTTTCGGCTGCTCCTGCGCCTTCGTGCGCAATGACGCTGGCGAGCAACGAGATGTTGTAGATGTTCGATGAAGACCGCATGCAGATATCGCCGCGATAGGCTGGGTCTGCCAAATCTGCGTAATCAGTGAGGCCTTCAGGTGCGCGATCAGCTTTGTTGTAGATGATGACACGGGCGCGGGTGGAAAGGCCGAACCACAATCCATCTGGGTGGCGCAGATATTCAGGCAGGCGCTCGTTCAACACTTCGCTGTCAACACCAGCCAAGACACCCGCTTCTTCTGCACGCCAAAGACGGCCTGCATCGACGGTTACGAGCAGGTCAGCTTGGCTAAACTCGCCCTCGCTCACGATCCGTTCAATCAGCTCATCCGCGCCTGATTCCAAGCGGTTGACCTTAATACCCGTTTCCGCGGTGAAATCCTCGTACAAAGCCAGATCAGTGTCATAATGGCGCGAGGAATAGATATTGACCTCGCCCGTGATTTCGACCGCTTCGCCATCGCTGCTTTCGCTGGCTTCTTGTGAGCATGCGGTCAGGGCAAGAGCCGCAATAGTGGCTGGGATTGCGGCTGGGAAGAATGATCTCATTGCGTCGTCCTAGTGATTTATTGCAAATGACTTGCAATATTATTTCTGGTAGCGCAAGGTTTATTCTTTGCGCGAAAAGGCGCGCAGGCTGCCCGCATCAGGAACCAGCTGGTATCTCTGGTCAGGTTCAATCTCGACGCGGCTTTCCACCGCGATCTCGCCGCCCATTTTGTTGGTCAGAACCACGCGGCTCGCCGCCCCCATCAAGTGGCAATCGCGCACCATCAGGCCACGCGGGTCTTCGGTGAGGCGCACCGCATCGGCATAGATTAGCAGATCAAAGGCATCGTCTTCGGGAATGTCACCTGCAACGCTTTCCGCATCAAAAACGCCGAAATCGCATTCCACCCCGCCGCCTTCCGCATGCCAGCCAGTGACCTTTTGCGCGCCGCCAAAAATGGCCGCAACTGATGGGGTAGCGGGCGCCTCATGCAATTCGAAGGGCGTGCCAAACTGGATAATGCGCCCTGCTTCCATGACTGCGATATTGTCGGCTATATCAAGCGCTTCGGCTGGATCATGCGTTACCAAAATAGTGGTCGTGTTGTTGGCCCGCAGAAGCTTGCGGCAATCGCGGCGCAATTGGCGGCGCAGCACGATATCGACGCTGGCAAAGGGTTCATCCATCAAAAGCACAGGCGGCTGGGGCGCCATGGCGCGGGCCAAAGCGGCGCGCTGTTGTTGGCCGCCTGAAAGCTGGTGCGGATAGCGTTTACCCAGCCCTTCTAACCCCACGCGCGAGAGCCATAAGTCAGCTTCATCACGCTGCCCTCTGGCCAACCCAAAACCGACATTTTGTGCCAAAGTCATATGCGGAAACAAAGCGCCGTCTTGAAACATCAACCCGACAGGCCGCGCTTCTGGTGGGGGGCTGCGCACCTCATCGGCGAGCACATCGCCATCGCACACAATGCTGCCTTGCTGGAGCCGCAAAAGCCCCGCTGCAAGCCCAAGCAAGGTTGACTTCCCACAACCCGACGCGCCAAGCAGGCACGTAATCTCGCCAGTGGGCGCGGTAAACGCGATATCATTGAGAGCCTCCACACCGCCGTAAGCATGGGCAATATGACGAAATTCAAGCGACATGATGGTTGGAGCAATGTCCTTAGGTGGCAGCAATGATGCGCCGCTTTAGGCAAGTCAGCATGGCAGGGGCAAGCGCAGATAGCACCGGGCCGCAAATGCGGCGAGTAAACAGCGCGCCTCCATCCTTCAAAGTGGATGGCTGGAGTTTTGCTGCATTGGTGATTGCCGCGCTTGCCGCTATCCCGATTGCGGCTGTGCTTTTGGCGCTTCCTCTGGGCCAAAGCGCGCCGATCAGCCATCTGATTGAGACAGTCCTGCCAAACTATGTCGCTAACACCGCCGCTTTAATGGCGATTGCAGGCACGATTGCGGTGTTGCTGGGCACAGGATGCGCTTGGCTGGTGAGTGCGGCAGTCTTTCCGGGCAGGCGCGTGCTGTCTTGGGCGCTGGTACTGCCCTTGGCTGTCCCTGCCTATATCGCGGCCTATCTCTATGCCGATTTGCTCGATTTTTCAGGTCCAGTGCAAAGCGGATTGCGGGCGCTTACCGGGCGCGGCGTGGGCGAATATTATTTTCCTCAAATCCGCTCGCTGTGGGGCGGAGGGGTCATTTTGGGTCTTGTCCTTTATCCGTATGTCTACCTGCTCGCGCGCGCCTCTTTTGCCAGCCAGAGCATCGCGCAATTTCAGGCGGCCCGATCTTTGGGAGCGAAACCCTTCACCGCTTTTGCGCGCATTGCCTTGCCCGCCGCCCGGCCAGGAATTGCCGGTGGATTGGCGCTGGTTTTGATGGAGACGCTCGCCGATTTTGGTGTCGCAGATTACTTTGCCATTCCCACATTCAGCACCGGCATTTTCCGCAGCTGGCTTGCGATGGGAGACAAACAAGCGGCGATGGGATTGGCAGCTATGATGCTGGTGTTTGTTATCGCTCTTATCGCTTTCGAAGCGATCACTCGCAGCGGGCGCAGTGACAGCCGCGATGGGCTTTCGACACGTGCGGGGGCAGAACCGCTGGTGGCGCTTTCTCCCTTTGGCAAAGCGCTGGCCTTTATCGCCTGTCTCATGCCCGTCTTGTTGGGCTTTGTTATTCCCGCCGCGCATCTTGCGAGCATGGCCATGACCGAGCCCGCCTTGGCTGCGGCGCGCGATTTGGCGAGCTATGCAGCAGGCAGTGCATGGCTGGGTATCACAAGCGCATTTGTATGCTGTTTGGCCGCGCTTTTGCTGGTGTTTGCCAAGACACGCTCGGACAGCCTCCTTACCAAAGGCGCGATCCGCATATCGACGCTTGGCTATGCTCTGCCCGGCGCATTGCTGGCTGTGGGTTTGCTCGCGCCTTTGGGAGCGTTCGACCAGAGCCTGACGCGCGCGCTGCGCGATGGGACATCGTATTCAGGCGGATTGCTGCTGACAGGCACAAGCCTGATCCTGATCTACGCGCTCTCGGTCCGCTTTCTAACCGTCGCTTACAATGGCCTTGATGCTGGCATGGCTAAAATCCCGCCCACTTTGGACGCGGCTGCCCGATCTTTGGGCGCGCGCCCTCATCGCGTCTTAGCGCGCATTTACGTGCCGTTGCTCTCCCCCAGCCTCGCTGCCGCCGCAGCGCTTGTGCTGATCGATACATTACGCGAATTGCCCGCAACGCTCATCCTGCGCCCGTTTAATCTGGAGACTTTGGCAACCCGCACTTACCGGCTCGCGAGCGATGAACGCCTCGTCGAAGCATCATTGCCTGCTCTCATCCTGCTGGGTGCGGGATTGCTGCCGGTGCTGCTACTTAATCGGAGTGGAAAGCGCGATTGATTAAAAAGTGTCAGGCTGAATTGTCACTAATGCTTGTCCAAATGCCCTGAAGCGTTCAAAAGAGAGGGGAAATGGCGCGTTTTCCCTTCTCTGCCATCGTCGGACAGGACGAGATGAAGCAGGCTTTGCTGATTGCTGCGGTTGATCCGGGCATTGGCGGAGTGATGGTGTTTGGCGACCGCGGCACAGGCAAATCCACAGCTGCACGCGCACTTGCAGGGCTCTTGCCGCCGATCACCGCAATCCAGAACTGCCCCTATGGTTGTTCAGCTGAGGATAAAGAGCTTTATCCCGATGTGTGCGGCACCGGGCCTTTGCGAAAGCGGGCTGTGCCCTTCATCGACATGCCTTTAGGCGCGACAGAGGACAGGGTGATCGGCTCGCTTGACCTCGAAAAAGCGCTGCGATCGGGCGAAAAGGGGTTTGAGCCGGGATTGCTGGCAAAAGCGCATCGCGGGTTTCTCTACATTGATGAGATTAACCTGCTTGAAGATCATTTGGTGGACTTGCTGCTGGACGTGGCAGCATCGGGTGAGAATGTTGTCGAGCGTGAAGGCCTCTCGGTCCGCCACCCCGCAAAATTCGTGCTGATCGGCAGCGGCAATCCCGAAGAAGGCGAATTGCGTCCGCAATTGCTTGATCGCTTCGGCCTATCGGTCGACGTGCGCACCCCGCCCGAGATTGAAACGCGCATTGCGATTATGAAACGGGTTGCGGAGAATGAAAGCGACCCAGCTGCTTTCGCTGAGAAATGGGCCGAGGAAGACACCAAAATCCTCAAACAAATCGCGCGCGGCAAAGCCAAGCTGGCGAAGTTGGAGCCGGGTGAAGACCTGCTGAGAGATTGCGCGGAATTGTGCCTTGCCGTGGGCGCGGATGGGCTTCGCGGGGAGCTGACTTTGATGCGGTCCGCGCGCGCTTTTGCGGCGCTTTCCAATGCCAAATCGGTTCGGCGTGAACATTTGGTGGCGATTGCGCCGCTTGCTTTGCGCCACCGATTGCGCCGCGATGTTCTGGATGAAACGGGATCGACAGTGCGCATTACGCGCGCGCTTGATGAGCTGTTTAGATGACCGCGCCGGGCACACCGGACCCGCTTGACGATACCCTCATCGCCGCCCGTCTCTTTGCGTCCGCCCCGCACCTTTTCGGCGGCATGGTGATACGCGGCGCAGGCCCTGCGCGCGATGCTTTGCTTCATGGGCTTGGCGAAGCGATCCCCTGCCGCCGCCTTCCCGGTCATATCGACGATGCTCGGCTGATGGGCGGAATTGATATCGCCGCGAGCCTTGCAGCGGGAAAGCCGGTGGAGCAGGCTGGGCTGTTGTCTGAGGCCGCAGGCGGCGCGCTTATCCTGCCCATGGCCGAACGCTGTGAAACAGCCCTTGCCGGGCGATTGGCGCAAGCGCTTGATGGCGAAACGGCTGCGCTAATTCTGCTTGATGATGGGTCTGAAGATGATGACGCGCCGCCCCAGAGTCTGACGGAAAGGCTGGCGTTTCACTGCGATCTTTCCCGGTCGCGCGTGTTTGAGGGTGTGACGCTCCCCGCGCCTGCAAAACTCGCTCTATCTAAAGTCGCGCCGCTCGATACCGACGCGATGGCCGCGCTTGCCAGCACAGCTGCCGCTTTGGGCATATCCGGCATTCGCCCGCTTTTGTTCGCAGGGCACACAGCGCGCGCCCATGCGGCTTTAGCGGGTCGCAAGAACATCTCCGAAGCTGATCTGCAAGCCTCCGTTCGGTTGGTTCTTGCCCCGCGCGCAACGCAAATCCCGCAAGCCTCACAGGATGAACAACCGCCTGAACCGCCCCCTCCCCCGCCGGAAAATCCCAACGATGATCCAAGCGATGCCGACAAGCAACAGCGCGATGGCCCGCCCGATGATATGCTAGTCGAAGCCGCTCTCGCAGCGATCCCTGCTGATCTTTTGGCGCAGCTCGCATCGGGCACTGCACCGCGTCGTTCGGGTGGTTCGGGATCAGGACAAAAGAAGAAATCGGGCCTTCGCGGCAAACCCTTGGGCGCGCGTCCCGGAATGCCGCGTGGGGGCGCTCGCCTCGCTTTGATTGACACTTTGCGCGCGGCGGTCCCCTGGCAAGAGGCGCGGCAACGGGAAAACCCAGACTCCGCCTCTGCCATCCAAATCCGCAAGGATGATTTGCGCATCCGCCGCTTTGAGGAAAAATCCGCACGCGTCACCATCTTCGCTGTCGATGCGTCAGGGTCTGCAGCCGCAGCTCGCCTTGCCGAAGCCAAGGGCGCGGTGGAGCTGATGCTCTCCCAAGCTTATGTCACGCGGTCCGAAGTCGCTTTGGTCGCGTTTCGCGGGGACACGGCTGAATTGCTGCTGCCCCCCACGCGCTCCCTCACCCGCGCGCGGCGGGCTTTGGCAGAATTGCCCGGCGGCGGGGGTACTCCGCTCGCCATGGGCCTTAGCGCAGCGCGCGATGTGGCCGAGCAAGTGATCGCGCGTGGGCGCACGGCGAGCTTGATTGTGCTCACCGATGGCCGCGCCAATATCGATGCAAATGGCGAACCGGGGCGCAAACAAGCAGGCGAAGATGCCGAAGCTGCTGCAAAGACCATTGCGCGCGCAGGAATAGAAGCGCTGGTCGTCGATATCGCTCCAAGGCCCGGTCGCGAAGGGCCTCAATTGGCCGAAGCGATGGGCGCACGCTTCCTCGCGCTTCCCCGCGCTGATGCAAAAGCGCTGCATGCCGCGATTGACGCGGTAGCCCCTTCGAGAGAATCCGCATGAGCAGGCCACTTTCATGGAGACGCGAGGGGCTGATCTGGCCGCATCGTCAGGCGAGCAGCTTTGTCGAAGTGGGCCGCGCCACATGGCATGTGCAGCGCATGGGCGACCCCGCAAACCCGCCTCTGCTGCTGCTTCACGGCACCGGCGCATCGGTCCATTCTTGGCGCAGCCTGATGCCGCTGCTGGCGCAAAGCCACCACGTGATCGCAATGGATTTGCCGCGCCATGGATTCACTGCGGAGCATGGGCCGGATCAGACATCTTTGAAAGGCATGGCAAGCGAAATTGCACGCTTGTTTGACGCCTTGGACGTGCAGCCCGCCGCTCTTATCGGCCATTCCGCTGGCGCAGCCCTCGCCCTGCAACTGGCGCTCGATCACGGATTTGATGGCCCTATCATTGGCCTTAACTCCGCGCTTCGCCCTTTTCCCGGCCCCGCTGCACAAATATTCCCGGCCATTGCCAAAGTCTTGTTCGTAAACCCACTCGTCCCGCGCATATTTTCCGGGGCGGCGGCACTTCCCGGGGAGGCAGAGCGGTTTTTGAAACGCTCCACAGGCTCCACAATCGATGCAGAAGGCCTGCGGTGTTATTCCGAACTGTTGCGCAATTCGCGCCACACTAAAGGCGCATTGGCAATGATGGCAAACTGGGATCTGCCCACCTTGCGCACCCGGATGAAGGATATCGCAAACCGCGTCACCTTGATCCATTCTGACAATGACAAAGCAATCCCACTCGATTGGGCGCGCGAGGCGGATGGGTGGCTGCCCAATTCATCGCTGCATGTGCTGGAAGGGCTTGGCCACTTGGCGCATGAAGAAGATGCGGAGCGGGTTATGGCTCTGCTGAAACCGGCCCTTGCTACACCAGTGGAACCCGCATGAATTTCGGCTGGATCGAGATCATCCTGTTCTACGGTTTCGCCATAGGCTTTGCCGCGTGGCAATATTGGAAGACCGACAAAGAGCTTAAAGCAACCCGGGCCAAACGGCTGGAGGAAGAGGCAAGAGCCGCCAAAAACGCGGATCAAAACGAACAGGGCGACACATGATTGTTGTTGAAGGCACAATCCGCGTCCGCGACATTGATGCAGCGCGCCCGCATATGCTGGCGATGATTGCTGCTAGCAGGCAGGAGGATGGGTGTATCGACTACGCTTACGCACTCGATCTGACAGATCCCGGCCTCGTCCGTGTGCATGAACGATGGAGAGATAGGAATGCGCTGAATCGGCACCTTGATACTGAGCATTTAAAAGCATGGCGATCCGCATGGGACGACATCGGCGTCACGGACCGATCATTGCGACTGTATGAGGCAGAGGCCGAAGCCTTCTAAGCTATTTCAGCCCGGTCTGCGCGGCATGCGATAGGGCAGCATCCACTGCACCAGCCGCCGCGAAAACCGCTCCATATCGAGGCTCTCCTGAACCGCGATCACATCTTCGCCTTCCAGCCGGGAATCCAGTTCAGATCGGGCATAAAACGGGGTATCCTCCCACGTTCTGCGCACTTCAGCGACGCCAATTTCTGATCGTGTACGCCGGTCAATGCGCCAGCCGCTTTTGGGAAGAGCCGCAATTGGTGGCAATTCGACCTCTGTGGCGATTGCTTCTGCGTTAAAGCGGATTGCGCTTGCGAACAGTGACCCATCCGTGCGCTCCCCTTCATAGCAAACGATCGCACCGCGTTTCATATGCGCGCGTGACCAATGCCAGATGCGAAAGCCATCTTCCAATGGCTCACTGCCGCGATTGTGATCGAAATAGCCTTTGCCTTGCCACGACATGCCGGGCTCTTTCATATCCACTTCAATCCGCGCGCGCGGGGCCATGCAATGCCAGACATGGTGCTTGCCGCGATCCAAGGTGAAAGATGTTGGATTGAGCGCTTCGGGATGAACGCGAACCGTGCCAGCCACGCGCCTGCCGCCGGGGATGAAGAGGCGTTTGTCGCGCTCTTCAATATCAATCTCAAGGGCATTGCCATCCCAGCGAACCGCGCTTGGGCCGATTTGCAAATGCACTGCGTCGCGATCAACGCTGGCGCGCGGCCTTTCAGTCATAACCCAGCGTTGATTAGGGCCATAAAGCGCGACATTCAGACACGCATGATCCAAGGGATCGCCGCGGCCTGATTTCTTGTAATAGGGCGAGAAAACACTGCCCAAAAAGGCGATAATCGTCAGCCCATATTGCCCGTCATCGCTGATCGCGTCGACATACCACCAGGTGTAGCCGCCGGGAGGAACTTCTTTGTCGAAGCGCGGTCCTCGGCAATTGTGTTCGCTGCCAGCATGCCGGACAAGGCGGCCATCGGGACGCCTGCTGAAGGGTGTGTCGCCCCGCCTGCGCAATACAGCCCCTTCATCCGAGTGCGCGGCCCCTGACGCTGGAAAGAGGCGGCCCAGCCGTGCGACGCTCTGCCGTAAAGCGCCCCCCCGCTCGCTGGGAACAGGCGCTCCCAATCCTGCGGTGTTGCCAGAGAGTGCTCCATCGGATCGCTGAGCGTCAGACCGCAGCGCTCCAAAGTGGTCCTCATGGCCTTTGTGCATTGGTCTCTCTCCTGTTGAGTGTAGGTGTGCGTGTCGCCATTGGCGGGCGCGTTGACGATAATTTGAAAGCGTTCCGGCCCGTTACCATCATCGCTGCGACCGCCTGCGGGACCCTGCGATGTGTGCGCGGCCCGCCTGTCCATGGCGCAAAGGTAAGCGGTGGGATCAGAGGGCGGCATGCCGCCTGCAATCTCGCGGAATTCGCGAGCATAATCGGGTGAGAAAAACACATTGTGGTGCTGCAAAGGGAAACCCAATGTCTTGGCATGCCCGTACCAAACGAGCGCTGAAAGCGATCGCTTCTTGGGCGAGAGCGCGGGAACTGATGATCGCGCGGCGTCCCCTAGACGCCCCGTCGCAAGCGCCGATGGATCAGAATTGGAAACAACCATGTCGGCAAGAAACTGTTCGCCATTGGCAAGCTCGACCCCGCTAGCTTTGCCCGATTGGCTAAGCACGCGCGCAACCCCCGCTCCGGTTCGGATTTTCGCACCCTTTGCCTCCGCCAATGCGCGCAATGCTTTGGCCAAAGCGTGGATACCGCCATCTATCACCCACACGCCGCGCGCCTCTGTATGCGCAATCAGCATTAGGGTCGCAGGCGATTGGTATGGCGATGACCCGCAATAGGTGGAATAACGGCCAAACAGCTGTTGAAGGCGCGGATCGGGAAAGTGTTTGCCCAAAGCTTTCCAGTAATTGTCGAAAGGGCGCATAGCGAGCATCGCATCCAACCGCCAAATCCCCATTCGCCACATCATAGGAAACGGTGTGCTGGCAGACTTTCCACGTAAAAACGGCTCGTCGAGCACTTCATAAATCCGCCGCGCTTCCTGCCGAAAGTTGCGATAGCCCTTGGCAGCACCTGCGCCTGCGAAGTCTCCAATGGCTTCTTCGGAGCGGATGGGATCGGCGAAAAGATCAAGCCGCTCGTTCTCACTCCATGCATGGCGAGCAATCACTTCGGCTTGGTAGACCTTGAGATAATCAGCAAGGCGCGCGCCGCATTCGCGGAAAATCCCGTCAAACACATCGCGCATGGTGAAGACGGTTGGCCCGCCAGCAACCTTTGCGCCAGCGACATCAACCTCGCGCGCTTTGCCCCCGACCCAAGTTTCTTTTTCAAAGACAGTGACGTCAAATCCGCGCGCAGCCAGCAAAGCGGCGCTGGTCAGCCCGCCAATTCCTGCTCCGATAATCGCGACTTTCTCGCTCACATCTCCCACCTTCCGAAGCCTGCTCGCCGCTTCCGAGTCGCCATTATTATTGACCTTGACGCTTAAACTGTCCAATCATTTGGACATATGGGATGTAAGTTAGCTTCGCAATGACGGCAAAACAGCCTTTCAAAGTGCGCATGGTTGCGCGCCGTAACCGGCTGTTTGGTCATCCGCGCTTTCAGTATTGGTGCGCGCGTATTCCGGGCCTCAAACGGATTGCAAAAGCGCGCGCAGGCGCGATGTTCGATCTGGTCGTGGGCTTTTCGTATTACCAAGTGCTGCGCGCTGTGGTGGATGCAGAATTGCTCCCCGTTCTGCGCGATGGGCCTTTGACCGCGGCTGAAATCGCGCCTCGTATTGATTTAAGTCACGCCGCCACACTCACTTTGTTGCGCGCAGCGCGGTCTGTAATGCTCAGCGAAGAAGTGCTGCCCGATCAATGGATGCTGGGCGAACAGGGCGCGGTGCTGGTTGATGATGCGGGCACGCAGGCCATGGTGCGTCATCACCGGCTGCTTTACGCCGATGGGGCCGACCCCCTCGCCATGCTGAAAGCGGATCGCAAAGAGCCAACCCAGCTTTCGCAATATTGGTCCTATGCTGGCGCGCTGCACGGCACAGCTCAGCGCGGCGAGGACACGCATGAATATTCGCAATTGATGGCGACTTCCCAAGATTTTGTCGCAAACGAAGTGCTCGCAAGTTTTCGCTTTCCCCAAACCGGCAAGCATCTTGATGTCGGTGGAGGGCATGGCGCTTTTATTCGGCGCGTTGGCGCTGAATATTCTGAGCTTTGTTTCGGCCTGTTCGATTTGCCCCAAGTCGTCGAAAGCGGCGCAAAAGCCGCCGGCGATGCTCTAGGCTCTGAGCGCGTGGCCGCTCACCCCGGCAATTTCTTCGAAAATGCTATCCCGCAAGGGTACGACCTCGTCTCGCTTGTGCGGATTTTGCACGATCACGACGATGAGCCAGCGCAAGCCATTCTCAACAACATCTTCAAAAGCCTAAAACCTGGCGCGCGCCTGATGATCGCAGAACCGATGGCGCAAGTGCCGGGCGCTGAGGCGATGGGCGAGGCGTTTTTCGGATTTTACCTATGGGCCATGGGCTCTGGCCGGCCGCGCAGTGAGGCTGAAATCACCGCCATGCTGAAAACCGCCGGTTTCCGCAAAATTCACCCTGTCGCAACCGCACAACCGGTTATCGCGAGCATAATTGTCGCATCCGCCTGACAATAAAGTGTCTGCTTTGTTTGACACTTAGACTTGTCAGGCGTAACGAACTCTTGGGGTCGAAGGTTTTTCATTGCGTGAGTCGCAACAATGCGACGGGGCACAATGCAAAATTGAGCATATTGAGAGGCACGTCCCAATGGACACACTGGCAGTAATTCTTGAGCAACCTGAGCGCCTTGCGCTTCGGGCGCTTGAGCTAACGCCAGTTGGGCCGTCCGATGTGGTCGTCGAAATTCAGTGGAGCGGAATAAGCTCTGGCACCGAAAAACTTCTGTGGTCCGGCGCAATGCCGCAGTTTCCTGGAATGGGTTATCCCCTTGTTCCGGGATATGAGAGCATTGGCCGTATAGTAGAGACCGGCGCGGATGTGCGCGGACGGATGGATGATTGGGTGTTTGTGCCGGGTGCCAATTGTTACGAGGGTGCACGCGGGTTGTTCGGCGGCACGGCCAGCCGGGTTGTCATCCCTTCTGCCAAAGCGTTCCCCATCCCTGAACGCATTGGGGAAGCGGGCGTTTTGTGCGCGCTTTCAGCGACCGCGTTGCACGCTATCAATGGCGGCACTGCGCCTGACCTAATTATAGGCCACGGCGTTTTGGGCCGTTTGCTCGCGCGCTTGACGATGGCCTTGGGCGCTCCTGCACCCATCGTTTGGGAAACGCAGGAACATCGCCGCACTGGCGCGGCCGGCTATCATGTCATCGCACCTGATGAAGATGCGCACCGCGATTACAAATCCATCTATGATGTAAGCGGTGATGCCAGCATTCTCGATGGGCTCATCGGTCGCCTTGATAAAGGCGGCGAAATCACTCTTGCTGGCTTTTACGCAGGCCGCGTTGATTTTGCCTTTGCTCCCGCATTTCAGGCCGAAGCGCGCCTTCGCATCGCGGCGGAATGGAAGCCGTCTGATCTCACCGCCATTCGCGCGCTGATTGAATGCGGTCAATTGGACCTTAGCGGCCTTATCTCAACGCGCAGCCCCGCACATGAGGCAGCCGATGCCTATCCGCAGGCTTTCAATGACCCTGAATGTCTCAAAATGATTCTCGATTGGAGTGACGCTGCATGAGTATGCTTGAAACACAGGCCGAAAAGCTGCGCGACGAAGCCGCTCAAGAGCCCGATCCCGTGCATACGGGCGAAGCGACCAGCGAGACGCAAGTCATTGCGATTTATGGCAAAGGCGGATCTGGTAAAAGCTTTGCGCTGTCCAATCTAAGCTACATGATGGCGCAGCAGGGCAAGCGTGTTCTGCTGATCGGTTGCGATCCGAAATCAGACACAACCTCGCTTTTGTTCGGCGGCAAATCATGCCCCACCATTATCGAGACATCCTCCAAGAAAAAGCTCGCTGGCGAAGAAGTGACCATCGAAGATGTGTGCTTCCAGCGTGACGGCGTGTTCGCCATGGAGCTTGGCGGGCCAGAAGTTGGCCGGGGCTGCGGTGGACGCGGTATTATTCATGGGTTTGAGCTGCTCGAAAAGCTGGGCTTTCACGAATGGGGCTTTGACTACGTCCTCTTAGATTTCCTCGGCGATGTTGTGTGCGGCGGGTTCGGCCTGCCGATTGCGCGCGACATGTGCCAAAAGGTGATCGTGGTTGGATCGAACGATCTCCAATCGCTCTATGTTGCCAACAATGTGTGCCATGCGGTTGAATACTTCCGCAAAATGGGCGGCAATGTCGGCGTTGCCGGCATGATCGTGAACAAGGACGATGGCACAGGCGAAGCGCAAGCCTTTGCCGAAGCGGTTGATATCCCCGTACTGACAGCGATCCCGGCAGATGAAGATATCCGCCGTAAGTCAGCCAATTACCAAATCATCGGAAAGCCGGGCGGCGAATGGGCGGGTCTGTTTGAACAGCTCGCCACCAATGTCGCCGAGGCGCCGCCGCGCCAACCCTCTCCCTTAGACCAGGATGGCTTGCTCGACCTATTTTCACCCGAAGATACGGGCGGAAATGTCGAACTGATCCCAGCCACCCAGGCCGATATGCGCGGCGGTATTTTTGAAGAAAAACCATCACTCGAAGTGATTTACGACGAGATTTGATCTGACCGATTTACCCGCCTCTAACGCGAAACGCAGCCCTGACACACTGGATGTAACCGGTGGCAGCGCTGCGGCTGGCGCATGCTCCAGCAAGGACACCATGCGAGAGGCTGCGCGCAAGGCAGGCAAAAGCGATATCCTCGATCAGTATGCGGCTGATTATCCGGTCGATCCGGAACGCGGTCCGCATGATCAACCGCAGTCGATGTGCCCGGCCTTTGGGTCGCTCCGGGTGGGTCTTCGCATGAAGCGCACGGCAACCGTGCTGTCTGGCTCGGCATGCTGTGTTTACGGCCTCACCTTTACATCGCACTTCTACGGCGCGCGGCGCACAGTGGGCTATGTGCCCTTCTCGTCTGAAACGCTTGTCACTGGCAAACTGTTTGAAGACATCAAAGAAGCGGTCGAAGATCTCGCCGATCCTGAGCAATACGACACCATTGTTGTGACGAACCTATGCGTTCCAACAGCATCCGGCGTACCACTGCGGCTGCTGCCTGATCAGATCAACGGCGTGCGCATTGTAGGCATTGATGTGCCCGGTTTCGGCATCCCCACCCATGCCGAGGCGAAAGACGTGCTGGCAGGCGCCATGCTCAAATATGCGCGCGAGGAAGTGGCATCGGGACCCGTAGCAGCGCCAAAAGAGCGCTCAGACAAGCCCTCGATCACGCTTCTTGGCGAAATGTTCCCGGCTGATCCTGTGGTGATCGGGCAAATGCTTGAACCGCTCGGCCTATCAGCTGGCCCGGTAGTCCCAACGCGCGAATGGCGCGAATTGTATTCCGCGCTCGATTGCGCAGCGGTGGCTGCAATCCACCCATTCTACACCGCCAGCATCCGCGAATTTGAACATGCCGGGCGCCCAATCATCGGTTCTGCGCCCGTCGGCGCTGACGGCACGGCGGCTTGGCTGCAAAGCATCGGCGAAACTCTGGGTCTCCCCCAAGATGCCGTCGACGGCGTCAAAAACGCAATGATCGGCGCATGCAAAGGCGCTTTGGCGCAAATGCCAATCCAAGGCCGGATCACAGTATCCGGCTATGAAGGATCGGAGCTTCTGGTGGCCCGCCTGCTCATCGAAAGCGGTGCGGATGTGCCCTATGTCGGCAGCGCCTGCCCGCAAACCCGTTGGTCAGCGGCAGACCGCGAATGGCTCGAAGCGCGCGGCACGCACGTCAACTTCCGCGCGAGCCTTGAAGACGATATCGCAGCGGTTGAGGAATACGAGCCAGATCTTGCCATTGGCACCACTCCAGTGGTCCAGCACGCGAAAGCGAAAGCCATACCTTCGCTCTATTTCACCAATCTCATCTCAGCGCGCCCCCTTATGGGTCCGGCAGGCGCTGGGAGCCTCGCGCAGGTCGTCAACGCGGCCATATCGAATAAGGATCGGTTCGATAAAATGCGCGAATTCTTCAAAGGCGTGGGCACTGACCATGCCGCAGGCGTATGGGAAGACGTGCCTGTTGACCGGCCCAAATTCCGCAAGAAATACGCAGCCTTAAACGAAGCGGCACGCAAAGCGTCCGAGGCGGTGGGCTCATGACGCTTGTTCTCGATCACGATCGCGCGGGCGGATACTGGGGCGCTACTTACGTCTTCACCGCAGTCAAAGGCCTGCAAGTCATCATCGATGGCCCGGTTGGTTGTGAAAACCTGCCTGTCACATCGGTGCTGCATTACACCGACGCCCTGCCCCCGCATGAATTGCCGATTGTGGTGACGGGATTGGGCGAAGAGGAACTCGGTAAAACAGGCACGGAAGGCGCAATGAAACGCGCCTGGAAAGCGCTCGACACGGAATTGCCTGCGGTTGTGGTCACGGGTTCCATTGCCGAGATGATCGGCGGCGGCGTCACGCCAGAGGGCACCAATATCAAACGTTTCCTGCCGCGCACTATTGATGAAGATCAATGGCAATCAGCGGACCGCGCGCTGACATGGCTATGGACCGAATTTGGCCCCAAAAAGGCTGTCAAACCAAAGCCCCGCAAGGAAGGCGATAAGCCCGTCGTCAACATTATCGGCCCGTCTTACGGCATGTTCAATATGCCCTCAGACCTTGCCGAAATCCGCCGTCTGATCGAAGGAATTGGCGCAGAAGTTGGCATGGTGTTCCCCCTTGGCAGCCACCTCGCTGATATCCGCGCACTGGGCACGGCAGATGCAAACATCTGCATGTACCGCGAATTCGGCCGGAACCTGTGTGAGACATTGGAGCGGCCCTATTTCCAGGCGCCCATCGGATTGTCCTCCACCACCAAATTCCTGCGCGCGTTGGGCGAAGAGCTGGGCCTTGATCCAGAACCGTTTATTGAGCGTGAAAAACACACGACAATCAAACCTTTGTGGGATCTGTGGCGTTCAGTCACACAAGATTTCTTTGGCACGGCAAGCTTTGGCATTGTCGCCAATGAAACCTATGCGCGGGGGCTGAAGAATTTCCTCGAAGGGGATATGGGCCTTCCGTGCGCGTTTGATTTTGCGCGTTGCGCGGGTGTGAAGCCTGCCAATGATGAAGTGCGCGAGGCAATCCATGCAGGGCCGCCGCTGGTCGTGTTCGGCTCTTATAATGAGCGCATGTATCTCGCTGAAACCGGCCAAGGCCTGGGCCCGCAAGCTCAGTTTATCCCTGCAAGCTTTCCTGGCGCAGCCATCCGCCGCCACACAGGCACCCCGTTTATGGGATATGCCGGCGCGACTTATCTGGTGCAGGAAGTGTGCAATGCATTGTTTGATGCGCTGTTCCACATTCTCCCGCTGGGTTCTGACATGGACCAGGCCGAGGCGACGCCAGCGCGCACACTTCCCGAAGTGACATGGGCTGATGATGCCAAGGCGCTGCTTGATGAACTCGTCGAAGCGCAGCCCGTTCTGGTGCGCATATCAGCTGCCAAACGCATGCGCGATGCCGCTGAAACCGCTGCCCGGCAAAAGGGCGCGAGCGAAGTATCGGTGGATTGCCTGGCTCCATTTGCGCGCCAAAAAGACGCAAAAGACAAACAGCTTGAAGGAGAGACCGCATGAACCGCGCGCTTTCCTCGCTAACCGGTCAGCTCCATTTGCTGGAGCCACGCCGCACACAAAATTTAAACAGACAAGTTTGCCTGGGGATCGGGCACATCCAATCCACGTGGGGGATCACGCGGGGATGTCGACCGGGGGCTTTGCCTCCAATCCTTCAGCAAAAAACGGAGATTATCAATGAATGATCCGGAACGCGTCGGGGTCCACCTGACGTCAGAAGAAGCACAGGAAATCCATAAGGGTTTCATGGGCACTTTTGGCCTCTACGTGGCCATTGCGCTTGTCGCACACGCTCTCGTGTATTTCGATAAGCCTTGGTTCCCACTCTGATCAGCGCTTTTTTGCGTCGTAAGTTTCAGGTGTTCGCCTGTCCTTCGGCTCAGATAAGCATCTGACAATATTTAAGGAATTTTCTCATGTGGAGAATTTGGTATTATTTCGATATCCGCCGAGCGTTGGTGGGTTTGCATGTCGCACTCGCAGTGCTGGCATTCACTATCCACTTCATCCTGCTCAGCACGGATAAGTACAACTGGCTGGACGACTCCCAAATCAAGGGTGCTGGTCCTGCAACAACTGCTGTGGTTGAATCGTCGGAAACCCCGACACTCAGCTAACGCAGAGCAAAATGTGAGGGGGCAGGTTCGCCTGCCTGCCTCCTAACACCTGGCTACAAACTTTTAGAACCTGCCCATCGGGCGGGAAGGATGGACCTATGGCGCTCCTTAGTTTTGAGCGGAAATACCGCGTGCGCGGTGGCACATTGATCGGCGGCGACCTTTTCGATTTCTGGGTCGGCCCGTTTTATGTCGGCTTCTTCGGGGTGACGACGGCCATCAGCGCTCTTCTTGGCACGATGCTGATTTTTGCAGCAGCCATTGAAGGCCCCACATTAAACCCGTGGCTGATTGATATTCAGCCGCCGCCAATTGACGCAGGTCTTGCCATCGCACCGATGAGCGAAGGCGGATATTGGCAAGTCATCACCGTATGCGCGTGCATTGCCTTCCTGTCTTGGGTTGGCAGGCAAGCGGAAATCAGCCGCAAGCTGGGCATGAGCTATCATGTGCCCTTCGCGTTTTCTTTTGCGGTGCTGGCTTTCATCACATTGAACGTAATCCGGCCCTTCTGGATGGGCGCCTGGGGACATGCTTTCCCTTATGGCATTTGGAGCCACTTGGATTGGGTTTCAAACACCGGATATATGTTCGTGAATTTCCACTATAATCCCGTGCACATGCTCGCGATCACGTTCTTCTTTACGAACTGTCTCGCGCTCGCATTGCATGGCGGTCTGGTGCTTTCAGCGGTCAATCCATCGGATGGAACCGATGTGAAAACGCCGGAATATGAAGACACCTATTTCCGCGATTTCATCGGCTATTCGGTCGGCACATTGGGCATTCACCGCGTGGGCATGTTCCTGGCGATCAATGCTGCGTTCTGGAGCGCCGTTTGCATCGTGATCTCTGGCACGCTGGTTACCGGCAGCTGGGTTGATTGGTGGGATTGGTGGAAAGAAATCCCAATCTGGTCGTGAGTGAGGAGAAACTGAACAATGGCTACATATCAAAACATCTTCACCCAGGTTCAGGTTAAGGCAGCGCCCGAAATGGGCGTGCCCCACCTCGATGGCAGCGAACCCCGCATTTATGCGACCGGTTACAGCTATTGGATGGGGAAATTTGGGCAGGCACAGCTTGGTCCTGTCTATCTTGGTTGGCTTGGCATGATCTCGATTGCGTTTGGCGCAGCAGCGATCATCATTATCGGCCTTAACATGGCGGCCAGTGTTGGCTGGAGCCCGCAAGCTTTTATGCGTGAGTTCTTCTGGCTATCGCTGGCACCTCCAGGACCGGAATACGGCTTTAGCCCGTTTGTGCCTTTGAATGAGGGCGGCTGGTTTATCATGACCGGCGCATTCCTTACCATTTCGGTGCTCTGCTGGCTGGCAAGGACCTATTACCGGGCGAAAGCTTTGGGCATGGGACTGCACATTTTCTGGGCGTTTGCCTCTGCTATTTGGCTGTTTGCGGTGCTGGGCTTTATCCGTCCCATGCTGATGGGCAGCTGGGCTGAAGCGGTGCCTTATGGCGTGTTCCCGCATCTGGATTGGACGAACAATTTCTCGCTGATTTACGGGAACCTGTTCTACAATCCGTTCCATGCCCTTTCGATTGTCTTCCTGTACGGTTCGGCCGTTCTGTTCGCGATGCACGGGGCAACGATTTTGGCCGTCGGCCGCTATGGCGGTGAGCGTGAGATTGAGCAGATCACCGATCGCGGCACAGCATCAGAGCGCGCCGGCCTGTTCTGGCGCTGGACCATGGGCTTTAACGCCACGATGGAATCGATCCACCGCTGGGCCTGGTGGTTCGCAGTGCTTACGACGCTGACAGGCGGCATTGGCATTCTGCTAACCGGAACCGTGGTCGATAACTGGTATGTCTGGGCGCAGGAGCATTATTACGCACCTGTGTGACCACAGCAATTGAATGCTGGTCCTTGACCGGCCTTGGGGTTGATGCGGATCTTCCCCGGCTATTGCCAAGGACCATCCCCGAAGCCCGGTCTCTCTTTAATGAGTGGCCGGGCTTTTTTTGCCCTAGGGCCGAACAGACGTGAGAGTTTGCGTCAGGAACTCGCTGCTCAGCTGCGTCTGTGCACTCGGGAGAATAGAAAAGACGATCCTGTTGTCAGGATCGTGATCGCTCTTGCTCCAGACTCTACAAAATTGGCCGATGCCGCCCTATTTTGACGTCATGTCGTTTTTGCCGTTTTTTCTTGTTGCGCTGCTCATTGCCGCTTTCTTTTGGTATCGCCACGTGGCCAAACGGCGCAAGCGTGAACGATTGCTGGCGACACCGCTGACATCGCAGCAACGCGAAATCATTAGCAGGCTTGTGCCAATTGTACGGCGATTGCCCGAAACATTGCGTCCTAAACTGGAGGGGAAAATCAACCTCTTTCTCGAACAGGTGACATTTCGCGGACAAAATGGCCTTGAAGTAACCGAGGAGATGAGGCTGTCGATTGCCGCGCAGGCATGCCTTTTGATCGTCAACAGCCATTCTTGGTACGATACAATAAGGAACGTGCTGGTTTATCCGTCGGCCTTCACGGCTCAGCGCCCCGAACACGATGGCTATGTCGTGCGAG
This sequence comes from Pseudomonadota bacterium, assembly GCA_038532305.1. Lineage (GTDB taxonomy): Bacteria > Pseudomonadota > Alphaproteobacteria > Sphingomonadales > Sphingomonadaceae > Erythrobacter. The sequence goes on along the minus strand of JBCBAX010000003.1, from coordinate 146,621 downwards.
AAAGGGACGTAGGCATGCTTGGTGAAAGCTGGGCACGCGGGCCAGTTGTTTTGTCGTGGGATCACGCCTTGCACGGCGGGCTTGACGATGAGGACGGGCACAATGTCGTCATCCACGAATTCGCGCACCAGTTGGACAGTTTAACAGGCCATACCAATGGCATTCCCGTTTTGCGAAAGGGCCAAGCCTTTGCAGGCTGGGAAAAAGCCATGTTGGATGCCTATCATGACCACTTAGAGCGGCTCGAAAGCGGCCAGAGCACTTTGATTGACCCTTACGGCGCGACCAATCACGAAGAATTCTTTGCTGAGGCTATTGTGACATTCTTTGAAAAACCGCACCCCTTGCAGCGCGAAGAGCCCGAATTGTATGCGCAACTGAAACAGCTTTTGGCGGTTGATCCAGCGCAGTGGAGTTAAGCGGCTTGGGTGTTCCAGATGGTGCGGAAAGCCTGGGTTTTCCCTCCTAAGACTGCCGCCATCGCACGTCCGCTATGTGTAAGGGAAATGACAGCGCCAGTGGCAGCGCTATCCAATACCATTCGGCCCCCACTAAAGCAGCGCGCAGGCCCAGCACAATGAGCGCAGCTGTTCCAAGCAGAGCAAAGATCGGCCGCCATTCCCAGCACCGTGTGCGCAAAACCAAGGCTTCGACCATCAGTACGGCCAAGATGATATCAGCCGCATGGCCACGATCAAACAGCCAGCCGATTGCAGCCTCAGACATTTACGACGCTCACTTTTTTGCAAAGCGATGTTTCAGCGATCAGCGTGGCCCCTCCCCAGCTCAACACCACCGTTCAGCCAAACGGCGCGTTCAGATCGACAATCGCCCAATTGAGCGCTGCAGCAATGCTTACCCAAGCAAGATACGGTACCAAAGACAGGCTCGCCAAGCGCGAATATCGGCCGCAATAGATCATCAGCCCAATGATCGAGAGCCACAAAATACTCACTTCGACCATAGCCCAGTCGGGGCGTTGCAAGCGGAAAAACAGGAGGCTCCACACGATGTTGAGTGCGCCGTTCACAGCGAACAGCGTGATCACGTGCTGCGCGACTTTCGCTGTGGGTGCTGCGCGCCATGCGGTGATGCCCGATACGGTGATCAATGCAAAAACCGCTGTCCAGACCATTCCAAACACCGGATCAGGCGGCGTCCATGAAGGCTTAGCCAAAGATTGATACCATGGGCCAATATCCGTCATGCTCGCACCCAAAGCCGCTACAACAAGTGCGGCAATAGTTGCCAGAATGATCGGGATGACCAGCGTTGCTTTAACTGCGACTTGCATCAGCGCGTTGCCTCTCTCAGCCCCAATAAATGGGCTGTATCTTTCAGGAAGATCTTCACATGCGCCAAGGGTTTGGAGCGCACGAGCTTCTTGTTCATATACGCTTGCCAGGTGAGGTGCTGGACATCTTTGTCATCGCACATTGTCACAAAGCGCTCTCTGCGCTTGTCGCTGGAATACCAAAAATACTGCATCATACCCAGGATCCAGAAAACCCGCCCGTGATCTTTCATGAAACGTTTGCGCGCGGTTTTGAGCGCCTTTGCCTCGCCGGTTTTGAGGAACTGACTGGCAGCTTCAGCCACATATCTGCCGCCTGTCATGGCGTAATAGATACCCTCGCCTGATGCAGGTGCAACGATACCGGCCGCATCGCCAGCGACAATCACGTCCTTGCCATTATCCCATTTTTTCAGCGGCTTGAGAGGTATCGGCGCGCCTTCACGGCGGACGGTCTCGCATCGCCCAAGGCCCAGATCATCGCGCATCGTGGATACAGCGCCGCGCAGGGAAAATCCCTTGTTCGCGCTTCCCACGCCAATGCTGGCCGTATCGCCGTGCGGGAAAACCCAAGCGTAAAAATCAGGCGATAAACGGCCCTGATAGAACACATCGCAGCGCGCCGCGTCGAATTCATCAGTGTCGTTATCGGGCGATTTGATAATTTCATGATAAGCAAAAACGCATTTCACGCGCTCTGCCCCTTCAAGGCATTGTTTTGCCACTGATGAGCGTGCGCCATCAGCGCCAATGATGCAGCGCGCCCGAACGCTTTCGATCGGTCCGCCTCGCTCTCGTCTGAAAGTAACACGGGGGTGCGGTCGGTCATCGCGTTCGACCTTTTCAAAGGTCCCGGTCAGCCGCTCAGCACCCGACATGCGGGCGCGTTCGCGCAGCCACTCGTCAAACTCATCGCGGTCCACCATCCCGACATAGCCGATCTCGCCCACTGGCATATCGACCGCGCGGCCCGATGGCGCAATCATGCGGGCAGAGCGAGCGCGAGCAACCAAAAGGCTTTGTGGGACATCAAAATCTGCGAGCATACGCGGCGGCACCGCTCCACCGCAAGGTTTGATCCGCCCTCCGCGCTCCATCAGCAAGACTGAGTGACCAGCCAGAGCCAAATCAGTCGCGGCGACAGCGCCAGCGGGCCCGCCGCCTATTACGACCACATCATATATTGTCTCTGTCATGCAAAAGCCTCCGCTTCGGGATCGGGTTTGGTGGTTTGAATGCTTGGCGCTTTTCCGGATGGCGCTGTAATCAGCAGCGCGAGCAAGGCTGCTGCCACAAACAGCATGCCTTCAAAAGCGAACACGATCTGATAGGCGCGGCCCACATCGCCCAATATCGCCTTTGCAATATCGCGTCCCGCGGCGCCCAAAAATCCAGCAAATCCAAAGGCAATGGCTTGTGATGCGCCCCATACGCCCATGCGCACGCCTTCGCGGGTTTTCTCGCCAGCGCCAGCCAGGCCCATCATTGCGCCAATGGCCGCGACCGCGAAAACGCCATTGCAAAAACCGAGGAAAATCACATTGGCGGTAAGCGGCCAGCCCGGCCCAATCGCAGCGCCCATTGCAAGGCCAGCCAGCCCTATGGCTGACCCCACACATCCGCTGACGATCCAAAACCGCAGATCGCGTGGCAAGCGCGCCTGAAACGCGCTGCCGCCCACACCTGCCACGATCATGCCGACCAGCCCGCCTGCATTCAGCATGCCGCCCAATTGGGTGGAATCGCCCGGAGCCATGCCGAATATCTCTCCGGCGAAAGGCTCCAGGATCAGGTCCTGCATGTTGTACGCCATCATCGATACGAAAATGAAGATGGTGAACCGGCGCGCGGCTTGTTCTGCAAAAATCTCGCGAATGGCGGAGCGGAAATCGGGGGTCTCGTCCGATTTGCGTGTCTCTTCAAAAGTGTACTGCCCGCTATCGAGGCGCCATGCGGCAATTGCAGTAACCGTGACTGCAATCGCGGCCAATAGGATAGAGACCTCGGTCAAACGCTCTGGCGAAAACGGCTTGATCGCAGCGCCCACTGTAATGGCAGAAACGACGATCCCTGCGATCATCATGATCCACGTCAACGCTGCGGCCGGTGCGCGTCTTTGCGGGGCCACGCTGGAGGCGAGCAAAGCCAGCGCAGACGTTCCCGCAGCGCCCACGCCCACACCAATAATCGTGTAACCCAATATGGCGAGCGTGAAGGCGGTGGTGGATGGCTGTGCCATCATCAAAGTTGCTTGGGTTGAGAGCAATGCGCCAAAAGCCAGCACGATCATGCCGCCGATGATCCAAGGGGCGCGGCTTTTGCCTTGATCAGAGCCATGGCCCCAAATGGGCCGGCCCAATTGCACCGCATAATGCCAAGATACCAATCCTGCCGGGATTGCCGCGATCAGGCCGTATTCGACGACCATTAAGCGGTTCAATACGGTTGTCGCCATCATGACAAGCGCACCAATGCATGCCTGCACCAGACCAATGCGAACAATGGACAGCCAGCTGAAACCTGCTGATGAATATGGTGCGGACGCCATCAGATATAGCCCCCAAGCCCAAGGGCTGCAGCGAGCATGCCGAGCACATACAAGGTAACGCCCACGCCATTATACCATGGCGCATATTTGGCGGGGTTGCTCAGCAAACGAGGCATGGCTGCGATTTGAGCGGCCAGCATTCCCGTAACGATAAAGGCTGAAATTGTGTAATCCCACAGGCCAAGCAAAGCGACAACGATCACTTGAGCGGCCGCCATCGTCACACAGGCAAGCCGCGCAGCGCCGCCTACGCCCATCGTGACGGGCAGCGATTTAAGGCCTGTCGCCCGGTCCCCTTCGACCGCTTTGAAATCATTCAGCGTCATGATGCCATGCGCGCCTATGCTGTAGAGCGCGATCACAATCAGCACATGCGCAGGGGGCAGAGCGCCAAGCATAACGGTGGCGCCGGTGAACCAGCTTAACCCTTCATAGGTGAACCCAACTACGGCAGGCCCGGTCCACCCGCTTGTTTTGAAGCGGAAAGGCGGTGCAGAATACGCCCAAGCCAGCGCAAGTCCTACAAGCCCAGCAACAAATACCCAAGGCCCTAAAGCCCAAGCGACCGCTGCTGAAACAGCTGTGCCGATCAAAGCGATGTAAAGACCCCAGCGCCCGGCAATCCTGCCAGAGGGAATGGGGCGATCCGGTTCATTGATCGCATCAACATGGCGATCAAACCAGTCATTGACTGCCTGGCTTGTCCCGCAAACGAGTGGACCTGCGAGCAAGATACCGCCTGCAACAAACCACAACCTACCATCCAGCCCTGCGCCTGAAGACACAGCACCGCACATAAAGGCCCACATGGGAGGAAACCAGGTGATCGGCCGCAACAACTGCACAACATCGCGAAGCGCCGGTAAGGGCGCAGCGCGAGTCGAAACGGCCTGCCTGTCCATTTGATTAGACTACGTCTGACACTTCAAACCGTCAAACAAATTAGACACTATGCCGGTCTACCTGCTCAAAAAAAGCGCCAAACTCGATAAAATTGCCCAAAATGGGATACTTCGAATGACATCAGAGGAGTCATTTTGACAATTGTATTGGACAATTTTGAGGGCGGAACGACTCGGAAAGGGGGCTTAAACAGCCGCCCGCAATTACTCTGAGTCGCCCGAAAGATTGCCAAGCTCGTAGCGATGCAACTTGGAATAGAGGCTTTGCCGCGATAGGCCCAATATCTCTGCAGCCGATGCGCGGTTGTCCGAGGTGTAGGACAAAGCTGCCTCGATACACAAACGCTCAATCAAATCTGTGCTTTCGCGAACGATGTCTTTCAACGGCACACGGCCAACAAGATCGGTCAATTGCTCAACTGAGCGAGGCAGATCCTGGGAACCGGGGGGCAAATCGCGCAGTCGCCTGCCAATGGGGCGGATCACAAAGGCATAAAAAGGGTCATCCCCTTCGGTTCGCACCGCCGAAAGCTCTACCGGCTCACCATCCAGCTCATTGCCAGACCGCAAAACCGTGCTGACATTGCGCGCGGCGCCATATTGATCAATCTGACCTTCGATCAGATCAAGATCAATTCCCGGTCTTCCAATATTTTCAGACAGATGCTGCCCGCGCAATTGATCGAGACTGGCTGCATTCACCAATTCAACAAAAGCGTTATTGGCACTTACGATTTCAAGATTGCCGTTCGCCACCACAAAGGCATCGGGCATATGCTCAACCAAGTCGGTGATGGGAGATGCGCCCACAACCGCCATTTCCGCTTCTGGCACCAGCCGCACAAGCAGATATTGCCCGCGATCTTGGGTAAATCCAGTGAACGACGCGTTCACTTTGCGCGAGCCTTTCGAAAGAGTCACAGCTGCTGGCCCGACGGTTTCAGCCGCCAACGCCGCGCCCACCATTGCCTGCACGGGATCGCGTGAGGATTTGTCGACCAGGCTCAGCAATTTTTTGCCAGGTAAACTCCCCAGCCTCGCACCGACAAGCGTGTGCGCTGATGGGTTTGCCTCACGAATGCGCAGACTTGATGCCTCCACAATCATAACCGGCTCGGCCGACAGATCGAACAACATGCGGTAGCGCGATTCAAGCTGACGCATTCTCAAATAATCACGCTCAAGTGATTGTTGTACTTGTAAAAGTCGCTGTTGTATCTTGCCCGTTTCGCGCAAGTCTCGGCCAAAAGCAATGCGATGTTCGCCGCCATTGACGCTTAAAACAGCATAGCGAATTGGGACATCACCATTGCGTGAAGGATGATTAACCTGCCGCCAGTGCTGCACGTCGCCTTTGCGGGCTGCGGCCAGCATCTCCATTATCTTCGGACGACTCTCGACAGTGACTGTCTCGATCCAGTTTTCGCCCACCCAATTCTCAATATCGGGAAAGTCCTTGGGATCGAATGCCGCATCCAGGATGTTGCCGGTATCATCGAGGACAAGTGTCACATCACCCGCAACCATGGCGAGCTTCATTGCGGCATCAGAATCAACGGTGTCGAACAGCTCAGAGGCCGCGGCAAACGGGCTTTTTCCCTCGATGGAGTGCTTACGAGTTAGCATAATTCCTAACCTAACGCTGCGTCAGCGCTTTGTTTCCTGAAGCTTCAACCAATTGCTCTGCCAATCGTAGCGCCTGCCGTGCATCAACAGCGGTACCATCCGCCCCCACCTCGTCAACAAGACCAGGATTGGCATTGACCAAGTTTCCACCGATGATGATGGAAACTGCAGGATTTGCTGAGACACCGCGCATTGTTTTGATCAAACTGGTAATCGCAGAAATGGGGCTGTCACGCGTGATTGTCAGACCAACGAGATCGAACGGCTTTTTCGACAAATGGTCGAGCAATTCGCGCCGTTGCGGCTTGACGATAACCTCACTTAGCCAACCCGCTTTGGCAAAAATCTCATCAATCATCTGCGCGCCGAATGCGTGTGGATCGCCCGGAATGGGTGCGAACAAGGCGGTTGACGCTATGACGTTACGAGATGTCGCGCCCGGCACACGCGCCGATACGGATCGCATCACTTCCTGAAGCCGCCAAAGCCCCATGGTAACGTCAACAAAATCGCATTCATCATCACACCACATATCGCCAAGTTTGCGAGCGGCAGGCGCAAGCACATCAACACAGATCGTTTCGAAATCAATGCCTTGATCGAGAAAACTCTCAATATGCTGAAGCAAATCGCCCGCATCCAATTGAAGCGGCAACTTTGCGAAATCAGATATCTGTATGGAAACTTTATGGGCATGATCGGCAAGTGCGGCCGGGGCGTCTGCATCTGTATCATTGCGAGCATGCGCCATCATAAGACGAGGAATAATCTCACCCTCAATTACAGAATTGACGGGATCTTGAGATAAAACCTCAGAAAGCGAAGCCGACGAAAGCGCTGCAAAATGCGTATCTGCATCGGATTTGGACTTATCTCTGCCTAGCGAGCGATCCACGACCTTACGAAAAGCAGCCGTCCCCGCTTCAAACATACTGTCTGTCACAGGCGCTTGGCCTTTTGGTCCGCTGATCTTGGATCGTGCCATATCAGACCCTCCTCGGGCCGTGGGGCGCAAAAATCATGCCTGCTATGCACAATCGCACCCACACCAAACGCATATCGCGCAATTGCGAGTCCTTCGTCTGGTGGCTGGCACACTACACCCAAACGACACTCTTCGCAATGATGACACAAATTCCCAATCGGAGTGTAAGGTTAGTTATACGTCAATAAGAGTTGACACTCCTCCATTCGGAGGCGTACGTCGCTGAGTCTGTGAGAAAAGGTTTTAACCTAAGTATGACTCGGACGGATCTAGCATCCCCGGTCGAACCGATGGCATTCACACCGCCGTCGCGCGAGAAAGAGGGGTCAGGGGCAGCGCTCTACACGCCCGCCGAAAGGCGCAGGCGCGACTCGACTCGCTGGACACTCGTCCAGGGGATTCTCGCCCCTGTTCAGTTTGTCGTGTTCCTCATCAGCCTTGTTCTCGTCATCCGGACGCTGTCCACAGGCGAAGGCGCGTTTGCAGCAGATGTTTCCATCGTTGTGAAGACACTGGTGCTTTACGCGATCATGATTACCGGATCGATCTGGGAAAAGGTCGTGTTCGGCAAATGGCTGTTTGCGCCCGCCTTCTTCTGGGAAGATGTGTTTTCCATGGCGGTGCTGGCATTGCACACGCTGTATCTCGTGATGCTGTTTGGCGGTATTGGCACAGTTGAACACAGGCTCGGCGTCGCGCTTGCAGCCTATGCGACCTACATCATCAATGCAGGCCAGTTCCTTTGGAAGCTGCGCATGGCCCGTCTTGAAGGCCAATCGCCTGAGGCGGTGCCAGCATGAACGTTGCAACCACCCTTCCAGGCTGCGACGCCCCTCTCACGAAAACGAATGAGGCGCGCCCTATCCTGCGCGAACGCGGTCAACGCGAAGTGTTCTGCGGGCTCACTGGCATTGTCTGGCTGCACCGCAAGATGCAAGATGCCTTTTTCCTGGTCGTCGGCTCGCGCACATGCGCGCACTTGCTGCAATCGGCTGCAGGCGTGATGATCTTTGCCGAACCGCGCTTTGCCACTGCCATCATGGAAGAGCGCGACCTTGCTGGCATGGTCGATGCCCAAGATGAGCTGGACCGTGTGGTTGACCGCTTGCTGGCGCGTCGTCCGGATATCAAATCGCTGTTTCTCGTCGGATCGTGCCCTTCAGAAGTTATCAAGCTGGACCTTGCGAAAGCTGCCGAACGCCTTGGCGCGCGGCATATGCCTGATGTGCGTATCCTCAATTATTCCGGCAGTGGGATTGAGACGACGTTCACCCAAGGCGAAGATGCCTGCCTGGCAGCGCTCGTGCCTGAAATGCCGGTGCTGGCGCCAGATAGCCCGCAAGAACTGCTGATTGTCGGCGCGCTGCCTGACATCGTTGAAGATCAATTCCTGCGTCTGTTCGATCAGCTTGGCATCAAACGCGTTGGCGTGCTGCCAGCGCGCAATGCGCGGGATTTGCCAGCGGTTGGTCCCAACACTCGCTACCTCCTTGCGCAACCCTTTCTGTCCGACACAGCGATGGCATTGGAAGGTCGCGGCGCGGTTCGCCTCGATGCTTTGTTCCCATTCGGCGCAGAAGGGACAGAGGACTGGCTGCGCGCAGCCGCCGATGCCTTTGGCATTGACCCGGCCCACTTTGAAAAAGTCATCGCACCGGGCCGAGAACGCGCGAAACGCGCGATTGAGCATTCGCTAGGCGCGCTTGAAGGAAAGCGAATTAGCTTCCTACCGGATTCTCAATTGGAAGTGCCACTGGCGCGGTTCCTCAGCTGCGAGCTGAATATGGAGCCTATCGAGGTTGGCACACCATACCTGCACCGCTCCCACTGCGCACGCGAGCTTGATCTGTTGCCGCCGAACACGCGCATCAGCGAAGGCCAGCATGTCGATAATCAATTGGACCGGGTGCGCGCGGACAAACCCGATTTAACAGTGTGCGGCCTTGGCCTTGCCAATCCGCTTGAGGCAGAAGGGCAAAGCACGAAGTGGGCGATTGAGCTCGTCTTCTCACCCATTCACGGCTTTGACCAAGCGGGCGACCTTGCAGAACTTTTCGCGCGGCCCCTGCGCCGCCGAGACAGGCTGGAGGTGTAGCCATGCAGCTTTCTGTCTGGACATATGAAGGCCCGCCCCATGTCGGCGCAATGCGTGTCGCCACCGCGATGGAAGGGCTGCATTACGTGCTGCACGCCCCACAGGGTGATACCTATGCGGACTTGCTGTTTACAATGATCGAACGGCGCAACAAACGCCCGCCGGTTACTTACACCACATTCGAAGCGCGCGATCTGGGCAAGGACACAGCAGAGCTGTTCCAAGAAGCTGCGCGCGATGCGGCAGAGCGGTTCAAACCGCAGGCCATGATTGTGGGTGCGTCCTGCACAGCAGAACTGATCCAGGATGATCCGGGCGGCCTTATCGAAGCCATGGACTTGCCCTGCCCCGCTATCCCGCTGGAATTGCCCAGCTATCAGCGCAAAGAAAGCTGGGGCGCTGCAGAAACATTTTATCAGATCGTTCGCGGCCTGGCGGATAAAGACTTTGTGCGCACCCCGCGCGAAGGCCGCAAGGCACGCGCCAATATTCTTGGCCCCACCGCGCTTGGCTTCCGCCACCGCGATGACTTGGTCGAGATTAAGAAAATCCTCGAAACTCTCGATGTTGAAGTGAACTTGGTCGCCCCATTGGGCGCGACCCCGCATGACATCACGCGGATCGGCGCTGCCGATTTCAACATCTCCCTTTATCCCGAAATAGCAGATGAAGCGGCCCGCTGGCTTGAACGCACGTTCAAACAGCCCACGGTTCGCTCAATCCCTATCGGCGTGGGCGCCACACGCGCTTTCATTGCCGACGTCGCCGAGCTGGCAAGTGCAGATCCCACGCTTGCCCTCGGCGACACCCATTCCCGCATGCCGTGGTGGAGCCGAAGCGTCGATTCAACCTACCTCACCGGCAAACGCGTTTTCATTTTTGGCGATGCGACCCATGCTGTGGCGGCGGCCCGCATTGCCCGTGATGAGCTTGGTTTCGAAGTCTGCGGCCTTGGCTGTTACAACCGCGAATTTGCACGCGATGTGCGTGCAGAGGCGAAAGAGCACGGGCTCGAAGCGCTGATCACGGATGATCACCTCGAAGTCGAAGAAGCCATTGCTGCTGCCTCGCCCGAACTGGTGCTGGGCACGCAGATGGAACGCCACATTGCAAAGCGTCTTGGCATGCCGTGCGCAGTGATTTCATCTCCGGTCCATGTGCAGGATTTCCCAGCGCGCCATTCCCCGCAAATGGGCTTTGAAGGCGCGAATGTGATTTTTGACACATGGGTCCATCCGCTGGTGATGGGATTGGAAGAGCATTTGCTCACCATGTTCCGCGAGGATTTCGAATTCTCCGATGAAGCAGGCGCATCGCATCACGCAGCGCACTCGCCCAAGACGCCAGCTCCGCTTTCAGAAATCATGCCTGATGCGCAGCCGGAACCTCAGGTTACTTCGCATGATGAAGCGATCTGGACGGATGAAGCATCGCGCGAACTCAAAAAAATACCCTTCTTCGTTCGCGGAAAAGCGCGCCGCAACACAGAGGCTTTTGCGGCAGAACACAGCCGCGCACCGATTGATCTTGAAACGCTGTATGACGCGAAAGCGCATTATGCCCGGTAAGCCTCAAACGGCCCCTCCTGCCTTGCGCAGCAAAGCACCCGTCCGGGTCGCGATCATCACGCTCGACAATCACTTGAAAGGCGCAGCGGAGCGCGCTGGCGAAACTCTAGCGCGCGACAATATCGATCTGACGCTCCACGCCGCGGCCGATTGGGACCGCGACGGGGTGCATCTCGACGAAGCCAAAGCCGCTATAGCCGAGGCTGACATCGTCATTGCGACTATGCTGTTCCTGGACGACCATGTGCGCGCAATCCTGCCCGCTTTGGAAGAGCGCCGCGAGAATTGCGATGCGATGCTGGGCCTCATGTCAGCGGGCGAAATCGTAAAGCTCACACGGCTTGGCGGATACCGGATGGATGCGCCTGCCAAGGGACCGTTGGCGCTGTTGAAGAAATTGCGCGGATCGAAAAAACAGGGCGCATCTTCGGGCGCAGGCCAGATGAAAATGCTGCGCCGTCTGCCCAAAATCCTCAAATTCATTCCCGGCACTGCGCAAGATGTCCGCGCCTACTTCCTAACGCTGCAATATTGGCTTGCCGGCTCTGATGAGAACGTGGTCGCCATGGTGCGCGCTTTGATCGACCGGTATGCGGGCGGTGAGCGTCTGGCGCGGCGCGGCATCACCAAGGCTCAGGCCCCGCGCGAATATCCTGAAACGGGCGTCTATCACCCGGGCACCAAGCAACGTATTTCTGAAGGGCTTCGTCTGCTTCCTCCTGCCAAGGGAAAGAACGGCACTGTCGGTCTGATCCTTTTGCGGTCGTATCTGCTGGGCCACGATAGCGGCCATTATGATGGCGCGATTGAGGCTTTTGAAGCAGCCGGCCTGACTGTCGTGCCTGTCTTTGCAAGCGGGCTGGATGCGCGCCCGGCTATTGAACAATTCTTCCGCGACAAACATGGCAAGCCTGCCGTTGATGCGATTGTAAACCTCACCGGTTTCTCGCTTGTTGGCGGCCCAGCTTACAACGATGCGGATGCTGCGCGCGAAGTGCTTGCTGATTTCGATGTGCCCTATCTCGCTGCCCACGCGCTTGAGTTTCAAACGATCGAGGAATGGCGCGGGCGCGATCAAGGGCTGCTCCCGATTGAGGCGACTATGATGGTCTCTCTGCCTGAATTGGATGGGTCGAGCATACCCAGCGTTTTTGGCGGAAGAGCGGGCGCAGGCAGTGGCCATTGCACAGGGTGCGCGCGTCGTTGTGCATGGCCCGAAACCAAAGGCGTTCGCGCCATGCAGGGTTGCCCGGAACGCGCAGAGGCTTTGGCTGCACGCGTGACCAAGTTGATCGCGCTGCGCCGCTCTGAACGCGCGAGCCGCAAATTGGCAGTCGTCCTGTTCAATTTCCCGCCCAATGCAGGTGCAACGGGAAGCGCGGCTTTCCTGTCGGTATTTGAATCGCTCCACGCGACACTCAGGCGCCTCGCATCAGAAGGCTACAGCGTCGATGTCCCAGACAGCGTCGATGCGCTGCGCAATGCTTTGCTCAAAGGCAATTCGGAACGCTTTGGATCAGACGCGAATGTCGCTGCCCGCATCCCTGCTGATGAACATGTGCGCAGCGAACCGCACCTTGCCGAGATCGAGGCGCATTGGGGCCCGGCTCCCGGCAAAGCGCAATCGGACGGTAGCCATATCCATGTGTTGGGCGCGGAATTCGGCAATGTGTTTGTCGGTGTGCAGCCAGCGTTTGGCTATGAAGGCGATCCAATGCGGCTTTTGTTCGAAGGCCGCTTTGCCCCCACCCATGCTTTCAGCGCATTCTACCGCTGGATCCGCGAAGATTTCGGCGCGCATTCAGTGCTGCATTTCGGCACGCATGGCGCGCTTGAATTTATGCCCGGCAAACAAGCGGGTATGTCAGGTGATTGCTGGCCAGAAAGGCTTATTGGCGATCTGCCCAATTACTACCTTTATGCCGCTAACAACCCTTCAGAAGGGATGCTGGCAAAACGCCGCAGCGCGGCCACTCTCGTCAGCTATATGACACCGCCTTTGGCGCAGGCAGGATTGTACAAAGGCCTCACCGAACTGAAAGAAAGCGTCGAGCGCTGGCGCACGTCGGATGACCCGCAAGAGCGCGCGGACCTTGCGCAATTGATTGATGATCAGTGCGAGGCGATTGATATTGATTGCAGAAACATCTCGAAACTGTCCGCACAGCTTTACGAGATTGAGCAGTCTCTGATCCCGCATGGCCTGCATGTTCTGGGCAGCAACCCGGCGGGCGAAGAACGCGAAGATATGCTCGATGCCATGGTCGAGGCAGCGCAGACTGCTGGCGACAATGCAGACCGCGAAGCATTGTCGGCAAAGCTTGATGCCAGCGATGAGCTTGGCTCGCTCGTCCATGCGCTTGATGGCGGATATGTTCAGCCAGCACCCGGCGGCGATATTGTCGCCAATCCCGATGTCCTTCCCACAGGTCGCAATATTCACGGTTTTGATCCGTTCCGCGTCCCGTCCGCTTATGCTTGTATGCAAGGCGCTGATCAGGCCGAAAAACTGGTCGCTCGGTATGTCGAAAACGGTGATCCCTTCCCTGAAAGCATTGCCATGGTGCTGTGGGGCACGGACAATATGAAAACCGAAGGCGCGCAAATCGCGCAGGCGATGACGCTGATCGGGGCCAAACCCCGCCGCGACGGATACGGCCGTTTGTGCGGTGCGGAATTGATCCCGCTTACCGATCTTGGCCGCCCGCGTATTGACGTCGTGATGACGCTGTCCGGCATTTTCCGCGATCTGCTGCCGCTCCAGACACGGATGCTGGCAGAGGCATCCTTGCTCGCCGCTAAAGCGGACGAACCGGTGACACAGAATTTTGTTCGCAAACACAGCCTCGCCCATGCCAAAAAGCATGACTGCGACATTGAAACGGCAGCGCTGCGCGTCTTCTCTAACGCCGAAGGTTCCTACGGCGCGAACGTCAATCAAATGATCGATGGCGGCGCATGGGCGGATCCGGATGAACTCGCCAATGCGTTTGAGGTGAACAAGGGTTACGCTTACGGCGTTAGCGGCACGCCCGTACAGCAATGCGATCTTTTGCAAAGCGCATTGGGCACAGTCGATTTCACCTATCAGAATTTGGAAAGCATCGAGCTCGGCATCAACGATGTTGATCAATATGTCGATGGTCTGGGCGGAGTCTCGCGCTCCATTGCTAAGGCGAAAGGCGAGGAAGCTCCCGTCTACATTCTTGATGCAACCCGCGGCCCCAATGCCAAGGTGCGCACCTTGTCTGAACAGATCGATTTGGAAGCCCGCACAAGGACGCTCAATCCAAAATGGTTCGAAGGCATGCTCGATCATGGCTTTGAAGGCGTTCGCGCGATTGAGGGCCATGTGACCAGCACGCTGGGATGGTCAGCCACAACCGGCCAGGTAAAACCGTGGGTTTACCAGCAAATCTCCGAAACATTCGTGCTTGATGAGGACATGCGGCGCCGCTTGTCGCAGCTCAATCCAAAGGCGTCTGCGCGGGTCGCAGGCCGCTTGCTTGAAGCATGCGACCGCCAGCTTTGGGAGCCGGATGACGAAACACTCGCCGCTTTGCGCGAAGCCAATGACGAACTCGAAGACCGCCTCGAAGGCGTGTTTGCGGGCGAGGGATAGAAAAGGGATCGCTTGAAACCATGAACCTACAAACGCCAAAATCGAGCTTTTCAAAACCCGATGGAGACGGCTCTGTCCAGGTCCAATTGGACCCGCGCGACCAGATCAAAGGTGCGAAGGTTTTTGCCGTTTATGGCAAAGGCGGGATCGGTAAATCAACGACATCCTCCAACCTTTCTGCTGCCTTTTCGAAGCTTGGCCACCGCGTCCTGCAAATCGGCTGTGATCCCAAGCATGACAGTACATTCACGCTTACCAAAAAGCTGATGCCGACTGTTATTGATGTCCTCGAAACCGTTGAGTTTCACAGCGAAGAATTGCGCCCGGACGATTACATGTTCGAAGGCTATAATGGCGTCATGTGCGTTGAGGCTGGTGGGCCGCCTGCTGGCACGGGCTGCGGCGGCTATGTTGTTGGGCAAACGGTGAAGCTGCTTAAACAGCACCACCTGCTCGAAGACACCGATGTGGTAATCTTCGATGTGTTGGGCGATGTGGTGTGCGGCGGATTTGCTGCGCCCTTGCAACATGCAGAGCGCGCCCTTGTGGTTGCCGCCAATGATTTTGACAGCATCTTTGCGATGAACCGGATCGTTCAAGCCATTGGTGCAAAATCCAAGAATTATGATGTGCGTCTTGCTGGTGTTGTGGCGAACAGAAGCCGCGAAACCGACGAGATTGATCGGTTCTGCGAACAGATCGGAATGCCGCGGCTTGCGCACTTCCGCGATGTTGATGCGATCCGGCGTTCGCGCCTCAAAAAATGCACTTTGTTCGAGATGGAAGACGCACCTGACGTGATCCAGGCTCAGGATGAATATCTGCGCCTTGCAGCGATGCTGTGGGCAGGCGTTGAACCTTCAACGGCAGCGCCGATGAAAGACCGCGACATCTTTGACTTTTTGGGGTTTGAGTGATGGCAACACGCGTATCTGAAACAGCCTATACCGAGCAGCGCGAAAAGCTCGCCACCTATTTCGACAGCACTGCGAAACAGGCGTGGATTGACCTTACATCTGACACCAAAGTCAGCGGCATTCGCGCCACTGTGCGCGCAGGGCGCGACGATATGCGCAGCTGCTTGATGAGCTGGCTGCCCGCCGATCTGCGCCGCACGCGCGTATTGGATGCGGGTTGCGGAACGGGCGCTTTGGCCGTGTCTGCCGCATGCCGGGGTGCAGATGTCACAGCAGTGGACGTCGCAGAAGGCCTTGTCGAAGTCGGACGCAACAGAGCGCAGGGCTTTGTCGGTCATGGCAAAGTGCGCTGGCGTGCAGGCGATATGCTGGATCCGGCCTATGGCGAATTTTCGCACGCAGTCGCGATGGACTCGCTTATTCACTACGCGCCGCCCGATCTGGTCGCATCGATTGCGAAGCTGGCGCAGCGCACCACGAAATCAATCCTTTTCACTTTCGCACCGCACACCCGCCTGCTTGGCGCGATGCATTCGGTCGGCAAAGTTTTCCCTAAGAGCGATCGCTCTCCTGCCATCGTTCCTATCAGCGAAGCAGAATTGCGCGCGCGTTTAATGACGATTGAGGGGTGGACGATTGGCCGCAGCGAGCGGGTCTCAAGCGGTTTCTACACCAGCCAAGCGATTGAGCTTGTCAGAACCGGAGCCCGTGTGAGCCACTGATGACCGCGCAGCCTCGCCCTCCTTCCCCTTTGATGCAGCTTAGCATGCGCTGGCTGCCGTTTGCCGATGCGGCGAGCAAAGACTTGCCGCTCGCACGCCTACTTCGGCTTGCGCTGTTTCAGGTGAGCGTTGGGATGGCGGCTGTACTGCTGAATGGCACGCTCAATCGGGTGATGATTGTTGAGCTTTCCGTGCCCGCATGGATTGTCGCTCTGCTTATTGCAGTGCCGCTTTTGGTTGCGCCATTCCGGGCGCTGATCGGGCACAAATCCGACACGCACCGCTCGGTGCTGGGCTGGAGGCGCGTGCCTTACATCTGGATGGGCACTATGCTGCAATTTGGCGGTCTGGCGATTATGCCATTTGCGCTGCTTTTGCTGGAAGAGCCTGCCAAGCAGAGCGTTGGTATTGTGGCAGCAACAGCCAGCTTCCTGATGACAGGGGCAGGTTTTCACATCACGCAAACCGCAGGGTTGGCTCTTGCAAATGATCTTGCCCCTGAAGACAAGCGCCCGCGCGCAGTCGCCCTTTTATACGTGATGCTGCTGGCTGGCATGATGCTCGCTGCTTTTGTCATCGGCGGATTGTTGATTGACTTCACACCCACTCGGCTTGTGCAGGTCATCCAAGGCACAGCAGTGCTGACCATGGCGCTCAATATCGTTGCTCTTTGGAAGCAGGAGGCGCGCAATAAAGCCGCAACCGCTCCGGATCGCGAAACACCTGATTTTGGCGAATTGTGGCGCGCATTTGTGCGCGATGGCCGCAATGCGCGGCTGCTTACCGCAATTGGTATCGGCGCTGCTGGCTTTGCGATGCAGGATGCCTTGCTTGAGCCTTACGGCGGGGAAATCCTTGGCCTTTCGGTTGGGGCAACCACAGGGCTTACCGGCGCATGGGCGTTGGGCGCTTTGATCGGCTTTCTGATCTCAGGCCGTTCGCTAGCGCGCGGCGGTGATCCATTGCGGATCGCAGGCGGCGGTTTGGTCCTTGGTATAAACGCATTCCTGTTGGTCTTGTTTGCTGCGCCTTTCGGTTCGGCTGCCATGTTGTTTGCAGGCAGCATCATTATTGGGCTTGGTCTTGGGCTGTTTTCAGTTGGCACGCTGATTGAGGCGATGAAGCTGGCCAAAAGCGAGACGTCCGGCCTTGCGCTTGGAGCATGGGGCGCGGTCCAGGCGACATGCGCCGGTGCTGGCATAGCTTTGGGCGGAGCGATGCGAGATATCACTGCTGCCTTTGCCATGAGCGGCAATCTGTCCGCTGCGATCGCCACCCGCTCTACCGGGTACAGCGTCGTCTACATTCTTGAAATTTTGCTGCTTCTTGCAGCGCTCGCCGCGATCGGGCCGCTTGTCGGCCGGCATCGCATCTCCACCACCGATACCGGGCAGGAGCCAGGCCAGCCGTTGGCCTTGAGCGAATTCCCGACATGACGCGGCCCGAGGGATCAGCCGCCCTAACTTCTGAAAGGACCGTACAATGAGAACCGCCTATATTGTGGGAACATTCGACGTCGCAGAGCTGGCGTTTTTCCTCTTTTTCTTCTTCTTCATAGGGCTCGTTTTGTATCTCGCGCGCGAAAGTCGGCGCGAAGGCTATCCACTTGAAGATGAAATTACAGGCCGCGTGGAAAGCGTGCCGCTGCTCAATGTTGGCGATAAGAAAACCTTCAAATTGCCGCATGGCCGGGGCACTTATGTTCCAGAAGATTTACCGCGTGATGAATTGAGCAAAGTCGCGAATATTCCAGCGAAGCAAACCTTTAATGGTGGCGGTGCACCTTGGGTTCCCACCGGCGACCCGATGAAGGATGGGGTGGGCGCTGCCTCCTATGCCGAGCGCGCTGATTATCCTGATCTTACGTTTGATGGCCGTCCCCGCATCGTTCCCATCGGGGAAAGCCACGATATCATGATCGCACCACAAGATCACGATATCGTAGGCTGGCCTGTGGTTGCGGCTGATAAAAAGGTCGCTGGAACTGTCACCGATGTGTGGGTCGATCAGTCGGAGCATCTGATCCGCTACATCGAGGTGGAGACCAATGCGGGCGACAAAGTGCTTGCGCCAATGTTTGTGGCGGTTGTTGGCGGCAAAGGCCTTTTGACAGGCATTTGGCCTGACAAGCCAGACGAAGTTGAAATCGACGCGATCACGTCAGACCAATTCGCTGATGTGCCGCGCATTGCGACAGCTGGCCAGATTACCCGGCTCGAAGAGGATAAAATCCAGGCCTACTATGGCGGGGGTTACCTCCACGCGACGCCTGAACGGAGCGAACCATGGATCTAAACCACGCCAGTGGAACAATAGGAGGCAGCTCACCCAGTGCTGCCTCCGCCAAAAGGGCAATCGCATCGCATGGAGTGGGCGAAGTGCCAGAGGCGATGGAAGGGGCGATTTACAGGCTCGCTTCTGGAGAAAAAGTCTTGTGGCGCGGCAAA
Source organism: Pseudomonadota bacterium (assembly GCA_038532305.1). Lineage (GTDB taxonomy): Bacteria > Pseudomonadota > Alphaproteobacteria > Sphingomonadales > Sphingomonadaceae > Erythrobacter. Next base: position 127,895 of record JBCBAX010000003.1, on the reverse strand, counting down.
CCGGAATTGCGCCGTTTTGCTGCAAGCGTGTTTCACACAAACAGCTTCGCACTCTATTTTGTCCTGCTGTTTGTAGTGGCTTTTGCAACGGATGGCTTTGCCAGCGCTGCGACAATCGCGGTTCTGGGCTTTATTGGCTTTCTGATTTTGTGGGGGCTTGCGTTTCTCGCGCACAAAAAGTCCGCTTATATTTTGACCAATCAAAGGCTGGTCATTCTCACTGGCGTTGCCCTTGAAAAACGCATCAGCGTGCCACTGAAGTTAGTCGGTTCTGCGAATATGAAACCACGCGGCAAAGGGCATGGCGATATCGCGCTTGAGATGGGGGACGACCAGCGCATTGGCTATTTAATCCTTTGGCCACATGCCCGGCCGTTGCGCTATGCTAAACCGCAGCCAACGCTTCGCGCAATTCCTGACGCAGAGCTTGTGGCGAGCAAATTAGCAGATGCCTGTGCCGCATTTTCAGCGATTGATCGTACGCTTGCGGCCTCCCCGTCGGAAGAAACAAATCCGCACAATCAATCACAATCCGGAGATTGGGAAGGAGCGCCAGCATGACCAGCTCAGGGATCAATCATGGCAATTATCACAGCGCCGAACGCCGCGCTTCATTGGAAGCTGCGGTAGCTGCACGAGGTGAGGAGAAACGCGCGCTTGAGGATCGCACACGGATTCACAAAATTCCCGTCATCTTCATGGGCGGGGTCATTTTATGCTCCATCGCGCTCACCGCATCCGTGACATTGGGCTATATGGACCGCGAGGGCGTCCCCAGCGAAATTCGCGCGGCCAATGGCACGAAGCAAATCGCATCGCGCAACATTCAGTTCTTCGATGCAGAAGGCGGCATGGTGCGCGTTGAGGATACCGATACCGGGGCAGTGATTGGCGAATATGATCGCGGCACAGGCGGCTTTGTGCGGCAAACAGGCCGCGCGCTCGTCCATCAAAGACGCATTCGCGGCATTGGCGCGGAAACAAGCTTTGAGCTTGTCGAATGGGATGATGGCGCCCTCACTTTGGTCGATCACACCACAGGCCGCTCAATCGAATTGGCGTCCTTTGGATCGGATAACCGCAAGATTTTCGCCGACATGCTGCATGCCGAGGTGCGCACAGCAACGCTTTCTCAAAGAGGATCGCAATAATGACAAATATGATAGCCAAGGGATCAGCTATCGAGGCGCGGCGTTTTGAAACGTCTTGCACCATCACGGTTGAGCAAAGCTCTGAGCATTTTCATGCGCATGTCGAATTGCCCGAAGAGATTGAAATGGAACCAGGGGACAAGGTTCTCGTCCATGGCGATCCGATCTCCATCCCCTTTGGCAGCCGCGAAGTGTTTGAACGCACCGCCACTGTCACACGCGCTGGGCCGCTTAAACGCTTTGCCATCAAATGCGCGGCTTATTTCGATTTCGCCGAACTTTACGAGGTAAGCTTTAACGCAGGGAGGATCAAATGAACGCCCATACCGATATCAAAGCGGCTGCCAATCATGAGATGATGACCAGCGATGAGGCGATGGCGCTGGCAACGCAAGACACCATGCTGACGCCGCGTTTCTACACCACCGATTTTGATGCGCTTGATGCGATTGATGTGAGCGGTGTGCGTGAAGAGTGGGACCAGCTGATCGCCGATATGGTGGGTGACCCGAACAAAAAGCACTTCCGCGCAAAGGGCAATTTTGAAGGCATTATCGAAGGGCTAGAACCGGAGCTGCGCGCCGAATTTACGGACTTCCTCGTCAGTTCGATGACGTCGGAATTTTCAGGCTGCGTGCTGTATGCCGAGATTGCGCGGCGGACCAAGAACCCGGACGTCAAACAGCTGTTCAAACTGCTCGCTCGCGATGAAAGCCGCCATGCAGGCTTTATCAATGAGAGCCTGAAAGATGCCGGCATAGGCGTTGATCTGGGCTTTTTAACAAAGACTAAGAAATACACCTATTTCAAGCCGAAATTCATTTGGTATGCGGTCTATCTATCTGAAAAGATTGGCTATGCGCGGTACATCGCGATTTACCGCCATTTGGAAAAGCACCCAGAAAACAAATTTCACCCCATTTTCGACTGGTTCGAAGAATGGTGCAATGATGAGTTCCGCCATGGCGAGGCGTTTGCGATGTTGATGCATGCCGACCCTGACCTTTTGAAAGGCCACAACAAGCTGTGGATCCGCTTTTTCCTCTTGTCGGTCTACGCAACGATGTATGTGCGCGATCATGCGCGGCCCGTCTTTCACAAGGCGCTGGGCATTGATCCAACCGAATACGACTACAAAGTGTTCGACATATGCAATCAGATCTCGCGCCAGGTTTATCCCGTAGAACTCGACATTGACGATCCCAAGTTCCGTGCTCGGATGGAGGCTTTGCGTCAGGCTTCAATCCGCATTGAAGATGGCAAAGCACAAGGCGGCATTGGCGGTCTTGCCAAACGGATCAGCGGTGTGGCGGGCGCTGGATACAATTTTGCGCGGATGTATTTTCAAACTCCCAAGCAAAACGCACTGCCCCAAACGATCAGGCTTCAACCTGCGTGGTAAGCTGGGCGGGCCATATTATCCCGTTCATCGTAGCGGTCGCGATCTGGTTTTTCGCAACAGGCCTTATTGCCTGGGCGGATAATCTTGGCCGCGCCACATTCTCGCGCAGTCTGATGATTGGCGGCATTGGCGGGATCGGTGGTTTGCTTGTGATTTTGTTTGCCTCCTCCAGCGTCTCTGTAAGCGCGATCTACCTCGCCTTTATCGGTGCGTTGATGGTTTGGGGCTGGCATGAAATTGGCTTTTTGACCGGCGCTTCTGCCGGTCCGCGCCGCGAAGGGGCTGATCCCTCCCTTCGCGGCGCACGTCGTTTTGCGCAGGCGAGCGCCACAGTGCTCCACCACGAGGTAACGCTGGCCTTAACGGCGCTGCTATTGATCTCGCTGTCTTGGAATATGCCCAATCAAATCGGTGCGACTGTGTTCGTATTGCTGTTTGGCCTGCGTCTGTCCTCGAAAATCAACCTGTTCGTTGGCGTGCCCAATTCCACATCCGAAATGCTGCCAGCGCATCTTGCCTATTTGCGCAGCTATTTCGGTGCCAATCGGATGACCGTTCTGCTCGCTGCCTCAATCGTGGGCATTTGCGCTTTGTCGGCGTGGTTCGGCAGCCTCGCGCTTGCTGCGCCTGTCGGGTCGGCTGAAATGGTGGGCGCAAGCCTGCTGACCACTTTGTGCCTATTGGGCGCGTTGGAACACATTTTTCTGGCTCTACCATTCCGCGATGGGATGCTGTGGGGCTGGGCCTTTTCACGTCGCAAGACACACCAGAACTAACCCATAAGAATACAAAGCAGAGGGAAACGCCATGGATTTTGAAACCTATTTTGCGAAAGAGCTGGACAGCGTTCGCGAAGAAGGTCGCTACCGCGTCTTCACCGACATCAAACGGCATCGCGGCAAATTCCCGCATGCAACGCGGTATATCGGCGAGGACACGCAGGCGGTCACGGTTTGGTGCTCCAACGATTATCTCGGCATGGGCCAGCATCCCAGAGTGCTCGAAGCCATGCACGAGACGCTCGATGAATGCGGCGCGGGCGCAGGCGGCACGCGCAATATCTCAGGCACCAATCACTACCATGTGGAATTGGAAGCAGAACTTGCTGACCTGCACGGCAAACAAAGCGCGCTGCTCTTTACCTCAGGCTATGTCTCGAACTGGGCCGGCATAGGCACATTGGCCGCGAAGATACCCGGCTGCGTCGTGTTCTCCGATGCGCTCAACCATGCCAGCATGATCGAAGGTGTTCGCCACAGCCGCGCGCCGTACAAAATCTGGAAGCATAATGACCCGGAAGATTTGGACCGGATGCTTTCTGAATTCGGCCCGGAAGTTCCCAAGCTTGTTGTGTTTGAAAGCGTCTATTCCATGGATGGAGATATCGCGCCCATCGCAGAAATTCTCGACGTGTGCGAAAAACATGGTGCGATGAGCTTTATCGATGAAGTTCACGCAGTTGGTCTGTACGGCCCGCGCGGCGGCGGCATTGCTGAACGCGAAGGATTGATGGACCGGATCGACGTGATCGAAGGGACACTTGGCAAAGCGTTTGGCGTAATGGGCGGCTACATCGCGGCCAGCGCCAATCTGGTGGATTTCGTGCGCAGTTTTGCAAGCGGCTTTATCTTCTCAACCGCACTTCCCCCTGCCGTTGCAGCAGGCGCGGCTGCGAGTATACGGCATCTCAAAACCAGCAATGAAGAACGCGATCTGCAAAAAGAGCGGGTTGAGCAAGTGCGCCGCCAGCTTGATATGGTCGGCATTCCGCATCTTCCCAATCCCAGCCACATCATCCCGGTGATGGTGGGCGATGCGAAGAAGTGCAAAATGATTTCCGACTGGCTGATGGACAATCACGGCATCTATGTGCAGCCGATCAATTATCCGACCGTGCCCGTGGGCACAGAGCGGCTACGCCTGACCCCATCGCCTGTGCATGATGATTGCGACATTGATCGGCTGATTACAGCGCTCAGTGAAATCTGGGGTCAGTGCGAATTGGCGCGCGGCCAGATGGCGGCCTAACTCTAGAACGGGTGCGTAGTAAGCGCCGCTTCTGCGCAAACAAAAAGGGCGGCAGGTGATGAACCTGCCGCCCTTTTGTGTACATGTTTTGAAAAATCGGGTTTAGACGCCAGCTTCAGCAAACAGCTCTTCGAACGCTTTACCAGCGAGACCTGGGTGCGAGATGCCTTTGGCCGCTTCAAGGTTTGCTTCCATGCCTTCACCTTCAACGATGATCAGGCCGATCATGCCAGCAGCATAGTGTGGGTTACACTTGTACCCATAGATGCCTGGAGCTGGAACAACGTAAGACACTTCTTCGTTGATCGCGCCTTGCCATCCGGTGACACCGGCTGGGATCATTTCGTCAATTGATTGTGACTGGTGGGTCGGATCGGTTGGTTTGAATACGATCGTGTCACCAACTTTCGCGCGAACAAGGCCGGGCTTGAACACTTGGCGGCCCGTATCGGGATCGCGTGTCAGCATTTCAACTTCGATGATTGTGCCATTGGCTTCAGCCGCTGGAACAGCCGCGACTTCTTCAGCGGGCGCTTCTTCAGCAGCAGTTTCTTCTGCTGTAGCTTCCGCTTCTTCTGCTGGTGCTTCTTCTGCGGGCGCTTCTTGAGCACCACCGCCGCAAGCTGAAAGCGCGATGAGGCTGCTTGCTGCAACCGCGCTCAAAAGGATGTTACGCTTCATAATTTTTCCTTCTTTGAACTATTCTTTCTTCCCGCGCCTTTAGACCGATTCCAGTGCCAAGGAAAGCAAGAGTTTGCCCGTGAGTGATATCGTCGCGACATATTGCGCCGCTACAGGGGAAAAGGCCTAATGGCTGTTTGGTTCCCAAGCGTTTTGCCGTCGCAATGACGGTTCTCACAAACCCGAAACCCCAAGGCCGAAATCCCAAGGCCGAAATCCCAAGGCCGAAATCCCAAGGAATGCGTTAAGTAGATTTGCGCAGAGCGCGTGTCGCGTTAAAGGAGGTTTATGGAAATCACCGAAACACTCACGCCCAAACCTTCAACACCCAAGCATGCGCGCTTTGCATTCTACTTGGCGCTGCTTTTGCCCGTTTATTTTGCTGTCGCGGCGCTGGGCACGAAGATCGGGCTTTGGAGCTGGCAAACGGGGCTGCTGTCGCTGACATTTGGCGCGGGCATGTTCCTTTTGGGAATTGTTGCGGTGCTGTGCCTGCTCTCGCTCTTGATCATCGCGTTTCGAAAGCCGCGCAAAGGTTGGATTTGGCCGGTTTTAGGCTTGCTTATCCCTGCTGGCTTTGCGCTGTTCGCCATTATTGCGCGCAGCAATGCAGGGGGCCATCCTATCCATGATGTGGCAACCGATACCGGTAATCCGCCGATATTTTCCGCCCAGACGATGCAAACGCGCGAGGAAGCGGGCGCCAATCCGGTGAGCGATTATCAGGTGCCTTTGAGCAAAATTTCCAGCTTTGAAGGAATCGAAGAACCATTAGCGGCGCACAACCATGCGCAAATCATCACGGATTTCTACGCCGATTTGGCCCCTCTGCCGTTAGGCGGAGCAAGCAAGGCCGATGCTGTATCTGCCGTTGCCGCTGCAATGGGCGATATCGGGATGAGCAACATCCGGTCCGACAATGATGCGGGCACTGTCGAAGGTGTCGCGGAAACATTCTGGTATGGTTTCAAAGATGATGTGGTGGCGCGCGTGGGCGAGGCGCAGATCGATTTTCGATCGGTCAGCCGCGTGGGACGTAGCGATCTGGGCGCGAATTCGGCCCGCATAAAAGCTCTGCGCGAGGCGACCGCAAAACGGCTGGGCCAGTAATTAGGGTTGCTTAAACTGGATCATCGCAAGCGCGCTGCGCTGAAACACAGTTAAAACGCACAACCCAGCATAGGCATAAGCGATAACGCCGAACCATGCTGGGAAAACGCACATCGCGATAAAGACCGCAATGGTTTCTGTTCCCTCGGCTAATCCGGTTGAATAGAAAAAACTCTTACGCCCATGGGCGCTGGTTTCTTCACCGCGCTCTGCTGCGATCACCGCAAAGGCCAGAAAGCTTACCCCTGTAAGAACGAAGCTTGCCACCAGTACCAATGCCGCCAGAGTGTTGGCGCTTGATACTATTCCAAACCCCAGCGGGATCGACACGTAAAAGGCGAAGTCAGCGACAATGTCGAAATACCCGCCAAGCTGTGTTGGTCCGTGTATCCGGGCCACTGCTCCATCAAGACCGTCGAGAACACGGTTTGCGATGATCAGCGCCAGACCCAGCCAAATGTGCCCCAAAGCAATCGCGATTGCTCCGCCAAGACCCAGCGCCAGACCCGCAAAGGTCAGCACATTCGCACTCACGCCCATGCCAGCCAGCGTGCGCGCCGCCGCATTCAAAGGTGGATCGATTATCGGGCGCAGTTTGGCGTCAAACATCAGAACGTTACAAGCCCAATCCACGCGCCTGTCATGGCGCTGGCGATATTGCCTGCAATCCAGCTTTTGATGCCCAGCCCTGCTGCTTCTGCCCGGCGTTCTGGGCACAGGGTTCCGATGGTTGAGACAAGCAGGCCGATGCTGGCAAGGTTGGCAAATCCGCACAGCGCATAGGTCGTGATCAAAGTTCCGCGCGCTGACAAAGTGCCACCCTCCATGCCGGACAATTCGAGGAAGGCGACATATTCATTGAGGATCGCTTTGGTCCCCATCAGGCTGCCAGCGGCCTGCGCCTCGGCCCATGGCACGCCCAGCAGCCACATAAACGGCGCAAACAGCCAGCCAAATATGCGTTTGATCGTCAATGGCTCTCCATCGACCAGCGGGAACAGGCCCAGCACTTGGTCGCCCAAAGCCACCAGCGCGAACACGACTATGATAATCGCGATGACAGCCAAGAACAGCTGCATCCCGTCCATTGTGCCTTTGACAATCGCATCTATGCTGGATGCGTAAGACAGGCTGGGATTGTTCTCATCGCGCGCGTCAGTCTTTGCCCCGTCCCCCGGCACCATCAGCTTTGCAATCAGCAGCGCGGCGGGCAATGATACCAGCGAGGCAGAGATCAGGTGGCCCGTCGCGCCCTCGCCCAAAACGCCTTGCAATGTGCTCGCATAAAGGACCAGAACAGCGCCTGAAATGCTCGCCATGGTGAGCGCCATGACTTGGAACAGCTCTGCCCGGCTCATTCTGGCAAAATATGCGCGCACCACCAGCGGGCTTTCAACAACGCCCAAAAACAGGTTCGCTCCGCCTGATAAGCCTACAACACCGCTCACACCCAATGTGCGCTGGAGCGCAAAGGAAAGGCCCTTCACCAGCCAACGCAAGACGCCCCAATGCCACAGCAATGCAGCAAGCGCGGAAAACACGATCACCAGCGGCAATATCTGAAATGCGATGATAAGCGGCTGATCTGCCCCTTCTTTCACCTCGAACGGCAAAGGCGCGCCGCCCAGATATCCGAACATATAGGATGATCCTGCCAGCGTCGCCTGCTCAATTGCGCGCACCCCGTCATTGGCGGCTTTCATCAAAGACCAGATGAAGGGCACACGCACAATGATAAGCGCCAGCACAGCCTGCATCGCCAGCGCGCCTGCGATCCATTGCCAGCGTGGGCGATTAGCCTTGTCCTCGCTCAGGCCCCATGCAATCGCCAGCAGCAAGGTAATGCCGATTATCCCGCGAAACTGATCGAACAGGTCCAAAACTTATGCGCCCCTTACCCGCGCATCCAATCGTGGTACTTTTCGACAAAGGAAAGCAGTTTTTCTGGCTTGCGCGCTTTCTTCCATTCGCCCGCGGCAAATTTATTGCCTTCTGCCATGGTTGGATAGGGATGGATCGTGCCAAGGATTTTGTTGAGGCCCAGACCGTGCTTCATCGCAAGCGTGTATTCGGCCAGCATTTCGCCAGCAGTGTGGCCCACAATCGTCGCGCCCAATATTTTGTCTTTGCCTTCAGCAGTGAGCACTTTGACAAAGCCTTTGCGTTCATTTTCCGCAATCGCGCGGTCGAGCTCGCCTATCTCATATTCGCTCACTTCGTAAGCGATGCCTTGCTCTTTCGCCTCGGTTTCGTTGAGGCCAACGCGCGCCACTTCAGGATCAAGAAAAGTGACAGCCGGGATGACCGAATAATCCGCTTTGAACTTCTTGAATGTACCAAACAGCGCGTTCACGCTCGCAAACCATGCCTGATGCGAGGCGGTATGGGTAAACTGATACGGGCCAGCCACATCGCCGCAGGCAAAGATGTTTGGGAATTTGGTTGCGAGGAAATCATCAGTCACAACCGTTTTGCTGGTGTCGACGCCCAGCTCTTCCAAACCATAGCCAGTGAGGCGCGCTGCACGCCCTACTGCGACGATCAGCGTGTCAAAAGGCACGGCAACTTCCTCATCACCATGCTTGGTGATGACCTGTCCGCCCTCGACATTCACCGCTTGATGTCCGGTGAGAACCGTCACGCCTGAGTCTTCCAAAGTTTGCTGGGCAAGCTCGGACACTTCAGGGTCTTCGCGGCCCATAATACGGTCAGCCATCTCAATCTGGGTCACGTTTGATCCAAGCCGGGCGAGGCTTTGCGAAATTTCGCAACCAATCGGACCACCGCCAAGGATCGCGACACGCTTTGGCGCTTCGTCCATCTGGCCAAAAGCTTCCCACATTGTGTCAGAGGTAAGGTATCCGCTGTTGTCGAGACCGGGGATCGGGGGCACAAACGGCGCAGCACCAGCCGCAATGATGATCGAACGTGTGGTCAGGCGCTCGACCCGCCCATCATGATGATTGATCTCCACCGTCCACGGATCGATGATTGTAGCGTATCCAAGCCTGACATCGACGCCCATCGCTTCGAAACGCTCTGGGCTATCCATCGGCTCAATCGTTTTCACCGCGTCCATAACGCGCGCGATTGTGTGTTTGAACGGGACTTTGGGTTCGTGCGGTTCAAGGCCGTATTTGTCGGCATTGCGCATTTGGCTTGCGACCTTGGCGCTTTTGATCAGCGCTTTGGAAGGAACACAACCAAAATTGAGGCAATCGCCGCCCATTTTGTGCGCTTCGACCAGCGTCACTTTGGCCTTCACGGTTGAGCCAATAATCGCCGAGACAAGACCCGCAGCTCCCCCGCCAATGATGACCATATTGCGGTCAAAGCTTTTGGGCTTGGTGAAGCCTTTATAGACTTTGCGCCGTTGGATCACCGCGACAATCCCCTTGGCAATCCAAGGTACAATCGCGAGCAAAACGAACGAGCCGATCAGAGCAGGCGATAGCAAACCGGACGTGCTCTCAATCTCAGCAAGCCGCGTGCCCGCATTCACAAAGACCACCGTGCCAAGCAGCATGCCGATCTGGCTGACCCACATGAATGTCGAGGTTTTGATCCGCGTCAGACCCATAACCAGATTGATCACGAAGAACGGGATTGCAGGGATCATGCGCAGGGTAAAAAGATAGAACGCCCCATCGCGCTCCAGCCCCGAATTGATTGCTTTCAACCGGTCACCAAAGCGCCCCTCAACACTATCTCGCAGAACATAGCGTGATGAGAGAAATGCCAATGTGGCGCCAAAGGTTGAGGCAAAGCTGACAATGACCGTGCCGGTCACAAGGCCGAACAGCGCCCCTGCGCCCAATGTCATAATCGCTGCACCAGGCAGAGAGGCGGCGGTCACTGCGACGTAGATCAGGAAAAACGCGCCAATAACCAGCACGGGATTGTCCGCATAAAACCCGCGGGCATCATCCACGACGCCTTTAATCCCCTCAATCGAGAGATAGCTGCCCAAATCAAAAATGAAATACGCCGCGATGAGCGCTGCCAATGCGGCGATAATGAGAATTTTCTTCAAACCTGATCCCCTTCTCGCCCGTATTCGCGGGACAAGCGCTCGCGGTTACGAGCCGCTTGAAAGTGCGGCGTATCGCGCGATCCAGCGTTTGTCGATCCATGCTTTCAAACGCGACACCCAGCGCCCCTTCGCAGCCAGCGGCCCATAGCTCGCAATCGCCTCTCCAGTGCCAGTTGATAGCAGATAAAGGCTGTATCGGCGCGGGCGGTAGCTTTGCCGTGTTGGCAAGCCTGCCATTGCACAGCGCAAATTGGCGGCAAGTACCGGGCCTGCCATCACCGCGTGAACACCAGAATGCGCGACAAACCGATCCTGCCGCGATGCCACATCGCCGACCGCAAAAATGTAATCATGCGAAAGCGAGCGCATGTGGCTGCTTACAGCGATAAACCCACGCTCGTCGCATTGAAGGCCGCCTGCGCGCGGCCAATCAGGCGCGCCGCTTCCAACCGCGCCGATCACCGCATCAACCGGCTCAAGCGATCGAGAGCCCGCGACCAATTCACCGTCTTCGAAACGGGCTTTTTCTTCGATCAACGTGATGTTCTGAGCAGCCAATTCGCGGCGCACTTTGCGCTGTACAGGATACGAAAAGCTGGAGAGGAGACCGCTATCGCCAGCGATCAACGTCACGTCTGGTTTTGAACCCTCGCTTGCACGGTTCCGCATGGCAAAGGCTATCTCCACACCGCCAGCGCCCCCTCCTATGACCGCAATATTTTGAGCGCCTGGTAGCTGCGCAATCCGATCCACAAAGCTATCGATCGGGCGCACATCAATCAGGCGCGGGCCATCGCCCAATACCTTGGCCGCGCGCGCCACCCCGCCAGTGTCGATTGATGCAACATCAAACCCGATCACGCCGTTATCCATGGTCAAAACAGATCGCGCTTCAGGATCGAAAGCGACGCACCGATCCAGCACCAGTTTGGCGCCAGCCGCGCGCGTCAACCCGGCAAGATCAACGCGCGCTTCATCACGGGCATGCTCACCCGAAATCCAGCCCGGCACCATACCAGAATATCGCAGGAAGCGGTCCGGGGTAAGCAGCGTAGCTCGGCTGTTTTCGGGCAGACCATGGCGCGCCCAATTAGCCAGCACAGCCACATGGGCATGCCCTCCTCCAATAAGGATTAAATGACGCGTTTCAGATCCCATCTGGCCGTTCATTTTCCGCAGCCCAGCTGAGGCAAATAGGGAATTTTCAGGGAATTTGACATTTGCATATCGCTTAGGCCCAAAAATCAACAATTACAGTGATTACTTGCAGGAACCGCAAGGGACTTTGCTCGTTTGACCATTAGCGTGACGGTGGGGGCTAACGCAAACCCCTGTCGCGCATCCGATTGGGGATCACGGACGCACGCATGACTTTTAGTGCTTTGTTTAGATGCTATTTGGACGGAACTGGCCCCTATGGCGAACAGTCTATCACCTCATTTGGAGAGCCACGGCTCGCGCATTTCGCTCACCCGCTTTTTCCGCCAATTCATTGAAATTCTCAGACCAGAGAGCAACTTTTACTGGCTTGCTTTGGTGTATGGCGTGGGTATTTCCATGCTTTCGTTGGCCACGCCGATTTCGGTGCAGATGCTGATCAACACGGTCGCCAATACAGCTCTTACAGCACCACTTTTTGTGTTGTCGATTACTCTGTTTGGCCTGCTTTTGCTGTTTGGGCTGGTCAACGCCTTGCGTATCCATCTTATGGAGCTGTTTGCGCGGCGGTTCTATGCGCGCATGGTTGCAGAGATTTCGCTGATCTCTGTGTATGCGCAAAACCCATTTTTCGTCGACAATCAGAACGGTTGGCTGTTCAACCGCTATTTTGATGTGATCAATGTGCAAAAAGCGCTGCCTGTGTTGTTTGTCGGCGGGTTTACCGTTGTTCTGCAAGTCGCGGTCGGATTTGTGCTGGTTTCACTGTACCATCCGCTCTTTCTTGTGTTCACCATTGTCATGTCAGCTTGCATTTGGGCGATCTGGCTGATTTGGGGCAGCAGAGCTGTGCGCACTGGGATTGATCTTTCCCACGCCAAACATGGAACAGCTGCCTGGTTAGAAACACTGGGCGAATCCAATGGCTTCTTCAAATCACAGCGCCGCATCGATTATGCGCTTGATCGCACCGATGATTACACCGCCCGTTATATCGGGGAGCGTAAACGGCATTTCCGCATGCATTTCACGCAAACGATAGCTTTTCTGGTGCTTTACGCAGCAGCCAGCGCAGCTTTGCTGGGACTTGGCGGGTGGCTGGTTATTCAAGAGCAATTGTCGCTTGGCCAATTGGTCGCCGCCGAACTTGTCCTATCGGTCGCGTTTTTCGGCGTTGCGCAGCTCGGCACATATCTCACCTATTTCTACGATCTGTGCGCTGCGGTGGAAGAGCTTTCGCAATTTTACGACGTGCAGCAGGAAGAAGCCAAAGGCGACAATCCAGTCACGGGCGATGATCACACTTTGGTGCTTCACAGCGTTTCAGGCACTGCTCGGCACGAACATGCCACGCTGAATTTCGAAGTGCCAAGCGGTTCAATCGTGATGGCCGCAGCAAGCCACCATGGCGTGCAAAGATTGTTCACAAACGTTTTGAAAATGCATATCAGTCCGGAAAAAGGCTTTGCTTCGCTGGGCGGCATTGATCTTAACGATATCGAAGCACACAATTTGCGCAAAGATGTGCATGTCGTGGAACGTCCCAGCTTTGTGGGTATGACCATCCGCGAATATCTCAGCCTGTCCTGCCCCAAATCGGCGCCTGGAAGGATGATCGGCGCGCTGGAAACGGTGGGCTTGGACACGACCATTGCAAGCTTTGAAAATGGGCTTGATACGCTGATCGCATCCACTGGCTATCCGCTGTCTATGGTGGAATTGCAGCAACTGAAGCTCGCCAATGCCCTGCTGGAACAACCACGCATTTTGGTCTTGAGCCGGGTGTTCGATCTGTTGGATGAAGAACACCTGTCACGCAGCATCGCGGAATTGCGCGATCAAGCGTACAGCACCGTCATCTATTTTTCAGGGCGACGGGTTGATCTGGGCTTTGATAAGTTTCTCTATCTCGAGGCTGACAAGCAGACGTACTTCTCCAACTTTGATGATTTCTGCCTCGCGGTGAATAAGAAAGCGCCGCATCGCCCATCGGGCCCGCGTCCACTCACCCCCAATATTGGCGCAGTGGGAGAATAGTCATGGCAGCTGCACTCGAAACGGATATGGCGCATTTCAAGACGCTGGACAGCATCAAGCTACCACGCATTTTCCGCGCGATCTTTTTTATCATCCTGGCAGGATTGATCGCGGCGATCATCTTCATGATCTATGTACCCTGGGTGCAAACAACAGGTGGGCGCGGTGTTGTGACCACTCTCAATCCCAATGAGCGCCAACAGGAAATCAACGCAGCTGTGGGCGGGCGGATTGAGGAATGGTTCGTGCGCGATGGTAGCCAGGTCAAAAAGGGTGATCCGATAGCGCGCATTGCCGATATCGATCCGAACTTGATCCAGCGATTGGAAGCGGAACGGGCGCAAGTTGAAATTCAGCTCAATGCGGCTCGCAGTGCGCAATCCACCGCCGAAATTGATATGCGTCGTGCTCGCGAGCTGTTCGAATCCGGCCTGATCGCAAGGCGCGATTATGAACTTGCTCAGATCAAGATAGATGAAATGCGCGGCAGAGTTGCCGAGGCGCAAGCCAATCTCACGCGCACTGAGACGACACTGTCGCGCCAATCAGAACAATTGGTCGTCGCCCCGCGCGATGGCTTTATCCAAAGCGTCAATTCAGGCGATGCCGCCACTGTCGTTAGTGCGGGCGCTGTTCTGGCGACTTTTGTGCCTGAGGCAACCGAGCGCGTCATCGAAGTGTTCGTTGATGGGCGCGATGTAGGGCTTGTTTCCCCCGGAGACACAGCGCGCATTCAATTTGAAGGTTGGCCGGTTTTGCAAGCCAGCGGGTGGCCCTCTATCGCAGTAGGCACGTTTGGCGGGATCGTAACCTCTGTCGATCAATCCGCTCAGCCTGATGGACGGTTCCGCGTCTTGATCAGCGAAGATACAAGCCAAGAAAATGCTTGGCCAGGTGAACAATTTGCGCGCTTTGGCGCATCTGTTCAGGCTTGGGTTTTGTTGGAGACGGTTCCTGTCGGATATGAAATCTGGCGCCAACTCAACAATTTCCCACCAGAAAACCCACAAGCGACATCGGGGCAGGCCACCTGATCATGGCTGCAAGAATTGCACAAAAGGCCATATCTGCGCTGGCAGGTCTGGGGCTTTTGCTGGCCGCTGCGCCCAGTGCTTTTGCGCAGAATATCGAAGCGCTTGAGGACCCACTGGAAACTGCGCTGACGCAAGGGCCCTTATTGCCCGATGAAGTCCTGCGCAGCTCTGCACTGACGTTTCCCAGCATCCTAGCCAGTTTTGAACGCGAAGCAGCTGCACGCAGCGATCAGCTCTCCGCAGATGGCGCGTTCGACCTTTTGCTGGAAGGCGAGGTGTATGACCGGGTTACGGGCACTTTTTCAGGCGGATATGGCGAGGTAAAAGCCACACAGCAATTGCGCCCTTACGGCGCAAAAGTTTTCGGATCATACCGCCTGTCCGATGGCACTTTTCCGATTTACGAGAACATATTCAACACCAATCAAGCAGGCGAATTTAAAGTCGGCGCGCTGTTCTCGCTGCTGCGTGACAGCTCTATCGACAAACGCCGTTTCGCAATTGAAGACACACGTCTTGCCGCCAGCCAAGCGCGACTGGATATCTTGCTGGTGCAGTTGAATGTCCAGTTTGAGGCTTTGCGGTCCTATTGGCGATGGGTCGCGGCAGGCGAGCGAATTGGCGTTTACGAAGAGCTGCTGGAGATTGCTGAGGCGCGCGCGATTGGATTGTCGCGCGAGATCAGGCTGGGCGCGACGCCTCGCATTGCGCTCACCGAAAACCAGCAAAACGTTATCCGCCGGCGGACGTTGCTGGAGGAGGCAAAGCGGGATTTCACCACAGCATCCAACAGCTTGTCCTATTATCTGCGCGACAGTGCGGGCAAACTGATCGTCCCAAATCGTAGCCAGTTGCCAACCGACGATCAGCTTTCTGCGCTGCCCGATATGCAAATGCTGATCGAAAGCCAGCGCGATGATATTCTCGAAAATCGGCCCGAGCTTGAGACGTTTAGGCTCGCGATTGAGCGCGCGACTAACAAGATTGCGCTGCGCGAAAACGATCTTAAGCCGCGACTGGATGCAAGCGTGGAATTGTCTCGCGATTTTGGCGCGATTGGCGATGGGGGATCAACTTTCGATTCCACCGATACCGTGGTCGGCGTCACCTTCACGGTGCCCTTGCAGCGGCGAGAGGCGCGCGGGCGTTTGCAACGAGCCGAGGCGGAATTGCGCGAGATTGAATTGGATCAGCGCCGCGTTGCTGACCAGATACAGGTCGAAATCGATAATATTCTCGCCAATCTCAACGCGGCTTTAAGGCTGGCACGATTGGCCAATCAGGAAGTCGCTGCAGCAAGCGAAGTGGTCGCGGGCGAGCGCAAACGCTTCCGTCTTGGAGCTGGCGATTTCTTCCGCGTAAACCTGCAAGAAGAGCGTGCAGCGGAAGCCGAAATCCGCGCAATTGGCGCACAGCTCAATGGCAGGCTGGCGGCCGCCAGTTACTCTGCCGCGACAATGGATTTGGAAGAGCTGGGGCTGGAATAAATCATCCTCCCCGATTTGCTTTAGCGAATGGGGGAGGTGGGCAAATGTCGGCCGACATTTGGTCGGAGGGGCTTTTTGATCGGAGCAGCTTTGGAGCGCGCACCCCTCCACCATGCTGCGCATGGTCCCCCTCCCCATTGCTTTGCAACGGGGAGGATGTCTGTTTACCGGTTCTGCCGGCCTTCAATCAGGCGATCCACCAAGGTTGGATCAGCCAATGTCGATGTATCACCCAACGCGCTGTAATCATTTTCGGCAATCTTGCGCAAAATGCGGCGCATGATCTTACCCGAACGCGTTTTGGGAAGGCCATCGGTAAACTGGATATGATCGGGCGTTGCGACAGGGCCAATCTCTTTGCGGACCCAGCCGCGCAGGGTTTGATAGAGTTCGTCAGACCCTTCTTCGCCTGCGTTCAAAGTGACGTAGCAATAGATGCCTTGGCCCTTGATATCGTGCGGATATCCGACCACGGCGGCCTCTGCGACCAATTCGTGCAGCACCAGCGCGCTTTCCACTTCGGCTGTGCCCATGCGGTGGCCTGAGACGTTGATGACATCATCGACCCGGCCCGTGATCCAGTAATACCCGTCCTCATCGCGGCGGCAGCCATCGCCGGTGAAATATTTGCCTTTGTACGTCGCGAAATAGGTCTGCTCGAACCGCGCATGATCACCATAGACAGTGCGCGCTTGGCCGGGCCAGCTTGCTGTGATGCACAGATTGCCATTCGTCGCGCCGTCCAAAACACCGCCGTCATTATCGACCAGCTGAGGTTTAACACCAAAGAAGGGCAGCCCTGCACTGCCTGGTTTCATATCGTGCGCATGGGGTAGCGTTGTGATCATCTGCCCGCCGGTTTCGGTCTGCCACCACGTGTCGATGATAGGGCAACGCCCCTCGCCCACAACATCGTTGTACCAACGCCAAGCCTCAGGATTGATCGGTTCGCCCACTGTGCCGAGAAGACGCAGGGAAGATCGGTCGCGCGAGGTCACAAAATCATCACCCTCGCGCATAAGCGCGCGGATTGCGGTAGGAGCGGTGTAGATGATGTTGACCTTATGCCGCGCCACAACATCCCAGAACCGGCCATGATCGGGATAATTGGGCACGCCTTCAAACACGACTTGTGTCGCGCCGTTTATCAGCGGGCCATAGGTCACATAGGAATGCCCTGTGACCCAGCCGATATCAGCGGTGCACCAGAACACCTCGCCTTCGCGATAGTCGAAAGTGTAGTGAAATGTGGTGGCTGCCCAAACGCCATACCCGCCTGTGGTGTGCAGCACGCCTTTGGGTTTTCCGGTGGAGCCTGATGTGTAGAGGATGAAGAGCGGGTCTTCGGCTCCCATAGGCTCGCATGGGATATTCGCCTTCGTCGCGACATCGTGGAACCAATGATCGCGGCCTTCTGCCATGGCGACATCGCCGCCCGTGTGTTTGACGACGAGAACGCCAGCAACATCGGTCCCTTCGATGTCCAAAGCAGCATCGACATTGGCTTTCAGTGGGATAGGTTTTGACCCTCGCACCCCTTCATCTGCGGTGATGACGTATCGGCTTTCGCAATCGATGATCCGTCCTGCGAGTGCTTCAGGCGAAAACCCGCCGAACACGACCGAATGCACAGCCCCAATCCGCGCGCAGGCGAGCATCGCAGTGACACCTTCCAGAACCATCGGCATGTAAAGCGTGACGCGGTCGCCCTTTTCAACGCCCATGGCTTTCAGAGCGTTCGCCATGCGGATGACTTCGGTTTGAAGCTCAGCATAGGTCAACGTGCGTGTGGGAAGAGAAGGATCATCCGCTTCAAAGATCAGCGCAACCTGATCCCCTTTGCCTGCGGCCACATGGCGGTCGACTGCATTATGGCACAGGTTGAGCGAGCCATCTTCAAACCATTTGATATCGACAGGGTCATAGGACCAGTTGCCCCCCTTTGTGGGCTCAGCAATCCAATCGAGCCGCTTTGCCTGTTCGAGCCAGAAAGCATCGGGGTCAGCGATAGAGCGCGCATACATTTCGGCATATTGATCGCCCGTGCAATGGGTGCCTGCATCGTCCGTTGGTCGCTTTACAAATCCGCCTTGTGCCTCGGCCATTCAGCTTGCCCTCTCGTGGTATTTTGTATGTGACTATGTCTGCCTGCGCGGCGCGCGGAATGCCAGATGAAATTGTGACAGTGTTAGCGCTTGCGACAGATCAGGGAGGCTTTATCCCGGTAGCCTATGGAACAAACGACATTCGACACATTTCTGGCTTTGGACATCCGCGCTGGAACCGTGGTGGAGGCAGAGCCCTTTCCCGAGGCGCGCAAGCCTGCGATCAAGCTGGTGGTGGATTTTGGAGCGGAGATTGGGCGAAAGAAAAGCTCTGCGCAGATCACCGATCATTATTCTCCAGAGGGGCTGGTGGGACGCAAAGTCATGGCAGTGGTGAATTTCCCCCCGCGCCAGATAGGCCCGTTTATGTCTGAGGTGTTGGTGCTAGGTTTTCC
Organism: Pseudomonadota bacterium; assembly: GCA_038532305.1. Classification (GTDB taxonomy): domain Bacteria; phylum Pseudomonadota; class Alphaproteobacteria; order Sphingomonadales; family Sphingomonadaceae; genus Erythrobacter. The sequence continues at coordinate 109,274 of JBCBAX010000003.1, read as the reverse complement.
CGATGAGGACGGCGCGATTGTGCTCGCGGCACCGGGAGATGTGCCGGATGGCTCCCGATTGGCCTAAGCCAAATCGTCCAAAGCTGATTTAAGGTCATCCAAATACGGCTCAAACGGTATCCACGCGCCCTGCCCTTTGCGGTTGATCGGTTGGCGGACCTGTTCGCTTGATGCGGTGCGCACTGCGCGGTCGGTTTGGTGAAACTTGAGGCAGGCCTCTTCGAAAGGCACTTCGAGAAAATCGAGCATGCGCCGCGTCTGATTTTCCAGATCGTCGAGCACATCCTCGTGTTGAACGCGCAGGATCTTGCCCGGCAACACGGCGTCCCAATGCTCCATCACATCGACATAGTCGGCATAATACCGGCCCACTTCAGTCAAGCCGTATGTGAATTCCTGCCCTTCCGCGAACAGCTGCTTGAAACCTGAAAAACAGCAATCCATCGGATCGCGGCGCGCATCGATGATTTTGGCATTGGGCAGGATCAGGTGGATTAGGCCGATATGCCTGAAATTGTTGGGCATTTTGTCGATAAAAAGCGGTGCACCTTCGCGGTGAATGCGGGTGTTCTCGATAAAGTCAGCGCCGAATTTCTCGAGCTGCTCGGCTGATAATCTATGCAGCACTTCGGGGTATTGCGATTGTCCTGCCTTGCGACCACGTAGTCTGTGCGCGAGTGCCAAAATATTGGGCAGCTCCAAAGTTCCATCGATTTGTGAATGGCTTGCAAGGATTTGTTCAAGCAGCGTCGATCCTGCGCGTGGCAGGCCTAGGATGAAAATGGGGTCAGACGCTGCATGGCCTGCGCCTTTGTGCTTCTCGAACAGCTCCGGTGTGCACCATTCTTTTTGCCGCGCCATCTCCTTGGTCATAGCATCCGCGCTGTATCGGGTCTGCGCGCGTTTTAGGGCATTGCCTTCATCGTAGTGTTTGAAGCTCGCCTCATAATCCCCGCGATCCTCAAACGCTTTGCCCAAAGCAAAAGCGAGATGAACCCGGTCCATAAACGCCAAATCCCCGCGCGCGGCCTGTTCTTGCATTGCGGCGAGTTCATGGTCGCTGAAACGGTAGGTTTTGAGATTTGCGAGCGCATAATAGGCATCGCCATGATCGGGCTTGGCCGCAATAGCCGCTGCGTAGCTCGCCTCTGCCTCAGCCCGCTCGCCCTTGGTCTTTAAAGCATGGCCCCGGCTCGTCAGGCTGGCGGGATCATGGGGCAGTTTTTCAAGGACCTGATCGAACAGTGCAAGGCCGCGATCAAATTCGCCCGTCTGGATGCATTCGATTGCGAGGCGTGATTGGAACAGCGGATTTCCCGGGTCGCGCTTGTTGAGTAGCTCTGCCTGATCTTTCGCTTCGGCAGACTTCTGACGGCGGCGCAGAGCATCGATATAATCGAGCCTCAATTGCACATCATCCGGCGAAAACTCGACCGCGCTTTCAAGCAGAAATTCCGCATCATCCAAAATGCCAAGCTCAATTCCGATTTTGGCAAGCAGGCGCATACCCTCCACGTCTTTCGGATTTTGACGCAGATAATGGCGGCAGATTTCCTCCGCGCGCACCAAACGCCCTTCGGCCAAATGATTGGTGACCGCGAGCAATTCACGCGGAAGCGAGGCTATGCGCGCACGCTGCGCTTCTGCGGCCCCGGCTTCGGCAGGTCTACCAGCCTCAGTCTGCAATCGCGCCTGTTCGCGCCAGCTTGCCTCCAAGGCCGGGTTAAACCGGGTCGCGCGCGCAAAAGCTGCCAACGCGCCCGCCGCATCCCCGCGAGCCAGCGCCAAATGCCCCTCTTCCTGCCAAGCGCGGCCATATTCGGGCATAGCGGAATGGAGCGCCTTTAGGTGGCTGGAAGCCTCATCCAGCCGTTTCAAATAGCGCGCTGCGACCGCTGCCATATACAGCGCCTCGCCATCGTCCGGCCTTTCAGCCAGCAATGCACGCGCCTGCGCCAATCCAGCTTCAAACTGCCCGGCTTGCAGTGCCTTTTGCACATTCAACAATTGCTCTTCGCGGCTCATGCGCTCTGCCTTAGACAGCAAAGCGGCGGGCGTGAACCATTGCCACGCCCGCCGCTTTGTTTGTTCAAACTCGGCTTAGTAGTCGAACGTCACACGCATACCCACCGTCAGCGGACGGTTGGTGATAATGCGTTCGCGGTCATTGCCGAAAATGCCAGAAATCTCAGCGCGCTCATCAAAGAGGTTTTCGCCAAAGATTTCAAAGCGCCACTGCTCTGCTTTCACACCCATCGACAGGTCAACAACGGTGTAGCTATCCAGCTCAATATTGTTGATCGCGATGATGTCAGTGAATTTTGAGGCCGAATAAGTCAGCTGCGGCTGAATATACGCCTCAAGACTGTCCGACAGATCCCACTCATACCGAGCGCGCGCATTACCCTGGAAATTCGGAGCATAAGCAAGCTCGCTGCCCAAGATCACATCATTGGTCGGGATCAGGATATCCGTGATTTCAGTATCAAGGATCGAGAACGCGCCCGAGAATGTGAGCCCCGGTGTTGCAAACGGAGCCACGGTAAAGTCTGCTTCGAGCCCGTAAATCTCTGCATCCGCTGCATTGGATGAGAAGAACAGGTTTGTGATCGACGGATCAAAAATCTGCGTTTGCAAATTGGTGATATCAACGAAGAAGGCAGACCCGTTAAAGCGGAATTGGCCATCAATCAGGTCCATTTTCCAGCCGAGTTCGTAGTTCACCACTTCATCGGTTTCGAGCTCGAACGGCACAACAAATTGTTCACCGCCAACAATCGGGCCCAATGCGCCGCCGGGGCGGTTCAGGAAGCCGGGGCGGAAACCTTCCGAATATGTCGCATAGAACAACAGATCGGGCGTTGGCGTCACTGTCACCGTGCCTTTGAAGATCACACCGCTCGTTTCGGCCACATCCGGCGCACGCACAGCGTTGAACACTTGCTGGGCCTGCGTTGCAGAAAGACCGGCGGCCTGAATGTCAGCCAGCGTGTCGTCCAAATCAAACGTTTGACGAAGGGCCGCATTGCACGATCCGATAAAGGTGAATTGCCCATCGCCATCGTACAGATCGCTGATGTCCGTACCAAAGGCATTGGCGTCTTCCGCTGCGCCAGAGTTACAGAATGATCCGTTCGCAGACCCTTCAAAGTCGACCTCGACATCGTAATAGCGCGCACCGAATGTGACCGAGAGAAGGTCTGGTACAACGTCAAAGGTGGCCTCGCCAAAGATACCGAATTGTTCGTCAGTCCGGCGAATGTCATTGCGGAAGATTGTATCTGCTGGGAATGGTCCCGGATCAGATACAAAGCCTGACATTTGCGGGAAATTGGTCGCAAACGGGCCGAATGGAGCCGCTGCAACATTGCCGGGATAGGCAAAGTCCACACGCTCTTCGAGGCTGAGGTCTGAATAGAACGCGCCGCCTTGGAAACGGATGCGCCAATCCTCTGGCGTTGAGAACCGCAATTCCTGCGTAAACACTTCGGTTTTGGAGAACGAATTGATGTAAAGGTTTGGTGGCTGGCACACACCGCTTGGCGCGGCGGCCCCCGGATAGGATACTGAACCGTCACAGATGTAGTACGGCAGGTATTGTCCCGCGAACAGGTAATCGGTGTAATCAGCGCGCTGCTGGCTTTCGCGATCAGTATATGCGCCGGTGTAAATCACATCGAGGAAACCAAGGCGCCCTTCAACGGTCCAGCTGGTGTTGGAGAAGTCGTCTTCCAAGCGATCCGCTTCGAAGCGTTCGATCTCAAGATCATCAAGCCCGCCCAGTTCAGGATCGGCGAAGAACACACCATCTGATTCAAGGCTTTGGCGTTGATGCGATACGTTGATTTTCCAATCAGGCGTCACTTCCCAAAGCGCGCTGGCGCGGAAGCCGGAATAGGTGGTGTCGTTGAAATTGTCTTCGGCAATACCGGCGTTGTCCGTTGGAAGGAACGTCACGCCAGAAAGGTCAGAGGTGGACTGGAAGCCTGCCCGAAGCGAAGAAACGGGCACGCCATTGGCGCGAACAAAACCTTCTGGGCGGAAACGCGCACTTTCGGTCAAATCGCGTGTGCCTTGAACATTGTCGATATAGCCGCCTTGATCATCAAGATAGACAACACCGCGTAGGGCGAATGTGTCAGTCACGGGCACGTTGACCATGATTTCGCCCTGATAGCTTGCCTCACCGCCTTTGGTGAATGACACGCCAGCAGATGCGCTTGCATCAAAGCCTGACAGATCAGGTTTGTTCGTGATCAGACGCACAACGCCCGCTTGAGAGCTGGCGCCAAACAGAGTGCCTTGCGGGCCAGAGAGAACCTCAATCCGCTCAAGGTCAGCAGCATACACGTCAAGGTTGCGGCCAGGCTGGCTCAAAGGTTGATCGTTGAGATACAGCGCCACGTTCGGCGCAAGACCGGCAACACCAGCAACAGTGATATTGGGCGTGGTGGAGGCAAGACCGCGAATGTAGATCGTGCTTTGCCCGGGGCCATTACCGCCTGCTGTCACAGTTGGGATTTGGTCGAGATAATCTTCGAACGTGTCGATGTTGAGTTCATCAAGCTGCTCTGCACCAATGGCAGATACGGACACGGGAACATCCTGCAAATCTTCACTACGGCGCTGAGCTGTAACGATGATGGAGCCAACGCCGCCTTGGCGTTCTTCGGCTTGTTCAGGCGCGGCGGTGTCTTGCGCCGCCGCTGGCGATACGATTGCGACCGCGAGTGCGCCCAGCGACGCCCCGCTTATATATTTCGACATTGATATTTGCCCCTTTGAGCTTTCTAGCGGGTCGCGATGCAGGAGTGCACCAGCGTTACCCAAGAAACGGGCGCGCGCGATAAGAGATCAGCGCGCGAACCATGAGCCGGGTAACAAGCTAAGACAGGGCTGGCCACAGTCAGGCGGTAAGATTTGGTGAAGCTGCACAAGCTTGTTGCAAAATAACAACAGAAAAGAGGCGTATATCTCAATTTTCCGTATTTTCCAATTCAATTCAAATGAAGAGAAGTGGAGGATAAGTTTTACTTATATTCTTTATAAAAATTCTACGAAAAATTGGACTGTATTCAAATGCACATAAATGTATTCAAAGGACATCGCAAATGATCGTGCAGGCTACTCTGCGGGCGTTACTTTACCATCCCACTCTTCGCATGCCTGCGCGGTAGTCGGAACGCCGTGCCGCTTGCGGATAATATCGAACCAAACCGCTTTCACGATGGCAACGCCCATCAGAACCACGACCAGTGAGAATGGCAAGGCGCCGATAATCATTGTGATGCGGATAGCCTCGATACCGCCAAGGATCAGCATGGATCCCACGACAAAGGCCAGCGCGGCACCCCAAAACAAGATGTGATAGCGGCGCCCGCCATCATCTTCGCCTGCGCCATTGATCGTGTTGACGATCAGGATGGCGCTATCAACCGAGGTGATCAGATAGGTCATCAACAGCACTACAACCAGGCCCGATACGATCAAGGCAGCCTCTGGGCTCAGCAACACGGCAAGCGTTGCGTAAAGCTGGTCGGAAATACCGGTGTTGAGGATTGCTCCATTGGCTGCGCCATTAAGCTCCAGATCAATCGCGGTACCGCCTGCAAGTCCCATCCACAAAAAGCACATGATCGATGGGACTAAAGCCACGCCGAACACATATTCGCGGATGGTGCGTCCTTTGGAGATACGCGCGATGAACATGCCGACAAAGGGCGCAAAGGCGATCCACCAAGCCCAGTAAAACACCGACCAATCAAGCTGCCATTGCACCAGCGCATCACCCGCTTCGCTGCCATCGCTTGAAAACAGAGTGAGCGAATTGGCAGGCAGAGTGACAATGTAATCCCAGATGCCGACGCTTAAGAGCTTAAGGCCGTAAAGGCCCGATCCCACAATTGCGAACAGCGCGAGAAGTCCGAAGGAGAGCGCCATGTTAAGGTTCGAAAGCCACTTAATCCCGCGCCCTACCCCTGAAAGCGCGCTTAAAGTCGATGCGCCGACCAAGACGAGAAGCGCTGTCACAATAGCTGAGGCAGACGCGGTGAGATTGCCATCTGCGCCTGTGACCATCAGCCAATCACCCAGCCCCACACGGTGAAGCCCTGCAACGAATTGCTGCACACCCAGCCCCATTGTCACTGCCACACCCAGAATGGTGGCGACCACAGCGACGATATCAACGATGTGCCCTGGCAGGCCTGACAGAACCTTGCCAAACAAAGGCGCAAGCGAGGAACGAATGGTCAGTGGCAATCCGCGGCGATGGGAAACATATCCAATCGCGAGCCCGACGAGCGCATAGGTGCACCACGCGCCAAAGCCCCAATGCAGAAACGTCCACATATAAGCGGGCCGCACCGCTTCGGCAGAGGCGCTTTCGATGCTTCCTCGGATAATATCTGGATTGCTCGCAAAATGCGAAAGCGGCTCTCCGGTGGAATAGGTCAGCATACCAATCCCAATCCCAGCACCAAACAGCATGGAGAACCAAGAAAATCGCGAAAATTCAGGCTTTTCCCCCGGCGCGCCGATCCGCAATGAACCGGTTTGCGGGATCAGAGCCAGCGCGCCGCACACCACAATCAGAGAGGCGACAAGATACACATACCACCCGCTAAAAGAGGCGATGATCGTCGAATTGGCGACCTGCAATGTCTCCATTGCCCGCACCGGAAAGAAAATCGCCCACATGATAATCAGCGAGACGATGATCTTTGCAGGAATACTCACTTCACGGCTGAAACCATCGTAAAACCCGCGATCATGCGTATCGATTGGCAGATCGACCATGGGCGGATCAATGGGAAGGTCATCAGATCGAGAAACGGCAGCTGTGTTGCTGGACATGCAAACTTCTGTTGTGGCGCTTATCACTTCGCCGCCTTTGCAAATCATGCGCTGGCGGCAAAGCAGGGCTCACGAAAACAGGCGAACCGATATCAAGCCGGGGAGTGCGAACGCTCCTTACCTATAAGGCTCATGACGTATTGCAAGCCTGACGCGTCTGCCAATTCTCTGTTTTCTTCGCGCCATCCTTCACCGGGACAATACCGTGCATCCACTTTGCCATCGGCCAAAGCAAACAGATGAAGCCAGCCATTGTCGAACAGATCGCGCACTTGCGGGTGAGCATCCAGCACTTTCAGAATTTCCGCGCGAGGCGCTTCGATCATCACGGACAGGCGGACCGGATCATGCATAAGCTTATCGCCATCATGCACGCTTTGCCACGGCAGACCAGAGCGAAGGCGCCCGCTATTGCCTTCGATAACGCCAATCCCGCCCACGACATTGTGGATGAGCTTGTTGCCGCCGCCAAACAGATCCGGCGCGACCGATGACCCATAATATTGAAGGCTGATCCAGCTTGCGACGACGACAGGCGCGGTCAGGATCAGTTCCAGCGTGGTAAAACCGCTATCCGCTTCCCAATCGTAACTGTGCAAGAATGCGCGTCCGCCCAAATCCTTTCCGGCTGTGGCACAGCGCGGTGCTGCGATGAATGCCGCGCATCCCGCAAGGCCCCATTCAGGGCGCACTTCGGCCCAATTGCGCGCGCGCTGTTCGACTTCGGCCCAATGCGATCCGGGCAGTTTGGGCGCACGTTCGGCCCGCGCAATGCCCGATGCTTCGTTCAGCCATTCGTGCACCTGATCCAGATCATCTTCAAAAACCGCCGGGCAATCTTCGTCAAAGACGGTGATATTGTCAGTGGTCGTGTCATGCAGGCCAGCCACAAACAGCGTGCTGTCAGGAACAACGATCCCGCGCGTGGCAAGGCCCGTGCGCGTTTCGGTATCGTTCAGCAAATCGGCCAAAACCCGCGCCGATACATCCCCGGCATGACCGCCGCAGGCACCGCAATGATACGCGCTTTCATGCGGGTTGTTGGTCACATTACCGCCATGACCCAAAAGCAGGACGATCTTGCCGAAATCCTTGGTCAGGCTCATCGCTTTCAGGATGGCTTCGGCTGTGTCGCTTTTGGTTTCGAACGACAGGCCATCCACCACTTTGGGAGCAGGGCCTTGGTTTTTTGACTGCGTCAGGCCAAGCGAGGATTTAAGCAATTTGACCGCATAGAGTGGCCCCATCGATTCAACAAAAGCAAACGAGGAAACTGCGGCCTGACGAAACCGGCCCCATGCCCGTTTTGTCCGGGCAAGAATGCGCGTTTCAAAATCCGTTTGCGGATCACCTTCGCTGCTGCTTTCAATCGCTGGATTAAGCAGCACAGGCAGGCGATTTTCCACCACATCGGATCCGTGTGATTTGTGGGCCAAAGGAAGTCCGAAAAAGCCAGCAAACCCGATCGTTTCAACACTGCCATCAACGCTTTCAAGCGCACGGCGATACACTTCGGATCGCACATCGATGCAGAACGCTGCCTGCAAAAAAGCTCGCTCTGATTGTTCGCTGGTCCCGGTTAGGGCCTGCATAAGATTGCGCTGGTGCGAGCGGTCAGCTGCATCCTGAAGCACAGCGAAAGCGGCCTGATCGCGGCTCGCCTCAACCGGCATTGCGTGCAGTTTTACGGTTTCAGCCCATGCGTCAGCAATTTCAGGGACATGGGCAAGTAAACGCTCTTCCCAGATGAGCCGGATCGCAAGCATGGCTGCAAGGGTCTGATCGCTTTTTCCGGCAAGCTCTGCCTGCCACAACAACCAGCGCGCATGCTGCGACCACCCGCCAAGGGTGATGTAAAGCCGGTGGAATGCTGTTTCTGCTGCCTCATCTGTCAGGCCAATGCCATCAGCAGCCGCAACAATTGCGCGCTCCGCTGTATCAGGCGACGCTGCAACGGCTGAACAAAAACCTGCAAGACCGGCAATTTCTGGCGTCAAATCATGGACGGCAAAGGCCCGCCAAGCGGCATAGGCTTCTTCACCCGGCGTGGGCGACCACAACGCTTGACCCCGATCAAACTGACCTGCTGCCCAAATGCCAAAGGTCTTATCAATAACGGAAGGCCAATCCGTGCCAGTCGCCTTTGCAGCAAGATCGGCAATCGTCGGTAACGCTTCATCTTCGGGCATGTGGTCAAGCGCATTGCCGGCCAATTTCAGCATGGAAACAGATGTCGGCTTGTTGATCGCTGCACTGGCTTCCAACGCGTCAGCCAAATCATGATCGCTGATCCGACCATCGGTAATCATAGCGTTATAAGCGCTCGCCTTTTGCGTGATCCGTTCTCCGCTCACACGCGCCAAACGCGCCGATGCAGTGGCCAGATCTTCGCCCGTCTGGCCCAAAAACGGGTTCACTGCGACAGTCGCATCCAGCGGAAAGGCCGGTGGGATAGCGCGCGCAGCTTTTTCAGCGGCCGAAAGAATTTCCGTCAAACGCGCTGGGGTGATTTGAGAGTGCTTCATAAACATGTGAAGAGGGTCCTTCGCGCAGGCGTAATCAGTTAGACGGGGTGTTGGCGGATTTGGTGGTGAACCCACCAATCGCGCGGTCGAGCAGCGCGTTGAGATACAAGCCATTGGCGAGATGCACTCGCAAGCCAGCAGTGGATGGGTGATGCGCCCATAGTGGGAACAGCGCCTGTGCAAACGCGACCAGTCCGAACGACATAACCGCCATGACTATCAACGCCCATTCAAGCGGGCTTGGCACAGGTGCAGCAGGCAGCCCTGCCCCCCAGATCGCATCGGCCACAACCTGAAATATGAAATATGCAATGCCAGCGCCCATTGCGGCAGCAAAAGTGCGTTTGGCGAGCTTTTGCGGGGCTGCATCGGCAAGACCTTGGGCAACAAGGTAGGCAACACCGAAAATCAGCATTGCGCCCAGCGCATAAGCTTGCGGGCTTTTGGGACCAAAGCCAAAGGCAAAAGCGGCTGCGATGCTGGCGTACAACATCAGCGCAAGCGCAAAGCTTTTGACCACATTGGCAATGCTGGGTGCAGCAACAGGGCCGGGGCGGCGAATGCTTGCAACGTCTTGTACAGCCCCGCCCGATGAAAGAAATGCGTGCGCTTTATACAGCGAGTGCGCGATGATGTGCAGCAGAGCAAGCGTCCAAAGCCCAAGCCCGCATTGGAGCAGCATAAAGCCCATTTGCGAAACGGTGGACCATGCGAGCGCGGTTTTAACAGCGCTTTGTGTGAGCATCACAGCGGCTCCGAAAAGCGCTGTAAACCCGCCAATCATAGCCAACGCGGCCATGGCGCCAGAGCTTTGCGAAACCAGCCCCGATGCAGCGATCAACAACACGCCGCCTGAATTGATAATGCCGGCATGCAGCAAGGCAGAAACCGGAGTTGGTGCCTCCATCACTTCGGTCAACCAGCCATGGAGAGGGAAGGAAGCGGTTTTGAACGCGGCTGCAAGCACGATAAAGGCAACGGCGATATGACCCGCTGCGCCCAGGCCTTGCTCAGCGACTGCCGCGCTTAGACCGGAGAGTTCACTGGTGCCGAAACCGATAGAGAGAGATGCGAACGCTGCGATTAGTGCGGCATCTCCCGCGTGCCAGACAAGCGCAAACTTTGTGGCGGCACGCTGGGCTTCGGGGCGGTCTGGATAGAACAGCAAAAGCTGGCGCAGCGCCATGCCGACTGCGATGGTTGCGGCAATCACGACAAGCATACTGCCCGCCTGCACAAACACCATGACGCTGGACAATGCTGCCATCATCAGGGCGTGGAATGTGCCTTCGCGTTCCTCGCCGTCAATATAGGTGCGGCTGTACCGCATCACGATCCAGCCGATAAAGCCGACCAGCAATGCCATTGTAGCGCTGACCAGATCGGCCCTTAGGAATAACGCCAGTGGGCCATCAAGCACGCCCGATTTTAGCGAGCCGCCTATGGCGACTTGCGCAAGACCAATGGCAGCCAGAAAGGCAGCGGTGAGCGCTGACCATTCAGAAAGCAGCGGCACAAAACCGGGGCGTTTGCCAGGGCGAGTGAGCGCAATGAACGCTGCAAGGATCAGCACGACGGGCGCAAAGAATGCGATGGATACGGGAAAAAGCATGATGAGAGGGTGCTCTTGTTGGGATCAAGGGTTCTCTACCCAATTGCTTGCATCAATAAAAATTCATATATTGCCTATTATTGTTCTATTTTATAGAATTGGGAAAAAGCTCATACCCCCTCCATCAGGAATGTACTAAATGAACTTGCATCACCTACGCCTGTTCAGAGCGGTTGCCCGCGAAGGGTCGCTGACATCCGCAGCGCGGTCGCTCAATATCTCGCAAAGCGCGGTATCCACGCAGATCAAAACGCTCGAAGCTTCGCTGGGGCATGACCTGTTTGAAAGACGCGGCCGATCGCTGTTCCTGACAGAAGCTGGCCGTATTGCGCTCGATCATGCAGATGAGATTTTCCGCACAGCAAACCACCTAACTGCCACGCTAGATCAGGCAGAAAGCCAAAGACGGGTCTTGCGCATAGGCGCGCTCGCAACGCTTTCGCGCAATTTCCAGATGCGTTTTATCGCTCCGCTGGCCGGCCGCGATGATGTTGAAGTGGTTTTGCGATCCGGAACACAGCGTGAACTGCTACGCAACCTTCAGGCGATGTCACTGGATATTGTGCTGACCAACCAACAGCCCTCACGCGATGCGGAAAGCCCGTATCTGGTCAATCGCTTGGACGAGCAGGAGGTCAGCCTTATTGGCACACCTGCGCGCGCCGCCAATGTCGGCGTTAACCCGGATCTTGATGCTTTGCTTTCAAGCGCCCCTCTTGTTTTGCCGACAGAGGAAACCGCTTTGCGCGCAGGCTTTGATGCTTTGCTAAACAGAATTGGCATCGTTCCTCAGATCGCGGCGGAGGCCAATGACATGGCTATGATACGCCTGCTTGCGCGCGCTGATCTGGGCCTTGCCGTCATCCCGCCAATTGTGGTCCGCGATGAACTTTCATCCGGAATTCTAACCGAGTGTGCCAAGCTCCCCGACATGAGTGAAGTATTCTACGCAGTGACAATCAAGCGGCGTTTCCGCAATCCGCTGGTTGATGCATTGCTTGCCTGAAAAACACGCAGCCTCGCCTGTAAAACATTGCAAATTGACGCTCGAATTTGCAGCGCAAAACTGGAACACTTGATCGCTTCGCTGTAGTGCGAGTTTACAAAGATAATAAATGCCAGTCTTGGGGACTTGAATATGCGCGTCGCACTTGCTGATGATGAACAAGAACTGCTTGATCAGATTGCAGCCATCGTTGTATCTGCCGGACACGAGGTCGAGACCTTCCGAAACGGGACCGATCTTCAAAGGGCGCTTCAACGCGAAACCTATGATGTGGTGATGCTCGATTGGAACATGCCGGGCCAAACGGGTCTCGACATTCTCCACTGGGCACGGGAAAATCTTACCTCAGCGCCGCCATTCATCATGATCACCAGCCGAGGCGAAAGCGAAGATGTTGTTCGCGGCCTTGAAGCGGGCGCGGTGGATTACATCACAAAGCCAGAATCAGATGACATTATCCGCGCGCGGCTGGAGGCGGCTGGCCGCCGGATTGGCGCAGACCGGCCTGAAACGGAAGTCAAATACGGCAAATACACACTCAATCGCCAATCCAAAGAAGTGGACTTTGATGGCGCACCGGTGGCAGTCACAGCCAAAGAATTTGATCTGATCGATTTGCTCTTCCAAAACCTCGACCGACCTTTATCGCGCGGCTATCTTTTCTCTCGGGTTTGGGGCGGAAATATCGAGTTGGAAACGCGTACAATTGATGTTCACGTCTCGCGTTTGCGTTCAAAACTGGAGCTTAAGCCAGAAAATGGTTATGTGATCCGAACGGTTTTTGGTTTCGGATATCGCATGGATGCGTATATCGAGGACGAAACCGCTAACGGATAACGCATGAATCTATCGCAGGACAGTTTTGCCATTGCACTGAAACCGGTGGGCATGGCGCTGTTTTGCGCCCTGATGACAGGATGTGCTGTTAACGCCCCTGTCGTGCTGCAATCCAATACAGACACTCCCGTTGGTTTTTCCGAGCTCCAACTGATTGCTGCGGACAAAGACCAGGCACACCGAAGTGCGCTTCACACCGCAGTTAGCAGAGTTTTGGAAGGCGAAGGCGTTACTATATCTGATGATGCGGGCACTGTGGGCGAAATCGCAATAGCCGACAGCGACAGCTCTGTCGGACTGTATGCAAGCGAGGCGGGCGCCTCTGATGACAATGCGCAACCGATCGCGCAAATCCGCGAAAAGCGTTGGTATGATGGCTGCGGAACGTCCCGCACTAAGGCTAGTATTGCAGTGTTTGACCGCGCATCAGGAAATCTGATCAAGCGCTCTCAGGTCGAAAGTGTGACATGTACGGGCAGCCCGCTCCCAATCGACGAGATTGCAGACCTGCTGGTCGACGAACTGACAGGCAGTTAAGGCACCCGGCGAGAAGGCAGCGTAATCTGGAAGCGGGTGCCCGCATCGCTGCGCGTTTCCACTTCGATCTGCGCACCGTGTTCATCGATGACTTTTTTCACATAGGCCAGACCCAGACCAGCGCTTGGCCCTGCCTGCGTATCGCGCGCGCCGAACCGGGCGAAGGTGTCCTTGACCCGCTCAGCGGGCAAACCCGGCCCGTTATCTGAAACCGAAATCACAATGCTGTTGTCATCCAATCTCTCAAGACCGACGGCCACAGTCCCTTTTGTCGGTGAAAATTTGATCGCATTGCCAATAAGATTGTCGATCGCGCGTGACATGGACGAAGGATCAACTTCGCAAAATTCAGGATCATCGGGAATATTGGTCTCAAACTGGAGCTTGCGCCGTTTGGCCACGGAATAAGCGCGGTCAACTGCTTCATGCAATAGCGCACCCAAATCCGTTTCCTGCGGTTCCACGCCTTCGTATTCCAGCCGCGCAATCTGGACGAAATCATCCGTGAGTTTAAGCGTGCGGCGTGCCTGCTTCTCTATACGCGCCAGCCGCTCTTTTTCTGGCAGTGCCTGTCCCGGCGGCCCCACTAGTCCGACGATTGCCGCCTGAGGTGACCGCATATCGTGGCTTAGAAACTCAAGCATTTCGCGCCGTTGCTGCTCGTTCTTGCGGATGGTGCTGATATCGCGCAGCGAGACTATTTGCCCCCCATCGGTCATTTCGTTTTCAGATGAAGCGATCAAGAATACGCGATCATCGGGGAAATCCAATTCCTGCTTGTCACCATCAAGCTGTGCACCTTGCTGCTGGTAAAGTTCGCGCAGGCTTCTGCCCGTGCATGCCGCTTCATCGCCAAACACGGCCTCTGCTCTGGTGTTCATCAGGATCAGGCCGCCAGCAGCATCAAACACAAGCATCGGATCGGGTGAGCCGGAAAGAATGCGCCTAAGGAAAGACAATCGCTCGCGGGTTTCCCCGATCAGGCCGCGTACCTGTGAGACTTGCTTTGCAATCGGATCAAAGCCGCTGCTGTCAGCTGCATCCCCATCGGGGCGGATTGCGCCCATCGCCTCGGCCTGCGTTCTCAAGAACCGGCTGACGGAGCTCAATCGACGCCAGCCCCAGACCGGATAGGCCAGCAAAATGCCCAATATGGCAGGAAAAACTGGTAGCCAACGATCAGCAAACACCACGAGGGCGAATGAAACAGCGACTAGCAACACAATCAGCCCAAGCGAAACTCGAAGGGTCCAACTGGGCGGGAATTGCCAGAATACCAGAAACAGAACGATGATCGTCGCCACCAGAACAGTGACACTGATGGGCGCGTTTACTTCAGAGATAAGCTCTCCATCCAGCATTCCGCTCAACAGGCTTGCCTGCATTTCTACGCCTGTTTTGATCCCTCCGGCATAGGCTGACACAGCATAGCGATCGCCTAAGCCCTGTGCTGTCGCTCCGATCAGGACAACCTTGTCTTTCAGGATTGCTTCTGGGGTGGCCCCAGATATGACATCAACCGCGCTAGGATCGCGAAAAGAGCCCGGCTGATGCATAGGTGCAATCGGATTGCCCCCTTCTATAGGAAGGCGCGCAATATCCTCTCCCAGCGCCGCATATGTTGTCTTTGCCAAATGGTCGTGGAGACCGCGCGATGTTTCCAGATCAAGGTCAAACCGCCGCACGATCCCATCAGGATCAGGTGCAACAAACACATGCCCAATTGCGCGGGCATTGGCTGCAAATTCAGGCAGCGGCATTAACGGCTCGGTTGCATCTTGAGTGTTCGCCGCGCGAGTAATCGAATGTGGCAAAATGACATTGCCTGCAGCGCCCATCGCCTGTGCTAAGCGTGCATCGCTTTCAGGATTGCCGAGATCAACAAACAGGACATCGAATACGATCAGCTTGGGTTGATAGGTCGCCAGCTGATCAATCAGCTCGGCATGACGTTCCCTATCCCACGGCCAATTGCCGATTTCACTGACAGACCGATCATCAATGCTAACAACAACAATATCAGGATTGGGTTCTGCAAGGCTCACATAACTTGCCAAATCCAGCAGCGCTGCATCAACGCGGGCTGCCCAGTTCTGGTGCCATGCCACCAGCACAAGCGCCAATGTCGCCGCCAACAAGGCGGCCCATTCCGCTAACAATCGAATTGTCCTTAGTTGAATCGGCTCTGCTCCACCCAAGCCAACGACCCGTTACTTCATTGCGTGATCGAAAGTTCCTGAACAGGTCCCCACACCTTGATCACATCACCTTCGTCTATCTGGAATGATCCTGTCTTCCAACGATACGTACCGGGATCCAAGTTCGACACGAGCACGGCCGTGTTGCGCAAACCCAATTCATCCACAATCAGCTTGCCTGGGTTATCCTTGTCCCAAAGCTGGAAAGCATAGAAGGCCTCGCCTTCGCCTTGCGCGCGCCATGCGAATTTGAACGCATCAGCCAATGAGGATTCTTCGGCACTCGCTTCCACTCCGGCCCGTTTCCGACGGAACGTTAGACCTTTGGAAAAACCTTCAAGACCAGCCTCAGAGATGGCTCGTGACCGAATGAAATACCGGCCATCTTCAAGGTTAGAAAACTGCACTTCTTCGCCTTTGCCAACGACTTCGCTCACAATGTCGATAAAACCTGCATCTGTCGAAAGCTGGGTACGATACGCTGCCGCACCTGCCACTGGCTCAATGTTGAAATTGGCAAGCGGTTCGGTTTGGATCTTGCCGGCATCAATCAGTTGCGGCGCTGGCAAAAGCCGTTCTTGTTCGCCCAATCCATCTTTGGCAGCAGACAGTCCAAAGCCGGCAGCGGTGGCTTGTTCTTCATCACCAGCGGCAACCACGACATTGCCTTCGACAACTTCGGTAAGGCTTACATCTTTGCCGGGTACAAAGCCGACGCGAAATTCTGTTCCGCGAACAGCCGTTACGGCAATCGGCGTGCCAACTCTGTATCGCCCATCACCACGGATTTTGGGAGCGGTAACTTCGCCGCGTCCTTCCAAAACGCGCACCTGGACATCGATCTGATCATTTATCAAATAGCGCCGCGCATCAACAATCCGTACCCGGGAATTAGACGGTATCGCAACGCTCGAATTGCCATCGCCTGCGATCCTGGCAAAGCTGTTGCGCCCCGTCGTGATTTCCACGCCTTCTCGCAAAGCAACGCCTCTTTTCAAGGAGAGCTTTTGCCGGTCTTTCACAAGGTCCACTTTGCCAGAAAAACTCTCCAACGAGAGTTTGGCAGGTTTGTGTTTGAGCAAGCGCCGGGGAATGCGAAGCGTCTTACCAATCTGCATCAATCGCGGATTACGAACACGATTTATGCGACGGATCTCATCCATAGCCCCCGGATTGACCAAATAGCTTTTAGTCAAGTGATACAGCGTATCCGCCGGTTTCACCTTATAGCTGATGAATCCATCAGGCGCCGCAAGCAATTGGCTGGGCGCCAGTGCAAACAGACCAAGTGCGACATATTTGATTATAGCTTTGCGCATTTCCCGCCCTTTCCTCCAGCAGTTGGAGACCAGATCACCTTAACACAAGCATACTAATCGAGGCACTGAAACGTCTTTTTACATCCCGCGCGCTTCGCGAGCGATTTCCACAGCCTGTTTCGCAAGCTGGGTTATCGCCGCATAATCGCCCACTTCGACCGCATTCTTGGGCGTCAACCAAGACCCGCCGCACGCTAAAACGCTGGGAAGCGAGAGAAATTCAGCAAGATTGCCCGCCGATACGCCACCCGTAGGCATAAATCGCATATCTCTGAACACAGACGACAAGGCTTTCAACATTGGCACCCCGCCTGCCAAGCTTGCTGGAAAGAATTTCACTTCACGCAGACCCATCGCATAGGCGCGCTGCACTTCGCCTGCGGTCATGGTGCCTGGATAAAATGGGATATCTTCTGACAGGCAGTATTCAGCGATCTCATCGACGAGGCCGGGCGAAACGATAAACCGCGCGCCGCTATCCATGACCGATTTGGCTTGATCCAGCGTCAGGACAGTGCCCGCCCCCACTGTTAACCCTTCCGTTTCAGAAAGGATCGCTTCCATTCCTTTTTGCGCGTCATCACTCCGCATCACCACTTCGATCACCGAAAGCCCGCCTTCGCCAAGCGCATTGGCTGTCGCAACCGCACGAGCGGCATCATTCTCACCGATAAGCGGTACGACAGGCGCAGAAGCAAGGCGGTTTGACAATTTATCTTTCATTGTAGGCTTTGCGTCCCTTTTACTGTTGCGCCTCAGCAATGCTGCTCTATCGCATTCTTTCCTCCCCGTGCAGTTCAACCGTCCATTTTGCAAGTAAGTTGGGCGCATTTTCGAATAGGAGAATATTCTTGAGTACACGTCCGCCCATTCAACAGAACCCGGATATCCGCTTTCTTGGAAAGCTTCTGGGCGATGTGATCCGCGATCATGCGGGGGAACGTCTGTTTGAAAGGACTGAGCATATTCGGTCCGCCAGCATTAACAGGCATAGAGGCGGGGAGCTGGTCGATCTGGAGCTCGATCAACTGTCTCTTGATGAAACACTCGCATTTGTGCGCGGCTTTGGCCTGTTTTCAATGCTCGCCAATCTGGCCGAGGACCGCGATGGCATTATGGCGGATAGCGGGCTGGATTTTGCAGAAGCGGTTGAACGGCTGGATATGCACGGTGTTGATCGGTCCAAAATCATCGATCTTTTGGCAGAATCGCTGATTGTTCCTGTCCTTACTGCGCACCCAACCGAAGTGCGCCGCAAAAGCGTGATCGATCACCGCACACGAATTGCCGACCTGATGAAGCAGCGCGATGACGATTTGGCAGCAGACCGCGATGCAAGCGCAGTTGAGGATGCGATACTGCGCCAGATTGCGCTGCTCTGGCGCACCCGCACTTTGCGCCGCGACCGGCTTTATGTAACCGATGAAGTTGACAACGCGCTCGATTTTCTGGGCGGTGTCTTCTTGCCTGTCCTCCCTGAACTGTATCGGCAATGGGAAGAAGTGTTGGGCGACAGGCCCGCCAGTTTCCTTCGACTCGGCAGCTGGATCGGCGGGGACCGCGATGGCAATCCCAATGTAACGGCGGATTCGCTGCGCTATGCGCTTGGCCGCGGGGCGGAAACGGTGCTCGGCTTTTACCTTGATCAAGTCCACGATTTGGGCCGCGAGCTTTCAATCTCCAGCGAGCTTGCTGCGATTGAGCCAGCGATCTTGAAACTGGCCGATATGAGCGGCGACACATCCGCGCACAGAAGCGATGAACCCTATAGGCGGGCTTTGATCGGTATCTATGCGCGGCTGTCAGCCACCTTCACCAAAATTTGTGGCAAAGCTCCGCCACGTCTGCCGACAAATGAGCAACCGCCTTATGCTCACCCTAACGAGTTTGAGAACGATCTGCGTACAATTGCGCGATCGTTAGAAAAGCTTGGCGGGACAACTTTGGCATCTAGCGGAGCGCTTGGGAAATTGATCCGCGCGGTTAAAACGTTCGGCTTCCATCTGGCCACGCTGGACCTACGCCAAAACAGCTCCGTGCATGAGCGGGTCGTGGCAGAATTGCTCTCAAAATCTGGCGTTGAGGCAGATTACCTCGCGCTAGATGAAGAGGCGCGCATTGCCTTGCTACGCGAAGAACTTTCTGGCCAGCGCCCTTTGCGCACACCATGGGCTGAATACAGCGAGGAAACGCTCAAAGAGCTCGCCATTATTGACGCTGCGGCTGAAGCCCATGCGCAATTCGGTGAAGCCTGCATATCGCAATACATCGTATCGATGGCGGAAACGGTTTCCGACCTTCTGGAAGTGCACGTGCTGCTGCGCGAGATGGACCTCTATCAGCCCGGCGACACGCCGAAATGCGCGATCATGGCGGTGCCACTATTTGAAACCATCGGAGACCTCGAAAACGCGCCGGGGGTTATGAGCGCCTATTTTGGCCTGCCTGAAATCGCCGCCATCACATCAAAGCGCGGTGCACAAGAAGTGATGATTGGCTATTCGGATTCGAACAAGGATGGCGGCTATCTCACATCCAGCTGGATGCTGGCGCGGGCCAGCGAAGCACTTGCCCCCGTCTTTGCTAAGGCTGGCGTTACAATGCAGCTGTTTCATGGTCGCGGTGGCTCTGTTGGGCGTGGTGGCGGCTCTGCATTCGAAGCCATTCGCGGACAGCCGCCGGCCACAGTAAACGGTCGCATACGCATCACCGAACAGGGCGAAGTGATCGCAGCGAAATTCGGCATGCCTGAAACGGCTGCTGCCAATCTTGAAGCGATGGCAAGCGCAAGCGTGCTTGCAACTTTGGAACCCGAACGCGTCGCGAGCGAGGATTACGCTCGGTTTGCAGACGCAATGGACACCATCTCTTCAGGAGCGTTCAACGCCTATCGCGATCTTGTCTACGGCACGCCGAAATTTGTCGATTTCTTCCGTCAAATGACGCCCATTGCAGAAATTGCGACGCTGAAAATTGGATCACGTCCGGCGAGCCGGAAGGCGTCAGATGCGATTGAGGATTTGCGCGCTATTCCATGGGTGTTTTCATGGAGCCAAGCACGCGTTATGCTGCCTGGTTGGTACGGCGTAGGTCATGCGCTTGGTCAGTTTGAAGACAAAGGCTTGCTGCGCGAAATGGCGGCGACATGGCCATTCTTCAAAAATGTGCTGGCAAACATGGAAATGGTGCTCGCCAAATCGGATATGGCGATTGCGGCTGAGTATGTGCAGCTGGTAGAGGATCAGGACCTTGCAAAGACCGTCTTTTCAAGGATCGACCAGGGATGGCACAACACCCATGATGCGCTTCTGGACGCGACCGGGCAGAGCTTTCTATTGGAAAAGAACCCCAAGCTGGATGCGTCCATCCGCCTTCGTCTGCCCTATATCGAACCGCTCAATCTGCTTCAGCTGGAACTGTTAAAACGCCACCGCGCGGACGAACATGATGAACGGATTGCGGAAGGGATCAAGCTGTCGATCAATGCCATCGCAACCGCGCTGCGTAATAGCGGCTAGAAACGAAACGGGGGCCAGCACTCAAAGTGCCGGCCCCCTCCCCGTTGCCTCAGATTAGCCGGCGTTCCGTTTTAGAACTTGCCCAGCAAGTTCACGAAGAACCCATCGCTTGTATAGCTTTGATCAGTCAGGTCGGTTGAGTAATCAGAGAAGCTGTAGCCCACACCGACCTTCGCATTGTTGCCGATATGGCGGTAAATGGCCGCCAGACCGCCCCAGCGATCATCACCTGCAATATCATTGGTGAGATAGCTTGTTTCAAACACCACATCCCATTCCTTGATAATGCGCCAGTCAAGGCGTGCCACACCCAACTGCGTGTTGCTGGAGACGAACTGATCGCTTTCCCGGCCCAAAGACACGCTGCCTTCGCGCACTGCGTATTTAAGGCCGAGCGTGACAGTCTCGTGAAGATCAAGATTGCCATCGATTGAGAAGACATGGCTGCGTTGTTTCGGCGCTGCCAGCGTTCCGCCAGCGGTGACCTGACCCACCGGGCCAAGGTCTTCCAAGAAAGTGTAGCGCGTTAGCAAATTGAAGCGATCATGATGGATCGGGCGATAAGCAAAGCCCACTGTCCCTTCCACATAATCGGCAAGCCGCACATCATCCGTCTCGCTATCGGCAAGCGCGAAATTCAAGCGGCCCAGAGCGCGCCAGTCAGGATGGACTTGAACCGATGCAGTATTGCGCACAAGCCAGACATCCTGATTTCGGTCTGCGCCTGTTTCAAAACGCCCTTCGACATTGGTTGCAAACTGAAATTTCTCATCGGTAAAGCCCAAGCCAACCGAGAAAGCCGTCCGGCGAAACTCGCCTGTGTTCACATCTTCAATGCGGCCATTTTCATACGAGCCTGATACGGACCATTTTTCATCCGGATCCCAATTCAGGCCAAAGCTTCTGACCAATGCAGGCGCGGGGCCAGCATGTTCGATCCGGTTTTCGCCAAAGATCGACAACGACGTGTTGAAGCGATGCCGTGCACCCAAAGTCAATGTGCCGCGATTGGCACTCGCCAGAGAATTAAGCGGTTGTAGGCCCAGATCGTTGCGGTCTGAAAGCAGGGCATAGCCAAGATAAGCCTCAGAACCATTGCCATAGCGGTGCGCCAATTCCACATTCGCGCCCAATCCGCCATCGCCGCCCGAAACCTCTGTGCCCAATGTGACCTTGTCGCTAACTTCAAGCTTGCCACCTGCCCCCAAACGGTTGTTACGCTGGCGTGTAGTGTCGCGATCCAGTGTTACCTGGCCAAAGCCATAGACTGACCAGTTCTTACCCAGAGGATCGTAATCGAGCTGCAATGCAGCATCGGTGCGTTGCCCGTTCTGAATGGCATTGCCGATAATACCCGCGCTGAAGAGGCCGGTGTTGAACAGACCCGCTTCTTGATCATCGTGGCGCACGCCCACTGTCACAGTCGTTTCGCTGTCGAGCGATTGCGCCAGATCAGCTGTGGCGATGGTGCGATCACCAGTGCCATCGCTATCGAGCATTTCGATTTCGGCAGCAAAGCGCGTCGTATCGCCGATTTTCGCATCAAGCGCTGCGCCCCAACGGGTTGTATCCGCCTGCGTCAATTGTCCGTTCGCGCTAAAGCCCGCTTCGAAATTCTCGTAGAAAGCCGTCAACTTGCCGAGATCATCATTCGATCCGGAAAGTTCAGCGAAATCAACCGCAATTTCACCGCGATAAGCATTGGCAGTGATATCCGCGACGCCAGTCGCGCCAAGATTGGTGAAGCTGAGACCGCCATCCACGGAGTTGTTCTGGCCAAAGCCGGGACCATCGGATTGTGCGAATTCCGCTTTGGCATAGGTGCCAGCGTGAATGCGCAATGTGGCATCTGCTGCGATCAAGGTCTGATCTGCGGCATCGGTTGTCTCACGTTGAGCGGTTGCGCCCAAACGCAGCGTATCACCAATCCATCCTGAGACGCGGCCACCCAAAGTGTATCCGCTTACATCACCGACAGTTGGCGTGTATTCGTACCGCGCAACCAGGACGGGCACATTGCCCGGAGCCGAGCTTTGCCGTACGAGTGACCCATCCGACGAATACGAAGACAGCGGATTGAGAAGAACAATCCGGCCTTGGAAATAGTCGATGTCGTAGTCTTCTTGTGGTCGCAGATCGCGCCGCGAAAGAACTAGCCCTGTATCAAGATCGCGGATTTCCACGCTCAGGCGTTCTGAACCCAGAGTGATATCGCGGCGATTAAGGAAATAGAGCGAACCGCCCGTGCCGCGAAATTCATCGCGACCCGGGATCGTGCCTGGATCAGACGCAAAAGCAGTTACCTGAAACTTCTTCTCGCCAAATTCGGTGGTCGCCACCGAATTGTGATCGACAATCGCACCAAACGTGCCGCGATTTAGCTGCGCCAATTCGGCCTGCTCGATATCAACAACGAAGTTACCGATCAAAAGGCTCGATTGGTTCTTCTCTACCTTGAGGTAGAAACGCCCTTGCGTGGGAGCGTCTTCGACAAGTGTCGAATCGTCACCGTACGTGGTGTAGAATTCATTGGAATCGAGCCGCCGCAACAATTGGCGCGGGTCTTTGCGATCCAGATTGCTGAAAATATCTTCAAGCAATGTCTCGCCTGTATCAAGCGCACCCGTAATGGTGATGCCATTCGTCAATCGGCCCTTGGCATAGAACGCCGCACGCGAGGCAAAATTGTCGCCATCTGTCAGCGGATCACCGCTCACTTCAACAGCGGTCGCACCGCCATTGGTTGACACAAATGTAAGATCACCTTGTCCGACGATGAACCAATCATCTTTCTTCGCTTCGACATCGCGTTTGGCTGTGAAGTTTACCTTGTCGCCCTGGCCAATGCTGACGACAACTTCTTCGGTATCGCGGTTGATGATTTGCTGGCTTACAAAGAAGCCTTCGTTGTCAATCGGAACTGATTGCCCAGCGACAATGACGCGGTCATCGCTCGCTTGCGCTTTACCTGTCACCGTAACGGTCGCACCGCGCTCCACACTGATATTTCGGATTGCCGCTTCATCCAGTCCGCCAAACGGCGAAGGCACAGGATCATCCTCTTGTGTAAAACGCTCTTCGAGGATTGTGAGTTCATGCGGCTGCGTCTGGTCAAACTGACCATCGGCGTCATAGACACGGTAGACGAAGAACAGCTCAGCAAAATCAATACCTTCAGGCGTCCAGCGAACATTGCCGTCAGCATCCGCCGATACGATTGCGAGAGGTTCTGAATCCGCGCTTACGCCCTGGCGGAAGATGCGGATTTCACCCTTTTCGATGAAAGAGGGATAGTTGGAATAGGTGTCAAAGGCGACCTGCTCGCCGCGCACAACCGTGCGCGCAGTATCGCGCAGAGCGACAGCTAGGATTGGATCAACGTGGATCTGATCGGTGCGCACTTTGACCGAATACGGATTTTCAACTGTGCGCTCTTCGTCCGCATCCAGAGTGATCTGCATGCCCTCTTCGAGGACAAGCACTTCGGGCTCAAGCTCCATATCCGGGCTGAGAACAAAGACATTTGCACGGTTGCCTCGTTCGCTGATCTCAAGCGATTCAAGCGTTGCCGAAGCGCTGGCATTGTCGCCAGCTTCCGCTTTATCGTCTTGCGCCAACTTGGCCGTGTCCATCGCAGCGGCAGGCGCTGCGATTGTTAGACAGGCTGTTGTCGAAACCCCTGCCAGCATGATCACTTTGAAAGCGTTCACGTTCGCATTGCGGGCGGTGAGCATGGTTGTTGTCTTAGTCATGACCCTTACTCCCCTTTCGCTTTGCTGGCGGCGCTGCGCGCCATGTTGGTTTCAATCGTAGGTGGCGGACCGTCCCAATCATCATCGGCAAAGGCCGCATCAATCGCAGAGCGAACGTGTGAGAGACGATCATGAGCAAGATCGCTGTTTTCTCCATCCTTGGCCGAATAGGTGACCTGGATCACCAGACGCTGCTCATCGAGCCTCGACAGATCGGCAATCTTCTCGGCCATGGCAGGCTTGAGATTGGCAGCACCTTCAACAAACGCCCGGGCATCAATGGCAATTGCGATCACCCGGCCTTTGACGATGCCAAAGTTCAGCTCGCTGATCTTACCGCGAGTTAGGCGGATCGATTGCGGGTTGTCGCTTGTTGGTGTGTAGCCATCTGGGATCGTGCGCGGATCGAGTTTCAGAACATAGTTCGAACCGATCTGAGCGTTTGGAACCGTAGCACAGGTGATGTGATAGCGGCCAAATTCATCCGTGGTGATCAGTTCACCGTTCACAGTTGCCAAACGCGCACCCGGAACACCCGGTTCACCTTCGTCCTGATAGCCATCGCCATCAAAATCATCGAAGACTTTACCGATGATTTCCGCGCAATCGAAGATCGCACTAGCGGTGATCGTGACCACAGCCTGAGCCCGGTTGGAAACTTCGGCATTGGTCGCGCTGTTTTGAGCAACAGCGGTGTTAATGCGGTCGCCTTCGCTAACGCCTGCGCCAATCACAGCGATGATCGAATAGGTGCTGGTCTGATTTCCACCGATGAACTGGTCTTCCCAACGCAGCTCTCGAATAGCTTCGGCAGGTTCTTCAGCCACATCGTTCACGCGCGCAGAGCCCGGCACATATTTGAAGCCAGGTGGCAGGATATCGACCACATCAACACCTGCGCGATCAGCCGCCTCAGTGTTGCGCACTGTGATAGTGTACGGGACGAGTTCACCAACGCTCGCAGTGCGTTTCGTACTTGTCTTGGTGACGAGCAGAGCGGCACGGGTTGTGAATGGGTCCAGCGGGATGTGGTTGTTGACCACATTTGCATCACCCTGAGCGATCAGGAAGCTGAGGAAATACGTCGTTGGATCGCCAACTTGCGGTGCTTGCGAGTTGGGCACGACCGCTGCGGGATCACCAAGGCCTGCCACATTCAACGCGCCGTCTTCTGGCGCGATGATGGTTGAGATCGGATCAGCAAAGCCTGTAGGCGCGGTCACCTGGATGGCATATTCGGTCCGTCCAACGGGGCACGCAGCATCCGCGCCAGCGACAATGTCAAAGCGATAAAAGCCGTCTGTGTCAGTGATCTGACCCAATTGGCTTGGGTCAAGGTAGCAAACCTCAGGAAGCACCGTGCCAAACTCATCAACCAGATTGACAACTGCCCCGGCGACCGGCTGACGCGAGATTGCATCATAGATGACGCCCGACGGATCAATCGGCTGGTTCTGATCTGTTAGTATCTCACCAGCAGTGATGGTAACGTTTTCCAGCAGCCCGAACAGAACACCGCTTGTTGGGCTGAAGAACCGAATTTCGTAATCATCACCTGCTGGCAGATCTTCGACTGAATAAAAGCCATCAGCATCGGTCTGCACTGTGGTAACGACATCGCCACCTTGAAGGACCTGAACCGTCCAGCCGTTTTGCAAAGGCTCACCGCCTTCAAAATTGCGGTTCAAGTTTTCATCAAGGAATACAACCCCGGTAACCCCGCCAAGGCTTTGGACGACATTCAAAGTCACCGTTGCAGTGGTGCAATTGGTTGGGTTGATTGCTTCGCAGATTTGATAATCGAACGTGTAATCACCTGCTGGTGTACCACGCTCAACACCGACAGCACCTGTCGCGGGATCGAATGTGATACCCGGTGGCAGCGATGAACCCGGCGCAATCGAAAGGATCGCATTGGTGGGATCAGTTGGCTGACCGTCAATCGTGTCGCCATCAAATACGTTGAGCACATTGGGCTGGTCAAACGAGCTGTCGATATCGCTTGCGCTGTCATCCACTGCCTCAATCACAGCTGCAATCACCGTAACAGTCGCCGTTGCGGTTGTGCAGTTATCGGGATTGAGCGTCTCACAAATCTGGTAGTCGAATTCGTAAGTGCCAGCAGGCGTGCCCGGATCAACCGAGATGTTGCCGGTTGCAGGATCAAAGGAGAGACCAGCAGGCACTGCCGAACCTGGAGCCACAGTGATCGTAACATTGTCCGTGGTGGCAGGCTGACCATTCAGTGTGTCGCCCGTCAGCACATTGAGCACATCATCTTCGCCCGAAGCGCCGACAATATCGTTCACGCTGTCATCCACCGCTTCAATCGGAGCAGCTGTGACAGGAACGGTTACGGTCGTAGTGGCGCAATTGCCTGGGTTCAGCTCTTCGCAGATCTGATACTCAATGGTGTAATCGCCAGCAGGTGTGCCCGGTGGTACATCAACAAGGCCCGTTGCTGGGTTGAGGACGGGCACTGGGCCGCCATTGATCGGCGTTGCTGGGGTTACAACCGTGATATCAACTATGGTCAGATCCACCGGATCATTGTTCAACCTGTCATTTTGCAAAACGTCGATGACACCATTGGCTCCATCGCTGCCATTGGTTGGCGGCGCTGGATCAGGATTGGCTTCGATCTGGGCCGCGATGACCGTAACTGTCGCTGTCGCGGTTGAACAATTTGTCGGGTTTAGGATTTCGCAGATCGTGTAGTCGAATTCATACGTGCCAGCGGGCGTGCCCGGATCAACCGAGATATTGCCTGTGGCTGGGTCAAAAGTCTGGCCAGCTGGAATGCTCGACCCCGTCGCAACGGTGATCACAACCGTGCTTGTATCGACCGACACATTGTTCAGCGTGTCATCGCTTAGGACATTGAGCACGTTTGTCCCGCCATCGATGCCGATAATGCCGCCGACACTGTCATCAACCGCGTCAATTCGTGCTGCGTCAACCGTCACCGTTGCGGTTGCGGTAGAGCAATTGGTCGTAACAGCGGCTTCACAGATCGTGTAATCAAAACTGTACGTGCCAGCTGGCGTACCAGGATCAACCGAGATGCTACCAGTGGCAGGATCGAAAGTCAGTCCCGCAGGCACACTTGAGCCCATCGCAACTTCGATCGTAACACTACTGGTGGTCGCTGGATTGTTATCCAGAAGGTCATCATCCAGGACATTGAGAACATCGTTCTCGCCAGTCAGACCGTTCACACCAGTGCGGGTGTCATCAACCGCAATGATCGGCGTTGCATCAACAGTCACACGCGCGGTTGCAGTTGAACAGTTCAGCGGATTCAAATTCTCGCAGATCGTATAGTCAAACTCGTAAGTGCCAGCAGGCGTGCCCGGATCAACTGAAACGCTGCCGGTTGCTGGGTTAAATGTCAGTCCTGCCGGGACACTTGAGCCAGTGGCAACCGTGATCGTCACATCAGCAAGATTGACCGGATCATTGTTCAGCAAGTCATCATCAAGCACATTGAGCACATCGGCCTGACCGGTGGCGCCATCAATGCCTGACGCATTGTCATCCACGGCGAGGATTGGCGCTGCCACAACATCGACTGTCGCAGTTGCCGTCGAGCAATTCATCATGTTGACGATTTCGCAGATCGTATAATCAAAGCTGTAAGAACCAGCGGGCGTGCCCGGATCAACCGAGACATTGCCAGTCGCTGGATCAAATGTAAGACCCGCAGGAACGGTGAAACCCGTCGCAACCGTGATCACTACATTGCTGGTTGTCGCAGGGACAGTACCGACAGTATCGTCGGTCAAAACGTTCAGGACATTGGTTTGCCCTGTGAGACCATTGATCCCGGTTTCGGTGTCATCGACAGCGAGAATGTTGGGCGCAGTAACCTCCACCGTGACAGTCGCAGGGGCACAATTGTCCAGATCATCCTCATCACAGATTTCGTAGTCGATTGTGTATGTGCCTGCTGGCGTACCCGGCGGAACATCAACCAGGCCCGTCGCAGGGTTCAGGACAGGGACCGAACCGCCACCAATCGGAGTGGCCGGGTTCACGATCACGATATCGATATCACTCAGATCAGCCGGATTGGTGTTGAACGTATCGTTGTCGAGCACATTGATTATGTCAGTGGCCCCTGCGCCGCCATCGACAGGTGCAGGATTGTCGTTGTCAGCAGTGATCACCGCATTGGTGCGGTTCTGGAAAATATAGCCAGTGGCATCCGTCGATGCAGCCAGAACGATGGCGTCAATCGTATTTTGCGCAGGCGCATCGCCAAAGCTTGAATTGTCAACCGTGCCGCCTGACGTGCCCGCGGTTTCTGCGCGGTCATAAAAGGCCAGATCCTGGGTTTCTACTAGAGTGTATCCACTGCCATCGGATGGTGGCAGATTATCAAATGAGAAATTACCGTTTGGATCTGTCGTGGTCGTAAAACTGACCGGATTGCCGAACGCATCCGTTCCTGAAAGCGTAACAGTGATGTTCGGTGTGCCCTCACCCGCTTCAATCGTGTCATTCTCATTATCATCGGCATAGACCGTGCCAGCCAAGGAAGAAGGAGCGATCTGTGTATCGGCGCTCGCACTGTCATTTGAGTTGTCAGAATCTTCGCTCAGCGGATCGCCGAACGCATCTTCGCCCGGACTAATCGTCGCTGTGTTGGTGGAATTTGTCGGCGCGACATCACCTGCATAAGGCGCCTGAGCCACTGCATAGACCGAAAGGTCAACTGTGTTCGCTGCTCCAGCGGGGAAATTGCCCGTCACCGTACACGTGATCGTGCCAGTGCCCGAACAATTGACCGCGCTAACTGTGGAGGCACTGCCGCCCGGGATTGTCGCGCTGGGCGCAGGTGTCGCTGAATAGACAAAGCCTGTTGGCAGAACATCGGTGATGATCACCTCAGTGGCCAGGGATGGACCATTGTTGCGGAACTGGATCACATATTCGATCGGCTCATTCACGCTGCGGACCAAGGCGCCATTGCGTACCTTGCTGACGATTTCGAGATCGGTTGAAGGCAGCACGGTGGTGTTCTGAACAGCCCGGTTGTTGGCCAGCTGGGTATCTGCGCCTGGACCGGTGATTGCAGGCTGTTCAGCCGCGGTCACTTCAACAGCGTTTTCAAACGTGACAGTCCCCGCTGGCGGTGTGCCGCCAATGTCGAAAGTCAGACGGAAAATGACCTGATTGCCAGCTTCAAGGAAATTGTTTGCGGTGGTCGCGGTATCGACCCGGCACAGCACATTGCCACCAGACGCCGAACAGCCAGCATTGGGCGCAGCCTGCAAGCTCAATCCGCCATTGGCTGCGACAGGGTTAATCGTCACCGTATCCAAAGTCATGGTAAGACCGGCTGGCGGGTTTGGAATATCCGTAATCAGGATATCGGTTGCACGCGATGGGCCGAAGTTTGAAACGCGAATGTCATAATTCAGTGTCTCGTCAAAGCGGATCGGATCATCGGTCGCGGGGTCTGTTTCAACCTTGGTAACTGCCAGATCGAATTCAGGCGGATTAACGCCGTGTGTCAGATCGAAGAAGTTATTGCCTGCATTAGGATCATTTCCGCCATCGGCATCAAGCGAGCTCGTTTCAACAGTGGCGCGATTGGTGACCGTTGTCATGCCGAAAGGGAATTTAGGAAGAACATCGATTTCAACCTGGCGCAGCTCATCGCGGATGAACTGACCAAGGGCACAAGACACCTCTCCTGTGGCCGTCGTTACTGTACAAACGCCGCCAGGCTTGGTCGTTGTTGGCGTTCCAACAATATCAAAAAGGGCTGGATCAATGACGTCGGTCACCACAACGTCTTCTGCAGGGTTAGCACCGTCATTGCTCACACTGATCAAATAGGTCGCAGGCACACCCACGCGCATCGGATCAGGCGTCACGCTTTTGCTGCTGATCGTCATGTCAGCAACTGCACCAATCGTGTAGCTGGCGGTGTCGGTATTGTTGCTGTTGTCGATTTCGGTCGTATCACTCGACCGGATTTGCGCTTCATTGACAAATGTGCCGCTGCCAAAGGGCCTATCGACACGCAAAACGAAGGTTTGCGGCGCTAGATTTGCCAAATTGTTGAACGTGATATCCGCCCTACCATTGCCTGGCTGATAACTGAATGTCGGCGCGGTGGGCGTGGTGAAGCTCTCAAGCGTCACACTGGTGGTCAGCCCGCCTGAGTTGATCAGGTTTGGAAATACATCGCGAACACGAACTGTCCGGGCGACATCGCCAGCGCGATTGCGTGCAACCAGCTGAATGTAAAAAGTATCAACTGTGTCAGCGATCAACAGATTGCCAGAAAACCCGCTGGTGGGCGAAAGGCTAACCGATTTGTCGATTGCCAGATCCGCGCTTTCCGTTGTGGCACGTGTCCCGCGAGAGAAGCAATCATCGCCAGATGGGCTGGTTGCTGCCGAAGGTGTGTGCTGCGATCCTGCCGTTGTATCGGTGCACGCCTCGTTGGTGATCGTCCCATCGAAGCCAGCATTGGCTTGCGTGATCAAATCTATGCGAAGATCGGAGCCAACCGCCAAAGTGCCGGTCGTGGTGGTACTACAGGTAACAAGAGTGCCCCCGGCATTTGGAGTGGTGACACAATTGAAATCTGCAGGCCCGCTGATGAAAGTTTCATCCGGACCCAATTGATCCGTTATGACAAGCGGGTTCGCTGCGGAATAGCTGGCCACGGAAGGCCCATCGTTGCGAACGAAGATGCGTGATGTAACATTGGCACCTGGCGCAACGGGGTTGGGAAACTTGTTTTTTGTGCGCAGACGCAAATCAGCATTGGCAGGAACGACCTGAAATGGCACCGAAACCGTGTTGTTGCCGGAATCCGGATCAGGAAAACCACCTGGAGGCGTTGCAGTCGCGACATTGTTGATTGTCCCGCCACTGTCAGAGGCGCCCGTTACAGGAATATTGAAAACTGCCTGCCCCGGCGCATTCAAGGATCCCGCAGTACAGGTAACAGTCTGCCCAGAGAGAGAACAGCCCGCCGGAAGCGCACCAATTGTCAGCGAGCTGTCAATTGTATCAGAAATGGTTGCCCCGGCAGGCACCGTCTGAGGGCCTGTGTTGTTGATCGTCAAACGGATCGTTGCTGTATCGCCAATTGTGATGACAGCAGGCATGCTCTTCTCAGCGACCAAATCACTGCCCGGCTGAACATTGGTTACGACCGTGTTTGAAATGTTGTTTGATGGATCGGGATCAAGCGTGGTCAGCTCTGTGATTTCGACATTGGCGATGTTCGAAATCGTCCCGGCTGAGCTCGAAACAATCTCGCCGACAATTGTGATGTCAGGATAAGGTGTGCCCGCGGCAGGCGCTGGACCTGTGAAGTCACAAGTGACAACCGTACCCGCCCTCGAACAAGACCAGTTTGTGCCGCCTGCGCTTTGGAAATCAAACTCGGATGCCGCAGGAAGGTTGTCTACCACGCGCACTGCCGAAGTAGTCGAAGGCCCCGTGTTTAATGTCGTAAGAGTGTAAGTGAGCGTTCCGCCCGCAATTACGTTGGGTGCAGAGCCCGATTTGGTTACAGACAGATCGGCACCATTGCGCACTGTGGGCGTGATCATGATCGAATCGTTGCCAGAGTTGCCATCGACATTGCCGACAGCCGATATCGTCGCGGTTGTGTTTACAGCTCCGTTGGTGAGCGCGGTTGCCGTGAAATCGTAAGTCTGCGGGCTGTTGCGGACGAGGTTAGGCAGATTACAAGTAAGTGTTTGCGATCCCACAGCACCGCTTATAGAACACTCAGCCGGGATATCAGCAGGATTGACCTCAAAATTGGATGGCACATTGATTGTGACAACGGCATTGTTGACCGCCTGCGCGCTGTTGTTGGCCGCCGTGAACGAAAACACTGCCTCAGCCGATTCCGCAACTGGATCGGGATCAGACGTATAATCTGTTATCTGCAAATCGGCTGCATTGGCCGCAGCTCCGCTAATCAGAGCAACAAAACCGATCAGCAACCACTTAAGATTGGCAAACGAAAATCCTGTTCCCCAAGTATTTTTCTGCATGCCGTGCGCCCGTCCCTTGCACGCCGAGACCCCCTCGACTGGATTTAGAGGGAACAATGCCCGCTCTCCTCTAAGAGAATCTCTATAAAATACGGTCGATTCTTATGTCCACACTACAGGAGCCTGATTTTGTGAGTTTTTACAATTGAACAGTGCGAACTCATACGGTGAATGCTGGCTCAAATGGGATCGGCTGCTGTCAGGGATTGTGATCGTTCACTCGGTGTTCGAAAATTAACCAAAGCCTCTGGAAAAAAAGAATAATACAAAGGATCCTCTCGAACTATCCTGAAAAGATACAAAACGGCCGCGTCCCAAGGATTGGAGACGCGGCCGTCTGTTGGGCTAATCGCCCGAATGATCAGAAATCAATTAGAAGCGCCAGTTCAGCGTCATCCGGCCCTGATTGTTGGTCAGCACGCCGCGGCCAAGGTCTGACGTACCGCTAAGGCTTACGCTCAGATTGCCACCAAGAGACATTTCTGCACCTGCATTGACGCTAACCCATTCTGGGTCGAGCGCATTGCTGATTGCGAAAGGAACGTCGGCTGCGCCAATGAAGTTTGCTGTGACGATATCCGCCGTATCAGCAAGCTCACGAGCATAAGCAACAGAGCCGAATGCGCTCAACGTGCCTTTGCGGCCAATGCCAGTGTCAACAGACCCCATCAGGCCAAGCTTAGTGCCGACCGATGTGAAGGTGCGATCATGTACGTTAAGGCCGAATTGAGCCGCACCGAATTCGGTGTAGCCACCGATATCATTGCGGACATAATCGACGCTTGCCACTGGGCCAACTTCAACACCCTCTGCCACGTCAAGGGCATAACCCACACGCATGCCTGAGAATGTCTGATTGCCCCGCGCTGCTCCATTTGCGCTGCTGAACAGGCTCGCAAATTCGCCTTGTGATGCGCGCTCTGCACCCAGAGTTTGGCGAGCAAAGCCGACATACATGTCCGCAAAGCCATTGCCGAACTGATAGGCTGCAAAGCCTGCACCAGCTACGCTTGTGTCATCAGGACGCTGGATAGCGCCAACACTGGTGCCGCTATTGCGAATGCTGGTCATCGCGAAACCAACGCTGAAGTCGTCCGTGATTTCCATGTCCGCACCAAGGGTCAGCTCGCCAGACTGTGTAAAGGCAGCCTCTTCAAGGGCCGATGCGCCATCATTGCGCTCCTCAGCGTTAAGGAAGACCCCAGACACTGTGCTGAAGAAGCCAAGCTTGCTTCCTTCACCAGGCGATGTACCAGCAATCGCAAACGATGCATTGCCGCCCGATGAGAAACCAGCAGCCGCTTTGTTCGCACCGCGCAGAGCCAGCGTGCGCTGACCAAGCTGCCCCGTGAAACGCTGCGAGAAGCTGTTCGCTACCATGGTTTGGCCAAATGCACTCACAGGAGTGAGCGAGGTCAAAGTCGGCAAAAGTGTAGCAAGGCCAGCATTGTCGATGACATCGAACAGTCCGACAAAACCATCGCCGCGCCCTTCGAAGCGGATCCGGTCAAGCGAATCTCCAACACCTTGCAGATTGCCGTTGACCATATCGCCAATGCTGCGCGCATTAACTGTTACGATCACATCACCGCCATCAACTCGTGTTTCGGCAAACAGGATAGGCGAACGCGTGAACAGGTTCACTTCCTGGAAGTCACCAAGGACCGAATTGGCGCTGACCACAACAGCCTCATCACCAAAGCGCGGACGGCCAAGACCTCTGATCGCCAGCGTACCAGCAAGGCTTGCATCGCCATTTACAACCAGAAGATCCGATTTGATCCGACTGCGCGAATAGGAGATATCAACCAGCAACGAACCAGCCGAAGACTGAACATAATCGCCATTGATTGTCAGCGTACCTGTCTTGCGAAGCGTACCTGGTGCAACTGCGCCTTCAATGTTGAAGAACGCATTGGTGTTGATGGTCCCATTGCCCTGCGTGATCCCGCCGAATAGAGCGTAAATGCCCGCATCAAGGGTGCCATCGAGTTTTGCTATGCCGTTATACTGCTCGACACCAATAATAGACGAGAAGTCATAAGCGGTTGGCAGGATAAAGCTTGCATCGCCATTGTCGATGACCAGCTTATCAATCTCAACATCCATATCGACCGTGGTGCGGCCAAAATTGTTGAGGTGCACTTCGAAGTACTGCGCTGGATTTTCAAACGCAGTGCCTACGGTACCATCGGTGTTGTTGGGCACAAAGCCAGTTGAACCAGGGCCAAGCAACACTGAGCTATCCGGCGTATTTGCACCGAAATTTGGTGTTCCTTCAGGTGGAAGGAATGGGGAAGGTGCCGTCGAATTGCCTGAGATATCAATCCCGACAATTGTACCAAGCTTTGGACCTGCTTCGTAGACACCCGGCTCACTTCCGGTTGGAAGACCGTTTACCAGCGTGCCAGTGCCATCATCGATGAAGAAGCCCGGATCAAGATCCTGCGTCCAACGCGATGCATCCGACCACACGCCATTGCCCGCTTCAGCTGACACATACTTATACGCTGTGTTCTCCGAAATGAACTCAAAGAATGGATAGATCGGATTGTAGAAGCTGATATCGCCATAGCCTTCGGGAACACCGAAGAAATCAAACCCGCCCGAAAGAACCGCGGCTACAATCGGGAAGTCATACAGCTCATCAACGATCAGCGGAGAACCACTATCGCCGCCAGCTGTCGCGACTTCATTGGGCAGCGCATCATCATCGAAATAGTCGATGGCGCGAATAGCCTCTAAGCTGTCACAGGTGACGCCGGTTGGCTCAAACACGCAGCCATCAATTTCGGCCTGAGTGCGGTCAGGGTTATCGAAATCGGTGAAGTAATACGCCTGCGTTTCAAATCCGAAATTGGCTGTCGGCGCAAAAGCGGGGAACAGGCTGTCACCAAGATCAGACGGCGATGCGATTGCGCCCAGCATGTTTTCGCCTACGCGGCGGAGGAAGCCAATTCCGGCCGTACCACCACCATCAACACCGTTTGCCACACCAAATGTGCCGTAACCGACCTGGACGACGTGCGTCAGCTCATCAAGCGGTGTCAGCAGGATTGGCATCGATGGGATATCTGTAATGGGCGAGTCTACCGCGACCAGCGCGATATCTGCCCAAGGAAATGCCAGACCGCCATTTTCCAGATTGGAAGAGGCATGGATTACCACATCCGTGCTCGTCGCCACGCCGCCTTCGGCATAGTTGGCCCCGGTATCGAGATATTCAAAGAAGCGAACCGAGCTATCGACACCCGACGAAATCAGGATCGAATTGTCGCCAGTTTCAATTGTCCCGTACGATTCAGAAGGAGAGCTGTTCAAGCAGTGCGCTGCGGTCAGAACAGTGCGCGGATTGATCACCGTGCCTGTGCAGTTGAAAAAGATGCCGCCGGTTGTGTTATCTTGAAAGAAGAGTTGAACAACGGAAGGCTGCGTATTCTGAACGTCAACGATGCCGCCAACACCCACATCATCACGCGCAATGATTTCTGGCTGAGCCGGAGTCGGCGTAGCTTCGAAATTTCGAGGAGTTGCAAAGGTCGACGCCATTGAAAGATCAGGCGCCATAATAGTCGACAAACGTGGTTCGATACGGAAGCCATCAAACGTGCCGCGCGCTTCCAGGACTACTTCGTCCTCAGCTGCGTCACCTTCAGATGCAAACGCCGGCATGGCCAATCCGCCAGCCAGTCCAATAACACCGACATTCAATAGTAATTTGAGCTTTTGCATAAATGCCCCTCTGTTCGCGTCGAGCCCCTCTCGACTCGGTTAAGCTACTATGAACAGCGCGAAATCCACAATGTCGCGAGGTTAAAACGGGCAATTTCGAAATAATATTGCGTAACACTTGATGACTACGCACTAGATTTACTCGGAGTTTACCAAAACGCACGCTAATGTCCTGAAATGGGACGTTTTTTAACCATATTCTGATAGGGAATACGCAGCCAAAAGGAGCGATAAGACAAATTGGTGCTGTTTTGCCCAGAAATGTGGATTCTCAACTTAACCATTCGGGCATCCAACAAGCACTGCGGATGCGTTGACCGGCTAGGTCACCAGCTTGGGAGGATTAGTAAGACCCTTTGGCCGCAAGCACGACCGGCACGGTCTGCAACAGGATCCGAACATTGTCGGCAACGCGGCCCTTGCGAACATATACGACATCAAACGCAATACGCCGACGATAAGCCACGTCATTGCGACCACTAACCTGCCAAAGGCCCGTTATGCCGGGCCGCACAGCGCAGTAATGCGTGAAGTAACGGCCGTATTTGACGATCTCATTTTCAACGATGGGGCGCGGGCCAACGAGGCTCATATCGCCGATCAAAACGTTGAAGAGCTGCGGCAACTCATCCAAGCTGCTTTTGCGCAGAAATTCGCCAAAGGGATGTACCCGCGGATCATTGCGTAGCTTTTGGTCTTTCGCCCACTCAAACCGCGATGCGGCGCAGTTCTCTAAAAGATATTCAAGGCGCTGTTGCGCGTCGATTTCCATGGTGCGGAATTTGTAACAAGTGAATTTCCGACCGCCCCTGCCAATACGTGTCTGTTTGAAAAAAACAGGCCCTTTGGATGAAATGATAATGCCCAGAGCGATAATGAGCATGAGCGGCGCTACTATCATAAGAAGCAGAGCCGACCCTACCCTATCAATCAGCTTGGCTGACAGGGGATCATCAATAATGAAATCACTCCGAGAGGTAATCCTCGGGCTTTCATATTTGATCAGTTTTTGCGTTTTGCCGACCGGCATGGTCGAATCCCCTGACGTGGTGAAACGTTAATAACGCGCTAACACCAGATTAGGAGGTTTGTAACCGCTCAGATTCGACGAAAGGTGCTGTGGCCCAGATTGTTACACCCGGCTCTCGGTTCCTTTACGCAAAAACGTCCCATTCTGAGACGAAAATTGCAAAGGACAGGAGGATTGACCAGCTGCCAACAATTCCCACCGCGAAGATCAGCAACCTCGCAAGGCGTGAGTATTTTTGTTGGCCGATGCGCGCATTTCGTCGCTCGTTCGATTTTTGGCGAAACGGAGCGGGCAATGAAAATGGGCTGAGCGTTACAGCAACGCTCTCACCATCGTGTGTGCGACCACGATAAGCAGGCATCCAATGTCTCCCGGTGCGGCCCGTTTTCGAGCTCGACCGGTATATAGGCATGATTGTTAGTAAAATGCTACCGCGCTAGGCCTAAAAACTATACCTAAGACTGGCGCTTACAGAATTTTGCGTAAAGACATTTAGACCAGTACGGTCGAAATATTCCGCTTCGATCAAAAAGCTCCAATTGCGGTCCAGCCGGTAATCCGCGAGGAAACCCACGTTCCACCGGCGCCCATCCTGATCCGAATTACCAAGATTGAGATCGGCGTATCCGATCCGGCCCGTAAGCACGAGATTGCGCAGCAGTTCATGTTCCACAGCCACGCGCCCTTCTGTGCGCAAAAGGCCGGTGAAGCGCGGGTTAAGCGTTTCATCCACGCGCCGCTGCGCAGACAAGAGAACCGATGTGAGTGGTGTTACATTCCACAAGACATCCGCCTCGAATGAAAGTCCATCGATTGTGTTGAGCGCTGGATCATCAAAGCTTTGCTGCAAATACCCTGCGCGCACATCAAGATAGAGCAGCTCAGTGACTTGCTGCCCATATCCCACTTCAAGCCGGTAGCCATCGGATGACCGGTCGACAAAATCGACCACCACAAATTCTTCAAACAAAGGCGCAAGCTGGGTGTCGCGTTTGTCCACGCTGCCCTGCACATAGAAACGCTGATCGCGCGAGCGGGCAAATGACGCGCGCACAGTTCCGCGATAGGTTTCCAGATCGCGGAAACTCAGATCGAATATCGTGCCGCCAACGTCAATATCACCCTGAAAACGAACCGCGCGCACACGGCCCTCTGCCGATAGTTTGAGGGGGCCGAACTCCTTTGCAACGCCCGCATTAGCGACCAAATTGGTGAAGGATATCGCTTCAGCCGTGGCAATATCGAAGGAATCGATATCGCGGCGCTGTTCAAAGCTTCGCTCTGCGCGAAGGCCCAGATTGTATTCAAACCCTGTGCCGATCCCATGGCGCGTGGATGCATTCAGACCAAAGCGCTCTGCATTTTCGCTCGTCGTGTCCACAAACCGGCGGATATTGGCGAACCCATTGATGCGCGTCTCGCGGTCAGCCCGGCGGTCCACCAACAAGATATCGGGCCGTAGCGAGATAATCGCATCGTCTCTTTCATTGGAGTTGGTGGCAAAGATGTTGTCATTGTATTCAACATCAAGGTTGACTGATGGGAACATCTGAAAGCCGCCAACAGGAACAGGCTCGCTTGAAAATTCAGGGGCATTGCGCTCTGCAACAGACTGAGCCTGCCGGTCGGATTGTGCCGAGACAGCCGACACCGGCAAAGCGATCGCTGCACCGAGAGAGGCGAGAGACACTGCACGCTTAAGCGTTTTGGCGTTGAGTAATATGGCCGCGGACCGCGCGCCGTTGGCTTTCGCCATTATCCATTCCCCCTGAACTTGGCTGACCTTAATTGACGTAATAGCCACGAAATTTCTTGGTGTAGGCATAGACATCACCATCGCCAGTGCTTGCGAATTTTTTGATATTGACTTGACTGAGAGCAAGGCCGGTGATCTTTGCGCCGGATTCCAGCAGCATGTCCACCACGGCTTCCACTGCGCGAACCGATGTCTTTTTCCATTGGGTGACCAGCAAGACACGGTCGACCGCCGCAGCAATCATGCGGCCTTCGGCAATCGCAAGGATCGGCGCTGTATCGACAACAACAACATCATAGCGGCTGCGCAATTCACCGATCATCTCGCGGATCCTGTCATCGGTCAGCGGATTACCGGCATCATCAGAGCCGTAATTGCTGCCGAGCAAAGCCAGCCCCGTGCGCGGATCGGTGTAGATGCACGCCTCCAGATCCGCACGGCCATGCAGATAGTCAAAGATGTCGTATTCGCTCTCGTAATCGAGCAATTCGCTCGACCCGCGACGCCTGAGGTCAGCATCGACCAGAATGGTCTTCACACCCGACATTGCAGTTGCTCGGCCAAGGCAAACAGACGTGGTCGTTTTGCCTTCACCCGGCAGCGCAGAAGTAATTGCAATCGCGCGAGGGCGCTTACCCGGTGACAGCGTCAAAAACGTCTGGATCGAACGGAAGCTCTCGGCAAACAGGGATTTGGGATTGTTGACCACATATTCCTGCGGTGCTTCCAACGGAGTGCGCCCTTGAATCGTTGAGCGCAGAGTTGGGATTGCCCCGGCATAGCGAAGCCGCAAGCGCCGTTCCACATCACGCTTGGTCTGGACACCGCGGCGCAGATACTCAGCGATAAAGATCGAGGCAAAGCCTAACGCAAATCCGCCGAGCATCGCCAGAACCAGAGTCAAAGGATAGTTGGGGCTAGATGGTGTTTTTGGCACTGAGGCGCGTGCGGCAAAGCTTGCATCGGGTAAAGCGCTATCGCGCAAGGCCACGTTTTCCTGAGAGCGTGCGAGGAAGCTTTGATAGATCGAGCGGGCTGCATTGGCTTTTTGCTCAAGCTCGCTCAGCCCGGCCTGTGCGCGGCTGCTCGCGGTCAGACTGCCTAGCGCTTGCTCCCGGCTGCTGGCCAAGGAGGAGACGCGCGATTGCGCAGTCTGCACTTCGGCTTGCAAGCTTGAAATAACGCGGTTGATTTCCTGCTGAATGCGCGTTTCGATCTCGATAAGTTCGGCCTGGGTTCGGCGCCGTTCGGGGTGAAGCTCACCATAACGATCAGTGAGCACAACCAATTGCGCGCTCACTCGCGCCTCTTGCTGGCGCAGGTTCATAATCGTGCCCGAACCCAAAGCTGCGCCGACATCCTGACCGCCGCCGCCGCGTGCCAATTGTTCGCGAGCAGCGCCAAGACGGCCCTGCTTTTCAGCAAGATCAGCTTGCGCCGATGCCAATTGCTGATTGAGATTGGAGACCTCTTGTTCGGCATTGCTGCCGCCGCTTGCGCTAACGAGGCCGCGAGCAGCACGATAATTGTCAAGCTGAACCTGCGCATCAATGGCGTTGCGTTCCAATTCGCCCAATCGCTCACTGATAAACGCCTGTGTCGCAGCAGAGCGCTGCAATTTGTCGTTCACTTGCGATTGCAGATACGCTTCAGCCAGAAGATTGGCGGCCGCTGCAACAAAAGTGCTGTCATCGCCTTTTGCCGTAATGTCGATTACTTTGGTAGAGCCTGACCGCGCCACGCCAGTTGCACCGCGAATGCGATTGCCCAGCGTCTCAATTTCAGCAGGCGTAAAATCGTCACCATCGGGCGAAGCATAGCGTTCCGCATAAAGTTGGCCCGCAATCTCCGCGACCAAAGGGGAGCCGACCAAGCGAAGTTCGGTATCAACCTCATCGGCATTCGCGATGGTCGTGTTGTCATTAGGGCCTGATGTGCGGACGGGGTCAATCGCCGGTTCAATCAGCAGACTGGCTCGCGCGGTGTATTCAGGCGTCACGGTCAGCAAATAGGCGACGGCTGCCAACATGACGGCTGCAATACAGCCCAAAAACAGCCAGAGATTGCGGCGAAACACTTGCCATAAAAAGCTTGGATCAGGCAGCAACGGCGTGCGCGGCGCGCTTTCGGGCGGGCCGTCATCATCATCTAGATCGTCAACTGGAACTTCAATTTTCACTTGGTGGTCCCGATCGTTCCAAATGCGCCAGAATCTCTGGGGCTTTTAGGCATTACCGCAGTCAAATGGCCAAGCATCCAACTGTGATCGTGCATAAAATGTCCCAAATGCGACTTCAAATGTGCAAATCACGGCAACCTTAGTCAGATTGCTATCGCTTTCATAGGAAGCAGTCGCAAAATGGGCAAAGTTTTTCGGACGAAGCGTGCTAAAAATGCAATCTTGCAACAATCCTCCCATTTTTGTGGTCGGAGCCCCGCGTTCGGGCACTACCATGCTGGCCGCTATGCTTGCCTCCCATCCTGCAATCGCGGCAGGGCCTGAGACCCAGTTTTTCAGCAAATTGCCAACGAAAAAGCTTGAAGGCGCCTGCCAAGATGCGGTTTGGCCCAATGCGGCTGTGCAGCTTTTGATGTCGCTTACGCTCGCTGATCAAAAAGTGGGCACCCTATTTGCGACCGATGAGACGCAGTTGACCAATTTTTTGGCAGCACGAAAACCCAGTATTTCTGCCATTCTTGAAGCTCTAACCGTCCCGTTTTCCGAGGCACATGGAAAAAAAAGGTGGGCTGAGAAGACGCCCAATCATATCCAACACCTAGGGACAATCCGTAGGCTTTGGCCCGATGCCAAAATAATTCGCATCATTAGGGATCCGCGCGATGTGGGGCTCTCGACCCGCAAAATCCCGACATTCAGCGATCAAATCCTGCCCAACATCTATGTCTGGCAGGAATGGAATGGACGCGCTGAGCGCTTCCTTGCAGCAGACCCCGGATCAATGACCGTGCGATACGAGGATATTGTCGATGATCCCGAAGACCAATTGCGCCGCATTTGCGATCATATTGGCGAGGATTTTGACCCGGCCATGACGCGGTTTGAGCAATCCGCGCAAAGCGTTTCATCCGCCAATGAAATCTGGAAAGGCCAAGTGTCTGACGGGATGACAGCATCGCGTAAATATGCTTGGAAATCCGACCTACCAGACACAATAAGGCCTGTGTGCGATCTGGTCTGCCATGAGCTATTGATAGCGCACGGTTACGAACACGGCCCACCACCACGCAAGACACGAACGGCCTTCCGCCTGTCGCGCGCTTATCTTGAGAAACAAGAGGACGCCTTGATCCGCGATGCCGCCAAAGGCGTGCGCTGGTTGCCTGTCGATGATCCAGAAAAAGCAGACCGGGTTGTCGATCATCCGCAATATTCACAGTTCCGAAATCCAGTTATGGTTTTGCGCTTAATGCTCGGGAAGGCACAGTCTTGGATGGAGCTCTGATCCCAGTCACATCGAGTCTCATGACCGGCTACGGGGCCCCATAGTGACGGCGGCATGACCTCTCGTGAGAGTGGAAGCGGACCATTGGTTTGATCAAAGTCCCGCATCAGCGGGCGCTTTCTGGACCGTTCGATCGATAAGAAAGAAGCCATGATCTGTGGGTCCTCTAAGGGTCAGACCGCCCCGGATCACATGAGTTGAACGGTCGATCAATTTTTTGATTGAATGATCAATCAAGTGCGGTTAATGCAAGCAGCATGAACACAGCTACACGCGACAAGATCATACGAACGGCGATGGATCTCTTCTGGGTCAAGGGATACCAGTCCACCTCGGTCTCGGACATCTTGAGCCGATCACAGGTCCACTCGGGTAGTCTCTACCACTTCTTTCCGGGCAAGCAGGATGTGCTTATTGCCGTCCTCGAGACCTACCGGGATGAGATTGAGGTTGGCTTGCTCAACTATGCTTGGGAGGGCGTCGATGACCCGGTGGACAAGATCTTCGCTCTGCTGAACGGCTATCGCACGCATCTTCTGTCAACCGAGTACCAGTATGGCTGCCCCATCGGAAGCTTGGCTTTGGAACTGCACGAGCCTGATCCGCGCATTCGCGAATTGCTGGCCATGAACTTCAACAACTGGGTCGATGCCGTGGAGCTTTGCCTCGAAGAAGCAACCGATCGTTTCCCGGAGAGTCTCGATCGACGAGCGCTGGCTGAGTTCGTTCTGACCATAATGGAAGGGGCGATCATGCAAGCACGCACTGCTCATGACATCGGACTTTTTGATCGCAACGTTGAAGTGCTTCGCGGTCACATCAAGTTGCTTATGACACAAAGGGAATTGGAGGACAGCTGAGCCGTCAACTGCAACCCATTGTATTGAGGGGGAATCGAAGATGGAAATTAGTTGGTTGGCCGTTGGCGTTGCGGCGGTGTCGGCTTTCGTGCTAGGCGGCCTATGGTACGGCCTCATTTTTGCAAAGCCTTGGCAGGTTGCGTCAGGACTTTCTGACGAAGACCTAAAGGCTCAGAATCAAGCGAAAATCTTCAGTCTGGCCTTTGTACTTAGTCTTGTCGCCGCAACCGCCTTCGGGGCATTCTTGGGCCCGAAGCCAGAACTAGGTTTTGCGCTCGGCGCAGGCGTTTCGGCGGGGCTTTGCTGGGTGGCAGCATCCCTGGGGATCATCTATGTGTTTGAGAGCCGCCCCATGGGCCAATGGCTTATCAATGGTGGATTTGTGACAATGCAGTTCACTTTGTTCGGCCTGGTCTTCGCGTTTCTCGGATAATGATCATGAGAACAGCAATTGCTACCCTAATCGCCGCGCTGTCCCTTTGCGTAAGTCCGCTTAGCGCGCAGAACGATAGTTCAGAAACAGACAAACTAGAACCGTTGAGGTTTCTTGTTGGGCACTGCTGGCAAGCAAGCTTTCCCGGAACTGAAGCTACTGACACGCACTGTTGGGAAGAAATGCTCGGAGGGGTATTCATACGAGATACCCACGTAGTCGAAGGAAGGCCAGAACCGTACTCAGGTGAGGCCATCTACGGCGTGTCAGCTGACGCTCAGCTGGCAACATTCACCTACTTCAACTCGCTTGGTGGCACCAGTGCAGGCCAGATGGTCAATGCTGGAGATCGGCTTATGTTTCCCGGAGAAATGCACCAAAACGCCGACGGAAGCACGATCGTCTTGCGTAGTGTGATGGTGAGAGTCGGTGAGCACGAATACATCATGACAACCGAACAGCAGACAGCCAAAGTTTGGTCAGAGCTGTGGTCGCTAAAGTTTCAAAAGCTCGATGGGAGTCCACGAGCAGACTGATCCGGCCGGCGTCGCT
The DNA here is from genome assembly GCA_038532305.1 of Pseudomonadota bacterium. Classification (GTDB taxonomy): domain Bacteria; phylum Pseudomonadota; class Alphaproteobacteria; order Sphingomonadales; family Sphingomonadaceae; genus Erythrobacter. Next base: position 65,252 of record JBCBAX010000003.1, on the reverse strand, counting down.
GCCGCGCATGAAACCAGAGGGGGAAAACCAATGACCACGCCTGACGAGCAGGTTACTAAGATGCTTGCGAACATGCCCGAGAAGACTGGGCGATCTCTCGATGAATGGCTACAGTTACTCAAGCCGGGAAGCCTTGAGAAACACGGCAAGATAGTGACTTTCCTAAAGGGCGAGCACGGTGTTGGTCATGGCTTTGCTAACTTGATTGCGAGCAAGGCACTTGCAAGCGAAGAACCTGATGATCTTGTCTGTACACAATATTCGGGTGCCAAGGCGGGACTTCGACCAATCCATGACGATGTCGTTGCTTTCGCTCTTTCACTTGGCGATGACGTAGAGATTGCACCGAAGAAAGCGAGTGTAAGTTTGCGCCGGAAAAAGCAGTTTGCGTTGATAACGCCTGCAACCAAGAAACGGATCGACCTGGGTTTGGCTCTCAAGGGCGAAGAGCCGTCGGGTCGGCTTGAAACTTACAATGCGATGTGCAGTCATCGAGTAAGGCTGGAAGAAAGAGTAGACTTCGACGAGGAGGTCAAAGGGTGGATTAGGGAGGCGTACTCGCGATCTGGGTAACGTCAACCAATTTCCCCTACGTCAGCACCTGGGTCGTGAGCCGAATGTCCCCTCCCGGACATGTGTGCTGCAGAATCGGTCAAATAAGAAGAGGAGTTAGTCAGGCCTACTTAGGCACGCCAATCAACTTGGCTGGAATGGGTAGTCAGACTCGACTGGCTTGCTGACATAGGCGGGCCTGCCTCGATCGCAGCTGGGTTTCCTACCACTCAACCACCTATAATCATCCTTCTTGGTTCTTTCAAAATTGCATCCCTCACAAACGTTTCCAGCTGGAGAAGTGTCAAGTTAGGCGCCCGCATTGACGAGCCGAAATCTTGTCAATCAAGACACTTTATTGGCAAGTCTTTGGGCCAAAACGCCCGCTTTGTAAGCGCTCTTTATCGCCCCGCGCTTCACTGCCGATAGACGCTTTTCCGAAGCCACTTCTTCAACCGCAATCCGATACGCTGGATGGTCAATCCACGGCCCGCAAAAATGCACAATTGCAGGATTTACGATTTGGCCATTCTTCTCAAATTCGCATTCGCCCTTAAGTATATCGAGATGCACACGCCCCGTTGCATTCAGCGGCGTTCGCATCAATTTAGCGTTATCATCATACAAATCAGTAAGTCCCAGTTTCGCAAGCGCCAGACCAATCAGAGTCTCCTCACCCGGCCCTGCGGCATCAAAGTCCAATATGCCCAGCTCGCTTTGCCGATGCCGGATCGCCTCTGCCTCAGCAAAGACTTGCGCTGCCGCATCGCTTCTACGGAAGAAGTACACGCCCCCATTGAATTTGGGAAAGCAATCTCCGCCCACTTTAAAAAGCGCTGCGCCGACATCTTCTAGCCACAGATCGCTATCGTCGCCCCTCAGATACGTGTTGACGACAGGTGAGAAATCCCATGCCTTTATCGCTTCCAACTGCGGCGTGAAATCGCGCGTTACCAAGCAATCAGAATCGATAAAAAGCGTTTCTTCAAAAGGGGAATATTCGTAAATTCGCGTCTTTAAAACAGTGCCTGCTTCGGCAAAGCTTTCCATGCGCACCTGACTGTCAAACGGGGCAACCGGCTTTGCGCGATCAGTGACAAGACAGATGGGCAAATGCGGCACATGCAGCTTTACAGAAAGCGCAAGGGCAATCGCCTGATCGACATATTTTTGCCGACCATACGCCATGGTGATCAGTCCCAGATTTGCGCGATTGTGCATTTCGGGTTCGCAATCCACTTATCACGCGCCTATTGCAAGGCTTCGATTAAGGCGGAACCATCAGAGAAACGACAATGCGCAGGTTTTATCGCCTAAAACTCATCTATAGAGCGGTAAGAATGCGTGTTCTTTTGCGGCGCGCTCTTACTGCGGTGAAGCGCTTTCCGGTTGTCACGCCCGTTGCGCACCACGGCCTGCCCGCCCCGCTTATCATAACGCTAACATCCTATCCGCCGCGTTTTCCTGATCTCGTCAAGACTTTGCGATCGCTGCTTGATCAAGCAGTGCCGGCCGACACAGTGCAGTTGTGGATCGCACACGATGACATTGAAGCTTTACCTGACGATGTACGCACACTGGAAGAATACGGTTTAGAGATTCACGCTTGCGAGGACACGCGATCGTATAAGAAGCTGATTCCTGCCCTCACCCAGCGACCCGATTGTTTCTACGTGACGGCGGATGATGACGTTTATTACCCTCCCGATTGGCTGGCGAGCCTTGTGGCTGAACAAAAGACGCATCCCGGCGCAGTGATCGCGACCCGGTCTCACATGGCGCATTTCGATGAGGATGAAATGCTAGCGCCCTACGCCTCATGGGAACTCGCCGCATCGCAAACCAGCAATCGCGATGATGGCAGAGTGCTGTTTCCCACCGGAGTTGGCGGTGTTCTTTACCCGCCGGGGTGCTTTGCAGACCAGGTCTTGGACAAAGAGATTTTCTTGGAACTATGTCCACGCGGTGATGATATCTGGTTTTTCTGGATGGCAAGAATGGCAGGAACAAAGCACCGCCGCGTGAGCGGTGCTTTCGACATCATCGACTGGCCAAACTCGCAGGAAGTGGCGCTTGCCTCCCAGAACCTTTTCGCAGACGGAAATGATGGCCAAATCCGGGCGATGGAAAAACACTTCGGACCCGTCCCTGATGTCATGAGCGCCAAGCCATGAGCGGGAAGAAACGCATCAGCTTTTTAATGCCCACCTTTAATCGGGCCGACTATATCGCCGAAGCGATTGCCTCCATCACAAGCCAAATGGACGCGAACGATGAGATCATCGTGATCGATGATGGATCAACCGATGGTACGAGGACGCTGCTCGAGAGTATTGGCGATACAATAGCTCTCGTGAGGCAGGAGAATTCAGGTAAGTCAGTGGCGCTCAATCTGGGAATGGAGCGCGCAAAAGGAGACTACATCTGGATCTGCGATGATGATGATGTGATGTGCGAAGGTGCGGTCGCGACTTTGGTGGATCTGATTACAACCACTGGCGTAGACTTCGTATTTGGCCGCTATTCAAAATTCACCCATCGCGGCAATGTTCGGATCGATCTGGGGATGGCGCACTGGCCCGTATTGGAGCGCGGATCACCGGCTCGACATATCCTTGAAGATGCCTTTGTGATGCACAACGCAGCACTAGTCAGGCGCTCGCTTTATGACCAGGTTGGGCCGTTTGATCCTTCCATGCTGCGAGCGCAAGACTACGATATGTTTGTACGGTGCGCGATCCGAGGAAAGGCCGCTTTCACCTCGCAAACACTCTTCATGCAGCGCAAACATGCAGGTGCGCGCGGTCCTTCTGAGATGCTTCATAGCGCAGGGCAATCAAACACAGTCTGGCAGCAATATGACGCCCGAATATTCAACCGGCTTTACGCCGAGGTTCCGATTGCATTTTTTGAAAGGATGTTCGCTGGCGATGATCCTGCTTTAGTTAAGCGCGCCGCACTGCTTCAGCGGGCAACAATAATGGCGCGCCACGGCCTATGGATGAATGCCCTAACCGATTGGCAAACTGCAAGCGCAAAGAATTCGGAGCCGCTGACAATGCTGGAAAAGGACATATGCAGACGCGCAATGGCAGGCAAGCATGGTTTTGCAGGGGCGCTGGACAAAGCAGCATTAGACGGCCTGCTCGATCTTAGTCGGAGCCGAGGGTTGGGCGCGTATATCGTACAGGAGCTTGTCGAAGGGCTCGTCTGGCGATTGCGGGATCACGATGAAGGCAATCGCGCGCTAGCCTGGAGCCTGGCGTCGCGACTTGGGCAGCGTGGCAAATTATTGCACGGCGTAATCAACCGGTTGTGGCCCAGATCACGCAGCCGTGAACACGATCAAACGCTGAGAGAAGTTTCAGATCTTGCACTACTAGACTGAGCAGCGGGTTGGCCAGTAAGAGAATTCAAATGCTCTGCCAGCCGCATTGCCAAAGCTACAATTGTTTGAGTGGGATTGGCGTGCCCTCCAGTCGAGAATACCGATCCTCCGACCACTGATAGATTGGCAGTTCCATGGATTGTAAGACTAGGATCCACAACGCCGGTTTTCGCATCCACACTCATCCGTGTTCCGCCAAGCTGATGCAGGCTATCGCGTCGGCAGGCCATGTCGATGGACGTGTCTGAGATACCGTCGGCCGTGATCATGTGGCCGAGGCTAGCCCCCTCAACCAACTGCGCAAAACCCGTCATCGCACAATGGGCAGTGCGGCAATCGCCCCCGTTTATGACCCAATGCACTTTGGCGCGTGGCATGCCCAAGGGATCCAGTTCCTCCGCCAAACCAATATAGCTGGACTGATCAACAGATTGTTCTGAATCGATTTCGACAAGAACTCGTGCCTTTCGATGACGAACAGACCGCCCGTTCAAGCGGGATCTTGCTGAACCAATCCAATCCAGAGGAGAAAGACCACGCTGAGGTTCATAACGCAGCACCAGCGAAGCGTTTCCAAGCTCGTTCTCTCGCGCATAGTTAGCGTTGAATGCCAGTCCTGTTTCGCTAATCGCACAGCCAGATTGGCGCTGGATATCAAACGCATTTTGGAGCCGGGAGAGCTGTTTTGTGTCGGCAATGACCTCGCCCGCATCAAGGCGCAAGTGCTGCCCAAACCCGCGACCAAGCCAATCGGAGACTTGCCCCAGCAATTCAGGATTGGCGCGCTTGGTTGCGAGCAGGAGCCTGCAAGCCTCCACGCACCCTGTTGCTATAACGAAATGGTTGGCTTTCACTAGGATCGATCGGCCGGCCCGATCAACCAATCGAACTGCCTTAACTTCACGATTATTAGCCATGATTTCAACGCAATGCGCCTCATAGACAATAGCTCGTTGTAGGCCAGAAAAATACGATTTCAAATGGTCACCGAAACGAAGAACCCCGCCACCCTTCTCTTCTGCAAACTGCCAAACAGCAGGCGTAAAAATCCCGTGGTTGCGAGCTTGTTCTGCGATTGCATCACTGGCTTTACCTGCCAGCATCGTTGGTAGCTTCATCAGGTCAGCGGCCTTTTGCGACCAGTCGATCATTTCGGAATAGGGGATGGGCCAGCCCGTCTTACTGATCCATGGGCGGTCCTCGAAATCGTATGGATCCAACGGAGCGCACCGACCTGTCCAACGTAAGCTTGCGCCGCCTACCCCGCGCACTCGAACCGAATCAATCCGGCTTGGCTCACCCGTATTGATGGAATGAAACAAGTGGTGCGTCCGCCGATCGGTGGCCAGCCCACCGCTCTCGATCACAAAGCAATCGCGGTCCAAACCTGCAGCCAAGCTTAAACCCGCTGGCCCGGCTCCGATTATTGCCACATCTGTGGAGATGGATGCTGTGCCAAGAGCGCTAGCGGCGCGAATGCTCATCCCGCCAACCGATTAAAATCGTCAGGGGACAACAAGGAACGGGCCGCATGGTGCATTTCAGGCTGCCCCTTAAACCGGTCGATCAAGATATCGCGAACAGCAGTAGGTTGGCGCAAAAGGAACCAGAGCGTTGACAAATACCCGCGATATTTGCGGGTTTCGAGTGCTTCTCGGTGAATCACCTTTTCTTCCAAATGCCGGATGTGACGAGAAATCGCGGATCGGTCCGACGCAGACAATCTGGAGATTTGGCTGATCGCGCGTGATGCATCAAGAAACGCCCTTAAGTGAGAGATCGAGTGATCTGCGCTCAGAGAATTGGCCCGAACAAGTGCATTGTAGCCGCATTTTTCTACAAGCTTAAACCGCGCGCCAAGTGCGAGCATCTGGGCGTAAAGCACGAAGTCTTCGCCCAAGCGACATCGGTCGTTGAATGAGAGGCTGTGCTTTTCAAGGAACTCGCGCCTGACCACTGGTTTCAAGAAACCCAGTTCGGTGCGATTGTCGTCTCGCGTACCAAGATTGCCAAGGACGAAGGTTTCAAAATCAATCGAGCAAGCCCGTCCTGATTGACCCGCAAGATCTTCCGCGGATGGCCCAATGTTATGGCTGTGTGTGAAATAGAGATTGTCAGCGCACAAATCCCAATCATTGTGCGCCAAGATCGTTTTGAAGCGGCCGGCCAGAAAGGCATCATCGGAATCCAGCACCGCTATAAATGGTGCCTTTGTCCGCGATAACGGGACATTGCGGGCTGCCGATGGCCCCTGATTAAACGGCTGCTTTACGGTGATGAGCCTGGGATCGCCCTCGCCCGCCGCAATCGCGACTTCGAGCGTTGAGTCTTGCGAGCAATCATCCACCACATAGACTTCGCAAGTCTCGGGCTGCATCAATGCGCTCTTTACAGCAGTCGCAATTGTTTTTTGCGCGTTGTAAGACGCGATGATGACAGCGACACAGCCATTTTTCGTCTCAGTGTGTGACACGCTATGCTTCCCACGTGCAAAAGGCAGACCCGGTTGACAAGTGCGTGTACACAGACTTGCTGCACTGCACAAACCTGTAAATCAGACGGTGCAATCAGGCGTCGCCACCTTATTGGAGAATTATTGTGCGGCTAGGCTACCTCGTCCACAATCTGAATGACGCTGCGGTGGAACGACGATGCCGCATGTTGAATGCAGGTGGTGCGCAATTGGCTTTGGCGGGATTTTGCCGAGATGCGCTTGTGGGCAGCGCAGCAAAAGAGCGTAATGCTTTGATGCTGGGCCAATCCTATGATGCCGCTTTTGCTGCACGTACAGCGACGACTTTGAAGAATATCATTAGCAGCAAATCATTGCGCGAGCATTTTGCAACGTGCGATGCGCTCATTGCACGCAATCTGGAGCAGCTGGCGATTGCGACGCGCATTGCTGATGGCCGACCGCTGATTTACGAATGCCTTGATATCCATCGCGCTTTGTTAGGGAAAAGCGTGCCAGCTCGCCTGGTCCAGCATGTGGAGGCCGCCTTGTTGCGTCGTTCTGACCTGCTTATCACCTCATCGCCCGCGTTTATCCGGAACCACTTTGATAAGCGTGAGATCAAAGGCGAAACTATACTGGTCGAGAACAAGCTCCTGCTTGATCCAATAAGCGCGCCAATTCCGCCAGTAACTCGCTTGCAAACAGATCGTCCTATCACAATCGGATGGTTTGGGATGCTCCGATGCAAACGCACCTTAGAATTCCTGACGCAATTGGTGAATCGTTCGCAAGGAAGGATCGAAGTCCTGATCGCAGGCAAACCTTCGCTCGCCGAAGTGCCACATCTCGAAGCCGAGGCGGAGCGGTGCAAAGGTATGCATTTTGTTGGCCCATACACGTATGCCGATTTGCCCAAGCTTTATGGCCAATGCGATTTTGCTTGGGGTATCGATTGGTTCGAAGAAGGCCTAAATAGCAAGTGGTTGCTGCCTAACCGATTGTATGAAGCGATTGCATTTGGAGCGATCCCGATAGCGCTGCATGACGTGCAAGTGGGCCAATGGTTGTCTGAACGAGGTGCCGGGCAGGTAGTGATGGATGCTGAAAATGCAGCTGAAATGCTCCTCGCGATGACACCGGAGAAGCTGTCAGAACTGCGCACAGGCATTGATACCCTTGAACGCAGTGCAGTCGTTTGCTCTGAACACGAATGCTGCGAACTGGTCGCGAAGATCGAAGGCCTTACCAAGAAATGAGCGTTCTTGCTGTTATACCTTGCTTGAACGAAGCAGAGCATCTCGATGCGCTTCTCAATCAGGTTTTGAGCGATCCCACATATACATGCGTGGTTATTGCCGATGGCGGGAGCACTGACGGATCGCTGGCCATAATCGCAGACCATCAACAGCGCGATGCGCGCTTACATTTGCTTGACAATCCCGACCGCATTCAAAGCGCCGGGATCAATCGCGCGGTGCAATGCCATGGAGAGGGTATGGAATGGTTGGTGCGGATTGATGCACATTGCCTGTACCCAGACGATTACGGTGCCCAACTGATTGCGATTGCAGGCTCGCATTGCGCCGACGCCGTCGTTGTCCCCATGATCACAAAGGGCAATGAAGGTTGGCAAATTCCAATCGCCGTTGCCCAGAACAGTCCGCTTGGAACTGGTGGTTCAGCCCATCGCCATATGAGTGAGGGACAATGGGTTGATCATGGGCATCACGCGCTCATGCAGGTCGATGTGTTCAAGCGATTGGGCGGGTATTGTGAGGCTATGCCGTGCAATGAGGATGCGGAATTTGATATTCGTCAAGCTCGTGGTGGCCTCAAAATCTGGCTCGATCCATCGGTGGCGATCACATATTTTCCCCGCAAGTCCCTCGGCTCACTCGCACGGCAGTATTTCAAATACGGCACAGGGCGCGCACGAACAGTTCGGCGGCACAAAGTACCTATGAAATTTCGCCAGCTCGCCCCGGTTGCGATCTTTGGTGCGCTGTGTGCGGCGCCATTGGCGCTGGCCCATCCCATTTTCGCCCTTCCTGCACTTTTATGGATGGCGGCTTGTTTGAGTGTCGGTGTTCTTGCGGCAAGCAAAGCCAATGCCGGTTGGCTCTCGGGCATCCCTGCCATGTTAATGCATGCCAGCTGGGGTGCAGGCTTTGTGAAAGAGTGGATTTGGAATTGGGGCCGCGATCGTCCCAGGTACGGACTAAGCGGCCAAACCGTGCCAGAAATTCGCTAGCTTGGCTGACAAACGTGCCGTCCGCACCTAAAGGCTGAGCGCATGACAGAAGTCTCGCGATCCAAATTACTAAAAGGCGCCGGATGGGTGTCAGCCGCCACTGTCGCGGTCAATGCGCTTGGGATTGTGAGCACGATCATTCTTGCACGGCTGCTGCTGCCCGAAGATTTCGGCTTGGTGGCAATTGCAACTGCTTTGGTAGGAATCATCGGAGTTCTCACCGAGTTCTCCCTCTCCAAAGCGCTCATCCAACACCGCGAACCAACCGATGATCACTATCACACCGCCTGGACGATGAATATCATCAGAGCCGCAATTGTGGGCGGGGTGATTGCCGCACTGGGTGTGCCTCTTAGCTATTTCTATGAAGATGCACGACTAGCGCCCATCGTATGGGTTCTCGGATTTGTGTGTTTTATCGGCGGATTCAACAATCCAAAGATGGCCGTCTTTCAGCGCGAACTGAGCTTCCGCCAATCTTTTATCATGCGCTGCACCAGCAAGCTTGCAGGCTTTATCGTGTGCGTCCCGATTGCATGGATTTATCAAAGCTATTGGGCATTGATTTTTGGTGTGCTGGCGACCGAGACTGCGGTCCTGATTGTGTCCTATGTTTTGATCCCATTTAGGCCGAGACTGACGATCAGCGAGTATCGTGAGCTATTGTCTTTCTCGATTTGGTTGACCCTTGCCAAGTGGGTCCAAGCAGTCAACTGGCGCGCGCAACCCTTGGTTTATGGCTATGTGTTACCCTCAAGCTTGATCGGTCAGTTAAGTTTGAGCGGAAAGTTGATGGGCAATACCATCGAGCAGGCAACAAGCCCTGTTCGTGCCATGCTATTCCCGGCGTTTTCCCGATTGCAGGATGAAAAGAACAGGCTGCGACTTGGGTACATCCGCTCACAAGGGACAATTTGCCTGATCACTTTCCCTATCGCAGCCGGGCTTGCCGTGATGGCTGAAGATATCGTGCTCTTGGCCATCGGCGATAAATGGCTCCCAGCTGTGCCCCTCATGCAATTGATGGCGATAACTCGGATCATCAAAGCAGGGCAGAATTTAGGCCCCGTTGCAATGGCAACCGCGCATACAAAGAACCTGTTCCACCGCGATTTGCGTGCCTTCTTGATACGGTGGCCTCTGGTTCTAAGCGGTATGTATCTTGGTCGCGGCGATCCTTACACGATCCTGATTGGGGGTATGCTGGGAGAGATGGGAGCGGCTTGTGCAAACGGGTATTTGAACATGCGCCTTATTGGCAGCATCACGCCCATTACCGTGGCCGACCATGTCTCGTTTGTCTGGCGGCCTCTCATCGCCATCCTGACTATGGTAGCAGTTTTGCATGGGTTGAGCGGTTTAGCCCCCGCCCCCACACTCACCCCCATCGCGGCAGTTCTCAAAATCCTTACTCTCGCGGGCCTCGGTGCTTTGGTCTATCCACTTGTATTGTATGCTTTATGGGTGATCGGCGGCAAAGGCGATACAGTCGAAAAGGAATGCGCTGGCATCCTCAAAGACATCGCAGCAAAGACGCTGATTAAGATCAGACCAGCAGCGCGGGAGGGTTGATTTGTGTCACAAGATCAGCCGGAAACCTTCTCGCCAAAAACGCCCCTAATCTCGATCGTGATGTCGGTGTACAACGGTGAAGAATATCTGGCTGGAGCGATGGACAGCATCCTCAATCAAACTTTCACCGATTTTGAGTTCATCATCATAAATGATGGTTCAACAGACGCGACAATTTCCATCCTCGAAGACTATGCCGATCGCGATCCGCGCATTCGGTTGATCGATCAAGAAAACACCGGTCTGACGCGCGCACTAAGAAGAGGCTGCGATGCTGCGCGCGGCGCATATATCGCGCGAATGGACGCGGATGATGTTTCCATGCCGGATCGCTTCGAAGAACAAATCGCGCTTCTCAATTCCGATTCCAAGCTGGTCGCGGTAACTGGCGATGTGGAACACTTCCTAAACACTGGTCGCGTCGTACACACCGCAAAACTCAGAGGAGATGCGCGGCTCATCCGGTTCTACAATTGCTTCGTCAATTACATTGGTGGGCACGGCCAGGTGATGTTTCGCAAGGATGCGTATCACACCGCTGGCGGCTACGATCCTGCTTTCAAAATGGCTCAGGATTACAGCCTTTGGTCGCGCCTGCTGCTGATTGGAGATTTCGGCAATGTGCCCAAAGTCATCTACCGGTTTCGCACTGGGCATGACAGCATTTCCAGCCGAAGTAAGGACGAACAAGCGCACCATTCGCTGCGCACTTGCCTCACGGAATATGAACGTATGACGGGCGAGGCGCTGACCGAAGGCGTTGCCATGGTAATGCGCAGGTTCTGGTGGATGGTGTTGCCCGGAAAAGCAACGCGCCGTGATACCTTCGCCGCATCACAAGCTATGCATAAAGTGGCCAATATCTTCTTTCGCGACAATCCTGATTTGCGGCATGAAGAATACGGTATCTATCGCGATATTGCAGCGCGCTGGTATTGGCGCACAAAAGAGGTCCCGCCGAGCCATCTGATTTACAGAGGGATTTTTGCGCTCAACTTCTTGGGGTGGGGCACAAGAGCCGTCTGGGCACGTTTTCGAACAAAGGTGCTGTAATGACCATCAAAATCTCAGTCGTGATGGCGGTCTATAATGGTGAGGAATTTGTCGGTTCATCAATCGATAGCGTGCTCGCACAGACTTTCACCGATTTTGAATTCATCATAGTCAATGACGGATCAACCGACGCGACGCTGTCCATCCTCGAAGACTACGCTGAGCGCGATCCGAGGATAAGGATTATCGATCAAGAAAATACCGGCGTTACTCTCGCCGCGATCAAAGGCTGCGCAGCGGCGCGCGGGGAGTACATCGCACGTCTTGATGCCGATGATTGTTGCATGCCTGCCCGATTTGAAAAGCAAGTGAAGCTGCTCGACAACAATCCGGCACTCGTCGCCGCGATTGGAGATGTAGAATTCTTCCAAGACGACGGAAAAGTCGTCAATGTCGCAAAGGTCAGGGGAGATCCGCGACTGATCCGGTTTTACATGCCGTTTTGCAATCATATTGGCGGGAATGGGCATGTGATGTTTCGCCGGGATGCGTATTTGAGAACGGGCGGCTACGATGCCAGCTATCGTTATTCGCAGGACTATGATTTGTGGACTAGGCTTTTGATCGAAGGTGATTTCGGCAATGTACCCGAAACGGTCTATCGTTATCGCACCGGGCACGGCAATATCTCCAACCTGAAGAAGGATGAACAAACCCATCACGCATTACGCACTGCGCGCCGCGAATATGAAAGAGTAACAGGCGAACCACAAAGCGAAGGCACGGCGATGGCGCTGCTCAATTTCTGGTGGACACGTCCCCCCGAAGGCCTGGTCGACAAGAACTACGAAAGCGCATCACGCGCCATGCGGAATGTGGCTAAGCTGTTCTTCAAGCAGCATCCCGACCTTCGACCGGAGCAATTTGCCATTTATCGCGATATTGCTGCGCGCTGGTTTTGGTGGTCGAAACGGGTGCCACCTGTTTCGACCACCCGCGCGATATTCCTGAAGAATTTTGGCGTCTGGGGCGTAAAAGCAGTTTGGGCTCGCTTGCGTTGGGGGGCGAAATGACCGTGGCACCCAAATTATCCGTGGTGATGTCAGTCTTCAACGGCGAGGAATATCTGGCCGGAGCGGTAAACAGCGTGTTGGGCCAAACATTCACTGATTTTGAGTTCATCATCATTGATGACGGATCAACAGACGGATCCAAATCTATCCTGGAAGATTTCGCCAGCCGCGATCCGCGCATTCGGGTGATTGAACAACAAAACAGCGGCCTCACCCGCGCGCTACGCAAAGGCTGTGATCTTGCGCACGGCGAATACATAGCGCGAATGGACGCCGATGACTTCTCTGTTGACACACGATTTGCCAAGCAAATTTTCGTTCTCGATCAAAGGCCCGATTGCGTCGCAGTCACATCGCATGTTGAGCACTTCCACGATGATGGCACGGTCAAGATGGTTGCAGGAGAGATCGGGCCTGAGGAATTGATCCAGCTGTACAACGGTTTCACCAATAGGATTGGTGGCCATGGCCAGGTAATGTTCCGGCGATCCGCCTATTCTGAAGCAGGCGGATATGATCCACATTTCCGCTATTCGCAGGACTATGATTTGTGGTGCCGCCTTCTCCATCTAGGCCGTTTCGCAGTCATTGGGGAAGTGCTGTATCGCTGGCGCGTGGGATATGGCAGCACGACTGACAAGAACAAAGATCTGCAATTGCGCTGCGCAACTGAAATCACTTGTCGCGAACATCGGCGGCTGACTGGTCGCGAGATTACGCACGAAACCGCAATGGCCCTCATCGATCTTTGGTGGGCGAGAAAACCTGAACGAACCCCGATTAAACAGGTGCGACTGGCAAGCGAGGCGATGAACCGTGCGGTCAAAAGCTATTTCCGCAAGAACTCGGATTTGGCAAATTTTGAGCAGGAAGCACGGCTGCTCATCGCAAGAACTTACAAATGGCGCATACCCTTAACCAGCAAATGGAATCTCGCTCGAAAAGCTCTTTTGCTTGCACACGCAGTGTGCTGGCGGTTGAGTGCGATAACCCGTTAAGCAAATGCGAAAGTCATAACGAAAGTCACAATGCCCCAGAACGAAATGAAGCACATTTTCATCCTTTGCTATGGGCGAACCGGCTCCACTGTCGTGCAAGGGCTGCTCAATCGGCTGGATGGGTATTGCATCCGTGGCGAGCGCAAATGGGTTCTCACTGGGCTGGCTAAAGCGGCCGGCGAAGCTGCAAAAGCTCACAAAGAATTTTCGCCTAGCGATCGCGAGCGAGGCGAGCGGTCTCCACACTATGGCATATCAGAGATAGACCCAGATCAGTTCGGGAAAACCCTAGCAAACACTTACACCCAAGAGATGCTGACGCCGCCGCCTGGTACCTCAGTATGCGGCACCAAAGACGTTACAATGGCGAGCCACCTTCTTAGTGAGAGTGATTTTCGACACGTAGTGAACTTTGTGCTCACGCACTTTCATTCGTCGCGTATCATTTTTCTGACTAGACGAGCAGGTGAAGTCGCGCAGTCTGGATGGTGGGCGAAACGCGATCCAAATGATGTGGAAGATATTGTCGCAGAAAGCGACAGACGCTTCACACAAGTGTGCAAGGACCACCCGGATCGTACATTTCACCTCGATTACTCAGAGTTCAAAGACAGCGTTGAAGGCTTCCGTCGGCTGCTGCGTTGGCTTGGCGAACCGATTGACGAGGAAATGCTCGCAGATGTTGCAGGAACCAAGTTGATGCATTTGAAAAATCAAGCAGCACCATTGCAAAACGCTTCGCAAGGCTTAATCGGCCGTGTTGGACGCAAGATCAAACGAATCTTAAAAGGCTAGCCGAACGCCTAGCGTTGGAAAAAGCGCGCCGCCAAGGCAGCAAAACCCCAGCTTACAACATTGCCAAGAATGGCGGTTTTGCGAGGAACATCTGCCCATGTGACATGGTCACGCCGCCACCACCAATTCGAGCTGTACCCACGCCGGATCTCATGCAACTCAGATTTCAGATCAGGATGCTGCGAAAAGAACGTGTTCACAGCGCGGTGCATAACTTCTGAAACCTCAGAGATTTGTTGCGGCGAATAGTCTGCAAGCGAGCGGTTCATACCATAGGCATACATCGCTCTCGCAACCTCGGGGTCAAGCTCTTCGCCAGTGAGCTTTTTGTACTGGCGGCACCGGATCGCGCAGGACACTTCGGACTGCCGAATGGCATTGCGCGATGATATGCTGTCGTGCCCGGTGCGATAACGATAGAGAATTTCGGGCACCACGCCGAATGGTCCCTGCTCTAACATCCGCGTCCAAAGGTCATAATCTTCGGCGTAATTGAATTCAGTATCATACCCGCCGGCAGCAAAATAAGCATCGCGGCGATAGACCATCTGGCCGTGGCCACCGATCCGGTTTGTGAAAGCCATCAAAAGCGGAAGAACACGAGGATCTTTACGGATTTTTGCCACATGAGACGTAGTGCCATCATCATAGAAATGCTCAACATCGCACGTCACAGCGACCAGTTTAGGTTGTTGTCTAAACAACGCCATCTGCTTCTCAAATCGATCCGGCATTGACCAATCATCAACGTCCATCCGGGCAATGTATTCGCCGCGGGCCGCCTCCACCCCCCGGCGCAGAGCGATGGTCAGACCAGTGTTTTCTTGGTCGATAACGCGAACACGTTCGTCCTGCGCAGCAAAGCGCTGTATGAGGGCAAGCGATCCATCTTTAGAACCATCATTGATGCAAATGAGTTCAAAGTCGGTGTATGTCTGATCGAGAATGCACTGGATTGCATCCTCAACAAAATCTTCGCCATTGTAGATGGACAGCACCACAGAGAGGCTAACAGGATACTCGCTGTGGAGATCATTTTCTGACGGGGGTGAGTCAGACATTTATGCAAAGCTCCCAAGGTACTGGTGTGCGGGCGTACAAGAGAAGTCTGCGCCCCTGATCAAGCGATATTTTGCAGATGTGCCATTATTCGATTGAGAGACGGCTGATTATGAATACCGATCAAAATGCCGCAATCCGAGGTAAAAATGAGCTTACCTGGGTGAATGACTCGCAAAATGGGCACAGAATCGCGATAATACTGATGTTATGGTCGCTTCAACGTCCTCTTTGTTTGCCAAAAGACTGGTTTGGCTATTGCTTGCGCTGGGCGCGCTCAGCGCTGCGGCCGGAGCGGCTTGGGCGATGCTGCCTTTGATGCAGGGCGACTACAAGACCGTCTTCTCTGTGAAGCTCAACCGGGGAACGGCTCCATCCAACCGCATACCGCTCGCCGATATCTCGGCGATGGCGGCAGATTTTACGGCTGTGGGCGCCGACATGCTCGAAGGATCCGGCGATGGAATAACCCCAAAGACTGCGTGGGAACGCAACGCCTCGCGCGCTTTCGGGGATCGACCGGTCACCCCTGCAAGCGCGTTCAGTTCGAGGCTCTCAGGGGCGGACCTTTACAGGGCAGAAGGGTGTCTGGCGATTGCTGGCCTTTATGAGGCAGGTCTATCACGCGATGATCAGCGCCCAGTGATGCAGGTGGTGTTGAACCGTGTGCGCCATCCGGCCTGGCCCAGCAGTGTGTGCGGCGTTGTGTTTCAAGGCGCGGCGCGCGCATCAGGTTGCCAGTTTAGTTTTACTTGCGACGGATCCATGAAGCGTAGGCGCTTTTCAGATCAACAATACCAATCCGCAAAGACCTTGGCCGCGACTATGCTGCGCGGAGCAACTGACCCGCGCGTTGGTTGGTCCACGCATTATCATACCGATTGGGTCTATCCATATTGGAGCGATAGCCTCGACAAAACGGCGGCTATTAATACTCACGTCTTTTTCCGTTGGCCGGGATATTGGGGTACGAAACCAGCGTTCGTATCAAAACCTTCTGGCAGCGAACCTGCGGTTGGCAGCATTGCTGTGTACGATATTTGGCATGATGGCGGAGCAAGCGACGAACAGCTTGTTGAAGCTGAGGCCGAAGCGGAAGATCTCAGCGGATCGGCTGATTTCGAGGTTGCTTTCGCGCCCGTTACAAAGCCTGCTGTACCCGCACCAAGCAATTGGCAAAAACCCCTTATTAAGCCAATCACGGCAGATATGAAGCCTGGACGCTGGGCTCTTGATGCGGTGGCATTGTGCGGAAATAAAGCAAGCTGCCGAGTTGTTGGGTGGAGCGCAGGGCGGGCTATGCCGGCTCAGTTCGATCCCGAAAGCCTGAAACGCAATCCGCCGGATATCGTCTACCAACAAGAACTGCGCAATCGCACACAGCAAGTGTATTGGGATTGTGGCAAGTGGGCCCAAGCGGGCAGCTCAAAGTGTATAGGATCATCTGCGCGCGCGGCTGAATTGGCGCTTTTGGTCAAGTAAGCTCAGGTCGCGATCACTTCGATATTTTTGTCCTGCAGACAAAGGGCCGACAAAGTACCGGTTTTGTAAGCACCTGTGTCGATCGCGATGCGGTTTTCATAAACCTCAACCTCATCGACAGTGCTGTGACCATGCACCACAACCTGCCCATGCCAACGGTCAGACAGGGTAAATTCGCTACCGACAGAAAACAAAGCTTCGCGGCTTTGTTTTGCGATGGAAACACCAGGCTTTATGCCGGCATGGGCAAAGAAATATGAGCCACTCGAATAGGAGGTGTCGAGCGATTTGAGAAATGCGATATGTCCATCCGGCAGCCCCTCTTCCAATCGTTCTGCAAAATCGAAAGGGTCTTCGGAAAGTTTAGGCGCGCCCAAGCCATAACTTTCAAGCGTCGCAACTCCCCCCATGGACAACCAAGCTTCCTGCGCATCTGCTTTTCCATCAAGGCTTTCGAGCAAAAGGTGCTCGTGAAAGCCTAGCAATGTCATTGCCTTGGCCTCTTCACTCAGCGCTTTCGCCAGTTCGATGCAGCGCGCATTTTCGGGGCCGTGATCGATAAGATTGCCAAGCAGCAGGACTGTAAATTTCGAAGGCTTTGGCTCTAATGTCGGAAAATGACTGATAATCTGATCAAGAAGCTCTATCAGAAGATCATAGCGGCCATGCACGTCGCCAATCGCGTAAATACGTTCACCCTTGACCGGGCGAGGCACACGCGCAGTTAGTTTGGGAAAAGCGTACATAATGGCTTGTCATAGCAAAAAAGCATAAATTGTCAGTGTCAAATATTCAAAACCCAATAGACAGTGATCTCGGAGATCAGACTTCAGTGCGAACTCCGGAAATTTCAATTATTATAGCCTGTTACAACGGCGCTAGATTCCTAGCTGACGCCGCTTCATCGGCACTGGCGCAAAAGAATATCGTACTTGAAGTGCTGATAATCGACGATCACTCGACTGACGAAAGCCACGAATTGGCTAACAAGCTGGCTAACAAAGATTCGCGGATCAAGGTTCTGCAAACCCCGAAAAATGCAGGGCCAGGTGGTGCACGCAATGTCGGGATCGATGCGATGCGCGGGCGTTGGTATGCAATGCTGGATTGCGATGATACCTTTGCTCCCGATCGTTGTCGGGCTTTGATAGATGCCGCCGAAAAAGCAGGCGCGGATATGATTGCCGATGACCTTGCGGTGTTTGGCGATGACATCGAACCCCATCGGCATTTGGGGGAGGCTCAGCCACCCAGCACAATCACGCTTGAGGGATATTTTGCGGGCACCATCATGTACTCCCCACGTCCCAATCTTGGTTTTCTCAAACCGATCATACGCGCTAGCACATTGGACCAAAGGCGATATCGCACTGATTTGCGAATTGGCGAAGACGACGAACTGGTGATCCAGCTGCTACTTTCCGGCGCAAACTACGCCTACCACTCCCAAGCGCTGTACAATTACCGAAAGCATGAGGCCTCAATATCGCACCGCCTTTCGGCCGATCACAGCGCATTGATGGTAAAGTCTGAAGAGAACATTCGTGCGCAAGTTATGGCAGCGGGTCGGAACTCGGACGACTATAAGAAACGCTATTCGGCAATCCTTGATGCAGCCGCGTTCGCAGACAGTGTGGAGGCGCTCAAAGAAAAGCAATTGAGCAGGGCCATAAGTGCGATTGCTGCGCGTCCTTCAGCTCTGCGACATTATGCGATGCCTATTGCGGCGCATTGGAAGCGCTTTGCGCAAAAGTCCTGACCCGCGATATTGCGTGAATGAGCGCGTGTGATAAAGGGGCAGCGAATTTCTCTGGAGTGCTGCAAATGACAAATCGCCAAGCCTTTTTGGGTGCTGTGACGCTGGCGCTCGTGGGAAGCCTTTCAGCCTGCGTGGCCGGAACACCGCCGCTGGCCTCTAACCCTTATGAGGCCAATGAATATCGGCTCGCCGCAGCCGATCAGTTGCGCATCACTGTATTTGGCGAACCTGCTTTGTCGCGAAACTACACAATCACCACGGCTGGCGATATCGCGTTCCCACTTCTTGGCGATATTCCTGCATCGGGGAAGACAGCCGGTGAATTCTCTAAATTTCTTACGAACAAGCTTTCTAATGGCTACCTGAACGATCCTCGGGTGAATGTCGAAGTACTCAATTTTCGGCCTATCTATGTTCTTGGCGAAGTGGGCCGGTCTGGTGAATTCAAGTACAAGCCTGAATTAACCGCGCTCCAAGCAGTAGCGCTTGCAGGTGGCTTCACATATCGCGCTGACCGACGCAGAGTCTTTATTCGCCGCGCGGGCGACGACACCGAGTTTACATATGAATTGGATCAAGGACGCGCCATTTATCTGCGCCCAGGTGATACTATCCGGGTTGGCGAAAGGTATTTCTAGCGTCGACCAGCAAAAAGGTCGTGCTGGATTTCGGCCAGGGTCGCCCAAGTGAACTCGCGCAAAAATGTAAACGGGCGAGCAAGGGAACCCTCACTCCAGTGCCACAGCAGGCGAGACCGATACAAAAATATCGGGTCGGCTAGCAGGTTTGGTCTGGTGGCGTTGATGTAGTTCGCCTTGGCATTTTCTCGGAGCGAACCTTTCCCAAGGACTCTGTCGGAACTGGTTTTTGCATGCTCCCACAATCGCTTCATACCGGCCTGCTCAGCGTGTCGATCAAGAACATCATCGCTCATTTCCGGATCATTTGCGCGCGCGAACGCTATTTCATGCGCGTAAGTCAACCAAGGTTGACGAGCCCTAATCGCTTTACCGAAACTGTTTGCTGTCAGCATCATTGCATCGCGCTTGTCCAGCATGGGAAGCGCGAAATTCCCGAGTTCGCGCAAGACATATTTGTCATGAAGCGGTTCTAGCCGCGTTAGTGCGGGTGTGCCGGGCTGATGAAGCTTATGATGCAAATCAACAGTCGGGCCAATGGTTGCAACGGGCAAATACGGAGATTCGCCGAGGTAGTCGTGCCACCAGGTGTCATATTCAGAAATTGGCGCGTCGTATCCAATGGATGTTAGTACCTTCGCAGCCCCCCTGTAATCCCGGTCTCGCACCAAAAGATCTATGTCATGCGTAAAACGCGCGTCCCATTTACCATACACTTCGAAAGCGCGCGCAGTTCCTTTTACGCACACCACATCAATACCATGAGTGTGGAAGTTCCGGCACAACCGCACAGCTGCAGCGATATGCGCCATAGCTTTGGCGAAGCATTCAGATCGCATTTCAGCAATTCGAGTTTTGGATTCAGGAGGCGGCTCAATTCCAAGAGTATCGAGCGTGTATGCAAGTAACGGATAAACGTTATTTTTGCGCGCCAGCTTCTCGATTGTGGGCCATTCAATCTCGTCAGGATCACAGCCATTCCATGAAGCGTTCCAAATGCCCGCCGAAAGGAGGGATAACAGTGTTTCTTGCGCTTTCGCTGACATTCGAAAAGCCTTACGCTGCTGGCTCAAAAAATGGAAATGCAAGGCTGCCAAAACGAGGAAATTTAGATAACCTCGCATGAGCCAATTGTCCCATTTTGGGATTGGTCTTGTTCGCAAGAATTTTGCGGTTGCGAAATCGTAAATTTGTTGGAATTTATAGTATTAAATTCGCGTTAACTAAACATGATCGATTCGATCATGTTCCTTGGGAAACGGGCTTACATCGGCATATGGAGGGTCGGCCTTTCAAGAGTTGATTTCAAACCGCTAAAAACAAGCGGGCTTTAAAAATAACGGGCAGGGGCATTAGGAAGAAAGGCCAATACCTGCGCGGGAGAGCTGTGGGTTGCATCGCACACTGAGACACGGAGCAAACTAATGAAAAAGACATACGAAACACCAGAACTTCAAAAACTTGGTTCATTTGAAGCGATGACTAAAGCGACCGGTTCAACTGGTTCTCTTGATCAATCGTTCCCTGATGGAACTCCTCAAGCAGATCTGACCTTCTCATAAGGCAAACGATCAGCTATCGAGAAAACGGCCGCATTTTGCGGCCGTTTTTGCTGGGAGTATAGTAATGGGCTCCAGCGCAGTTTGAGGTTGTAGTGGGCACACGATGACAATCGATGAAAATCAGGGATTTGTTAGATCAGACCATGTTGTTGTTTGCGAGATCAAAGATGGCGGCGCATTGCTTGATCTAGAAACAAGCACCTATTTTCAATTGAACTCAACCGCCAATTTTATCTGGGAACAGCTCGCCGATGGGCCGATGAGTGGTTCGCAAATTGCAGCTCAGCTTGCCCAAATCTACGACGTCGATGATCAAACCGCTCTGTCTGATGTTCTATATATGTTGGATCAGTTTGGCACCGCTGGACTAGTTGTCGCGCGAGGATAGATGAAACTGCGGCGGTATTGGACTTTAGGCAGGCGCCACTTTTTTTTGTTGTGCCGAGCATTCTGCATTGTGGCCTATTTTCGCATCACATTGTGCTTCGTCAAATACAAACGCCTTTCAAAATCCATTAGTGTGACAGCTGTGGAAACGGTGCCGCAAACGCCCACACCTGGAGCAATCGCCTGGGCTATTAAGAATACTGCCCGCATAGTTCCTTTTGCCAGCTGCCTTACCCAAGCATTGGCATTGCAACATATGCTGGGGAAACGCGGCGAAAAAGCGGTTATCAGAGTTGGCGTACGAACGACTGATGCAGGTCGGATCATGGCACATGCATGGGTCATCTTCCAAGGAGTGATCCTGATCGGTGGACCGCAATCCAATATAGATCGATATGTCGTGATGACAGATTTGAAGCCTGGCTGATGTTGGCTTCCACGCTAGTTTGGACGCTCGCGTACCAGCCCCATCAAAACCAAGCCGTTTGTTACCATTCGCATTCAATCGGTGAACGAAGCGGGGCCTTTAGCCATTGTGATATCGCAACCGGTGCCTGTGTTGCAGGCATGTGGCGAGCTGATAACGCGCGTGAACTAGGCTCCGAGCTTGGGCTCCCGGAAGAAGCACCTAGCGAACAGATCATCCTAGAAGCATGGAAAGAATGGGGCACTCAGTTGGCTCAGAGCCTTTGCGGTCCTTTTGCCCTTGCGCTCTTCGACCCAAAGAGAAAGCAAGTCTATTTGGCGCGCGATGGATTGGGTGTTGAGCCGCTGTTTGTAGCACGTGGTCCCGCCGGAATATGTGCATCATCGTGCCCACGTAGCGGACGTAGGTCTGCGCAACTATCCTCAACACCTGATGCTGCAATGGTTGCAGATTTTGTGCGCGGTGAAATCAGCAATGCATTCGCGACATTTCACAACGGGCTTACCCGAGTTCCGCCAGGCCGATGGATGCTTATCGATCAAGATGGCCAGCAATCGGAGCGCTATTGGTCAGTCGAAAACAGTCCCATCACTAGCCCTGAAAGCAACCCGGTGGACACGTTTCGCAATATGCTCGCCCGCGAAATCAGCTTGAGCGGCGGGCACGATGATAGCTTGGCTGTGCTCTTAAGCGGAGGTCTAGATTCCTCCGCAGTTGCTGCTCTGGTGGCTGACATGCGTACCAATACAGCGGATGTGACCACATTATCGCTGACATATGAGGGCAACCCAGGCTGGGTTGACCGCCCCTACATTGCGGCCATGCGCGATGCACTCACGATGGAGCATCATAGCCTGCCGAGCCAAGCCCATGATCCCTTTGCCGATATGGACGAACTGTTAGACGCGCTGGATGGCCCTAGCTTTGGTTATGGCATTTCGGTTAGCACCTCCCTGTTCGCTTATGCGAAAACTCATGGGCTAAAAACAGTGCTGCATGGCCACGGCGGCGATGAGATTGTTTCGCATGGAATCGGCCGACTGAACGAGCTTGCAAAGGTGGGCGAATGGCTCACCTTGTGGCGGGAAACTGTAGGAGCTGCAGCGTTGACGGGCCAATCGCGTTTCCGTGTATTTGAACGCTATCTGGTCCACCGGCCGAAATGGCGCTGGCTAAAGATGAAGCTCACCCGCACAGCAAAAAAGTCAGGCGCAGGCGTCGAAACTCCGATTACAGCGCCCGGTCTTCCTGCGGCTAGTGCTTCAACAGATTTAGATCCTCGACCTATCTCAGCGCGCCCCGAGCACACCGAACGCGATGTGCAAGTGGCAGCGCTTAACAATCCGATTCAACCGCATGCGCTTGAAACAATCATGCTCACAGGCCGGTTTCATGGGCTAAAAATAGGCATGCCATTTATGTCGCGAGAATTGGCAGAATTCAGCATTTCTTTGCCATCCATCTGGAAACTGCGGGGCGGCTACACTCGCTATGTCCTGCGCGAAGCAATGCGCCCGTTGGCCCCTTCTTTTGTGGCAAACAGGCGCAACAAAAACGATTTCACGCAAGATTTTATCGACGGATTGGTATCAAGCCCGTTCGCGCGCCAATATGCAGACCCTGACAATCAGCAGCTGACCCAGTATGTCAATCGGCAATGGTTGATCGAAAACTGGGCCAAAGTGGAGCGGGAGGGTACGAATATCTCCACACAAACAGCGCGCGGGCTATGGCGTGCAGCGGTTCTAGGGCGCTGGCTGGCAATGGATAGAGATGCTGGTATTCTAGAGCCCGAAAAGGGGTGAATTCCAACACGATGACCGCACAAAGCGCCTACACTTACGATGCCTTTGGCTTGTCGATAGAGAGCGATTTTCCGCTGCACGAATTGCGTCCAACTGATGCGGCGCGCGCACCAGATCTTGTCATTCGCAATCATCCTATTGGGCGCCCAATGCCGACCCGTGAGGAAGGCGTGGTGATGGACTACACCGATCCGAAAGGAGTGCTTATGGCATGGCCAGAAGTCGCAGGATTTCGGTTTGTGGATGACCAAACAATCTGGGCTGAAAAGCCCGAGGCAACGACCGATCGCATGCTCGCCTTTCCTTTGCTTGGCCCTGTCATGGCGTGGGCTCTAAACAGCATCGGACTGTTCGTGCTTCATGCGAGTACTGTGCAGGTGAACGGCCGCACAATCGCATTTTTGGGAGACAAGCTGGCGGGCAAATCCACCACTGCTGCTGCATTTGTTCGAGCAGGCCATAGCCTTGTCACCGACGATCTTCTCGCCATTGAAATGACCAAAGGCAAACGCCCAATGTGCCGTCCTGCGTTTCCACAAGTGAAGTTAGAGGACAAAGCAGCAAAGAGTGTTATTATTGACGGAGCTGATGCTCAACCTTTGGTGATGGAAGGGTTCCCCAAACGCCAGCATAGGCTTGAGACGATGGTGACGTCTGCCACAAGCATCGACTGTCTCGTGCGGCTGGAACGCGGCGGAAATGAGCCCGTCTTCGAAGCCTTGCCAACGCCTCAGGCAATAGATTGCCTTGCCCGCTTTAGCTATATGCCGCGCTTCGCCAGTGCCCCTTGGACCAAAGCGGATGATCACAAGCATTTCAGCCATTGTGTTGGGCTTGCTGACCAATCTCTGGTGGGCCGTTTGCAAGTCCCCGATGATCTGGAGCGGCTTGATGAAACGGTCGATCTGGTCGCCAATTTGCTGAACGGCTTGCCCGAATGATCTCCCGTTCAATTGAATTCCTGCGTTACATGATGCGCCTAACCGAAGGGCGCCTGGCCTATGCGATTGGGTTAAACCTGCTATCGAGCCTGACGGAAGGCATTTCGCTGTTCCTGCTCATTCCGCTGGTTGCACTGATCGATGCGAGTGACGCGGCAAGTTACGCCGCAATCCCGGTGGTGGGGCCGATCCTGGCGCAGATTGATCCCTCATTGGAGGTTTTGCTTGCCGGATTTCTGGTTCTTATTGTGGTGCAGGCCGTTCTAGTACGAGTGAAGTCTGTCTACCTCGCCAGCATTATGCAGCGCGCCATCGACACGATGCGCATCCGCTTTTTTGCAAGCGTTGGCGCGGCACGGTGGGATGTGGTTCAGCAATCGCGAGTGTCCGACCTTCAAAATGTGTTGGTGCAAGAAGCAGGGCGCGCGCATGCAGCCGCCACAAATCTCACCACTTTGCTGCAATCCTTCATCCTTGCCGGCACCTATTTCCTGCTAGCGACATTGGTCTCTTGGCGGATGGCTCTGTTTGCTGCGCTGGCTGGTGTCACAATGCTGGCAGTGCTGTTCCCGCTAAGGCGCAAGGCCACCCGATACGGGCATGAGCTTTCGCAGCTTTATCGCGGAGAAAATCAGACACTCCTCGATTTTCTAACTGGCATTCGCGTTGCCAAAAGCTTCGTCGCAGAGCCAAGCTATGCCCAAGCTTTTGGGACCCGTGTCATGAAACTGCGTGATGGCTTGTTGGGCCTCCAGAGTTTGAATGCGACCAGTACCATGGCGTTCCAGATATTAAGCGCGATTGCCGCCGTCATTTTCATTTGGGTGGCAGTTGTGTGGGCTGAGTTGGAGCTTGCATCTCTTATTATACTAATCCTGATCTTTATCCGCCTTGCCCCGCGTTTTGGCACGATCCAGAATTCGATGCAGGCTTTGCTTGGCAATATGAGCGCGTATGAGAATATCCGCGCTCAGATCGACCATTTTGAAAACGCCGCCGAGGAAAGGCTTCATGAAAACGCAATTGTCCCGCCCTTCACCCGCACTATCGCATTCAAAGACATCTCGCTAACCTACCCCAACGCGAACCAGCCAGCCGTTACCAATCTTGATCTGACTATCGAGGAAGGCAGATTCACCGCAATCATCGGGCCATCGGGAAGCGGGAAAAGCACGATTGCGGATATGCTCATGGGGCTCTTGAGGCCAAGTACCGGCGAAATCGTGGTCGATGAAACACCCATAACCGATGCCAATCGGCGCTTGTGGCGCGGATCGGTTGCGTTTGTCCCGCAAGAAGCTTTTCTGCTGAATGACACAATCCGAACCAACCTTGCCATTGCTG
Organism: Pseudomonadota bacterium; assembly: GCA_038532305.1. Lineage (GTDB taxonomy): Bacteria > Pseudomonadota > Alphaproteobacteria > Sphingomonadales > Sphingomonadaceae > Erythrobacter. The sequence goes on along the minus strand of JBCBAX010000003.1, from coordinate 39,771 downwards.
CACCTGAGGCAAGTGATGACGCGATGTGGAATGCTCTGACTCGCGCCAAAGCAGACGGCTTTGTCCGCGAAACCACCGGAGGCCTTGATACAATAGTCGGTGAGCGCGGGACCAAATTGTCAGGCGGAGAACGTCAGCGTATCGCCCTTGCTCGCGCGCTTCTTCGCAAACCTTCTCTGCTTATCCTTGATGAGGCAACCAGTGCGCTGGACTGGGAGAACCAGAAAGCGATTGCCGCTGATATCGAAGCGATGCGCGGCGAAATGACCATTATCACGATTGCCCACCGCCCATCCATGATCCGTTTTGCCGATGATGTGATTGCAATTGAGGGCGGGCGTGTTGTGGAACAGGGCTCTTTTGCAGAACTGGCCAAGCGCTCTGGATCGCGGTTGCGGAGTATGCTCGACGGAGAAAACGCAGGCGATACACCATGAGCGGGCCAGCCACTCGACGCCCTGTTATCTCTATCATAAGCAAGCAACGCGTCGCGGGTGCGCTGAATGGTTCATCCGCTTATCTGATTGCCATAGCAGCATCGCTTAAAGAAGCAGGCTTTGATGTCGAGCTGATCCAGCCCTCACCCAGTATTGCTGGTCGATCTCCCTATATTCGGATGCGGCCAGAGATGAGCGTGTTTGCCCGCCATTTGGTTAGAGGGGCCACACGATTGGGCGACTATTGGGTGTTCGCCAACCCCAAAGTGATCCGTGGTGCTGCGCGAGGTATCGCAGCGCGATTATCAAAGAAATTTCCGATTGCAGCGCTGCATCTTAAAGACAAACCAGCACCGTACGCCGTTGCCACACCATGGTTGGCACGAGACCACGCCTTCCTGCGCGCAAAAATCTCAGCAGATACGCGCGGCATCATCGCCGACTATATATTTTGTGCAGATGGGTTCGCCGATGCATCAGAAGCTTTGCCAAGTGCGATTGTGATGCATGACCTGTTTCACGCGCGCGCTGGTGGGGACAAGGACTCAGTCGCTCTTGTTTCGCGCGACGATGAAATCGCGGCACTGTCCAAGGCAGACCACGTCTTCGCCATTCAACAAGACGAGCTTGATTTTCTGACGGCCAATGTCCCCGCGACCCGCGCCATACTGGTGCCGATGCCAGCCTTCCCAGTTGCCGCGCAGCAAACGGGCAAGACTGACCAATTGCTCTTTATAGGCAGCAACACCGCGCCCAATGTTGAAGGGCTAAAGGACTTTCTCAAACATGCATGGCCACTGATCCTTGCACGCCGTCCAAATGCGCAATTGAGAGTTGCAGGCACCATGAGCCAAGCTTTTCCCAATCCCGACTTTCCCAATGTCCGCTTCCTGGGCATTGTCGACGATCTCGCGCCCCTTTACCGTAATGCAGGTTTGGTGATCTCCCCGCTGACCTTTGGATCGGGCCTCAAAATCAAACTCGTTGAGGCAATGGCTATGGGCAAAGCGATGGTCGTATCGCCCGTCACGTTGCAGGGGGTTGAGGATGTGTGCAGTCCAGGTGTCAGGCTAGCGCATACTCCTGAGAAAACCGTAGATGCGGTGTGCGAGTTAATGGAGGATGAGAGCGCGCGTGCTGACCTCGCAGAGCGAGCGCTGACAATCGCGCGGGATCACTTTTCAGCCGAGGCCGTACACAAGCCGCTGCGCGAATGGGCTCAAAGCCTCATCTAATCGCACGGTTGGCGCTGTTCAAAGCTGTGCGCGTAGCTGGCGCATTCCAACACCATCATCGTTGGCAATTCGCGCGGATCAAACGGCCCGACCCAATCGGTAAGCGTTCGCGAACCCCACAGTGACATCATCAGCTTTTGAGTGTTAGTGGGGAGCGGCAAGCCTTCTCCGCGCGCCTCATAAACCATCTCTCCATCGACATACCAACGGATGAAGTTTGGCTGCCAATCGAAGCCGTAAGTGTGTGTTTCCTTCGTCGCATCGAAGTCGAGCTTGTGAATGTGCTCTTTCTTCTTCCCATCGCGGTAATAGGTGAACATGACTTCGCGCGGCTTGGCGCCCAAAATTTCGATGTCGATCTCATCCCACGGTTTGCCAAATGGTGGGCCGGTATATGTGAAGAAACCGCTGACTGTGCCTGATGCGTGGGCTGCGCGCATGCGCACTTCGAAATAGCCGTGGCCGTAATTCTTATCGCTTTGCACTTCCGCACCGACAAAATTGGCAAGGTTGGTGCGCCGCGGCTCGAGCATCATTTTCAAGCTACCGTCGAAACGCGCTTGCGAACGGCGCCAATCGTTGACCGTCCATTTGCCATTGCGCCAACCGTGCGAGACATTCCAGCGCTGTTTGTTGAGATCATCGAAGCTGTCAACAAAGGGCGTTCCACCCCCCGTAAGTCGCGGCGGGGATTTAAGCTGCGGTGTACCGCTTGCAGACGAAGACTGCGATTTCAGGACCAAAGGCAGGCCCGCAAGCGCAATGCCGGTCACGATTATCAGTGGGATCAAAAGTCTGCGAAACGGCATCAATCACAATTATCAGCAAGTTTGTATGAGCCCCAAGCACAATCGCGAGATTCGCGGCCAGAGCGGTGTTATACTGCGATAACTAACCGGCAGCGATCTTGCGATCTTCACTCTCGCCCGTCGGAAATCCCCCCGCACGGATTAGCATTGCAGGCACCCGGCCCGGCAATTTGTCAGCCAGCCACTGTCCTGCCGCAATGGAGTGATCGAGGCTCACCCCCGTTTCATATCCGCCACGCTCCAGCATATACAGTAAGTCTTCCATAGAGATATTACCGGTCGCAGCTGGCGCAAAGGGGCAGCCGCCAATTCCGCCAAAACTTGCATCCAAAGTGGTCACGCCCGCCTCAATCGCAGCAAAGGCGTTGGCGATCCCGGTATTGCGCGTGTTGTGAAAATGCGCGCGCAGCGGCGTGTCGCCTGTTACTTCACGAACTTTCCCGAACAGGTCTCGCACAGCCCATGGATCACCAACGCCGATCGTATCTGCAAGCGATATCTCATCTGCCCCGGCATCGGCCGCCATTTTAGCAAGCTCCACCACATTTTCATGGGGGACTTCGCCTTCAAACGGGCAACCGAAAGATGCACCGATGGTGACAGAGGCTCGTTTGCCGTGTTCCTTTGCCAAGGCGACGATAGCGGCGGAGCTTTCTCCAGATTCCACGCGGGTTTGGCCTTGGTTCTTGCCAGCAAAAGTATCTGAGGCAACGCATACCGCGCCAAACTCATCCAAATCCGCTGCGAGCGCCCGTTCAGCGCCGCGCATATTGAGCACTAACCCGATATATTCAACACCCTCGCGGCGCGGCATATCCGCGCACAATTGATCGGCATCCGCCATTTGCGGCACGCGCTTGGGATTAACGAAACTGGTGACCTCAACGCGCTTGATACCGGCCCCGATACCAAGATCGATCAGGTCCAATTTCTCTTGCGTGGTAAAGACGCGCTGTTCATTTTGCAGACCGTCGCGGGGGCTTACATCAACAAGTGTGATGGCGGGTTTCATCAGATCAATCCTGCTTTGAGAAATAGCTATTTGCGGCTGCGCGAATGTGCACTTGCATTATGGAATCGGCCAATTGCGCATCGCGATTGCGAAGGGCTTCCACCACTTCGCGGTGGTGCTCATTGCTGCGCCTGAGGTCTGCTTGGCTGTAATGCTCTGCCGTCCGGGCGACGATTGCAGGGGCAATAAGGCTTGCAAGAGTAGCGCTGAGACGCGGGCTGTCGGCTGCATCCAAAATGGTGCGATGAAAGGCAGTGTTTTCAGCAAGGAAGGCAGCGATGTCAGGCTCTGGCATAGCATTCACCGCTTTATCAATACGCTCAACGCATTGCTCCAGTTGGATTAGGCAATCATCATTGCGGCGCGATGCCGCACGGGCCGCTGCCATCCCTTCAAGCAGCGCTCTCATATGGAACAGGTCTTCGATATCCTGCCGTTTCCACACAGCCACAACCGCGCCCTGATTGGGGCGAATGACCACGAAATATTCAGCAGCCAACCGCCGCAAAGCATCGCGCACAGGCGTGCGACTGACCCCGCAAAGCCGCGACAATTCCTCTTCGCTTAACCGGTCGCCCGGTTTAAAATGCCCGCCAAGGATCAACCCACCAATTGTATCATAAGCACGGTCCGCCGCTTTCGACAGCGTCGGCTTTGCGTCCTCATCATTGGCGGGGGTATGCTGTGTGGCCATGCTTGTATGCGCCAGCCACCCGGCCTACACCAGCCCTTTGGATTTGTGCTCTTCCAAAGCGGCCTCATCCCAGCCCAGCACTTCGCCATAGATTGCAGCGTTGTCTTGGCCCGGAGTGACAGGCGCTGGCCGACGGAAGCCTGAAAAGGTTTTGGAGAATTTGGGAAATGCGTTTTGCATTTTCAGCTTCCCGCGCCCTTCTGTTTCCACCTCAATAATGGCTTCGCGCGCTTTGAAATGCGGATCATCCAGCATGTCTTTTGCGGTGTAGACCCGGCCTGCGGGGATCGAATATTCGATCATCAGCGCATCAACCTCATCAATTGTGAGTGTGCCTGTCCAAGCATTAACCCGCTCATCCAATTCAGTCTGGTTTTTGCCGCGCGCAATGTGGGTTTTGTAACGATCATCTTCCGCGAGCTCCGGCTGACCCATCGCTTGGGCCAATCGCGCGAAAATCGCATCGTTATTGGCACCGATCATGAACGGGCCATCCTTGCACGAATAGACATTGGACGGCGCAATTCCGGGCAGGATCGATCCTGACCGTTCGCGGATATAGCCGTTGTAATCGTATTCGGGGACCAGCCCTTCCATGACCTGCAGAACCGCTTCGTAAAGGGCGATGTCGATGACTTGTCCCTCGCCCGTTTTTTCGCGGTGATGCAATGCTGCAAGCACGCCCATTGTGCCGTATGTGGCGCATAGCGTGTCACCGATAGAAACACCCATTCGCGCTGGCGGTCGATCCGGATCGCCCACAATGTAACGCCAACCGCCCATAGCCTCACCAATTCCGCCAAAGCCTGCGCGTGTGGAATAGGGACCCGTTTGTCCATAGCCTGACATACGCGCGATGATGAGACCGGGATTGGTCTTGTGCAGTTCTTCAGGGGACATGCCCCATTTTTCGAGCGTGCCCGGCTTGAAGTTCTCAATGAGAACATCAGCCTTTTCTATCAAAGCTTTGGCAATGGCTTGGCCTTCTGGAACGCGCAGATTGCAAGTCACAGATTGCTTGTTGCGGGCAATGACTTCCCATTGCACTTTCACATCGCCAAGGCCCCAATCGCGCATGGGGTCACCTTTGCCGGGCGCTTCAACTTTGATGACATCCGCGCCCATATCTCCAAGCAATTGGCCGCAGAACGGGCCAGCCAAGAGCTGACCCATCTCGACAACGCGAAGACCGTCTAAAGCGCCTGGTTGAGTAAGAATGTTCACTCTGCCGCCTCCGCCATTTCATTGTGCCAGACAGGCTGAATGGGCGCTGGAAGGCCAGTTTCCTCTTCGCAGTTTGCACGCAAGGCTTCGATGCCCGGACCGTAATCGAACAAGGGCAATTCGCCGCGCTCTGCTATCATTTTCCCGCGCAGAGCTTCGGTGGCTGCGGTATCGATCGCGCCTTCTGCATCAGCGATGACGCCGTATGCTTTTGCGCCTTCTGGGGTGACCAGACCTTGGCGAATTTCCAGACCCACAATCTCAGGATCGCGCGCCAATGGGTCACCCCATCCGCCGCCGCCCCATGTGATAAAGTGGAGCAAATCGCCAGCCTTTACAGCGACATCCTCGACCTTGTTGCCAACGATTTCAGACGTTCCGTCTGCGCGTTCGAGAACCTTTTTCGCGCGCATACCCGGATGCCCGCCATTCACTCCCCAAGGCGGCACGAACCAGCGGTCATCGTGGATCGCGATATCGCCATCAGCAAGGAAACGGTACGTCATGTGAATGCCATTGCCGCCCCGGTGCAGGCCAGCACCGCCGCTGTCTGGCTCGGTTGAATAGCGTTCAATGCGCAGCGGGAAATACCGTTCAAGAAACTCGTTCGGCACATTGGTAAAGCCGGGCCATAGCGAGTGCCCATCAGGACCGTCACCCAAGGGACGACCGGGAATGCCGCCAAAGCCGATCTGGAACAGCTGGAACCAATCGCGCTGCCCGGGTTCTCTTGTATCCCAACCGGAATAAAATACGTGCGGGGATGAGCTGAAGCCAGCCGCGTTCAAAAACTCAGGCGTGCCCTGCCCCAGCAATCCGCCAAGAATGTCGAAGATACGGCCCAAAGCGTGCGTCCGGCCTGACAAAGCCGCGGGGAATTGCGGTTTGAGCAGTGACCCTTCCGGAATACGGACTTCGATCAGGTCGTAGAACCCATCATTGAACAGGATCTGCGGATCAAAGACCATGATCATGTAGATGCCAAAGAACATCTTGAACATGTTCTCATTCAAGAAGAAATTGATCGAGGCGGCCGATTGCGGATCGGTCCCGTCAAAATCGAGGATGACTTTATCGCCCTCGCGCCACATCGTGCATTTGATCTTGTAAGGGCCATATCCCTTACCATCATCGCAGATGTAATCTTCAAAGCTCGCCTTGGCCTCTGGGATGGCTTGACCGATCAGCGCTTTCATGGCGCGGTGGTTGCGTGCGAGCAATTCTTGCGTCGCGGAAAAATACACATCATCGCCAAAACGTTCGCACATCTCGATCACGCGATTTGATGCCACGCGGCAGCTGGCGATGAGCGCGTTCAGATCAGCCTGACACCAATCGGGCTTGCGCGTCTGGTGCATGACGAGCTTCATCAGGTCGTCATTATATTCGCCATTCTTCCAGATTTTCACAGGAGGAATGCGCACGCCTTCTTGGAAAATCGACGTCGCACCAATGGGCATGGAGCCGGGCACCATGCCGCCAATGTCAGATTGGTGTCCGAACATGGATGTGTAAGCAACCAGACGCCCACCTTTGAATACGGGCAGCAGAACCAGCCAGTCATTGGAGTGGCTGATCGCGCCGCCGACAGAATATGGATCGGACAGGAAGATCATATCGCCTTCCTCAACTGTCCCATCGTACCCATCAAGGAAGGGGCCGATATAGCTGCCAAATTGGCCGACAATCATTTCGCCCGTAGGTGCTGCGATCAGCGGGAAAGCATCGCCTTGTTCGCGGATGCCGGGCGACATGGCTGTGCGCACAAGCGTCGCGTCCATTTCAATCCGGGCATTGCGAAGCGCGTTCTCGATGATGTCCAAAGTGACCGGATCAATGTCGAGCTTTTTGAACGGAGTGGTGTTCGATTGGATGATCTGTGCTGGCATCGTCTCAGCCCTTTTCGTTCAAATTGATGAGGATATTGCCGACCGGATCGACAGTGGCCGTGCAGCCATTTTCAACCAATGTGGTTGAATCCATCTCTGTGATGATGGCAGGGCCGAGAATGATATCGCCCTGTTTGAGTTTGACGCGGTCATAGATGACTGCAGCCCGCTCTTCCCCGTCCATCCACAAAGTGTGATCGCGGATTTTTGCGTCGGCAGGATCGCCATTGCCTTTGGGCAATTCGTTCGCGGGCAGATCGGGCGCAATGCCCAAGGCAACAGCGCGCAGGTTCACAATTTCGTGCGGGGTATCCATGTTGAATGTGAAAAGCCGCAAGTGTTCGGCATCAAATCGGGCAAGCAGCCCTTCGACACCGTCTTTTTCGAGCGTTGCGCGGTCAATCGTCAGCGGCACTTCGAAAGCTTGGCCTGCATAGCGAACATCGACTTCGAATTCGGATGTGATCGCGCTTTCAGGTACACCGTCGGCAAGCAATTCGCCGCGCGTCTGGTTTTCCATTTCGTCGAGAACCGCCATCAGATCACTGACATGCGTATCCTTGGCGAGCTTACTAAACGAGCGCGCGGTCTCTGTCCGCATGCGGGTGGTCGCATCGCCCAATGCGCACAAAACGCCGGGAGAAACCGGACTAATAGCGGGCCAGCTGCCCATCAATTTGGCAACGGCATTAACGTGCAGCGGGCCCGCCCCACCAAAACCCATCACGGCAAAATCACGCGGATCATAGCCCTGCTGGACTGAAATCATACGCAAGGCGCCGAACATGTTTTCATTGACAATATCGATAATTCCGCGCGCTGCCTCCATCAAGCCAACGCCCAGCGCATCAGCAATAGTTTGCACCGCTTTCTTTGCGCCTTCGCGATCAAGCTGGAAGCTCCCGCCCAAGAGATCTTCGGGAAGATATCCAAGGACGACATTTGCATCTGTCACGGTTGGCACTTCGCCGCCTTTGCCATAGGCGACTGGCCCCGGCACTGCGCCTGCACTTTCAGGCCCAACGCGCAAAGCTCCGGTCAGCTCTGGCACGTGTGCGATTGATCCGCCGCCTGCGCCCACTGTTTTCACATCCAATGCAGAAGCGCGCACCGACAAGTGGCCCACTTCTGTGGTGCGTTGTCGGCGCGGCTCCAGTCCCTCGATCAGCGCCACATCAGTCGAGGTTCCTCCTACATCGAGCGTGAGGATGTTTTTCACGCCCGCATTCTTTCCAACCCAAAGCGCGCCGGTAACGCCGCCGGCAGGGCCAGACATAAGGATATTGACGGGATGTTCTTCGGCCTTTTGGCTCGACATCAAACCGCCATCTGAGCGCAGCAGTGACAATCGCCCCTTCATCTCTTTCGCTTCCAGCTTGTCGCGAAGGTTAGAGACGTAATTGCTAACCACTGGCCGAACAGCAGCATTGGCAACGGTTGAAAGCGTGCGCTCATATTCCTGCATTTCAGGCAGCACTTCATGGCTTAGCGAGACGGGAATGCCGGGCAATTCTTCAGCTGCAATCTCGCCAATGCGCGCCTCATGGCTGCCATCGACATAGGCGTTGATAAGGCTAACCGTCAGCGCTTCGACGCCTTGGGCTTTCAACCTTTGCAGGGCTGTACGAACGGAAGCCTCATCCAATTCGCGCACCACCGCGCCATCAGCGCCCATGCGCTCTGACACTTCCATCGTGTCTTCAAGATGGGCCAGTGGTTGAGGTTTTGGCCAGACAATCCAAGCCGCGAGACCGCCGGGCACAAAACTGCGTGCGATCTGCATCACGTCGCGATAGCCCTCGGTCACAATCAGGCCGACTTTTGCGCCCTTCCCTTCGAGAACCGCATTGGTCGCCACCGTTGTTCCGTGGAGGAAGTATTCGATTTCGGATGCTGCAACGCCTGCTTCAGCGGTGATCGCTTCAACCCCGGTTAGGATACCTTCTGAGCTGTCATGGGGGGTTGAGGGTGTTTTGTGCCGCCAGAACGCGCCGGTATCTTCGTTAAACAGCAGAAGGTCGGTAAACGTCCCCCCCACATCTACTCCCAAGCGGTAACCCATGGCGGCTTAAGTCCTTTTCTTAATCAAGGCGCTGCCAACGCAGCGGATGAACGTCACGATGCCGTAAAGCCGGGATTGGCTGAAAGTGTATACAAATTACCACACTTATCCGACTAACGATTATTGCCCGGCGCTATTCTTGCGGCGGACGGCATTCAAATCCCGGAGGTGAATTCGGAATAGAGGTATTTATTTCACTGTTTTATCGTCATTTTATGCCTAGCTGAGTGGCAAAATCGACATTCCAGCGGGTCATGCTCCTGTAAAAAGTGCGAGGCGAATCTAGATTGACTCTTCGCAGATTGTATACAATGCGCCACTTCAAGCGCAACGCCCTTTCGTCGGGATCCGAAAGATCAGCTCGCGAGTTGTTACACCAAATGCACCCGCCAAAGGTGCGAAGCTAAGGATCTCACCGTCATGCATCTTCGCAAAAGTCACCTGCTTGCCGCAGCCGCTCTCCTGCCCGTTCTCTCCACCCCTGCGTTAGCACAAGATACAGGCACATCCGGCGATGCAAATGCCGAAGAAGAAGGCGCGATTATCGTAACGGCCCGTCGACAAAGCGAGACGTTGGCCGAAGTGCCCGCATCGGTGACCGTTCTTTCCGCCGACACAATTGAAAAGACCGGCATTCAGCGCGCGGATGATTTTGTGCAGCTAACGCCCGGTGTCACAATCGTAACAGGCACGGCAGAGGCAGGCGACACGCAGATCAACATTCGTGGCATTAACGGCGCGAGGGATGCAGAAAGCTCCGTTGCGCTGGTGGTTGACGGAATTCTCAAAACCAACACGGCCCAATTGAACCAAGTCCAAGGGACGTTGCGTCAGGTGGAAATCCTGAAAGGTCCGCAAGGCGCATTGTATGGTCGCAACGCGGCTGCGGGCGCGATCGTGATCCAGACGGTTAAGCCTGAAGGGTTCCTTGAAGGAGGGATCGAAGTCAGCGCGGCGGAAGACAACACATACGGCGCCAATGCCTTCATATCCGTACCCGTCGGCGAGGATGCGGGCTTTGTACTATCAGGAAGCTACGCGACCAGCGATGGCTTCTTCTTCAACCGTTTCCTCAATGACAATGTCGTAGATGACAGCGAAACGTGGTCGGTGGATGGCCGCTTCGTTGCAAATCTCAGCCCGTCAACCGAACTCGATATCAAGGCGCGCTATGCGAGCCTTGATGGCGCTTCAATCAACTTCAATGCAGCTTTTCATCTGCCAGCCTTTGGCGGGGCGTTTTTTGAAGATGTGAATGACCATCCGTTTGATTATTATTCGAACATTCGCCCGACCAACACGCAGGACACTCTCGAATTTTCTGCCAAGGTTGAGCATGAATTTGATGGGCTCGTGCTTACCGCATGGGCGCTTTACAGCGATGTCGATCAGTTGCTGACAGCTGATGGAACGTCGGCAGATTTTGCGCGCTTCACCTTCCCGGGGGCAACGCAAGATTCGATCGATGCATCCAATTCCTGCTTTGCCACCACAGCCGAGCTAACCGGATTCCCAGTGAACCCGCCCGGATTTATCGGTGCGACGCCAGTGCCCTTCATTTTTGACCCCGTGAATGGATCAACCTTCGGGCCTTACAGTCCGACAACATGCGACGGGACGCAGCTTCAAACGCGCCAGCAAAAAGATATCAGCGCCGAAATCCGCCTCGCATCCGACACAGATGGCCCGGTGCAATGGCAAGTTGGTGCATATTACCTGCATATTGACCGCGAAACCGGGGTGTCGCTGGGCGCAGACTTGGGCGCTGGGGTCAGCACGACTTTGTTCAACGCGCCCGGATCATCCAACCCGACCACTCTTTTGTACAATGATGATTTCTCAACTGATGTGTATGCAATTTTCGGCTCGCTCGAATGGGAGTTTGATGAGAACACGCAGATCGGATTGGCCTTGCGCTATGATATTGAGGATCGCTCGGTCACCAATCTGGTGCCCAACGTTACCGATCCGATAACAGGCGCGCCGATCAATCCCGGTCTCGCCTTTGGTCCTATCGCGCCGCAATCGGAAACCTTTGAGCAACTCCAGCCAAAGATCACATTCCGGTATTCCCTTAGCGATGATATCAATTTCTACGCCAACTGGGGCATCGGATTTAAGTCTGGCGGGTTCAACAACCAAGGTTCTGCCGCGATTGTGGATCAGAACTTCAACCAGTTTATCGGCACCAACGTCCTTATCACTGATGTGTTCGACAAAGAGGTTTCAACAGCGGTTGAAGCAGGCTTTAAAGGCTCGCTGCTCGATGGGCGCGTGACCTTTGATCTCGCCGGATACTACACCGAAATCGATGACATGCAGTTCTTCGAATTCTTCGTCGGATCGTTCGGCCTTTTGCGGGTCGTCTCAAACATTGATGAGGTCGAAGTTGCCGGTGCAGAATTGAACCTGACAGCTGAAATCATCGATGGTTGGAGCGTGTTTGGTTCAGCCAACGTGACCTCAAGCGAGATCAAGGCAAACTCATCGCGGCCGATCACGGTCGGAAATGAAAGCCCTTACACTGCGGACTACACCATCAATATCGGCACGCAGATTGATCAGCCTTTGACCGACACGATCAATTTCGTGGGCCGTGCAGATTACCGCATCACGGGGCCAACATGGTTCCACACGGTGCAGGATGACACGAGCCCGACTTTGTTCAGCGGCCTTCTTCCAGGCTCTGCACTGATGGCACCTGCTTTTGTGGGCGACGCTGATTACTCGATCACAGAACGCGACACCTTCGCTGTGCTGGATGTGCGTGTCGGCCTCGAGATCGACTCTTTCCGCATCACCGCCTTCGCCGATAACCTGCTTGATGAAAGCTATTTGAACGAGGTGATCCCGGCGATTGAATTTGGTGGGTCGTTCATCTCTCCGGGCGGCCTGCGCCGTCTGGGTGTTGAGGTTGGGTATTCGTTCTAACTGCCCGGAAGGTCGCTTCCGCACGAAAAAGCCCCCTCGTCGCAAAGCGAGGGGGCTTTTTGTATTTAGGCCGCAATAGTCTTAGCCTGCTCAATTGCCGCGTCGATCTTGGCCTCACCGCCTGCGCCCATAATGCCGTCAGCCGCGATGCTTTCGACATCAGTGATGCCCAGAAAGCCGAGGAAGAATGTGAGCCAGCTGGACATGAAATCCATATCAGACCCAATCGGCGTGCCGCCCGATGCAGCAGCGATGATGACTTTTTTGCCTGTAAGCTGACCCACCGGACCGCTTTCAGTGTATTTGAATGTGGTGCCGGCGCGAGCGACCAGATCGGCCCATGCCTTTACGACAGCTGGGACACCAAAATTGTAGACCGGTACGCTGAAGATGATGGTGTCAGCAGCCTGCAATTCGGCAATGAGGGTATCGGCAATGGCGGCTAGTTCGGCCTGCTCTGGCGTGCGATCATCAGGTGGGGTCAGGTTCGCTTCAAAGCGGGCTGCATCGACAAAGGGAATGTCGTTTGCGCTCAAATCACGAGTGGTGATCGTCGCGCCCTCGCCGATGCTGGAAAGGATTGCATCACCGATTTTGTTCGAGACACTCTCTGATCCGCGAATGCTGGATGTGATGTGGAGGATATGGGACATGGCGAGATTCCTTGTTGTATGAGGGTAAAGAGTGGAAAGAGTGGAGCCGACCAGCGGGGGGACTGATCGGCTCCGTCGGGGAACTCAAGCCGCGTCCACCAGAACAAGCTCGCTGTCTTCGAGCGCTGTGATGGTCACGGTTTCAAGGTCGGTAATGGCAACTCCATCGCGGGCCTTTGCTTCGACGTCGCCGACTTGCACTTTGCCGGTGGCAGGCACGAGATAAAGGTGCCGGTCCGCCGCGGAGGGCGCATACGTCACGCTTTGTCCGGCCTTGATTGTTGCACCCAGAACCCGGGCATCTGTCCGGATGGGAAGCGCATCGTTATCATTCGCTGTTCCGCTGGCGAGAGGCACAAAGGCTCCTGCGCGATCATCTTTCGGGAAAGGCCGCGCACCCCAGCTAGGCTCACCGCCGCGCTTTTCAGGGATGATCCAGATTTGGAAGATTTGCGTGTCTTCGTCTTCCAGATTGTATTCTGAATGCTGAATACCCGTGCCAGCGCTCATCACCTGGACATCGCCGGCTTCGGTGCGGCCTTCATTGCCCTGATTATCGCGATGCGTGATCGCGCCTTTTCTGACATAGGTGATGATTTCCATGTCGTTATGGGGATGAGTGGGAAAGCCCTGGCCGGCGGCAATCGTATCGTCATTCCAGACGCGGAGGCTGCCCCAATTCATTCGTGATGGATCGTGATAGCCAGCAAAAGAGAAGTGGTGATGCGCATCGAGCCAACCGTGATTGGCAGCGCCTAGGCTTTCAAAGGTGCGAAGTTCGATCATGGTCTTGCCTCCTTGACTTAGTACATGCGTGAATGGGCGATTGCCCCTGATGAGAGGGAGATAGGCGTCAAATTATTTTCTTAATAGTGCGATAAAACTTGCATTAATGTTCATATTATCTGAACATACTACTATGAAACTCGGCGAACCCAGCCTCGACCAATTGCGCATTTTCCTCACGATCGTTGATGAGGGAAGCTTTGGCGGCGCAGCTCGCCGTATGGGGCGCGCGATCTCGGCTATCAGCTATGGCATCACTCAAATGGAGGCGATGCTAGGCATCTCCCTGTTCTATCGCGAAGGCTCTCGCAAACCCGTGCTGACAGATGCAGGGCGCGGTATCCTGGCTGAAGCGCGCGCAGTGGTGGACCGGTCTGATGGCTTGCTTGCCAAAACCCAAAGCCTGCATGAAGGTTTGGAAAGCTCAGTAGGGCTTGCGCTTGACGTGATGGTGCCCGGCGAGGCCAGCGCGCGTGTCCTGCGCGAATTTCGCGAACACTTTCCAACAGTGTCACTGCGCCTTCAGATCGAAGCCTTGGGCGCTCTTGCAGCTTGCCTTTTGAGCGAAGAATCTGACTTAGCCATCGGCGGCCCCGTCATCAGCGACAGGCCTGAATTTGAGCGCCGCGCCATTGGCGAGGTGGCACTCCTTCCGGTCGCATCACCCAGCCATCCGCTGGCAGTTAAGCCTGCAAAGCCCGGGGAAAGCCGCGAACATCTCCAGCTTGTGCTGACGGATCGTTCCTCTTTGACAGACGGCCGCGAATTTTCAGTCTTCAGCCCGTTAAATTGGAGACTGGGCGATCTGGGGGCGAAACATGCGCTGCTGCGGCAGGGCATTGGCTGGGGCAATATGCCGGACTGGATGATCGAGGCCGACCTTCAAATGGGCTCGCTGACTGTCCTTGATCTGCCCGAAAAACCGGGCGCCGACTACACGCTCAGCGCCATGTGGCGCCGGGACACGGTGCCCGGCCGCGCCGCCACATGGCTGATAGAAGCGTTTGAAAACGCGTTATGCGCGTAATCAGACAACCGGTTGCATAAAGCCCAGATCGCTGGTCGCAAACCGGCCAATATTGGGCGAAATACTGGGCAATTCGCTGTTCGAGACACCGAACCAACGCGCCAAAGTCGCCGAATATTCATCCACCGACGTGCTTGGCAGCAAGCGTCCACGGCCCACCTGATCGGGCGTATCAACCGAAACGCTGGGCGCGGTGCCGTAAAAGCGTCCGCCATTGACCGCACCACCCATCACAAAGTGGTGACCGCCCCAACCGTGGTCTGACCCATCGCCGTTAAAGGCAAGTGTCCGGCCAAAATCAGATGCTGTGAAAGTCGTCACCTGATCGGCAACGCCCAATTCAACAGTGGCCTGATAGAAGGAATTCATCGCCTCATCGACAACGCCAAGAAGATTGTCATGCGTGCCGATCAATTGATCGTGATTATCAAATCCACCCTGCGCGACCATGAAGACCTGCCGGGTGACGCCCAATTGATTGCGGCCTGCAATAAGCGATGCAACCGCCTGCAATTGGCGAGCAAGCCTGTTGCCGGAATTAAACGGCGTGTTGAACATGCTGTCATCAATCGCCTGATTGATAAATTGGCCGTATTGGATCGAGCGATCATTGATAAGAGCGTGATCGGCCGCAAACACATTGCCGCTGCCAGAGCGGAGGATTGTATCAAGCACCGCCGCGTTGTCGCGCGATTGAAACAGACGGTTGCGGCGCAGGGGCCGGAACTCAGTCGCTCCATTGGTCGACATCTGATAGGGAACAGCCGTCTCGCCGCTCAAAAACACGGCATTGCCTGACAGATTGATCCCGGTGAACATGGCGTTGGTGTTGGCCGAAAGCGCAAGGTCGCTCATCCGCCCGCCCCAGCCTGTTGGCGCACCTTCGGGTTGCGAGCTTTGCCAGGTTGATTGCTGATCGTTGTGCGAAAACAGTTTCGGAGGAAGCGGCACGCTTTTGTTTTGGAACTGAGCCAATGTGGTCGGCGTCATAAGCGGTCCGACATTAAGCAAAGGCGCCATCACGCCCTCATCAAAGCGCGCTTTCAAATTGGGCATAGTGGGCGCGATAGCATAGGTGATATCGTCTGTTAGCGTCTGGCCCTGCGGTGCTTGCAATATGGTGTTTGCAAGAGAAGCGCGAGGAAGCGCGATTGCCCCTCCGGCTTCTGATCCATTGCCGCCGCGAATTTCCGAATACCGCGTGTAGTTGGGAAGATCATAGGGGATCAGAGTGTTGCCGTGATCATTCCCGCCATAAAGGAAGATACAGACGAGCGCCTTGTATCCACCAGCGCTTGAAAAAGCGGCAGCTTCGCCCAGCCCTGCAAGGCCCATCGCATAAGAAGATGCAGCCCCCATCGCGGCAAGCTGGCTTGACCGGCGCATAAAGGCACGGCGCGACAATTCGGTTTGTTTGCCAATAAACATGTTGTGCGTACCCTTATTTTTGAATGAGGTAATCGGTAGAGGCCATCACCAGCAGGATGCCGGTCTGCACGCGTTGAAGCCGGTTTTCCGCTTCGCTGCCCGCTTCAATTGCAATCGCATCAATCGCGCCTTGAATAAGTCCGCGCACATCATCCGAAAGCTGGTTGGACGTCAGCAGCAGATCGAGCCTGTCCAGCAATGCTGTGCTGTCATCGGCAATTGCGGTTTCATTCGAGAAATTAAATTCGATATCGTCGAAGATCCATTGAGACCCCTCTAGCGCGCGCTCCATGAAATTGACGTAGCCTGCAACCGAGGTTTCGTTGACCATCTGAAATTCCGGCGCGAGCAGATCGTTTGCTGCGGCCTGCGATCCCGGTGGGAAATAGGTCGGCCTGAAGAAGTTGAAAACCGATGGCGGACGCAAAGGCGATTGGCCAAGACGGTCCGATGGATTGGAGAAATCGCGCAATTCCCAATTGCCGCTGAGCGAGCGAATTCCGAATGTTCGGCCCAGTTGGACAAACCGCAACATCGGTTCGCGCAGCTTGCCAAATGCGGGGTCAGCCGCGTTGTTTATGTCGGTCGCTTCACTGTCGAGCAGGATTGCTTTGAAGACCGCTCTCAAATCACCGCGCGTCCCGCTACCATTATCGTTGAAGACGCTGGCGACGCGTTGAACATAGGCAGGGCTTGGATTGCTGGTGACAAGCCGCTGGATCATTTGCTTGGAAAAGAACGGCGCAACATTGGGGTGCTCAAAAATATGATCGAGCGCTTGGCGCAATGTCTCTTCCGGGCCCGTCCCAGCGGGAATGGTAAGACCCAGGAAGCTCTTTTCTTCTTCTGAATGAAATCCTTCATTTCTGGGATATTGCCAGCGAGTAGAGTCGGCTGTCATTGGCTGGCGAGTGTATTCCGCATCGGGGATTCTGCCTTCGCCATTGAAACCCTGCTGCACGTTGATTCCAGTGAAATCAAAATCATAGCCTGTGAAAACCTTGGCTATGCCGGTGACATCTTCATTATCGTAAGTCTCAATCGGCTCGCCGCCATTGAGGCGCAATGTGCCATCCATATTGAGCTCGAACAGGCCGATGGAGAACAATTGCATGATCTCGCGGCCATAATTTTCATCCGGCACACGGCCCGAATTGGGGTCAGCTCTGCGATTGCCCCGCGTGTTCAGGAAAACGCCCATTGCAGGATTGAGCGTCAATTCCTCCAGAATATCGCGGAAATTGCCAAACGCATTGCGATTGAGCATGTCCCAATATTCGCCAATAGCAGAAGACCGCCACGCTATATCGACGCTGTTGAAAGACACGACGAAGAATTCCGACATTGCCAGGGCTGCGCGTTTGCGCACTGAACTGCCGCCTGACATCAATTGCGACCAGATCATGTAATCGCCGGGATTGCGTTGGAAATAGTAACGCTCAGAATCAATCGTTTCGTATCCGCGCGAGGCCAAGAACTGCGCTGCGCTTTGGCTGTTCTGCTGGTTCATTTGCGCATCGAGCCAGGGTTCATAACCCTGATCGGTCACTTGCTGGATCGCCGCTGGACTGGCCGCAAATGAAGCCTGAAGAAGGAAACGCGATGCTTCCGTATCATTTTGTGGCCGAGCGATTGTAGGAGGCGGAGTTGCGGTGCCGCCGCCGCCACCGCCGCCGCCTGCAACTGGGGCAGCTCCGCCGCCGCCGCCACCGCCGCCGCCGCAAGCCGCAACGCCCAATGCCAACGTGCTCGCACTGGCCAGTCGGCCAGCATTGCGCGCAACCGAGGATGCAGCACTGCCATCGGCGCTGCCAATATTCTTGCTTGGCGCTTCAGCAGATGAAGCAGTCTTGGTATTGGATTGATCTTCGGTTTTGGCTTTAGGCTCAACTGTAGTTGTCATCACTGGTCCCTAACGCTTGCGACACGCACACCTTTTGTTGCGATGAGAACCTTGACCAGAATGTGTCGAATTAGTGTTAACCGCATAGAAACCATGCGCTTTTGAGGACGACCTGTGCAGTTTTCCCGGCTGATTGACGAAACAATCGCTAAAAGCTGTAGCGCAGCGAAGAGACGGCAATCACTTCGTCGCTATCAAGCAACGTCACACCATCTGGAGCCAATGTCGCGTTGGCATAATTGCCGCCAAGATTAAGGGATAGACCACGCGCAATTGCATAAGATGCGCCCACAGCTCCCGATATTTCAGCCGTGCCATCAACTTCGCCGTAATGCCCCTCAACCGAAAGTTGGAGCGGCCCCATCTGGTTTTGACCGCCTGCGGAAATGAACCAACGATCTCCATCGATCATCGCGCCATCAAGCCGTTCATACCCGGCGCCCACATCCCAAAGCGAGCTGCCATAAACAAGCTCTGCAACCAATCCGACACCGCGCGTGTCGAACCGAGTGATCCCATCAGGCGCATCAAACCGGGCCTGGCGATAGCGGCCGGTAAAGCGCACATCGCGTTCGCCCAAAGGCCGCTGAAATTGCGCGCCGACTTCGAAATCACCGTTTTGATCAACAGCTGCGCCGATAATGCTTGGCCCAAAACGACCAACATAGGCCCCGCCCCAATTGTCGAGCTGACCGTAGAAATCATCAAATGCGAGGAAAGTGTTGCCCACGCCGCGCTGTCGCCGAGTGAGTTCGCGCACCTGTTGATTGGTGTTCCCGCCAATAAAGGTGCCGAAGCTGGTTCCAATAAAGCCTGCCACGTTATCGGTGTAATCATCCGGCACGCCGATTGTGTTGTCGGAATATTGCCCGAAATACACAGCGCCCACGGTCCAACGATTGGCCAGCTGGGTTTCGGCTGCGACCTGAACATTGGTAACAAAGCCGAAAGTCACCTCATCGTCTCCGATGAGATTATCAAATTCGGCGGTGATGTTCGCATCAGCCAATCCGGTGATAGACACAGTCACATCGCCCGCTTCGAAAGACAGCGGTTCTTCAAACGAGGACAGATTGTCGTAATTAAGGTTCACGTCCTGAGCATACGCAGCGCTTGGCACAAAGGCACAAACGGCCACGGCGCCGATAAACCAATGACGGGCCATCTCGCTTACCCCTTCTTGCCGAACAGGTTTGCAAAGGCATGGCGCGCTATCTTGCGGCCCGCATCATCAGCCGCTTCGTGATCGGCAAGCCAATGGACACCGCCGTAAATCCGGCTCCAACCGTTTTCATACGCTGCCTGATCAAGACTGGTGAAATACCGCCTTTTGCCAGTCAGGCTTGGCCAAAGCACCTGATCGGGGCTTTCGTGACTGAAACTAACTGCGTCTGTGCCAATCAACAGCTTGATCATTTCAATGCCAACAGCGCCAAAAGTGGAGTGTCCTGACGTGTAAGCCGGGAAATTGGGCGTTGGGATCATGCTTTCCCAATTGGCCTGTTCGAAAATGCGCGGATCAGCGCTGCCAAATTCGCTGCACCTGAATTTGATCGCCGTTTCTGGGCGCAGGATGTCGTGGTGATATTTGCTGTCCCACGCATTGATAGACGCGTCCGCTTGTGTCGCACCCATCAGCGCGAAATGGCGTGCGTGATCGAGAAAATCGAAACCGCGATCCTGCATCACTTGGAGACCAATATAGAGAAAGTGACCCGGCGGGGTGATACCCCATGGGCCATCCTCCCAGAACAGCGCGATCTCGCTCTGATCTTCGGTGCGATCGGTGGAATCCTTGCCGCCAAGCTTATGCACCAGCTGAAACTGGGCCGCGAATTCAGGGCTTTTCGGATCAAGGAAGTCTGCCACGCGAAATTGTGACGGGCTTGTCATGGTCCATGGGGTGATTTTGCCGTGGCCCGGAAACAATCCGCGTTCATATGCGCCCACTGCTGGTCCGGGACCAGCGCTGTAACTAGGCCCTGTTGGCGTCCATTTTAGCACATCTTCGCGGCGAGGATAACGGCCGTGGTAGAAATTCACCTTATCAGGCTGCGCGCCGTCGCCTGTACGCATCTTATTGATCTGAAGGCCGACATGCCGGCCCCACTTCACGCCCAGATCCTTGGCCTCACCATCGGGAAAACGTGCTTTGAATGCGCGCCGCTCCCACAAGAATGGCTGTTGAAAGCACTCAGAAGCAGCCGTCGCAAAGGCCACGCCATATGCGACTTCGGGATCAGCACCGGCAGGTGCCTCGCCAAAATCATAAGGCGTATCGAACCTTCCGATGATAGCGTCGGCGGCGACGAAACCAGCCACCATGGGCGCTGCAAAATTGTACGCAGCGCGCGGAGGCGCGACACGCTGATCGCGGGTCTGCTGCAAAGCAATATCGACCCAGTGATAGACCGTGTTGTTGTTTTGAGGATCCACAATATTGGTCAAGTAACTCGACCGGCTGCCAAACGAGGCAGTTGAGCATCCACCTAGCGCGCCCGCTGCCAATCCCGCCGCAGCACCGGCCATCAGATTTCGCCGTGAAACCTGCATGTGTTTCGTTCCTCCATGCGGAACAGAAGCCCGCCTGCAATGTGTTGAATGCGCGTAGTAACGCAAAAAAGTCAGTGACTGATTAACTGCATCAAGTGTCAGAAAAGCATGGTAAATGTGTTGAAGATTTAGTCAGGTAAGACACCAGGACACAAAGAAACTTGACCCGGTTTTGTCCGCGCTCACGCTCTCTTGAATGACCGGCTAGATGCAGCGGGCAGATATGCTCCAAAATTTTGGCCACACCGAACCGTCCCCTGTTTTGCGACCCGAGGGGGATTAACCTTGCGCCGCGCTGGCGTTCGAAACTGGCGCGGCGCTTCTTTGCCTGCATGACGTGTGTCCAAAACACAGGCTTTTCGGGCTGTCTAAATGTCTGTACACGCCCTTGGATGGATCTGTTTATGATCTTCGTTGTCCTGCATGTGATCACCGGCTTGATCGGGCTGATCGCATTCTGGGTGCCGATTGCGACGAAGAAAGGCGCAAAGAACCATCGCAGCGGCGGCAGGTGGGCCTGCTATGGCTTTATGGGCGCAGGCGCTTTGGCTGTCGCAATGGCGTTGCTGACCCTGTACGCGCCTGATGAACGCCACCCTGAAATTGCAGACCGCGAGTTGTTTGAAGGGCTGTTTGTCTGGATGATGCTGTATCTTGGCATCTTGACCATTGGCTTTGCCGATTATGGCTTAAGCGTGGTCAAACATGCTCGCAGCCGCGAACAATTGCGCCGCCCGCGAACGCAGATTGTAATCGGCGCTGTGGTGATATCGGGCCTCTATTGCGGCTATTACGGTTGGCGCGTCGGCGATCCGTTGATGATGGCACTGTGCGTACTCGGCGTGGTTTCGATGGCCATCCAGCAGCTGTTTATCTGGCGAAAACAGGCCCCCTCACCCAGCGCCTATGTCGGTGAACATTTTCGCGCGCTGATCGGAATGGGCATTTCGGCATACACCGCATTCATGTCAGTGGGCCTTATTCGGATGGTGCCCGAACACGTTTTCAATCCGCTGGTCTGGGCAGGTCCAAGCGTGGTTGGCGTCAGCCTCATCATCTATTTTACCGCCAAGAGGAAAGGGCACTTCCAGTCCAAATCCAAATCAGAGCGCGCTAAACCACAGCCCACATCCGGTTGAGATTGGCGATAGTCTTATCAAGGGTAAGCAGTTCGCGCGAACCCGCAGGCAGACTGGCGCGCAAGCTCGCGCGCAAATTCTCCAGATCAAACAACATTTCGCGGCTGGTTGGATCAGCAATAAGGCTCTCAATCCAGCCAACGCTGACAATCCGCGTGCCTTTCGTCACCGGCTTCACCTCGTGAATGCTGGTGCTGGGATATAAGACCAGCTCGCCGGGCTGACCTTTGACCGTGTAATCCATTCCTGCGGTGTGGATCACCAATTCGCCGCCCTCATATTCATCAGGAGGGGTCAGAAACAGCGTGAACGACATATCGGTGCGCATCCGCCCCGCGCCTGCGCCCATCAGCGCATTATCAATATGCGATCCGTAATGCCCGCCATCTTGTGTCTTGCTTATCAAGAGGTGCGAAAACCTGCGCGGGTGGCTTGCCGCTTTCAGCACGGCATTTTCGCTCAAATGCGGCATGATAAGCGCCTCAGCAGCTTTGCCCGCTGCATCATTCATCACCGCTTGTTCGTTTTCCTTCACCGCCTTCGCGGTTTTTCCAGCGGTCTCTTTGCCATCGCGCCATTGGAGTTTGGCAACAGCGCTTTGTATCTCGGCCATTTTGGCCTCATCCGTGATGGCGGCAATCGTTAGGATCATGGGAAAACGGACGTTCCTATATGAGAATCGTTTGCAAAAAGGCAGCGCAGGACTATGACAGCACCAACACATTCTCAAATATCCCCGGAGGCACGGAAATGAAAGTCACCACTAAAACCTGGACCACACTTGGACTCGCAACCGCTTTGGCAAGCGCTGGATTGGCCGGATGTGCTGGTGAAGCGGGCGAAGGGGAAGGCGGCGAAGCGGCCCAAACCGGAGAAGCAGGCGAAAGCGGTGAGAGCGGAGAAGGTGAAGGTGGCGAAGGAGAAGGCGGAGGAGGCGAAGGCGGCGTTGCTGTTGGCGCCGCTGGAACAGATCCTGTCGTCTATGGATCAGCGCTCGCCATTGCGGAGGCCCATGTAATCGCTGCGCGCGATGCTCATAAGGCAGGCAACACCGAAGCGGCAGCCGAAATGTTCGGTCATCCCGTATCCGAAGTCCTCGCTGATCTAGGCCCCGTCTTCACGGATTTAGGCGTTGAGGACATGGCACCCCTTTTCAACGGCGCGAGCAAGGCTGTGCTGGACGGGGAAAATACCGCCGCCATCGAAAAGCGCGCAGGCGATATCATTGCAGCTCTTCGCGCGGCGGGCGAAAAAGCGCCAGATAACGGCACCAGCGCTGCAATGATCTCTGCTGGCATAGCCGCCGATCAAATAGAGCGCGCCGCAACCATGTATGGCGAAGCGGTCGAAGGGAAAATCTATGGCCCCTATCTCGATGGCTATGGCTTTTACCAATCCGCCAAGGCTGCTTTTGACGGGTCCGCTGATGCGATCAAAGCCGAGGACGCCGATGTTGCAAGCAAGATAGAGGCGGCATTGGACGT
Organism: Pseudomonadota bacterium; assembly: GCA_038532305.1. Classification (GTDB taxonomy): domain Bacteria; phylum Pseudomonadota; class Alphaproteobacteria; order Sphingomonadales; family Sphingomonadaceae; genus Erythrobacter. Next base: position 16,505 of record JBCBAX010000003.1, on the reverse strand, counting down.
GCTTGGCAAAGCGTATCCCAGCGCGACACTGCCCGAAAATCTCGATGCCAATCAGGGCGAATTACAGGGCGCGTCGTCCGCTGTGATGCTTGCTATCGGGTAAGCCCTTTCCAAGCTCACGCGACATTGGCATAGGCTGGCGCCCATGCATGATATTCGCCTGATCCGAGACGACCCCGACGCTTTCGACGCCGCTTTGGCGCGCCGGGCGCTGGACCCTGTGGCAGCCAGCATCCTTGCGCTCGATGAAGAACGCCGCGCGCTCACCACCCGCCTGCAAGAAGCGCAATCGCGCCGCAATGAGGCGTCCAAAGCCATCGGCAAAGCGATGGGCCAAGGCGACACGGAAACCGCCGAAGCGCTGAAAGCGGAAGTGGCGCAGATCAAGCAGGATATGCCCGATCTTGAAGCGAGCGAGCGCGAGCTGGGCGACAAGCTGGAGGATGCTCTCGCGGTTATTCCGAACCTGCCGTTTGGGGATGTGCCGCAAGGCGCTGATGAAGAGGATAATGTCGAGGTTTCAAGCTGGGGCGAGAAGCCTTCGTTTGATTTTGAGCCCAAAGAACACGCCGATTTCGCGCCTGACCTTGGCATGGATTTTGAGACCGGCGCTTTGTTATCCGGTGCGCGCTTCACATTCCTGCGCGGCGATATGGCGCGGCTGCACCGCGCGCTCGGTCAGTTTATGATCGACCAGCAAACGCAGCGATTTGGCTACACCGAATGCATGCCGCCTGTGCTGGTCAAGGATGAGGCGATGTATGGGACGGACAAACTGCCCAAATTTGCGGAGGATAGTTTTCGCACAACGGATGACCGCTGGCTCATCCCCACAGCCGAGGTTTCCCTTACCGCCTCAACAATGGGCAAAATCCTCGATGACAGCGCTTTGCCCATGCGGCTTACCGCTCTAACCCAATGCTTCCGCTCTGAAGCGGGTTCTGCGGGCAAGGATACGCGCGGCTTTATCCGCCAGCACCAGTTTGAAAAATGCGAGCTTGTCTCCATCGTCCGACCCGAAGATAGCGCGGCTGAACATGAGCGGATGACTGAGGCCGCTGAGAACATTCTCCAAAGACTAGGCCTTGCCTATCGCAAAATGCTGCTTTGCACCGGCGATATGGGTTTTGGCGCGCGCAAAACTTACGATCTGGAAGTGTGGCTGCCCGGACAAGGCGCATATCGCGAGATCAGTTCATGCTCCAACACGGGCGATTTCCAAGCGCGACGGATGAAGACCCGCTATAGGCCGGAAGGCGAGAAAAAGACCGAATTTGTGCACACGCTTAACGGATCCGGCCTTGCAGTGGGGCGCACTCTTGTGGCGATTATCGAGAATTACCAGCAGGCTGATGGCAGCGTGATCGTGCCCGAAGTGCTGCACCCCTATATGGGCGGCGTCACGCGGCTTACCCCCGGCTGACACCACCGACATCCTGAACTTGTTTCAGGATAACACTATCCGTCTGGCTATGTGCCGCTGTTATCCTGAAACAAGTTCAGGATGACGAATGATGAAGGAATTTCAGTGCGCATTCTGATCACAAACGACGATGGCATCCACGCCCCCGGGCTTGAAGTCTTGGAAGCCATTGCTGCGGAACTGTCAGACGATATCTGGGTGTGCGCGCCGTCTGAGGAGCAATCTGGTGCAGGTCATTCGCTTACGCTGAACCGCCCTGTGCGCCTCCAGCAATTCGGCCCTCGCCGCTTTGCTGTCACAGGAACACCCACTGACAGCGTGATGATGGCTCTGCGCGAAGTCATGGACACGCCCCCCGACCTCATCCTTTCAGGCGTTAATCGCGGGGCGAACCTTGGCGATGACATCACCTATTCCGGCACCGTTTCCGCCGCTGTCGAAGGCGCACTGGCAGGAGTGCGATCCATCGCGCTTAGCCAGGTTTATCGCGGCGGCAATGGCGCGCCTGATGACCTTTTCAGCGGGGCAAAGGGATGGGGCAAGCGCGTTATCGAACCTTTGCTCGACACGCCCTTTGATGAACGCACACTCGTCAATATCAATTTCCCCCCGCTCGATCCTGACGCCATCAAAGGCATTCGCGTCACGCGCCAAGGGTTTCATGATTATTCACGCGGCTCGATTGTCGAAGGCAAAGACCCGCGCGGCCAGCGCTATTTTTGGTTCGGCCTTTACGCCATCGAACACACACCCGATCACGGAACTGATCTTGAGGCGATTGATGATGGCTTTGTGTCTGTCACACCCTTGCAATTGGACCTCACGCATCACGCAGCGATTGAAACTCTTAGCGAACGCTTTGCAGACTAGGCGAAGGGCTGTTATTCCAAACCCATGACGGGGGATAGTCCAGACAAAATTGCGGCCAAAAACGCTCGGCGAACCAAGCGGTTTACCCGCCGCCGTTTTAAGCCTTTGCGCCGCGCTGTTCGCCTGCCTGTGTGGGGGGATTTAACGCTAAGGTTAGGCGCAGCATTTTTGCTGATCTTGCTCGTCGTGCTCATCCATTGGTGGGACCGCGAGGGGCTGATCGACAATGTCGATGGGCATGTCAGCTTTCTCGATGTTGTCTATTTCACGATGATATCGATCACCACCACAGGCTTTGGCGATATTGCGCCGGTCAGTGACACAGCGCGCTTGGTCGAGGCATTTATTGTCACCCCTGTGCGTTTTGCCGTGCTGTTTATCTTTGTCGGCACGGCCTATAACTTCATTATCAAGCGTTCCTGGGAGAAATGGCGCATGTCCAAAATTCAGGCAAACCTGTCAGACCATGTGGTCGTTCTGGGCTATGGTGTTTCCGGCTCGCAAAGCGTGGAAGAATTGATCGAACGCGGCACTGAGGCAAGCAATATCGTTGTCGTTGACCCAAGCGAGGAACGGCTGGCTGAAGCTGAAAAACTGGGCGCTAATGTCATGGCCGCAGATGCGACCCGCGACGAAACCTTGCGTGCGGTTCGGATCGAAGAGGCGGGTAGCGTGCTGGTCTCGGCAGGCCGTGATGACACATCCATCCTGATAACCCTTACCGTTCGCCACCTTGCTCCCAAAGTGCCGATCAGCGTTGTCGTGCGCGCGGATGATAACGAAATCCTGGCAAAGCAAGCGGGCGCGAACAATGTGATCAATCCGGTGCGCTTTACTGGCCTGCTTCTCGCAGGCTCTGCCCAAGGCGCGCATATCTCTGATTACCTCGCCGATCTCGCTTCCGTATCGGGCCGCGTGCAATTGGTTGAACGCGTGGTGGAAGAAGACGAATGCGGTTCCTCGATCAGCGATCTAAAATCAGGCGGCAGAGGCCTTCGCATTTACAGAAACGGCCGCGCGATCGGATACTGGGAAAAGGAATGCGAAGCCTTGCAAAAAGGCGACGTGGTGGTTGAGATTGTGCCTTCCAATAATGGCAATGGAAACGGGGTTGGCCTGCGGGTTTGAGCTGACACGAAATAGGATATCCAACGCCTAACCTCACCCCAAACCTGACGTTCCGCTCCCGACCCAACTACGGACCTTAGGTGCGCCTAATCGAAAAACCCAGCCCACCGAAGTAAGCCGGGCTTCGACGCTAGTCTCACGACTGGACTCAGTTGATCTCTTGCACGTCCATCACAAGCTCACCCCACTTGCGCTGGTTTTCGATGTCGTGTTCGAGCCCTTGCTCATCCGCGATGCGGAAGCGCTTCAATGCAGGCGTCTTACTGGTCGCCTGGTAGAGCCAATAGGCTTCGGCTTTGAGCGCTTCATCGATCGGCCTGTCGATGGATTCGTATACCATCTGCTTGCAGACGTTGATCGATTCCGCCGGGAATTGCGCAATACGCTTTGCGAGATTTTCGACATACTCGCCGATCTCATCGGGCTCGAGCACCTTATTGACCGTTCCTAGTCGCTCGGCTTCGTCAGCGTCGTAGTCCTGGGCGCTCAAAATGATCTCCAGCGCCTTACCTAGACCCGTCTGGCGAGCCATGCGCGATGCGCCGCCCCCGCACGGGAGGATGCCCATACCGACTTCCATCTGCATGAACTTGAACTTGCCCCGCGCCGCAAAGCGCATGTCGAGCGCGAGGGCGAGTTCGTGGCCGCCGCCGCGGGCAAACCCTTCAAGCTTGGCGATGGTAGCCTGCGGCACCTTGCTGATGCGTTCGCACACGGCTTGCAGATCGAGCAGCTGCGCTTCTTCGCGAGAAACCGCTTCGTCGGACATATCTTTGAGTAGTTCGGTGTCATAGTGACAGACCCAGATTTCAGGGTTCGCTGACTGGAAGATAACAACCTTCGTTTCGCGGTCACGCTCGAGGCGCATGGCGAGGCTGTTAAGATCGGCCAGCATTTCCTGACCTTGGACATTGACGGTGCCAAAGTCGAAAGTGACATGCATGACAGCGCCGTCTTGATCGACTGAGAATGTGGTAAATCCTTCGTATTTCATGGGTTTTTCCTTCTGGTCGTGGTGGTGGATCGAGGGCGCACCTCTCCTGTCGGCCGAAAGCGTGTTTCGGCCGTGATGGGTGCGCAACTTCTTGAGTGGATCAGTCGATCACTTGCTCGATAGCAGCGATGAGTTTCTGGTTCTTCGCAGAGTTCAGCGCGTCAGGGTGAGGCTGGCTGAAGGCTCGGCGATCATTGTCATAATACTTGCCAGAGGCGTCTGCGAATTCCTCGCTAAGCGCTGCGCGGGCAAGGATGTCTGCGCCGATACCAAGGTCGTGGCCTTTCTGGCCGTAGGCGTCATTGACCATTTTGCTGCCTAGGAAAGATGCCGGGTTCACCGCGACAATTACAGGGCCTGATGCGCCAAGCTGCTTAGCCAATTCGAACGACTACATGGTCAGTGCGAGCTTGCTTTGCGAGTAAGCTGGGTTGTCGCCAAAGGCGCGCTTGGCGAGGAAATCCTCGACCTGCACGCTGGCCTGTGCCGCAGACGAAAGGTTCACAACACGGCCCTCCGATCCGAAGCTGGGCAGCAGCAACTTTGTCAGCAGATAGGGCGCGACCGTGTTGACGATGAAGCGCGTGTCATAGCCATCCAAATTGGTTGGCTGCGGGGTTACAAAGACCCCCGCATTGTTGATCAGCACATCGATCGAACTGAAATCGCTCCTGATTGCGTTGGCCAATCCTGCGACTTCGCCGAGGTCGGACAGGTCAGCGCGGTAGGTGTGGATCGCACCTGTACCGTCGATGCTTGCGACCACTTTTGCAGTCTTCGCGAGCTTGTCGGCGTTGCGTCCGTGGAGCAGCAGCGTGTGACCCTCAGCAGCGAGCAATTTGGCGGTTTCGAGGCCGATGCCGTCAGTGGCTCCGGTGATGATAATTGTCTTGGACATTGAGGCTGTTTCCGTTTGCGAAAAAGTGATGCGGCGGTGTGATCGAGGTGTGGTTAGAAAGGAGCAAAGCCGTCCGAAGGCACATTGGCCGGCGACCAGCGCTCTTGCGGTGATGCGGAAGGCCCGCTCAGGCCATGCTGGTAGGGCGTGCGGCCATGCTCTCCATAAAGCCAGAGAACAAAGTTTTGCCGTTCGCCTTGCGTGATGGGCTTCGAAGCGTGCAGCGCGCTACCGTGGTGGATCAGCGCCTTGCCCGGCTCGAACGTAAGGTCCTTCACCGAATTCGTGGCCGGGTCCATGAACCGAACGGCTGAGCCGGAGAACTCCTCGCCTGGCAGATTGAGATTGATGTTCAAAGTCACGCTCGAGGCATCAGTATGCGCTTGTAGCGTCGTATCTTTGCCTGCTTCCCATTGGATCGAGAAACCGAAGGTCTGGCTATCATAGCCATACACATCGGGGAACAAGAGCCGCGCGATGGGGCGCATGAAATGACCCATCAAATCCTGGTAAAAAGCCTGAAACGTGGGCGCTGCCAGATAGCCTTGCGAACGCGGGTCAAGCATGGCCCCTCCGCGATTGAGAACAAGTCCGTAAGGCGGGCGCAGCGGGATGTCTGCTTGCTCCACGCGTTTGAGGAACTCGCGCAGATCGGCAAGCTTTGCGGGATCGAAGAACTGCGCTTCGTAGACATTTGGGAACACTTCAGTCCAAAGTTCGCGCACCGACTGCTCCTGGGACGGATCATTCCAGGCTTGCTCAACAGCCCGGCGCATTCCGGGTGCATAGAGCGAACGGTCGAGGGCCAGGTCTTTAAGGCCGCCTTGTTCGTCCCACTCGGTCCAAGCATGCTCGAACACATCCTTATTCTCATGCCAGAAGTGGCTCACAGAGGGAGCGCGTTGCAGCATTTCGTCGCGCGTAGGGCGGATTACGGTGCGTGCTTTTGTCAGGACATCAGTAGACATGCTGGGGGTGCCTTTCGAAGGGATTAGGAATAACGGACGAGCGTACGGCTCTCGATGCTAATGCGAGGAGTGGCGGCATTGTGATCTGAAGGCAGGTCGAGCGCGCTGTGCGCCAGATGGGGCCGCCCGCGATTGTCGTAGATGTTGAAGACAGCGATCTCATCGGGCGTCATCTCGGATTGGAAAAACCAATCGTGCGAACGGTTGGCCGCAACGCCGAGGATTTGGCCAAAACGGTCTGGGTAGATCAGGCCGATGTCCATCCAGTCGCTGGGTTGCATGGAACTGGGACGAATGAAGCCCAGCGGCGAGCTCTTGATCACACCCTGCACAGGCCGCCAGACATTCACAAATCCATAGCCAGCTCGGTGAAATTCTTCTGCGCGCTCTTCACCGACCAGATCAATCAAACGCTGCTCTGCGCCGGCTTGGTTGTAGTCATTGTGCACGTTGCGGGCCGGGCGGCGCGCGGCCTGCGGATCATCGATGCGGACTGTATGGTCGAAGACGATGACTTCGGCTGCCGCGATCTGGCGCTTCAGAAGGTCGACCAGTTCCTGGTCGTAAGCGTCCTTCCAACTCTCGCCGGATTGAAAGTCCTGGACGGCCGAGGCATGCTTTAAAAACGCGATACCATCGCGGGTAAAGTCGGGCTGCCAATCGCGCTTGCGAACATCGGTGACCTTAACAGGCGTTTCGACAAGCTCTGGCGAAATCAGGTTGCCGACAATCCCATCGACATCGAATTCGAATGCCTGCGGGCTGCTCTTTTTGACGTGGTAGTTCACGCTCGCATCGATTCGCATCGCGGTTCTCCAATTCGTGGCGACAGAGGCAGTCGCGCTGTTGGATTTGATATATTACTGACAATTGCGATATGAAATGCGGCATTTCTAAATGCAGAATATAGAATTCGGATATAATCAATGGACCTTGAAAGCCTTCGTCTGTTCGTGCGCGCTGCCGAAAAACTGAACATCAGCGCCGCGGGGCGAGACCTAGGCTTGGCACCCGCCGTCGCCAGCGGCCGTCTTGCCAAGCTCGAACGCGAGGTGGGCGCGGAATTGCTTCACCGTTCCACGCGCAAAGTCTCGGTTTCGATCGAAGGCGAAGCGTTCCTCCCTTATGCGCGCGAAATTTTGGCGCAGCGCGATGCCGCCATGGCGGCGCTGGGGCAAGGGAGGCCTCACGCATCGGGGACGATCCGTTTCGCCGCATCCAGTAGCTTCGCTCAGCACTACATCGCACCGATCCTACCTGAATTTCTTGAGCGCTATCCCGAGATTGGTCTGGATTTGCGATTTTCCGACGCGCAGTTTGATTTGCTCGAAGGGAGCTTTGATCTGGCTCTGCGCAATGCGGCGCTCGACGACAGCAGCCTCAAGGCAAGGAAGCTTGCCGATGTGTCCGACATCTTGTGCGCGGCACCATCTTACCTGGAGCGCCGTGGCGCGCCTCAGAGCCCTTCAGACCTATCGGAGCATGACATCATCGCCTTTCGCCAGCTCGAGGACACGATCGATCTGGTGCGCGAGGGCGATCGATTCACCGCCTCGATGCGCAACAACCGCACACGCATTGAACTCGATGACGGCACCAGTCAGAGGCTGGCAACTGAAGCCGGTCTCGGCATTTCGCTCAATGCGCGGTGGAATGTAGATTGCTCGTTGCGCGATGGCAGCTTGGTCGAGGTTCTCCCCGACTGGCGCGTTGACAGCGACCGTGCGGTTTGGCTGGTCTACCCAAAGTCAAACGTACTGACAGCCAAGGTCCGTGTTCTGATCGACTTTCTGGTTGAGAAAATTGGACGCAACCCGCCATGGCAAGAAAGGATGCGTACGAGTGAGCACAAGTAGCAATGATCGGCTTTGGCCGCTTTCACCCCCAAAACCAGTCAACAAAACAAAGTCTGTAAACCTTTCAAAGCTGCCGAAATCATCACCCCCTAAACCACACGAACACGCCGCCCATGGCCGCCATGCCGAGCAGGAAATGGCCGCTGTCGATTAGGAAAAGCATAAAGCTTTTGCGTTGAAACAGGTAATTGATGCCCATTGCAGGGATCATAATGCCGCCTGCAAAGCCCATCGCCATCATCATCACCACATGCGGTGCGGGGTTTACGCGCGCAAGTAAGTGCCACAGCACCATTGCGATCAGCATTTCGAACAGAAAACACAGGCCAAAAATCACGGCCATATTGCCGCCTTCGACATCGGCATCGGTTAGCCCCGCAGCTTTCTGCCACGCTTTCCCGAACAAAGCCCCATACCAGATCATGCCGACAACAAAAAAGGCGGCAGAGCCTGCCAGAACCGGCCAAAGTGCAAAATCATTCATGATGTGTTTCCCCTTCGATCAGATCGCTTGATAACCTAGCCAGCCCGCTCCCTCCACCCTTCCACCCGGATTATCATACCGGAGTAAGATCCGGGTGGAAGGGTGGAGGGAGCGGGCTGGCTCTGGCACCACGAAAAAAACCAGTGTAGAGGCGCGCCTAATGTCGAATACCACCTCCCTCCCCGATGCCAAAAAAGTCGGCATGGTCTCGCTTGGCTGCCCAAAGGCGCTTGTCGATTCCGAACGCATTCTCACGCGCCTGCGCGCCGATGGATATGCGATGAGCCCGGATTATGCGGGCGCGGATGTGGTGTTGGTCAACACGTGCGGGTTTCTGGATTCCGCCAAAGAGGAAAGCCTTGCCGCAATCGGAGAGGCTATTTCAGAAAACGGCCGTGTGATCGTAACGGGCTGTATGGGGGAAGAGGCCGACGCCATCCGCGCTGCGCATCCTCAGGTGCTGGCAGTGACAGGCGCGCATCAATACGAACAAGTGGTCGATGCGGTGCACGAACACGCCCCGCCAAGCCAAGGGCCGTTTGTCGATCTAATCCCGCAGCCTGATATCAAGCTCACCCCGCGCCATTACAGCTATTTGAAAATCTCAGAAGGCTGCAATCACTCCTGCTCGTTCTGTATCATTCCAGACCTTCGCGGAAAGCTTGCCAGCCGGCGCATTGATGCCGTGCTGCGCGAAGCGGAAAAGCTGGTGGCGGCGGGCACAAGGGAACTGCTCGTCATCAGCCAAGACACATCGGCATACGGCGTCGATACCAAGCACGATCCGCGAGCCTGGAAGGGGCGCGAAGTGCGCGCGCATATGACTGATCTTGCGCGCGAGCTTGGCCAGTTGGACACAGGGGATGGCACGCCGCCATGGGTGCGGCTGCACTATGTCTATCCCTACCCGCATGTCGATAAAGTTATCCCTCTGATGGCTGATGGGCTGCTGACGCCCTATCTCGACATCCCATTCCAGCACGCTGCGCCCAAAGTTTTGAAAGCGATGCGCCGACCAGCGAATGAGGCAAAGGTTTTGGAGCGGCTCAAAAGCTGGCGGGACATTTGCCCAGATATCGCTGTCCGGTCATCCTTCGTGGTTGGTTTCCCCGGAGAGACCGAAGACGATTTCCAACACCTCATCGATTGGCTGGAAGAGGCGCAATTGGACCGCGTCGGCGCATTCCGGTTTGAACCCGTCGAAGGCGCGCGCGCCAACGCCCTGCCCGATCCTGTGCCAGAGGACATTAAAGAAGAACGCTATGCGAGCTTGATGCAAGTGACAGAGCGGATCAGCGCAGCCAAACTGGCCGCCAAAACCGGACGCACTCTGCCCGTCATTATTGATGAAGTGGGCGAGCCTGACGAAGATGGCGATGTGGGCGCGACAGGCCGTTCTCAAGCAGACGCCCCCGAAATCGATGGCGCGGTATACTTGCGCAATGTGCCAGCGAGCTTAACCCCCGGCGCAATTGTCGATTGCCTTATCGAAGAGGCGGATGCGCATGATTTGTTCGGCGTGATCACAGCGGGCAAGGCAGATCGCTAGGCCGAGAATTTCTTGCAAATCAGTGCATACGATTGCGATCCCGCACTATTCGCTGGAAACACGCTGGTAATTTGGTAAGCCGCGCGCTCGGGATATCACAATTGAAAGATGCCGCGTGACACAATTCGCTGCCGATAGACTTCTGCTGTTTGGAGCAACGGGAGATCTGTCCCGTCGTAAGCTTCTCCCATCGCTTTGCGCGCTGGATGCCGATGGGCTTCTGCCTGAGGGGCTTAAGATTATTGGCACTGCGCGCAGCGATCTGGATGATGCAGGCTTTCGCGATATGGCGCGGCAGGCTTTGGAAGAGCATCTTGAAGCGGAACGCCGCGGCGGGATGGCCGGTTTCCTCAATCGGTTGAGCTACCAACAATTGGATGCAAGCACAGTCGAAGGTTTCGATGATCTGGCAACCAAAGTGGGCGATTACGCATCGCAAGGTCTCGCCATCTTCTTGTCGACCGCGCCCAGCCTGTTTGGCCCAACCATTGCGGGTCTGCGCCATGCGGGGTTGAGCGGCGAAAAAGTGCGCATGTGCCTCGAAAAACCGCTGGGCACTGATCTTGATACGTCGGCGGTTATCAATGATGCGGTGGCCGATGCTTTTCCTGAAGATCGAATTTTTCGTATCGATCACTATCTTGGCAAAGAGACAGTGCAGAACCTACTCGCGCTGCGGTTTGCCAACATACTGTTCGAGCCGATCTGGAATTCCAACTATATCGAGCATGTGCAGATCACCGTTGCAGAGACGGTGGGCCTTGAAGGGCGAGTTAGCTTTTACGACGATGCAGGTGCACTGCGCGACATGGTGCAAAACCATATGCTCCAGCTGCTCAGTCTGGTCGCGATGGAGCCGCCGACGAGCTTTGATGCAACCGCCGTGCGTGATGAGAAAGTGAAAGTCTTGCGCGCAATGCGCCCCGTTCTCGCCAATGAAACGGTGACGGGTCAATACCGCGCAGGCGCGATCGGCGGAGAAGCGGTTCCGGGTTATGATGAAGAGTTGGGCAAGCCGTCCACCACCGAAACGTTCACCGCGATCAAAGCGCATGTTGAAAATTGGCGTTGGAAAGGCGTTCCGTTCTATCTGCGCACCGGCAAACGCCTGCCTGAACGCGTGACCGAAATCCTCGTCAAATTCCGCTGCGTCCCGCACTCAATCTTTGGCGAGGGTGGAGCAGGTCTCAATCCCAATTCTCTTCTGATCGGCATCCAACCGGAAGAGAATATCACTTTGTCCTTAATGGCAAAGGTTCCAGGACTTGAGGCAACGGGCAATGCCTTGCGCGAAGTGCCCTTGGAAATCACCATGCCCGATGCGTTTGTCGGGCAGCATCGCCGGATCGCCTATGAACGCCTGCTGCTCGATCTGATCAAGGGCGATCAGACGCTGTTTGTTCGGCGCGACGAGGTTGAAGCGCAATGGGAATGGGTCGATGGCATCCGCGCCGTTTGGGAAGAGGCAGGTGTAACGCCCAAGACCTACACCGCTGGAAGCTGGGGACCGAGCGCCGCAATTGCCTTGGCAGAGCGTGATGGCGTTAGCTGGCATGAGTGATCTTCATCCCACCATTCGCGCGGTGACAGAGCGCGTGATCGAGCGCTCCAAACCGGGGCGCAGCGCCTATCTCGACCTTATGAAGCGCGAGGCAGATCGCCGCCCTGAACGCGAAGCGGTTTCCTGTTCCGTGCTGGCCCATGCCTTTGCTGGCGCTTTGGAAGATCAGGACGCGCTCAAAAACAATTCCGGGCCCAATATCGGGATTGTCTCAGCGTATAACGACATGCTGAGCGCCCATCAGCCCTATGGCCGCTATCCGGATCGGATGAAAATCTACGCCCGTGAAGTGGGCGCCACTGCGCAAGTTGCAGGCGGAACCCCGGCCATGTGCGATGGGGTGACGCAGGGCGAAGATGGAATGGAACTCTCCCTTTTCAGCCGTGACAATATCGCCATGGCGGCAGGCGTTGCTTTGTCTCACCAAATGTATGACGGCGCGGCCTTCCTTGGCATTTGCGACAAGATCGTGCCGGGTCTTTTGATGGGCGCTCTGCGCTTTGGGCATTTGCCCGCGATCTTTGTGCCCTCTGGCCCCATGCCGAGCGGGATTTCGAACAAACAAAAACAGGAAACCCGGCAGAAATTCGCATCGGGCGAAGTCGGCCGCGATGCTTTGCTGGAAAGCGAGCTTGCCAGTTACCATTCGCCGGGCACTTGCACATTCTTTGGCACGGCCAATTCCAATCAGATGATGATGGAAATGATGGGCCTGCACGTCCCAGGCAGCGCCTTTGTCCAACCGGGCACCAAACTGCGCCAAGCTTTGGACAGGGCCGCGGTTCACCGGCTGGTTGAGCTGTCGGGCACAACCACCCGCACCCTTGCCCAAGTGGTCGATGAAAAAGCGATCATCAACGCTGTGATCGGCCTGCTTGCAACGGGCGGATCGACCAATCACGCAATCCATATTCCGGCCATGGCGCGCGCTGCTGGTATTATCGTTGACTGGAGTGATCTGGCAGAGCTTTCCAGCGTCGTGCCGCTGCTGGCCCGCGTCTATCCCAATGGATCAGGCGATGTGAACCAGTTCCACCATGCAGGCGGCATGGGGTATGTGATCAGCGAATTGCTGGATGCTGGCCTTGCCCACCGCGATATTCTAACCGTGTGGGAAGATGGCTTTGATGCTTATCGGGCTGAGCCTGTTGAAGCAGATACGAGTGCCCGCGAAGGCGGGGACCTTGCGCAAAATGGTGGGAGGTCCCAGCCTTCGCTGGGACTCACTTGGAAGAAAGTCACCGAAACGCGCGATGATACGATGGTGCGCCCAGCATCCGACCCGTTCCAACCTGATGGAGGGATGAAGCTTCTCAAAGGCAATCTGGGCCGCGCGTGCTTTAAATCCTCTGCCGTTGCGAAAGAGCGCTGGACAATCGAAGCGCCTGCGCGGGTTTTCGAAAATCAGGCTGACGTTGTCACCGCTTTCAAAGCAGGCGAACTTGACCGCGATGTTGTTGTCGTTGTCCGCTTCCAAGGGCCGCGTGCCAATGGCATGCCTGAATTGCATTCCCTCACACCAGCGCTCGCCGTGCTTCAGGATAAGGGCTTCAAAGTCGCTCTGGTCACAGATGGCCGCATGTCCGGCGCATCAGGCAAAGTGCCAGCGGCCATTCATTGCACTCCCGAGGCGCTTTGCGGCGGGCCTTTGGCGCTGATCCAAGATGGCGACATGGTGAAAGTGTGCGCGGAAACCGGAGAGCTTTCCACCACGGCCGATCTTGATGCCCGAACCCCAGCCCCGGACCCAGCGCCTGAATGGGGCGTAGGGCGCGAGCTTTACCGGATGATGCAAGCCCAAGCGGACGGCGCTGAACAAGGAGCATCTGCCATGTTGAAAGCAGCGGGGCTTTAATGAGCACCGATATCGTCGCAGTAGACATAGGCGGCACCCATGCCCGCTTTGCGATTGCCAGCATTGCGGGAAATGGCACCATAGAGCTGGGCGATCCCGTCACGCTACACACCGAAACTCATGCCAGTTTCCAAACAGCATGGGAGCATTTTCGTGAAGAAATGGGCGGCAGTGTACCAGATAAAGTCGCCATGGCCGTTGCAGGGCGAATTAAGCCTGACATCATCCGCTTTACCAACAATCCCTGGATCATCCGTCCGCCTCTTATCGCGGAAAAGCTGGGCTGCGAAAAACACCTGATCGTCAATGATTTTGAAGCTGTTGCGCATGCCGCCGCGCGCGCGCCAGCGGAAGAGTTTCTCCACCTTGCTGGACCTGAAGAGGATTTGCCTGAGACAGGCACAATCAGCGTTCTTGGCCCCGGCACTGGCCTTGGCGTTGCGCATTTCTGGCGCGCCAGTGCGGCTGATTACCGCGTGCAGGCGACCGAAGGCGGGCATGGTGATTTCGCTCCGCTAGACGCCATCGAAGACGCAATCCTCGCACGCCTGCGCAAACGTCACAATCGTGTTTCAACCGAAAGAGTTGTTTCAGGCCCTGCAATTATCGATATTTATCAGACGCTTGCCGCTGTCGAAGGCCGCGCAGTGGTGGAAATGGATGATGTCGCCATTTGGACAGCGGGCACCGATGGATCAGACAGTTTGGCGGCTGCCGCGGTTGATCGCTTTTGCCTCTCGCTCGGATCGGTTGCAGGCGATATCGCTCTTGTTCAAGGCGCAAGCGGCGTCGTTATTGCTGGAGGATTGGGATACCGCATTCGCGACACTCTGATATCATCCGGCTTTGCCTCCCGGTTTCGCGCAAAAGGGCGCTTTGCAAGCTTGATGGGCACGCTACCGGTTAAGCTCATCACACATCCGCAGCCCGGGTTATTGGGTGCAGCCGCCGCGTTTGAGCAGCATGTTAACCGCATATAAGCACGTTAACTTTTGCGAAATCGCCGTCCCCGGTGGAGACTTGGCGTCACCTGCCACTGGCGCAAATGCTGTAGAAAAGGCATAACACGCCCATGATAAATCGCAGCAAAACCCTTCGACTCGTAGCCACACTTGCTTTTGCAACAGGCGCTGTCACTGCCCCCCTATCGGCCCAAGACCCTCTTGAGGTTGTCGGCGATCAGGCAGAAGCGTTAGCTGACGAAGCGGACACAGCCATTCGCGCAATTGATCCAACCACAGGCGGCCCTTCACCTGTTGTCGATCCTAGCTTGCCCACTCCATATGGCGCGGAGATTTTGGCAGGCGAAGAACCCGAAGTGACAATCGGCACTCTCCCGCCGATCATTGGCGATGCGCCGCGCGGCCCAGCCGTTCGCAGCATTCCTGCGCGCCCAAGATTGGCAAGTAACAATGCCGAGGCTCTGCCAATCGCGCCGCCTGCGCCGCGTCCTTCGCCGGCGCAAGCATACATCAATGAAGCCGCGCCCACTCCGGTAATCGAAAGCGATGATCCGTTTGTCATCAAAAGCATTCTGCCGATTGAGGGTTCGATCCGCTATGGGGAGTGGGCATGGGATGAAACCCGCGCTCCTGCCAAAGGCAAGCTGGTCATCACAGTCGATCTTGAAGCGCGCATCATCTCTGTTTTCCGCGATGGTCATGAAATCGGTACATCTGTTGCGCTGCTTGGGACGAAGAAGCACCCGACCCCGCTCGGCGTCTTCCCGATCCTGACCAAGGAAATCGACAATGTATCCGAGAAATACAACAATGCGCCCATGCCCTACACTTTACGCCTCACCTGGAGCGGGATTGCGATCCATGGCTCTCCAGTCGTGAATGGCTATGCCAGCCATGGCTGTATCGGTGTGCCGGATGATTTTGCTGAGAAGCTTTTCGCCATTGCAAAGCGCGGCGACAAAGTTGTCATCACCAAAGGCAATCTGGTCGGCCTTGGGCACAAAATGCTCTGATATTTGAAAGTTTGCGTGTGATCGGGGCTCGCCATGATGGCGGGCCCTTTTCTTTTGCTTGAACGGGTGGCTAGGGTTCCAGCATTAGCGTCTAATGCACATTTCTTGGCGGTTCGAGGGCAAACCGCCAGCTGCGCATCTCAACGCCAACTTTGGCAACTTTCTCCACCCCCGGCACCGCGAGAACTCCGCCCAAAGATGCATTTTCGCCTTGCCACAACCGGTCAAACGCGCGGCCTGCCTCCGCGCGGGTGACCACGCCGCCAAGCTCGGCAATGATGCGAGTGATCGTCTCTACCGCGACAGCTCTTGGCACATTGGCGTAATAGGTGATCGCGGCAGGTTCTTTGTGCACCATGTCCTCCCAATCGATCTCAGCAAACCATTGCAGCGCGAGCCACGCTTCCCCCAGGTTCGAAGCGCTTTGCGCCAAGTTTTCTGGCGCCAGCCATTCGTGCTCACTCAAATGCTCACGGATTCTCACCCGGTCAAAACTTAGATCTTTGTTGGATGGATCGGATGCAGGCTTAATCCCTGCTGCCGCAACAATCTGCTCCAGTTCCGATTTGCGCCAGCTGAGCAGCGGGCGAATCAAGAGCAGATCATCAAACCCCGGCACATGCGATGAGGCACGCACCCCTGCCAGCCCTGCAAGCCCGCTGCCGCGCGCCAATCGCATCAGCAAAGTTTCCGCCTGATCATCGGCATGATGCGCAGTTGCCAGCGCGCCCAGTCCAGATGCTTGCGCCCATTCACCAAGCGCCTGATACCGGGCCTGCCTTGCGCGCGCTTGCACATTCCCTCGTGAAAGCTGCACTTTTAGCGCGGCGTATGGCACATCAAGTGCGGCGCACACCTCACCCACCATGGCCACCTCATCCGCGGCCTCGGCCCGAAGGCCATGATCGACACTCGCCACTGCAATCTCACCAGGAAACGCCGCG
>JBCBAX010000002.1:0-742995 GCA_038532305.1 Pseudomonadota bacterium | reverse complement strand
GTGGCTGCCTGCTGGCGGCCACCGCCGCCTCGGTTGCCAATGTGCGCACGTCAGTGAACGCGCTCGCTATGGTGTCGGATGCCCAGTTTGGGGCGCTTGAGGGGCGCGTGAGCGGTCTTGAAGCAAGCGTTGCAGGGGCGTTTGATCTCGCTGAAACCATTGATCGCGACGCCAAGCGCGGCATTGCAGCGGTTGCAGCCCAAGCCAACCCCCACTTCCCCAGCGAAGCGGGCAAAACGAGCTATGCCAGCAATGTCGCAACCTATCGCGGCGAGGTCGGCATCTCAGCTGGCCTGATGCACCGCCTGCAAGGCGATGTCGCGATCACGGCAGGCGTGACCTTTGCTGGCGGCAATTCCACCGCCGTGCGCGCAGGAATTGCTGGGGAGTTCTAATCGGAGGTCTTCGGACAGAACATCGGTGGGTGCTGGTGGGACACTGTCCATCAGCCACCGTTCACAGGCGCTTCTCGTCTTATGCGAATGCTTTGCTGCCAGACGCGAAGCGCCCTAACCCCACCCCTCAATCCGCAACAGGTGCGGTTCGTTTGACAACCCCCAGAGGTGAGTGGCGGAGACGGTGTCCGCCGCTTTTGTGAATTAGATTACGCTTTATCAATGCCTTACTGATAGCAAAAAAATCTAACCCCACATTTTACCCAACAGTTTAGAAGGGCGACATCCGCTGTGATGGATCAAAAATGGCTTGGCAATCGGGCGACAGGTCCATTTCATCGGGCTTGATATCAGTTTGATGCGGGGCTGAAAATCGTATCTGCAAGCGCTTACCGCAGCCTTCACAAGGCTGCATTTCTCGCTTCAGGGCAGTAAGCAGTTTTCGAGATTTGGGACCTGATGCGTATTTCTGAATATCCACTTTCGTTTCAAAACAGCCCTTGTGGCAATAATAGGTCATCGCGACTTCAGCCTCACGCGCCTCTTCTAGCGTGAGTTTCTAAAAACGATTACTTTGATACCGCCGGTATTCCTGGTCAGTCACGGCCTCACATTGCCCTGTCACCAGATTGAACAGTTTGTAGCCACGCCTCCACAAAAGCTGAGCCCATCTGTTCTCAGCACCAACGCTTTCAAGACGTGTTTGGCAGCCTTCAAGCAGAAGCATTCTAGGAAGGACACCTCTCATGCCAATGGAGTTTATCTCTTTATGGATCGCGCTCATTCGGCCGCCCCGTCCCATCGCGCGCTGCATATGGTCCTTGTATCGAGCCTCTACATTCAACGTTTCGCCAACATAGAGGGGCAAGCTGGGATATGTCTCTGCAGGGTCTGGGCGCGAAGGATCGTAAATCAGATACACCACATATGCAGCATCTGCTGCGCGCGATCCAATCTCCTGAGCGATTGAGTTGATCGCTTCTCTAACTTGCGGCGTAATAGGATATTTTGAGGGTAACATCGAACATCTCCTTTGTTCGATTCCCCCTTCCCTCTTTTCTCCAACTCGACGTGTTCTTGGCGACCAGTTAGCTTGAGCGTGTCTCCGCGTTGATTTACGCTCCGCCCCTTCAAGGAAAACGCTATGACCACGCAATGCGATGTTGGGGCCTTCGATCTGGATTTGATGCTAAGCGAAGCAGCCCTTTGCGAAACGAACCGGCCAACCCAAAGAATTCTAGCAAATGCCTGTATTGGGATAGAGCCTATGGATGCATTCTATTCGGCACGGGAACTCTTGCTTGCGCTTGAAGCCATGCATGATGAAAAAGAAGGTTCAAAGCATAAGCTGTCGCTGCTCCTATCCAACGCATGCGATGATTTTCAACGCTGCCTATATTATGCAGTTGCCGGTCGAGGCGTTACGGCAATGCTGGAAGATCTCGCGTGGCTGACAGACCTTCTCAAAACGCGCGCACAAATTTGGGGTGATTTGTTTCTCAACCAAAGTCCGATAAAGCAAGTAGATCAAGTGTATATTGCACCGGAGCCAGATGCCGTTCTGCCTGTAGCTGATCCCGAGTTCGAACTTGGAGCTTCATGGACTGTTGTCAACAGGCCCTAGTTCTGGGTGTTACTAGAGAGCAAAAGACACACGTTTCCTTTATGCCTCTATTCCTGACTTAGCCCCAAACAATCTTCGGCGTGGCTGCTGAGAAATTGTCACTCGGCGGGTTGGAGTTCAGGCCCAGCTTCTACAGCAATTGCATGTGCCTTTTTGCGGCGCTTGTCTGAAGGCCTTTCTGCAGGAAGCTTTGCGGCGACTACTACCGCGCTTGCGCCTAGCAAGATGAATGCGAAATCGAACCACGCCGAGCCCGCTGCTCCAGTGCCGAATGCGCTCCACATTACATCACCAGTCACCACCCAGTTGAGCGGTGCCAATGCAACCATGCCAAAGCCCGTCGCCGCCAGAAGTTCGCGATTGGCCTTGTAATCGTTGCCGCGAAGGTATCCAAAGATGGCAGAAACTACCCAGACTGCGAAGAAGAACCAGACCATAGCCGAATAGCGAGCAGTTTCCGCACCCCAATACACTTTATCAAAGGCAAGGACTGCAATCGCCGCGAATGGCAATCCGGCGCACACGCCCGTGTTGATCGCGCTTAAGACTGCATAGAAGCGATCGCTTTTTTGCCCTTCTCCGCCATGCCGTCGCCTCTCAATCCACATCATCGAGCCAAGCGCTGACATGATCGCAAGCGACATGCCAAGAGCAAAGTAAATCAGCTTGAGTGTTATGCCACCATAGGTCCCGTAATGAAGCGGAGAAAATGTCGCGAGGACATATCCAAAGGGCCCACCGGTGGTGAATATGTCGGTGTTAGGCACTTGCTCACCGGTGGTGGCATTCACTTCAATAATGTCCGAATAGAGCAACCGGCTTTCTGCCTTATAGTGCAGGCTGGCACGAGCATTCTGATCTCCCCAATTGCTGTATTGTACAAAGCTGACAGGGTTGCCCGTTTCTGGATGAAGACGTGGGCCAATCTCATCAACCGATACCATCGGCGCTGAAATTCCGGCGCGTTCCGTTTGAGCCAGACCTAGTTTGGCAACCAGCGCTTCTTCATCGCCCTTCATGACTACAAATGCCATCAAAGGAAGCAAAAGCGCGACAACCCCAAGAAAGGCACCGGTTAGCGCAATCATCGCCGCAAATGGCGACGTCCAAAGGCCCAGTACTTTGTGGCTGTCCTGCCATTTCAACCGAACCGATTTGAGATAGCGTAGCGTGAACAGTTCTTTGGTGATCTTAGTATGCGCGACGATCCCTGTGAGGATAAGAAGCAAGAAGGCTATTCCAACTAGGCCGACAATGATCCGGCCAACCTGCCGCCCGCCCAACGCATCAGGCCATGCAAGATCGCGGTGTAGGTCATACAGAAGCTGATTTGCGCCTTCTTCGCGGAAAAATAATTGTTCTCCAGTTGTTGAAGAAAAGCGAGCCTCCGAGAACTCAAACTCGCCCTTTTCATCACGAAAGCTCGCGAACAGATCGTAATGGCCATGTTCACCGTGCGGGAGGCTCACATTGACGAATGCGGGCTCACGCCCGTTAGCATTATCAGCGATCCAATTTTCCAGCGTGCTGTGGATCGGCACAGGGTTGCTGGCAATCTCTCCGCGCTTTGCCGGGTCTTCCCATGGCTCAAACTCGTGATGGAAAAGAGCCACACTGCCGGTAAAGCAAACGAAGAACATCATGATGCCCAGAGCGACACCTGTCCAAGAGTGCAGATCATAAATCCGAATCTGGCGTTCGCGATTGGCCATGAAAACTCTCTCTTTGCGTTCAAACGGGCGTTGGAATCAGCAAAACAGTTGCCGTGCTGAGAATGGTTATCACAAACAAAATCAAAGTCACAGTCCAGCGGCCGGGATTCCAATATAACCAGAATTGAAAACCAACCCAGACCAACGGCATGATGATAGTGAGCGCAAAAACCTTATCTTTAAAGGGAGCCGGAAACGAAACACTAAGAGCAGCCGTCAGCATGAAGGTCGCAACAAACGACCAGAACAGCGCGCTCCAGAGACGCGGATTGCGCCATGTGCCGTAGCAGATGCCAAGAAACAGAGTGCCAAGCACACCCATAACGACCGGACTCATGGGTTCATTCCCCATGGAACGATGACAAGCCCTGTTGCGAAAACGGCGCAACAGAGCAGCGCACTTGGCAAATGCGCGCGCTTCCAGACAGCTTCAAGAAACACACTAGCAATGGCCGCCACAACCCACGCGCCTACCCAAAGAAAGAAGCCAACTTCCCACCCTTTGCGCGAAACGATCAAGGCAAGCGCCAAAGCAACTGTAGCCCAAGCGAAAGCAGAAACTGAACGCTGGACCCAGACAGATTGCTTCACTTTCGAAAAGGCGGAGCGTTTCTTACCCGCGTGAAAAAACGCCACCGAACCAATGTAAAGCAAGGCCGTAATGGATATTAGATGCATTGCTATATCAATCTAAAACCCTGCTGTGATACGCACGCCAAACACTCGCGGCGCATTTGCAATGGCAGTCGTCGTATCATTTGGCAGAAAACCTGAATTTGGGTTTGATGGATTTACTAGGTCATTGAAAGGATCAAAGGTTAACCCACGCTCATTCAGCAAATTACGCGCGAACACCTCTACTCCAAAATATTCAGATTCCCAGCCAACATTTAAGTCGACCGTGAAAAGCGAGTCTTGAAAACCACTAGGGTCTTGCACCGGTGTGCGGATAGGATCAGCATCCTGGTTTACGTTATTTACGCTGCTAAACGACTCGTCGGTAAAACGCGAACGCATGTTGAGATAAAATCCGCTATCGTGTTCATAGCGCCCGCCAAAACCAACTGTGATCGGCGACGTGTATGGAAAGCGAAAGCCCGTTATATCAGACCCCAAAACGTCGGCTGCTTCCGTGTATTCCGTGTTAGCATAGCCAAAATTGATAAAGAGATCGAGACCATCGGTGGGCCTGATTGTGCTTTCTATTTCAAAACCGAACAGTCTTGAGCGTCCTGCATTATCAGTGATGGTGTCTAACGGGTTAGGCGTCAGTTGAAGAAGAACGTGTTGGTCAGTGTAATCGATATAGTAGGCGTTGGCGTTGAGAACAAAGTCACCATCTGCCCACACTGAACGAAAAGCGACTTCGTAATTGTCTGTAAATTCAGGGTCGAAGCTGTTGACGATGCCAAGCTCTTCAAGATCTTCCTGCGTGCTACCTACAGGCGCAAGCGATGCGCGAAATGTATTGAACGAAAGCGCGCCCGCTCTGTAAGCGCGCTGATAGGTGAAAGCTAATGATGCATCATCGCTTACGTCATATGTGATACCGGCCTTAGGAAGAAACGCCGTGAACGTATTGTCGGCATCAAAATTAAAAGCGTTTGAGAACTGGGCAGTGGTAGCTGCCAGCACTTGATCAACCAACGGATCGCCAATGGTGAGCGTTGGCACAATCGTCGCGTCAAAAACAGTCTGATTCACACGTTCGCTGTCATAGCGTGCACCAAGGGTTAAACGAAGCCTTTCAGTGATATCGATTGTCGCCTCGCCGAAGACCGCATAGTTTTGCACTTCGGCGGTGCTTGATCGCACAAGCTGAACCGGGAAGGATGGGATATTGGCAACGATAGCATCGCGCACAAAAGTCGCTTGACCTACAGATACCGGGTCGACGTTGCCAAAGATCAAAAACGCAAGGGTTGTGGGGTCAGGGAAGGCAAAGTCTGTACCGACGACCGTGCTGTTGTCGCTGTTGAACGCGTTGACATTGTCGTAAAAGTAACCGCCGAGCAAACCTGAGATCGAGCCGCTTTCATAGGTTAGCCGCAATTCTTGGGTGAATATTCGATCTTCGGTCAGCGATTCTTGCAATGCTGCCATTCCGCCTGGTGTAGCGGTAAACGGATCCGCTACCGGGTTTGTGCTGTCAGCATCAAAGTTAAAGAAGCTCTCGCTTTCGATGTAAGCCGTTGTCGAGGTGAATGTCAGCTCGTCAGTAACTTCGTAATTGATTTCGCCTGATGCGATGTATGCCTCTGCACCTTGCCGATCAACTAAGTCTTGAATGGAGACACGTCGTTCAGGGAAGAACGCCTCCACAACCCTGTTTTCGCCTTCTTCTTTATCGGAATAGGTTCCCGTTATCCTTACGGAAAGATCAGGCGCGAAATCAGGTGTAATTAGTAGGGTTGCGCGCGCGGTTATAGCTTCTGACTGGTCAATATCATCCCGGTTAAGAAAGGTGTTGGTTTGAAAGCCATCAGATCGCGAATAGTCACCAGCGAGCCGCAAACCAACCTGACCCGGTGCGATCGGGACGGTTAGGGCGGCTGACCCGCGATACGTGTTAAATTCTGAGGCCTCAAACTGAAAGTCACCAGAGAAATCACTGCCCGGATCAACGGTTCTCACAACAACTGCCCCCGCAAGAGAGTTGCGACCTTGGATCGTTGATTGGGGACCGCGGAAAATCTCTACACTTTGCGCGTCCCAAACGCTAAACGCCCCGTTTGCCAAAAGACTACTGGGAATGAAAACACCATCGACAAAGATGGAGGCTACGTCGCTAGTGGATTCGCCAGAACCCGCGCCCGTGTTGCGAATACCGCGAATGGCAAATCCCGCGCCATCAAACAGACTGGTTACGTTTGCGGTTTGCCCAATCACATCAAAAATATCGCGAAAATTCGCTTCTTGAATGGTTGCGGCATCCGTCACAGCTACTGAAGCATTGGTGTCTTGAAGACTGCGAGTGATCTTCTGTCCGGTGACAATGATGACGCTGTCATCTGCATCATCCACTGGTTCTTCGATAATGCCAGTCTGCGAATTTTCATTTGCGTCTTGGGCAGACGCAGCCGTTGCACCTCCACAAAGCGCGATCGCGCCACTACCAACAAGGAGTGCGCCTTTTAGCGAGCGCGCGAAATTACGTATCATGTTAGTCCCCGTTTGAAAATTCATCGTGATCGCTAACGCGAATCATTCGCGATTGCAAATGGGTTGCGAGTAATTCTCAATGCGGATCGATCTAGTGGTTATCGCGCCACACGAAGGCTGTTCGTTTCAATCAACCACTGATACGATATGCCGCATGAGGCGCCTTGCTGAGACCCAGATGGAGTCTCTTGCACGCTTGCTGAGCATGTCACGCGTCATTTCATCGAAAGGTGCGCGATCATTGCGCGCAGAGGCAACGCACAGATCAGAAAGCAGCATTTCGTCATAACTGAAATCAGGGTTACATGGGCGGTGCAATGCGATCGGTTCAGGCCATGCGCGTCCCGCCTCATCTAGAAAAACATAAAAGCTGGAAATAGCTTGTGGTGAACCGAGATAGTTTCGCATGATCCCAGTGCAGTAAGATTTGCTTGCCTTAGAAACATGATTGTAGCGCAGAGCCCCAACAATCTTTGCCCGCGCGGGATCAACAAACCGCATGTCAGGCGTATAGGTCAGCATAGTGAGGTCATAGGCCACGGGCATGCTCCGCATTTGTTATTGTGGCTGGTGAGGCACCTTGGAGGTAGTGAGCCGTCCGATCGAATGTGGCGTCAGTCGGATTAGCGACAATGCCCATGGCATCGCAAACACAGCTTGCCGCCAGTCTGATTGCCGCTGAGATACCATCTGGCACTGGTCTCATTCCTTCTTCTTCCATTAAAGAAGGCGCAGTTCGAACCAGGTCGATCAACCCTCTCTCATCTTCGGAGAATTTAGGGCTTGAGCCATCTTCTGGTTTAAGCTTTCGCCCCATTCGCCCCTCCACAAGCTCAAAAAGGCTAGCACATGCTAAAGCTGCGGATTCTTTATATCCAAGCTTACAGGCCTCTTCATGCATGACCGGAATGACAGAGCGCTGCTCTTCTCGTCCAACCGCCCAGAGACGAAACAGACGCACAAACATCGCATCTTCATATGCTCGTAGCCGCCTCACCCGCACCACCCTTCTGCGAATCTCTATCAATAAATTTCCGCCTACATTGCTGCGAGTAATTCGCAATTGCAAGTTAATTTCGCGTGAGCTCCTGCCCCTTTGCCGTCGAATAGGCTGAATAAAGATACAGGCAACGGCGGAGTATTTGACTTGAAAGCTAATGCGAGGTATTTGCAAATCAAACAGATAGGAAAGATTTCCGATGTCCTCGCGATCAACCTCAGTCAGACTCCACTATGCGCTTGTCGGATCTATAGGTGGCCTTGCAATTGCGAGCGGTGCCTCAGCAAACAGTGGCACAGCCACTTTTGAATTGCCGAAACTCAAGGTTAAAACCTATCACAAACCTTATACCGCAATCTGGATTGAAGACACCAAGGGTAAGCAAATAAAGGTTTACCGCGTGTTTTACGATCAAAGCAACATAGGCAAAAGATGGCTGCCTGACCTCAAGACTTGGTGGCGCAGGGGCGGTCGCGCTATGACTATGCCTGTGAGCGGTGTTTCACGCCCTTCTCGTGGGCCCGGTCAATATAAGGTGAATCTTGGTTCGCTTTCCTCTTTGCCGGCTGGCAAGTATTCGTTTGTGGTCGAAGCAGCCCGCGAAAAGGGTGGCCGCGAAATTGTGAAAGTCCCCTTCACGCTTTCGCGAGGGAAAGCGGCTTCCGGTTCAGCGGCCGGATCGAGCGAACTCGGTAAGGTTACGGTCTCGATCAAGGGCTGACCTTTGATAAGCCAGTAGTTTTATCGCTGATTAACCTGCGCAAGAGCGGGCAACGCTCGGGATGTGCGCTTTGATCAAGAGCGCCCTTTAACCGACTGACGGAGAATGGCGCAAAAATGCCACCGCTGCGCGCCTACGCACTGCCTAACAACCATTTATCTATTGCAACTAATTCGCATTAGATTAACACACTTATAAGATTGCGAATCACTCGCAATATATCAGGGGTTAATCATGTCACGTTCTTTCTGCGTAAAACTGGCCACCACAACGGCCGCGTCCACTCTCGTCCTTGCCGCACCTTCAGCCTTGTCCGCTCAGGATCAAGACGTTGATGAGGTTGCAGTTGAAGAGGATGATGAGTTTATTGGCACGGTCGATATCGGCTCCAGCACGCGCGCCGTTCAAACAGGCACGGAAGTCGCCCGCACGGTTGTTGATCGTGAGGAAATCGAAGATCGCCAAGCTAACACGATTGCAGAACTGGTTGATTCTATTCCCAGTGTGAGTTTGGTCAATGGCTCCACGCCCATCGGCTCCAGCATTTCCATCCGCGGTTTCGGATTTAACAGCGTGTTTGGCACCGATAACAAAGTCCAAATCCGCATTGATGGCGCGGCAGCTGACGCTGAGGAGATATATCGCGTCGGAAACCAGATTTTCACTGACCCAAGCCTTTATAAAAGCGTCGATGTGATCCGCGGGACTGTTGGCAGCTTTGAATATGGCTCTGGCATCATCGGCGGCGTTATCCGACTTGAGACGATTGATGCTCTCGATCTTACGGGCGGTGAGCCGGGATATGCGGCAAGCCAGACCTTTGGCTATTTCACCAATGAGGATGGCTTTCAATCCTCGACAACTGTCGCGCTTGCGCCCTCGGAAAAATTCGAAGTGCTCGCGAATTACTCCTACCGCGAGCAAGCCAATCAAACCGATGGCGATGGCAATGAAATCGGCAACGGTGAATTTGAGCTACCCTCGTTCCTGATCAAGGCGCGCACTCGTTTCGGCCCCGACAATGAGCATTCCCTCGTGGCCAGTTTTCAGCAGACCACTACTGCCGATCGCGATGTGCCGCTGGATACTTTTATCACTGCGACAGATTTCTTCGGGAATGTTGACCGCGACACAAAAAGCCAAGCGGTCAATTTCCGCTACAATTGGAACCCAATTGATAACGACTTGATCGATTTCACCGCGCAAATGGCCTACACCAATCAGGACATCGATCAGACTTTCATTCCCGGCAGTACAAATCCTCCTGGTTTTGATGCATTCGTTTCCAATCTCGGCAATGCCGACCTTCAGTTTGAGATTTATCAAGGGACGCTTAAGAACGGCTCCATTTTCAAAACTGGCGGTATCACTCACAATCTGCGAGCCGGGATGGAATTCCGCAGCCGCGTGCGGGCCGATGCAAACTCGGCTCCGGGCGGCACCGATGATCGCCTTGCATTTTTCCTGATTGACCAGATCGAACTTGCGCGCGGCCTTACAGTCACGCCGGCGATCCGTTATGAATCGTCTGATATTGTAGCAGAGCCCGGCCTGGACGACGGATCATTCTTCGATACGTCGAACAGCGCATGGATGGGCGGCATCTCTGGCCGGTATGAATTCCCGTTTGGCCTCGCATTTTTTGCCAGCTGGGCGCAGACTGACAGCCTGCCCATTCTCGATGATTTAGAGAGCGCCATTCTGATCAATCAGATCGAGGAAGGTGAAACGATCGAATTCGGCGCATCCTATGATAGCTTTGGTGTGTTTGGCCAGAATGACCGATTGGCTGTCAAAGTGAACTATTACGATTCCCAAGTGGACAATCTCACTACAACAAGGGGTGTCGATAGGGTTGATACCAAGGGTTTCGAGGCAGAACTTTCCTACGCAGCTGCGAATGGTTTCTATGTCGATTTCAACGCCAGCATCATCTCAGCCGATGAGATAGCGCCTGATGGAACAGTGTCGGTTTGGCGGAACATTCCGCACAACACCTATCAGGCATCGGTCGGCAAACGCTTTAGCGACTGGTTGAATATTCGCTGGGAAAGCGTGATCGCTGAAGAACGCGACCGCAATGGCGACGTGTTTGATGGATTTGATTTCCACACGGCGCGCGCAATCATCAGCCCGCAAAAAGGGGTATTTGAAGGGTTGGAGCTTCGGGTGAGTGTCGAGAATATTTTCGATTCGCTTTATCGCCCCATCCGGTCCTTGCGCAATTCGCCAGGCCGCAACTTCAAATTCACTGTGGCGAAACTCTTCTGATTTTGGCGCGCGGTTCAAGTTTATCCTCGAACCGCGCGGACAACGTTTTGAAGCGATCGCCCGCAGAGTTCGTCTGCGGTCTTTTGCATGGGAATGGGTAAACCATGATTGATACACTCCAAACGCTAGCAGACACGGTCATGCTGGGTGGGCCGGTTCTCATCCTGCTATTGCTGCTTTCCATCGTCAGCCTTGCTGTCATCATTATGAAAGCCCAGCAATTTCGCCGCGAAAATGTGGGCAAGCATGATCGTTGTTTAGAGGCCATCAAACACATTGATCGCGGCGATAAAGAAGCGGCGCAAAGCAGCGTTGCCACTTCGCAAAATCACCTTGGTCAATTGATGCGGATGGCATTGGGTACGACCATTACGGGCGATGCACGACAACGCTTGGAATCCGAAGCTGAAGGAACATTTTTGAAACTGGAAAGTGGTTTGCGCTTTCTCGATTTTGTTTCCCAAGTCGCCCCGCTCCTTGGCCTATTCGGCACGGTTCTTGGGATGATTGAGGCGTTTCAGGCTTTGCAGGAAGCAGGTTCTCAAGTCGATCCGAGTGTGCTGGCAGGTGGTATCTGGGTTGCGCTGCTGACAACGGCGGCGGGGCTTGCTGTGGCCATGCCTGTGTCGATGGCTTTAGCATGGCTCGAAGGGCAGCTTGATCAAGACCGCGCCATGGCGGATCGGATTTTGAACAGCGTGGCTTTTCCCCTCAGTTCACCTGAGGGAGTTGAAGCTCTCGCAGCGAAGCCAGCAAACGTTTAAGTCTCGCAATGGCACTGGCTCAAAGAAGAAGGCGTCGGCATTTATCAATCACGTCCTTGATTGATGTGATCTTCCTGCTGCTGCTTTTCTTTATGCTGGCATCGACTTTCACCAAACTGTCCGAAGTTGATATCAGCAGCACCGCTCGTGCCAGCGGCGCGAGTTCTTCTGACCAGCAGAAGATGCAATTGCTTGTTATGGAAAACGGCGTGCAATTACAGAACCGGCCTTTGCCTGATGCACAGCTTAGCGGGGCCATAAAAAGCGAAATGGCATCAAGCAATAATCTGGTCCTGAGGGTCGCACCGCAGGTGAGCGCCCAGCGGTTGAGTGATATCATTGTGCAGCTTCAACCGATCGATGGTCTGCAAGTGACCATGGTGGCCGCGCCATGATCAAAAGCCGCCGCCGCAAAGTGACAAGAGAGCCAACAATTGGCCTTATCAATATTGTCTTTCTGATCCTCATTTTCTTCATGGTGTCAGGCACATTATCCAAAGCGCCCGATAGCTCGGTTGAATATGTGACAAGCGAGGATCTGGAATGCTGCGCTCCAGCGGATGCCTTGGTCATCACGCAGCGCGGTGAGCTTATCTATAACAAAGAGCGCTTTTCCAATGCTTCGAGTTTCATGCGCGATAGAAACGGACGCACAGGCGTCTTGCGCGTGCTTCCTGATAAAAGGCTGCCGGCAAATGTCTTGCTTCAAATTGTAGAGCAATTGCGCGCATCGGGCGCAAAAGAGATCAAGCTTGTGGTGGAACAGCTATGACCACGAAAACGGTGCCAGATGCTGAGTTTAGCAAAGCTCTAATTATATCAGCCGCTGCGCATTTGGCTTTGTTTGTGTGGCTTTTCTTGTCTCCCTTGCAAACTCCACTGCTCGAAGGTGGCGGCGCATCATTTGGCATGAGCGATGGAGGCAGCGCTGCATCGAGCAATGCAGCAACTCCAGATGATCCTGCCTTGGAATTTGAAGAGACTGCGCAGCCCGAGGATGCGATAGACAACAGCTCGGAATTAACCGAGCAGACGCAGGAAGCCGTGTCAAATGACAGCACGACATTGCCGCCTCCGGTCGCATCTGACCCGCTTACGCCTGCAACGACCGCACCGCGTCAACAACGCAGTCCAAGCGCCCAGCAACCCCGTTCACAGCCCCGTCAACCTGCTCGGCAGCCAGCACGCCAACCAGCAAGGCAGCAACCGCCAGCAAATGCGCGCAACTCGCCCGCGCCGAGTAATTCTAGCCGCTCGCCAGCTACGCCTGCATCATCATCGGAAACTCAAACGAATCAGCGGGCCAATGCAGGCTCAAATTCATCAAGCTCTGCGAATAGCGGCGGTGGATCAGGACCAGCTCAAAGCGGGGCAGGAAATGCGGCTCGCACGAATTATGCGGGCCAAATCTTGCGGCTGATCGAACGGCAAAGGCGATCCAATACGGTCGGTCCGGGTACCGCTCGCATTCGTCTCAGAATAGCGGTGAATGGCAGCTTGGAATCAAGCTCAGTTGCCAAAACTTCGGGCTCTCGCCGGTTTGATCAGGAAGCGCTTAGAATGGTGCGCCGTGCGGCCCCATTTCCGAAACCCCCAGCTGGCATCAACCGCACCATGACAGTTGGAGTGAAAGGACAATAACCCCTTGCTTTTGAGAGTCGTTATCAATAAGGAATTGATATGAGAAAGAAGACTAGATTGATCCTCGCCACTATCTCAGCTGCTTTCGCCGCTGCTCCAGCGCTGGCGCACACAAGCTACATGATGCCAACCCGGTTTTCAGCCAACACAGAAGGCATGGTAACGGTTGAATCAGGCTTCGCAGAAGATCTCTTCATCCCCGATGTCGCAGTCAACAACGCGGACTTTCACGTGCTTAAACCCGATGGAACGCGCGCTGATTTTGATACGGTGAGTGTGCATAGGCAGCTTGTGATTATGGAGACACAGCTGCCTGATGAAGGGACATATCGGTTCAGCACGGGTGTTCGGCATGGTCGCCGGTCAACACTTGCCATGGTTGATGGTGAATGGGTCAGCACGCGCCGCACGGGGGGAAAGGTGCCCGAAAACGCCACCGAGACGAAAATTCGCGAAACGGAAACGGTGGCAGATGCCTACCTTACCAAGAAAGGCCCAACGCGCGCACCTGTTGATAAACAAATTGGACGATTGGTGCTGCAGCCAATCACGCATCCCAGCGATGCGTTTTTAGAAGATCCGTTTGAATTTCAGATGCTGTTTGATGGCAAGCCGCTTGCCGGCCATACAATGAACATTGACAGGGGCGGTGAGCGTTATGGCGCTGAGAAGCTTCATCAAGAGTTGGACACTGATGCCGATGGCAAAGTGACAGTGAACTTTGAAAAACCCGGCATTTACATGATTTGGACCAGATTAACCGCAGACGCGCCTGAAGGTGCTGATGTTGATGAGCGCGGTTACACAACGTCGCTCATTATCGAGGTTCAAGGGTAACTTTTTTGATTTTTCATGGGAGCAAAAACGATGACTAGAACGAAATTCAGTATCGCATTGGTCGCCTCTGGTGCACTTATTGCTTTATCTTCACCAGTAAGCGCCGATGATGAGCAAGACGGAGCGTCAGCGCAGGCGGCTAGCGAAGCGCCACAAAATGATCCAGAGGCTGCCCGTCAAGAGCGTCAAGCTGGTGGGGGCCATTCCAAAATGGTGTTCATGAAAACTTACGACACCAATGAAGATGGACAGGTTTCCTTGGGCGAATTCGTCGTCAAGCGCGAAGCGGGCTATTCGCGCCGTGACGCTGATCGCAATGGGTCACTGAGCAAGGCGGAATATGTCGGCGAATTTGTATCTCGCATGGATGAGCGCGAAGAGAAATACTCGGACGAAATGCGCGAACGGCAGATCAAAGCAGCGAATTTCCGCTTTGGTTTTATGGATGCGGATGAAAATGAGATCATGACAGCTGCTGAATTTCATGATTCCGGCACTCGCATTTTCAAGCGTCTCGACACAAACGAAGATGGCTTCATCAATGCAATGGATACCGCTGAGAGCTTCTAATAGCTGTCAGATGCGACGCTGACCGAAAAGAGTCGCGTGAGGGTTTGAGAAAGGCAGTTTGCTTAGGGCAGCCGCAGATTTTGGCTGCTTTTGCAAACTGCCTTTCTTGTGAGAATTATGGATGAGCATTTGGAATGAAATCCGCAGGCAACAGAAATTTCTGGTCGCGCCAATTTAGACAGTGGCACTGGATCAGCTCAGCCTTGGTTTTGGCGCTGATGCTTATGTTTGGGCTCACAGGCCTTACTCTCAATCACCCCGATTGGTTTGAAAGCGAGCCGCAATCGAGCCTTACTGAAATCGCACTTTCTGATGAACTAGCCACCGCCCTGGCCGAGGTTGAGAGCGATGCGACTTTAAGCCCTTCTCTTATCGAAAAACTCAAACGGGAGACCGGCGCGAACATCTCTTCGTCAAACATAGCGGTTGTCGAATTTGAAGAAATGATCTTCGATCTCAGCGGCCCCGGTGTTGATGCCAATCTGACGATTGATTTAGCGACGGGGGATGCGTTCTATGAGCGGATCGACAATGGAGTGATCGCCAAACTCAATGATCTGCACAAAGGCCGTGATACCGGCATGGTTTGGGGCCTGTTAATCGACATCACGGCGGTTGCTTGTGTCATCTTTTGTCTATCTGGCCTTGGCCTGCTTGCGCTGAATGCAAATGTACGCGCCTCAACATGGCCTTTGACAACATTTGGTGTTGTGGTGCCGGTGATTGCCTATGTTTTGTTCGTCCATACCTAAGCCGGACAGGATCCAATGACACTTGCCGATCCGCCGACGATGCATCTTCTGATCCCGCCTAATGTAAGTGGCGGCGCATATGCGCCCGGCGGGAGGCCAATCGAGTATCAGGGCAGCGTTTTTGGCTGCGAGTGGTCGTTAAAGCTTGTTCGCAAACACAACACAGACGCTGCGAATGACAGCGCTTTCCTCGACCAAATTCTTGGTACCTGCCGCAAAATTCAAGATCTGATCAATGCACAGATGAGCCTTTGGTTGCATGACAGCCAGATAGCGCAATTTAATGCACTGGACACGGGCGCCTCGCTCTCCCTGCCAGAACCAATGTCTCTCGTTATGGCAAAAGCGCTCGCCATCGCCGAACAAACGCAAAAGGCCTATTCACCATGGCTTTACGAAGCCGTCGACCAATGGGGCTTTGGAGTATCCGAGCGACCGGACCCGGTTTCAAGCGGACTATCCTATGCAAGTGAGCACAAAAATACTGATCCTGCCGCATTCGGTTGGAATGGTGAAGAGCTAACCAAACAGGCTGGTCTTTCTCTTGATCTTAACGGGATCGCCAAAGGTTATTCCGTGGACCTCATCGCAGATGTTCTTTGCCGCCATCCGGATATGGAAAGTTGCCTCGTCGAAATTGGCGGCGAGTTAAAAGGCTATGGGCTGCAGCCAGATGGGATGCCATTCTGGGTTGATCTGGCTCCCGATGGGCAAAGCGAAAAGGCCAGATACCGAGCGGCTCTTTATGGATGGGCATGCGCAACATCGGGCAAAGCAGAGCGCTTTCACGTCCGCGATGGCAAATCCTATTCACATATTCTCGATCCTCAGACCTGCGCCTCAACACAAAGCGATTTGGTAGGTGCAACGGTTTTGGACACAGATTGCGCAAAAGCCGATGCACTGGCCACAGCTCTGGTGGTGATGGGCAAAAATCGCGGATTAGAATTTGTAAATGCCCATAAAGTGCCTTGCCTTCTCGCGCCTCAAAACAGCGATGATCTCATTTTGAGCGATGCTCTTAAAGATTGGGTGCAGGATGACTGATTGGACGCTTTTGGGCATTGATGGGCCTCGCTGGATCCTGTCTGCATTCGCCTTGCTTATCTGGCTCACTGCGTCCGCACTTTGGCTGCGAAAGCCCGCTTCCCTTGGTGACGTGAATGCGGAACTGCTGATAACTTACGCATCGCAAACTGGCACTGCACAGCGCATGGCCGAACTGACTTATGAGCAAGCCATGGCAGAGGGCCGTGATGCCGCTTTGCTTCCCTTGCATAACCTCGACGCGCCTAAGCTCACCGCCACAAAAGCCGTTGTTTTCGTTGCATCCACCACTGGCATTGGCGACGCGCCCGATCCTTCGAAATTCGTTGAGAAAAGCCTGCTCGAAGAAACGCTTGACCTATCGCACCTCAGGACATTCATTTTGGCCCTCGGCGATCGCTCCTATGAACATTATTGCGCCTTTGGCGAAAAGCTACACAGCTGGGCAGGCGACAGAGGGGCTCAATCTCACATTGTTACCGTTGATGATCAGTCCGAGAATGATCTCGCCAACTGGGATGCATTGATGAACGAGCACGCTTTGCCAGCTTTGCAGGAGAAGCGATCAGCCCGCCTCAAAGACTGGGTAATTGAGGACTGCGAGCAAGTGGCGATTGGGGACACAAAGCCAATTGTCGAAAGCAGAGCAGGACCGCTCTACCGTGTGCAGCTGACACCCAAAGATGATGAAATGCTGCAGTTTGCGGTTGGTGATTTGTTCGAATGGACAGGGCCACAGGGTGAAAAGCGCGACTTTTCGATAGCAAGCGTTCCTGGCGGCAAATCGATTGAACTGTTTGTCCGGCAGGTTGAACTGCCCGGCGGTGATTTGGGTAAAGCATCTAGCGCGCTGACCAATCCAAATGATAGCCGCAAATTGCGCGGCCAGATGAAGACCTATGCCAGCTTTCATAGGACTGTTGGCAGGGGCCCCCTTCTAGTGATCGCAGCGGGTTCCGGCTGGGGCGGCGTGCGTGCCCATGTGCTCGATGCAATTGCAAACGGTCGTAAGGTTTGGGTTGCCTATGGTGATAGAGGCCCTGACGAGAATCAGCCTATTTTTTCAGAGATGCGTGGCTGGAATGCACAAGGCCGCATCCAAAAGCTTAGTCTGGCTTTATCGCAAGCGGCAGAGCCACAACATCGCTATGTCCAAGACAGCATTAGCGCTTCGAACGATGGGATAGCTGTATTTCTTGGCAGCAAAGGTGCCGTCGTCATTTGCGGAGCGACACAAATGGGTATGGCGGTTGAAGCTGAGCTCGAGAAAGCTCTCCCCGTTGGCTGGATAGGCCAAGCCAAGCGCAGCGACCGTTGGCGCTCTGCCACGTATTGATGCGGTGCTGTCTGAACTAGTTTGCTGCTGCTCGACCGTAGTCAGAGCAAATGCGCCCAATTGAAACCTGAAGCTGAGGAGATAGGCTGGGTTATAGTCAGACTAAGAAAGCTGAACAATCTTCGCGCTATATCAAGTCATCGGCCGAAGCGATCCGGTGTTTGGTCACAATGTATGTGCGGTTTCCGTTAAGCGTGCAGAACGATGAGGATTTGCCGTTTGGAACCAACGATCAAACTTGTGCCGCGAGCAGTTCAGTTGGACCCACTAACCTACGGCTCTACTAAGCTTGGGAGAACCTCAAAAGATTAAATCAGCGCAGCTTGTAGTTCTCAAACTGAGTGCGATGTCTCGAGTGCATTGAAAACCGTCTAGACGAAATGTAAGACATTTAGAGAAAAGCCTACCGGCGTCCGGGTTCTGTCAGGCTAACACGAACTCGTCTCTGGTAGACTTAGGGCGTCCTAGCCTCACCCAAGATTAGGCCATGAGCGAATGCCCAATTCATACATCTTAGCTTTGTATGAAAACAAACCGACGGTTGAAATGGTCTTAGCCGATTCATGCCGCTTTGGACCCGGCTCAAGTTAGCAGGTCGTTTTTCGCACACGCGCAAACATGGGTCAGTCCTGCGCCTTAATTTGCACGCCTTTTTTTTACCCGCGTTAGGGACCTCAGAGTGTCGGATTGTTCTGCTTTAGCTTCGTTCAGCAACGCTAGCCTTCGCTGTGCCTTGCTTCCAACTTGCGCCCGCGCTTCGTCGAACATCTCAGCGAGCTCCCCCAAAGTTATCGGTTGGCTTTCGTATGGCGCCTGGACTCGCTGGGTTAGCTCATCGAGGAGGAAAGTTCTCTCTGCATCGTTCCCGCTTGAAAGTGCCACACGCAAAACCCATGCCTTTGCGGTACGCCCGCCAACGAAGATAAAAGGAAGCGCTAAAGCCAGAGCCAAGGGCGCTACAAACATTGCGAGATGCGCGCCGAGCGGAAGCTCAACACCGTGCGTTTTGAATGCGATCAACGAAACGGACACGATTATGCAGCACACAATGGTAACAGCGAAGAGAACGACAAGGACCCATTCGCGTCTGCGTATCGCTAAAAAAGCCAACCGCTCCCAAATGGTGCTTTTAGGACGCGCGGTGGTTGGTTCGTTTTGAGAAGTTTGGTCATTCTGTTTCATGGTGAGCCTTTCAGGTTCGATTGGAACGCGTGGCCCAGATGCTGCGTTTCGCAGCACGCTGGACCTCTTATCCGCCTCCCTGATGGCTCGGGAAGCTTCCGTGCTTTCTGTCGAAAGCTCTGCTCATCTCCACGTCTGTGGAAGACACCAATCTGCCTAACGGCTCAACTCATGGCCCCTGACGGGCCTCAAGAGCGCGTAAACCAACTGCGCTCTCTTGCACCCTACCCCTTCTTCTCCCAGTTCAAGTGAAACTGCTCGCGGGCATTACGGCTGGGGCGAGTGAAAATCCTTCACATTCTGCAAGGCATCTCGAAGGAGCTTGTCTGAAAGGTCAGGATAAGCTTTCTGCGTCATCAGCGAGAGCGCCAATTGTGTATGCTCTGTGATCGTCACTAGCCGGAGCAGGTTCAAGTTGACGCCAGCATCAAGGAGTGAAATCCCTGCTTCAACAGCGCGCCGTATAGCCTCTGATCGGCTAGTGCCTTTTTTATTGGCCCAAGCGTCCAGCAAATTTAGCGTTTCATAAGGCAGGCAGACACCTGTGCTTGTCAGTCTTTTTCTCATGTCAGTTCTCTTGATTAGAGCGAGATGCAGCCCTCGAAAAAGCTGTCATTTCGCAAGTTAGAATTTGGGCGATTTGAAAATCGAAGTTGCACCGTGGTTCAGGTCCAACGATCTGGAAACAATGAATTTTTCACCGCGCAGAAAAAATCAGAAGCATGCTTCTTGAGTGGTGGAGTCATATTTCGCCTCAAAAGCCATTGAAATCGCTGCCCTTTTTCCTTCCACTTTTGACGGCTTGCCGCATAGGGTGTGCGCAAATAGGGACTAAGATTTTTAGGCTTGGATTGGCGGTCAAATTTTCGATGGGAAAATGGGACGAATTTCCAGCAGAGCTCAGGCCGTAAGGCCACACGGGTGCCTCGCCACTTAGACCTGAGGAGGATCGGAAGAATATTGAGGGCGACTTGGATCCCCCTCCGACCGGTCTGGTGCTCGGAAAGATGGCTGTGAGCTGTTTTAAGCCTCATTGCAGCCTCCCAGGCGGAGGAAGTGGCATTGCCCCTAAGATTACCTCATCAAGGCCGGTACGGGCTCTCTCAGCGAGATTTGAGGCGTGTTCCGGGGTAAGCTCCACAATCGCAGACGCCATTCTTAGATTGCCGCCTAGGCAAACCCAACGTCCACCTACGCATGGGCTGTAGAAAACCTCCAGCGTCGCGAAGTGTCCCTTTGCGATATAGCAATAGCTGTGTGGTGGAGCATAAGAGAGCTCGGCGTTCGTGGGCTGGCCGTCCAGGTTCATAGGAGCCTCCCTTGCTCGGGAGTTGAAGGACTAGACTTTCCAGCCTTGCCTCGAGGTCCTTTTGACTTTTGCCTCGTGAATTTGGGGGGTGATACGGGATCTAATGCGCAAAGTTCATCGACAAAAGACTCCACATCCTGCCGACGCCATAGACTTAGCCCGCTAGTAACTTGGCAAGGCGGAGGGAACTTCCCTCTGCGCCGCATGCGGTAGAGCGTCACTCTGCTTACACCAATATACGCGACGACGTCCGACGTGCGCATCAGGCCCGAACGAGTTGTTTCTTCCATTTTCTTTTCCTTTCACTTTGGTTCGAGTGAAAGGGCGTATGGAACAACTCAGCGCATGTCTGTGCATTGGTATTTAATCGAACCAGGTCAGACCTTTAGGTCATTCAGGTATCTCTTCGAGGGGAAGGCGAAGCATTGCTTTTTCAAAGCTCTGATAGGTTCCCGCCCAAAGATGGCGAGTAAGTGATTCGCTTCCGTTGACCGACAATCCCGCCAAATCCTCAGTGATCTGGGTAATAGTGATATTTCCGTTTTCTTTTTTGAGCTCGCGTAGCCTTGTTATCACGTTCAAATTGTTCAGATATGGATCTTCGTTCTTACCGCGAAGGCCAAGTTCCTGCGCTTTATTCAAAATCCAATTTTTTCGATTGTCGAAGAGATCTTGCGATGGCTCATCGATAAGGACTTTAGAAGTAATCTGCCACTTCGACATTATACCTTTTGTATCGACGTAGAGCTTTCCCTTGGGGTTAAATACGGAATGCACTTTTGACCACTGATCGTCATCGGGTGTTATGATTGGAATCAGTCCGTTTGGCGCTTTGAAAAAGCGCAGTCCTGCGTCGGTAAACTTGAACCACTTGTTTGTTGTCGTCTGAAGGAAGACATCAAATTCCTCTCTTCAAACGATCATGAAATTCTAGGATCGAACGTGCATTGCGAGCTCCTTTGAAGTCGAGTTCTCCAATCACCTCGAGTTCGTTTTCAGCATTCCCATAGGTGGATCTTTTCCTGAAAAGCAGTAACGCAGAATGCATACATGCGGCCCCGAACACTATTCCAAACAGAGTCTGAAGACTTTCATCTAAGCTATCAGGCAATACATGAAGTGCGCTAGCCATAAGGCCTAAAAAGCTCGCTGCCGCAACTGAGGATGAGAAAATTAAATGCGTCAAGCTAAAAGGGACTGCGTTCAAAATCTCATCCCGGAAAGCCACGGGAACAAATTGAGTGGGAAGCAGACCACCTTTCTGCCGACAAAAGGTAAGTAACGCATCTTGCATGGGCTGAGCATCGCTCGGCTCTTGATTGATTGAAATCAGGTTTTTCGCCAAAGCGACAGCCTCCCAGCACTTATTCTTTTGAGCAATAGCCCGCCCAAGCATCCATCAACTTGCGGCGTTTTTGCAAGAGGTTTCCGCGACGGTAGGCGGCCTCAACTGCGTTCGGGATGGCATGAGCGAGTGCCATCTCGGCGATTTCTCCATCAAACTCGGTCTCTTCAGCCACCCAATCACGAAAGCTGCTTCTGAACCCGTGTGGAACTGCTTGAACACCCGCATCGCGGCAGATTTTGTTGAGCGTCATGTCTGACATTGGCTTGCCATGTTTGGTGCCCGGGAAGATGAGATCACTTCCCCGCTCGCGGAATGTGGCAGCTTGCTTGAAGATTGAAAGAGCCGCATTGGAGAGCGGAATGACATGCGCACGCTCAGCCTTCATTCGCTCCGCTGGAATGGTCCATATGGCTTCATTGAGATCAACCTCAGACCACAAAGCCCCTCTCACTTCGCCGGACCTTGTGGCGGTGAGGATGAGCGTTTCCAGCGCTAGCCTTCCCACACTTTTCTTTTGGCGAAGATAGGACACAAAGCTCGGGACCTTTCCATATGGCATGGCTTGATGATGCTTTTTGGCCCGCTTCACCTTGGGTAGAGACTTGTTGATCGCCGCCATTGGCAAAGGCAGCTCCCGATAGCCTTGAGCAATAGCCCAATCGATCACGCTGTTAATCCTTTGCCGGACCCGGCGGGCGGTCTCATGCTTATCGAGCCAGATGGGAATGAGCACATCGCGAACATCAGAGCTTTCAATCTCGCTTACCGCCACATCACCAATCATGGGGAATGCGTAA
Organism: Pseudomonadota bacterium; assembly: GCA_038532305.1. Lineage (GTDB taxonomy): Bacteria > Pseudomonadota > Alphaproteobacteria > Sphingomonadales > Sphingomonadaceae > Erythrobacter. Next base: position 720,527 of record JBCBAX010000002.1, on the reverse strand, counting down.
TTCTCCAATGTGCTGATCCATTGCCGCTGGTGCTTTTCATTGCGCCAGCCCTTATTGTTCTCAGCATAAACCTTCGCGGCCGCCTCACGGAATGTGGGAATACCAGCCGCTTTGCGCCGCTCGGCCAGCGGATCGAGGCCCAATTCGACTTGGCATCGCAAGTCTCTCGCCCTGTCGCGCGCCGCTGCCAAGGTGACTTTCTTAGCGCTACCCAGTCCAAAATCGCGCCTGCGTCCGTCCTTCTGAACACGGCAAATCCAGGAGCCATTGCCTTTTGCGGTTACAGCAAGGAATAGACCATCACCATCGTGATAGCGACCGGGCTCTAATTTTGAGCGAAGCATCGAGGCAGTGAGCTTTCCCATACCTCAATATTACCCACATTTTACCCCACACACAAGTGAAGCGGATAGCAACACGACGATACGGTTCGAAGCCGATTGAACAATTATCCATCTGTAATTGCTACAGATTAGATCGAACTGAAATTTTCGGAAATTGGTAAATGGCGGAGACGGTGGGATTCGAACCCACGATACGGGGTTACCGTATACACACTTTCCAGGCGTGCGCCTTCGACCACTCGGCCACGTCTCCGCATGCTGTAACAGCAGGTGCGCGTCGATAGCGGTGCCTTGGCCCTTTCGCAAGCAGTGAAGCGGTGCCACAAGGTGTTTCATGAAACAGACAATAATTTCCGTCGCTGCGCTGTTTGCGCTTGCCCTGCCCGTTTCCGCCCTAGAAGAGCCTGCCCCGGCGCCTTCTCCCAATGAAATTGTAAGCGCGGCCCCACAATCGGATTGGGTGCAGATTGCGGCTGAGGATATGTTGGTGATGACACTGGCTCCTGACCGCGATGGGAAGACCCGCAAGGTTGTCATCCAACTCATGCCTGCGCCCTTTAGCCAAGGGTGGGTGGAGAACATTCGCACTCTGGCGCGAGCTCAATGGTATGACGGGATTTCGGTCAACCGCGTGCAGGACAATTATGTCGTCCAATGGGGCGATCCCAATCACGATAATCCAGAGGCTGAGGGAAAAGCAAAGCCGCTGCCTGAAGGGCTGAGAGTGATGGGGGAGGGGGATTATGTCTCTCAGCTTGATCCCGGAGTTATGCCATTTGTCTGGTCTCAGTTTGGCAAAATGGAGACCGAAAATTTCGGCGAGCCTTTACTTCTAAGGTCAGGGCGCAAACCGCTAGAAACGTCTGGTAGATTTTGGGACCCATACAGTTTTGTCGTTGGCTTTGGCAGCGGATTTCCTATCGCGGTCCAGTTTAATCCTGCTTTCAACGAGGAAGGAGACGCAAACGAAAGACTTGGCAGTACCTGGCCCGTCCATTGTTACGGCATGGTCGGCGTAGGCCGCTCATACTCCCCCGACACCGGCTCTGGTGCAGAGCTTTACACCGTTATCGGCCATGCGCCCCGGCACCTTGATCGCAATATCGCGCTTGCGGGCCGGATTATCAGCGGGATGGAGCATTTGTCCTCCCTTCCACGCGGTTCAGGAGCGCTGGGGTTCTACACCGCTGAGGAAGCGGACAAGCGCACGCCCATCCTCCGGGTCCGCGTGGCCTCCGATTTGCCCGAGGCTGAGCAGCCCCGCTTTGAATATCTCTCCACCGAAACCGAAAGCTTCGCTCGCTACGCTGAGGCGCGGGCCAATCGCCGCGATCCGTTCTTTATCGTGCCCGCTGGAGGCGCGGATATCTGCAATATTCCCGTGCCAATTCGCGCCGTTGAGATTGAGGGTTAAGCTGCTGACCTGTCTCAATCGTCATTGCGAGGAGGCGAAGCCGACGCGGCAATCCAGTTCCGGGACTGGATTGCTTCGCTGCGCTCGCAATGACGGGTGAGAGATACACTCGAGATCACCCTCCCCTTGCGCCGCTGGAGCGGAGATCGGGGCACATATCACCTTGTTCAAGTCGGTGGCGACGCGGCCGAGGCGATCACCACGCATGCTGCGCTCCACAGAATGGAGTTTGGCAGGCAACGCGGTTTCGGCTCTGTCAAATGCTATGCGCAAATCGGCGAGACACGCTGGAAAACATCAGTCTTCCCTATGAATGTTGAGAACATGCCCAAACGCAGCAAAAACTGGACTTTGCTGGTTTCAAAGAAAGTGATGCGCGCAGAAGGCTTGTCGCAAGGCGATCCGGTCACGCTTTCGCTGGAACTCTTGTAGGGGGACCTTGCCTTATGGCGCCTTCCAGTTTGGCGTGACTGCTCGACAGATCTCTTGCAGAGTTGCGCACTTCGCCAATAAAAGTACCGGCTTTACCGCGCATTTCATCGGCCAGCCTTCCAAGCTCCTCCGCGCTTCCAAGAACGTCCCGAACCGCGCCGCCCGTCTCTTGACTGGCCGATTGCAAATGCTCCAACCGCAACACAACATTGGCGGAACCTGAGGCTGCAACATCGATGTTGCGAGCAAGCTCTTCGCCTGACAGCGATTGTTGATCCACAGCGCTTGCTATGACCCCTGATGATTGCTCCAGCTCAGCAATCTGAGAGACAATCGATGTCAGTGCATCAACACTGGAATTGGTTGAGGTTTGGATTGCGCGGATACGGTCACCAACGCTCTTTGTTGCGGCACTGGTTTGGTTCGCAAGCTCTTTAACCTCGCTTGCCACCACTGCGAAGCCTCTCCCCGCCTCACCACCTCGTGCAGCCTCGATCGACGCATTAAGAGCGAGTAGGTTCGTGCGCTGAGCAATGCTCTGGATAAGTTCGACGATTTCACCAATTTCCTCGGCGGCATCGGCAAGCGTCGTCATCTGCGAGTTGGCAGCATCCACGACTTGGCTGGCTTCGCGCGCAAGGGCAGCTGAGCCTGAGGCTTGGTGGCTGATTTCGCTGATGGACAAAGCAAACTCATCCGTGGCGGCAGCGGCGGCTGTAACATTGACATTGGCCGATTCCATTGCGGCAGATGCGCTTCTCGCTTGTTCGGCGGATTCTTGGGATAGGGATGCCATCGCCTTTGATGTCGAGCGCAATTGATCGGCCGAAGTGGCAAAAGATGAGATGACCTCTCCCACCGAAACTTCGAACCGATCGGCCAGCCCTTCGAGCAAGTCGCTGGTTTGTTTGCGCAACGCGCTGGCTCGCTCACTCTGGGCTTGTTGGCGCGCCAACTCTCTTTCTGCTTCTTGCGCTCGCGAATTGATAAGATTGCGCAGAGCAAGGGAATTGGTCCGAAACACTTCCAAAGCGCGCGCCATCTCGCCAAGTTCATCATCGCGAGAGCGCCCTGGTATGGTCGTATTGTCTTCATCGTCTGCAACACGGTTCATAGCATTGGTGATGGACTGTATTGCCCCAACAACATTTTGGATGATGGTCCTGACACCAAGCACAGTGGCGAGAATGGTGGCGATCAGCAAAACCCCGGCAAAGCTCAGAGCCCACGACAAAGCGCTATAGAACGCATTGCTTTTCTGCCTGATATAGGCCTGCATCGTGTCCACATAAACGCGAAGATCAGCCTCTATGCCAAGCAGGTCAGCTCTGAAATCAGAAATCTCATCAGCACTGGGATTTGGTCCAAGCGCATCATATTGAGTGGCCAGGCTGGCGAGGCGTGTTTCGAATTTGGGTAAGAGTTTCTCGGTTTCACCCGGCATGTCGCTGTCAATCCACTCTTGCGCAAGCGCCATTTCCTGAGTGGCCGCACTAAGCGCAGGTGCGATTGTATCCCTTTGGTCCTGCAGGCCTTCTATTGTGTAAGCAACTATGGCGGTATCGGCATCGCTTAGGCTTAGCGCGGCCTCTGAAGCACGACGCTCGGCCTGGAAAAGATCTCCAAGAGCACTGCCCCAATTCAAGAAGTAGAACCAGCATGCCAAAATAATGAGCGCTGTAGTGCCCATGGCTGCGACATTGCCAAATATAGCGGCTTTTAGTTTTGCATTGAGAGAGAAGCGATCAATCCAATTTTGATACTCGAAATCATCTGTATCCGCTGTAGGCTGGCTCAGATCTTTTGCCCCGTCCGCTGCCTTATTGAGAATAGTCTTGGCAGGTTTGTCGAATTGGTGGTCGATCACACTCACGAACTATTCCTCGGGTCGAGCACTCACAAAAGCGGGAACGCAAACAGAATGAGTGGCTGATCTGGCAGTCGTGATTTAAAGAGGGGTTAACTTGGCTTTAACCTAGTAACAGTGCCTATATGCGCTCTGCCTGTGCGACAGCATCGCTGGCTCGCAAAGCGCTGAGAATGCGAGTGAGGTGCGTCAGATCCTCAACCTCCGCGTCAATTTCATACGTGGTGAATGGGTGATCCAATTGGGTTTGCAAAAGGCTGGTGACGTTGATCTTGTTTTGCGCAAATACCCCAGCCATTTCTGACAGCGTTCCAGGCCGATCATAGATGGTAACGGACAAACGCCCGATCGCCCCGTGCGACCTTTTGCCCCAAGACAGATCAAGCCAATCCTGATCTTCGCCATTGGCCAGTTCAAGGCAATCGATCGTGTGAACCAGCACGGTTTCACCTCTGCGCCGCAGGCCAACGATCCGATCACCCGGCACAGGATGACAGCATGTTGCGAGCTCAAAACCAACCCCTGGAGTAAGGCCTTTGATGGACACAACCCGTTCACGCCTCGACCAGTCTTCTTCCTTATCAAACTCGGCAGTGCATCCAGGAACAAGCGCTTCCATGACCTCTCGGTCGGTTAGCTTGGCCGAACCGATTGCAAACATCAGCTCTTCTGGAGTTTCAAGGCCGAGCCGCTCAATTGCCGCGCGGATCGCTTTTTTTCCGATCCGAGCCGGAACACGCGATGCGATTTCGTCGAACAGCTTGGAGCCAATGGTGGCGATTTCCGCGCGTTCTTTCAGTCGCACAGCACGCCGGATAGCAGCACGCGCTTTGCCGGTGACGACAAAACCGAGCCAAGACAATTGCGGCTCAGCCTCAGAGCCTTTGATAATTTCAACCACATCACCATTGCTGAGCGGTGTGCGAAGCGGCATGTGGCGGCCGTTTATTTTCGCTCCAACACATGCGAGCCCTAAGTCTGTATGCACTGCAAAGGCAAAATCGACAGAGCTTGCTCCCTTTGGCAATTGGAACAGCGCGCCTTTGGGCGTGAAAGCAAAAATGCGATCCTGATAAATCGCCATTCTTGTGTGTTCGAGCAATTCTTCGGCGTCATGACTCGCATCGACAATCTCAATAAGATCGCGCAGCCAGCCAACGGCCCCATCGGGCCTGTCATCTTGTTTGTAAGCCCAATGCGCAGCCAGCCCGAATTCATTGCGCCGATGCATTTCGTGCGTTCGGATTTGCACTTCGACCCGCATCGAATTTTCATACATCAAACTTGTGTGAAGCGACCGATACCCGTTGGTCTTGGGCGTCGAGATATAGTCTTTGAATTTGCCCGGCAAAAACTGCCACGTGGTGTGCAGGACGCCCATCGCGCGATAGCAATCGGCTTCATTATCCGTGATGACGCGAAACGCCATGATGTCGGTCACTTGTTCAAAGCTAACATGGCGTTCCGACATTTTCTGCCAGATCGAAAAGGGGTGTTTTTCGCGCCCCGTAACTTCGACCTTTAAGCCTGCTTCTGCCAAAGCCTGTTTGATTTTGAGCGCAATCGCATCGACCTGACCGCCATCTTTGCTGCGCAGTTTTTCGAGCCTGTCGGTGATTGTCGCATAGGCCTCAGGTTCCAGCTCGCGAAACGAAAGCGCCTGCATTTCGCGCATATATTCATACATGCCGACACGCTCGGCCAGAGGCGCATAGATATCCATGGTCTCGCGCGCGATACGCTGGCGCTTTTCAGGCTTTTTGATGAAATGGAGCGTGCGCATATTGTGCAGCCGATCCGCCAGCTTCACCAGCAGCACGCGGATATCCTCTGACATGGCCAGCAGGAATTTGCGCAAGTTTTCCGCTGCCCGCTCATTTTCGGGCATGGCTTCGATTTTGGAAAGCTTGGTCACGCCATCAACGAGGCGTGCAACCTCGGGGCCGAAATGCGTCTCGATATCCTCTATCGTCGCAAGCGTGTCTTCGACGGTATCGTGCAGCAGAGCAGTTATGATCGTTTCTTGATCCAATTGCAGGTCGGTCATCAACCCAGCAACTTCTACGGGATGCGAGAAGTAGGGATCACCCGATGCGCGCTTTTGCGTCCCGTGTTTTTGCACCGTGTAGACATAGGCGCGGTTGAGCATCCCCTCATCCGCGGCAGGGTCATATTCTTTGACCCGTTCTACAAGTTCATACTGGCGCAGCATTACTTGCTGAATATGCGGTGCGCGTGAGCTTAGGGCAAGCGCTGAGTTGCCGCGAGCGCGCGCCGATGTTATAACGAGCGTATGAACAAGCAACCTTCCAACGTCCGCAGCCTTAAAATCACCAAGATCGGCAATTCCGCAGGCATTGTACTGCCAAAGGAATTGCTTGCTCGACTCCGCGTCGAAATCGGGGACGATCTTTATCTTTCTGAGGCAGTCGATGGGATGCGCTTGACGGCATCTAACCCTGAATTTGAAGACCTCATGAATATGGCCGAGGGGATCATGCGTGAGGATCGTGATATCCTCAAAGTCCTGGCAAAGTAGGCGCCCAACCTGTGTCAAATGACCGAAATGAACCGGTGTGGCTCGATAGCCGCATTGCGTATGCCGTGCATGATCGGCAACTCGCCGAACACGGCGGGGGTGAAGGTCTACGAGACGCCGGCGCTTTGGAATCGGCCTTGGCGAGGCCAATCAATCAATGGAACTACGGCGAAGATGACTTGGCGCAATTGGCTGCTGCCTATGCGTTTGGACTTGCGCGCAATCATCCTTTTGCTGATGGCAACAAACGAACAGCTTGGATCTTCGCACGTTTGCTTCTGTTGGCAAATGGGATTGAGATCGCATTTGAGCCAGCAGAAGCAATTAGGACCGTGCTAGACCTCGCCGCAGGCGATCTAACTGAAGATGAGCTTGCCGATTGGTTTCGTCAGCGGATTGAACCGCTTTAGGCGTTAATTCCACTCAGCCCTTGGCGGCAAGCTCATCAGGATCGCATCGATATTGCCGCCAGTTTTGAGGCCAAAGATCGTGCCCCTGTCATAAACCAGATTAAACTCCGCATAGCGCCCTCGATACTCGAGCTGTTGGGTCTCGTCTTCGGGTGTGAACGCGCTTCCCATTCGCTTGCGGACCAATGCGGGGAAGATGTCGAGGAAGGCTTTACCAACATCCTGTGTGAACGCGAAGTTTGCATCGAATGTCGCTTCATCAGTGCATTCGCGGTGATCGTAGAAAATGCCCCCTACCCCTCGATGGACCTCGCGGTGCGGGATATAAAAGTACTCATCAGCCCACTTTTTGTATCGCTCATAAAAGTGATCCCCATGCGCATCGCAGGCCGCTTTCATCCGTGCGTGGAATTCCGCTGTATCCTCTTCATAAGGGATCGGCGGGTTCAAATCCGCCCCGCCGCCAAACCATGCGGCCTGCGTGGTCAAAAAGCGCGTATTCATATGAACAGCGGGCACATGCGGGTTGGTCATATGGGCGACCAGAGATATGCCGGTCGCGGTGAATTCGGGATGCTCAGCGCTCGACCCGTTCACTTGATCTGCAAATGCTTGCGAAAAAGACCCGCGCACCGTCGAGACATTCACGCCAACTTTTTCAAACACTTTGCCTTTCATCAATCCTTGCACGCCGCCGCCGGGATCATCATTGCCTTCTTCTTCGCGGTCCCATGGGGTGTATTGAAAGCTCGCATCTGATCCCGCCTCGCGTTCAATGCTCTCAAACTCAGCGCAAATAGAATCGCGCAAAGTTTCAAACCAGCCGCGTGCTTTGGCTGTATGTGCTGCCCAATCGCTCATAGAAATTCCCGTCCCATTGCCATCAACTGTCAATCCCGTAACAGCCAAGACTGTCCATCTGCTTTGACACAGATCAAGTCAACCGAGATTTGCAGACATGTCCCTCTTGAAAAGCTGCGCAAGCCAAGGCATTTGAAGGCCATGGTTCCCGTTTCGTTCGCATCTGACGCAGGCGCTCCTATGGAGCTTGCAGGCCATGAAATGGTCCTGTTGAAGTCGAACGCGATCTATTGGCCCGCCGAACGCGCTTTGCTGGTCGCTGATCTGCATTTGGAAAAAGGCAGCTGGTATGCGCAAACGGGGCAGATGCTTCCCCCCTATGACAGCCGCGAAACATTGGAGCGGATTGCCGACGCAGTGAAGGTCACGGGCGCACGCAGGGTGATTACTCTGGGCGATAATTTCCACGATAATGCTGGTACGCACCGGCTTGATCCTTATGCCGCCGGAATGCTCGAAAGCCTGACCCGCGCGCTCGATTGGGTGTGGATCACCGGCAATCATGATGAGCAAATGGCGCGCGCCTTTGGCGCTGAGATTACAGATGAGATGGAGCTGGGAAGCATAATCCTGCGCCACGAAGCAAAGCCGGGCGAAACCCGCGCGGAAGTTTCCGGCCACTACCACCCCAAAATGCGCGTGCGCGTGAGAAACCGCCATATCGCCCGGCCCTGCGGCGTTTTGAGCCGATCAAAAACCGCAAATGACCGAATGATAGCCCCCGCCTTTGGCGCGTACACAGGCGGAATGGACGCAGGCGCGCCGGAGATTTTGAAAGCTCTGAGCCCAGCGAGCACAATCGATGCGGTCCTGCCAGCAAAGGGCAAATTGGTCACATTTCCGCTTTATCGCGAGGCGGCATAAGACTCTGCCTAGCGTTTCGAGCGAAAAATCCCTACATCGCGAGTCTCAACACAGGCTACAACAGGAGAACACAATAGCCCGTCCACCTCGGCGTCAGATGGCCCCGCCTACGAAAAGCGGCCCTCGTTATGATCAATTTATTCAAGTGCCCAAAGTGCGCGTCATCGATGATGAAGGCGAAAATCTGGGCCTTATGTACACCAATGAAGCGATGGAGCAGGCCAATGATAAGGGTCTGAACCTTGTTGAGGTTTCGCCCAATGCGGACCCGCCCGTGTGCAAATTCCTCGATGTTGGCAAATATCGCTATGAGGCCCAGAAAAAGGCCAATGCTGCGCGTAAAACGCAGAAGACGCAGGACATCAAAGAGGTTAAAATGCGCCCCAATATCGACACGCATGATTATGACGTGAAGATGCGCAATGTGAACAAGTTCATCGACAATGGCGATAAAGTGAAAATCACTTTGCGTTTCCGTGGCCGTGAAATGGCGCACCAGCATTTGGGCATGGATTTGCTCAAGCGAGTGCAAACCGATGTTGAAGAAACCGCCAAAGTCGAAGCGTTCCCGCGCCTTGAAGGTCGGCAAATGCTTATGGTGCTGGCACCGAAGTAAATCTATTGCCAATCGATTTGAAAACGGGCGCTTGAAATAGCGCCCGTTTTTGGTTTGAGTTGTTCAGCTCGGTCACAAAGGATGGGGAAGCCAACTCAGGCGTATTCGATGAATAACACACCAAGACCGATAACTGTCATCGCGTTGCAAATGAAATGATGTAGCACGGCTCCATAGACTGATGACGAAATTCAGTTTTCTCCATCGTCTTGCGCGCCGTTTTTGCCCCCTCTAACGGCGCGCCCCGCAATTGATTGCGGGATCACTTATCGGAGTAGAGCGTTAAATCGCTCATTGGATTGTTCGTGCACCCGTAATAAGAGCGCGAGCCGGTCAAGGAAGGATGATAAGCAATGTCCGCGTTTCTGCCACTCTCGAAAACGACCCTCCCCATGGTCCTGTTTGCGACCGCAGCCGGTGCCTTGACGATCAGTCCCGCCCATGCCCGCGCCGATGTTGAGCCGCAATTCTCAACGTTTGTCCCCGAAGGCACACCCAACAGCAACCAGATTGATTACTCGATCTGGACTGAGGCAATGAAGAATCTTGTGGTATCAATGGGTCCATCGCTTCGAGAAGGCGCGGGACGCCCAGATCCAAGTTTTGGCACTCGCCGCCAGTATGGCCATGTCTCGCGCTACCGGCTCGAAGGCACGCGGGTTATGTTCAGCTTCTTCGATGATGATGTGCGCAATAGCTTTTCAGAATATCGCCGCGATCTGGAAGAAACGGCGACCAAATTGGATATCCAATCACTCGCACGCAATGAACAGCTCGCTTACTGGATCAATCTCCACAATGTAGCCATGGTGGAGAAAATCTCCCAGAACTGGCCCGTTCGTCAGCCCCGCGAGCTGAAGATCGATGGAGTTCCTCTTGATGATGCGAAGTTTATTACCGTTGAAGGCGTTAAACTGTCGCCGCGCGATATACGCGAGAAGATCGTCTACCAAAATTGGCAGGATCCACTTGTCATTTACGGCTTCTGGCGCGGTGATATTGGCGGTCCATCGATCCAAAAAGAAGCATTCAACTCCGAGAATGTCGGCAGGCTCCTTGAACGCGGCGCGCGTGATTTTGTGAATTCTCTGCGCGGGACCGAAAAAAGCGGAAGTCGGCTTGATGTCTCAAAAATCTACCAAGAGGCCGCGCCGTTTTTCTTCTCTGACTTTGAGAAAGATGTCCGCGCTCATATCTCGCAATACGCGAACCCCGAAGTAGCCGAGATTTTGGCCAAAACATCCAGCATTCGGGCGAGCATATCGGAATATGATATCGCCGATCTTGCAGGCGGCGTTCGAGAGCCCAGCCTTGCCCCTGTAGAAACAGTCGGCAGCGGTTTTCAGAGCACGCGAATCCCGCAAAGCATGGCTCGCCTTCTTGCGCAGCGTGAACAGAAATTCTTGAAAATCCTTCGCGAAGGCAGAACGGGCACTGTGACGTTCAGCAATATTGATCTGCCTGATGACCCTGAAGACAAAGGTGAAATCGAATAGTTCGTTTTGAACTGTCCCAATCCTTGCCTACCCAATTGGCAAGAACAATTTGCCATTACCCGCAAAGCAGGATATTTTCCTCTAGAAGGACGAGGAGGGTTTTGCATTCTGCTTTAGCGGGAGAGTATCGGTGAACCTGAACGCTTTTTTACTTTCGACTGCCATATGCGCACTGGCTTTGACAGGCGCTCCTTTGAACGCTGAAAGTGCGGAAATGCGCATCGCCACCCAATCTGTGTCGAATGCGTCGGCTTTCGCCCAGTTTGCTCCCGCCGCGGATCGACGCGAACACCGGATCGATTATCAACATTGGGATGAAGCATTGGCCTTCATGGTCATTCCCATGGGTCCTTCTCTTCGTGAAGGTGCTCCACGCGTCAGGCCAGAAACAGGCACACGCTTTATCTACGGCCACCGTTCACGATACCGGCTTGAGGGAAATCGCCTCGCATTTTCGTTCCTCGATGCAAAAATTTTGAATGCGCTGACACAATACCGGCAGGATCTCGAGCGGGTCGGCAATGAGCTTGATATCGTTCATCTGCCGCGCAACGAGCAGCTAAGCTATTGGATCAACCTGCACAACGTCGCCGTTATTGAAGCGCTCGCTCACCAATATCCCATGCGCGAGCCTGCCGAAGGGTCCTTCGGGTCTAATGAAACAACATTGCAAGATGCCAAGCTGGTAACAATTGACGGTGTGCAACTTAGCCCGCGCGATATCCGCGAGAAAATCGTCTATCCCAATTGGTCAGACCCGCGGGTCATATACGGTTTCTGGCGTGGTGAAATTGGCGGCCCCTCTATCCAGCGCCTTGCTTACACAGGCAGCAATGTTGATCAATTGCTGGCGCTCAATGCGGAAGAATTTGTCAATTCCCTGCGCGGGGTCGAAGCGTATGGCGGAGCGCTGCGCATCAGCCAGATTTATGAGGAAGCCGCCCCTTTCTACTTTGCTGATGATGCAGACTTGAAAACACATCTGAGCCAATTCGCGCGTGATGATGTCAAAAAGCTTATCTCAAAGAAGGATAGAATTGCGATCAATCGGTACGATGGCAACATCGCGGATTTGGTTTTCGGTCACAGCGATCCCGGGCTTACCTTTGTTTGCACTCAGGGCCGCGGCGCTGGAGCTATTGGCCAGGGAGGCGGAATAGGCCCGGGAGCTTGTTCAGACGCACGAACGCAGCCCAATCGTGCAGTGACACGGCTGATGTTTGAGCGGGCTCAAAAACTCAACAGAGCTTATCGCCGGGGAATTCGCACCGGGACCGTCATCTACGGCGATGGACAGTATGCTGGCGGCGAAGGGCCAAGAGAGGTCGAATAACTACAGATGTTACTCGGCGGGCCGCACCATCGTCCAAAATCGCGGCCCTCCACCGGGCACATGCCATTCAGCCGAAATCTCGAACCCGAACCGTTCGTAAAGTGAGACATTGGTTTCATTGGCCGTTTCCAAGAGCACACCTTTGCCCTGGTGCGAGGCCCGATTGATGACAGCGCGCAAGATGTCCCCGCCAAGCCCTTGACCTTGCGCTGAAGGTGCGACGGCCAAGTACCGCAAGTACACGAAGGGTTGCGGATTGGGATGCTGGGCATGCATGGCCTCAGCCACTTTCAACCCGCGCACAAGAGCGGTTTTGAAAAGCAGTAAGAGACGCAGAGTGTCCCAAATCCCATCGTCCTTCACATCGCCCGGCGGATAGAGCAATGCCGTCGCATTCTGCGCCCGCGTGGCAAGAACCCCGCCATATCTAAGCGATTGTTGAGCCATCACTTCGAACATGCCCGGCAAGATGCGACGACGTGCCTTTTCGTCAGGCAGTATCCATGCAAGCGCAGGGTCATGCTGAAACGCATGGGCAAGAGTTTCCGAAACTCGTGAAGACGAGGAAGTAATTGTAACGATGTCATCATGTTCGGCCATACGCCCTCCCCCCGTCTGTCCGTCTCCTTTGTGATCGAATACCAGATCTTTGCAAGGGACTTAGCCATCAACGCGAAGGGCGACTCAAACCAAAGCCTTGCACTGTTTGACCAAGCTGGCAGGTTGCAGCATGAAAGCGCTGTCGCAAGGGCGGCCATGAGGGAGCGATACTGAAAATGAGCGCAAGCCGCGTTGGCCTGTTTGTTGGCCCCCTCCTTTTTGCACTGACAGTTTTCATACCATCGCCATCAGGCATGGAGCCTGCCGCTTGGTTGGTTGCAGGTTTGGTGCTTTGGATGGCGGTTTGGTGGATGAGCGAAGCTGTGCCTCTGGCTGCGACTGCGCTCCTGCCATTCGCGGTATTGCCTTTTGCTGGAGTGATGAACGCGAAAGAGACAGCGAGCGCATATTACGCTCCGATCCTTTTTCTTCTGCTGGGCGGCGCCTTTATAGCACTCGCAATTGAACGGACCGGGCTGCATCGCCGTCTTAGTCTGGCGATCCTGAAAACAATCGGGTCAAGCGGTGGGCAATCGCGTCTGCTGCTGGCCTTTATGATCTCCGCTGCGGTGCTTTCGATGCTGATATCGAACACGTCCACAGCTCTCATCATGATGCCAATGGCGCTGGCAGTCCTTTCAGGAGGAGGCGGTCAGGTCGAGGAATCCACCACAGAAGGGCTGTCGGGTGCACTTCCGATGGGCATCGCCTTTGCTGCTAGCATTGGCGGGCTTGGAACAATTGTTGGTTCGCCCACCAATGGCATCGCGGTGCAATTGCTCGATGATATGATCGGGCTAGAGATCAGTTTTGCGCTCTGGATGGCGTTTGGTTTGCCGATTGTACTGCTGGGCGTGCCGCTGGCAGCTATCATCATCTCAAAGGTCCAGAAGGTTGCATCCTTCCCGTTTGATGTGAGCGCAGCGCGCGCAGCTATCGATGACAAAGCGCCTTGGTCCACACCCCAAAAAAGGGTCGCGATCATCATCGCTGTCACTTTCGCCCTTTGGATGAGCCGCCGCTGGCTAACCCCCTACCTTCCCGAAGGCAGTTGGACCGATGGGTCAATCGCAGTGGTCGCAAGCCTCGCTTTGTTCACCCTGCCCGATGGCGAAGGTAGACGTCTGCTCGAATGGAAAGAGGCAGACCGCGCGCCATGGGGTGTAATCTTGATGTTCGGAGGCGGTTTGGCCCTTGCAGCAGGCATGCAAGCATCAGGCCTTGCGCAATGGTTGGGCGATGCTCTCCTGCCGCTTGAAGCTGTCCCACTTGTTATCATGACGCTGGCCATTGTCGCGATGGTCGTGCTGGTTACAGAATTTGCTAGCAATGTCGCAACGGCAAGCGCAATCATCCCCATTGTTGCAAGTCTTGCTGCCGGCCTTGGTCTTGGTGAGGCAGCCATCCTTATCGCCATGCCTGCTGCCTTGGCCGCAAGCTGGGGCTTTATTCTGCCCGCTGGAACCGGCCCCAATGCTATTGCCTGGGGCACTGGACGGCTTACAATCCGGCGTTTGATGAGCGCTGGATTGCTGCTCGACCTTATTGGAATTTTCCTGATCGTTGGAGTCGTTTGGGCAGTTGCATCAATAGTCTGAATCGCTTCCGGACAGTCAACTCAATGCACGGCACAAAAGATCGTTCGATCAAAATGGCACCCATCCATCAGAAGCGACTTCTGATGGAAACTCTAATAGACTGCATTTTTGTTCGGCGGATCGCCGGGCAAATCGATGTTTGAGAAAATTACCCTGCCCGTGCCCTCACCACGGCGTTTCATGTTGAGCAATTTGTTCGACCGGCGACGGAGCAATTGCGTGATTGCAGTTGGGACGCGTGCACTGCTCCCATCATTCACGAACAGATAGTTGGCCGGACGCGCCCCACCAGACATGTCGGCAATGGCCCATTCTTTAACCGTTGCTGTAGTCGTATCGGTTTTTGAGAGGATTTTCTGAACGTCCTCGTTGGCATATTCGCTCAAATGTGCCCGCAAATCGCGATCAAAGTCCGGGAAATAGAACGGACGTGCCTCCTCATAAAGGGTCGACACGTCAAGACGCTTGCCCCGCTTTTGCGTGCCTCGCAGGGAATTGATGTAGTCTGCTGCGGCGATATCAAGAAGTGAGCCAACGTTCGCCCCGGTGTATGCCATCGGTTCCAAAGCTGGCCCTCCGATTTCCCCACGCCAAAATCCGTAGATGACTTTGGGGCTTCTCCAGTTCGCAAACACGATATTCTCTCTGATATCGCACAAGCTCATTTCGACGCCGCCAACCGTGATGAATTTGCTTTCATCTAGAGGAACACCATCGATCTCCAATTCGCGCGGCTCTCGAACTGGCCATTCAAGTGCGATCTGCTCAAGCAAAGCCACATTGTGCAAGTTGAACCAGAATGCCAACTGCTCATTGCGCGGCAGTCGCGAGATATCGAGCTTCGTACCAACCGCCTCCAAATCGCGGCGATATTCGGTAAAGCTCGCCACTGTCTCACGGTTGAAGTAGTAGAAACCTACCAAGGATCCTTCCAACCGATAGCGAGATTTGTGCCCCTGACGGATCCGAGTGCCGGTCGCTGAGTCTCTCCCAACACCTTTACGATTAGAAGTCCCCATTGGAACGACGATGTTCCGCAAAGCAAAGTCCCAGATGTCATAATCAATCCGATGCCGGATAGGGTCTGTCGTCGGAGTGAAGGTTTGAAACGGTCCATTCGCCGCAGGGCTGGCAGGCGCAGCTGGCGCGGTCTGTCCTTGCCGAGAAAAACCAAGTTCCGAGGCAGATACAGAACTTGCAGCAAGTCCGGATACGCTGGCAAATGCAAGGGACGAAGCAATCTTGGCAAACATGGGCACGTCTCCAGTCTGAATTTCCGATGCCATGCAAATACCTGAAAACGGTGGACTTATCAAACTTGCAGCGGTCTCTCTTTCAGGTCTTCTTTCGGACAAGCCCCCAGTATCCGCAACCGGTTGCACTTGAAACCGCTGCGCGATAATCCTTAAAAGACAATACGCTGAACTGGAGAAGCGTTTCTGCGGAGGTTAGAAACGGGCGCCGGTTTTATGCCACGAAACTGAAAGCTCCTGCCTTCCTGGGGGCGGTTGAACAAAAGGGAGGACGCGCCGTGACGGACGCGACATCAAACGGGCCAGTGGATCAAAATGCAGCGCCCAACACACCCACACCTCGCCGCAAGCCGAAGCCAGAAAAAACGCATATTGGCGGTCGCCCCTTAAAGCCATCGACGCTGATGATGGGGCATGGTTTTGATCCTGTGCTTTCAGAAGGATCATTGAAAGCACCCATCTTCCTCACCTCGACTTTCGCGTTTCCAAGCGCTGCCGATGGCAAGCGGCATTTTGAAGGGATCACAGGCAAGCGCGAAGGCGGCGCAGATGGCCTTGTTTATTCGCGTTTCAATGGACCCAATCAGGAAATCCTAGAAGATCGGTTGGCAATCTGGGACGGGGCTGAAGATGCGCTTACATTCTCCAGCGGGATGACCGCGATCTGCGTGCTGATGATGGCGTATGTCAGCCAAGGCGATGTGATTGTGCATTCCGGCCCGCTTTATGCAGCGTCCGAAGGGTTTGTCGCCAAAGTGCTGTCCAAGTTTGGCGTGAGCTATGTCGACTTCCCGGCAGGCGCGAGCGCGGAGGAACTCAAAGAAGTCATCTCCCGTGCCAAATGCCTTGCGGGCGAAAATGGCGGTAAGGTTGCGATGATCTACCTAGAAAGCCCGGCGAACCCGACCAACGCGCTCGTCGATATCGAAGCGGTGAAGACAGCGCGTGATGCCTGCCTTGGAAAGCCCTGCCCGATCGCGATTGACAATACTTTCCTTGGTCCTCTTTGGCAGCGCCCCTTGGATCATGGTGCGGATATCGTCGCCTATTCGCTCACAAAATATGTAGGCGGGCATTCAGACCTTGTTGCAGGCAGCATTGCAGGCGCGAAAAAGTGGATGGACCCAGTGCGCGCCCTGCGCAACACAATGGGCGGGATTGTTGATCCCAACACGGCCTGGATGCTGCTGAGATCGCTCGAAACCGTGGAGCTACGCATGCAGCGCGCGGGCGAAAATGCCGCGAAAGTCTGCGCGTTCCTGAAGAGCCATCCCAAAGTGACAGGGCTTGGATATCTGGGTGATATCAGCGATCCGCGCCAACAGGACATTTATGGCCGTCATTGCAAAGGCGCTGGATCAACCTTCAGCGTGTTCTTGGAAGGTGGTGAGGCCGAGTGCTTCCGCTTCCTTGATAATCTGACAATCGCCAAATTGGCAGTCAGCCTTGGCGGGACAGAGACATTGGCAAGCCACCCCGCATCCATGACGCATCTGTCTGTGCCCGATGAACGCAAAGCCGCGCTTGGCATCACCGATAGCCTTGTGCGCATCAGCATCGGGATCGAAGATGCCGATGATCTGATTGCAGACTTTGCGCAGGCATTGGAGCACGTGTAACTGACAGACATGGATTTCAATCGGCTCATCTGGAAAATCTTGGCAGCGGCGGGTCTTGCGATATCGTACCCGGCCTCCGCGCAATTCGAAATAGTCTATCCGGATGAACCCGTGAAAGAAGGGCAAACTCTGCTGGAATGGGCGCGCCCTCCGATTCTCGACCACACTATTGCTGAAGATGATCGCAATGACACATCAACTTGCGGTGCAAAACATGAATGGGACCTCGAAAAGGCTGCGGTCGCATGCTGGCCAATCCTGCGCGCCGTGCAATTGTTCACTCTGGCAGACTTTGCAGCTGCCGAACCAAGCGGAGACAGGCAGGCAAACCGCCGTCAAGGCATCGCCTACGCCGATCAGGCCATTGAGTTTATCGGACAGCCGCAATGGCCTTTGCAGGAATATCTGCTGATCAAGTCGCTGGAGCTTAAACAATATAATCTGATGAAGTTGGAAGAGTGGGAAAATGCTGAGGAAGTCAGCGTGCAGCTCGTATCAGCAATTCAAAGCGATCTCTTCAGATATGACGATTTTCGCCTGCCTTGGGCCCATCAGAGATGGGGCCAGATACTCTTAAAACGCGATGATTATGAAGGCGCGAAGCTGCTGCTTGAAGAAGGTCGCAAGGTTCTCAAAGGATACGATCCTGCAAAAAACGCAATGAAATTCAGCGATCAAAGCGAGGACATAATTGTTTATGCGATCCATCTTGGTGACTTTGAATACGCCGAAGAAAAAGCGTGGGCGTATCTAGACTATGTAAGAACCGCTCCTTTTGGATTTCAGTTTGGATATGAAGCGCATATCGATCTGCTGCTCTATATCTCGGCCCGGCGTGAGGACAAAGAAACGGCGCTCCCACTCCTTGAAGAACGGTTTACCAAGCAGCGCGATTATGACCGCTGTAATGATGGGTATTTCCAGTTTCCCAAAGTGCTTGGTCCGATGGTTTTGGATAGAGAGATCAAGCAAATCCTTATCAAGGGTGGGTGCTCTGAGGACCTTTTAAAAGAGCCTCACACTGGCCAAATCAAAGGGCTGTTGGACCGCGTTCTGCCTCCCATTCAACAACAAGCATCACAGTAAATCACCCATCCAGCCAAGTGACCACTTGTCCCTTTCCCATTATCGGCTAGTTTCGCTCGGCCTTTGGAGGGGTATGCAATGACAGCATGTATGTGCGTGGTGCAGGAAGGTCAGATCTCGGCAGAATCAGAGGCGGCGTTGCGCGGCGATATGACGGTATTTGCCAATCAGCACTTCGGCTATCCGCCGCAATTCAATTGGGTTGTGGTGGCTAAGGGCAACGGCTTTACGGCTGCCAAGCCCTCCAATTCGGTCATCATTTCGATGCGCGCTGATCGGTCATTACCCTTATCAGAACGCGAGCCACTATTGCCTGAACTCGGCGATATCTGGATCAACCGAACGGGTTTGACAGGCAACGAAGTCGTCACTGTTATCACCGATCCTCCGGCGTAAAGGAAAGACAGCTATGCCGCTTTATATCTGCAATGCAAAAGCGGGCGCTGTGCCCGAAGAGGCCAAGGCCAAAATTGCCGATGATGTGACCCGCATCCATTGCGAGGTGACAGATGCGCCGCCTACGCATGTGCACGTGTTCCATTTTGCCGATGGCCCGATGCCGCCTTTGGGTGACAAATCGGTGATGCTTTATGGTCAGATCAGACATGGGCGCACGGACGCTCAGAAGGCGGACACTGTGGCGCAAATGACCGCATCCGTCATTGAGCATACCGGCCTTTCTCAAGATGCAATCCATGTCTTCACCACCGACACCCCTGCTAGCTGGGTGATGGAAGGCGGCGATGTTCTGCCAGAGCCTGGCGAAGAAGAAGAATGGCTCGCCCGGCAGAATGCCAAGATGAGCCAAAAAGCATAATGGCGCATACCGCGAAAATCTTGCTTCTGGGTTCCGGAGAATTGGGCCGCGAATTTGTGATCTCGGCAAAGCGTTTGGGTGCCTATGTCATCGCTTGCGATGCCTATGCGGGGGCACCTGCGATGCAAGTTTCAGACGAGGCCGAAGTGTTCTCAATGCTGGACGGCGAGGCTTTGCGGCAGGTCATCAACGCCCACGCGCCTGACTATATTGTGCCCGAAGTAGAAGCGATCCGCACCGAAGTGCTTGCTGAGATAGAGGCTGAAGGACGCGTCGTTGTGCCCTCAGCCCGCGCTACCCAGATGACCATGAACCGCGATGCTATCCGTGATCTTGCAGCAGGTGAGCTGGGGGTCACAACGTCGCATTATCGCTATGCAGAGAGCTTGGATGAGGTGATGGCGGGCGCTGATTTCACTGGCCTTCCCTGCGTGATAAAGCCGGTCATGTCCTCATCCGGCAAAGGCCAGAGCACTGTGCGCGAGCCTAGCGAATTGGAGGCGGCGTGGAATTACGCGGTCGACAATATGCGGGGGGACCGCAAGCGGGTGATCGTCGAAGGATTCATCGACTTTGACTACGAGATCACCCTGCTGACTGTTCGTCATCGAGGGCCAAGCGGCGACACGGTCACATTCTGCCCGCCAATCGGCCATAGGCAGGAACGCGGCGATTACCGGGAAAGCTGGCAGCCTACACAAATGTCCGACGACGCTATAAGGGCCGCGCAAGACATGGCCCGCAAAGTGGTCGATGATCTGGGTGGATACGGCCTGTTCGGCGTTGAATTCTTCGTGAAAGGCGATGACGTCATCTTCTCAGAACTCTCCCCTCGCCCGCATGACACCGGCATGGTCACATCGATCAGCCAGAATTTGAGCGAATTTGATTTGCATGCCCGCGCAGTAATGGGCCTGCCAATCCCATCAGAAATCCGCGCGCGCCCATCCGCCTCATCCGTCATCCTTGCAGACCGGGACTGTGAGGATGTGAGCTATTCCGGCCTTGCAGACGCAATGGCCGATGGCGCGGATATCCGCATATTTGGAAAGCCTGTGACACGCCCCTATCGCCGCATGGGTGTCGCACTGGCCAATGGGGCAGACACCGATGATGCCCGCGCGCGCGCTAACAAAGCGGCAGCATCGGTGCGGATCGAATACGGCGAATAACAGGGGAGAGAAACATGAGCGACACACGCAAACCGGTCTGTCTGGTCATCGGCGCCGGCGCTGGGATTGGCGGCAACACAGCCATGCGCTTTGCCGCTGGCGGGTATCACGCAGTCCTCGCGCGGCGCTCTGATGAGGAGAGCCTGGGCCGCTTGATCGATCAGATCGAAAGCGCAGGCGGCACCGCAACCGGCACTTTGCTGAATGCTGCCGAAGATGGCTCAATCGAAGAACTGGTCGAGCGCGTTGAGAAAGATATCGGGCCGATTGATACAGCGCTCTATAATCTGGGCGCGCAGATCGGAAACCGCAAACTGCACGATACGCCTCATCGCACATTTGAGCTGGGTTGGAAGCTGGGCTGCTACGGAGTCTTCCGCCTCGCCCACGCGATGTTCCCGCATATGGTTGAGCGCGCCAAGACAGGGCGGCACGGCACCTTACTGGTCACTTCCGCCACATCAGCCGTGCGCGGCAATGCGGGCCAGCACAGCCATGCAGCGGCTATGGGCGGGCGGCGAATGCTGTGTCAGACACTGAATGCAGAATTCGGCCCCAAAGGCGTGCATGTCGCGCATATTGTCGTGGATGGCGCAGTGGATGCGCCGGACACTTTGGGCAAACTCTTGGGCGACAAGTTTGAGCCCTTCAAAGCCATGAAAGGCGAAGAGGGCGTGATTGACCCTGCCAATATCGCCGAAACATACTGGCACTTGGCACAGCAACCGCGCAATTGTTGGACGCATGAGGTGGACATTCGGCCATGGACCGATGTCGCGTGGTGGAACGACAATCCCTCCCCGCAAATCAATTCAACCGCGGCCAATCCGGGGTTTGCGGGGCCTAAAGCGGATTAGCCCCCTACCCCTTCCAAACCCGCCGTTCTTCTGCCGCGCGCAGCACTTCGTAGCTTACCTGCAGCTTTTGGAACTCTTTCGCTGCTTCTTCATCGTCCGGCTTCACATCGGGGTGCACCAGTTTTGCTTTTTGACGGTATGCTTTTTTGATCGCATTAAAATCGGCGTCTGTTTCGAGCTCCAACACTTCTAAAGCCCGCATTTCATCGGCGGTCCGTGATCCATCGCCTGACCCTGCCCAGCCATAATGTGAGCTTTCAGCATAGGCGGCACTTTCTGCGCGTTCCGCTTTTGCGCGCGCTTCTTTTTCGGCCTTTTCGAGGCCTTCGAAATAATCCCATTTCGAATTGTATTCAGCCGCATGCTTTTGGCAGAAATACCATTTGTCAGGGCTGTTGGGGGCTTTGGGCGCAGGGCATAGACCCGGCTCATCGCAGCCGTGGCGATCGCATTCACGCTGCGTCACGGTTTCGCGCGAAGATTCGTAAGACCGCCAGCGCGGAAAGCCCCAATCATCAGAGCGGCGTTTACGGCTCATCCGGGGATTTCACACTTCAGTCGATAAAGGATTGGTTTTGCTTCAAGCACGAGCGATATCTAGGCGTGCTTTTCCCGATTGGAAAGGCATGACGCATCCAAATCTGCATTGCTTGCGTAAGTTCGAGGAACCAGTTGCAATTGAAAATGTTGCACTGCAATAGTAAGTTTACGAAATGCGGCCAAAGGGGCGCTTTCAGATCGGGATATCAATTGAGCCAGCAGCTTACCATTTCAAGCCTTTTCAGCGCTGCCGCGCTTGCGGCTTTGTGCGCTGTTACGGCAATTCACAGCATCGCTGGCACAGATCAGACACCGGGCGCTGCAACCAGCGGCCCGGCTCTGACGATTTCTGCTGAGATCAATTAATCAGAACGCTGGCGGCCCGGCGGTTTTGCGCCCAAGCCTCAGCCGTTGAGGCAAGCGCGGTGGGCCTTTCTTTGCCATAACTCAGCGTTGTAATCCGATCCGCAGAAACACCAATGCTTACCAGATAATTCTTCGCAGCATTGGCGCGTCGTTCACCCAAAGCCAGGTTGTATTCGCGCGTACCGCGTTCATCGGTGTGGCCTTCGACTGTGAAAGTCAGCGATGGGTATTGCGCGAAATACTGTGCCTGCGCCTGAAGGGCCGCCGCATCAGCGCTGTCGATGTTGAAGCGGTCAGTATCAAAGAAAACCACGGTTGATTGGCCCACGGCATTGCGGAAATGTTCTTGCGTGCCCGGACCTCCAGCAGTTGTTGTAGGGGCAACACTGGGTGTTGGTGTGGCGGCTGTTGTGGTGGTGGTTGGCGCTGCTGGCAATTCTTCAGGCGCTTGGCGCGAACACGCAGCCGTTGCGCACACAGAAACCATCAACATGGCAGTGGTAAGAGACTTGTTCATCAAGACTTTCCTTTCATATTCTTCTTACAGCGCGAAACCAGATGCCGATTAACGCATCGCTTGGGCCGCTAAGCAAGTCTGCCTAGGGACGGATCGGTCCCCACGCGGGATCAGAGGCATCAACAGGGGTGGGTAGGCGGCGTTCATTCTGGCCGGTCAGATCAACCTGCCACAGATTGGACTTGCCAGAGTTTCGCGCTGTGCGGAAAAACTGGATGATCCGGCCATTGGGTGCCCATGTGGGTGCTTCATCTTGCCATCCGTTGGTAAGCACACGAAGGTTACGCCCATTGGGCGACATCACCGCAACATTAAAATCACCGGCAATGCGCGTGAAGGCAATCTGGTCTCCGCGCGGGCTCCATTCAGGGGTCGCGCAGCGTCCGCCAAAGAAGGTGATGCGGCGCTGGTTCGATCCGTCAGCATTCATCACATAGCATTGCTGCGTGCCCGAACGGTCGCTTTCAAACACAATCTTGCTGCCATCGGGCGAATAGGAACCGCCAATATCAATCCCCGGCGTATCAGTGAGACGCGTGATCCGCCCCCCTGTAACTGGCACACGGTAGATGTCGGTATTGCCGTTCACTGCCATGGAAAACAGAATATGCTGCCCATCAGGCGCCCAGCGCGGGGCGAGCGTTGGGCTTTTATTCTCTGTCACCAAAGTCTGACTGCCCCGGCCAATGTCATAGACATAGATGCGCGGGTTCCCATCGACGTAAGAGAGATAGAGGATTTTCGAGTAATCAGGCGAATAACGCGGTGTAAGTGCTGTCGCGCTGCCGAGCGTTAGAAAGCGGTGATTGGCCCCATCTGAATCCATAACCGCCAAGCGTTTCACTCGGTTATCTTTGGGGCCTGTCTCAGCGATATAGGCGATGCGGCTGTCAAAGAACGGGCTTTCGCCAGTGAGCCGCGCATAGATTAGGTCGGAGCATTTGTGTGCGGCTCTGCGCCAATCGGCAGGGCGCACGACCCAACCTTCGCGGATCAGTTCGTCTTGCAAGGCAACATCATAAAGATAGCATCCCACCACGAGCTTTCCATCAGGGCGCGCTGTCACATAGCCTTGCACCAGCATTTCAGCGCCGCGCGATCCCCATGTGCTCCACGAAGGGGCGGTGATCTGTTGGAAACGAGGTGATGGGAGGCTGTCAGGCCCTGTTGGCTTGAATAGGCCGTTATTGCGAAGGTTTGCGGTTATGACGCGCGCGACTTCTTGGCCCAACGCGCCCGTTCCGCCCGAATTGGCAGGCGTTGGCTGATCGCGGTCGGTTGCGAAGGAGGGGATGGCGATGCCGACATCGGAATAATCGGTGTCATCGGTGACGGTGAAGACCAAACCGCCATCATCTTCTTCATCAGAACCAGCGACATCAGCGGCTTCCACATCGCCGCCCTCGGCAACGGGTTCTCCAAGGTCAGTGTTTTGCGCAAGAGCGCTGTAGCTGATCGAAGCGCTCACAAGAGCGATTGCAAGTTTTGAAAATTTCATCGTGCAAGGTTCCTATCGAAGCTGAGCGCGCGGATCGACTTCCAGGCGTTGTAATACTCTTCAGGCAGGTCAAACGGAGCCGCAAGCCGGACCGCTCGAAGTGCTATTTCGGCATGGCGGCCTTTTTGCGCTTCATTGGCCGGGGTCACACCAGACTGGCGCACCACACGCGGGCTGCCTTTTAACGATCCATCCGGATTGAGCTGAAAGGCAACCACTGTCACAAGTTTCTCCGCATCTGCACCTGATGGCGCTTTACCTGCCCAATGCGGGCGAAGCTCGCGGATCATTTGGGATTGGATTGATGCCTTGGCACTCGCGCCAATTTGGCTTGCCGGAATGCGTGTGTCTGTACTGGTCTGCGATGTGCCGGAACCGGGGAGGAAATCATCACCAATGCGGCTGCCGCCACTGTTGCGATTGGGCGTGGCGCGTGGGGCGGGCTGTGTTGGATTGCGCGTAGGTCGGGGCGCGGGCGCATTGGAAGAGCTATTGGATGCCACACGCGGCGATGGCGGAGGGGGTGGAGGCGCAGGTGAATTGTCAGCAGGCGCAGGGTCTGCAACCTCCGGCAAAGGGACTTCACCCAGCACGGGCGCCTCAGCAGCAGCCGCTTCGGGCACAGGATCAGGCGCGGTGGAATCCAAACTCACCTCGCTTGCAAGGCTCACCGCGATTCCCTCTGCTTCAGGAATGATGTCTGGCGTTGGTGCAGGTTGCAGCAATAAAACAGCGACAACGGCAACATGCAATGCGCCCGCAACCGCGAGGCCAATGCCATCTTCGCTGCGCAAAGTCGCTGCTTTTGCCGTGGTTTGGGCCATCGTTCTTGTGGAGCTACCTTTGCGAGCCTGAATCCAAGGTGACCAAAATAGTGACTGGCATACTGACCTGTATTACCGGGCGCATCACGGCTCTGCCACCAGTTTGATATTGGTAAAGCCTGCGCGGTTTAACTCGCCCAGCACCGCCATTGTGCGCCCATAATCAACGCTGCGATCCCCGCGAAACACGATGATCGGCAATTGCCCATCTGCCCCCCGAGCAATTTCTCTAAGCGCTGCGGGAAAGCCGCCGACTTCGATCTGATCATTATTGATGAAGATCACGCCATCTTCATTGAGCGACACCGTCACCTGATCAGGGTCCTGCTGCACGGGGTTGGCCGCGCTTTCAGGCAGCTCAATCGGAACACCCACGGCCAGCAAAGGCGCGGTCACCATAAAGATGATCAGCAGAACCAGCATCACATCAACAAACGGCGTGACGTTAATCTCAGCCATAGGCGCGCGGCGCGATCTGCGGCCTGAGCGTTTGGAAGAGGAAAGCGAGGCGCCCATTACGGTTCTCTCTCTTCGCACGCCCATCCGGGCCCACGATCCTCGCTAGACGCGCGGCAGAGCCGCGCCCGCGCAGCTTGTCCTGAGCGGCTGGTGTAAGCAGCCAGCCGAAGGGGGCGGGCGGTCGCCCTTGCGGCTGCTTCGCAGCCGATGATGGTTTCCACCTTCATACCTTATCCAATTCCCGGCTCAGCCCAGCGTGTACTTTGTCCGCGAACCGCTGCAGCTTGGCCTCGTACCGGTCCACACGACCTGTAAAGCGATTGTACGCAATCACCGCTGGGATCGCTGCAAACAGGCCGATCGCGGTGGCGAACAGAGCCTCAGAAATGCCCGGCGCGACCACAGCGAGCGAAGAGCTTTCCTGCGCACCGATTTGGAAGAAGCTGTTCATAATGCCCCATACGGTGCCGAACAATCCGACAAATGGAGCGACAGAGCCGGTGGTGGCAAGAAACCCAAGGCGGCCCGACATATCATCGGCTTCTTCCGCAATTTGGCTTTCCATCGCTGCGCCAATCCGGTCGCGTGCGGCATTGCGATCAATGCTTGGGCCCGCAGTTGAGCGCTTCCATTCATCCATTCCTGCACCCGCCACACGGGCCGCTGGGTTATCGCGCCGTTTGGCTTTGGTCAGCATCCCTTCGCGGTCGCGCGTTTCCCAAAATTCTGCGCTGTAATCCGCCGCGCGGCTCTCTAACCGGCCGATCCGCAGCGAAAAGGCGATGCTGATCGCCCACACCGCAATACTCGCAATAATCAAGCCGGCCATCACGGCCTGCACTACAATATCTGCATCCAGAAACAGCTCAAGCGGATCAAGCTTTGTCGATGCCGCCGGAGCGCTAAGCGGCACTTGTTGAGCGGCATTGATAGCAAGGGAACTAAGAGAGTTTAGCGACACGGATATTGGTCCTTCTTGGGTTTCAAGAATGCATGAAATTGTGAAAAGCATCGCGCCAGCTTTGCGGTTGGCGGCGGGGACGCCCCTCTAGCGTTAGAAATCCGGCGCGCACCTCGGCTGTCACCAGAACATCTTCGCCCCGGCGCGCAATCTGCTCCATGCGCACACTGGCAGCGGCGATCTGGGTTGAAGTGGTGGTGATAATCACATCATCATCCAGTTTTGCAGGGGCTTTGTATTTGAGGTTCATCTCCGTCACCGCATAGGCGCCCTCGCCCGCTTCAATCGCGGCGCGTTGATCGATATCGAGCAGGCGCAACAGGTCAGAACGCGCGCGTTCAAACCAGCGCAGGTAATTGGCGTGATAGGTGATGCCCGACAGATCGGTATCTTCATAATAGACCCGCACCGCATAAAGGTGGCGCGAGCCGTCAATCAGGCCGCCAGGAAGGTTCGGGGTAACCATCAACTAAACGGTTAGCGTGGTGAAGAATCTCTGCATAGAGTCTGGTTGAGGATGTCCACCTGAATGAGGGATTAGGGGTGCGAGAGCCGCGATAGGGCGAGTGGCGCGTTCTTGTGAACTGGCCCAAGCCACGCGCGCCTTCCACCCGGATTTTCACACCGGGTTATGATCCGGGTGGAAGGGCGGAGGGCGCGGGTGGCTTGGGTGCGCGACTTTATTTCATCGCGCAATCATCATGCCCAAAGGCTGCCCGCCAAAGATATGGACATGCAAATGCGGCACTTCTTGCCCGCCATGCTGGCCGATATTGGCAAGCAGACGATATCCCGGCTCTACAAGGCCTTTCATCCGGGCAACCTCGCCCACAGCGCGCACAAATCCGCCGATTTCAGCATCGGATGCTTTCGCGCTGAAATCATCCCAGCTCACAAATGTGCCTTTGGGGATCACCAAAGTGTGGATCTGAGCTTGCGGGTTGATGTCTTCAAACGCGTAAGCCCATTCATCCTCGTACACTTTGGTAGAGGGAATTTCGCCGCGCAGGATTTTCGCAAAGATGTTTTCATCATCATAAGGCTGGGTTGCATCAATGGGCATGGCTATTCGCTCCTGCTCGCTTTTTCATCCAATCCCGAAACCCCTTCGCGCCGATCAAGCTCTGTCATCACTTGGTCAAGCGCAATGCCTTTGGCTTGAAGAAGGACGATGAGGTGGAACAATAGATCAGCGCTCTCACCCACCAGCTCCTCATCACTGCCCGAAAGCGCCGCAATCACAGTTTCGGTCGCCTCTTCGCCCACTTTCTGCGCGATTTTGGCGATGCCTTTGGAGT
This sequence comes from Pseudomonadota bacterium, assembly GCA_038532305.1. Taxonomy (GTDB): domain Bacteria; phylum Pseudomonadota; class Alphaproteobacteria; order Sphingomonadales; family Sphingomonadaceae; genus Erythrobacter. The sequence goes on along the minus strand of JBCBAX010000002.1, from coordinate 692,886 downwards.
TTAGCTTGGCGACATAGCTTTCCTCTGGCGAGGCGCTCATGCGCGCGGCGATTGTGGCTTCGAGGCGGTTTAGAGTGTTGTCCATAGGGTCAGCCATCCCTCAAACCCCGCGCGCTGGCAAGCCTGCCGCTCTAAGGGCGGCATGCGCTTCGCTTATGGTGTGCGTGCCGAAATGGAAGATGGATGCCGCCAGAACTGCGCTTGCTCCGCCGTCACGGACACCGTCAACCAAATGATCGAGCGTGCCTACACCGCCGCTTGCAATAACAGGAATGCTCACCGCATCGGCAATCGCGCGGGTCAGTTCCAGATCATAGCCCGCCTGCGTGCCATCCCCATCCATGCTGGTCACAAGCAATTCGCCTGCACCCAATTCGGCGACTTTCACCGCGTATTCGAGTGCATCAATCTCAGTGGGTTTGCGCCCGCCATGTGTATAGATTTCCCATTTTCCCGGATCCGTTCGCCCTTCGACAAGCTCAGGACGAGCGGGGTCTGACACTCGCCGCGCATCCACGCTCGCCACCACACATTGCGATCCGAACCTTTGCGCAATCTCTGCCACCAATTCAGGCCGTTTCACCGCAGCAGAATTGATCGCCACCTTATCTGCACCCGCCAGCAAAAGCGCACGGGCATCCTCAACACTGCGCACCCCGCCACCAACAGTCAGTGGCATAAAACACACCTCAGCTGTGCGCTTGACGATATCGAGCAGTGTCCCGCGCCCTTCATGGCTGGCGGAAATGTCCAGAAAGCAAAGCTCATCCGCGCCAGCTGCATCATAAGCGCGCGCTTGCTCCACAGGATCGCCAGCATCTTTCAGATCGACGAAATTGACGCCTTTCACAACGCGGCCATCGGCTACATCAAGGCAAGGGATAACGCGGATACGGACTGTCATTGTGCGCTCGTCTCTGGCTGGTCGGTGAAGTAGAGTGTCGCCGGCTCATCTGAATTCTCAACGCCAAACGCAATCACCGCGATAGGCCAAGAAAAACTTGCAAAAAACGCCCCCGCCATTCCGAATGCGAGGCCATTATTGCCAAAGCGTGGCTCCAGAAACCGCGCAACTAGCAAAGCAAGCGCCAGGAACACCACGACATTGATAAGCGCAGTCTGCACGCTGCCGATCGTAATCCCTGCAAGGAATGTGAGCGACAAAAAGAGGAATCCCATCAGGCGCATTACATTGAAAACTCTAAAGATCGGTCCAAGATCCGAAAGAGGTTCAAGGCTATCAGCAAGCCACAAAGCGCAATGCCAAACCAATACAGGGTTGGTTGCTCGGCCCGATCAGCAGCGAAAATCCGCTGTTTTAAAAGCGCGTAAGCAAGAATGACGCTAAAACTGCTTGCGATGAAGAAATCGGCATAGCCGAACAGCAAACTAACAATGCCCAAACCGACAAATGCGCCGAGCACCAGGCCTTTTCCAAATGGCTTTGCTAAAGCATTCACACCCCAGCTCCAACCGCAATCGCCGCGGCCAGATCAAGCTTTCCTTCATAAAGGGCCCGGCCCGTAATCACGCCTTCAATGCCGGTATGCGCGTTGACAGACAGCACGTGAATATCATCGATCCCCTTCACCCCGCCGCTGGCGATCACAGGAATATCAACCCTTTGCGCAAGATCCAAAGTCGCATCAATGTTCACGCCTTTGAGCAAGCCATCGCGGCCAATGTCTGTGAACAACAAAGCAGCAACGCCTGCATCTTCGAACCGGCGCGCAAGGTCCACGACAGGAACGTCCGAAACCTCTGCCCAACCTTCAGTTGCGACCATGCCATCTTTCGCATCCACCGCGACAACGATGCCGCCTTCCCATTCGCGGGCCATGTCACGCACGAAATCAGGATTTTTGAGCGCGGCAGAACCCATAACGACGCGGCTAATGCCAAGGTTGAACCACCCTTCGACGCCCGCTGCATCGCGAATACCGCCGCCCAATTGCACATGGCCGGGAAACGCTCCGATAATGGCTTTGACCGCATCAACATTGCGCCCCTCGCCCGCAAAGCTGCCATCAAGGTCAACAACGTGCAGATACTCTGCTCCGGCCTCAGCAAACAAAGTGGCTTGGGCAGCCGGGTTGTCGCCATAGACGGTGGCGCGGTCCATATCGCCTTCGGCAAGCCGGACGACTTCGCCTGCCTTTAGGTCAATCGCGGGGAAGATAATCATAGCGGCCGCACACCTTTGTGAGCTCCTGCGAAGGCAGGAGCCTCCTTAGGCCAAGCGCGAGATTGATGGAGGTCCCTGCCTTCGCAGGGACTCACGGAAAACTTCACGGCTCCCACGTCAAAAACCTTTCCAGCAGTTCAAGCCCAAAGCGCTGGCTCTTTTCAGGGTGAAATTGCACGCCCAGCACATTGTCGCACGCCACAGCTGCCACCAGCCCTTCGCCATGATCGGTCATCGCGGCGATATCGGACGGGTTTTCAGCGGCGAAGTGATAGGAGTGGAGGAAATACGCCTCTCCTTCCTCAATCATATGAGAACCGCGCGCATGGGGCAGCAGGGCGACATCGTTCCAGCCCATATGCGGAATTTTAATCGCAGGGTCTGTGGGCTCAATCAGTCGCACCTCACCCGGGATCCAGCCGAGCCCCTTATGCGTGCCAAATTCGAGGCCTCTATCAGCCAGCAATTGCATGCCGACGCAGATGCCCAGAAACGGCGCGCCGCCCACATGCACACGTTCGCCGAGCGCTTCGACCATTCCGGAAAGCGCACGCAGGCCATCAGCGCATGCTTTGAACGATCCAACGCCGGGCAAAACGATCCGATCAGCCGCTCGCACAGTGTTCGCATCCGCAGTCACGACAACCCTTGCACCCACCGCTTTCAACGCATTGTGCACCGAATGCAGATTGCCCGCGCCATAATCGACGAGAGCGACAACCTCACCCACCAAGCTGCCCCTTTGTGCTGGGAATTGCGCCGCCTTTACGCGGATCGCGCTCGACTGCGATGCGCATCGCACGGGCGAACCCTTTGTAAATGCTCTCGCAAATGTGGTGATTGTTGGTGCCGTAAAGCAGCTCAATATGAAGCGTAATACCCGCCGTTTGCGCAACCGATTGGAACCAGTGCTCAATCAATTCTGTGTCCCATTTGCCCAGCTTTTCCTGCGTGAAACCTGCTTTCCACACAAGGAAAGGACGGCCTGAAATATCAAGCGCGACGCGCGCCAGCGTCTCATCCATGGGAGAATAGGCCGCGCCATAGCGGCCAATCCCTGCCTTATCACCCAAAGCATCAGACAATGCCTGTCCCAGCGCAATCGCAGAATCCTCTGTCGTATGGTGCTGATCAACATGCAGATCACCTGTCACTTGCATCGTCACATCGATCAAAGAATGCTTAGAGAATTGCTCAACCATGTGATCAAGAAAGCCGATCCCCGTTGAAACATCGTAAGCGCCTGTCCCATCAAGATTAACGCTTATGTCGATTTTGGTTTCGGCCGTGTTACGGGCCACCGATCCTGTGCGCGGCGAGTTGGTTTCAGACTGTGTCATAACGCGTTGTGCTATAAGGGGCTGACCGGGCCATGCAAGCAAGCTCTGCGAAAGGATGCAACTCTGTAACGCGCAGGCAAGAGAACACTTCTCATACCGTTGCAAAGCCCATGCAAACAGGGATTAGTGTCACGAACCCCTTGACCAAGCGAGCGGGTAAGGTCACTTCTTTGTTTGTGATGAGCGAAGAAACGCCCGATAGCCTAATTCCATACGATGAAATCGTGCAGGAAGCCTTGCGCGCGGTGGTGGGCCGCGTGTTGGGGGAGATTGAAAGCGGCGGCGGTGAATTGCCTGGCTCTCACCATTTCTACATCACATTCAAGACCACGGCTGTAGGCGTCTCTATCCCGCCGCATCTCAAAGAGCGTTTCCCCGATGAAATGACCATCGTGCTGCAAAACAAGTTTTGGGATCTTGAAGTGAGAGAAGATGGCTTTTCAGTCGGCCTTTCCTTCAATCAGATTCCGGCCAAGCTCGACGTGCCATTCGCTGCGATAACAGCCTTTGTCGATCCAGCAGTTGATTTCGGTCTGCAATTCCAAGCGACTGTCGATGACATGGCTCCCGAAGAGCATGATGAAGCCGAAAACGATGCAACCGAGCGCGCCAACGCCAACAGCGATCCGGAAAACGGAGAAGATGACGACGGCTCCAATGTCGTCACGGTCGATTTTGGCCGGAAGAAATAAGGCGTTGAAAGGAGCTTGAAGCTCTATGGCAAAACGCAAACCCAAACAGGCTGATCCTGAGCATTCAGGCTCGGTAGAATCGGAACAAAAACCTAGTTTACCGTTACCCAGCACTTCCCCTTCGACAAATGCCATTGTTACCGGATTGCTGGTCAGTGGAGCCGGTCAGATCCTTCTCGATCAGCTGGAAAAACGCATGATTGTTGCAGCTTATGATCCCGACAAAGCACGAGATCTTGTGGATGGGCGAACAATCGTGAAAAGCTTGGCTCTTTATGGTGCCAGTAAGCTTGCGACGCGGTCGGTACCCGGTCTTGCAATCGTTGCAGGCGGTCTGTTGGTTAAAAGTCTTTATGACCGGGGCAGGACAGTGCAACGCGAACGCCGCGAAAAAGACTCCGGCGAACAATAATCGCTCCTTGAATGCGTGCGAAAAAACTCAGCCTGCTTGCAAAAGCAGCCTAAACCTCTTGATTAAACCCCATCCGATGCCCCATCGCACCTAGCATGACCGGGCAAACACTATCATCTCCGACGCAAACACCCATGCAGACAAGCGCGCTCAAACGGCGGGGACTGCTGTTTATTCTCTCCTCTCCATCAGGCGCAGGCAAAACGACATTGTCGCGCAAGCTGCTGGCATCTGACAAACATATCGAAATGTCGGTTTCGGCAACAACACGCGCACCACGTCCCGGCGAGGAGGACGGCGTGCACTATCGTTTCGTTTCAGAAGAGACGTTCGATGCCATGATCGAAGAAGACGATTTTTATGAATGGGCCGAAGTGTTTGATCATCGCTATGGAACCCCCAAAGGCGCGATCCGCAACGCTCTGAAAGAAGGCCGTGATTTCCTGTTCGACATCGACTGGCAGGGAACGCAGCAGCTTTATCAAAAAGACGCTCAGGATGTAGTGAGCGTGTTCATCCTGCCGCCCAGTCTCGCTGAACTGCGCCGCCGATTAGAGTCCAGAGCTCAAGATTCAGCCGAAGTCATAGATGGCCGGATGGAACGAGCGCGCGCCGAGATCAGCCATTGGGCCGAATATGATTACGTCGTTATCAATGATGACGTGGACGAATGCTTTGCGCGGGTGTGTGAAATTCTGGATGCAGAACGGATGCGAAGAACACGGCAAACAGGCCTGATCCCGTTCGTACGCGAGTTGATGGGGTAGGATCGGCATAGACGTTGGATCTAAAAGCGGACATTCTGCTTGCGACCCAGTTGCTGCCATCGGGGCATTTTGCGAACCAGACCTGCTTTTGCGGACTAGTGTTTTCTAGGCCGGCCAAAGCCCATGGCCGGGAAACCGCTCAAACCCGTTGGTCCTTTGCAATCAAAAGCGGTCCACGCCCTGAATAGCCGCCTCTGCTACGATCGCTGTGCTCTTACCCCCTCAGACCTTCGCTAATCCCGCCATAGCTTGGTCGACTAGGTGGCGCGATCGATCCCAGATCATCCTCTTCCAGTCGTCAAACTCGGGATAGAAGGCGTCCCGGATTTGCCCCTTAATCGCCTTTCCTTGCTCGCTAGCGACTTCGCCTCGGTGATATAGCCAGTTATCGGCACGCACCGCATTCAGGACAGTGTCGAGATCGCGCGTGCCGAACTCAGCGGCGATGAAGGCGATTTTCGTATTGGGCAGCGTCCGAGCGATACCCTCAGCATTGACCCCGTTAAGGGCAGCAGACGCAGAGGTTCCGGCGTCAGGATCGGTCACGGGTTCACCGTACCACTCCTTGGCCAAATCCCTCTGCGCTAATGGCCCGGCGGTGATTAGCTCTGCATAGCCATAAGGACCAAGACCGGTGTGAAAATCGATCACGGCAAGAGCCTCTGTCTGCCCCAAATATTCTGAAAGCACCGCGCACAGGGTCGTATTTGACCAAGCCGGACCTTTGCCGCCGTAGCACACGCCATCGGGATAATCGTATTGGCCGCTTGATAAAGCCGCCTGGAATGCTGGCATTCCATGATCAGCGATGTAGTTCGCGATGGCGGCATCGGCGGCTTTCTTAGCCGGCCCATCCCAATCCGCAGGCAGCACATAATCGCGGATTGCGCTGTATTCTGTTGTTGGCGTCTTAGAGATTTTTTCCCAGTCGATGAAGTTGCGGTTGAGATCGATATTGTCTTCGTTGACGCGCCGGTCATGGGCAAAGCCATAGGGGTTGATCGCGTGGATCATGACGACGCCGAAATCAGGCGGAAGCGCGTCGAACGCACCGGTCTCAAGCAAGCCGACCTGAGGGCCAGACCCACAATACCCTTCCGCCCCGTGCGTGCCGCTGATGAGCAGTAGAGCTTTTTCCGGATTGGCTGGACCGATGCAGGCCACATCAGTGTAGAGGTCCTCGCCGCTGGGTCCTTTAGCGTTGGAGTTGAGGCGGCTGTCGACGCTCAAGGAACGAGCGGCGCAGGCATCTAGAAACTTGCGGCGCGCCTCAAAATAGGTGCTCGAAAAATACGAGGTGATCTGTTGGTCTGTCACGTTCAATTTCCTGCTTAAAGATGCGCCGATGTGTCTTCGTTGGCGGGAATTCTAGCGCGAACCTCCCTCAAGAAGGCATGATCGCCAGTTTAGAATTCCAGCACTGATCGCGCACGCTGAGACGAGAAGATTCCGGGCACTGGTTCCATGTATGATTGCCAGGATTGTTCGTCCAATATTCCTGATCGGTATGGATGCCAGGCAAACTCTCGAACGCGTAGGGCTTTGACCACCATCCAAGTGATCCGCCTTTCGTTCTCGGGCGTAAGTTTGTCCTCGTCACTGATCAAATGCGGATCAATCGCGTGATCGATGAACCCGGAGATCAAACTCAGGTCAGCATCCAGCAGTCCTTGCCTTGAATTCGCGACAATCGCCTTCGTGTTCTGACGCAATTGAACGGCGGCGAACCATAATGAGGCGACAACCGCTATCGCCGCAAGGATATCGCTGATTGCTGAAAGGGCAGCCCAGTCCAATTGCATCGCGTGTATCTCCAAGCTCGTTCTTGTCTCATGCCAGTTAGGCAGCCGATCTGTCAGCTCAGCTTACAGCTCATAAAACGCCAATCATGGCGGAGCTCTTCAGGCACCTCAGCCTCGGCAAAAGGCTGAGTGTCTTCAAAGCCCGCTGCCTCGTAGATTCGATGGGCTGATGTCATGAAAGGGCCGGTTTCCAGCAACAGTTCTTGATAGCCAAAAACGCGCGCATCGTTGAACAGCCGATCCAATATCTTTGCGCCCAATCCCCCACCGCGGCTCGATGGGGAGACATAGATGCGTTTGACCTCGGCAACCCCGTCGCCAAGTCTGCGCAGTCCGCCCATGCCCATCGGTGTTTCTCCATCGAAGACCAAATAAAACACGCTGTCTGGAGGATTTCCCTCACACAGCTTCGCCAAAGCGTCTTGGACATAATCGGGGATCCTCATTCCCAGAAGGTCAGGAAGCGCGAGCCCAAAATGATCCTTCACAGACGCGCCGGCCCAATTGAGATAGTCGACGTTAAACCTCGTGAGGACATCGTGATGCTTCTCACGGTCGGCCTGTACAAAGACTATACTCATCTCGACAGGCCCGCGAGCAAAATAGCCGCGATTGCCAACGGAACGACATATCGGATCGAACCTCGCCAAAAGGCAAAGAACCGGTCGCTCGTTTGTGCCAGTTCCGCTCGCATCACTGCACGCGGGGCCACCCAACCAGCAATGAGCGCAAGGATCAGAGCGCCAAGCGGCATTGTCACGCTGCCGAGCAGCCAATCCAGCCAGCTCCCAAAGCCATCAATAAAGACGATCCCAACACCGCCTGCCCAAGTCAGCAGAGCGAAGAACAGCGTTGAGTTTCGCTCGCTAAAGCCGAACTGCTGAATGCCAATTGTGCGAGCTACCATCAGAATGGCAATTGACGACGTAAGAGCAGCGATAAAAGCGAGAAAGAAGAACAGACCGCCCACCAGATTGCCAAAAGTCATTTGTGCAAAAAAGCTGGGTAGGGTGCCGAAAATGAGTCCCATTCCCGCCGCCGGGTCCATCCCGAAGGCGAACACGATGGGAAAGATCATCAATCCCGCGATCAGCGCCACTACTGTATCTGCGCCTGCAATGACCGTGGCATTCGATCCAATGCTCTCGTCTTTCGACAGGAATGACCCAAAGGTGATCATCAGGCCCGCACCCACGCCAAGCGAGAACAACGCTTGGCCAAGAGCAGCCAGAACAATTGCTGGGGTCAGTTGGTCAAAGCGGGGCGAAAACAAATAGGTGAGAGCTTCGCTCGCCGCGCCGCTATACAAGGCAAAAGCGGCAAGGCCGGCAAGAATGAAGAAGAATGCGGGCATCAAGACCACGGACGCCGCTTCGATTCCTCGCTTCAATCCGCGCAAGACGATTCCGGTGGTGATTACCAAGAATACCGTGAACCACAGCAAAGATGAGACAGCTCCACCATAGAGCGGCGTTTGAGTTGGATCGCTTAAGTCGCCCATGAAACCCATCGCGGAATACGCCATGATCTGGCCCGACAGCATGGCGTAGTTGGGCAAAACGATCACGCCACTCAAAAGCCCGAGCCAACCGGCGATTTGCCAGTTTGGCGAGCGGCCTGCATCGACCGCAATCTCTCGGGTCGATCCGATTGGTGAGAGACCCTTGTGACGGCCAATGGCCAGCTCTGCGATCAGCACAGGAAAACCGAGCAGGACCACACACACGATATAGATCAGGACGAACGCGCCCCCGCCATTCTCGCCCGCTTGGAAGGGAAACCGCCACAGATTGCCAAGGCCAACCGCCGAGCCAATGGCCGCCATCAAGAAGCCTGCCCGCGAGCCCCATTGCGGCTTGCCCGTACTGCGGCTTTGGCTTTGCTTTTCTGGCAATTCCTTGCGGGTCCCAAGACCGTCGGCGAGTGTGTTTGACGTCATGCCAGCTACCCTCGGGTCACGCCTGCGCCGCCGCTGCGCTTGGCGGTTCGCTGGCATCACCAACGCGGGCAAAGATCAGAACCACCAGTCCCACGGAAGCCAGCACTGCAATCGCGACAAAGATGGCCTGATACCCACCCCACTCGATTAGGAAGCCGGAATTGCCCGAATAGAACGACCGGATGAGCGCAGGCACCGCGTTGAAAAAAGCGAACTGGCTGGCTGCTATCTTCGGATCGCATAGATGCATAAGCCAAACGCACCCAAAAATCAGCGTCAGCATGTGCGTCATAAACTGGACGACTAAAGTCATAGCGAACAGATTGTTGCCTCCCCAGCCCGATAGGGTCATTGCGGCAAATGAAGCCGAAGCAATATGAAGGCAAAAGACTAAGATCAGTGCGTTGCGAAGGCCAAACGCTTTGACCGTGGGCGCGCCAAGAACAATGCAAAGGACAGCGCCAACCAAGCTTACCGCGCTGACAAATCCGCTGTATTCGTCGCTTGCCCAACCCAATTGCTGTACCGAGAGCGTTGAGGCGACGGCATCAATGTAAGCGCCCGTCCCCATCGCCAGCGATAATGCAACTAAGAACAACAGTGTGAAGGGCTTAAACGTGGAGGCTAGAACGCCCTTGACGATGGGCCACAGCGCTCCTTGCTGTCGCTCCATGCACTCGATTGACGCCTCTCCATTCGTCCATGGCAAAAGCCGCTCTCCGGGGCGTTCTCTGAACAGCGCAACAAAGGCCGAGGCGATCGCAACAAAACCGCCGAATGTTAAGGCGACGATCGCAATCGATCCCTGCGCGAGCATGAAACCGGCGATAAAGCCCGTCGTGGCGAACCCAAGGGATTGTCCGGCGTACATCAAACTGTTGAGCAAGGGGCGCTCGGCCTCCGGCGAGATATCCACCACCATCCCGTCCACAGCGACATCGTTGAAAGTGGCGCAGATATTCAGGACGGTCATGCACACTGTCAGCACAAGAATGTCCTGCGGACCGGGCGCGACCATCGCGAGGACGATCAAGGTCAAAGCCATCAAAGCCTGAGCTGCTAAAATCCAACCTCGCCGACGCCCCATTGGCTTGAACGCAAAACGGTCCATGATGAGACCGTTCACCAGCTTCAGCGACCACGGCAGCATAATCGTGCCAACAAACGCTCCAACCTGCACCGGGGTGGTCCCATTTGCCGCGAGCCAAGCCGGGATGGCGATCAGACCCAAACCGATTGGCACGCCTTGCATGAAATACAGAATGATCATCGCAGCGAAGCGGGCGATCTTGTTCTCAGAAAGCGCTGGAAGTGTTGTGGCGGGTTGCGATTGTACGCTGGGCGCGATTGCCTGTTGCATGCGTTGGGACCTGTTTTTGGCTTATGTGATGGGAGAGCGAATTACTGGGTGGAGGGCGCTTCGTGTGTCGACCAACTGTCGATCATGAGAAGCCATTGGCCTGACTGATCGCGACGATAGATGCAGGTGCCTTTGCCAATCTCGCCGAGTTGAGAACCGTCTTCGCGCGAGCGGTAACGGGCAGTGTAGGTGTAGCGGCTGACAGCGAGGTCGCCCGACACTTCCAAAGAGTGTTCGGTCTTGTCCCAGTGCGCTTCGAACTCGGCGAAAAAGCCGTTGGCCCAGCCTTGGATGGCGGCTTTGCCGATCAGTTCGGGTTCGCCGGGCACTTGGAAAACAACATCGTCGCTCATCAGCGCCAGTATCCGATCAATATCGTTTGAATTGATCGCTGCGACGTAGGCTTGATGGAGGTCAGTGGTCGGAGCCACGGTAGTGGTGCTATTCATTGTCGGCCTCTCATCGTGGTGCGAGGACACTAGGCAAAACTCTCCCGTCGCTTGCCGAGCGCTCGCTCGCAAAGCTTCGAAAAAGCAGCGCTTTCTGTGTTCCCCTGTTGCGCACGGGATGCCAACGGAGGGGCTGGGTGGTCAATCCACCCGACCGTCAATAAAACGTCAAAACGTATGCAATCAGACGGTTCGTGGGTCGACGGGGATCAAATCGGGCCAGCCAAAGCGCTCCCACGCCTCAACCATGCCGATGCGTTCGGCAAAGGCCATGAAGTCTGGATGGCGGATCGTGCGATTGATCGGATCAATATCGATCCAGAGGCTTGCCAGACCAAACATGTTGGCGGGATGGATGCGCTCCGAATACACCTTCATCACCAGGTCACTATGCCCCATCCAGATTGCGGCAAACGCGATCGAGTGGTCGTATGGATCCGGCATCGTGACATGCAGACCGTCGATGACTTGGCGGTAAACGGCACGGGCGGCTTCATCCCCGCTGCAGACACCGCGCGCCGCCATCCCGAAATAGGCATCCCGCGCCGCCTCATCCATTGGCGCCATGCCCGGCGGCGGCATTATGATTGTCCCAACGAGGATGCGGGAGGCGTAATAGGTTTCTACAGCCTTGTCGTGCTGCCCCTGCGCCATCAGCGCCAGCGCTGACCAAATAGACGGAAGGCCCAGATCGTCCATCCGCTGGCCGCAAGCATACGCTGCATCGAAGTCCCCCAGGCATAGGTGCGCTGAGGCCAGCATCATATGATTACGAGCATAGACGGGATCGCGGTCTACGGCCGCTTCAACAAAGGGAAGCGCTTCTTTCGCCTTACCGAGATACAGCAGGCATGAGCCTAGGCGCGAACACACGTCGGCATCGTTGGGGTCGCGGGCATAGGCCTCGTAGGCTAGCTCGAGCGCCCGCGCCGGATTAAAATTGGTCCATTCGTGGATGCCAAGGATGGAGTAAGCGTGGCCCTGATCAGAATCGAGAACTAGCGCGCGCTCTGCGCAGCGCGCGCCCTCGGCAGATTGCTCCAGACGTTTAAGGCTGGGCGTTAAGGCGGCCGTCATGATGTGTGCGTTAGCGAGCGCCGTCCAGCATTCGGCAAAGGCGGGATCAATCTCCAAGGCCTGCTCGTAAAGCTGTATCCCTTTTTCGTAGGTCTCCGCTCCGCCGACACGCTGGATCATGTAGCGTCCCTGCAAGTAAAGCGCATAGGCTTCGCGGTCGCGGGTCATGGTGCGTGAGGGCATGGGTGTGGCTGCCAGACCCAACGCGCTGCAAATCGCCGCAATGATGTTGGCGCTGATCACTTTGCGCCCATCGAAGAAATGCTCGATCGAACCGCTTACACGATCAGACCACATTTCCGTCCCACTCTGCCCGTCGATAAGCGCGATACGGACTTCAATATCGTGCTCGTTGCGCCGAACTTCGCCTTCGATCAGATGCGACACCCCGAGAGCGGCCGCCATATCTGTGAGTGTACCGCCCTTTTCAGCAATCGCAGTCACGGATGTCCGGCCTGCAAGCGCAACGCCATTAACCCCCGCAAACCGCGTTGAGAGCTCATCGACGACCGCATCTGCAAGAAAGAAGTTACCGCCGACACTGTCGGTTTGCGTCAAAGGCAAGATCGCGAGCGTTACCTCGGGTCTTTTGTGATTGATTGTCCGATAGGATGGAAACCGAACTCGCGCCGCTTCGATAAGGCGTTCCGTTATCTCTTTTGGGGCGGCGCGAATAGCATCCCAGAGCCCTGATCGCAGGCGCGCGTCAACATGGTCACGGCGTTCAGCCAACCATTCGTCAAACGCTGCATTGAGCGAGGCTCCTTGAAGCAGAGGTCGGTTGCCAATGGCCAGTAAACGATTGACCCATTGATCCGTTTCCCCCGCCGATACGGCGGCTTCGAGCGCACTCAGGTCTGTATGCAGGCAATCGGGTTTCAGCGCAACGACCGAGCGGGAAACCGCGAGTGCATCGATACCATGCGCTTCAAGCTTGCTCTTCAGTTCCAATAAGCACTGTCGAAGGCTGGCCTTGGCTTGCGGAAGAAACCGATCGGCCCAAAGCAATCGCGCCAGCGCCTCGCGATCCATCGAATGCTCAGGCTCGAGACACAGGATCGCGAGCAAGAGGCTGGCGCGGCGATTGGTCAGAGCAACGGTCTCGCCATCGGACGCTTCTATCCGGAACTCTCCGAACAAAGCGGCCTTAGTCAGGCTTTGACCTTTAATATGCATCTGATTCAACGAAGCTGTTCTCCCTGGACCAGACTACATTCAAACCAGGACGATGCAATCGTTAGGGGGCTGAGAACAAACCTAACGGGATCGATACTACAAACGGCTGCATCGTTTAGATGCGTCAAACAACGTCCGCTTCCACCCCCACAAACTGACGCTCCCCTCTAGCTCTCAGCTTGCCGCAAGCAGAATGTCCGCTATCGGTTTCGTGCGCCTTTCCCACATCGCTTTTGCTTGTCACAATCGCTGTCGGCTCTTTCAAAATTGCATCCCCCAACCCGTGTGAAACGCGTGCTTTGCTGGAGAAGTCTCAACTTCTGTTGTTCGGTTTACGAGGCTGTAATACAAGATTAAATCCGTGAGAACGCCGCTTGAGAGGGTGGCAACTTTGTCAACTTGGGTGGGACATATTCGGAAAGTTTCACTGTGCGATTGCGCGCTGCCCCGAATGGGGAGGATGAGATTTTTAGATTGGCGTTTTATGTACAGAATACGCCGGGCGCGCTCACTCACCCAAGAAAATCTGACTGGTCTCAAACCGTCTCGCGCTTTTCCAGCTCTTCCAGCAATTCCTTGAGCTGTTCATCAATTAACGCGCCGCTGTCACCGCCACCATAGTTGAGCGCGCCGCTTGAAAAAGTGGTGCCAAACATGTCGGCAAGCGATTTCGTTTGAAGAATGCCGCTCGCAAAATCGCGAGTGGTCAAACTGTCGAGCGGATGAAGGAAAGCACCCCAGACCAATCCCTGTCCCACCGCGTATCGCGCATCCAGCGCAGTGTCGAAATTGGCTTGCATCAACCGCTCCATTGCGCCTTCGGGCAGCGCCGCAGTCTCAGCAATCGGTGTGATGATCCGCATCCGCCCGGCATTGGTATCGGTGACCACCATCATCACCTGCTCATCCAAAGTGAATTGCCAATTGTTGGCGTTCCGGTTTGCCTCGCCATCCAAAGCGGCGATAACTTCGTGCATGCGATCAAGCACTTCTTTTACTTCAGGAGGAGTTTCTTGCGGAGTTTGGCCCGGCGCGGGCTCTTCGCTGAAATCGGGTGCAGGAGCACGGCCTTCCGCGCTGTCTTGCGCAGCGAGCGGCATTGTTGCGAGCGAAGCGAATGCCATAACCGCTATGACAAAAGCGACCAGCCCATAGACCGGCCCATAGACCAGCATCGAGAGAGAAAAGCGGCGGGGCAATAGCGCAGGCATTATGGTTTCTCCGAATAACGAGCGGGTTCTCCTCGATATACGTGCGCAAGCCTGAATATGTTACCTTGCTAGGCCAGATCAGACCCAACGATAAAGCACGCGGTCACACCCCGCCGGATGGATCGCTAAACGTTGCTGGCAAAGCCGCGTTCACAATGCCGCCATCTACCGTCACAGTGTCGCCCACAATGTAATCGCCTGCGCGGCTGCATAGATAAATCGCCGCCGCTGCCATGTCCTCTTTCGTACCAATCCGTTTGGCCGGAATACCTGCCGCACTGGATTCAGGGTCATGCTTGGCTGCTTGGTTCATCTCGCTGACGAAAGCGCCGGGCGCGATGGAGGTGACAATGATGTTGTCGCGTATCAACCTTGCGGCCATGCGCCGGGTCAGTTGGATGACCGCAGCCTTCGATGCTTGATAAGGATAGGTTTCCCATGGATTGATCCGCTGGCCATCAATGCTGGAGACATGGATCACCTTCGCAGGGTGATCGCCTTTGCCGCCCGCGACCAGCAGATCGTGAAGCTTTTGGGTGAGGAAGAACGGCGTTTTGACGTTCAAATCCATTGTGCGGTGCCAGCCCGCTTCGGAAAACTCCAGATAATCCTGTCCCCATGCAGCGCCCGCATTGTTGATGAGGATATCAAGCTTGTCCTCACGCTTGGCCATTTCATCCGCGACATGCTGCATGCCATCCATTTGCGACAAATCAGCCTGAATGCCGATCACTTTATCGGCTCCAAACTCGGCAATGGTCGCCTCCATCTGCTCGGCTTTGCGAGCAGAGATATAGACGCGCGCGCATCCAGCGGCGAGGAGGCCTTCCACAAACATTTTGCCAATGCCGCGACTGCCCCCAGTGACCAGAGCGATGCGGCCATCGAGGCCAAAAAGTGATTGAATATCCATGAGACGTCTCCGCCCCCTCCCGCTAACAGGAGGGGGGAATAAGTTAATACCCGCTCAGTTCCGCGACGCGGTTAGCGTGGAAGTAAGCATCGCCCAAGAACTCTTGCAAAGCCCGATCGCGCTTCATGTAAAGGCCGATATCGTATTCATCGGTCATCCCGATCCCGCCATGCATTTGCACGCCTTCTTTCACCGCAAGGCCAGCAGACTTTGCCACTTTCGCCTTCGCAACTGAGCTCATCAACTCAGCGCTCTCGGCACCCGCATCTAGCAATTGTTGGGCTTTGATTACCGATGCGCGAGCGATTTCAACTTCTGAATAAAGGTGGCTTGCACGGTGCTGCAAACCTTGGAATTCACCGATCAGAGTGCCGAATTGCTTGCGTTGTTTAAGGTAATCAATGGTCATATCCATCGCGCCGCCAGCAACGCCCACACCTTCTGCAGCGGCGCCAATACGGCCTGCTGTCAGCATTGCGTTTAAAATCTCACGGCCGCCATCGACTTCACCGATCACTGCATCGCCGTCCAATTCCACGCCGTCGAACTTGGTGTGAGTAGCCATAGAGCTATCGATCAGTCGCACGCTGTCGTGTGACATACCAGTGGCATCCTTTGGAACGGCGAACAGGGTAATGCCGTCATTGTCTTCATCAGCGCCGCTGGTGCGCGCTGCCACCACAAGCATATCGGCACTCGCGCCTTGGATGACGAAAGTTTTCGCGCCGTTCAATTTGAACCCATTGCCCGATTTTTCAGCCCGAGTTGTTATGCGACCCGGACGGTGCTTTGCCGTTTCGTCAATCGCAACAGCAAACACGCTATCGCCTTCGATGAGGCCAGGAAGATAGCGACCCTTCATGTCAGCAGAGCTGTGCTTCAACGCGGTCGCGGCCAAAACCGATGAGGTAAGGAATGGCGATGGGGTAAGATTACGGCCGATTTGTTCAAGCACAATGCCCGCCTCGACATGGCCCATGCCAAGCCCACCATCATCTTCATCCACCAGCATGCCGGTAAAGCCCATTTCGGCCATTTGCTTCCACAAAGCATGGCCAAATCCATCAGGGCAATCGCGGTCGCGCCAATGGCGCAATTGTTTGGCGATATTGCCTTCATCCGCCATGAAACTGGTGGCGGTATCGGCGAGCATCGCCTGATCTTCGTTGTGATATAGGGGCATTTGTGTTCCGTCCTCTCAAGACGCGTCATCCCAGCGAAAGCTGGGATCGTCTGCCGCCATGTGTTCCCGTAACGGCACGAGACCCCAGCTTTCGCTGGGGTGACGCCAATAGTTTTACGATCCCGGCAGTTCGAGAATGCGTTTTGAAATCACATTGAGCATGATTTCAGATGTACCGCCTTCGATCGAGTTCGCCTTGGTGCGAAGCCAATTGCGCGATGGCTTGCCGCCATCTGTGTCTTCGCTTTCCCATTCAAGCGAGCGCGAACCGCCCGCTGTCATCATCAATTCGTGACGGCGTTTATTAAGCTCAGTCCCGGCATATTTCATCATATTGGGCTGCGCAGGATGCGCTTTGCCGACTTTGATTTCATCGAGGAATTTCTCCCCCATCGCGCCATAAGCCAGCGCATCGACATCAAACATCGCAAGTTCAGCGCGCAGAACCGGGTCAATTTCATCGCCGGTTTTCGCGGCATAACGCTTCATCGCAGCGCCAATCGCTGCGGTACGATCACCGCCGCCTGCACCTGAGATCATCTCACGCTCATGACCGAGCAGATATTTCGCCACATCCCAGCCGCGATTGATCTCGCCCACTTGCGCAGGAATGCCCTCGCCATAGGATTTGGGCACTTTCACATTGTCCATGAACGTTTCGCAGAATGGCGAATTGCCGCTGATCAGTTTGATCGGCTTGGTCGATGCCCCTTCGCTCTCCATGTCGAACAGCATGAAAGTGATGCCGCGATATTTGTCTTCTTTGTTCGTGCGAACAAGGCAGAAAATCCAATCGCAATGGTCGGCGTAAGATGTCCAAACCTTCTGACCATTGACGACCCAATGATCGCCTTTGTCTTCGCCAAAAGTTTGCAAAGAGACCAGATCCGAACCAGAGCCCGGCTCTGAATATCCTTGACACCAACGTATCTCACCGCGGGCAATCTGGCCAAGGAAGTGCACTTTCTGCTCTTCCGTACCGAATTTCAAAAGCGCTGGGCCAAGCATCCAGATGCCAAAGCTGGAAAGCGGCGGCCGCGCATTGATGCGGCTCATCTCTTCGCGCAGCACTTTCGCTTCTGCTGGCTCCAAACCTGCCCCGCCATAGGCTTTGGGCCAAGCAGGAACGGTGTACCCTTTTTCAAGGCATGCCTCGAACCATGCTTTTTGCGCGTCGTTTTTAAATGTGGCGCGTCGACCGCCCCAATAGACGTCCTCCTCATCGCGCACAGGCTCGCGCATTTCGGCTGGGCAATTGGCTTCAAGCCACTCGCGTGTTTCGCTGCGGAATGTTTCTAGATCGGTCATAGCGTCCGACTCTCCTCTCATAAGCTCCCACTTGACGCTTACGTTATCGTAATTTCCCCTGCTCCGGCAAGCGCAGAATTTCGCCTTTTTCCGCAAGGTCCTGTGCCGTAGCGTCAATCGGTTTCCGTTGACGGGAGCCTGTTCACGTTTACGTTTGGGCTAGAAGTTTGGGAGAGCTTTCGTGATCAGATTCGCCAGTTTTGACGTACCGCGAGGCAGCGTTTCATGAGCCGTATTGTAGGAAAGCTGCCGCTGAGATTAAAGCTAATCCACGGGTTTGGTGCTGTTGCATTTGGCGTAAAAGATGGCGGCTTCCTTTTCTTCCTTTTGTTCTACTACAGCCAAGTGCTGGGCATGGATGCAGGCCTGGTTGGTCTAATTTTGCTAGGCGCGTTGTTAATCGACGCATTCGTCGATCCGGTCATTGGATATCTATCTGACCGGACGTACACACGCTGGGGAAGGCGATTGCCATGGCTTTACGCTGCGCCGATCCCGTTAGCCTTTGTGTGGGTCTTGTTGTGGTCTCCTCCTGGAGGGATCGCCCCAAGCCCAATGGGTCTTCTGGGCATTATGGTCGGCGTGCGCGTGCTCTTGTCTGCCTGCGAGGTTCCTTCGGTTAGCCTGGTTCCCGAACTCACCTCTGAATACAACGAACGCACGACTCTGTTTCGATACCGATACCTGTCGGGATGGATGGGCGGCATCCTGATGATGCTGCTGGCCTACACTGTGTTTATGCCGGGAGAAAATGGTCTTCTTGAGCAGGAAGGCTACCCCGCTTATGGCTTGTTTGGAGCTGTCTTGATGGCAGTTGCGGTCTTGGGATCAGCGATTGGTCAACACCATTTGGTGGCGCAGTTGCCTGACACAAAGCCTCCTCCATTCAGCCTCAAAGACGCCTTTTCCGAGATCAAAGAGGCGTTTAGCGAGAAAGCGTTCTTGATTTTCGCAGCAGGCGGGCTGGCTGCATACATCAGCCAAGGTATGACATTTTCGATCTCAAACTATCTCAACATCTATGTCTGGCAGCTTGATCGCGTGGGCTTTGACTGGGCACCGGAATGGCTAAATGGCCTGACTGCTTATCCTTTTGTCTTGGCCATTTCGGTTGTTGGCATGTTCCTTATTGTGGGGCCAATGCATGAACGTTTCGGCAAGCCCAAAAGCGCAGCGATTGCCGCTATTATTGCGGTCGTACTGGGCCTTTTGCCGTATGCCCTGTTTCTGACGGGCGCATGGCCACAGATTGCCACTTTGCCTTCCACTTTTCTTTATTATGGGTTCACTATTTTTGCGAATATGTTCGGAGTGGTGATCATGATTTCAGCGTCATCGATGATCGCGGAAATCGTTGAAGCGTTTGAAGAACGAACAGGGCGACGGGCCGAGGGCTCTTTTTACTCAGGCAATTGGCTGGTCCAGAAATGCGCGACCGGATTTGGGGCGGCATTGACGGGGCAAATCATCGCTTTGTCACAGCTGGAACAGGGCGCCGATCCAACAGCGGTCGCGCAAAGTGTGCTGGCGACGATGATTTTAGCCTTTGCTGCGGCGACAATCGTGCTTGGGCTGTTTGCAGCATTTTGGCTGGGCCGGTTCCCGATAAACCGCGAAGACCACGAGAGGCGCGTGGCCGCCATGGCTTTGAAGCGGGCAACATAAATGCTGGGACCCCTTACCAAAACTACGCTTGGCGCGGGCACAGAGCTCTGCCACCCTTTACCGAAGATTCGAATTGAAGAGAGGACACTCTAATGGATTTTGAACCAACCGAACGCCAAGCCTATTGGGCTGGCCGCGTGCGTGATTTCATTGAAACGCATGTGCGCCCTGAAATGGGAACCTATAAAGCGCAAGATGCCGAAGGGGATCGCTGGAAAGTCATTCAGGTAATCGAAGACAAAAAGAAGCTCGCCAAAGAAGCGGGCATCTGGAACCTGTTTATGCCACCACGCAATGACAGCCATCACCATGTCGATGACACATTCGAATTTGAAGGACCTGGCCTGACCAACCTCGAATACGCTCTTTGCGCCGAAGAGATGGGCCGGATCGGTTGGGCGTCGGAGGTCTTTAACTGCTCCGCCCCTGACACGGGCAATATGGAAGTCTTCCACCGCTATGGAACGCGCGAGCAGAAAGAGCAGTGGCTCAATCCAATTATGAACGGCGAGATACGTTCTGCCTTTTTGATGACAGAGCCATTCACCGCGTCTTCTGATGCCACCAATATCGAAACCCGGATTGAACGTGACGGCGATGAATATGTCATCAATGGCCGCAAATGGTGGTCATCTGGCCTTGGCGATCCGCGCTGCAAAATCGCGATTGTGATGGGCAAGACCGATTTTGAAGCCAAGCGCCATGCGCAGCAATCAATGGTCCTCATGCCTATCGACACACCCGGTGTGAACATCATCCGGCACTTGCCAGTCTTTGGATATGACGATGCCCCGCACGGCCATATGGAAGTCGAAATGAAGGACGTGCGCGTGCCTGTCACCAATATGCTGCTTGGTGAAGGTCGCGGGTTTGAGATCGCGCAAGGGCGCCTTGGCCCTGGCCGCATCCATCACTGCATGCGCACCATAGGCGTTGCTGAAGAAGCGCTCGCCAAAATGTGCAAGCGCTTGCAAGAGCGTGAAGCATTTGGAAAGCCGATCTACAAACATTCCGTTTGGGAAGAACGTGTTGCGCGCGCTCGTATCGATATCGACATGACGCGCCTGCTCTGCCTGAAAGCGGCTGATATGATGGACAAGGTCGGCAACAAATCGGCCAAGCAAGAAATTGCGATGATCAAAGTGCAAGCGCCCAACATGGCCTTGCAAATCATTGATGATGCAATCCAGGCCCATGGCGGCGGCGGTGTGTCCGAGGATTACGGCCTTGCCCAAGCATACGCGCATCAGCGCACTTTGCGTTTGGCTGATGGCCCTGATGAAGTCCACGCTCGCTCGATTGCGCGTATGGAATTTGGCAAGCATGTCCCAGAACAAAGCCCCACGGCCAACGCATTGCGGGGTGGACCGTCAGCGGCAAATGATCCGGGTTCATTCAGCTCGGGCGATATGGGCGCAACGCGATAAGCTGTATCGACTGGGGGAGAGACAAAGATGGCAAGAGCAGCAATCCTGGAACAACCTGGCGAAGGACTGGTGATAGGTGATATAGAAATAGCCGATCCAGCGCCGCACGAAGTGGTGATCGACACCAAAGCGTGTGGCCTTTGCCATTCAGACCTGCATTTCATCGATGGTGCCTACCCGCATCCTCTCCCAGCTATACCAGGCCATGAGGCAGCAGGCGTCGTATCTGCCGTTGGTTCCGAAGTTAAAACGGTCAAACCTGGCGATCACGTTGTCTCTTGCCTCAGCGCATTTTGCGGAACCTGCGAGTTTTGTGTGACGGGCCGGATGGCTTTGTGCCTTGGCGGCGCGACTAGGCGTGGCAAAGGGGACGCACCTCGCCTTACGCGCAATGGCGGCGATCCTGTCAATCAGATGCTCAATCTTTCATCCTTGTCAGAGCAAATGTTGATCCACGAGAATGCCTGCGTCGCTATCGACAAAGACATGCCTTTGGACAGAGCTGCCGTCATCGGCTGCGCTGTTACTACGGGTGCAGGCACGATCTTCAACGCTTGCAAAGTCACGCCGGGTGAAACGGTCCTTGTGGTTGGCTGCGGCGGAGTTGGTCTTGCGGCTATCAACGCTGCAAAAATCGCCGGTGCCGGCAAGATCATCGCCGCAGACCCGCTAACCGAAAAACGCGATCTGGCAAAGGTTCTAGGCGCCTCGCATACGGTTGATGCGATGGCGGATGATGTGGTGCAGCAGATCATGGAAATATCAGGCGGAGGCGTTGATTGGGGGATCGAAGCGGTTGGCCGTCAGGCCTCAGCTGACCTGGCCGTTGCAGCCCTGCGCCGTGGCGGAACAGCCGTAATCTTGGGCATGATGCCGCTTGATTGCAAAGTCGGGCTTGGCGCGATGGATCTGCTCGGCGGGAAAAAACTGATGGGCGCTATCATGGGGATGAATCATTTCCCCGTGGACCTGCCGCGTCTGGTGGATTTCTACATGCGCGGGCTGCTCGACCTAGACACCATCATTGCTGAACGGATCAGCTTGGATGACGTGAATGCCGGCTTTGATAAAATGCGCGGCGGCAGCCATGCTCGCAGCGTTGTAATGTTTGATTGATGGATATTGATTTCGATGGATATTGATTTCGACAAGGAAATGGTCGGCACGATCGATGTGCCAGAGGCTGATCAGCTTGATCTGGATGCCTTAACCGGTTGGTTCATGGCCAATGTCGAAGGGTTTGAAGGCCCGATTAGCTACACCAAGTTTAAAGGTGGGCAATCAAATCCAACCTACAAAATCGAAACGCCTCGCACGAATTATGTTCTTCGGCGCCAACCCTTTGGCAAATTGCTTCCCAGTGCACATGCGGTTGACCGTGAATACACCGCCATGACGGGTCTTTACCCAACAGGCTTTCCCGTACCGCGCACATATGGCCAGTGCGAAGATGCAGACATCATCGGGTCGAAGTTCTTCGTCATGAGCATGGCCGATGGCCGTTCACTATGGAATGGTTCCTTGCCCGGCATGGAACCCGCTGAGCGCCGCGCTATCTACCACGCGCTGATTGATACGATGGCTGACCTTCACTTGAACAAGCCAGAAGAGATTGGCCTTAGCGATTATGGCAAGCCCACTGATTACTGCGCGCGCCAGATTTCGCGATGGTCCAAGCAGTACAAACTATCCGAAACTGAGCATCAACCCAAGATGGAGCGGCTGATTGAATGGCTTCCTGAAACCATTCCTGCACAACATGGAAGTTCAGTTGTCCATGGTGATTACCGGCTCGACAATGTGATTTTTGCAAAGGATGAGCCGCGCATTATCGCCGTGCTCGATTGGGAATTGTC
Organism: Pseudomonadota bacterium; assembly: GCA_038532305.1. GTDB lineage: Bacteria > Pseudomonadota > Alphaproteobacteria > Sphingomonadales > Sphingomonadaceae > Erythrobacter. Next base: position 670,124 of record JBCBAX010000002.1, on the reverse strand, counting down.
AACTTTGGGCGATCCAATTGCCGATTTCAGCTATCTGATGCTCAATTGGTTCAATGCGGCTGATGGACGTGCGGGTCTGATGGGCCTTGATCTGGAAGCGCTGGGCATTCCATCGACTGAAGAAGCAGTTGAGCGCTATGTCGCGCGCACTGGTTATCCGGTGCCGCCAATGGATTGGTACTTCGCTTATAACCTGTTCCGGCTCGCTGGGATTATGCAAGGCATCAAAAAGCGCGTGATCGACGGCACCGCCTCATCTGCGCATGCCAAGCAAATGAGCGAGCGCGTTGCTCCTCTAATGGAGAATGCCTACAATTTCGCGCGCGCCGCCGGGATGCCGGAATAGCTTAGAACGAAGCGTCGAAGCGGATTACAGCACCAACATCGTCCGGCGCAGTTGAGAAATGTCCCGGTTCATTGCGGTAAAACACGCTCGCCGACGCATAGCCAAAGAACAGCGGTGATCCCCAGGCAAGCTCGCCCATGATCTCTCGCCCTGTTGGCGTGAGAGATAGACGCTGGGTTCCGATAACTGGGCTTTCTGTGGCGTAATCATACGCGACGGGAAGGTTGAGATTAATCCCACCTCCGCTTACTCGTAATGGCTGGCTAAGACGAAAGCCCAGGCTATCGCCGAGAGCAAAGGTGCTTCGCTTTGATAAATCCAGCGACCAGCCTTGCGTTAAGATCTGAGAATCTGCCCCGATTAGGGCCCCGGAACGCGGACGTGTAAACCCTGCTCGGACGGAGCCGCCAAGCCGCCAATTCGGTGCCAGTTTGTAACTTGCCTCACCGTCAGCAAAGACTGTGTCAGCGCCAGTTATGCCAAAAGTGGAATGGAAGTGCGAACCCAGCACGGTGCCATCTTCCTGCAGCCACGTCAGCGCAAGATTGGCATCAAGATCGCCATATCTGCGGTCCAGTGCGAAGCCGAAATTGGTCATCGGGCGACGTTCGCGAAGGCCTGGAAGGATGTCAGCAGCGCGGCGTTCATTACCAAGCCATGATCGCCCGTTCTCCGCAGACACTGTCAGGCCCCATGCCCCAAGCTGATGACGCGCTGCAAAAGCGATATCACTGCTTTCGAAAAAGCCAGCGTCATTTCCGGCGCTCGGTGCAATCGCAAAAGCAGGCCGATCAGCGCCTTGCATTTGGGCCACAAGCCCTTTTGCGCTTTGCGATATGGCAAAGCCAAGCTGCAAATCAGGCGCAATCCTTGCCGCAGCACGGGCTGCCAGTACACGCGCGCCAAGCGCATCTTGCGATGACAGTTGCAGATCACGGGTCCAATTTAGCCCTCCTGCTAGAGGGCCCTCGCCAACAGTCACAGCCAGCGACAATGCGTCACTACTTGCAGAACGGGTAAATCCGCCACGTTCTACTGCCCCGCGAAGGCGCTGCAGCTGAGCAGCCGTGCGTGATCGTGCCCCCAGATCAACATCATAGGCGCGATCATATTTATCAAGAACAACAGTGCGCAATCCTGACCCAATCAAAGCGTCGCCCATCGCGGCAGAGCCAACTGCAAAATCATCGGCAAGTGCCAAGGCATTGCCTGTGCTCGCCAGCCGGGTCGTTCCTTGTGGGGCGATTGCTTCTGCGATGTCGAGGATCCCGGTGCCAAACACATTGTCTGTCCCCGCAGCCCCAGCATCGCGCGCTGTATCAAGCAGGATCTCAACGATTTCTGTCGCGTCCAGGTTTGGAAAGGCTTGAGCCAACAAAGCGACAGCCCCCGCAACCTGAGGCGCGGCAAAGCTTGTGCCTGAAAACAGGGTCACAAATTGTTGGCCGCCAACCGTTTCAACGAACAATTCACCGTCGTCATAGACGCAGCAGATCCGTTCACCACGCGCACTTAGAAAAGCATTGGCGATATTGCCTGCTCGATTGCTGAAATCCGAAAACTCCCCTTGATCGTCGACCGATCCGACGATGATCACATTGCCATTTCCGGCTTGCTGAAGACTAGATGCAAACGGGTCAGGTTGGTCGGGATCGATACCTGGTTCTGATCCATCGCCGCCATTGCCTGCGGCAACCACCACCACAATTCCCGCATTTGCCGCTCTGGTAATAGCATTGCGCAAGCTTTGCGATGCACCGCCACCACCTAAACTCAGATTGATCACCGTTGCGCCCGTCGAAATCGCCAGATCAACACCGGCCGCAATATCGCGATCGTTAAAGCTGCAATCAAGGCTCGCATCCTGCGGTGTATCATTGCCGCAACTGCCTATGCTGTCGGCCCGGATAGCGAGAACCTCGCTATCAAATGCGATGCCCAATACTCCAGTATCATCCCGCCCGCCTGCTGCGACTAAGGCGACATTGGTCCCGTGATCATCTTCCGGGGTTATTGGCCGACTGCCAACGACATCAGCGGAATTCGCATTAATCCGTCCTGCAAATTCTGGACTGTCTTCGTCAATCCCAGTGTCAATGACAGCAATAATCTCACCCGCCCCTGTAAAGTTCTGCTGCCACGCTTCATCAGCGCCATGAAATGCTGGCCCATCCGATCGCCGAAATTCCTGCGTGTTGAAATTCGTTGCCGGAGGTGGCGGCGGCGGTGGAGGGGGTGGCGGTGGTGGTGGAGGGGGCGGTGGCGGTGCAGGGGGGATCGACGAAACACCTGCTCCGCCGCCTCCTCCACCGCCGCCGCATGCCGTCAAAGTCGCGCAGGCCGCAGCAGCAATGAGAACCTTCCAGCGGATCGCAGGATCAGCGTCATGCGAAATCGCATGAGGCGCTTTGGTGGAGATGTTCAACGGAGCATCAGCATTGAGTGCATCGGGAGGGCAGACATTCGTACGGTTTTTAAGCATGATTAATTGTCCTCTCCGATCACCTCCTAAGGATGCGGTTTAAGTGTAAGCTTAACGGCCTGACAAGGGGCAACCCATAGTCAGACCATTTTGGACGATCTGCTGAGACATTCTTGAGACAGGCAGCTGCGCACTTGCTGGACTGAGCGCGTCTCGCTAGCAGCATCCAGAACTCAACCTCCTATATGGATACCTCCATGACCGATGCATTAATTCCTCAAATCGAAGCCGCATGGGAAAATCGGCAAGACATCACGCCCGGCAGCGATATTCGACATGCCGTGAATGATGCTCTTGCGATGCTGGATAAGGGCGAAGCGCGGGTGGCAGAGCCTACTGCTGATGGCACATGGCAAGTGAACCAGTGGCTGAAGAAAGCCGTCCTCTTATCATTCCGCCTAAACGACAACCGCGTTATGCCAGATGCGTGCGCTGGCGAAGCCGCATTTGACAAAGTGCCAATCAAGTTTGCTGGCTGGGGAGAAAACCGGTTCCGCGATGCTGGATTTCGCGCCGTGCCTGGTGCGATCGTAAGGCGTGGCAGCTTTATCGGCAAAGGCGCAGTCTTGATGCCGAGTTTCGTAAATATCGGCGCCTATGTTGATGAAGGAACAATGGTAGACACTTGGGCCACAGTTGGCTCGTGCGCACAGATCGGAAAGAGTGTGCATATTTCAGGCGGCGCAGGGATTGGCGGCGTGCTTGAGCCGCTTCAGGCCGAACCCGTCATTATCGGTGATGGGGCGTTTATCGGAGCGCGCAGCGAAGTAGCAGAAGGCGTCCGCGTGGGCGAAGGTGCAGTGCTTTCAATGGGCGTTTATCTTGGCGCGTCGACCAAAATCGTCGACCGGGCAACCGGCGAGATTCATATGGGCGAAGTGCCGCCCTATGCCGTGGTCGTTCCAGGCACGTTGCCGGGCAAACCGCTTGCTGATGGATCGCCAGGTCCTTCGCTCTATTGTGCGGTAATCGTGAAAACGGTTGATGCTCAAACTCGGTCCAAAACCGGGATCAATGATCTGCTACGCGATTGATCCAGGCTTTATCGGAACAGTAGAGCGCTGCTGGCGTTAGCATATAGTGACAAATACGGAGGGCACTATGGCTGACAATAGCGAAGAAATTCACATCGAAGACGATGATGCGCGTGCAGCGCACACCACTGGGCATATGCGGTATGTTCTGGGCATCGGCTTAGTTATTGCGATTATCGCAATGAGCGCGGTCTGGCTTATTCCCGCGCTCTGGGGTTAGGAACTCGGCCTAGCTTTACTCAGCAGCAGGCAAAATTGTCTCGACAACGGGTTGGCCGCGTAAGTTCGTGGCCACCCGCTCTGCATCGCGCATCACCCGGATTGCATTGCGACTGGAAATCAGTTCCATCTCAACTTGCGAATAGCCGCGCCGAGCAAGCTCTGCGAACAATGCGGGGTAACCAGCGGTGTCTTCAAAACCAACGGGTCCCGTTGGCATTCCATCAAAATCAGCACCGATACCGATCGCCTCAATGCCTGCGATTGATTTGATATGGTCTATATGATCGGCCATGTGGCTGATCATCGCCTTGGGTGTAGGATTGGCTTCGTCCCACTCGCTTACACCTGCTTCAACGATGCCAGGCTGGCCGCGGTAAAGCGCCTTTAGACGAGCTTCCTCTGCTGAACGAGCAGCAAACCATTCACGCTCCTTCTCGTTAATAAAACCCGGCAGCGCGACAACCATAACGAGACCGCCATTTTCAGGCAGCTTGGCTAGCACGCTGTCAGGAACGTTGCGGGCGTGACCGTTTATTGCACGAGCACCAGAATGGCTGAAGATAACAGGAGCTGTGGCAACCTCCAAAGCATCAAGCATGGTCTCCTCACTCACATGGCTCAGATCAACCAACATGCCTATACGGTTCATCTCTCGCACCACATCACGACCGAAATCGGTAAGGCCACCATGTTCCGGATCATCTGTCGCGCTGTCAGCCCACGGGGTGTTGGCATTGTGCGTCAAGGTCATATAGCGCGCGCCCAAAGCATACATTTGGCGCAGCACGGCAAGGCTCGAGCCGATTGAATGGCCACCTTCCATGCCGATTAAAGATGCAATGCGCCCCTCTGCCATCGCGGTTTCCACTTGGTCAGCCGTCAGCGACAAGGAAAGGTCATCAGGGTACTTAGCAATCATCCGCTTGGTGATGTCGATTTGTTCAATCGTCATCTGCACCGCTTCAGGCTCTGGCAGGCGAAAGGGGACATAGACCGACCAAAATTGCGCCCCAACCTTCCCGATTTTCAATCGGTTGAGATCAGTATGCATGGCGCCTCTGCCGGTTTTTGCATCAGCGGTTCCGGTTGTGTCGGTAAAATCAAAGTCTGCGAGTTGGTTGTCAAAACGAGCGCGAATTTGAATCGGAACATCGTTGTGGCCATCAAATACAGGCGCTGCATCCAATGCCGCATTCGCCGCTGCCACATTGGGATCTGCCGGTTCAGGAGAAGCCGTTTCGTCTTGAGCATATGCTGGAGCAGCAAGCCAAAGAGCACTGGCGGTAATGGACAAAACGGCACGGTGCAGCATCAAACAGTCCTCCAAAAGGGATCGGCGATGGATGTTAGTGGGACAAACGGGCTGATACAATCGCAATGACCCGGTGCACGACTCCCCCGATCTGGTGGCTACAACCTCAAACGAAAATGCGCGCTCAAAGAAAAAGCGGCACGGACCCTATTGGGATCGCGCGCCGCTTCTTTTCAATCAAGTTGAAATTGCAATCAGGTCAGATGCTTTGAGATCTTGCCTGTCATTTTCATCATGTTGATTTCGTCATTGCCGATCACCGCGCCGAGTTTCGCATCGGGGACGATAGTCCGCTTGTCTGAAGGTTTTTGCAGGTTGTTGGCCTTGATGTAGACCCACACTTTCGATGTCACTTCAGTGCGCGGCATTGGGCCTTTGCCCACAACCGCTTCAAGTTCACTCGAAAGCTTTACCGGTTTTTGCAGTGCGTTCGCCATAGTTCTTCTCCCTTATGGTGCCAGGCGTTTGAAAGTACGTTACTCAATATCATCATCCCAATCGGCGCCATCGTCAGCTTCGATCCCGGTGAACGGCGCATAAAGCACGGCACACGCGGTCACGAAACCTTTGATCGACGCCATGAGATCATCACGGGTTGCACCGGGCATCAGCGTAAGCGGAAGCTCGGTTGCGAAAATCTGAAACACATAATGCCGCGTCTCACCCACGGGTGGATCAGGCAAAAGCCATTCAGAATTACCAAGCGCATTCTTGCCCGCGCGAGGCGGCGCCTCACCTTCGAGCAATTTGCCTTTTTGACCGGATAGCCCCCAGACCAACCAATGGCATGGTAGGGCATCACCAGCTGCGGATGCGTCCTCAACAATGACCACCAATTCTTGGGAGCCTGGAGGCGGCGCGGTCCATTCCAGCGGCGGGGCTACAGCATCTTCTTCTTTTGCCGTAAAACAAGGATCCAGCTCTTCGCCCATTTCAAAGGCTGGACTGGATAGAGCAAACCCGCCACGGCCAAGCGTGCGGGCATCGCCCAATTGTGCGATTGCCAGCCCTGCATTGCGAGCTTGTGCAGGCAATTTGGCCTCTAGCCAATCCGGAACAACAGTCATGATTGAATCGCTTTCATTCCCCCGTAGCTAGTCGCTAGAGGCGGTGGAAACGAGGGGATGAGCCGACATTTACCCCGGTTTCTGAGGAAAACTCGCGTAAAGTCCCGAAAAATCAACGTTCCAACACGTCACACAATGTGAAATCTTATAGGAATTCTTGCTCTATTAATCTTGCATATGCATGATCTACGCCATTCTTCGTAGGGACTGCTTGTTCTGACTACCTCAAATTTTCGGAGTCGCACCGATATGAAAACTGTTCGCACCACTGCTGTGACGGCCTCGCTAGCCTTGATCCTGACCGCTTGCGGTGGTGGTGGAGGCTCCAACCAGCAACCCGTCGCAGGTGGTGGTGGTGCAGCACCCAATCCGCCGGCGACTGGTTGTGCGGTCAGCGATCAGATAAGCTTTGCGGACGATGTCCTGAATGAATGGTATCTGTTTCCCAACTTGCTCGACAACACAGTCAATCAGGCTGATTTCAACGATGTGCAGTCGTTCCTCGACGCCCGCGTCGCACCTGCCCGTGCGCAATCGCGCGATGTCGGATTTACTTTTGCAACCTCGATTGCCGAAGAGAATGCGCTGATCGCATCTGGATCTAGTGCAGGCTTTGGCATCCGGCTGATCTACGACACAGTAAACAATCGCGTCTTCGTCATTGAAGCGTTTGAAAACGGCAACGGCTTCCAGGCCGGTTTTGACCGCGGCAGTGAATTGCTCGCTATCGGCACCACTTCGAGCAATCTGCAAACCGTCTCCAGCCTCATGGCATCGGGCGGGCCGTCAGCGGTTATTGATGCACTTGGCCCTTCAGATCCTGGTGTTCAGCGCGTATTGCGCTTCACGACGCCAACAGGATCAACAGTCGAGACAAGCGTTACCAAGACCGATTTCTCTCTCGATCCCATTTCTGACCGCTATGGTTCGCTTATCCTCGATGATGGCGGGAAAAAGGTCGGCTATCTAAATCTTCGCACATTCATCGTATCTGACGCAGATGAACAGCTGCGCGATGCCTTCGAATTGTTCCGTAGCGAAGGCGTTACCGAACTCATCTTCGATTTCCGGTACAATGGCGGTGGCTTGGTGCGGGTCGCCGAGACACTCGGCGATTTGATGGGACAAGGACGCGTCGGACAGGTCTTTAGTGAAACAGTGTTACGAGCCTCAAAGTCATCTGAAAACTCAACTGAGCTTTTCGAAACTGAGACGAATGCTATCCAGCCCACAAAAATCGCCGTGATCGCAACACGCAGCACAGCATCTGCCAGCGAGCTGGTTACCAATTCGATGATCCCTTATGTCGCTAATGACAGCATTGCTCTTATCGGCAGCAACACTTCGGGCAAACCGGTTGGCCAGTTCGGTTTTGACTTGGCGGCCTGCGATCTGCGTGTACGCGCCGTGACATTCCAGACAGTCAACGCTGATGGCAATGGTGATTACTTTACCGGTCTTGCAAGCGAGATACCCAACTCTTGCCGCGCAACCGATGACATTTTCACCGCGCTTGGCGATCCCAGTGAGGCGTCGATTTCAAGAGCGCTCGATTTTCTTGCTGGCCGCACCTGTACGCCAATCACGGGCACACCGGGTCAGCAGGGCGCATTGAGCGCGAGCCAAATGGAAGTATTGCAGCCTGACCGGCCAAGCGTAGCGCAATTCGAAGTGCCTGGCCTTTACTAAGGCCCTTTTTTAAGCCCCACCTATTCAGCGGCAACCTTCTCAAGGCCAGTATCCCGCCCTTTAGCATGGGCAATGGCATGGCCAATTACCCTGTCGGCAGCAGCAGGCTTCGCGACAAGCTCAGCATCAATTTGGCGAATGCGTTCATTATGGCGATCAAGATCGCCCGAATGCAAGATGTAGGGGATGTTCAGCTCAGCGAGTTTTTGCGCCACGGAAAAACAGGTCTCGCCAGCGCCCAATGATACATCGAGGACCGCGGCATCGATCCGTTTGCCAGCGTTCACATATGCCAAGGCTGCGTCGCAAGATGCGCAAGCCAAAACATCACATCCATAATCCTCAGCCGCATATTCAAGATCGAGCATGATAAGCGGCTCATCCTCTAGGAGAAGAAGCGTGAAAGTATCAGTCATACAGTTCCTCGCACAGGCACTGACACTTTCGCGATCAGACCCGTTTTATCCCATTTGCGCGAGATCGAACCGCGCCCACTGGCCAATAGTCGATCAACGATGGTCATTCCAGTGCCGGCAGTAATTGCAGCCTCATCGACGTCAGGGCCACCTTCTTCACGCCAAGTGACAGTTAAAATCTCATCATCATCACCAACAGCCCAATCCACTGTGACCTTGCCCTGATCGTTGGTCCAAGCGCCATGCTTAGTTGCATTGGCCGCCAGCTCATGCAGGATTAGGCCTATGACAGAGATCACATTGAACGGCATTCTTGCGCCATTCCCGGTCAGTTTGAGGCGTTCTTCATTGTTGTCATAAGGAAGCAGAACGGCACGGATCGCTTGGCCGATATCAATGCTGCCGCTGGCAGCATCATCCAACGTGGTTTCGTAAGCGCGGCCCAAAGCTTGAATGCGGGAATTGATCTCCGCTGCCTCGCTTTGAACACCGCGAACGCGCCCGGTTACATTGACGATGCCAGATATCACCGCGAACATGTTTTTCATCCGATGAGACAATTCACGCGCCATGTCCTTGGCGTGCTGTTCCTGGGCGCGCGCGGCACGAACATCGGACACGTCCCATTGGCTTCCAAAGAAATATACAAGTTCGCCCGCATCGTTGTAGATCGGCCCAAGATGCAGTGCGTTCCAGAACGAGGTACCATTCTTGCGATAGTTGAGCATTTCGACCACCGCGACATCTTCGTTCCTGATCGCGTCCCTAATGCGTGCGATCGGCTCTGGGTCAGTGTTGGGGCCCTGAAGAAAACGGCAATTGCGGCCAACGATTTCTTCTTCAGGATAGCCCGTCAGACGGCGAAAGGCCCGGTTTGCAAAGACAATGGGCAAATCTTCTTGATGCGGGTCGCAGAGGCATACAGCTATGCGTGTCTGCGCCATAGCCTGTTCAAAAAGGACGCCAGAGGCGCCTGAAAATTTGTAGTCTGCACGCCCTGCTTTGAATCTGTCGGGTGCATCATCAAAACGCATGCTCGCCTGATCGCTCAGGCGAGCGCGTTCGCGCTCATCATCAGTGTTCACATGTCCTGCTTTCCCGGCGCGGCCACTCTACTAAACGGGGGCAATTCAAGTGGGCGCCAGCTTAATTTGCTTTGCCTCAACAACGGCACAAGACAGCCAATGTTCCGCACTTTTTTGCAGTGCACAAATCACGGCTTGATCAAATCAGCTATAAGCTTCTGATCAAGCACAGGTCTTTGATCCGCTGATCATGGGTCAGAATTAGGACCGCTACATTCCCTCAGGCACAGTCTCAAACGCTGGAATTGAACCCAACTCAACCCAGGGTTGCTTGCTTTTGGTGTAGCAATGAAAAACGGGATTGACCCAAGAGGTATCGTCCAATGTTCCTGCTTTAATGAACATTAGCCCATCCCCACGATCCAACCGCGTAAATACCGGAGATCCGCATTCGGGACAGAACTGCCGATAGACGGGCGCCCCACTATCGCCTGTATCCTCATAGGTTTTCAATTCGCCTTCGATTTCCAGACCAGTCTCAGGAACACCGACTATAACTGACAATGCGGTTCCCGCTTGCCTCTGACAGTTTTTGCAATGGCAAGTAACGCTCACCACAGGTTCCGTTTTAAGGGTGTAGCGAACCTTGCCGCACAAGCAGCCTCCTGCCTGATCTGTCATGACTTCCTCCCTAACCTATGCAGGAACGATGGCGATTTGAAAGCTGCGCGACAAGCCCTTTAGCACCTCTTAAAAATGGGGGGAGGCAGAGCTACTGGGTATAGCTTTGAATATCCGTGTAGGCGCAGCCAAACACTGTCTCCCCTCCCCAGGACAGCGTGGCAGTATAAGGAAACGTTCGGTCACTCATGCCATCGCTGCAATCGCCAAGCGTAACCGTGAGTGTGAAGCTTTGACCATCAAGCTCACCTGAAAAGCCCAGCCCGTTATTTCCAGCAAAACGGGACACCGCAAAGGGTTCGCCTTGCGAATTCTCAGGGTTTGAGAAAGTGGCCTTATCGCCTGTAATCTTCACGGACCAGAATGGCTCTGTTCCCATCGCAGTAATAACTTCGCTCTCTGCAATTCCTCCAAAGGGCTCGGCATCGCGGGATATATCGTCCGATTGCGCGCACGCAGATAAACACAAAACGGCAGTTGCAGGTATCACCCGGCGCACAGCCAATCCCCTTTCTTAAAAAGAAGGCCACAAACGCAAAAGGCGGACCCCGGTCAAGGGGCCCGCCTAGTAACTCTATTTACGGTGACGCAGAATTTAGCTCGGCATCAGGACGGTATCGATGACATGCACCACACCGTTCGATGCTTCCACATCGGTTGCTGTTACTGTGGATGTGTTGCCGGCGGCATCTGTAAGAACAACAGCACCATCGACGATAGCAGCGCTAAATGTACTGCCGCCAACTGTCGTGACAGTGTAACCTTCTTCGCCTGCTTCAGTGATTGCAGCTGTCAAGGTTTCTGCATCCACTGCACCTTCAACAACGTGGTAGGTCAAAATCGAAGAGAGTGTTTCGGTGTCGTTTTCGACCAAGTTCGCGACTGTTCCCTCAGGAAGTTTTGCGAACGCATCATTGGTTGGCGCAAAGACAGTGAACGGACCTTCACCCGAAAGAGTTTCTGCCAGCTCAGCAGCTACGACTGCGCCAACAAGCGTTGAAAAGCTTTCATCACCCTGTGCGACTTCTACGATTGTGCCGGCAGTTTCGGCTTCTTCAGTGGCGGCGGTTTCTTCGCCAGTGGTTTCGTCAGTCGCCTCTTCTGCGCAGGCAGCCAAAGAAAGCGCAAACGCGCTTGCGAGTGTAATTGGGATCATTTTCATTGGAATGTGTCCTTGAAACTTAAAGGGGGAGTGTTGCCAGTAGCAGAGGTTTGTTTCCGCTGATGTATATACGAAGGCCACCCAAGGATGGATGTGATAATCAGTAAACTCTCTCGAAAACACCTGGCTCCTTACTGCGTTGCTCACAAAGTATGGAACCAGCCACTACCCGCACGGTTAGGTAGCCATGCTTTTTACTCCGACCCGCAGCGCCGGACTGGCCCGCCTCGCACAGTTCCTTCCCAATGCTGGCAAAGCGTATGAGGCCACCCGCAACTTCGATGATGCTGTGCAAGATGACGGACTACGCGCCAACGTTTCCCAATTGTCGCCCTGGTTGCATGCAGGCCTTATTAGCGAAACAGAAGTGATCGACTTTGTGCTTGGATCGCACAGCATGAGGACGGCCGACAAATTTATCGCCGAGGTTTTCTGGCGCATCTACTTCAAAGGCTACCTGGAACAGCGTCCGAGTATTTGGCACAGCTATTGTCGCGACCGTGACGCAGCCCACCGACGTATGGCTGGCAATACCGGACTGCAAACAGCTTACACTGAGGCCACGCAAGGTCGCACAGGGATCGCCGCATTCGATCATTGGGCCCGCGAATTGGTTGAGACTGGATATCTCCACAATCATGCGCGCATGTGGTTTACAAGCATCTGGATTTTCACACTTAAGCTCGACTGGCAATTGGGCGCGGATTTCTTCCTTCGACATTTGGTCGACGGGGATGCAGCCTCGAACACATTGTCTTGGCGATGGGTGGGAGGCTTACACACAAAGGGCAAGACTTACCTAGCAAGGCCTGACAATATTGAACGCTACACTGCCAATCAGCCAACAGGCCCGTTGATTGCGCAAGGATTGGCTAACGAGGCAACACCGCTTGAAGAAGCCACGGAGCATAAGCGCACCGCAATCAATTTCCCTGGAGAATTCGAACCGCCCGCCAAATTCGCTCTGCTTCTGCATGATGAAGCCGCACACCATGGCGCCATCGACCTTCCCTCAGAACCCAAGCTGGTCATAGGAGCCGCGCGACCGGAAGCGCGATCACCAGAGCCCATCGGAAATGCCGCGTGTAAGTTCGCACTTGAAGCAGTCGCACATGGCGTTGCTGAGGCTGGCGAGGCGTTTCAGTGTCCGACAGCCAACTGGGCTGAAGATGCCTCAATCCGCGACATTCTAACGCAGGCCGAAATCACTCACATCGTAACCCCCTACCTGCCGACAAGTTGGACCCGTGATGCGTTGATCGGTGAGCTCAGTACTTACAACGAGAAGGGCCATCTGCAGTTCTTAGTGTCCAATGTTAACCGTGCAACTTGGCCATTTGCCAAAGCAGGCTTCTTCGGCGTGAAAAAGAAGATTGAGCCGATCCTTGCAGAGCTGGGCATATCTGGCCGCGCACCTGCCTCTTTTTGAAGGACGCAATGCGAACGAATTAATCAGCGCGTTACCATAAAGCTTAAGCCAACAGCGCAAGCATATTCGCTAAAGCTGTCGGCAATGTCGTCCGCAATACGCCTCCCCAATCGAATACGTTGCACACTGTTGTTCGATTCACGCATCGAAGCGCTTGATGCCATTGTGCGCGATTTTGCACGGGTTGAGGAAATGAAATCGGGTACGATCTTCAACGTGCCGAAAAACCGGCCGGATGAGTCGGCTCATTTGGAAAACGCAGACCAAAACCTCGCGCTCAGTTTTGAATATGTCAGCAGCCCGCCAGAAATGACCAAAATGGAAACAGCGCTCCAGTCTCCGGTCACGCAAAAGCTGTTCCCCGATATCAAAAGCCGGATAGCGAGGTCTGTAGGGCATTTGATTCTTGAAGTCTGGCTCAACGACAACGAAGCTTTGAGCGACAATCAAATGCTGACTGATCCTGAGATATTGGCGCTTGAGCAAAACCGTTTTCACCGCCGCCTAGAACTGCTCGCTTTAATGAGCCGCATTGTATTCGATCACGCCAGTCCCACTGTAGTTTATTGGGCGCAATCCGATCGATTGTTTACAAGCGAGGTGTTTGACACCTTGGCCGCAAGGCCAATCCCCAGCCCCCTTCACATTCACCCCATGCCGTTTGGGCCAAAACGTCAAGCGCTTGATACCTCCCCCAAGTTGACCGGCGTTCGCACTTCAGGGGCGCAGCACTGGTTAGGAGGCGAGGTTATCATCAATCCTGTGGCCCAAGACTGGCAGGTCAGTTTTCAAGCCATACTGGCTTTCATCACAGCCAACAGCTCCAGCGAACACCGCACACGTGGATATGGCGACGTCTTTGATCCCGACGACCACAATCAGCGTTACCGGATTGACCATGCCTCTGGCAGCAATGAAGGAAAGACCGGCCCGCATCTGTTGTACGAGCTTGTCCCACTTGATCCGGCCGCGCCCGCCATGGTGCAGACAGCCCATTCACCCAAACCGGAGGACAACCGGCTTTCGATGCCCAATACCGGCGGCAGACCTGTCTTTGGTCGCAAACGCACCTGATCCTATTCGCGCCCACCCTTTACAGGATTGAGGCGGGCGTTGACCTTGTCCCATGCCTGCCAACCTCGCCAAGCCAGGCCCTTACCCAAATTGCCTGAAGGATAAATCCGCGCCGGATCTGGCTGTGCCCCTTTTCCGCGCAACCGAGCATTAAGGCGGCAAGCGCCCTCATATTGAATGCTCCATCGCGACCGCCAAGACAGCGCCAACGAAACCGAAACCTCATCATGCGCTTGTTCACGGTATGGCACAAAGGCGGGTGCAAACAGCGCTTCGCCTGGTGCGACGTGACGGATTGTACTTTGAGCCTCGATACTGTCTTCAATAGCTTGGCAAGCCACGCCGCTTCCGACAAATTGTTCAAACTCTTCTGCATTTGCAATCGGCATCGGCGTTTCAGAACAATGCGTGACACTGCGCGATCCAGAGATCTGAATATGAATAGTATAGGCCGGATCCAAGCGTATTTTCGCCCTCTTGTAAGGCGAGGCGATCACCAGAGCAGCCTCTGGTCGCAGCATCGGGCCGCTTACGTTTTTCACGTGAGGCTTCACCTGCTTTAGCGCATCGCGCATGAGTGCATCGTAGGATGCAAAGCGGTCAATATCTCGCAGGCGTATAACGGAAGGGATTTCCCTCAGCCGGGACAGAGCATCGCGCGCGTTCAATCCGTCAATCGTGTCCTCAATCTCACAACTGCTTTTTTGCCCGGCCGCAGACATAGTCTTCACCAATTGCTCAATCTCACCCATGCGCAAAAGCGAATTGCGAGTCAGATGATGGCCAAATGTGCACCACCTTGTCGGATAGTTTACTGCCAAAACATCCTGCGCCGCATCATAGAATGCGGGTAACTCAGCCGATGGAAAGCTTCGGGGTTCGGTGGCCTGCGAAAAGGAGGATTGAATGGGAAGATTCATCGCCTGGCGGGCCTACCCCAGCCAGATTAACCGAAGCCGCCGGCTCACACAGTTTTACAACTGAGCTTTTCATAAACGTCCCGTAAAAACCCCTTTGCCCTTACATCGTCCACCTATCCTTACACTTCCTGTGTATTGCAAACTTGTCATTCTCGTACCTTTCGCTAAACTCACCGCTCGTTTTCGAGTCCGTCAAGCGCGTCGTGTTGGTTGCTCGTTTTGCCGTTTGGTGGGCCCTCAAAGACAAAATAGAGGGGAAGTGACTATGGCTGATCCAGTGCAAAGAGGCGCCGATGGACGCCGCAAGCGCGACGAAACCGAAGACACCATGTTCCAAACCGGTTGCCTATTTGCGTTAGTCGCAGCAGGAGCCATTGCAGTCGCAGCGCTTGTTTCGATCTGGACCAGTTACAATGTGCTTGCCCCAGATGAAGAAGCGACCACCGCCCCCGCTCCAGCCGCACCCGCACCAGAGCCGGATCCAGAACCGGCCGCTGAGCCTGCCCCAGAACCGGAAGTTCCCGAAGGATCCGGAGTGACTGCGACCGAGCGTGATGGCAAACCAATGCTCACGGTCTATTTCGACAGCGGCGCAACAGAAGTGACGCCAGATTTTGAGACCGTTTCTGCCACTTTGCGCGAATACCTTGATGCTAATCCTGGAGCGAGCGTGGCTATTTCTGGCTTCAACGATCCAACTGGCAATGCGGAGATCAATGAACGCCTTTCCAAAGAGCGGGCTGAAAATGTTCAGGCTCAATTGACAGGCCTTGGCATTGCCGAGGATCGAACAGAGCTTGTCAAACCCGATGACACGACCAGCGAAGAGCTTTCCAATGCGGAAGCACGCCGGGTTGAGATTACGATAGCCGAGTAGGCAAGCCACTAAATGTTGTAATTTCCGGTCTGCCGAAAGGCAGACCGCAAGCCCGACTGGGCGCCCCCTTCGGCTGACTTGCAAGCCAGCCGCTCAGGATAAACTTCGCGATGCGATCTTTGATCGCAATGAGCGAGGAAATCGCACCTCGGATGAGGTGCGCTAACAAAGAATCCTCCTCACATCACCTTGTCAGGCCGCGGATCGTGGCCGTGTTTTTCGCTTTTGCCCAAGACCCGCTCCAATCGTTGAACCATCGTGTTTGCCGCTCTGCGTGCTGCTGTATCAACGTCGCCTGCATGCTCTGTCACGCCGATCGGGCGGCCACCGCGAGGGCGCGCTTCGACCATGCAGGTTTTGTCATCTGCGCCACCTTTATGCGCGTTTTCATCGGAGACATGCACTTCCAACCGCGTCAGCCGATCTTCAAACCGCGCGAGCTTTTCCCGCATCATGGCCTCAATCCGCTCGGCCACATTCTCTGTGCCCATCACCGAACTATCGGAATTGAACTGGAATTGCATGGTCATAGCAAGGCTCTCCTTTGGGGGCTTTTGAGTGTGTCGTTTGGCCCATTCAATGTGGGGCGTTGGCAAAGCATGCGCAAGCGATATCACCGCAAGAATGGCGCAACGCACCTGACAAGCCCTTCATGACAACGATTACATGTACTTACCCAAGCTAACGCCCTGTCCAATCCGAGAGATTTGGAACGCATGTTACACGGTCCTGGGATCGAAAAATGTGGGATAACTTCAGAGCCAAGAACTCATCCCAAAGACGGTATTTCTTAAACCATGATCTCAGCCAAATGCATCCACCTTATGAGACGCATTTTCTCAAAGCAGGAAAGCCCATGCATATCTTCCGGACCAGCGCCTCTAGAATTTGCCTGTCATCGAATAATCAATTGAAATTCATTTTAAAATTTGTTAACTATTCTATAATGAAAAATACTTTGGAGAAAATGTAGAAAGGAAATTTCGTGTCTCATCGCTTTTCAATCGACCGAAGGTCTACCCTTATTGGTGGAACTGCGTTGATATTTACTGGATGTGATGAGGATTCCGGAAAGTCTAGAAACTATACTCCTACCAATCAGACATTCGGTGGAGAAGTACTTCAAGAACTTGCCTTTTATCTAACGATGGGAGCGATTGCCGCTACAGGGGGCAGTTTGGTCGCAGGCATAATTGGCCTTTCGCGTTTATCCCGCACGCTCAGACGCCTAGGCGCATTCGCCAACCGCGCCGACAAAATCGTCGGTGCCATTAATACTCTCAATAATGTGCGGTCCAATCTCCCCGCACAAATGACACCCAATCCCGGCTACACGCCCAAAAACATTATCGTAAACGGGTTTTCGAATGTTCCAATTGTCGGCCCAAAGGTGGACTTGGACCTAGGCATTGTCAGCGATGGCGATGCAGACTTCGGCAATTACAAAATCCAAACCTGTGTTTTGCCAGTTGAGCTTGGACAACCTCGCACCCTCGCGCAGGCCCTCCGCAATGGCGACTTCCCACAAGCCGTTACCCGGCCATCTTTGAATAATCGCTATTGGAGCCAGAGCCTGCCCGTCAGATTACCCTATGCGGGCGCTTACGCTTACTATTGCTGGAAAGTACCAATTGGCGGGCAATTGACGGATTATATGGTCGCAAACGAGGCCTATATCGGCCCATCATTTGTCGCCATGGACCAATCAGATGTCAGAAGCATCTCAGATGAGATCGCAACTGGACGAAGTGTTCAGGCAAGTTACCGGTTAAGGGCATAATCACGCTGGACAACGGGGCGATTGCAATCTGATCTGCATGCCTCAGACATGAAGCGGCTCTGCCAGTGCGTTGCTTATCCTTGCAACTCTTTTCAACGGAACCGCGGCCCTGCCGCACCGTTGATATGGCATGACGGACGTCCCATCATCAAAACGCACTTGGCGCATCCTCTTAGCCCTTGTTTTGCCAGCTTTTCTAGCTGCCTGCATCGGCTCACCCGGCCCCACTGGCAACACCGCCGTCCCTCAACCTGCAAAGCCGGTGGAGCTCGCCGCTTATCTTGGCAAATGGTACGAATATGGCCGTTACGAAGCCCCCTTTCAAAAGGGATGCGAAGGCGTCACCGCTGATTATTCGCTGCGCGAAACCTCTGGTGAATCAAAAATCCAAGTCATCAATTCGTGTTATGAAGACAGCCTTGAGGGCGAATTCAAACAATCTAAGGGCCGCGCCAAAGTGGTTGAGGGATCAGGCGGCGCAAAGCTGAAGGTCAGCTTTTTCGGTCCTTTCTTTGGCGATTACTGGGTGCTCGATCGGTCAGAACCTGATGCTTATGGGCGATATGAATGGTCCATCGTTGGCGAGCCATCGGGGCGATACCTTTGGATGCTAACCCGCGAGGCAAAGCCTGAAGCTGAGTTGCGCGTGGAGTTGGAGCGCCGCGTGCGCGAGCTGGGATACGATTGGGAGCTTGTGCGATTAACCAAGCAGCCTTCTGAATGAACCTCGCAGCGACCCCCATCACCATCCTCGTAGATGCCGATGCCTGCCCGGTCAAAGACGAAGTGTACCGCGTCGCTGACCGGTTCAAAGCGCAAGTGCGCATCGTCAGCAATTCCCCCTTTCGCGTCCCCGTAAACGAACGGGTGAAGCGCGTAGTGGTCGATGGCAGCTTCGATGCAGCCGATGATTGGATTGCCGAGAATGCCGATGAACGCTCGGTGGTGATCACTGGCGATGTCCCCCTTGCCGACCGGTGCCTGAAGGCTGGCGCGCGGGTCCTCAAACACAATGGCGATGTTTTCACCGCCGCGAGTATCGGCAGCGCGCTTGCCACCCGCGCCATTATGGAAGACTTGCGCGCGGGCATGGACGGCATCGGAGGCGGCCCACCACCGTTCAGCAAGGCAGACAGGTCGCGGTTTCTGCAGGCGCTGGACCGAGTGATGATAGCTCTTGCCCGCGCGTAGCTTGGCAGACCCGCCTGCCCCGCTTAGCCCGCCGGTTCCTCCATCGCGCCGGTGCTTTGGCTCCCGATAACACCATCACCGGCGCTTTCCGGTTTGGTCGAACACAGCCCCAAAGCTTCAAAATAGGTTTGAAATGCTTGCGGCTCACCATCCAAAGCTTTGCGCAAAAGCCCCTCTGCCTCATCGGAGGCATCGCGCATCAGCCCCATGGGGCTAGTGTCGAGCCGGAAATACTGCGCTCCCCCAATCGCGCCGTTTAATCGCAAAGCATAGGGAAAGGCTTCCATCGCCTTCATCGGGAACGCACCGTCATCCAACGCATCAGCATGCAACCGCCAGCGCCCGACGCATACGGAGGCTTCTTCGCGGGTGTAGACATTGGTCGAACGCGCCTCGCCAGCGCGAAAGTGCTCCTCGGCCATGCCCCAGGGGATCGTGGGCTGCGAGCCAATGCGGGTCCCTTCATCCAAACGAGGAATATGCGCCATGCACTCAATCTCGATTTTTGCACCAGCGGCCAAGTCCTTCACCGCCATAGTCGAGCGCACGGGATAGCGACCCTCTTTGAAAAAGCCGCGATAGACCGCGTTAAACGCAGCAAAATCGTCAATGTCTGCGAGCCAAACGGTGCATTTGAACAGCGCATCATGGGTGAGGTTGTAGTGTGCAAGCGTCTCCCCAATCCGCTCCATAGCGCGCCGGGTTTCAGCCTCGATGCCGTTGGTTTGGTCGGTGTCGGCGGCCCTCGCAAGGCCAAGTTGCCCCGCAAGGTAGAGCGTATCGCCGACCTGCACCGCGCGCGAGAACGGCGCGGTGGAGCCAGTGTTGGGGAGGAACTCGGGGGTGGTGGCTGGCGCGTTGTGCGCAAGGGCTGGCACGGCGGCGAGCGTTAGAGTGAGGAGTGTGGTTAGGGTGGTTGTGGGGTTGGGCATAGGAGGACCATAGAATAAAGAAACGTCATCCTGAACTTGTTTCAGGATAACCCTATCAACCAAGCGCCAAGGTTCGAGGGTTATCCCGGATCAAGTCCGGGATGACGAATTAGGTTGAGCCCGCTACCCTGGCGGCATGGCCAAACACCCCTGCGTCTACATCCTAGCCAGCGGCAAACGCGGCTACATCTACATCGGCGTCACTTCTGACCTCCCAGGGCGATACTGGCAGCACCAAGAGGGCACTTTTGAAGGCTTCGCCAAACGCCGCAACTGCAAGCAGCTAGTATATATCGAGATGTTCGCCACAATGGAGGAGGCCATCGCTCGCGAGAAGCAACTCAAGAACTGGCACCGCGATTGGAAGATCAATTTAGTGGAGGGGGATAACGCGGACTGGCGCGATTTGGGGGTGGAGATGGGGTTGCGGTAGGAGCCACCATCATCATCCGTCATCCGTCATCCGTCATCCTGAACTCGTTTCAGTATAATCCCGCCGCACAATCGTCATCCCGGACTTGATCCGGGATAACCCTTGCGGGTTTGCGCTTGGCTCCTGTTGTCCTGATGCAAGTTCAGGATGACAGGTCAAAAGCCCTCAAACGGAAGAATGTCTTTATAGCGCTGCTCATCTGCGGGAAGTGGCGAGCGCAGAGTTCTTTGAGCGAGCGCAGTATATAGCTGTTGAACGTCCTCATATGCTGCATCTGAGAAAATTCCAGGGTTGTCTCGAATGCTGTTCATCGTCGCAAAAAACCGGCGCAAGTAAATCAGCGGGTTACACAAGTCCGTGATATCTTCCCATGCCGTGATCCAACCGTGTTGCTGGTAAAGTCGGCGTTCAAGGCCCGGATCGCAAGTCTTCTTACATGCGATCAAGACACGCTGAACCACTCGATTATCGTCTTGAGCAAATAACTCATTTGCATTGAAGCCGCCGTCAAGCGACCCTTCCAGCGCATCTCTGCCACAAACTTCGCATGGCAGCTCATGCTGGCGACCCAACAAAGGTGCGATCGGCCTTATGCTCTGGAAAGATTTTGGAAGATACCGCAACATGAGATCGGTCTGGTTTCGATTCAGAAGATTGCCCTCGATTGAGCGGCCATCCCAAACATGATAGTTCGGACCATCAACATCTCTCATGGCCCGCAAACGGTCGACGAGAGCGTTTGAAGGAAGGGTCGAGTAGAAGCCCATAAAACCATCGGCGCCGTGCTGCCTTACACGGTCAAGAATGGATTGCTCGTCATTTGGAGTGACCGACTTATTTGACCCCGCAAAGTGTTTGCAGCTTACTAGCCATTTCTGGCTGACTTGGGAGACATCGCCTTTCATGACCTACGTCATTAGAATGTCGCGTCCGCCATCTGCCCCCCGCCCTGGTTCGGCAATGACCGTAAGCCCTAAGCTTACAAGAAAATCGCGACCAAAAGACTCCCAAATCTCACCATCTGGAATTTCAGTCCAGTCAATCATCACTCCACCATCTTCACATACAAATCCCCACCGTCGCGGTATTTGTCGGCCATCTCCTCCATGCCTGCTTCGGCATCCTCAACGGGAGCAGTCGCAGCCAGGAAACTATCCGCGCCTGCATTTTGCTTCGCCGCAAATTCGCGCACTTCTTGGCTTATCTTCATCGAGCAGAATTTCGGCCCGCACATGGAGCAGAAATGCGCGGTCTTCGCGCCTTCTGCTGGCAAGGTCTGGTCGTGGAATTCCTCGGCGGTTTCGGGGTCCAATGAGAGGTTGAACTGGTCGCGCCAGCGGAACTCAAAGCGCGCTTTGGACAGCGCATCATCGCGCACTTTTGCCGCCGGGTGGCCTTTCGCAAGGTCGGCTGCGTGGGCGGCTAGCTTATACGTCACCACGCCCACTTTTACGTCATCACGGTCGGGCAGGCCCAAGTGCTCTTTGGGCGTTACGTAGCAGAGCATTGCGGTGCCGTACCAACCGATTTGTGCTGCCCCGATGCCGCTGGTGATGTGATCGTATCCCGGCGCGATGTCGGTGACGAGCGGGCCTAGTGTGTAGAAAGGAGCCTCACCGCAGGCTTCCAGCTGCTTTTCCATATTCTCTTTGATCTTGTGCATGGGCACGTGGCCCGGCCCTTCGATCATAACCTGCACATCTTGCTCCCAAGCGCGCTTGGTTAGCTCGCCCAAAGTGTAAAGCTCGGCAAATTGCGCCTCGTCATTGGCATCAGCGATGGAGCCGGGGCGCAGGCCATCACCGAGCGAATAGGCGATGTCGTATGCGGCGCAAATCTCGCTGATCTCGTCGAAATGTTCGTAGAGGAAGCTTTCTTTGTGATGCGCGAGGCACCATTTCGCCATGATCGATCCGCCGCGTGAGACAATGCCGGTGACGCGCTTGGCCGCCATCGGCACGAAGGGCAAACGGACGCCTGCATGGATGGTGAAATAGTCAACGCCCTGTTCGGCTTGTTCGATAAGCGTGTCGCGGAAAATGTCCCAGGTGAGGTCCTCGGCAACCCCGCCGACTTTCTCAAGCGCTTGGTAAATCGGCACAGTGCCAACAGGCACAGCAGAGTTGCGGATGATCCATTCGCGGGTGTCGTGAATGTTGCGGCCCGTCGATAGGTCCATGATTGTATCCGCGCCCCAGCGCGTTGCCCACACCATCTTATCAACCTCGGTCGCGACATCTGATGCGACGGCAGAGTTGCCGATATTGGCGTTGATCTTGACGAGGAAATTGCGCCCGATCGCCATCGGCTCTGTTTCGGGGTGGTTGATATTGTTCGGGATGATCGCGCGGCCACGGGCAACCTCAGAACGCACAAATTCCGGTGTGATCACATCGGGGATTTCCGCACCCCAGCTTTCCCCATCGCGGATAAAGTCTTTGGCAAGCTCGCGGCCCAAGTTCTCACGCTCTGCGACATATTCCATCTCGGGCGTGATGATGCCTTTGCGGGCATAATGGATTTGGGTGACGTTTTGGCCTGCCTTGGCGCGCAGCGGGCGTTTCACCACATTGGGAAATTGCGGAACCCCGCCAGAGCGGTCAGGGCCAAGCTGGCCGTTATCTTCGGGCTTTACCTCGCGCGCATCGTAGGCCTCAACATCACCGCGCGCTGCAATCCAATCAGAGCGGAGACCGGGCAGGCCTGCATTGATGTCGATATTCGCGTCTGCATCGGTGTAGGGGCCGGACGTGTCGTAGACGCGGACCGAAGGCTCCCCGCCTTCCAGATCAATCTCGCGCATGGCCACGCGAACACCAGAACCGGTACGCGCGCCAACATAAACCTTGCGGCTGCCTCTAATGGGTCCGGTTGTGACACCGATTTCGACGGGTGAATTGATGTCGGCCATTGCGTTCTTCTCCAACTGCGCGCTCTCCCGCGCAGGCGGGAGTCTCGACTACAAGGTTCCCGCCTGCGCGGGAACGCACTAAAAACAAATCAGAGGAAACAAGCGTCCAAGCCCACTCCCTCCGCCTGTGTTAACAGGTTCAGGTTCAACGGGTCGGCGGACTTTAACCACCCTCTCAGCCATCATGGCTCCCCGGGGATGAGCGGGTGATAGACCGCGCAGACATGCGCGTCTAGTCAATCCCGCATATGACACATCTGGTTCGCATCGATTGCAGCGCAGCTGACATAGCCAAAGCTTTCGGCGCAGCGGCCAGCGATGACCCTTGGGGCGGCGGATATGCAGCGCCGGGGCGATTTGCGCCTGTGGTGACGGCGGGGCGTGATTTTATTGCAGGGCCAAAACCAGCAGGCCGCCCGCTGCGCCCAAGGATTGCGCCGCGCTTGTGGGGTGTGCTTCCCCCGCCCAATGCCGATGATCCAACCCGCCGCATCGCATCGGTGCGAAACACCAAAAGCCCGTTTTGGATCGGCAATCTGTCAAACAGCGAATTCCGCTGCATCCTGCCGGCAACCCGCATCATGTTGTGGGGAAGCGAAACCGATTACGAAGGGCGGCGATTAAAGCACTGGTTCGCGCCTAAAGATGGCGGAGTGTTTGGCCTTGCAGGCGTTTGGAAAGACGAAGACGTGCCCGCTTTCGCCCTGATCACCCGGCCAGCGCAAGGGGCCCCGCGAGCGCTAGGATGCGCATCCATGCCGCTTGTTTTGCCATGCGCGGGCCGCCCGTCCAATGAATGGCTGCACGGCGAACGCGGCAAAGCGTTTGCACTGCTCGATCACTCTCAAAATGATGCCCTAGTCGAGCTCGATCCACCTTCGGATTAGTCGTCCGATCGCAGTGTGAACAGACACACCGCCAACAGAACTGTTGCCAGCACGCCGGAACCGCCTGCCAGAGGCAATTCGCCAGTTACTTCGCGCCCAAACGCCATGGATGCGGTGTTGGCTGCCATCGCGACAATCCCAACAAGAACGCTGATACCGCCCAGTGCCTTTGCGCCATCGGCCATGCGCGCGCCTCCGAAAACGATCAGCGCAAGCGCAAGCAGAACTTTGGCAGCGTTGTAGATCATAAAGGAAAACGCGACGACTGATTGCGCGGCAGGCGCAAACGCTTCGTTCTCGCCAGCAGCTTCAAAAAACGGCCCAAACATGGTGAGACCCACGCCCACCTGAACGACATTGAGCACGGACGCCGCCAGAATAGCGGACCATCCCAGATGCAGCCAGCCGGCCTGCGCCAAAGCTGATCCAGCAAAAGCGGCCAAGATAACAAACAGAAACGCTTCGCCACCCCAAAGGATCTGGCGCGGTACGGCGACTTCACTGATGTACATTGCGGTGTAAACCGACTGAGTGATCGCCGCGATCAACAGCAGCGACGCAATGAACGAAACCGTGCGTCCAAATGTGAAATCCATGTTCTATTTCCCCCAGTATATCCGATGACGCCGCGAGGCGCGTTGGTGCAGGTTCGCAGCCATACAGCGCAAGGTTACACGCGAAACAGCCGGAATGGCACTGTCCACGCGCGGCAATCCGCAATCACGTGATCGGTCGGGTCCAACTCGCTCCAAAATGACCCTTTTTTAAGGGAAACACCGCGCGCAAACGCGCTAGTCTTGATTGATTAAATCGAGTGGAAGGGCGGAACAATGAAAACTCAAACGAGTGTAAAAAGCGCGATTTTCCTTGCGGGGCTCCTTATGTGCATGGGCAGTGAATCTGCAATGGCCGATGATTGCCTTTTGGATCGCGACAATGATGGCGGTGTCGATCTTGGCCCTACAGACAATGACGGACAAGCCAATTCCAACGATGATGAAACCTCAACAGCGTGCGGCATCAACGCCTTAGCCACCGGGGCGTTTGCCAGCGCGTTTGGCAGTTCTGCCAATGCTGAAGGTGACCGCACAATTGCTGTGGGAAGGTTGGCGGATGCAACAGGCGCAAGCGCCAGCGCGCTTGGCCAACAGTCTGAGGCAAGTGGTGATTTCAGCACGGCTGTGGGCGGAAATGCGGTTGCGGACAAACAAGGCGCCATCGCAATTGGTAGAACCTCGCTCGCCAAGGCACACGGCGCGCTGTCGGCTGGATGGAATGCGCAAGCAACCGGAGTTGGTTCGGTCGCGGTGGGTGGCGACGGAAATGATGCAGGGGATGTGGGCGCTCTGGCTTTGGGTGCGGATGCGACAGCGGTTGGAGCAGACAGCCTTGCCAGCCAGATATTTGCAACGGCTCTTGGCGCGCAATCTTCAGCGACAGGAGTGGAAAGTGTGGCCATTGGCTCGCAATCAAGCGCTAGCGCCACACAAACGGTCGCAATCGGTCATCAGGCGAGCGCGGCAGGTGATGCAACAATCGCTTTGGGTGCCAGCGCTGTCGCGGATCAAGGCGGTACAGCCTTCGGTTTCAGCACAGATGCAGCAACCGGAATTCGCGGCACGGCGATTGGATATGATGCAACGTCATCTGGTGACCGAACCGTTGCCATCGGCGATAGATCATCCGCTACAGGATCAGACAGCGTTGCAATCGGCTCCCAAGCCCATTCTGCAACACAAGGACTTGCTGTGGGACAGCTTGCCGCAACCGGCACGGGCGGCACAGCCATTGGTTTTCGATCAGGCGCCGGATCTCGCGGCACTTCTGTGGGCTTTCAGGCGTCAGCCACTGGCACAAATTCCGCCGCATTAGGCGCGCAGGCTGTGGCTGCGCATGATGGTTCCACTGCAATAGGAGAAGGCGCAAACACCAATGCCGCCAATCAGGTGACACTGGGCGGCACAGGCGCAAGTGTGCGAATTGGTGACATTGCAGCTTCCACTGCCGCGCAGGAAGGGCCCGTGGATGTTGTGACGATTGATGACAATGGCACTTTGGGTGTGCAGCAGGCTGCAACCGCCGCCTCGGTTGCCAATGTGCGCACCTCCGTCAACGCTTTGGCGCAGGTGACAGATGCGCAGTTTTCAGCGCTAGAGGCCAATGTCTTTGCGATCGGCAATCGTATTGGAGCGCTGGAATTTCAGCTGGAGGATTTGGATGAAAGACTAACCGGCGGCGTTGCGGCGGCCATGGCTTTGGGCGGGCAGATGGTTGTGCCCGAAGCGGCCGTTTCCTTCAGTCTCAATGCATCGACCTATCAAGGCGAGCAGGGTTTTGCAGGCTCTGTTTCAGCGCGAGTGTCCGACAAAGTCTACATATCCGCGGGCATCGCAGGATCAACCGTCGCTGACACTACAGGCGGACGCGTGGGCTTGGCGTTTGGGTTTTAGGTGCTGAACGAAGCGGGTTGAAAGAGCCAATGGCGGATCGGAATGAGGATTGACTTCACATCAACCTCGTTCGAATACCACGAACGAGGGGTTCGATTCCTCTCCATGAGAGTATCGGGCGCGGGCCATAGGTCACACATAAAGCGCGATGCTCTCAAGTGTTCGGAACAACAGTCGCGTAAACTGTCCACAAACGAGGCATTCTCTGGCGCCCGCCGCCATGCGGCAGTTGCCGATCAGCCATGCGGGCTTTGGGCCCCCGCTGATCGGTTTCGGGGTCAGGGAATGCCTTTTGTGCAGAAGGCCGCGTTATCTTGGGGACGAATAATAATGGATTGGGGTTTTGTTGGGTTGATCGTTTTGGCGCTCATTGCGCTGTTGATCCTTGCATCGATGCGCGTTCGGCACATCGTCCATCATGGAGAAACCGGTCTCCACTACCGAAAGGAAACCTTCGTGGGGCAATGGGAGCCGGGATATCACACCATCTTTGATCCGCTGCGCCAAAGCAGCGTGCACCGCATTTCAACTTTGCCGAGCGTCTTAAGCCCCTCACAATTTGAGGTTATCAGCGAAGACCAGTTTGCATTCCGGATCACTGTTGCAGGCCTGTATACCATCACGGATGCACGCAAATTCCATGAGAACCACCCTTACCAAGAGCCCATGCAGAGTTTTGCCTTTGGCGCAGAGACACGGATGGATCGGGTCAATCCCGTTCTGTCTGCAGGCGTCGCCCAAGCGGTGGCCGCCACTGCGTTGGAAGACTTCCTAAAAGACCCAAAGGCAGCGATTGCCAATGTATCAGCGCAAGTTCAGGCGGTTATGCCTGGAGCGCAGTTGGACGATCTGATGGTCACTGCGATCACACTACCGCCCGAAGTGCGCAAGATGTTCACCGAAGTGGAACGCGCGCGTAAAGAAGGACTAGCGGCGTTGGAGCGAGCGAAAGGTGAACAAGCATCCCTACGCGCTCTCGCAAATGCTGCGCGAACAATGTCGGACAATCCAGACATCGCAAAACTCAGGATGCTGCAAACAATGGAAAGCGCTAAGGGTGCGAAAACGTTCGTGCTAGGCAAAGATGAGAGTGCGGGTTAGATCTGCCTCTTGGCCCTAAAACGTATAAGCGACACCCACTCCAGCAATAAACTGGTTTGCATTGCCGCGCACTGATGTGAACGGCGTGTCCGCTCCATCGCCGATAAGCCGCGAATAGCCTGCGATGGTGTAAATGCTGAAACCGCCATTCAGTGCGTTTCCATCTAGATCATTAGTGATAATAGCCGTTAGCCCAAGGGAGTTGAGCCCTCCATCTCCGCTGAATACGGGTAGACCGCTGGCCTCATTATCGGCGGGGCTGACGTTGAAATAGTATTCGGCAAAATCGTCATCAACAATCTGCGCACTCAACCCTAGATTGACCAGAGTCCCGCGGCCGATGGAGCGGGCATATCCAATGCTGGGTTCCACCACCATGCCCGAATGCGCGCCTGCGACATCCCATCGGGCTTGCGCACCGACAGACAATCGGTCTCCGCGCGTGAAAACGCTGGGAAATGTCACCCCGCCATCTAGGCCCACTTCAACCGCCAGATCGAGATCATCAAGCTGTTCGACCACCACATCCTCAATCTGGTTCACGCGGTCATTGCGAATGCGAAAGGCGGGGCCAAAATTGAAGCTGGGTTTTGAGCTAGCCGGGCCAGCAGGCGCTTTGCTCAAAAGATCAAGAGCGATACCGGGGCCGTTGGGACGCAGCCCGACCCCGCCCAAGCGGCCTACGATCAGCGGAAGGGGAAAGGCTGTGTAATCATCGGATCCGGAATAGCTCGGCACCAATCCGACGCCGATGCCTACTGTGACCCATGTGTCGTCAAATACGGGCTTAAAACCGGGGCCGCCTGGAGGACCAGAAGGAGGACCTGCGGGGCGACCATCTGCGCTATGCGTTTCCTGCGGTCCAAGTGTATCGGGCCTACCCGCAGCCGCATATTCTACAGCTTGTTCAGATCCAGACGCTGCGTTGCCGCTTTCCTCCGCAGCGTAAAGCGGAGCAGCCAGAGCGGCACAGCTGGTGGCGAATATCAGGGATACAGATTTAAGCGAAAACATAGGGGGGCCTTTCTAACAGGCACTCAACCCCTTGATGAAGCGAGGGTTCCCACGGATAACCCCCTATTCGATAAAGCGTCAGCCTGCCACTCAGCAATCGCATCGATGGGGAAAATCAGCATAATCACGGTCAAAGTCAGCCCATCGCGCACCACCAGCCCGGCGACCACTTCGGCTATGATCGACAGCACAATGGTCACCTTAATCGGCAGTTTCATCGCGAGGTAAAATCCGAAGGCCATCCAACCTATATCAGCGGTAGAGTTCAAAACACTGTCACCCGAATAGCCCCAATTGGCCGTGACAGAGCGGAAGCGTTCAATCACCATCGGCGTGTTTTCCAGCACTTCCCATGCAGCTTCCAAAAACACCGCAAGCGGCAGGCCCCAGCGGAACGCGTTTTCGCCCCCGATCTGCCATTTGCTAAACAAAAGCCATCCCAGCGCGTAAAATATCGGACCGTGAATGATGTGGCTGGGCGTGTACCAATCGGCAATGTGCTGCGAATTGCCCATCGAATTGATATCGCCATGCCACAGCTTCACATATCCGCATTCGCAGATAGGCGGACGATCCATCGCAAGCAGGATCAACACCGCCGCAATAGTGATGCCGACAGACACCAAGATGGTGGTGCGATTGGGTATAAGCTGCGCCATAAAAGGCAATCTGAATCAGTTGCTCGATTGCTGCAAGGCTGGCTTTCAATCTCTCCGGGGATTGCGTGTAACATTGCCCGAACACTCAACAGCGCCTAGGGCAGTTCACAGATGAGCGATTCAAACGCAGATCCGGCAGTGGATGTCGCAATTGTTGGCGGAGGGCTTGCTGGCGGTCTGCTAGCGCTCGCGCTGCACCAGAAAGCGCCCGATTGCCGGTTCGTTGTGCTGGATGCAGGTGAGGCTTTGGGCGGCAATCACCGCTGGAGCTGGTTTACCAGCGATCTGGATGATGCTGCGACCGATCTGCTCTCCGCTTTCCCTTTGAATGCGTGGGATGACGGATACGAGATACACTTCCCCCGCTATGGCCGCGAATTGCCGACCGGATACCGATCCATGGCGAGCGAGGATTTTCACAAAGTCCTTATGGCAACCTTGTCTGAAGGATCGGTGCGCCTTGGCACCCGCGCCCAAACGCTCGATGCAAGCGGCGTCACTTTGGACGATGGCTCCCGCTTAGATGCTGCCCGCGTAATCGACTGCCGCACTTTCACATCGAGCGAGAATTTGGCCGGTGGTTGGCAGGTTTTTCTCGGCCAGCATATCCGCACGGACAAACCCCATGGCCTAACCCGGCCTGTTATCATGGATGCCACTGTCGATCAGGTCGCACCTTATGGCAATGGCGCAGCCTATCGTTTCGTCTATGTCCTGCCCCTGGCCGAAGACGAGGTGTTTATCGAAGACACCTATTACGCCGATCATCCCAAGATGGACCGCGATCAATTGTGGTCGCGCACGCAAAGCTATGCCCATGCCAAGGGTCTGGATGGCGAAGTGATTGGCCATGAAACCGGCATCTTGCCCGTGGTGAGCGGCGGCAATTTTGACGCGGTTTTGGATGAATTGCGCATTCCCGGCGTCGCGATTGGCGGATCACGCGGCGGGTTTTCGCATCCGCTTACCAGCTACACTCTCCCCTTTGCCGCCGATAACGCTCTGGCCATTGCGGACCTGATCGCCCGCGCGCCTGCAACCACGGGCGAACAATTGGCACGCTTTTGCGAAACACGTGCGCGCGCGCATTGGCAGAACATGGCCTTCTACCGCATGCTGGTGCGCATGCTGTTTGAAGCGGCAGACCCTGCACAGCGGGTTGTCGTGCTTCAGCGTTTCTACGGACTTTCTGGCCCGCTGGTGGAACGCTTTTATGCAGGCGACAGTTCTTTCAAAGACAAAGCGCGCATCCTCACGGGCAAGCCCCCCGTAACTTTAACAAGGGCGGTTCGCGCATTGCTATCGCCCGGAATACCTCTCAGCACGGAGACACCAGCATGAACGCTGATGCAAAGCTCGATCTCGCGCCTGCCAAGGCAAAGGCCAAAGGCATCAATCCCGATATTGCCAAGAAATATGAAGGCAAATCGGCATGCGTTATCGGCGCAGGATTTGGCGGGATGGCGCTGGCGATCCGGCTGCAATCGCACGGCATTGCAACCACCGTGGTCGAAGCGCGCGATAAGCCGGGTGGCCGGGCATATTTCTGGGAAAAAGAGGGCTTTACCTTTGATGCTGGCCCAACAGTCGTCACTGATCCACCGTGTCTTGAAGAGCTGTGGGAGCTGACCGGCCACGACATCGCAGAAGATGTTGAGCTGATGAAAGTGATGCCGTTTTACCGCCTCAATTGGCCTGACGGCACCAACTTCGATTACTCGAACGATGAAGACGAATTGAACGCAGAGATAGCCAAGCTCAATCCCGACGATGTCGTCGGCTATCAGCGCTTCCTCGAATATTCGGCGCGCGTTTATGAAGAAGGCTATCTGAAGCTTGGCACCAAGCCGTTTCTCGATTTCAAAACCATGCTGAAAGCCGCGCCTGCTCTGGTGAAAGAGCAAGCATGGCGCAGCGTCTATTCGATGGTCTCAAGCTATATCAAGCACCCCAAATTGCGCGAAGCATTCAGTTTCCACTCGCTGCTGGTCGGCGGCAATCCGATGAAGACGAGCTCGATCTACGCGCTTATTCACAAGCTTGAGAAAGATGGCGGCGTGTGGTGGGCGCGCGGCGGCACGAACCGGTTGATTGCTGGCATGGTCCGCCATTTTGAGCGTTTGGGCGGCACAATGCGCGTCGGCGATCCGGTCGTGCAGGTTCACACAATCGGCACGCGCGCGGATGAGGTTGAGACGAAATCGGGCTGGAAACAGCGCTTTGATGCGGTCGCGTCGAATGGCGATATTATGCATTCATACAAAGACCTGCTGTCCAATTCGCAGCGCGGCCAGAAAATGGCGAAGAGTTTGAACCGCAAGAGCTTTTCGCCTTCGCTGTTCGTCGTGCATTTCGGCCTTGAGGGCACTTGGCCGGGCATTGCGCACCACATGATCCTGTTTGCGCAGCGTTATAAGGGGCTGCTTGATGACATCTTCTCAAACGGCGTCCTGCCCGAAGATTTCGCGATCTACCTCCACCACCCCACTGTCACCGATCCCAGCATGGCGCCCAAGGGTAAGAGCACATTTTACGCGCTCGTCCCCGTCGCGCACATGGGCAAGATGCCGGTCGATTGGGATGAGGTTGGGCCCAAGCTAGAAGAAATGGTCCTCGACGAAGTGGGCCGCCGCCTGATCCCTGACATTCACGACCGGATCGTGACCAAGTTCAGCTACGCCCCCAAAGATTTCCAGCAGGATCTCTCCGCCCATATGGGCAGCGCCTTCAGTCTAGAACCGCTGCTGTGGCAAAGCGCGTACTTGCGCGGCCACAACCGCGACGATGTGATTGAAAACTTCTACCTCGTGGGCGCAGGCACGCATCCGGGCGCTGGCATTCCGGGCGTTGTGGGTTCGGGTAAGGCCACCGCTGGTATTATGCTGGAGGACTTGAAGGTAAAGGCGACGGTGTAAATCCTCCCCGCTCCGGGGAGGGGGACCATGCGCAGCATGGTGGAGGGGCACAGCAAGGCATGATCACAGGCCCAAGAAAAACCGTAAAACTCGCACGTAAATTGCGAAGCGAGATGAGCCTGCCCGAAGTGAAGCTGTGGCAGGCTCTTCGCTCTCGTCCCGTCCAGCATAAGTTCCGCCGCCAACATCCCGCCGGACCGTTCGTGCTCGATTTCTACTGCGCCAAGGCGAAGCTGGATATTGGGGTCGATGGGACTGCCCATGACAGCAGTGCGGCCACCTCGCGCGATCAAGCCCGGTCGCAATGGCTGCGCCAACGCGGGATCGCCACAACACGCATTCCCGCAAAGCTAGTGCTTGAAGATTTGGACGCAGTGGTTAGGCGTCTGGTCGAAATCTTTGATGAGAGGATTATGAAGTTAGGTTCGCCCCTCCACCATCCTGCGGATGGTCCCCCTCCCCATGCTGGGGAGGATTTATGAAACGTCTCGCTGTTTACTGCGGCTCTGCCACGCCTGAAGACCCGCGTTTTATGGGCCTCGCCACTGAAGTGGGCGCAACTCTGGCACAGCGAGGGATTGGCGTTGTCTATGGCGGCGGCAGGCTTGGCCTTATGGGGGCCGTTGCCAATGGCGCTGCCGAAGCGGGCGGCGAAGTTATTGGCGTCATCCCCGAGGCGCTCGTCAACTCCGAAGTTGCCAATCACAATTGCGATGAGCTTATCACCGTCTCCGGCATGCATGAGAGAAAGCAGCGCTTCACCGATCTGTCCGATGGCTTTGTAACCCTGCCCGGCGGCGTCGGCACAATGGACGAATTGTGGGAAGCGATGAGCTGGGCGCAGCTTGGCTATCATTCGGACCCTGTGGGGCTGCTCAATGCCTTTGGGTTTTACGATGATCTGATCGCGTTCAATGCGAAAATGGCCGAGGTTGGCTTTGTGCGAGAGGCGCATCAGGGCATTCTGGTGGCGGCTGAGACGATTGGTGATCTTTTGGACAAGATGGCCGCTTATGAGCCGCACACGCCGATCTTCCAGATGAAGGCGGATGATTTGTGAAGAAGGGCCCACCCCCAACCCCGAAACCCGCCCCGGCGAAGGCCGGGGGCAACGGGAGGGGGGAAATCAGCGCCAACCAATCCCCTCCCGCCTGCGGGAGGGGAGCGAGACTTGGCCGCGATAGCGGCTTAGTCGCAGCGGGGTGGGCCACCCCATGACCTCCCCCCAAACCCGCGCGGCCCTCGTCGAACATTCGCGCCTTGCCATCAAGCAAGGCTCGCAAAGTTTCTCCGCTGCTGCGCGCCTGTTCGATAAGGAAACGCGAGAACGCGCTTGGCTGCTTTATGCATGGTGCCGCCGGTGCGATGACATTGCTGACAACCAAGTGATGGGCGGCGAGCTTGGCGATCAATCCGATCTCGACAGTCGCCTTGCACTCATCCGAAAGCTGACCGCCAAAGCCTTTGAAGGCAAACCCACAGGCGATCCCGCATTCGATGCATTCGGCATTGTCGCAAAAGAAGTCGGCCTCACCCCGCAAATGGCCGAAGATGTAATTGCGGGATTTGCTCTCGATGCCGAAGATTGGCGCCCGCGCACCGAGGCCGACATGATGCGCTATTGCTACCATGTCGCAGGCGCTGTTGGCGTGATGATGGCGGTCGTGATGGGCGTTGACCCGCAAGACCAAGACACGCTGGACCGCGCCAACGATCTCGGCCTCGCCTTCCAACTCTCAAACATTGCGCGTGATATTGTAGAGGATGATGCAGCCGGGCGGTGTTACTTGCCAATCGAGTGGCTTGTTCATCAAGATATCGAGCCCGGCCAGCACACCAAACCTCACCACCGCGAAGAGCTTGCTGAAATGGCGGCGAGGCTGGTTGCGCTGGTTGAAAAGCACGAAGCCGCCGCGCGCGTGGGGGCAGAACGCCTGCCTTTCCGCAGCCGGTGGGCCGTGCTTTCAGCTGCGCGTATCTATGGGGCAATTGGGCGTAAGGTCAGAAAACGCGGGACCGAGGCGTGGAACAGCCGCACCTATGTCCCGCGCTCCGAAAAGGCGCTTTACGGCGTGCGCGCGTTCTTTTCAGCGTTCATCAATCGCGAGAAACACCCCGATGGACCGATCACCTGGGGCATTGCGGATTTTCGGCCTGCTTAAGTTGAACAAGCCGTCATGCTGACCTCACCCACCGTCATCCTGAACTCGTTTCAGGATAACCCCATCAACCATGCACCAAGCCTTCAAGTGTTATCCCGGATCAAGTCCGGGATGACGAAGAGCGGCAGGGCTTCAAGTTCAGGATGACGAGTTGGCTGGGACGATGTAGAAGTTCCCCCCATGATCAAACACGCCATCACCACCACAGCTTTTGCTCTCATCGCCGCACCGCTCGCCGCCCAAACGCTCAAACCCGATGTAACCGAGGCGCAAGTGACAGGCGCAGTTGATGCATTCTTCGAAGCGCTTCGTTCACCCGATAAAACCGCTCTTGCGGACACCATGATCCCCGATGGCATTATTTTCGTTCATGATCGACGCGATGCCGAAAATCCTAAGATCCGCATCGTGCCTGCGGGCGAGCATCTCAAAGGCTGGGAAAGGACGCCGCTGGGCACTGACGAGTATATGTATCACACCAGCGTGCTGATTGACGGAACCATGGCCCATGTCTGGGGGCCTTATGTTTTTCTATTGAATGGCAAACGCACTCATTGCGGCGTGAATTCAATGAGCCTTGCCAATTTTCCCAAAGAGCATTCCTCAGGAGGGGGATGGAAAGTGACCAACACCAGTTTTACGATGACTGCACTTGAAGAATGCGATGATCTGGGTGTGCCTTCTTCGATAAGCACCATCCCCTCACCAACGCCTGAAAGCTGACGCGAGATGACGTGGGAAAAAGAACTCGCCGAACTGCGCGCGCGTGAGACGCTGGCAGAGCAAATGGGCGGCGCTGACAAGGTCGCGCGCCAGCATTCTCGAGGAAAGATGGATGCGCGCGCACGGCTGGCAGCGATCTGTGATCTGGGGTCTTTTCGCGAGATTGGCAAGACTGCAGGCAAAGGTACCTATGATGAAAAAGGCGATCTGACAGGCCTTACCCCTGCCCCGTTCCTTTTCGGCAAAGCGACCATCCACGGCCGCCCGGTCGTTGCCACAGCCGATGATTTCACCATTCGCGGCGGTGCGGCGGATGCAGGCATTGCGCGCAAAATGGTGCAGGCAGAGCAGATGGCGCATGAGCTAAAACTGCCCATTATCAAGATGATTGATGGGACAGGCGGCGGCGGCTCTGTGAAAACTCTCGAGCAAATCGGCGCAACCTATATCCCTGCCGTGCCCGGTTGGGGGGAGACAGTGCGGAACCTCGACACGGTGCCCGTGGTGGCATTGGCGCTTGGGCCGACAGCGGGCCTTGGCGCAGCGCGGCTTGTGGCGAGCCATTATTCAGTGATGGTGCGCGGGCTTTCCCAAGTGTTCGCCGCTGGCCCCGCGGTTGTCGCTGCGATGGACGGCGATGAAGGCACCGATCCGCGCGATAAAGAGGCGCTGGGCGGCGCGGACATCCACACCCGCAATGGGGTGTGCGATGATGAGGTTGCATCCGAGGCCGAAGCCTTCGCGCGCGCTCGCCATTTCCTCTCTTTCATGCCCGAACATGTCGGCCAACTCGCCCGCCGCGCCGAATGCTCAGACCCGGCTGACAGGCGCGAGGAAGCGCTGCTCAGCCTCGTCCCGCATGAGGCCAATCAGGTTTATTCCATGCGCCGCGCCATGGAGATGATCCTCGATAAAGGCACCGTGTTTGAAATCGGCAAGAACTGGGGCCGCGCGGCGATCACAGCTTTGGCACGGCTCGACGGCTACCCCGTCGCCGTGGTCGCAAGCGATCCCACATTCCTTGGCGGATCATGGGAAGCCAAGACATCCGAAAAGGTCGAACGCTTCGTCAAACTGGCTGACCAATTCCGGCTGCCCATCGTGCATCTGGTCGACAATCCCGGCTTTATGATCGGGCGCGAGGCAGAGATGGCGGGGACGATCCGATATGGCGTTCAGGCGATGAATGCCATCTATAAAGCCACCGTCCCGCTCGCCAGCATTGTGATGCGCCGCGCCTATGGGATTGCAGGCAGCGCGATGAGCAATGCGGACCTGTATCAATACCGGTTCTGCTGGCCGAGCGGGGATTGGGGTTCGCTTCCCATCGCAGGCGGATTGGAAGTCGCGTACAAATCCGAGCTTGAGGCCGCCGATGATCCCGAGGCGGAATTGGAAGCCATCAAAACCCGCCTTGGCAAAGTTACATCGCCTTTCCGATCAGCTGAGCGTTACAATGTCGAAGACATCATCGACCCGCGCGACACGCGGCCTTTGCTATGCGAATTTGCGGAATTAGCGTGGCGCAGGTTGGAAAGTGAAAGGTAGGAACGGCCCAAAGGGCCGCAAGGGCGATCGCCCGCCCGCAGCGGGCGCAGCTTTGCTGCGCGTCTAGCGAGGACGCTCGCCCGGATGGGCGAGCGCAAAACAAAAACAACTTAACTCCGCATCGCGGATGGATAACGCTGCTTGGCTTGCGGCGGCGCGAACAGGCGGCCTTTCTCGCTAAACAGAACCAGCAACAGACACACAACACCGCTCGCCAACAATGCGAGCGCGAGCGGCTGTGCAGTCCCGTCAAACGAATACCCAATCGCCCCGCCTATCAGGGATGCGGTCGTCATGCGCACAAACGCATGCACGCTGCTTGCAGCGCCAGCGATATGGAAAAACGGGTTCATCGCGATGGAGCTGAAATTGCTGCCGATAAAGCCCAGCAATGCCATGTTGATTGCCATCAATGGGACGAATTGCCACAGGGTTTCATCAGGTTGAAACGCGAAATAGACTTGCAATGCCGCAACAGCGATAAAGGCGAACATCGCCGTATGGCTGACACGCCGCGCGCCGAACCGTTCTAC
Organism: Pseudomonadota bacterium; assembly: GCA_038532305.1. Classification (GTDB taxonomy): domain Bacteria; phylum Pseudomonadota; class Alphaproteobacteria; order Sphingomonadales; family Sphingomonadaceae; genus Erythrobacter. Next base: position 633,149 of record JBCBAX010000002.1, on the reverse strand, counting down.
GATGCGCGAATTGGACCAGCTCGCAATCGCCATCGATCCGGCGCATGCAAAAAAGACATACGGAAACGCATCGGGCGCGCCAAACCCGTCGCTGATCAATTGATGCGAGGAATTGATAAAGCCGAACAATGCGCCAAACACCAATGTGCTGCCCAGCACATAACCGATCACAGAACGGTCGCTCAAAGCGCTAAGCATATTGCGCCCGATCACTACCGGAAGAATTGCTTGTCGATTTTCGGGATCAAGGCTTTCTGGAAGCCGGGCATAGATCCACAACCCCATAATCACGCCCTGCATCGCCATCGCAATAAAAATTGCGCGCCAACTGCCCGTCGCGGCCAGAATAGCTTCGCCAAGGAACGGCGCAATCGCGGGGACCATCAAGAAGATCACGAAGATAAGGCTCATCATCTTGGCCATTTTATCGCCGCCCACGCGGTCTCGAATGATCGCAGGAGGCAGCGCAACAATGCCAGCGGCAAAGAAACCGGATGCTGCACGCACCGCGATAAGCTGCTCAAATGTGCTCACTAATGAGCATGCTATTGCGAGGATGACATAGACGCCGATCGCAGTGAAAAGGACGGGCCGCCGTCCAAACCGGTCCGCCAAGGCCCCCGGCGCCAACGCCCCAAGGCCAGCCGTCAGCAAGTAAACGCCAATTACGAACTGCCGGTCATTGCCGTCTGCCACGCCAAGCTCCAGCGCCAGATCATCAAGCGCAGGCAGCATCGCATCAATACCAAAGGCTTGCAGTGCCATCAGCATTGCCATCATCCAGATAAGCTCGCGCTCACCCAACTTCTTTGATGCGGCTGATTTCGAAGGGCCAGATTGGGGAAGAGGGGCAACCATTGCCGTCCCCTTGCCCGAGGGTACGCTTGCTTGCCACTGTTTGTTTCGCATGTGCACAAAATACTTTGGACAAGCGATTGTTCCAAGGTGCGGTTTCTTATCTCCACTGTGCAGCCTATTATGGGCGGTCCATGAGCACCGATCTGCCACCCCACCCTCAAGAGGATGAATACGGCCTCAGAAAAATCATCCATGTCGATATGGATGCGTTTTTTGCGAGCGTTGAGCAGCGCGATCATCCTGAACTGCGCGGGAAACCTGTCGCAGTGGGCGGATCAAGCGGGCGCGGGGTTGTGGCAGCGGCCAGTTATGAAGCGCGAAAATTTGGAGTGCGCTCTGCCATGCCTTCGGTCACTGCAAAACGATTGTGCCCTGACCTTATCTTCGTGAGGCACAGATTTGACGCGTATAAAGAGGCAAGCCGCCAAATCCGCCGCGTGTTTGAACACCACACGCCGCATGTCGAACCATTGAGTTTGGATGAAGCGTATCTGGATGTGACCGAGGATCGCCTCGGCATTGGCAGCGCGACCCGCATTGCCGAGCTGATCCGGCAGGAAATCAAAGCCAAGACAAAGCTGACGGCAAGCGCGGGTGTGTCTTACAACAAATTTCTCGCCAAAATCGCTTCTGATCAGAACAAACCTGACGGCATGTGCGTCATCCGCCCCGGTCAAGGCGCGCAGTTTGTAGCGGGCCTCCCTATCCGGCGGTTCCACGGGGTTGGCCCCAAGGCGGAAGAAAAAATGAAACGCCTCGGCATTGAAACAGGGGCTGACTTGGCGGCCAAGGACATTGCTTTTCTGCGTCAGAATTTCGGGAGCATGGCCGATTACCTCTACCGCGCCGCGCGCGGCATTGATCTGCGCCCTGTGCGCGCGCATCGCATTCGCAAATCGGTGGGCGGGGAACGGACCTTTAGCGAGGATATTGGCGGCGGTGCGGCTTTGCGCGAGACATTGGAAAACATCATCGATGTGGTGTGGGAACGGATTGAGGCTGCTGGCGGCGATAAACCAGTGCGCGGAAAGACCATCACGCTGAAGATGAAGTTTAATAATTTCCAGCAGATCACCCGGTCAAAATCGGTCTCGCACTGGATTGAAACCAAGGCGGAAGTGGCCGAATTGGGTCGCGAGCTGCTGGATGAAGAATTGCCGCTGCCTATGCCGATCCGGCTGATGGGGCTGACAGTGTCGAACCTTGACCACGGCGATGCCAAAGAACCACCCAAGGATGAGGCGCAATTGAGCCTGCTGTGAATGGCATCCGTCATGCTGGACCACCCCCGTGATCCTGAAACCCTCGCCCGTCATCCTGAACTTGTTTCAGGATAACACCATCACCCATGCGCCAAGTATCGAAGGTTATCCCGGATCAAGCCCGGGATGACGAGGTGGAGAAACGTCATCCTGAACTTGTTTCAGGATAACACCATCACCCATGCGCCAAGTATCGATGGTTGTCCCGGATCAAACCTGGGATGACGACGTTGCATGCGCACCGCGCCGCTCTGCCCAAACCTCCAGCCGGGACCGCGAAATGCGCCCAACATTTTCCGGGAGCGCATCGGTTGGAAAGAAACGCGCCTCTAGCACTTCTCTTCCATCAGGCTTTGGCGCGCTGTTGGTTGTAGCAGCGAACAGATACCCGACATGAGGCACGCCGGAAATGGTCTCCTCCATAGTTCCCAATGCCGTCATGCTGGTAGGCACCAGTTCCAATTCTTCCGCAAGCTCGCGCCGGGCCGCTGCCGCAGGGTCTTCCCCCGATCCTATCCCCCCGCCAGGCAAAGCCCAGACGGGCGGGCCATAAGAATGCCTCAGCAACAAAACCTCGCCAGAAGGATTGGTGAGCACAATCGCCGCGCCTGCAATCGGTTTCCCGCGCCAGCGTCGCCAATAATGGCGCGCCTTGTGTGCATAAGGCATCGCCGCGCGGTGCAAAGGCGCAGGAATGGCTTTGATTATCAAGTGAAGCACGTGACCTGCGGCGGGCCTGCCTCAGCCGTTTGGGCCGCTGCCAAAAGCCGAGCAATTGGCAGGTCATGCTCGCCTTTGATCGCGCCTTCCAGAACTGCACGTTTTTCATCGCCGCGGATCACGAAAATCATCATACTTGTGTTGAGCAGCGCCGGAATAGTGAGCGTAATCCGATCAAACGGAGCTTCTGGCGGGAGAGGATCGGGGGTCAGCGTGGTGATAAGATTGAGCTCATCAGGCTGCGGGTCAGTGTTCGGGAAAAGCGAGGCAATGTGCCCGTCTGCGCCCATCCCTAGCCAGACAAAAGCAAATTGCGGCGGCTCTGCCTCTTCGTGCAGTGCACAAACCAAAGCGCCAACGGGTTCGAAGATATCGCGGATTTTGCCGGTGTTGGATGCCTCGTGATCTTCGGGCACCATCCGATCATCTGTTGGCCAGATGACCAGCCGGGTGAAATCAAGATCACGCTCCACCAATTCTTCAAAAATGGGAAATGGGGTGGAACCGCCCGGCACAGCAATCGCCAGAGCGCCGTCAGAATTCGCCAATGCCCAGTCGAGGAAAGCAGCGATCCGGTCTGCGATCTCTACTGCGTCTTGGCCGTCTAGAAATTCGATATTGTCCATACCCGTTCGCATAGCAAAAAAGCCGCCCCCGGCTAGTACCGGAAGCGGCCTTTTTATTTTAGGGCACGGTTGGCCCGCGCTCCTCCTGCTTATCTCTTAACCGAGCAGTGAGCTTAAAAACCAAACGCGCTCTTCAGCCATGTCAGTCCAATCATCAATGAGACCGTCCGTTGCGTTATCGCCAGCGGCCTCTGCCGTTTCTTTCATCGCTTTCAGGCGCGCAACCATGTTGGCGTTGTCATCGCGAAGTTCGCGTACCATGTCCTCAGCCGAAAGGCTTACGCTGTCCTGATCTTTTACCTGCGTGTGCTGCGAAATCATGCCGACCGATGTAATCGTATCGCCGCCCAGTTTCCGAGCGCGTTCACCAATCGCATCAATCTGACCCTGAATTGCGAGCGCCTGTTCGTCAAACAGCAGGTGCAAATCGCGAAAGCGGGGGCCTTTTACATGCCAGTGAAAGTTCTTTGTTTTCACATAAAGCGCAAAGTGATCTGCCAAGAGAGCGTTGATTTCAGCGACCATTTGGGTGGTTGAATTTGAATTGGGGTCAAGCATTCTTGTCCTCCTTGAAATATGCTTTTGCATGCGAAAGCCGCCTGTCTTGGCGGAGGGAACCACATGCCGTCATGTTCACTTAATCAACGGAGAACATTGAATTTTGTTTCGAGAAAACTCAATTTGCAGTGATCGTATAAATCGATCACCAGATGCCGAAACGAGCATTCAATCCGATGAACAATCCCGCAATAAACAAACAAGCACCCAGGAATGGACGCAGATATTTAAACGGCAGACGCGCAAGTTTATGTTCCCCCACATACCATGCAAGCGCCAGCGCGGCTGCTCCGCCCAGCGCGCCGCCTATTCCAGCAGCAGGCGCATAATGCGCGGCGGCGGCAAATGCGAAGATGATAAAGCGCGGACCATCACCCAATTGCCGAAAGATAGTGATAACACTGATCGCGAAAGAGGATCGTGTGGGTTCTTTTATCCGCTTGGTGGCGACAGGCCAGGCAAGCTCAATCGCTGCCGCAACCAATGCAAACGCCACCAACATTTCAGCCGCTCGCGTTGGCAGAATGTGCGCGATAGTTGCCCCTGCAAAGGCCAGCAGCATCGCGCTGGTCGCAGCACAGACAACGCCGAAGAACAGGATCGGGAATGCTCGATCAAACACATCTGACAATTGCGCAATCAGCATTTGATCGCGCGCGCCTTGCACACACACAAACACCAACAGCAGAGTGAACAAAAAAGTGTCCATGACCGCAGCGTCTAGCAGCGACTTCCTAACATCGCTTGTGCAAATCGCCGCTGTCCGCCTAAATCGCACCAAAATATGCGAGAGGAGCGATAATGAAATTGGAACAGGGCATGGCTGCCGTCGTCACAGGCGGGGCATCGGGACTTGGGCGCGCGAGTGCAAAGGCATTGGCGGATAAGGGCCTCAAAGTCGCAATCTTTGATATCAATGATGAAGATGGTGAAGCGCACGCTGCAAGCATTGGCGGCACTTTCCACCATGTCGATATCATGGACGAGGCATCGGTTGAGGCAGGCTTTGCCGCCGCACGCGCAGCCAACGGACAGGAACGCGCAACCGTGCACTGCGCCATGGCATCGCGGCGGGGCAAGACCATTGGGTTTGACAAGGCGACCGGCGGTTATAAGCGTCTTGCAACCGAAGATTATGCCTTTGGCGCTGAAGGCATCTTGGTCGCCAGCTATCGCGTGGCCAGCATATCCGCGCTGGGCATGGCGAACAGCGATCCCGTTAATGACGATGGCGAGCGCGGATCAATCACGCTTACCGCCAGTGTGGCGGCTCAAGACGGGCAGATCGGCCAGGTCATCTATGGATCGTGCAAGTCAGGCGTAAACGGCATGGTCCTGCCCATGGCGCGCGATCTGATGGACCTTGGCATCAGGGTCAATTCAGTGATGCCAGGGATCTTTGCCACTCCGCTTATGCTGGGCATGAAAGACCGGAACCCGCAAATGTGGGACCAATTAAACGCCAGCGTCCCCTTTCCCAAACGGCTTGGTGAGCCAGAGGAATTTGCCTCACTTATCGTGGAGATCGCCGGGAACAGCTATATCAATGGCCACCAATTCCGTCTGGATGGCGCGATTAGAATGCCGCCGAAATAGGCAAACAACATTGTGTATCGCGGCGTGAGGATTTCTTTGCAGCAAAGGGGGTGGAACAATCGCGCGCGCTCACCACTTGTGTGAGCAAAGGCAGCGCCGATCCGCTGCGTAACCCAAGTTTCAGGAGAATTCTTCCATGGCCAAAGCCGACATGACCCCGCTTTCAACCGCTGCCAACATAGTCGATTCCGCAAAATCGCGCTACACAACGAAAGAATACAACAGCGCAAAGCCAATCGCGGCTGATGATCTGCAAAAGATCCGCGAGCTTTTGCAATTCAGCCCATCAAGCACCAATGCACAGCCTTGGCATTTCATCCTTGCCACGACACCTGAGGGCAAAGCGCGGGTCGCCAAGGGGACGCAGGGTCCCTATTCGTTCAACACGCCAAAGATATTGGACGCAGGCGCGGCCGTGGTGTTTGCAGCTCGAACCGAGCTTTCCGATGAGTTTCTCGCCCGCGTTCTCGAAGTAGAAGCCGAAGATGGCCGCTTCGCAGCGGACCCCGAAGCGATTGCGAAACAGACCGATGACGTGCGCAAAATGTTCGTCAATCTGAACCGTGAAGCCGGCGTTTTGCCCGAATGGAATGCACGCCAGACCTATCTCAATATTGGACAATTCATGCTGGGCGCAGCCGCGATTGGCCTTGATACCACCCCGATGGAGGGGATTGATTGCGACGCATTGGACGCAGAATTTGGCTTTGCGGAAGAAGGTCTGCGCGCTTTGTGTATTGTCTCTTTGGGCTACCGCAAAGACAGTGACTTCAACGCAGCGCTACCCAAATCACGCCTTCCATTGGAAGACATCATCACCGAAATCTGAGCGGTCACGAAAACGCCGAATGCGCCATTGCCATTGTGAACATCTGGGCGTTGATCCGGATCGATGATGGGAAAATGCTCGCATCAGCTACGTAAAGGTTCTTGTGCCCGTGCACTCTTAAGTCGCTGCCGACGACAGAGTTGCCGGGCCATGACCCCATGATATTCCCGCCTTGGGGATGCGATGTGCTGACGATGAAATCGCGCCCGTCTTTCATTTCAGATTCGACAATTGCCTTGATGTCATCGCCGCGCTTTATGGTGACGCTTTTGGCTGATGGCAGATAGACTTCTTCAGCGCCGCCAGCGAAATGCAGCTTGATCGTATCGACGATGTAGCCGCGCAGTTTCTTGCGTTCGGCGGATTTCAGCTTGATGTCATAGTCACCATCATCAACTTCGCCCATATCGCTCACCGGCATCAAAATGCCGAGGCATACGAGGTTGGAATACCCTTCCATCCGGCGGACATATTCGCCGAACCAGCCGCCCATAGAGGCTGAAAAACTGGCAGGTGGGTGGAACCAGCTTTCAATCAGGTGCGAACCGCGATCGACATAAGAGCCCATCTGAACCCCGTCCCAGCTTTTCATTTCATGCGGCATTTTGGCAATCACCGGGCAAGCAAGGTTGCAGGCAATCGTTTCACCCACATTGGCCACGTCCAACCGCTGCAAGAGGTGAGACGATGCCGCCGTGCCCGCGGCAAGAATAGTGCCTTTTTTGGGTTTGATCCGGTGAGTATTCCCATGCTGTTTGACCTGCACCGATTTCACCGGATTATCGCGCAGATGCGTGCCGATATTGATGCGGTGGACATGGGTGTTGGCCGCAATGATTGCGCCGGCATCCTGCGCATCTTTCAAAAGCGTTTCAACAACGGAATTCTTGCGATCGTACGGACAGCCTGAATTGCAATAGCCACAACCCCAACATTCACGGGTCGTGCGTTGCTTGCCGTAATTCTTCTCAAAAAACGCAAAGGGCGCGTCGCGGTCACCCGGCTTTGCATTGCCTTGCGCCAGAAAATTGTCCCACGCGGTTTTAAGATAATGCCCATTGGGCCCGGCCTGTTCAGGCGTAATTTCGTCAACCTGCATACGGTCCCAAAGAAAATCGAAAGATTGCGTAAGCTTGGCGCGATCGATCCGCACGCCAAACTCATCCTGCCAATGGCTGATGACATCAGGCGCGTTGGGGTGGATTTTATCCGGGCCGCCATCGGGCCTGAAGCAAATACCATTGTTGACGAGCGATGATCCGCCCACACATTCGGCCTGCATGATTGCGATTTCAAAATTGCTCGACGCCATCAGGCCGCCGCCATTGTAGAGCTCGGCATATTGGCGCGCATCATCGTGGCGGATTTCGTCGGTCGACCAATAATCGCCCTTTTCGATGATGATGACGCGTTCGCCTTTCGCGGTGAGCGCAGCAGCTGCAGCAGCGCCGCCCGCGCCGGATCCCACGATCAACCAATCACACGGCTCATCACCGGTGAGCACAACCGGCGAAAGAGTTTGCTTATCCGAATAGCCTGGGAAATTCCTGCGCTGTTCGGGATGCTTGAAGCCGAGGCTCTCCCAGCTGGCTGGCAATTGGTAATAGGCTGAATAGAATACGGAGCGAAGCCGCCCCAGCGTTCGCACAAGGCCAAAGATCGAATTGATGATCCGCCCATCGATCCGGTCCTGACGCTCTGGAATAGAAAGATCTGGAAAGCTGCCGCCAAGGATAAACTCCATCACGGTGAGACCCAGCTTCACCTCGCGCCGTGTGGATCGGGGCAGCATATCAATCCAGCGCATAGCGGAATCGAGCACTTCCAGCGCGCTTGCGCCGGGAGGATCGCCATCAAACAGCGCTTCGATAAAAGCGAGCTCGAATTCAAGCTGGCGATCGATGATGGTTCGCACGAGCGCATCGTCAACCGTGATGGTATCGCGAGCGCTGCGATCAATGGGCTGATCCTCGCGCAGTGCTGCTCCATTGGCGGTGATGACATATTCAAGCCGTTGCCCATCCAACCCTACGCCCGCGCGCACGACAGGATCGCCATCGGGCGTTCGCCCAAGCGGCTTCACATCAGCCGGGCTATGCGCGGCGACAGTAGAAAACGATGGATCAGGCATCAAAATCCCCCCAAATTTTGCGCAGCTCCTTGTGACGCCGCGGATGGGGAGGATAGCCGATCTAACCCGTCAAGGTTGTAGAGGGACGACAATTTGCTGGAATTGGTCTGAAAAATGGAGCGGGTGAAGGGAATCGAACCCTCGTCGTCAGCTTGGGAAGCTGCTGCTCTACCATTGAGCTACACCCGCATGTAAGCCCGTTATCAGGTTGGGCAAGCCCTTTGCCGGAAGCGTCACATGTGGTCAATCAGATAGGTGAAGGCCCGATGTGCGATCTGTAGACGAGCGCAATTGGCTTCGCTGCCCTATGCCGCTAAGGCGTGCAACGGATTTTGATACTTGAGAGGAATATTCATGCGCCAGGTTGATCATTTTATGGTTGGCGACAGCCCCGCTGCGGCTCGCAAACACCAGATCTGGAATCCTTCAACCGGCGAAGTTCAGGCCGAAGTAGCGCTGGGCGATGCCGCTTTGCTGGATGCCGCTGTGGCGACCGCGAAGAAAGTGCAGCCAGCTTGGGCCGCGACCAACCCGCAAAAACGCGCGCGCGTGATGTTTAAGTTCAAGGAACTGATCGAAGCAAACATGCAAAGCCTCGCTGAATTGCTCTCCAGCGAACACGGCAAAGTCGTCGATGATGCGAAAGGCGATGTGCAGCGCGGCCTTGAAGTGATCGAATATGCTTGCGGCATCCCGCAAGTGCTCAAAGGTGAATACACGCAAGGCGCAGGACCGGGCATTGATGTACTTTCCACTCGCCAGCCGCTTGGAATTGGGGCTGGTATCACCCCGTTTAACTTTCCCGCCATGATCCCGATGTGGATGTTTGGCATGGCGTGCGCTGCTGGCAATGCGTTTATCTTGAAGCCATCAGAGCGCGATCCATCTGTGCCGGTACGGCTGGCGGAATTGTTCGTCGAAGCAGGCGCGCCTGAAGGTCTTCTCCAGGTCATCCACGGCGATAAGGAAATGGTCGATGCGATTATCGATCATCCCGATATTCCCGCGATCAGCTTTGTCGGCTCCTCTGACATTGCGCAGTATATCTATTCTCGAGGCACAGCGAATGCGAAGCGGGTTCAGGCCTTTGGCGGCGCGAAAAACCACGGGATTGTGATGCCCGATGCGGACCTCGATCAGGTTGTGAATGATCTTGCAGGCGCAGCTTTTGGTTCAGCAGGCGAACGCTGCATGGCGTTGCCCGTGGTGGTTCCCGTGGGCGAAGACACTGCGGAGAAGCTCAAAGAAAAGCTGATCCCAGCGATCAACGCGCTGCGCATTGGTGTTTCGACAGACCCGGACGCGCATTATGGCCCGGTGGTCACGCCCGAACACAAAGCGAAAATCGAGGAATGGATCGACATCGCCGAACAAGAAGGCAGCGAGATCGTGATCGATGGTCGCGGCTATACATTGCAAGGGCATGAGAACGGCTTCTTTGTCGGCCCCACTCTGATCGACCGCGTGACGCCCACCATGAAAAGCTATCAAGAGGAGATTTTCGGCCCCGTCCTTCAGATGGTGCGGGCCAAGGATTTTGAGGAAGCTGTCCGCCTGCCATCAGAACATCAATACGGAAACGGTGTCGCAATCTTCACCCGCAATGGCCACGCCGCACGCGAATTTGCGAGCCGTGTCCAAGTCGGCATGGTCGGAGTGAATGTGCCGATCCCGGTTCCAGTGAGCTATCACAGCTTCGGCGGTTGGAAGCGGTCAGGCTTTGGCGATATTGACCAATACGGCACGGAAGGCCTCGCATTCTGGACCAAGTTGAAGAAAGTCACGCAGCGTTGGCCCGATGGCGGTGGTGACGGTTCCAACGCTTTTGTCATCCCGACTATGGGCTGATTCCCTTGCGGGTTCTGGCTGTCCTTATCGCGCTCCTTTTGTCGGCATGTGTGAGCGCGCAGGCTGTCTCGCACAATGACGGCGAGCAAGAGACAAGCTCAGAAAAACGTATTGCGCTCACATTTGATGATACGCCGCGCCATGCCGGAGCCTTCTTCACCGAGGATGAGCGCACTCGCCTGATGATCGAGGCATTGCGCGATGGCGGGGTTGAACAGGCAGCCTTCTTCATCAATCCGGGCAAGATTCCTCAGCGGCCCGGAGCCGAGAAACGCATCGCAGCCTATATCGAAGCTGGGCATGTCATCGCCAATCACACATTCAACCACCCCCGGCTATCGCGCACGGAAACTGGCGACTATATCGCTGATATAGACCAAAGCGCGCGATGGCTTGCGGGGCGCAAGGGCACGCGTGCATGGTTCCGCTATCCCTATCTTGATGAAGGACGCGACGACAAAGCAAAGCGCGACGCGGTTCGCGCGGCTCTTAAAAAGCGCGGATTGCTAAACGCCTCGCCCACTGTAGATGCGTCAGACTGGTGGATAGATAGCGCTCTGGCAAGAGCGGAGCGGGAGAAAACGGCCTACGATCCAGAGGCAGCGCGCGATCTGTTTGTAGAAGCCCACGTCGAAGCGGCAGAGTTTTATGAAAGGCTTGCCCGCGAAACCTTTGGCCGCGCAATCATCCACAATATGCTGCTGCACGAAACCGATTTATCGGCCTTGTTTCTGGGCGATTTGATTATGGCTTTGAAAGAGGCTGGGTGGACGATTTTGACAGCCGATGAAGCCTTTTCTGACCCCGCCTACCAAAACGCGCCTGATGTCCCGTCTGCACAAGGGACCTTGGTGGAATTGGCCGCATGGCACAAAGGGATAGCCTCGCAGCGCTGGTATCCGGGAAACGATACCGAGAAGCTCGAAGCGAGGTTTCGGCGCAAAGTTCTGGGTGAAACAGAACAGAGCGAGTGAGCCGCAACCTATAGGCGTGATACAAGAGCGGTGATAGGATGCGAGTTATGATCATCACTCGCACCACAAAATCGCTCTTGGTATTCTTGGCTGTATCCCTCTTGCCTTACGCAGCGGTCACATCCGCAGGGATTGCGCAGGATCAGGTTTATCAAACGCAGGACGCAGCTATCCCCGATCGTTTTCACGGGACGTGGGATGCTCTTGAAAGCGATTGCTCAGGCTTCTCTGACGCGCGTCTAACGATTACTGCTGCAGAAATGGTGTTTTACGAAAGCGTGGGCAAAGTCACCGACGTGAGAGAGGATAATGAAGGCGCTTTGATCAGTGTCCTTGCATCAGGCGAGGGCGAGACTTTTGAGACGACCTATCGCCTGCTTTTAAGAGGCGACAATCTTCTGATGGAAGTGGCTGGCACGAATTACGGCATGTTTGAACGAAAGCGCTGCCCCCAATGAGCGCAAACGAAGAAAGCCGCCAACACACCACGTCCGGTTCCCCTTATGAAGCGCAATTCGGCTTTTGCCGCGCTGTTCGGGAAGGCAATCGCATCATTGTCGCAGGCACCGGGCCGGTTGAGGATGACGGTTCGACAACGCCCGGAAATGCAGCAGCCCAAGCGGAACGATGCTGCGATCTGATCTTGGCGGCTATCGAGGAATTGGGCGGCGAGGCGGAACACGTTGTACGCACGCGCATGCTCCTGACAGACCCCGCAGACCAAGACGTGGTGGGCGAGGTGCACAAAATCTTCTTCGGCGCCGCTAAGCCTGCTGCCACCATGGCAGGCGCTGCATGGCTGTGCCGCCCGGAATGGAAAGTGGAGATTGAGGCTGAGGCTCTAATTCCAGATTAGGTGAGCCGTCCCCTTAGGCGCGGACCTCATCTCGTGCCTCATATATCGGCGAGACCAACAAAGCTCCGCCCACACTCTCCATCAGTTCATCCACATCGGCCATCGCGTCGAGTTCCTCGTTCGAAATCAGCACACGCGGTTCCTCGCCCGCTTCGCTGATCAGGATACTTGGCAGCGCCACCTCTCGCAGCCCGCCTGTGCCCAGTGTCGGAAATTCCTCGGTAAAATCATCGCGGTGGTAAAAATCCACTTGCGCATCAAGCTCTTGCCAAAATGCCTTCCAATCGCCCCGCATCGACACCGCGCCATATGTCAAAGCGCACAGTGAGCAAGGATAGCTTTCGGGGAAAAACTGCTTTTGCACCGCGTGCTTAAGCGCTTCGATAAGGCCTGTATCGGCATTGTAAACACAAAGAAGGTGCGGAGATTTTTGGCTCATGCCATTAAATACGCACATGGGCCGTGTTTGGTTACACATCATGCGAAAAGAAGCGTCTCCTCGCATATGTATTAGCATGGGGCCTCGTCCCCTTTTCACCTTTGGTCCAAATGGCTAGAGAACGCGCCATGACAGGACAATTTGCACTTACAGACGATCAGCTAGCCATTCAGGAAATGGCGCAGCGTTTCACCGCTGACCAGATCACACCTTTTGCTGCCGAATGGGATGAGAAACACATCTTTCCGGTCGATACGATCAAGCAATCAGCAGACCTTGGCTTTGGTGCGATTTATGTATCGGAAGAGAGCGGCGGCATAGGGCTTGGCCGATTGGAAGCCGCGCTGATTATGGAGGCGATGGCTTATGGCTGTCCCACGACATCCGCCTTTATCTCGATCCACAATATGGCCGCGTGGATGATTGATGAGTTTGGGCAGCAGGAATTAAAAGACCGCTATCTGCCGGACCTTATCGGGATGGAAAAAATCGCGAGCTATTGCCTGACAGAACCGGGCAGCGGGTCGGATGCGGCGGCGCTTAAAACCACGGCTCGCCGCGATGGCGATCACTATGTTTTGAACGGCACCAAGCAGTTCATCTCGGGCGGCGGCGTCAATGATGTCTATGTCTGCATGGTCCGCACCTCCGATCACAAGACCAAGGGCATTTCGTGCCTCGCCATCGACAAAGACACGCCGGGCGTCAGCTTTGGCGCGCCAGAGAAGAAACTGGGCTGGAACGCCTCACCCACCGCGCAAGTCATCTTCGAAGACGCGCGCGTGCCTGTCGCCAACCGTGTCGGCGATGAGGGCGAAGGCTTTCGTTTTGCGATGATGGGCCTTGATGGCGGACGCTTGAATATCGGAGCATGTTCACTGGGCGGCGCGCAAAGGTGCTTGGACGAAGCGATTGCTTACACCAAAGACCGCAAGCAATTCGATCAACCCGTTGCCGATTTCCAGAACACGCAATTTATGCTCGCCGATATGGCAACGGACTTGGAAGCCGCCCGAGCCCTCCTCTACCTCGCCGCTGCGAAAGTCACCGACGGAGCGCCCGACAAATCCCGCTTTTCCGCGATGGCAAAACGCCTGGCCACCGATAATGGCAGCAAGGTCGTAAACGATGCGCTGCAGCTTTTCGGCGGATACGGATATCTGCGCGATTACCCCATCGAACGGTTTTGGCGCGACCTGCGCGTGCACTCAATCCTGGAGGGCACCAATCAAGTGATGCGCATGATCGTGGGCCGGGATTTGTTGCGGCAGTGAGTACGGACTTGCAAATCCTCCCCCACCGGGGGAGGGGGACCATGCAGAGCATGGTGGAGGGGCTTGCTGAGTCGCTCCACGCAGAAATATGCCGGATATTGGCGAGAGAGGCCCCTCCACCACTTGCAGTGGTCCCCCTCCCCGTGTCCGGGGAGGAATTATGACCCAAGACGTTCTCACCCGCACCAATGGCCCTATCGGCCATATCACGCTCAACCGCCCAAAAGCGCTGCACGCACTGACGCTGGATATGTGCCATGCCATGTCCAACGCGCTCACTGTGTGGGCTGATGATGACGCGATTGAGGCGGTTATTCTTGACCATGCCGATGGCTCTCGCGGGTTTTGCGCAGGCGGGGATATCGCCTTCCTGCGCGACTCCGCTCTTAATGATGGCGGCGTGTCGGGGCGCAAATTCTTCCACGATGAATACCAGCTCAACCATCAGATGTTCACGTACAAAAAGCCCATCGTGGCTTTCATGGACGGCATCACAATGGGCGGCGGCGTGGGCATTGCGATGCCTGCCAAATTCCGCGTGGCGACCGAGAACACAAGGTTCGCCATGCCAGAGACCGGCATTGGCCTGTTCCCTGATGTCGGCGGCGGCTGGTATCTTTCGCGCCTTGGCGGGCGGATTGGTCAGTTTCTGGCGCTGACAGGCGCGCGGCTTGATGGAGCGGAAGCTTTGTGGGCGGGCCTTGCCACCCATTACGTGCCGAGCGACATGCTCGCTGAGATCAAAGAGCGCATTATCGAGCGCCCTAGCCGCATTCGCGGTATCCTGTCCGAACCCGTTGGCACACCGCCCGATGCGCGGATTGAGAAGAACGCGCTCAAGATCGCGAAACATTTCGCCTCTGACAGTGTCGAGGAGATCGGTGCGAGCTTAGAGGCCGCCATTGAAGAAGGCGATGACTGGGCGGTGAAAGAGCGCGACACGCTGGGCACCAAGAGCCCGCAAACCTGCAAAGTTGCGCTGCGCCAGCTGGCGGAAAGCGCCAAGCTCACCGATTTTGCTGACAATATGGCGATGGAATACCGCATCGCCAGCCGTGTTCTCACCCGCCCTGACTTTGCCGAAGGGGTGCGCGCGGTCATCACCGATAAGACCAACGATCCCAAATGGGACCCCGCAACGCCGCAAGAGGTGAGCGAAGAGCTGATCGACAGCATCTTTGCCCCGCTGCCCGATAGTGAGGAGTGGAAGCCTTTGTAATCCTCCCCGAAACGGGGAGGGGGACCGCCCCGGACCTGTTCCGGGGTGGTGGAGGGGCAGGCGCCCTTCCGAAAGACGTAAAAATTCTGACCAGCGGCAGGTGCCCCTCCACCATGCTGCGCATGGTCCCCCTCCCCGTTTCGGGGAGGATTATTGGAGAGCAAAATGACCTTTGAGACCATCACGCACGAACCCAACGCCCAAGGCAACACCGGCGTCACTTTGATCACACTCAACCGGCCCAAGGCCTTGAACGCATTGAACAGCCAAGTGCTTGATGAACTTATCCAAGCTTTCGCCGCGTATCAAGCCGATGACAGCCAGCTTTGCGCTGTACTGACAGGCTCAGGCGAGAAAGCCTTCGCCGCGGGCGCAGACATTAAAGAGATGAGCGAGAAGGCAGCGGCGGATTTCTATCTCGATGATTTCTTTGCGCCTTGGACGTCTGAGATCGTCAAGAAAACCCGCAAGCCTTGGATTGCGGCGGTCAATGGCTTTGCGCTGGGCGGCGGGTGCGAGCTTGCGATGATGGCGGATTTCATCATCGCCTCTGACAATGCGAAATTCGGCCAGCCGGAGATTAAGCTGGGCGTTGCCCCCGGAATGGGTGGATCACAGCGCCTCACGCGCGCGATTGGCAAATCCAAAAGCATGGAAATGTGCCTAACAGGCCGCATGATGAGCGCGGAGGAAGCCGAACGCGCAAACCTAATCGTGCGCGTGGTCCCGCAAGCGGATCTGATCGCGGATGTCTTGAAAACCGCGAACGTCATCGCAGGAATGCCCCCAATGGCGACGATCGCGAACAAGGAAATGGTGAACTCCGCCTTTGAGATGACGCTCGATCAAGGCTTGATTGTCGAGCGCCGCATCTTCCAGATTTTGACGGCGAGTGAGGACAAAACCGAAGGCATGGACGCGTTTATCGAGAAACGTGAGGGCGTGTGGAAGGGGCGTTGAACACCCACGTCATCCCAGCGAAAGCTGGGATCTCTTGCGGTAGTCTCCGAGCTTCACAGAGAGCGATCCCAGCTTTCGCTGGGATGACACCAAATAGCCAAAACTCGCACCACCTCTCAAAACTCGTCATTGCGAGGAACGCAGTGACGCGGCAATCCACGGTGGTACATATCGGCTAAAACACGGGCCATGGATCGCCGCGCGGTTTCACCGCTCGCGATGACGAAGGAAGAGGAAATACCTATGAAAATCGCCTTTATCGGCTTAGGCAATATGGGCGGCGGGATGGCTGCCAATTTGGTCAAAGCGGGCCATGATGTGCGCGCTTTTGATTTAAGCGCCGATGCACTGGCCGCTGCGAGCGAGGCCGGATGCACCACCTTCACCAGCGCCAGCGAGGCCTGCGCGGATGCAGAGGCCGCCGTCTCTATGCTGCCCAATGGGGCCATCGTGAAATCGGTATATGAAGCTGACGTAATCGGCACCGCTCCAGACGGTGCAGTGTTCCTCGATTGCTCCACCATCGATGTCGCGACCGCGCGCGAAGTGATCGAAAGCGCTCAGAGCGCAGGCTATGATATGGTCGATGCGCCCGTATCGGGCGGTATTGCTGCGGCCAATGGCGGGACGCTCACCTTTATGGTTGGCGGGACAAAAGAGGCCTTTGCGCGCGCAGAACCGATCTTGCAAGCCATGGGCAAAGCGGTGATCCATGCAGGTGATGCGGGCAATGGTCAGGCGGCGAAAATCTGCAACAATATGCTGCTTGGCATCCAGATGATCGGGACAGCAGAAGCGTTTTCGATGGCGGAAAAGCTGGGGCTCGATCCGCAGACATTCTACGATATCTCCAGCGTGTCCTCGGGCCAGTGCTGGTCGATGACAAGCTATTGCCCCGTCGCCGGTGTCGGTCCGCAAAGCCCGTCTGACAATGGCTATGAAGGCGGATTTGCCTCTGCGCTGATGCTCAAAGATTTGCGCCTTGCGATGGAGGCGGCAGGCACTTCGGGCGCGAACACACCTTTGGGCAAGCACTCGACTGAGATTTACGAGGCGTTTGCCGAGGAGAATGGCGGGTTAGATTTCTCAGCGATCATCAAAACGCTCTAATCCAAATCGTCATTGCGAGCGACGAAGTCGCGCGGCAGTCCAGGGCCAACCGTGAGACGCTCTGGATTGCTTCGCTCCGCTCGCAATGAAGATATTTCATCCCTTTATTTCCGCAATCACATGCTCCAGCCATTCGCGTGGGGCCGCCCGCCGTCCAATATCGGCCACAAATTCTTGCCCCCGCGCGACCGAGCGCAACCGCCCTCCCCTGATCCATCGGTCAGCAAGGTCATGATAGGACAGCCCGCCGCGTTTGAGCCAATCGGGCCGCTGCCACAGGCTTGGCGGGCCTTCGGGGACAGTCAGGCGCAACGCTTCAGACGCACGCGCAGCCGTCCGCCCTTCCCCGCGCCAGATCACGTCATTTTTGTGATGCATTTCCAACGCATGAGGATGCGCCAGATCAAGTGCCCATTGCGGAGCGCCTTCGCCCAAAGGCACCATCTCTTCGACGCGCAAATAGCCAAAGATACGGTGATGCGGCTCGCCCGTCTCTTCCTCAGCAAACAAGCCAAAGAACACAAACGCATCGCCCAGCCCCACGCCTTGCCGCTCCAGATGCGTTTGCGCCGCCCCGCACTGGCCAAAGGCGCAAGTGCCATCGGCAAGAAACATCGGATCATGATGGCAAAGGTTGTCAGCGTTCAGCCTACCGCGGCTGGCCTTCGCCGCAGCCTCGCCCAGTCCCAAATCACCGTATGTGGTGCGCGAGGCTGTGCCTGCTGGAATGGGCAAGCTCACCGGCCTTCCATTCACAATGGGCGAAGGTCCGCCGCCAGAACTGCTGTCAAAGCCTTTGCGAGAGAATACAATGCGCATTACGAATTGCGGTGCCCGCAAATAGAAAATTGCACAAGACGCACCGATACTTGCTTTGCTTGAAACCCGCTTTGGGAGTAGAGGCCCCATTTATGGCAAACGAAACTCCAATGGCTCGCAAAGTCACCGCTCTTGTTATGGCAGGCAAACGCTCCGGCGTGCTTGATCCGCTCGCCCAGGATGCGAACGTCAATCAGAAATGCGTTGTCCCGGTGAATGGCATCCCGATGGTGGAGCGCGTGATCCAGCAGGTTTCCGAATGTGAGCGTGTTGGCGCGATCCGGATTGTCGCGCACGAACCCGATGAAATCGCAGCTCAACCCACCGTTGCAAAGCTGATCGCCGAGGGACGCCTGACATTTACTGAAGGCAAATTCAATATTGTCGACAGTGTGTTTTCTGGCACCGAAGGCGCTGATTTTCCGGTGCTGATCACCACAGCAGACAATTGCCTGGTGACGCCCGAAGGCTACACCGAATTTGTCGATAAGTGCTTGGCGGCTGATGCGGGCGGCGCAGCTGCGCTTGCTCGCAAAGAGGATGTGCAGGCGGCTGATCCTGAGGGCCAAAAGAAGTTCTACCAGTTTCGAGACGGCGCTTACTCCAATTGCAACATGTATTGGATGGGCAGCGAAAAGGCAGTGAGCGCAGCTGAGATAATGCGCGAAGGCGGGCAATTCGTGAAATTCCCCAGCCGCATCATCAAAGCGTTTGGCTTTATGAACCTTGTTCGCTTCCGCCTTGGCAATGGCTCCAAGGAGAAATTGTTTGCCAAAGTCTCCAAGCGGTTCGGCATCAAGCTGGTGCCGGTGGTCGTGTCCGATGGGCATTACGCGATCGACGTTGATAATCAGCGAACGAAGGATGTAACTGAGAAGATCCTGAAGCGCCGTGAGGGAGATTTGGGCGCTGCCTAAAGCGCCTTGAGACGACACGCTGATGAAGCGGCTTTTCACCAATATTGGCTGGCTTTTAGGTGGGCGCGGTTTCAACGCCGTGATGAGCCTTGTGTACCTTTATCTGGCCGCAAACGCGCTGGGTATTGAGCGGTTCGGGCATTTCGTACTCATAGTGGCACTGGGTCAGGCGATAACAGGGCTCGCCAACTTTCAGACATGGCAGTTTATCGTGCGCTGGGGCGCTAATGGTGATGCTCCAGACCAGGAGCCTGATCCGACCAATGTGTGCGAGGCAACTGGATTTGCCATCGCTCTTGATATGATCTCGATTGTCATGGGAACAGCCATTGCTGGATTGGTTATCTGGACAGCAGAATACTGGTCCCCCCTCCCCCCAGAGCTTTACGCGCTGACGTTTGGATATTGCATCATCTCGCTGCTTTCGATCCGCACCACGCCAACAGGGTTGCTGCGCTTAAGGTTCAAATACGCAACCGCGACTGCTGCCGAAGCGGTTCAACCTGCTATCCGTGCAGCAGGAGCGATTGCCGCGTTTGTCTTTATGCCTACGGTTACGGGCTTTATCCTCGCATGGGCGGCCGCCGAAGTGTGCGTCACAATTGCGTTATGGATCGCGGCAAGCAGGCACCAGAGTGTCGACTTATCCGCGATCAGCCTCACTCGTATTCCGGCCAAATACACCGATGTTTGGAAATTTGTGTGGTCCACCAATATGTCGGGCAGCCTGACGGTGGCAGGAAAACCGGTCGTCCTATTGCTGGTGGGCACCTTTGGCGGAGCCGCAATTGCCGGAGGTTTCAGGGTCGCGATGCAATTGGGGCAAGCTCTGGTGAGCCTTGCACAGACTGTTTCAAAAGCGATCTTCCCCGAACTCGTCCATGCCAAAGACAACGCCTTGGTCATGGCAAGGCGCATGGCCAATATCGCGCTGGTTGCAGGAGTAATCGCAGTTGTAGTCGCATTGCTGGGCGGACGCTGGGCTTTGGAGACACTTACGCCGGAGGACTTTAGCGGCTTTTACTGGGCGATGGTGATCCTCGCCATTGCAGGCGCGGTGGAATTGATCGGGGCGAGCCTCGAATCGCTGCTGGTATCAGCAGGCCGCGCAGGTACCGCCTTTATCGTGCGCGCAATCCCGACCGTGCTGGCGCTCGTCCTTTTGGATGTGGCGATTGATTGGAACGGATCAAAAGGCGCGGCCTTTGCCGTGTTGGGATCAAGCAGCCTTGCGGTGATCGGGTTCTATGTGGCGATCCTCAATTTGAGCGAGATTAAGATTGAGGTGAAGGGGGAGGGAAGCTCCCAAAAAGCTCCCCCCTTTTCCTGACTACCCTTCTGGATCGCTCCACACCAGCTTCGGTTTGCGCGCTGCTGCCGTTTCATCGAGCCGTCTGCGCGGGGCGAAATACGGCGCTTGTTTCAGCGTCTCGTCACCATCCAACGCGCGCTGCGTCACATGCCGGAAGGCGGTGATAAACTGGTCGATGCTCGCTTTGCTCTCCGTCTCAGTCGGCTCGACCAACATTGCGCCGTGGACGACCAGCGGGAAATACACTGTCATCGGGTGGAAGCCTTCATCGATCAGACCCTTGGCGAGGTCCAAAGTCGACAATCCGCCGCCAAAATCCTTATCGCCAAACAAAGCCTCGTGCATGCATGGGCCGCTGTCTGCGTATGGCGCGTGGAGGATATCTTCGAGGCTGCGCAGGATGTAATTGGCGTTTAGAACGGCATCTTCGGCGACCTGTTTGAGGCCATCGGCACCATGGCTGAGCATATAGGTGAGCGCGCGGGTGAACATGCCCATTTGCCCGTGAAACGCTGTCATCCGGCCAAAGGTTTGGTGATCGGCGTCTGTCGTTTCTTCCTCGACGATGGTGAATTCGCCGTTGGCGTCTTTCTCGACGTAGGGAAGCGGCGCGAAGGGGGCGAGTGCCTCGGAAAACACCACGGGGCCAGACCCCGGACCGCCGCCGCCATGCGGGGTGGAGAAGGTTTTGTGCAAGTTGATGTGCATCGCATCCACGCCCAAATCGCCGGGGCGCACGCGGCCAACGATGGCGTTGAAATTCGCGCCATCGCAATAGACGTATCCCCCAATAGCGTGAACCGCATCGGCAATTTCGCGGAAGTCTTTTTCAAACAATCCGCATGTGTTCGGATTGGTGATCATCACCGCCGCGACATCAGGGCCAAGGCGTGCTTTCAAAGCCTCTACATCCACGCGGCCTTCTGGCGTCGCGGGGATATTGTCGACCTTATAGCCCGCAAAAGCGGCGGTCGCAGGGTTTGTGCCATGCGCGCTTTCCGGCACCAGCACCACTTCGCGCGGGTTTCCAGCCGCCGTGTGCGCGGCGCGGATCGCGAGGATACCGCACAATTCGCCGTGCGCGCCCGCTTTGGGGCTCATCGCGACCGCTGGCATTCCGGTGAGCGTTTTGAGCCACGTTGCCAGCTGATCGATGACTTCCAATGCGCCTTGCACGCTGGATTGCGGGGCAAGCGGGTGGATATCTGCAAACCCGGGAAGCCGCGCCATCTTTTCATTAAGGCGCGGATTATGCTTCATCGTGCAGCTGCCGAGCGGGAAGAACCCCAGATCAATCCCGTAATTCTGGCGGCTGAGGCGCGTATAATGGCGCACGGTTTCCGGTTCGGTCAGGCCAACGAGGCCGATTGCGTCAGTCCGTTCAAACCCGCCGAGACGGTTTGCCGCGTTCGGGTCTGCTTCGGGAAGGTCCACTC
Organism: Pseudomonadota bacterium; assembly: GCA_038532305.1. Taxonomy (GTDB): domain Bacteria; phylum Pseudomonadota; class Alphaproteobacteria; order Sphingomonadales; family Sphingomonadaceae; genus Erythrobacter. The sequence continues at coordinate 611,405 of JBCBAX010000002.1, read as the reverse complement.
CTGTTTGCTCAGCATGGCCGATCTCAAAAATCAGCGGCTCTTCCAGCATCAGTGCGCGGTTGCCAGTGGTCGTAGGAGTTTCGCCAGTTGCGTCTGCGACTTCCATGGCGGGCTTCCAGCCGGATTTGTTGGGCGCGTTCATTGTGCTGGCTCCTTCAGGATCGCTTCGAGCTCTGTGCTGAGTGTTTCAATGTCTTCTGGCGTGGTCATTTCGGTAACGGTGACAAGCAGCGCATGCTCCAGTGCCTCAACACCGGGATAAAGCCGCCCAAGCGACACGCCGCCCAGCACGCCCCGATCTGCCAAATCGCGCACAATATCGCGCGCAGGCTTGCCATCGAGCATCAAGGTGAATTCATTGAAAAACGCGTTGTTGAGCAGTATGACGCCCGGCACTGCGGCGAGCCTGTCTGCTGCGACGCAGGCGAGACGGTGGTTTTCAGCTGCCAGTTGGCGCAGGCCCTTCTCACCCAGCAAAGTCATATGCGCGGTGAAAGCCAGCGCGCACAGGCCGGAATTGGTGCAGATGTTAGACGTCGCTTTCTCGCGCCGGATATGCTGCTCGCGCGTCGACAATGTCAGCACAAAGCCGCGCTTTCCTTCCGCATCGACAGTCTCACCGCACAAGCGGCCCGGCATCTGGCGCACATGCTTGGGATCGCGCACGGCGAACAGGCCGAGGTAAGGCCCGCCAAACTGAAGGCCTACGCCCAGCGACTGCCCTTCCCCCACAACAATGTCCGCGCCCATTTCGCCCGGAGATTTGACCGCGCCCAAAGCGACAGGCTCTGTGTTCACAACAACCAGCAACGCGCCTTTTTCATGCGCGGCGTCAGCCACCTGCGAAAGATCGCTGAGCCGGCCAAGAATATCGGGATATTGCACCACAACGCAGGCCGTATCGTCATCAATGCGCGAGGTGAGCGTTTCGAGATTGGGTTCAGGCGTAATCGCAGGCTGCGCGGTGGCGATTTCCTCGCCAGTGAATTGCGCCATCGTTTTCACGACTTCGGAATAATGCGGGTGGAGCGAGCCGGACAGAACGGCCTTTTTGCGCTTCGTCACACGGGTCGCCATCGCCACTGCTTCCCAGCACGCGGTCGAGCCATCGTAGAGCGAGGCATTCGCCACCGCGCAGCCATAAAGCTTGGCAACTTGCGTTTGAAATTCAAACAGCATTTGCAGCGTGCCCTGAGCGATTTCGGGCTGGTACGGCGTATACGCGGTCAGAAACTCGCCGCGCTGGATGATCGTGTCGACAGAGGCTGGCACATGGTGACGATAGGCCCCTGCCCCAAGGAAGAACGGCGCGTCCCCTGCGGCCAAGTTCTTGTTCGCAAGGCCTTTCATATGCCGCTCAACCGCCATCTCGCTCGCATGCATAGGAAGATCGCGAATAGGGCCATCCAGCCGCGCAATTTCGGGCACATCGACAAACAGATCATCAATGGAGCCCGCCCCAATTTTCGCAAGCATATCGCTGCGGTCTGTGTCTGTGAGAGGTAAGTAGCGCATGTGTTTTCTCTTCTATTACCCCCTCCCGCAAGCGGGAGGGGAGCTTTGTTAAAGCCCCGCGACAAATTCCTTGTAGGCGGCCTCGTCCATCAAGCCTTCGAGTTCGCCCGCATCGCCGATGGTCATCTTAAAGAACCATCCGTCTTCTTCCGGCGATGAGTTCACCAAAGCCGGTTCTTCTTCCAAAGCCTCATTGCCTTCGGTTACTTCGCCGCTGATCGGCGCGTAGACATCGCTTGCCGCTTTCACGCTTTCGACCACCGCCGCATCGCCGCCTTTATCCAAAGCGGTTCCGGTGGCGGGCAATTCGACAAACACGATATCGCCCAATTGCTCTTGCGCGTAATCGGTGATGCCTACGGTTGCGACATCATCTTCAACGTCGATCCATTCGTGTTCATCAGTAAAGTAACGTGGCATGTGGATTAGCTCCCTCGGAAATAGCGGTGGGGGACAAAAGGCATAGTTGATACGGTCGCTGGCAGGCGTTTGGTGCGCACTTGGCATTCCAACGCGGTGCCTGTTTCGGCATGGGCCGCATCCACGAAAGCCATCGCGATGGGCACGCCCAATGTTGGGGAGAAGCCACCGCTGGTGACAATGCCGACTTTGGTATCGCCTGCGAACACTTCGGCTCCTTCACGAGCAGGCATGCGCCCTTCGAGCGTTAGGCCAACACGCTTGCGGGCTGTTCCATCGGCAATCTCGGCCATAATGCGGCCTGCGCCGGGGAAGCCGCCTTCGTTCCTGCGCCGTTTGTTGATGCCGAAAATCAGGTCCGCTTCGATGGGGCTGATCTCTGGCCTCAGGTCATGTCCATAGAGCGGCAATCCTGCTTCAAGCCGCAAGCTGTCCCGCGCGCCAAGGCCGATGGGCTGCACTTCGGGTTCATCACAAAGCAGCGTGGCGATTTCTTCAGCAGCATCAGCCGCAATCGAAATCTCAAACCCATCCTCGCCCGTATAGCCAGCGCGCGCTATCGTTGCGGTGTGGCCCGCAATCTCAAACCGGCCAAACCGCATGAAAGTGAGATCGGAAATGGCGTATTCGCCGCTCGCATGGCGCGCGAGAGCGTTCGCAGCCTGGGGCCCTTGCAAAGCCAGCAATGCGTGATCGTCCATATGATGGAGAGTGATTTCATCTGGGAGAAGCTCGCGCAGATACCCGATATCATCATATTTGGTCGCGCCGTTCACCACCATATAAAGGTGGTCTGGCCAGCGCGAGACCATCAGATCATCGAGCACCCCGCCATTTGCGTCAAGCAGCAGCGAATAACGCTGACGTCCCAGTTTGAGGGTGGACAGATCGATAGGCAAAACCGCTTCGACCGCTTCGTCCAGCCCTTCGCCGGACAACAAAAGTTGGCCCATATGGCTGACGTCAAAAAGCCCGGCGCTCTCCCGCGTCCAATTGTGTTCGGCGACAATCCCGCCCCCATGACCTTTGGGTTCGCCCGCATATTGGATCGGCATTTCATAGCCCGCAAACGGGACCATGCGCGCACCTTTCGCGCGGTGCCACTCATCCAAGGGCAGCGTGCCCAGTGGTGTATCTTCAAAAGTGTCGTCGCTCAAAATCTATGGTCCCCAGACGAGTGCAAGAACGCTTCGGATGAAGCGCGTATTCTTGCCCCCTCTGTCGGGTGAACCTGAGAGCTTCAGCTGCGTATCATTTCTGATACGAGCCTCCCCTTCGGTGGTTCCAAGCCGAGGCCCGAAACGCTTTCCAGAGTGCCAATGCTTTTACGCGGTCCCTTGTACCTGAGAGTTTCCGGGGCGGTTGCTCCTTCGGCGCTGGCCCCCAGAGGAACCAAGCTCTCCCGCGTAAAAATGCCAGAATCACTTCCGGCCAGCGAGCACTTATGTTGCGGATGCGAGAGGATGCGTCAATCGCGCAAAAGGGGTGTTTTTATGCGCCAAAAGAGACTTATTCGCAGGGTAGATTGGCAGCGCGAAATATCATTGCGGTTGCTCGGACTCTTGTTGCGCAATCAATCCCTGAGCGCGGAGCATCAGCGCAATCTCACGTGGATCAAATCCGCCTTCATCCTCAGCCGACTGGCGCGGAGGGACTTGTGTGGTGAAGTAGACCACTCCCAAATCGGCACCTGGCGCGAACCACAATCCGGCACGCAAACCGTAGGCTTCTCCAGCATGTCCGACATAAGGGGCACCATCGCCAAACAAATTGTCTTGGCACGTTGTTTGTGGCCATTGGATAACCTGCACGCCTTGCCCGTAAATGCAGAAGAAATCCTGATCCGATCCCTGTTCTTCAAACGCGGCGATGCCGTCTGCGACCGATCCCTGCATTGCGCGGATCATGGAACGCGGCAAAGCTACGCTTTCACGATCAAGCATAGCCTGCCCAATCTTCGCCAGATCCATCATCCCAATCCGCACGCCGCCTTGTGGGGAGAAGATCGAGGCGTTCGTCCCCGGCACATATCCAGCCAAAGTGCATTCCACCCCTTCAGCAACAGGAAAGCTGCAATTGGGCGGCAGATCATCGGAGTAATCGCGCGCGGGCTCGCCCGTATCGCGGTAAAGCGCAACCGCGCGGCTCACCATTTCATCCGAGCATCCAATCCAATTCACACAGGCATTCTCTATGCCGAGCGGCAGGAACACTTGGCGCTCCAGAATATGATCGTATCGCGTGCCTGATGCCGCTTCCAAAACAGTCGCCACCAAGGGCGATCCGAGATTGGCGTATTCAAACGGAGCTTCCCCCGGCGGCGCGTCTGCATACCAGCTATCAGGGTTTTTGAGCTTCTCCTCCAAGCTTTCACCCAGCGGGATGATATAGCCAGCACTATCGCGCAAGGCAGAGCGGTGGGAGAGCAACTGCGCCAAGGTTACTTTGGCATCCGGGTGATGGGGGGATCGCACCTGCCAACCCAGATACTCTGACACATCCGTGTCCAGTTCAACCACGCCCTCATCCACCAGCCGCATGGTCGCGAGAGCCATAATCAGCTTGGAGATAGAGGCAATGCGCACCGGATCATTGGCTTCAATCGGCGCGCCCGTATCAAGAACGCGGCGCCCCTCAACAATCAGCGGGGTGATCGTCTCACTGTCGAACGCCACGACGACGGTCGCAGGCGGCGCTAAACGGTCTTCGGCCTGGGCGGAGAAAGATGCGAAAAGAAGGGTGAAAGCGGTGAGAGTGCGGAGCATGGCTTCCTTGTCGGCTTTGCCTGCTTGTCCGTCAACTAGGCCGTGTTCATAGCGATCAGGTAAAGCGAGGATGCGATGATCCATATCGCCCCGCACGTCTTCAATTTGCGCGGACCCAGCCACAGCGCAATTGGGCGGGCAAGGATCGCGCCCAGCATTGCGCCGGGGGCCGCCAACAACACGATATCCCATGCAATAATGCCTTGGCTTTGGTTGAGCGACGTGCCCGCAATCATGCAGATCGAAGAGATAACACAAGCCGTGCCCACGGCCATCACCATCGGGAAATGGCGCAAGAACAAGTAAAACGCGACCAGCTCGCCAATCCCCACCGAAAACAAAGCCGTGATAAATCCGCCGGGTATGGAAAGCCCTGCAAGGACGGCGAAATCGAGTTTTGTGAGACGCGCCCGCTCAGGAACATCACGGTTCACTGTCCATGTCGCGATGATCAGCGCCGCGCCAAGCGCTATGGAAAAACCCTTGTAAGCGTAAAGGACCGTCTGCCCGTCAATCAGCAGGCCGCCTTGGGTGATGAGCTGGATCGGCAGCGAAATGGCGATTACGATGAGGCACACCGCCGCATAATCTTTGATCCGGACTGTCGCTTCATTTGGGTGCGCAGTGACGATCGGCTGGTGGAGCAAGCGGTCTGTCCACCGCAGAGCGCCAACGCTCATCCCAAACGCCTGAATGCCCATAGAAATTGCGACAACGCGCCCGGGATTGAGATCAACCCCGCCCATTTCGCGAATGGCGTTGAAAACGGGAATGAACACCACACCGCCACCGGTGCCGCTGGCATTGGCGATAATGGCTCCGATCACTCCGATGCCGGGCGTGAACCCAATTTGAGACCAACCGGATAGGTCTTTGGGCACGGTAGCAAAGGTGATCAGATAGGCAGCGACCAGAGCTGCGATCCCCAGCCATAAAGCCCTGGAAAGATGCGGAACCCCGCTCACCAAAGCTGCCTAATCGAGATTGGGCCGCAGCCAGCGTTCTGCCGTGGCGATATCGACCCCGCGCCGCTCCGCATACGTCTCAAGCTGATCGCGCCCGATGCGGGCGACGCCGAAATATTGGGACTCTGGATGGCCGAAATAGAAGCCGCTGACTGCCGCCGTTGGGTACATGGCGAAGCTCTCAGTCAGCGTGAGGCCGACATTCTTTTCAGCCTCCAACAGGTCGAACAGAATGGGCTTCAAAGAATGGTCAGGACACGCCGGATATCCGGGCGCGGGGCGAATGCCGCGATATTCCTCTTTAATCAGCGCTTCATTGGTAAGCTGCTCGCCCGGCGCATAACCCCACAGATCGGTGCGGGTGTGCTGGTGCAAGCGCTCTGCAAACGCTTCGGCGAACCTGTCAGCGAGAGCTTTTAGCAAGATGTCGGAATAGTCATCCTTGTCCGCTTGGAAGCGGGCGGAGTGTTCTTCGATCCCGTGTATGCCAACCGCAAAGCCTCCGATCCAATCGCCATCGGGATCAATAAAGTCGGCAAGGCACATATTCGCCCGGTCACGCGATTTCTTGATCTGTTGGCGCAGGAAGGGAAGCCGGATGTTCTCTTCGCGCCGAACGCGGTGGATGATCACATCATCGCGGCAATTGTGATCGCGCGCGCATGGCCAAAACCCTGCAACACCGCGCGCCGTGAGCCATTTCTCGGCGATGATTTTATCAAGCATCGCATCTGCATCGGCTTTCAACGATCGCGCACTTTCACCGACCACATCGTCTTGCAGGATTGCAGGGTAATTGCCGTGCAGTTCCCATGCGCGGAAGAACGGGGTCCAGTCGATGTAATCGCGAAGGTCTTCCAATGACCAATCATCGAACACATGCACGCCGGGTTTCAATGGCGGTGCCGGTTTGTCAGAGAGATACGCGTCGTAGAAATTCGCGCGCGCCTCTGTCAGCGTCATCAGCTGGCTGGGCGCCTTACCGGCGCGCGCATCGCGAACTTTCGTGTATTCGCCAGCTGTGTCGCTCACAAACTCATCGCGCTGCGTATCGGACAAAAGCTTGGAGGCAACCCCCACAGCCCGGCTCGCATCAAGCACGTGGATCACCGGGCCTTCGTAATTGGGATCAATTTTGAGCGCGGTGTGCACTTTGGACGTGGTTGCCCCGCCGATCAGCAGCGGCATGGTCATTTCGGCGCGTTGCATTTCCTCGGCAACCGTCACCATTTCATCCAAGGACGGTGTGATGAGCCCCGACAGCCCGATCATATCGGCATTGTTATCATTCGCGGATTTGAGGATATCGGGCCACGGCACCATTACGCCAAGGTCCACCACATCATAGCCATTGCACTGCAACACCACGCCAACGATATTCTTGCCAATATCGTGCACGTCGCCTTTTACCGTCGCCATAATGATGGTGCCTTTGGAAGCGCGCTCGGCCTCTGGCAGCAGGTCTTTTTCCGCTTCGATGAAGGGGATGAGATGCGCGACCGCTTTCTTCATCACGCGGGCTGATTTGACGACTTGTGGCAGGAACATTTTGCCCGATCCAAACAGGTCGCCCACCACATTCATGCCGTCCATCAAGGGGCCTTCGATCACCTCAATTGGCCGCCCCCCTGCCTCCTCAGTGGCAGCGCGCATGATTTCTGTGTCATCGACAATATGCGCATCAATGCCTTTGACGAGCGCGTGTTCGAGCCGTTTTTCAACGTCCCAGCCGCGCCATTCTGCGGCTTGTTTGTCGTCTTCTTTCGATTTGCCTTTGTAGCTTTCAGCCAAAGCGATGAGGCGTTCGGTCGCTGTTTCCTCACCCTCAACAGAGCGCATCAAGATCACATCTTCGCATGCATCGCGCAGTGCGGGATCTATGGTGTCATAGACATCCAATTGCCCCGCATTGACGATGGCCATATCAAGCCCAGCCGGGATCGCATGATAGAGAAACACCGAGTGCATCGCGCGGCGCACTGTCTCATTCCCGCGAAAGGAGAAGGAGAGGTTTGATAGCCCACCAGAGGTCTTGGCATGCGGGCATTGTTCTTTGATTTCAGCAACCGCTTCGATAAAATCGAGCCCATATCGGTCATGCTCTTCAATGCCGGTGGCAACGGCAAAGATGTTGGGATCAAAAATGATATCTTCAGGCGGAAATCCTATTCCCACCAGCAGATCGTAAGCCCGCTTACAGATCTCTACCTTGCGGGTCTTGGTGTCCGCCTGACCAACCTCGTCAAACGCCATCACCACGACAGCCGCGCCGTAAGCCATGCACAGCCGCGCTTGCTCTAAGAAAGGCTCCTCGCCCTCTTTCATCGAGATTGAGTTCACAATCGGCTTACCCGAAACACATTTCAGACCAGCCTCGATCACCTCCCATTTCGAAGAGTCGATCATCACCGGAACGCGCGCAATATCGGGTTCTGCCGCGATCAGTTTCAAGAACGTCGTCATCGCATGATGGGCATCCAGCAGCCCTTCATCCATGTTCACGTCAATCACCTGCGCGCCGTTTTCAACCTGCTGACGCGCCACCTCGACAGCAGTCGCGTAATCATCCGCCATGATGAGTTTCTTGAACCGAGCAGAGCCGGTGACATTGGTGCGCTCACCAATATTGATGAAGGAGGATGAGGAGGATCGGGTCACGTGACTTTACTCTTCATTGTCATTCCCGCGAAAGCGGGAACCTAGGGTGACGAAGGAATTTGATTGCGCTGGGTCCCCGCTTTCGCGGGGATGACACGAACGGGGATTGAACATCACGATGCAACCGTGAACGCTTCGAGTCCGGCCAGCCGCATTGCTGTTTCAGGGTCCGGCACTTTGCGCGGCTCCAATCCGGCAACCGCATCCGCGATCGCTTTGATATGCGCAGGCGATGATCCGCAGCATCCGCCCAGAATGTTCACTTGGCCGTTATCCGCCCATTGCTTGACCAGACCCGCCGTTGTGTCAGGCATTTCGTCATATTCGCCCAGTTCATTGGGCAGCCCAGCATTGGGATAGGCCATAATCAGCGTATCCGCGATAGCTGACAAAGACTGGATATGCGGGCGCAATTGGTCCGCGCCAAAGCTGCAATTGAGGCCCACTGTGACGGGCTTTGCATGGCGGATCGCATACCAGAACGCCTCAACCGTGTGGCCTGACAGATTGCGGCCCGACAGGTCCGTCAGCGTCATCGACATCATAATCGGCACATCGCGGCCTAGATCATCGGAAAGCTGTTTGACCGCCATCACGCCAGCTTTTGCGTTCAGCGTATCGAACACCGTTTCAATAAGGATGAAATCGCATCCCCCTTCGATCAAAGCGGCGGCTTGTTCTTTGTAGACTGCGGTCAGCTCGTCAAAATCAATCTCGCGATAGCCGGGGTCTTCAACATCCGGGCTGAGCGAGAGTGTCTTGTTGGTCGGACCGATAGCGCCTGCGACAAAGCGGGGCTTTCCATCCTTTGCCTCATATTCATCGGCAAGCGCGCGTGCGATTTTGCCAGAAGCGATGTTGATCGCTTCGACCTGACCCTCGGCTGCATAATCGGCCTGCGAAATCCGGTTGGCCGAGAATGTGTTGGTGGAAACGACATCCGATCCTGCATCCAGATAGCTGCGCGTGATATCGCGGATCACATCCGGCCTAGTCAGCGCGAGGATATCGTTATTGCCTTTTTGATCGGCATTGAGTGCCAGATCACCGGCGTAATCTTCTTCGGTAAGTTTGCGCTCCTGAATTTGGGTTCCAAACGCACCATCGAAAATCAGCACGCGCTCGCTTGCGGCTTGCTGCAAGGCTTCGCGGGCAGTCATGCGGCCTCTCCGGTGGGGCGTTTGCCAAGCATATGGCAGATCGCATAGCTCAGCTCCGCCCGGTTGAGCGTGTAGAAGTGAAACTTGCGTTCACCGCCTGCATAAAGCTTTCGGCACAATTCGGCAGCAATCGTTGCAGAGACCAGCTGACGCGCTGCGGGCCTTTCATCGAGCCCTTCGAAAAGCCCTTCCATCCATGCTGGGATTTCCGTGCCGCACATGCCCGACATGCGCTGGACCGCCTTAAAGCTCATCACCGGCATGATGCCGGGCACGATTTCAGCATCAATTCCAGCAGCGGCGACTTCATCGCGGAAACGGAAGAAGCATTCGGGATCAAAGAAAAACTGCGTGATAGCGCGGTCTGCGCCTGCGTCGAATTTCGCTTTGAGATTGGCGATATCCGACTGAGCATCAGGCGAATCTGGGTGGACTTCAGGGTAAGCGCCCACTGAAATCTCAAAATCGGCAACCTTTTTGAGACCAGCGATCAAGTCTGCTGCGTTATCATACCCGCCCGGATGGGGCGTGTACCCGCTTGCACCTTCGGGTGGATCGCCGCGCAGGGCAACAATGTGGCGAATGCCTTCGGCCCAATAATGGCGGGCAACCTCGTCCACTTCTTCCTTGGTCGCATTGACGCAAGTGAGATGCGCGGCGGCAGGAATGTTTGCCTCGTTCTGAATACGCACAACCTGCTGATGCGTGCGTTCCCGTGTGGAACCGCCTGCGCCGTAAGTGACAGAAACAAATCGGGGGCCAAGCGGGCCGAGAGTGGCGACGCTTTCCCAAAGGGTCTCTGCCATCTTTTCCGTTTTGGGCGGGAAGAATTCAAAACTGATATCGATATCGCCGGGAAGGTCCGAAAACAGCGGCGCGCCGACAGCTGTTTTGGCTTCGTTCAATTGGTCGAGAGTGAGCGTCATGGATATCGGCTTTCGTGAAAGATCAGTTTCTTAAAGAGCGGGCGCTTTGGCGCTTTGGCTTTGGCGCGATGGCGCAGAAGCCCTTCGCCTTTTCCCAATCCAGATTTTGACAACCAGTTCCCCGCCATCAAGCGCGATAGGAGCGCCCGCACTAAAACCGGCAGCGCGAAGCAAGCTCGCCATCTGGGTGTCGGTAAAGCCCAAGCGCGCATGGGCGTGGGCATCGCGCAATTCTTCACGGTCATGCGCGGCAAAATCAACAATCGCGATGCGCCCGCCGCTTTTTGTGACGCGGGCTGCTTCGGCCAAGGGATCTGCGGGGTCTTGCGCAAAGTGCAGCACTTGGTGAAGGAGCACAGTGTCAAAAGCATCTTCAAGCAGCGGCAGATCGGTGAAATCGCCTTGCACCAGTTCAATCTGCGCATCAGGTAGGTGCTGCAATTTGGCGCGCGCAACGCGGAGCATTTCAAGGTTTTTATCAAGCGCGGTGATCCGGTCTGCCTTGTTGGCAAACAGTTCTGCCATGCGGCCCGTACCCGTGCCGATATCGAGCAGGCTGCCCAAAGGCGCATCACCCAGCGCCTTTATCAGCGCCTCTTCAACCTGTGCATCCGGGCTGTGCAGCGCACGCAAAGCGTCCCATTCGCTGGCATGCCGGGCGAAGTAGTCTTCGGCTTGGGCATCGCGCGCATCGCGGATTGAGGCGAGTTTGCGGCGGTCGGCTTCACAAAGACTGGCAAAATCGGGATCGTTTTGTTCAGCAATCGCAAGCAGGTTTTGGGCTGCGGTCAGAATGTCTGTGTCAATCGCCTCGCCCGATGCTTGGCGAAGGAAAACCCAACTGCCCTCGCGGCGGCGTTCTGCAAGACCGGCATCGCACAATATCCCGACATGCCGAGAAACACGTGGCTGGCTTTGGCCGAGCACTTGTGCCAATTCTCCAACAGCAAGCTCCATCGCCGATAGCAGCCGCATAGTGCGCAGCCGTGTCGGGTCAGCCAAAGCCTTGAAGATGGTTTCCGCGAGCATTGTCAAAGCACATATAAAGATATTTTTATATGTGTAAATGACCCATAAGATCAGGAAAAACCAGTAGCCCCGTTTCCTTACCTAAGACCCCTGTCTAGGGATGTACTTAGAGAACAAGAAGGCAAAGCGTTATGAAGCTGGGTTGCTGCTATTACCCCGAACATTGGCCCAAAGAAATGTGGGAAGATGACGCCCGGCGAATGGTCGAAATGGGCCTATCGATGGTGCGCATTGGGGAATTTTCATGGAGCCGTATTGAACCGGAACCGGGGCGTTTGGAATGGGATTGGATGGACCGCGCGGTGGAGGTTCTGGTGAGTGCTGGCCTCAAAATCATCATGGGCACACCCACCGCAACCCCGCCTAAATGGCTGGTCGATAAAATGCCTGATATGGTGGCCATTGACGAGGATGGGCGACCCCGCGGATTTGGTTCAAGGCGTCATTACTGCTTCAGTCATATGGGATACCGCGAAGAGGCCGCGAGGATCACCACCGCGATGGCGCAGCGATACGGGAAGCACCCGGCCATCACCATGTGGCAGACCGACAATGAATATGGCTGCCACGATACGGTGCTGAGCTTTTCAGACAGCGCTGCCGCCCGTTTCCGCACATGGCTTGCCGAGCGATATGGTGATGTCACAGTGCTCAACCGAGCCTGGGGCAATGTCTTCTGGAGCATGGAATATCGCGATTTCGCTGAGGTAGACCCGCCCAATCTGACCGTTACCGAAGCAAACCCTGCACACCGGCTCGACTACCGCCGCTTCGCCTCAGACGAAGTGGCAAGCTTTAACGCTGCACAGGTGGAGATTTTGCGCAAGCACTCACCCGGGCGCGACATCACGCACAACTTCATGGGCTTCTTCATCGAGTTCGACCACTACGACACCGGCCGCGATCTCGATGTGGCGACATGGGACAGCTATCCGCTGGGTTTCCTCGAGCAGTTCTGGTTCTCGGATGAGGAAAAAACCGAATATCTGCGCCAAGGCCATCCGGATATTGCCGCCTTCCACCATGACCTTTATCGCGGATGTTCAAACAGGCGCTGGGGCGTGATGGAACAGCAGCCCGGACCGGTAAACTGGGCGCGGTTTAATCCAGCGCCTCTGCCCGGAATGGTAACGCTATGGACGCTGGAGGCTATGGCCCACGGGGCAGAATTCGTGAGCTATTTCCGCTGGCGGCAAGCGCCGTTTGCACAAGAGCAGATGCACGCAGGCCTTTTGCGGCCCGATAGTGTGGATGCCCCCGGCGCCGAAGAAGCGAGGGAAGCGGCTGATGCAATCAAGCGATTAGGCCCCCAAGAAGCAGGCCCTGCGCAAGTCGCGCTGGTCTTTTCTTACGAGGCGGCTTGGGTTTGCGGCATCCAACCGCAAGGCGAGAGCTTCCGCTATTTAGAGCTGGCTTACGAATGGTATTCTGCTGCCCGGCGCTTTGGGCTCGACATTGATATTGTTTCGCCAGAAGCGGACCTTGGCAGTTACAAAATGGTCCTTGTCCCCACCTTGCCGATCGTACCGACTGGATTTGCTAAAAAGGTGAGAGCACTCGACTGCCCAGTACTTTTCGGACCTCGCTCGGGTAGCAAAACGGACAGTTTCTGCATACCTGATAAGCTCGCGCCGGGTGAACTGCGCGATCTCTTCAACTTAGCCATCACTCGCGTCGAGAGCCTTCGCAATGGTGAAAGCGAAAAGGCCGGCAGCGGCTCGATCGAGCGCTGGCGGGAAGATATTGAAAGTGACCTTTTGCCCGAAATTAAAGCAGATGATGGAAGGGGTGTAGTCTATAAGTGCAACAACGTTCGCTATGTGGCTGCATGGCCAGACCGAGCTCTTCTCACAGAATTGATCGGAAGAGCGGCAAATGAGGCTGGATTGGAGGTGACACATCTTCCCGAAGGCATAAGACTCCGGCGCAGCGCTAGCCACGTATTTGTATTCAACTATTCCCGGCAACCAATCGAAATCGCAAATTTGTTTGCCGCCACCGAGCCAAAAGTCGGTAGCACGACTCTGCCTCCTGCAGGCGTCGCAGTTTGGCAGCGTTAAGGCGTTTCGACGAGTAGCCGCGCGTAATGATCGCGCAGAGTGTCTGAGCCAAATTCGGGCGTCGCGTCCGCCGAATATTCAGCACGTTCGCCATCCCAAACGAGCATGCTCTCAGTGGCGTAATAGCGGGCAATACGGGCATATTCCGCTTTTTCAGCTGCCCAATCTGACCAGTGCTCAGCCAATCCCAAAACTCCTGCAAACGCGCTGAACATTCTTACGGGCACCGAGCGAAAATGCGGCTCGCGCCCAAGAGCATCAAACAGCAAAGCGCCTTGCTCACGCATTGTTATGGCTGGCCCCGGACCTCCGATAGGCAAGATTGCGCCACGCCGATTTGGCAGACCGAGGCAATCGACGATGAAGCGTGCGCAGTCGCGATCAGAAATGGGTTTGCAGCGCGTCAACTCGCCATTGCCAAACACCATAAAGGGCTTGCCTTTGCGCACTCTCTCAATTTGTCCAGAAAGAGATTTGAAGAACGCGGTCGGGCGAACAAGCGTATGCTCAACCGAGCTCTCAATCAGCTTTGATTCAAAGGCCAGTTTCGCGTGCTGAAAAGCTAGCCGAGGCTTTTGCACGCATATCGCTGAAAGAAGGATGAAGTGTTCAACTCCCACCGCTTCAGCGGCTGCCAAAAGATTGGCGTTAGCGTCATGATCGACTGCCCAAGCGTCTTTGGGAGCGCCGCTGCGAGAGGCGATGCACGAGATGACAGCCTTTGGCCGGATCGCCTCAAACTGGCGCTGAAGCGCGCCAGCATCGGCAATGTCTTGAACAACTTCTCGCCCAAGCGCCGCTGACTGGCCCGTCTGAGCGCGCCTTACCAAACGGACAAGGTCATAGCCATCATCAACCAGACACTGAGCAACGGCTCTTCCGATAGTCCCTGTTGAACCGGCCAGCAGAACTGGGCGGTCAACGGGAACAGTTTGGGAGGCAGCTCCCTCTTTCATTATGCCGCTTGCGGCTGCTCATCACCATTGCCAAAGGCAAGCTGAATGTCGCCGCCAAAGACCAGCTTGTTGACCACGAGCGACGTCAGTACCGCCAAAAGCAAGGTGCACGCCATCCAGTGGATGTAATGTACGTTGAGCAGAGCCTCAGTTCCAAGGGCTTCCATCAGTCCGACCCGAGCATTGATCACCCATTGGAGCGGTGCAGCCCAAAAGCCGTAGAACACGACGCCAGCAACCACGCCAACCATCGCGGCTCGCGCTTGAACGCCTTTGAAAACCAAGCCCACAATAAATGCGGATAGAATCGGCATAGATAGCAACCCATACAAAGTCTGGACGGTGTTGATGAGACTTTCCTGACTGGCAAAGAAAGGAACAAGAGCCAGTGCAAACAGGCTCATCAAAATCGAGACAATTGCTCCCAGCTTCGCCACGCTTTTCGGCTCACCCACATAAGATTCGTGCATATCGCACACATACAAGGCGGCACTTGCATTTAGGATCGAATTGAATGTGGTGAGAGCCGCAGCAAACAGCGCGGCTGCAAATGCGCCCGAAAGCCAACCGGGAAGAACCGCACTGACAATTTTGCCGTAAGCACCATCTTGCGGGACATCACCGAACAATTCAAATGCGACTATGCCGGGAACGACCACAATCACAGGAACGATAAGCAACCGGATCCCAGCGGCAGCCATCACGCCCTTCTGCGCTTCGCTTATGCTTGGTGAAGCCATTGCGCGCTGAGTGATCGTTTGATTGGTCGACCAATAGAATGTCTGGATAAAGATCATTCCCGTCAAAAGCGTATGCCAGGGAATGTCGGAATCGTTGTCACCAATCAGTGTCATCCGTTCCGTCGGGATACCGCTAAGATCAAAGTCAATCGCTTGAAGCGCGAGAAACACGACCAGCAGAGCAAGGCTTAGGATCAGCACTCCTGAATAGGTGTCCGAAACGGCAACCGCCCGCAATCCCCCAAAGATGGCATAGGCCGCTCCAATAGTCGCGAGAACCACCGAGACGAACATGATGTTCTCTAAGCCGCCGTCAAGCTCAAGGAGCGAGAGGAAAAAGCGCGACCCGCCATAAAGAATGGCAGGCAGAAAAATGAACAGATTGCCTGCAAGAAACAGAAGCGAAATCAGAGCGCGGATGTGCTTGTCGCCATATTTCTTCTGCAGCAGCTCTGTCGTCGTTGTGCAGTTATTCCGGTAGTAAACAGGCAGAAAAACGAAAGCGAGAATGAACAAGCCTACGACAGCTGCCAGCTCCCACCATGCAATCAAAAGCATTTGGTTGCCGTTCATGCTCACAAGCTGGTCGGTCGATAGGTTTGTGAGCGTTATGGAGCCTGCGACAAAGTACCAAGACAACCCGCCATTCGCGAGGAAGTAATCGCTCTTATCGCCGGTGCCTTCACCGCGATGGCCCCTGCAATGGATGTATGTCGCAAAAGCGATAAGGGCTGTAATGGCCAAAAAAACGGCCACTTGGCTGGTGCTCATAAGACGATCTCTCCCCGCAGTCCCATTTTAGGGGCTGTTCTCACTTGTCACTCTTTCAACAACTCGCGCCGTTCGCAAGCAGTACGATAAGAAAAAGGCGAACACCTCTACGAAAAGAGGTGCCCGCCGATTTCAATCGCGACCTTTCAAAAGGCTCAGAATTTCGCTCGCACACCTGCGGTGTAGCGAGCGCCAACGCGTGTGTATTCCAGAACGCGATTGCTGAAGCGTGAGAAGTCACGCGTGTCTTCGTTGAGAATGTTCAGACCTTCGACAAAGACCTGGAACTGATCGGTTAGCTCATAGCTTGCCGAGAAGTCGACCTGACCGAAGCTTTCACGCTGACGTGGCTCACTCTGCACATCATCTTCGCGAACGAGGAAACCATCGCGGAAGTTGTACGAAACACGAGCCGAGAGGCGATCATTTTCGTAAAAGCCCGTAAGGTTCAGTGTGTGCGGCGTAAAGCCGTTAAAGCCAAGATCGCCCACCGGTGCATCATCCTGAGTTGACGTCACATAAGTGTAGTTGATGATCCCGCCAAAGCCGTTGTCGAACGTTTTCTGGAAAGCGATCTCTGCACCAGAAATGCTGCCCGACAGACCGTTGCGCTGACGTGTATCGAGGAAGTCGACATTTGTCGGCGTATCAGCGGCGACAACATTGCCATCAAGCACATTGCCGGCCGGGATAATCACAACACCAGGCACCGGAAGGGTGGATTCCTCAAGGAAACCGCCCAGTTCTTTGTGGAAGCCAGCTACGCTGACATAGCTGAGCGCATCGAAGTACCATTCGAAGGATACGTCAAAGTTGTCCGCCTCAAAGGCCTGCAAAAGCGGGTTGCCGCCGCTGCTGAGTGGTGCATTTGAGCGGCCACCGAACTGGTTGGCAACGCCCAGTGCGGTCAGCGTCGGACGCGTCACTGTGCGAGCATAGCTGAGACGCAGAATGATGTCGTCTGCTGGCTCCAAACGGAAGTTCACAGATGGCAGGAAGTTTACGTAATCATTGGGAACTTCGATATTGCTTGCAGGACCAAAGGTTGGCGCAAGCTGCGTATCGCCAGGCGTCTCACGAAATTCGATGACTTCCTGCGTGATCCCGCTTGAGAGGACATCAGTGAATGCAAGACGGAAGCCAACATTGGCTGACCATGGCATATCGCCACCGAAATCACCGCCCCACTCTGTATTGAAGTGCATTGCGACAATCTGCTCTTCAACCGCAAAGCTTCCGCCCGGATTGAACGATGGCGTGTAAATACCAAGCACGGGATCAAGCTGTCCGCTGTTCAAATACGCCAGCAAGTCCGCGGTGTTGCCACCTGTACGATTTAGGTCCTGAATATTGGCGACATTGTTGAGCTGTGCAAACGCGTCCGCGAAGCTTGCAGTCAGAATTTGAGCCGGAACTGTGTCCGCACCATCAACGCCGCTCAAGAAGCCATCGAATGAGAACGGGCTAAGGATGCTCTCATCAAATGCGACTGTGTAACCGCAATAGGCACAGAAGATTTGTGCCGCAGTGAGGCCACCGAAACCAGGATCTGCAAAGTTGTCAAAGAGGTTTTGGGTTTTCTCGCGATCAGTGAGCATACCGCCAAATGTGACTTTTGAGAGCGGTCCAGCATCAACGTCCCATTCACCGTCAAAACGCAGCTCAACCACTTCATCTTCGACTTGCGTGCGGTTTACATTCACAAAGTGAAGACGCTGGATCGACGTATCGACAAAGTCAGCATCCAGGATGTTGGTGATGGTCGAAATACCGCTCGTGCTGGTCGATTCGATCAATGGTGATGTCGGAGCAAGCGCGCCCAGAACTACAAATGGATTGGTGCCATCGCGGGTTGCACGTCAATATGAAGAGTCAACCACGAAGGTAAGCCGATCAGAAACCTCAAATTCAAAGTTTCCGCCAATTGCGAAAGTTTCCGCTTCGCGATTGTTAGCGGTCAGGACGTTGTCGTTTTGCGAAAGGCCAACGGCCGCTGCAATATCGGGGTTGCGGTTGCCGAAATCGATGCTCGGACGATTGAACGCTGTTACCGTGCCATTCTCATCAATTTGTGGGTTCAGGAATGGCGGGCTGAAGAAGCCTGAAAATTGCTGGTCAAACGATTCAATATCAAGGCGTGAATAAAGCGCATCGATAGTCATCACAGCCCCAGCAAGGCTGTCATATTGGACAGCGCCGTTCAGCGTGATCCGCTCACGGTCCTGCTCGTCGCGACTGAAGATAACTTGTTGTTGCACGCGTGAACCAGCCGGCAATGCGCCGATATCGGTCGCTTGAAGACCCGTCGCACTTTCGGGCCCAAAGATTGCCGCATCACCTTCGCGCAAAGCGTATCCGTTGGTGATGTTGCGGTCGAATTGTGAATTGCGCCTTTGGTAAGAACCACCGAACAAAACACCGAACTGATCGTTCGACCAGGATACAACTCCAGAGACATCAGCACCAAAATCCTCGCTCAGATTCTCGTAAATCGCCGCTGTTGAAAGCGAGATGTTGAGTCCGTCACGATCAAGTGGCTTAGCCGTCTGGATGTTCACGACCGAACCGATACCACCAGACTGAAGGCCAGCAACGCCGGTTTTGTAAACTTCAGCAGTTTGAATGATGTCAGCTGCAAGCACATCGAACGAAAATTCACGTCCGGGATTGTCGGTTGCGAGAGTACGTCCATTAAGCAACACTTGGTTGAACTCTGGCCCAAGCCCACGAACGGTAATGGATTGACCTTCGCCGCCGGCACGATCGATCGCAACACCAGTGATGCGTTGAAGCGCTTCAGCAACGTTCTGATCTGGAAACTTACCCGCATCCTCAGCCGAAATCGCGTCTACTACAGCCGCGCTGTTTCGCTTCAGGTTGATCGAGTCATCAAGGCTTTTGCGAAAGCCGGTCACAATAATCGCGTTACCTTCATCCTCGACCATTGTAGTTGCAGAATCGCTTTGATCTTGGGCAATGGCGGGGCTTGAAATGGCAATCGCTGCCAAAGCGGCAGATTGAGCCAAAATGGCGCGTTTGGAAAACAACATGTCTCTCTCCCTTATTGCGCCCCGCCTTATCTTTTGTGCTTGGGCGCATGTGTGCATGCCTGTGGCATTGAGACGGCAAATCTGCCCAGCGCGGCGCTCATTTCAATGGGCGAATTGGAATGGGATGTATATTTTGGGAAGTCATATGGGAGCAAACCAACGAAGGGCCACAGATGTCGCATTAATGCAACGACTGGACCAGCATCGATCACTTTACTCCTCTGAAGAACCCAAATCTTCGAATGCGCGCGGTTCACGGGCTATCCGCGATCGATACTCTGAAGGCGGCCAACCGACCGCTTTACTGAACTGGCGACTGAAATGGTATTCATCGCAATAGCCAAGCTCCTCCGAGATGTCGCGCAACAGGACATTCGGATCGACCAGCATTTCGCAAGCTTTTTCCATGAGGACGCTTGTCCTAAACTTACCAGGTGATTGCCCAGCTAGACGCTTAAACCTCTTTCTAAATGCCTCATAAGAGTGGCCTAGTTTTGCAGCGGCTAGACGAACATCAAGATGCTCTGCGATCATTGCCTTGGCCCCATTAAGCCACTCAATATCATCACCCATATCTTGTTCACGCGATTGCATTATGTCCGCCAAGAGGTTTTGCAATCCCACCATTTCGCGCATCAAATCGTTTTGTGTGACGGCCCTTTTCTGACCGATAAGCTGGAGAATTCGGTCTCGCCAAAAATCCATTGGCCGGAGAGAAATGACCGGGCCGGCCTCGTCAAGACACCCAGAACTGCGCCACAAATCGAATACAGATCCCTCGAAAACAAGGTAGAATTCGTCCCAGCTATCTCCTGCGGCTGGGCCGTACCAGTGCTCAACCCCAGGTGAGACCAGAATAGCATCACCAGCGGAAACGCTGTGTGACTGCTCATGAGCATCCCAATAACACCCATTTCCACGAGTAACATACACGAGAGTAAAGTGCGGCAAAGTCCTGCGGGCGGTCAAAACACCAACCCCATTTTTCAGAAAGCAAGCAATCTTGATTCCGCCAACAGGTGAAAGCTGCATGTTCTGCTTGTAAACTTTCTCCTCCCACACAGGGGCCTCCTTGATTAAATTGGCACACCCACTACCAAAATATTCATGCAGTGCCAAAATTGCACTTCACAGACGAACGAAAATCAAGCGATGATCCGGCAAAGATAGCGAGATGGGCGGTATCGAAACCTGATTTGTGTACGTGCGCTATGCGCATGTGCTGTTTGGGTCGTAATGACGGGACGTAGCTCTGTAAGGGTACAAAAAGCGGAAATGACTGATAAATTGGATACAGCGACCGACCGACAAAGCCATGTCGTTGCCTCGACTACATCTGACGAGCCGGTGATACATGAACATAGGCCCGTACCAGTCAGCGATCCCGCCGAAAACGTCGCAAGTGCACCACAGTTTTTTGAGTTAAGGGCCAAAGGGACACTTTTGGCGATAGAAGCCACTACAGGGTCGCGTCCGTCGTTGATTTATGCAGGTCCTGATATGCCAGGTGCAATGGGTCAACAATTGTCTTTGCTAGCGACCCGACAACATGCCCCTGGATCTGCGTCAGTGCCTTTGCGGGGATCTTTGCTCAATGAGATCGGGACAGGGATCTCAGGCCCGTCAGGTTTGATTGGCCATCGCGATGGCCACGATTGGGCGCTCGATTTAAGAGTGGCTGAGACGCAGTTCGTTGAAAAAAATCGGATCGAAATTCTCTGTGTGGATGACAACACGCGCGTTGCGACGCGCCACATTTTCGAGATTGATCCACTCACCGGAATAATGAAAAGCCGAACGGTGGTTGAGAATAGAGGGAAAGCCGCATTTCACCTCGATTGGTGTACCGCCGTCTGCTTGCCCTTCGATCAAAGGCTAGACCGGTTCATCAGTCTTACTGGCCGTTGGTCAAAAGAATTCCAGACAGAAGAAATCAGCCTCTTCAATGGCAGCATCGTTCGCGAAAACAAGGCGGGCCGGACCAGTCATGATGTATTCCCAGGAGGCATTTTGACCAATGCGCAGACTAGCGAATGCCAGGGAACTGCAATGGGATTTCATCTCGCATGGAGTGGCAATCACAAGGTGCGGATTGACCGCCACAGCGATGGTCGCGGGTTTGTGCAAATCGGTGAAATGTCCTTTCCTGGCGAGATCAAGCTTGGCCAGGGGGAGACGTACGAAACGCCTGAATTGCTGGCTGTATGGTCAGAGAAAGGTACCAATGGCGTTGCTCAAGCTTTTCACACTCATCTGACACAAAGCGTTCTTGACAAACGCAGCAAGAGTAAGCCCAGGCCGGTCCACTACAACACTTGGGAAGCCGTCTATTTCGACCACGATGAAAGCTCACTGATTGATCTGGTCCACGCAGCCGCTGATGTTGGAGCAGAACGTTTCGTATTGGATGATGGCTGGTTCGGTGGCCGACGTCATGATGCGGCGGGGCTTGGCGATTGGTGGGTTTCAAAAGAGGTCTACCCCGAAGGCCTGCACAAGCTGGTAAGCACCATCAAAGAGCATGGCATGGAATTTGGGCTGTGGTTTGAACCCGAAATGGTCAATCCAGACAGTGACCTGTATCGCGCCCATCCCGACTGGGTGCTGAGAGCGGAAGGCGTCGATGCGGTCCCGTTTCGCGGTCAACTAACACTCGACCTCACCAAGCCAGATGTTTTTAACTATCTTTCTGAAAAGATTAGTGATCTCGTTACCGAGTACGATATTGCTTACATCAAATGGGATATGAACCGCGACACAAACCACCCCTCTAGCAATGGCCGGGGTGCAATGCATTTACAGACCAAAGCGGTGTATCGATTGCTAGACAAGCTGCGCGAGCACCATCCCCAGATTGAAATCGAAAGCTGTTCTTCTGGTGGAGCGCGGTCTGACTACGGCATTTTGCAGCGGACTGATAGGATCTGGACCTCAGACAACAATGACGCGAGAGAGAGACAGCTGATCCAGCGCGGCGCTGCACAGTTTTTCCCATTGCGAGTATTGGGAAGCCATGTTGGTCCTCGTCGATGCCATATTACTGGGCGAGAGATGCCAATGGCGTTTCGTGTCGCAAGTGCTGTGTTCGGCCATATGGGCATGGAGCTAGACCTGCGCGAGGAAAGTGCGAGTGATCTTGAAGTTCTAAAGGCTGGCATCGCACTGTATAAAGAGCACCGAGAACTTATTCATTCGGGCAGGTTTATCGCATTGCAAAGCTCGCCTGGCACGAACTTTGTTGGTTGCATTTCCGACGATGGAAAGGAGGCACTGTTTTCGTATGCCAAACTCGAACCTGAATTATCGACGTTGCCTCAGCGCATATATTTTTCAGGACTAGACGGCGCTAAGGAATACCAGCTTCGCATCGTTTGGCCCCAGCACAATCCTTCCATTAGCACTCCATCCATCATGGACGAGGCCAGCTTGCTGGAAGATGGCATTAGCGTGCTTGGCTCTGCTTTGATGGGCCACGGGATCCAACCGCCTTTGACCTTTCCCGACTCGTGCCTTTTTTACCATCTGGAAGCATGCGAATGAGCCAAGATTTGCCACCTGAATATGACCTGCTGATCGTTGGTGGCGGAATCAACGGTGCAGGAATAGCGCGTGATGCTGCAGGGCGCGGGCTATCGGTCTGCCTCGTCGAAAAAGACGATCTGGCCCAACACACTTCCAGCGCATCGACCAAGCTGGTGCACGGCGGATTGCGGTATCTGGAGCATTTAGAATTTAGGTTGGTTCGTGAAAGCCTGATAGAGCGGGAGCGCCTCTTGGCGATTGCGCCGCATATTATTTGGCCAATGCGCTTTGTCCTCCCGCATGACGAAGGACTGCGCCCCAAATGGATGCTACGGCTTGGATTGTTCCTTTATGATAATCTGGGCGGGCGTAAGTTGCTGCCTCCAACCCGGACAGTCGACTTGCAAAAGGCTCCTCACAAGGAGACCTTGAAAGATCGCCTCACAAAGGGCTTTGAGTATTCGGACTGCTGGGTGGAAGATTCTCGGCTTGTTGTTCTCAACTGCATGGATGCGCGTAAAAATGGCGCAGACATCTACACGGGCACCGAATGCATCGGCTTGGAGCGCCAGGGCAAGGATTGGATCGCCGCTTTGCGCGGCGATGATGGAGAGAGAACAATCAAAGCCAAACTCGTGGTGAACGCGGCTGGACCATGGGTGGACAAAGTGTTGGGCAAAGCAAAGCCAGACGAGAGCTCTGCAAACCTGCGCCTCGTGAAGGGCAGCCATCTGATCTTTCGCAAGCTGTTTGATGGCGATCACTGCTACATATTTCAGAACAAAGATGACCGGATCATTTTCGCGATCCCCTATGAAAGAGATTTCACGCTTGTTGGAACAACCGATGTTGGGTTCGAAGGTGACCCCACGGGCATCACCATTTCCGTTGAAGAAACTCACTACATTTGCGATGCCGCAAACGAGTATTTGAAAACAAGCATCCGTCCGGAAGATGCCGTGTCCAGCTATGCAGGGGTACGACCGCTTTATGATGATAGCTCGGCATCCAATTCCACCGTTACGCGCGACTACCAGTTTGAGCTCGACGATGGGGCAACTGGTGACGAAGCACCGATACTCTCTATCTTCGGCGGGAAAATCACAACCTATCGCAAGCTAGCCGAGCACGCGCTTGAAAAGCTTGGAATCGATGGTTCCTCATGGACTGCCGCTGCCCCCCTCCCCGGCGGGGACATTGCCCCTGAGAGGTACGATACATTTGTTGCCGATGTTGCCCAGCGATACGACTGGCTACCGAATAGTGCTATCGAACGGCTTTGTCGCGCCTATGGCACCCGTGTGCATGTTATCTTGACCGGCGCCCAAGGCCTCAATGATCTTGGCCCAAACCTGGGCGGAGATTTGTATACGCGTGAGCTTGAATATCTAGTCGATCAAGAATTTGTGACGTCTGCGGAAGACGTGCTGTGGCGACGAAGCAAGCTGAAACTGCATCTTGATAAGGATGCTCAAGAACGTGTGCGCGCTTGGTTTGACAACGCGAAGGTGGCTGCGTGAACGACAATATCACGCTGAACCGTGCTATAGGCGGGCGCCCGACATTTAGGCGCGATCATCGCAAAGCCGATGGGCGGATGCTTCATCT
The DNA here is from genome assembly GCA_038532305.1 of Pseudomonadota bacterium. Lineage (GTDB taxonomy): Bacteria > Pseudomonadota > Alphaproteobacteria > Sphingomonadales > Sphingomonadaceae > Erythrobacter. The sequence continues at coordinate 587,260 of JBCBAX010000002.1, read as the reverse complement.
TTACGGCAATTCACCGCATAACCTTCCAATTGAGGATGAAACGGCAGACCCAATCGCTCAGGGCGGTGAAATCCGCCGCCACCCTTTGCGCCAGGAGTGGAACGTTTACGCAGCACATAGGCAAAACCGAACTTTTAAGCCAAGCGCTGCTGATGACCCCTTAGCTCCAACGGTTCCAGATGGGAATACAACAGAAATTCCGTTTTCCGATTTCGAAGTCGCGGTTTTTGAGAATAAGTTCGCAGCCTTCCATCCGAGTGCCGGGAGCGCTTCAAATCTGAGCGGGTTGGACATCGAACCTGCCAAAGGGGCCTGTGATGTGATCGTATATGCCCCTGACACGACCGGCAGCTTCCACTCTCTTGGCGCAGATCGTTGCAAAACAATCATAAGCGCAATTCTCGATCGATATGAAACGCATTTTGCCGCTGGGTGCGACTATGTTCTCCCGTTTGAAAATCGCGGAGATGAGGTCGGCGTGACTCTCCACCATCCACACGGCCAAATTTACGGCTTCGATCATGTTCCCCAAATCCAGCAACGCGCAATAGATGCATTTGCGAATGGCTATGATCTTGCGGCAGAGATTGAGATGGCCATGCCCGATTATGGCCTGGGTGAGACAGGTGGTATGGCGGCTTTCGTACCCCGATTTGCTCGCTTTCCCTATGAAACATGGATAGCTCCAATCCAGCAACGCAGTGGGCCATGGGATTGCTCTGATGAGGAATTGGGAGCGCTCAGCTATTGGCTCGGTGAGATTACACGCCGCTATGATGTTTTGTTTCAGCAACCGGCTGCGACAATGATGGCGTTTCATGCTGCGCCAAATCCAAATTCTGGCAAAGGTGCGCCAGGCTACCATTTCACAGTCCAGTTCTATCCGATTTTGCGCGCGCCAGGCCGAATAAAGTATCTTGCTTCTGTCGAGCAGCACACCGGCACTTTCACAGTAGATGTGATGCCAGAGGCCGCTGTTGCAGCCTTGAGGAAGCAGGCCTACGGATGACCCAAACTTTCACAGCTTATGCTCCGGGCCGGGTAAATCTGATCGGCGAGCACACTGATTATAATGGCGGTATGGTGCTTCCTGCGGCCCTTGGTGTCGGGATAGAGGTCACCCTTATGCCGCGCCATGACAGCGCGGTGGCTGTTACATCAAACCATTACGATGCGCCTTCGATCCGGGATCTGGCCGATGATGCGGTTGATGAATGGGCCGATGCAGCTGTCGGCGCGGTACGCGAAGCCAATGCCTTGAAACTGTTGGCGGGCGGCGCCAACATCAATATCGTTTCCACCATGCCCGAAGGTTCGGGACTTTCGTCCTCCGCGGCGCTTATCGTTGCGATACTGAAAGCTGCGCGTGGTGTAGCTGAAAGCACTATCAGTGACGTAGACATCGCAATCGCGGCCCGTCGGGTTGAGAACAATTACATCGGCGTTCCATGCGGCATCATGGATCAAATGGCGGTCGCTTTAGCCTCTCCAGGCACTGCCATGGCCCTAGATACAAAATCGCTTCATTGGGACATCATCTCACTGCCGCCCGGCTTCGATATGATGGTTTTGCATTCAGGCCTAACGCGAAAGCTCAGCGATGGCCGATATGCAGAGCGCAAAATCGAATGCGACGCTGCCAAAGCGTATTTTGAAACCGACGATCTTTGTCTGCTTGACGAAACCAGCATTGCGACAGCGGACTTGCCCGCTCCTGTATTGCGGCGTCTAGCCCACCTCGTGAGCGAACAAGACCGCGTTGCGAAGTCAAACGAGGCCCTACGCGATGGCGATATGGAGCAGTTTGGAGCCTTGATGAATGAAAGTCATGCTTCCATGCGCGACCAGTTTGAAATGTCGCTTTCAGGAATTGACGCTTTGGTGGAGACGTCCGTTTCATGTGGCGCGTTGGGTGCCCGGTTGACAGGGGGCGGTTTTGGCGGATGCATTGTCGCTTGCCTAGAAAGCCAAGAGCGCGACGAATGGTTAGAAAAAGTGCTAAACCAACACCCAGATGCGCGCTACATCGATAAAGCAAGCGCGCTTTAAGAACTTTAGACCAGTGGTGCCGCTTAGCAGACTCGAACTGCTGACCCCATCATTACGAATGATGTGCTCTACCAACTGAGCTAAAGCGGCGTTTGGTGCATGTTTAGCTTTACATTACTAAAACACGCACAATCGGTTGTGGAGGCCCGAGCCGGAATCGAACCGGCGTACACGGATTTGCAATCCGCTGCGTCACCACTCCGCCATCGGGCCGAGCCACACTCCTGAAAAGGAGGCGAGCGCGCGCACTAGCGATTCGTCGCGATAAAGGCAATCCGCCTCGTGACTGTGTCGTGCGCCTATTCAAATTGCGACCTTCCGCAAGGTCAATCTGGACCCCGCGCTTTGGCCAAGGCAAAGGAGGGGAATGACAATAGCCAGCCTGCTCGAGCCCATTACCGGAAAGCCCGGCCCTGCGACATTAAACGCTGCTGAGGATTGGATGCAGGGACGAACTCTGTATGGCGGCGCATCAGCCTTGGTTGCCTTTACAATGGCACAGCGCGCATTTCCCGACCTTCCACCATTGCGGGCAGCGCAAGTCGGATTCGTCGCACCAATCGGCGAGAAGATTGAGCTGTCCGCTGAAATCGTCAGGCAAGGGCGCAATGTGACGCAAGTTCGAAGCGAGATTCGCAATGAGAAAGGCATCGCGTTGACCGCCTTTTGGTTGTTCGCATCTGAGCGAGAAGAAAACGCTGTGCGCGGTGCCGATCCGCTTGCCAATTGGCCAGGAGCACCGGCCGACAATGAAGTGGCCATGAAAGGACAAGGTCCCAGCTTTATTCAGAACAATTTCGAAATCCGATTTGGCCAGTCAAAAGATACAGATCGTGGCGCCACTATACGACGCTGGGCACGTCTAACAGAGGATCACTCTTTAGACCCGGTCTCAAAACTTGTGCTAATGGGGGACGTAATGCCCCCAGGCGCTATGCGCATCATGCAACGCATTGGCCCGATCAGCTCGATCAATTGGTCCTTCAACGTGCTTGACCCCCAAACGCAGTCGGATGATGGATGGTATCTGGCCGAGAACGCCAGCCAGCATGCAGGGAGCGGGTATTCCTCGGAACGCCTAAGAATGTGGGACAGTGAAGGCCGCCAAGTGCTTGACGGCCTTCAATGTGTTGCTGTTTTCGGTTAATAGAGCGGCTTAAACGTCGACAAAGTTGGCTTTGCGTTTTTGCATCCCGGCCATCACCGCCTCAACCTGATTGGCTGTTCGCATAATGCCATGCTGTTCAATGCTTTCTTCAAGAAGGATAGCATCTGTATCGCGTTCTACCATGCTCGCTTGAAGACGTTTTGCCGCTCGGATGGCGTGCGGATTGCGATTAGCAATCTCTTGAGCAATCGCATTGGCCCGCCCTATCGGTTCTTCGTCGACATGAGTTGCAAGACCCAGATTTTGGGCATCCGCGCCCGAAAACTCACGATTGGTGTAGATAAGTTCGCGCAGAACATCGTCGCGCACAAGGCCCCGCCACAAGGCATAGCCCCCCATATCAGGGACCAGGCCCCACTTGAGCTCCATAATTGCCATGCGCGTTTTAGGATGGGCTATTCGAATATCTGCGCCGCTAGCAATCTGGAGTCCCCCCCCAAAACACACGCCATGCATCGCTGCGATCACAGGAACAGGCAGTTTGCGCCAAGTCATCGCGACCTGCTGGAACTTGTTGGAATTGCCATAAGTACGCTCAGTAAGCTCAGGCTCATCTGAAGAAGGGGTACGGGTAAAGCTTGCTGTATCCAGGCCAGCGCAAAATGCCCGTCCCTCGCCCGAGAGGACCACAACACGCAGCCCTTCAAGTCCATGTAGATATTGGCCCGCTTCGATGATCGCGCTGAACATTTCAGGATCGAGCGCATTCATTTTGTCGCCCCGCGTCAGCCTGACCTGCGCCACGCCATTCTCATCGAGATCGATAGAAACACGGTCATTTACCGGTTTGTCTGAAATCGCAGCCATTGAATTGATCCTGAGCTATCCAATTAAGTCCACTGCTCGGGTTTGGCCGATCTAAGGTAGACTGTCTAGTAGCATTGACTGCTCACTTTTATCCAATCAGCCGTTATCGCAATCATCCCTGCCAATGTCCGTGCTAATCCCACTGGGTACGGACGGTACATCGAGGTAGTAGCCGTTCTGTTTATGAGTGGCCAGAATGTTTGAAAGCCCAAATGGTTCAAGTTTTGCTCTAACCCTGGCCACATGGACTGCAACGCTGTTTGTTTTTGGCTCAAAAGCGATGCGCCAGACATCGGCAAGCAATTGTTGCTTGGTGAATGCAATCCCAGGTTGTTCGGAGAGCCTCCACAAAAGCTCAAACTCTCGCGGATGCAGCCCCAGCCAACGGTCTTCTACACGCCCATCCCTATGAAAAAGATCGAGCGTAACGTCTCCCGCCTCTCGGAAACGAGGTATAAGTGTGTCGCTATCCGGAAACAAATTGTAAGCTGGCGTTAAAGTCATAAATCACCCCGTGCTCGCATCGAATACAATGATGAACTAGTAAAAATTAAGTGATCAACCAGTTCAATATCAAGTGCACCAGCGATAGCACAAATACGTGCCGTAGCTTGAATATCCTTCACGCTCGGACGACAATCTCCAGAAGGGTGATTGTGCGAAATAATAATTGCCCCAGATCCCACGCTTAGAGCTCTAGCGAATAAATCACGCATACGCAAAGAAATTTTTGAAATATTCTCACTATAAAATGTAACCTCATCAATAAAATTTCTGTTGCGGTCAATGAATATTGCGTGAAACCGTTCATTAATTGTGCAGTTTGAAAACACACTTTTTCTTAAGTGTTGGGTAATCGATTGCGCTCCTGCTTCTTTACAGATCGCTATCGATGGGCATGCAGATGAGTGCTTCTGAAGTATCTGAGTCATCGCTCACCTCGGGAAGCAATCGCATCATAGCCAAGAATGGCTTTTACAGACCACTTCTGCCCTGAAGCGAATTCCACCGATGGCCGTTGATCTGTACGGCGCCAGTCGCGGTACGCACCATATTGGCGCCGTCGCAAAAGATGCCGGGCGAGCCCGATTGCGAAGAACATCAATATGAGCCAGCCGGGTGAAATCGCCATTGCTGCATAAGCGATAGGAGAAATGGTCTCTACAAGCCCCTTCGCAAGATGCGCAACAACAGAGAGCATTTGCATTGCAGCAATCCATAGAGTGTAGTTCCTGTTGGCGTAGATTGCGCACGTGCCCCAGACCGCCAAGGCGATAACATCTAGCGTGGCAAACAACACACTCATTTCCGCCAAACTGGGTTGATTGTCCCAAACCGCAGCACCAACAAGCGGGGCGATTTCGAAAACAATCAACCAGCCAAGCGCCACTGCTCTCTCCGGTCCACCACCCCAAACAAGGGCAACCGCTATCAGCGCGAGCGCCAATACATCCTGTGCAAGGGCGCGATAGTCAGAAAGGAACAGTTCAAACATGAGGCACGCGTGTGCCCTAAATTAAAGTCTTTTCAACCTTCAGTTTTTCTTCAGATGCTAGATTGGCTCTTTCCAACTCCGTTGGATAGCCTGGATCACCGATCATTTGCACACGAGCCACCTTGCTTAGTTCATCGTGCGTTCGAAGGAGATTAGTTGACATGGACAGCGCCTGCGCCTCGGCTTGATTGAGACGCATAACCGCACGTTGGCCAACATCAACCTCTACGTCAGGGTTCTGCCGGGCTGCCAGCATCGCTTGTTTCAGGCGTGAGAATGCGATCATTGTCTCATCGGCAAGTGCTTCGGCTTCGCGGATAAGTTTCTTTATATTGTGTGCATCAGCAGTCATGCGTTCAGTCATTTATGGTCTCCGTGCCATGCCTGCTCGCTAGGTTTGGCTTTGTTCATCCTCGGGGATTGATGCCTTGCCATCCAAGATTTCACTTACCGAAACTGCCGTTGTCACAGTAAGAACAACGGCAGCTAAAAATCCGAACGCGATCACAATAATCGCGCATAAGCGAAACAGGGTGGCGTGCTCACCATCGAGCACCCCGGGGACGACTTTGGGTTCACCAGGGCGCAACCAAGGCGCCTGTTCAACCATCGGCATAATGTCGTTGACTGTTAAGTCGCCCACATCGTCCCGCTCGGATAAATCACTTAACTCAACGTCAGATGGCACCTGAGTTTTACTGAATGTAGCTTCGCTTAACCCCTGCATACTCACAGTTTGGGCTTCATCTACAGGATTGGGTAAGGGAAATGCGGACGGTTCTTGACGTGATCCTTCAACCTGATCGACCTGCCCGCTCTCTTGTTCTTTGGACTCCACCAAAGTCGCCCGATAACACTCCACCAGATCTCCGAGACTGCCGGCTTCGAATTTGTTTTTCAGCGCCCGAATATGCTGATTGATCCGGGTCTCAGATACTCCGAGATCCTGCGCAATCACTTTGATCGGAACCCGACGATCGATCCGAACCATTACTTCGAGTTGTCGATCGGTCAGCGGGTTCGAAGATGACGGTGGCATTCGTGGCCTCCTTATACCGCCCGCTTTTCTACGTACTAAATGATTTTAACTACAAAACGCTCCGAATTCTTAGAAGAAAATTCTAAGTACCTGAAATCATGGATGCACAGATCATGTGTTTATTCCGTGAGCGACCAAGTAGCGCTTGATGTTTCTAGCCGCCTGTCGAAGCCTTTGCTCATTTTCCACCATGGCAATTCGAACAAATCCCTCCCCTTCCTCACCGTATCCCACACCGGGAGCCACTGCGACTTTTGCTTCAGTCAGCAATTGTTTCGAGAACTCAAGACTCCCCAAACCCGCAAGCGCCGGAGGAAGCGGAGCCCATGCAAACATAGATGCAGATGGCGAAGGGATATCCCATCCCGCACGCCCAAACGCCTCAACCATCACATCACGTCTCTTACGATACAGTGACCGGTTTTGCTCAACAATGTCTTGCGGACCATTCAACGCCGCGCATGCTGCAGCTTGAATGGGAGTAAATGCCCCATAGTCGAGATAGGACTTCACCCGTGTGAGTGCCGCAATCAGTTTGCGATTGCCGACGGCAAAACCCATTCGCCATCCAGCCATCGAATAGGTCTTGCTCATACTGGTGAATTCTACTGCAACGTCTTTGGCACCTTTTACCTGCAGGATGGAAGGTGTGGGAACCCCATTATAATAGAGCTCTGAGTAAGCCAGATCTGACAGAATCCAGACCTTGTTATCGCGTGCCCAATCCACCAGACGTTCATAAAACGCCAGATCGACCGTTTCGGCTGTGGGGTTCGAAGGGTAGCTCACAACCAAGACACTTGGTCGCGGGACTGTGAAGTTCATCGCACTTTCGAGCGACTGCCAATATTCTTCGTCCGGTGTCGTAGGCACCGACCTTATCGTTGCCCCAGCAATTATGAAGCCAAAAGTATGAATCGGATAGGATGGGTTAGGTGCAAGGACACAATCTCCAGGGGCCGTTATTGCAGTTGCGAGACTGGCAAGCCCTTCTTTTGATCCCATAGTGACCACCACTTCACTTTCAGGGTCCAGATCTACCGAGAAACGGCGCTCATAGTAATTGGCCTGTGCACGGCGCAGGCCCGGAATACCTTTTGATTGCGAATATCCATGAGCATCCGGTTTAGCCGCCACCTCACACAGCTTGTCGATCACATGCTGCGGAGGGGGTTGGTCAGGGTTGCCCATCCCAAGGTCAATAATATCATCCCCACTCTGCCGAGCAGCGTGACGCATGGCATTAACTTCCGATATTACATACGGCGGAAGTCGTTTCATTCGGTAAAATTGATCGTTCATTGCGCACTCAAATTGCATCCAAGCAATCAAGATGACTGCCAGCGCAATTTTGTTTAGGCTATTCCCGCTACATCTGGAAAGACGTTTTCATATGTGTTCCCCGGATGTACGCCATAACAAGCTTGGAACGGGTCCGGCGCCGGAGGATTATAGTCAGCATGGCCTCAAAAGAATTTGACGATGACAGCGCTTCGGCGCTTTTCCAAAGCGCTCCGTTCAAAACATTCTTTGAGATGCAAAGCGGTGCGATGCGCGACATGCTTGCAAAAGCGGTGTCGGGCGGAGCAAGTGATGGCGCAGGCGCTGACACATGGCCAACTCATGCGCTGCCTGACGATTTGAACGTCGGTGATTTGGCGGAATGGGCCAAAGCCAGTTCTCAGCTTCAAAAGTTATGGCTCGGATTCATAGCCGAGCAAGCAACGCAATCGGTATCGAAAACGTCAGCGTCATCGAGCATGCTTGACCCGGCGCAATGGCTTATGATTTCGCAAAGCATGGTTAAGCAAATGCCCAATGGCCTGTTCGATATGCAGGCCAAACTTGCGCAGGATACACTTCAGATATGGAAAGGCCTTTTCGAAAGCATGGTCGCCACGGCCAAGCAAGGGGATGAGGCAAAAGCAACTCCAGCTTTTGAGTTTCCGCACAAGGATCGCCGTTTCTCAGATCCCGCATGGCGCGAATTGCCAGCTTTTGCTTTGTTGCATCAGACTTACCTAATGCTCACTGAGTACTTTCAGAAGTCGATCAAAACCATGAATGGACTTGATACGGTAAAGCGTCAGCAACTTGAGTTTGCGGTTAGCGCACTGGCCGAAGCGATGAGCCCTGCCAATTTCATGCTTACCAATCCGGTTGTGATGAAACGCACGGTTGAAACGCGTGGGCAGAATTTGGTGCGCGGCATGCAGCACCTGATCACAGATCTGAAACGCGGCCAGCTCACTCACACCGATCCGGACGCCTTTACCCTTGGCGAGAACCTTGCCTCAACTCCGGGTAAGGTCGTGCACGAAACTCAGCTCTATCAGCTAATTCAATACAGCCCATCGACCAAGAGTGTGTACGAAGTTCCACTCGTTATCTTCCCACCATGGATCAATCGGTTCTACATTCTCGACCTCACCGCGAAAAAGAGCTTTATCAAATGGGCAGTTGATCAGGGGCTCACCGTTTTTGTCGTCAGCTGGAAGTCTGCCGATGAAAGCATGAGTGACGTGGTCTGGGACGACTACATCCGCAGCCAAATCGAAGCGATTGATACTGTTCGCGATCGGCTCAAAGTCCCCACCGTTCATGCAATAGGTTATTGCGTTGCTGGGACGACCCTTGCTGCGACCCTAGCAGTCCTCGCACGACGGGGTGAAGCAGGCCGGATCAAGAGTGCCACATTTTTCACCGCTCAGGTTGATTTTGAAAAGAGTGGCGACCTTAAGCACTTTATCGATGATAGTCAGCTTGAGATGCTCGGCAATCTGGGTGGAAAAGGCTATATTGACGGTCGCTATCTTGCTGCCACGTTTAACGCACTTCGCGGCAAAGACCTGATCTGGAATTACGTCGTCAACAACTACCTGCTTGGCGAAGACTACCCCGCGTTCGATCTTCTCCATTGGAATGGGGATGTCACCAATCTTCCGGCCAAATGGCATAACGATTATCTGCGCGATCTTTATCGTGACAACAAATTGGTTGTCCCTGATGCGCTGGAAGCTGACGGCACCCCGATTGATCTTACACGCGTACAAACGCCAACTTTTGTGCAAGCGGGGCGTGAGGACCATATTGCGCCTGCTGAAAGCGTCTGGCGGATCACCGACCATTTCAAAGGACCGCTGGAATTCCTGCTTGCAGGGTCAGGCCATATCGCGGGTGTCGTCAATCCGCCGGCTGCGGGCAAATACCAATACTGGCTCGGCGATAAAAACGCATCATCGCTTGATGACTATATCAAAAGCGCTGAAGAGCATCCGGGCAGTTGGTGGCCATATTGGCTGGAATGGCTTGATTCCCAAGCGCCAAAGAAAGTGGCAGCCACTGGAAAACGCAAACCAGGGGGGCGCGGCGATAGCGTGATTGAGGATGCACCTGGGCGGTATGTAAAGACTCGTTAAATTCACCAAGTACATCCCTGATAGTGGGGAAATAACTTTCTCAAAATTCTCCAACACTAACAAATTCAGCCACTTACCCTTTTATTGTGCAGTGCACAAAAAAGCTTGACTTCGCAGTTGCAATCGCTATTTTGTGCAGTGCAACATAAAGCGAGGATGACATGGCAGATACCGCCACTTCAAAAATTGATGCCGCTGCTGAGAAAGCATACGCAGAAGCAGCTGCAAAAACAGCCGAGGCTCCAAAGCCAGCCGCCAAAGCGCCTGCAACAAAGGCGCCGGCTGCAAAAGCAGCAGCGAAGCCAGCCGCCAAGAAAGCGCCAGCTCGCAAGGCTCCAGCCCGCAAAAAAACGGCTGTGAAGAAAACCCCTGCGCAGAAAGCTCCTGTCGCAGCCAAAACTGCGGCCAAGAAAACCGTCGCAAAAAAGACCGCGACCAAAAAGCCAGTTCAAAAGAAAGCGCCTGCCGCAGCGACAAAGAAAGTCGCGGCCAAAGCAGCGCCAAAGACCACCAAGACAGACACCAATTCAATTTCAAAACTTAAGGACACCATCATGGCAAAAGCTGATACCAAAGACATCACCACTCAAGCCAAAGAAATGGCATCTGACGTTCAAGAGCGCGTGAAAACCGCTTATTCGAAAGCTGGCGAGTTCGCTTCTGAAGCAGGCGATTTCAACAAAGCAAACGTCGAAGCCATGGTTGAAAGCGGCAAGATCTTCTTCGCTGGCGCACAAGAAATCGTTAAAGGCGATGTCGAAACCGGCAAAACCGTTGTCGAAACCGTGACAGAAGACGCCAAGAAAATGGCTGCTGTGAAGTCACCAACTGAACTTATGCAGCTTCAGGGCGAACTCGCTCGTCGCAACTTCGACGCTGTTGTTTCTTTCGGTTCACAGCGCACCGAAGCATTCGTCAAACTCTACAACGACGCGTTCGCACCAATTTCAAACCGCGTAAGCGTTGCTGCCGAGAAATTCTCGAAAGCTGCGTAAGCCAAACACCTTTCAGGACCGGGCCTCTCCTCTCTCTCCCAATCCCGGTTCATGAAAACGCGCCATCGAGCGCAAGGCCGGATAGACCCACGCGGTTTATCCGGCCTTTTTGTGTGATGAGCCGGTACGAGGATAGCCGGGCTATGGAGATGGAGCCTTCGCAAAGATGCAGACAAGGCGACAAGAAGCTGTCCAAAATCAGAATTGCCGACGGGAAACAGAATTCTTGCAATTTTCCAATGTCGCATTTTGGTAAGTGGGAACTGGCGTTGGTGCCGCCAATTGTCCCGCAACGCGATCAGTTGCTCAATTGTCCCCCAAATCACTCAGGATGTGCTCGACCATCGTTTCGGTTGTCCAATCAAGATCGGTGACCAGCAAGTCAGGCTGATACACTTCGCCTGACCCACGGGGGCGTCTAACCCAGATCTTGGTCGGGAGTGTTACCCAGCCTCGTCCACTGGGCAGGCGTTCACGCCGAGTTTCGAGATATTCCGTGTCCGCAGATGTCGGTGCGCCAACGAGTTTCACTCCCTCAAAACGAGTGAAGGTGTCAACTGCGTCGAGACACGCACTGACGCAACCGCCATCCGTAATGACATAAACTGGGGGCAGCGAACGCGGTCTTGCGGGCTGAGACTTTGCAAGAAGCTCTTCACCATAGGGCTGTTTATAAAAGGTTTCGCTTTCGGCATTTGCTGCTCTTAGGGAGCCATGCAGTTCGTCGGCCCATTCCGCGATCTCCGGCAGACCTCGCTCGCGCAGGGTTGTACTCAAGCTCCCAAAATAGGCCAGATTGCCTTCATCCGCCAGATACCAGACCTCGGTTTCGCGAAAGTAGTCTGCCAAAGCCCAGGCAACGGCATCTTTGCCGCATAGCCGGTCGGCGATCTGGCGAGACCAAGTCGAACTGCCACCTTTGTTGCCGCGCAAGTCCAGAACGATCGCACGCGTGGCTTGAGAGGTTTCCTTCAGCCGTTCGAGTTCGGCAAACATGGCCTCATATGCCGCGATCCCATCCGGGCCGGGCGAAAAGCTAGAGAGGGTGACCCACAGCAGTCCGTTTTCCAAATGCGTCGTACCCAGCGGATCAGGTTGAGCTGCTTCGATCAAAGCCAAGAATTCTTCTTGAGTTGGAGGCTCCCAATGCATTTGGACCGTCTCGACGCTCCCATTTGGCGACAAGAAACGACAGCTTTCCGGAGCTGGCTTGATCGAAAGGTTTCCTCGGCGAAAAAATGGAATCCGCCCTTTCCCACCACTGTCCGGCTTCTCTTGGACGGCCAAAAGCTCGAAAGACCTCCCGTTGAATCAGCTCTCTTGCCGCTTCACCATCGCACGAAAGCAGTTGGGCTCCGCGCTACGGCGATTTCTGGTCTGATGACGTGACATACAAACCATCACCGCGCCAAGCGGTATCGAAGCCGGCCCAGTGCGCCGCAGTGCCATTGAAGGCGATCCCGATACGCGCATGACCATCTGCAAGCGCTTGGTTGATTACCTGAACGGCCAAGTAGCGGTCAGCTAGTGTGACCACCGTCTGCGCTGCACGCAAGGCTTTATCTCTCGCGGCTTCGAGACGCTCGGCGAACTCTGGATCAAACGGATTGTACATTCCCGGATGATGCTTGGTCAGGAGCGTATACGCTTCATAGATATCTTCGCGTGTCTGATCGCGAAGCTCCTGGACATCAGGTTCTTGAGCAACCAAAGGCTGTGCGCTTGCGAGCAAAGCTGCGCTCAAAATTGAGATCGAGGACCAACCACCAACCACGCCCTTTAGCATTGCAACCTCCAGATTTCCCGAAGACATTTACTTGAGCGCCAAGCATTTTACCAGTGTCCGATCCTGAGTTCTCTCGGTTGCTCCCAGAATGACCGGAATTGCGTCGCAAGCGGCCATTTACATCTTCAGCACACAAGGCCTGCCTTCACCCTCACATTCCCAGACACTCTGCCGCTCGCATCCAATGACAGGTCACCCTTCCGATAAGGCCCCATTTTTTCTCCGATAAGCAAGGCGATCTTCACCTTCACAGCGTTATGCGTGCCGCTGCATCTTGCGATCAGGCTAGCTAATCCCATAATGGAGGATCAATGAGTCGCCCCATCCCATCTTTTTGCGCTGAATGCGCAGCGCCAAGCATCATCAACGCTGGTCCTGCGCCTGCTCTGACACTGCCACTTGCAGCCGATGATAATGACAATAAGAACGGCGATGATGGCTCTGACAGCGATGTTGGCGTTGCGACCAAAACGCGTACCAAGCCGAAGAAGCCCAGTCAGTACAAAGTGCTGCTGCTGAACGATGATTACACGCCAATGGAATTTGTCGTGATGGTTCTAAAGCGCTTTTTCAGCATGGATTTGGAACAAGCGACCCGCGTGATGCTGCACGTCCATCAAAAAGGCGTCGGCGTGTGCGGTATCTTCCCATATGAAGTCGCTGAGACGAAAGTGAACCAAGTGATGGATTTCGCGCGCAAGAACCAGCATCCGCTGCAATGCACGCTTGAAAAGGCGTGAGCCTTTTTGGCGGTCACCCTGATCCTGATCCGGTAAAACCAGGCCAGGAAAGCGTCTGGGACTACCCCCGCCCTGCCATTTGCGAAGCGACATCGCGGCGCATCCAAATCATTCATAACGGCGTTGAATTGGTCGATAGCAGCCGCGCATGGCGCACTTTGGAAACGAGCCATCCGCCAACCTATTACATCCCGCGTGATGATATCGCTATGGAGTACCTCGAACCCAATGCCCGTCGCACATTATGCGAATGGAAGGGGCAGGCAGCCTACTTCGATCTTGTGATCGAAGACGCCCGGATAGAAGCTGCGGCATGGACATACACCAACCCCACGCACAGTTTTGAGGGCATCAGGGATTTTCTGGCGTTTTATCCCGATCCGCTAGACCAATGTCTGGTCGATGGAGAACAGATCACTGCGCAACCGGGCAAGTTTTATGGCGGCTGGATCAGCCAATACGAAGCCGGCCCATTCAAAGGTATACCAGGAAGCCGGTTCTGGTGAATCGCATAGAAGCGGCCTGCGTCCTATTTTCCTCTGCTTGAGGGCATGACGAAGCGTTAATTTCGCGCTAGGAGCGGCGCTAGACAGCAAAAAACGTCACGCCTGAAGAGTAGTCGCCGCCCGTGTCCCATGCCCTATCGAGCCCTGTTACAAGCCTAGACCGGTATATTTTCCGGCTCGTGCTGTTTCCAATGCTCGGTATCTTTGCGCTCGCCGCTTCGCTCTTATTGCTTGATAAGATGCTGCGCTTGTTCGATTTTGTCGCAGTTGAAGGCGGCCCTGTGGGCGTTGTGTTCAAAATGCTGGGCGCGTTGATCCCTGAATATGCGAGCCTTGCGATCCCGCTGGGTCTGTTGCTGGGTATTTTGCTGGCTTTCAGAAAACTGGCCACGTCGAGCGAGCTTGATGTGATGCGCGCCGTTGGGCTTTCCTATTGGCGCTTGTTGCGAGTGCCTTATGCGATCACGCTGGTCCTGGTCGCGGTGAATGTGGCGCTGGTGTTCTATATCCAGCCGGTTAGCCGGTATTATTACGAGCAGATGGAATATGAGCTGCGATCAGGCGCATTGGGGGCCTCGATCAAGGTGGGTGAATTTACCACGCTTGCTGACCGCATGGCTTTACGCATCGAAGGCAGCGAGGACGAGGGACAGCGTCTCCAAGGGATTTTCGCCCGCGTCGCCAATTCAAAAGGCCAAGTGCTCTCAATCAGCGCGCGAGAGGGATCTTTCCTGGCGACTGAAGACAGCCCAGACACTATCATTCTGCGCCTGACCGAAGGCACTATTGTGCAAGATACAGGCAGCAAAACGCCTCGTGTCTTGTCCTTCAGCAGGCATGACCTGCCGATTGATTTGCCTGCGATTGAAGAATTCCGTGCACGCGGCGATGAAACGCGCGAATACATATTACCGGAGTTGTTGCGGATAGGCTGGAATCCGACACGAACCGAAGCCGAGCGCGATGCCAGTCAGGCAACCTTCAACTTCCGAATGGTTGAAGTGGTAATGATGCTGTTGCTGCCGCTGCTTGCTGTGGCGCTTGCGATTCCGCCCAAGCGATCCACCAGCGCGCTCGGAGTGTTTGTCTCGATTGTGATGGTGGTCGCGTATCATAAGATCAATCAATACGGGGAGGACATCGCAGCGTTGGGGCGGATCGACCCGGTGCTTGCCCTGTGGGGACCATTTGTCGTTTTCGCAGCGCTGATAATCTGGATGTACTACCGCGTCGCTCATGTGCCCGGCGCGCAGCCATTGGGCGCGCTGGAAACCGCTTTTGGCAAACTGACAAAACGGCTGGGCAAACTGTTTGGTCGCCAGCCGCCAAAGACTGCGGATAAGGGGCACGTCACGGATGCCGAAATGGCTCCGGCGGAATAACGCAGACTAGACCGCCATGCAGCTCGACTTTTTCCCTTCGCGCACTTTGACGCTTTATCTGGCCAAGATGTTCATCATCCGCATTCTGGCTGTGCTGGTGATGTTGGTGCTTGTGCTGATGGCGCTCGATCTGCTGGGCAACACTGGCGATATTTTGGCACCGCAAGGCAATGGGCAGGCGGAGATCCTGAAATATGTGAGCCTGCGTGTGCCGCAATTGATTGCGCGATTTCTGCCCTATTCGGTGCTACTCGCGACGTTGATTGCTCTGGTAACACTCAACCAGAACAGCGAGGTTGTAGCGATGAAGGCAGCCGGGCTATCCGCGCATCAAATCCTTGCGCCATTATTGCTGACAGCGGCGTTGATCGCAGTGGTCAGCTTTGCCTTTAACGAGCGGATAGTCACACGCGCTAATGCGACGCTCAAAGTATGGGAAGCGGTCGATTATGGGCCCATCCCGCAAGAGACAGGAACACGCGCGAACATCTACCTAACCGATGGAACCAATATCCTTGCTGCCAGCTCACTTGCCGGTCGCGGCGAGGATATAAGGCTTTCCAATGTTACCTGGTATGCACGGATGCCTGGCGGTATCATCAGCGAGCAAGTGCGCGCGGACACGGCTACCTATGCAGGGCCGGGATGGAGGCTCGATAACCCCGTGCGATTCAATGTCGCGAGCGCCCAGACCGAAGACCTTGAGGATTTGGTCGTTGGCGAATTGCTGACGCCAGAACAGATTGATCTGCAATCAATAGACCCCGATGCTCAAGGGTTCTTTGAACTTGCCGAAACGATTGAAGCTTTTGAGGCTGTGGGCAGACGAACATCAGAGATGCGGGCAAAATGGTGGCATCGCCTTGCTGGCCCCTTGTCGGCATTGTTGATGCCGCTTTTGGGATCAATTGCGGCCTTTGGGCTTGCCCGTTCTGGCCAATTGTTCGTACGCGCCATTATCGGGATGGCATTGGGCTTTGCCTATTTCGTGGTCGATAATGCCGCGCTCGCCATGGGATCGTTTGGAGGATACCCCCCTTTCCTTGCCGCTTGGGCACCGTTCTTACTATTCTTCCTCTTGGGTGAGACTGTACTTATTCGGACGGAAGAATGAGCGACTGGTCTTTAAGGCTGGCGCGCCTGCAAGATGCAGATGAAATGCCAACGATCGAGCGGGCAGCGGCATCCCTGTTCGCTGATGATCCAGATCTCGGTGATCTTGACCCGGACGACACTTGGACGCCCGACGAATTGCGGGGGCTCATTCGCAAAGGCCACTGCCTAGTCGCGCATGTCGGCGACCAGATGGCCGCATTTCTTGCCAGCCAGCCTTTTCAGCGTGAGCTGCATATTTGGGAAATGGATGTGCTGCCCCAGTTTCAACGCAGAGGCATAGGCGCAGGGCTCGTCAGAGCAGCGATGATAGATGCACGCAATTCAGGGTTTCAAGCTCTGACGCTCACCACGTTTCGCGACCTTGCGTGGAATGCGCCGTTTTATGCTCGGCTTGGGTTTGAAGAGGTAACCGCACTCGATGCGCACCCCAGACTGGCCGGCGAGCTTGCCAATGAGGTGGATGATGGTCTGCCAGCAGACCGGCGTTGCGCGATGATCTACTTTCTGGATTAGGCTTCAGAGCCGCCAACATCGCCAGATGCGCCCATCGTGCTCTTGGCAATCCGGCCTACCAAATTCGCCATTCCGGGATGGTTCGCGCCATCATAGGTGGAACCATCGCCCAGCTCTTTTTTAAGGCGCCGATGCGCTTCGGGCAGGTCGTGATACGGCATAGACGGCATCAGATGGTGCAGCGCGTGATAGCGTAAACCCACCGGTGCCCAAACCTCTGCGATGATACCGGGCGGAGGCACATTCACGCTGTCGAGGAATTGAGCTGTGACTGTCATCGGATCGCCTTCATTTTCCCACAAATGCGCGACCAGGGTACGCAGTTGGTTGAGGGTAGCCGTAAGCGACAAAATGATGAGGGCTGTCAACAAAGGCTGCCAACCGAAAATCTGAGTGCTTGCGATCAGCAACCATGACCATACAAAAACGCCTGCCTCTTGCCAGGCGACGCGCTTTCGAAAATCACCTTCGGGCGGTTTGCGGCGAAAATCTGGATTGATCGAAAGCGCTGACAATCGCTCCCATGTAAACGTTCGGACCGCCGGGATCAGCATGCCAAGTGGCACCAACAGCGCAGCCCGCACAATCAACGCGACAGGCGCAAGCAGAGCGACCAACACGAAGAGTGGCAGGCTCCAAGGCTTCATCAACGCAAGCGGCAGATATTCCGGATCTTCAATCGTGCCGTATTGAGTGCGCTTGTGATGGATCACGTGCACGCCTTCATACATGAAGCTGGGCGTTAAAAGCGGAATACCAATCAGCAGATTCCAGCCCGTGCGAAAGCCCGGCAGAGCGTTCTTGTGAATGTGCGTCAGCTCATGAATAAACATCAGCGCCCGGTACATCGCCAGCGCTGCGACCAATCCCGCGGCTAAAGAAATCGCGACGTTTCCAGACACAATCGCAACCGCGATCCCAGCATAGCCAAGACCAGCTGAAATCAGCATGTCAGGCCAATAAAGGCCGGGCTTTGCTGCCCCCAAATCCTTTGTCAGATCACGAGCAGCGCGCAGCATGTCTTTATCATCAGCCGTTTGGAAATCCGCTCGCTTTGCGCGTGGCAATTCGCGCGCATCGGGTGTGGCTGGAGAAAGAGGGGTTTGCATGGTCATAAATTAGGGTCTCGAAAGCGCTATTAACGCAAATCCTTTCCAATCACCAAATTCGAAAGTGTGGCAAGAGTGATCGAGTGACTTGCTTGTCTGGCAAGAGCACGACAGATACGCCGACACAATCAATACGGGATGAATGGCTTGAAGGACGCGCAAATAACCATTGAAGCGGTGAGCGACAAGAAGGGGCGGGCACGCTTTGTCGATCTGGGCCGCGCATTCGCAGCCCGTACTCCATATTCAGTGCCGCAATTACGCAGCGAGCAGCTGGAACTGGTAAACCCGAAAAAAAATCCGCTTTTCGGACACGCAAAAGCGCAGCTTTTCATAGCTCATCGCGGTGGAAAGCCCGTGGGGCGCATATCCGCCCAGATTGATGAGCTCGCTCTTCAAACGCCGCCTGAGCAGGGCTTTGGCCCCGGAACAGGCATGTTCGGATATTTTGATGCCGAAGACGAAACGGTAGGCAATGCTTTGATCGCAAAAGCCGAAGAATGGCTGAAGGCACAAGGGATGACCCGAGTTTTGGGCCCCATTTCCATGGCTATGTGGGAAGAGCCCGGCCTTCTTGTTAAAGGCCATGATCATTCTCCCATGGTAATGATGGGCCATGATCCCGCGCACTATCAGGATTGGATTGAACGCGCAGGCTATTCGCTTGCGAAGACGCTTTACACTTATGACCTCGATATATCAGATGAATTCCCACCACTGGTGAAGCGCATTGTTCAGTCCGGCAAACGCAATGAGCGCATAACCGTGCGAAAGGTCGATAAATCCCGGTGGGATGAAGATGCAGAGATAGTGCTCTCAATCCTCAACGATGCATGGTCGGACAATTGGGGATTTGTGCCGTTTACACCTGAAGAAGTCGCCTATGCTGGCAAGAAACTCAAACCGGTCATCAAAGAAGACCTGAATATGATTGCAGAGTTGGATGGCCGCCCGGTCGCTTTTATGTTGGTCTTTCCCGATGTGAATGATGTTCTGGCGAAAATCGATGGCAAGCTTTTCCCGTTTGGATGGTTCCATATGCTGCGCTGGCTGCGTAATCCGCAAGGGGCGGGGATGCGCGTGCCATTGATGGGCGTTTTAAAGGAATTTCAAAGTTCACGGCTCGCAGGTCAGCTGGCTTTCATGATGATCGATGAAATTCGCGCCAATGCACACGGCAAATACGGTTCAACCCGGGGCGAGATTGGGTGGATACTTGAAGACAACCAAGGAATGGTCGCGATTGCTGACACAATCGACAGCCAAATCAATCGCGAATACGCGATCTATGAAAGGCCGCTCAGCCAAGACAGCTTTGGCGAAGATTGACCCCGCTAACGAAAAAAGGCCTCCACTCGGGAGAGTAGAGGCCTTTCGGGATCGTATCACCAGCCGCTTGGACGGGAGGGGGGTCTCGGCGGTGATACAGACATAATGCGCGGGCAAAAAAGGGGTTCCCGCTCGATCACATTTTTTTCGCTGGTTTCGATCCGGATCGGATCAAATCCACGCGGGACCCTTGATCTGTGCAGCACGTGCGCCAGCTGCGGTGAGGACACGCCGAAGTCTCTTTTGCGGTTTGCCCAATTGTGAACGCCCGCATTTCAGATCGCCAATCGCTATGGCTTAAAGCGCAATTGCAAGCTAAAGCCGGCGCTACCACTCCGGAGGATTTATGTCGCTTGCCCAACAAGTTGCCGCCAACCTACCCTATCTACGGCGTTACGCACGCGCACTTACCGGTTCGCAAAGCACCGGAGATGCGTTTGTGCAGGCCACGCTGGAAGCGGCGCTGTCGGATGAGGAATTGAAGGCTTCTCTGGATGAAGGACGCATTCCGTTATACCGAGCTTTCAACACAGTTTGGTCGAGCGCATATCTTGATGTGGCAGAGCCCGATAGCGGCACCGGCGAACACGAAGTGGGCGCGCAAGATCGGCTAGGCGCAATTACCCCCCTCAACCGTCAGGCATTGCTTCTAACAACTCTCGAAGACTTCTCTGCCGCTCAAGCCGGGCAAATCATGGGGATGACCACCGAACAAGTCGAAGCTTTGGTGGCCGAAGCTGTGAGCGAGATTGATCGGGAACAAGCAACCTCGGTTCTGATCATCGAGGATGAACCGCTTATTTCTATGCAGCTGGAAGATTTGGTCCAGTCGCTGGGCCATGAGATTTTCGGAACGGCCGCGACCCGCACGCAAGCTGTGGAACAACTGGGTGACAAAACACCGGGCCTTGTCCTTGCCGATATCCAATTGGCTGATGGCTCATCAGGATTGGATGCGGTGGACGATATTCTGGCAATTTCCAGCGTGCCTGTAATCTTTATCACGGCCTATCCCGAACGCCTTTTGACGGGCGACAGGCCCGAACCGACTTATCTTGTGACAAAGCCTTTTCAAGAGCGGACCGTGCGCGCGGCCATCAGTCAGTCACTGTTCTTCAAATCAAGCAAACCGATTGGCTGAAGCAGTCTAATCCTGCGCGCGGATATTGAATGCGCCGCGTTGGCGTACCGGTACCCTTAACACGCAACGCACACCTTCGGATGGGAACGTTAGGTCAACCGGGTTCTTCAATTCGTGCGCAACGATTTTCTCGATAAGGTCGGTTCCAAAACCACGCTGACGATCAGTGTTCACCGGCGGGCCGTTTCGTTCACGCCATTCGACTTGCGCCAATCGCTCATTAACCAATGACCATATCACTGAGACAGTGCCATCAGGCACGCTAAACGCGCCATACTTAGCGGCATTGGTCGCTAGCTCATGGATGGCAAGACCGAACGACAGCGCATCATTTGGCGCAAGCTCTACATCCGGGCCCTCAACATGCACGTTGTGGTCATCGGTTTCGCTGAATTGGGCAAGCTCGGCGTTGATCACAGCCACAATCGGGGTCGTACCCCACTCTGTGCCGGTCAAGAGGTCGTGCGTTGCCGAAAGCGCTCGAATTCGCCCTTCGAAACTGTCAGCAAACTGGTCAAGATCTGTTGCTCTTCTCCGAGTCAGCGAGAGAATTGATAGAACGTTGGCAAGAGTGTTTTTGACCCTGTGATTGAGCTCGCGGGTAAGCGTCGTCCGGATTGAAAACTGCTCTTCAAAGAAGGCCAAGCGAGACTGATCCTCAACCGCCTGCCGCGTCAGCAATCGTGCCAGCAGTAAAAGCAAGCCCGCAACCGAAAGGCCAAACAGCAAGGTCAACATAGAAAACGGCGCAAGAACTTGGGGACGATTGGTCTCAATCACCAATTGCAGCTCACGATTGGCAATGGTCACCGGGAGTTCCAACTGATCAGAAGCCGCACCATCAAAGGTACGCGCGACCAGCAGGTGGCTGGTATCTTTGCTGCCGTCATACAGCCGCACGCCAAACTCTTCAGGCGTCGCACGTTCAATGGCCGAATCAAGAAATTCACCGGCGTGAAACGGAGCAAAAACAAACCCAGCGAGCGCCCGGTCATTGGGGCCGCCACCTCGCACAGGACGATAAACCGGCATAAAGATCACAAAGCCCGGCGCATGTTTGGAATCGATTTGCACAAGATCGATCCGACCAGAAGCAGTCGGCAAAACTGTCAGCAGTGCCTCTTCCATTGCGGCGGCGCGCACGGGATCCGAATACAAGTCAAATCCCAGTTTTTCGGTGTTTCTCGAACCACTCGAAGAAAAATAGGTGATCGGTGCTAGATTGGATGTCGCGTCCTGATCCAGTGTTCGTGCACTCACAAAATCGGGTTGTTGAGCGCGAAGTCGGCTTTCAAAAGCATCAATACCATCAGGGCTAATCACTTCAGCCCATCCAATCCCCTCTGCGCCGCGATAGGTCAGATCAAGCCGCAACTCGACAACGAACTGGCGAAAATCCTTCGCGGTGATGTCTTCCCGGCTGGTCAAGAGCGCGGCGCCTGCTCTTAGATAGGATGAAAAACTCGCTCCCCGACGTTCCAAAGCAGAACCGATGGTCTGCGCATAGGCCTCCAACTGAGCCTGCTCGCGCGCTCTTGCATTGCTTTCTACAGCAAACACGCTGAGCGCGGTGATCGCGGCAACAGCGGCAAAGATCGCAAGAGGTATGGCGCGCGGGTAATTGATGAGCCAATCGCGCGCACGGTTAGGCGAGGCATCCCCCCCTTGCGGCACGCTGGCTTCAGAGGCCAACTCGGAAACCGATACATTAAAGTCGTTCACTTTTGCGCCCATGGAGGGTCTCTAGCCAATCCCAAAGCCAGCCAAACACTCTATGAGTGAACGAACCAAGGTGGAGCGGTTTCGTTCCCGATCCGTCCACTCATCTGCAATGACACTCGACTGAATTCAATGATTGAGGTACAAGGCGACCTTATGGGATCAAGTAACAACTCTTCAGACGGTTCAAGTGAGCCAGATAAGCCTGATGGCAAATCTGACGATCCTGAATGGGCCGCTGGCCTAAAACAGCTTTACGATGCTGTGGTCGAAGAGGAACTGCCAGATGCGTTTAAGAACCTTCTGGCAAAGCTTGATGATGCATCGCCTGAGTGCGGTGCAGGCCCAGATGACGGTTCGCTTGCGTGACAGATAGCAAAACCAACGCGAAATCGCCCCCCTCGCCGCCTAAACGCACTGCCAAACAAAAGGCGGATTTTAAGCGAGAGCTTACCGAAGTTGTGCCGCATCTGCGAGCATTTGCGCGCGGGCTTTGCGGGCGGCCAGATATGGCGGATGATCTGGTGCAAGAAGCTTTGTTAAAAGCATGGGCGGCGCAAGATCGGTTTGAACCCGGTACATCCATGCGCGCATGGACTTTTGTGATTCTTCGCAACGCATACCTCACCGATATGCGCCGCAATCGGTTCCGCGGTGAGTATGATGAAGGCGTCGCAGAACGCATTTTAACCGCACCAGCAGGCCAGGAAGAACCGATCCACCTTTCCGATATGCACCGCGCTTTGCTGACCCTTCCACCTGAAAGGCGTGAAGCTTTATTATTGGTTGGCGCTGGCGGATTTTCTTACGAGGAAGCTGCTCAAATCTGCGACTGCGCGGTTGGCACAATCAAGAGCCGGGTAGGCCGCGCTCGTGCAACGCTCAACTCCATGTTGGCCGAGGGCAATATCCCACAGCGTTCCGTCGATGATGCGACCGCGCACCGAGCTATTTTGGAAGAGCTCGATGATGTGTCAGCGGGTTTTGAGGATACATCCGGCAAGTCCTGAGCAGATTATTCCTGCGACCGATCAACCGCGCTCGTCACCGCCAAATTCATCGTCACATTGCCCAATGTCCGCATGATGTCTGGGATCATCTCCACTGCTACCAGCAATGCAAGCGGTTCGACAGGAACGCCCATGGCAATCGCAATCGGGCCGATGGACACTACAAAGCTGATGGAACCGGGCAGGCTGACAGAGCCGACACTGATGATCACCGCAACAGCGATGCCGACCAGCATTAGCGGGAAAGACACGGTGATCCCGGCAAGCTCTGCCACATACAGCGCCACTGCCAAATTCATTGCGACACTGGTCGCACGGAATATCGCCACAGCGAGCGGCAGGACAAACTCTGCGGTGCTGGGCCGCAGACGCAACCGCGCCGCGCTGTCTAACATCGCAGGAAGGCTAGCAAGTGAGCTTTGTGTAGACACCGCGACCGCTTGAGAGGGCAAAATGCCGCGTGCAAATCGCAAGGGGCCAATCCCGCCAAGCACTGTCGCCAACACGTAAGCGAGCACGAAGATAAAGCCGCCCATCGCTGACACCACCACAATGTAATGCGCTAGCGCCGCAAATGCCCCGCTTCCACTGCGCATCCCCACACCAAAGGCCAAAGCAGCAACGCCTATTGGCGCGAGCCACAAAACCCATCCGATGATTAAGAGCATCGCATTGGCCAAAGCATGGAAGAACCCAAGAAGGCTGGCGCTTTGCTGGCTTGGCAAACGGGAGAGCGCAATCGCGAACAAAGCAAAGAAAACAGTGAGCGGCAACATAGCGGTTTCCGCCGCTGCTGCGATGATATTGGGCGCGATCAAGGATTTGAGGAATTCGAGAGCACCGGGCACTTCTTGTCCGCCTTGCGCTCCGTCAGAAATAAAGAACGCCGCATCTTTCGGGATCGGAAACGCGGCCAGCAATGATGGCAGCACCAAAGCGGTAAACAGCCCTCCGCTGATCGCCACACCCAAAACCAGCATGATAAATCGCCGCGCTGCCCGCCCTGCACTGGCGGCCTCGATCATTTGAGTGAGGCCCAGCACCAAAAGGCTCGCGACCAGCGGAATGATCGTCATTTGCAGCGCGCGCAGCCACAATGTGCCGGTCAGCGCGATAATCTCCGTCAGCCATTCAGGCAGGCTCGCGCTCGATAATAAAACGCCAGCGCCCAGCCCGATGATAAGCGCTGCAAAGGTCGCAACAACCGGCAGCTTGATCGTCACAAGCTCAAATCGCGGCTTCGCGTTTGCTTGCTCGGAGGCCCGCTCAATCATTCATGTCACACTTTTTAGCCATTTGGCCCCCTCAATTGCCCTTCCCTTTGCGCGATAACCGCGCTTAAAGCACCTGACAATCGCAGCAATTTTCGCCCATTGGGAGGGCACATCTGGAATGACCCGCAAATTCTTTGGCACAGACGGTATAAGAGGCCGCACCAATGATGGCGTAATGACTGCAACCACTGCGATGCGCATGGGTCAGGCGGCAGGCAATTACTTTATGCGCGGTGGCCACAGGCACCGTGTCGTGATCGGCAAGGATACCCGACTTTCAGGCTATATGATGGAAAGCGCGCTGGTCGCAGGTTTTACAAGCGTGGGCGTGGATGTGATTATGACAGGGCCGCTGCCTACACCTGCCATCGCTTTATTGACCCGCGAAATGCGCGCTGACTTGGGCGTCATGATTTCGGCCAGCCACAACCCTTATGCGGATAACGGAATCAAGCTGTTCGGCCCTGATGGGTTCAAGTTATCAGACGAAGTGGAAATGGAGATTGAGCGTCTTCTGGAAGCGGACAATCCCAACCTTGCCCCTGCTGAGAAAATCGGGCGCGCGCGCCGTATTGAGGATGCGCGGGGCCGCTATATCCACGCGGTCAAACAATCATTGTCGAGCGAAACCCGCTTTGACGGTCTGAAAGTCGTGGTCGATTGCGCGCATGGCGCGGCGTATCAAGTTACCCCTTCTGCCATTTGGGAACTGGGCGCAGATGTTGTGACGCTTGGCGTCAATCCCAATGGAACCAACATCAATGATGGAGTGGGCTCCACGTCGATCGAGGCTCTGCAGGCCAAAGTGGTCGAAGAAGGCGCGCATGTGGGCATTGCCCTGGATGGCGATGCGGACCGATTGATCGTGGTGGATGAGAAGGGCCGAAAGGTCGATGGCGACCAGATTATGGCTCTGATTGCCACGCGAATGAAGGAAAAAGGATACCTGCGCGGCGGCGGCGTTGTCGCAACGGTGATGTCGAACCTTGGGCTGGAACGCTATCTTAACAGTATCGATCTGACTTTGGAACGCACCCAAGTGGGTGATCGCTATGTGCTTGAGCGCATGAAAGAAGGGGACTTCAACGTAGGCGGTGAACAGTCAGGGCACATGATCTTGCTCGATCATGCGACCACAGGCGATGGCACGGTTGCAGCCTTGCGGGTTATCGCCAGCCTTGTCCAAAGCGACAAGCCAGCAAGCGAGATCTTGCACCTGTTCGATCCTGTGCCGCAATTGCTCAGAAATGTGCGCTATTCTGGGGGCAAACCGCTGGAGAATGCGGCGGTCAAACAAGTTATCGCTGATGCAGAAAGAGAATTGGAAGGCAAAGGCCGCCTCGTAATTCGTCCATCGGGCACCGAACCGGTCATCCGTGTCATGGCAGAAGGCGATGATCCTTCTCAAGTCGAAGCGGTGGTGGCCCGCATTTGCGAAGCCGTGCGCGCGGCTGTTTAAGTGGACAAACCAAAAGTCAAAACACCCCCGCGCATCCTCGCCATAGCCGGATCAGACAGTTCTGGCGGTGCGGGCATTCAGGCTGACATCAAAACCATAACCATGCTCAGCGGCTATGCGATGACAGCGGTGACCACGGTGACCGCGCAAAACAGCGTGGGCGTGCAAGCCATTGCCCCTATGTCGGGCGAAGTCGTCTACAAACAAATCCGATCTTGCATCGAAGATATCGGATATGATGCTATCAAGATTGGAATGCTGCACGATGAAGAGATCATCGAGGCCGTGGCCGAAGCGCTGCACGATTGCGAAGGCGATATCATCCTTGATCCTGTCATGATCGCGACAAGCGGGGCTGCGCTGATTGCACCAGAAGCGATCAACGCAATGCGTGAGAAAATCTTCCCGGCAGTCACGGTCATCACGCCAAACTTGCCAGAACTGAGCCATTTGGTCGGGCGCACTCTATCGAACACGCACGAAATGATCGATGCAGCCTCAGAACTCGCGCAGCGTTCGTTCTCCGACATTGTGGCCAAAGGTGGTCACACTGATGATGCACGGATCGTCGATTTGCTCGTGAATTTCAAAGGCGATTTAATCGAACAGTTCGAGCATGATCGCATTGAAACGCAGCACACGCATGGCACAGGCTGCACGCTTTCATCCGCGATTGCGACACTGATGGCTCACGGTCAGCCCCTTCGCCGTGCAGTACCGCTGGCACGCAATTTTGTGGTGCAAGCCATCAAGGCAGCACCAGGGTTTGGTGCAGGCAACGGCCCCTTGGGACACCAGGCAGTTCGCGCTTTATGATGGAACCGGTTGTCAGGGTGGATGGCCACAAAGCTGACCCCTGCTCTGGTAGCGTTAAACTCGATTGGTCCAAACTCCTTTGGAACGGAGCAATGCTCGCAGGGTCAATTGCGGCACTTTTTGTGGCGACTTGGCAAAGTGTTCTCCTGTTTGCACTCCTTACCTATTCAACGCTGTTGATCGGCCATAGCGTCGGCATGCACCGCATGATGATCCACCGCACATTCACCGCCCCGCGATGGCTTGCGCGGCTGCTAATCTACATTGGCACCCTTGTTGGTGTTGCCGGCCCATTCGGGATTATTCGCATTCACGATGTTCGTGACTGGGCCCAACGTGAGCAGGAATGCCATGATTTTTTCGCGCATCGCCGATCTTTGGCAAAGGACCTGTGGTGGAACTTGTTTTGCCGGTTTGAATTTGCACGACCACCCGCAATCACAATTGAACCGGCAATGCAGAATGATCCATTCTACCGGTTTCTGGATGCGACATGGCGATGGCATCAATTGCCTTTGGCTTTATTGCTGTATTGGACCGGCGGATTGCCGTTTGTTTTGTGGGGCGTTTGCGTCAGAGTATTGGTCAGCACGGCAGGCCATTGGACTGTCACCTATTTCTGCCACAATCCGCACCTGCACAAACGCCCTGGCAAATGGGTGGTCAAAGGCGCAGGCATACAGGCCGCAAACCTAAGAGGCCTTGGTCTCATCACCTATGGAGAATGCTGGCACAACAACCATCACGCCTTTCCCGAAAGCGCGCGCATCGGTTTGGAACAAGGCCAATTGGACCCGGGGTGGTGGGTCATTCGCGGATTGGAAGCTGTTGGCCTTGCGAGCAATATTGGAAAGCCGCGTGCACCATCGCTTTGCGAAGACTTACACGAAAGCGGCCAGCTCTCTTAACGCTCCAATTCGTAGAACTGCGCGATATGTTCCCAAGCATCGTCAGCTGTTTCGCACCAATGGAACAAATCCAAATCTTTCTTGGAGATCGTCCCTTCTTCAGCAATTGCTTCAAAATTGACAACGCGATTCCAGAAATCCTTGCCAAACAGCAGGATTGGGATCGGTTTCATCTTGCCGGTTTGGATCAGCGTTAAGAGCTCAAAAAATTCATCGAATGTTCCAAACCCACCGGGAAACACTGCCACGGCGCGCGCGCGCAAAAGGAAGTGCATTTTGCGCAAGGCGAAATAGTGAAAATTCAAACTGAGATAAGGTGTCACGTATGCATTGGGCGCTTGTTCATGCGGCAAAATGATGTTGAGCCCAATGCTCTCTGCGCCCGCATCGCTCGCGCCGCGATTGGCCGCTTCCATAATCGATGGCCCGCCGCCTGAACACACGACGAATTGCCTCTTGCCATCTTCAATAATGGCTTTTTCAGAAGTGAGCCTCGCAAGCTTGTAGGCTTCCTCATAATATTTGGCCTTGTCTGCCAGGCTTTGAGCGACCTTTTTTTCGTATTCGTCACCATCTTTGGCGGCATCGATTTTAGCTTGCGCTTCTTCAGGTGAAGGGATGCGCGCCGAACCGTACATTACCATGGTTGACCCAACGCGCGCCTCATCCAGCAACATTTCCGGCTTTAGCAGCTCCAGTTGGAACCGAACCGGCCGCAACTCATCGCGAAGCAGGAAATCGGTATCACGAAACGCGAGCTTATATGCGGGATGCTCGGTCTGCGGCGTGCGATCGGGCGCTTTGTCCGCAAACTGGCTTTCTTCATCAGCGTGGTAGAATTTGTGATTGGTAAGATCTTTTTCTGTCATTTGCGCGCCCTAGGCGTAGCGGACGCCAGCGGCAAGATTGCAATCTTACTTTCGCCACCCAAGCATAAAACAATAGGTCAGCAGAATATTCGAAGCAGCCCGTTTTTGAGAATCCGACGCTGCGGCGAATTTGTCGGATAGGCCAATTTTTGTTTCAATCTTTTAATTGCTTATAGAAAAGCAACCAATTCAAAATGAACGCTCTCAGTTCGCATGAAGTAACCGCGAATTGATGACTTCCAATTTTTCCAATTATTATCTATTTGATTGTCATGATTGAAACCGCCCCTCCAACAACCACCGACCCGCTGGATGGCGTTCGCAAGGACGCGATTTCTATGTTGGGTTCCTTGTCCGAGCGCCAAACGGAAGTTCTGGAGCTTAAATCTCAGCGCCCAACTCCCTCCAACAAAGAAATAGGCAGGTTGGTATCGGGAGAAGCAATTTCCGCCAGCATGGTGGAAAAGCATTTGACCCGCGCCAAATTAAAAATGGGCGCGCTCAGCATTGATGATGCGGTCATCGAATTTATCATGGCAAGAGCCCTTGTGGGGGACCCCACATGGGGTCCTGGAGACCTCGAACTTGGTGAAGCCGTCATCCAAAAGCTTTCTCGGTCGCTGCCGGCCGAGGTCAGCCCCGAATTCTATACCTCTGATGAGTTTAAAGAGTTCGTACGAGACCTCCGGTCGACAGGCCCGAAGGCTTGGGATGCAAAATATGGACGATCTTGGCGCGTAGTGCCGATTGTTCTGATTGCTGCGATTGCATTGGTTCTAGCTGGCAGTTCGCTGGTGATAGCAAATGCTCTTGATGCGAGGCATACCGCAGAGCCTTCGTAACCTTTATCGGAGACGAAGAATGCACCTGTTTCAAACCGTTCAGCAAATGAGCGACGATTTTCACGCACTGACAGATGATCTTGACCGCCTGATTGAAGGCCTGTCAGTTCAACTCGCCAGCGCAACACAAGTGCGCCGCGATGCCAAGATGACCGGTGTCGAAAGCCAGCGCACGATCGCGCATCTTACAGAAGCACTCACCCGCGCGACTGAAATGCGCAAGAGTGTAACACTGGCACACAGCTCGGCTGAAAAGGACGCTGAGAAAGCCGCAATTCCCTGGGATTGTCCGGATTCTGCAGTTCTTGCTCCACAATTGCGAGCAGTTGGCGAATAAAGATGACAATGCCAGACACCACCCATGCAGGAGTCGCTGCATTCATTGCATCTTTTTTCGCTGCATTGGTGCTGGCATGGATATTGGGCGGCAAGCCAGAAAAGGCAGGTGTCTACACGCTTGCTGCGATGTTTGCCGCCCAAGCCGTACTTTATTCGACTGTCGGGAATCCGCAATTTGACCAGATTGACGTTATCGCGGTCACGTCGGATGTGATCGGTCTACTTGTCTTCACGCTCATCGCGTTGAACGCAGACAGGGTCTGGCCATTCTTAGCCGCCGCTATGCAACTCATCAGTGGCATGGCGCATTTGACACATGGTTTTCGAGTCATGCTGGGCCAGTCCTATGTGGATTTTAATGCCTACCCGACTGCGATCGTTCTTTTTTTGCTGATCGCTGGCACGCTGTTGCACCGTTACCGCTTGCATCGCCACGGAAAAGATCGGGATTGGGTGCCATTTCAGCGATACGCTGAGTTTCGAAGGCTTGCACAAGATGCCGAGCAGTTTTAGGCGCGAGCTTGGCTTTTGGGCAGGCTCGCCGATGATCGAAGACACGGCCTTCAAATCAACGGCATAGTCCCTCTTTCCTTTCGCCCTAAACCTTAGAGTAACTTGCCCTAACCCGTGCCTTGAGTTAGCTTATACTCCAAGTGCACAGGCAAAATTGCCTGCGTGATAGTTGAAGGCAATACTTTATGGCGGACACGCATCCGCCGGACGCACACAAAGGTGCTGGGTTAAAAAGGGGCAGAAAGTCCGGGAAAGTAGCAGATTTTCGCTACAAACGCCCTTTCCAGCAGAAGAAGACAAGCGGCGCTTTTAGCAAGGGCCAGGATGGCTCGGTTGCCGGTGGGAAAATGCCGCCGTCAAGATCCGTAGCTGCGCGGCCAGCCCGGCAATCTCGACCCAACGAAGCTTACGCAGCGCTGGATCTGGGCACCAACAATTGCAGGCTTTTGATCGCCCGCCCTTCAGGCAAGGACTTCACCGTCATCGACGCATTCAGCCGGGTGGTGAAGCTGGGAGAGGATTTGGCGACCACTGGCAGGCTGTCGGATGAAGCGATGGACCGGGCAATGGGGGCGTTATCGGTTTGCGCAGACAAATTACGGCGGCGCAAGGTTCGCCTTGCCCGCTCGGTAGCGACCGAGGCGTGTCGCAGGGCGAGCAATGGCGAAGCTTTCATTGAACGCGTAAAGCAGGAAACGGGCATAGTGCTCGATATCATCAGTGCAGGCGAGGAAGCACGCCTCGCCGTGCTGGGCTGCCATATTCTGTTGGAAGCGGGCGATGGCCCGGCGGTTATTTTCGATATTGGCGGCGGATCGACAGAACTCGTACTGCTGGAGCCGGGCGGCAAAGTGCCCCGCATTTTGGACTGGCAAAGTGTTCCTTGGGGAGTAGTCTCGCTCACTGACACTTTGGGGCGCGGAGAGAAAAGCCGTGATGCCAGATTGGCGCGCTATGCCAAAATGCGTGAACTGGTGTCTGAAAGCTTTGCTCCTTTTGCTCAACGCATCTCTGAGTCGGCCACCCATCCCGATATCCGTTTGCTGGGAACCAGTGGCACAGTGACCACTTTGGCCAGCCTCCATCTGGAATTGCCGCACTATGATCGCAAAGCAGTCGACGGGCTGATTGTTCCGTCGCATTCCATGCGCGCGATCAGCGAAGACCTTGCCGGAATGTCGCCGGAAGAACGGGGCACTCTGCCCTGTATAGGTGAGGATAGAGCCGATCTGGTGGTAGCAGGGTGCGCCATCCTGGAGAGCATTCTAGATTTATGGCCTGCTAAACGCCTTGGCGTGGCGGATCGCGGGATACGCGAGGGAATTTTGCGAAGCTTGATGGCTTCCGAACGACAAAGCCAGCGCGCTTTGCAGGCGCTCGATGATTTGCGCGCTGGAAAAGCGGAATAGGTGCCTTCATGAGCCGATCAGGTCGCGATCCCGATCGCCGTGTCAAAACGGCCAAGAAACGAACTGCTTCCTCCACACGGTGGTTGGAGCGTCAGCTGAATGACCC
The DNA here is from genome assembly GCA_038532305.1 of Pseudomonadota bacterium. Lineage (GTDB taxonomy): Bacteria > Pseudomonadota > Alphaproteobacteria > Sphingomonadales > Sphingomonadaceae > Erythrobacter. The sequence goes on along the minus strand of JBCBAX010000002.1, from coordinate 555,402 downwards.
TTATGTCAAACAGGCAAAGGCCGATGGCTATCGCAGCCGGGCTGCTTACAAGCTCATCGAACTGGATGAGAAGTTCCGCCTTATCAAAGGCGCGCAGCGTGTCGTTGATCTGGGTATCGCGCCCGGCGGCTGGGCACAGGTTGTTCGCAAGAAATCGCCCAAGGCCAAAGTGGTTGGCATCGACCTTTTGCCAACCGAGCCGATTGAAGGCGTCACCATATTTGAGATGGATTTTCTCGATGATGCAGCCCCTCAAAGGTTAGAAGACGCATTGGAAGGTCCGCCTGATCTGGTCTTGTCCGACATGGCAGCGAACACCGTTGGACACAAACAAACAGATCATTTGCGCACAATGGGACTGGTTGAAGCCGCCGCTTGGTTTGCGACTGAAACTCTGAGCAAAAATGGCGCGTTTGTGGCCAAAGTCTTGGCTGGCGGGACCGACAAAGACTTGTTGGCGCTGCTGAAAAAGCACTTTGCCACAGTCAAGCACGCCAAGCCGCCGGCTAGCAGGAAGGGCTCATCAGAATGGTATGTAATTGCCCAAGGGTTCAAAGGACGCAGTGAGTAACCGCGTCACCTTTGCCCGGTGCGATTACTCTTCTGCGGCAGCTGTTTCTTCTGAAGTTTCTTCAGCAGCGTTTTGGGCGTCTTCAGCAGTTTCAACCGCATCGGTCGCGGCCTCGGCTTCGGCATCTGCCACTTCGTCAGTTTCAGCTGCAGCAGCCACGAAGTCGGGAACCGGAAGGTTGGAGCCTTGTGAGTTCATATACAGCGCTACAGCCGCACGGTCTTCAACTTTAGAAAGACCGGCAAAGCCCATTTTAGTGCCGTCCATGTAGCGCTTGGGCGATTTGAGCCACTGGTTCATTTCATCCCAGCCCCAATTGCCGCCAAAGCCTGCCATCACTTCAGAATATTGATAGCCAGCTTTTTTGCCCACAGATGAACCCATAATGCCATGCAGATTAGGTCCGATGCCGTTGGCACCACCCGCTTCGATTGAATGGCAGCTTGAGCATTTGGCGTAGACTTTCTCTCCAGCAGAAACATCCACTGATTCCATGTTCAACGCTTCGGCCATTGTCATCTCTGCTGCAACCACTCCGCCTTCTTCCTCGACGCCTTCGATCACGTAACCCAATTGTTCTGGGCGATCGGGCGAATTACCGTGGAAATACATGCCGCTAACAACGGACAGGCCAAGCCCGACTATCCCTGCGAACAGCACCCATCCGGCTGCAGTGTTGAACAGATCGCCCTGATTTGCGTTAGCCTCGGGCGTGCTTTCTGATGTGGTGTCTTGTGTCATCCCGTGCGCCCCATAATCGTGCGTTTCGCGCGGCGCAAGACCTATAGGGGCATCACGCATTGCGGTTATTGCAATTCGTCAACGGATCACGGCGCTATCGCCCTTGCCGTGACAGCCATGCAGCTATAGCACACGCGGCAATTATGCGATCTTTTCCCGCTCCTGCTTTGCCCATTGTCGATGATCTGCGCGCAAAAGCCGCAAGCGCGCCTGAACACGCGATTGCCTTTCAAGGATCACCCGGTGCCAATTCACATCGTGCCGCAAGAGAAGCGCGCCCAGATGCCTTGCCCCTGCCCTGTTTCAGTTTCGAAGATGCTTTGGAAGCTGTGAAAGATGGCCGCGCAGGTGAAGCTATTATCCCGATTGAGAATTCGCAGCACGGGCGCGTGGCTGACATCCATTTTCTGCTGCCAGAAAGCGGGCTTTCGATAACGGGTGAATACTTTTTGCCGATCCATCATGCGCTGATGGGCAAAGGGTCAGGTCCTTTCGAAGCAGCCTACAGCCATCCGCAAGCGCTCGGCCAATCACGCCATTATCTGCGCAAGCATGGGATTGTTCCCTTAAGCTATGCAGATACTGCGGGCGCTGCTGCACACGTGGCCGAACGAAATGACCCCACAATTGCTGCGATTGCTCCTGCCATTGCAGCAGAGCTTTATGGCCTCACAATTGTCGAGGATAATGTCGAAGACAGTCCCGATAATATGACGCGATTTGTGATCCTTGCAGACAGACCTGCTTTTCTGAACCATGATCCAAAAACCGACACTATGACGACCTTCGTGTTTGAAGTGCGCAACATTCCGGCAGCTTTGTACAAAGCGTTAGGCGGCTTTGCGACAAATGGCGTGAATATGACAAAGCTGGAAAGCTATCAAAAAGGCACCAGCTTTTCAGCGACGCAGTTCTACGCCGACATTATCGGCGCGCCAGGCGACCCAGCTGTAGACCGCGCATTGGAGGAATGCTCCTTCTATTCGAAACAGTTGCGCATCTTGGGCACCTATCCGATGGCTCGAAAGCGCGGCTAAGACTGAACAATATCGATAATAGCAAACGATTACATACTATTCGCGCCCCTATCCTGTTGCGCGATACGCTTTGCCGTGCCACCACACATGTCGAATGACTTTTGCGGCGCAACCGAATATTGAACAGAGTGATGATTGGGGGGAGCCGCTTGAAGTCGCCCCTTCCCAGCCTGTGAGTGAGCCTGAGGCTGAGCCTATTCCATCACTAACCATGGAGGAGAGCTGGCAGGATCTGCGCAATGACGCAGATATCCAGTTTGAACAGATCGAAGTTCCAGTGGTTCCTCCACGCGAGCCCAGCGCGTTTGAGCGTTGGTTGCAAAGCGTCTTTGAATGGCTGGCCGATCTCTTCTCACCCATTGGCACTTTGATCGCCAATTCCTGGTGGTTTCTCCAATACGCACTGCTGGCGCTGTTGATCGGATTTATACTGTATCTAATTGTCAGAATGTATGGACCGCTGGGGCGGCAGGACAAAGGCGAAGTTGCCGATGAGGTCCCAGAATGGCGACCTGACAGGCAAGAAAGCCTCGCCCTACTGGAAGACGCAGACCGCCTGGCAGCAGAAGGAAAATTCGATGAGGCGACCCATTTGCTGCTGAAACGCAGTGTGGGTCAAATCGCACGAGCGCGCCCCGACTGGGTTGAACCATCCAGCACTGCACGCGAACTCGCGGCCCTTAAATCTCTGCCCGACGCAGCTCGTTCAGCATTCGGCACGATTGCGGAGCGGGTTGAACGCAGCCTGTTTGCTTTGCGATCGCTTGACCGGGTGGATTGGGAGACCGCACGCGCGGCCTATGCAGAATTTGCTTTGGCGAAAATTGAAGGACGTATGATCCAGAAGGTGCGAGCATGAGCGAGACAAGCGCCATGGCATCTGCGCGGTCAGGTCGCGGCAAATCGCCATTTAGCAAAGCGACTTTGCTGTTTGTCATTCTGGTGGGTTTTGCCGCATTTTTGGCGCTGCTGTACTTCTTATCGGGCGGCGATGATGGTCAGCGGGACAACAACGGCGCAGCACATGCCGCATCGACAGGTCTGAACGGCTATGCGGGTTTGGTTCGCTTGCTTGATAGCGAAGGCTACGATGTTTCCACTTCGCGTTCGCCAAGCGGTTTGGAAACGAGCGATCTTTTGGTTCTCACACCGCCCAGCTTTATGGATCCCGACGATCTGGCAGATATCCTTTCAAATCGCGAATTTCTGGGCCCCACACTTGTTGTCCTGCCAAAATGGTGGGCGAACCTGCCCCCGCGCAACTTGCCTGATGAAACAGCTGACAAGTTCAAGCGCGGCTGGGTGCAATTGGGCGATGGTTTCCCTGTGAGTTGGAGCGAGGAACTGCCCGCGCCATTCGCGTTCGAGCACGAAACCGAAGATTTGGAGAAGGATGAAGAACCAAGCTGGGAAGGCTTTGGTTTATCAGGTGAGCTTCCAACACGAACCATTGCCTACGTTGAAGCCAATGAGGCATTCGACCCCTTAGTGACTGATGCTGCTGGCCATGTTCTAGCGATGAACGTGCTGGGAGAGGAAGGCAGCGATTATTACGATAACGCGCAGTGGACCGTCTTCGTCCTAGAACCAGATTTGATGAACAATTATGGGCTTGCTGACGAAAATCGTGCGGCAGCCGCGCTCGCTCTGGTGCAAGAGGCAGGATATGGACCCGGCACCGGCGTGACATTTGATCTTACCTTGAATGGTTTTGGCGGGACCGTGAATTTGCTCACGCTTGCATTTCGTCCTCCATTTTTGGCCGCAACCCTCTGCCTGTTGCTCGCCATCGTTATCGTTGGCTGGCGCGCTTTTCTTAGGTTTGGTCCGGCTGCCGCAAGTGGGCCTGATATTGCCTTTGGTAAAAGCAGGCTGGTGGGCAATGGTGCGAGCCTTATCGTGCGGGCAGGCAGGTTGCGCCTGCTAGCGGAACCCTATGCGACCCTTTCCGCAGCGCGCGTTGCCAAGGCAATGGGGCTTGCCAAATCCGATCCCGAGGCAATCGATGCAGCGATGCAGTCACGCCTGCCACACGAAGAGCCATTCACTCACCGCACCGCGAAACTGCGCAATGCCAACAGCGCGAGCGAAATCGTGCGCGCCGCAAAATCACTGAGCGGTTTGGTCACAACAATCGAAGATACAAAGAACAATACAGGGAAATCCGCCACATGAGTATGAGCCTTGAAGAACTGCGCGGGCTGGCGGATGCCATCCGCGCCGAAGTCGCAAAGGCGATTGTCGGTCAGGAAGAGATTATCGATCAATTGCTGGTCGCTATGGTGAGCGAAGGGCATGTCCTGCTCGAAGGCCCCCCGGGCACAGCAAAGACGTTTCTTGCCAATGCGTTTTCAACCGCCTTGGGCCTTGATTTCGGACGCATCCAGTTCACCCCTGACCTGTTGCCGGGCGATATATTGGGATCAAACCTGTTTAACTTTCAAACCAGCCAATTCACGCTGACCCGCGGGCCAATCTTTTGCGAGCTTTTGCTCGCCGATGAGATCAACCGCACGCCCCCAAAAACACAGGCTGCACTGCTCGAGGCTATGCAGGAACGCCGCGTCACTCTGGATGGCGAAACCCACCAATTGCCCGAACGCTTTATGGTGGTGGCAACGCAGAACCCGATTGAGAACCAAGGCGTCTATCCCCTTCCAGAGGCTCAGCTTGACCGGTTTTTGTTTAAGCTTTTGGTTCCGTATCCCGATGAAGCAGAAGAGACACGCATCGTCACCAGTTTCGGATCGCGCCAAGGGCCGCAGCGCCCAGCGGATCTTGGTGTGGGCGCTGTTGCCGATGCAGCCAAATTAACCGCTGCCAGCGGCGCGCTGGATCAGGTCACAGTTGCAGAGGAAATCACCCAATACGTTGTGCGGTTGGTCCGCGCGACCCGCGATCATGCTGAACTGTCTGTTGGCGCGAGCCCGCGTGCAGCTGTTCTGCTAGCCAATGCCGCCCGCGCACGTGCGGCGTTGGATGGGCGGGCCTATATCATTCCTGATGATGTCAAAGCACTCGCTGTACCAGTCTTGCGTCACCGTCTGACACTCAGTCCCGCTGCCGAGATTGAAGGCCGCGATATTGAGGCCCTGGTTGCTGAACTTGTCGAAAGCACAGAGGCACCCCGGTAAACCACTATGGCGCTGTCTCGCCCCGCCTTTTTGGCCAAGTTGCCGCCTGTTCCGGTCGTCCCGACCGAACGCGCGGCGTGGGTCATCGCGGGGTTTGCACCTATTGCGCTGATTATCGCGGCAACTGCTCCTCAATTGTGGCTGATAGCCCCGATTGCAGCTGTCGTATTGTTCGTGCTCATCCTGCTGGATGCGACGTTTGCGGGCGCAGTGGAAAAATGGGACGTCATCGCGCCAAACGATACCGAAGTGGGTCAACCAACCACAGTTAAAGTAACCGCCCATTTCAAACGCGGATCGCGTGGCTTTGTGCGATCAGCGTTGGAATTTGATCCGCGACTGGGCATGTCAGGCCGCGCAGAGATAGCCTTGGTTTCAGACCGTTTTGACACCGGTCAGACAGGGTCGATCGATCTTAAACCTGAACGTCGCGGCACTGCCGCTGTGACGCGCACTTGGCTGCGCTGGGCTGGGCCGCTGGGTCTTGGTGCGCGCGCGACAAACCGCGCGCTTGATACCGAAATACGCATCTGGCCGGATTTATCGCCAGTGCGAAGCAAGGAATTGCAGACGTTTCTGCGCGATGCCCAAACAGGCCTGATCGCCCGCCGCATCAGAGGTGAAGGCACACAGTTTGAATCGCTCACCGAATACGAGGCAGGCATGGATCGCCGCCGGATTGATTGGAAAGCCAGCGCGCGCCACGTCCACCTCTATGCGCGCGAAAACGAAAGCGAGCGCAACAATCAGATCGTTTTCGCATTCGATTGCGGGCAAGCCATGTGCGAGCCAGTGGATGGAATGCCGCGCATTGACAGAGCTGTAACAGCAGCGCTGACTTGCGCATTCGTTGCACTTAAAAGTTCGGACAAAGTCTCCCTTTTCGGCTTTGCTCAGCGCCCACAAATCATGACGCCTTTTGTGAGTGATACGAGGGCCTTTCACCGCTTACAAAGCGCTGCCGCAGGCCTCGATTACGATGCAACAGAGCCTAATTTCACGCTCGCATTGGCAACTCTCACAGCCAAGCTTCAACGGCGATCTTTGATTGTCCTGTTTTCTGATTTCACCGACCCCACTGCAGCTGAGCTGATGATTGAGAGTATTGGCAGGCTGGTCGACAAACATCTTGTGCTGTTTGTAACCATTGCGGACAGCGAATTGGAAGAGTTGGTGGCGCAAGAGCCTGGCGATATTGCAACCATGGCGCGCAGCGTTACCGCTGATACGCTTGCGACCCAGCGCTCTGTTGTTCTGCAACGCCTGCGCCGCATGGGTGTGGACGTGATCGAGGCACCGTGGAACCAGATCGGGTATCAGCTGATTGATCGCTATTTCGAAATCAAAAACTCGGAGGCCATAGGATGATCCAGCCTGCGACCAAAAATCCGGACGCTATCCCCGGACAGCCAACCCCTGAACCTGAAGCCGCAGACAAGGCACCTGCTAAATCGAAAGGTCGGCTCGCCAATCTGTTCAGCAAAAGCGAAATTGCACCGCCTGCCGATATCGAAAGCGCCGCTTTGCGCTCTGACAAATTCCGTCTTGAACGCGAGAGCGATTGGCGGCGATTGGAAGATATCGTCCAGCGCATGGAGCGCGGCGGATTGAGGCGGATTGCTGACGATGATCTGCTCGCCCTGCCCACACTGTATCGAACCGCCGCATCCAGCCTTTCGGTTGCGCGCGAGACATCTTTGGATGCAGCAACGCTTCGATATCTGGAAAGCCTGGTGCAGCGCGCTTGGTTTCAGGTTTACGGCCCTCGCAAAGGCTTGTTCGGATGGCTGCGCGAATTTTTCATGGGCGGATGGAGCCGGGCCGTGCGCGGGATTTGGCTGGAAAGCTGCATCGCTTTGTTCGTGATGGTCGCAGGCGCAATTGTCGGCTGGTTGCTCGTGGTCCGCGATGTCGAATGGTACTACCGTCTGGTCCCGTCCAACTTTCAAGATGCACGCATTCCTGGCGCCAGCCGCGAAGCTCTTGCTGAAACACTCGCCGTTGAACAGGATGCAGGCGGGCTATCCGTCTTTGCCGCCAGCTTGTTCAGCAACAATGCAGGGGTGTGCATACTCGCTTTCGCGTTGGGTTTTGCATTTGGCATACCCACGCTGATGCTGCTCATTTACAATCTCGCTTTGCTGGGGGCGATGCTCTGGTTGTTTGCCGGTCAAGGGCTTGAAGTGGAATTTGCAGCATGGCTTAGCGTGCATGGCACGACAGAGCTGTTTGGCATTCTGTTATCGGGCGCAGCAGGCCTTCACATCGGGCGATCCATGGCGTTTCCCGGTGATCGCACGGTCCTTAAAGCAGCATCAGAAGCCGGTCAGCGCGGCGCGATTGTGATGATCGGTGTTGTGCTGATGATGGTGGCCGCAGCCTTGCTAGAGGCATTCCCACGGCAATTGGTGGAAGGCGCACAGAACAGGTTTATGATCGGCGGGATGATGCTCGCATTCTGGTTGTCATATTTCTACCTCTATCGCCCGCGCCGTTTGGGAGCGATTGGATGAGCACAGCTGCCGCCATTGCCCAAGGCCGACCGATAAACAAACGTGAGCGCACGCTGATCACGCCTGAGGGTATTGCTGTCCCTATGGTGGTTGCATCACGAGGGGCACGCGCAGGCGCGCTGATCCTTGATATCCTAATCCTGATCTTTGCGCTTATATTGGCCACTTGGATACTAGGCTGGATTGCAGGTGGAATTTTCGATTCTGGGGTGGTGGTGGATGAAAGCCAAACGTCCAATGCTCGCGAGTTTCTCTCCATTATCGCGATCCTGACAGGCTTCATTGCCTGGTATGGGTATTTCCTGGCGCAGGAATTGGGGCCGCGTGGGGCGACCTTGGGCAAACGCGCTGTCGGCATTCGAGTGGCTGCCCATGGTGGCGCGCGGCTTACACCGGAAGCTGTTATCGCGCGCAATCTGCTGCGCGATATAGAGATTTTCTATCCGCTCATCTTTATGCTGGTTTTGGCTGTGATGAGCTCCACTCAAGAAAGTCTTGGCGGCACGATTTGGGCTGCGACCATCTGGTTCTTTATCTTTCTGCTATTCCCTTTCTTCAACAAGGACGCGTTGAGAGCGGGCGACATAATCGCTGGCACATGGGTGGTTGAAGCGCCCAAGACCAAACTTGCCGAAACACTTTCCACACAAGGTGCCGCTAGCGGAACGAGCCATGTCACTGGCGTTCGTTATGATTTCGGTGATGAAGAATTGTCGATCTATGGTGAGCGCGAATTGCAGACATTGGAGCGGATGCTGCGCGAGGCGGAACCCGATGCGTTATCAGCCGTGCACGAGACCATCTGCCGCAAAATCGGTTGGGATCCGGGCGCGGGTGATGAACGCGCGTTCCTCGAAGCCTTTTACGCACAACTGCGCGCAAAGCTGGAAGGCGATATGCGGTTCGGCAAACGCAAAGCGGACAAGTTTTCATGAGCGGATCAGACACGCCTTTCACGCGCCGCATGGCAATTGGATCTGGATTGGCCCTTGCAGGAACTGGCGTACTTTCAGCATGCCTGCCGCCTGATCAAAGTCCCCTTGGTCGATTGCAGTCTCGCTTGCGAATTATCGAGGCTAATATCGGTGGCACCTTAGGTGCTGAACTGTTTGATACCGGCAGCGGCATTTCTATCGGGCTGAATGAGAACCGCCGCTTTGGCCATTGCTCCTCGTTCAAACTGTCGCTCGCCGCCAAAGTGCTAAGCGCGCACGCCAATGGAGAGATAGACGGCGAAAAGCTGTTGCGTTGGACGAAGGATGATCTGATGTTCGTCTCGCCCTTCACCACCAAAAGGTTAGATGAAGGCGCGACCATGCTGGAGCTGGCTGAGTTTACGCAGAAATATTCCGACAATGCCGCTGCCAATATCCTGCTACGCGAGCTTGGCGGACCTGCTGCGCTGACCGGATTTTGGCGATCCATCGGCGATGATGTGAGCCGCCTTGACCGGATTGAGCCAGCGCTTAACAACGTGCCCATCGCCGAGGTTCGCGACACGACAACACCTGCGGCCATGGCGCGCACGGTTGCAAAGCTGATCTATGGCGATGCCTTGCCCGAAACACAGCGCGCAATGCTCAAGCAATGGATGATCGACACGTCCACCGGCGAACGCCGCGTTCGTGCAGGACTTGAAGAAGGATGGACTGGCGGTGATAAAACCGGCACATCGATCTGGCCAGGCATGGGGAGCCTCTATGTCGATATTGGCTTTGCAGAGCCTCCCGCAAAAGCAGGCGAACAACGCGCGCCTGTCACCTTCGCGGCCTATTTCCGCGCTCGCGGCACCCATGATGGTATGGACCCGGCATCAGAGGCCGTGTTGGCGCAAGTCGGCAAAGTCGTAACCGATTTCGTATTGGGCGATTATCGCTTTTCGAAAATCAATCCCTTCTGATTTCACGATTGTAGAACTTGAGCGGCGAAGCCTCGCATTTCCATATCCGTTGCTTTTTGCTATCCACCACGGCGGTGAGGAGGGGATCATGGAAAGCGCCGTTAAATTTTTTGCGACCAATTTGTCGCTGGTCTTCGCATTTGCGTTTCTGGTTCCGGTTATTGATCAAACAATGCAGGCGACAGGCATCGCCGCACCGTTTGGCCTGACCACTCTGACTTTCGCTCTGATCATTGGGGGCGCATGGGGCCTTTTAGCGCGAGTAACAGGCCGCTGGATATGAACGCACATTCGCCCATTTTGCCAGATGATCTGTCGCAATTATCGGATGCAGAGCTGAAGAAACTCGAGCTTAAAATCGCACGCAAGCATTCTGGTATGTTCCCATGGGGCGCAGTTGTTTGGGCTTTCGGCAATCTTGCCGCCTGGCTCTCACTTTGGCCGCTAGTGCTGACGGGAACGCTTCCGCTTTGGGCTGCATTCCCGATTGCCTGCATCAATATGGCTCTGGTCTATCTGCCCACGCACGAGGCGCAGCATGACATCATTGCGCGCCCCGGTACAAAGCTGCGCTGGCTAAACGAACTGGTCGGCCATGCGACAAGCTGGATGCTGGTTTATCCTTTCGAAGTCCTGCGTATCACGCATCTCGATCATCACCGACACACCAACGATCCGGAAAAGGATGTTGATATCACATGCAAAGCGCCCGGACCGTGGAGCGCAATCTGTGCTACCATCCGCCAGCGGCAGCCTGATGCGAAACGGAACCACGATTACCTCGCCGCATTGACCCGCGCAGGCCGATCTGACCTGATCGTGCTCACATTGCTGTATAAGGTTGCTTTCATCGCAATTCTGGGAACGCTTGCATGGAATGGTCTTGCGCTTGAAGCCTTGCTTTTGTGGTGGCTGCCCTACCATCTTGCGTTGATCTACATTATCTTCTTCCTGTCATGGGCACCGCACCATCCAGGCTTAGAAAAAGGGCGCTACCGCAACACGCGCAGTTGGCGATCAAAGCTTGGCAATATTGGTTCGATGGGGATGCAATTTCACATTGTGCATCACTTGCACCCTTACATCCCGCTCTACCGCACACCGATGGCGTATTGGGAAATGCGCCCCATCCTGAAAGCGCGAGGTTGCAGGATAGAAGATCTATAGCCGATCAATGATCCGGAGTGGCAGACTCTTCTTTGATTTCCTCACTGCCAAAGATCGCAACTTCGTTCACGCCTTCGCTGTTTGCGCGGCCGCGATACATGCCGGCCGTGTTGAAGCTGTAGATCGCATCGCCAGTTGGCGTCACGAGGATAATGCCGCCATCACCGCCCAATTCTTTCACCTCGGCCATGACAGAATCCGCGATTTCCTGCGCCCGTAATTTTGCATAGGCAGCAACGTCGATGCCAGCATCAGCAGGCGCGTAGACGGTCCAACCAGACACTTCCATGCGCAGCCGAGCGCAAATCTCATGCGCCACGCCAACGCGGATAAAATACTCACCCCACCCGGTTGCAGAAAGCGCGCAGCTGCGATTGTCAGCGTAAGTGCCGGCACCGATCACAGGCGCATCACCGATCCTGCCCCAACGTTTACCCGTCATGCCGCCAGTTGACGTGCCAGCAGCCAGATTGCCGTCCTGATCGAGCGCAACTGCCCCTACTGTGCCGAATTTCAGATCGACATCAATCGATGACAGCGCATTCGCCTTCATCCTCTCAAGCGATTTCCTGCGCCCTTCTGTTGCGAACCATTCGGGCGGTGCGGTCTCCACGTTCTTCTCACTGGCAAACTGTTCAGCGCCTGCCCCGCTCAAGAAAACATGGGGGCTATCTGTGCGCACTGTGTCAGCCAACAGGATGGGATTCTTGATAGACTTCACGCCTGCCACTGCGCCTGCGCTGCGATCACGGCCATCCATAATAGAGGCATCAAGCTCATTTTCGCCTTCCCATGTAAAAACCGCGCCGCGCCCCGCATTGAAGAGCGGGTTGTCTTCCATCGGCACAATCGCTGCCTTGATCGCGTCCATCGCGCTGCCGCCATCTGCCAAGATGGCAGAACCTGCATCAAGCGCTTCTTGTAAAGCGGCCTCATACTCTGCCACCTGTTCTGGCGTGGTGTCTTCGCGCCGGATGGTACCTGCCCCGCCATGGATCGCGATCGACCATTGGGGTTCTGTCTTAGTGGGTTCCGTATCCTCCTGCGCATTAGCAGACGAAAAGGCCAATGTAAGGCAGCCAAGAACGCTGAACAGCTGCGCTCTAAATCCATGAAACTTTGAAGGAAATGTCATGTCACTACGGACCTTTACAAGGGTTTACCAACGCGGCGGCGCAAATGCTTTAACAACGGCGTAAATTACACTTTCGCGCTCGACAAGAGCCTTATCACAAGATCGCAGAACACCGTTGTAAAAGGGGATAACAATGCAGATTGGACAATACAGTTTCGACACCGAACTGGCGCTTGCCTTAGGGCAAAAAGCGCTGTTCGCACTGGGTATTTTGCTCGTTACATGGATTCTGGCAGGGATCGCCAAGCGCGCATTTGCCGCCCTAGTCAGCCGCGTACCATTCCTTGATCGCAACACCAGCAGCGGCACCAGCGTTGGTATGTCGCTGGGTAAGATCGTTTCGCTTCTTGTGTGGCTGTTCGGCCTTCTAGCCATTCTTGATGTTCTGGAACTCGGCGGCGTTGCTGGGCCCATCAACGAGCTGCTGAACACCATCATGGCTTATGTACCGCGCCTCTTTAGCGCTGGCTTGTTGGTGTTCATCGGTTTGATGATCGCTGGGATCGTCCGCGACATTGCCGTGACTGCGATGCAAACCCTCGATCTTGATCGCTGGGCTAACAAAGCAGGCGCCGATGAAGTAACCGGCAACAACACTATCACCAAAACACTGGGCGTGATCATCTATGCCTTGATCGCCATTCCGGTGGGTATCGGTGCCTTGGGTGTGCTCGACATTCAGTCGATCTCTGTGCCTGCGACCAACATGCTCGAAATGATCATGGGCGCAATTCCGAACATCATCGCAGCCGGCATTCTGCTTGGCATCGGCTATATGATCAGCCGCTTTGTCGTCAGTCTACTGACCGAAGTTCTTGGCGGATTGGGCGTTGATGGTCCGATCGGTGCGATGGGTCTGCTGCCTGCTGGCACAAGCGCATCATCAGTGATCGCTCGCATCGTGCAAGTTGGCATCATCTTGTTCTTCGCAATCGCTGCAACACGCCTGCTTGGCTTCCCAGAAGTCACCACGATCCTCAACCAAGTGCTCGCAATTGGCGGTAATGTTGCCTTTGGCGCAGTGATTATCGGTGTCGGCTTCCTGATTGCCAACCTGCTTGGCAAGCTGGTTTCGGCTGGCAGCGAAGGTTCGATGGCGGGCACAGTGGTGCGTTATGGCGCGATGCTGGTCTTCACATTCATGGGTCTCAACAACATGAACATCGGTGAAGAGATCGTCACTATCGGCTTCGGCGCTCTGGTTATTGGCCTTTCTGTTGCAGGCGCTCTTGCCTTCGGCATGGGTGGGCGCGAATGGGCTGCTAAAAAGCTTGAGGAATTCGACAAAGCCAAATGATCTGACGTTTTCTCAGATCAAAGCATGACGGGGCGCGGATAGTAATGCTATCTGCGCCCTTCATCGTTTTGGGAGAAAGAAATGAGCAGCTTTGGTAAAACCAGCACCACAGATGACGTGCTGGAAGGTAAAGACCTTTCAGGCACGCGAGTTTTTGTGACGGGGGCGACATCGGGCTTGGGCAAAGAAACCGTCCGCGCGATGGCAGCCAAGGGTGCAAAAGTGATCCTTGCGGGCCGCAACCAAGAAACTCTTGATGCAGCGGTTGGCGAGATCAACGCCGCCAACCCGGAAGCAAACCTAGAAACTATAGTGTGCGATCTAAGCTCATTGGAAAGCGTGCGTGCATGCGGCGCCGAAGCGCGTGAACGCTTTGAAACGATTGACCTGCTCATCAACAATGCAGGTGTAATGGCGACCCCCAAAACCCACACCAAAGACGGGTTTGAAAGCCAGTTTGGCACCAATCACCTTGGCCATTTTGTGCTGACAAAAGAACTGATGCCTCTGGTTGAAGCGGGCACAAACAAGCGGATCGTCAACCTATCCAGCCGCGGCCACCAGATCGCGCCGGTTAATCTCGAAGATCCCAATTTCGAAAACCGCGATTACGATCCTTTCTTAAGCTATGGGCACTCAAAGACAGCCAATGTGCTGTTTTCAGTGGGGCTTGAACAGCGCTTTGCCGATAAAGGCATCCATGCCTATGCGGTGCATCCCGGCGGGATTAACACCAATTTGGGCCGCCATATGGACGACAAAATGCGCGAGGGATTGATGGCGAACATCTTGGCCAATGAACCCGACTTTCAATTTAAAGACGAAGCGCAAGGCGCGGCCACATCGTGCTGGGCTGCAACGGCCGACGAGTTGGAGGGAATAGGCGGCGTTTATTGCGAAGATTGCCATGTTGCCGAGGTTGACGATGAAAACCGCAGAGGAGGCGTGCGCTCCTATGCGCTCGATCCCAATGCCGCCAACCAATTGTGGGCGCTTAGCGAAGAGATGACCGGGACCTCTTTTACAGCCTGATCGCTATTCGGCGAGAAATTCGTTCAGCAATGCGAACGTATCCTTAGCCTCGCGCGTGGGTGTCACTGCCATAAACACATGCGGGGCCTCGGCATATTCGTACAGCATTGTATCCACGCCCAGGTCATTGAGTCGCGCGCTGAATGTGCGCGAGTCCACGATGAAGAGGTCATGCTGACCTGTCCAAATGCGTGTTGGCGGCAGCAGCGCGAGGTCTTCTGGCTCAGCGTAAAGCGGGCTGCATTCCGCGCTTGCAGGATCGCGCGTCCCCGCAACCATTTTCCCGCATTCGCGCAAGGTGCCGATCTTGAGCATGAAATCATGCGGTTCGACCGCCTCAATGGCCGGATCTTTCATCGTAACATCAAGCCAAGGCGCGAACAGGGCTAGCTTTCCAGGCTGCGGCCCACCCGCTTTTGCCAATCGCAGCGCAAGCGCGAGAGCCATATGCCCGCCTGCGCTGTCTCCATTGAGGATGATGTTTGCTGGATCATGCGTCTCTGCAAGTTTCGCAAACACTCCATCGGCTAATGCATCTTGCGCCTTGTAAGAGCTTTCGGGCACCACTTCATACAGCGGTAACGTGATGCTCACCCCGCAAGTGTCGATCATGGCAGCAGCCAGCGGCCAGTGCTCTTTGAACATTGGCAGCACAAATCCGCCGCCATGAAAATACAACATATGCCACTTGGCCGGGCCCGTTTTGGGATGCAGCGTCACAACTTTTTGGCCCGCCGCCTCCCACTCAGTCACATCATACTTCTGGGCGAATGCGCCTGGCATAGGGGCATCGCGTGGCAATTTGCGGGTCGCCATATGCTCGCGATATTCAGCTGCAGAATGCGGGAAGACAGGGGTGCGCCGGGAGATCACCCATTTCACAGCTTTCAGTAACAGGCTGGCCTTAGTGGTGCGCTGCTGCGCGGTTGCTGTGCTGAGCATAATGCGATCCCTTCCTTGCCCCTGAAGAAAGTAGCGTGGCGCAATGAAGTCAAGTCTGGAATGAGGCGATCAGCCCTTCATTGAGCCACAATCCGAGAAATTCTCCGGCTTTCATGGCAGCATTTTGCACCGCCTCTTGATCGGGCGCTTCATCGGGCTCAGGGCCTGCAAGAAGCCCAACCACCTCAGCATAGCTTGCGCCTTGCTGCATGGCTGAAAACGCCGCAGCATTGCTAACATCCACCATCAGAAATGTCGGCCACTCTCCTTCACGCCATACAATACAGCCGCGCGTTGCAGGCGGAGCGATCTGCACCTCTTGTCCCATATCTTCATCAAGCGAGCGCCATATCCCGGCAAGATCGTGTTCAACGCTGCGTGCGACAGCTTGTGGGAGAAACGTAAGCTTGAGTTCAGCCCAATCCGCATCGGCAAATTCCGCCGAAGCTCCGGCGAATGATGCGGGGTCAAGAGGAACACAATCGGCTGATCTGGAGGCTTCCAGCATCGACCATTCAAGCCATGCCAGTTCAGCCACTTCAGGATTGTCGCTAAACAATTGAGCGCAAGCTTGATCAAAGCCTTCGCCTACTGCTTCGATAGTCCAATGGTGAGGCGGGTGGGTTATAGCATGGTGCATGCTCGCTTGGCGGAAGGCATCTTCACCGACATAGGACGCTGTGCGCTCAAAACTGCTGGCGAGCGTATCCATGATAGCAGACCGATAATTGCCGCGATAAACAGCCATCCCCGCAGCTTGGGAATTGCCCCAGCCTTCGGGCATTGGCGCGCCATCATCCAAGATCGCGCGCATAAAGGCGGCCTGACGCTCTGCGAGTTCAGTGGCTTGAGCGCTCACGCAGGCTCCAGTGCGTTTTTACCGGCGATCCCTCGCGCATGTTTAAGTTCCGAGAGCAATTCGGAAAGCGGCGGTATGTTGTCATCGCGCTCAATCATAGTAGCAACGGGCACCGGCAGCATTGCTATCGCTTCTGCATACATCTCCCATACGTCATCACTCACTTCACGATCGTGCGTATCGATGATAATTTCGCGTTCTGGCGTCGCTGGGTCGTGGCCCGCAAGGTGAATTTGCCTGACCCGATCAAGTGGAAGACCCTTAAGGTAATCCTGTGCGCAAAAACCATGATTGCGCGCAGAAACATAAATGTTGTTCACATCCAGCAGCAGGTAACAGCCGGTGCGCTTTGTCATCTCTGAAAGGAATTCCCATTCGGTCATCTCATCTTCGGGAAATGTGAGATAGCTTGAGGGATTTTCAAACAGCATCACGCGGCCAAGCGCCTCTTGAGCCATATCGATATTGTCGCAAACCGCGCTGAGCGCCTGCTGCGTCAAAGGCATGGGCAACAGATCATGGCTGTTATGCGCGCTTGTGCGCGTCCAACACAAATGATCGGATACCCAAAGCGGCTCAATCCGATCAGCCAGTGCGCGCAAGCGTTCAAGATAATCACGATTTAGCCCTCCTGCAGAGCCAATCGACATCGAAACCCCATGCAAGATGATAGGATAAAGCGCGCGTGCTTGTTCCAGAATACGCAGCTGCCGCCCGCCATCGACCATGTAGTTTTCGCTGATGACTTCAAGGAAATCTACAGGGATGCGGTTATCATCAGGCGCATCAAGAAAATCGGCATAGTGAACCGATCGAAAGCCGAGGCCGAACCCTGCAAACGGAGCTATATGCGAAACGAAGCTGTCCATCCCTTTATCCTATCAGCATTCTGGCGAAAATTCGCCGCCTTATGATTGCGAGCCTACTGGTCGGCAGCCCGGCGGATAGTGAACGCGTCTTTGCCCATGGGTGGGGGGCAGGGTCATAGCACAAAAACACGCCACACGCCGCCAGGCCACCGGGCGATGCACACTGAAAGCGACAAACACCGCTATGCGCGCCGCCATTTAAGGCCTTGTGCAAAAGGGGTTTCGCGTTTTTTGGGCGACGCGTTACACTTGGTAATGGAAGGGAGGTCAAAAGGCGCAAAGCTGGCGGCATCATTTTGGTTTGCTTCAACGCCGGCTGACGCAACACTTCAAAAAAAGTGTCTCTTGATTGTAACCGTCCAGCGTGTCGGGGCGAATAGCCAGTCAGCACCGGCAATCACGCCGGAGAAGCTTAAAAGAGTTTTTTGGAGACCCCCGATGAACACCAAGACTATTGCTAATTTTGCAGGCCTTGCTCTCACAGCTGGCATCGCAGCCGGCCTCGCCACAACGCCTGTTGCGGCACAAGGCGCCAAGGAAAAATGTTACGGCGTTGCCAAAGCAGGCAAGAATGATTGCGCCGCAGGCCCTGGCACAAGCTGTGCCGGTACTTCGACACGCGACTATCAGGGTAATGCCTGGAAGTATGTCGACAAAGGCTCATGCGTGAAAATCAAAACGCCCAAAGGCAAAGGCTCTTTGAAGGCGATCAAACGATAAGGACAATTGGCAAGAGGAAGCGGCGGATCAGGCAAAATTATCGCCGCTGCCTCGAGCCAGTTTAGGAGGACACAATGAACACCATTATTTCAATGTATCGCAGTTTGGTCGGCTTTTTGTCCGGCACTTTTATGGAAAGCGTCGGTCTATTGCTGGCTCGTATTGCGCTGGCTCTAGTTTTCTGGCGGTCATACAAAACCAAAGTCGTTGAAGGCACATGGCTTCAGATTGATGAGACGCAGTACTTCATCTTTGAGAACGAGTTTTCGGGCCTCCCCATCCCGACCGATCTCGCAGTTCCCATGGCGACATATGCAGAATTCGCATTCCCGCTTCTGCTGTTTGTCGGACTGTTCACGCGGTTTTCCGCAGTGTCACTGATGATAATGACACTGGTGATTCAGTTCTTTGTGTTCCCAACTGCTGATCATTTTTGGGGCTGGGCTGTCACTCCGATTGCTTTGGCTCTGGTTCTGATCTCTCGCGGTGGTGGTCTGTTCGGTCTTGACCGGGTTCTCGAGCGGATCACCGCTCCCAAAGCGGCGTAAGGTTCAGAACCGATGGTCGCAGACGAACCCACTTTTGCCCGCCTCATGGTGGCAGCACAGGACGGTGACAAAGCGTCCGCCAATGTGCTGCTTACCGAGGTGGGGGTGTGGCTTGAGCGGTATTTTCGCCGCCGGGTCCCTCCGCATCAGACTGATGATCTGGTGCAAGAAGTGCTCATCGCGTTTTACACAAAACGCGCCACCTGGGACCCGAAACGCCCATTCCTGCCATGGCTTGCTGCCATTGCGAGATACCGCTGGGTCGATCACTTGCGCAAAGTGTATAAGCACGATGCGAAGGAACTGATGGAAGACGATGCCGTAGAAGACAGCGAAGAAGAAGTTGTTATGGCACGCGTCAGCCTTGATAGGCTGTTTGTTCAGATACCTGAAAAGCAGGCAGAAGTGATCGAAATGGTGAAAATTGGCGGACTATCAATCCGCGAAGCCGCCGAAAAAACCGGGCAAAGCGAAAGCTCGGTAAAAGTAAACATCCATCGCGGCCTTAAAAAGCTGGCCACGTTGGTTGAGGAAGTCGAATGACAATGGAAAAGCAAGCGAACCGCGAAGATCTGATTGCGTCCCTTACGCAAGAGCTGGAACCCGTTAGCCGGATAAAACCGCGCGATGGAGCGTTCCTGATTGGTTTTGCCACCTTGGTGGCAGGCATAGCCTGTATCGCAATTTTTGAGTTTTGGAGTGGTATGATCACGGGTGAGGCTTCGGCCTTTTACTGGATCACAAACCTGCTGCTGCTAGTTTTAGGCGCTGCGAGCACATCGGCTTTAATCTCGTCTGCTCTCCCGAAAGTTGGGGCGCGCGGTTCAGCTCCGTTCTGGAGCGCTGCAATGCTTGGGGTGGTTCCGATAGCGGCACTTATCACCATCACTGCGCTCGAAGCCAATCATGATCATGCAGCCCATGTGCAGAGTGTCTGGAATGACGCAGCGACCTGGTATTGGGAGTGCGCGGCTTATGGCTCTATGGCTGGTTTTCTTGTCGCTGTTGCTGCGGTCTTGTTCTTGCGTCGCGGCGCGCCCGTCTCGCTCGAACGTGCTGGCTGGCTTACGGGACTTGCTTCTGGTTCGCTGGGAGCACTGGCATATAACATTACGTGCCCGCTCGATACGATTGCTCATGTCGGCATCTGGCATACCGCACCTGTCCTTATTTGGGCTTTCGCAGCGCGGATCGCAGTTCCACCACTGATCCGCTGGTAATCCTCATCATCGCATTTCGAAAAGGGGCAATGCACGCAATTCGCGTCATTGCCCCTTTTTCTTTGCGCGCCTATATAGCGGCGCATGTCTGTTAGACCTTGGCGCGATATAGAGCGGCGGCAATGCCGTCAGATTATGGTGGGCAATGTGCCTGTTGGCGGCGATGCGCCGATCACGGTGCAAACCATGACCAACACCCCCACCGAAGATGCAGCCGCGACGATTGATCAAATCCGACGCTGCGAAGAAGTGGGCTGCGATATCATCCGCGTCTCTTGCCCAACTGAAGAGGCCACAGCAGCCTTTCCGCTAATTACGCGCGCGTCGAACATTCCGGTCGTTGCCGACATCCACTTTCACTACAAACGCGCTTTGGAAGCGGCTGATGGCGGGGCGGCGTGTTTGCGCATCAATCCCGGTAATATCGGATCATCAGACCGGGTTGCCGAAGTCGTGCGCGCGGCAAAAGCCAATGGCTGCGCTATCCGTATCGGCGTGAATGCAGGGTCTCTTGAGAAAGACCTGCTCGAAAAATATGGTGAGCCTTGCCCCGAAGCGCTCATTGAAAGCGCTCTCGATCATATCAAACTGCTGCAAGATCATGACTTCCACGATTTCAAAGTTGCGGTCAAAGCCAGCGACGTATTCCTAGCGGTTGCGGCCTATCATGGGCTGGCTGATGCGGTTGATTGTCCCTTGCACCTCGGCATTACCGAGGCTGGCGGGTTGATCGGCGGAACGGTGAAATCCTCGATCGGCATGGGCTCGCTCCTTTGGGCAGGCATTGGCGACACGATCCGCGTCTCGCTTTCGGCTGAGCCTGAAGAGGAAGTCAAAGTCGGATACGAGATGCTCAAAGCTTTGGGCCTGCGCACGCGCGGCGTTCGCGTGGTGTCTTGCCCTTCGTGCTCGCGCCAAGGCTTTGACGTGATCCGCACTGTTGAAACCCTCGAAAAACGTCTCGAACACATCAAGACGCCCATGTCGCTCTCTGTTTTGGGCTGCGTCGTCAATGGCCCGGGCGAAGCGCGCGAGACCGATATTGGCCTCACAGGCGGCGGCAATGGCAAGCACATGGTCTACCTATCCGGTATGAAGGCGCATGCGATCGATGATGAGGATATGCTCAATCACATTGTGAAATTGGTCGAGGAAAAAGCGGCCAAGATCGATGCAGGTGAAGAGGTGGCGTTCGACCCTCATGCTGCGGAAGCTGCCGAGTGATCAAGGCGCTTTTAAGCGGCATTTT
Organism: Pseudomonadota bacterium; assembly: GCA_038532305.1. Taxonomy (GTDB): domain Bacteria; phylum Pseudomonadota; class Alphaproteobacteria; order Sphingomonadales; family Sphingomonadaceae; genus Erythrobacter. Next base: position 534,468 of record JBCBAX010000002.1, on the reverse strand, counting down.
GGCAGCTCTGCTTCTTGGGGGAGGTGCTGCACTGGCCGGTAAGATCAAATCATCTGGAGCCGGGCACGACTACCCCGAAGCCGAAAGCTATGCGGTGTCCGATGACGCCGAAGCTGATGTCGATGCCGCCCTCGCGCGCGCAGCTGAAACCGACAAACGAGTAATGCTCGTGATGGGCGCAAACTGGTGCCATGACAGCCGCGCTTTGGCAGGATGGCTGGCAACCTACCGGTTCAAGGCTTTGATCGAGGACAAGTACGAACTGATCTTCGTCAATGTAGGTATGCCGCAATCAGGTGATGGCCATAACCTTGCAATCGCGGCAAGGTTTGGGATCAATGGGATACCAGGAACGCCAAACCTGTTGGTGCTGACGCCGGATGGCAAGCTGGTGAACGCCGATACGGCAACCACATGGCGCAATGCGGCAAGCCGCGAAGAAGATGCGATCTATGCTGAACTTGAAAGTTTGGCGAATAGGGCGCCCTAACTCTGCTCCACGTCGTCCACCACGCCGATTACATGGCGCCGCAGCCCACGCGCGGCACCTTTAAGTTCGACAAATACTACCTCGTGATGGAGCAATTGCGCTCTAGCGGCGCTCTCGTAACGGAACATGCCCCGGATGCCATGCCGCGCGAGTGGCTGGAGGCGGTGCATGACCCTACATACGTGGATGAAGTGTTCCGTGCTCAGGTGCCACGCGAGAAGGAACGCCGGATCGGCTTTCCGGTAACAGAGCGGATCAGGGACCGGGTCAGGCACACCAATGGCGGTACATATCTGGCAGCAAAGCTTGCGATGCAGCATGGTTATGCCGCGAACTCAGCCGCAGGGAGCCATCATGCGCTAAGCGATACTGGCGCTGGCTATTGCGTCTTCAATGATCTCGCGGTCGCTTCCAATCGCTTGATTGCTGAAGGGCGCGCCTGCCGTATCCTTATACTCGATCTTGATGTGCATCAGGGCGATGGAACCGCCAGTCTGACTGCCGGGCGGGAGGATATCTTCACTCTATCTTTACATGCAGAAAAGAACTTCCCCGTGCGAAAAGCACGCTCCAGCCTCGATGTGCCGCTGCCCGATGGCCTTGATGATGATGGCTATCTTGAAACTCTCGACACGCATTTACCCACGGTGTTCGCCGATTTTGCGCCTGATCTGGTGCTGTATCAGGCCGGCGTTGATCCGCACGAAAATGATAAGCTTGGCAGGCTGGCGCTCACAGATCAGGGATTGGAGAGGCGCGACAGCTATGTGCTGGACGCAGCCCGTTCGCGCGCCCTTCCCATCGCATCGGCACTGGGCGGGGGATATGGCGATCCGCATGAGATTGCCGCGCGCCATGCCCGTTCCATGCTCACCATGGCCGGTCGCAATAGGGATTTTGCTCCGCCTTCTGCGCCCTAAATGATGATCGCAAAGCTTTAGGGTGCCTTAAGTTTCAGCTTGTAAGTCTGTAGCGTAATGATCGAGCGGACCATCATTTTTGCGGCAGCTATCTGCGGCCTTGCTGTTTTTGTCGTGCCTATGGGAGATGACAACGAAAAGGACGCGACAGCAAAGGAGCAGTCCGCAAATGCCTCTCCCTTTTCTGGCTCGAGCAATAAGACATTCGCAGCCCAATCCGGCGGAGGCGATTTTGGCAGTGAGCACACATTGCTGCGGGAACGCGACGGGCATTTCTATGCCAATGCTGCCATCGACGGCGCACGCATGCGAATGCTGGTGGACACGGGCGCAAGTGTCATCGCGCTAACCGGTAAGGATGCCGAGGCTGCTGGGATTTACTGGGATGAAGGCGATGTTCGTCACATTGGATCAGGCGCCAGCGGCGCTGTTTACGGTGTGCCGATCACTCTCGACCAAGTGGAAATCGGCGGTATGGCCCGGCGCAATGTCGAGGCCGTGGTGATCCCAAAAGGCCTAAGCATATCACTGCTTGGTCAATCCTATCTCTCGCAAATCGGAGCGGTTGAGATCGCGGATGACAAAATGACGCTGGGTGCCCGCTAGCACCCGTAGAGCGTCTCAAAAATAGATGTCGATGTAATCGGTCAAACGGTCACACCATTCGAACTCGCGCAGCCGCCAATATTTGCGGTTCTGCGTGATGCCAAACCGCCAACCGCGCTTACTCACATTGCACAGGCGGTCTTTGTCAGGCGTGCCGAAGATTTTGATCGTTCCATCGTACAAAAAGTAATCGGGGCCAATTTCCGTGATGAAGCCTTCAATATCCAAGTTCCCACCATTGGTATCGCCCTGCCCACCCAAGAGCATCCAATAACCTTCCTCACTCACCGCAACCAAAGTCGGGCCGCGCTTTTCCCATCCGATCCACTGCACGGTGATGCCTGTGTTGCCAAACAGACGTTCGGCCATGGTCGGGTCGAGAATTTTGGTTGGTTCTGCCGGCAATTCCTCTGCATTGACGCTCATAGTCGCCGGAGCATCAGCTCGGCTGCTACGCACCAGATTGAGCTCACGATACTCAATTTTTGGCGGTGTCGCGAAACTCGGCGATTGCGAAGAAGGACCTCCTGATTCGGTTTGAACGGGAGGCTCCACTGGCGCTGTATTTGCCGTTCCGGCAGCTGCATCGGCAGAATTTGCGCTACGGTCATTTGTCGCAGCGCATCCGCTCAGTGTGACCGCCAGCACCGATCCCATTACCATGCGTATTACCATTTCGCTTCCCCCATACAGCCAAATCGCCTAGCTAACTATCGAACTTCGAACACAGGATAGACGCGAAATGGCTGATCTGGAAACTGATTATCTGGTGGTGGGCGCAGGCGCTGTTGGCCTCGCTTTTGCTGACACCTTGCTGGACGAAGATCCAGATTGCCACATCACGATCATTGATAAACACGCGCGGCCCGGCGGGCATTGGAACGATGCCTATCCGTTTGTCGCATTGCATCAGCCAAGCGCCACCTATGGCGTCAATTCCATGGAAATGTGCCCAGACCGCGTTGACACGCAAGGCCACAATGCTGGCATGTATCCGCTGGCAAAACACGCTGAAATCCTTGCCTATTATCACAAGCTGATGATGGATCGGATGATCCCGAGCGGGCGTGTAGAATATCTCCCGCTTACCTCATACGAAGGACGCGAGGATGGTATCCACCGCGCAAAAGGCATTCTGTCGGGCGTAAAGACGAACATCACTGTTCGACGCAAATTGGTGGATGGCACTTTCTTTAAGACCAGCGTTCCCTCCACTCACAAACCCGCCTTTGAGATTGCACCTGACACGCGCTTTGCAACGCCTGCTGACTTGCCTGCGCTGTGGCAGCAGGCCGACAATCTGCCTGAACACTATGTCATTATTGGCGGCGGCAAGACCGCGATGGATACCGGTGTCTGGCTGCTCGAAGCAGGCGTTGCGGGAGATAATATAGGCTGGGTTCGGCCGCGCGATTCATGGATGTTCAATCGCAAGCTGTTGCAGCCTGCCCATGTCGCGATCGAAAGTTTGATCGAGTTTCAGGTCGCTTTGGTCGAGTGCGCAAACGCTTCTGAGACGGGTGACGAAATGTTCGCTCAATTGGGAGAGCGCGGGGTTATGCTTCGGCTTGATCCGGAGGTGACACCCAAAATGTTCCACTTCGCCGTTATCTCAGAAGCCGAAGTCGCGCTGCTAAAAGGCATCACGCAGGTTCATAGGCAAGGCCGCGTCACGCGCATTGCACCGGGCGAAATGCACTTTGGCGAAACCGTGGTCAATGTACCGGACAATACCCTGTTTATCGACTGCACTGCCAGTGCCGTACCGTTTGAAGCGCGTGGTAACACCCGCCCATTCTTCGATGGAGACACAATCACCCTGCAACTCGCGCAGGCTCCATTCGTGCCGTATTCCGCTGCCCTTGCCGCCTTTGTAGAAGTGAATTTTGAGACGGATGCAGAAAAGAACAATCTGCTGCCGCCTGCCCCTCTAACGGATACGACCGACACCTATCCTTATGCGGTGATGGCCAATCTGATGAGCACCGCGATCCTGTCCGGCAATGAAAAGACTAACGCCTTTAACGCGCGCAGCCGCCTGCATCCCACTGGTCCTGCCATTGCAAAGATGATGGAAGAGGGCGATCCGCGTCTCGCAAAATTCGCCAAAGTGGGCGCAACAATCCGAGAGAATATGCCAGGTGTCATCAAGCTTGGCATGGAGGCAAAGACCATTCATGAAGGGGGCCAAGCCTAGCCAACTGTCCCATATCGGGAAAATACTTGTGTAAGGTGGACCTATTTCCCGTTCACGGGAACCTCATCACTGGGCTATATATTGGTAACTTATGAAGCGGCGTGATCTCTTAAAAGGAACTTTGGCGACAGGTGCGGCGCTGGCGCTGCCTGCGAAGCTTGCCGCGCAACCTGCCAAAGGGTCTATCCGCGATCGCAAGCTGTTTGAAATCGCCGCGGAGCAATTAGAGCGCGCAGGCGGCCACATTTGGAAGCGTGATATTGTAGGTATTGCCGATTATGGCCTGCATTCAGCCATGCCGCGTTTTCACTTCGTCAATCTTGACCGTCAAGAGGTCACCAGCCACCGCGTAAGCCATGGTAAAGGCTCTGACAGAGAGCATGATGGCTGGCTTAAATCCTATTCCAATGTCGAAGGATCGCACGCAACCAGCCGCGGCAATTATGTGACGTGGGAATGGTATCAGGGGCGCTATGGCACGTCTGTGCGCCTTGGCGGATTGGACCCAAGCAATAGCGCGGCATTACAACGCTATATTGTGATGCACACCGCCAAATATGCAGAGCCATCCCATGTCGCACAATATGGCCGGATGGGCCGTTCGCTGGGATGCTTTGTGCTGGGAGCTGAAGATTTCAGAAAAGCGCTTTTGCAGCTTTCAGGCGGACGGTTGATTTATGCCGATAGCTTGGGGCTGATGGAAGACGGCAGCTTGGCACGCGGGCCGCAATATGGGGTACTGCAACCCGATAATCCCAATGCAACGCAGCGTTACGCGCCGGGGACGTTTTAGGCTTTGCACTTTGCGCCGAACCCAGAGGCTCGTGCTCTAGGAGTGGCAAGCCTTCAAGCCGCGCTTTTTGGCTCTCTTCTATCGCATTTTATGATTGTTGCTGGCTTAGTCTCGAGCGGCAAAGCAGCAAGCATTTTGTCGTCTTTTGGCGACGGCGACCTATCCACGCAGATAACATTTGCCGACCAGCTTTGGTCAGGTGTCTTTCTCGGACTAGTCTTTTTGCCGGCTGCGCTATTGTTTGGTTTGGTCTTTGGAACAATCGCTGTGGGCGCCGCGCTCACAGCCCTCGGTTTCCCAATCGCGATCATGTTAAGACGACTATTGGCGACGCCATACGGACTTTCAGTAGCAATTGCGACCGCAACGCTAGTAACCGCATGCTTGGCGACCTTTGTTTTCACCAACATGATAGGTTTGATCGTGCTCGCTTACGCCCTACCGGCAGGCATTTGCTACTGGCGTCAAATCAGACTTGAAGAAGCTTGCGACTAACCCTCAGCCAGAGGGTTGTTCTCAATCACAATCACCTCGTCGGTAATCTCATAGCTGCGATCACGCTCGCGGGGTTTGTCGAGGCTCGCCAGCACGGGGGCATCGCGATCATAGATATCTTTGAACGTCGTCATTTCGCCGTTTGTATCGCTCGCCATGGTGAAATAGGTGATATAGGCGGGCAGCTTTCGCTTGTTCATCACCTTGGTGTATTTACCCGAGGTTGAGATTTCGACCGCTTCATCCTTGGTCGCGCCTTTGCCAAGGATCGCGACCATCATCGCCACTTCCAAAGCGTTCTCAGTGCGGATGCAGCCATGGCTTAGCGCACGTTCGGCGCGGCTGAACAGATGACGCGAGGGCGTATCGTGGAAGAAAATCGCGTGGGCGTTGGGCATTTCAAGCTTCATCCGGCCCAGTGAATTGGTGGGCCCAGGTTGCTGCACAACCGAAATCCAGCCGTTTGCGCCGCGCGTTGCTTTATACCCCTTCGCTCTCGCCCAGCCGGGATTGTTGAGCACGCGCTGGCCCAGACCTTCGCCTTTCACAATGCTTTGCGGCACGGTCCATGTGGGGTTGAAGACAACTCCCGACACATCTTCGGCCAATTGCGGGGTCGCGGTGCGCCCAGGCTTACCGACAACAGTGCGGTAACTTTTGATGATCTTGTCACCCACGGTCAGGCGCAGCTTATATTCTGGCACATTGCTGATGAGGTAAACCTTACCCAGATCGCGCCCGAGCCACCGCCAACGATCCATATTCGCGCGGATCAGTTTGCGTTTCGCCTCATCGGCCTCGGGCGTTGCAGCCAGTTCCGCTTTCAGCATCGCATAATCTGGGTGCGATGGGTTGAGGCCCAACAAAGTACCCGCAATATCGCCTGTCGCCAAAGCTTCGGTCAAAAGATCGCCCGTGCGATTGATATTGCGGTCAGGATCTTCAACAAACCATTGTTTGCGCGCATCCTGCGGTGTGCGGCCATCGCGCAAGTCTTCGACCAGCCAGACAAAATTCTGGGAAGCAATCTGGTTGAGCTCCGCCGACGGGGCCGATGCAATTGCGGTTTTGAGAGCTTGGAGATCGTAATCAGCGGGATCGAGACCTTCAGCCCCAATACCTTCGATCACCGCGATCAGTTTTTGCGCGTCCTCAACATCCCATTGCTGCACCAAAGGCGCAGGCGGCTCAATCCCGCCCTGCACAACAGGCTCTGATACCATCGCAGGCGTGCTTGGCGTTTCTGTTTCTGGATCAGCGGAAGTTTGCGCCTCTTGCGCCAGCCCCACGCCCGATGAGCCTGCGACCAAAGCCGCTGCTGCAATGCCAATTGAGTTTTTGCCGATCCAGCTACGCATATTGCCCTACCACTTGTTCAATCCCGCAATTCATCGCGATAAAAAGCCGTCCAAGCCTGACGAATTGAGAGTCTCATATACCCGTTGAGAAGGCTCACTTTCAACCAGCAAGCCTTTCTATGTGCTGAATCCTGCACACATTATCTGCACATTTAACAATTGGCTGCTTTCCTGACGTGACCTTAGCTAAACCTATGGGTAGGAGGTGTGCGTCGTGTCGCTTTCTGCATCTCTGCCCTCCAAAACGCATTCGCACCTTGGCGCAATCCTGGTGGCCTTTGCGGGCGTGGGATTTTTATCGTTGATGGATGCGTTTATGAAAGAGGCAGCCTTGGCCGCTGGCGCCTACACTGCAACACTGCTCCGATCAGTCGTCGCCACAGTCATTATCGCACCCGTTTGGGCGTCACGCCGCCCCAAATGGCCCCATGCCGATGTGATGAAACTCCATTTGGAGCGCGGCGTGATCTCTGCATTGATGGCCTTGAGCTTCTTCTTCGCGCTCACCAAACTCCCATTGGCCGAAGCGATTGCGCTAAGTTTTATAGCCCCGCTCATTGCACTTTATCTGGCGCGGATTTTGCTGGGAGAGGAAATTCAGCGCGCTGCTATTCTTGCAAGCATATTGGGTTTTGCAGGCACAATAGTGATTGTCGGCGGGCGCATCGGAGCAGGCGAATTTGACCCGGACGCCGCTTTGGGCATGGCCGCTTTGCTCTTTTCCGCGCTTCTCTATGCCTATAATTTCATCGTCATCCGCCGCCAGTCGCAACGCGCTGGACCGATTGAGATAGCGACCTTTCACAGCGGCATTGGTGGATTTGTTCTGCTGATGTTTGCGCCTTTTTTGTGGGTCACGCCCGATTTAAGCGTCACAACCGATATAGCTGCCGCGGGGCTGCTGACCGTCTTGGGCGCGATGGCGATTGCCTGGGCCTATGCACGCGCCGAAGCGCAGACCCTTGTTCCTATTGAATATTCCGGATTTGTTTGGGCAAGCGTTTTCGGCTGGCTGTTCTTCCAAGAAGGCGTAACGCTAACCACTTTGGCAGGGACAGCTTTGATCGTGACCGGCTGTCTGATCGCGACGCGCGCCTCTTCAAAGGCGCAAGCCGAACTGCAAGGCGCCGAGCAAGCCTAAATTTTTCAAAAAGAGGCTTTGAGAAATACCGGGGCAGCCTCTGTAGCAGCTGCCACCCCGGCATCGCGCTTCCTTGGGTCAGGGGCGGAAACGCGAATCTTCCTCAACTAATGCGATCCCGAAGGAGCGCCATCATGGTTGTCGATCGATGGTCTGCGGCTCAGTATCGGCTGCAATTGACGCACTTCCCGACATCACGAGGGCGATCGTAAAGCAAAAGGCGACCAACATGATTGCGGCCATCAAGCCAGCTTTGAGGCTGGTGTTTTGAGCCGGCACATCTTTATCCGTGTCCATGTTGTGCGACTCCTCCCATGCGCTTCACGATGGCTGGCGCTCTGACACGGGTTACGCGATTCCCGGTAGTAAACTTTGGTAACATCGCGAACAGTCGTGTGATCGTGTTCCTACCACTTGACCTCGCGCGCTCTAGGGAGCAGGTGCAAAAGGTATTTTTCGCGCCATCGGGATATGGCGCTCCTTATCAACGCCAAAGGGAAATTCGACGCTATGACAGCCATCGGCAAGGACACGCTCGCCACCCGTTCAACGCTTGACGTAAACGGCAAGCAATACGCTTATTATTCGCTTGAGAAAGCAGCCGAGCAATTGGGCGATGTGACGAAACTGCCCAATTCGATGAAAGTGCTTTTGGAAAACCTGCTGCGGTTTGAAGATGAAGGTTTCACTGTCGGCAAAGAGCACATTCAGGCGATCGTCGATTGGCAGGAGAACCCCAGAACCGGCAATGAAATCCAGTATCGCCCTGCACGCGTGCTGCTTCAGGATTTCACCGGTGTACCTTGCGTTGTTGACTTGGCTGCGATGCGCGATGCGATCAAAGAGCTTGGCGGCGATACCGCGAAGATTAACCCGCAAGTCCCTGTAAACCTCGTGATCGATCACTCAGTCATGGTCGATGAATTTGGCCACCCGCAGGCGATGGAAGCGAACATGGCGCTCGAATATGAGCGCAATGCGGAACGCTATGACTTTTTGAAATGGGGTTCGAAATCATTTGAAAACTTCTCCGCTGTTCCTCCCGGCACAGGCATCTGCCACCAGGTAAACCTTGAGCACATCGCGCAAGGCATCTGGTCAAGCCCGGATGAAAATGGCGAAATGGTTGCCTATCCTGACACCTGCGTTGGGACTGACAGCCACACCACCATGATCAATGGCCTTGGCGTTTTGGGCTGGGGCGTTGGCGGGATTGAGGCGGAAGCTGCGATGCTTGGCCAGCCGATTTCTATGCTCATTCCCGAAGTTGTCGGCTTCAAACTGACCGGCAGAATGGCTGAGGGCGTGACCGCGACCGATCTGGTTCTCACCTGCGTACAAATGCTGCGCGAAGTGGGCGTTGTGGGCCGCTTTGTTGAATTTTATGGCGAAGGCGTTGCCAACCTAACTCTCGCAGACCGCGCGACAATCGCGAACATGGCGCCGGAATATGGCGCGACCTGCGGCTTCTTCGGCATTGATGACAAGACAATCGATTACATGCGCCTGACGGGCCGTTCGGAAGAAAACCTTGCTCTGGTTGAAGCCTATGCCAAAGCGCAAGGCATGTGGTTTGATCCTGCGCATGAGCCTGTGTTCACCAACACATTGTCTTTGGACGTCTCAACCGTTGTGCCAAGCCTTGCCGGACCCAAACGTCCGCAAGACCGCGTGATCCTTCCTGAGGTGGACGAGCTGTTCAACGGCGATTTGGCTAAGGTCTACAAGAAAGACGCGCCCGTCCGTGTCGATGTGGCTGATACAGAGCACGATATTGGCGATGGCGATGTTGTGATTGCAGCGATTACCAGCTGCACCAACACTTCGAACCCAGACGTGCTGATCGCAGCTGGCCTGGTTGCTAAGAAAGCGAATGAGCGCGGCATGCAGCCCAAACCTTGGGTGAAGACATCGCTGGCACCCGGCAGCCAGGTCGTGACCGATTATCTCGTCAAATCGGGCTTGCAAGATGATCTCGACGCGGTCGGCTTTGACCTTGTCGGCTATGGCTGCACGACCTGTATCGGCAATTCAGGCCCGCTGGCTGCACCTATTAGCAAGGCGATCAATGGCAACGATATTGTGGCCGCTTCCGTTCTTTCCGGTAACCGCAATTTCGAAGGCCGCGTTTCGCAAGACGTGCGTGCCAACTTCTTGGCATCACCCCCGCTGGTTGTGGCCTATGCGCTGAAAGGCACAGTCACCGAGGACATCACCACGACACCTTTAGGCCAAGATAAAGACGGCAATGACGTGATGCTCGCCGATCTTTGGCCCACCAATGCCGAGATCGCAGAGCACCGCGCGGCCAATATCGATCGTTCGATGTTCGAAACCCGCTATGCCAATGTCTATGATGGCGATGAGCATTGGCAGGCGATTACGGTTGAGCCATCTGACACCTATCAATGGCGCGCTGGCAGCACCTATGTTGCCAACCCACCTTATTTTGAAGGCATGGGCATGGAGCCAGCCCCGGTCACCGATATTCTGGATGCAAAACCACTCGCGATCCTTGGGGATTCGGTCACGACTGACCACATCTCACCTGCTGGCGCGATTAAAGAAGACTCGCCCGCCGGTTCGTACCTTAGCAGCAATCAAGTCGCGAAAAAGGACTTCAATTCCTACGGCTCACGTCGCGGCAATCACGATGTGATGATGCGCGGCACTTTCGCAAATATCCGGATCAAAAACGAAATGGTTCCGGGCGTGGAAGGCGGCGAGACCGTCTATAATGGCGAGCAAATGCCGATCTACGACGCGGCCATGAAGCACAAAGCAGACGGCACTCCGCTGATCGTGGTGGGCGGCAAGGAATACGGCACAGGCTCATCACGCGACTGGGCGGCGAAAGGCACCATTCTGCTGGGTGTGCGCGCGGTTATTGTTGAAAGCTTTGAGCGGATCCACCGTTCTAACCTTGTCGGCATGGGCGTTCTGCCGCTCCAATTCAAAGACGGTGATACGCGTGTGTCGCTTGGCCTTGATGCCGATTGCACGTTCTCGATCAAAGGTCTGGCGGATTTGACGCCCGGCCAAGACATTGAAATCGAAGCGACCCGCAGCGATAGCAGCAGCTTCACCTTCACCGCGCTTTGCCGGATCGATACCGCGAACGAAATGGAATATTACCGCAATGGCGGCATCCTTCATTACGTTCTGCGCAAATTGGCAGCGTAAACCGATGATGCGGCGCGCTTTTCTCTCAGCAAGCGCGGGAATGGGCCTCGCCCTTGCAGCTTGCGCGCCGCAATCGGACGAAAAAGACACCGTTCCAGACATCCTCCCGTTCCCCGAAATGGCGGCTGCGGCAGAATTGGAAGTGCGGGAAGGCCTGGGCCAAACCGGCTCGCAAATTGCCACAAACAACGGACAGCTCATCGAAATCAGCGCGGATGATTTGGCTGAAAGATTGGCGAATGAGGACATCCGGCTGATTGACGTACGCACCCTTGCGGAAGTCGCTGAGGGCATCATCCCCGGCGCGGAGCATATCACTATGGATCGCTTCGATCCTGCCGAGGTCACCTCGCAAGATGGTCGGGAGATCGTCCTTTATTGCCGATCAGGCCGGCGTTCCAGTCTAGTCGGCGAAAAGCTTGCCGCGCACACTGGCAAGCCCGCACCCCCCTCGCAGGCGGAATTCTTGCTTGGAAGTCTTCGAGCAAGACGCTGGTTGTTCCGGGTAAAGAATAGCCCACCCACGGCGCTAAAACGCGGACCGACCCTGTATTCATCAATCTTACATGCTGGACACCCCATGACTTTCCACAAGGTCAGGAGGTATTCATGATAAGAACGGTTTTGATGGCAGGCGCAGCTTTGTCTGCGGCCTTAACAATGCCGCTGACTGCGCAGGATCAGGCAAACGAAGCGCAAGAAATTGATTATGCAGGCTTTGAACTGCTGACAAGCGAGGTTGCCGCTATCAGGCAGGAACGCCTTTTGTCGCTCGCGGATTTCAATGCTCATGCGGCCGAAACCGATTCACTCATTCTCGACACCCGATCTGTCGCCGCATTTGAACTTGGCCACATCGAAGGCGCGGTCAACCTGCCCTTCTCTGATTCTACGGAAGAAAAGTTGCGCGAAGTGATCGGCGATAACAAAGACCGCAAAATCCTGATCTATTGCAACAACAATTTCAGCGACAATGTGCCGCCGGTAAGGCTTAAGATCGCCTCCCTGGCGCTCAACATTCCGACATTCATCAATTTAATCGGCTACGGTTACGAAAATGTCTGGGAGCTGGGCGAAACTGTTACGACAGCCGATGTGGCTTGGGTTGGAACAACGCCAATGGCTCAGTTTCAAGCGCAATTCTCACAAACAGAACGTACAAGCCAGCAATAGGTATAGTGTGCAAAAGAAAGGGCGGCTGTTCCGTGAGGAAGGCCACCCTTTTCTGTGTTGATATGCCCGCACTCTTAAGCGGATGCGCCTTCGCTACCGCCTTTGACACCGAATTTCTTGCGACCAAGGATCGCTGCGGCTGCTGCGCCGAACAGGATCATCATTGGCGGTGCAGGAACTTCTGTGCCCCCACTTGATGTAGTGGTGGTGCCGCCTGAGCTTGAGGAGCTGCTTGAGCTCGAAGTCGAACTGCTCGATGAAGAGCTAGACGTGCCGCCGGAGGAAGATCCGCCCGAAGAGCTTGAACCACCGCTTGAGCTGCTGCCGCCACTCGTCGATCCACCTGAGCTGCCACCGCTGCTCGATGAAGTCGAGGTTGACGTGCTGCTAGAGCTTGATGAAGAACTCGTGCTGCTCGTCATATCGCCCGAGCTGCTGCCGCCGGAACTTGAACCGCCGCTGCTGGACCCGCCTGAGCTGGAACCGCCCGACGTGCTGGTCGCGCCGCCAGATGTGCTGGTGGCACCGCCGCTCGAAGAGCTGCTCGATCCGCCGGATGACGAACTGCTTGAAGATGACGATGAATCGCCGCCTGAGCTGCTAGTGTCACCACCGCTTGAAGAGCTGCTTGATCCACCTGACGATGAACCACTCGAAGAAGATGATCCACCTGATGAGCTCGTGTCACCACCAGAAGTGCTGGTGGCACCGCCGCTGCTCGATGAGCTGGATGAAGATGATGAGCTACTTGAGCTGGAAGACGAGCTTGAGCTGGAAGAAGAGCTAGAGCTAGATACCGCGCCGGTGCTGGAAGAAACAGCACCCGTTGAAGATGAGACATTACCCGAACTGGTGCTAGTGCTCGTGCTCACCGCGCCTGTGCTCGAAGAGACAGCGCCCGTGCTGGAGGAAACAGCCCCTGTTGAGGTCGAAACATCGCCGGTGCTCGAAGACACTGTGCCAGTCGATGTCGAAACCGCGCCGGTCGACGTCGAGTTGTCGATATCGATAACGATATTGATGCCTTCGCCGTTTTCGCCGCCACTGGTCGTGGTTGTGCCGCCGCTCGTGGTGGTTGTCGTCGTTCCGCCAGAGCTTGCCACTTGCTCGCCGTCGAGGAAGTTATTGACTGTCACATCACCTGAAGATGAGCCGCCGCCGCCAAAGAAGCCGCCAAGAAAGCCCCCTCCAAAGCCGCCAAATCCGCCGCCACCGCCAATGACCACAGGGGGCGACGCAGGCGCGCCGCCACCAGAGACCGGAGGAAGCGGTGGCAATGGAGCCGGTGCATAAGCGATCTGTGTAAGTGGCGGACATTCAATCGGGTCGATGTAAGCTTGGGTCGCGCCAGCCGGCAATGGAGCCGATGCTGCAACAACTCCAGGTGCCAATGGCTGACACTCGATCGTGCGCTCAACAATGCGATGACGCTGTTCTGGGATCACACGCTCGCGCGTTTTGATATAACGCGGCTCGTTTGGAAGAGTTTGCAGCTTCGTTCCATCGCGCGGCACATCCAAATTGGTTGTGTATTCCGGATCCTCAGTGTTCAAAGGCTCGGCCACACGAACAGCACCACCCTGTACCAGAGCGACACCTGCGACGGCGGCGGAGAGCTTTGCAGCAGCCAATTTGAACGACATACGCTAAACCTTGCTTTGTGTGTTGGCATTGGCCAGCGAAACTAAACCTTTGCCTGATAATAACAGGTAATGCCCCTCTCGCGCATCACACGGCAATACGTTTAACCATATTTAGCTCGCGCGTTGTTCTCAAAAATGGCGAAATACCGTGGTTCTGCCTCCAATCGTCCCGAAATGAGACCGTTAGCTGAACTATCCTTAAGTCAATTTACATCGGTTAACGCGACTTCAGGCTGAATCCGAAGGGTCGACGAATAGATCCGGTGAAGAGTGATTCGCCGAATCCGCTGCCCTTGCTGGCGCCTCTAGTTCCAAATGCTCCCATCCGGCATCATTCAAAACGCGGCCGCGTGCAGTGCGTGCAAGAAGACCCAATTGAATGAGGTAAGGCTCGATAACATCCTCTACTGTATCGCGCGGTTCAGCAAGGCCCGCTGCCAGCGTTTCAACGCCAACTGGTCCCCCTTTGTATGTGCTCGCGATCATAGAAAGGTATTTGCGATCCATCGCATCAAGCCCCAGTCGATCAATTTCAAGCCGGGTCAGCGCATCGTCAGCAATAGCGCGCGTGATAGTTGCTGCGCCAGCAACTTGAGCAAAGTCGCGAACGCGCCGTAGCAAACGCCCCGCAACCCTAGGGGTGCCACGCGATCGCCGCGCAATTTCGCGCGCGCCCGTCTCATCAATCGCCATTCCCAGCAGCCGCGCACCGCGTGTGACCACCAGATCAAGCTCATCATGCGTGTAGAATTGCAGCCTTACAGGGATGCCGAAACGGTCGCGTAAGGGAGTGGTTAGCAAACCTTGCCGCGTGGTCGCACCAATCAAGGTGAACGGCGGCAAATCAATCCGCACACTGCGCGCAGAGGGCCCTTCCCCGATGATAATATCAAGCGCGCGGTCCTCCATCGCGGGGTAAAGCACTTCTTCGACCACGGGATTAAGGCGGTGAATTTCATCAATAAATAGAACATCATGCGGCTCTAAATTGGTTAGCAGCGCCGCCAAGTCCCCGGCTTTGGCGATGACGGGGCCAGAGGTTGCACGAAACCCAACGCCCAATTCGCCCGCGACAATCTGCGCTAGCGTTGTCTTACCCAATCCTGGAGGACCAAAAAACAGCGTATGATCCATCGCCTCACCGCGCGCTTTGGCACTTTCGATGAAGACGCGCAGGTTATCGCGTGCGGCTTCTTGCCCGATAAATTCGGACAAGCTTTTGGGGCGCAGCGCAGTGTCAGGATCGCCCGTCTGCCGGTCAGGGGAGTGGATGGGGTGGTCTTCAGTCATAACAGCGCTTTGACCGCCCGCCCGTCATCCTGAACTTGTTTCAGGATCCATTTTTCAGCACGCTTCGATTGATGAATATTGCACGCCAACCCTGCGTCTACATCCTCGCGAGCCAACCACACGGAACGCTTTATATTGGCGTCACAAGCAACCTTATTGCTCGTCTGTGGCAACATCGAAATAACAAAGTCGACGGCTTTACGAAACGCTATGCGGTGGATGTTCTCGTTCGATACGAAGTATTCGGCAGCATGCAGGAAGCGATACAACGCGAGAAACAATCGAAACGATGGCACCGGCAGTGGAAGATCAACCTTATTGAGAGCGAAAATCCTGATTGGCATGATTTGGCTGTGGGCCTCGGCTTGCCCCCGCTGGACCTTAGCCAACGGGTGGATGGATCCTGAAACGAGTTCAGGATGATGGGGGTGGCGACTGGTGAGCGATCCAACGGGTAGGTCAGCCTCTATCAATTTCCTCCTCCCAAATCCCAAAGGATTTCGTTCCCTTTATCCGTCAAAATTGTGACGCGAAAAAACCGCTTCTGTAAGTAGCACAATACCGGCGCTGGCACATGCGCCCTCGCCTCTTCAAGGGACAAAGATCGACCCTCGGAATCTGGCAAGAGCAAAGACACTTCATCGGTATCCAAATAGTGCCTCGCCTGAATGGGATCGCTTTCATCACCTAACCAATAGGTTAGGTAGTTGTAGTCCAACTGAGTTGGCTCGCCGCTCTCAAGCATCTGCTCTCGGTTATGGGTAATAAGATAAGGCGCCGCCTCATTGCGCGTCTCCCACATAGTAAACTCGTCGCCGGATGCGCTCGCGGTTCGTTCTCCCAACCAGCATGGAATATCAGGATGGGGCACATCAGGCTCAGCTAATAGCGGGGAAGCAAGCAGCAGCGCCAAGGCGGCGATGAACCCTGAAACAAGTTCAGAATGACGGGGGTGGAAGCTGCCAAGCGATTGGAGGGAAGAAGCGCCTCTAGCCATCTGATTGAGTGTTGCCCGGGCCTTGATCTCCCGGATACCTCCATGACGACCCACCAAAAAAGCGTAAGAGTTCGTTTAGCCAAGATGGCTCGTATTCAATGGCTGACAGAAACAACTTCTCTTCACCATTTAATCCAACTGGCCAATTTACCGGTGATGTTCTGACTACAATGTATCCTGTTGAAGCGCCAAGCCCAGTGCAAGAATTGCCTGACTCGGCAACAAAGCGGTACACCCTACCTTGCATCTGCGTTGGACCACTTATCACCCGCGCTGTAAAACCCCACGAGTCTTTGATCGGCCCCTCATAAACAACGTTTAGATGAAGCGCATCTATCGGGATCGAGCTTTGCTTGCTTTCCCAAATCAGGCCATGCGTAAAGCCTTCTGGGCCGCTAGACATACATGCCAATGCCGGAGCATTGGCGGAAATTGCGAATAAGTAGACAAGAAGACGCAATCTCAGCATCACCCGGCCGCCTTTTTCAGCGCCACCCGGATTAGATCGCCCTCGCCAGCGCTATCACCCAATTCTTCGGCGGCGCGGGCGACGGCTTGGGCGGCGACTGCTGGTTTGAAGCCGAGATTTTCCAAAGCCGAAACCGCATCTGCGCTCGCTCCGCCTCCAGCAGCTGCCTCTGCAACAGCCACACCAGCCATTCCGCCGCCGGGCAATGCGCCTGCTTTATCCTTCAATTCATTCACAATCCGGCCCGCCAGTTTTGGGCCCACACCATTGGCTCTCGCCACGCTGGCCGCATCGCCTGCCGCGCATGCATCGCGCAATTCTCCAGTGGACAGCGCTGATAGGATCGCAAGGCCCACTTTCGAGCCAACCCCTTGAACCTGCGTCAAAAGCCGGAACCAATCACGCTCTGCGCTTTCTGCAAAGCCAAGCAGACGCATATCGTTTTCGGAGACCTGCAAATCAGTGTGCACCGTGCACCCCTCACCCACTTCGCCCAAAGCCGACAAAGTGCGCGCCGAGCAATGCACGAGGTATCCCACCCCTTGCACATCCACGATGGCCCAATCCTCGCCCGTCTCGTCCAATCGGCCTGAAAGCTTTGCGATCATAATGTGTTCTTGGCGGATAATCGCAACGGTTTCCAGAGCTCGACTTGAGATATCGTCATTGCGAGCAACCAAAGGTTGCGCGGCAATCCATGCGCACACTCTGGATTGCTTCGCTCCGCTCGCAATGACGAAAAGGAACTCTCGGCTAGAAACCTCAAGCGATGGACAAATCGGCACCTTTGCGCAAAAGGCATTTGGCATGAGCTGGAACACATTCGGACGCGCGTTGCGCTTTACCACTTGGGGCGAAAGCCATGGACCGGGACTTGGCGTGGTGGTTGATGGGTGCCCGCCCGGGCTTTCTTTAACCGCAGAGGCGATCCAGCCTTTCCTCAACGCGCGCCGTCCGGGGCAAAGCAAATATACAACCCAGCGGCAGGAAGCCGATCAGGTGCAAATCATGTCGGGCGTGTTTGAGGATACGACCACCGGCACGCCGATCCATTTGATGATCATGAACACCGATCAGCGTTCGAAAGACTATTCCGAAATCGCCAAAAGCTATCGCCCCGGCCATGCTGATTACACCTATGACGCGAAATACGGGATCCGTGATTATCGCGGCGGCGGGCGTTCAAGCGCGCGGGAAACAGCGGCCCGCGTGGCGGCTGGCGCAGTGGCGCGGGCGATTATCCCTGAAGTGACTGTCACCGCCTATGTGTGCGAGCTGGGCGGCGATAAAATCGACCCGGCGAATTTCGATACTGCCGAAATCAACCGCAACCCCTTCTTCTGCCCCGATGCAGCAGCAGCAGAACGCTGGGAGGACATCGTCGATAATGCACGCAAAGCGGGCTCCTCACTCGGCGCCGTGGTCGAATGCGTTGCCACAGGCGTCCCCGCCGGATGGGGCGCGCCTGTTTATGCAAAACTCGACAGCGATCTGGCCGCTGCCATGATGACGATTAACGCGACCAAAGGCGTGGAAATCGGCGATGGGTTTGAAGCGGCACGGCTTACCGGCGAACAAAACGCCGATGCAATGAGCCCCGGCCCGGACGGCAGACCGGTTTACGCGAGCAATCACGCAGGCGGCACGGCTGGCGGTATCTCAACCGGGCAGCCCGTGGTGGTCAGAACCGCGTTCAAACCCACCTCCTCCATCCTAACCCCCGTCCCCTCTATCACCTCAGATGGAGAGGCCACCGAAGTCCGAACCAAAGGCCGCCACGACCCCTGTGTGGGCATCAGAGGTGCGCCGGTCGTGGAAGCGATGATGGCGCTTGTGCTGGCCGATCATAAATTGCTGCACCGCGCTCAAATAGCGAAGCGATAGCGCACACCCCCAATCGAAGGTTACAAAGGTGACACCGTGTCACCCTGTGCTCATTTACATAACCTCCTGATTTACAAATATATAAAGCGGCTTCCCCGAAGGTGACGGACAGGGGATGAGGGTCTTTGTTCGGCTTCTCCCAAATTTTATGCGCGGGTTTTTGGCAGATTTGGCGAGTGTAGGAAAAGCGCGCAAACTGCATAAGGGTGACGGTGCACCATGATGCGTCATTCCGGCGAAGGCCGGAATCCAGATGGGCTATCGCATGGGCGAAGGTACTGCTGGACCCCGGCCTTCGCCGGGGTGACGGCGGGGATGCTATTGGACCAATAACCTAGCCCGCGTGAACTTCGCATTCCCCTTTGCACCTTCACATTTGCTGGGTAGGACCTTTCGGAAGATGCAAATAGCAAAATCCCAACGCGTACTCATATGATTATTGACGTCAAAAGCCACCAAGATATCTCGTTTTGGAGAGATGAGCTAAACCGGAATACTCGCATAGGAGTGGAGGCTCTGCGAGGCCTAACTGGCAGTCCGTTGAAAGCGCTGGCTCAAGTTAAGTTTGCACCGATCGGCCGGCACCCACTTGACGATCGTCCACTAAACATGATCGAACAAGTCAATCAAACATTCACCTATTGGGTGGCTTTGAGGACCGCTGATCTACTGCTCGACTGGCATCCTGAAATTTCGGGATTGCGTCTCGCACCCGGCGCACACGCACCGAAAGGCTCACTTGATATCGAAAGCCATGAAAAAGGGATTGTGGGAGCTGAAACCTTTGCCGCACCGCCCAAAAGCAATCAAAAGCTCAAAGGTGATTTAGATAAGTTAGCGGCAAGAAATGAGCAACACAGATATGTCTTCTTCACCGCTCCGACATTCAACGAAACCAGACGCAGACCTGAGTTGGAACGAGATGGCGTGGCAGTTTGGAGTGTAGAGCTTACCACATGAAGTAATCAGAGTCTGAGATCAGAGGGGCATAATCAACCCACCCCGCTGCGACTAGGCAGCCCTTCGACAAGCTCAGGACTACCAAGTCTCACTGCCCCTCCCGCAAGCGGGATGGGACGGAAAGATGCTGCTTCACTCCCCTCCCGCTTGCGGGAGGGGTTGGGGGTGGGCCCAGCGCAGTGCCTGTACTATTCGACACACCGCAAAACCCCGTAAATTCCGCATTCCCCCTTGCACCGTAATGCTCGCTTGATAGGGCAGTGATGAAACTCCACTCTCCCCATGGCAGCCATGCAGGTGATCCCATCGCTACCGAAAAACCATTAGCCATGACTGCCTCCCATGCAGCTGAGCTCGACCCCAGAGAGCTTGCCCGCTCACTCGCAACGCATCGCACGCCGCGCGTGTCTCGCAGCATTTGGGAAGTTGCGTCCACTCTGGTGCCGTTTGCCATTTTGATGGGGCTGATGCTGATTGCGGCGCAGCAGCGGTTTTACCCGGCTCTTGCGCTTATCCCATTTGCCGGAATGCTGCTGCTGAGAATGTTCATTATCCAGCATGATTGCGGGCACGGATCGTTCTTTAAAAGCAAGCTTGCCAACACATGGCTGGGCCGATCCATCGGGGTGCTCACTTTGACGCCCTATGATTGCTGGCGGCGCAGCCATGAATTGCACCATGCAAGCACGGGCAATCTGGATGCGCGCGGGTTTGGTGATGTGGATACGCTAACCGTGCGCGAATACCGCGCAAAGAGCTGGCTTGGGCGGTTCGGCTACAGGCTTTACAGGCATCCTGTTGTGTTGATGGGATTGGGCCCGGCCTATCTGTTCCTTCTGCGCCACCGTTTGCCGATTGGTTTGATGAAAGCGGGATGGACCTATTGGATCAGCGCGCTTGCAACCAATGCAGTCACTGCGGCGGTTCTGGTAACACTAGCGCTTGTTTTCGGGATTTTTGAAACGGCAATTGTATTTCTGCCGGTGCTGCTAACTGCGGCGAGCGTCGGCGTGTGGCTGTTTTACATTCAGCACCAATTTGAAGATGCGCATTGGGACACTCGCGAAAACTGGGATTACCACGCGTCAGCCATTGGCGGTTCTTCTTATCTGCATCTGCCCGCAGTGCTCAATTGGTTCACGGGAAATATCGCCATTCACCACATCCATCATCTGGTAAGCCGCATCCCGTTCTACCGCCTGCCAGCCGCGCTCAAAGCGCATCCGGAACTGGCAGAGGTCAACCGGATGAGCGCGCGCGATGCTTTTGGCGCGATGTGGCTGGCGCTGTGGGACGAAGATGCGCGCAAGCTCGTCAGCTTTAAAGAGGCGCGGCGCATCCCGGCATAATCGAGCTGGGAACCAACCCCAAGGGTTCCCGTTTTCATTTATTGAGATTTTCGATCTTCGCAATCGCACAAATCAATTTTGCTGCGCTGCAACAATCCCTATTTCGCCTCTCAACAAGGCACATCAACCCAACCCCCTCAGGAGGAATACATAATATGGGCATTATCGGTTCAACCATCCAACCTTTCACCGCGACCGCATTTCAGGCCGGCAAAGACTTCTTCGACGTCACCGAAAAGGACATCGAAGGCAAATGGGCGGTTTTCTTTTTCTACCCCGCCGACTTCACATTCGTGTGCCCAACCGAGCTCGAAGATATGGGTGAGAAATACGCCATGCTGCAAGACATGGGCGTAGAAGTGTACGGCGTTTCAACCGACACGCATTTCAGCCACAAGGCCTGGCACGACAGCTCTGACAAAATCGGCAAGCTGCAATTCCCGTTCCTTGGCGACCAGATGCACACTTTGTCGAACCAGTTCGGCGTGCTTCGCGAAGGCGTAGGCCTTGCTGATCGTGCGACCTTCGTGGTGGATCCCGATGGCGTTATCCAAATCATGGAAATCACTTGCGAAGGCGTGGGCCGCAATGCCAATGAACTCACTCGCAAAATCAAAGCGGCACAATATGTGCGCGCGAACCCCGGTCAAGTTTGCCCGGCTGCGTGGGAAGAAGGCGCAGACACGCTTGCCCCATCGCTCGATCTTGTTGGCAAGATCTAACCCCCTTTGACGGCGCTGCGCTAGTTTGCCGCGCGCCGTCTCCCGCGGGCGATTGCTCGGGGGATACTTCAGGTCCGAACCGCTTCACCTCCCCTCTCCCCCTAGAAGCGGTTCGGGCCTGTTTTTCAGCTCAAACACCATCTGATTTTTGAGGACGCTCGCCATGCTCGATGCCAATATGCAGACCCAGCTCAAACAATATCTCGCCAACCTGCGCGAGCCGATTGAGCTTGTCGCAGCTTTGGATGACAGCGCGAAATCCGGCCAAACACGCGAATTGCTCACCGAAATTGCTGAGCTGCATGATATGGTGACAGCCAGTTTCGATGGCGACGATCAAATTGCAGGCGGGCGCCGTCCTAGCTTCGTGATCCGCCGTGCGTCTGACCCTGCCAAATGGGTGCGCTTTGCTGGCCTTCCCATGGGGCACGAATTCACCTCGCTGGTGCTGGCACTGCTATGGGCTGGTGGGCACCCGCCTAAGGTGGATGCGGACCTCATCGAGCAGGTTCGCGCATTGGAAGGCGATTTTGAGTTTGAGATGTTCTTCTCACTCACCTGCCACAATTGCCCCGATGTTGTGCAAGCGCTTACCCTTATGGCGCTTGAAAACCCGCGCATTACCGCGACTTTGGTAGAAGGCGGCACATTCCAGGATGAGGTTGAGGGACGCGATATCCTCGCCGTTCCAGCGACATTCTTGAACGGGGAGAGCTTTTACAACGGCAAGATCGAGCTTGCCGAAATCCTTTCCAAACTGGACAGTGGCGCGGATGAAAAAGCGGCTGAGAAATTGGCCGCGAAAGACCCGTTTGAAGTGCTCGTCATCGGCGGCGGTCCGGCAGGTGCAGCCTCAGCTGTCTACACCGCGCGCAAAGGCTTCCGCACTGGCATTGCAGCGGAACGGTTCGGCGGTCAGTTGATGGATACGCTGGGCATCGAAAACCTGCCCGGTACGACTTACACCGAAGGGCCAAAGCTGGCCGATGATCTTAAAAAACATGTCGGCGACTATGATATCGACCTGATGGACCTTTCGCGCGCAACGCAGCTTAAGCCTTCGAAGCAAGCCGGGGGCATGCACGAAGTGACATTCGCCAATGGCGCGACATTGAAGGCACGATCCCTCATCCTTTCCACCGGCGCACGCTGGAAAAACCTCGGCGTGCCGGGTGAGGCTGAATACCGCAATAAAGGCGTCGCCTATTGCCCCCATTGCGATGGCCCCTTGTTCAAAGGCAAGCGCGTTGCCGTGATCGGCGGCGGCAATTCGGGCGTTGAAGCGGCAATCGACCTAGCCGGTATTGTCGGCCACGTTACCTTGGTAGAATTCGACACCAGGCTGCGGGCGGATGAAGTGCTGCAAGCAAAACTCCGTTCTATGTCCAATGTCGAGATTATCACCAACGGCCAGACAACCGAGATCACCGGCGATGACAAACGCTGCAATGGCCTTGTCGTAAAGAACCGAGAGACGGGCGATGAACGCCGGATCGAGCTGGAAGGTGTATTCATCCAGATCGGCCTTGTTCCAAACACTGAATGGCTCACCGAAACGGGCCTTGAGCTGTCCAAATATGGTGAGATCGTGATCGACGAACACGGCGCTACCAATCTGCCCGGCATTTATGCCGCAGGCGATGCGACCATTGTGCCGAACAAACAGATTGTTGTGGCCATGGGCGAAGGGGCAACCGCAGGCCTTGGCGCGTTTGATTACCTCATCCGCAATGAAGCGGTGGATGAGGATGTGGCGAAGGCGGCTTAAGCCACACCGCCAATTCGTCATTCCCGCGAAAGCGGGAACCCAGCTTTTTTCTGAAGTTCCCATCTGCACAACTGGGTCCCCGCTTTCGCGGGGATGACAAGGAGTGCGCCAACGGCCTTTCAATCGATCCAATAAATCAATCTTCCCACATTAATCGATTGGACTAATCACTTATCATCCATCATTTTCCTGCCATCAAACCTGATTATGCTGAGACCCGACGCTAGGGATTCGTTCAAGAGGAGAGCAGAAAATGGATGTGAAGACCGGTGAAATGAGTGGCTGCCCGTTCCACGGCGATGCAGGCCCGCGCGGCCTGTTTGGCCGCACCAATCGCGATTGGTGGCCACAGGCGATGCAACTCGACATCCTGACAGAGGGCGGCCGCAGCGCGAACCCTATGGGCGAGGATTTTGATTACGCCGAAGCTTTCAACGCCATCGATTACAAAGCTTTGAAAGCAGACCTGACCGCACTGATGACGGACAGCCAAGACTGGTGGCCTGCTGATTACGGCCATTACGGCCCCTTCATGATCCGCATGGCATGGCATGCCGCAGGCACGTATCGCACAGGTGATGGTCGCGGTGGTGCTGGCAGCGGCCAACAGCGTTTTGCTCCGCTCAATTCCTGGCCCGATAACGGTAACCTTGATAAGGCGCGCCGCCTGCTTTGGCCGATCAAACAAAAATACGGCAAACATATCAGCTGGGCTGACCTCTTCATCCTTGCAGGCAATGTCGCGATTGAAAGCATGGGCGGACCCGTCTTTGGCTTTGGCGGAGGCCGTGCCGATGTGTTTGAACCTGAAAGCGTTTACTGGGGCACAGAAGAGCAATGGGTGGACGAAGGCGTTGCCACGCGCATTCGCCCCGATGATGGCGCAGCGCTGGATAATCCGCTTGCCGCGATCCAGATGGGTCTCATTTACGTCAATCCAGAAGGTCCGGGCGGCGATCCCGATCCGCTCGCATCAGGCCGCGATATGCGCGAAACATTCGCGCGGATGGCGATGAATGACGAGGAAACCGTTGCTTTGACTGCGGGCGGTCACGCCTTTGGTAAAGCGCACGGCGCAGCGCCCTCTGACACCTTTAGCGAAAGCCCTGAAAGCGAAAGCCTTGAGCGTCAAGCCTTTGGCTGGCTGACCGATGAGGAAGAAATTGCATCTGGCAATATCACCACTTCGGGCATTGAAGGCAGCTGGTCGAACAATCCCACATCGTGGAGCCATGACTATTTCCGACTGCTGTTCAAGTACGACTATGAACTGACAGAAAGCCCGGCTGGTGCCAAAATGTGGACGCCGATCAATCCTGATCCGGAAGACATGGCCCCTGATGCGCGCGATCCTTCGAAGAAAGTGCCGACCATTATGACAACCGCCGATATGGCGCTCAAAATGGATCCGGACTACCGCGTGATTTCAGAACGGTTCCTCAACAACCCAGAACAGCTGGATGACGCATTTGCGCGCGCATGGTTCAAACTGTGCCACCGCGATATGGGGCCAAAGGTCCGCTATATGGGCCCAGAAGTTCCGGAAGAAACGCTGATCTGGATGGATCCCGTGCCCGCTGGAAAAGCGCCTGCTGACAGCGCGGCTGACGCGTTCAAATCAGCGATCCTTGGCAGCGGTCTGACCGTTTCTGAGCTTGTGAAAGCGGCTTGGGCGTCTGCGTCAACTTACCGCAATTCGGACCACCGCGGCGGTGCCAATGGTGCGCGTGTGCGCCTTGCCCCGCAGCGCGAATGGGCCGTTAATGATCCAGACGAATTGAACCATGTGCTGGCAATCATCGACAACCATCGCGGCGATATCTCGATGGCGGATGCCATCGTGCTGGCGGGTAATGCTGCGATTGAAAAAGCGGCAAGCGATGCAGGTCATTCAGTAAGCGTTCCGTTTACTGGCGGACGCGGCGATGCGACAGATGAGCACACTGATGCAGCGAGCTTTGAACCGCTGGAGCCATTTGCCGATGGCTTCCGCAACTACCTAAAAACCAAAGCCGACGTTCGCACCGAAGAAATGCTGATCGACAAAGCACATCTGTTGGGCCTCTCCATGCCCGAAATGACCGTGCTGGTCGGCGGTATGCGCGCTTTGGGTGCTAATGCTGGCAATATCAAGCACGGCGTGTTCACAGACCGCGTTGGTCAGTTGACGCCAGATTTCTTCACCAATCTCCTCGACATGGGCACCAAATGGGCTCCGGTCGATGGATCGGGCGATGAAGAATATGTCGGCACTGACCGCAGGACCGGCGCGGAGAAATACCGCGCAACGCGTGCTGATCTGGTCTTTGGCTCCAACTCACAGCTTCGCGCGCAAGCCGAAGTCTACGCAGAGAATGGCAATGAAGCGAAATTTGTTGCTGATTTTGCAGCGGCTTGGGCGAAAGTCATGAATAATGATCGCTTCGATGTAACCTATGCGAAGCATCACGCGTAAAGCCTAGTAGCCCCCCGAGCCCTGACTGACCCCCTTATGGTCAGGGTCGCAATTGCCCCCGGTGCGTTATGCGCGCCGGGGGCTTTTCGTTTGTGCGATCCCAGCTGCCAGAGAAAAAGGCTGCAAGATCGCTCTTGCAGCCTCTTCCCGATTTGCTCTCAATTCAAAAGCCAGAATTACTTTTTCTTCTTGGGCCTCTTGTTCGCACCTTTGAACATTTCCTTGTCATAGGTGTCAGGCGATGGAGCCGTTTCCGCTTCTACGCCCGCCGCGATCTCTTCTTCGGTCAAAAACTTCACCGCAAAGCCCAAGGCCCGCGTCTTACCCCAGCTATCAAGGCTGACTTTGCTTTCGCCATAGGTCACATTGACAACGGCATCTGCGCCCATTTTTTCCCCGCGCTCCCAAACCTCGTTGTAGATCTTTTGCTGCGATGGCTCTTTGCTGAAAATGGTCGCTTTGCGCACTCCAGCAGAAACAGGGCCCACGATTGTGTACGGCTTGTCTGTAATGTCATAGGGGAAAACGGGCACGCCCATCTCCTCATTCACAACCACATGCTCGCCATGATCATCAGCGATAGCGGGCGCCAATGGCAGTGCGAATGCAAGTGCCAACGCCCCGGCAGATAGAACAGTTTTCTTCATAATTTACCCCTCCGTCACAATGACTTGCCCCTTGTAATAGTAAGCGCAATCAATAGACAAGTCAGATCTTGGGGGAGTGATCATGATTGAAACGGTATTGCTGATGGCCTTGCAGGTCGAAGCAGTAGGTGAGCCTGTGTTGCAAAATTCCGTGCCCGCTGCTGAACAAAGCATCCAGGAGGCAGGCGAGGATATGGCGCCTGTTCTTGCTGGGCCTGCTGGACCCGTTGCACCAATTATCGATATTCCGCGTGACACACCGGTACATCTGATGGTTCTCACCGAAGTTTCCACCAAGGATCACGATCCCGGTCACCGCTTCCGTTTGCGCGTCAACAAGCCTGTTATGGCCAATGGAAACGAAGTCATCCCTGTCGGTGCGATTGCATGGGGCGAATTGCTGAGCGCTGAGAAGAGCGGCAATGTCGGCAAAAGCGGGAAACTGTCAGCGCGCCTCCTTCACATCGAACATGATGGGCGCGAGATCGCTTTGGATGGTGAAGCGCAATCCGAAGGCAAATCGGGAAAAGGTGAAACGATACTCGGCGTGCTGGCTGCCGGGCCGCTGGGTCTGTTTGCAAAAGGTAACAACGCAAAACTCAAAGCCGGCGAGATGATGACGGCGTTTATCGCGGAGGATGTGAGTTTTGGAGGTGAATTGCCTGCGGATGAAGTCCTGCCTGATCGCGTTTCCACTGCCCCCGCGACAGGCAATGACACGCAGGAAGCAGAACCGGACGAGACCGTAATTGACTATTAAACATCCGCGCCTTGCGCTGATCGCCGCATCGGCAGTTTGCATTTTGAGTGCAGGCACACCTTTGCGAGCACAAGACAGCGACAGCGATCTGGTTGCGCACTCGGCCCCTTCACCCGGCTATATAGACGAAGACAGACTGATCCTGCCTGAAGGCACCCGGCTTGGCTTTACACTGTCGCAGACACTTTCAAGCAAGAAAGCCAAGCGCGGTGATCTGATCCAACTAACTTTGCGCGATGATATCACTCATCAAGGTAGGCTGATCGTGCCAGCAGGCAGCCCAGCAGTCGGTGAAGTCATTCGCGCCCAGGAAAATGGATTTATGGGCCGCGGCGGCAGGTTGATGGTGCGGATGCTCTATCTCGACCTTGCGAACGGTCCGGTTAGAGTGTCTGGACCACTGGGCAATGCGGGCAAAGATCAAACGGCGTTAGCAACAGCGGTCACCACCGCCACATTGGGCATTGTGTTCTTTGTGAAAGGCAAATCAGCCGTGATTGAGGAAGGGACAGAATTGGACGTTTCGCTTGATCGTGAAGCGCGCATTCCCTTGACTGACGCGAATCAAGTCTATGCGCCGCAACAATAGGCGTCAAAGCCACCCGGCATCCCTTAATTCGCCCACCTGAGCGCGGCTAACGGGAGCCTCAATATCGCGCGGAAGTTTCAACCGGACATTGCGCCCTTCGCGGACCACATCTTCAACAGCGCCGCGCGCAACCCACCAACTGCGATGGATCTGGCGGCCGTCTACCTCTGATAGATGCACCATGGCATCGCGCAGCCGCATCAGCACCAGCTCAGAACCAAGCGCTGTGTGAACCCTGACATAATGATCCTCCATTTCCAGCGCGATGATATCGCTGCCCAATTCGGCTGGCAATTGATCTACTAGGGGGTTGGATGGAGGTTGCGCCATGGGCGCAGGTGCCGGTGCCGGTGTATCGATATGTGGCGGGGCGGGGGCGACGCTTTCAACGCTTTTAGCCCGCGAAGCATTGGCACGAGGGCCAATAAAGTTGAACAGCAGTGTGATCCCGCCACCAATGACAAAAACATAGAAGAAGCTCGTCAAAGCCTCTTCAAGAGAAGGCATTGGCGGCATATCGGGCACAAACTGGATAAAGTAAATCGCTGCCGTCATCGGCACGGTCGCGATAGCCGCAGCCACAATCCATAAAGGCAGCAAAGGCAGATCGAGCGATGCATGCGCGCGATCTACAAAATACCCCATCGGCGAATAGATGGAGTAGCCAAGATATGAAAATGCAAGCCACGTCACCAGCCTGACAGCGAATGGCTGATCAATCGATCCGAACGGGCCGAGAACCGCCAGGAAAACGCCAATCACGGTCATGATCGCGAGATCAGTAAGCGTGCTACGCCAGAACGTGGCGCGGCTGCTCATGGGCTTGGGTGTCTCACTCGCCATACCGTGATAAATGCCTGCCCATTCGCGCTTCGTAAAGTGGCAAACCACGACAAATGGGGTATTTTGCGGGCCCATTGGCGAAGGGAGCGCTCCTCCCGCGCAGTCGCAATTGCACGCGACCGGGCCGGCGGCATTGTGGTTCTCAACAATCACGAACGCACAATTCCAGGAGCACCCAAAACATGACCTCTATCGCCAAACCCGCCCCGCTCGCCCAATTTGTTGAAGCGCCAGCAAAGCCCAGCTTTGATATCAGCCCGCGAGTGCGCGCTGTGGTGGCATTTGCGGCTGTGAGCATGAGCCTTGCCGTGATCTACGCGCTGTTTCGCGGGTTCACAGGATTGGCGCCAAGTCACCCGAACACACGCGACATGGCTATCGTCCTTCATGTCGCAACCGTGATCCCGGCAATTCCTTTGGGTGGTTATCTGCTGCTCGCTCCCAAAGGAACCAAAGCGCACAAACAATTGGGAAAAGGATGGGTGGCCTTGATGGTCACGACCGCTTTGTCTGCGTGCTTCATCAAATATGGCGGCGGCTTGGATTTTCATGTGAGCCCCATTCACATTTTCGTACCGATGACACTGTGGGCGTCATACAAACTGATCGCGACCGCGCGCCGAGGCGATATAAAAGGCCACAAGAAAGAGATCCTTAGCCTCTATCTCGGCGCGCTCATGATCCCCGGTATCGTGAGCATGGCGATGCCAGGACGCCTGATGCACACTTGGTTGTTTGTGTGAGCCTTAGCCTGTTTTCGAGACACTGCCGGAAGCGGCGAATTGCGACAACCGCTTTCCGAATAAGTGGGACGACGCTGGAGGGTGCTCCGGCGTCGTTTTCTTATCGCGCGCGTTTCAGCACAACATAAAGCGCGCCCTCGCCGCCATGGCGGATATGTGCACGGCGGACGGCGGCGATGTGGTCGGCATGATGGCTGGCGGCGAGCCAATCGAGCAGTTTGGCACGGATTGCGCCGCGTTTGTTTGCTCGGTCAGCCGGATCGACTGGGCGTTCTCTGCCAGCAATAACCAGCACGACTCGCGCACCCATGGCTCTCGCTTGGTCAAGGCCGCTGGTGATCCGGTTATAAGCGCTATCGAGATTGTGACCGTGCAGATCGAGCGTGTAATCGGGCGGAACCTGCCCTGCTTTGAGCTTGCGGTTCCAAGACCTGTCGAGCGTTTGATCATGGCCAATGCGCGGTACGGGACGGCGCGGTGTGGCAGTTAAAGGCGCGCTGCGAGTAGGGAGCACAGGCTTTGGTTTTTTTGCGACCGGTGCTGGCCCATTCTCGGCAGAAACCTCATGCAGCGCAGGCGAAGGATTAGGCACACGTTTCCCTGCCAGCGGAGTGACCGATTGCGCAAGTTTAGACCACGCAGCAGCCTCTGTATCGCTTAGGCCGCGCGGGGTTGTCATTGGCGTTGTCATTGCTGAGCATTCAAACGATTAACTGTGCCGCGCGGGAGCAGAATATAGGCATCACCGCGCCCGCTCATCCCGCCGGCGATTTCGCGCGCTTCAGCACCTGCGCCCCAGAAGGTGTCAAACCGGTTTGCGCCTTTGATTGCGCCGCCTGTGTCTTGCGCAATCCAAAGCCCGTCTGCGATATCACGGTCGAGATCTAAGAAGACCGGCGCGCCATATGGGACAAAGCGCGGATCAACCGCAACAGAGCTTTCCCCGCGCACGGGAACTCCGATGGAGCCTACAGGGCCATCCCCTGTCAGCTGGCGAAAGAACACCCAACTTTTGTTAAGGCGCATAAGATCGCGGCCTTCTTCGGGATTTTCGCGGATATAGGTCATAATCCCTTGCATTGAGCCGGAATATTGCCCCGGCCCATCGCCCAGCAGACCGCGGTCGCGCATCACTCCGCCAATCCCGGTATAGCCGCGCCCGTTTTGTCCGGCATAACCGATTCGAATTATCTCGCCGTTTTCCGTGCGAATTCGGCCTGATCCCTGGATTTGCAGGAAGAAGAATTCAACAGAGTCTGCGGCATAGGCGAGCACGGGCGCGCGGCCTTCTAATGCGCCCTCTTCGATTTCAGCGCGTTCGAAGTATGGGACGTATGATCCATCGGGCAGTTTGCGAGACAGGGGTGCCCGGCCCGTTCGCTCTGTTTGCGGAATATCATTGGGCCAGCCGCGCTCTAGATCATTGGGCATACCATAGACAGGCACATAACCGGGTCGCGGCGTGCGTGAACCTGCGATTTCTGGCTCGAAATATCCGGTCGCAAAGGCCTGACCATCGCCGATCACCGCGGTTTCGAAATTGTCCCTGAAGAAACGCTGCGCATTGCCCGCTGCTCTGGGCGCTGCAGAACAGGCCGGTTGCCAATCCGCCTCCCGAGTTAGTCCCGTCCGATCTGTGCGGCTTGTGAGCCGGGGGCAGCTTTCGATGAAAGACCGCAAAGCCGTCTCTGCATCACCTGAAGTGACGTTCAAAGACGCAATGCTTGGTCCCGCACGCACACCAGCAAGGGCCGCCGTCGTGGCATTCGTCCCGGGTGTACCAATTGGCGGCGGTGCAGGAGGCGTTACAGGCGCATTGCCTTCAGGGATAAGCCTGACACAACCCGCAAGCATAAACATGGCGAGAAAAGCGATTGGAGTGCGCATCAACATGCGCCTGTGTTTAGGCCGATGGGAGGCGGGGCGCAATAATCGCCTCAGCCATCTGGCTCACCCGCGAGGCAATTAACCTTCGTCGGTCTCGTCGAGAACCCAGTTAGGATCGCGCGAAGATGTGTTGCGCGAGAAAGTCCAAACATCCCGGCTTTCAATCGCATCATCAAGCGATCCGGCGATCACATTGCCATCTTTGTCGCGGGTTACGGCCGCGATGTCAGCAACAAACAGGATAGAAATCCGCGCCAAGCGGCCATCAAGCGAGGCAGAGTGGATGCGTGTCTCTTCGATCCGGATCAGCGAATTGTCGAGTGTTTCGCCGGCTTTCTCACGCGCATCAATTGCACCGACAAAACCTTCAAACACATCATCATCGCACAGATCGCGCAGCGTATCGCGATCCCCTGTCCAGAACGCTTCGAGCACCATTTCGTAGGCAGCTTTTGCGCCGTCCATGAAAATGGGCAGATCAAATTTGCCATCCGCATTCGCAATGTCGCGAATTCCACGTTCAACCGCAGGCATCACGCCTTCAAGTTCGATCGGACGCGATGGCGCAGGCTGGCTCATGCCTGTCGGCTGGACTGCAGTAGGCTGCTGATTCGCGCCAGAATCGAAGCGATGTGGGATCGATTCCTCTTCATGTTCCGCCCGGCGACCCAGCACAGAATACAGCCGATAGCCCAGAAAAGCGGCGAACAAGGCGAGGATGACAATTTCGATCACATCAATATCCGATTTACCAATTGGCGACAGCGCACACTACGCCCAATCGCCTTAAGAACCTCTCACTGCCTTAATTAGGCATCAAATACAATTCGGCAACGCCGTTTTGGTTGCACTTTGTTTCAATTGCGTCGCTAAGAATGCAAGTGTCACCGCATATTGCCTTTCTCGTTGCCTATCTGACACCCTGTTGCGAGCGGCTTTGCCAACTGCTAGGCGCGCGGCGAAACACCCTCAGCCCCAACAAACGCAAATCTGTATTGAAGGGGCGGGCATGAACTCTCGATTACCCATTTTTGAAAGACCCAATGCATGGCCGACGATAACAACGTCCTAACCGACCTCGACAATCAAGCCACAGGCGCGAATGGCGCGGACAATCAACCCACTGCTGCGATCATCACACAATATGTGAAAGACTTGTCCGTAGAAAACCCCAATGCGCCGGACGTCTATCAATGGGCAGACCAGCCCCAGATCGATGTGCAGTTTAACATTGGCGCTGATCCTGTTGGCCAGGACGTGCATGAAGTGACACTGAAAGTGAACATCACGGCATCTGCTGAAAAGGGTCAGGCTTACATAGTAGAGCTTGCCTATTGCGGTCTGGTTGGCATTCGCAACCTTCCTGAAGAACAAGCTCACGCTTTTATGTTCGCAGAAGCCCCGCGCATTCTTTTCCCGTTCGCCCGCCGCGTGATCGCAGATGCTGTGCGCGATGCAGGCTTCCCGCCGCTGATGATCGATCCGATTGATTTCAACGGTCTGTACATCCAGCAATTGCAAGCCAAGCGCGACGCTGAAGCGGCAAGCGGCGGCGATGCGCCTGCTGTGAATTGATCCAATAAGGGCGCGGGCCTGATCTGATGAGCCTGCTTAAGAACCTTGGCACGATAGGCGGGCTAACAGCTGTTAGCCGGGTTTTCGGCTTTGCCCGCGATATATTGCTGGCGCGCGTGTTGGGTGCGACCGCGATGGGCGATGCGTGGCAGCTTGCCTTCATGCTGCCCAATATCTTTCGCCGCTTGTTTGCCGAAGGAGCCTTTGCAAGCGCGTTTGTGCCGCTTTTCAATCGCCGGATGAAAGAAGATGGCGATGTGAGCGAGGCGCAAACCTTCGCGACTAATGTGCTATCAGTGCTGCTTCCCTTGCTGATCGTGTTTGGCGGGATTGCCATGGTGGCAATGCCTTGGGTCGTTGATTACTTCGCAAGCGATGGCCTAGCCGAAGACCCCACAAACTACACCACTGCGGTTTTCATGGCGCAGGTCACGTTCCCGTATTTGATGTTTATGAGCATTGCGACGCTGATCGCGGCTATCCTCAATTCGCTTTCTCGTTTTGCAGCGGCGGCTGCGGCGCCCATTATCCTCAATATCTGCCTTATTTCAGCCTTGGTTTATGGTTTGACCCTTGCCCCCACGATCGAGGCGCAACGTCAGACCGCGCAAGTGATGGCGTGGGCCCTGTCGCTGTCAGGTCTTTTGCAAGTGGTCTGGCTCGGGTATTTTATGCGCCGAGCAGGGTTTAAACTGTCGCTGGGTGCGCCGCGCCTGACATCGGGTGTTAAAGAGCTTGGCGTTCTGGTCGTCCCTGCAATCTTTGGCGCAGGCGTTTATCAGATCAGCCGCTTTGTGGACCTGTTCTTTCTCTCCACTCTTCCCGTTGGCAGTTACACGCATCTTGCCATGGCTGACCGTTGGAGCCAGCTCCCTCTCGGCATCATCGGCATCGCGCTGGGCACAGCGATCCTGCCTGCGCTTTCACGCCACCTGAGCCGTGCAGAGGATGAAGAGGCTGTGCGCTTGCAAGCCAATGCAATCGAGCTTGCCATGCTTTTGACCGTGCCATGTGCGGTAGCCTTGTATTTCACAGGCACTGCATTCGTGCAGGTTTTCATGACCGCGCAAGCCTTCACCCAGTCCGATGCGGTCACAACCGGCATGGTCGTGTCAGCCTTGGTCATTGGCTTGCCCGCCTATGTGCTTGTCAAAGTCCTCACGCCCAATTTCTTTGCGCGAAAAGACACCCGCACACCCGTCATCACCGCCGCCATAAGCCTGGTTGTGACGATTGCGCTCAACATCATGTTCGTTCTCAATATGGGTATGGGCGTGTCAGGCCTCGCTTTGGCTGGAGCCATCGGTGCGTGGGTGAATATCGCCTTGCTCACTGGCATTTTGTCAGCGCGCGGTTTCTTCACGCTCACCCCACGCGTCATCGGACGCCTCATCCGGATCGTGATTGCATCGGCGGTTATGGGCGCAGCACTCTATTTCCTCATGCAGCGCATCTCTCCTTGGTTTGAAGCAGGAGCGCTCGACAAAGGTTTGGGCATCTTGGCCATCCTTGGCACAGGCGCCGTAATCTATGGCGGAGCTGCAATCGCGCTCGGCGTACTGGACAAGGCAACAGTGCAGCGTCTGATGCGGCGCCAAACCTAAACCGCCACGTTCCGCAGGCTATTGCACTGGACCGCGCCTTTGCTAAACAGCGCCGCATGGCACGACAGCTTCTCTTTCCACGTTCAGCCCACCCGCATTTCGGGATTTATGGGCGGGCGGCCTGGAGATGGCGCGCGAGCTCTTGAATTGAGCCCATATTTGGCCGCGCTCGGCCAATCCATCTGCATTCCCAATAAGAGTATCTTCAAATGAGAGTCGTCTCCGGCATTCAACCCACAGGCCAGCCGCACCTTGGTAATTACCTCGGCGCGATCGTCAATTACGTGAAACTTCAGGATGAAGCGCATCGAGCGGGCGGGGAGTGCTTTATCTTCCTGGCCGATCTGCACGCAATTTCGATGCCTCACAATCCCGAAGAGCTTTCCGCAACGACGCGCGAAATGGTCGCGACATTGGTCGCCTGCGGATTGGATCCTGCGAAAACTGTATTGTTCAATCAGGCACAGGTTCCAGCTCACGCTGAGCTTCAATGGCTATTGTCTGGCACAGCTCGCATGGGCTGGCTCAACCGGATGACGCAGTGGAAGGATAAAGCAGGCAAGAATCGCGAAGGGCAATCGATCGCTCTGTTCACCTATCCCGTGCTGCAAGCCGCCGATGTGCTGCTTTATCAGGCGACCCATGTGCCCGTAGGCGAAGACCAGAAACAGCATTTGGAATTGGCCCGCGACATCGCGCAGAAATTCAACACCGATTTTGGAAGCGAGGATGCACCCGTATTCACTTTGCCCGATCCCATTATTCCGCCAGAAGCTGCGCGGATTATGTCATTGCGCAATGGCTCTGCCAAAATGAGCAAATCGGACCCATCGGATATGGCGCGCATCAATCTGATCGATGATGCCGATACGATCATGAAGAAAGTCAAGAAAGCCAAGACCGACCCAGAGCCCCTGCCCAGCGAGGAAGAGGGGCTGAAGGACCGTCCTGAAGCGCTCAATCTGGTGAGCATTTACGGCGCTCTTGCGGGGCAAAGCATTACCGAGGTTCTCAGCAATCATGGCGGGCAAGGGTTTGGCGCGTTCAAGCCGGCGCTTGGCGAAGTGATGATTGAAACACTTGCCCCCATCAACGCTCGTTTCCGCGATTTGATGCAAGACCGGGAGGTATTGGATGCCATCCTTGCGCGTGGCGCGGCGCAGGCTCGTGAAGCCAGCACGAGCACACTGGCAAAAGCATATGAGGCATTGGGATTGGTTCGCGGGTGATTGCAACTTGTCGCATCTGCGCCACGTTCAAACCCCGTTCACACCTTACATCTACACTGCCTTCGGACAGTGACACATTACTGGTTGAGGTCAGGCGCCTGCATTCCGGATGGCTACAAGCCGTCATATTAGGTCAAAGCGGGTGTCATGCGTGGGGAACGCAGCAAGTGTCACTGGCGTTAGACTCTGGTGAAAACACAAAGGGTGTGCCATGTACACAAATGAAATGACCTCGAAACCGCGCAGCAGCGCCCGTGGCCGCATGGCTCGGATCGCATTGCCGCTGGCTCTTGTTGCCGGCCTCGGCGCTTGTGCTCCTGCTTTTAAAGCTGACGTTCAGCGCTTCCAAAGCCAACTTCCAGCTCCGCAAGGCGAAAGCTTCGCAATTGTCGCCGATGATCCCAAGCTGGATGGCGGGCTTGAATTTGCCCTGTATGCCGATCAAGTCGCCGCACAAATGGCGCAGCTTGGCTACACTCGCGCATCAGACGCCGCGACCGCTTCGATGCTGGTGCGCTTTGACTATGACGTCGATAATGGCCGCGAACGTGTCCGTACAGTTGGTGGCGGCTTTGGATTTGCGGGCGACCCATTCTTTGGCCCAGGGTTTGGCTACCGTCGTGGGTTTGGTTTCCGTCGCAATTTTGCGTTTGGATTTTACGACCCATTCCTCGCAGGTCCCGATGTACGCAGCTACACCGTTTACACCAGCGAGATTGATCTGAAGATCGATTCCACGGCAACGGGTGAACGCCTGTTCGAAGGCAAGGCACAAGCGCTCTCACGCTCCAACCGCTTGCCCAAACTGGTGCCTAATCTGGTCGAGGCATTATTCGTCGACTTCCCTGGGAATTCAGGTGAGACGCTTCGCATCACAATCAAGAACGATGGCACAAAGGTGAAGCCGATCGATTGATCGATTGAACTGACATTCACCCACCAACCTTGGATGGGACGGAAAGGCGGCGCAAGGGATCAGCGCCGCCTTTTTGCTGTTTGCGCCTAGAGCTTTGCGTGGCCACCCGTAGAGCCGAAACCACCGGTTCCGCGCGCTGTGTCGTCCAATTCATCAACCTGGTCCCATTCTGCAATGGTCACAGGCGCGAGCACCAATTGCGCAATCCTGTCCCCGCGTTCGACTTTGAAATCGGACAGGCCGTGATTGATCAAAAGGACGCGCAATTCGCCGCGATAATCGCTGTCGATAGTGCCGGGCGTGTTGGGCACGGTAATCCCATGTTTGAAAGCAAGACCCGAACGCGGGCGGACTTGAATTTCGTATCCAAACGGGATCGCCACCGCAAACCCTGTGGGAACCGCATACCTTTGGCCGGGCTTTAGCGTGACCGTTTCAGCGGCGACCACATCCATTCCGGCAGCACCTGCCGTTGCATAAGCCGGTAGGGGCAGGTCTGCGCCATGCTCCAACCGCTTGACTTCTACCTTAACTGGTAAGCTCACTCAGCTGCCTCTTTCTGAAGCGCGGACGCAATCCGTTCTGCCAAAACCATTGCTACCTCTTGTTTGGGCATTTCATCGAGGCTTTCGACACCTTCACCAGAAATAATATGCACCCGGTTGTTTTCGCCGCCCATCACGCCTGCGCCATGCTCATCGCTGGATACATCATTGGCAATGATCCAATCAGCCGCTTTGCGCTTGCGCTTTTTCTGCGCGTTGTTGATCAGGTCTTCGGTTTCCGCCGCAAACCCGATCACCAGTTCTGGACGCTTATTGCCTGCTGCAACGTTTGTGAGTATATCGGGGTTTTCCGTTAGCATCAAAGCTGGCGGGGCAGAGCCGCGCTTTTTGATCTTCTCGTCTTTGTATTCCTTGGGCCGCCAATCGGCGACGGCCGCCACCATCACAGCGACATCGGCCGGCAAAGCGGCTTTCACAGCATCGCTCATTTCAGCTGCGCTTTCAACATCCACACGGGTGACCCCAGCAGGTGTCTGGAGCCAGACTGGGCCAGCGACCAGAGTGACGTTCGCGCCCAGCGCTGCTGCGGCGCCTGCAATGGCGAAACCCTGTTTCCCGCTTGACCGGTTGGCAATGTAGCGGACCGGATCAATCGCCTCCCAAGTTGGACCGGCGGTGATCAGGATATGCCGTCCTGCAAGTGGCTGGTAAGATGGATCGCTCGCAAATTCGCCGACTGAGGCTGTTGCAGCTTCAACAGCGGTGACATCTTGAGCCTGTTTGGCGGCGGCCTTTTTCGGCGCAGGTGTTTCCTCTGCAACCTCTTCTTCGATCACTTCAGGCGCGGATTGCCGCTCATTAAATTCATGATTGATCGCGTCCGGATCAATTGGCGGGGCCGCGCCTGCACTGCCTTTGGAAGCAAGGATCGGACCGCCCAGATCGGGATTGAACTCGATCTCTTCTTCTTCAACAGGCGGCAGATCTTCATCGGCGATCTCTTGCGCCTCAAACTCGGCAAATTCTGCTTCGAGCTCTTCCTCTGTGCGTTTGGGCGTTGAGCGCGGGATAATACGCGAGAGCAATCCGCCAAGTCCGCCGCCTGTGCTTTCTTCTTCCTCTTCTGGCTCCAGCGCCTCCGAAGCAAGATCAGCGGCATCATTTGCCGCAACAGCAGGCGCAGAAGGTTCGGGCACTTCAAGGCCCAACTGATGCGCGACAGCGCGCCAAATTGCGTCGGGTTCCGGCAAGCGGCCATAACCAAACTCGCCGCACGCCATGGGCCCTTCATCGGGATCAAGCACAAGAGTGCCGCCATCGCGAAGCGCTGCGATATTGTTTTGCGTTGAGGCATGCTCCCACATGCGCACATTCATGGCGGGCACCGCCATCACCGGCTTATCCGTTGCAAGGATCAGTGTGGTGGCAAGATCATCGGCAATGCCATTTGCCATTTTGGCCAGCAAATCTGCTGTTGCCGGACACACCACAATCAAGTCAGCTTCGCGGCTGAGCTGAATATGGCCCATCTCCGCTTCGTTTTTGAGGTCCCAAAGCGTCGTGTAGACCTGATTCTCGCTCAACGCGGCCAGCGACATAGGCGTCACGAAATGCTGCCCGCCTTTGGTCACAACGCAGGTAACATCCGCCCCGCCCTTGCGCATAAGCCGGACAAGCTCGCACGATTTGTAGGCCGCGATACCGCCGCCCACGACTAGCAAGATTTTCGGTCCGTCTCCGGCCACTCTTGACCTCTTTAACGCAGTGTCGCAGCCAAGCACTAGGGTCGCTCAGCTACGCCAATTCAACAAGCTTGTCTCTCGCACTTAGCCGTCCCACGCCCTTCGGCCAAGCCCAAGCGCACTCCCTGCGACACAATGGTAAATTTTTCGCTATCCGCGAAAGGCTTTGCAGCATAGAACGGCACAAACGCAACGGAGGGGATTATGCTTATTGCGCTGCGTGTATTGCTGGTTTTGGGAGGCGGCGTGCTGCTGTCACTAGGGATTGGATTTTTGACCGATCCTGTAGGGTCCAGTGCAGATTTCGGGATTACCGTTGCCAGTGCGCACGGCATCACATCAGTACGCGCTGATTTTACAGCATTTTTTATGGTTGCAGGTGCCAGCTTGGTGTGGGGAGCTTTGGCCCGGCACCGCGCCGCGTTGGTAACAGGTGGCGCTTTGATGCTGATCCCCTTGGCAGTGCGCGCCATCTCATTGTTCACCAATGGCAGCTTTGATGGGTATATACAGCCAATGGTGTTTGAAGGCGTGTTTGGCATTTTGTCGCTGATCGGTGCGGCTGTTCTGCCCGCATCGAGTAAGCGCACAAACTCAATCGAAAACTCGCTCTAGCTCAACGGCGCGTTACCCCAAAAGGCCGTTCGCGATCAGGGCCCACATTGCGCCTGCACCGCCCAATCCTGCGACAAAATACCCTAGAACACCTGGCCCCTTGCTTTCCTTGCGATCGGTAAGCAGCGGTATGTCTGGCAGTGGCGGAGTGTCAGGTGCACCGCCTTTTGGTGGGAATTTCTCTTCCAACCGCCGAACAAGGCCCGGAAGACGCAGCAGCGTGTCGGTGTCTTCTTTAATCCGGTCCGCCAGTGCCGATTCCGGACCGAGCTCATCACGGATCCAGCTGCGAACATAGGGTGCAGCGGTATCCCACATATTGATCTGCGGATTAAGCTGGGTCGCGATCCCTTCAACCATCACCATCGTCTTTTGCAACAGCAACAAGTGCGGCTGCGTTTGCATGTCGAAGTCGCGTGTGATTGCGAACAGACCATCAAGCATTTGGCCCACGGAAAGCTCGCTTACAGGTTTGCCCCGCATCGGTTCACCAACAGCGCGCAGCGCAGTCGCGAATTCGCCAACCGAATGGTAGCTGGGCACATATTGCGCCTCAAAATGAATCTCGGCGACGCGTTGGTAATTGCCTGTCGTCAGGCCATAAAGAATTTCCGCCAGCCATTGCCGCGCGCGCCGATCAATCCGGCCCATGATCCCAAAGTCAATCGCAACAATCGTCCCATCATCTTCCACGAACAGATTGCCCTGGTGCATATCGGCATGGAAGAAACCGGCGCTGATCGCCTGAGTTAAGAAACTGATGACGAGTTTATCGGCAAGCCTGGGCAGGTCATGCCCTCGCTCAATCAGGTCGTCTCGCCGGGAGATTTTGACACCGTCAATCCATTCAATGGTCATCACCCGGCCATTGGTCCGGTCCCAGTCGATCTCAGGAATACGATATCCGCCAACGCCAGCCATGTCTTCTGCCAGTTCGCTGGCCGATGCTGCTTCACGCCGCAGATCAAGCTCTGAATTGGTCCAGCGCTTAAAATTCGCAATTGTCAGGCGCGGGCGTAGGCGCGTTGCCTCCCCGCCCATCGCCTCAACATGGGCAGCAGCCCATTCGTAAGTCTGTATGTCGCGCTCAAACTTTTCCTTAATGCCTGGGCGAAGGACTTTGATAGCCACCTGACGGCCATCGGTCGTTACGCCCTTGTGAACCTGCGCGATACTGGCAGCGCCAACCGGATTGGGGTCAATCTCGCTAAAAAGGTTCTCAATTGGTTGCGCAAAGCTTGCCTCAATCGCAGCTTTGATATCGCCAAAGCGCACAGGCGGAAGGCTGTCTTGGAGGCTCAATAGATTGTTGGCTGCATCCTCACCAACCAGATCGGGCCGCGTGGCAAGGGATTGGCCAAGCTTAATCGCCGCCGGACCAATCGCACGGAACGCGCCAGCATAATCGGGCTCTCCCCGCTTGCTGGTGAATGTCGCCCAGCGCGCCATTTTCGCCAGCCTTTTGACAGGCGTTGGAGCATTGGGATCATTCTCAATCCCCACCAACGCGCGCCGCCGGGCAAGCGTCACGCCCCATCTGGCAAGACGGGAAAAGTGTACGATGGGCGAAGTCATCAGGTCAGACTTTCCATCCTGAATGGATCGCGACCGCACCGCCCAGAATGATCTCAGCCTTGGTGTTCACAAAACCAGCTTGTTTAATCATCGCTTCAAACTCAGGCGCACGCGGGAATTTGCGGATTGATTCGGCCAAGTACCGATAGCTTTCAGGATCGCCTGCAATCACTTGGCCCATGCGCGGCATGACGTGCATGGAATAAAGGTCATAAATTTCGCGAAAGCCTGACCAATCGGTGACCGAAAACTCCATGCAGTAAAACCGCCCACCGGGGCGCAGCACACGGTGCGCTTCGGCTAAGGCCTTTTCTTTGTATGTCACATTCCTGATGCCGAATACGATCGTGTAGGCATCAAAAGTGTTAGATGCGAAAGTCACCTCTTCAGCATTTTGCCGAGAGAATACGAGACTGCCTGTCTCTTCGCTTTCGCTGCGCTCCATTGCGCGTTCTGCGCCAACATCAAGCATTTCCTGATTGATATCAGCGACAGTGATATCAGCGCCGCGATCCGCCATGCGAAACGCGATATCGCCAGTGCCGCCTGCCATATCGAGGATTTGCTCTCCGGCCTGTGGCTTTACCCGTTTGACGAAACGATCCTTCCATCCGCGATGCATCCCGAACGACATCGCATCATTCATAATGTCGTATTTGGACGCAACGCTGGAGAAGACTTCACCCACGCGCCGGGTTTTCTCTTGCGGAGAGACGTTTTCGTAACCGAAAGAGACGGTTTCATCAGTGCTGTTGCTCATGCGATGTGCCCTAGAGGGAATTGTCGCGCGCGCCTAGAGTGTTAGAGGATAGTTTATGATGTGCGACAGGCCCTTGCCTGTGCTTGTGCCGTAGCCACCCGCTCCCTGCTTTTGGGATCAGGAAGTAATCCGGGGGATTGCTTCCCCCGGAAGGCCTTCCACCCGGATTATCACACCGGGTTACGATCCGGGTGGAAGGGTGGAGGGAGCGGGTGGCTACGGCGCCCTAAAAACAACGAGTCCAAACAATAATGCCTGAATTGCCAGAAGTCGAAACCACCGTGCGCGGGCTGGCCCGTTTTCTTGAAGGCGAGCGGGTGGAACGCGTCGTATTGAATCGTCCAAACCTGCGCCGTCCTTTCCCTGATGATCTGGTGCAGGTGATGACAGGCGCCAAAGTGACGCATCTTTCGCGGCGCGCGAAATATGGGTTGATCCATCTCGACC
Source organism: Pseudomonadota bacterium (assembly GCA_038532305.1). Lineage (GTDB taxonomy): Bacteria > Pseudomonadota > Alphaproteobacteria > Sphingomonadales > Sphingomonadaceae > Erythrobacter. The sequence goes on along the minus strand of JBCBAX010000002.1, from coordinate 492,137 downwards.
GGGACCAAACCGTCGTCTTCCATCTGGGCATGAGCGGGCGTTTCAGGATCGACCCAGAGAAGCCTGACAAACACGATCATATGGTGATCGAAACCGCTGAGCATTCTTTTGCGCTGTGTGACCCCAGGCGATTCGGGTCAGTTGATATGATGGCGACCGATAGCCTTGACCTATGGCCCCAATTCGCGAGCCTTGGGCCAGAACCACTGGGCGATGCGTTTACACCGGAACACCTAAAATCAGCGCTCAAAGGCAAGACGCAATCGATCAAGCTGTGCCTTCTCGATCAGCGCGTGGTGGCTGGGCTTGGCAACATCTATGTGTGCGAAGCGCTTTGGCGGGCGGGTATTCACCCTACCAAGAAAGGCGGCAAGGTAACCAAGCCTCAGCTAGCCCAGCTGGTCCCGGCAATTAAGGACGTGCTGACCGCATCGATTCGCGATGGCGGATCATCCCTGCGTGATTATGCCGCACCTGATGGGGAGCTAGGATATTTCGCCACGCGCTTCGATGTCTATGGCCGCACCGGAGAGGCGTGCAGGCGCGAGGATGGCGGGAACATCCGCCGGATTGCGCAAGGGGGACGCAGCACTTGGTATTGCGCGACATGCCAGAAGTGAGCGAATCCTTGACCTTGGCGGGCCTTGCGCATATGTGCCGCGCTTTCCGGCGCCCGGATTCTGTCTGAGCCGCCGCATCGAACTTCGAAAAGCCAACCGATTTCCGGTCGCCTCATGCGGCCACTACATAACGCGAGACAGACAGACCTATGGCCAACACGCCACAAGCACGCAAACGGATCCGCCGCAACAATGCCCGCGCGGAAGTGAACACCGCCCGTATGAGCCGCATCCGTAGCTTCATCAAGCGAGTCGAATCGGCTTGCGAAACTGGCGACAAAGACGCCGCAGCAGCCGCTCTTAAAGCTGCTCAACCCGAAATGGCCCGTGGTGTTGCACGTGGCGTGCTGCACAAGAACACTGTCGCGCGTAAAATGTCGCGACTTACAAAGCGAGTTGCGAGCCTCTGATTCGCACTTCCATTTTAGGGAAACTACGCCGTTAGTTTCCGTGGAATTTCTAAGGGCTTCGCCGAATTGGCGGGGCCCTTTTTCTATGAAGCTAATGTGACAGACGGCGATGTTAGCAGTGTCAGCTTTTCCGCCGATTCGCAGACTATCAAAACTGATTTTCGTGCCAATTCAGGTGGTTGAACGGACGCCTGCGGGGTTGCGTCGAGTCAACCGATTTATTGCAAAAATATTAAAATTTGATCCTTGCGTCTCAGCCCAATCCGCCCTTAATTCAGTATCTATCCGGAGCGGGACAGTCCGGGTCTTTACAGTCTAGCCGATAGGGGGTCGCTCGCAAAAAGTGCTTTTGCGGGATTAGGGGAGCTTTGCCTGTCGTCGTGGTGAAATGTGCCCTGGAACGCGGCTCCGGGGATGAGAGAATATTGGGGAACACGGACCACATGGTGCACAGAATAGATAAGGCGCGGTCCACGCGCCGTCACTCGGATGATGATTTGATGGAAGATGCCGAAGCGGTAAATCTGGCTGCAGACTGGTCAGATATTAGCCAGGGCCTGAGAAAAGATCTTGGCCACCAATTGCACAGCCAATGGATCAAACCGATTCAGGTCGGCGGCATCAACAAAGAGAACGGGACGCTTGATCTTTTCTTGCCGACTGAGTTTTCGGCCAATTGGGTCAAAGATCGTTTTCATGATCGCTTACAACTTGCTTGGAAGATCGCGCGCAGCGAAGTGCGCAGCGTGAACATCCAAGTCCATCCTGGTCGCCGCCAATTGCCTGAGCTGCGTCTGGATAATGGACGCCGCCCTGCCAATGATGGCGCCAGCGCAATTGCGGTGGCAGCTGGTACGATTGGCGATGCTGGTTTTACATCCAGCGTCGGCCTTGACCCATCGCTGACTTTTGCAGCGTTTGTAACAGGCGAAGCTAATGTGCTTGCCAAGAACGCAGCAGAACGCATGTCTGCAACAGAGCAACCGCAATTCTCGCCGCTCTACCTTAAAGGTGCGACGGGACAGGGCAAAACCCACCTTCTCCACGCGATCGGACATGGCTTCCTGCAAGCGCACCCGCGTGCGCGCATTTTCTACTGTTCGGCTGAGCGCTTTATGGTGGAATTTGTACAGGCTCTAAAAGCCAATCAGATGATTGAGTTTAAAGCCCGCCTGCGCAGTTTCGATCTCCTGCTTGTTGACGATATTCAATTCATCATCGGCAAAGCGTCTGCTCAAGAAGAGCTTCTTTACACAATCGATGCGCTGCTGGCTGAAGGCAAACGTCTGGTGTTTGCCGCTGACCGCGCACCGCAAGCTTTGGATGGTGTTGAACCACGGTTGTTGTCACGCCTTTCAATGGGTCTGGTCGCCGATATTGCGGCGGCTGACATTGAACTGCGTAAGAAGATTTTGGAATCCAAGCTCACCCGGTTTGCGCCTTTGAGTGTTCCAGAAGATGTGGTCGATTTCCTTGCCCGAACCATCACCCGCAACGTGCGTGAACTGGTCGGCGGCCTTAACAAGCTGATCGCTTACGCTCAGTTGACAGGCCAAGAAGTGTCGCTGCAACTCGCTGAAGAACAACTCACCGATATCCTGTCGGCCAATCGTCGCCGGATCACGATTGATGAGATTCAGCGCACGGTCTGCCAGTTCTACCGGATTGACCGCAGCGAAATGTCATCCAAGCGCCGTGCGCGTGCCGTTGTGCGCCCGCGTCAGGTTGCGATGTATTTGTCGAAAGTGCTGACCCCGCGCAGCTATCCGGAAATCGGGCGCAAATTTGGCGGACGCGACCATTCTACCGTGATCCATGCCGTGCGCCTGATCGAAGATCTGCGCCAGCGCGATGCCGATATGGATGGTGATGTTCGCAGCTTGCTGCGGCAATTGGAGAGCTAAAATCAGGGCCCACCTCCAACCCCTCCCGCTCGCGGGAGGGGAGCGAGACTTATGAGCTTGCTCATTAGTCGCAGCGGGGTGGGATTTGACCGGGCGCCGCGCAATGGAGCGGCGCCAACAATGCCGTTCGCGAGCACGGTCAGGCTCTGCTTTTCGCGGGAACCCACAGATATACTAACACCCTATTCACAAGCAGCCCACAGCCTGCCAACAAGGCTGTCATGGTCGACAGGTTGTTCACAGATACACCCACAAACGGGTCCACAAGCGAACCAATCAAGGGCGAACACTCGCCACCCGCGCGTGCGCCCTCGCCGCTTTCGCCAGCACGGCTTGATCGCTTTGCCCGGCATATCGTTATCCCGGAAATTGGCGGCGCGGGACAAATGGCACTTGCCTCAAAGCATGTGACACTGATCGGGCTTGGCGGGATTGGATCGCCGGCCTTGCAATATCTGGCAGGTGCCGGGATCGGGCGCTTCACTTTGGTTGATGATGACACAGTCGACCTTTCCAATCTCCAACGCCAAACCATATTCACCACACGCGATATCGGCCATGGCAAAGCGACCAGCGCGCGGCGGTGGCTTGCAAATTTTGATGATGCGCTGGATGTATCGATTTCAGACAGCCGGATCAACGCAGGCAATGTCCACGATCTGATCGCGGGAACTGATCTGGTGATTGACGGGACGGACAATTTCGCCACGCGCCTTGCCGTATCCGATGCATGCGTCGCTGAACGCGCACCGCTCCTATCCGCCGCTGTGGGCCGATTCCAAGGCCAAGTGGGCGCCTTTGCAGGGCACTTGCCTGATCAGCCATGCTATCGCTGCTTTGTAGGCGATGCGTTTGATGCAGAAGATTGCGACACCTGCGCCGAAGATGGAATGCTGGGCGCAATGGCTGGCTGGACCGGCAGTTTTGCCGCCATGCAGGCCGTGCGGATTTTGCTGCAAGGGGTCAGCGCGTTTGGCGATCCGCAATTTGGCAAACTCCATTTGCTTGACGGAATGCAGCCCGGCATGCGCACCATTGCGATTTCCAAAGACCCCGCATGTAAAGGCTGCGGCTAGAAGTGCGAACCACTCGAAATCGACGAACAACTTGGGTTTAATACCGCTGAATCGCTAAACGTGAAACATGACGAGTGCAAAAACCAATGTGATTGCAGGGTTCCTTCTGGTCTGGTCGCTTGCGTATTGTGGCCTTGTCTATTTTTCGTTCATAACCTCATCACCCGAAGCCATCGATGATTTGGTCAAAGCCGGAACCATCAAACCCGAATACGCCCAATATATTCGCGCCATACCTGACTGGGTAAGAGCGCTGAGCGTTGGTTTGGCAGTGCTCCGGGTTTTGGGTTCAATCGGGTTGTTGCTTCGCAAGGCATGGGCATTTGAAGCGTTCTCTCTGGCGTTTGTCATCACCATGGTGATTATGTTCAGAGGGTTTGTAATCGCAGGCGTGGCCGATGTTATCCGGCCATCTCAGATCTTCGTGGAAATCGCATTCATTGCGGTCAGTCTCTTTGCTGTTTGGTTTAGCAAAAGGTGCAAAACAAACTTGGCGCGCAGCCGCTAACTCATAAAAAAGTATCCGCCAAAAACGGCAATGGCGACAATCATCAACTTAAATCCAAGCGATGCGCTCGCTCCGCCGCTTACTGCCTCTGCAGGATTCTTTGATTGCAATGCATTGCGAATTGATCCCTTCCCAGACCAAGCCATGCTGATCCCCATAAACAGCAGAATTGCTGGAAAGGTGACCATGGCAACCAGCATTTAAGTCGAAGTGTCTCCTGCGCCTGCGCTGTCCGCGCACGACCCATCAAGGCACGAGGTCCAGGAAAAGGCCAAATAAAGCAGCGGCAGAGCGAAGCCTAAAATGACGAAGAAGGCACGGTTTGACATTCCGGAAGGATAGGCTGAAATTCTTAAAATTCGGCCCAGCATCTGCTTGATGCTGAAAACTCTATCACACAGATCGATATAAAAGCACAGATTTCGCCGCCTGACGCTTGCCTGACAGTTTGCCTGCAACCATATCGTTTTCATGATTACTCTTCTGTCCCCTGCCAAAAAGCTCAATCTGGATGCGCCCGGCCCTGCGCTTGAAGTCACCCGCCCTCGGCTTGAAGATGACACACGCGCGATCGCCACTGTCGCCAAAAAGCAATCGGCCAGGGATCTGGCAAAGCTGATGCATATCTCGGAGAATCTGGCCGAGCTTAATGCCGAACGCTTCAAGGCATTTGATCTCGATGGGCGCAGCAATTCGGCAACGCCTGCTGGTCTGACCTTTGATGGCGATGTCTATTGGGGGCTTGAGGCCAAGTCTTTGAGCGAGGACGCACTCGCCTATGCGCAGGATCATTTGCGTATTCTATCCGGCCTGTATGGTGTGTTGCGGCCAATGGATGCGATCCAGCCATATCGCCTCGAAATGGGCACCAAGATGAAAAACCCCCGCGGCAAATCGCTCTATGATTTTTGGGGTAGCCGGATCGGAGAGCAGCTTAATGACGATCTGTCCGGTCACAGCGATCAAACCATCGTGAATTTGGCCTCCAACGAATATTTCAAAGCGGTCGATACATCGGCCCTGCCCGGCAAAGTGATCGAGGCAAGCTTCCTCAACGTCAAAGACGGCGAGGCGCGGCGGCTGATGTATCACGTGAAATTCGCGCGCGGATTGATGGCGCGCTGGATCATGGAGAACCGGATCGAGAAAGCCGATGATCTGCGCGGCTTTGATGCGGAAGGGTATCGCTTGGATGCTAATGCTTCGAGCGAAACGGAACTAGTGTTCACGCGCAAACAGCCGCCGGTGAAGAAGAGGTAATCTCTTTTCTGAAGCTTTACTGCAGCGTATCAATCGCTGAATGATCTATCGCCGCGCAACAGCTCCTAGACTGTTTTTGGGGGTCATCGCGGGTGTGCTGCTTGGATTGTTTGCTCTCGCTTTAGCAACTGCGTGGCGACCACGCCTCCACAATGCTTATCTATGGTACTACATCGAAAGCTGCGAGGCCGCAGAAGGCCTACTTCCAAGTGACAAGATCGCGAATTTTGGGTTCGATGCAGGTGGATGGTCGGTCATTGGGGACAATCAGCGAAAACGCGCATTTGTAGAATGTGTAAGAAATGAACTTAGCTTGCAGACCCGCACAGATAACTCCGAGCCCCATCCAACCTTAGTTGTCTCTTGGCACAGTGCTATGGTCTCTCCCAAGGTCCATGTCAGCTATTCTGCGCCAAACGGCGATCTACCCACGCCGCGATTGGATCAGATTTCCAAAACCTCATCCACCCACGCTGGCACCAATTCCCCCGCAGGGCCGTGCCGCGACTCTTCGAAAAAGTGGCCGCCCTCACTTGGCTCCAAATTCAGCTCCAGCGTTGCAGCGCCAGCTGCTGCCGCCTCCTGCACAAAGCCAGCGGCAGGATAGACCGCGCCTGATGTGCCGATGCTGACGAACAGATCGCACCGCGAAAGCGCTTCGTAAATGCGCTCCATTTGATAGGGCATTTCGCCGAACCACACGACATCGGGGCGAAGGCTTGGCATCCCGCAGGCGGCGCACTTGGGGCGGTCGATCATGGGTGCATTCCATGGGGTGCGAGACCCGCAAGAGGCGCATAAAGCGCTTTTCAATTCGCCGTGCATATGCAGGACCTGGCGCGATCCGCCGCGTTCGTGCAGGTCATCGACATTTTTGTGTGACCAAAAGCAACTCGCCAGCGAAATCCCGCTCCAGACGCGCTAAAGCGTGATGCGCTGGATTGGGCTCGACCTTGGCCAAAGCCTCACGCCGCAAATCGTAAAACCCCAGCACCAGATCAGGATCGCGCGCGAACCCCTCGGGTGTTGCGACGTCTTCGACCCGATGCTGTTCCCACAGCCCGCCAGCACTGCGGAAGGTATCAATCCCGCTTTCTGCGGATATACCTGCCCCTGTGAGGATGACGATGCGTTCAATTCCTGCCATGGACACACTCAAACACGCGCAGCTTCGGAGACGCAATGGCAGATTTTGGTATAATCGGCAGCGCCGGACGTATGGGCCGCGCTTTGGCTATGGCAATCGAAGAGGCCGGGCACAAATGCGCGGTGGGCGTGGATGCGGGCGATGATGTCTCGGTTATCGCCGATCAATGCGATGTGCTGGTGGATTTCAGCGCGCCTGCTGCTTTGGAAGCGAACCTGAAAGCGGCAAGCGAAGCGGGCACTCCCATCCTTATCGGCACCACCGGGCTGGAAGAACCGCATTTTGCGTTTGTAGACTATGCAGCCAAGACCATTCCTTTGATCCAAACCGGCAACACATCTTTGGGCGTGACCTTAGTCAGCGCTTTGGTGCAAGAGGCCGCCGCACGGCTTGGCCCGGATTGGGATATTGAGGTGCTGGAAATGCACCACCGGCACAAAGTCGATGCGCCATCGGGCACAGCCAAACTGCTCGGCAAAGCGGCGGCGAAAGGGCGCGGGATAGATTTGGAAACCAACCGCGAGGCGGTGCGCGATGGCTATACCGGCAAACGCAGCAAAGGCGCGATAGGCTTTGCGACTTTGCGCGGCGGGAGCGTGGTGGGAGAGCACAGCGTTATCTTCGCAGGCGAAGAAGAACGCATCACCCTGTCACACTCAGCAGAAAACCGCCGCATCTTTGCCCGCGGCGCCGTGCGCGGAGGCGCATGGCTGATCGGGCAAGAGCCGGGGCGTTACCGGATGGAAGATGTGCTCGGGCTCACATGACCAAAGACCAGATCTTCGAATTCTTCCGCCGGCTGGCAGAGGGCAATCCTGAGCCTGAAACCGAGCTGGAATACGGCAATGCCTATCAGCTTGTTGTCGCAGTCGCTTTGTCTGCTCAGGCGACCGATGTGGGGGTGAATAAGGCGACGCGGGCTCTGTTTGCGAAGGTCGAGACGCCGCAGCAAATGCTCGATCTGGGGCTTGAGGGGTTGGTGAGCCACATCAAGACGATCGGTCTGTTCAATTCCAAAGCGAAGAACGTGATCGCGCTCTCACAGCTGCTCGTCGATGAATATGGCGGCGAGGTACCGGACACACGCGAGGATCTGGTGCGTCTGCCCGGCGTGGGGCGCAAAACGGCGAATGTGGTGCTCAATTGCTGGTTCAAACAAGAGACCTTTGCGGTCGACACCCATATCCTGCGGGTCGGCAATCGCACCGGGCTGGCCAAAGGCAAGACGCCCGATCATGTCGAGGCAAAGCTGGAAAAACGGGTCCCGCAACCGTTTCGCCTGCACGCGCATCACTGGCTGATCCTGCACGGGCGGTATACGTGCAAGGCCCGGACGCCAGAATGCTGGCGGTGTGAGTTGGTGGATTTGTGCAGTTTTCGCAAGAAGGTGACGGAGAAGCGGAGGGGTCGAGCGTGAGCGACGAGATTTACCCGTACACTTTCACCGCCCCTATTGAGAAGTTCGGTGTCGGGAAGACTCGGAAGGTCTGGTACAACGTGTTGTTCTTGCCCCAAGAACTGCGGGACGAGCTGCCGTTTGGAAAGTACCCCAGGCTGCGTGTCGAAGGGGAGATTGCTGAATTTCCTATTCAGAACGCCTTTATTCCCGCTGGAAACGGCCGCAACTATGTGATCGTCTCGCCCGGGGTAATGAAGGCAGCCGACCTTGGCTTGGGCGATGTGGTGGCAATGCGCTTCGTTATCGCCGACCAGGATTTCGTCGATGTGCCTGAGGCGCTGGAATTTGCGATCGGCCTTGATAAAGACCGAGAACTGCACTGGGAAAATCTCACACCGGGAAAAAAGCGTATGCTTGCCCAACACGTGCGATCGGCCAAAACAGATGACACCCGGCAAAAGCGCGTCGAAGAAGCCATGGCTGCTCTTGTTGGCTTTGCTGGAGACATTAACGCTTGGCGCAAGGCCAGCCGCTAAACATCATCCGCTGAGATCATTTCCTCGCGGTCTAGTTCGCCTGTCAGGCTTGCCACCGTCGTCGCCACTGCCGCATCGCCTGAGACATTGGTGGTAGTCCGCATCATGTCCATGATCCGGTCGATCCCAGCGACCAAGGCGATGGTCTCCAAAGGCACTCCCACAGCGCCGAACACCAGCACCATCATGATAAGGCCCGCGCCCGGAATGCCCGCAGCGCCGATTGCGCCCAACGTGCCAAGGATTGAGATCGTGACATAATCGGCCGTCGTCAGCTCCACGCCAAACACCTGTGCGCCGAACAAAGTTGCCAGCCCGAGATACATCGCAGTGCCGTTCATATTGATTGTAGCACCAAGGCTAATAACAAAGCTCGCGACCGAGTTTGACACGCCAAGGTTGCGCCGTGCGCAGCGCAAGGTCACTGGCAAAGTCGCATTCGAACTTGCCGTCGAATAGCTCACTGCAATCGCATCAATGATGCCGCGGAAGAAATCGATGACCGGTAGCTTTGCGATAAACTTGATCATCCCTCCATAGATAAGACCAATAATGAGGAAGCAGCCGAGATAGTTGAGGAACACAACTTGGCCCAGCGCCTTCAAAGCATCGAGGCCTAGCGTACCAGCAACCCATGCCATCAGCGCAAAAACGCCGAATGGAGTGAGTTCCATCACAACCATGGTGACTTTCTGCATCACGACCGAGCCGGATTCGAAGATTTTGAGGACAGGCTCGCCCTCTTCCTTAGCCATCAAAATGCCGACACCGATCAGGAGAGAGAAGATGATAAGTGGCAAGACGTTAACGTCCGCCATCACCTGAACCGGGCTGGAGGGCACCATTTCAAGCACCATCTGCTGGATCGTGACGCCATCTTCAGATCGGCTTTGCGCGCGTTCGAGCGCTTCCTGGCTTAGCTCCATGGTGGAGGGATCAAGCCCCGCACCCGGCTGCGCAATCGTGCCGATAGCAAGGCCCAGCCAGACCGCCATTTGACCCGTCACAATAAAGATCAGAAGCGCTCGCCAACCGACACTGCCGAGCTTGGAGAGATCACCGATACTCGCGACCCCTGCGACCAGGCTGAAGAAGATGAGCGGCACCACCAACATCTTGATAAAGGCAATAAAGATATCGCCGATAATCTTGATACTGGCCGCATCCGGACCCCAGGCATACCCAACGATAATACCCAAAATCAGCGCGCCGATCACGCGCTGCCACAGCGGAATTGCGAACCATGTTTTCATGTGAGCGTTACGCCTCTTCTTTGGTATCTTTGAGCGACAGCGCGCCAAGCGCCGCGCGGGTGTAGACACGGGCTAGCACATCAAGATCGGCAATTGCGACAGCCTCATCACGCTTGTGCATGGTCGCGTTGCAAAGGCCAAACTCGATCACGGGGCAGACGCTGCGAAGGAAGCGCGCATCAGATGTGCCGCCAGTAGTGGATTGCTCTGGCTTGATGCCTGTCTCTGCTTCAATCGCGTCTGCGAGCATCGCGGAAAAATCGCCCGGTTCTGTCAGGAAAGGCTCGCCAGAGATAATCGGCAAAGCGCGCCCGCCATGTTTTTCCGCAATAGCTGCGACGCGTTCCGACAGGCTCTTGCCTGTGTGAAGGTCATTAAAGCGGATGGAAATGCGCGCCTTCGCCTCAGCCGGGATAACGTTGTGCGCTTTATTGCCCACTTCCATATCGGTGATCTCAAGATTGGAAGGCTGGAACCAGTCCGTGCCGGTATCCAACATCAACGCATCAAGCTCTGACAGGATGGCAACCATTTTAGGCAGCGGATTATCAGCCAAGTGGGGATAGGCGACATGGCCTTGCGTGCCCTCGACCGTGATCCAGATGTTTACAGACCCACGCCGACCGATTTTCATCATATCGCCCAATAGGTTAACGCTGGTGGGTTCTCCTACAAGGCACAAATCTGGTTGAGTGCCCTGTGCATGCATGTAATCAATTAAAGCCCGCGTTCCGTGAAGCGCAGGCCCCTCTTCATCACCCGTGATTATGAAGCTGATTGTTCCTGCGTCTTTCGGCACGTCCGCAACCGCCGCAATCATACAAGCGATAGAACCCTTCATATCGACCGCGCCGCGGCCATAGAGGAGTTCACCGCGCTCTTCGGGTTCAAACGGCGCGCTTGTCCACCCTTCCCCCGGAGGCACAACGTCCAGATGGCCCGCAAACGCAAAATGCTTTGAGCCTTCCGGCCCCTTGCGGATGGCAAAGAGGTTCTCGACCGGCGCCTCATCCGATCCTTCAGCCCCGTCACCACGCTGGAAACGATGCACATCAAAGCCCATGGGGCTAAGCAAAGCTTCCATTACATCGAACACTTCGCCTGTGGCTGGCGTCACACTGGGCGCGGCCATCAGTTTCTTGGCATAATCAAGAGCATCACTCATACTGAGCCTGCTAGCAGGAGTTTCCACCAATGCCCAAGCTTGATCTTGATGCGATCCCACAAACCAATGCGACAGGATACCCGCCACCGTTTGATGAGGATGTAAAAGGACGCTGGTATAGGCGGCTTGCCCCACCTTCTGGCCTCACGAAAATGGGCGCAAGTCATGTGACATTAGAACCGGGCGCGTTCTCTTCACAGCGCCATTGGCACACCGTTCAGGATGAATTGGTGGTGATGCTATCGGGTGAAGCTATCTTGATCGAGGATGATGGTGAGACCGTCGTGCGGGCAGGCGATGTTCTTGCATGGCCATCAGGTGTCCAAAACGGCCATCGTCTTCACAATCGCAGCGATGCCCCGTGCGTTTTCGTCGCAATCAGCGCAGGCGATAGAGACAAGGATGGCGGCGAATACCCGGATATCGATATGGTGTTCCGCGCCGATGGCTATTTCCGCAAGGACGGAACGCGCTATCCAACCGAACGGATACCCTAATACGCGGCCCTTAGGTCACTGTGTCGTATTGCTCGATCACCCATTGTTCGTCCTCAGAAGCCGCGATCCATTCCTGCATCCATGCATGCTCCCACACCGCCTGCATATAGCTTTGCGCAAAACCGGGGACGCCAATTGCGTAAGTGATGAAGCGAGAGACGATGGGGGCGTAGAAGATATCAGCTGCACCAAAAGTTCCGAACAGGAACGGCCCGCTGCTGCCGTGGCGCGCGCGTGCCTCTGCCCATAGGCCAAGAATGCGCACAATATCAGCCTTGGCCTGCTCTGACAGGTTTTCAAGCTGAATGCGCCGCCGCACATTCATCGGCATTTCGCTGCGCAAAGCGGCATAGGAAGAGTGCATTTCAGCCACTAGCGACCGTGCCATTCCGCGCGGTGCATCATCCTTTGGCCAAAAGCGGTCGCGGCCAACCTTGTCGCCCAGATATTCCAGGATGGCGAGGCTATCCCAAATCACATTGTCGCCATCCCACAGGATCGGCACTTTACCAGAGGATGGCTGAAACTCCTCATCCGCTTTGCGGTTCTCCCATTGCTCTCCCAGCAAAGGGACCGTGATTTCTTCAAATGAGAGGCCAGATTGTTTCGCAGCAAGCCACCCGCGAAGGGACCAGCTTGAGTAATTCTTGTTTCCAATGATCAGTTTCACGCGCGCTTTTTCCCACCTTTGGCGGCCATTCCCATAATGCTCTAGATATTCAGTGTTTCGCTGTCGAGGCTGAACAGGTTACGGATGTGTATCAAAGAGTACCGGAGCGACCGCGCATATGAGCCTGCCCCCCTTCCATCTTGCCTTTCCTGTTGATGACCTTGCTGCCGCGCGCCGCTTTTATGGTGATGTGCTGGGATGTTCTGAAGGGCGATCATGCGAGGATTGGATTGATTTCAATTTTTACGGCCACCAAATCGTCGCGCATTTGAGCGAGGAGGCTGGCGAGCGGACCCACAACAAGGTTGATGGCGAACACGTCCCCGTGCCACATTTCGGTTTGGTGCTGAGCCTTCAGGACTGGCGAGAATTGGCCGATAAGCTGGAGGCGGCAGGCGCTGATTTCGTGATCGAACCCACAATCCGCTTCAAAGGAGAGCCAGGCGAGCAAGCAACGATGTTCCTGCGCGATCCGGCAGGCAATGCGCTGGAGTTCAAAGCGTTCGCTGATGCAGGGGCGCTGTTTGCGAAGTAGGCGTTTGTCTGCTGATGCGCCGAACATCAGGCTTGAATAAGAGGCTCCACTTTTGGAACACCTGCCAAACCCAGCCTGTCTTGCACATCCCAATTAGAGATTTGTTCAGGCCAGCCAAGTCGTTGCCATGCATTGGGCAAACCCAACCGTTCGACGAAGGCCCTGAAATCAGGATGGTTTCGGACACTCTCCGATTCCGCAGTCGGCTCCCATATCCGCGCTACGGTGTACCCGATGTAAGGATTGGGTTTGCCTAAGATGTTGCCCATGAACAAATCTGCCTCTCCCAGAAAGAGGAAGCCGATAATGGATGCGGCAGTCGGTTGAGCGCTTGAATGGCTTTGCCGGTATTTCAAAACCGTTCGAACAATCCTTTTCGCCCACGGCGCTTTCTTTAAATACGCCTGATAGATCAAACGGCGTAGCATCGGTTGGCGCAGTTCGGCTTGTTCAATGGGGGCAAGGCCATCAAAATTGGCCTCCATAAAATCAATGGCAGCGTCTGCTTCGCCGCGCTCTGCCATACGATGGGAAACGCCAAAGGCAGCGGCACCAAAACCGAGCTCAAATGATCGCCGAAATGCCGCCTCGGCGGCCTCGAACTCGCCAGCAGTCAAAAGCAGTCCGCCATAGGTTGTGTGCCAGATACCGCACAGGGGATCCTTTTGAAGAATGCGTTCCCAATAGGGGCGCGCCTGCTCGTGCAGACCAATAGACATCAATCCCAAGCCCATGCCCGCCATTGTCTCAACGTTGTTAGGGTCAAGCGTGACGCCAAGCTCGTACACTTCGAGCGCCTCATCGAAGCGCCCACAATAGGCCGCGCGAAGAGCCTTGACCAAAAGCGCTATGCTGCATTTGGGATCAAGCCTGAGCGCTATTTCAAGCGCCTCTCCGCTTAGATCAAAGTGTTTTTGCCAACCGGGCGTACGCGAAAATTCGGGCAGAATGAAATGAGCGAGCGCTTTCCATGCGTATGCATCTGTAAAGCTTGGATCGACCGAAATAGCCTTTTCAAGCAGGCCTATTCCGCTTGGAATGGTGGTTTGCCCATTCAATTTGTGAACGAGCTCGCGCCCTTGGAGAAAGAAGGCATAGGCCTCGGGATTGCGGGTGATTTTCGGCGGCGGAAGAGCAACCGATGCCACACCGAGAATACGAGCAAATTGCGAAGCAATCGAACGCGCGATGCGATCTTGAAAGTCGAAGATTTCACCGATGTCACCATCATAGGATTCCGTCCATAGCGGTTGGCTGTCGCTTGATTGCACCAGCCTTGCAGTCACACGAACCTGGTTGTCGGCCTTGCGCAGCGACCCTTCCAGCAAATACTCAACATTAAGAGCCGACCCGATTTGCTGAGCCGTTTTGTCGGCTGTTTCTACCGCAAAGGAGGACGTGCGGCCCACAACGGAAACATCGGGCATGTGAATGAGCGCGTTGATGATCTCTTCTGCCATGCCATCTGCGAAATAGCCTTGATTGTTTTCAGGACTAAGATCGGCAAAGGGCAGCACCGCAATCGATCGCTGCGGCAATCCATAAGCGGCAGCGCGATGCATTTCCGTGCAAGCCGGTATCAGTCGATAACCGCTTTTGGGGATCGTTTCGATATAGGGCGCGTCATCAAAACGGGCGAAGGCCTTGCGCAACAAGGAGACTGCGCGGGTCAGGCTGTCATCCGCTGCCTCGTCATCGTTCCAAATCTCATCCAGCAAAGTGATGCGTTCGATCACTTCACCCGGACGTCCAGCAAGACCAAGCAACACTGCCATCACTTTGGGCTCGACAGCGATGTGCTCTTCGCCGTAGCCAATCTGGTTGCGCGAAGGTGCCACATAGCACCGTCCTATTTGAAATTCGTCCAAAGTCGCGCCCCCTTCGCGAGACTGACTTATGCTCCAAAGTGGCGTTGATGATATCGATTTTCCTCGTTTCTTCAATCCCCTCACAATTCCCTCACCTTTCCCACAGGACGCGGTCTGGGTTTCAATGGCAGGACCATCTTCGATGAAACCACAGGGGGAAACATCATGACTAAAATGAAGACAATGCTCGCCGCCGCCACAATGGCGATCACCGTTTCGATGGCGGCTCCCGCCGCAGCACAAATGGAGATTTATGAGAATTGGGAGCCGGCTGAATCGGTGACCGAATTGACTTTCTTAAAGGTCGATGATGGTCAGGAAGAAACCTATGTTGAAGGTCTGAAAAGCACCTGGGTTGCCGCCAATAAGATTCAGCAAGAACAAGGCGTCATCAGCAGCTTTGCGATCTACACTGTCCCGTACAAGGAAGAATACAACATGATCCTGCGCGTCACTTTCCCGAGTGGCGAAATGTTGATGCCTAACAAGGAACGCTACATGAAGTTCCTCGAAGCCTTTGGCAAAGCCAATATCGATCAAGGCAATGAAACCGTGCTCAATCTTTATAACAAGATTCGCAAGATCCAAAGCGTAACGGTAATGCGCGAAGTAATCCTGCTCGACGACTAGGCCTATCGGCCTCAGCGAACGCGCGACAAACGCGCCGCTACGCAAACTTCGGTAGGCAGTGATGCGACCCTGCTGTCTACCGGAGAATGCACCGCACACTCCGCATTAGATAAGCGAACCGGAATGATCGGTTCTGTCTGTATCGCAGCCATTTGTAGCCACGTGCTCGTTCAGATTACCGACCAAGCGTTGACCGAGATTCGTTTTGGACACCGCCACTTTTGGAAAGAGTTAGGGTCCTCCAAGCCCTGTTTGCTGCGCACGTCGCTTTCCTATGCCGCGGGTAGGTACCAGTTTTGCTTTCAGTTCTTTGAAAACTGGAAAACGCAAAAAATGAATAGGAAAAGTGTCAAGTTAGTCAGGTTACGTCTTGGCGTTATCCCTCTCGAATCCGCTCATACAACAGCCGGGTTTCAAGCAGATTGGAAATCCGCAACCCCACCTCAATGACGTCAAACGGCTTGGAAACGAAATCCTTTGCGCCCAGTGCCAAGGCCTTGCGGCGCGCTTGGATTGTGGTGTCCGCCGTCAGCACCAGAACCGGGCGAAATTCATCCGCGGCATCGTGGCGCGAGAACGCTTCGAGCAGTTGAAACCCATCGACCTCAGGCATCATTAGATCAAGGAGGACAAGGTCAGGCTCGATATCGATATACGTTTTCAAAGCCTCGGTCGGGTCGGTGAGGCAATGAACGTCTGTGTATCCCTCACGCTGCAAAAGATTGCGAAGAAGCAGCACGTTCGCTTCCTCATCATCAATCGCCAGAATGCGGCAGCCGAGGATTTTCTCTTGTTCGATCAATTGAACGGGCATGGGATCAGATCTCCTGCACTTGGGCGAGTTCGGTTGTGGTTACATCGCTCGCCGAGAGCTTAAACCAGAAGCGTGCGCCCGGATCATTGTTTGAATACCCGATGACACCGTGCATTGATTCCACCAGACTTTTTGAAAGCGCGAGGCCAAGCCCGGTGCCTTCAGCTTTCGCTTTCTTGGTCTGCCCAAGACGGTCAAACGCTGTGAACAGGCGAGAGGCTTTATCAGCATCAATTCCGGGGCCATCATCCTCGACAAAGAATGTCACGACACCGTCTTTATCCTGCATCGCACCCAGCCGGACAAAGCTGCCATCGGTGTTATATTTTGCCGAGTTGCCGACAAGGTTGAGAATGACCTGTGTCAAACGTCGACGATCCGCACGAACCGCAAGCGGTTCCTCTGGTAGATGCATTTCGAATGACAGTCCGGCGCTTGAAACAATGGGGTCAGCAAGATCATGCGCCTCGCCAAGGACGTTAGAAACGTCGAGCGTTTCAAACTGCAAGTCTGCCCCGCCCGCTTCGATGCTGGAGATATCGAGGAGATCGTTGATGAGCGCGAGCAGATGGCGACCTGCTCTGGTGATCCGGTCAATTGCATCACGGTGAGGCTCATCGAAATCCTCAACATCAATCTCGAGCAATTGTCCAAAGCCAAGAATGGCGTTCAAAGGCGTGCGCAATTCGTGGCTGGTTCGAGAGAGGAATTCGCTTTTGGCAAGGTTCGCTGCTTCGGCCTCTTCGCGGGCCAACCGCAAGGCTTCTTCGCTGCGGCGCCGTTCTGTCATGTCGCGGGTGACTTTGGCAAAGCCCTGAAGCGCTCCGTCTTGGTCGCGCAAAGCTGTTATAACAACATTGGCCCAAAAGCGTGACCCGTCCTTGCGCAATCGCCACCCTTCATCCTCTGCTGATCCATCAGCGCGTGCACGTTCCAGCATTTGTTCAGGCAGGAAATCGCGCGTGTCATCGGGATAAAATTTGCTGAAATGTTCACCCAGAATTTCGTTTGCTTGCCAGCCCTTGATCCGCTCAGCACCAAGATTCCAGCTGGTCACAATACCATCGGGATCGAGTGCAAAAATTCCGTAATCCCGCACACCTTCGATGACGAGGCGGAAGCGTTCCTCACTGGCTCTCAAGTCTTCCTCCCGCTTTCGCAAAAGGGCGCTTGCGCCAACCAGCCGCTGCGTCAATCGTCCGATTTCGTCCGCCTCTTCGGGCAGTTCGGTCAGGCGCTCACCGCGCGCCAGCAATTCAGCGTCGCCTTCCAGCTTGTTCACTCGCCGTACGATCCCGGTCGAAAAAAGATACACGGCGGCAAGACTGCCAAGCAGCCCAACGATGCCGCTAACCGC
Organism: Pseudomonadota bacterium; assembly: GCA_038532305.1. GTDB lineage: Bacteria > Pseudomonadota > Alphaproteobacteria > Sphingomonadales > Sphingomonadaceae > Erythrobacter. Next base: position 474,488 of record JBCBAX010000002.1, on the reverse strand, counting down.
TGTCAGCGTCAAAAACCGAGTGCGCACATCATCGACCAGCGCGCGCCGTTCATCCAGAACAACGGCCTCGCGTTGCTGGATTTTGTCAATCTCGCGCCGCACACTGTCGAGCGCTAGTTTGTTCGCGATCAACGCCTCTTCGATTGCTGCGCGATTTGAGCCATCCGACGCCTCAGCCAAGGCCACAGTCGCCCTCAGACTTTCACGCTTATCTTGGGTGACAAGCAGGAGATCTTCAAAATATCGGCTAACAACCTCATCCTCGATCGCGATGTCCAACCTCTCAAGGGTGGGTGGCAATTCACGCTCAGAATTTCGATAAGGCTCCAAAAACCGATCTTCACCCGTCAACGCATATCCGCGCACGCCGGTCGCTGCCTCAGCCAAAAGCGCGTGAACCTGATAAATGTCGCGCTGAATAGAAAAAGCGCGGCGCACGTCGTCTTCCGCTCGCGCCTCAGCGCTGCTGGCAAGATAAAGCGACACGAGCGAGCCGAACAAGATGGCCAGTGGCAATGCAATGACCACAATTCCCTTGAACGCGAGCGGCCGGTCGGTCCAAAACCGCATCGTAATCGCATTGCGTTGGTCGGTCACGTCGTGCTTTTCCTGTTCAGCTTCATCTTTTCAGCCATCACTGCTGCCTGGGTGCGATCAGCGACGCCCAGTTTGCCAATCAAACGTTCGACATGAACTTTAACCGTTGCAGGGCTTATATCGAGTTGGCGCGCGATTTCCTTGTTGGTCAAACCCTCGGCCACATGGCTAACCACCTCTTGTTCGCGAGCGGTGAGGATTTGTCCAATATCACATTCAGCCCTGGTCGGCGTCTCAGCGCGCATGGCAGCACTCACCAAATCCAATGGAAGAGCCGATTGGCCATTTAGCACCTGTTCAATGGCCAATCTAAGATCGCCAATGGCTGTATCCTTGAGCACATATCCTGCTGCGCCAGCTGCCAAAGCTTCGCGAACATAGCCCGGCATGTCATGAAGCGTCAGCATAACAACCCTGGTTTTAAGGCCCATCGCGGCGATACGGCGCGTTGCCTCTAACCCATCAATCCCTTCGCCAAGCCTCACGTCCATCAGCACAATGTCTGGCTCAAAGTTCTGGACAAGCGTGATCGCTTCTTCGCCCGTTTCAGCAAGCCCCACGACATCAAATCCGTCACTGGCCAGCAAAGCCCTCAGGCCTTCGCGGGCAAGCTGGTGATCATCGACAATCAAAATGCGAGGACCGCTCATGAAGCTGGCGTCCTGGGCAATGTGGCTTTTACAGTGACGCCTCCAGCATCACTTGCGGACCATTCGAGTACGCCGCAAATTGCAGACATTCGCTCTTTCATGACATCAATGCCCACATTGTGCCCTGCAATGCCTGATGATGCCAGCGTTGCCGTTGAGGGTCCTTTCCCCAAATCAGCAACCTGCAAAACCATGGGATCGGCATCAAGATTTGCTTCTAGAAAGACCGGACACGATCCACCTGCATGCTTATGAATATTGGTGATCGCTTCTTGCGCCACTCGAAACAGGGCTGTTTCCTGAAGCGATGAGAGCGCTCTATCATCACCTTCAAAGTGTCTATTCACAGCAAATCCGTCATCTTCAAGCCCATCTGCCAGAGAATTCAATGCGGCGAAGAAGCCAAGATCATCAAGCAGTGTTGGCCTCAGGCCTGCAATCACGCGGCGAAGTTCGGAAACCAAAGACCGCGCAACGCTAACCGGCGACATCGAAATAGCATCGCCTTTACCTCTCCCCTCCATGCTTTCCAGAAGACGCACCAGAGCGGTTGCATCTTGCGCCACCCCATCGTGCAGTTCATGACTCACCCGGCGCCGCTCTTCCTCTTGCGCAGTGAATATCCTCTTCAAGAGCACTTCCAGCGTTTTTTCGCGCTCTTGCAATTCAGTCAGCAGAGCGCTGCGCTCTTGATCGATCTTAATGCGCTCAATGGTCGATCCCATCATTTCAATTTGCATCCGGAGAGCCTCTCGGTCCTCGCTATCCGGTATCGCTCTCAAGCTGGGCAGGCCTTTTACAACAAGCATTGCAACACGTGCGCCATCAGCGCCTGGCGCATGGATCGGTATACCTGCATCAAAGTCAGCCGCTTTAATTTCCGCTGATCGACAGCCTGCGAAAAAAGCAAGCGCATCTGCGCATTCCTGTAAGACCGAATCGAGATTGTCTGGCGCTGCTTCTGCAAGTTTTCGGCCAGACACCGAAAGCAGCCGCAACCGTGCTGCCCGTGCTTCTGCTGCACGATACAGCTCTCGCAGTTCTGCAATCGTTTCACTGTCAGTGGGCAAAGTGGGCATGGCTGCATTCATGCCTTTCTTATTAGGATCTTGTGAACACGAACGCATAGGCCACCCGGCCTACGCCGGGAAGCATGCCACCCGGCTGATTAATCGCTTCTTTCACCATCCTATCTCTTTCTCATCGGTTCAAACAGCAACCGAAAACAGATTTTATTGCAGGCCAACTTTCCGGTTTCGCAAATTGAGAAGAGGATACTAAAATGACCATGACGATCAAGAATTCGATCCGGTTCGCCGCTCTGGGTGCTGCTATGATCGCAGCTCCGCTGGCAGCGCAAACAAGCTCGCAACCTATCACCACTGAAGAAGTTGAGAAAGCGCAGCGTGCGTGGGGCGATGGCATTGTCGCAATCTCAGCAGCTCATGCCAGCGGATCTGATTACTCAGCGGTCGCCCGCAATCATCTCGATACGCTTTATAACTATGATAACGGCATGGTTTTGTTCAAGCCGACGCTTGCTGCCGAAGATCAATTCCGCGGCACTTATGACGAAGCCTTGAGCTATTTCGTAAAGGGCATTCGGGCCGAAGACACAGGTTTCGGGATCAAAGGTTGGACCGCCGTTCGCTTTGAAAACGAAGGCATCGTCACCGACGATGACAATGCAATAGCAATGGGCAACTATTTCTTCACCGGCGCTGACGGAAACGTGACCAAGGTAGAATACACCTTCGGTTACGTTCGAGACGAAGATGGCAATCTTAAGATCAACACACACCACAGCTCGATGCCTTTTGCACCTGTCGCAGTGGCATCTGCCTCGAACTGATTCAAAAACGTTCCGAAACGGCGCCCAAATCAAAGCCCCCCGTCTATGGGCGCTACTGGCGGGCGGCATCTTCCCTGATGTCGCCCGCCAATATTTTTTTACACTCGTATCATATCAGCAAGGAATGTTTTCCATGCGAACAAAACTGTTGGCCTTATATGCCGGCGCAATCGCCCTTCCTCTTGCAACGCCCGCTTCAGCGACAGAGGATGACTTCAACATCTGGACTGGACAGTTTATCGTCATTGATCTGGGCGAAGACAGCGACTGGTACATTCGCGGCGAGGCACAAGAACGCTTTACCAATGATGCTGATCGGCTTGGCCAGCTTCTTCTGCGTTCCTTTGTCGGATACCGCATCAACAAAGATGTGAACATTGGCGGCGGCTACGCTTATATCCTCACTGATCCAATTGGCCCGGTGGAATTGAACGAGCATCGTTTCTATCAAGAACTCAATGTCCGCTTGCTCAACAAAAATGGCGTGACGCTGGATTCGCGCTCCCGCCTGGAACAGCGCACTTTTGAAGAGGGTGATGGGACATCATGGCGCTTTCGCAATTTCGTTCAGTTGAAAGTTCCCATCAGCGAAAACAACAAGTTCGTCGCCTACACAGAGCCATTTATTGAGCTCAATGAAACTCAGTTCCAGCGCGGCGGTCTGAGTGTTTGGCGCAATTTTGCCGGAGTTTCCATTCCGATTGCAAAAGGTGTTGAGGCTGTGCCGGGCTATTTGAACCAAACCGTTTTTCGCGCTGGTCAAGACCGCATGGATCACGTGGCAAACGTAAATGTCTTCATGAATTTCTAGACTGCTTCCCACGACTTGGAATTCCAAGAGTAGCAAGAAAAGCAGATTCTAATTTGGGACACTAACACAGTCGTCTCCGCTTTCAGGGCCCGCTATACTTTCGCGGTATATCGTTTTTGTCGAATTCTATACGATATCGCTTTCGTCGACTCCGCCTCCCCCGTGTTAACACGATGTTACAAATTGGGGCGGATCGAAACGCGATGGCTGGCAACAAACACGAAGGATTTGAGGATTATCACGAGGTCAAAACCTCGTCTGACCGGGCTTTTGGCCTGACGATTGGCGCTATCCTGCTGCTTATTGCCGGTGTCCGGCTGTGGCTTTTCGATGCTGGACAAACCAGCACAATCGCCGTGGCGGCACCGGGCGCATTGCTTTTCCTATTCGGGTTTATTGCCCCCGGATTGCTGGCTCCGCTCAACAAAATATGGACCAAGTTTGGTCTGTTACTCGCCATGATCATCAATCCGATCATCATGGCGATTATGTATTTTGTACTGTTCGTGCCGATCGGCCTCTTCATGAAGATCAGAGGCCGCGATGCATTGCGGCAGAAACCGGATCGCGAGGCGGAGACTTTCTGGATCAAGCGCGATCCAGCTGGCCCCGAGCCAGAGACAATGACCAATCAATTCTAGACATTTGACTTGAAAGAGGTGGCAGCCATGGAGCTGGTCAAGGAACTGTTTGCATTTTTGAAAGCCCGCAAAAAACTCTGGATGGCGCCCATCTTGATGATCATGCTCGCATTTGGCGCGCTGATTGTGCTGACCCAAGGGACGGCGGTCGCGCCTTTCATCTACAGCATCTTCTGATCTGCTGCACTGAAACGATCCATCATGCGAATTCTCGGCATTTCGGCATTTTACCATGACAGCGCTGCGGCTCTGATCGAAGATGGCGAGATTATTGCTGCTGCTCAGGAAGAACGCTTTACACGGCGCAAGCACGATCCGCGCTTTCCAGGCAAAGCGATTGCATATTGCCTTACAGAGGCAGGCTGCGATCTTAACAGCGTTGATCATGTGGTCTTTTTTGAAAAGCCATTTCTGAAGTTCGAACGGCTGCTTGAATCGTATTTTGCCACCGTCCCAACCGGGTTCTCTTCATTCCGCAAAGCGATCCCGCTGTGGATCAAGGATAAGCTGTTTCAAAAGCGGCTTTTGCGTGAGGAGCTGGGCAAGCTTGCCGGCACAAAGTCTTGGGAAGGCTCTATGCTCTTTACCGAGCATCACCAGTCGCACGCAGCAAGTGCCTTTTTCCCTTCGCCATTTGAAAGCGCTGCAGTGCTCACCATGGATGGAGTGGGTGAATGGTGCACCACTTCGCTTGACCATGGGTCAGGCAATGACCTAAAAATCATCAAGGAATTGCATTTCCCGCATTCGCTTGGCCTGCTTTATTCCGCTTTCACCTATTACACTGGTTTCCGCGTCAATTCAGGCGAATACAAGGTCATGGGCCTCGCGCCTTATGGCGAACCGAGTTACGCGCAGACGATCCTCGATCATCTGATCGACGTGAAAGATGATGGGACGTTTCAGCTCAACCAGAAATACTTCAACTACGTCTCCGGCCTGACAATGACATCTAGGGCGTTTGATAAGCTGTTTGGCGGACCGCCGCGTAAACCCGAACAGGAATTGACGCAGCGCGAGATGGATTTGGCGGCCTCTGTCCAAGTGGTCACTGAAGAGATTGTGATCAAACTGGCTCGCTCAATCCGTAAGGAAACCGGTGAGAGAAACCTGTGCCTTGCAGGCGGTGTTGCGCTCAATTGTGTCGCCAATGGCAAGCTTTTGCGCGAAAACATCTTCGACGATATCTGGATCCAGCCCGCAGCTGGCGATGCAGGCGGCGCACTGGGCGCAGCTTTGGCAGCTTGGCATCAGTTCGAAGGCAATAGCCGCGCTGCACGGACCCCCGGTAAAGACGACATGAAAGGCTCCTATCTCGGCCCGGTTTTCAAGCAGGATGACATCGAGGCCCAGCTCACTGCCATGGGTGCAAAGTTTGAAGTGGTAAGCGAAGATCAAATGATCGCCAAAACAGCCGATGCATTGGCGGATGGTCAGGCGATCGGTTGGATGCAGGGCCGAATGGAATTTGGCCCTCGCGCATTGGGTGGACGGTCCATTCTCGGCGATCCGCGCTCGCCTACGATGCAAAAGACGCTCAATCTCAAAGTCAAATTCCGCGAAAGCTTCCGCCCGTTTGCGCCATCTGTGAAACGCGAAAACGTCTCCCAATGGTTCGATCATGACCGCGACAGCCCCTACATGCTGTTGGTGGGCGATGTGGCGGAGGACAAGCGCCGCACAATGACGCAAGAAGAGCAGCAGCTTTTCGGCATCGACAAACTGAATGTCGCTCGATCATCCATCCCGGCGATCACTCACGTCGATTATTCGGCCCGCATCCAGACCGTGCACAAGGATACCAATTCCAAATACTGGGATTTGATCTCCGCTTTCGAAGAGCGAACAGGATGCCCGGTTCTTATTAACACCAGCTTCAATGTGCGCGGAGAGCCCATTGTCTGCACACCCGAGGACGCTTTCCGCTGCTTTATGGGCACTGGCCTTGATGTTCTGACAGTGGGCAATTGCGTGCTCTATAAGGATCAGCAGGATCCCAAGCTCGCCGAAGATTACAAACACATGTTTGAGCTTGATTGATGGCCGAAACGCTCGCTGCTGACACGCCAGAAGCCCAAGAGGCAAAGCGCCCGATAAGCAGAGCGCTCGCAACATTGCTGTGCCTGATCCCAGCCAGCTATTTCCTTATGATCGCAGGGTATGCGGCGCTCAATTTCTCAGAATACGGAGCCGACTTGCCAAGGTTTGCCCGTTACATTGGCGCACCCTTGGCAATCGCTGGATTGTTGATTTTTGCAGGCCGAAAGCTTGCCCCAGCACGGGCAGCGAATGTCGGGCTGATTTCCTCTGCGGCTCTGTTCGCGCTGCTCATCATTGAAGTGATACTGAATGCGCGTCTGCTGTTCGCAATCTTCAGTATGGTCGGTCTGCTTGCGCCAAATGGCGGCGACACCCAAGACAATGTAAGAGGTCAATCGAACCTCCCACCGATGTTTTCAAGCAAGCAGATCCAGCGTGATCTCGATATCACATCGCTGGACAAAGCGGTTTTCGCAGCAGTTCCGGGCAAAGAGGTGCTGCTGTGCGTCAATGAAGGTGAGCCTATCTATTACACTGCAGACCGGTTCGGCTTTAACAATCCCGATGCGATCTATGATGACACTATCGACCTTGCGATCGTGGGCGATTCCTTTGTCGAAGGGCACTGCCAACCGGCAGGCGATACCATTCTGGGCCGGATGCGCACATTTCAACCGCGCTCTGTAAGCTTTGGCATTCGCTCGGGCGGGCCATTGTTGGAGCTGGCAATCCTTGGCCGATACGGCCCACAATTCCAGCCGGAATACACAGTCATGGCGTTTTTTGAGGGCAATGATTGGCAAAACCTTGAACGCGAAATGCAAATGGAATGGCTGACACCGGCACTGGAAGACAATCCCGATTTCGGTCCACCCGATCTTAGCGACACTCAGAAGGCAGAAATTGAAACGCTGTTTGGCGAATGGTGGTCACAGGAAGTCTCACCCACCAATGTGCTCACCAAATCATCTTTCCTGCGCAACGTGATAGCTTTGAACGAAGTGTGGAGCGTCCTGGGCCTCGATTACCCGCGCGTTTCCAAAAAGCAGCCCGTCTATTCCGACATTTTGGCACGAACCAAATCAATAACCGAAGCGTGGGATGGCAAATTTGCGCTGCTCTACATCCCGCAAGATGTGCGCTTTCGTGGTCTGCTGCCTAAATCCTTTGTGTACGATCAATTGCGCGGCGATGTTCTGGCTGCTGCACAAGAGAATGGCATTGAGGTCATCGATCTAACCGACGTCTTTGCCAGCACCGATGATCCCACGATGCTTTACGCGCCAGATGCGCATTTCAGTGCCGAGGGCGCACAAGTCGCTGCCGAAGCGATTGACCAATGGATCGCATCCAAAGGTGGTGTGAGAGGGACATCCGAGTGAATCACTGACGCATCTTCCGGCGCATTGCGGATCGATTTAAGACCGCGAATACGGACGCCAGATATTCAAAATCCACTCTTAAAAGGAAATGGATGGTGAGCCCTGCTGGGTTCGAACCAGCGACCTACTGATTAAAAGTCAGTTGCTCTACCGACTGAGCTAAGGGCCCCCAAATTGCCATGAGGTCACGCACTTCTTTGAGTCGCAAGCAGCGCGCGGAAGCGCCCAACTAGGCAGGGCGAGGCCAGTGGTCAAGCCGCTCATTAGAATTGTTTTCTCAGATCGCCCCAATAGACAGGTATGCACGCCCTCAAATGGAGCTACTCCGCGTGTGCAATCGCCCAATGATCTGCGATTTCTTTATTGTTGGGGGCACCTTGGCGCGCTTGTGTCAGCATGGACCTTGCCTCTGCAATATTTCCGCCTTGATTCCAAAGTGCCCATCCAAGAGTGTCCATAATCTCTGGACTTTGGGGGGCTTCTTCCAGTGCCCGCCGAGCCAATGCCACTGCTTCGCCGTGCTGGTTCAGCTTTGACTTCACGGCTGCCGCATTGTTCAGCAGAGCTGGATCGTTCTTGCCCTTACCCGCGACCAAGGGCGTGTAAATCGCATCAGCTTTTGCCCAATCTCCGGCCCTTATTGCCTTGCCAGCCTCGACCATCTCTTCATTCAAGACTGGCGCAGCTTCGCGCTGTTTGAGCAAGGCAGCGATGCGGGGGACATCGGAAGAACTTGCGCGATCAGCAATCTGCAACGCCAGTGCAAGACCCGCGGCGTCCATTTGCGGGTGGTCGATTACGGGTGAGATAGCATCCCATGCTTCTTTAAATTTGCCCTCTTCGCCAAGGCTCCGCGCGAGCAATTGCCGTGTCAGCACATCGCCACCGGTTTGATCGACATAGTTACCAAGCGATAATGCAGCCATTGCATGTTGGTCTCTTCGCGCATCAATTAGCCCGCGAAGCCGCACAAATTCCGGTTGGCCCGAAAACGCCGGGGGCGCCTTTTCAAGCAGCGCAAACGCGCGTGGCAGATCATCGGCGTCGTAAGCCATCTGGGCAGCAAACAAGAGACCGATTGGATGGGAAGGGCCGGCATCATTGGCTTTGTCGATCCAATTGCCCGCAGCTGTCGTATCGCCGCTGTCCCGCGCAATGGCAGCCATGGCCAACATCGCGGTTTGGTGCATTGGGCGAACGCTTAGAACTTTCTCAAAATGATCCTGCGCGGCAGTCGCATTTCGGAAAGTCAGTTCCAATTGTCCCGCAAACAAATGAGCCTGAGCAACAGGCGGCTCAATTGCCAAGGCTGGTTCTAGACGAGCAAAGGCTGCATCAGCTTTACCCTGTGTCCAAAGACGCTCAGCATCAATGGTAATCAAGCGCGGATCATTTTCGTATTTCTTCAACCCTTCATCGAGCAGAGCATACCCAGCGTCTGGTTCACCCAATGCAAATTGATAGCCAATCGCCGCGATGAACGCGGTCGGATTGTCCATCGTGAGCGTCTCAATCGTCTTTCCAGCACTATCCAGATAGTTTCCCATCAGCTGTGCCTCGGCAAGTTTTGCGCGCGCCAATGAGTATTGCGAATCGCTTTCGGCAATGCGTCCATATTCGCTGATTGCTCTATCAGGATTAGCCAGTGCCAACGCTGCATCACCAGCTACCATACGTGCCAGAGGATCAGCGGGGTTGGAATCAATTGCCTGATCGACAAAATCAAGAGCGGAGCGTGGTTCACCATTGGCGAGCGCTTCTTGCGCGGCAGCAAGGGGGTCGCTTGGGCCAGTGTCGCAACTTGCAAGGACCGGCGCAAAAACCAGTGCCAAAGGAACCGCAATGGCCTTCATTCGAGGTCGGAACTGTTCGGAGATTTTGTTCATACGCGATCTATTACCTCAACTTGCTTAAGAGCGCGTTGCCTCTGATTGACTGTCGGACTCTTTGACAAGAACTGTCTATGCTCCGCAAGCGTTAACGATCAAAAAGCCCGAAATCGCGCCACTAGGACGAATTTGGCACGCCGTTTGCTACTTATTTGTTTACCAAACGCTTTTCTAAGAATGGCCACACTAGCAGTAGCGGAAGCAGTAAAAGCAAGACAGCTTGGCCGCATACAAGAGGGATTACAGAATGAAGACGCTCAAAACATCAGCAGCGCTCGCTATCGCAGCAGGGGCAATGATGGCAGCGACGCCAGCATCTGCCGGAATTTTTGAATATGAAATGACCAATGGCGATGTTCTAACGATCAACACGCTCACCAATAGTGGCACAATGAAGGGCGCAAATATCGACGCCTCGTTTAAAGGTGATTTTTCATCCTTTGCTGGCGGTGCAAAGCCAAGCTTTATGACAACACTCACAGAGCTTACTGGCACACGAAACGCACGGGGTCGTACCGGCCTCACGCCTACTCAGTGTAATGGTTCACGCTGCCATCCATACATGCTTAAAGGCGCGGGCAATGGTAAGTTTAATCTGTGGTCCTGGTGGGGCAACCCTGTAGGAGCCGGCGATTACGTAACCAAAGCTGATAACTATCGCGTTGTCGATGTGCCTGCTCCTGGCATGTTGGGCCTATTCGGTTTTGCTCTTGTGGCACTGGGCCTCGGTCGTCGTCGCCGCAAAGCGATTGCCGCTGGCTAACGCGACTAGAAAAGCCATTTTCGAAAAACTCTCCGCCAGGCATCTGGCGGAGAGTTTTTTTACGCATGCCGCCAGTTTCCCGCGTACTGCGCTCAAGTTACGTTCTTAACCAAGCTGTCGGATTAGTTGACAGTTTGCGAAAAATACATTTGCCGCCATCGCTCCAAACACCCAGAAACTCTAGGGTTTCAGATTTTGGCACGCTTAATGCTTTCCTCACAATATTGGTTAAGGTATCACTTTCCGAAGATGGATTGGGGGGAACATGAAGACGATTAAGAACGCAGCATTGGTGGCCTTGGCTACCGGCGGCATGATGGCCGCAGCGCCGGCATCTGCCACCATCTTTGAGTATCAGTTAAAGGGCGGCGACGTTCTTACGATCAACACCGATACTGGCACTGGCACATGGGTTGGCAGCAGCGTGAATGCGACGTTTGAGAGCCCGGATTTTACCAACTTTCAAGGTGGTGCAATACCTAGCCTTTCAGCAACGCTGACATCGATTTCCGGTACTCGCCTTTTCAAAGGTCAGACAGTCACACCATCAGTTGACCCAAGGCACCCGCCAATGCTCAACACCCGCAACGAAGGCCGTATCTGGAACCTTTGGGTAAATTGGGGCGATCCAGTTGTGTCGAGCGATGTTCGTCGTGGTATTAGCGGCTTCACTGAAGTCCCTGCACCTGGCATGCTTGGCCTGTTCGGTCTTGCGCTGGTCGCGCTCGGCCTTGGCCGGCGCCGCCGCAAGGTTTCTGCATAAGCACCAAAGAAGTTTCTCTTTGAGATATAGCGCCCTGCCGAGAAATCGGCGGGGCGTTGTCTATTTGGCAGCGGCAAGTGGACTCTTTTTGATCCTTGCAGTCTGCTGTCGCAGAGTTCTCCCACTAACGGGATCGCGCCAGTGCGCCGCAATCGCAAGGGCAGGCTCAAGCACAAACCGTCTGGTATTGTATGCCTTGTGAGGGATAGCGAGGTGGCGTGATGTGAAGACACCGCCACTCCACAAAATGATATCAAGATCCAGAACACGATCGCCCCAGACCTGACCTCGTCTGCGTCCAAATAGGCGCTCAAGACGCTTTAGGTCCGTCAACAACGTCTCCGGACCGCTTTCGCACTCCAAAATGCATACTGCATTGGCAAAATGTCTGCGTGCTGGGCCAATTGGTGCCGTGCATATTATCGGAGAAACTGCCGCAACAGCGCCCAACTCTGAAAGATCACGTATCGCTGCACGAACCACGCCCCGCGGTCGTCCGTGCAGATGATGTCGCCGATTGGAGCCAAGAGCAATTAGGTATCTGTCTGTCACAACGCTTTAGATATCCTGTGCGATGCGCGCATATAACTGAGGCCGACGATCACGAAAGAAACCCATGCCAGCGCGGTGCTTTGCAGCCCGGGTCAAATCAAGCGTCGCGATAAGCACTCCAGTTTCATCTGCACCAAAATCTTGGATGAGATCGCCCCACTCATCCGAAATGAATGAGTGGCCATAGAATGTTTGCGTGGCTGGTGCGGGCCCTTCACTGCCAATTCGGTTGGCTGCGACAACCGGCATGCAGTTCGAAACTGAGTGCCCGATCATTGCGCGTCGCCACATCCGACTGGTATCAAGGTCTTCGTCATACGGCTCGGACCCTATGGCCGTGGGATAAAGCAGCACTTGCGCGCCCATTAAAGCCATCACGCGAGCGGCTTCTGGGTACCATTGGTCCCAGCATATGCCGACGCCGATGCGAACTGGCGATCCATCATCTGCCGGAACATCCCAAACCTTAAAACCGTCATTACCCGGGCGGAAATAGAATTTTTCCTCATAGCCAGGACCATCCGGAATATGGCTTTTGCGATATGTGCCCATGATCTGGCCGTCGGGGCCGATCATGGCAAGCGTGTTGTAATAGTGGTGCCCGTCCCGCTCAAAAAAGCTGGTTGGTATAGCAATCTTAAGACGAGCCGCCAATTCCCGCATCGCAATCACGCTGGGGTGCTGGCTTGTTGGGCGAGCGAGCGCGAACAGCGCTTCATCTTCTTCGCGGCAGAAATAGGGGCCTGAGAATAGCTCTGGCGGAAGGATCAACTTAGCGCCTTTACCCGCGGCCTCTTCAATCAGCGCGGCCACCGCCGCAATATTGCCCTCTTCCACTGGGGAACCAAGGGCAAGTTGAAGAGCGGCGACTGTCAGTTTGGTCATGCCGCCGCTCTTAAATTCAAGCAGGCTTTTTGAAAAGCAAAGTCATGCGGTCACTTTCGCCGATCTCAGCGTACTTTTCGCGATCCACATCGCCTTCTGCGAAACTGGGCGGAAGGGTCCAAACGCCTTTTTCGTAGTCAGCTGTATCATCGGGGTTGGCATTGATCTCGGATGTCTCAACCAATTCAAAGCCCTTGCCTTCGAAAAACGCGATCATCTCATCTTGTTTTAAGTAGCCATTGTTTCCATCGACATACTCATCAGGCGCATCAGACTTGGCGCGGTGCTGCACCACACCCAGCATTCCGCCCGGTTTCAGGGCTGCAAGCCAACTTTCCGCCTCCCCATCGGCAATGCCCCAGCGTTTGAGGTTGTGCATCATGCGGAACACAAGAACGCGGTCTACTGTGCCGTTCACCTCGTCCGGAATGGCATTGCCAAAATAGAAAGGCAGTTTTTCAGCGGCAATCCCGGTTGCCTCCGATTGGTTGGTCGAGAAGTTTTCGCCACCTTCGCGCACTTGAGCAACAAACTCATCACCCAAAGCCGCGCCTGCTTCCGGCGCAAACCCGACGCCAATATATTGCCCCTCATCAGAAACCAGAGGCGCAAGAATGCGCGTGTACCAGCCTCCACCAGGAGCATATTCGATCACGGTGTGACTAGGCTCCACCTCGAAAAACGAAAGCGTCTCACTAGGATTGCGGAACGCGTCTCTCTCCCGGTCTTCTGCGCGAAGGTCAGCTGCAAGCACTTCGGCCAGTTTGGCATTTTCAGCGCTCGCCTCGTCAACAGTTTCTTCGCTCGTCGCGTCTTGCGGAGCGCACGCCGCCAGCGCAAACGCGCTTACGAAAGCGATTGATAAGTGTTTCATTGCATTCCTCCTTGAAAGAATCCTCAGCTGGCTTTTTTGAACAACAAGGTCATCCGATCACTTTCACCAATCGCACGGTGTTTTGCCATTTCCTCTTCGCTTTGACGTCCAAAGCCGAGCGATGGCGGAAGGGTCCACACGCCGCCTTCATAGTCGGCGGTGTCCTTGGGATTGGCATTCACCTCGCTTTCACCGGCAAGTTCAAAGCCATTCGCTTCGAAAATCGCTATGACATCTTGCTTGCGCATATAGCCGCGTTGGCGCGCCCCATAATCGTCATAGCTTGCGCCTTCAGGTGCGCGATGTTGCACGACGCCAACCATACCATCGTCTTTGAGCATCATACGCGCAGCTTTAAGAACATCATCAGCACTGTTGCCGATGTTGAGGCCGTGCATGGAACGGAAGATCACCACACGGTCAACCGTGCCAGCTGCATCTTCAGGCATTTCGTCAATCTCAAAAGCGGTAACATCGTCGGCTTCTGCGCCCATCATTTCAGCCACGCCTGATTTGAAGCGTTCGGTCCAACCTTTGGCGCGTGCTTCTTGCGCGCGGTCACGGTAAGTGCGGGCATCGCTGTCGCCGTTGAATGCGATGTATTTGCCTTTTGGCATGACATAAGGCGCAAGCACGCGAGTGTACCAACCGCCGCCGGGGCCATATTCTGCGACTGTCATCGTGGGTTCGACACCGAAAAAGCTAAGCGTTTCAGCAGGATTACGATATTGATCGCGTGCGCCGTCTTCGCCGCGTTTGTCAGAAGCAAGCACGTCTTCAATCGAAGGAGCACTGTGGTCATCAGCAATGGCAGGTGTCGTCAAAGCGAAAGCGGCAAGCGGGGCAAGCAGAGCATGTTTCATGAGTGTGGTCCTCGTATCAGCGGTCTTATTGGCCTAGGTCTTACGCCGTGGGGCTGCGATGACAAGGGGGAAGGTTTACAAGAGGCGCAGGGCTGGCATTCCTCGTCGGGCTCACTATGTCGCTCGTCGAACAGGAGAACTTTGAATATGGAACAGGCGATCATAGCAGGGGGATGCTTTTGGTGCACCGAAGCGGTTTTTCGCGATGTAATCGGCGTATCTGAAGTCGAGAGCGGCTATATCGGTGGTTCAACCGAAAACCCGACTTACAAAGAGGTGTGCACCGGTCGCACAGGCCATGCTGAGGGCATTCGGGTGACTTTTGATCCTGCTGTTACGAACCTTGCTGAGATCTACGACATGTTCCTTGGTACGCATGATCCAACGCAATTGAACCGCCAGGGCGGCGATGTTGGCACTCAATATAGAAGCGCAATCTTCCCGTTATCAGACAGTCAGCAAGATGAAGCAGAAGCGGCAATCGCGCGCTGGAACGCTGAGAATTCTGGCACAGCGGTGACAACTGTAGAAGGTTTGGAAGACGGCGAGCAGGCCAAGCCTTGGTACCCGGCAGAAGGGTATCATCAGGAATATTGGGAAGGTGAAGGCCAGCGTAATCCCTATTGCCTTGCAGTGATCCCGCCCAAACTGATGAAACTGAGGAAGAGCTTTCAGAACAAAGTGAAAGCCTAGGGCGCTTTCCAACGACCAACGAAAAAGCCATCTAGGCCGCCCTCGTCTCCCAGCATTCCGGGATGCGTGCGCAGCCAACCTTCCGGCGTTGGCGTGATGCTTTGTGGCAGTTCGTCTGAGGTGATGGGCGCAGGTTCCAATCCCAGATTCGCGTCAACCCACTCCGCTTGGCGCTCACCCTCTTTCAGTTCGAGTGAGCAAACCGCATAAACCAATCGCCCACCCGGTTTCAGCCACCCTGCTGCACGCTTAATCAAGGCGCGCTGCAGCTCGACCATCTCGCCAATATGCCTTGGCCCGATCCGATGCAGCACATCAGGATGGCGCCGGCATGTTCCCGTCGCGGTGCACGGTGCATCCAACAAAACCGCATCAAACTCATGCTTGGGCTCCCATTCAAGAGCGTCTGCACGCACTGGCGATGCTTTCAATCCTGTGCGCTTTAGATTGGTCTTGAGAACATCCAGACGGCGCTTCGAAAGGTCGAGTGCGGTGACTTTCCACCCCGCGGCGCTAAGCGCCATGGTCTTGCCACCAGGCGCAGCGCACAGGTCGAGTGCATGCTGGCCTTTTCCTGCACCAAGCAGCGCAGGCGGCAATTGTGCAGCAAAATCCTGCACCCACCATGCCCCATCCTTGTAGCCGGGTAGCTGTTCCACTTGCGTCCCGCGCGGCACGCGAATGTGGCCCTCGCAAAACGTCACTCCGCCTAATCGCGCTTGCAATTGCGCAGTGTCAGCTGGCTCTTTGAGTGCCAAATCAACCTCGGGTGGCGTGGCAAGGCCTGGAGCTATTGTTGCGGCCCTTTCACCCCAGCGATCCATGACACCTTTTGGCAGTGTTGGCGCATCGGGCAGCTTCACCTCTTGCTTCATCAAAGAACCGAAAACACCATGGGCCAAACGCCTTGGTCCTCCGCTAAGGAGAGGCAAGCCCGTCGCGATCACCGCATGAGGCGGGGTTTCCAATCGCAAAGCCTGTGCAAGCATAAGACGCAGCACCATCCGCGCTTTGGCATCATCGGGAGGCGGCTTTTTTGTCGCGCTGTCGATCAACGCATCAAGATCCGTGAGCCACCGCAGCGCTTCTCCTGCAATCGCGCGTGCCAGTGCTTTGTCAGCGCTGTCTCTTACACCACGTAGGGCAGATGGCGCTGCCTGTTCCAGCGTCTCGCCCCGGCGCAGCACTGCGTCACACAGTTTAAGAGCAGCGCGGCGCGAGTAAATGCCTGAAGGTTGGGCCATAGCCAAAGCGCCTAGCGGCTCTTGAAACCAAGCGCCAGCGTGCGCATTGAACCAATATGACCAAGCAGAAATCAGATGCGGCCAAGGCCTTTAAGAAACCAGCGCATTGGACCAATGATCCAGCGCCCAAACCCAAAGCTGTAGACCCGCTTAAGGATGAACCGCGTGACATCTCTCCCACCCGCTATGGCGATTGGGAGAAGGATGGTATTGCTTGGGATTTTTGATCAGAGTGGTTTGAAAGTTACTTTCAGACCGTCCTTTGGCTGTGGGATCGGCCAAGGCTGCCAGTCAGGTTTGTAATCCGCGCCGCCACTTGTGGGCTCGATGCGATAAAGCTGCAGCAATTGTGCCATCAAAACCTTGATCTGCATGTAAGCAAAGTGAAGTCCAAGGCACATATGCGCCCCGCCGCCAAAGGGCACCCAGGCATATTTGTGTCTTGCTTTCACCTTATCGGGCGTGAAGCGCATAGGATCGAAAGCATACGGATTATCCCAGTATTCATCGGAATGATGCGTCCAATAAATATTGATCCCACAAAGCTGACCTGCCGGAATGCGATACCCGCCAAACTCAAACTCTTTCAGCGCACGGCGCGGCATTGAAGGCACTGGCGGAATTAACCGCAAGACTTCCTTGAAAATCATCTCGGTCAGTTCAAGTTTGCCCAGATCATCATAGTCAAGATCACGCGCACGGCCCTTGGCATCTGGCCCGCCTGTTACCGCGATTACCTCTTCACGCATCTTTTCCTGCCATTCCGGCTTTGTCGCGAGATGATAAATCAACGATGTGGCAGACGATGTGATCGTATCGTGAGCCGCCATCATCAAAAAGCTCATATGATCGACCACCTGATCCACTGGCAGCATCGATCCGTCTTCACGCGTCGCTGTAGCGAATTGGCTAAACATATCCTGTCCGCCACCATCTTTGCGGCGACGATTTGTTTCACGCGTAAGGTAATCCACCATGTATGCGCGGCCATCCACGCCCTTTTTCATTTTGGTGAACGGCAAAGGCTTTCGAACGGGTGCGACAGAAGCCTGGACCATATCAACAAAAGCGGTGTTGATCTTATCCGCCTCTGGACCCCATGGAATCCCTAAGAAACTGTCAGCAGCCAGATCAAGCGTTAGCTGTTTTATGGCGGGTTGAAACAACATCGGACCAAACCATTTCGCCACCTCAGCCGCGATCCCACTGTTCAGCGACCCCATGTAATGGCGCATCGGGGCAGGTTTGAATGCGATGGAAAGAGCTCGCCGGTCTATCCGGTGATGATCAAAATCGATCAGCATCAATCCGCGCGGGAACAACTGCTCCAGAACAGGGCCCCAGCCTTGTTCGCTTGAGAATATCTTGTCCTTATTGAACAAGACCAGCTCATTGGCTTCAGCGCCAATCAGCGCGACATTCCATCCGCCAAAAGCGAAAGTCTTGTAAACCTTGCCATGGGTTTCAACCATGCGCCGTGTAAAAGCATGGGGATCCGCAAGCTGCGTAAACGTGTTGCCAACAAGCGGAAGGCCGCGATCACCAGGGATGTGCGACAGCGCTTCATCAGGCGGCACACCATCGCTCCAATGGGTAAAGGTCGATTCTGCCTTTGGCACCTCAGCCAGACTGGCCATTGATCTTTCCTCTCATCGGTTCGTCTTTGCAACTGACAATGGTGTAATTAAGTCCGAGTTCTAAATCCAGCCTGAAAGTTCGCGGCGAATGATCGCTTCGAGCATTGCAACACCGCTTGCAGAGACATTGAGGCAGTCGAGGACGGCATAGTCCTCGCCGCCTGCTTCCAAAAATTCTTCTCGACCTTCCAGCGCAAGCTCTTCTAGTGTTTCGACGCAGTCAGCGGCAAAACCGGGCGCTGCAACAACGAGGCGCTTAGTGCCTTTTTCGCCTTCGGCAATCAGCGTCGCATCGGTAGCCGGCTCAAGCCATTGCGCAGGGCCAAAGCGCGATTGGAAAGTTGTCTCAAAGCGAACGCCATCAAATTCTGGGGTGCCCGAAAGACGCTCACGCAATAGCCGCGCTGTCTTGTGGCAGTGACAATGGTACGGATCACCTTTTTCAAGCGTGCGCTGAGGCATGCCATGAAAGCTCATCAACAAAACTTCGGGTTTGAATGACAGGCCCGATACCTGACGGGTAAGGTCGCTTGCCAGCGCATCAAGATAGACTTGATCGTCGTGATAAGGCGGCAAGAACCGCAGCGCAGGCTGCCAACGCATTTCTTTAAGCACCCGGGCAACTTCATCGAACACAGTCGCAGTCGTCGCCGCACAATATTGCGGGTACATAGGGGCGATCAGAATGCGGTCACACCCCTTCGCCATAAGCGTGGTAAGGCGTTCCTCAATCGAGGGTGACCCATACCGCATCGCATAATCGACAATCGCATGCTCGCCCAATTCCAGGGCAATCGCTTCGGCTTGGTTTGCAGTGATATCAGCAAGCGGAGACCCACGATCCGTCCATACTTTGGAATACGCCTCAGCACTCTTTCTTGGACGGGTGTTTAATATGATGCCGCGCAAGATGGGTTGCCATGCAATCGACGGTATCTCGATCACGCGGGGATCAGAAAGGAATTGCTTCAGGTAGCGTTTCACAGACCCGGGGTCGGGTGCATCGGGCGTACCCAGATTTACGATAAGCACACCAACGGTCCCGCTTTTCACTGGCGGGTGATCGTTCGGGAGGAGCTGTTTTTCCCAAGTCATTGCGGCACCAACGCACTAGAGCGATATGGTATCCGGGCAGACCTACAGTCAACGTCCCAGATGAAAGACAGCAGGCGTATCATAACCCGCTGGAAAGTAGGGGCAGACGGCGCAATCGCAAGCCTGTTGCCGAAAACAGCGCATTCGCAATCGCTGCAGGAGCGATCACTGCGCCCAACTCACCAGGATCTGCCGGTTCGGCTTCGCTTGGCAGAAAATCAACCTCAATTTCAGGGCAATTGTCCAATCGCGGCAGCGCCAGGTCATCATAATCAAGTTGGCCTGGCAACCCTGCGCGATACCGTACTGCATTACCCAGTGCGATGCCGATGCCGAATATAAGGCCGCCTTCGATTTGCTGACGCGCAACATCATGATTGAGGATCCGCCCAATATCAACTGCCGCTGAAAGCTGAGTAACCCGCACACCGCTTTCACCCCTTCGTGCGGTCGCTACGCAGGCAATACGGGCGCCGTTCACAGCATCACCAATGCGGTGGCAGGCTATGCCCTGGCCACTTTGGTTTTGCCCGCCATCCCAGGCTGATAATTGTGCCGCGCGCTGCAAACACGCCGCCAGTCTGATATCATCGCCCAGCATGCTGATTCTGAATGTCAGCGGTTCGCGGCCTGACTTGTGCGCCATCTCATCAATAAAGCTCTCAGTCGCAAAAGCGGTGTAGCTATGCGCATTGCCCCGCACTCTTCCCGTTGGAAGAGCAATTACGGTTGGCACATGCTCCACCACCATGCTGGGCAGGGCATAGGCGGGCACTGCCCCTTCGCACGCCAGCGGGTCATGTGCGCCCTCGCTTTTGCTGATCGCCGCCCAGCTGGTTAGGTTGCCAAACAATCGGTGCCCAAACTCTACCGCATGGGGCGGTGAGGCTATCCGCATGCGCATCGCATCAATCGATCCGCTGCCCGTTTGCGATGTTTGCGCGCCCATCAGGATGTAGGCAGGACTGCGCGGGCGCGATCGGATCATTTCCTCTCTGCGAGGCCATGTCAGCTGCACGGCGCGGGGGCGATCTTTGGACAGCTCTCGCGCGATCAGTGCAATTTCGATAGCGTGGTCATGCTCTAGCCGACTGTCAAAGCTACCTCCTGCGGGCATGGGATAAAGCGCGACATCCTCAACCGCGATCCCAATCGCTTTCGCTGCTGCTGCTCGTGCTTGTTCGGGGGCTTGGCTAGCCATCCATAGATCAAGCCGGCCATCTGCAAACCTCGCAACGGCGCTCGCAGTTTCCAGTGGAGCCGCATGTGCAGGCTCAATTTCATAGCGCCTAGCGATGTCTACTCGGGAGAGCGCCGCCTTACCAAAGCCAGTTTCCGCCATGGTGAACGACGCACCGCCATCCAACTGCGTATCGAGGCGAGCGGCAATGTCATCGCTGCTAACAGGGAATTGCGTTGTAAAGCGCGGCTTCATCGCATCAAGAGCTGTTTGCGCACTCCACCATGTTTCAGCCACTGCTGCCAGCCAGCGTTTGCCTTTGATCGTGGCGATGTGCCCTTTGACAGCTTCCCCTTTCGCACCATCAAATTCGGTAAGCTGTGATCCATCATTGGGACCGTGCCGGATCGAGGCATAAACCATTCCTGGCAGACGGATATCGCCAGCAAACTGAAAAGAGCCGTCGACCTTGGAGGGCAGATCAAGTCTTGGATAATCAAGTGTTCCGGGACCAGGTTCAGGCAGGATTGATTCACTGTATGCTTCCGGCTTAACGGGCGCAGGATCTGGCATAGATTGGGATGCTGCGCCGCTAGCCAGCTCGCCGAAAGTCAGGCGCTCTTCAGCATGCGAGACAACTCCCGCACTAACCTTGCACGCATCCGGGGAGACACCCCATCGCTCAGCGGCCTCGGCAACCAACATGGCCCGTGCTGCGGCCGCCGCTTCTCGCGCCGGCAATTCAAAAGCGGTGATCGATGTGCCGTCGGCGGTCGCATTGAAACGAGAGCGTTCGGCGTAATTGCGCGCCAGATAGGCATCGCTTGCATCCGAAATCCCTGCGCCGACAGGATCCCACAAAGCTCTCCATTTGGCAGCTAGCGGAACGTTTGGATACGCGCCAGATACCGGAGCAGGCTCAACCGCAATCTGGCGCCAATCCGCGCCCAATTCATGGGCAATGATCTGCGGTAGCAATGTCGTTATGCCTTGGCCCATCTCCAATTGAGGCACGGCAACACTAACCACACCATCTTCTGCAATCTTGAGCCATGCGCCAAAGACATGTTCGCCCTCTGCCGGCTCCAATGGATTGGGATAGCTTCGAGGCACCAGCCACCAGGCAACCAGCAAACCGCCGCCTATGGCAGCGCCTGTCAGAATGCCGCGGCGTGATACCTGCATATCCTAGACCGCTTCACCATTGAGCCAATTCAAAAGCTGCTCTGCAATCGGTTGAAAAGGCGCTGAATGCTCTTTGCCACTAGCGGCTGGCGGAGCACCCTCATCGCCGCTTTGCCGGATAACCATTGCCAGCGGAATACGTCCCCAAAAAGGTATCTCTAACGCTGCGGCAAATTTTTCCACTCCGCCCTGCCCAAACGGGTCGCTTACTTCGCCGCAATGGGGGCAGGCATAGCCTGCCATGTTTTCGACCAGTCCGATAATCGGGATGCCGCCTTGTTCAAACAATTGCCCAGCGCGCGCGGCATCGATCAAGGCCAAATCCTGCGGTGTTGAAACCAGCAAAGCGCCATCGGGCTTTACATCGGCCATCATCGACAATTGCACATCGCCCGTGCCCGGCGGCAAGTCGATCAGGATGAGATCGGTATCGCCCCATTGCGCATCAACCAATTGTCCAAGGGCTTTACCCGCCATGGGGCCACGCCATGCCAAGGCCTTACCCGGCGCCACCAGATGCCCCATTGACAGCACCTTTACGCCGAACGGACTATCAAGCGGCACTAGCTTTTTCGTTTCATCATCCGCTGCTGGTTTGCGGTTTTCCGTGCCGAGCAATTTGGGCTGTGAGGGCCCATAAATATCGCCATCCACCACGCCCACTTTGCGGCCCATTTTTGCCAAAGCGACGGCCAGATTGGTGGTGAGAGTTGACTTGCCCACTCCCCCTTTGCCGGAGCCTACTGCGATGATTTGTCGGCGGGGTTTGTCGGCCGTTAGTGCAACAAGTACATCCGTGATACCGGGGGCTGCGCCTATTGAACTTTGGATTTCATTTTCGACGGCTTCGCGCTCTTTTGCAGGAATATTTCCTACATCCGCAACAATTATCGCGCGGCTGCCGGAAATCTTCAACGACTGCACCTGGGCAGCAATTGCCGGAGGCAAAAGCGCTTTTAGAGCCTCAACATCGGGCGCAGATGAAGTGTTGTCAGCCATGGAAACGCGCCCTTAACACCAAATTCGTTCAAGGCGCGCCCCAATTTCAATCGCAAACCCCTGTTTTTTGCAGATCGCCGTACCTATAAGAGGTTCATGCAGTTTTGGGACAGTATGAAAGAGCGCTTTGGTGGGACCGGAAAAGGTCTTGCCATGGCTGGCAAAAACCCTTGGGGCTCAGGCGGAGGCGGCGATGATGGCGGCTCTGATGATAGCGACACACCATCTGGCGAAAAGCCGGGTGAAGGCGGCAGCG
The DNA here is from genome assembly GCA_038532305.1 of Pseudomonadota bacterium. Classification (GTDB taxonomy): domain Bacteria; phylum Pseudomonadota; class Alphaproteobacteria; order Sphingomonadales; family Sphingomonadaceae; genus Erythrobacter. The sequence goes on along the minus strand of JBCBAX010000002.1, from coordinate 451,637 downwards.
ATGGCCCACGCAATCCGTGGCTTCCGGGCGGCGGCAAAGGCGGATCAGGCAATGATGGCCCACGCCGGTCGGCCAACATCGAGGATATCTTCAAAAACAGAGGCCCCGAAGGCCCGCGTCGCGGTGGCGGTCCGGGCGGACCGAACATTCGTCTGCCCGAATTGCCCAGCGGCAAAAGCTGGGGACCACTACTCGTAATCGGCATTCTGGTTGTCTGGCTTCTTGCAACAGGTGTTCATCTTGTCGAGGCCAAGGAAAAGGCGGTTGTCAAAACCTTTGGCGCTTACAGCAGCACGCTTGAGCCGGGTCTGCATGTCACCATGCCTTTCCCCGTACAGACTGTCGAAATTGAAGATGTTCAAACCGTACGCCGCGATCTGGTGCCAAGCACTGGCGAAAGCGCGAAACTGATCCTGACAGGCGATCAAAACCTTGTTGATCTCAATTATGTCGTTCGTTGGAACATCAAAGATTTGGAGAATTTCAAATTCGAACTCGCCGACCCAGTGGTGACCGTTAAAGAGGTTGCCGAGGCGGCGATGCGGGCATCGATTGCGCAAAAGACGCTGAATGACACATTCACCGGTCAAGGCCGTGCTGAAATTCAGCAGCAGGTGCGCGAACGCATGCAAGCAACTTTGGATGAATACAAAGCTGGCATAAACGTGCTTGGTGTTGAGATTGAACGCGCCGACCCTCCTAGCGATGTGGTCGAAGCATTCCGTGATGTATCCGTGGCTGAACAAAACGCTGACCGGGCTCGCAACCAAGCGCAAGGTTACGCACAGCAAGTGCTCGCCACAGCTGAAGGTGAAGCCGAAGCGTTTGATAAGGTGTACGAACAATACCGCCTTGCACCCGAAGTGACGCGGCAGCGTCTTTATTATGAGACCATGGAGCGCGTTTTGTCCAAGACGGATAAGACTATCATCGAAACCGAAGGTGTAACGCCGTATCTACCGCTTCCTGAAATTCGCAAGCGCGCTCAAGCTGCGCCGGTTGTTGCGCCCGAACCCCAAGCTCAACAAGGAGGACAGTGATCATGGATAGTTTCTGGACCACATATCGCATCCCTCTTGTCATCATCGCACTTGCGCTGGTCGGACTGTCGATGAGCGCCTTTGTCGTCAATGAAGAAGAACAGGTTGTTATCATTCAGACCGGTCGTCCCGTTCTGACGGTTAACACACAAGCCGGGGAAACCGGCCCTGGGCTAAAATTCCGCATTCCTATCATTCAGTCGATCAGGCGCGTTGAGAAGCGTGTGCTTGATCTTGAAATGACTGACGAAGAGGTTCTGTCCAACGATCAGCAGCGTCTGCTGGTCAACGCCTATGCTCGGTATCGAATTGTTGATCCCATTCGCATGGTTGAACGCGCTGGTACTACCGAGGGTGTGACCACCGCATTGGAGCCGATCCTAAACTCGGCTTTGCGCCAAGAATTGGGTCGCCGTACATTCGCAGCCATGCTCACCGCTGAACGCGGCAATGCGCTGGAAAACGTGCGCCAGAACCTTAACCGTGAAGCCCGGCAATACGGTGCCGAAGTGATCGACGTACAGATCAAACGCACCGATTTGCCTGCAGGCCGACCGCTTCAATCGGCATTCCAACGAATGGAATCGGATCGCGAACGCGAAGCGCGTACTATTCGCGCAGCGGGTTCTCGCGATGCGCGGGTGATCCGGGCCGAAGCTGACGCTGAGGCAGCTCGCATTTACGCTGAAAGCTTTGGCCAGGATGCAGGATTTTACGATTTCTACCGCGCCATGCAGAGCTATGATGAGACATTCCGTGATGCTCGCGAAGGTGAAGATCGCGGCGAAAGCTCGATTATTCTGTCGCCTGACAACGAGTATCTGCGCCAGTTTAGAGGGCGGCGTTAAGCGGCGCGTGGGCCTGTTTTCAATCGCGTAACCGGGCCTGCGCTTCCGACGAACACTCTATAACGCCCTACCAAGGGCATGAGGTGTTCAAACAGTGTTCAGCGCGTCTAAGCGCATGATGTGGGCGTAACTGACCATTAAAGGCGGTCCCCTTACACAGCGGGAACGCTAAGAATTGAGGAATTAAAGGACGTGGCAAAAGTGCGGTATGTATACGGATTGACGAGCGCGCTTCTGGTCGGAGGCGCTGCTGTTTCACTGATGAGCGGGCAGCCATTGGGCGCGCAGGTCGCGCAAAATGATGCAGGCGTGATGAGCAATGTCGTGCCGCGCGCGGGCGCTCCATCCAGCTTTGCTGACCTAACCCAGCAATTGCAGCCAGCCGTTGTAAACATCGCCACTCGCCAACGGGTCGAAGTGACGCGCAATCCGTTTGCCGGCACGCCGTTTGCCGATCTGTTCAATCGCCGCCGCGGGGGTGGTCGCAGCCAAGAACCACAAACGCGCGAGGCGCAGTCTTTGGGGTCAGGCTTTATCATTTCAGCAGATGGTTTTGTTGTGACCAACAATCACGTGGTCGCGCCCAACAACCGCGCAACGCTTGAAGAAATCACGGTCACCATGCCTGATGGCACCGAATATGAAGCGGAATTGGTGGGTGCAGATGCAGCATCCGATTTGGCCGTGCTCAAAATCCTTTCGGACAATGAATTCCCATTCGTGAAATTCGGCGATTCTGCGCAGACGCGCGTTGGTGAATGGGTTGTTGCGATTGGAAATCCCTTTGGCCTTGGCGGCACTGTGACGTCCGGCATCGTGTCAGCGGTGTATCGCAACACTGGCCAAGGCGGCGCGTATGACCGCTATATCCAGACCGATGCGAGTATCAACCGAGGCAATTCGGGCGGACCTTTGTTCGATATGCAAGGCAATGTGATCGGCATTAACAACGCGATCTTCTCGCCCTCTGGCGGCAGCGTTGGCATCGGCTTTGCGATCCCTGCCGAAATTGCATCACCGATTGTCGACCAGTTGAAAGAGGGCCGCGAGATTGAACGCGGTTTCTTGGGCGTTGGGCTTGAGCCGATGACCGACGATTTGGCCGATTCCCTTGGTCTTGCACGCAATCGCGGTGAGATCATTCAGTCGGTTCAGGATGACAGCGCAGCCGATAATGCAGGCCTTCGTGCTGGCGATATCGTCACCAAGATCAATGGCCAAAATGTGACATCTGAGCAGACCGTTTCCTTCCTCGTCGCCAATCTGGAGCCGGGCACACGCGTGCCGATTGAAGTGCTGCGCGATGGTCAATCTGTCTCGTTGACGGCAACACTTGGCAAGCGCCCGACAGAGGCGGAACTGCGCGCGCAAGCACAAACGTTCGACCCGGATTCCGATGAGCCAATGGCACCTGGCGAATCTGATGGCACCATTGAGGAAAAGCTTGGGCTACAAGTGCTCGCGCTGACGCCGCAGATCCGCAATTCGCTTGGTCTGGATAGCGATGTAACAGGTCTGGTGATCGGTGCAGTGGATCCCAATTCCGATGCGGGTCGTAAAGGACTGCGCCGGGGCGATGTGATCTTGTCTGCGAACTATGAAGCCGTGGGTTCGGTCGATGCGCTCAACGCACAAATCGCCGCAGCCGAAGCGGACAATCGCGATGCTGTGCTGCTGCGCGTGCAACGCCGCGGTCAGCCGCCACGCTTTGTGCCGGTTCGCCTGCGCTAACCTCTAAGTTTTACGGATTGCTTCCAACTCGATCCGTCCCAATGGGGGTGCATCGAGTGGAGGCGGTGGTGGTGTATCAGTTTCGGGTGGCAATGCGCCGCCTGTTGCCTGCTCCAGGAAATCCTCGCTCACAGCAGGCGGCGGTTCGACAGGATCGCCGCTGCCGCTTTCACCTTCAGGGCCGAACGGATCTTCGTCAGGGTCACGCAGGCCGGGCTCAATCAGATTGCCTTGCTCATCGATGAAGTAATACTCATCCGGATCGCCGTAGAGGTATTCGTCATCCGGCTCCAAACGCCATTCGGGCAGGTTCAGGTCAGTGTCGAATTCTTCAATGGCGCGATCTTTGACCGCATAGCGCATATAGGCAGCAAAGGCAGAAGCGGGTGCGCGCCCGCCCTGAAGCCCCGGCACCTTTTTCGCATCATCGCGGCCCATCCACACGCCTGTGGTGATGCCCGATGAAAAACCGACGAACCAGCCATCCTTGTTGGATGATGTTGTGCCGGTCTTGCCAGCAACCGGTCGCCCGATCTGCGCCGCGCGCCCTGTGCCTGTGCTAACGGCTGTTTGCAGCAGATCGGTGATGCCAGCGGCCACGTAATCTGGGACAAGGGCCACTTCGCGCTTATTCTCATGTTCGTAAATGGTCTCGCCAGATGCGGTGACCACTTTGGTAATGCCGTATGGCTCCACCCCGATGCCTTTGGCGGACACCGCTGCAAAGGCGCGCGTCATATCAATTAAGCGCACTTCAGAGGAACCGAGCACCATCGAAGGGTAAGTCGATACGGGCGTTGTTACACCAAAGCGCCGCGCCATGGAGGCGACTGTGCCAAAGCCCACTTCATTGCCCAATTGCGCAGCGACCGTGTTGATCGAATAGGCAAAGCTTGCACGAAGCGTCGTATCGCCAACATTGCGTCCAGAAGCATTGCGCGGGCTCCACCCATCAATTGTGACCGGTACGTCTTTTACGGTGTCACCCGGCGTGTACCCCGCTTCCAAAGCGGCAAGGTAGACGAACAGCTTCCACGATGATCCGGGCTGACGCATCGCATTGGTCGCGCGGTTGAAATTGCTTTCGACATAATCGCGCCCCCCCACCAGAGCGAGGATCGCGCCATCGCGGTCCAAACTAACCAGAGCGCCTTGCGATCCATCCGGCGTATTCGCGTCAATCGCCGTGGTCGCAGCGCGCTGCATCCCCACGTCAATTGTCGTCCAAACCTCCAGCGCCTCATTGGTTTCTTCTTTGAGCAGGAAATCGAGCTGTGGCAGCGCCCAATCGGTGAAATAGCGGACCGAGTTTTGCCCTGACTGCTGCTTTAGCTGCACCGCATCAACATCAACATTCGCCTGGTCTGCAGTGATGTAGTTTTGCTCGCGCATTAACCGCAGAACCACTTTCGCCCGGTCTACAGCGGCCTGCACATCGGCTGTGGGAGAATAACGGCTGGGCGCCTTTACAAGGCCTGCAATGATAGAAGCTTCGGCAACGCTCAATTCGGTTGCGGGATGGCTGAAGAAATTGCGGCTGGCGCTATCAATCCCATAAGCTCCGCCGCCAAAATACACTTTGTTCAAATAGAGCTCCAAAATCTGCTCTTTTGAAAACTTCCATTCCAGCGCCAACGCCAAAATCGCCTCGCGCGCTTTGCGGTCGAATGTGCGGTTGGAGTTGAGAAACAGATTGCGAGCCAATTGCTGGCTTATGGTCGATGTGCCCCCCACCCGCGCTCGTTCGCCAGTAAAGCCTTCGATCACAGCGCCCGTCGTGCGCACCGGGTCCACACCATAATGGTCGTAAAAGCGCTTATCCTCAACCGCGACCATCGCGTTTTTCATGTTCGACGGGATATCGTCAAAATCGAGCCATTCGCCAAAGCTTGGGCCAAGCTCCACAATCTCACTGCCATCACGCGCGCGCACCAAGATGGTTTGGGCATTGGTGGTGGTTTTGAGCTGATAGAAACTGGGTATCTCGCGTGCTGCAAATCCCACTGCACATGCGAGGAAAATCAGCACCAAGATTGCTAAACACAGGCCCCACAACGTTAGTCTTTTGGTCCAACGCCAAAAGAAAGAGGGCTGTGCGGCCACTGCACCACCGCCGCTTCCTCGTCCGCCGCCTTTGCGAACGCTGGATGAGCTTGCTTTGCGCTTGGGCTTTGAAGAAGACGACCGCTCAGCTGCGACACGGCGAGAGCCGCGCTTGCCTTTGTTCTGGAGACGATCACCACGTTTCGACATTTGCCGCCTTTACCCTGCCCCACTTAGCCCGGAATTGTTACCGGGCGATTGTGCCCAGCCTGTCTGCTATGCCTAGGGAATATGTAACAGGACGTGAATGTGGCGGAAACGTGGCACGCCGCCCTGCAATCACCTGAAACGCCCTAATCATCCCCATCCGCAACGAATTCTAACGATGCAGAGTTGATACAATAACGCAGGCCACCTTCCTCGGGCGGCCCATCGGGAAAGACATGGCCCAAATGCCCGCCGCAATTGCCGCAAGTTACCTCGGTCCGGATCATGCCGAATGACGTATCGCGATGTTCATCCACTGTGCCTTCATCAGCGGGCTGCGTAAAAGCGGGCCAGCCGCAGCCGCTATTGTATTTGGCAGCGCTGATAAAAAGGCGTGTTCCGCACCCGGCGCACATATATTCGCCCTGCTCGTAGAACTTGTCGTATTTGCCCGTAAAGGCGCGCTCGGTGCCCGCTTCGCGCAGGATATGAAATTGTTCAGCGGTAAGGCGCTCGCGCCATTCTTCTTGGGTCAGTTCAAGATTTTCTGACATGCGGTTCTCCTTGCCCGCTGATATAAGCAGCCCAATCACGAACTCAATCAGAGACACATATGGGCAAAGCTAGTCAATGCTTCTCAAATCAAGGTAGCGCGCCAATCTATGTGTCGGTCGAACCTTGCCCCGAATGCTTCAAATTAATGCCGAAGGAAGAACTCACTCTTCGTTGGCATCCCGATCCAAATCATGAATTGGCGCGAATTGAGTGGATTAACGACAAAGAACTTGTTGTTTGGCCAAATGGCAACATCGACGATATCGAATTCCTGATTGACGGCGAAGAGGCTCGCCACAAAGCATGGAACTTTGATCCACCCGATTGACTAGGTTCAGCCATCCACCTGCGCATAATGTTCAGGCGGTTTGATCACATCCATGCGCTCCGTCAGCAAGGGACGAAAACTTGGGCGGCTTTTGAAAACGGAATACCACCCGCGTGCGCTGTCATGCCCGGACCAATCAATTCCGCCCAGATAATCGGCAACCGAAATCTGCGCAGCAGCAGCAAGGTCAGCCATGCTCATAGTGGACCCTGCGATCCATGGCCGGGTATCAATCAGCCAATCGAGATAATCGAGATGCCCGTGCGCCATTTTCATCGCTTCGCGCAGACGCGTGCTGTCGGGTGGTTGGCGCAGGATCAGGCGTTTCTTCATCCGCTCTGACATCAGTGGCTCAGTCACATCGGCAAAGAAATTCTCATCAAACAAAGCGGTCAGCCGACGAATTTCAGCGCGCTGTGCAGCAGTGCCCATAATCATGGGCGCGCGCTCTACGGTTTCTTCGAAATACTCGCCAATCGCCCGGCTATCCGCGATCACGACTTTGCGTTCTTCGTCGGTGAGAACAGGCGTGCGCCCTGCAGGATTGAGATTGAAAAACAGGTCAGATGCCGACCAAGGGTCTTCGCGAACCAGATCGTAGGCAATGCCTTTTTCGCCCATAAGCAGACGGATTTTGCGACTGAACGGACAGAGGGGGAATTGATACAAAAACCACATTACGCGGTCGCTTTTGCCTTATCATATTGGCAAAATCCAGACGGCAAGTCGCGCTAATTTATCGCTTGGCCGCTTATCGCCAAGTAAAGCGCGAAAATGGACTTCGCGTCTTCAATTACTCGATCTCATCGACCTCTTCAAAAGCGCCGCGCATGCGTTTGGCCATGGCTTTAAGAGCGGGCAGCATCTCAGCCATTCCCTCGCTCATAATGCTGAGCGAATTCATAGCCTGGGGCAGCTTTTCAGCGACAGTTTCGGGAATTTCCTCTGCATCGGGCGCAATATCGCGAATGCGTGCATCAGGGTCGATGTCGGGGCCATCTGCGCCGGTTGTCTCACTCATGGCATTGGCGATTGGCCCGATCTCTAAATCAAGCATGGATGACATCACAACTTGCGCAATCGCAGACAGTTGATCTTGAAATTCGGGATCGGCAAGCTTTTCTGACAATTCAGAGATGGCCGCTTCGCTGGCATCAGGAATTGCCTCTTGTGCTAAAGCGGCAGACGGAGCGGCAAGGGCAAGCGAAATGGCACAGGCGGCCGAAAGAGCGCGCATGGAAAAGTCCCCTTTTGTTTGAATTGCCTTTTCTTAATTCAGCTTGGCTTGAGCGAAGCTGAACGCACTTGTTAAATCTTGGAACTTTCAAGCATGACAAGACAGGACGGCATGATCGCATCGATCTGCTGATTGTCCCAAAGGCTTTGCGCCTCTTTGCCGACAAGCTGCGAAATCGCAGCACGATCAAGCCCGCTCTCATCCATCAATTGCGCGAGGGAACGGACAAAAAATTCACGCCCCCGCTGATCGAGTTTTGGCCATTTTAACGCCGCCTCATTCCCAGCTTCTTGCCCGCGCGTCACCATTGCAAATGCAGCGGAACAACGCAGCAAGGCCTTGCTTTGGGCTGACAAGGCAGGCTCAGACGTGCTGGGTGTCACCGACACATTTTGAACAGGTCCAGTAAGAGCCATCAGTGCGGCAAAAAGAGAAGTTGTGATCATTAAGCTGCGCATATAGCCTACCATATGAACCTCATGCTACCGCGCATCCCGCGAATCTGAATATTGAGAGGAGATTCCCTAAAATGCTCAATCACATAATGATCGGTTCCAATGATATTGAACGGTCAAAGTCGTTCTACAACGCAGTGCTTGGCGTGCTGGGTGCAGGCGAGCCCATGGCCCACGTGAATGACACAGGACAAACACGGCTTTTCTACATCCACGATGGCAGCACGTTCTCCGTTAGCGAGCCGATCAATGGCAAACCGGCAGAGCCTTCCAATGGTTCAACAATCGGCCTTGTCTGCAATTCGCCTGATCAAATTCAGGAACTGCACGATGTGGCTGTAGCCAATGGCGGCACATCAATCGAAGATCCACCGGGCTTACGTGAAGGAAGCATGGGGCCAATGTATCTATGCTATTTCACTGATCCCGATGGCCACAAAATCTGCGGCATTCATCGGCCTGGTTAAGAATTGAGTTCAAACACAGCAAACTGAGCGCGCCAATTGGCTCCTATCGGGGTGATTGGCCGCTCATTTGCAAAGAACCAGGCGCGGGTGACCCTCGCGCCTTTTTTTTGGGCGAGCGCTTTGAAATCGGCAATGGTGACGTGGTGAATGTTCTCTGTCTCGTACCAACTGACTGGCAAAGCACGAGTAACCGGCATTCTCCCGCCAAACATCAAAGCAGTGCGCGTGCCCCAGTGCGCGAAATTGGGAAAGCTCACATAGACCGTGCGCCCCACGCGCAGCATTTCTTCAAGCAGGATATCAGGCCGCTGCGAGGTTTGCAGCGTCAGGCTCATCACCGCGTAATCGAACGCTTGGTCTGGGTAATTGGTAAGGTCGCGGTCCGCATCGCCTTGAACCACAGATAGCCCACGCGAAACGCAGCGTTCAACTTTGGCGGGATCCAGTTCCATTCCCCGCGCATCAACGCCTTTGGACGCCTCAAGCTCCGCCATCAGCGCGCCATCTCCGCAGCCAATATCCAGCAAGCGAGTGCCTGGCTCAATCTGCGCCGCGATTACAGCCAGATCTGGCCTTAGGATTGCCGCACTTCTCATTCGATAAACCCTTGAACCACGCGGTCCAGCTGATCGTGCTCTAGCAAGAAGCTGTCGTGGCCTGCGCTGGCGCTGAGTTCTACAAAGCTCACCTTTGCGCCTGCAGCGTTAAGCGCATGGACGATATGGCGGCTTTCTGCCGTGGGATACAGCCAGTCTGTATCAAAGCTAATCAGGCAAAACCGCGCAGAGGTGTTGGCAAACGCATCAGCCAATCGCCCGCCATGTTCTTCGGCCAGATCGAAGTAATCCATCGCGCGCGTGATATAGAGATAGCTGTTCGCATCGAACCTTTGGGTAAAGCCGCTGCCTTGATAGCGCAGATAGCTTTCCACCTGAAAATCCGCTTCGAACCCAAAGCTTTTCTCATCCCGGTCCTGCAGGCGGCGGCCGAATTTTTCGGTCAACCCCTCTTCGGAAAGATAGGTGATGTGCGCCGCCATCCGCGCCACGGCAAGGCCGTTATCGGGTTTAGTATCCCCGCCATAATAATCGCCGTCTGCCCATGCAGGATCAGCCATAATCGCCTGCCTGCCAAGCTCATGAAAAGCGATATTCTGCGCTGAATGGCGCGCGGTGGAGGCTATCACCAAAACGCGCTCGGCGCGCGTCGGCCAATTGGCAGCAAGGCTTAAGGCCTGCATCCCGCCCATTGATCCGCCGACAACCGCGTGCAGCCGCTCAATTCCTAGCCCATCAAGCAGCGCCATAGTCCCACGAACCATATCGCGAATGGTTATGACCGGAAAACGCATTGCGTATGGCTGGCCATCATCTGCAATGCTGGCAGGGCCCGAAGATCCCATACAAGACCCGATGACATTGGCGCAGATCACGAAATGGCGACTGGTATCAATCGGCTTGCCCGGCCCCACCATCCGATCCCACCAGCCCGGCTTTCCCGTCACGGGATGATCGCTCGCGACATATTGATCGCCTGTCAGCGCGTGGCAAATCAGCACCGCATTGGATCTGTCCGCTGCCAATTCGCCATAGGTCTCATACGCGATCTCAGCGCCCACAAGCTCTTGCCCGCTATCGAGCGGGAGAGATTGGAGCAATTGGAAGACCTGACTGTGCGCAGTTTCAGACATAAAAGGCCTAAAGAGGAAAAATCGCCCTTCGACAAGCTCAGGGCGAACGGATAGGGGACTAAGACAAAATTCCGTTCGTGCTGAGCTTGTCGACGCACTGTTCTTTCTTCAAGCCAACGTTCATTGAACTATGACTGATAAACCCGCCCCGAAACCGTATATCCTCGACATACACGCCTATAAACCGGGCAAAGCATCGAGCGATGATGGCCGCGCTTTGGTGAAACTGTCCGCGAATGAAAATCCGCTGGGCACGAGCGCTGAGGCGATGGCGGCACTCGCGCAGCAGCGCTATGAGGCAGCGCTCTATGCTGATCCAGCTTGCACGGCCTTGCGCGAAGCTTTGGGCAAACTGCATTCGCTTGATCCTGCGCAGATTGTGTGCGGCACCGGCTCTGGTGAATTGCTCCATTGCGCGGTTCAAGCGTTTGCAGGGGTTGGCGATGAAGTGCTGTTTTCGCAGTTCTCCTTCTCGCTCTACCCCTTGATCGCGCACAAAGTCGGCGCGACGCCGGTTCTGGCACCGGACAAAGACTATGGCGCTCACGTGGATGCTCTGCTTGCGGCTGTTACGGAGCGGACCAAAGTCGTCCTCCTCGATAATCCCAACAACCCTTGCGCCAGCTGGATTGCGCCTGATGAAGTGCGCCGATTGCATGCGGGTTTACCCGGCGATGTCTTGCTGGTTCTGGATGAGGCCTATGCGGAATATCTCGCTCCTGAAGTCCAGCGCGCGGGGTTAGAACTGGCGAGCACTTACCCCAATGTGCTCGTCACCCGCACATTCTCCAAAGCCTACGGGCTTGCTGCTGAACGTATTGGTTGGGCTTATGGCGCACCGGATCTGATCGATTATATCAACCGCCTGCGCGGGGCATTCAATGTCAGTATGAGCGGGCAGAAATCGGCACTAGCCGCCATTCACGACCAAGCATTTGTCGAAGCCAGCCGGGATCACAACACAGCGGAACGCACCCGGTTCGAAGCGGCCATTGCGCAGCTTGGCAATCATGGCCTGCGCGCTGTGTCTTCCTCGGCCAATTTCTCACTCGTCCTGTTCGAAGGCGATCTGAAAGCGGACACCGCTTTGGAAGCGCTCGCCAAGGCAGGCTATGCAGTGCGGCATTTACCCGGCCAGGGCCTGCCCGATGCCTTGCGTATTACGATTGGAAAGTCTGAAGACATGGACCAAGTCATCGCCACATTGCGCACGCTTTGCGGGGAGGCGGCATGACTATCGATAATGTCGCGATTATCGGCCTTGGGCTGCTGGGCGGCTCCATTGGCCTCGCCGTTCAGGAACGCGCGCCGGGCATTGCGACCACCGGTTTTGACCTTGATGCCGGTGTCCGCGCCACCGCGATTGAGCGCGGGTTGGTGAGCACAGTGTGCGATAGCATTGGCGAAGCGGTCGCGGATGCTGATCTTGTTATTCTATGCGTGCCCATGGGCGCGATGGGAGAGGCTGCTCGCGCCATGGCATCGGCTCTGCCATTGGAAGCGATCGTCAGCGATGTCGGCTCCTCCAAAACCGGGCTTGCCAAAACGCTGCTATCCGCGCTGCCCGGCCGGCATATCATCCCCGCGCACCCTGTTGCAGGCACAGAACAAAGCGGGCCAGAGGCGGGCTTTGCCTCGCTCTTTACCAATCGCTGGTGCATTCTGACCCCGCCAGAAGATGCCGACAAAGAAGCGGTCGAGGCGCTCAGTGGGTTTTGGAAGACATTGGGCTCGCGCATTGAGATTATGGATGCAGAGCATCACGATCTGGTGCTCGCCGTAACCAGCCACATCCCGCACCTTATAGCGTTCACGATTGTCGGCACAGCGAGCGACCTAGAGGATGTGACGCAATCTGAAGTCATCAAATATTCCGCAGGCGGCTTTCGCGATTTCACCCGGATTGCGGCCAGCGATCCGGTGATGTGGCGCGATGTGTTTTTGTCGAACAAAACCGCCGTGCTCGAAATGCTCGGCCGCTTTAGCGAGGATTTGACCGCGCTCCAACGCGCCATCCGATCAGGCGATGGTGATACTCTGCATGATCTGTTCGACCGCACGCGTGCAATCAGGCGGCAGGTTATTGAGCAGGGCCAGGATGACGATCGCCCAGATTTTGGGCGCGAGGATCACGCTTAGTTCAGGGCATTTAATTCAGGGCATTGATCGCAGCGCCAACGCGCTCTTCAATTTCCCGGCGGGGCAATCCAGCAGGGATTGTCTCCCCCACACGATACGTGATCGTGCCCGGCCGCTTCACCCAATCATGATAGAGCGGCCCGCTATCCACCGCGACAGGAACAACAGGCAGGCCGAGCAGCTTATAAAGCCCAGCAAAGCCTGATTGCAGCGCCGGGGCTTTGCCATGATCAACCCGGGTGCCTTCAGGAAAAATCACGAGCGGGCGGCCTTCTGCAACACGCAGTTTTGCGGTTGCGATCATCTCTCTCAGCGCTCTTGCCCCTTTGTCGCGCGCCACTGGGATCAGGCCATACACTTTCGCTGAATAACCCCAGCCCGGAATCCAAAAGAGCTCGCGCTTTGCGAAGACCGCCGGGAACGTGAACAGATGCGCCATATCGATGGCTTCAAAGAAACTCTCATGCTTGACCGCGATCAGATACGCGCCATCGGGCACTTCGCCTTCGAGCACGATTTCAATGCCCAAAATGTGCGTGACACACCAGCGATGCCATTTGCCCCACAGATCAACCACGCTGACCAAGGCATCGCGCCCAATCACGCTCGCAAACAAGGATGCGATCACAAGAAAAGCGCTGAAACCGTAAAAGAGCGGATAGAACAAAAGGCTGCGTAAAATGGCCAAGAGCGCTCTCAAAGGTTGATGAGGCCAGAAAGAGAGCTGGCAATTAGCTTGTTGTATTCGAGAAACAAAGTCGCAAGGCTTGGCTGTGATGGCACGGCATCGCGGATAACGGTGACGGTTTCGGGCAACCTGCGATCAAGCTCTCCTGCTGCGCGGCGCATATGCCAATCGCTTGTTACAAGGCGCACGGAAGTGACGTCATTGGATTTCACCCACTGCGCGCTTTCGGTTGCATTGGTGCGCGTATCGGTCGCCGAAAAGCCGAGCGCGACGCAGCATTCCATGCGGGCTTCATCGACTTCGAATTCTATTGCGAATTCTTGCAGCGTTACATCTCTATCGACACCGCTCACCAGCATCTGATCGGTCAGCCCTTCATCCATCACCGCAAGGCCCTGAGCAATCCTACCCGCCGCCCCGGTTGGCACGATCACAGCATCTGTCTTGTCATCCCCCGCCGGCCCAGGAAGGCTGACAGTGAACCACAAGAAACCCAGTGCCCAAACCAGAAAAAGGCCAGAGAGAATGCGACGAAACATAGCGGATGGTGGTCAAAACATGGATTTTAGCGCGAATGCAATGGTCATCCGACCAGTGACAAACGCCAATAGGACACCGGCGACTGGAATAAAGAGCAAAATGCCCCAATCCAAAAGGCCAAATCCCCCTCCGCTGACGAGCCCGCTATCCAATGCGCCGAATTGCTGCCCCAGCAACCAAACTGCCAGCAATCCAAGCACCAGCCCCACAACTCCTCCAAAGGCCGCGTCGCGCACCGCCGCGCGTTGAAACACCCGCATGATCTGCGCATCGGTTCCGCCCAGAAGGTGCACGATTTCGAAAGTTTCCCGGTGCGTTGCAAAGGCGCTACGCGCTGCCAGCCACACGGCTGCAGCGGTCGCAAGCGCAATCAGCACAATCAACCCAAGCGCCAGATATTGAAGCGCTGACAACGCTCCATAAACGGGCGTCAGCCAGGCCGATTGCGCATCGACTCTGGCATCGGGCACTGCCTGTGTCAGGCTTTCTTGCAATCGCGCTATCTCGGCAGGCGAGGCCGCGCGCACCAATTCTACATCAATCAAAGCAGGTATGGGAATATCCTCGCTTGTAGCGCCTGCGCCCAGCCAAGGTTCAAGCAATTGCGCAAGCTCCTCATCAGGGACAACGCGAAGCGAACGCACAAGCTCATCATTCTCAAGCGTGCCCACTGCAATCTCGACTTTCTTGCCCAATAACTCAGGATTGGACTCAAGCACTTGCACTGTGGCGGCATTAGCGATGTCCGCTCGCGCTGTTTCTGCAAGATTGCGCAACGCCATTCCGCCGGCAGCAGCGATGACGACCAAAGCCATCAGAATTGCGATCACCCAGGGAATTGGCCCACCAAATCGCGCCTTTGGTAGCAGATCTGCCGCCCCCATCTTGCGTTGATCGGGCAATACTGCCCCAGAAGAAGCAGGCGCCGGAGCATCGGGGATAGGGGCACTAGGGGTGGGTACATCAGGGGTGGGTGCATCATTCATTAGACGCCTTGCTCCCCTGTTGACACGGACGAGCCGCTGGGTCGTGGCGGAAAGCGCAGAGCGCCCGTAGGGTCCGACAATCGCCCCTTATTCAGGCGCATAATCAGCGATTCCGGCACTTTTTTGAGCAAATGCACATCGTGGGTAGCCACCACCACTGTGGTTCCAACCCGGTGGTTCAGCGCTTCGAACAAACGCAGCAGTTTAAGTGCCATTTCTGGATCGACATTGCCTGTCGGCTCATCCGCGATCAGCATTCTTGGACGCGCGATTACCGCTCGCGCAATCGCCACGCGTTGCTGTTCTCCGCCTGACATTGTCTCAGGCTTGGCCTGTGCTCGGTGAGACAGCCCAACCCATTCAAGCATGTCAGACACCGATTTCTGGATCTTACCTTCATCTGTGCCAGACAATCGGAGCGGCAAGGCAACATTGTCGAACGCTGACAAATGCTCAACCAGCCGGAAATCTTGAAACACGACGCCCAGCCTGCGGCGGAAATCCGGCAAACGCTCACGCGGCAGCGTTATCATGTCTTTGCCAAACAGTCGTATCGCGCCGCGGGATGGTTTTTGGGCAAGGTAAAGCAGTTTCAAAAGGCTTGTTTTGCCTGCGCCACTTGCGCCTGTAAGGAAGTAAAAGCTGCCCGGAAAAAGCGTGAAACTCAGATCGCGCAGCACTTCGGGATCGGTGCCATAGCGCAGCCCGACATTGTCAAACTTCACAATCTCGTCTGCACGTTCCGTCATCCCCGCGAGCCTTATCAGCGGGTGTTAAACGGGGAAAGCCCCTGCGCCGCCAATCCGTTGATTACGGAAGTGTAATGCGTCTTGTGTGGAAAAAAGGCCCATTTAGCCCTTCTGATCTGGTTAAGCTCTTGTGCCCATCATCCTCTGGCCTATTGCCATAGATGCAATGATTTTATCCTGCCCCGCCTGCGCCACACGCTATGTTGTGCCGGACACCGCAATTAGCGGAGACGGGCGCACAGTGCGCTGCGCCAAATGCAAGCATAGTTGGTTTCAGGAACCAGCGACGATCGTTTTAGACGAGAAAGAAGCCAAAGCTGCCGAGGCCAGAGCCAAAGCAGCCGCTAAAGCTGAAGCCGAGGCTGAAACGCCCAAGCCAGCCCCCGAGCCGGCTCCAGCTCCCCAACCCGCCGAAGAACCGGATCAAGAGCCCGAACCCAGCACGGCAGAGGCGTCCCCTTCCATCAATCACTGGCGACCCACAGACGCAGCAGCTGACGCAAGTGCGGCAGCCGCCGCTGCCAGCTCTTCTGTCGCCGCGCGCGCATTTCGCAACAGCATGGCTCGGCGTGATGAGGCCCCTGAGGTTGAGACTGCGCCGGAACCTGAGACTGCCGAAGCAAAATCTTCCTCAATCTTTGACCGGTCATTCTTGCGTAAGCGCGGCGAAGACGATCCTGAAAGCACACATGAGGAAGCGGCCGCCGAAGAAACCGAAGCCTGCCACGCAACCTCCGATGATGTGGAGACGCAGACAGACGAACGCGCAAAGGCTGAAGCCGCCGCCGTCTTTGATCCTGACAGTGATCCGCTCGCCGACCAAAACTTTGAATATGATGATTATGCATCTGACCCGGCAGATGAATACGAAGACGGCGTTTCGCAATTCGAATACAGCCCCCCTTTCACAGCTCGGCGCAATCCGCTCAAAATGTGGACCGCCGCAGCCGTTGCCTTTGCGGTTCTGGCCAGCGCGACAGTTTTTGCTGTCAGCTACTATGGCCTGCCAGATTGGTTTCCGGTCAATCAGCCAACCTTTGGCGTGAACAAGCCTGAGCTGGTGCTCGATTTCCCGCGCGGCGAACAGCGTACAGAAACGCTTCCAACAGGGGAGGAAATTTTCCGGGTGCGCGGCACGATTTCGAACACTGGGGCACAAGCCGTCGCTGTTCCCAGCATGCTGGTTGTCTTCCTTGATGAGCGCGGACGCGAAGTGGGCAAGTGGCCCGTTGCTCCGTCCAAGAGCGAGCTTCAGCCCGGCGAAACGCTCAATGTAACCGAAGCAATTTCGGATATTCCTGCTGCCGCGACAGAGGCGGAATTGGGCTGGGCGCCGAACTAAAAAGCGCCTCTCAACGAAAACCAAACAAACAGACCGTGCCAAACCTCTTGCGCCATGACAGGCAGGTTGCTAGTGGCGCGCTCCTACCACGGAGCCAGCCCCGGCTCGCTCCGGTCTTACGAGTGCGGTCGTGGCGGAACTGGTAGACGCGCAACGTTGAGGTCGTTGTGGGCTAACGCCCGTGGAAGTTCGAGTCTTCTCGACCGCACCATACTTTTCTATCAGAGACACCAAAGCGCTATCAGCCGACCCATACGTCGAGCATGTAGCGTTCTTGCTCGATCATCTCGTCCATCCAATCTGCTGCAGCTTGTTCGCTCATATCGCGTTGCTGCACGCATATCGCGATTAGAGCCGCGCGAACATCGGGTTCCATCTTTGCGCCGTCGCCGCAGATATAGATGCGCGCGCCAGCCTCTATCAATGACCAGACCTTCTCTGCCTTGCCTGTGATAAGGTCCTGAACGTATGCTCGATCTTTCGAAGCGCGCGAATAGGCTGTGTGCAATTCGACAAGCCCCTGCGCAGCAAAGCTCTCCAGCTCATCGCGGTAGAGATAATCTGTCTCGTCGCGGCATCCATAGAACAGCATGGCCTCGCCCAATTTGCCGCCCTGCTCCTTCGCAAAGGCGCGGCGCTGCATAAAGCCGCGAAATGGCGCGATGCCTGTCCCAGGGCCAACCATGATGATGGGCGCTGCGGGATCATCGGGCAGCCTGAAATTCGCGCTTGGCTGGCGCACGACCGCTTTGAAACGGTCACCAGGCTGCAATTCTGCCAAATAGTTGGAGCATGTACCCTTAAATTCCCCTTTGCCTGACAAGGCATCGCCTTTGACGACACCCACTGTAATCGAGCATTTCCCGGCATCAGCATCAGGCGAAGATGAGATCGAATAGTATCGGGGGCTGAGGAACGGGATCAGTTCAAGGAACACGGCAAGCGGCAATTCACACGCAGGGTGATCCTCCAATATGTCGAGCACTGATTTGCGTTTTGCGAGCACTTCTTCGGCGTACAGATCAACGCCTTCATCAGAGGCAGGAGCCGCAAGCGCTTCCAACTTGCCCTTAGTGTTGGGGCATTCTGCATAATGCGCCAACATCGCAATATCCTTGCGCGTTGCGACCGCCTGCAATTCCCCGGCAGTTTTCGCAAGGTGGAGGACAGAAAAGGTGCTGCCACTTGGAAAAGGGCCACGCATATCGCTGCGCGATTCAATCTGGACATAGGTGCTGCGATCAAGACCAAAGCGTTTAAGCAGCCGGTCCACCACAGCATCATCATTAACAGGGACAACACACAAATGATCGCCAGGCTCGTACGTGACCCCCTCATCCAATTGCACTTCTATATGGCGAGTGGAGCGGCCACCTTCAGCCGCGCTTTGTTTAAGCTCCCTATTGGCCACCATCACGACATCATCGGCCCCTACGCGCGATGCGACCGCGTTGGCAGTGACGCTCTGAGTGATCTCCACGGAATAGAGCGGCGGGGTGATGCCACCTCCATCACCTGACAGATCGACGTCGAACGCGTCGCCCAATTGCGGGATCAGCGCATCAAGCCAATCATGGAATTGGGTGTCGACATCGCCGCGCGCATCCAGCTCTTCAGTAGCGGTAATGCGCTTTGCACCCAAAGCTTCCATGCGCGCATCAATATGGCGTGGTACATCCTGAAAGGTCGCGGCCCAATCGCTGTTTCCGCACCCTAGCATCAGATAAGATACACCGCTTAGATCATCTGAGCTTTGGTCAATCCAATCGACAAATTTCGCAGCGTTGTCAGGCGCTTTGCCATTATACGAGGCGCAGGCAATGACGACCGCTCCATCCTTAGGCAGTTGACCGACATAATGGTCGAGCGGGGCCAGCGTCACATCAAACCCGTTAAACTCGCCTCTTTGCGCAACTTCGTGCGCAAATCCCTCACTTGAGCCCAGATTGGAACCGAACAGCACCAATAGCGGCGTACCGTGCTTGGGCACTTGAGCCTGCGCAGGGTCATCCTTTGCGGCAACGCCTTCAATCGCCTCGGCCCCGCCGCGTTCCACGTCATCGCGCATCCGCGCTTTGATCGTGAATTCATTCGGCTTGATCGACAGAGTCTCTTTAATGTCGAGCGTGTAATCTGAATGGTCGAACAGATCGAACCGTTGCAACAACATGGAAAGGACAAGGATCGATTCCTGGATCGCGAACTGGCGGCCAATGCACGCGCGCTTGCCATTGCCGAATGGCTTATAGGCGGCAGGGCTTCGGGCGGCTTCTGCATCGGGCGAAAAGTGATCGGGATTGAAAGCGTCCGGATCATCGCCCCAGATTGCCGGATCGCGGTGAAGCGATGGGATAAGCACGGTTGTGAATGTGCCCTTAGGGATCGCGTATTTCCCGCCCAGCACTTCATCCTTGTACGGGGCAAGACCCAATGCAGGTGCAGTTGGCCACAGCCGCAACGCCTCAAACAGGATCGCGCGAATATAAGGCATTTGCCCAAGTTGCTGTAGCGTGGGTGCCTGATCGATATTCCGGCCCAAAACCCGGTCCACCTCAGCATAGGCTTTTGCCAACACGTCCCGGTTTTTCAGCAGGTAATAAAGCGAGAACGACAACAGGCCCGATGTCGTCTCATGTCCAGCAATCAGGAAAGTGTTTATCTGGAAACGGATATTCTCATCCGATAACCGCTCGCCAGTCGATGCATCGCGGCCTGACAGCATGAAATCGAGCAGGTCTTCTCCGCCCTCGCCCCGCTGCCTTTGCCGTTCCTTGATAATCTCATCGACGAGATTGTTCATGTATTTGGCATCAAGATGAAGCTGTTCGATCTGCTTGCGCTTCATTAGCTTCTCGCCCGGTAGACCGCGCATTTTCTGTGTGGTGTCGAGCGTCCGATTGAGCGCTTGGATAAACGGGTGAAAGTCTTCGCGATAGAATGAATTGAACCTGTAGCCAAAGCCGCAAACGCCGATTGTATCGAGCGTTAGGCGGATCATGTCTTTGGGCACATCGA
This sequence comes from Pseudomonadota bacterium, assembly GCA_038532305.1. GTDB lineage: Bacteria > Pseudomonadota > Alphaproteobacteria > Sphingomonadales > Sphingomonadaceae > Erythrobacter. The sequence continues at coordinate 431,577 of JBCBAX010000002.1, read as the reverse complement.
TCACATCGTCTGAATTCATCCGCTCCCATTTCAGCATCAGCTGATTGGCGATATCAGTCATCATCGGCAGATAACTTCCCATCGCTTTCTGACTGAAAGATGGCAGCAGGATGTTGTGCGCCTTGGCCCAATTGGGATCATCGCTATCGCCAGTAAACAGGCCATCGCCGGCGATCAGGCGCAATCGTTTAAGCGGCCCGCGAACCGTTTTATCAAACCGCCTTTCATCGCAAACCTCGGCCACGAGCTCTTCGCTGGACACAAAGACCAAGGGCGTGCCCATGATTTCGAGCTGATAAATGGGGCCGTATTCCTCAGCCAGCTCCATCAAACCTTGGATCATCTTTGACGCATCAACTGTCAGCGCATTGCCAACGAGTGGTGAGCCGGGTGGTTGAGGTATGGGTGCGAGCGCTGTTTTCGATGCCATAGGGCATTCAATGCCAGAGGAATGGTGCCAAGAAAAGAGAGCGGCGTCCTGCGCGCACCTTGATCGGCTACACAGAATATAAGCACATCCGAAATGGCTGAAATCTCGCTCGCCTCAGGATGATTACTATGTTTTAAGCGAAATCCCGGTGACCAAAGGCAGTCAAGAGAAAGAAAACATTAGGCACGCGCAATAAGTTGGGAGAGTATGCCGAAGTCAAAGGCTACAACCAAAAGCCGAAGCATTTAAGGATAAGAGGCACAAAGTGGCGGATATCGAAACGATTGAAGAGCCTGAATCCAACGCTCAGCTGGATTTCCCGATTGTCGGCATTGGCGCATCAGCCGGCGGCCTCGAGGCTGTCACGACGATGTTCAAGAACATTGAAAGCAGCACAGGCATGGCGTTCGTGCTTGTGATGCATCTTGACCCTGACCACGAAAGCATGATGGCCGAGCTGCTATCAAGCAAGACACAGATCCCGGTTCGCCAGATAGCAGAGAATGACCCTCTTGAAGCCGATTGTCTGCACGTCATACCACCTGGTTCCAGCCTCAGGATTGAAGACGGCAAGTTCAAACTGGACAAGTTCAGCGAGCCGCGCGGCCTACGGCGCCCGATCGATAGTTTTTTCACTTCACTTGCCCATGTCCAAGGCGAAAAAGCGGCCTGTGTGGTTCTGTCCGGAACAGGCGGTGACGGGACAGCGGGGCTGCGTATTATCAAGGAATGCGGCGGGATAAGCGCCGTCCAATCGCCCGAAGAAGCCCGCTATGACGGCATGCCCTTTTCCGCGATCGGGACGAAGCTGGTCGATTTCACTTTGAGCGCGGGCGAAATCATTTCACGCATCAAAGCGTTCTTTGATGGTGCCGACAAATCGCCTTTCCCTGAAAACGACTACACCAGTGAACAAGTGATGCGTGAGATTTTCACCATCATCAAACAACAGCTTGGGATGGATTTTTCCGGCTACAAACGATCAACATTGCTGCGCCGGTTAAATCGCCGTTTGCAAGTGCTCGAATTCACCGATGTCGAAAGTTACATCAAGCAATTGTCCAACGACGAAAACGAGCAATTGGCGTTGGCTCGCGATTTTCTGATCAATGTTACCTCTTTCTTCCGCGATCGAGAAAACTTTGAATTGCTCCGGCAGACAGTCCTTGTTCCGTTGATCGAAAATGCGGAAGCCTCTGATGAAGTGCGTATCTGGGTGCCTGGCTGCTCGAGTGGTCAGGAAGCCTATTCACTTGCGATGATGATCGATCAGACGTGCATCGAATTGAAGCGCCGCCCTCTCATCCAAATCTTCGCAACCGATATCGATGCTCCCATGATTGAGCAGGCGCGGCGCGGGACTTATCCCATTGCGGCGATGGGAGAAATCCCAGCGCATTACCAAGAAATCTACACGATTGGCGCAGATGAGCGCTTCGAGATCATCTCCCGTATACGGGAAATGGTGCGCTTTTCGGTCCACAATGCCATCCAGGATCCGCCGTTTTCAAAGATTGATCTGATTTCTTGTCGCAACATGCTGATCTACCTCGGCGATGAATTGCAAGAAGGCATCTTGCCTCTGATGCATTTCAGCCTTCGCCCTGGCGGACATTTGTTTCTAGGGACATCAGAAAGCGTCACAAAGCGTATCGATCTGTTCAGCCCACTCGATCAACGCGCTCGTATCTTCCGCCGCAATGAAGTGCCGCGGCGCTCACCCATCAATCTGCCGCTATCGCTCGATGGGAAAGAAGCGCGGCAATTGCGCGGCATGAAGAAGATGTCTCACGAAGACGACTTTCCGCGGCACACAAGTCTCAATGCAACGAATGTCACCATTTATGAGAACTACGCGCCTCCGTTTGTACGCGTGGCAAAAGATGGTCGGATTATAGACAGTTCCGGCGATCTCAGCCTGTTTATGATGTCGCGCCCGGGCGATGAGCGCTCTTTGGACGCATTGGCGCGCGAGGGATTGCACGAAGTGGTGACCCCGATGGTTCGCGATGCGATGGAAAGCGGGGATCGCCAAGCGATGAAAGGGGTGGAGATTTCATCGCCTTTCGGCGTGCAAAAGGCAGATATCATCGCTCACCCCATGCGCGATGACACTGTTGCACTGATTTTCCTCGTCAAAGACCGGCTTGAACCGATTGTCGATCAGTTTGCCGTTCGCCCCGTTACGCGGGACAGGCAGATCGCAATTTTGCAGGACGAATTGCAGAAAACCCGCCTCCAACTCAAAGCCAAAGTCGAAGAGGTCGAAACGGCGAATGAGGAGCTGAAAAGCTCTAATGAAGAAATGATGTCGATGAACGAGGAGCTTCAATCGGCCAATGAAGAGCTGACCACAGCCAATGAGGAACTCAAAAACAAGATCGATGAACTGACGGTCGCTAATGCTGATTTGGACAATTTCCTTCAGTCAGCAGACCTTGGAATGATCGTACTCGATCGCAGTTTGAAGATACGCCACGTCACCGATGCGGCCCGCCGCATGGTCCCGATCATGCGGTCTGACGAAGGGCGGTCATTGAATGAGTTCAATGTTCCGCTGGGCAGCATCGATGTGGCTACAGAAACCCGCAAGGTCATCGAAACGGGTCAGTCTTTTTCGATCACCACCGAGCCAAATGACCACAACCAATCCTTCTTCCTCCGTATCACACCGTATTTCTTTAACGATGGCGCTGTGGAAGGAGCATCCCTGACACTCGTCAACATCTCGCAAGAGGTGATGCTGAGGCAGGATCTGACTTTGCAAAGTGAGAAACTGCATCTGGCAATGCAAGCGGCCAAAATGGGGTCGTGGGACACTGATCTGGAGACAGATGAGATGGAAGTGGATGCCATTGCTGCTGAGATTGGTGGTCTTGATGGGCCGGGCACCTATTCGCGCGATGAATTCTACAAGTATATTGCGCCTGAAGATCGCAAAAAGATGGATGCCGCCCGCAAGAGCGCGATCAAAGCCGGGCAGAGCTTTTCCCACACTGTTCGCATTGACTTGCCTGACGGCGAAACCCGCTGGGCGCAGGTTCACGCGCAGTCCTATATCACTGCAAGCGGAAAAAAACGCAAAGCGGGTTTGTGGCTTGATGTCACTGAGACACACGAATTGCAGCGCAGTATCGAAATCGAATCCACCCGGCGCGAACTCGCTATGCGTGCAGGACGCATGGGGATCGTAGAACTGGATGTTGAGGCAGGCGAAGTGACTGCCGACAATATGCTGGCAGAACATCTTGGATTGCGCAGCGAAGGCTCTGTGCCACTTAAGGAACTTACCGCCAATTTCGTCCCCGATGATGCACCTTTGTTTTTAGAACACCTCGATCGGGCGATCGAAACGGGTGAGGAATATGAGTTCGATTTTCGCGTCGATATACCGGGCCAAGATCTGCGCTGGGTCCGCACCAGAGGCATGCCTTACACAGCGATTGATGGTCGCAAAAAAGTGGTCGGCCCAACTCTTGATGTGACCGCGCAGCACAAGCAAGAATTGCTGCTTGATGAAATGAGCCACCGGATCAAAAACCTGTTTGCCGTGATCAGCGGCCTTATTCAGGCATCACCGATGGAGCATCCTGAAACCAAGCAAATGGCAAGCGATCTGATCGAACGGATTATTTCGCTTGGCAAAGTGTACGACCTAACCCGCAAAGACTTATCAGCGCAGGGCGTGAATTTGAGCGAGCTGCTAAATTCGGTCGTACATCTGCATAAAACCGATCAAGCGCTCAGCATCGAGGGTCCTCGTGTGTTTGTAGATACCGAAGTGGTGAATACGCTCACGTTGATTGTGCATGAATTGACCACAAACAGCGCAAAGTACGGCGCACTCAGCGTGCCTGATGGAGACCTCTCCATAAGCTGGGATCGTGACGACGATGGTACAGTGCGCGTGACCTGGCGCGAACTGGTGCCCAATTTCAAAATGCCTGAGCCACATGATGGCTTTGGCAGCTTCCTAATTCAGTCTGGGATCCGTCAATTGAAGGGCGAATTTGATCGCACTTTCACCAATGACGGGGCTGAAATCCGCTTCTCTGCGGAGATACCAATATAACCCAGACTATGAATGAGGAACTCTATGCCCCCTTCTCTCAAGGACCTGTCCGTCCTGGTTGTCGAGAATGAATTTCTACTTGCTATCAATCTTGAAGCGACCATGCGTGACGCTGGCGCCTCCAAAGTGGAAATGGCTGCATCGCTGGCCGACGCTGAACGATTGGTCGAAGAAAGCACTTTCGATGCTGCAATTCTCGATATCAGACTGATGGATGGAGATTCGCTCCCGCTCGCTCAAAGGCTAATCAAAAAAGGCGTGCCAGTGGTGATCCATTCAGGGCATGCCAATCACGCGCACACTGCGCTTGTTCCAGAAGCGGTGTTTCTACCCAAACCCTCAACGCCCACTGAAATCGTACGTTCGGTCTTGCGGGCACGAGGGGTAGGCGGCGCTTTCGACCTGCCTGAAGTGGCGATTAAGGAAAGCGCGCAGTAGGCAATTTGGTCATGGCGGCTCGAGAAGGGCTTGCCGAGGGTCAAGACGCACTCACCTTTTTCGACGAGCGATCAAGGGAAACAGTGCGGCTCTTTTGCAGGACGGCTTTGTTTGCTTTCTTAGAGTAAGTCTAGCGCGATGCTGATCCAACCCAGTTGCCTCATCTATCCGGTTCCGGGCGACGCATCGCATTTCTGAGATGACCGGAACTGGAAGTGAGAGCGGACAACAGGTTTGCGCATATGGCTAAGCCGCTTTGAGCTTGGTTCCAGGATCGTGGGTCTCGCGATAGGAGAATGCGGAGATATCAGCTTTGAGCGCGCTGGCTCTATTCGCAACTTCGACCGATGTAGCATTGCTCTGTTTAGCCAAAGCCGCATTCCTCTGCATAAGGTCTTTGAGTTCAGCAACGGCCTTATTAATATCCTCAATAGTTGATTGTGTTGCGTGCGCATTGCCAGCCACAGATTCGATCATTTCGAAAATCGAACTGAATTTCGTGACGGTTTGCCCCAAGAGCGCCACGGTCTTATCAACCCATTCAACTCCTTTCGCAATATCCTCATTGGATTGGGCAATCACTTCCTTGATGTCAGAAGCCGAAGCGCTCGACCTCCCGGCCAATTCGCGCACCTCACTGGCAACAACGGCAAAACCTTTGCCTGCCTCGCCTGCGCGTGCTGCTTCAACTCCCGCGTTTAAAGCCAGCAGGTTCGTCTGAAACGAAATGTCATCAATGAACATGACCATCTCATTGATTTTCGATGATGAATCTTCGATCTTTCGCATCGCCTCTGCCGCATCGTCCAGCATTGACGTGCCGCGATCAAAGTCTTCTTTGGCAGAATGAGCGCTCTCTCGTGTTGTTGACCAGCCTTTCATATCTTCGTTGACGTTGTCTAAGAAAGACTGTGTTGCGCGTGACATCGCATCAAGGGTTCTGGATTGTGTTTCAACATCATCGGTCAGTCGGTTCGCCATGTGTTTCATATCCTGTGCTTCATTCAAAGCATGAGAGGCGGTGTGTCCAACTTTCGCGACAAAGCCTTCAAGTTCTCTCGATGTCGCATTGAGATCTTTTCTCAGACGATCGAATTCCGTTGGGAAAGGCGTCTCAATCGTTTCGCTGAGGTTCCCGCTCGAAAGGGATCGGAGCCTTTGTTCAACTGCCCCTAGCACCTGTGTAAGAGAGGCTTGGTTGCGAAGGCGCTCTTCTTCGATCTCAGCTTGCTGCTTTTCTTTTTCTTCATTGGTCAGTTTGATTTTTGTGACCAAATTCTCCAATCGGATGCAGAGCACGATCAATACGCCAGCTTCTGCCAGTACTATCACTGCGTGAAGTGCGACGCGAGAAATGTCTGCGCCATCGGGGAAAACATAGGTTGGTGCAATAAAATTGAGTGCGATATGATGAACCGCTGTGACCAGTGTTCCGGCCACGACCGCGCGAAAATCCGCCATAATGGCGAGGGCTGCAAGTAGCGCGAAAAACGTCATATGCATGTCTATGATCCATGGGCTGCCTTTTGCGGCTGCGACGAGGAGGGCTGCAAAAGCAGGCACGGTCGCGCCTAACGCAATCCGCGTGGTCCCATCGGTTTTTTTGGTGATGCCGACATAGGCGGGAAACAGGCACAACAACACGGCCATAACGGCTAGCCACATTCTGTCGCTAAACACCGCCCAGCCCACCACAGCCGATGCCACAATGATGCATAGGACAGTGGTTAGTTGTGCACCCTGCGCCCGGAGTTTCTCCATTTCAGTCATTGGCGATCCTTTCCGGCGTTTGAGAATTACAAAGGACGGGCCGCGCCGACATGGGCACAAGGCCATATCGCAATGCGCTTTTGAGGCTTTCCTCTGATCTAGCCATCGCCACCCACACATTTTGTGTGGGATCGTAGCTCAGGAGGCTAGCGTCGTTGTGATCTGCCCATTCAAGAGCCGCTTTCGGATTGGCAAATCCGGTTGGCAAAAGCGCAACAGGTTCACCACTTGAGGGCCAAAACGCTGCAACCCCTATAGTCGATACAACAAGAATGCTCTGCGTGAATGGGACGAGTTGTTTCATTCGGAATTCCGACCAATTGTGCGTGTCGTACAGGTTAGCCGAATGATATTTCGAATCACCCAGTCAAAGCTGCGTAAGAATCCGTAGAACGTGAAAAGGTCCTCGGAGCTTTTATGACGGAGACTGGGTTGTGCGCAGCTGGGGCGCTTGGGTGGTTAGACTAAGGAAGCTCGCGGACATACTTTAAGCAAGGCATTAGAATGTCCACTTCTGGGTCGTTTGCTCACCAGCCGCTGTTGGCTGCGAGATGAGCGGAGCGGGAGTGGAAGTGGGGGCTGACGTCCGATTTGCGACGTCGTCCGATCGCAACCTCCCATCGTCAGACATTGGAGCATCCGCGCCCCGATTTGACATTCGCCTTTTTATGCAATTAATTGCGCAATTGCATACATAAATTTGGATCTCCTCGTGACAGCAAACAAACGTCCGTTCTATAAACGGTTGCCTTACGATCAGGCCTTTATTGGCGCGCGCGCGATGAGGCTGTCGAATATTATCGCCAGACAGGGTGATGAATACTACGAGGGCGCCGGGTTGACGGTGCCCTCCCGCACAACATCCACGATCCTATTTATCGGCAACAATGGACCATCGTCTTTGGTAGAGATTGCCAGAGCGCTGGGAGAGCAACATCAGCTAACGGCGCAAAGAACAGCCTTGCTAGAGGATCTTTCCATTTTGCAACGCAAGTCGGATCCCAATGACCAAAGGCGGAAATTGTTCGAACTGACAAAACGCGGCGCAGCGGAGGCTGCCTTTGCCGAAGACCTTTGCCGCAAGGTGATGGACGTCCTCGATGACCTCAACAATGAGCTCGGGTTTGACCTCGGCGAGGCTCTCGACGCGGCTTATAGGGCATTGTCACGAAAATCCTTGATTGAACGATCTGAAACGATCCTTGATGGGGCGAGGCTGACCCCTGTCGATGAATGACACTTTATCTAGCAAAGCCAAACTCGGGATCATCCGTAAGGCTGGCGCAACTCTTCTACAGCTCGTCAGTTATGCGCTTGGAGCATTAACCTTTGTCGCGGTGTTTTTCGCGAGCGCATTCATTCTAAACTCGCCGACAGGTTTGATGGTTTTGGCCTTTGCGGCTGCTGCGACGGTCACCGCCCTAGGCTCCCACTTTGCTGGCAAACTCTTCAAGGCTAACAAACGAAAATTATACATAGCCATACATGCGGCCATCTTCTTCACCTTGCTCATTATCACTACGGTGCATTTCGTCCTTCGGCCACTAGTGCCGGAGGGGGATCAGTTCCTGCCCACCAAAATTGATGGTGTTGATTTGTGGGACTTGCCCACCGGATCCAAAATCGCGGTGCGCCAAATACGAACCCCAGAGACAAATTCACAGGACCCCATAATAGTTTTGCATGGTGGTCCCGGAGCGTACAGCGTCTCCTTCAAACCAATCGTGGATGTCCATTCTGAGCTCACAAACGATGGTCATGATGTCTATTTTTATGATCAGGTAGGAGGAGGACTTTCCGCAAGATTGGAGGATATCACAGAGTACTCCCTAGATCGGCATATTGCTGATCTGAAGGCGATTCACGATAGAATTGGCTCTGAGCAAGTGATCCTTATCGGATCGTCATGGGGAGCAACCCTTGCAGCCAACTACATCGCAAAATACCCCAATGATGTCGCTCAAGCAATTTTCTCTGGACCCGGACCAATCTATCGCCCCGATTGGACAGAAACATCCGAGGGAAATTTGGATGAAAAGATGAGTCCTGAGCAGAAGCGGCAATTTGACTCGGCAATCGAAAAACCGCGACTGTTCGCAACGCTAATTTTGCAAGACATTAATCCGATAGCAGCGGTCAATTTTGCACCAGAGCGAGAAATGGGTTCTTTCTTCGACAAAATTGCGAATGATCACTACCTGCCCCTCGCTATGTGCGATCCGGCGAAAGCCGTTGCGCGCTCGGGAGGCTTTGGTTTCTGGTCGATCCGAATGACCGGGGCCACCTTGATCAACCGAACGGATGATCCAAAGCCAGCTTTGGAAAGAAATAACTTGCCGGTATTCATTCTCCGGGGCGTGTGCGATTACAAAAGTGAGGATGTTGCAAGGCAATATGCATCGGTTTTTCCTAACTCCACATATGTTGCAATTAACGACGCCGGTCACATGATTTACGGAGAAAGTCCGGGTGAGTACTTGAGGTTGATCCGAGAATTTTTGAATTGAGCTTGTGAAGCCAGGCAATCGATCGACAGCCGACAGTCCGCTTTCCGGAACCCAAGGGCCGAAATCGGTCACTGAACAAGAATGCGGAGTCAACCCGGCTCAAACACATCAGGCAATTCGGTTCGAATCAACAGATGCGATGATCACGCCATCAGGCTCGGGCTGCCTGGAACGATAGCGGCGGCGAGAAACACGGCCGAAACGCTAAGCGAGAAAACGGCGGCGAAAACGTTCTTTGCGGTGTCATTGGTAAACATAATCATTGGCTCCATTTGCATTTTGTATCTCGTGCGAGACAATCTCGCTGGATGCCCAATGAACTGCAGAAGCCGTGCCAAACTTGAAAAACGGCACAATTCTGCGATTTTCGGAGCTGGGCGCAGGTCTGGGCCTGTTCATCAATCCGCAAGATTGGTAAAATTTCCCAACCTTTGGGATGGGCTATTTGGCGGCAATTTCCCGGAAGGCACTGCCATAAAAGAGCAAGGGCCGCCCTGCGCTACCCTCGGCCCCGTCAGCAAGGTACAACCCGGTCACTTCGCCCAGGATCATCGTGTGATCGCCCGCTGGATAGAGTTTCCATGGGCGGCATTCAAGATAGCCCAACGCGCCTGCAATATGCGGCAACCCGCTGCTCCCGCGTGCGAAATGCTCTGCGCCGGCCTGGTACGCATCGCGAGACGCAAATTCGCGCGCAATATCGCCTTGGTCTTCTGCAAGAATGCTGATCGAATACCCGTCTGCCTGCGTCCACACATCATACTGGCTCGCCGAATTGTGGAGCGACCAGCACACCAGCATCGGCTCCAAAGAGACCGAAACAAACGAATTCACCGTAATGCCAGCAGGCGCGTCACCGTCTTGCTGGGTTGAAACAACGCAGACTCCCGTCGCAAACTGCCCCATCAACGATCGAAAGGCAGCCTCATCAACCGGCAAAGCCGTCTCATTAGAGGCAGCGTCAGGCAAAGGGATCTCCGAGAAAGGAAAGGATAAGGTGTGATTGCCTCGCCGCGTTTCCCGATGCGGGGCGGAATGTCAATCAAATGGACAAAGCGGCAAGTGGTGCCCGTGCAGGCAAAATTCCAGCGCTTTCTTCACATTTCCGGGCACTCATGCATGATTTGCACGTTCCTATCCCCACACATAGACCGAAACAGCCACAGGATCGGAAACACCATGATTGATCGCGTCACTTCCGCGCTCAAGGATTTTCTCAAGCAGGAAAGCGCTGGCGGCATCATGCTGATCGTCGCGGCACTGCTCGCTCTCGTTATCGCGAACAGCCCGCTTGCGCCCTATTATTTTGGCACTCTGGAGACGAAGCTGAATGTCTCTTTCGGCAATTTTGAGATCAACAAAGGTCTGATTTTATGGATCAATGATGGTTTGATGGCGATCTTCTTTTTTCTCATCGGCCTTGAAGTGAAGCGGGAGATTATTGAGGGGCAATTGTCTTCAATGGACAAGGCATCCCTTCCTTTGGCTGCTGCCATTGGCGGGATGGCGATCCCGGCTTTGATCTTTGTCGCATTCAATATGGATTCGCCGGAAACGATCAGTGGCTGGGCCATTCCAGCGGCGACCGACATTGCCTTTGCACTGGGTATCCTTTCGCTGCTGGGCCCGCGCGTTCCTGTGGCGCTGAAAGCTCTGCTGCTGGCCATTGCTGTGATCGACGATATCGGCGCAATCACAGTGATTGCGCTGTTTTATTCAGGAGAGATCAAAACCGATATGCTGATCGGCGGCGCGGTTATGTTGGCGCTGCTGTTTGCGATTGGCAAAGCGAAGATCGCCTCCACCATTCCTTATGTTTTGCTGACGGTAATCATGTGGGTTTTCGTCCTGAAATCAGGCGTCCACGCGACGCTTGCCGGTGTTACGGCGGCAATGATGGTACCCATGGTGGCGAAAGGTGATGTGCGCCTGCTCGAGCATATGGAGCACGGTCTGCACAAATGGGTGGCGTTTGTGATTATCCCAATCTTCGGGTTCGCGAATGCAGGTGTGACGTTGATTGGCCTGTCTCCAGCCGATTTGATGCAGCCTCTACCGCTTGGGATTGCGCTTGGACTGTTGATCGGAAAGCAGATCGGGATTTTTGGCTTTGCCTTTGTCGCTGTGAAGCTTGGCTTTGCAAAATTGCCGGAGAAAGTGACCTGGCGTAAGCTTCACGCGCTTTCCTTGCTGGCAGCGATTGGTTTTACGATGAGCCTGTTTATCGGCAACCTCGCATTCACAGATGCAGCCCAGATCGATGCGGTGAAAGTGGGCGTGCTCGCTGGTTCTTTGGTGGCTGCTTTTGCTGGATACTTCTTGCTGAAAGCGGCTCTGCCTTTAGAGGAAGCAGAAACGGAAACCGGGGACGCGATAGCAAATGCCAGTTAGGCCAGCGCCAAAGGCGCAGCTTATAAATACCAACGGGATCACTCTATCCTATTTCGATTGGGAAGCTGCCAGCAACGCAGATCAGCCTGTCTTGCTGTTTGCCCACGCGACGGGATTTCACGCGCGCCTCTACGATGCGATTATTGAACATTTCCCGCAGCACCGCGTGATCTCAGTCGATCAACGCGGCCATGGCCGCAGCACAGGCGAGCCCATTACCAATTGGCGGCCGCTGATCGACGATATGCTTGGCCTTATCGATCATCTGGGCCTTTCGGGCGCGGTGGGCGTTGGCCACTCAATGGGCGCTCATGTACTGCTCCAAACTGCAAGTGAGAACACGCAGGCGTTCCAGCAATTGGTGTTGTTTGATCCGGTTGTGCTGGAGCCTGAATATTACGCGTCGAGCGAAACTTTCTTCACCGCCGACAATCCGCACCCCACCGCCAAACGCAAGCGTGATTTTGCCTCACCTGAGGCGATGATAGAGCGCTTCACTGACCGCGATCCCTACAATATTTTCACGCCTCGCGTGTTTGAGGATTATTGCCGGCACGGGCTGTTGCCTGCCCCTGATGGCAAAGGATATGAGCTTGCCTGCACCCCTGAAGTGGAAGCCAGCGTCTACGCATCCAGCCGTACCAATTCGGGCATTCTGGATGCTGCCACAACTGTGGAAACCCCGACCTTGGTGATCCGCGCCAAGAGATTGGGCATAATGGACTTCAAAGGATCACCCACGTGGCCGCAACTGGCATCCACAATGCCCAACGGCACCGATCTTGACCGATCTGACCGCACGCATTTCCATCCCTTTGAAGACCCGGATGATGCGGCAAAGATCATCCGGAGTGTGCTTTAGCCCGCGTCCAATGCGGCCTGTAGCAAGTCTTTGTAATCCTGACGCGCCTGCCTGATCTCGCCAAATCGCGGACGAACCATGTTGCTGCGCAGCGTCTTTTCCAACCCGCCATAAAACTGCGTGAGCTGATCGCGAAGGGGATTATCGGGTGCAATCGTGCGCATCAGCCACAGCGCAATGCCATGCGCGCGTGTCAAAGCATCGCGGGGAACAGCGGCTGGGTCTTGCTCAAGCCGAACCAAGGCTTGCCCCAAGGCTGAGACCACTTCTTCGAGGCAAATCCGTGTGAGATCACTGCTTTCGGAAGCCTCTATTCGGGCATCCAGATCAACCTTACGATAGATCGAGGCAGGGCTTTGGCTTAGCGTATGCATAACTCACATCAATTGTTGTTCGACAAATCAAACTGCTGCTGAAGGAAGCTGAGCGTCGATTGCGATGCGGAAATTCGCGTTTCGGCAGCCACCAGATCACGCACCAGCCTTTCGCGCAGATTTTCCTGCTGATCAGCAATGCGTTCAAGCCTTTCTTCATTGCGTTCGATCAAGCCTTCATATCGGGCGACCGATCCACCAAGGGAGCCGGGATCAGTGGTCGTTGTGTTATCCCGTGCAAGGTCATCGATAGTGGCAAACACACCGAAAACGCCGGTGGTGAACATTGCCGCGGTTGCAGCCGGATTTTCACTCAGGGTTTGATTGAGGCGTTCGGCATCAAGTTCAAATGTGCCATCTGCGGTGATCTCAATCCCCAGATCAGCCAGAGTGCGTGGCTCATCCGGATCAGCATTCGGCATCACGATTACGCTGGTCAAATTACGCAGATCATTGCGCAATGCGCGCGCGCCTGGATCGCTTCCCAAAGTGCCGCCTTGTGCATTGGCATCTTCATTCACGATCCGCGCCACATCATTAAGCGCTGCCACAAGGTCGGTCACAACATCGGATATCGCTGAATTGTCGGTTTCAAAACTGATCGTGGTTGGCGCGCCCACATTGGTTGCTTCCAGCTGTAATGTCATCCCTTCGGGAAGGCCGGTTACTGTGTTGCTAGCGCTGCGGATTTCGACAGTGTCGAGTTCAAACACGGCATCCTGAGCGCTTTGGCGAAGCTCGCCTGCATCCGTTGCCGGTTGCCAGGAAAGATAACTGAGATCGCCCGGTGTCGCAGTTGGCAACAATGCGCTGCTATTGCCTTCAAGAGTGAACCCGTTGACGTCTCCTTCGCGCCCTTTGATGACCAATTGCGCGCCATCGGTTCCTTGCACAACATAGGCATCAAGCGCGTCATCGCTTTGTGTTGTGATCTTGGCGGCGAGCATTTCCAGCGTGTCGGTCGCCTCCACCGTAATGTCGAGCTGCGGCTGATCGGTATCTTCGGTAAAACTGGCGCCCGCAACCGTGCCAAACCGGATCGTCAGCGTGCCCTCCCCTACCAGATCATCGGGTGCAGTGAAACCTTGTGAAACCAGTGTCTGGCTTTGCGCCAGTTGGCTTACTTCAAGCGAATATGTGCCCGTGGGGGTGGTGCCTACAGGCACGGAAACGCTTGCAACGCTGGGGTTTTCCACCTCACCTTGGCGTGAAACATCGCCATTGCGGATCCTGTCACCCAAGGCTGATGAAAGCCCGGTCAAGACATTGCGCAAATTGGCAGCAGCGGAAATGCGCGCCTCCAACGTCTCATTGCGGTTGGAGATGTTGATGCGCTGCGCTGCATAGGTCGCATCGGCAATATCCTCTGCCAATTGCACAAAGTTGATGCCGCTGCCTGCGCCAAGCGCAGAAATGATTGATGAGCCGGGATTGTCCATGAGCCTAAAAACGGACCTTTTGCTTGAGCCTTAAGTCTGGTGAGGAGGCGCGATGTCCTGATTGCCATCTCCATCGAAACGCAATCCTTCTGGGACTTCGATTTCGGGCAGTTTGGGTCTTGCCCCCCGCTTTAACGACAGAACAAAAGCAACCAATGAGGCGATGGCTATGTAGAGTTCCTCGCGCACCATTTGATTGGTCTGCGTGGTGAAATACAATGAGCGGGCAAGGGCCGGGTATTCAAGAACCGGCAAACCCTCCTCAGCGGCAATCTCGCGCATGGCAAGTGCGGTCTCCCCCCGCCCTTTTGCCAGCACAACCGGCGCCGGGGCGAGCTGCGGATCGTATGTCAGAGCAACCGCAAAATGCAGCGGGTTTACCACGACAAATTGCGCGTCCTTCATCGCCGATGCCACTCCGCCCCGTGCCAGATCACGCTGCCTTTGGCGGCGCGCCGATTTCATTTCGGAAGAGCCTTCGGATTGTTTGGTCTCATCCTTCATATCCTGATGGCTCATTTTGAGCTTTTTGTTGCGTTGAAACTGCTGGAGCGGAAAATCGACCATCGCAATAATGATAAGGCCAGTGACCAGCAGCCCAACAAGCGACAGGATCGCTTCCAGCGCATAGGCAATCTGCACTTCCAATGATCCGCGCCCGATACCAAGCAAAAGCATCAAGTTTTGCGAAGCCCACCACGCCGCAAGCGATGCCATGAGCACCAGTTTTAGAACGCTCTTGAAAAGCTCAATCAGCCCTTGAATGCCAAAGATGCGCTTCATCCCCGACAGCGGATTGATGCGCGAGCCTTTGAATTCCATGTTCTTGATGACGAAACGCCCCTCACCGCCCAGCAGCAATTGCGTCGCCAGCGTCATCACCATCACGCATGCGCCAATCGTTATGATGGGCGGCAAAAGCTCAGCGCCGGCCAGCCTGAACAATTGCCCCGGCTCCAGGGTTTCCAATGCCATCCGGTCAAATCGAAAGCTGGCTTTGGCGACTTGATCCATGCCAGCAAAGAGCCATCCTGCCACTTGGGTCAGAACGAAGACACCTGTTGCAACAGCGGCGGCGCTTGCCACTTCGCGTGATCGCAGCACATTGCCTTTTTGGGCGGCGTCGCGTTTCTTCTTTTCGGTCGGCTCTAAGGTTTTTTCGCCAGCGGTTTCCTCGCTCATACCGGCGCGCCGCTCGGAATAATCAACAGCTCAGTTCGCCGTATGGCCACTTCAAGCAGACCAACGAATTGCTCGATGACAATCGGGATTGCGAGGATGAGCGCGGCAATCCCTGCAAAGACGCCCGCAGGAAGGCCAAGTGCGAAAAGATTAAGCGCGGGCGCAGAGCGCGAAATCATGCCGGTTACCAATTGTGTGACAAGCAGCACCAGCACAACCGGAAATCCAATCGCGGCTGCAAGTGCAAAACCATAACCCATAAATTCAACAATGGCGCGCGCGCGAAATTCGCCAAAGGCGAAGGCGCCAACGGGCAGGATGCGATAGCTTTCAATCAGCAATTCAAACCACAGCAAATGGCCCCCAATCGCGAAGAACAGCAGAGTAAGCAGCAGGCTGAAATATGTGCCCAGCGCGCCTGATTGTGCACCGCTTGTGGGATCGATCGAGGTTGCAATCGCCAACCCCATTGTGCCTGCAATTTGCTCCGCTGCGATTAGGGGCACCGCAAATGCAACCTGTAAGATAAATCCCAATGCGGCGCCGATGATGACTTCCTGAAGAACGGCGAGAACGGCGCCAAAGCTCATCATATCAGGCAGCGGGGGCAGCGGCATCCAGATCGCCACAAAGACGGCAAAGGCAACCCCCAAAAAAGCGCGCGCCTGAAGCGGTACAGTCAATCCGCCAATCATGGGAGCCGCCAAGATCGCGACGCCGCAGCGCACAGACAAAAGCAGCAATTCCCAAAGCTGATTATCGAGCGCAGCAAAGCCGAAATCGAGCGTGTTCATAGAGCCAAGCCTGCCGGTCAGGCCGCGACTTGGGCGATTTGCGCGAAAATCTCGATCAGAAAGTCCCCTAGAAGGGCAATCATCGTGCCGCCTAAGACAACAAAAACCAGCGCAACAATCATCAGCTTGGGCACAAAAGTGAGCGTTTGTTCATTCACCGATGTTGCAGCCTGAATAATCCCAACCAAAAGCCCCACAACCAGTGCCGCGATCAAGACAGGGCCCGCTATCATCGCAGTCACCCACAAGGTCTGATCGGCAAGAGCCAGAAGTTGCGCATCTTCCTGCATATCTAGGCAAAGCTCATCGCAAGACTGCCCATCAGCAGCGCCCAGCCATCAACCAGCACAAACAGCAAAAGCTTAAATGGCAGCGACACAATCGTTGGTGACAGCATCATCATGCCAAGGCTCATCAACACACTCGCGACCACCAGATCGACGACAAGAAACGGGAGAAACAGCATAAAGCCGATTTGAAATGCGGTCTCTAACTCCGAGGTTACAAAGGCTGGCAACAGGATTGAAAAGGGGATGTCTCGCGGATCATCGAACAGCCCAACGCCTGCAAGATCGGTGAACATCACCAGATTGGCCTCGCGCGTTTGGGCAAGCATGAATGTGTGAAACGCCTCGCCTGCGCTGGCAATCGCAGCATCAGCATCCAGAGTGCCCGCGGCATAGGGTTCAATCGCAGATGTGTTCACCACGTCCAGCGTTGGCGCCATGACGAACAGTGAGAGGAATAAAGACAGCCCGACCAAAACCTGTGTTGGCGGTGATCCTTGCAAACCCAAAGCCTGACGCAGGATCGACAGCACAATCAAAATGCGCAAAAAACTGGTCATCATCAACACGATCGCAGGCAGGATCGTGAGCAGGCTCATGACAAGCAAGACTTGGAGGGAAAGGCTCAACGGCGCATCACCATCCCCTTCTTCGCTGCCCAGCGCACGCTCCAACGCATCGCCGATCCCCACGCCTACATCATCGGCAGGCAGTGCGGCGGGAGGCGACGCGGCCGACGCCATGCCTGACCCCAGAAACATGGTTAATCCGATAAGGCCCACCGCTCCCAGAAAAAGGCGGATATATCCGCTCATACAGGCTCAGCTTGGGAGTTGGTTTGAGAAGCTGGCTTGCTGCCAGAAGACGCAGACACCTGTTCGCTTTCCGCCAACCGCACCAATCCATGACGCGAACAACCAAGCAGGATTTCGCGATCATGAAAGCGCACGACAGCCAATTTCAGACCGGGAGCCACGAGGCTGGTCTCAACCAAATGCACTGAATTTCCCGTGCCCTGCATCCCGACAAAACGCGTTTGCAGATATTTGGTGAGGCGCAGACTGCCCCAGATAAGCAAGCCCAAAATCGGCAGCAAAATCGCAAGCCGCGCAAGATATTCGAGCATCATTGCTCAGCCTCACCACCGGCTTCTGGCGACGTGCCGCCCGGCAAATCATTGAGAATATCCTCAAGCGATTCTTCCGCAGGCGATGCAGCGGCTTCGACAGGTTCAGGTTCAGGTTCGGGCTCCGGCGTTGGAGCTGGCGTGTCTTGGTCCACCGTCGGCGAGGATGCCGCTGCAGAGACAGGTTCAGACATAGAAGCAGGCGCAGGCGCTGCGCGCTGCATCGGGGGCGGTGCAGGAGCAGACGGCGGCGGAACGTCATCATCATCCACCAGGCTCACAATCCGCAAGGCAAACCGGCCATCTTGGGCAACCACTTCGCCGCGCGCGATCACTTTGCCATTGGCCGTGATATCGAGCAGCTCATCCGTCATCCGATTGAGCGGCACCACGCTGCCATGTGTCAAGGAAAGCACATCGCGCAAAGGCAGATCGGTCCTTCCCAATTCCACCGACAAACGCACTGTGACATTGCCAAATCGCGCAAGAGCGGGGCTGAATGCGGTCATGCTGCCACCTCGCTGTTTTCAAATCGGGTGAGCTTCACAGCCAACTTTTCATCGCGCGTGCCCACTGTTCCTTGGGCCAAAACCTCTTCCCCCATCAAGAGCGGGATTTCGCGGGGCACAAACAGCGGGATCTTGTCACCGGGTGCCATCCGCTCAAGTTGGGACAACGACATTTCAAATTCCGCCAGAACCGCGCCCAATTCCATTGGAATATCCGCGAACGGTCCAGAAGCGGGCTCTCCCGCATCCGCGTCATCTGACTGTTCAGACGATGCAGAGCCTGCGCCCGGGATCAGCTGTTCAAATCGTTCGGTGGTGACCGCAAGGATCGCCTTCCAGGATACAGGTTCGCCCACACCCTCTTCCTCGCAGCAATCGAGCAGGAACACGGCACACATCGCCTCATGCGCAAAGGGTTTTAGACGCGTCGCGCTTTCGCTTCGAACAATAACGTCAGCTTTCAAAGATCGTTCGGTTCCATCAAAGCTGGCGTGTTCGGAACCAAAGCTGGTTCGGGCAATCGCCTGAGCCACAATTTTCGCCGCAGAATCAGTCAGCATTGCAGCCGAGCGCGGCAACTGCTCTGGCACCTCATTATCCTCGATCCGTCCATCACCGCCAAAAGAGCGATCTGTCATCGCCAAAGCTGTCTTGAGGTTGAAGGAAAGCAGAAGAGTGTGATCATCCTTGCCGCATCGCAAAAGGCAGTTTGCCGCCACAGGTCCGATGCGGGAGAACACTTCTGATCCAGGGATCATCTCAGGTTCGGACAAAGTGACCGCGAGGCGTGCTCCTGAAAGCAGCTCTGACAAGTCCTGCGACAATTCACGTCCTATATCGCGCCGCCATACGGCCAGATTTTCTGCGCGTTCTTCAGGGCGCGGGCCACTTTTGATAAGATCGCCACAATGCTGCGCATGCGGGCGCGCAATGGCAAATGCTTGGGCCATGTCTGGGGAAAGGTTCATTGGACCAAAAGCCCCCTGAAATGCACAGCTTCCACCCCGCCAAAGCCTTCGTTTTCTTCAAGCACATCATTGATCGCTTTGGTGAGGCGATCAGACAGTTTCTTCTTGCCCTCAACATCATAGAGCTCAGCCTCCGTCGTAGAGGCGAGCTGGGCGAGAATTGCTGAGCGGATCGCCAGCTCATGCGTTTTCACCCATTGCAAAACGCGCCCATCCCGGCGGGTTGATACAGCAAGCTCTGTCTGAATCAGTGCGGGAGAATCTGAAAGGTTCGATGTGAAGCTGTCTGAAAAACTGTAATAGGCCGTGCGGTATTCGCTGCCACCTTCGCCATAGACGACCTCGACCTCGTTCTTTTCGGCCATGGCGTAGGGATCATCATCGCCTTTTTTGACCAGCTTGGGCTCATCAGGGCCGCTGTCTTCGTTGCCGCCGAACAAGCCCGCAGCATACGCCCCATACGCTCCGCCTCCTGCTAGGACGAGAGTTAGCACGATGGCTATGATGACTTTCATCATCACTCCGCCGCCGGATTTCTTTTCCTCATCCTTGTCGTCTGCTTTGGCCATTGCGTGTCATTTCCCCGAACCGTGCGCTCAAATCAGGCAAACAACCCCGATCCGCGCGTGCCATTGGAAGCTGAGATACTCTGTGCATCTTCATCGCGCGAAAGGTTGTTTCGCCTCTCCTCTTCCAATTGCTCCAAAGATGGTTGAGGCGCACTTCCTTCGCCCCCTAGGAAAGACCCGTATCGACTGTCTGAGCCTGCTCCTGAGCCCCAATTGCCACCATTTTGGTTGTTCATCGTCGACCCATTCGACCCGTTTTCAGAGTGTCGCGATCCGGACTGATTGTTTGATGATGTTGCGGTTTCGCTTGAAGCGGACACGGCGCGATCTGCCAAAGCAGCTTGGATAGCAGGAACAAATCCGGGATCTCTATTGGCAAGAATCGCGCGAAGATCGCCGCCCGCAGCGGCTTCCAATCGCATGTTCACTGCGCCAAACTCGGCGTGCCGCACTGTCAGTTCCGATCGGGCCGTGCGTGATGCTTCGCGTGTCTCGTGTAATTGCTCGATGGCCTGATCCATCTGCGCATTCACCGACCTATCGGCTGGGGGGACAGCAGGTGTGCCATTGGCGACAGTAGGGAGAGGATTGCTGGCAATCGGCGCGGCAAAATTGGTCGATTGCGGTGCAGAATTGCTCGGCTGACTAGCGAGGGGAGACAAATGGCTGGGCAGTGCTCGCGCGCCTGCTATTTCGCCGTTAGCACTTTCTTTTTCAGTCAGATCAGGTGCGATTTCGGCTCGCGCCAAAGTGTGCTTTGGCAATGTACGCCCAGCCTCATCGGCAGGCTCATTGGTTGAAACGGGTGCCTTGGCAGCCACATCACGATTTGCGCCCTTAAGGCGGGCTGGCAAAACCTGCTGCGCGCCGACCGCGTCAGTTCGAGATGCCAGTGCTGCAGAGCGATCACCCTGCACATTATCCAATGCGCTCAGCCGTTTGGGATTTGCCGCATCTGTGCCAGCTTCCGGATCGCCAATAGGAGCATCAGCAGGCTTTACAGCTAACGTCTTGGTTACAGGCAGGCTTCGCTGCGACGCATCAATCTGTCCAGTCCCAGTCACGCGAATTGGCTGTTCGGACTGTTGCCGACTGGCCAAAGTGGCTGACGGACTGCGCCTCAGCGCTTCACCCTGAAAATCGGCCTGTTTGAGTGCTGGTGAAGGCTCTGCCAACGGCGCATTTTGCAGTACAGCCTTTTCACCCTCAGCCGGCAAAGCCTTGCCGACCGGCACCGCTTTGCCTGTTTCATCAAGAGGTTCGCGTGACGGCTTTGGTTGGCGAGCATCCTCCTTGGCAGATACAGCCTTCGCCAATTCAGCATCCGGGAATGTCATGCCCGCGAGATTGGAAAGGATTGGGTCCAGTCGTTGATTTGTAGCGCGGGTAAGATTTGCGCCGGATTGGGGGCTCTGCGGATCAACCGGCGTGTTTGCAGGCAGCGCTCGGTCACTTTCGCCCGAAGCCTGCGGCAAAACGGGCTGGCCGGTCGTTTGCGCGCCGATCACTGATTTCGCCTCGGCGGCTTTTGACTGTGCTGAGGCGGCAAGCGCGGCAGTGTTTGCGCTCGCTCCGTCAAAAGCGGGCACAACCGGTCCGCGATCAAGCGAAAGAGACAAAGCGGCACGCGTGTTGGGCAGTTTTGCGAGCTCAACTGGCGGCACAATCGGAGATATTGCAGGGTCCCCACTCGTTTCCGGCAATTCTTGAGATAGTTCCTGGGCGGGCGCTTTGATTTTCAAAAATCCCGCCACGCCATCTCCCAGAACGCTTTCAAAAAGGTCTTTTGCAGCCATGGCAAAACCGCTGGCCTCGCTGGTGGTCCTTTCGAGCCCGTCCCCGAGATGTCCCTCTTCGAGCGAAGCAATCCGTGCCGAGGCAGGACGGGGCGCTCCAGGCGTCAAAGACGCCTTAATCGAACGGCCGGACTGCACTCCACCAGCAGGTGAAGCAGAGGAAGAAAAAGAAGCAATCATCGCAGTTTCCTTGATCGGTCAGCAACAGACCGTTTGGATGATGTCTTTTGCAATGAGCGTGCCATTGCCGCCTTTTCCTCTTGTTCTAAGCGTTCTTGCGTATGCTTGTGCTGCAACCGGGCCAGCTTCGCACGTTCATCCAAACGGGCAATCCGTTGCTCTGCCTTGGCCAGCGTGTTGATCTGCCATTCGGCTTGACGCGAGGCATCCCCGCGCGTCCGATCGGCCTGGCGAGCAAGCCCCGTTAGTTCGGCGGCAAATCGCCCCTGCCTTGCCAAAGCCTCTCCCGTGTCGAGATCTGAGCGTTCAGCATACTCTTTCGCAAGCTCGCGGCTGCGTTTTGCCAAAGACGCGCTGCGTTGCTCTTCTGCCAAAGATGCCGCCAGTTCCGACATCGCATCGCGCCGCGCAATTCGGGCAAGCAGCAATTGCCTTTCGGTGCGTTTCAGATCGCGTCGATCATTCATTGGCGGGTGCGGCGCGGGCGCTGGCCAATTCAATCAAAGCATGATGGCTGGCATCAAGGTCAAAAGCTTCGCCGCGTCTTTGCGCAAGGAAAGCATCAATGCGCGGTGACAATTCGAGCGCTGCATCCAGCATGGCGTCTGAACCAGACCGGTAAGCACCCATCAAAACCAGATCGCGATTCTCTTCACGCGCTGAAATCAGCCCACGCAGCCAGCGAGCGGCATCCGCAAATTGGGGGCTGACCAATTCATCCATAACCCGGCTTAAAGATGCTGGCACGTCAATCGCTGGGTAGTGGCCACGCTGGGCAAGATCGCGCGACAAGACGATATGTCCATCCAAGATGGCACGCGCGGTATCGACCACTGGGTCTGCTGTATCATCCCCATCGGCCAGAACGGTGTAAAGCCCGGTCACAGCGCCGCCTGTGCGCTGCGAATTGCCTGCGCGTTCCACCAGCTTGGTAACCGTTGCCAGTGCCGAAGGAGGATAGCCGCGGGCCGCCCCTGGTTCACCCAGCACCAAGGCAAGCTCTCGCGCGGCATGGGCAACCCGCGTTAAGCTATCTAGGATCAGCATCACACGCTTTCCCTGAGAGCGGAAATATTCCCCCAAAGCGGTCGCATATTGGGCCGCACGAAGGCGCAGATTGGGTGCATGATCGGCTGGCACTGCGACAACGACAATGCGACCACGCTCAACCCCGCTCATATGACGAGCGACAAAGTCGGACACTTCGCGTGCGCGTTCTCCGATCAGGGCAACAATGGTGATGTCAGCCACTGCATGACCTGCAATCGTGTCAATCAAGACTGATTTGCCCACGCCAGACCCGGCAATAACGCCAAGCCTTTGGCCGACCCCCATGGTGGTAAGGGCATTGATAGCGCGCACGCCGCAATCAAACGGTTCACTAACGCGCGCTCTTTCCAAGGCGCTTTCTCTGTGGCCTGATAGGGGCCAGAATTGTTCAAAGTCGATGGGCGGACCGCCATCTATCGGATCGCCCAGCCCATCCAGCGCTCGCCCCAGAACCGCTGGCCCAACAGGCACCTCGCCCGGTCTACCGCACGCCCGCACGCTCGCATCAGGGCGCAGCAGCACTGCATCACCCAGAAGCATCATTAGCGAGTGCCCGCTGCGAAATCCTATAACTTCGGCAAGGCTTTCGGCGCCTGCCTCATTAGCGATCGCAGCCAAAGAACCAATTGGCAGCGAAAGCCCGGAGACTTCCACCAATCCGCCATCGCAAGCTGCCACCTTGCCCGTGAGAACCGGGCCGCGTTCGACAGGCGCACGGCGCATGCGCGCCAATTCCAGCTGCATTTCGGCAAGCATGATCGTCCTATCCGCGCAATGCAGCAGCGATTGCGCGCCGCCATTCCGCAGGTCCATCGCGCACGCCGCCTTCATCGCCAATCAGAGCGATTGAACCGCGTTCCAGCGTATCGTCAGGCTCAATTGTCCAGTCGGACAAGGCACCTTCTTCAAGCAATTCAATATCATCAGGATGAAGCAGAAGGGTGCACGATTTCGCGGCACTGCCAAGCTTACGAGCGGCCGCTTCAGCGCGGGGTTTTAGCTCTTCAGGATCGGCAGCGTGTTTAGCAACCGCCGCGTCGCACAGCGCCAAAACCGTTTCAGTCAATTCGTTTGCGAGAGCTTCCATTGCCGCAGAATCAAGCGTGCGAAAGGCAAGGCGCAATGCCGCCTTGTGATTGTCATGCGCATCAAATTCCGATTGCAGCGCAGCACGCCCTGCCAATTCTCCCGCGGCAAACCCGCGATCATATTCGCTTGGCGCACCGGCCGGGGGAACGTCTGACAATTCTTGATCAGCAGCAGGAGGTGCTTTGTCCTCGGACCCAATTCCAAATGGCGATGCGTCAACAAATTCGCTGCTTCCCTGAAGAGCCGCCATCCAGCCGGGCATTGCCTGTGCCGTCTCATTTGCGCTTTGAGTGATCCAATCAGACGAATTCACTGTCATCATTCCCAATCACGATCTCGCCCTGCTCCGCCAAGGAGCGGGCTAGGTCCACAATCTTGCGCTGCGCTGCATTCACATCAGCTTTGGACAAACGCCCGCGCATTTCGATCTCATCTTTCACGCCATCAGCAGCTCGGCTCGACATGGCGGCAAAGAACGGGTTGCGCTCTTCTTCGGGTATGCCTTTGAGCGCATCAATGAGCGCTTCGTTGTCGACATCACGCAGCAAACGGCCCATTTGCTGCGGATCGAGATCAAGCAGCATTTCGAATGTGAACAATTCATCTTCGATTTTCTGCGCCAGATCTTCATCACGCTGAGCAATCGCAGGAAGAACGACATTGCGCAGCTCACCTTCGGACAGATTGATAAGGTTCGCCGCTTCGCGCGGGCCTCCCAAGGTCAGCGCGCTTGCACCAAAGCTGGAACCGATGCGTTGCGACAGCAATTGGTCGATCATCGCAATGGCCTGCTGGGAAACTGGCCCCATTTTGGCGATCCGCTCCACCACTGCGGATTGCTTGTCTTCGTTGAGCGCTGAAAGAACCTCGGCGGCGGGTTCGGGCTCTAACAAGAGCAAAAGCGCGGCAATCACTTGTGGATGTTCATCTTCAACCAATTTCAAAACCACGCTCGGTGCGAGCCACCGCGCCATTTCGATGCTGCGTGGTCGAGGTTCCGGCTCAATTCGCAGCATCATGCTTTCTGCTTTGGTTGGGCCTAGCGAGCGTTCAAACAAATGCCGCACTTGTTCATTGCGGTCGCCCGCTGGCATGATTTCCCGGCCCGCTTCTTCCACGAAGTCTTCCAAAGCCTCGGCAATGCGGGCCTGATCAATATCGCCCAGCGCGCACATCGCAGCGCCCAATGCTTCGAGTTCAACAGGCTGCAAACGGCCCAAAAGGCCAGCGGCTTCATCCTCCCCCAGCAGCATCAGGAAAACGGCGGCTCGATCCACTCTGCCCATTAAGGGTTCGGCAGCGCCGGTTTCGATTTCGCCCTCTGCCTCGGCATCTTTTACGTCAGTGTCGCTCATTGCG
This sequence comes from Pseudomonadota bacterium, assembly GCA_038532305.1. Taxonomy (GTDB): domain Bacteria; phylum Pseudomonadota; class Alphaproteobacteria; order Sphingomonadales; family Sphingomonadaceae; genus Erythrobacter. The sequence continues at coordinate 406,385 of JBCBAX010000002.1, read as the reverse complement.
CGGTCGCTTTCTCATCAGCGGGCGGCGCCTCCAACATGCGCTGCAAAGCTTCGACCGCCCGTTCAGGCTGTTGAGCCGCAAGCTGGCGTGCAAGTTCGACCTGTTTGGGTAGATCTGCAAAGCGGTTGGGCATGTCACCTGCGGCATTCGGCAGCGCAGCGCCCGCCTTTTGGTCCCCATCGATCAAGACAGGAACATCCTCATCCTCGGCTTCGGATGCGTCTTCACCCTTTTTACCCTTTTTGCCTTTCTTCGCCTTTTTGTCTTTCTTCTCGCCCTTCACGCTGCCGATCATCGGACGCACGGCAAGGAACAAGACGAGCAGAACCGCGATCAATGCCGTCGCATACCGAACCACCATCGCAAACCAGGGCTGTTCGTAGAAGGCGAGCGGTTCCATCTCTGTCGTCTCAAACGCGCTCGGGATAACTTCGACTGTATCGCCGCGTTCCGGATCAGCGCCGACTGCTGCGCTGACAAGTGATTGTAATTGTTCAGCTGTCATCGGAGCAGCGGCGGTGAGCGCTTCATCGCTTACCGCAACGGCAACTGAAAGCTTCATCAGACCGCCGGGCCGCGTGTTCGTCACGGCAACCTCACGGCCAACCTCATAATTGCGGGAGGTTGAGCTTTCCGTATCGGTCGGCGCAGGATCGGTTTCCTCGCCTTCACCAGCCGCTTCGGGATTGGGCGCTTCATCAACCAGTTCTGCATCCGGCGGAGGCGTGTTGGCTGTAACACCGGGGACACCCCCCACGCCATTGCCCGCCATGCGGGAGGATTTGCGTTCGCTTTCAGATCGGACAACACCGGGCTCATCGTATTTTTCAGTTGCAGAGGTCACTTCAGTGCTGTCGAGTTTGACCTGAACCTGGCTGGAGAAATTGCCTTCTCCCAAAAGCGGGGTGAGAAGCGATGCGATTTGATCACGCAATTTCGTCTCAAACTCGCGCTGAAGCATCAGCCCATCCATTGCCGCATCGCGCTCTGCTGAAAGCAAACGTCCGTTCTGATCGACCACACGCACCGCATCCGATGTCATTCCGGGAACAGAGGCGGAGACGAGATTCACAATGGCTTCTACCTGATCCTGACTAAGCGAACGCCCCCCAACAAGGCGCACCATTACAGAAGCGCTGGGCGGTTGGGCATTGCGCACGAATACGGATCGCTCTGGCGTGGCGAGATGGACGCGGACACTCTCAATCCCATCGATCTCGCGAATGGTCAGCATCAATTCGCGCTCGCGCGCCAGTCGCAACCTTTCGCCTTCCAAAGTCCGGCTTGATCCCAAAGGTATGGCATCCAGCATTTCGCTCGCGCCTTGCGGTGCCGCAAGCCCGGCATCAGAAGCCACCAGCATGCGCGCACGGTACACATCATCTTCCGCAACGCTGAGTGCGCCAGTGCCATTGTCGATTGTGTAACCGATGCCGCCGCGCTCCAGCGTATCGACCACTTTGGCCCGCTCACCATCAGAAAGGCTCGAATACAAGATGCGCTGAGGGCCAGAGGCGATCATCATATAAACAGCAGCAAGTGCGGCCAGCGCGCCAATGCCGATCAATGCAGGCAAAGCACGATTGAATGCTGGTTGCTGAACAAACGCGGCCAACGGGGCTGGCAGGGTTGATTGCCAACCGCCGGTTGCAGCATTGGGTTCAGGTGTCGGGATCGCCGGGACTGCGGGACCATCCACAGTTGCTGGCACATTTGCGTCTGCCACTTATCAAGCTCCCATCCGCATGATTTCTTGATAGGCTGACAGCAGTTTATTGCGCACTTGCAGCGTCGCTTCGAACGCGATCCCTGCCTCCTGGCGCGCGACCATCACTTGCGCGATATCGGTCACTTCGCCGCGTTCATACTTGGTTTGCATATCGCCCGAGTGTTTTTGCACCGCGCTGACGCCTTGAAGCGCGTCTTTCAAAGTATCGGCAAAGCCCGTAGCGGGCATGTTTGTCGCCTTAGAGCCAACGCCGCTTGCCGCACGCACATCTTGCAGGGTTTGTGACCGGGCAAGGATCTGTTTACGCAAGGCCATGACATCGGCGACGCCCCAATTGGAAGTGATCGCGTTCATATTTTACCTCCTGCTTTCAACAGGCCAGATTCGCGCATTGACGCGAGCCGGTATCGCAAAGTTCGCTCTGATATGCCGAGGCTTTGCGCGGTACGTGCGCGGTGCCCGTTATGGCTATCAAGAGCCTCAAGAATAGCTGCCGCTTCTGATCGGAAAGCGACATCAGAAAGGGATGCGTTCCCGCTTTCGGATGCAGCGCCGGGCTGAGTGGCAGATTGCGACTGCGCCGTCATAGAACGAACCGGTTGGTCGAACACGATATGTTCAGCCCCAATCATCGGCGCATCCCCAGCAAGCAGAATGGCGCGGCGGATTACATTTTCCAACTCGCGCACATTGCCTGGCCAAGAATGCGTCTCAAGCAGACCTAGCGCGAGCCCATTGATCCACCTTGGCAAGCTGTCCGCATCATCGCGCTCGCATGCATGGCGCAACAACATGCCAAAGGCGAGCGGCGCAATATCGCCTTTGCGATCACGCAAGGCTGCAATCTCAAGGGGGAAGACATTCAGTCTGTAGAGCAAGTCTTCACGAAAATTGCCCAGCACCACTTCATCAGCAAGGGTGCGATTCGTACAAGCGACAACCCGCACATCAATCTTTACAGGCATGGTCGCACCCAAAGGCAAAACTTCGCCCTCTTGCAAGGCGCGCAGCATCTTGGCCTGCAGTGCCAGCGGCAATTCGCCGATCTCATCAAGCAGCAAAGTGCCGCCGTCAGCTGCGCGAAACAATCCTTCTCGCGCCTCACCAGCGCCGGTAAACGCACCCTTACGATGGCCAAACAGCAAACCTTCCAGCATCGCCTCTGGCATAGCGGCGCAATTGACTGCGACAAACGGACCCTTGGATCGGGGGGATAAGCGATGGACGAAGCGCGCGAGCACTTCTTTCCCGGTGCCTGTTGGCCCTTCAAGTAAGACCGGGATTTCGCTGCCCGCTATGCGTTCGGCGAGAGTCAACAGCGCAAGGCTTTTTTCATCCCCCGCAATCGGCCAGCCACCTTGCGCTGCACAGGCTAGAAACGCCGCGCGGGCATGCATGCGGGAATTGTCGCTATATCGAAGCGCAATCCGTGCTGCCGATTGGCGCGTCACACTGGGCAGGGGCTCAAACCCCAGATCAATCTCAATGGCATCCTTGCAGCGCCCGCCAGCCGGAATGTCGAAACGGCCTTCTTCACCAATCATGATCCGGGTGCGTTGCCAATTTCGTCCAAGCAGGGGCAAGACGGTATCAAGCAAGGCCCTGTGGCGATCCGCGACACCCTTTAAGGCATGAACCGCTGACGCATTTTTTCGCGCAGGAGTATCCTCCATGCGAATTGTGTGCGTGGGTTCGCTTCGCATTTTCGTATTCGCGGCGCTGGCATCATGCGATGCGCGCGGCACGGGCTGGGGTTGAGATTTGTTAGGCATATGGCGACACCAAAGAATTGTCCTTTTGCCGCTTTGCGCGGCTTCGGCACAGAATTGCCGCAGGGCCATCCAAGATAGAGCAAATTTAAGCCCTCGTAGGAGCCCCTATGCTCGCCACCAAAGGGCCAAAAATAATAAGAATCCCGCACGCATGCGTGCCGAACGCTTTTTCTCAAAACGCTCAAACTGCGCCCTTAAACATCCCGGCAAATGGTCGCTCTTAGTCTCAGCAGCGGCGGGAATTGTCGTCCTGCAAGATCACATTTCTGCAAGATCACTAGGAGTTATGACCATGTCAGTAATCAACACCAATATCTCGGCCCTGCGCGCCCAGAATGCCAGCATGTATGCAGGCAAACAGCTTGGCGATGCGATGGAGCGTTTGTCGACCGGTAGCCGCATCAACAGCGCTGCTGACGACGCCGCAGGCCTTTCGATTGCAACCGGCTTTACATCGGATATTCGCGCTCTCAACCAGGGTGTTCGCAACGCCAATGACGGCATTGCGCTCGCTCAAACTGCTGAAGGCGCTTTGGACGAAGTTTCCAACATGCTTCAGCGCGTTCGTGAACTTGCCGTTCAGTCACAGAACGGCACGCTTGATGCAGTAGACCGCGGTTTTCTCGATACTGAGGTAACTGAGTTGGCTGCCCAAATCGGTGACATCCTTGACAACACCGAATTTAACGGCGTTTCGCTGTTCAGCACGACCAGCGGCACAGATGTAACCGTGAACATCCAGATCGATGCATCACGTTCAATCGACATCACCAGCACAGCAATCGATGACAGCAACCTTGATGCAGCCGGCCTTGACGTCAGCACCGACACCGCTGCTGCCACCGCGATCACCAACGTTGATGCGGGTCTTCAGGCTGTGAACACTGCACGTTCTTCGCTGGGTGCGGGCCAGAACCGTCTGGAAAGCGCAATCAACAACCTGACCACAACTGCGACCAACCTGACAGACGCACGTTCGCGGATCGAAGATGCGGACTTCAGCCAGGAATCAACCGCTCTTGCTAAGGCGCAGATCCTCGGTCAGGCATCGACTGCAATGCTCGCTCAGGCAAACCAGTCACAGCAGAACGTCCTGTCGCTGTTGCGGTAAGACACACGAGTTAATCGTTCGGTTCCGTCGGACGGTAGGGAGACCCGGGAGCTTAACCGCTTCCGGGTTTTTTCGTGTTTGTCTGGTGGCCTGGGCCTTGCCTCCCGCTCCCTCCACCCTTCCACCCGGATTTTCACACCGGGCTATGATCCGGGTGGAAGGGTGGAGGGAGCGGGAGGCAAGGATCTAATGAGCGAAGCGACGTCCAGCTAGGAAGCCATCTTATCCTGCCAATCAATCACCTCAAGGTAATTGCGCAGGCGATTTTCCTCGATCCGCGCAATCAGGGGATTGGCATGATAGGGCAAGAGAAACTGCGTGAGTTTGTCGGACCATTCGGCGCTCGCATCGTAGACTACGCCCAGGCCTAAAAAAGCAGGCACATGGACAAACAAAAGGGGGCGTTTTGCAGTGTGAGCTTCTTTCAGGAAATCTTCAACCGCGCTTAGCACACCGTTGCGCGGGCCGCCCGCCTCCAAGGCAACTGCACAATTGCTCGGCCCGCGAAATCCGCGTCCGCGCATGGCAGCCTCTTCGCCCAGCAAAACGCCATGTTCAAAGCTGTGCGGATGGCGCCAGCCGCGCGGTATGCGAGTGGGATCGGCATAAAAATCGCGCCGACCACATGGCCATGAAACATCGTGCACAAATGCCAGCAAAGGCTCTCTGGCCGCCCGCTGGAGCCGATCGATCAGCTTCAGCTCGTGATAGACCGTGTAGTAGTTGTGATCACCATCCACGAACCATGCATCGGCGTGGTCGCAGTCTTTCAGCGCTTCTAAACTATGCTGCGCAATTTTCGTAACACGGCTATGCCCCTGAGCCCAAAGATCAAACTCCCCACCAGGCTCAGGATCAATGTAGATCAGCTTCCCGCCTCTTTGGGTGCAACGCTCGGCCAATATTTTGGACAAGCTACCCCGCTCAAGGCTGATCTCTCCGAACCTTTTAGCATCAACATGATCAAGGCATGGCAAGATTAACGGTGCAAACTCTGCCAAGGAATGGAGCGCAAGATCGCTCACGCTGCGACATCTTTGATCCGCGTGTTTGCTTCCGCCTTGCCTGTATCCGCGCGTTCGCGAATAGGTCTGAGCACGATCTCGATCATGTCAGCGCTGTCGCGCAAGGGCAATTGATCAGCCGGAACAAACAACAGCCCCGTAGGATCAGGGCATTCATACAGGCCAGCCGCCTGTTCGTTCATACCATCTGCGATTGGCATCAGGGTTTCGCGCTCATCATCATTCTCCAGCCCTCCGCGAAGACTATCAATCGGCGCGCGCGTCACGCTGACCACCTCGACCCATTCAAAGGCGGCACCCAGCCCAAGGGCGATACCGCTCTGCTGGCTGCCCACGGGCAATTGCACCGTGAAACACCCGTCATGCGTAGCGCGCGCCTCAGCCCGGCTCGCAGAAGAGCCATTCTTGCTCACATAAAAGGCCGGCAGCGCGATGGAGCGCGGCGCATGATCGGTAAAGGTAAGGCCAAGGCCATAGCGTTTTTGGAGGAACAAGGAGAGCCGGGTCGCCATATCTTCTCGGGCCAATTCAGCAGGCAGGAACATCCGGGCTGAACCCTTCATATAAAACAGCCCGCGTCGCCTTATCCCTTCGGAGGCAAATTCAGGATCAAACAGCGGCACAACACGTTCGCTTCCCATATTCACGTCATGCTCAAAATCTTTGAGCACTTCGAGCTCCCATGGCTGCGGCAAAAACAGGAAACGGGTCAAAGTGTTGGCGGCCGTTTCGCGCCAGCCTTGCTTTGAATGTCCGTCTTGATTGCGGATGACCGGTGGCTCCAGTGCCGCCTTCGCAAATGCGGTCACACCCTGTTGTACTGCATCGCGGATGTTGCTTTGGCGCCCTTTCACACTGCTCGCTTTGCGCACTGGATCGCCTGCTTTGGTGTAATCGATAACCGATCCCATTTCGCATGTGGCAAGCTGTTCGATCACTGCGACATTGCCGCACAACGCTTCGAGCAGGCCCGTGCTGAAATTGCGCGCATCAAGCATGCCAAGCTTATCAAGCCCGCTCGCCGCCATTTCGCGCAGCAGTAAATAGCGTCCGGCAACATGGCAATCGAACGCTTCGCTAAGCAGGCCATCAATCTGGTTTTGCGCCGATCCGTTATAGCCCAGATCCACCAGCATCAATGTATCACCGGGCTGCGGATCAACAGCGGCGCGCACATGTCCGATTAAACGGTCTGCAAAGTCGCGAGCCCGCCGAATGGTTGTCTTTCGCCGATTGCCGTTGCGCAATTCCGCCAGCAGCTTTTCCGCGGCAATCGACAATTCTTCATCGCTTTGCGGTCTGCCGATAGTCTCAATAATCTCCTCAGGCGTAAACAGCATCTGTTTCGCCAAAGTGCTGGGGTTAAGACCATGTTCCAGCGCGACATGGCGATCATAGGCAGCTTTGGTGGTAAGCGCCGCCGCGGTTGCGGCATAACGGCTGATTTCAACTCGCGCTGTGCTGGGCGCGGCCCCGCGAATGCTGTGTACACAAAAGGGCAGGTGCCCATCGCGCAACATAAACAGCCAGTGGACTGTGGCCCCTCGCGTTTTTTGAAGGTCGTCCGCTTCTTCGCGCAGCCAGTTTTCATAGGCATGAAATACCGGCCCAAGAACGCTGTAGCCGAGCCGTTGCGCGGGGTCTTCCAAGGCCCATTCGTCGCGCGCGATCAAGGCGCGCTGCATCTGCAATCCGCCAATTCCTGTTTTGCCATCACTGCCGATCGATTGGCAGGCCCGCTCAAACCGCAGACGCTGGCGGGCATCATCGGTGAATTGCAGCAACAGCCGCGCCGGCACACCCAGTGCCCGGCTGGCGTCATAATCAGCGGCAGGATTGTCACCGATATGCAAAGCTTCGCTGCTTTTGCATTTCACCGCCTTCAACGCTTTTGCCAGCAACCCTTCGGATTTGGATATGCCTGTTTGGCTAGATGCAAACACCCGGTCTATGAGCCCCACAACTTCATCGCCAGCAGATCGCCTAATCAGATTGGTGAGCTGACGCACGTCAAGATAAGTGTCTGATACGATGATCACTTTCAGCCCGCGCGCTTTGGCCTCTCGCATTAACTCGACAGTCGGTTCAAAGGCGAAACAAGTGCTCGCTTCCAAATCCAACTCATCGGTAATGGCGGCAGAAATAGCTGCGCTATCGGCATTCGGCATAGCGTGATCATAAATCGCGCCCAGTCCAACCTCGCTGCGATTGCGGCGGGTAAATTCGGCCTTGCGGACAAAGGCTTCTGCTGCCGAACGCTGCATCGGCAAGACTTTTTCAAGGCCGGAAAAAAGGTCGCTGGGCAAATGGCAATCTCGCCACAACAGCGTATCAAAACAATCGAGCGACAGCACTTTTATGCCTGCAGGTGCTTGGCCAAGCGCGCTCGGCAATTCGTGAGGCAGGATGGTTTCGGTCATGTATCACTCCAAAGGCCGCGAATTGCTGGCATGTTTGGTCTATTGATAAATGAACGCGGTTTATGAGCCTGAGGCACCAGCCTCAGCGCTTGCCCCTAAGGGTGTTTCCGGTCGCGCAGCAGCTGCTGCATTTGGAGCAGTGGTTCGGCGGCGCTCGATATTTCGAGCAGGCTGGTCATCCAGCAAGAGCAGCGAGATGCGACGATTGCGCGGGTCGGCAGGGTTGTCTGCGACCAGGGGTTCTCTATCTGCCACCCCTTCAATCCGGGCAAAGCGTTCAGGCGTCAGACCATTGCGCATCAGGGATTGGCGCGTGGCTTCGGCCCGGCCAGTGGAAAGGGACCAATTGTTCGCGACAATTCCCGGACGCCAGGGCAACGAATCCGTATGGCCACGCAAGATCAGCGGCACAGATTGGGTGGCCAAAACATCGCCCATCACTTCCATCAGACCGCGCGCATCATCGGTCAAAACGGTAGTGCCTAGCGCGAACATCGAAAAATCAGCATCATCGACAAGATCAATCCGAATACCATCAGGCGCACGCATCACGCGAACCTGTTTGACCAAATGCGAGATATCCTCACGTTCTTTCAATTTCTTGGCGATTTCTTCCTGCAGATCTTTCACTTGCTTGGACTTGTCTTCGCCTTGCCCGCCCCCTTCAACAGGTCCACCGCGCGCGCTGCGCGGAACGGTGATAGAGCGCGTTCCGGTTTGCCCGCTGGCATTGGGATAATTGTCCACTTCGGTTAGCGAGGAACCGCCAAGCAGACCGTCAGAGCCAGCGCTTTGCTGACGCGTTTTGACGAGAGTAGGCGTGAAATAATCCGCAATTCCCTTGCGCTGGTTTTCTTCCGTGGCACCCAGCAACCAAAGCAGCAGAAAGAACGCCATCATCGCCGTCACAAAATCGGCATAGGCGACTTTCCACGCCCCGCCGTGATGACCAGCTTCTTCGATTGTGATCTTTTTGACAATGATCGGTGCAACGGGCGCTGCTGCAGCTTCTGCTTCCGACATGATTACTTACCGCGCATCATATCCATCAGCTCGGTAAGCTTGGGCCGGTGCGCAGGCGGAAGGCCGGCGCGCGCTGCTTCAAGCACCATGGGCTGAGGATAGCCATGCAGACTGGCGATAATGACCTGCTTGATCGACTGAAAGATCTGCGCATCATGCGCATTCACCTGTTTCAGGCGCGATGCCATCGGTCCGGTAAAGCCATAAGCGAGCAAAACGCCCAAGAACGTGCCGACAAGCGCGCCGCCGATCATCTTGCCCAGAACTTCGGGCGGTTCATTGATCGAACCCATCGTTTTGATAACGCCCAAAACCGCAGCAACAATTCCAAGAGCAGGAAACGCGTCCGCCAATGATTGAATGGCGTGTTCAGGCTCGTGCATTTCGTGCAGCTGGCTTTTGATAGCCTGATCGATGATGTCTTCGACCGCATTGGTTTCCAGCGTGCCGCTCGACACGACCATCAACGTTAGCGGGTCGCAGATCAGATTGCGCACCACTTCATCGCCTTGCAGATTGGGATATTCCGCAAACACGGTGGAGTTTTCAGGATCAGTTACATGGCTTTCAAGCGCCACAGCCCCTTCAGACCGTAGCATCTTCATTAGCTTGCTGGTCAGCGCAATCGCATCCAAGTGATCTTGATCGGAATATTTGGGGCCTTTGAAAACCTTGCCCACACCCCCGCCGAGCAATTTGATCTCGTGCATGGAATTGCCGATCAACGTCGCGCCCAGACCAGCACCGCCAATCATCATGAATTCAAGCGGAAGCGCGGCAAGGATCGGCCCCATAGAGCCGCCCGCCAGCGTAAATCCGCCAAAAACCATGGCGATAAGAACGACAATGCCAATCGCGGCAAACACTTTGCAATTCTCCTAAAGGAAGCGCGGATTAGATCGCGTTGAAGAGTGTGAGCGAACTTACACGCGCGAAAGACGCCTGACTGGCTTCGAGAGCCGTCAAAGTCTGCTGCAAACGCGCCACCGCATCTGCGATATTGGTATCACCCACCTGGCTGCGCTGTTGTGCGGTGGCGATATCGCGTTCAGCCTGATTGTCTTGCACCACTTCAACCCAAGCAGCACGCGTCCCCAGCACCGCCTGATTGCGATTGATTGTATCGAGCGCGGCATCCAGCCCGTCGATTTGTGCCAGAGCGGCCGCCGCAACGCCCGGACCGCCTGTGCGATATGCATCAACCAGCGCACCGAACACGGCAAAGGTATCGGTGCTGGCGCCATTGACATCAAACTCAAACACCTGACGCCCGGTAACGCCGCGCTCGATCTCAGTTCCAGGAGCAACAGGCACAGCGCCCACATCATCATTGCCGTTATAGGTCACTGTCCCGCTCGCATCACGAACGAAAGCCGGGCCAGAAGCAGTGCCTGCGAACAATGGTTCGCCCGTCAATGTCAGGCCATTGGCGCGATCAAACAATTCCTCACCAAGCTGTTCCAGCTCTTCAGCAATCGCATCGCGCGCCGTATCGCCCAATGTATCGGTTGATCCTCTCAAAGCGAGCTCTTTGGCGCGGATCAGGATATCGGCAACCCCGCCCACTTGCTCGGCCGCAAAGGTAAGATCCTGTTCCAGCTTGGCGGCGTTATCCTGTTGAATATCGCCGAGCACTTCAACGCGGTTGAGTGTACGCAAACGTGCAGCTGCCGCCGGATCTTGCGATCCGCGATAAATACGTTGGCCAGTTGCGATCTGAGTCTGCAAATCCTCCAAGGATGTGCGCAGTCCATTCATCTGAGTGAGCGAGCGCGAGTAATAAGCGCCCGTGGATGTGCTGACAGTGGACATGGGGTTACGTTCCTCTTCGCTTTTCTTAAGGCTTATCTGAGGCCAAGAATCGTATCGAACACTTCGACAGCGACCTGAATGACGCGGCCATTGGCTTCGAAACTCTGTTGCAGGCGCACAAGGTCAGCCGCTTCGGTGTCTAGGTTAACGCCGGTTTCCTGAAGCAATTGCGCTTCTGCGGCTTGCGACACGATGGTTAGCCCTTCGCGGCGTGTTTCAACGCCCGCCGTGCGACTTGAAAGACCCAGCAACAGCGTGTCGGTGTTTTGAATGGGGCCAGTGCCATCACCGATCGCGGTGATCAGATTGCCGAGCACTGTGGTATCGCTGCTTCCTGCTGGCGATCCGGCAGGCGCTGTTACCAGTTGCGAACCCGATGTCAGCGCAAGCGCAATATCGCTGGCTTGACTGCCTGCGAAAAGCGGTTGGCCTGTGGCACCACCAAAATCGACACCGCTTGCCTGCGCCGCATTGGCGGATGTGATGACTTGCCCTGCAATGGCATCCAGTTGGGTTTGCAAATTGGCTTGTTCTTCGAGCGCTTGCGCGCGGCCCGCCATTCCTCCACTGTCAGGATCAACAGCTGTGCCATTGATCGCGAAACTGGCCGTGCCATCAGCGGCAAAGGTGGAGGTGAAAATGCTTGCCACAGATCCTGACACCAGCACTTCGGCAGGCGTTCCGGCAAGCTGCACTTCGGCGGCACCTTTGGGCGAAAACGTGACCGTGACACCCAATTCTTCTGAAATGCCTCGCAGCGCCTGATCGCGTGCATCAAGCAGCGATGCCAGACCAGCAGACCCATCACGCGCCGCCACAATATCAGCATTGATCCGAGCCAATTCATCAAGATCGTTTTGAAGCCCGGTCGTCTCGGCTGTGAGATCAGACTGCATAAGCCCGCGAGCATCACCAAGCGACCGCTCTGCCAATTGGAACGTGTTGGCAAGCTGGCGTGCGCTTTCCAAAGTTGTCGTTCGCAAGGTTGCGTCTGTGGGATCGCTTTCCAGTCTCACCAAGGCCGCTTCGAAATCCACCAGGCTTTCGAACAAGCGCGATTGTTCAAGCGCCACTTCGCTGTTTTGGATACCCGTGAGCAAAGCATCGGTGCGTTCCAGATCAGAGCTGGCATTGCGCGCCTGCAATTGGACAAGCTCGCTGCCCGCGCGGTTCACACCGCCAATGCGCACTCCGCCAAGGGAATCGGCGGAATTCAATCCAATCGTTGCAGAACCGACAAGCTCGCTTTGCGTTAAAGTGCGGCGCGCATAGTTCGGGTTGGAGGCATTAGCGATATTCTGCGCCGTCAGCTCAAGGCTGGCGCGCGCAACCGCGGCTCCGCTTGCTCCAATATTGATAAGGGCAGAAGGCATAACTCGCTCCTATTCGCGCGCCCATTCAGGCTTAGTCTCAGGGGTTGTGGCAGGAAGATATTGCGCAAGCTGTTCCTCGATGCTCCGTGCAAACCCGAAGGAGCCCGAATTGGCCGCGATTTCCGCAAATTGTTCATCGCGCATCTGCGCCCATGTCTCGCGCCCGCCGCCATTCAATGGCGTATCATCCTTGGCAAAGCTGGTTGCGCGCGCGGCTTCTAAAAGGCGGCGCACCATGATCGCTTCGAAACCTTTTGCCGCTTCGCGCAATTGCTCCTGTTCAGGGCTAAGCGTTTGCGGCTTTGTCGCGGTGGAGGTGCTTTCGATTTTCATCACAGCACCACCATTTCTGCCTGCAAAGCGCCCGCTTGTTTCAAGCTTTCCAGGATGACAACAAGATCAGCAGCACCCACACCAAGCAGATTGAGCGCATCGACTATCTCGCTCAAAGACGCAGCCCTTGGAACCAGGGCCAATCGGCTTTCTTGTTGCTCAACGGTTATCTCGGTCTGCTCTTCAATAGCAGTGACGCCATTGCCAAAAGGTTCCGGTTGAACAACACGCGGGGCTTCGTCGATGCGGATTACAAGCTTGCCATGGCTGACAGCCGCCGGTGACAATCGCACCGCTTCATTGATGACCACAGTGCCTGTCCGGCTGTTCACAATGACTTTGGCCGCAACAGGAGCTGGCTCCACATTGAGCATCTCAATTTCGGCAAGCTTTGCAGCGCGTTCATTGTTGCCAAATGGCAGGGCGAGCTCAATGCTGACCCCATCGGCAATGGTCGCAGTGCCCGGAAAGCGCGAGTTTACCGCATCGCGCACACGCGAGGCGGTAAGGAAGTCGGCCTTATGGAGGTTGAATTTGAGCGTTCCCTGCCGGTCGAAACCTGTCGCAACGGATCGCTCTACTGTGGCGCCATCCGCAATGCGGCCAACAGTTGCGATATTGACAGTCACCTGACTGCCATCGCGCCCTGATACGCCCAACCCGCCCACGGCAACATTGCCCTGAGCCATCGCGTAAATCTCTCCATTCGCACCATAAAGCGGGGTGAGAACCAGCGCACCGCCGCGCAGACTGCGTGCTTGGCCCAGAGTCGATACGGTGATGTCGATCGTCTGACCCGGTTTTGAAAAAGCGGGCAGATCCGCCGTGATAATAACCGCGGCTGCATTGCGCAGATTGGGGTTGACACCTTGCGGCAATTGCAGACCCAACCGGCCCGATACGCCGCGCATGGCCTCTGTCACATAGGCAAGGTTATCGTCGCCCGTTCCTTCAAGACCGACAACCACGCCATATCCAGTTAGCTGGTTGGACCGCAGCCCTTCAAACTGGCCAAGATCGCGAATGCGCTCTGCAGAGGCAGGCGGCGGGATCAGTGCGCCCACCAAAGCAGCAAGCGTCAACATTATGATGATCTTGATGTAAGCCATGGTCATAACGGTGCGATCATGCCAAAAAAGCGTGACAGCCAGCCCGGCTTTGACGATTGCTGCATCGCGCCCTTGCCTGAATAGATGATCCGCGCATTGGCAACGCGTGATGACGCCAGTCTGTTATCTACATCCACATCAACCAGACGGATGCGACCAGCAAACTGGACCCATTCATTTCCTTGGCTGAGTGACATCTGCTTTTCTCCAACCACTTCGGCTGTTCCGTTGGGGTAAATGGCAGCGATGGTGACAGCGACGGTGCCGCTCAATTGGCTTTGCTGAGCAGCGCTTCCACTGCCTGAGAACGACCCCTGGCCTGCAGGATTAAGAGCGTTGGGATTGAGGAAGCTTAGGGGGCCTGATGTGGGCGGCGTGATAGAGAAAGATCCATCGCGCGCCGTATCGCCACTGACGCTTTTGGAAGAGTTTGTATTCTCCACCAGCACAATGGTGACCATATCGCCCAGCTTGCGTGCGCGGGTTCCTGTCACAAGCCCGGCATAGCCGCCATGGGCCTGAAAAATGGACCCGCGGTTATCGCTGGCCGCCGGATCGACAGGGGCCGGAAATGTCTGCGCTGTCATAGGCGGCTGAGGGGGCGGCGGCGCTGAAAAACCAGGAGCCATTTTGCCTTCAAGGCCAAAACAGCCCGATAGGAAAAGCGACGCAGAAAGCGCACACGAAACCGGGGCCAAACGGATATGCATAATACCCCGCCTCACAATGTTTGGTTCGCATTGCGCAGCATCTCATCAACCGCGCTGACCATGCGCGAGTTGATTTCATAAGCGCGCTGCGCCTCGATAATCTCGACGAGTTCTTCTACGACATTGACGTTGGAGGCTTCGAGCATCCCCTGACGCACAGAGCCACGGCCATTCTGACCGGCAATGCCTAGTTCCACAGGCCCGCTTGCACCTGTCTCGACCAAGAAGTTATCGCCGATCGCACGAAGCCCGCGGGGATTTGCGAAATTGGCGACTTGGAGCTGCCCCAACTGCACAGGTGCTGCTTGGCCAGGCTGTGTCGCGCTAATTGTGCCATCTGGTGAGATAGAAACGCTGTCCGATCCAGCAGGGATTTGCACCGGCGGGGAGACCGAATACCCCTCTGACGTTATCAGCTGTCCTTGCGGAGACAGTGTAAAATTACCCGCCCGCGTAAACGCAATCTGCCCGCCGGGTGGCAGCTCGACCTGAAAATATCCCGGTCCATCCAGCGCCAGATCAAGCGTGTTCCCAGTGGTGTTGAGGGTGCCTTGCGATTCAATGCGCGATGTGCCCTGCACCTGCACACCAGTGCCAAGGTTAAGGCCCACCGCGTAGGCGGTCTGATTGGTCGAGTTTGCACCCGCCACGCGCATTTCCTGATAAGCGAGCGTCGAGAAATCTGCACGATCACGCTTGAAGCCTGTTGTGCTGACATTGGCGAGGTTGTTGGCGATTACGCGGATGCGCATGTCCTGCGCTTCAAGCCCGGTGCGGGCGACATGCAGTGCGGAAGTTGGCATTGAGAAATCCTCCTAGATTTCGTGAAATTATCTGAGCGACATCAGCCGCGCGCTGGATTCATCCAATTCGCCGGCTGTGCTCATCACTTGCATGCGCTGTTCAAAAGCGCGCTGCGCCTCGATCATCGCGACAAGAGTTTCGGCGGTTTCGACATTGGATTGTTCAAGTGATCCTGAATTCACCCGCGCAGTAGGATCGGGTGGCAGAACACCTCCGCCGGGCACTTTCATGAAGGTATCAATCCCCTTTGCAAGCTGGCTGCCTTCAGGGGAGACCAATTTGATCCGGCCAATTTGTTGCGGCTGTGCGCCGGGCGCATTGGGATCTTGTGCAAGCACAGTCCCATCACCGCTGATCGTCACAGGGAAACCTTGCGGCACCGTAATTGGCCCGCCGCCCTCACCCAGCACTGCAAGGCCTTCCCCGTTTTCGAGGAGGCCCGTTGGCGCGATCCGCAAGTCACCCCGGCGCGAATACACCTCGCCGCCTTGATTTCCGGGTCCTTGAAACGCGATCAACGCTTGTCCCTGCACGGCGATATCCATGGGATTACCGGTCGGGTTGACGCGAGCAGGTGCCAAATCAGCCCCGCGCACATTGCCGCGCGCAGGCGCTCGCGCTTCTAAAGAGCCATCGCGAAGGACCGATGGCTTCACCGCGAAGACTTCCTTGCGGAAACCGGGCGTCGATGCATTGGCAAGATTGTTTGCCACCATACGCTGGCGGTTCATAGCCGCATTCGCGCCTGTCAAAGCAGTGTAGATAAATCGGTCCATCGCGAAAAAGCTCCGTCAATTACCGCTGAAGGTTGAGAACGGTCTGCGAAATGGCAGTGGCGGTATCCAAAGCCCGAGCATTGGCCTGAAAGTTCCGCTGCGCGCCCAAAAGCGCCACCAATTCCGCCGCCAAATCGACGTTGGAACGCTCCAATGCGCCGCTGAACAATTCGCCATAATTGCCCGATGCAGGCGCACCGAAAACAGCCACGCCGGATTCGCCAGTGGCTTCAAAATCGTTCTGACCAATGGGCCGCAATCCTGTTGCAGCCGCAAAGCTGGCTAATGCGATCTGAAACACGGGTTCGGCCGACCCATCGCCATACACCGCAGTAACAATGCCAGTGCCTTCGATAGAAACACTGGCAAGCTCAAAGCCGCCCGCATTGGTCGTCGGCACAGAGATTGTGGCTGGCACGTTTGTGGTTGCAACACCGGCTGCATCGACCGCAAATGACTGAACAAAATTGTTATTCGCATCCAGCAATTGGCCGGTCGCATCGATCCGCAAATTGCCGTTACGTGAATAGGTTTCCGTGCCATTGTTCGCATTCACGCTTGTGAAAAAACCATCGCCATTGATCGCCAGATCAAGCCCGCGCCCCGTTTGCTCCAAAGCACCAAGCGAGAAGTCCTGAGTGATCGCCTGGATGGTCGAGCCAATGCCCGGCGTCCGGCGCGGGTCAGTGCTGGAACCACGCGCGACAAGGTCCGCAAACGAGGCATTGCTTTTCTTAAAGCCAACCGTTTCTGCGTTGGCGATATTGTTGGCGATCACGCGCAAATCGGTTTCAGCATTGCGCATACCCGAAAGCGAAGTTGAAAAAGACATAGGGAAAGGCTCCTGTCGTGGAAGGGGGTGAGTTTAAGAAAGAGTGGCTATCGCGGGCGCGCTGGGCGTCACACCCGAAGATGTGGTCGCATTGGCCGCTTGAATGGCGGCTTCAGCAGCAGCCTGCGATGCCGCAGCCGCCGCCTCTTGCGCTTCGATCAAGGCATCAAGCTTCGCTGAAATATCCTGAAGCGTCGCAGTGCTTTCTTCATTGGTTGCAAGCGAGGTGAACTGCGCCATTTGCGCCAGCATTTCTTCATTGCTGGCAGGTTCCAACGGATCCTGAAACTGCAATTGCGTGGTCATCAGCGTCAGAAAATCGCCAGCATCAAGCGATGCCAGCCCGCCTGAATTCGACAGGACAGATGGCGTATTCAGCCGATCCAAAGTTGCCTCTAGCGTCGCGTTCTGCGTGCCCGAGATGGACGTTGCTACCATGATCAATTGCTCCTTAAGGTTTCAAGCATGAGTTGTTTGGCGGTTTGAAGCGCCTGGACGAGGTTCGAATATTGTCGCGCGGATTCCATGATCTCGACCATTTCGGCGGTTTCATCGACGGGCGCCTCGAAGACATTGCCGTCTTGATCCGCGAGCGGATGGAAAGGGTCGTATCGTTTGGTCGGTGCTGTCTCAGCCCGCACCAATTGGTCCGCACGGACGCTTGAAAGGCCACTTGCGCGGTCAAGCTCGCTTTCGAATACAGGCCGGATCGGGCGATAGGCTTCAGCTTCGGTCGTGGTGACCGATCCAGCATTGGCGAGATTGGATGCGGCTGTGTTCATCCGCACCAATTGTGCAGACATGGCCCGCTCCGTCAGGCCAAACAGGGTCATGCGATTGCCATCAGACATTGCCTATTCCCCTTTCAATGCGCGGGTCATAACGCTGGCCTTGCCTTGCACGAATGTAAGCGTCGCGCTGTAGGCGACGGCATTTTCAGCAAAGGCGATTTGTTCGCGGGAAAGCTCAACCGTATTGCCATCCATTGATGGCATCGTGGGAACTTTGTAGACCATATGCGCATCGGCATTGTTCATCCGCTCGCCAGAAAGGCGCGCATCCAGCGCTTTGCCAAAATCGATATCGCGCGCTTTGTAACCGGGCGTTGCTGCATTCGCGATATTGGATGCGAGCACGCCCATACGCTGTGATCGCAGCATCAAAGCATCGGCGTGAATGCCAAAGATATTCGTGTTCATAACGTGCAGAGCTTTCCAAAAGTCGGTGCGTGTCTGATGCGACTGGTCGCCGCGCACTCGATTTTGCAGAAAGCGTGCCAAAAGCGGGAAAGCCCAGCTTGCTTAGGGGATGAGACGGCCTCGTCTCCCGCTGTCCGGCAAAGCTCTGCCGGGTTTGGCAGGCAGCTGCCGGTGGAACTGCCGAGTCGCCTGCTTTGCAGTGCTCCATCCGTGCTGCTTCCCTTAATTCCACAGGCTCTCGGTCGTTTTCAATGATGGACGCACAACCAGGAGGGCTTTGCGACAATGGGACAGGAATTGTCCGCTATGTTTGATACTGGCGCGCTGACCATTGTGCTGGCCGGAACCGTAATTGCCACACTCGCGCGCTGCGGGTGGAGCGATATCAAGATCGCACTGACCGCGCTGAAACGGATCGCGACGAAAGACTTTGACTTAAATGAAAACCGCATGGCGCTCGCGCCTGCTATCAGCGAGATCAAACGCCGCGGGCCGCTTTGCACAGACATACCCTTGCCGCCTGATCCTTCTATGGCGCGCACCGTCATCGCCTTTGCCCGGTCAGGTTCGATCGAGCATTTCCGCGCCGCCCATCACGCCGAACGCGCAAGCCGTGAGGGGCTGGCCGCACGCGCCGTGCGCACTTTCGAATATGCAGGCGAGCTTGCGCCTGTTTTTGGTCTTGTCGGCACTTTGTTTGCAATCACGCAATTGTCTCCGTTTGCGGGCGAAGGCCCTGTTGAGATTGCCATGGGGTCTATCGCAACTGCTGTGTTGTCCTCCCTTTATGGCGTTTTGATCGCCCATCTCATATTCATACCCTTGGCCCGCGCAATTGAACGCAAAGCGATGCGCGAGGAAGATGCACGAGCGCAGTTGGTGGAATGGCTGGAGACAAGCCTTGCTGGCCGAGCTCGCCCTGCCAGCGCGCCGCGCGAGCATAGCAAAAGCAGGCAGGCGGCATGATCAATCGCATCGCTGCAGGCTGGCAATTGATCCTCGCTGATCTGGCGTTGATCCTGTTTCTGGTGACTTTGGCGGCACTGGCAAGCGCACTGCAAGCACAAGTCGACAGCAAGGATGCTAGCATCCCTCTCACCGCTTCAGCGCAATCTGACAGGACGGCGGATACCGCTGCCCCCGTCCAAGCGCTCTATCGTCCAGCTGTAGGGATCGCACCATTTGGTGAATGGCTGTCTGACCAGCCCAATGATCCGCGTGCGCAACTGACCATAATTGCCAGCTATTCGGCCCAAGCAAATCCGGAAACATGGCGCAGAGTTAGGGCGATGGTATCCCAAGCCGCTGAGCGTGGCATTGCGGCCAAAGTGATCATTACACCGGGGACATTTGACGATGTTTACGCCAGCTTTGCGTATGATCGTCCCACCGGTTCCAATGCAGGTGAGCAACCGGCCGAATAACGGGCGCGCAATCTATACCGCGATGATACGATTGCGACCTGCATCCTTCGCATCAAAAAGAGCCTGATCAGCCCGCGCCAATGCAGCGCGGCTGTCGCTTTCATCTTCGACTTGAGCGATACCGCCAGAAAATGTCACTTTGCCAAATGGTCGGCCCGTTTTCTGATTCATCATCAGTTTTGCCGCCTGTGCACGGCGAATTCTATCGAGTTTCGCGAAGGCTTCGTCTTTCTCAAGGCCATAGAACAGAAGTACAAATTCTTCCCCGCCGTGGCGGGCAACAAAGCATTGATCGTCGGCATGTTCGCTCAAAATGTTGGCAATAGCGCACAAGATGCGATCGCCCGCATCATGTCCGTGACGATCATTGACCGCTTTGAAGTTATCGACATCACAAAAGGCCACGCATAACGGCTCGCCGCGCACTTTTGCGCGTTCGCTTGCGGTAACAAGACGCCGTTCAAACGCGCGGCGATTGGGCAGCCTTGTCAGGTGGTCAATGTCCGCTTCCATGCGCGCCTTGGCTAGGTTTGCTCGCAGTTCATCGGTTTCCATTTGGCTCTTTTCCATAGCCGCTTCGACTTTTTCGATCCGTTCGATGACGGATCGTGACAGGTCGACAACGCGAGCAATCTCACCTGCTCCCTCGCCGCTTTTCACACCGGTGGAAAGCGAGCTAACCTGGGCATCAATTGCGCCGCGATAATCACTTGAATCATCCTGAGCCGATTTGGCCGCCTGAGAAAAGCGGATTAGAGTGTATTCAAGATGATCCATCAGCTTTTCAAGCTCACCAACACGGCTCGCAACTTCAGGATCCTGCCTGATCACCTCATCAAGCCACCTTTGATCAATCGGTTCACCTGACATTTCACGCTGTGCGAAGACTTCCGCAAGTTCAGCGTTGGATCCCGACAACGCGCCGCATACCGCAGCAAGGTTCATTGAATTGACGTCCAAATCATGGCGCGTTGTGAACTCACTAATCCGGGCCAACAAGTCTAGGCGCGCTTCTCGAACGCGCGGACTGGTTCCAGCGGTCTCCGAAGCCACTGCTGATCGAAGTTCTTTGTCTTTTGGATTGTGCTTTAGAAGTGATGACATTGAAAACAAACCTGAGCCTGAATGAGATCTTTGCCCGCTTAAGCTCCAGTCACTTAAGGCCCCACTCGCGCTCACTTTCGGAATCCACTTAGGCATCGGTTGAGCCGGTTCGAATCGAGCGGCTTGGCACAAGCCTTGCTGTGTCTCCCCTATCTTTTCAGAATCGTGATGATCGCCAATCATCCTTGAATTATAGAGGGTAACGCGTGCCGATGTTAGTTAATTTTGTTTGCCGCTGGCCATTTATTGCCGGTCTCGTTTGCGCTTTTGCCGTCTCTGGACAGGTGGCTCATGCATCACAAAAAGACAGAACTGATCCGAGTGCAATTGATGCAGCTGTTGCGCAATTTACAGGTGCTCAAATCGGCGAGATTGGCGGCGCCCGTGTTCCGGCAGATCACCGTCTGCAATTGGCGGCCTGCAAAGCCCCGCTAAAAACTGCTTGGCACGGCACCAATCGGTCTACTGTAAGGGTTGAGTGCGAAGGCCCGGAAAGCTGGCGGATCTTTATCGCGACGCGGCCACTGCCCCAACCCGCCCAAGCAACAAAAATCGTCAAGCGGGGCGACCCAATCACTGTGGTCATCAAAGGGCACGGTTTTTCGGTTCAACAAACAGGTGAGGCGTTGGAAGCAGGAACAATTGGCGATTGGATCAGCATTCGAACAGCCCGGCAGGCCGATCCGATCAGAGCGCGGATCGAACGGCCCGGAATCGC
The DNA here is from genome assembly GCA_038532305.1 of Pseudomonadota bacterium. Lineage (GTDB taxonomy): Bacteria > Pseudomonadota > Alphaproteobacteria > Sphingomonadales > Sphingomonadaceae > Erythrobacter. The sequence continues at coordinate 385,111 of JBCBAX010000002.1, read as the reverse complement.
GATGATACCGGCAGGATGAACCGTTTTTTCAGGTCGATTTTGATCACCCCCTTAAAAACACCTTACCCTTGCCGTCATAGTCTATAGAAATACACTTGGAGACGCCCAATGCCCTCTTTCGAACTCAGCAAATTGCAAGCGGCCAGCCCGCCGCGCGCGCTGTCCGAAAGCGATCGGACACAGATGAATGCTCCTGCTGCCGCAAAAGCTGCAACCACTCAGCCATCCGCGCCTGAACCTGGCGTCGCGATCGAGGTTGGTGCCGCGGTTGATGCAAGCAAACCCCCGTTTGATAATGAGCGGGTGCAAGAAATTCGCGATGCCTTGCGCGATGGGAGTTATCCGCTTGTGCCCACGAAAATCGCCGATGCGATGATCGCGGCTCGCCTCAGCTTTGGCATGCCGAAATAGACGTGGCTGGGATGAACGCGGGAAATGAACCTTTGAACCAAGCCTCAATGAAAGCGCCTGTAAAACCGGGTTTGACGGCAAATTTGCGGCAGATGATTGCCGTGCTCGAGCGCGAGCGGCAAGCGCTTGCCGCATTGGATGCAGATGATCTGTTCGAAGCAACTCGCGCAAAGGAAGCTTTGTGCGAAGCGCTTGAACCGGTTTCCACTATTGCTCTTTCAACCGAAGACCGTGACCTTGCCCACACCGCGCAGCAATTGAATGATGTCAATCGCCGGGTCCGCAATCTGCTCGCCGCCAATGTTTCTGCCCGGATAGAGGCGCTAGGCGGCACACCGCGCAGTGCCTACACCGCCCAAAGCGCACTTGGGTAACATCCCTTAGTCTCCGGTTTGGGACAGCAGCTGGCACGCCGCTTGCTGCTGCATGGGCATGACCCAGCCAACACCTGTACACGTCTATTCGCGCATCCCAATGGCTGCAACGCCTCCTTTGAGCGTGGAACAAGCCATTGAAAACGCCGCACAGCGCACCAGTGTGGATTTCGATTTCCTGCTTGCCCAAGCGCGCGTTGAATCGGCCATGGATCCCAATGCCCGAGCCCGCACATCCAGCGCGACCGGGATTTACCAATTTATCGAGAGCACTTGGCTCGAAGCCATGCAGCGCCACGGCCCGCGTTTTGGCCTTGGCGTTATGGCACAGCAGATCTCAACCAATGCAAATGGCACAGCCATTGTCGCCGATCCGGCAACGCGCAACGTTATCTTGTCACTGCGATCCGATCCGCAAATCGCATCTCTAATGGCGGCGGGCCTTGCTGAGGATAATCGCGCGGCTTTAACTCCCATCCTTGGCCGTCAACCTGATCACGGCGAATTGTATATGGCGCATTTTCTGGGTGCAGGCGGCGCAGGACGTTTCCTTACAGCTATGGCGGACAATCCCAATCAAAGCGCGGCCAGCCTGTTCCAACGTCCTGCCGCCGCCAATCGCGCCATATTTTATGATGGCAATGGAGCATCGCGCAGCCTGTCAGATGTGAAAAATGTTCTCGCATCCAAGATCGAGCAGGCGATGGGGAACACCGCGCACATCGCTGATTCCGCTCCATTGTATCAACGCCCATACACAGATACGATCAGTACGATACCCGCGCGGCCTAGCCCTTCGGCGCGAACCATGTCTGAGCCCATGCTTCGGCCTGATGCTGGACGATCCCCAAAACCGCCAATGTCCAATGTTCTGCGCGACACTTTTGGCGCGGGAAGCGATCAGAGCGCAGCCCAGATCAAACGCGCTTATAATCAATTGCGGGCATTCGGCCTGTGAGCGGCTCTGCATTTTCTCAAAGCCCAGTGATGGATCGTCTGCGCCAAGCGCCCGCCGCGATGGCTTTGCCTGTCGGTATTTTCGCGCTGTTCGTGCTGATGGTGCTGCCAATCCCGCCCATCCTGCTCGATGTTTTTTTCGTGCTCAATATCGCGATTGCCGTGGCGGTTTTGATGGTAGCGCTGAATGCGCAGACCCCACTCGATTTCTCTTCTTTTCCAAGCGTGTTGTTGTTTGCGACGCTATTGCGGCTCGCTTTAAATGTCGCCTCTACTCGCATCGTGCTTGTCAACGGACACGAAGGCGGCGCAGCCGCTGGCGCAGTGATTCAGGCCTTTGGGCAATTCCTTGTGGGCGGCAATTTCGCCGTCGGGCTGTTCGTCTTCACCATTCTCCTTATCATCAATATGATCGTCATCACCAAAGGCGCAGGCCGCGTATCAGAAGTTTCCGCGCGATTTGTCCTCGATGCCCTGCCCGGCAAGCAAATGGCGATTGATGCTGATATCGCCGCCGGTCTGATCACAGCCGAAGAAGCCCGCGACCGCCGTCGTCAGGTCACGGTCGAGGCGGACTTTTATGGGTCGATGGATGGCGCGTCCAAATTCGTCAAGGGCGATGCGATTGCCGCCTTGCTGATCCTTGCGGTGAATGTGATCGCGGGCCTTGCACTCGGCATGATCACACATGGTTTGTCTCCAGCAGAAGCAGGCGAGCTGTATATCACCTTGGCCGTAGGCGATGCTTTGGTGGCTCAGGTTCCCGCTTTGCTGCTGTCGATTGCGGCTGCCGCTATCGTAACGCGGGTATCGGACACGCGCGATCTCACAGGCCAAATCGGCGGCCAGTTCGCCGATCCGCGCGGGTGGCTGCCTGTCGCGATGATCCTGCTCGCCATCGGAGTTGTGCCCGCCATGCCGCAAACTGTCTTTCTGCCTGCCGCTGCCATTGCCGGCGCGATTTGGTGGACGCTCAAAAAGCGCGCTTCCAATCCCGCGCCTGAACCGGTTATCGAAGTGGAGGAAACTCCGCCTGACCGCATCGACATTGCCGATGTATCCGACAGCACCATGGTCACGATTGAGCTGGGCTATGGCCTTGTCCACCTCGTCGATGAAGCGAAAAGCGCACCGCTCCTCACCCGGATAACCGGCATTCGCAAACAGATGAGCCGCGAGCTTGGCTTTGTCCTGCCGCAATTCCGCATCCGGGACTCGCTCGATTACGGCGCCAATGATTATGCGATTGTTTTGGGCGGCGTTACGATTGCCAGCGGATCTGCATTGCCCGGCAAACTGCTTGCCATCGATACCGGAGATGTTCGCCCAGGCCCCTATTCTGCGCTGGGATTGGCGGGCCAAGAAACCCGCGATCCCAGCTTTGATTGCCCCGCGCTTTGGATTGATCCAGGCAGCCGCGATCACGCCATTGCCGAAGGGTTCTTAACCGTCGATCCCAGCACGGTTATCGCAACCCACGCCAACCAGGCCTTGCTTGCAGCATCGGAACAATTGCTTGGACCAGAAGAAGTGCGCGCGCTGCTTGATGACTTAAAAGAGCGTGCTCCTGCATTGGTCGAGGCGGTGCATCCTGAACCCTTATCGCTTGCTGCGATCACGCGGCTTTTCAGGGCGCTCATTGCCGATGGAATTGGCTTATCGCACCCTCAGCCTGTCTTCACCGCACTCGCCATCGCCTTGCAATCCACCCAGGAATTCAACGCGCTGGTCGATGCTGTGCGGGTTGACCTTGGCGCGCGGTTGGTGGCGCGCATTTGCCCACCATCTGAGAAACTCAAAGTCATCACGCTGGATGCCGAGCTTGAAGGCGCGATCCTTGGCGGCATGCCTGATCCTGCAACCGGCCAGCCGATGATCGAACCCGATCTTGCCAGCATGATTACGAACGCTGCGAGCGATTTTGTCAAAGCATCTGGCGGACCCATCGCGCTGATCGTTCAGCCCCCTGCACGCCGTGCGATTGCGAGCCTTTTGAAAGCCCGCGCCCCGCGCTGCATCGTCTTATCGATCAACGAATTGCCGCCCACACAGCCCGTCGAAGTCATCGGACTGGTCGGACAATCGGGCGAGGATATAGGGGCACATACCCAGTCCCCTCCCAAAGCGATTGAAACCGCATCTGGGCCAGCAATAGCGGCATGAAGCACGATCCGTCAGGTTTTAGGCCAACAGGTTATGCGAACGCCTCCCCCTACGCCCCAACCTCGCGCGCAGAGGTTGAGCGGCGCGTGCGCCAATTCCTGCCGCTGGTCCGCCGCGCCGCCTGGCATATTTATGGCACAGGGCGCGAAGGGATTGAGATTGAGGATTTGATGCAAGCGGGCATCCTCGCGCTCACGGAATGCGCGCAGAAGCACAATGGCGATGTTGAAGATGGCTTTGCCGCCTATGCCAAATTGCGTGTGCGCGGAGCGATGCTGGATCAGATCCGCAAGCTGATGAACGACACGCGCACTGCCCGCAAAAAACGCGCCGCTTTTGAACGCACAGCAACCAATCTGCGCGGACAATTGGGCCGCGAGCCGTCCCGATATGAAATCGCCCGCACAATGCAAATCTCGGATGCGGAATTGCTGGAGATTGAAAGCTCCGCCGTCTCTGTGTGTTCAATTTCAGAAGAATATGACGAAACCAATGTGGCCTTTGCTGCTGAAGAACCCGGCCCGTTTGATATCCTTTCGGGCGAAGAAGATCGAGACCAATTGATCACCGCCATGAGCCAGCTTCCCGACCGTTTGAAACTTGTGCTGCAATTGTTCTTCGTCGAAGAGCTAAACCTCACTGAAATCGCCGCCGTGTTGGAGGTAAGCGTACCGCGAGTACATCAATTGCGAGCCAAAGCGCTCAAGGATTTGCGAGGACTGATGGAGAGGTGAATTAAGACTTGCGCACTCACTCGTAGACATTTCAGCCGATCCTGACAGGCCCCGACCTATGCGCTTTGCACTCTTACCGGTTTGTTTGATCACGTCTGCATTGGCTTTGCTTTCAGGTTGCGATGATCCGGCAAACTGGCGTGAACAGATACTTCCCACCAACCGATACTATGTAGCCTCCACCAGCATGGAGCCTACCTTTCCCAAAGATGCCACGTTAAGCGCAAGTTGGGTCGATGCATCCGACCTATCGCGCGGTGATGTTGTTATGGTGAAACATTCTTCTGGCGAGTATTATATTCTTCGCATTGTTGGCCTGCCAGGGGACAAAGTCGCCCTGTCCAAAGGGATCGTCGTTCTCAATGATGAGGAAATTGAACAAAAGCCGGCTGGATTTCACGTAATCGAAGACTCAGAATTAGGACCAATTTCGATGGCTCGGTTTTCGGAAAGATTGCCTGGAGCAAAATCGGCTCACTTCGTCCTCGATGAAGGTCCAACAATGGGCGATGATTTTCAAGCCGTGACGCTGGGCGATGGCGAATACTTCTTGCTTGGTGACAATCGTGACAGGTCTGCCGATAGCCGGTTCGGACCCGAATTAAGAGGCTTGGGCATCGCTGATGGGAAGCAGATTACAAGACTGGTCGATCTATCGAGCGTTGCAATGCCGTAAAGAATTTCGGTGACGGTGCACCAATTACAGACGCGCCGTCTCAGTTACGCTGAACCCTTTTGTGATTTGGTGCACCGTTACCGAAATTACCAGACACCCAAAATCGCGTTTGCAAAACGAAATCGATTTGAAAAAGTGTCAAGTTGGTCAGGCTGGCGCATCGCGCACACCACTCAATTTGCGGTGAGGTGAGACATGTAATAGGAAACACATAAGGGGCGACAAGCGCTCCAAAGTGTGCAGTGTGCCTCGACCTATGCACGAAAAAATCACCAACAACTTTGCTATCTTGACTGTGATCGGCGTTGCGCTTGCTTGGGTAGCGCCGGACCTGTTCACGTGGATGACCAATGGCAGCATTCGCATTGCGGGCCAGCCGCTTTTGTCGGTCGCATTGGGCGTCATCATGCTCGCAATGGGGCTGACCCTCACCTTTGAGGATTACCGCCGGTTGACCGCTTTGCCCAAGGCTTTGATTGCAGGGATTGCTTTGCAATTCACTGTGATGCCTTTGGCCGGATTTGCGATTGCGCAGGCCATGGAGCTGGAGAAGGGCCTCGCGGTTGGACTGATCCTTGTCGCGTGCTGCCCGGGCGGCACGGCATCGAACATTGTTGCGTTTCTGGCGCGCGGCAATGTTGCTTTGTCAGTTGCAATGACGATGGCTTCAACATTGGCAGCGGTCGCTCTGACACCGCTGCTGACAGGCGAGTTGGCAGGGGCTTATGTCGAGATTGATCGGTGGAATCTGCTGCGAAATATGGTGGCAATTGTGCTCGTCCCGGTGGTCTTGGGGACGCTCCTTAACCGGCTGTTCCCGCGCGCAGCGGCAAGGGTGAGCGTGGTGCTTCCGCTCGTGGCGATTGTGCTGGTGATCCTGATTGTGGGCGGAATTGTGGGCGGCGCCAAAACGCAGATCGCCGAGCACGCAGGCGTTTTGCTGGCGGCGACATTCCTGCTTCATGTGACAGGGTTTGGCTTCGGCCTGCTGCTGGCGCGCCTGCTTGGCTTGGGCGTCCAAGAACAACGAACTATTTCTATCGAAGTGGGAATGCAAAACTCAGGTCTAGGCTCAGGCCTAGCCAAAACCCCCGCCTTTGCAGAGCAATTCGCCACCGCCACCCAAGCCGCCCTCGCGCCTGTTCCAGCGGCGATTTCAGCCGTGTGGCATGTGCTGATCGGGAGCCTGCTTGCGAGTTGGTGGCGGCGGCTAGTATTTGAAGAGCCAGCCGATCCCTGAGAGCACATAGAGCCAGTATAGCATCGCTGGGATGAGTCCGATCAGCCCAACAGCAAACAAGATCTCAAAAAAGGCACCGTCATTCTCTCTACCAATCACCGCGATTGTAGCCGAGCCAAAAAAGAGGAGCACTGGAAGAGCCATACCATGAAATCGGTCCGGCTCTTGATGGCGGTTCCAGAAGTAGAACGCCACAAAAGATGCCAAAGCTCCAAAAGACACCCAATCGTCACGCAGCCCTATTGCCTCTAACACCAGCATTGGCCCTACAAACACAAGACCGCATATACCAAAGGCAAATTGGCGCTGCCAGAACGTGCTTTCGGCTTGCTCGCTCACCCAAACATCCCCCGCCTCGGTCCCAAATACCCGAACAAATACGCGCCGACCTTTCGCATCTGGATCTCCTCACTGCCTTCGGTGATGCGATAGCGGCGGTGGTGGCGATAAATGTGTTCGAACGGCGTGTGGCGCGAATAGCCGATGCCGCCGTGGACCTGCATCGCGCGGTCCGCCGCCTCGCAGCACAGACGGTTCGCGTAGTAATTGCACATCGAGACCTTGTCGGAGATCGTCCGCTCAATCTCTTCATGCGGCATATTGTCCATTTCGGTCGCGGTTTTGAAGATCAGCAGGCGCAGCATTTCGGCCTGCGTGGCCAGTTCCACCAGCGGAAACTGGATCGCCTGATTGCGCGATAATTCTTGGCCAAAGGGCTTGCGTTGGCGCGCATATTTGACGCTCTCATCGATACAGAACATCGCCGCCCCGCAGCTTGAGGCGGCCTGACGGATGCGGTTTTGGTGGACGAAACTTTGCGCAAGCGCGAGGCCGCGGCCTTCAACGCCCAGCACAGCTTCGTCGGGCACCCACACGTCTTTGATCGATAGACGCGGGTGATCGGTAGGCATGTTGAACGTCCACATCCACTCTTCGATTTCGATACCGGGATCAGGATTGGGGACGAGGAAACAGGTGATCCCGCTCGCATCGCCATCTGCGCCAGAAGTGCGCGCAAACATCGCGCAATGGGTGGCGGTGTGCATGCCGGTGATCCACATCTTCTCGCCATTGATGAGCCAGCCATCCACGCCATCGCGTTCTTTTTTGACAGCGCGGGTTTCCATATGGGTCGCGTCGGATCCGTGATCGGGTTCGGTCAAACCAAAGGCGACGCGGCGGGTGCGTTCAAACCCGCCTGTAATGAATTCTTCCTTTTGCTCCTCCGTGCCCCACTGATCGAACATGGCGACGAAAGGGAAATTGCCAACGATGGAGTGTTCGTTCTGAAGGTCATTGTGCAGGCCCAAACCTTTGCGAGCAAAATGCTCGCGGATGACCGCCATCCAAAGGTTCGATCCATCCTTCCCGCCATAGCGTTTGGGTGCGGAAAACCGCCAATGCCCGGCTTTGTCAGCGCGGCGAGTGGCTTCCTTGAGCAATTCCTCCCACTCCTCCCGCGGCAGGCCACCCCGTTCCCAATCGGTGCGGGAATGTTCGCGGCGGTGATCGAAGAAACGGATATTGTCGTCTTGCTGCTCGAGCGGCTTGATCTCGGCTGCGATAAAGGCGTCGAGTTCATCGAGATAAGCTGCAAGATCGGCGGGAATTGCGAAGTCCATTAATTTATCTCCAAACTCACCAAAGTCCGCTCACCCTGAGCCTGTCGAAGGGTGTTGCGCAAGGTTGACGGCGAGTGGCACAAAGGTTCCCACGCCCTTCGACAAGCTCAGGACGAACGGGAGTGTTTTTGAATTCACCTCGTCTAGCACCCTCGTCATCCCAGCGAAGGCTGGAGCCCAGGGCCACAAGCGCCGTACGCCGCCGCTCTGGATCCCAGCCTTCGCTGGGATGACAATTTGGTAAAATGGCAGCAAGCCGGGTCACAGCCACTTCTCGCGTGCCACGGCGAGAGCGGGGTATTTGGGCATGTCAGCCATCAGTTTGCTAAGCGCACGATGTCGAAGAGTTCCCAGTAATTCTTCGGTTTCAAATGATCTCTTTCCTGAAAGAAGGTCTTGGGCAAGAACTCGATCATTCGGGAATGTCCCCAATTCGAAGTGGCGTGTAGCGATCCCGAGTGCATTGCGAGCAACCGCCAGTTGAAACAGATTATGACCTCTTACTTCGCCCTTTATCGTCTCAAGCCACTCACTCACGGCGATAATCAGCTCCCGGTTTGTAGCTTCTCCACTGGTTGTCTGAGAGAACTCGTTAATCGGATAAATTGAGCGCTCCCGCTCCTCCTCCGGCGCATCCTCCTCCAGCAGCATTAACAGGTCCAGCTCCTGCTCGCTCGTCCGCCGTGAGATCACCACTCGCTCCACCATGCGGTCTTCGCCTGACCGCCAAATCGCGGCCATTTTGAGACAACCCAATGCCCACCACACCGTCCGGTGGATCAGCCAGTAACGGAAGCGTTTTGGGTCAACTTTGCGCCCGCCATTCGCCTCATAAGCGTCGAAATACGTTTCTAGGTAAGACAGCCCCAAAGCGGGCCGATCATACCGGTGGAAGCGCCAAACAGCCATGCAGCCGAACGCCAAATCCTCGTGATAGTCGCCAAAATGCGCCAGCTCCCAATCGAGCACGCCCGTCAGCCAGCCGCCCTCATCAACCAACAGATTCCCCATGCGATAATCGCCATGGAGCAGCACGGGATCGATGGGCTCCGGGCAATTGTCTTCCAGCCATTTAAGCCCCAGCGCGATGATGGGCCTATCGCCGCCCGCATCCTCAAATTGCTGGCGAAGATCTGCGATTGCCTCGCGGTAATCCATGATGGGCACCGCTTCGGGGACATCACCGGGTTTAAGCTTGTGTATGCCCGCCAGATTGGCCGCGCATTCGGTGACGAGCCGGTCCGCTTCGCCCGTTTCGAGAATTTCCTTGGGATTAGGCGTGCCCGAAAGCGCCTCCATCACATAGCCAGAACCGATCCCATCCTCCGGCTCCAGTTCAACCACAACAACCGGCGCGGCCACCCCAGCAGCCTTCGCCGCGCGGATCACCGCCGCTTCGACATCGTGTCCGAACGGCTTTTCATCCATAAAGGTGAGGCTAGGCGCGCGGCGCAGGACGTATGTGTTTTCAACCCTTGCTGACGGAGTTTCCAGCGGCGCAGCGCCCTGCGCCATAAATCGCCAGCTTTCAAAGCTCGCCCCGCCCGTCAGCCGTGTCAGGCCGCTAGGCGTGGACAAGCCCACTCTCGCAAGTGCGCGCTCCAAACCCTTTGCAATATCGGCCGCGCTATCCGGCATCTCTTCCCCTCACGCCATTTCGCGTTATTGAGTGCACTGAGAATATCGCGGCGGCAAGCCCTTCTATTGCCAGTGCGAAAAAGTGAGAAGCCCATGAAAAAACGCCATATCGCGCTTGCCGCGCTCGCCCTTGTCAGCATCGGAGCCGGAACCGCAGCCTATGTCGCCAGCCCCACCATCCACGAAGGCAATCCCGGCGAAACGCCAGAGCTTGGCCGGTATGGCCAGTATCAAGTTGGCACGCAGGAATTGCTGATCGGCGTGCCTGATCGGGTGAGTTTTTCGAAAGCGGGCATGGCCACAGGGCAGCTATCTGAAGAAGAGGAAATGCCCGCGCTGCAAGTGCGCATTTACTATCCAGCTGAAACTCGTTCTGTCGCTCCTCCGATTACATATTCCCACACCATGAACCCACCTGCGATGGATCCTTTGACGCTAGAGTTTGAGGGGCGCGCGCATCCCGATGCTCCCGCAATGAGTGCAGAGCAATTGGGTGGCAAACTTCCGCTCGTCATCATGAGCCACGGCTTTAACGGGTGGAGCACGCAATTCAGCAATCTAGCCGAACACATCGCATCGCGCGGCTATATCGTCGCCTCGATTGACCATGCCGATATGCAGATTGAGGGCGTTTCGGATTTAGTCCATTCCTTCAGCCTCGTTCTTACCAATCGTACAATCGACCAACGCGCCGTTCTCGCCGAGATGCTGGAGGGAAGCGCTGCGAACTCAGACGGCTTCTACGCGTTAATTGATCCAGAACAGGTTGCTGTCATCGGCTATTCGATGGGCGGCTATGGCGCGCTGGCGACGGCGGGGGGCGACTACAATTACGAAAGCAGCACGTTTGACACCGTTCCCAGTGCCGCGCTTGATGTGACGCGATCAATCGTTGGCAAGGATGCGGGCATAGACGCTGTGGTGCTTTTCGCTCCATGGGGCGGGCAGCCTGACAACCGCGTATGGAGCGCCGAAAGCCTGGCAACGATAACCGCCCCTACTCTTGTGGTTTCAGGCGGCCAAGATGATGTCTCAAACCATGCAGAAGGCGTAAACTGGATTTTCGACCAGCTTAAAGGCGCTGACCGCCACATGCTGACTTTCCGAGAGGCCCGCCACAACATTGTCGGCAACGCTTTCGATGTGCCAGCCGATGCACCGTTCCGCGTGGCCGAGTTTTTGTCTGAACCCGTCTGGAGGCAGGATCGGATCAACGGGATCAACCAGCACTTTGTCGCAGCGTTCCTAGACCTTCACCTCAAAGGCGATGCGGACAAAGCGAGCTATCTCAATGTTCCAGTCGTCAATGGAAATGATGGCAGTTGGCCAACTGGTTTTGGCGAACAATTGAATGGCGAATTTGCAGGCCCTGATGAGCCAGAGCATTGGCGCGGGTTTCAAAAACGCTGGGCCGCAGGGCTAGATTTGCGATCAAAGAGTGCTGGCGAATAATTGCGCGTTTTCACCAGAACCAACCTCTCCAAACAAAAAGGCCGCTCGGATCGCTCCGAACGGCCTTTTTTCGCAGCTGAAAGCCTTAAGCCAGCTTTTTACGCATCCGCTTGGCGCGAGATTTCGGGCTTGGATGCGTTTTCGTCCAGGGCAGGCCATCGCTCGGACCGCTCATGCCCACCAGCTTATCAAGAGCCGTTGCGCAAGCTTCCGCGTCATAGCCTTTTTCCTGCATGAAAGCGAAAGCGTAATCATCCGCTTCCTTTTCATGTTTCTGGCTGTGCTGAGCGCTAATGACATCGCCGAAAAACTTGCCAAGGTCCGAATTTGCAATCCGGCGCACACCGCTATCGGCTGTGCTCGCAACACTCATGGCGGCATCGCGTTGCAATGCACCTTTCATGCGTTTCTTGGTATGCTCGCGCTGAACGTGGCCGATTTCGTGCCCGATGACATAGCGAACTTCATCATCGGTGAACTCGTCCATCAGTCCTGCAAACACGCGGATCGTGCCGTTTGCCATGGCAAACGCGTTCACATCGCGCACCAGATAGGCTTTGATATCGAGATCAAGACCATCATGCGTTTCCAGTCCTTGTGACAAGGCAGCAATGCGCTGACCATAAGGATTGTCCATCCCTGCAACAGGGTTTTTGGAGTCCATTTCTTCGCTCATCTGATTGAAGAAAACGCGCATCTCATCATCAGAATAGCTCGCTGCTTTGGCGACTTTCTTCGCTGATTTGAGAATGTTGCCGAAACTTTGCGCGCTCGCAGGCGCAGCAACGCTCATGCCGCCAAGCAATGTTGCCATCGCAACAAATTCGCGCCGCGATGGTGTGTGACCGTGGTTGCTCATATCGAACTGCCCTTCAAAATATAGCGGCGATTACGCCGGAACATTTTGCTTATTGACCATAATGACTTGAGGATAAGTAAATTCCTTTAGTCCCTCGATACCATATTCTGCACCAAAGCCCGATTGTTTGTGACCGGCAAACGGTGTGTGGGGCGTGAGTTTGAGGAATTGGTTGACCCAGACGGTGCCTGTTTCAAGCTTTTCTGCGATCTCAACGGCTTTGTCTTCATCAGCAGACCAAACCGCACCGGCCAGGCCATAATCAGAATTGTTTGCACGTTCGATTACTTCGTCTTCAGATGAGAATTTCATCAAAGGCATAACCGGCCCAAACTGCTCTTCAGCCACAATGCGCGCATCTTCTGGCGGGTTATCAAGGATCGTGAGCGGCACGAAATAACCCGAACCTGACGGGTCAGTGTCCCCGCCTAGAAGGAACTTGTAGCCTTTGTCCTTCGCATCCTGAATAAGCTCCAATACGCGGTCATATTGCTTCTTGTTCTGAATGGGCCCCACGCCCGTGCCTTGTTCCGCGCCGTCACCCACCACGACGTTCTTGGCATAATCCGCGATGGCTTGGCTCAGCTCATCATAGATGTCTTCGTGGATATAGACGCGCTTGGCAGCGATGCAGATTTGACCTGCATTGGTGAAGCTTGACCAGAACAGCTGTTCTGCGACTTTCTTGGGATCGGCATCAGGCATAACAATCGAAGCATCATTGCCGCCCAATTCGAGCGTGATGCGTTTAAGATCAGCAGAAGCACCTTCCATGATCTTCTTGCCTGTCGCGGTGGAGCCTGTGAACGTGATCTTGTCGATATCGGCATGCGCAGTGATCAGCGGCCCAAGCGAATCTTCGCCAGTGATGATGTTAATGACACCAGGAGGTGCAACATCGGCAATCAGCTCTGCTATGCGTAGAGTTGTAAGCGGCGTGAAAGGCGAAGGTTTCAGGATAATCGTGCAACCAGACAGGATCGCAGGGCCGATTTTCTGAACGGCCATAGAAACAGGGAAGTTCCATGGGACAATGCCGCCCACTACGCCCACAGGAACGCGGCGAGTGCGGATTGATTCCTTATCATCATCCTTGTTGAACACATCATCAAGGCTAAGTTCTGACTGGGTCGCCATCATGTAAGCGGCGCCCATGATCTCGCCCTGTGCTTGCTGGTGCGGTTTGCCCTGTTCCGCAGTGAGCAAACGATACAATTCTTCTGAATTGTCAGAGATCGCTTTCGAGATCGCTTGCATCGCGGCACGGCGTTCTTCAACTGGGGTTTTCTTCCAACTTTCAAAAGCAGCACGAGCAGCAGCGACTGCCTTATCCAGTTCAACCTGGCCGCAAGCAGGCACTTGGCCGATAACTTCTTCAGTCGCCGGGTTGACCACATCGAGCCAGTTGCCGGTATCAACCATCTCACCATTGATGAGGTTCTTGTATTGCGTCGCCATGGGGTATTCCTCTCTCTTCAAGGTTTCCTGAAACTGCCCAATCGATCAGGCTTCAGGGTGGATTCGATAACTGCTATCAAAGTGGCGTGTTGCGTTTCAAAACGCAACGCCAGTGTGCGTGCAACACTATCAAGTCACCGCCAACACGCACCTGTCAGTTGCGCTATTGGCATGCGCGCGTATGGAGCGTTGCATAAGGAGCCAATCGAACCATGTCAGATGCCAATTGTGATTTCGTCTTTTACGGCAGCCCCGTTTCCCCTTTCGTGCGCAAGGTTGCAGGGCTTTGCTTGGAAAAAGACGTGCCGTTTGAGATCGAAGCGGTTGATGTGTTCAATCCCCCTGAGTGGTTCGTAGAAATTTCTCCGATGAAGCGCATTCCGGTGATGCGGGATCGGTCCATCGCAGTAGATGGCCCCGGCGGCACGATTGCAGATTCCAGCGCGATCTGCGGCTACATTGAAAAGAAGCATCCCTCTCCTGCTTTGTATCCCGAAGAGCCATTCCAGCACGGGCGAGCGCTTTTCTTTGAAGAGTATGGTGACACTTCGCTCGCTGCGGCGGTGGGTCTTGGCATATTCCGGCCCATCTTCTTCGCTCTGATGCAAGGCAAAGAGCCTGACTTTGCAAAGGCTCGCGCAACTTGGGCGGACGATATGCCGGCCATTCTTGATTATCTCGATGGCGCGCTTGGCCATGCTCCTTATCTTGCAGGTGACGTCATCTCGATCGCAGACATTTCAGTCATGTGCTGCTTTATGCAGGCAAGCCTCGTCGCCAACACCCCGCTCGACAAATGGCCCAACTTCAATACCTACTTTGAAAAACTGAGCGCGCGCCCATCGATCGCTGAACCCTATGGCAAAGCAGAGCGGTTCATCAGCAAAGCCTTGCCCGAAAAGTTCGACCTTGCTTAAAGCGCTTTACCAAATGGCTACGGATTGAAGGCAAACGGCAAACATGGCGAGCGATTGGTGCATCGGAATTTTGGGTGGTTCTGGCCTCTACAACATAGAGGGGCTGGAAGATGCGCAATGGATCGCGATTGAAACGCCTTGGGGCGACCCCTCTGATGAGATTTTGTGCGGCACACTGAACGGGGTAAAAGTACGGTTTCTGCCGCGCCATGGCAGAGGGCACCCAATCACGCCGTCCGAACTGAATTCGCGCGCCAACATCGACGCGCTCAAACGCGCTGGCTGCACCGATATTCTCGCCATTTCAGCCGTGGGGTCGCTAAGAGAAGCGATCGAACCGGGCCGTTTTGCGATTGCCGAACAATTTATCGACCGCACAGTCGCGCGGCCATCGACTTTCTTTTCAAACGGCTTTGTCACTCATGTTTCTATGGCTGATCCGGTCTGCTCTCGCCTTTCCAAAATGGCCGCAGAAGCGATCACCGCAAGCAAGGGCAAAGTGGCAACCGGCGCAACCTATATCGCGATTGAGGGCCCGCAATTCTCCACCCGCGCTGAAAGCCGGATGTACCGGCAATGGGGCGCGGACATTATCGGGATGACCGCGATGCCAGAGGCGAAACTCGCTCGCGAAGCAGAGCTTCCTTATGCCCTGGTCGGCATGGTGACCGATTATGATTGTTGGCGAGAAGGCGAAGCAGTGGACGTCGCTCAAGTCGTCTCTCAAATGGGCGAGAACGGCAAACTCGCACGCGCAATGGTCGCACAATTCATCGCCAAGCTGCCAAAGAAACGCAAAGCCTCTCCGTTTGATACCGCGCTCGATGACGCAGTCATAACCGCGCCAGACGAACACAATCCTGAATTGTTGGCAAAGCTGGATACGGTAGCCGGGCGAATTCTCGAGTGATCACCAAAGCGGCCTAGCGATCTTTCCAGCGGCCCTTAACAGGTTCAAACCGATCCACTCGGATTGACTGCCACACACCGCCGACCACGTAGGGATCATCGTTTACGGTCGCGCGTGCGGCGGCTTCGTCTTCTGCATCGATAATCAAGAGCGACCCGACAAATTCACCTTTCGCATTGGTGAGCGGCCCTGCGGTCAGATAGTTTTCATGGTGCTCTGCCATCCATGCGCGTTGCTCTTTCAGATGAAGAGCGCGCAGCGTTTCGCTGTTTTCACCATCGCGGCAGTAAAAGCAGAATAGAGGCATGAACTGTAATCGCTCCTTTGCGTGATCGCTTTTATTCAGGAACCTAAGCGGCACCAGCGGCGCTATCAACCTGTCACGATGACTTGATCGGTTGTTCTTAGCGGAGCAAGTAACACGTGAAAGTATCCGAGTCGTTCAAATAGGGAGATATCGCTCAGTGACAACGCCCGATCTGCCGCCTGGCGCACAGCATCAAATTGACCGTTCTACCCTTCGCCTTGCTTATCGCGCGGATGAAGAAGCATGCATTGCGGAACGGCTGGAGCAGGCAGCTCTTGCTCGCAAAGTGGCGCCAAGCGCAGCTGGTCTGGCGATTGATTTGATTGAGGGCGCGCGCAAGCAGAAAGCAAGCGGTATTGATGCGTTTCTCCAGCAATTCGGGCTGGACACTGAAGAAGGCATTGCGCTGATGTGCTTGGCGGAAGCATTGCTGAGGGTGCCGGATAGCGAAACCGCCGATGCTTTGATCCGCGACAAAATTGGTGAAATCGATTGGGGCGATCATCTGGGCGAAAGCTCTTCGACATTTGTGAATGCCGCGACATTTTCGCTAATGCTGACAGGCGAGGTTCTGGACCCGCCTGAAGAAAAGCAAAAGGGCATGGGGCCTGCCCTAAAACGCGCGATGAACCGGATGGGCGAGCCCGTCATTCGCACCGCGACTTTGCAAGCGATGCGCATTTTGGGAGGCCAATTTGTCTATGGCCGCTCAATCGACGAAGCTTTGAAGCGCGCTGGCCCAGAAAGAGCAAAAGGGCTGACGCACAGTTTTGATATGCTGGGAGAGGCTGCGATGACATTTGCCGATGCGGATCGGTACCGCGTGGCATATGACAAGGCGATTGATCGGTTGGCGAAAGAGGCCAAAGGCGGCGTCGGTCCGTCCCCCGGTATTTCGGTCAAATTGTCCGCGCTCCATCCCAAATACAACCATTTCCATGCAGATCAGGCACGCGCCAATATTGTGCCGATTGTGAAGCGCTTGGCGGCAAAGGCGCGCGATGCGGATATCCATTTTACGATCGATGCAGAAGAGGCGGAACGGCTGGAATTGTCACTCGATATAATCGAGACGCTGGTGGCCGATGATGAGTTGTTTACTCGCCAAGATGGCTCGCAATGGCAGGGCTTTGGCCTTGCGCTGCAAGCTTACCAAAAGCGCGGCTTGCCTTTGTGTGATTGGGTCGCCAAACTCGCCCGACGGCATGGCCGCAAACTGTTCGTACGGCTGGTGAAAGGCGCGTATTGGGATGCGGAGATCAAGCTTGCTCAGGTGGGCGGCTACACCGATTACCCAGTCTTCACCCGCAAGCTTGCAACCGATGTTTCCTACCTTGCTTGCGCAGCCCGCTTGTTTGAGCATGACGATGTCATCCGCCCTGCTTTTGCAACGCACAATGCTTATACCATCGCAGCAGTGAAGCAGATGGGTGCAGGCCGCTCGTTTGAGTTTCAGCGCCTGCACGGAATGGGCGAAGAAGTTTACGATGCGCTGCGCAAATTAGAAGGCAACGCGCCAACCCCGGTGCGCATCTACGCCCCTGTCGGCGGGCATAAGGAATTGCTTGCTTATCTGGTCCGGCGCTTGCTGGAAAACGGCGCCAACACCAGCTTTGTAAATCGTATGGGCGATGCGAGCATTCCCGCTCGGGATTTGGTTGATGATCCCGTGGCACAGCTGGAAACAAGATCGCCGTACCGCAATCCGGCAATCCCGCTGCCCCAAGATATTCTTGGCACTAGGGCAAACAGCAAAGGGATTGATCTGTCAGACCCTCTGACCATGGCCCCTTTGCAGGTCCACCTGGATGCCCTGGCAAACAGGCACTGGATCGCGGAGCCAACTTTCCCAGCTCATGAGCCGGGCGAAAGCGCGCCGATCACTATGCCGCAAAACCGCAAAGCTGAGGTAGGCGCACGGCGCGATGCAACCCAGCAGGAAGTTGATGACGCCTTTGCCAGAGCCTCAGCGATCCAGCCAGGATGGAACGCCTTGGGCGGCGCAAAACGCGCTCTGCTGCTAGAAGAAGCCGCCGACCTATACGAAGCGCACACCGCTGAATTCCTCTCTTTGTGCCAGCGTGAAGCGGGCAAAACGCTGCTCGATGGTGTTGCGGAATTGCGCGAAGCAGTGGATTTCCTGCGCTATTACGCGGCACAGGCCCGCAGCCAATTTACACAACCCATGACTTTGCCCGGCCCAACGGGCGAAGAAAACACGCTCAGCCTGCATGGGCGCGGTGTGTTCGCGACTATATCTCCGTGGAATTTCCCGCTCGCCATTTTCACCGGCATGATGTCGGCAGCGCTTGCTGCGGGGAACACTGTGATCGCGAAGCCTGCTGAACAAACCCCGCTGATCGCCGCTTTCGCGGTCGAGCTGTGCCACAAAGCGGGCATTCCGCCCGAAGCGCTGCAATTGCTTCCTGGCGCGGGCGATGTGGGTCAGATGATCACTTTGGATCCGCGTCTTGCCGGCGTTGCCTTTACCGGATCGACCGAAACCGCGCGCGCAATCAACCGGACTTTGGCTGCACGCGAAGGCCCCATCGCCACTTTGATCGCGGAGACAGGCGGGCAGAACGCGATGATTGTCGATTCATCCGCACTGCCTGAACAAGTGGTACGCGATGTTTTGGCCAGCGCATTCCAATCGGCAGGCCAGCGCTGTTCTGCCTTGCGAGTTCTGTACCTGCAAGACGATGTCTATGACGAAATGCTTGCCATGATACGCGGCGGGTTTGACGCTTTGACAATCGGGGATCCCGCTCTGCTTTCAACCGATGTTGGTCCTGTTATTGATGAGGATGCCAAAGCCGCATTGGAACACCATATCGCGCGCCAACAGCAATCAGGGCGCACGGTGTGGCAGCATTCAGACCAGCCGGATAACGGCTGTTTTGTCACGCCCACCATTATTGAGATCGACAATATCCTCGATCTAAAGCGGGAAAACTTTGGCCCCGTTCTGCACGTTGCGCGATTTGCAGCGGATGAACTTGGCCAAGTGATCGATGATATCAACGCCACCGGGTATGGCCTGACACTAGGTCTTCACAGCCGCATCGCAGCAACACGGCGGTTTGTTGAAGCGCGCGCGCGAATTGGCAATTTCTACGTCAATCGCAATCAAATCGGCGCAATAGTTGAAAGCCAGCCCTTTGGCGGTGAAGGTCTTTCCGGCACTGGCCCCAAAGCAGGCGGGCCGCACTATCTGGCGCGATTTGCGACAGAACGCGTCAGTTGCGTCGACACAACAGCAGCTGGTGGCGATGCGAGTTTGCTGGCGAGTTAGGCTTGGCGGCAGGCAACACGCGCGATAAAAGTGTACCAATGATTGCCCGCATCAATCGCATGGCCGCTATATCCATTGCTCTGTTCGCGCTCGTTTGGAGCGGCAGTGCCTTTGCCGCTGTCCAGATACACTTTCACAGCTTTAACGGCTCTGTCTTGTTCGGCCGGTACCCGCACACTTTCATTGTGTTGGAAGGCACACTAGAGAGCACAGGCGAGGCAGTGAATGAGAATTACGGCTTTACCGCAAAGAACGTGACGCCCGCCATCCTCAATGGTCCGGTCTATCACGATATCAGCATTGAAAAGCCCAAATACCTCAAGAAAACCAATCGCCATTTCTCCATCACGCTGACCGATGCGCAATATCGCCGGATCGTGGCGGAGATGAAAAAGTGGAAGAATGCGCCGGGCAAATATTACAGCCTGGATGAAAGAAACTGCATCCACTTTGTCGGGCGTATGGGTGAAATTCTGGGTCTGAAAATCGACTATCCCAAAAAGATGCTGCGCCGCCCCAAAAAGTGGCTCAATCACATCACTGGCCTAAACCCGCAATTGGGCGCGAAAAAGATCAAGTAGGCCTCTCCAGAAAAGCACAAGAAGTTTTCCCGCCCGCTTGCTCTGCCCACACCCTTCTGGAATCCATGGGCAATGGCTATTCTTTCTGACAAATGGATTCGCGAACAAGCGCAAAATCACGGCATGATAGAGCCGTATGTCGAAGCGCAGCGGCGCGAAGGCGTGATCTCTTACGGTGTTTCTTCCTTTGGGTATGACGCGCGCGTTGCACCGGAATTCAAAATCTTCACCAATGTCGACAGCGCAGTGGTGGACCCAAAGGATTTCGCCGCCAATTCGTTCGTAGATCGCAACACAGATGTGTGCGTTATCCCGCCCAATTCCTTCGCGCTGGCCCGCACGGTTGAATATTTCCGCATCCCAGAAGATGTGCTTGTCATCTGCCTTGGCAAATCAACCTATGCGCGCTGCGGGATTATCGTGAATGTGACGCCGCTGGAGCCGGGTTGGGAAGGCCATGTAACGCTGGAATTTTCGAACACGACGCCCCTGCCAGCAAAAATCTACGCCAATGAAGGCGCGTGCCAATTCCTGTTCCTTCAAGGCAATGAACGCCCCGAAGTTACTTACGCCGACAGGGCTGGCAAATATATGGGCCAGAAGGGCGTGACGCTTCCAAGGCTATAGTCCACCTGCCAGATTTGGGCGGAGATTTTGGAAGGCAAAGCAACTGGCGCGTTGAACAAAAGAACGTCCATCGCTTACCCTCAATCTCGAAGCTGGCACCACTGCGCAATCGCAGGGCTGGGCTTTCTGAATATTTCCAACCGAAGGTGACAAAGGTTATACCGTGTAACCCGGCTGTTGCGCGGCTTTCAAGCGATGTTCCAGACACTCACACTGAAAAACCGAAGTTGACACTTCTCCAACAAAACACGCGTTTCATACGGGTTGGGGGATGAAACTTTGAAAGACCGGCAGCGATTGTGACAAGCAAAAGCGGTGTAGAAAAGGCGCGCAAATCCGATAGCGGACATTCTGTTTGCGGCAAGCTGGGAGCTAGAGGGGGACGTCTGTTTGTGGGCGTGAAGGTGGACATTAGGCTCGGTGCGTGTTGAGCCTTCGCATCGCTTTCAAACGTCGTTGGCACGTTAGCGGGAGGTGAGCTTTTGAATGCCTCAAGGGCTGGCCCACCTCCCGATCTGCGTTTGCCTAGAAGTTCACTGCGGCGGAAACGCCCCAAACGCGCGGTTCGTTGACCATCGCGGTCAGGTTGTTGAAGTCGATGCCGCTCACCGCTGATGTGTCATTGGTGATGTTGCGAACAAACCCGGCGAGCTCAAAACTGTCCGTTTTGTATCCGACCCTCACGCCGCCTTCGAGCTGGCTGTTGTCCTGAAACTCGAGAGACTCGTAGAGGAAGAAATTGATCTTCGAACGGTAAGCCCAATCGGTAAACGCATAGACTTCGCCATCGCCGACGGGCACGCTGTAGCGTGCCGTCCAGTTCGCAATCCAACGCGGAGCTTGAGGCAGCGAATTGCCATCAATGCTGACGATCGCCGCAGAGAATGGCGCGGCAGGTGTCACAATCGGATCGAGGATCGTGCAAAGCGAAACATCCGGGAATGTATCCACACGAACTGCACCACAGGCTGCGGTTGTCAGGCCCTGATCCTGAATTTCAGTATCGTTGAAGCTGATGCCAGCTGTGAAGAACAGATTATCCGTTGGCGCCACTTCTGCATCGAGTTCAAAGCCATAGCCGCGCACATTGTCAGCATTGACCAACCGGTTTGCGTTCACATTGCCGCCAACTGCTGTCAGCTGAGCATCATTCAAATCAAAGTAGAATGCAGAAAGGTTGATCCGCGCCCGGCCACCCCACAGCGTCGATTTGATGCCTGCTTCATAAGAGGTGATGGTCTCTGAATCCGCAATGGTCACACCGTCTTCAAGCGGTGTTGCCGTGGCAGGCGGGAACAGCACACGGCCCTGAATGCTCGGTGCACGATAGCCACGCGCGACTTTGGCATAAAGGTTCACATCCTCGCTCGCCGCATAGGTTGCGCTCAGATCCCAAGTGATCGTGTCATCGCTCACTTCGCTGGTCACAGTGCCAAGCGGGTTTTGCAGGAAGGTCGGGAATTGTGTGTCTTGGCTGCGCACGACCACGAAATCACGCTCATCATCATTATAGCGAATGCCGCCAGTCACGCTGAGTTGATCAGAGAATTGGTATGTCAATGAACCGAAGATGCCCAGCGCCTTACTTTTTTGCTCCTGCGATACGACAATGTTGATACCGCCCGGCGCATTGAGAGGATCACCCAGCGTCGAGAAGTTGTTGCTCTCAATCTCAAGATCTTCGTCAAAAAAGAAGATGCCTGCTTGGTAACTCAAAGGGCCGCTGCCATTGCTAGCGATACGTAGCTCTTGAGTGAATTGATCGAGACCAGGGATCGTATCTTGCGTTTCTGCGGTGAATGGAATGACGCCGGGGCCGGTGAGCGCGGGTGGCAGGAAGCTTGCGCCAAAGCCGCCATCGACATCGCCAACAGAGGCTGCGCTGCCTTTCCAAAAGCTGGTCACGGATATGAGCGAGACTGCGCCCAGATCAAGCGTCGCGCGTGCCGAGATATTTTGGGTTGAGACGGTCTGGTCGTTCTGGCCATCCACCGAAACAGATCGGCGGTCAAAGCTGCTGTTTAGGCCGGATTGGCCGCGCGTAAAGTTGTTCGCGCGGAAAATGCGTGCAGTGCCATCCAGATCGCGAACCTGTCCGGTTAGGAGCAGATCAAAGTTATCGGTCAGTTGGAAATCAAACTGAGCGCGAAATGCGAAATCGCTAAATCCGCCCAATGCGTCTTCGGTTGTTCCGCCTGGCAGCACATTGTCGATATAATCGTCTTGGGTCTGATAGAGAGCTGACAAACGAACATTGATGTTGTCGCCCAGCGGTCCACCAACAGCGGCTTCTGCATTCACATTGCCGAAACGGCCAACGCTGAGGCTGGCATAGCCATCGGCATAATCGCGCGGCTTTACGGAATCGAATTTGACGATACCGGCGGGCGTATTGCGTCCAAACAAGGTGCCTTGCGGACCGCGCAAGACTTCAACTTGTTGAATGTCGAACACCGGAAAGCCTTTCAGGATCGGGTTTTCGAGAACCACATCATCATAGACAAGGCTGACTGGCTGCGAGGCATTGAAATCAAAATCGGTGTTGCCAAGCCCGCGAATGTAGAAACGGGGGAAGGTCCGGCCAAACGACGACTCCACGACCAAGCTTGGGACGCGTGCTGACAGAACCCGGACATCCTGCCCGCTGCTACCAATCGCTGACAAAGTGTCCTGATCAAGCGCGGTTACTGAAACAGGGACGTCCTGGATGTCCTGTTCGCGCCGCTGCGCGGTGACAATAATAGTGCCGACGCCGCTTGGCTCTTCAGCTTCGTTCTGGACGGGTCCGTCGGATTGAGCAGCTGCAGGTGCAACGAAAACCAAAGCCGATGCGATTGGAGCAATGGCGGTGGTGGCAAGTAGCCGAGCAAATGGCATTGAAAGGACACTCCTACGCTAAAGCGAAACCTCTATACTTGTGGTCAGGAATGGCTTTCTACGAGCCCATCTGGAGATCAGGAAAGAAGAAGAATCGCGTGATAACATCTGTAACCCTGTCACCGAATTGCAATATGACACTTAGTGGTCAATTTCGCGCGGTGGACGAAGTCAATTTGGCAAAGATGCGTTGCAGCCGCGCAACGATGTGGGTGTAGCGATTACTTCGAATTACCTGGGGACAGAGCGTTTACTGGCAGCACTTCTGCTGAGCCTTGGTCCAACTGCGCAAAAACCTCGTCAAAACCAAAACAGCTTTCCCACCCTAGCGAGTGTTTTGCGTATGCAGGATCATACACCCGATCGATGGACTGGGGGAGCGACCAGCCCCGCCGGTCAAATAGAGCCGCTAATTCAGGCGCCTTTTGTCGAAGCACCGCTTCCGCATCAGCTTTCAATGCTTCACAATCCTCGCGCTCGAAGGGTGTCGCCCCAGAAATATTGTATATGCCGAAGTCTTCGGTCTGCGATTGAACCGCTGCCCAATGCGCCAGAGCCACGTCGCGCGCATCGACACCGCGGTGCAGACGATAGGCTGCCATAAGCGGCGCTGGCTCGGGAAAGCATCGCGACATACGTATCACTGAGACGCGCAATCTCTTGCTAGCAAAGCTGCGGGCGATCTCCTCTGCAGCCAATTTAGTCCGATGATAGATCGTGCGTGGCTGAGGCACGGTCTGCTCAGTAATCCAGGTTGTTCGCCCGTCTTCTTGGGCGGCGTTACCATAAAGCGCAGTGGTGCTTGTCAAAACAACATGCTCGGCACCCTGCTGCTTAGCGCAGCGAAATACCTTTTCAGTGCCCACAACGTTGATCTGTTCGAACTCTTTGTCGGGCACGGCATCCACATGCGGCGCATGAAGTGCAGCAACGTGGAAGACACACTCGCAACCATCGAATGCACGTTTCAAAGAATCCTCGTCACAGATATCCGCGATCACATCCGTCGAAGGAGCAGGCAAACGATCAATCCCAACCACACCGTGATCGCGGGCGAGTAGGCCAAGAATACTGCGCCCAATGCGACCTGAACTGCCGGTCACGCAGTGCCTAGCCAAGCTCAGCCTCCATTCTTGCCTTCTGCATCGATCAAGCCTGATACCTTACACGAGATCGCAAGAATGCCATTTCTTCGAAATCGCAGCGCCGTGAACCTGTCACCACATGCTATTAGCGCGAGCGATTACCGCTGCCGATGGCTCTTGTCACGTCGATTCTGAGGTCTGCAATTGGGTCGGGAGCGGGACCTCGGCTTTCACAGTTTCACAACCATTTCCCGACCTTCGAATTTCGCGTCATGGCTCGCGCGCGGGACGTATTTACAGGCCAATTGGCACGACATTAAGTTGGAGAAGTGTCAAGTCGGTCAGGTTAGAGCTCCGGATGATTGACGCATTCTTTGACGCATTCTTTGACTCTGGGCCCTCCCATCTCCATGTCCCGACACAAAGGAGAATTTGAATGCCAGCAACCAAAGACACCCGCGAATTCGACATCATCGTTTATGGCGCAACCGGCTATACCGGGCGGCTTGTCGCTGAGTATTTGAGCAATCATTACGGGTCGTCTGGCAATGCACCGAAATGGGCCATGGCAGGGCGTTCTTATGAAAAGCTGGAAGCTGTACGTGATGAAATCGGCGCGCCTGCTGATACACCTCTGGTAGTGGCGAATGCCGATGATCTGGCGGACCTTGAAGCCATGTGTGAGCGCACACGCGTTGTGATTACAACAGTGGGACCGTATCAACTGTATGGCGATAAACTGGTCCAAGCCTGCGTAACAACGGGTACGGATTACGCTGATCTTTGCGGTGAACCTGCCTGGATGGCCGACAAAATCGCTGAACATCAGGACGCTGCCAAAGCGTCAGGCGCGCGGATATGCTTTTCCAGCGGGTTTGATTCCATCCCCTTTGATCTGGGCGTGATGATGACGCAGAAAGCCGCAAAAGAACGCTTTGGCGCACCTGCAAGCCGCGTTCGCGGCCGTGTTCGCGCCATGCAAGGCACGTTTTCCGGAGGGACCGCAGCGAGCCTTACTGCGACGATGAAAGCGGCGGCCAAGAACCCATCAATCTTCAAAACGCTCGCCAGCCCCTTTGCACTGACACCCGGATTTGACGGGCCCAGCCAGCCCACCGGCATGGTGCCCGTTTACGAAAGCGATCTGGACAAATGGGCCGCACCATTTGTGATGGCACCGATCAACACCAAGAATGTGCATCGCACCAATTTCTTGCTTGGCCATCCTTATGGTGAGGATTTCAAATATGATGAAATGATGCTCACCAGCCCCGGCGATGCTGGCAAGAAAATGGCAGAAGCCGCAGCTGAAATGATGAAAAACCCGTTCGGTGCAAAGCCGCCCAAACCGGGTGAAGGCCCATCTAAGGAAGAGCGCGAGAACGGGTTTTATAATGTGCTTTTTGTCGCCGAAGGGCCTGATGGTGAAAACCTGCACTACGGCGTTAAGGGCAAATATGATCCGGGCTATGGTTCAACCAGCCGTATGATCGCCGAAACCGGCATGGCGCTGCTCGAAAGCGATGCTTCAGGCGGCGTAGGCACGCCGGGCGCGTTTTTGGGCGAGGCTTTGGTTAAGCGGCTTGAAGAGCACGCTGATCTTACCTTTGCCGTTGAAAATTAAAACGAGAAGGGCGGCCATTCGGGGGGAATGAATGGCCGCCCAGCTCCCGGGTCGCGGGGGAGAGGAATGGAAGAACGGTTAGAAACCGAAGCGGACGCTGGCTCTGAAATTTCTCCCCGGCAACACCACAAAGTCCTTTGTGAAACTTGCATGACGGCGCCCGGTCGCATCGAAGATATTGTCAGCGTTGAGCATCACTGTGACTGACTGATTTGATGGTATCGGTTTCCATGCAACCGCCAGATTGACAAAGGTGAAAGCGTCAGTCTCCGTTTCGAATGCAGCAACATCGTCTTGGCTGGCGAACCATTCAACTTCGCCGCGAATATCGAACGCACCAACACTCGCATCAAGCGCACCAAGCACACTGACAGGCGGGATACGCGGAACAGAACCATCTATGCCGCCCATCGCCGGATCGCCATCGAGATCAGCCGAAACATATTCGGCACGCAAATCGGCCGCGAGACTGAAATCATCGTTCTCAATCAAAGGAACATACAAGTCCGCTTCAAATCCAAAGAAAGTCGCATCTTCCTGAAGGAATTCGAAAACCGGAAGCTCGTCCTCTTCTTCGCCGGTAGGAGACAGGAAGATAAAATCATCAAACGCCTGATAGAAAACGGCCAAGTTCAATCGCGTGTCACCAAATCCGGTATTTAGGAATGCCTCAAGCCCCCAAGCGCTTTCCGTATCGAGACTGGGATCGCCGATTTCAAAGGATTGCGTCGCAATATGCGGGCCATTGGCAAACAATTCCTCGCCAGCAGGTGCCCGCTCTGCGCGCGATCCCGTCAGGCCAAAGCGCGTGCCGCCTTCACTCACCAGGACAGCTGACAATGCTCCGGAAAAAAGGTCAAAATTGCGGTCCAACCCAAGCGAGTCCGAAGAAACGTCGACGTTTTCATACCGACCTGCAGCTTCGATCTGAACCCCGCCAAGGTCAAATTCCTGAGCGGTGAATAAAGCGATCTGAGTGGTGAAGTTGGGCGGAACAAACGCCTCTTCGCCCACTGCTGAAAAGTCACGGGCGGTGTATTGTGCGCCAATAACGCCGCCAGAACTTTGGAGCAATTCAGCGCGCGCTTCGAAACTTTCGGTGTCAAAAACGGTGCCAACCTCATCACCCTCAAATTCAGTATGGGTGTAATCGGAATAGCCAGCTCTTACATTCAATTGGGAAAAGAACCCATCGCCCAGCGCAATTTCTGCGCGCATGTCAGCGCGAAACTGCTCAAGACCGATAGAGACGATTTCTTCGCCTTCTTCTTCACCCTCTTCTTCGCCACCTTCTTCCTCGCCATGGGCGTGCTCGCCGCCGGGACGAGAAATCAGGCCGTAAAAAGTGTCATAATAGCCAATCGAGGCGCCAATGGAGTGCTCGCCAAGAAATGCAGTGAAGCCGCCATTCACCGTCCAAGTTTCGGTCCCACTATTGGGAAGGAAACCACGCTGATCGGCAGTCTCACGAAGCTCTGCTGCTTCCTCAAGCTCGCCTTCTTCTTCCTCTTCTTCAGCATCCGCGAGCAAGTCAGCGCGCAAATCATCAGACAATTGGAAGCCCGGAATGGAGACATTGCCCGTATCGCGCCAACTGCCATCTACATGCAAGACAAGGTTGGGAGAAACAGCGAAATCGACAGAGGCGCCGCCAGAAATCAAATCTGTGGCGGTGTCTGCGGCAACAAGCGCATCGACGCTGAACCCATCTTTGGGAACTTCGGAAGGAATGCGCTTATCGATCACATTGACAACGCCGCCAATCGCTTGACTGCCATAAAGAAGCGATGCTGGACCACGCAGGACCTCGATCCGCTGGACCGTAAGCGGCTCAATGGTGACCGCGTGGTCAGCAGAAGTGTTAGACACGTCGGCTGTGCCCAAACCATCAATAAGGATACGCACCCGCTCTCCGTCAAAGCCGCGCAAAACCGGTCGCGAGGCACCTGGGGCAAAGCTGGTGGTCGACACACCAGGCAGATCTTCGAGAACTTCACCAATCTGACCGTTCAAATTGAGCTGGATATCATCTTCATCCGCGACCGATTTTCCGGCCAAGAAATCAAGCTCATTAAGGCCCTCTGCGCTAACGATAATCTGTTTGCTGGCGCCAGCGCGGTCTTCACCACTCGCCTCGCTATCTTCATTCGCCCAAGCGGGGCTTGACGCGAGCGCGGCAGAAAGGGAGATCGCGAGCGCGAGCCGCGAAGTCAGAGTAGTCATATCAGATTCCCGTCCGATTAATGTGATAACATATCATTTTCACGTAGCACCACCTTTAATGGACGCAAGAACAATCGCTGCGCACGTCGGTAAAGCGACAAAGTTCTCAGGTGATTGCTAAGGTGGTGAGGTAGGAAAGACACACTATACCAACGGGAGATCAGCTCCTGCGTTAGTCACAGTGTCGAAGAAAATGGAGCGGGCGAGGCGATTCGAACGCCCGACCCCAACCTTGGCAAGGTTGTGCTCTACCCCTGAGCTACGCCCGCTCACTGACGCCACACAGAAACGCAACAACGTCGATCTCTGCCGGGGAGGCGCGCAAGTAACAGCGCCTTGCACACCTTTCAAGCCTAAATATCGCTTGATCCCATGCGCTCAAAGCGCCAGCGAATATGGAAGCTTCACAAACCCGGCAAACGCACCACATTATGAAGCGATACAAAAGACCAATTCTAAAGGAGCATGAGCATTGGCCAGTATGGGTCTTAACATGGATGAGCAGAAGGCAGTTGAGCGGTTTCGCAAAGATGTCGTTGATCCCTCCCAGACCAAGCTCGTTGTTCTGGATTTTTGGGCTGAATGGTGCGGACCGTGCAAAGCCTTAGCCCCGATGCTGGAAAAGGTGTGTGCCGAATACGCCGAAAAAGGCGTGATATTGGCCAAGCTGAACGTTGATGAAGAGCAATTTATCGCCAGTCAGTTTCAGGTTAAATCAATCCCCACTGTCTATGCGATGTTCCAAGGCCAGCCGGTTGCAGATCTAACTAATGCGAGAAGCGAATCGCAGTTTAAGCAGATGCTGGACCAGTTGCTGGAGCAATTACCGATACAAGCGGGTGCAGATGGCGCCGCACCGCAGGGGCCTTCTCCCGAAGAAATCGAACAGTATTTGAAACTGGGCGAAGAGGCCCTTTCAAGCGGTGATGCACAGCGAGCAGCTGGTATTTTTGCGCAAGTCACAGAATTTGCGACTGACAATGCGCCTGCTCACTCTGGTTTGATCCGCGCGCTCATCCAGCTCGACCAAGTCGAAGAAGCGCGTCAGGTTCTCAGCGCGATCGAAGCCGACCCCAAACTCGCCACGGACCCGGCGATTGCGTCTGCCAAAAGTGCGCTTGAATTGACTGGCACACAAGTTGATGATGGTGAACTGGCCGGGCTCAAATCTACCGCTGAAGCCAATCCAAACGATCTGGATGCTCAGTTTGCTTACGCAGAGGCAGCATTTGCGAGCGGGCAGCGAGACATTGCGGCCGACACCCTGCTTTCCATAGTCGAGGCAGATCGCGATTGGAATGATGGGGCAGCGCGAACAAAGCTACTCCAGATTTTCGAGGCAACCGGTCTTGAGGATGAATGGGTCGTAGCCACCCGGCGCCGCTTGTCGAAAATACTTTTCGGTTAAATATGCCGACCCGCCTTTCCATCTTTCCGCTGACCGGCGCTGTGCTGTTTCCTGGTCTGCAATTGCCGCTCCACATTTTTGAGCCACGATACCGCGCGCTTGTTGGCGATTCCCTCGTTCGCGACCGCAAAATCGCAATGATCCAACCACAAATGCCAACCGATGGCGCGCCGCTCTACACTATCGGATGCGTCGGCCGAATTGGCGAGATCGAGGCAATGGAGGATGGGCGATACAACCTTATCCTTGAAGGTGAGCAACGCTTCAAAATGCTGCGCGAGCTCGATGTTACAAGCGCATTTCGCCAAATCGAAGCTGAGCTGATCGAGGAGAATGAGGACGAGACACTCAGCCACGCTCAGCGCGGCGGCTTCGAAGCGGAAGCGCGCAATTTTGCGGATACGCAAGGGTACAAGGTGGATTGGGATTCGGTTGAGCGATTGGATGACCATTCGCTCATCAATGGCGTCTCACAAATCGCTCCGTTTGACCCTGCTTCGAAACAAGCTCTGCTCGAGGCACCAACACTGTCGGACCGCTGCGAATTGCTGGTCCAATTGATGCAATTCTTTAGCCGGCGCGATGGCGGCGAGGAAATCATGACACTACAGTAAAGGCGCGGCTGCTTATTCTTGTGGTACAGGCAAGCTTTTGAGCATCGCTGTTAATGCCGTGAAGGAATGCCGGTCTGCATCGCGCTTGTTGTAGCTCTCGGTTTGCACTACCAAAACCGCATCCATGGCCGGCACAATGGCGACGATATTGCCGCCATTGCCTTTCATCATGAAAGCCGCCTCAAACCCTCGAGACGATTGAACAGGCATCATCCACCAAAGATAACCGTAGTGCACATGCTCGCCTAGCTTATGGCGGGAAGTGAGCATCGAACGGATCCAGGTTTCGGGAATGACTTCTTGCCTTTCCCACTGCCCGCGATTGAGCACCAACTGCCCGATCTTTAACAAGGCATCATCGCCAATTGTTAGCTGACCACCTGATTGGATCTCACCGCTCCTCGATGTTCTCCACACGACACCGTCTATACCTAAAGGATCAAACAATCGCCGCTGAACGTAGGTGTCGAATTGCTCTCCGGTGGCTTTCTCCACCACCTGGCCGAGGAGAAAGACGCCTGCGGTGCAATACGAGAATGCCCCCCGGCCCTTTTCATCCCGAACAAAGTTGCGTGCCGGAAGCTCTAGCGCAAACTTGCGCCATTCGCGGCGGCGATACATCTTTTCTTCCTGACCAGGGGATTTGCGCTCCCAATCATTGCAATCGAGCGCAGAGGACATGGACAACAGGTCAGCGACCGTGATCTCATCAAACGGAGCGCCTCGCGAGGAGCCAAGATACGGCCAAACCTTGGTATCTGTTCCGGGCAGCGATCCATCGGCAATGGCTGCACCGACCGCCAGCGCCGTAATTGATTTGCCCGCCGATTTGATATCGACCGACTTACCCATTTCGCCTTTGCCAAAGCGTTTGCGATTGATCGTCTCGCCATACTGACTTGTTGCGAGAGCGCGGATCTTGCCTAGGTCGCCAGCTTGTATCCTTTCCTCAAGTTGAGACAAAGTGAGCTGTTCGAGCGGCGGCTGTTCCTGGGTGTTCTGGGACTGCACTGGAAAAGCAATTCCGCATGCAACGCAAACGAGTATCATCGCCAGCCAGTCCCCCAACCGGACATCGCGAACGTGA
This sequence comes from Pseudomonadota bacterium, assembly GCA_038532305.1. Lineage (GTDB taxonomy): Bacteria > Pseudomonadota > Alphaproteobacteria > Sphingomonadales > Sphingomonadaceae > Erythrobacter. The sequence continues at coordinate 353,972 of JBCBAX010000002.1, read as the reverse complement.
TTGATTGTTCCCATCGCAGCCATCTCGCTCTCTACCGAATTCGCCAGCGACAGATCACTAAACACGCCGTGATGAACGCGATGTGTCCGGCCATTCGCGACAAAACGTCGCATGAGAACGCTTTGAGCCTATTTCAAAACTAACTACACGGTTAGCTATGAATATCGCTACTCAGCTAACCAAAGGCGAACGCACACGGGCAAACATCGTGACGGCCGCTGCCCAGCTTTTCTGGTTGCGCAATTTTCATGGGGTCTCGGTTGATCAAGTGGCGGCAATGGCGGGCGTCAACAAGGCGACTGTTTATCGCTATTTCTCCGATAAAAGTGATCTCGCTCTCGCTGTCGTCAAATATCATGGCGCCTTTGCGACCGAAATGTTTTTTGCCGCAAACTTAGATCGGCAAGTGCCTCCCCAGGTTCGCCTCGCGTCAATCATTCGGGGCATCTACGACACGCACAATTGCATGAGTGACGAGCATGGCGACGTTTTCGGCTGCCCCATGATGGGTCTGGCATTGGAGCTTGGGCAAGAGCTTCCCGTGGTCCGCAAAGAGGCAAAGCTTATCTTTGATGCGATCGAACGCAATATGACGTTGATCGCAACTGATGCGATAGAAAGAACAGGCAGCAATGCGGATCCCAAAATGATTGGCCGCACTCTTACGCAATTGCTTCACGGGGCAAATGCGTCAGCAAGGCTCGCAAGCGATGCTTCTCTCGTTCTTGATGCGGGGCGCGCGGCCTTATCCTTGATCGGTTTTCCCGAAACAAACATTTTGCAAGAGGAACCTTCGAAATGACACAACTGCCGCTTTACACTGCTGCCCTTGGCGCGTTTTTGATCGTTCTCCAGGTTGTCTTAATGCTGACTGTTGGGCTGCATCGCTCAAAAGGGCAATTCATCGGTGTGGGTGATGATCGCGATCTTGAGCGCAAGGTGCGCCGGCATGGCAATCTCGCCGAAAACTCGGGCCTGTTTTTGGTGGTAATCGCTCTGTTTGAAATGCTCTCAGGCCAGACGGTTTATGTGCTGACACTGTGCCTTGTGTTTGCGGGCGCCCGGATTTTTCATGCGCTGGGCTTTTCATCTCTGGCTGGGTCGCACGGTGAAGACCTGACAGGTGGAAGAAAAGCATTTGCGGGAATGCGCGCTTTGGGCGCATTTGGCACTTTGGGTGTAGCCCTCGCAAGCGCGTGGGGGATTGCCAGCGCGCTTATGAATGCGCCGATGGCCTAAATGCCGATACCAAAAGCCCCGCGAAGACCATCAAGCACATATTGCGCGGCAAGAGCCGCCAACAATACGCCCAGCAAGCGGGTTATCACGGCCTCAACTTTGTCGCCTAGTAGTCGGATCAAGGGTCCAGCTGCGATTAGCGCCAATGCTGTAATCGCCAAAACCAGCCCAAGCGCGGCGAAAACCTCGATTGCTTCCGCTGCCGTCTCCGCTTCGTTCATAAGGAGCATGACAGCAGCGATTGCCCCCGGACCTGCGAGCATCGGCATCGCCATGGGAAAAACAGAAACATCTTCAACTTCAGGGTCGGCACTGACCTTATCGGCGCGTTCTTCGCGTCGCTGAGTGCGCTTTTCGAAGACCATTTCAAACGCAATCCAGAACAGCATCAAACCACCCGCGATGCGGAAACTGTCGAGTTCGATATGAAGCGCGCCAAGCAGCGCCTCTCCGAAAAAGGCAAATATCAAAAGGATCACTGTAGCAATCGCAATCGCTCGCAGCGCCATATTGCGCGCTTGGGCATTGCTCGCGTCTTTGGTGAGGCCCGCATAGATTGGCGCGCAACCGGGCGGATCGATCACGACAAACAGCGTGACAAAGGCAGAAACAAAGAGTTCAGGCAGAAGCATTGAGGCTACGCAATCAGGAAAAAGCGGTCATAGGATGAGACGCGCCCCTCACCACTATTATTCAATAGGTGCAAGACTTTCTTGAACTGCAGTGACCCATTCGCCTTCATAGAAATATTGGGCGGTCATGTTCTTCGTGCCATCCGCGCCGTGATCCCATGTCCATTGCAGAGTGCCATCAGAAGATAGCTGCGCATCGCTTTTGCCATCCTCACCAATCGAGACGGCTGGCGGAGGAGGTGCTGCCCCGTCCCCTTGAGGACAGGTCGCTACGAGCCCTTGGACAGCGTCAATCGCAGTCACGACGATATCGCCATCTTCGAATTCCGCACGTTTTGGCGGTTGAGGATCATCATATCCCGCCACGTCATAAGTCCACTTATACTGATTGTCGCTTTGCCGCGCCCAAACGGTGACATAATTGCCAACTTTGCCATCTTTATCTGTGAAACGACCCTGGCTGATAGCCAACGCACCATCGCAGCTCATCACAACCGTGCGCGGCTTCCATTGATTGTCAATTTCCAAGGTTTTCAGCAGGCTGGAAAGCGCAGAAAACTCCACTGGCCCGCCGCGGACATGCATTAAAGCTCCAGGCGCAGCGAAGTCTTCAGCTGCTACAATCTGGCCGACCTGTTTGGCAGACTGCGCATATTCGATTTCGCGCGCGACAATATCGCTGGGCTGCGCTTTTCCGGGTGCGGTAGCCAAAACTCGCTCGATAACTTTCGTGGGTGGCCCACGCCTTTGGCCATTCGAGCACGCTGTAAGAACAATCGCGCTAACGCCGATGGCTATCCAGAATTGCGCTTTCTTCATAGACCCTCCGGTACTGGGACCCCGGCATTGCGATGCGCGGCGACCAATGTGTTTCGCAGCAGCACTGCGATTGTCATGGGGCCAACACCGCCTGGCACTGGTGTTATCGCACTGGCAACTTCGCTCGCCTCACCATAGGCAACATCGCCGACCAGGCGCCCTTTTTCTTTACCCGGTTCAGGTGGCAAACGGTTGATGCCAACATCAATCACGGTTGCCCCTTCTTTAAGCCAGTCCTTGCCAATCATTTCTGGCCTACCAACAGCGGCAACAACAATATCAGCGCGCCTCACCACCGATGCGAGATCTTTGGTGCGGCTGTGCGCCATGGTGACTGTTGCATTGGCATCCAGCAGCAATTGCGCCATCGGCTTGCCAACAATGTTCGAGCGGCCAATTACGACGGCTTCCAGACCGGAAAGGTCGCCCAATCGGTCAGCAAGCAGCATCATGCAGCCAAGCGGTGTGCAGGGCACAAATCCTGACTGCCCCACTGACAAACGCCCAGCATTGATGACATGGAAGCCATCAACATCCTTGTCCGGGCTGATGGACGCGATGATAGATTGCTCATCCAAATGATCGGGCAAAGGCAGTTGAACAAGGATGCCATCGACTGCATCGTCCTGATTTAGCCGCTCAACTATCGCCAGCAATTCAGCCTCGGATGTGTCGTCAGGCAGGCGGTGCTCATAGCTTTCCATATTGGCGGCAAGCGTCGCTTTGCCCTTAGAGCCCACATAAACCTGGCTCGCCGGATCATCCCCGACAAGAACCACAGCAAGCCCCGGTTTTCGTCCTGCTTTTTCTGCAAAAGCGACCGCATGCTCTCCCACACGCTCGCGAAGTTTAGCGGCAAAGGCTTTGCCGTCGATCCGGGTGGCCGTCATCAGCTTTCTATCCGTTGATTACGGCTGCAAGCACGATCAGTGTCGCGTTCAATGCCAGGATCAAAACAATGGGCGAAAAGTCGATCGCTCCTGTGTCAGGCATAATCCGTCTGATGGGCCGCAGGATCGGGTCGAGCAGCGAATTGATCGAGCTGTAAAACGCCATCAGGAACTGATTGGAGGGGCTGACCACATTAAACGCAAACAACAGGCCGATAACAAACTGGATGATAATCAGCATCACAAAGACGTTCACGATCATCGCGATAATGTCATAAAGCACTTCAAGACCAGCCATGCGTTTCTATTTCCTCAGGTCTAACCGCCAATGCGGCAATCGCCCATTCGGGCCGTGTTATATACGTAATACGCCTCTAGACGCCGTCAAGCCCGTAGCATCCAGCTTAGGCCCGCACCAGCGTTCCTGCACCGCGAGCGGTGAAGAATTCCAAAAGCATGGCATGGGCCACGCGCCCGTCCAGCACAACTGCCGCCTCGCAACCTGATTGCACGGCTGAAACGCAAGTCTCCAATTTGGGCACCATGCCGCCCTTGATAACGCCTTCGTCGGATAGTCGAGTGATATCAGCAGGGGTCAAGTCAGTGATCAGTTCACCCGATCCATCAAGAACGCCTGCCACATCGGTAAGCAAAAACAATCGCGCGGCGCCCAGTGCTGAAGCGATTGCCCCCGCCATTGTATCGGCGTTGATATTGTACGTCGCGCCATCCTCCCCGCTGGCAATCGGTGCGATCACGGGGATCATGCCGGCTTCAACCGCTGTATCGATTACGCTTGTATCAACCTTTGCGGGCTCCCCGACAAAGCCAAGATCAACGACTTTCTCAATATTGCTCTCAGGATCGCGTGCGGTCCGACTGACCTTTTGTGCAGTGACCAACCCGCCATCTTTGCCCGAAAGACCAATGGCTTTACCGCCCGCTTTGCCCAACCAGCTCACGATGTCTTTATTGATCGCGCCTGAAAGCACCATTTCGGCAACTTTGGCTGTGGCTTCATCGGTAACGCGCAGGCCATCGACAAATGTGCTCTCAACGCCCAATTTTGCCAGCATGTTACCAATTTGCGGGCCGCCGCCATGCACCACCACCGGGTTGATGCCAACCGCTTTGAGCAAAACGATATCTTCGGCAAATTCACGCGCGGCCTTTGGGTCACCCATTGCATGCCCGCCATACTTCACCACAAAAGTGCGCCCCGCATATCGCTGAAAATACGGCAGTGCTTCGATCAGAACCTGCGTTTTGGCCAGACTGAGATCTTGGCTATCATCAAGAGGATGCGTATTCATATCAGCGCGCTTAGCCGCTTCGCTTTGTGAGTGCAAAAAACGCCAAGACTTGGACCAATTCGGCCCGGCAACTTGTTAACTCACCACATTTTCTCTTGGCAGCGTAACCAAAGTTCTATTGGATGCGAACTGTCAATAAGACTTGTGCGACATCCGCATTGGTCATGGCACTTGGATCGGAGGACACTTATGAAAACCACTGGCTTTAAACACTCAATCGCTCTTGCAGCTGCAGCCGGCCTTGCAGCTGCTTGCTCAGGGGGCGCAGAAGCACCTGCGGAAACTGCAGCAGCTAGCACTGAAGAAGAGGCCCTCGCTTCTGCAGGGAGCGGCGAAAAAGAGAAGTGCTTTGGCATTTCCAAAGCTGGCGAGAATGATTGTGCAGCCGGCCCCGGCACAAGCTGCGCTGGAACGAGCGTAATCGATTATCAGGGCAATGCATGGACTTATGTTGATGCGGGAACATGTCTTGAAATTGAACGTCCAAACGGCACATTCGGCGCGCTCGAAGAAACCGAAAACGTTTAAACGCGGCTGCGCCACGCACTGGCGCATCTAATATGAAAAGCCGCTCAAGGGGATATCCTTGGGCGGCTTTTTTGTGTAATTACAAAAGTCTGTCGAGCATTTAACACAAGACTAGATGCCGTCAGAGCAGGGTCAGGTACAAAGGCTAATGGAGGTGTCGATGAACGACACAGACAAAGACCCTGTGCAAATTGCCAAACATAGCTCAGCAAACTCCTCCGATCGACGTAGGGCTGATAGGCGCAAAGAACAAGTTGCGTTCGACGGAGAGGACCGTCGCAAAGGAGACCGACGATCGGGCGAAGATCGTCGCAAGAACGAAAGGCGCTCGGGGGTAGATCGACGGAGCGATGGAGTGGAATGAACCGGGCAATCCCTAGCCGTGTCGCAACACTCTTTGAATGTGGGTCCCGCGCTATGTTGATACAGCACTGTGCATATCCCTTCCATTGAGTTAGGGTCGGAGCGCAAAAACCCTGCTCAAAGATGCCCGAACCAATCCGCAAACCCCGATTTTCTCTTAAACGCTCCCAAAACAACAACCGCCTCATTTCTTGGTGGCTTCTATGGCGCGTCCCTATACTGGCTTTGATCGTCATGATTGGCTGGTGGTATGGCATCAGACCGATCACGTCAGAACAAGGCTGGGTTACAGTGAAAGCAGACTTTCCGATTTGCGGCGATAGCTCAAGCGGTGCAGAAGGCTGCGTTGCGGATGGCGATACGATCATAATCGGCTTTGGTAAGGATCGCCGCCGCATCCGCCTGACGGGATTTGATACGCCTGAATTGAACGGAGCCTGCGCGGCGGAGCGCAAAACCGCGCTCGATGCTCAAAAGGCCCTGCGGGATTGGCTGGCGCTCGGAGTCTTTCAATGGAATGGGGCGGATGCACCTCCTTACGATCAATATGGACGCGAATTGCGCGAAGTCCGGCGAAAGAGCCCGCAAGGCGAAACCGAATATCTTGCCCAAACCATGATTGGACGCGGCCTTGCTTCAGAAAGCGGCTGGGGTTCTGAGCCCATGGACTGGTGCAAATAGCCAAGCCTCTTAGCCGCTGCAGCCAATCGCCCCATCTAACTCATACAAAAGCCTTGCCCCTTACGCAGCTTTGCGTAGTCTACTGAGCACAATATCACGGCAATACAGGGGATACGCCATGAATGAGCCAACCACGAATTCTGGTTTCGATTTCAATCAGCCTACCATCATCTCACTTCTTTACCTCGGCAGTTTTGTGACTGGTATTTCCGGTCTTATCGGCATTGTCCTTGCGCATGTTTGGCAAGGGGAGAATGGCGACGACTGGGCGGCATCTCACTTCACTTACCTTATCACAACGTTCTGGGTCGGATTTGCAGCCAGTATCATTGCGAGTATTCTCACCTTCGTTCTGATTGGCCTTCTGCTTTTCCCGTTGATCTTCATTTGGGTGGGTGTGCGCAGCGTTATGAGCCTCATCAAAGCGCAGCGCCAAGAACCGATGCCTGATCCCAAAACGCTTTTGTTCTAAAGACCCGATCTCCTTCCAAAAGAGGCCCCGCCCCTGCTTCTCAAACAGCAAGGGCTGGGTTTCTTTCATCAACGCTCAATAGGCGTTGATACCAAAGCCGCGCCTCTGAAGTTCAGCGTGAGCAACCGTGCCGGTCGGCGCCATTTTTACGCCAGGCAGAAGGTCCGCATTGCCCACCTTGTGATATTTCGCCGCAAATCCGCACACCCAAATCTCGGCACCGCGCGCGATCAGTTGAGCCACTGTGTCTGCGCTTGGGTTGGCCTCAAAAGCAGCATCGCCCGTATCGTGTTTCGCTGCATATCGCGTGTCTATCGCAACATCGAAAACCGATGGCCCATGCACCACAATTGCGACTTTCACGCGGGCCGGATCAACGCCTTGTGCCTCCATAGCTTTTGAGAAAGCCAAGGCCCTGCGCAGTGATGCGTTCACTTTGCCCGGTTCTGCTTCGTAGGCATCAAAACTGTGCTTCCATTCTGCATCAGCTGGGAACTCCATTTCATTTTCAACCACAACATCTGCTGATGGATCGCCTGCGTGGTCGTCCGCCTGAGCGGGCAACGCATACAGCGCCATACTTGCGAGAATTGCGGCCGAGAAAGTGCGCCGATGGAAGCCCATAAAGATCATGTGATGGTGTCCTTTCAATATGAATGGGATCAGACCCCAATCTGTTTCACAGCTGCGCATAAACAGCAATCTCCCGCTGAAAATGCAGGACATTCTGGCCGCTTCAGGCTAATGCGCTCAACCATGACAAACCGGCCCATTCGCTCCCTTCCCGTCCTTTCGCTTGCTTTCGCCATGCTGTCTGCTTGCGATGCCCCGCAAAATCTCAATTCCGATCCAACGCCCGATTATTGGCCCGATGTGTTTTGGGGCGCTTTAGAAAGCCACTGCGGCAAAGCGTATAATGGCAAGCTGGTTAGCGATGATGAGGCTGATGCCGATTTTGCTGGCGCGCCTATGGTGATGCATGTTTCCGAATGCTCTCAAGATGCGATTGCGATCCCCTTCCACGTCCAATTGGAGGATGGATGGGACAGGTCCCGCACCTGGCGCATCACTCGCACAGCAGATGGCTTGCGCCTAAAACATGACCATCGCCACGCAGATGGCGAACCCGATGCTGTCACCATGTATGGCGGGGACACATCGACCAAAGGATCAGCCCGTGTGCAAAATTTCCCGGTCGATGAATTCAGCATAACCATGTTCGAGAAAGAGGGCCTGACCGCCTCTGTAACCAATGTCTGGACCGTAGAGGTTGATCCTGCGGGCACAGACAAAGCTAAGTTCGCCTATCAATTGCAACGCACCGTAGAAGGCGGCGCGCCAGAGCCCCGGTTCTTCCGCGTGGAGTTCGATCTGACAGACCCGGTTGAGCCTCCTCCGCCAGCCTGGGGCCAAGGATAGTCATCCATTGATCCTGCACCAATGGATGGTTTCTCCCGTCAAAAACGATGGTGAGAGCAGCGCCTCGCCTTTGGCACTGCTCTCATATGCGCCTCGCAGCGGTCGCTCTTTGCCGGACCGGCGAGCAGCCCGTTCAGTTCAAGCGCTTACAGGCGCTGCATTTTCCAGCATCAAAGCGATTTCATCCAACAAGGAAAGCCGCTGTTTGCGCAGCTGGGTTAAGTACATATCAGAGGCCCCATCCACTTCGACTTCGATCCGATGGATTGAGCGGTTGAGCATATTGTAGCGATCCGAAAGATTGCGAAAATGAGCGTTTGAGATCTTTAGGTCGTGCAAAACCGTTCGATCATGCGGGAATTGATCGCTTAATTGATGCGGGGTGTGGCTGGACATTGATAAGGCTCCTTTGCAAGTCTCATCCGACCTATTACCTCGATAGCGCTGGCTGCTCTTTGACGTGGATCAAACCGCAGCAGACTACTTTGCCTCCTCATCACCACCAGCAGGAGGGTAGGCAGTGCTCGCACCGTGATCGACGCTGATGGTCTCTTGCATTTCAAAAACTCCGCGCACCGCGTTCCATTGCCACACATTGATAAAGTACGCACCGCCAACCTGTTCCCATCCCGCCTCTGGACCGCGCCATTCGTGGAAGGTGTGATAGCCGCGATGCAGGACGCCCCAATTGCCCAGCGGCGTCACCTGATCTGATCCCGGCACAAGCAGCCGCCGGTTTTTGTAACCCTCATTCGCCCCGCCCGGCAGCCTAGCCGCGCATTGCTGTTCTGCGCCTTCCATAAAAGCGTCCCGATTATCGGCAACAACCCCGCCCAGATCGTGCAGCATCCGAAAATCCGGTGCGAGAAATGTCTCCAACCGCGCTGCATTACATCCTTCGAACGCGTACCAGAACAGCCGAGCATCGCGCGCCTCAATCCGCTTGGCCGTTTCTTCAATCGGAGGAATGGGGGCAGACGGCGGCGTAACCGCAGGTTGTGCGAGCAAGAGTGCGAGTGTTGGAAACATAAGACGACATCCTCCCAGGTGTATTACCCTAACAATACAGAGGGGCCGATTCTAGGCAAGAGCATAACCCGACCAACTTGACACATTTTCAACTTGAGCACGCCTTGTGCGGGGGCGTTTTTCAGCGATCCGAAGCTGCCTGATTATCCTGCGCGCAACTCTTTAGGAGAATACGCGCCCAAACGCCGCCCTTTGTGCTATCCCTTGGCGATGGCAACAGTCATCGCGATCCCCGTCCCCCAAGACAGCTTGCTCGCTGGTTTCGGCGATGCAGACGATTACCGGGATTGCTTTTACCGCGATGCGCCCGGCACCGTCTCCTTATCGCATTTTATTGAGCAGTTTTACTGCAGCGCCGCCTTCATTCCCGAACGGATCATTTTGAAACTTATCGCAGGACCATCATCACGCCGCGATGCCGCGGCGTTCGCGCATGGCAAGGCAGATAGCTTTGGCGTCTGGAAAGTGGTCGAGCGCCAAGGGAACCAAGCGCTCTTCCATTCAAGAGACACCAACACCGCAAGCTGGTTTGCCGTAGAACCGCGAGAAGGCGCCACCCGCCTTTTGTTCGGATCATGGGTTGGCGGGATTGATCAATCGGGCTGGAAGTCTCTTCTGCAGGCGCATGTCTGGTATTCGAGAGTGTTGCTGGGCGGTGTGAAGTTGAGCGCAAAATCCGGCTCTTAATTCGTGAAGTCGGCCCGGCGTTGTGATACTCTTGCCAAAGTATTGCTGTCAGGGGCCTACTTATGAAAATTGCATCTAGACTTGCGGCGTTATTTGTTTTGGTTTCGGCATCTTTGGCCGCCGCGCAAAGCGGGCTGAAGCCGGGAAGTCTGAAAGTGGAGGGCCTCAACTACGAAAGCGAGGTTTCCGCGATTTATCAGGGTGATTTTGCTAATGCGAGGCTGCAGCCCGAAGGCGATGCTTACTCTTTTCTGCTGCGCAATTACATAGATGCGTTCTCGCGCAAATGCGCCGCACAACTGCCCGCCAACAAGGTGGAGATCATGGCCCAGCGCTGCACCGCTGAACGGGTGACACGCAATGGCTTTGGCGTAGAGATCAGCCGGACCTGCGCACAGTGGGAGACTTATGGCACGGGCCGATATGCCGATCCGGCCTTGATGAGCATTTCCAAACGATTGGAGGCCAAACAAGGCCGCGATGCGATCACCAGTATAGTGCCAAACCGGGGCGGTGACCCAGCCGCCTATTCACGCCGCATCACCGATATCGCGCTGGCCGCGCAAGGCGATATGGACACACTGCTAGGGCAGAATGCCTGCAGCAGCGCGGCGTTAAAACGCTTTCAGGCAAATATGCAGCGCTTTGGCTCAGGATCGCCTGCCTTAAAGCTTGCAGGCGGCGCGACTTTGGCCTCCACCAGAGGCGGCGGCGGAGCCTATGTGCCGTCTGACTATGGCAAAATGGTCGACGCGCTGATCGATGAAAACGCGCGCGGCTGGATGATGAACCGCTATATGAAGGGCAGCGTGACAGCTGTATCGGTGACGCAAAAGGACGCGGCAGGCCGCCCCACCAATATCAGCGCGCGATACCGATTTAACCAGCTGGGCCAGATCCAAAACGGCTCTGTGCAAGTGGCGTTCAAGGATGGACGGCCTGTGTGCATGTACTTTTTCGATGCGCGGTCGACATGCCGAGTGCCCAACCCGGGCGTGGTGACCGCGTATGAGAAGGGGGAGTATCGGTAGGTTTAGCTGCGGGGCCCACCCCCGGCCCCTCCCGCAGGCGGGAGGGGGGAAGTGTTGCGCTCCTTTAATCCCCCTCCCGCTTGCGGGAGGGGTTAGGGGTGGGCACGAACACAAAATGCCCACCTGGCAACCGAGAAACACAACCCGCGCCCGCAAACTCCGCCGCGAGGCAACACCTGCTGAACGCGCCCTTTGGCACCGCCTTTCCCGGAGCCAACTCAGCGCCAAGTTCAGCCGTCAAATGCCGGTGGGCCCATACTTCGCCGATTTACTTTGTAGGGAGCTGAAACTGGTCATCGAACTCGATGGCTACAGCCACGATGTCTCTCCTGCCCGCGATGAAACGCGCGACACATGGATGAAGCGCGAAGGCTACACGGTGATACGGTTCACGAACGACGAAGTGCACCAAAACATCGAAGGCGTAGTCACAGCCATCCGCCTGAAAATCGAAGAACTGCGCGCAACCTAATCCCTCCCGCAAGCGGGAGGGATAACGAGACTTGGCAGCTTGCTGCCTAGTCGCAGTAGGGTGGGCGATCTCTAGCACCCCTCCCGCCTGCGGGAGGGGCAGTGAGACTTGCAAGCTTGCTTGCTAGTCGCAACGGGGTGGGAGCAATGGTGCGAGACGCTAAAGCTGGGAGCGCATCCGATCAGCCAATCCAAGCCAGACCCACCCCTAACCCCTCCCGCAAGCGGGAGGGGGATGGCCTGCACTTGATACGGCAAGACGAATTCGATAGGACTTACTCAGCCCGAATGCCCGAGGCGCTGCTACGCCCCGAGCACCCATTTCGGGGAGCCAGCCCGAGCAGGACTCTGTCCTGCTCGGGCTTTTTTGCGTTAGCACGCAGATAAAGACTCACAACCCTTTTAAAGACTTTTCCACAGCATAGATGGCTTTCGACTCTGAATTCTGTGTAGTCACTTATAGGCATCGGTATCTATGACGCCGGGGAATGCACCCTTTTTTGTGGATTGTCTCATTGCATATTTGGGCTTATAAAGACTTTGATTTTATAGTCTAAAAGGAAAAGCGCTATGGTTAGCAAAGGAAGAAGTCCGAGGTATCCGCGGATTTCCCTCGGAGAAGCAATTGCTTACGCAAGACGTCTTTACGATGAGGCGCATACGACCAAAGTTGATTCTGATACCGCTGCAATCCTTATGGGCTTCAGAGGTAGGAGTGGTGCAAGCGCAGTAGCATTGGGCGCAGTCCGGCAATATGGTTTAGTTGATGGCCTGCGAGGCGATCTTCAAATAAGTGACCTAGCGCTTGAGATCCTCCAGCCTGTATCGACTGCAGAGCAGGCGGAAGCCAAGAGCAAATCGGCCTTTCTTCCTGAGGTGTTTGGGCAATTGAGAGCGCACTTCAATGGCAACTTCCCAAGGGCAGATGAGCCAATTAGGGCACATCTTATACGTAACATGGGTTTCTCGCAGACAGGAGCGACCGACTGCATCGAAAGCCTAAGGAAAACATTGGAAGAGATAGAGTCTGTAGCAGGCTGGCAGCCGGAAAACGTGACAGAGGCAAAGTCGGAAGAAGAGTCCGTTGCAGACTCAAGTTCCCAGTCGCCAAAAAGCTCAGAAGGACCAAAACCAGCAGCTCAACCATCGCAGGAGCCGGAGGCTGCCGGTGCCGAAACAATACTAATTCCGCTTTCTAAGAACTGCAAAGCGGAACTTAGGCTTTTAGGAGAAATCGATGAGGCGGCAATCAACCGCCTCATTCAGTATATCGAACTAATGAAAGATGTGTGGACTGAGTAGACGGCTACTCCGCAGCTTCAAACATATCCGCATCGCCCTCAGGCACCGCTTCATCCTCGTTCACAGCTTTCGCCTTCTGGCGCTTGTCAAAGCTCGACCAGACATCGTTCCAGTTGCCCGTCGTCGCGCCCTTCGAATATTCCGTCGCGCGGGTTTCGAAGAAGTTGGCGTGCTCCACACCGTTCAGCAGCGGCGTGAGCCATGGCAGTGGGTGGTCGTCGATCATGTAGATTTCTTGCAGGCCCAACTGCTTCAGGCGCCAATCGGCGATGTAGCGGATGTATTTTTTGATTTCCTTCGCGCTCATGCCCTCGACCGGGCCCATTTCGAATGCGAGATCGATAAACGCGTCTTCCAGGCGAACGGTTTTCTGGCAGATGTCGATAATGTCTTCTTTGACCGCTTTGGTCAGGCAGTCCCGCTCAGCGCAGAAAGTGTGGAACATCTTGATGATGCCTTCGCAGTGGAGGCTTTCATCGCGGACTGACCAGCTGACGATTTGGCCCATGCCTTTCATCTTGTTGTGGCGTGGGAAGTTCATCAGCATCGCAAACGATGCGAACAGCTGAAGCCCTTCGGTAAAGCCGCCAAACATGGCGAGTGTGCGCGCGATATCCTCGTCAGTATCGACGCTGAATTGGTGCATGTAATTGTGCTTGTCTGACATTTCCTCATATTCGAGGAAGGCAGAATATTCGCTTTCGGGCATGCCGATTGTGTCGAGCAAATGCGAGTATGCCGCGATGTGCACTGTCTCCATATTGGAGAAGGCCGCCAGCATCATTTTCACTTCAGTGGGTTTGAACACGCGGCCATATTTGTCGTGATAGCAATCCTGCACTTCGACATCGGCTTGGGTGAAGAAACGGAAGATCTGCGTGAGCAGATTGCGCTCTGATTCGGTGAGGTTTTGTGCCCAGTCGCGGCAATCCTCTCCCAAAGGCACTTCTTCGGGCATCCAGTGGATTTGCTGCTGGCGTTTCCAAAAGTCGTATGCCCATGGATATTCGAACGGCTTGTATGTGTTCCGGGCTTCGAGCAACGACATCTTGTGTTTCCTTCTTCGCGTGTTGGCTGACCTATATAGGAGAACAAACTACGAAGCGACAGGCAAGCACGTATGATTCGCTGGGGATAGACCGTGCAAATTCTGAGTCGAAACGAGTCTGCCCTGCGCGCGCTTGCACGCGGTGCATCATGTTAACTTGCGGGTGCTGCAAGAGCTTTAATTGAAGCGCCCCTGCGTCCCTTTTTTGGCGTGACTTTCCTTAACCAATTAAGCCGATATGATGTCAGGCGATTATGGGGGACCAGGGTCATATGACACAGGCGAGCAGACGGCCTTTGAAAACGCGCAGCGCCGGCTGGGCGAAAGCGATGGCGAGCGGTTTGGCGAAAGCGGGGCTAACGCCCAATGCGATTTCAACGATTGGCGTTTTGTTTGCAGCGGCTGGAGCCTGGTGCTTTATCGCGGCGCCCGGCGGGCCGGCCTGGTTGTGGCTGGGCGGGGCGCTGGGCATTCAGCTGCGCCTGCTTGCCAATATGCTTGATGGATTGGTCGCGGTGGAGGAAGGCAAATCTTCCCCCACGGGCGCATTGTTCAACGAATTGCCGGACCGTGTGGAAGATGCTCTGCTGCTGGTCGCTTTTGGCTATGCTGCGGGCGTGCCGGAGCTCGGATATGGCGCGACGATCCTTGCATTCGGCACCGCCTATGTGCGCGCCAGCGGCGGGGCATTGGGTTTCGATCAGGATTTTGTCGGCCCGATGGCAAAGCAACACCGGATGTTTGTCCTAACCGTGGCCGCAATTGCTGCGTTCCTTTTGCCGAGGCCGGAAGTGGTGCTGGTGGGCACACTCTGGATCATCATACTGGGCAGCGCATTGACCTGCATCATCCGGACGATGCGGATCGCCAAGCTACTCCAGGGCCAAGCCAAATGATCGCGCGGGTTGCAGGCGAGGTTCTGTTTGCCGCCACCCGCTTTCTGGTTGGCGGGCATCCGCGCTGGCGGGGGTGTGAGCCCTCGACGACGCAGCGCATCTATTTCGCCAATCACGCAAGCCATCTCGATACGCTGATTATGGTTGCAGCCTTGCCCTCCTATTTGCGCGAGACAACGCATCCGGTCGCGGCGCAAGATTATTGGGGCACGGGGCCAGTGCAACGGTTTGTCGCGCTAAGCATCCTCAACGCCGTGCTTGTGGAGCGCGGCGGCGCAAAAGATCCGCTCGCGCCGATGCGCGCAGCGATGGAGCAAGGCCAATCACTCATTATCTTCCCGGAAGGCACGCGGCGCAATGAAGCTTTGCCGGGTGATTTCAAGGCCGGGCTGTATCACCTCGCCCAGTCCTTTCCCGACGCAGAGCTGGTGCCGGTCTACCTGACCAACCTGGCGCGCGCCTATCCCAAGGGCGCGATCTTGCCCGCGCCGATAAGTTCCTCTGCGAACTTTGGCACCCCGCTAAAACTGGGTGAGGGCGAGGACAAGGCCAATTTCCTAGCCCGCGCGCAGGCAGCAGTGGTGGCGCTATCGCCGGAGGGATCAGCACAATGAACACCACCATGATGACCCTGTTTGGCGGTGTCTTTGCGCTTCTCACCATCGCCTCGATCATAGGATTTATCCTCTCCCGCCGCGTCACAACGGAAGGCGGACGCGAGACCGTCTCCAATCTCAACGCGCGGATCAAAGCGTGGTGGATGATGATCGCGATATTCGCAGTCGCGTTCTATTTCGGCAAGACAATCACGATTGTCCTGTTCGCGCTCACCAGCTTTTATTGCCTGCGCGAATTTCTATCGATCACGCCCACGCGGGCAGAGGATCACACCGCGACTGTCGCCGCGTTCTACCTCTTTATCCCGCTCCAATATTGGCTCATTTGGTCGGATTGGCAGAGCCTCTTTTCCATCCTGATCCCGGTTTGGGCCTTCCTGCTGCTTCCACTGCTCGCCGTACTTAAGGGCGAGACGCAGGATTTCCTCACCCGCAGCGCGAAGATCCAGTGGGCGCTGATGCTCAATGTCTATTGCATCAGCCACGCGCCCGCTTTGCTGCTGCTCGATATTCCGGGATATGAAGAGAATTTCCTGCTGCTCTTCTTCCTTATCACCGTCGTCCAATTGTCCGACGTGATGCAATATGTGTTCGGCAAGCTGTTCGGCAAAACCAAAGTCGCACCGCGCGTCAGCCCGGCAAAGACATGGGAGGGCCTAATCGGCGGCGGCCTCACCGCATCAGCGATAGGTGCCGGTCTGTTCTGGATCACGCCGTTCACGCCCATCCAAGCCGGATTGCTCGCCGCCACAATCGTATTCGCAGGCTTTGCAGGCGGACTGGTTCTTTCCGCAGTCAAACGGTCCTTGGGCGCAAA
The DNA here is from genome assembly GCA_038532305.1 of Pseudomonadota bacterium. Lineage (GTDB taxonomy): Bacteria > Pseudomonadota > Alphaproteobacteria > Sphingomonadales > Sphingomonadaceae > Erythrobacter. Next base: position 337,718 of record JBCBAX010000002.1, on the reverse strand, counting down.
GGATTGGGGAACCATGATCGAAGGGCATGGCGGCGCGCTCGACCGGATGGATTCGGTGAGCTTCTCCGCCCCTGTGTTCTTCCATCTCGTCAATTACTTCTTCGTGCCGTGATAGCTCTGATCGCAATCTGGGCTTTGGCCGAGGCGACGCTTTTCTTCATAGTCGCCGATGTGCCGATCATGGCGCTGGCGATCCGTGCGGGGTGGAGAGGGGCGTTATTAGGCGCGCTGGTCGCGGCGGTGTTCGCTGCGATTGGCGGCTCCATCGTTGCCTACCTCACGGCCACCTCGTCGCTGGATATTGAGGGAATGCTGTGGTTGGTGCCCGGCATTGGCCCTGACCTGTTGCAGCAAACCTTGCTCGACTGGAGCGTGGGCGGTCCGGTGACGATGATAATTGGCAGTTTCTCTGGCGTGCCATACAAACTCTATGCCTTCGCTGCTGGGGCGCAAGGGACCGGCTGGGGTGGCCTAGGAGGGTTTTTCCTAGCCTCCATCCTCGCGCGCCTGCCCCGATTTGCACTGGTGGCGCTGGTCGCAGGTTGGGCCGGGCCGCGCCTGATCGAGCGCTTCGGAGCGAAGGCCGTTTGGGCAGGATTCGTCCTCGGCTGGATAGCGTTCTACACCTGGTATTGGAGCGTGATGGGGTTTTAGAGCCGCGCCAAACGCCTCCGCTCGTCCTGAGCCTTTCGAAGGGTGAGCGGTGCTTAGCTCAATGCCTAATCTCGCCGCCTTTTCTTCGATCCGAAAAAGCTGCCGCCGCCCAAAACGGTGATCCCAAGGAAGAAGCCAAAATCATACCACCCGCCCGAATTGGGCACGGCATAGACGGCGATGTTCGGGCTGAACAGCGAGCCGATGAAGCTCCATGGGAAGATAAAGCCGTGCCAAAGACCCCATAAAAAGCCTGGCGCATCCGGCGCCATGCTTACGCCTGCGTCAATTTGCCGGGCGCAGGCTGAAACGAGCAGAGCGAGCGCGACAGGGCCGATCAAACGGGTTGGCTTCATCGCGGGGACTCGTCTGCTTAAGGCAGATAGGCGATGATGATAATCGCGCTTGCTGGCAGAAAAATGCCCGCCATCGCCGCGTGTATCATTGCGGCATTGTGCGTGTGGCCCATGCCCGATGTTTTCAAAACGCGCATCGCGTTGAACAGATAGACGAACGAGACGATCAGGCCGAAAATACCGGCGGCAACAGGAAGGTTCATAAGCTTAGCGTCCTTTTGTTACGCGCTGATCCCCAAGCGCTGTCAGGACGTTATGACATATCGAAGCGTCAAGTGCGAGAGGCTTGTGCGTGTGGCCTTCTGGCGCGCTAATTACACGAAGCGGCGAACCATTCCTTCGCTGCGCGTTTCCCTAAAGGCGATTGACGCAGCATCCCATTCTGCTGCGGCCAAATGCGTAAATAGGCGCGGAGGCAGGGGGCGCAAAAAAGCGAGTCCTGCTTGGCTTGTACTGCGCCAAGCAACCTCGGCCATATGAGGGCCTGTGCCTGCGATGTAGATGCGAACATATTCGCCAAGGCGCAACCCGCCGCGCGGGTCCTGCACTCGGCAACCGCCATGGGATAAATCACCCAGTTCCACATCCCACTGCATGCCCTTTGGTGTGCGGTAAGATCCAGTCGCGGAGGTCGCGATACGGTCGGATTGACGAGACTTCATGTGCGGTTGCGTATCATGATCGTGGTTACCAAATTGTTTCGAAATCCCCTCGATTATGGACGAGAAAAGCAAAACCCCCACAGGCCATGATGGACTGCGGGGGTTTGTCTGCTTTGAGGGCGCGTTGACCTCTGGCTGAACGCCAAATGGCGCTGCGTTACTGGCAGCTCAAGCATTCCTCATAATCGGTTTGCTGTTCGCCCAGCTCTGCTTTCAGCTCAATCTCTGGCGCATCGGCGGTGTTATCCGCCTCAACACCGCCGGCAAAGCCTGCGCGTTGGACTGATTTTGAACGGAGGTAATACAGCGACTTGATGCCTTTCTCCCAAGCCTGGAAGTGCAGCATCATCAGATCCCATTTGTCGACATCAGCCGGGATGAACAGGTTCAGCGACTGCGCCTGGTCGATGTAGGGAGCGCGGTCGGCAGCGAATTCCAAAAGCCAGCGCTGATCGATTTCAAAGCTCGTTTTAAAGCTCGCTTTTTCCCCATTCGAGAGGAAATCCAAGTGCTGGACGCTGCCGCCATTTTCGAGGATCGAATTCCACACGCTGTTTGAATTCTTCGATTTCTTATCGAGGATTTTCTCAAGGTACGGGTTCTTCACAATGAAGCTGCCCGACAACGTCTTGTGCGTGTAGATGTTGGCAGGGATCGGTTCAATGCACGCCGATGTTCCGCCGCAAATGATGCTGATCGACGCGGTTGGCGCGATTGCCATCTTGCAGCTGAACCGCTCCATCGCGCCCATTTCAGCGGCATCGGGGCACGGTCCGCGCTCTTGGGCAAGCAGCATGGAGGCTTCGGATGCTTTGGCCTGAATATGCTTGAACATTTTGAGGTTCAGCGCTTTTGCCATCGCGCTTTCAAAACCCAGCCCCTTTTGCTGGAGGAATGAGTGGAAGCCCATCACGCCGAGACCAACCGAGCGCTCGCGTTCCGCAGAATATTTCGCGCGGGCCATTTCATCAGGTGCGCGGTCGATGTAATCTTGCAGCACATTGTCGAGCATGCGCATCACATCTTCGATGAATTGCTTGTCGCCATTCCACTCATCCCACTTTTCAAGGTTGAGCGAGGAAAGGCAGCATACAGCAGTGCGATCATTGCCAAGGTGATCGATACCGGTCGGCAATGTAATCTCTGAACACAGGTTGGAAGTGGACACTTTCAGGCCCAGCTCGCGGTGATGCTTTGGCATCATGCGGTTCACTGTGTCGTTGAACACGATGTAAGGCTCGCCTGTGGCAAGGCGGCATTCGACCAGCTTCTGGAACAGCGAGCGCGCATCCACAGTGCCGCGCACTTCGCCCGTTTTGGGTGATTTCAGCTCAAACTCTGCGCCTTCGCGAACCGCTTCCATGAATTCGTCGGTCAGAAGAACACCGTGGTGCAGGTTCAATGCCTTGCGGTTAAAATCGCCTGATGGTTTGCGAATTTCGAGGAATTCTTCGATCTCTGGATGCGATACATCCAGATAGCACGCAGCAGATCCGCGCCGCAGTGACCCTTGCGAAATCGCGAGGGTTAGACTGTCCATAACCCGCACAAATGGGATGATGCCGCTGGTCTTGCCGTTTAGGCCCACAGGCTCACCAATGCCGCGCACATTGCCCCAATAGGTGCCAATACCGCCGCCTTTGGATGCTAGCCAGACATTCTCATTCCAAGTGCCAACAATCCCCCCAAGGCTGTCTTCGACCGAATTGAGATAGCAAGAGATCGGCAGACCGCGCGATGTGCCGCCATTCGAAAGCACAGGCGTTGCAGGCATGAACCACAGGTTCGAAATGTAATCATACAGGCGCTGAGCGTGTTCCGCATCATCGGCATAGGCATCTGCCACGCGCGCAAAAAGGTCCTGATATTTCTCACCGGGAAGCAAATAGCGATCGGTCAGCGTTTCCTTGCCAAATTCGGTAAGGTTCGCATCGCGCGCTTCGTCGATCTGAATATCGAACCGGCGATCATTGACCTTTTTGCTATCAGGAGTGGCGGCCTCTTTCGCCGCTGCAACCATAGCATTGCCCAGCGCCTCTGCACCCTTGGCAGCAATTAGCTCTTCGCTTGCTGGGTCGGCTTTGTCCATTTTTATAGCCTTTTCCTCTGCTGCGGTTTCCGCTTCTTCAAGCACGTCAGTGGTGGTTTCTGCCGGCACGTTATCACTCGCTTTGAAATCCATTTAAGCCCCGTATTGTCCCCGGAATTGAACGGTTGCGCAAGCACAATGTTCCAATTCTGTTCTCTTTTCTTTTTCGACAGTTTAACCCCTGCCCATCAACTGGATGGCCACAGACTTATCCGCCCCGCGTCTCTCTCAATCAGCACCAAAACCCGTCTCTTAAGTGACTCCTCCCTCGTCCGCGCTAGTGGCTGCGCGGTCAGAAACACCTAATTGTGGGGGTCCGTGTGCGAACCGAACCACTAGATACTGAATCAGTCGCGGATTCTCGTCAACACAAGATTAACTCTAATTCGGCGGAAAAATGAGGTGTGTTATGCCAGTGCACCACCGCGACGCGTGGAGAAAGCTAGAGTCGCGGAGTGCGCAAGCCCCAAATTGAATCTGTGAAGAAAAATGTGGTGATTGAATCATGTGAATCAATCGTGGGTCGATCTGAATCCGTAACGGCAAGGATGTTACGCAAACTCCGCCTCAAGCAGATACGGTCTCGTGCTCGCTCACAGATTTGGCATGGGCCGCTATCTCATCGGCCAGTTGCTGTGTCAGCTCAGTTGGCAGATCATGCCCCCAACCCGGTATCGTCACCAGTTTCGCACCTGGAATGTACTCGGCTGTTTCGCGCCCCGCCTCAACCTTAACCAGCGGATCGCCCTCGCCGTGAAGCACCAATGTAGGGGTTGTCACACCTTTCAAACGCTCACGCCTGTCGCCATCATCAATAATCGCCGCAAGTTGGCGCGGAAGACCCGGCGGATAGACGCTGCGGCGCAAATTTTTGAGCACCAATTCGCGTCGCCGCTCTGGATCGCCTTTGAAACCGGGTGATCCGATCTTTTCGCGAATGTTCATCCCATGGGCCAGCATAAGCTCTTCATCATCAAGCGAGGGCAGGGGCGCAATCAGGGCCTGCATCGCTTCTTTATCGGCCTGGGGCAGTTTCGGATTGCCCGTGGTCGACATGATCGACGTCATTGAAAGCAATTTGTGCCGGTGGTGAATGGCCAAAAGCTGCGCAATCATCCCGCCCATCGAAGCGCCCACTGCATGCGCTTTTTCAATGCCAAGAGCATCAAGCAGGCCGGCGCCATCATGCGCCATATCTTTCAAAGTATAAGGCACAGGCGCAGGCCAACCAAACCGTTTGCGCAGCGCCTGCCATGCAATACCCGGCGCACGCGCATCGCCCATTTTTTCACTGAGGCCAATGTCACGGTTGTCATAGCGGATAACATGAAACCCGCGATCCACCAAAGCGGCCACAAAATCATCAGGCCACAAAGTCATCTGCGCGCCCAGCCCCATAATCAGAAGGATCGTCTCGTTAGAACGGTTCCCATGCTCTTCGTAGAACAACTCGATCCCGGTCGTGGTGGCGTTGATTGTGGGCATACAGAAAGTCTCGCGCAAAAAGGTTCTCTTTTGAGACTAGGTTCCTGCGCGAGATCGATCAAGCTAAGAGAGCTTTAATTGCTCAGCACCACATAAGTAGGTTTGCCGGACTTCGAGGCAAAGCTGGCATATGGCTTGCTTTTAAGCTCCGCAATCAGTTCGCGCTTTTCGCGATGGTCATTGGCGAAAATGACATTAGCGATGAATTGCGTATCGCCCGCATTCGCCACCGGAACATCGCTCAAATCACCCATTCGGCGCACCGCATATTTCGCCGATTGCGCTGCGGGGCGATTGGCGCTGTTGCTCAACACTTCGACATTGGTGGGGCTACCATTGGCGTTCAATGTAAAGCTCAATTGCACAATTCCGGGAGCAGGCGCGCCTGTTTGATTGATCGGATTGCGCTGCAAAGCCCGGTTCAATCGCCGGGTTGCATTGGCTTTCCAGCTGTCCATTTCGGTAACGAGGATGCGATCGTCATTCGTATCCGCTGCAGCAGGGGCAGCAAGAGGCAGACTTGCTGCAAAAGCGAGCACGGGGACGGCAGCAATTTTGGCAAATTTCAACATTGGATCATCCTTTCAAAATCAATCGGATGATCGGCTAAAAACGTCGAGCGGCACGAGGCATTACCCTTACCCGCTGGCGTCGGCATTCGCAGTCGATCGAACACAAAGGCGGATTGTTTTTAGGGGGTGCCGGTGTGTCTGAGGAAAGAATGGCGATCTTTGCAAAAGCCGCAATCAGACATCGGCCAAAACGCATTTTTAGACCGCGAAGGGCGGCCATTTCCGACCAAGGCGTGATTATCGTCTACGAATGTAGTCGCTAGTTTGGGGGGCTCCGCCAGTCAGGTCCGTAGATCGTGAAATCGCGCAGCTCCAATTGGTCAAGCACGCCCTGATCTTCGGCCAGCACTCGCAAAGGCACCACGGCAAGCGTCACGCCATCTTGGCTTGCGGCATCCTCGATCATGCCCGTCCATTGCGCGCGGATATCTTCGCCCAGCTCACTATCTGCCCATGGCCAGCACTGGCCCAGCGCCTGCTCAAGCGGGTTTGCCATCACGGCGGGCACATCGAATTTGCGCCAGTCATTGCCGCGTTGCTCGATAATGCTCTGCCCTTGCTCAGTCGCGCTCATCGCGGCTTCAAGACAGGGGATATGGCTTTCAGGCGGCGCTTCGGCGAGATTATCAAGCAGGTCTTTGCCCCGGAAACGCTCAGGCCGGGTGACAGGCACATCAGCTTTGTCCGCTGCCTTCTTGACTATCTCGGTCGCGTCTTTGGTTGTCTCGTCATCAAAATCGAGACGGCGGGCGAGCAGATCAAAACCCGTCATCAGGAAACTGCCGCGATCATAATCCTGATCGTATTCTTCCTCGAGCGCGGCGAGCCGGGAACGCTGTTCGACGGTCAAATAGTCGGCAGCGACGGACCCATTGGGAAGCTTGGTAAACTTGCCCCCGCGAAAGATCAGGCGGAAGATATCGCCAGGCGAAATCTTGGGCCGCGCGCGGATAATGACGCGTTGGGCCTCAGCGGTGGCTTCTTTCAACCTTTCCGGCTGCCAAGGCGTCGATTTGGGCACTGCGCGCAGTTCTCCGACGAGGATTATGGTGCCGGTGTCGGTCTCAATCGTCCACATCGGCGCACCAGAGCGCTGGGCAGTGACGACGATCTGATTGGGGGTGGGGTCGGGCTCTTGGGATTTGAGCCATTGTGTGGGAACGAGCAAGAGAACCGAGGCCGCGAGGAGCACTTTGTTACTCAATCTCACCGTTCTTTCCTCTTTCGCGGTATGTTTCGGCCAAGAAATCGACAAAGACCACTGCCGAGCCAACGATTAACTTGGCGTGTCTGGGCTGTAATCCACGATGGTTGCCATCACGACCATGGCCCGATCCATAAAGACCCCGAAGTTCAGCTAGATAATGTGCAATGGACGCTAGATTACGGAGTAGGAGGCGAATGTTCTCTGCGCCTTTAGCCTGATCGCTTATGTCCTCAGGAACCAATTTGAGTTCCTTGACGACCAGCTTGCTCAACGATTGCAAACTCGCCGTCTTTGAATGCGCAACCCCCATGTCGTTCAGGATCGATTTGCAGCAAGTCTCGACCAAATCTTTAGCCGTGCCAATTGCTAAAGCTGGGTCTGTTTCTACTGACGCCTCAATTCTTGCGATCTCTTGGGCCATCCAAGCCGAGTCCAAGGCTCTTGAGACTTCCTGCCCCCGGGAAATTGACCTCTTGCTACTCGAATAAACTCTTTGAGCAACGAAGCGAGCTCTCCCAGCGATGCGCTCGGCAGGGCAAAGCTCCCAGCCAACTTTCCCAAGCTGCTCGTTGTAGTGCGCAACGATAGTAGCTGTTTCCGACTTCTCTGGCCGCACGAGAGGATGAACCGTTTCAACTAGGAAAGCCAAAAATTGCTCATCAGGGCAATTTAAAAGATCAAACCTCCGGTCTGTATAGATCCAATCATCCTCCCAATCCCAGTTGAAGATGCGATGCTGATGAATGTCTCCAGCCGCATTAGAAAATCTGGAATCGGTAGATGGAAGTTCCTCTAGATCGAAGATTCTGGCAAGAAAATCATCATCTGGCAGCCTGCCACACCAACGGATTTCGTCTAAAGCCAACCCATCGAAGATATTTTTCCTGACCTGTTTTGGTATCGTGTTGCTCACGGCACCAAAACCGTATCGCGCACCTCTTGGGCCGTATCGGGATAATCGAGCGTGTAGTGCAGCCCGCGGCTCTCATGCCGTTCCAGCGCGGACCTGACGATCAACTCTGCCGCCTGCACCAGATTACGCAGTTCAATAAGGTCAGTCGTCACGCGGAAAGCGCCGTAGTAATCCTCGATCTCTTGTTGGAGCAATTCGATCCGGCGCTTGGCGCGTTCCAGTCGCTTTGTGGTGCGAACAATGCCGACATAGTTCCACATAAAGCGGCGGATTTCGGTCCAGGTTTGTTTGATGACAACCTCTTCATCGGAATCAGTCACGCGGCTTTCATCCCATGGGAGGATGGCGGGCGGCTCTTCCAAATTGTCCCAATTGGCGAGGATATCTTCAGCGGCCGCTTCGCCAAAAACAAAACATTCTAGCAAGGAGTTGGAGGCAAGCCGGTTTGCGCCGTGAAGGCCGCTTTCGGTAACCTCGCCCGCCGCCCATAGGCCCGGCAGATCGGTGCGCGCTTTCAAATCCACCACCACTCCGCCGCATGTATAATGCTGAGCAGGCACAACCGGGATCGGGCCAGTGGTCATATCTATGCCAAGGCCCGACAATTTCTCATCAATGGTCGGGAAGTGATTGCGGATAAATTCAGGACTTTCGTGACTGATATCGAGATGGACGTAATCAAGGCCAAAGCGTTTGATCTGATCGTCAATCGCGCGCGCCACAACATCGCGCGGGGCCAGCTCCATGCGTTCCGGATCGTAATCCGCCATGAAACGGTGGCCAGTTTCAGGATGGTAGAGCCTACCACCCTCGCCGCGCACAGCCTCGGTGATCAGGAAGTTTTTGACTTCGAGATTGTAAAGGCAGGTCGGGTGAAACTGCATCATCTCCATATTGGAGACCCGCGCGCCTGCTCGCCATGCCATCGCTATACCATCGCCTGTTGCGCCGCGCGGCGCAGTGGAGAATTGATAGACGCGGCCTGCGCCGCCTGCTGCCAAAATGGTGGCGCGGCCCATATGGCGTTCGACCCGGCCGGATTCTTCATTGAGCGCATAAACGCCCCAAACCCGGCCGGCGGCAGAGAAGTTTTCGCGGTGCCTATCGGTGATGAAATCAATGCAGGTGCGCCCGCCCAGCATGGTGATATTGGATGAGGCTTCAGCAGCTTTGAGCAAAGCGGATTGCACCGCCCAACCCGTCGCATCGTCAACATGGACGATCCGGCGATGGGAATGCCCGCCCTCGCGCGTTAAGTGAAGATCACCCGATTCCTGATTGAACGGCACGCCAAGCTCGCACAAGCGATCAATCGCTTTGGGCGCACCCTCGATCACAAACTCCACGGCATCCCGATCATTTAAACCGGCACCTGCCACCATCGTATCGCGCACGTGGTTTTCAAACGTATCGCCAGCATCCAGCACTGCCGCGATCCCGCCTTGCGCCCAAGCGGTGGAGCCGCCCGTCAGCGATCCTTTCGCCAGCACAAGCACGCGTTTAGTTTCTGCCAGCTCTAAAGCTGCGGTCAGCCCAGCCGCGCCTGAGCCAATGATGATAACATCATAGTCTTTTGAATTCTCACCCATACAAAAACTGCCATGGCCCGCTCAGCGCGCTGGGGCAAGGGGTTGCAAGGCTGGGTAGCAGCAACCTGTCGCGCGGTCGCCGCGTTACAGGCCTTTAACGGCGCATACGATCATGCGCGGTCTAACCTGTCCACATTGAGAATCGCGCCAAATAGCAAAGGACACCCAATCCCATGTCCGTCATGCTCCGTGTCATTCGTAAGGCACTGTGCCTGATAGGTCACCACACACCGCGCCGTGGGAAAGTGGTGTGGGATGGTCAGCGTCATAAAGGGCATTGCAGACATTGCGGCGCGCCGCTGCACCGGGTCGCACGCAGAGTCTGGCGAAGAGTATAGGCTTAAACGGGCAGGCTACTAAGACAGAAAAGCGCGGTCACAAAGAGAAGCAATCCAGATCATCCGCGACACTGACAGGGCCGGAATAGTTCTGACCGATCGCTTCAAGGCCGCTGTCGACCCGATCGAGGCTGCGTTTCATATTGTGCGTCAGCACCAGACGTTTTGCTTGTGCCAGCCCAGCCAACGCGATGAGTGCAAATCGTTGCTTCACGCCCCTGTTCCGGTCAGCTGCACAAACACATCCTCCAAGTCGGCCTCGCGCGTTGTCACATCTTCAATCGTCAGGCCCTGCTCCTGCAAGATGCCGAGCACTTGTCCAGCGCTCATCTCGTCTTTGTCATAGGTGATCTCGACCCCGCGCTCGCCGTTTATCTCGACCTTGTGAAAGCTCGCATGTTGGGGAGCGGCATCCAGATCATTCGCAACCGTCACCGCAACAATTTTCTCGCGGGCCATGTCAACGAGTTCTCGAGTAGGCTTGTGCGCGATAAGCTCGCCGTGATTGATAATGGCAATCTCGTCGCACAATTCCTCAGCCTCTTCGAGATAATGCGTTGTGAGAACCACAGTAACGCCTTCACGGTTTAGCTGAGTCACAAGCTCCCACAATTGGCGCCGCAACTCGACGTCGACGCCAGCAGTTGGTTCATCCAGCACCAGAATTGGCGGGGAATGCACCATTGCTTTTGCAACGAGCAAGCGGCGTTTCATACCGCCTGATAAGGTGCGCGCATAGGCATCGCGTTTGTCCGCCAATCGCACGGCAGCGAGCAGCTCTTCTGATCGCCGCATCGCCTTTGCAATGCCATAAAATCCGCCCTGATTTTCAAGCACTTCAAAGGGCGTGAAAAACGGGTCGAACACAATTTCCTGAGGCACGATCCCGATCGCGCGGCTCGCATTGCGGCGTTGTTCATCAATATCAAAGCCCCAGATATTCGCCGTTCCGCTCGTTTTCATCACAATCCCTGCAAGGATATTGATGAGTGTAGATTTGCCTGCGCCATTCGGCCCCAGAAGCCCAAAAATGGATCCTTCAGGCACATCAAAGCTTACGCCTTTCAGCGCCAGCTTTCCTTGCGCATCATCGCCCTTCGCACCCTTTGGCGCGGCGTAGCGTTTGACGATGTTGTCGATACAGATGGCGGGTTCGGTCGGCATAGCGCGCAGCCATAACGATAAGGGACGCACCCGCCAAGCGATGGCTGCCGACTAGGGAGAATGAGCGATTGAAATGCGCCGCCATGCAGATTATCGGCATAGCCTATGAGCACGCAGCCTTCTGAATTTGTCCCTGAGACCGTATTTGTTGAGACGCGCCGCGTCAGCTGCGATGGTGCAAGCCAGATTCGCGGCGGTGCTGCCTATCGGTCCGCTTCACTGGGCCATCCGCGCGTCTTTATGGAGATCGACGAAAAAGGGTATGTCGATTGCGGATATTGTGACCGCCGCTTTGTGCTGAAAGGCGGCCCGGCGGATACATAATTGCGAGATTGCGAGCTCAAAACTGAGCTTCCGGGATTTGGCAGCGTTTCCGCCTCGCTAGAACTGCAAAAAACAAAAGACACCGGGGGGTGCATTCGAATCGAACTTGAGCTTCCTCGATAGTGTCCGTGGAAAGCAGGTTGGTCATTGCCCATTCAGCAAGGCAATGACACGTTACGGGCTCGGCGGGTACATGTGAGGAGTAGTTCGATGAAAAAAGCAGCCTTGATCACAGCAGCCTTTGGCCTGTCCCTAGCGGCCTCGCCGGCGCTAATCGCCCAAGAAACAGGCGACGAAGAAATCTCGACAGAAAAAGCCGAAACCGAAATGACAAAAGGCGAAAAACGGCTTGCGAAACTGATCGAGGGCCGCGTGGCAGGCGAGCCGGTTCGTTGCATTCGCTCGTTTCCAAACAATCGGCTGACTGTGATTGACGACACAGCCTATGTTTATGGTCGCGGGAAAACCATCTATGTCCAGAAGACCAAAAACCCGGACAGGATAGACCGTGATGACGTGCTGGTACAGCGTCGTTTCACACCCTCGCAATTGTGCAGGCTGGATGTTGTGACCACAATCGATCGGGTCTCAGGCATCTTTTCAGGTGCTATCTTCTTTGAAGATTTTGTGCCTTATACTCGCATCGATAAGGACGAGCAGCCAAGCTAGCGGTATGCGCTAGTCAGCTAAGCTTTCGTCACGCTGGCGTCTTATGGCGCCGCCCCTTTTCTTCAGAGCACTGTCTGTTGAAGCAGTGTCTTCGAAGAATGGTGAGACAGGCGCAGCGTCGGCAAAGCGAGGCAAACCTGCTTCAGGTTGATCAACCTTACGCTGAGGCGGAAGCTGATGCAGCGCCTTGATTGAGCTTTTGTAGTGCGTCAGTATCTCGGCTGACTTGGTATCCACCTGATCATAGTCGATGCCTGTTTCCAGATGGTCCCAAACCCGATCAGTGCGCCTGATGGCTTCTGCTTGCGCATGCAAATCCGCAAGAGAGGGCATCCGATCTACCGTTCTCTTTACAACTGCTTGAGTTTTGGAAGGATGCATCAGATCAATCGGCGAACTACCGGGATCGAAAGACAATCCTGCCGCCTGCACAAGAGCAGGATCCGCAACTCTTTCAAAAGAAGTGCTTATTGGTTCGGTGATCGTTTCAAACGCTTTGCTCACAGCATCATGCTGCGTGACCGGCGCATTCCGCTTCAGCGCTTTGGGAAGCGGCTCCCAATCATGATTGTCAATGCGCTGATCACTTCCGATCAAACGCTGGATCCTGTTCGACCCATTCCAATCCCCGATTAGCCAACCGGAAATGCAAGCTGCTCCAACAAGAGCAATCCAAATCTCAATCTGAAATAACTGTTCCACAACACGTCCCTTTATTGAGTGCAGCGCCTCCCAAAGCGCGAACACTCTCATCCAAGTTTAACCCCAAGTCCCACATCGCCATCTAGTGTGAAAGCGAACGTGAGAACATGCGTATCTTACCGGAATTGCTGCGGATTTTTATTCGCATGGCTACGTAGCAAAAGATTAACCAATCAAGCCACGCGCCGTCACAGCGCGCAACTGCGCTGGGGCTTTATCTCATTGATATTTATACTATATCTCGCAACTAAGCTGGCGCGACATCCCGCGCCATAGCGTTCATTTTTGCCAAAATGTCCTCCGCCTCGTTGATGATTCGATCCATCAATTCCTGACATGTTGGGACATCATTTATCAAACCTGCGACCATGCCGCAGCTCCACGCCCCCTTGTCCATTTCGCCTTCCATCATAATGGACGGGTAAACGCCTGCCACTTCGGGAAGAATGTCTTGAATGGTGATGGCATCGCCCAACTCTTTTTCCTTTTCAAGCAGTCGTTCAACAGCATCATTGGCAAGCACACGCTCGGTATTACGAAGTGGCCGCATCACAAGGCGGGTATCAAGCTCAGAGGCTTCAACAATCGCTTTCTTTACATTGTCGTGGACCGGCGCCTCTTTAGTCGCGATAAAGCGCGTACCCATGTTCATTCCTTGTGCGCCCATGGCGAGGCTGGCAACAAGACTGCGTCCATCCGCCATACCGCCAGAGGATACAAACGGGATTTCCAGTTCGTCCGCCGCGCGCGGCAGCAGGATGAAGTTTGGAATATCGTCTTCGCCCGGATGCCCGCCACATTCAAAGCCATCGACAGACACAGCATCACAGCCAATGTCCTGAGCTTTTAAAGAATGGCGCACGCTGGTGCATTTGTGGATCACCTTGATCCCGGCATCTTTTAACGGACCTAGCAACTCAACCGGATTGCGACCTGCGGTTTCAACCACTTTCACCCCGCCATTGATCACCGCTTTTACAAGGCCAGGATAATCAGGCGGCGTCAGCGTTGGCAGGATCGTCAGGTTCACGCCAAACGGCTTGTCCGTCATATCGTGACACCGCGCAATTTCATTGGCGAGCTTTTCAGGCGTGCCCTGTGTGAGGCCGGTGATGATACCAAGACCACCGGCATTGGAAACCGCTGCTGCCATTTCGGCAAAGCCAACATAATGCATACCGCCCTGGATAATGGGATGATGGATGCCGAACATTTCGGTGATTGCGGTTTTCATGGCTTAAATTCTCCCTGATCTGTCGTTTGACGAGGAAACAAGCCGAGTTTCGCATGTCATGCAAGCGCCGTTTTTGGGAGGGCACAAAGACGTAGCGTCAGATCTGACGAGATTTTACCAGCGTCAGCAATATCCCCGTTAAAATCATCGCTCCACCGACTCCAAGTCGCCACGTCAGCGGCTCTGACAACAGGACAACTCCCTCCAAAGCGGCCATAACGGGCGTTGCCAGTTGGACGCTTGATACGGTCGCAAGGCCCAATCTCGGTGCCAAGCCGCTCACTTTTGCAGTTCCGATGGTGAACGCTATCGCCTGATGCGAGCCGGATCACAGAATGCGCGCCCGGCTCAATCGCGCCTTCGGCTAAAGCTGCGCGGGCAAGCAGTAAATTTCCTGCAAATGCCATGATAGCTGCAACCGCGATCAATATAGTGACGAAGAGTTCCCGGAGGAATTCTCCCCAGTATTGCGTCATTTCGGCGCAGTCGCCGCACTATCGCGCCAAGCAATCCTTCGCCAGCCTTAGTCTGGTTCGCGCGTGATCGGCCCTGCCTCACACAAATCGCTCACCACACATATGTCGCATTTGGGAATGCGCGCACGGCAAACGCGCTTGCCGAATTGGATCAGCCAGAAATGCCCATCGGCCATGGCCCAATCGGGCGAGCGTTCCTCCAATTGCTGCGCGGTCTTCTCTGCTGTCTTCGCGTCAGTCAGGCCAATTCGATTGCACACCCGGTGGACATGTGTGTCGACTGCAATCACGTCTTTGCCAAAGGTGAAGCTCATCACAATATCAGCGCATTTGCGGCCAATCCCGGGCAGGCTCATAAGCCTTGCGCGCGTATCCGGGACCACGCCGCCATGCTCTTCGAGCAGCGCCTTGCAGAACTTGCGGATGTTCTTGGTTTTGTTGTTGTAGAGCCCGCACGGCTTTATCGCTTGCGCAATCTCAGTGTCCCCCAGTGCAAGCATCTCTTCCGGTGTTTTGGCAAGTCTGAACAAAGCTTTGGTCGCTGCTGCCGTATTGCGATCGAGCGATTGCGCAGACAGCATACAAGAAATGCATGATCGGAATGCATCGGGCTGGCCTTTGGGCCCCTTGGCGTTTTTGGTCCGGCCCGGCATGGCTTTTGAAAGGCGTTGATACACCTCGCCTATTTGATTGTCGTCGAGCATAAAAAACTAGCGTTCTAAAGTGGTTGCGGTTCCTGTCGCGCACGATTTTCTAACCGGGCAGTTTTCGCATTCCGCCTTTCGCGGTCGGCAAAATGTCTGACCGAGTTTTTTCAGCAATAGGTGATGCTCATCCATGTCAGCTGCGGACCATTCGTCCGGCACAATCGGCATCAGCGCATCATATGTTTTTGCTGTGTCAGCTTTTGCCGCGACGATACCAGCACGCTGCATGATGCGGCGGTGATGCCCATCGATAACCATGGCGCGGCGCTCAAAGGTGCTGGCATTCATGACGCCCGTAGAGTTTTTGCGCGCGACGCCCGGCAACGTCTCAAGCCAGGCCATCGCTTCATCGGTTGGCAGATTTGAAAGGTGCCGCAGATCAACACTTCCGCGCTCTTCAATGATGGCGTTAAGGCAATCCTTGAGGCGCTTTGCCGCAACGCTGGGAAAAGTTTGCCGCATAAGCCGCTTTTCAAGATCATCGACAGGCTGCTTGGCCACGCGTTCCCAGTTCCCAAACTCTGCGATCAGTGCATCGGTTGAGGCATTGGAAGCCGCCGTCTTGGTTTGCGCGCCGATCACCCCGTGGACAAGCACCCATACGGGATCTCGGCGCTTGTCAGGCGGGCGAATGATGCGACCAAAACGCTCGATCAAAGCTGCGTGAAAAGCCCGCAGCGTATCTGTTCTGGGATCAGGACCGAGGGGAAGCTCCATACCGCAACCGTTTGCACGATCATTTCCCGCGCGCAAACCTCGCCACGAAATCGCCCACATCTCCCATGTGGTCAAAACCAAAGACTTAGGACGGTTCGGCCGGGTCCCTGAACAAATACGCGCCCTTTCGGCAGGCCATGGCAACAGCGGCCAAGCCAAAACTTGGGAGCCACACCCATTGCAATTCTGACCAAAGCGATTTCAGCCCGCGCGTCGAGAACACATCAAGCCCAATGGGAGACACATCAATCGGCGTTATCGGCGCGAAAATCCGAACGGAGTCAAACGGCCAAAGCAAAGCAACGCCAAGCCCTCCATCCGTCAAGGCATCCAGAAGACCATTGCTCGCCATCGCCAGAAAAAGGAACGCGAAACCGATGAAGCTGCGCGCTTCTTTCCAGATAATGGCGGTTAGCCCAGCGCAAAAGGCAGCGAGCGCCAGTGAATGGGAAGCGCCTCTGTGCCCCCAATCATCGGCGTATTCGACGCCAAAGCGAAAGCCGATAAGGTCAGCATCAGGCAGCACCGCAAAAACGGCACCAGCCAAAGCTAAGCGTGGGGATACAATCTTTGTGCCTGCCGCGGCGGCAATGACCAATGGAAAGACGGCATGGGTGAACGTGGTAGGCAAGACGCCGGCTTAGTTCTGGCGCTCAAAAACCAGGCTGAATGTCACAGGGACCACCGGAGTAATTGACGGCAGGCCAGCCAGTTCCTGCAACTGAGCCAACCCATCGTTGAGTTCTAATTGGCCTGCATCGACAATCACGGGCGCATCTGACACCGCCAGCACTCGATCAGGCCCGGCGCGGGTGACCGTCACATCGGTTTGAAATGGCGCTTCGACACCTTTGAGATTGAGCGTGCCTGCCAATTCAGTCGTAACGCTGTCACCCACTTGCAGCGCTTCAAAACTGGCCGGGTCAAGCGTTGCTGAAACGGATGCGGTTGGGTTGTCTGATACGACAAAGAAGATCTCTCGCATGCGTTCATTGCGAATATCCACGCCGGTTTCGACCGAGGAAAGATCAATCTCAAGACTGGCCACGCCTTCGCCCGATACAGACCCGCTAAGACCTTCAAACGAATTGATCTCAGCAATCTCATCAGCCTTAATCGTGACATAGGACAGCTCTGATGCCTCCCCATCCAGCGTCCATGCGCCGTCAGTAACGGCGACTGGCTCGGGCAACGCCTCTGTGCAGGCGGTAAGAGAAAGAACCGCGAGCGGAAGGGCGGCGAAGGGGGCGACTATGATTGCACGAGTCATCAAATTTGATCCTTTAAATCACTCTGTCTCAGTTACGCATATATCATTGCGAAAGATGGAGCCAAATCCGCTGTTTGCGATGAGAGAATCACTCCCACTCGATTGTTCCGGGAGGCTTCGAGGTATAATCATAGACCACCCGGTTGATGCCCTGCACCTCGTTGACGATGCGCGTGGCCACTTGCGTCAGGAAGGTGGCGTCGAACGGATAAACATCCGCTGTCATTCCATCCGTGCTGGTCACAGCACGCAGACCGCACACGCTGTCATACGTTCGACCATCGCCCATCACGCCGACCGTCTTGACGGGAAGCAATACAGCAAAGGCCTGCCAGATTGCATCATACAGTCCGGCATTGCGGATTTCTTCAAGGTAGATCGCATCCGCTTTTCGAAGGATGTCACAGCGCTCTTTCGTGACTTCACCCGGAATCCGGATGGCAAGGCCGGGGCCGGGGAAGGGATGGCGGCCAACGAAGGCTTCGGGGAGGCCAAGCTCGCGCCCCAGATCACGCACTTCGTCTTTGAACAGTTCGCGCAGAGGTTCGACCAATTCCATATTCATGCGCTCAGGCAAGCCCCCGACATTGTGGTGACTTTTGATGGTCACGCTTGGCCCACCTGTAAAGCTGACGCTTTCGATCACATCGGGGTACAGTGTGCCTTGGGCCAAGAAGTCCGCACCGCCGACCTTTTGGGCTTCCGCCTCGAACAAATCGATAAACGCACCGCCGATGAATTTGCGCTTTTTCTCTGGATCGGTGACGCCTTCAAGCCCTGCAAGGAAGGTTTCTTCCGCGTCCACCGCAATCAAGGGAATGTTGTAGTGATCGCGAAACAGACTGACGACTTGTTCTGTCTCATTAAGGCGCATCAGGCCATGATCAACATACACGCAAGTGAGTTGGTCACCGATCGCTTCGTGGATCAAAACCGCTGCAACGGCTGAATCCACCCCGCCAGAAAGGCCGCAAATCACCCGGCCATCGCCAACCTGCTCGCGGATCTCGGCAATCTTAGTCCGGCGAAACTCGGCCATGGTCCAATCGCCTTTGAGCCCGCACACGTGGCGCACAAAATTGGCCAGCAATTTCCCCCCATCGGGGGTGTGAACCACCTCGGGATGGAACTGAGTGCCGTAAAACTTGCGTTTCTCATCAGCTATCACGGCAAAGGGCGCACCATCTGACGTCGCAACTATCTCAAAACCGTGGGCAAATTGGGTGACTTTGTCGCCATGGCTCATCCAGACTTGATGGCGCTCGCCCACTTGCCACATGCCATCAAACAAAGCGCATTCCTTCGTCACAGTCAGGAAGGCGCGGCCAAATTCGCCGCCCTCACCGGTTTCGTGACCGGGCCGCACCTCCCCGCCCAACTGGTGGCTCATCACCTGTTGGCCATAACAAATACCGAGGACTGGAATCCCTGCTTCCAGCAGAGTTTGCGGACAACGCGGTGATCCATCATCCGGCACGCTGGCGGGCGATCCTGACAGGATGATGCCTTTCGGCTTCATCCGGTGAAACGCTTCTTCTGCCATATTGAAAGGGGCAATTTCAGAATACACGCCAGCTTCGCGCACGCGGCGCGCAATCAGCTGTGTCACCTGGCTGCCAAAATCAACAATGAGGATGGAATCGGGAATGTGCGTTTGGTCCATGAGCAGGGGCGTTACGGCACCGCGCCGCCGACTGTCCAGCGCCAGAGAAGAAGTTTCAGCGCGTTTTTTGGTCGGCATCTATGACGTTACGGAATGCTGCGGCGCAGCATAATATTTACGCCAGAATTCAGGTATCTGACGATGCAAATCAACCGATTTTCGGGAACCTCCGTATATCTTTCGCATTAGCACAATGAATTTGTGCGCCGCACAATATCGTTCAGAGGATTAATCCGAGAAAGAGAAGTCAGATCAAATGGCTCATTCTTTTCGCAAATTCCGGCATATTACGAGGAACTCAAACATGCGCTTTACTCTCCCAATCATCGCACTTTTTACAATCGCAGCTCCAGTCGCAGCGGCTAATCAGGATGCTGACATCACAGTTCCGGTGCGTGTTTCATTCGCTGACATTGACGTGACCAGTGCTGCAGGCCGTTCGCTTCTCGAACAGCGGATCGAGGCAAAGGTGCGCAAGGCTTGCACTATCGAGGCCCACAGCCGTTTTGCATATGGCCGTGCGATTGTTGATCAGAAATGTGTTGCAGATGCTCGCGCACAAGTAATGGAGGCCGTCTCACAAGTGGCTGCCAAGCAAGCTCGCGGCGGCCGCCAGCTATCGGCAAACTAAGGTTACGCTCCACAGACAATTATCATGCGGCCGCCGGATAGTTCTGGCGGCCGTTTTGTTTGGAGTGGAGTGTTCTAGAGCCGGCCAGCGTGGCTAGCGCCAATTAGGTTGCATAAAATGCATCTTAAGTCCGTGTTTTCGCATTTGTGTTTCATGCAATCGAACACCAAATGGTCATCACTGGCCAGCCAACAATATCTCTCTCCGTGTTGGCTCGACAGTGTTGGCACTCAGTGAGGGGCTTGAAGCCTTTGAACTAAGTGCTGTTTGCTTGCTGCCTTTAGGCATCCGAATAAGGAGTGTGCGTTGCGGGATACAAGTTTGGTGACTTCCAGCACCAGACACATCGCTTTTGCACTTGACGCCCAGCGCTTCCCCAGCACAGGGCAGTTTCGGATTGGCTTGGCCTGAGCGCAACAGTTCAGCGGTCTCGCGCCTTGCGCGCTTGGGATTGACAGCTCAGCTCTTGTTGTTTCAGCCTGACCGCCTTTGCAGCGGCGATGCGTAAGATGCGGCCACCACCTCCCCCTCCCTCTCTCATGGTGGCCGCGTCTTCAAGCGCTTGAGAGCACTCTGGTCCGCAACAAAACCTATCACGGCTAAATGAAACATTATTGTTCTGTGGACTAATAATGTTGTGATCTCGAGCCATATACAGCCTCGAGTGGATCGGTAAGCCGCGTCCAAATCATAAAACCACAAAGAAAGGAGCGTTGCCATGTCAACGATTGCACAGAAAGCTGTGATGTTTGTCGCTGCAATTTTCGTAAGCGGCACAGCGTTCAACACGCTGATTATCTAAACCCAAGACAATAGCCTCAAACCAAGCGCGGCGCTTCCAATCAGCGTCGCGCTTTTGTTTGGGCTTAATCAACCCCGCCAAGTTTTTCAGACAGGCCGCGCAATTCAGATTTCAGCACTTTGCCAATATGGCTGCGGGGCAATTCTTCGACACTGTGCAGCTGTGCAAGCCTTTGCGTTTTGCCAAGGCGCGCATTGACTGCTGCCATGATCGCCTCGCAATCGCGCGCATCATCGGTCAGCTTTGCAAAGCCAACTGGGCTTTCCCCCCATTTGCGTGATTTCGCACCGACAACGGATGCATCAACCACATCATCTTCGCGCAGCAATTCTGCCTCAAGATCGCTGGGATAGATATTAAAGCCGCCAGAGATAATCATGTCTTTCGCGCGGCCCACCAGTTCAACAAAGCCTGCTGAATCAACGCGGCCAATATCGCCCATGCGCTGCCAATTGATGCCTGTTTCGGGGTCTTGCCAATACCCATCGCGCGTTTTGCCTGGCTGGTTTTGATAGCCGCTCATCATGGTGTGCGAGAGACCGATGAGATTGCCGGCCTCCCCGGCAGGAACAAGCCGGTCCTCATCATCCAGAACTTTAAGCTCGCTTCCCGGCGCGGGCCTTCCCACCGTGTGCAGTTTATCGGGGAATTTGTGGCATTCGAGTAGACACACAACCCCGCCCTCGGTCATCGAATAAATCTCGATCAAACCTCCGGGCATCCGGGCAAGCACTTCGCGCTTAAGCTCAGCGGAGAAGGGCGCAGAGGTGCAGTATTTGAGCGTCAGCGAGGATAGATCAAAGTCCTCCAACCCATCGAAATCCATCAAGCGCTGATATTGGACCGGCACCAGCATGGTGATGGTGGAACGGTCTTTCTCGGCATGACCCAGCCACCGCGCGCAATCAAACTTGCCCATGATCCGCACTGTACCGCCTGCGAACAAAGGCGGCAGGAACGCGACCATCGTTGTGTTCGAATAAAGCGGAGTGGATGCGAGCGATCGCACCGGCAGGCTTGCCTCAAGGTATGAAATGGCCGTTGCGGCAAACTGGCGCCAACGCATTTGGTGAGAATGCACAATCCCTTTGGGAATGCCGGTTGTGCCGCTGGAATAGATTATGTTGAACGGGTCTTTGGGATCAGGCTGGATATGCGGCGCGCGGCTACCCGGAGGGGCCATCCACTGCTCGATCTCCTCCAACGGAATACGGATCAGATCAGCCCCAAAATCCGCCCCCAACTCGCTCGCCTTAGCCGCATCGATAAACAAATGCTGCGCGCCTGAATCGGCCAGCATCCCTGCCAATTGCTCGGGCGCAGCACTTGTGGTTAGGGGCGCGGCGACTCCGCCAGCGCGCACTGCGGCAAGAAAGACAAGCGCATAATTCACGCTGGAAGTGCCCAAAATCGCGACCGATTGCCCTCGCTCAAGCCCTGTTTCAACCAGCCTTGCTGCCAACCGCTCAACCTCGCCGATCAATTCCGCCCAGGCGCAATCGCGCGTGTCATCCACCAAGGCAATCGCATCAGGCTGCGCTATCGCCCATTGCCGCAATATGTCTGAGAACGAACCAAACGGCTGGGCGAGCTCATTTTGGATGGCTTTGCGTTGCTGTGATGCGATCATAGCGCAAGGTGATGCCGCGAGGTTGCAATGCGGGCAAGAGCGGAAGTGTTAGGCGTTCCGATTTCTTTACCCTTACCCTGCAAACAGACCGGGTGCAGGAGGCAAGGGCAATGAAGGCGAGAAACTGGATTTCGAATGTGGGTGTCGGGGCGGCGATCTCTGCGCTGGCCTTCGCCAATGCAGTCCATGCTCAAAACAATCCTGACAGGGAGCCAGAAGTCCGCATTCCCGATAATCCAAGGCTCGGCCTTGAAGGTCCCCGCGTGCTCGTTCTGCTTGCCCACCCAGATGATGAAGTGCTGTTGATGCCAGCGTTATCGCGAATTGCGCGCAGCGGGGGCACAGTGACCATTGCGTATGCCACCAGCGGCGATGCCTCCCCCGGCTTGAGCGATGCAGAGCAAGGCACCGCACTGGCCAAATTGCGCGAGCAAGATGCGCGGTGTTCTGCCTTTGCGCTTCGTCTTGAAGAGCCGCAATTCTGGCAATTGGGCGAAGGGACGCTGGCATCCGATGCGCATCTGCCTGACAGCACGGCGCGCACATTGATTACCTATGTCGATCAAGCGATCCGGCAGACCCGGCCCAATGTCATTTTCACCTTCGGCCCCGATGGCGCATCAGGCCATGCCGATCACCGGATGGTCTCTGCTGCGACGACACAAGTGGTGCAGGCCATGGATGGCGGACGGCCTGACCTGCTCTACCTCGCGTTGCCTGCGAAAGCTCCACCCGATCTGCCCGGTTTTGAAAGCTGGGCTGCGGTAAACCCGGTTTTCATCACCGATCGCATCGCCTTTGAACCGCGCGATATTGCCGCCTCGAAAGATGCGCTGCAATGCTATCAAACCCAGTTTGACGAAGGCGCAAGTGACCAATTGATCGAAGCACTCAATCAGAACCTGTGGCGCGGCCAAGTGCATATGAGACTGGCTCTGCCGAATTCGACCGACATTGAATAAGGGCTGGCCACCGGGGATACAGTAGCCCGTCGCTAAAACGCGCCGATTCGAGAGCGTCTTGGTTCGCCAAGTACATACTGAGGGACCCGGTTTAGGGGGGCGTTTGAAGGTGCCTTTTTCGCCGCGCGCGGAGCGAGGGTACAAAAACCCAAGACAAAGGTAGCAGGGGCCGGGCGAGTAGGAAAATGGGAAGGTTTTGAGCGGGCGTTCACGAATGGCGGTGTGCCTAGGTGTGCCTAGGTGACAGTGCAGTACTGAGCGTATTTGGAAATTCGAGAAGCACAGTGCTATCACCGACTGGTGGGCGCGGCTTATTCAATTAGAATAGTGACCTGATTGGTCCTGGCTGGCTTCCGGGAGGACGATGATGACTGCGATATCACTTGCTCAAGCTGAAGAAATAGCCCGTGTCGCAACTCAATGCGAACTCGAGAGTAATGAGATTCCGCCGGGTATGATGGGCCAGGTTGTGCTCACCACTCTATTTGAAGGAGATGATCGAGTTTTTGTCTTATATGTACCAGGAGAAACTCGAGATGATCCGACGATTGTTGCCAAGACAAGGGTGAATGTCAAAACTGGGGGGGTGTCTGTGGAGGTTCCTGTGCTTTACAAGAAAGGAGCATAATTCATGTGTAGCCTGTTGCCGCAGAGGGAAATGTAGTTGATCTTGGCCGGAATTTCAGCCGTTATTCGCAGTCTGCTCCACGCGTTGCTGGGTTTGAAGCTATCGAAGACACTGTCCTTGCGGGTAGAGGGTTTAGCTCATTCACGGCGTTTAAGGGTGCTCTAGGATCGCCAAGCGCAGGCAATCACTGACATTATATAGTTTTTAGAGCCGCGAGATGGCTCCGCCTAGGGGCTTGCCGTGTGTTCCGGGCCCATGATCGTGTTCTGTGCTGATAGGCCTCTAGAGAGCCGCTGATAACAGACGGTAGGGCCTCACATCGTTCGCTCGTAGAATCAGGGAAAAGGTGCACCAATACTGCCGATAAATGCGGATACACCTCCGAAGACTTAATGAATTGGTCCCACTCGTCCAACAGCCACCGAATGAATAATGGCCTGTTCAAGCGTTTGGCCTCCCTGCAAAACGCTCACATCCATCGCCTGCCTAAAGATCTTCTGCGCCGTTTCGCCATCACCCTTAGCATTGGCCATCAAAACCCCAGCCAGGGCCGCGCCAAAGCTCGCGCGATCAAGCCGTATCGCAATCTCAGCTTTCCGCTGAGCCCCCTCCATATCGCCCGCCAGCACATCCATCACCGCCAGTGCCCCATGGCTTTCAGCAAAAGTATCGTCCGTCTCCAAAGCTGTCTCAAACCGCTCCCGCGCGCGTTCTTGATCGCCAGCAAGCAAATGCGCCCAACCCGCTGCAATCCAAGATCCCAGATGCTCTCCAAATTGCGCAGCGCCTTCGTCAATATCCGCTGCGGCTTTCGCATAATCCTGCCGCACCAAAGCCACCAGACCCCGCCCAATCTGCGCTCGTGGATTGGTGTGTCCGGTCGCTAAAGCCTGTTCAAACTGCGCTTCGGCTTCATCAAGCTCGTGCTCGCCCAAATTGAGCGAACCCAAAGTGGTCAGCGCATCAGGATGATCGCCTCCAATAAAGGTGACATTGCACCAATTGCAGCGCGTGCCATCCGCCAGGTGCGACCTTGCTGAAGCAATTGGTGCACTGTCACCGCGCGCCCCCGCGCCCACAATACGCACTAAAACCACCCCCTGCTCACAAAGGGTGGAAAACCCTTGCGGACTACCGCGTAGAGCTTGGGAAATTGCCGGTGAGCGCCTATATGCTTGGCATGGACGAGAACTCAGATAACCAACCGGAAAAGCAGGTCCAACAGGGCGAATATGGCGCAGATTCTATCAAGGTTTTGAAAGGCCTTGATGCGGTGCGCAAGCGGCCCGGCATGTATATTGGCGATACCGATGATGGATCTGGCCTGCATCACATGGTGTTTGAGGTGTCGGATAACGCTATTGACGAAGCGCTGGCTGGGCATTGCGATCTTGTTCTCATCGAAATCAACGCGGATGGCAGCGTCTCTGTCGAAGACAATGGCCGCGGCATTCCTGTGGGCATGCACAAGGAAGAGGGCGTTTCCGCAGCCGAAGTCATCATGACGCAGCTTCACGCGGGTGGTAAGTTTGAAAACACCTCTGATGACAACGCCTATAAGGTGTCGGGCGGGCTTCACGGTGTGGGCGTGTCTGTCGTCAACGCTTTGTCGGAATGGCTCGAGCTGACGATCTGGCGCGATGGCAAAGAGCATTGGATGCGCTTTGAACATGGCGATGCGGTCGGCAGGCTGGAAGTGCGCGGGGATGCGCCTAAGGTTGACCAGAACCCGGATGAAAACGGCTTTAAAAAAGGCACGCGGGTCACGTTTCATCACTCCAATGACACGTTCAAGAACGTCACCGAATATGATTTTGACAAGCTGGAGCATCGTTATCGCGAGCTGGCCTTTTTGAATTCCGGCGTGCGCATTCTACTGCGCGACAATCGCCATGAAGAGGTGCGCGAACATGATCTTTTCTACGAAGGCGGCATTGGCGCATTCGTGAAATATCTTGATCGCAACAAAACCCCGCTCATCGCCGAGCCGATTTCGGTCTCCGCCAATAAGGATGGGATCGGCATCGATGTCGCGCTGCAATGGAATGACAGTTATTACGAAAACGTCCTGACGTTTACGAACAACATCCCCCAGCGCGATGGCGGCACGCATTTGGCAGCTTTCCGTGCGGCATTGACGCGGACACTGAACAATTACGCGAGCAGTTCGGGGCTCTTGAAGAAAGAGAAAGTGTCGCTTTCCGGAGAGGATATGCGTGAGGGGCTGACCGCGATTGTCAGCGTGAAATTGCCCGATCCCAAATTCTCTTCGCAAACCAAGGATAAGCTGGTCTCCTCTGAAGTGCGCTCTCCGCTGGAAAGCCTGATGGGCGAGAAGATGACCGAATGGCTGGAGGAAAATCCGGCGGATGCAAAGGCGATCATCCAGAAAGTGATCGATGCTGCTGCCGCTCGTGAAGCGGCAAAACGCGCGCGCGAAATGAGCCGCAAGGGCGCGATGAGCATTGCCTCGCTTCCGGGTAAGCTTGCCGATTGTCAGGAGCGTGATCCGGCGAAATCTGAACTGTTTCTGGTCGAGGGTGATAGCGCCGGCGGCTCTGCCAAACAGGGCCGGGATCGCAAGACACAGGCGATCTTGCCATTGAAAGGTAAGATTTTGAATGTCGAGCGCGCGCGGCTGGACCGGGTGATCTCTTCGAAAGAAGTCGGCACGCTGATCCAGGCCATGGGCACGGGCATTCGCGAAGAATTTAATCTGGAAAAACTGCGCTATCACAAGATCGTCATCATGACCGATGCTGACGTTGACGGCGCGCATATTCGCACTTTGCTGCTCACCTTCTTCCACCGGCAAATGCCCGAAGTGGTGGAAGCAGGCCACCTCTTCATCGCGCAGCCGCCTTTGTACAAAGTCTCCAAAGGCCGCAGCGAAGTGTACCTCAAGGATGAGGCAGCGATGGATCGCTATCTTGTTGATGCAGGCCTGCAAGGCCGCGTGATGGAAACCGCTGGCGGGGCGCGATCTGGTGAAGATTTGCGCGATCTTGTCGATCAGGCGCTTCGTCTTAAAAACCTGATTGCGTTTGTCCCGCGCCGCTATCCGCCTGCCATTATTGAACAGATGGCATTGGCAGGCGCGCTGGACCCTGCGCTTTCCGCGTCCGATCGTCTCGCAAAACTCGAACAGACAGCATCGCGCATGCAAATGGGCGATACAGAGGCGAGATGGTCGGCTGAAATGATTGAGGATGGCGAGAACACAGGCGGTGTCCGCTTCAAACGCCTGTGGCGCGGTGTGACCGATGTACATGATATCGAAGCGCGTTTTCTCACCAGCACCGAAGCGCACAAGCTTCATGGCCTTGCTGGCCCGCAGGCGGATGCCTACGAAACGCCCGTTCGCTTTGTTAAAGGCAGCGATGCTCCCGACGAAAGCGAGAGCAGCGATGATGCTGGCGAGGATGCAGATGATGCGCCCACGATCAGCGGCGATGATGCGATCACGCGCCCAACCCAATTGCTGGATGCGGTTTTTGCCGCTGGCCGCAAAGGCCTTTCGATTAGCCGCTATAAAGGTCTTGGTGAAATGAATGCCGAGCAATTGTGGGAAACCACGCTTGATCCAGAGCACCGCGTGCTTTTGCAAGTGAAAGTCGAGGATGCGGATGTCACCGATGAGATATTCACCCGGTTGATGGGCGATGTGGTGGAGCCGCGCCGTGAATTCATTCAAGACAACGCACTGAATGTCGCCAATTTGGATGTGTGATCAGCTCTTGATCTTAGCGGCAAAGCGACCGACATAACTCGCGATGTCTGCTCAAGAACCCAATGATACAAGCGCGCTAGAGCATTGGAGCTTTTTGCTGCTTCTGGCTGGCGTCTCAATTCTGTTTATCTGGGTCGCATGGCCATTTGTCGCGCCGGTTATGTGGGCGACATTGGCCGCGATCATGTTTCAGCCGCTCTATCGCTGGGCTTTGCGAATGGTGCGCGGCAGGCGCAACCTTGCAGCAACCCTATCCTTGGGCATCATTTTCGTAGCTGTGCTGCTGCCTGCGCTTTGGATTGGCGCGATTGTTGTGGGCGAAACCTTGGGCGTGGTGAACACGTTGCGTCAGGATCCCATTGATCTGGTAGCATGGTACAACACATTCTACGAAATGCTGCCCGCCACGGTTCAGAGCTTCGTCGAAGACAATGGCTGGACCGATGTCTCTTTCCTCCAAGAACAATTGCAAGCTGTCCTTGGTGAAAGCGCAGGGATGATTGCAAGCCAAGCGGTGAGTATTGGCAGCGGCGCGCTTGGCTTTTTCCTGAGTTTCGCGATCGGGCTTTACGTTCTCTATTTCTTGTTGCGCGATGGACGCCGCATCGGCGAAACCATCCTTCATTCCGTACCCGTTGAACGCGATATTGCCGATCGATTGGCCGCGCGCTTTTTGGGCATTGTGCGCGCGGTTATCAAAGGATCGGGTGTGGTTGGCCTTGTCCAAGGGTCGCTTGGCGGGATCATGTTGTGGATCGCAGGTGTCCCTTCACCGTTGCTGCTGGGCGTGCTGATGGCGATCCTCGCGCTTATCCCGGCCGTGGGCACAGCGCTGGTCTGGGCACCGGCTGGCATATGGCTGCTGGTGATTGGCGAGACTTGGCAAGGGATTTTCGTGCTGGGTGCAGGGTTTGTGATCATCAGCTCTGTCGACAATGTGCTTCGCCCCATATTGGTGGGACGCGACACGGGCATTCCTGATTGGATCATTCTGGTCACAACGCTTGGCGGGATTTCGATTGCTGGTTTCTCCGGCATTGTTCTGGGCCCGCTGGTCGCCGGACTGTTCCTTGCCAGCTGGGGTATTTTGCAAGAACATCGCGCTCAGGATGAAGAAGCTGTTGCACGCTATCGTGCGCGAGTGGATTCCGATGGACGTGCGCCAAAAGAACCCCGCATTGATCCCTTGGATGATCTCGACGCTCCTTCTCAGCCTGAGAGCGCGTAAGCCATGTTTGGCTCAATGGTAGAACCAGGAAGCCAAGGCGAAGCAGTTGGGCGGCTGTTTCTCGCTGTTGTGATCGTCCTGTTTCTGCCAGCTCTGCCCGGCGGGACATATCTGATTTACCCCTTCGTCATTCTGACAACATGGTTCCATGAAATGGGCCACGGTCTGACTGCGCTGATGATGGGTCAGGAATTTGTGCAATTAGAGATCTACGCTGATGGATCGGGCGTCGCTCTTAGTCAGCTCGACGGCGGTGTGTCCCCCTTTGTAAGCGCAGCCATTGCTGCTGGCGGCCCGCTGGCCCCTGTCATGGCGGGCTGCGCGCTTATCCTTGCCAGCGCGCATCGCAAATTGTGGCGCCCCGCACTTTGGTTGACAGCTATTGCTTTGCTGGCCTCGGTGATCCTCTACGTCCGGTCCGCAACCGGGTATGCTGTGTTGCCCTTACTCGCCGTCTTGCTGGTTGGGATTGCATGGCGCGCGCCTGCTGGACTTACGCGGTTTTCAATCCAGTTCCTCGGCGTGCTTGCATCGCTTAGCATGTTGCGGGATTTCAACTACCTCTTCACCGAAGAAGCAGTCATTGGCGGGGAACGAATGCTGTCTGATACAGGTCAGATTGAACAAGCCTTGCTGCTACCGCACTGGTTTTGGGCAGGTGCAATTTTGTTGATTTCAGCCGCAATGGTTCTGGCCAGCCTCAAATACGCTCTCAATGAAAAACGACTGCGCGGTATCCCTGTAAAGCCGCCTGCCAATGTCCTGCAATTTCGGCAGAGGCCGCCACGCTAAGCGTTAGGACGCAACTTTCAGAGTGTTCACCCCTGCTGCACCCTCGCCAGCTTCACCTGACAGCCCGGTGAAAATTGTATCAACAATCCGCGCAAGTTTTGCTTCAGTCAGCCGATCACCCAGATACAGCAGATTGTCAGGCAAAGTGTAGTTTGAAATCATCTGATTGATCAGCGAGAGAGCTTCATCAATCTCAAGGCCTGCAAAATAGCCATCTGCCTGCGACTGCACGATTATTTCGGACAGGTAGTGATCTGCCAGATCGACATACGACCGCACGCGCTCAAAATTTGTCGCGCCCATCTCACAAACGATTGCGAAATATTCCGGATCATCGCGCCAACGATCTCGCGAGATTTCAAACCTGCGACGGAAAAACTCATACATTTTGCGATTGGATGGCAGGTCAAGCCCAACCACTTCTTCCATCACGGCGATATGCGGACCAAGCCATTCCTGCGCCACGCTATCAAACAGATCATCGTAGTCAGCAAATATCTGATCAAACCGTCCGCGCGACAATCCGCTTTCCGAAACGGCAACACTTAACGGAACCTCGGTTCCGCGCGTTTTGATCAGATCGAGCACCAATCGCGCAATCCGTGTGCGTTCCAGCTGCCGGTCTTGATCGCTCAGTGCCATATCGCCTGACTCTCCTATTGGAGGGTCACATAGTGCCGGATTAGCCCCGCTTAAAGGCGTAGCGTGAATTTTGATCGAGAATATGCGCCGTTTCGCAGATCGCGTTTGTTACCTGCCGCCACAATCCGGCGATCAAACGTCGTTGCGCCCTTCGATAATGGCGCGCGCCTGCTGCTCTAACACTTTATAGCGGTCATAGTCAGGCAGCTTTGATCGAAGCCATTGCGCGATCTTCAACAAATCTTCGCCATAATTGCCGGTTGGGATCATTGGCGGCCCAAAACCGATCACTCTTCGATCATTGTCAGCATAGGCTGGCACAATCGGAACGCCTGCGGCCTGTGCAATATGATAAAAACCAGATTTCCATTTGCCATCGGTCTTACGCGTGCCCTCTGCCGCGATCACCAAGGCAATTTCTTTGCGCCGATTAAACTCAGCCGCGATTTGATCAACCGCGCTGGTACGCTTGGTCTTATCGACCGGTATTCCGCCCATATCGAGCATAAAATTGCGCATGAAGCCTTTGAACAAAGTGTGCTTTCCCATGAAGTTGGGCTGCACTTTTTCTTGATGCGTGGCGCCGGCAAAAAAAACGAAATCCCATCCCGAAACATGCGGCGCACCAGCGATCACAAATTTCTTGAGATGCTTTGGCAAAGGCTCATCAATGGTCCACCCCTTCCAGGCATAGATCCAGATGATGATACGGCGCACAATGCGCGATAACAGTGTGACACTGCGAGTTTCATTATGTGGCAAGTCTTTCTCCCGAACCCTCTCATGCCCTGAATGCCACAAGATACGCAAGGGAAAGCCGTTTGTCCGCAATGGGCACCAGCGCACGCAGCGCCCGGCAATCAGAATTTGCGGGGTCCTCATACTGGGCCTTCATACTGGGCCTCCACACAAAGCAATAGCGCACCTTTGACCGTCTACATCATTGCTGTATGGCCTTTTGTCCAAGCCCATGTTGACCTCAACTGAGACAATCCCCTGGCCCGCCGGCGAAGCTCCAGTAGGAGAGCTGTGTTCCGAACCTGAAAGGCTGGCCGTATCCGGCAGCTTTCATTGGGATCAATTGCAAGGCGATCCAGAGCTTTCACAGATCGCCAAGTTTGCAGCCAATTTGTGCGACGCGCCTTCCGCCGCTGTCAGCCTGGTTGAGACCGAAAAACAGATTTTTATCGCGCATGAAGCGATGGGCGCTGATGAAACTCCACGATCAACCAGCCTGTGCGCGCACGCCATGTTGCAGGGCGATATTCTGGAAGTGCGCGATTGCAGCACGGACAGCCGGTTTGCCGATTTTGCAGCGGTACAAGATGAACGCCACTTACGCTTCTATGCAGGCGCGCCGCTTATCTCTTCAGAAGGTGCGCCGCTTGGTGCCTTGTGCGTCATCGATGATAAGCCTCGGCCACAAGGTCTTACGAAACTGCAACGCAATGGCCTGCAATTGCTGGCGACCAGCGTCAAACGCCGGATCGAAGCCCATCGCGAAGCAGAGCGAGCAGTCGAACAAGTCAAAAGCAGTGCCGACCGGCTGCAATTCATGCTCGATAGTGTGCCAGATATTGCATGGTCAGCAGCACCGGGCCCGCAATGGGATTATTTCAACGCCCGCTTTACCGAAGTCACAGGCGTCGCCCCGCGCGAAAACATCGTCGATTGGCAAGAGGTTATTCACCCGGACGATTTCGAGGCAAGCCTTGAAAAATTTGAACGCGCGCTTGCGACAGCATCGTTTTTTGAAGATGAATGGCGCTTGCGGCAGGCCGATGGAAGCTATCGCTGGGTCTTGTCGCGCGCTGTTCCATCAACAGATGACCCTGAAACCGCGCGCTGGATTGGCACTCTAACCGACATCGATGACCGCTATCGTTTCTCGCAAGAGCGTGAATTGCTGGCAGGGGAATTGGCGCACCGGATCAAGAATATCTTCTCCGTCATATCGGGCCTTATCACATTGCGCGCGCGCGGGACGGATGAAATCAAAGCGTTCGGCAAGGAATTGACTGAAAACGTCTATGCTTTGTCGCGTGCACAGGATTACGCTTTGCGATCAGGAACATCGGGAGCAGAAGATCTTGCTGGCCTGCTAAACGTGTTGATGATGCCGTATGGCTTGCCAGAAACTGCTGCGATTACGATTAGCGGCGATGTCATCAAAACAGGCCGTGCCGCCGCAACTCCCTTGGCGCTGATATTCCACGAATTGGCGACCAATTCCGCAAAGTACGGGGCTTTCAGCGTTAGCGATGGACGGGTTGCGATTGCGATTGAAGACCGTGATGAAAGTGTTGTCATTCACTGGCGCGAAACCGGCGGAACAGCGATGCAGACAGAACCCCAAGAAGGGTTTGGAACGCGGCTGATCGGGATGACTGTGGGGCATCAGTTGAACGGCACATTCGAACGCGAATGGAGCGATGATGGCCTGAATATCACGTTGACGATCCCGCGCGCGGCAATCGAACACTAGGGCACATTAGTGAGCGCAATTCTGTCATTCGACCAGATTGAGCGTCGTTACGGCGCGTCAGGCGAGGTAATCGCGGTAGGCGGTGTTTCGTGTGACATTGCACCGGGTTCTTTCGTGGCGATGGTCGGTGCATCGGGATCGGGCAAATCAACTCTGCTCAAAATGGTCAACGCATTGGTCACTCCAAGTACAGGGCGCGTGCTGTTTGCAGGAGAGGATGTGACCTCGCTTCAGCCATCCGCGCTTCGTCGACGTGTGGGCTATGTCTTTCAGGGGATTGGTCTGTTCCCCCATTTCACCGTTGGTGAAAATATCGCCGTGGGACCAAGGCTTGCGGGCGAAACACTCGCATCATCGCGCATCGCTGAGTTGCTCGAACTGGTCGAACTTCAGCCTGAAATGGCAAGCCGGATGCCCGATGAGCTTTCCGGTGGGCAACGCCAGCGCGTGGGTGTGGCCCGCGCCTTGGCAGGCGAACCAGAGCTATTGCTGATGGATGAACCTTTCGGCGCGCTCGACCCGATCACGCGCGATGCTTTAGGAGAGCGCACCCGCAAACTGCACGAAAAGCTGGGTCTGACCACGATCATGGTCACTCACGACATGGCAGAGGCACTGCTTTTGGCGGACCGCGTGCTGGTAATGGACAGCGGGTTGCTCGTGGCTGATTGCACCCCGCAACAATTGCTCAGCGGACAAGGGGGCGACATCGCCCAAAGTCTGGTCGCAGTGCCGCGCGATCAAGCAGCAAGACTTGCCCGGATGGAACAGGCATAGTGGAGGGTTTTTGGGAAATCCTGCTGGGGCTGGGCGACAAGCTGGCAGCGCATATCGTGCTGGCCGCCAGCGCAATTGGCCTTGGCATTGCGGTTGCTTTGCCGCTCGCTGTGTGGGCCAGCCGATCGCAACCGGTTGCAAGAATTGCGCTTGGGTTTGCGAGCCTTGTTCAAACCATTCCTGCACTTGCACTGCTCGCGCTGTTCTTTCCGATCCTGCTTTCCTTGCGCGTTGTATTTGGCGAAGGGCTGCCAACACTCGGGTTCCTCCCAGCTCTCCTCGCGCTGGCGCTTTATGCGCTGCTGCCAATCCTGCGCAACGCTGTTACCGCGCAGGCTAACCTTGATCCCGGAGTGTTGGAAGCGGCTGATGGTGTGGGCATGACAGGATGGCAAAAATTGCGCCTCGTCGAAGCGCCCCTGTCTGCGCCTTTCATCATGGCTGGCATTCGCACAGCCAGTGTCTGGACGATTGGTGCAGCCACGCTTTCAACCACGATTGGTCAGCCCAGTCTGGGCGATCCGATCTTTGCCGGATTGCAAACGCAAAATTGGGCCTTGGTGCTTGCCGGATGCTTTGCCAGTGCGGCTCTCGCTTTGATCGTCGATATGCTGCTGGGTCTGATTGAGCGGGGCATGGCAGCCCGCAGAAAATGGCAATGGGGCGGCGGGATTTTTGCGGTTGCGCTGGGTCTTGCAGGGGCGCTGATTTATCAGGCGGGCGGCAAAAATAACGACGCCATCGTCATCGCGTCAAAACAGTTTTCCGAACAATATATTCTAGCTCAGCTCATCGGATCGCGATTGGAAGCGGCAGGGTACGATGTAGAATACCGCGACGGTCTGGGCTCGGCTGTTGTCCATTCCGCGCTGGCCTCGTCCAATATCGATATCTCGGTCGATTACACCGGTACGATCTGGACCAATGAGATGAAGCGGCAAGACACGGCATCGCGCGATGAGATGTACGATACAATCGTCAAATGGGACCGCGAAACCAATGGCATCAGGGTGTTGGGCAGGCTTGGGTTTGAAAACGCTTATGCCTTTGCCATGCGAGAAGATCGCGCGCGCGAATTGGGCGTGACGTCGCTGGAGGACCTTGTGCCCGTGGCCGGTCAGTTGACGATTGGCGGAGATCCTGAATTTTTCGAGCGCCCTGAATGGATCGCAGTGCGCGACACATACGGATTGAGGGTTGGCGAAACGCGCAATTTTTCGCCCACTTTCATGTACAATGCGCTCAAGTCAGGCGAAGCAGACGCGATCAGCGCCTACACGTCTGACGGGCGCATTGCAGCTGACAGGCTGGTTGTGCTTGATGACCCGCGTGAGGCACTGCCCAGCTACGATGCCATGTTGATGATGTCACCGCGCATTGCAGAAGATGAAGGCGTAGTTGCCGCGCTTGGGCCGCTCATCGGCGCAATTTCAGTCGAAGCCATGCGCGAGGCGAATTACGCGGTTGACCGCGGGGACGAAGGCAAAATGTCGCCCAAAGCGGCAGCTGAGCAATTGGCTAGCAAGATCGGGCTTTAGAAGCCGACTTTCTGGATCTACTTTGCCTTGCGCCAAATCTGGGTTTGGCAAAACGGGCCGATGCAGCCTTTCACTTCCAAAGTGGTCGGGCTCTTGCGCCGCACAACCGATCGATAGGTTTTACCGCTGTTGGGATCATATATTTGGCCGCGCCACAAATCGCTTTCTTCCTTGAACCGCGTCAAGATCGGCAGGCCCAGCAATTTGCGCTTTTTCTTCTTTGCATCAGGATTGTTGATATCGCGCTGGTCTAGACCATCGGGCGGTGTGATCAAAAAGCGCGCAATCTTGCCGCATGTCGTCGCACCGCATTTGGAGATGACAACCACCGCATCTTTATCTTGAGTTACCCATCGCCCCGCGATCGAGTCAGCAGCCATAGCAGGCGACATCCCCATAAAGAATGCGGTGCTTGCAGTGATCGAACTCAAAATTGCGCGTTTGAACATGCTCATCCTCTTGCCTGATATCCGATTGTTATACGTTGGATTGTGGATCAAAGTTACAGCAAAAGACGATCAGTCGAACCCATGTCCAATGGGCCAACGCCGACCGCACACGCCAAGCACTTTGAACAAGACGCCCATTTCTCCGTCTTCGACCAACCTATCGCGCTGCCGTTGAACTTTGTCTGCTTCAGCGGGGTTTTTGCGCTGGAGCGCTTCGGTGCGGGTATCGATCCCCATTTGCCGCAACCATTCGCCTTGCATCTGTAGGCCCATAACCTCGGCCCCGGTCTTCTCGGCGATTTGCCCCAGCAGCTCAAAATCAACATGAGCGGTCAGATCCGCCATACCCGGCGCTTCAAGCGGGTCTACCTTTGTGTGATCTTTCAAAGCCTGCAATGTCGATCCTGCGCGCAGTTCAAAAGAACCATAATCGATAATCAACGCAGCACCGCCCTGATTGGTAAGCCGCGTTGCGATCTCTTTCATAACGCTGGATGATGCAGCGCTGGTTTCGATCATCGTGCCCTGGCTCGCGCTTTTCCAACTGGGCGGCACGATAGCATCCATTGGCTTGTCCCCTGCGACAAAAACCAGCTTATCATCCTCAAGCCCGACCATGCGTTCATGCCACCCTTGTGCGGACCGAACGAGCTGATGGATGGGCAGCGCATCAAAAAATTCGTTAGCGACAATCAGCAAAGGGCGATCTTCGGGCAGAGTGGAAAGATCATTGTGAAATTGGACCTGAGGAAAGGCTTTTCGCTGTATCTTGCGCAGCTCAATTGAGGTTTCGACAAAGTGCAGCTGGGGATTAAAGCCATAGCGCGCCGATGTGCGCAGGATATCGGTCATCAAAGTGCCGCGTCCAGGCCCAAGTTCAACAAGATGGATATTGTCTGAAGACCCCATCTTCACCCACAAATCGGCAATCCAAAGCCCGATCAGTTCGCCAAACATTTGGCTTACTTCAGGGGCAGTGATGAAATCCCCTTCCTCGCCCAGCGGATCGCGGCTCGCATAATAGCGCGCATTGCTTTCGGCCATATAGTGAGCAAGGCTGATCGGACCGGTTTCGCGGATCAGGCGGCGAAAGGTCTCGCCCAGATTCTGTGCCTTTTCGACCGCCACTGCTTTGTCTTGAACAGCAGCAGCTTCTGCCGCCTTTTGCGCAGCGAGTTTGTCCGCTTCGGCCTTGGCGGCAGCCTCTGCGGCTTGCTTTGCTTTGCGCTCTTCTTCAGCTTTTGCAGCAGCGAGGGCGGCGGCTTCCGCTTCTTTCTTAGCCTTTTCTTCAGCGGCCTTCTTCGCTTTGGCTTCGGCCTCTTTTTTAGCCTTCTCCTCTGCCTCGCGCTTGGCTTTCGCCTCCGCCTCCCGCCTGGCCTCAGCTTCCTTGCGGGCCTTCTCTTCTGCTTCCGCTTTTAGCCGAGCTTGCTCTTCGGCCTCTTTGCGCGCGCGTTCTTCGGCCTCGCGCTTGGCTTTCGCTTCTGCTTCTTTTTTGGCTTTCGCCTCCGCCGCGCGTTTCGCTTTTTCCTCAGCTTCGCGTTTGGCTTTTTCTTCGGCCTCTTTCTTAGCTTTGGCAGCGGCTTCGCGTTTTGCCTGTTCTTCGGCTTCCTTCTTGGCTTTCGCCTCGGCTTCCTTGCGCGCCTTTTCTTCGGCTTCTGCCTTCAGCCGGGCTTTTTCCTCAGCCTCTTTTTGAGCGCGCTCTTCAGCTTCGCGTTTTGCCTTTGCGGCAGCTTCTGCTTCGGCCTTCGCTTCCGCTTCTTTTTGCGCCTTGGCCTCGGCTTCTTTTTTGGCCTTTTCCTCCGCAGCTTTGCGCTTCTTCTCTTCTGCTTCCGCTGCCAACCGAGCCTGTTCTTCCACCTCTACACGCTCTTTTTCTTCGGCTTGGCGTGCGGCCTCCTCTTCGGCGAGCCGTTTGGCTTCGGCTTCCGCTTTCACGCGAGCCATTTCTTCCGCGGCAGCCAACGCCGCTGCTTGCTCTGCTAAGCCAGGTTCTTGCGGAACTTCGGTAGCGCTGCCGTCAGGCTCAATCAGAGTGATGGGGGCAGGCAACCATGCCCGCGCCGCATCCGCTTCATCGGCAAAAGCGCTTTTTACGCCGTTTGGGTCGCGTTCGCTGCTCCGGTTCCCACCGGCTGCTTCTTCAGCGCGGAGAACGTTACAATCAATCCAATCACGATCAGCGGTATTGTTAGCCATTGTCCCATCGATAAACCGGTTTGAACGACCAGATCCTCTAATTGCTGATCCGGCTGACGGAAAAACTCATTAAAAAAGCGTGCTAAGCCCATTCCAAAAATGAACACGCCCATCAGTAATCCAGGACGATAGCGCGCACGTGTTTTCCAAAACATAAACGTAAGGATGATTAGCAGGGCCAGCCCTTCAAGGCCGGCTTGGTACAATTGGCTTGGATGGCGCGCAACATCGCCTCCTCCCGGGAAAATCATGCCCCATGATACGTCCGTCACGCGGCCCCACAATTCGCCTTTGTTGAAATTGGCAAGCCTACCCAGCAACATCCCCATCGGCACCGTTACCGCAATGTAATCGCCCACACGCAGATAGCTGAGCTTACCGCGCCAGCACACAAATGCAGCGGCCGCGATGACGCCCAATAGTCCCCCATGAAACGACATCCCGCCTTCCCAGACTTCGAGCAGTTTCCATTTGAGAAAGCTCTCGCCAGAAAAGTCGAAGAACACTGACGGAGTGTCAGACGCGCCGCCCGTGTAGAACGCGGCATAGCCTAAGCGCCCCCCAATTATCACGCCCAAAGTGCAGTAGAAGAAGAGATCATCGACATGCCGCTGCGCCATGGGTGCACCGGGCGCTTTGATCATTTTGGACACATGCCAATACGAAAAGACGACACCGATCAGATAGGCAAGCGAGTAATACCTGAGTTGAAACCAGCCGATTTCCAACAAAGCAGGCCCCAGGCTGTAATCAGACCACATAAGAGGGCCTGCACCTTCGGCGCTCGCAGCAAGTAGTGACAGCACTGATATAACCTCTTAATAGCGTCTCATCACCACTTATATCGCGTGATATTCGCATAAGCTATTGGCACAGCGTGAAGCATGGGGAAAGGCCCTCTTAGCCTCGCCGGGAAACAAGGTGTGGTTGGCGGACTGCTTAAGCCAAAACCGGGCCGGTCGCTTGCCCCTGCGAATGCGACAAAGAGATTTGGGATCAGGGACAAAGCGCCCTTAGAAGGAGAGAGACAAGCATGCCAACCCAGCTGGATAATGCACTTGAAAACATCATTTCAGGGCTGACCAAAGAAGGCCAACCGTTCACAACCGTTCCTTTCGAACGGGACGGTGTAACCATTCCGACCTTCGCAATGGCTCCGCCAACAATGGCGCATTATTTCGCCCACTTCTGTAATGAGCACAAGGATGTGCCGTTTCTGGTTGATGGCGATATCCGGCTGACCTTTGGCGAAGCCTATCAGGCTGCAGCCTGCGTCGCACAAGGGCTCGCCACAAACCACGGCATTCAAAAAGGCGACCGGGTTGGCATTGCTGCGCGCAATTCAGCGAACTGGATGATCGCCTATATGGGCATTGTGATGGCCGGCGGCTGTGCCACCTTGCTTAATGGCTTTTGGTCAGGGGAAGAGCTTGCCTATGGTATCCGCCTTGCAGAATGCAAAGTGGTGCTGGCTGATGCAGGCCGCGCCAAACGCCTTGAAGGGCAAGATCATTCCTCCAGCCTGGTCATGATCGATCACTCTGCCCCGTCTGAAGGTCTTGCCAATGTCTGGGCGGTGCCGGGCGGCGACAGCCCTTCGGTGGCCATGGCGATGCTGGGACAATTGGGCCCTGATGATCTGGCGAGCATTCTCTACACGTCGGGTTCGACAGGCCAGTCCAAAGGCGCATGGTCTGATCATCGCGGTGTTGTTGCGGGCACTATGAACTATGTTGCGCAAAGCGCGATGGCCAAATTGCTGCTCGAAAGTCAGGGCGAAGATTTAAGCGCTCAGCCTTGCGCTTTGGTTGCTGTGCCACTGTTCCATGTAACCGGCGAAGTGCCGCTGTTTCTGCAATCCTATGCAATCGCGCGCAAGCTGGTGCTGATGCCCAAATGGAATGCGGAAGAAGCTTTGCGTCTGATGGATGAAGAAAAGGTCACATACTTCGTTGGTGTTCCGCTGATGAGTTACGAGATCGCGACACATCCCAACCGCGAAAATTACGATCTTTCTGCCTGCAAAAGCTTCGCAGCAGGCGGCGCCCCGCGCCCCTTGGAACATGTGACAAAGATCAAGGAAGCGTTTCCGGGCGGCTTCCCGCTTTTGGGATATGGTCTGACCGAAACAAACGCAGTGGGCTGCGGCAATTTCAACGAAAACTACCTCGCCAAACCGGGATCGACCGGGCGCGCCTCTAAACCTCTGGTTGAAGTGGCCATCCTTGATGATGATGGCAATCATCTTGCCCAAGGTGATGTGGGTGAGGTTTGCATCCGAACCGTCGCCAATTTCCGCGGATATTGGAACAATGAAGAGGCAACCACAAAGGCGTTTACGTCAGATGGTTTCTTCCGCTCTGGTGATCTGGGTTACCTTGATGAAGACGAATATCTCTTCATCGTCGACCGCAAGAAAGACATCGTCATCCGAGGCGGCGAGAATATCTCCTGCATCGAGGTTGAAGATGCCGTTTACGCGCATGCAGATATTGCAGAATGCTCTGTTTTCGGGCTTCCCGATGATCGGATGGGAGAAGTGCCAGCCGCTGTCTTCCGCGTGAAAGAAGGCCGCAATGCCATGACACAGGCGCAATTGCGCGAGTTTTTGCTGTCGCGGATCGCGCCTTTCAAAGTACCCTTGGAAGAACACATCTGGGTCGTAAATGACGCTCTGCCGCGCCTGGGTACGCAAAAGATCGACAAGAAAAGCCTGCGAGAGGCGTACACTCAACAGCTTGCGTCGGCCTGATGGCATTGGCCAATTGCAGTGCCTGAAAGACGCGTCCCTCGTCAGCGGGAGATCATTGACCGGCGCGCTTTGTCGGATCAGATCGCGCAGCTTGCTGAAAATGCGAAAGATGGCGCGCGGCCAGATGTTCTGGCGCTTTTGCGCGGCGCATTGGATGATGGACGCGGCGAGCTAGCAAACCGATTGATGGCCAAACCATCGGCCGGCCATGAATGCACATTGGGGCACGCCTTTTTAACCGATCAGTTGATCCGGCTGATCCACGATTACGTCACCGCCTACCTTTTCCCAGTTGGCAATCGGACCGCTGCAGAACGGCTCGCGATCCTTGCGGTTGGGGGATATGGACGGGCCGAAATGGCGCCTCAATCGGATGTCGATATCGCATTCATTACGCCCATGCGGCGCGCGCCGTGGTGCGAACAAGTTATCGAGGCGATGCTGTATCTCTTGTGGGATCTTGGTCTTAAAGTGGGTCATTCCAGCCGCACAGTTTCCGACACCATAAAGATGGCCAAAGAGGATCTGACGATCCGCACGGCATTGCTGGAATCGCGCCTTATCTGGGGCGATCAAGCGATTTATGATGAAGTGCGACAACGGTTTTGGTCAGGGATAGCGCGCGGCAATGAACGGCAATTTCTGGACCAGAAACTGGCAGAACGCGACGCCCGCCATACGCGCATGGGCGACAGCCGGTATGTGGTGGAACCCAATGTTAAAGAGGGCAAAGGCGGCCTGCGCGATCTCCAGACACTGTACTGGATCGGCAAGTTTATGCACCGCGTTGCCAACGCAGCAGAGCTTGCCGATATTGGCTTGTTCACCCCGCAGGAATATCGCAATTTTCGAAGGGCCGAAGGATTCTTGCTCGCCGTGCGCTGCCATATGCACATTATCACGGGGCGCGCCGAAGATCGGCTAACATTTGATTTGCAACGCGAAGTTGCTGCCCGCATGAATTTCGCTGATCGCCCCGGCAAAAGCGCGGTCGAACGCTTCATGCAATACTATTTTATGCAGGCGAAACGCGTGGGCAGTTTGACAGGCGTCTTCCTGTCTCATCTCGAAGCACGCCTTTCCAAATCCAAAGCGCGCAGCGGCTTTTTCGCTGGGTGGAGCGCAAAACCGCGCAAGCGGCGGGGTTTCATCATAGAAAGTGGCCGCATCCGTGCGCCGGGTGACAAATGGTTTGTAGATGACCCTGTTCGCCTGATCGAGGTCTTTCAGCTCGCAGAAGCCGAAGGCTTGGAAGTGCATCCCGACACCATGCGTCAAGCTGACAGGGATACAAAACTGATCACCGCAGCCGTGCGCAAAGATAAACGCGCCAATGCGTTGTTTCTCGATCTGCTAAGTGGCCGAAACGATCCAGAAACTGCGCTGCGCTGGATGAATGAGGCGGGCGTTTTTGGCCGCTTTGTACCCGACTTTGGCCGTGTGAATGCGCAGATGCAGTTCGACATGTATCACCATTACACCGTCGATGAACACACGATCCGCGCGATTGGTCTGCTTTCGCAAATAGAACGCGGATTGCTGAAAGACGATCACCCGCGCGCGACACAGCAAATCCACAAAGTCGCCTCGCGAAGGGCTTTGTATGTTGCGGTGCTGCTGCATGACATCGCAAAGGGACGCGGCGGCGACCACTCTGTTTTGGGAGCTGAAGTAGCGCACAAACTATGCCCGCGCTTTGGCCTCAACGAGAAAGAAACCGATCTTGTCGCTTGGCTGGTGCTCCAACATCTTTTGATGAGTTCAACCGCGCAAAAGCGCGATTTAACCGATCCCAAAACGGTCGAAGATTTTGTCGCTGAGGTTAAGACGGTCGATAGGCTTCGCAATCTGGCGATCCTGACAGCGGTCGATATCCGCGCGGTTGGGCCGGGAACGTGGAACAGTTGGAAAGGCCAATTGCTGGGCGAGCTGTATGATGCATCCCAGGAACGCATGCGGCTGGGTCACATGCGTCACGGTCGGTCCGAATTGGTGGCTGCTAAAAAACAAAAAGTAGCGCAAATCTTAGGCGCGCAATCGGCTCTTGTCGAAGAAGTCGGCGAACTGCTTGGCGATGCGTATTGGATTGCCGAGCCCGAAGACATCATTGTGCTAAATCTTGTGCAATATGAGGCGGCACAGGACGAAGAAGGCAACCTGTCCGTCCATTGCGAGGTGGATGAAGAGCGCGGCGCCACGCTAGTCAGTGTGATCGTCCCAGACCATCCGGGCCTGTTTTTCCGGATTGCAGGCGGCATTCACCTTGCCGGCGCGAACATTCTTGATGCGCGCATCCATACTGCGCAGAATGGATATGCGTTTGACAATTTCCTGGTGCAGGATCCGCAAGGACGCCCCTTTGAAGAACCGAGCCAATTGGCGCGGCTCAAAAAAGCGATCGGTGATGCTTTGCTAGCCAAAGTGGAACTGGTGCCAAAGCTTGCGGCAAAGCCACTTAGCCATTCTCGCGCCAAGGCCTTTGATGTTGAGACGACCGTTAATTTTGACAATATGGCGAGCAATCACTTCACGGTGATTGAAGTCACAGCCCGCGACCGCGTTGCCTTGCTAAACCGTCTTGCTCACGCGCTTTTCAAGTGCAATCTGATTGTCCAATCGGCTCACGTGACGGCTTACGGGGAAACTGCAGCAGACACATTTTATGTGACGGATCTAACAGGTGCCAAAGTTACGTCTCCGGCCCGGCAAGCAGAGATCGAAGAGGCGCTCATCAGCGCTGCAAGCGATAAGCTCCAGAAGCAGCTCGAAGAAGCATGATAGGCAGCCAAAGGCGCCAAAAAAGCGAATATTCTGGTGCTTTAAATAAGTTGCAATTGTGCAACTTATCTGGTGCTTTCAATCATGCCCCGCCCAATTTACTAGCGACCGCTGACAAACAGGCTTAGCTTTTATCAATTCTTGTAACGTTAAGGCGGCAACGAATTTAACCCCTAAAGTGATCGCCCAAATGGCGACGCTTGCCTAAATTGAAGAGGAATTTCCTGATGGCTTACGCAAAATCTGCGTTCAGTTTGTCCTGCGCATCGATCGCGCTGATTATGTCCACGCCCGCCATTGCCCAAGACACCAGTGTGAGCGGCAATGCCGAGGCTAGCAACGATGATGGCGGCAACGCTATTTTGGTTACGGGTTCGCGCATCAGGCGCCAATCGCAAGGCGATCTTGCATCGCCTCTCGCGACGATCGGGAATGAGGCTATTTCAGATATTGGCGCTCAAAACATTGGTGAGATCACTCAATCACTCACCATTAACAGCGGCGCGCAAAACAACCCCGATGCCTTTACCCAAGGCGGCACAACCGGCACGTCTAACATCAACCTTCGCGGTTTGGGCGTGGCGTCAACGCTCATCCTGCTGAATGGCAAACGTCAAACCTTGTCAGCCGCACCAACCAATGATGGCATCAACTTTGTTGACACCAGCTCGCTTGTACCACTGATTGCGGTTGAGCGTGTTGAGATCCTCAAAGACGGTGCATCCTCACTTTACGGTTCTGATGCGGTTGCTGGCGTTGTGAACTTTATCACTCGCGACAATTACACGGGCCTGCTGGTTTCTGGCGAATACACCGAACACTTGGGCACAGGCGACTACTCAGAATACAACTTGCAAGCGCTTGCTGGATTTGAATTCGGTGATTTCAACATCGTTGGTGCCGTCAGTTATGTAGACCGTTCAGCCCTGACAACAGCCGA
Source organism: Pseudomonadota bacterium (assembly GCA_038532305.1). Taxonomy (GTDB): domain Bacteria; phylum Pseudomonadota; class Alphaproteobacteria; order Sphingomonadales; family Sphingomonadaceae; genus Erythrobacter. The sequence goes on along the minus strand of JBCBAX010000002.1, from coordinate 293,967 downwards.
ACGACGCCTGTCTCAAGGCCCCACATTTGCAGCAGACGGAACGCCAACATTTTTTGGTGATGATACATCTGCCCTTGGTAATCCGGGTTCGTTCTTCGGCGTCCCAGGCTTCCCTGCGAGCGCACCTGTGCTTGATCCTGGATGTGCACAAGCAGGCGGGATTGCTGACGTGATTTCCGCGACGCCCGCTGGCGTTCCCGATGTTGGCCTTTGCCGCTTCGATTTCGGCGAATTTTTTAACCTTGTTCCCGAAGAAGAGCGCATCACAGCATTTGTATCAGCCAAAGCTGATTTGTCTGATTCGGTCCGTTTCAGTGCTGAGGTCGGCTATGCCGATAACAGCGCAGTGCGTGGCAATTCACCAACCTTCCCGTTTCTGCAATTGGGCCAAGCGGTGGTTCCAACTTTCAACCCCAACAACATTTTTGGCGCAGACGTCGTCTTCTTTGGACGTGCAAGCGGGACAGGTGGCGAAGTTTCCCCAGCATCGTTCGATTCAGAAACATTGCGGGTTTCAAGCACATTGGAAGGCGATTTTGATGGTCTGCTGCAAAATGGCCTTTGGAATGTCAGCCTGACTTATGCAGACAATGACTTTACCTCTCGCACGGAAGACACTGTCCGTGATCGCTTTGCTTGCGCACTGCGGGGCTTCAATGCGGTTCCCGCCTTTAATGCTGCAACAGGCCTTGATTGCACCGCAGACAACACATTCCTGACAGCGAATGGAGCCGCCATCCCAGCTGATGGCACATTCTTCAATCCATTCGCCTCAGCTTTGGCTGGCGGCGTAAACGCGAATGCGGCACTGCTCGACTACATCACCGAGTTTTCAGTCGCCAATCGCGAAGCGGAATTGTTCGTTGCCGAAGGTTTTGTCTCTGGTGAGCTGTTTGAACTGCCTGCTGGACCTGTCGGCATCGCCATCGGCGCGCAATATCGAGATCAACGTATCTCTGCGACATTTGATGGCATCACCGCCAATGATGGATTTGCGTTCCTAATCGGTGAGCAAGCGTTTTCCGGTGGTCAGGACGTCTATGCCGTGTTCGGTGAATTGAACATCCCTGCAGCCGATTTCGCTGATATCCAATTGGCACTGCGCTATGAGGATTATGGCAGTCAGGGCGGCAGCACGCTTGATCCTAAAGTGGCTTTGTTGCTGCGTCCAACGGACTGGCTGTCTTTGAGAGGTTCATTCGCAACCTCTTTCCGCGCACCATCAACTTTCCAGCTGGAAGGCCAATCAACAACGCTTCAGCAAGTCTCGGACCCCAACAATGGCGGCGCAAATGCCTTTGTCGCGGTTCGGGCCGTGGGCAACCCCAACCTCGTTCCGGAAGACTCAACTGCATACAATCTGGGTTTCACGATCAACCCATTTGGCGGCTTTGAAATCAGCGCGGATTATTACAACTTCGAATTTGAAGATGCGATTGTGCAAACCGCGCCGCAGGCAATCGTTGACGCTGATCCCAATGGCCCTGACATTGTCCGCAGCCCTGCTGGAACGATCATCCAGGTCAATAACAGCTATGTGAACGCAGCAAGTGTAGCGACATCCGGGATTGATTTCTCGGTACGCTATGCAATCGACACAAGCTTTGCGACCATCACCCCAAGCTTTGAAGGCAATTATGTCCTCGAATACGATCTCCAGACCGCTGTTGATGGTCCGGTCATTGATGGTGCAGGCAATCGCAACTTCACCAATTTCGGCTCACCAACTCCGGAATTGCGCTTTAATGCAGGCTTGCAAGTCGAGGCTGGCGCGCACGCCTTCAACGTTTTTGGCCGCTACATCGACAGCTATCTGGACGATCAGAATGGCGGTGCGGACATCGACAGCGATTTCCGTGTCGATGTTCAATACAGCCTTGCGATCAACGAATTGTTTGACCGTGATAAACTGATCCAACTGACCGTGGGTGCACGCAACGTGTTTAACGTGACGGCGCCGCGTGTGGCCACCAATGGCGGGTTTGACAGCCGAGTGCACGATCCGCGCGGCGCTCTGTTCACTGTCGGACTGACGAGCGAATTCTAAGATCCGATAATTCTAAAAATTAGGGGGTGCTCTGGAAACAGGGCGCCCTTTTCTTTGGGAAGCTGTTTACCGATCAGTCAGCAAAAACAGTGCGATATTATTTTGGTCAAAGCTGACAAAACCCCATTCTATCGCAGCGCCACTGATCGGGTTCCATAAACCATCATACCTGTTCGCAACCACAGTCAGCGATCCGGCATCGAACAGCTGTAAGAACTGGCTCGCACACAATTGCGCTGCTTCTTGTGTCAGCCATGGCGCAGAGGGATTGGCGATGTCGTGACAAAGCGCTTGGGTCAGTTCCCCTATCGCGGAGCGAGCCGAGCCAAAATCGCCCGTCGCATCCAACAATTCCCAGTTAAAGCCGATAGGTTTGAGCCCGAGCATTTTGACAAAGCCATCGGCCACATCGCAATGGTTGCCTTTGGCGACGCCCAATTGCCCATATTCGAAAGCAACACTCGCGTCTGTCCGCAGTGTGGGCAGCCAATCCTCTTTAAAGCGGGCAAACCGTTCACTCACCCGCGCGCCCCGAACAAGGCCGTGCCAACCCGCACATGGGTCGCACCCAGTTGAACGGCGGTTTCATAATCTCCACTCATCCCCATCGATAAGCCGTCAATGCCGTTGTCCTGGGACAGCCTGTGAAGAAGCGCGAAGAAAGGCGCGGGCTCTATTCCCGCTGGCGGCAAGCACATCAGACCTGCAACTTGCACATCAGCATCGCGCACTTTGGCAAGAAAGCTTGGTAGCTCCTTAATCGGGCAACCGCCTTTCTGATCTTCATCACCAATATTGACCTGAACGAAACACGGAACACGCTTGCCCGCTTTATCCATCGCTTTGGCAAGCGCCTTTAAAAGGCTCGGCCGATCAAGCGAGTGGATGACGTCAAACAACTCCACCGCTTCTTCGGCTTTGTTCGATTGCAACTGGCCGATCAGGTGCAGCTCGGTTTCCGGGAAGCGCTCGAGCAGTTCAGGCCATTTGCCCTGCGCTTCCTGCACGCGGTTTTCACCAAATGCGCGGTGCCCGATTTCAAGCACGGGAGTGATCTTTTCCGGGGCATGCGTTTTGCTCACCGCGATCAATGTCACATCTTCGGGCTCGCGCCGCGCGGGCTTGCACATGCGCGCAATGTTCTGTTCAACGGCGGCTAGTCTTGTGGCTGCACTTTCCATGGCCAATCGCTATAGAGCAGCGATGCCTCGTTACCAGTCCCTCCCGAAAATCTGGCTGATTTCCGATGCGCGCAATGATGCCGTCTTGGAGCAGGCTCTGAAGCGAATGCCGCGTGGCAGTGGCTTTATCTATCGCCACTATCACCTTGATGATCCTGCGCGCTTCAAGCGCTTTCAGGCACTCTTGAAAGTGGCCAAGGCGTGCGAGCACACAATCATCCTGGCTGACAGCGCTCTGACCGCGCGCGAATGGGGCGCGGATGGAACGTATGGACCGCCCCTTTCGCACTGGCCGCGGCGACGCGATACGATCCATTTTGCAACGGTGCACTCTATGCGAGAGCTGGCACTTGCGAACCGGACTGGTTCAGATGCAGCGTTAGTATCACCAGTTTTCACCACCGCATCGCATCCCGGCACTCCCGTTCTGGGCCCTGTCCGGTTCCGGCTTTTGGCAAGGCATGCCCAGATGCCAGTAATCGCCCTCGGGGGTATGGATGAAGCGAAATCTTTGGCATTGCGGTGGAACAGATGGGCTGCGATTGATGGCCTGAGCTAACCCTTTCACGTCGCCTCGACGAAACGATCAATAGCCCCGATACTTCCGCGAACGTCGCTGGCGACTCTTGACCCGGTAACAAGGAAGATTCATGGTGTGTTCCGCACCCTTCCCCTAAGGACGTTTACCATGGCAAGCCGCGCAGTGCACTCTCGAAAATCGACCGCCGAATGGCGCGCAGGATTGCGCCGCTCGTTCCGACGCGCAGCGCAAATAACAGGGGCCGCCGTTCTTTTGATCGGCTCTGTCTTTCTGACTGTTTCTCTTGCCACATACACACAAACCGACCCGAGCGTTTTCACTGCGGCGGCAAGCGGTACAGAGGGCAATTGGTTGGGTTCCTGGGGTGCCTGGGCTGCGGATTGGACTTATTTCGGGTTTGGCTATCCTGCTTGGCTCTTGGTGCCACTGCTTTACGTATCCGCAATGAAGCTTTGGCGTGATGTCGAAAATGGTGAGGAACCAGAGACAACGCGCTGGTGGCTGCCAACGGGTTTGCTGTTGGTTGCGATGGTCTTGATCGCAACAGTGCTTACGCTCGCTTTTGCAGGGCCGGGTGGAAGCCTGCCTGCACAGGTTGGCGGGATCAGCGGCCTGCTGGGCGCAAGCGCGGTTGAAGGCATTGCAAGCCTGTTTGGCGAGACTGCATCGGGCTGGGTGATCCTCCTGTTTTCAATACTATTCCTCGCGATTGGCGCTGGTCTGATTACCCGTATTTTCGCAATCGACTGGCGGGCATTGCTTACCGTGCCGCAATTTATCGCTGACAGCACATTTAGCAGCAAAGTGTTGGAGCGGGCACCTGCCTTGCGGCCCAAACCTCGCATCACTGCTGATCCTGAAACGCTGATTGAAGAGCCTGTGGCGCCGGAACCGGCAGCCAACAAATCCCCGGTCGCAGAACCGACACCTGCCCGGCGAGCTCCTGAAATCAGCGATCCGACGGCACCACCCAAAAAGGCGGCCCCTGCCAAGGCAAATCAGCGCGATATGTTTGCGACGTTTGATTTGCCCAATCTTGATTTGCTTGAGGATCCATCGGGCGAGACGGTGCCCAAACTCGATAAGCTCGCGCTGGAGCGCAATGCGCGGCTGCTTGAAAACGTTCTCGATGATTTCAACGTCAAAGGGGAAATCACAGCGGTGCGCACGGGCCCTGTGGTCACCATGTACGAGCTGGAGCCAGCACCGGGCATCAAAGCAAGCCGCGTCGTCGGGCTTGCTGAAGACATCGCCCGCAATATGAGCGCGATCTCCGCACGCGTCTCCCCCATTCCGGGTAAAACCGTGATGGGCATCGAGCTTCCGAATAAAGACCGGCAAATGGTGATGCTAAAAGAGCTTGCCGCTTGCGCTGCCTTTGCTGAGGCGAAAGGCAACCTACCGATCATTTTGGGCAAGGATATTGCTGGTGAGCCGATCATTGCAGACCTTGCCGCTATGCCTCACTTGCTGGTCGCAGGGACCACCGGTTCGGGTAAGTCGGTGGGCCTCAACTGCATCATCCTCAGCCTGCTTTATCATTTCACGCCTGCCGAATGCCGGATGATCCTGATCGATCCGAAAGTGCTGGAACTCGCCAGTTACGACAACATCCCTCACCTTTTGTCCCCTGTGGTGACAGAGCCGCACAAATCGGTCCGTGCGCTCAAATGGGCGGTTGAAGAGATGGAGAAGCGCTACCGGATGATGTCGTCGGTCAATTCGCGCAATATCAACTCATTCAATGAGAAAGTGCGCGCGTCGATTGCCAAGGGCAAACCGCTGGGCAGGCGCGTTCAAACGGGCTTTGATCCCGATACGGGCGAGCAGCTCTTCGAAGAAGAACAGCTCGATTATGAGCCGCTACCGCAAATCGTTCTGATCGTTGATGAGCTTGCCGATTTGATGGTCACCGTTGGCAAGGAGATCGAAGTTTTGATCCAACGCCTCTCGCAAAAATCGCGCGCGGCAGGCATTCACCTCATCATGGCGACGCAGCGCCCGTCGGTGGATGTCATCACCGGCGTTATCAAAGCAAACCTGCCAACACGGATCAGCTTTAAAGTCACCAGCCGCATCGACAGCCGCACCATTCTGGGTGAGCAAGGGGCTGAGCAGCTGCTGGGCAAAGGCGATATGCTCTATAAGCCCAACACTGGTGCGACAGTGCGGGTGCATTGCCCATTCGTCTCGGATGAAGAGGTTGAAGCGGTCGCCGATTTCTGGCGTGCGCAAGGATCGCCTGAATATGTCGATGCCGTCACCGAAGAGCCCGAAGATGGCGGCGGGCTGACATTTGAGGATGACATGACCGCATCCGACAATCCCGAAGAGCGCAAGTATCGCCAGGCCTGCCAAATCGTGATTGAGAACCAGAAGGCGTCTGGATCATGGCTCCAGCGGCAGATGGGCGTTGGCTACAACACGGCGGCCAAATGGATTGAGCGGATGGAATCAGAAGGTCTGGTAGGCCCTGCCAACCATGTGGGTCGCCGAGAGATTTTCCGCGATCAGGATGGCAATCCTATTTGATCTGGCCGATTTGATCAGGCTGATCTGATCAGGCCGATTTAGTATGGCTGATCTGCCCCTCTATTTGGCCAATGGGTTTTGTTCATCAAACACCTGCGTAAGAGCCGTTCAGAGCGGAAATAGCCGCGACAATATTTCCCGAATAGGAAATATATTGTCCTATAAATAACCGGTTTGGTTCCTTTAAAAAATGCTTCATTTCGTAAATGTAAAATCGAAAATCCATGCCAGCCTCGGCACGGCATGTGCCGTAACTCAAGTTTGTAACTAACGGTTAGAGTTAGCGTTTTCTAAACGCCCTCTAGGTATTCCCCCGGTATGAACACGGGGAACATATACACGCGCGCATGGCGCGCGCTCGCACGGCTGGTTGCGTCTCTGGCAGCCTTAACCGCTCTCAATCCGACCTATGCACAGGATACTGGCTGGAAGCTGGACCCTGAAATCCGGTTCGAACTGGGAGCAGTCAGCGCTGAAACCGCAACGCGTGATGAACAATTCATCGTCAACGGCGATGCCTTCACCGTCCGTGCACAGGCCAGCCTTGACCTTGAGGATGACAACACCCGGTTCCGTGTCGAGGCCGACCGCATCGAAGTCATCAGGCTTGATGAAGATCGGCGGGACACCAACCGTGACCGGTTAACCGTCTTGGTCGAGCAAGAGCTTGATGACAATTGGCAAATTCAGGCGCGCGCCCGTTATTATGATGATTTGGTCACGGCAGAATCTGCCGACACTGACGAAATTCAGGGCTCTGTTCGGGTGCGGTACGAAAAAGACCGTAAGCACCGCGTGCTGGTGCGCACAAGCTGGCGCGAACGCGAATACGATAATGGAACAGGCCCGCAGACCAATGGTTCGGGCCCTCGCGTGGATGCGCAATACCGTCGACGATTTGGTCGCTACAACTATCTGACTTTCGATCTGCGTGCCGAAGAGATCAATTCCGATGACCCGCGCCGCGGCTATGAACGCGAGTCCGCCAAGGTATCCTACACACAGCCGATCACGCCCGATTTGCGAGTGCGCCCTGCGATCGAATTGCTCAAAACGCGCTTTGACAATCGCGTTGGCAGCGATGGTGAGGACCGCTCAGACACACTGGTCGCGCCTGAAATCGAGGCGCATTATTGGCCCGGCCCTTGGCGGATTGAGGCCGAAGCGAAGTACATTTTCTCAAGCAGCAATCTCAATTCACGTGAGCGTGAAGGATATCGCCTGACACTTTCGGTGGGGTATGTCTTCTAGGCTCCGCGCCCGCATCAGACTTGCGTGGTCAAAAGCCACGCCGCAGGTTCGCCGCCCCATCTACATCGGGGGTGCGGTGGGTCTTGTGCTGCTCGTGTTGGTGGTCATGGGACTGTTCAACACTGATAGCTTTGTTGCAATGCCATCCTCCTTTGGCGACCAAGCGACCAGCCAAGCGATTTGGGGACTAAAGCCATCCAACCTTTTGATGGTACTGCCACTTGGCGCGTTCTTGGTGGTGCTTGCGCGCAGCTTTATCGGATTGAAGGCATTTGGCCTGTTCACGCCTATGCTGATCGCGCTGGCATTCTTGCAGATCGGGCCAGTTATGGGTCCGATTGTGCTGGGCTCATCGGTGCTTGCTGGAATGATTGTGACCCCGGCTCTGCTCAAACTGCGTATGACGCGGGTCGGCTTTCTGGGCGTTTTGATCTCTTTGATTGTGCTGGTTCTCGTCGCGCTTCAGATCATCCTTGATACCAATCTTCAGGTTGATGCGTTCCCGGTGATTGTGTGCGCTCTGGTGGTAGAGCGTTGGTGGCGCCAGTGGGAAAAAGACGGGCCGGGCGAAGCTGCAAAGCAAGCGTTCAGCACCTTCATGATTTCGGTCGTCATCCAGTTCGTGATGGTGTCCAGCTTTGCGCTTGCCCTGATTGAATGGTCACCGCTTTTGATGCCTGCCTTGACGGGCATCGCAATTGCAATTTTGGGCCGGTATCGCGGATTGCGGATCACAGAAATTCATCGCTTCATGCCGATCTGGCTCGAACGGCGACGATTGGCACGCAATGCTGCAAACCCTGATCAGTTCGAGATGCATTTCGAATTCCCAACTCAAGAAGAAGCGCGCGAACGGGCATCACCAATCGAGGGCATGTGGGTTATCGATTCACCGGAAGATCTAGAACCCGGCAGGCGAAGGCGAGTACCGCAACCTATCGAGCCCGAGCGACACAAAGCGCTTGCAGGCCAATCCGACAACAACGAAATACAACCCAATAGCGAGGCCCAGTTTGAGCCTCGCTTAGGTGCATCTGGAAAGCGCGCAAAAGCCAAGCCTCCGGTATACAATGCGTGGATTATCCGGACGCAGGAAGACGTCTGATATGTTCCAATGGTTCCCCAAGAAACGCAACGCGAATGACAGGCTCAGCGCGCTGCGTCCCTCGCCCACCAATCCGATCGAGGAAATCCTCGGCATCAATATGCGCAACGCGTTGATCGCGAAATACAATCCGCGCAGCGCCATTGAGCGGGCGCGTGACAAAGTGGCAGCGAAAGTCGCACTAGAAGCGGCAGGAATTGCGTGCACTGGCACGGTTGCGGTGATTGACGATCACCAGAAACTGAATGCTTTCAAACCAACCCGCGACATGCCCGATTCATGGGCGATCAAGCCTGCGCGCGGGTCTCAGGGCGATGGAATCCTGCTCGCTGTCAGGCGCGAAGGCGATGTCTGGTATAAAGGGTCCGGCACACCGCTTACTGAAACCGATGTGATGCACCATATTCAAAAGGTGGTTGATGGCGGTTTTTCTGGCGATACGGCCAGTGAGGATGCAGCTTTGATCGAGCCGCTGATTATCGCTGACCCAACGCTGGCCGATCTTGTGCCAGAGGGCCTTCCTGATTTGCGCGTTATCTGCCTGCATGATGAGCCGTTGATGGCCATGTTGAGGCTGCCGACCAACGAATCCGATGGAAAAGCCAACCTTCACCAACGCGCAATCGGTGCGGGCGTTTCGCTGGAAACCGGGCAGATTACGCGCGCATTGGTGCTTGGCGAATCGATCACACATCACCCCGATACGGGCACCAAACTGATCGGGTATCAGGTGCCCGGTTGGGACCGCGTGCTGGAACTCGCCAGCAAATGCGGCCCAGCAATTGGCCTTGGTTATAGCGGCTCAGACATTGTGCTCGATAAGAATGACGGGCCATTGATTATCGAAGTGAACGCCCACCCCGGTATCGAGATACAGAACATCTGCCAGATCGGATTAAAGGCACAAATGGCTGCAGTGGGAGAAGACTTCAAATAGGTTTGTCTATTCAGCCTTAGCCACCGCAGACGCATCCTCGCCCGCCAATTCTGCGCGGGACAGCGTCAGCAATTCGTTCACGCGTCGCTCATTGAGAGCCATTTCCTCTGGCGGAGATGCGACAAGGCCGATCTCAGCGAGCGGCCCATCATCCTTCCAGTTCTTGACCCATTCTGCGAGATAAAGATCCAGCCCAGGAATGGCCCGTGTGTGCGCTTTCTTTACATAGACATACAGAGGGCGCGCGCCGGGATATGCAAAGTTCGCTATATTCTCATAGGTTGGGTCAACACCGTTCATCGGCAGACCTGTCACCTTGTCCGCATTCTCATCAAGATACGAAAAGCCGAAGACGCCGACAGAGCGGGGATTGCTTTCAATTTTCTGGACGATGAGATTGTCCTGCTCGCCCTGATCTACGTAAGCGCCATCTGCACGAACTTCGGTACAGATTTGCTGATGCGCGTCTTTATCCTGTTTCTTGAGCGCTTTCATATCGGGATTGATGTCACACCCGGCTTCCAAAACAAGCTCTTTCAACGCGTCACGTGTGCCCGATGTGCTGGGCGGGCCATACACAAGGATGGGGTCCGAAGGCAGGGACGGATCCAGATCCGCCCATGTCTTTGCCGTTTGCTCCTTGCCATAAGGCCGCGCGGCAAGCGCTTCATAAACGATCTTCGGCGATAGGTTGAGCTGGATGCCATTTTTCGACGATGCAAAGGCAATCCCATCAAGGCCAACTTGCAATTCGATGATATCTTTGACGCCAGCAGCCGCGCATTTGTCAAACTCGCTGACTTTCATGCGGCGCGATGCGTTGACCATATCGGGCGTATCAGCACCAATCCCTGAACAGAACAATTGGATGCCATTGCCTGAGCCGGTCGATTCAATCAGCGGCGATTTGTGATCGGGATTGGACCGGGAAAAGCTTTCCGCAATCTGCTTGGCAAAGGGGTACACGGTGGACGATCCAACCGCACGAATGGAATTGCGCACACCTGCGCCCGTATCGCATCCAGTGATGAAAAGAGCCGCAACGCCGATCAGGCTGGTTGCAAATGAGCGCTTGGATAGCATTGAAATGGTCTCCGATGGACGTCTTGCCCACGGGCGTATGCCCGAAAATTCTCTAATACCACAGCCGCGCCTAATTCGCATGTATGACATCGCAATGACGCTGCGTTTTCCAACGCCGTGACCGACTTTTCAGGAGGTCTAAGAACCGAAAACCCCGCGCTATTGGGGGTGAAAAGCCGCGCTCAATGAAAATTCGGCAATCGGTCAATACTTTGCGCGAATCTCATCACCAATTTAATATCATCATAAGGATAGGTAAGTATTCGATACTTCATGGTCAGGTTTACTTTTCTATTTTTACTTGGGATTCTTGGGCTGTTGGGAAGTCCGGCCCTCGCAAGTTCGCCCGGACATTCAACGCCAGGCGCCTCTGCGGTTGCGCCTAGTTGCATTGGAGTATCCGAGCCAGGGCACTCAGTAAAAGCGATGATGGAAACAGGTGGCAACTGGCAATGCACTGACAAAAAATGGCGCGCAGATGTATCTGTTGCTTGGCTTAAATTCGATGCCGAAGATTGGGAAGAAAGCGAAACACCGCGTTATTTCTTCACGCGGATCGCCAGATTTGGCAGCGTTTCACTCAGCGCAATCGACGCCGATGGATCAGTGCGATCACAGCATTACACTGAGGAAGATGGAACCCCTTTTGCCGGCGGGCCAGTGTTTCAACTTGAACTGCCTGAAATCACTCTTGAAACGCGCATAGTTCTTGCGCGGATCGAGCGACCGCATTCTGTCCCGCTGCTGACAGAAGCGCGGCTTTCGACATCGTCAGAGAATTCCGACTGGTCGCAGCTTGATGTCATGCTGCTTGCGGTTGTGATTGGGATGCTGATCCTGCCGCTTTTGTTCGACATTAGTTTTTTTGCGGTGCTGCGCGAAAGGTTCGTGCTGCTGCATGCTGCTCTGGTCGTAACGATGATGGTCTATGTTCTTCTTGCAGGCGGCTTGATCTCGGTCTTCGTCACGCTGCCAGTGGCCTTCATCGCGATTGGAGCCCCACTCGCCTGGGCAGTCGGCTCTGCGCTTGCTGCATTTTTCCTAGCTGATTTTCTTGAAGAGGGCGCACAGTCGCGCGTTATGAAGCGACTGCTTGTTGCAACAGCTGCGTTTACGTTCCTGGTGCCGGGCATCTGCGCATTTCAATTTTCATGGATGCACCCGTTTGATGATAAGGTCTATTTTTACGCCTTCATTCCCTCCATCGTCGTCTACACGCTGGCCGTTATCCTTGCAGTTAAGAATGGCAGTCGTTCCGGCCGGTTTGTCGCGTTTGCGTGGGCGCCCATCATGCTGGCGGCGATTGAGCGATTGCTGCGGGGGTTAGGCGTGTATGCTGGGCCATCGACCCTGGATCAGATGCTTTACATTGCAACCGGTCTGGAAGTGATTTTGATGTCATTGGCCGTGGCAGACCGTTTCCTTGCGCTTAAAAGAGAGCGCGATGAAGCCGTGGCCGAAGCTGAAATGCTGGAGCGTTTGTCTGAGCGCGATCACCTAACAGGATTGCTCAATCGCCGCGCAGTTGCCGTTCGCTTTGAAAAATTGCATGCCGCAGGCTTTCACACATTCGCGCTTGTCGATCTTGACCACTTCAAGGCTATCAATGACCAGTTCGGGCACAAGGTGGGCGATGACGTTTTGGTGGCTTTGGGCGACGTTTTGTGCGGGGATGAGGAACGCACAATGATCGGCGTACGCATGGGTGGTGAGGAATTTGTGGTGCTGCTGCGCGGGCGAAACGCCTTGCAACGCGCAGAAGCGATCAGACAATCAATCCCGCGCAAAATTGCCACTGCGATACCCGGCCTTGATCGCCCAGTTACAGCCAGCATGGGCGTGATCGTTGTGCCCAAAATGGGCGGCAATGTGACCGATTTTGCCGATCTGTATGCGCGCGCTGATGCGATGATGTATGAGGCAAAAGAAAGCGGGCGCAACCGGATGTGCTATGAAAAACTGACCGTGTTTAATCAGGCACCGCCGCAGCGCAGACAGCTCCGCAGCGCGGCTTAATTCAACCTATCGGTCTAAAAGGTGCGATGATATCCGGCCGAACACGCGCCAGCCGCTGGGTCTCGCGGTCAAGCATGGCCCATGTCGTGCGAGCAGAGACCAGTTTCTTGCCAGATGCATCGGCAAACTCCACGCAGCGCACGGATTTTGCGCCTTTGCCATCGTCATCAATCCACGTCTCGCCCATCGCACTTTCGCCGCTTGCGATATTGCCGCGATAATCAATCTCATGCCGGATCACGACCCAGAAGAACTGGGCGTGATGTTCTGGCAAGGCGGCCGCATCCCAATGCGCAGTGGCAATGTCTTGAATCCATTGGACCCAGACCGTGTTGTTAACGTGGCCAAGCTCATCAATGTGGATAGGCTCAGCGGTGAAGGTTTTGGTGAAGGGTTGTGGTCCGCTCACTCGGCAGTCTCGGTTTCAACAGCCTCACCCAAGCCCATTTGCCACAGGATGAAATTGAACTCTTCTGCCACTTCGTAAAGCGAGTTCCACCGGCCCGATTTCCCGCCATGGCCTGCGCCCATATTGGTTTTCAAAAGCAGCACGTTGTCGTCCGTTTTGGTGTCGCGAAGCTTGGCGACCCATTTCGCAGGCTCCCAATAGGTGACGCGCGGATCGTTGAGGCCAGCCGTCACCAGCATAGGCGGGTAATCCTGCGCGCTTACTTGGTCATAGGGACTATAGGACAATAGGTAGGCAAAGGCCTGTTTCGACGTGATCGGATTGCCCCATTCCTGCCATTCGCCCGGTGTCAGCGGCAGCGTGTCATTGAGCATCGTATTAAGGACATCAACAAACGGCACATGCGCGACGATGGCGCCATATTGCGATGGGTCTTGATTGACGATCGCGCCCATTAATTCGCCGCCTGCTGAACCGCCGCTGGCCGACACCATACCTTCGGCAGTGTAGCCTTTAGCGATCAGTCCGCGCCCGACATCGACGAAATCGTTGAACGTGTTGGTGCGTTCATTCAGTTTGCCCTGCAAATACCAACGCCGACCCAGATCATCGCCGCCTCTGATATGCGCAATGGCATAGGCAAATCCGCGATCAACAAGGCTGAGGCGTGTGGTCGAAAAGCCGGGCGGGATCGCATAGCCATACGCGCCATAGGCATAGAGGTGGAGCGGGCCTGCGCCTTCTACACCGTGCTGTGTGAGCAATTCTTCGCGATCCTTGCGCATCACAATGCTGACCGGCACCATCGTCCCATCGCGCGCTTCGATCTCAAGGCGCTCGGTCACATAAAGCGATTTGTCATAGCCGGACGGAATTTCCTGCTGCTTAAGCAGTTCCAGTGCGCCTGTTGCCACGTCATAATCATAGACAGAATCCGGCGTGACCATGCTTTCATAGCCAAGCCGCAGCACGCTCTGGTCGTATTCAGGATTGTTGGATAGGCCAGCGGAATAACTCGCTTCTGGAAACGCGATAGGCGTTATAGATAATGGCGCGTCATATTGGCGCAGCTGGATCTGATCGAGGCCGTTCAATCGCCCTTCGGTGACAAAGAAATCCTTGAACAGTTCAAAACCCGTCAGATAAAAATCGTTCGATCCTGCAATCACCGTTTCCCAAGTCCCGGGATTGTCAATTGAGCCCTTGGCTAGGCGAAAGTTTATGTGGTCATCATTGGTCCACACCCAAAGTTCGTCCCCACGAATATCAACCGAATATTCGACACCTTTCTGACGTGGGCGGATAAGGGTGAGCTCACCTGTGGGATTGTCAGCTGAAACAAAGCGCACTTCGCTGGTTTCGTTGTCGCCGCTGGCGATAATCAGCCAATCATCCTGCGCCGATAACCCGGCCCCAACGCTGAAACTCTGATCCTTTTCAAGGAAGAGCGACACGTCGGTGTCGTTGGGCTGGCCAATTGTGTGCAGTTTAATCTCAAGACTGCGCCATTCCTCCGTCGATGGCGTGTAAACCAGCGCCGTGTCATTCGCGACCCAGGTTAGCCCGCCACGAAGGTTCGGGATTTCATCCGCCAGCATCTCGCCGGTTTCCAGATCCTTGATGACAGCAGTGTAGCGTTCTGACCCGTCCGTGTCGGTCGAATAGGCCATGTAGCGGCCATTTTGGCTGACAGTGGCCGCGCCAAGCCGGAAGTATTCAAGGTCTCCGGCTAGCTCATTTTCATCAAGGATCAGCCTGCCGTCCGCATCCTCAGCCGCGCCAACGGGCTTGCGATAGTGTTTCCTGTATTGTTCGCCTTCATCAAATTCGGACCAATACAGATATTCGCCACGGCGCTGCGGCACGGTGCTGTCATCCTCTTTGATCCGGGCGCGCATTTCCTTGAACAAAGCCTCGGTCACATCGGCGCGTTCGCCCATTTGCGCCTCGAACCAGCGGTTTTCGGCCTTCACATAATCGAGCACATCTTCATCATCGATGGTGGGATAGCTTTTGTCATACAGCCAATCATACGGATCGCTGATTGTGATGCCGTGATGCGTGTAAGAATGCTCACGCTTTTCCGCGATGGGCGGTGATGTGGGGATTGCGTCAGAAGGCGTGGTCACGCGGGTTGTGTCCTCTTGGATTGTGTCTTTGGCAGCGGCGCTGATCGGTAAGATGGCCAATGCAGATGCCAGTGCGAAAAGGGGGAGATGATTGAGTGTCATAAACAGTGGTCCTTAATCGCATTCAGACAAGGCTGGAAAGCAGCAAATACGCAGCTTATGTGATATGCCACACTGATGCGCGCACAATGGCATGCTCGCAAGCCAAGGATCGATGATATGTTGATGCAGACCCATGAAGCCCGACTAAAAGCCCTTCGCGAGGAGCTGAAACGGCGCAATTTGGATGGCTTTATTATCCCCATTTCCGATGAGCATATGAGCGAATATGTCGGCGAATACGCACAGCGCCTTGAATGGCTGACAGGTTTTGGCGGGTCAGCAGGCTTTGCAGCGGTCACTCTTACCCATGCAGCGATCTTTGTTGATGGGCGATATACGGTGCAAGTGCGCGATCAGGTGGATGGTAATCTGTTCGAATATTGCAATATCCCGTCAGACAACCTGGCAGCTTGGCTGAAAGATACCGCCGGCAAAGGTGATACGATTGCCTATGATCCATGGCTGCACACTGCCAATTGGGTTAAAAGCCTTGAAGCGGCTCTTAAAACACAAGAGATCAAACTGGCGCCAACCAACGGCAATCCATTGGATGCGGTGTGGTCTGACCAACCGTCACCCTCTGATGCAGCGGCTATCGTCCATCATGAAGACCTTGCCGGACAATCCTCAGCAGAAAAGCGCGCGCAAATTGCAGATTGGCTTACACAGAACGGCCATGACGCTGTGGTGATCCCAGCACTCGATTCCATTGCATGGCTGCTCAACATTCGCGGGGCCGATGTGGCCCATACGCCGGTTGCCTTGTCGTATGTGATTGCGCATGCAGATGGCCGGGCAGATCTGTTTATCGCACCTGAAAAAGTGACGCCCGAACTCACTCAGCATTTGGGCAATGCAGTTGAAGTCCATCCGCGTGATGCTTTCAGTGGGGCTTTGGGAGGCCTTTCCGGCAAATCCGTCACGGTCGATCCCGATTATGGCGTTGCCGCAATTGCACAAGCGCTCAAAGCGGACGGCGCGAAAGTGGCTCTTAAACAAGACCCAACCATCCTTGCCAAAGCGATTAAGAACCCGGCGGAAATCCAAGGCCACCGCGATGCACAAGCGCGCGATGGCGCCGCGGTTTCGCGGTTCCTGCGCTGGCTAGAGGTGAACGCGCCTTCGGGCGAAATCGACGAATTGACTGCTGCTGCAAAGCTTGAAGGATTTCGCCGCGAACATGGCGATCTGCGCGATACCAGCTTTGATACGATTTCAGCAGCGGCAGGCCATGCTGCGCTCCCGCATTACAAAGTGGACGAAGACACCAATATTCCGATCCCCGCAGGCTCAATCTATCTGGTCGATTCAGGTGGCCAATATCCCGCTGGCACCACTGACATAACCCGCACCGTTTGGATCGATACGCCCCAAGGCTCTGCTCCCACGCAGGAGATGCGGGACCGCAATACGCGCGTTTTGAAAGGGCATATCCAGATCGCCAATGCGGTTTTCCCGCAAGGGACATGCGGCGGTCAGCTCGATATTCTGGCACGGCAATATCTGTGGGAAGCAGGCGTGGATTATGCGCATGGAACAGGTCATGGGGTGGGCAGCTTTTTGGGCGTTCATGAAGGTCCGCAACGCATCGCAAAACCAGTTGGCGGCCAAGCAGGCACCAATCAGGAATTGCATGCGGGCATGATCCTTTCCAACGAGCCGGGCTATTACAAGCAGGACGCTTTTGGCATCCGGATTGAAAACCTTGTTTTGACAGTAGAGCGCGACATTGATGGAGCTGAGGGACGCTATCTTGGGTTTGATACGCTGACCTTCGTACCGCTTGATCGCCGCCTGATCGATAAAAGCCTTCTCACGCCAAGCGAGATTGCGTGGGTCGACGACTATCACCGCGAAGTGCGCGATCTGCTGGTCCCGCAATTGGAAGGCGAGGACCGGGCATGGGTGGAGCGGGAGACGTTGCCGCTCTAAATCCATTTGCACCGATCCGGATGTTCTTATAATGTTCTGATCCACCGAGTCGTCCGCGGCTATTAAGAAGGGAGAATATTAATGATCGGCTATGTCACACTTGGCACCAATGATTTGCCACGCGCCACCAAATTCTACGACGCTGTCGCAGGCGCCATGGGATATGGCCGGATGATGGAAGAAGGCGAATTTATCGCCTGGGGCAGCTTTGAAGACGGCACAGCAGGGATTGCTGCGACGAAACCCTTTGATGGCGAGGCAGCCAGCGTTGGCAATGGCACAATGGCCGCGCTGATGGTGGATAGCCCGGACAAGGTAAAGGCGGTCTACGACACCGCAATCGCTCATGGCGGCAGCGATGAAGGCGCGCCCGGCCCGCGCGGCGAAGATGGTTTTTACGCAGGCTATTTCCGCGATCCCGATGGCAACAAGCTGAACGTCTTTTGCATGGTTCCGCCTTCTGAATGATGCCTCTTTGTAACGGGAAAGCGCCAATCTTGCGCGCGGGTGAACACGGCGGCTTTCCCGATACAATCTGCGACAATTAACGCGAGTTGCGGGATAATCCTGCGACATACGCACCCTAGAAGGTGTCTTGTGAGTTGCGGTGCAAGCGCGTTTGGCGCCTCTCCCCTGAACGGCAAGAGCCTGCCCCCCCCTTTGTGGTCTCGGTTAGAGACGATGGCTCTTAGCTTTGCCAGCGTGCTTCGCCGCAGCTCTTCAGATACTAAGAGACGAGAAGAGGACAAAAAATGCGTAAACTTGCAATCACTCTATCAACCGCTGGCCTTTTGCTGGGCGGTGCAACCATAGCCATTGCTGCCAATCAGGCAGGTGATCGCGGCATGATGAAAGCCGATAGCGACGGCGATGGCGTCATAACTTTGGCCGAAGCCAAATCGCATGGCGATGCGCGCTTTGCCAAAATGGATGCCAACAATGATGGCTCGCTGAGCAGTGCTGACCGCGAAGCCAAACGCGCAGAACGCTTTGCCCAGGCTGACACAGACGGCAATGGCGAGGTAAGCCCGCAAGAAATGACCGCTGCACGCGAAGCACGCGATAGCGAACGCGCAGAGCGCCGCGCGGCAAAGCAGGCTGAACGGTTTGCGAAAATCGATACAGATGGCTCTGGCGGCATCAGCGAAGCTGAAATGATTGCGGCCCGCGAAGCACGCGGTGATCGCCGCAAACGTGGCGGCGAAGCACGCAAGGGCAAGCGCGGTAGCAAAGCCGTGAGAATGCTTCGCCGGGCAGACACCAATGGTGACCAAGCTGTATCAAAAGCCGAATTTGATGCCGCTATCGAAGCTCGCTTTGCGCGCGTTGACACAGATGGCTCCGGCACAATCACCGCTGAAGAACGCGAAGCCGCTCGTGAAGCGCGCAAAGCCAATCGCGATGAAAGGCGCGGCGATCGTCGCAGCAAATAACAGACTGTGCCCGATACCTTTGCAGGGTTCCGGCCTGACATAGCTCCAATCTATCCGGACCCACGCTCCCCGGCTCGGCGCTGCACCTTTGGCTTTGCCTCTTGGCAATTGAAAGGTTGCAAGCCGGGCCGGCTCCTTTCATGAATCAAGCAGAGACCTTATGATCGAAGCTTCTTCTACATCCATTCTACTTGTCGATGACGAAGCGACATTGCGCGAACCGCTTGCCGAATATCTAACGGGCCAGGGCTTTGACGTCACCGAAATGGAAAGCGCAGCAGCTGCGCGAACGTATCTGATTGACTCTGCACCTGATATTGTGTTGCTCGATATCATGATGCCGGGCGAAGATGGTTTGTCCTTTTGCCGCCATTTGGTTGAAACGCAGCAACTTCCGGTAATCTTTCTAACCGCTCGTACCGAAGCAACAGACCGGATCATCGGATTGGAGCTGGGCGCGGATGACTACATAACCAAGCCGTTTGAACCGCGCGAATTGGTTGCCCGCATTCGCACAGTGCTGCGCCGAGTTGCGCGCGGACCAGCCAAAGAGGCGCAAAGCGAGGATTGGCATTACCTTTTCGAAGGTTGGCGGCTGGATCCTCTCAAGCGCAAATTGACCGACCCTGAAGGTGTAACGGTGCCCATTTCCACGGCCGAATTCCGTCTTTTGCGCGCGTTTCTGGACCATTCGAAAAGCATTCTGGATCGCGACCAATTGCTGGACATGGTTCAAGGGCGCACAGCCCATTTGTTTGACCGCGCGGTCGATAACCAAGTCAGCAGGTTACGGCGCAAAATTGAAACCGACAGCCGCAACCCGCAATTGATCCAGACAGTGCGCGGGGGCGGATATCGTTTTGCAGCCAGCGTGAAACGCGCAGCTGCGCAGGCGGACAATTAAGAGCCTGTGCTGAAACGCCTTATCCCCTCCAGCCTTTTGGGCCAGGTTATGGCAGTGCTCGCTTTGGGCCTGCTGATCGCACAGGTCATTTCAGCCACCCTGCTGTATCAAGCATCAGAGCAAAGAAGAGACGCCTCGCTTGTGAACTCGCTCGCGTTCAGAGTGGTGGGCGAGGCTTCTCGTCCTGTGGTGAACGAAGAGCGCAGGCAAATGCGTGAGGCAAGGCGATTGCGCCGCGAGGCGAACCGGCCGCCCCCGATTGATGGCAAACAGATAGGCCCAAGAGTGCGTCTGGGCATTGAACGCACGAACGCCTCCCCTGTGAAAGCAGGCGAAGCGCGGATTGCAAATTACGAAAGCGCACTGCGGGAAATTTTGGAGCGGCAGGATGTAGAAGTAGGGCAAATCGCAATCACCCGTCGGATCGCAGCAAATGATCCTTACGTTGCCCAAGTTGTCAAGAAACGCCCTCGCCTTCTTCAATCTGATTGGGAAGGCCGTCAGGTTTTGGTAGCGGCAATTGAGCGCGCTGATCAAAGCGGATGGACCACCATTCGAGTGGTGGAACCGCGTCGCCCCGCCCTTGGGCCAGCGATGATCCTACTTCAGACGCTTGTCATTTTCGCAGTGTTGGTGCAGCTGCTCTATCTCGTCCTGCGCCGCATCACGCGCCCGCTTGCACAGCTAACAAACCGCGTCACTGATTTTGCAAAGGCGCCGGGCAAAGTCGTTGAACTTGAAGAAAGCGGTCCGTCGGACACGCGCAGATTGATTGCAGCGCACAACACGATGGAAGCGCGGATTGCTGCTTTGCTGGATGAAAAGGACGTCATGCTTGGTGCAATCGGGCATGATCTAAAAACGCCGCTAGCAGCGCTCAGAGTACGGATTGAAAGCGTGTCTGACGAAACACAGCGATTGCGCATGGCAGAATCGATTGAGGATATCACCGCGACGCTGGATGATATCCTCTCGCTCGCAAGAGTGGGCCGCTCAGGCGCTGCTCCTGAGGCTGCCGATATTGGCGCATTGGCCATGAGTGTCGCGGAAGAATTTGAGGATTTGGGCCAAGCCGTAAGCATTACCGATCCGCCCCGAATTGTAGCGAGCATAAAGGTTACCTGGGTAAAACGCGCGCTGCGCAATCTTACTGCCAATGCGGTGCGATATGGAAATTCAGCTGAAATCAGCGTTCATAAGGTGAATGATGAAGTCATCCTGCGCGTAGACGATGATGGACCGGGTATTGAGCCGGATCGGATCGCTGAAATGCTGGAACCCTTCGCTCGGGGCGAAGGGTCACGCAACCGCGCAACAGGCGGCGCTGGCCTAGGTCTTGCGCTTGCCCGTGCAATCGCAGAGGAGCATGGCGGGACACTAATTCTCACCAATCTTGGCGATAAAAGTAACCCTTCGGGGCTTCGAGCCGAAATTCGTTTGCCGATGCAATAGGCGATACAGCCGACAGGCCCCAAGGGAGAAACCCGCGTGAATGTAACTTTGTTTGGTGCGCCGCTATCACTGTATTCAGGCAAAGCGCGCGCCTACCTCGATTGGAAAGACATCCCATACGAAGAAAAGCTGCCTGCCGATGCAAGGTTTCAAAAGGAAATTGTGCCAGCCATTGGGCGGCAGGTGATCCCGGTCGTTGAGACAAGCGATGGCACTTTGCTGCAAGACACTACGATTATCATCGATCACTTCGAAGCCGAACGCGGCGGGCCTTCCATCTATCCAGACATGCCGCGCCAACGACTTGCGGCTTTGCTGCTTGAAACCTTTGGTGATGAGTGGCTTGTGATCCCGGCGATGCACTACAGATGGCACTATAATGAGGAATGGGTGTATTCCGAATTTGGCAAAGCAGCCATGCCCTATGCCACGCCGCAAGAGCAGTATGAGGTGGGCAAGAAACGTGGCACCATGTTTAAAGGCTTTGTGCCGATGCTCGGCATCAACGCTGAAACGATCCCTGCTGTCGAGCAATCTTATGAAGCTTTGTTGGCGGATCTCGATGCGCATTTTGCAGCGCATCCTTTCCTGTTCGGCACCCGCCCAAGTATTGGGGATTATGGCCTTATTGGGCCGCTTTATGCGCACAATTATCGCGATCCCAAAAGCGGCGAAATGATGCGCCGTATGGCGCCCAATGTCGCAAAATGGGTGGAGCGCATGATCGATCCTGAACCGCTATCAGGTGATTTCCTGCCAAATGACGAAGTGCCCAAAGGCGTGATCAAAATACTCAGCCGCATGATGACTGAGCACGTACCCTATCTTGCCAAAGTGGCCGCAATGCTGGGGAATTGGGCAAAGGCGAATCCCGAATCTGAGCTGCCCCGCGCACTTGAAATGACGGAATTTACAGTCGAAGGCGTCACCTCACAGCGCGCGGCCTTGCCATTCGGCCTGTGGATGTTGCAGCGCGGCCTGGATTATCTGGCATCAATGGAGGGCGAAGAGCGCGCATCATGCGAGGCTATGCTGAGCGAATGCGGGGGCAACGCCTTGCTAGCATTCAATATGCCGGCAAGGTTGGTTTTTGAGGACTTTCAGCTAAAGCTTGCGCCCGCCTAACGACCCATCACCGCATCAATCCGCCGATCAAATTGCGCACAAATCGGCCCGCCAAAGGACCTGCCAAATCGGTGGCAATCGAACCGGCAGCAGATGTGAGGCCTGATCGCATGGGATTGGCCCTGCTTTTCTTGCCCAAGACTGCAGCAGCTGCTGCACCGGCGGCTGATCCAGCGGCAACTTTCGCACCGCGCGACATCGCTTTTTCCCACATCGACTTGGTTTTGCGAGGGCGCTTGCGCACTTCCTCTTCGCCTTGCGCTTCGACTTCTTTGGCTGTTTCAGCAGCATCGGCCGTCTTGGCTGCAAGCACTTCTTCAGCGCTTTCGCGGTCCACTGCCTCGTCATATTTGCCTTCGAACGGACTGATCGACTGAATGATCGCGCGTTCTTTCGCGGTGACAGGACCAAGGCGCGAACGCGGCGGCTTGATCAAAGTGCGCTGCACAATCGTGGGTGCGCCTTCTTCGTCTAGGGTTGAAACGAGCGCTTCACCCACGCGCAATTCGGTAATGACTTCCTCTGTGTCGAGATCCTCATTGATCCGGAATGTTTCAGCTGCCGCTTTGATCGCGCGTTGGTCACGCTTGGTAAAAGCGCGCAATGCGTGCTGCACACGGTTACCCAATTGGCCCGCGACTTCTTCAGGAATGTCGATCGGGTTTTGCGTCACAAAATAAACGCCGACGCCTTTGGAACGAATTAGGCGCACAACCTGCTCAATCTTCTCTTGCAAAGCCTTTGGCGCATCATCGAACAGCAGGTGCGCCTCATCAAAGAAGAAGACGAGTGTGGGTTTTTCCGGATCACCCACTTCGGGCAAGCTTTCAAACAGTTCTGCGAGCAGCCACAAAAGGAACGTTGCATATAATTTGGGGCTGCGCATCAGCTCGTCAGCGGCAAGCACATTCACATATCCGCGCCCCTGATCATCAACTTGCAAAAAATCGTCAATTTCCAGCGCTGGCTCGCCAAAGAAGAAATCCGCGCCTTGGCTTTCAAAGCTCAACAATTGCCGCTGGATCGCGCCGACCGATTGTTTGGAGACATTGCCATAGACGCCAGAAAGCTCCTTCGAATTTTCATAAGCCCATTGCAGCAAACTGGTGAGGTCCCCGAAATCGAGCAGCAGCAAGCCGTTTTCATCCGCGTGCTTGAATACGATCTGGAGCACACCTTCCTGCGTGTCATTCAGATCAAGCAAACGCGCCAAAAGAAGCGGCCCCATTTCTGAAATGGTGGTGCGAATAGGGTGGCCTTGCTTGCCGAACAGATCCCAGAAAATGACTGGATTATCAGAGTATTCGTAATCCTCCATGCCCAGTTCTTTGGCGCGTTCTTCAAGCTTGTCAGCATGTTTGAACTTGGGACTTCCCGGCATCGCAATGCCAGACAGATCGCCTTTTACATCGGCCACGAATACAGGCACGCCTTGTGCTGAAAAGCTCTCTGCCAGCCCCTGCAAAGTCACCGTTTTACCCGTGCCGGTTGCCCCAGCAATTAAGCCATGCCGGTTGGCCCGTGATAGAGCCAAGCTTTGATTTTCGCCATTGCCGCCAAGACCCAGAAAAATATCGCTCATTTATCCCAAAACCCTTATCATTTGCTTGGGCAAATCTGTGCAGAGTGAAGCAGGCGCGGTCAAGCTCTCGACTTGGCCGTGGCATCCGCTAAGGCACAGAATATGGGTTCAGGCATGCCATCATCACCATTTGTTTTGCTGGACGATGCGCGCGGCAATGGCGCAGCAGATGCCCTGCTGTATCAAAACCCCAACCAGCTTTTTATAGCGCACAATCCTGCCGATGTGGCTGAGGCCATAAAAGCCGCGGAAGTGGCCCAAAGCGATGGCGGTCATCTGGCAGGCTATATTGCTTATGAAGCAGGCCTTGCACTGGAACCGCATCTGGTCCCATTGGCTGAGGATCGATCCGGCGCGGCCGGCCCGCTCGTTTGGCTGGGTCTGTTTGAAAACGAGCCCGAACGGATTGCGGCGGACGCTGTCCCTCAATGGCTCGCCACACGGCGCGAAGGCGATGCATCGATTGGCCCGCTGGAGCCGCAAGTCTCCCCTGGCGGCTATGTTCAGGCATTTGAGGCTTTGCGAGAGGCGATCCATGCAGGCGATATCTATCAAGCCAACCTGACCTATCCTCTGTCTGGATCATACAAAGGCGATCCGATTGGGCTTTATGCAGACCTGAGAGGAGCGGCGAATTCGGGATATGGCGGCATCGTTTTCGATGGCTCGCATTGGCTTTTGAGTTTTTCGCCCGAATTGTTCGTCGCGCTTGATGGGACAAGTGCCAAGGCCAAACCGATGAAAGGCACCCGCCCACGCATGGCAGATAGCGCGCTGGATGCCGCGATGGCTGAAGAATTGGCTAATTCAACCAAAGACCGCGCTGAAAACCTCATGATTGTTGACTTGATGCGCAATGATCTCTCGCGCGTCGCTGTGCCGGGCAGTGTGCGGGTGGATGCGCCCTTTGCGATCGAAAGCTATCCGACGGTTCACCAAATGGTCTCCACCGTACGCGCCGAATTGGCACCGGACAAAGGCGCAATCGACCTCGTGCGCGCGCTGTTTCCCTGCGGCTCGATTACCGGCGCGCCCAAGATCCGTGCAATGGAGCTGATCAACGACGTCGAGCGCGATGCGCGCGGCCCCTATTGCGGGGCGATAGGCCGAATAGGCGCGGATGGAGCAGCAGCATTCAATGTCGCGATCCGTACCTTGCGTCTTACACCGATTGAAAACGGCCAAGGCACGGCCGTGTTGGGCCTTGGTTCAGCGATTGTGGCTGATAGCGACCCAATGGAAGAACGCCGCGAATGCGAAGTTAAAGCAGGCTTTGTGCGTCGGTCGAGCACCGATTTCACAGCGCCGCAATGCGATCTGATTGAAACCATGCGGTTCGATCCGGAAACGGGCGTTGCCTATCTGGAACTGCACCTGGCGCGGATGAAACGCAGCGCAACTGAACTGGGCTTTGAGTTTGACCGACACGCAGCGCGCAACCAAATCCAGGCGCTTTGCTTTGAGTTGGAGAAACCGGCCAAACTCCGCCTTCTTATTGCGCGCAGCGGTGCAACCGCCTTGGAAACCGGACCGCTGCCTGAACCAGCGGTTGAACCGGTGCCTGTGGCCGCGCTCCCCAACCCGTTATCGCCCAGCGATTGGCGTTTGGCACATAAGACATCGGATCGCGGGTTTTATGAGGATGCACTCAAAGCAGCCCAATCAATAGGGGGCGCTGAAGCCGTTCTCATTCGCGCCGATGGAAAGGTAACCGAGGGTTGCTACACCAATGTGTTTGTTGAACGCGATGGGATGCTACTAACCCCGCCCGCTTCGCTTGGTCTTTTGCCAGGCATCCTGCGCGAGCATCTGATTGCCGATGGCCGCGCGCAAGAAGCGGAACTGACACTGAATGATCTGGAAAACGGCTTTCTTATTGGAAATGCAGTTCGCGGACTCATGAAAGCCAAGCTGATATGAACATTCCCATCCTATACGAAGACGGTGAAGCGCTTGTGATCGACAAACCAGCAGGCCTTCCCGTGGATCGGCCAAAGCGCGGCGGTGAATGCCTTCAGTACCATTTGGACAGCCTCAAGCTGGGCTTTCAGCGCCGCCCAACACCCGTTCACAGGCTGGACACTGACACAAGCGGTTGCCTGCTGCTTGCACGCAATCCCAAGGCTCTGAAACGGTTCAACAAAGCCTTTGAAGACCGGCTTGTTGGCAAAACCTATCTTGCCGTGCTGGATACCGAGCCGGCCGAGCATTCAGGCACGATTGAGCTATCGCTCTCCAAGATCAGTTCCGCCGAAAAAGGCTGGCGCATGATTGCCGCAAAGAAAGGCAAACCAGCGATTTCGCACTGGGAGCTTCTGGATACAGTTGGCGAGGGGGATCGCAAACGCTCGCTGATACGCTTTCGGCCTGAAACCGGGCGCACGCATCAATTGCGGGTTCATGCTTTGCATGGTCTGGGTGCGCCGCTTTTGGGTGATCCTGTTTACGGGCCTGTGCGCGGGCAAAATAAAGGGGCACCGCGCACAATGCTCCATGCAGAAACCATCACTGTCGAGCGCGAGGGCAAACCGACCATCATTGCGCATGCCCCGTTCCACGAAGACTTTATCCGTGCAGGGCTAACCGCTCCGCCAGCTCCTGAGCAAAGCGATGGAACCCAGCCTACTTGATCGCGCCTATGCTCTGGCAGAAGAGAGCTTTCTAGCAGGCTCGGGTCCTGGCGGGCAGAATGCGAATAAAGTCGCAACCGAGGTGCAGTTGCGCGTCAATATCTACGCGCTCCGCCTGCCGCCTTCTGTTTTTACGAGGCTGCGCGATCTGGCTGGCTCAAAACTGACTGCCGCAGGCGACTTACTCATCACTGCACGACAGCACCGGACACAAGAAGCCAACCGTCAGGCTGCGCGCACGAAGCTGGAAGAAATGCTCAAAGCTGCGCATCGTGCCCCGAAAAAGCGGGCCAAAACACGCATAAATCGCGTCGGCAAAACGCAGCGGCTAAAAACCAAGAAAGCGCGCGGCACCATCAAAGCCAACCGCGCTAAGCCCAATGCCAAGGATTGGTGAGGCACTTATGCCTTTCCTATGAACCCATAAAGCCACCCAACTCTGCTTGACTTTTCCCCTAGAATCACTCAGAGGCGCGCACCTGTGAGGCGGCGCTTCCCGTTTGGGCACGCGCCGCTCGTTTGTTTCAGGCTCTAAGAGCCGCCACCTGATTTTTAGGATACCGCCATGGCGAAGCCCGCAACCGTCAAGATCAAGCTCGTCTCGACCGCAGACACGGGCTTTTACTATGTGACCAAGAAGAACCCGCGCAACATCACCGAAAAGATGGTGTTTCGTAAGTATGATCCGGTGGCGAAAAAGCACGTCGAGTTCAAAGAAGCCAAGATCAAGTGATCTGCTGACGCGCAAGCTCAACTTAACGCTTGCGTCCGCTTCAATTCAGCCCCAGTTCAATGCGCCAAGAATAGCGCTGGTAGGCATGGGCATGAAGAACATCATTCGCAAAACAAGTATAGCGCTGGCAGCAACCGGCGCTGTTGTTGTGGGCTTTTCCATTGGTCAGCCACATCAAACATCAACGCCAAACCCAGCTGGCATTATCCCAGCCGCTGCGGCGCAATCATCGAGCGATCTTGATCTTGCGGTAAAGGCGTTGCGCGGTATTTCGACCATGCGCGCTGACTTTACGCAATCCGACCAACGCGGCCAAAGCGTGCGCGGCGTGATGACCCTGAAACGACCGGGAAAAATCCGGTTCGATTACGGCAAGGATGCCGACCTACTCGTCGTCTCCAACGGCAAATCGCTCTATATGGTCGATTACGAAGTGCGCCAGGTTGAACGCTGGCCGATCAAAAACTCGCCGCTTGGCGCATTGCTTGATCCGGGCCGCGATATGTCAAGATATGGCACTTTGATCCCGACAACCGATCGCCGTGTTATCAGCATCGAAGTGCGCGATCCCAAGAGGCCTGAATTTGGCGTGATCAATTTGATCTTCGTGCGCGATCCCAGTGCGCCAGGTGGTTTGCAGCTTGCGCAATGGGTCGCTCTGGACGCGCAGAATTATCGCACACGCGTGAGCCTTTCGAATCATCGCTACGGCGTTTCAGTGGCTGACAGCACTTTTAAGTTTACCGATCCGCGCCGTTCCTCTCGTCGCCCGCGCTAAACGCTTCGCCGTCGAGAAGTTGTAAGTTTGCGACAAATCTATGCCGATATTCATATACGCGTAAGCTCAGACTTAGTATTTCTATTGCTCAAGGCGGTTGAAGGCGGGTTTCCCCCCTGTTGCCCTCTCCTTCATGAAAGGCCGTCTTGAACAAGCGTGACGAACGCTAACACGAAGCCTCTGTCTCATCGCCCCCGAGACAGGGGCTTTTTGTTGTAATCAACGATAGTCTCGAGCCACCCGCTCCCTCCACCCTTCCACCCGGATCATACTCCGGTGTGAAAATCCGGGTGGAAGGGTGAAGGGAGCGGGTGGCTCGGGCTGACTTTGACAATACGTGCGCTGCGCGCCGGTTCTCGCCCGGCACAATTCTCGGCGAAGCCTAATCCAAGCTCAACTTGGAAGACTGATCAGCCCACAGGGTCGATTGAGCGAGGAGCTTAATCCTCCCACCCAAACGCGGACACGATGATATCGTAGATCACATTCTGTTCGATCACGCCGCGCGCTTTTTCCGCGCCGGGTCCTTGCGCATACAGCGCCACATCTTCGCCTGCGTGGGTCTCGCTATAAAGCGGAATGGCAGCTTGCTGGCGCGCGCTCACACCTGTTTCCGGCACGGGCCGACCGTCCTCATGGTCGTGCTCGATAGCGCCCGGACCATTCCAATAACCCAGCGTGGTGTACGGCTTGCCATCTTGTGCTTTGGCGGGTTCCTCGGTGTTCGAAATATCGCCTTGGGGCGGGACCACCAGTCCCAGAATATCATTCCCGCGCCGAGGATAGCCGGAGATCGTGAAGACATGGCTGTGGTCAGCAGTCACCATGATCAGCGTTTCCGCAGGGTCGGTATTATCGATGGCGTATTGGATGGCGCGGGCAAATTCGACTGTATCCTCCAGCGCATAACCCGCCTGACCCATATGGTGCGCATGATCGATCCGCCCTGATTCGACCATCAGGTAATAGCCATCTGTATCGGTTTTCAGCCGCGCAATCGCTTGTGCCGTCATGTCGGTAAGCGTCGGCTCGCTCTCGCCTTTGCCTTTTGCACGGTCAGCGCTGTAGGCCATGTGGCTGGGCGAAAAGAGGCCGAAGACAGGCTTGTCCATGGGTGCTTCTTCCAATGCCTTCGCGCTGCGCACAAAGGTACCGCCAGTGCGCTGTGCCCATTGCGTAGGCAGATTGGCATCAGCGTCCAACCGGCGGCCAGCATCATCCGCGCCTCCACCGTAAAACGCGCCCAGTCCGCCGCCAAGAGCCACGTCCCAATCCGCCTCAACCAGTTGGGTCGCGATATCTTTGCACCCTTTGCCGCGCTCGCCTTCAGGGATCGCCGCATCCGCTTCCCAATTGCGATCCGGGCTGCGCGCGTACACGCTGGCCGGAGTCGCGTGCGTAATGCGCGCGGTTGAAACGATGCCAAGCGCAAGGCCGCGGCTTTTCGCCTCCTCACCCATCAAGGGAAGCGGATTGGCAAGCGCGCTGTCGCAATCACCGCGCACCGCATCGGGCCCTATCCCAAGCACTCCAATACGGGTTTTTGTGCCAGAATGCATCGCGGTCGCTGTGCCAGCGCTGTCGGGAACCTGCGCATTGGTGTTGTAGGTTTTGACCAGAGCAACATTGTCAAAAGCTTCAAACGGAAGCACATATTCCTCGCCGGTTTGCCCTTGCTTTTGCCCCGCATAAATACGCGCCGCAGTGACCGTCGAAATCCCCATGCCATCGCCAATGAAAAGGATAACATTCTTCGCCTTTTGAGGTGCAGGTGCGCTGACAGTCGCGTCAGATGCACTGGCAAGGCTCTGCGCGCCTCCTTGCGAACACGCGCCCAATGCGAGCGCGCTTGCGGCCAAAAGGGATAGAATAAGGCGTTGCATCGCGAAGCTCCTAGAATAAGTCTTGACCTCGCCTATCGCGCCCAAATGTGACGCGAAAGGGAAAGAAAGTGAGAGGTGGTGTTTTTTGCTCGCCATCCCTAAGCCATCCGGCATGATCTCAGTGACCACATGGAATATCAATTCGGTTCGACTTCGGCTGCCTATCGTGCTCAAGTTCTTGGAAGAGCAAGGGCCTGACATATTGTGCCTTCAGGAAATCAAATGCCTTGAAGAACAATTCCCCGCAAAGGCCTTGGCAGAGGCTGGATACGAACATCAGGCGATCTGCGGACAAAAGGGCTACCACGGCGTTGCGACAATCAGCCGGGTACCCATCCGCGAAATTGAGCGCCACGATTGGCAAGCCAATGGCGAAGCGCGCCATGTTGGCGTTGAGGTTGAGGGCAAGGATATGGCGCTTCACAACGTCTATGTCCCAGCGGGCGGCGATATCCCTGATCCGGAACAGAATGCAAAATTTGGCCAAAAACTCGATTTTCTGGAGCGGATGACGGGATGGGCCCAGGATATTGAGCGTCCCACATTGATCGTGGGTGATTTCAACATTGCCCCTTTGGAAAGCGATGTGTGGAGCCATAAGCAATTGCTCAAAGTCGTCAGCCACACACCCATAGAAGTCGAAGCGCTTGACCGGTTCCGCCAAGCTCATGGATGGGTTGATATCGGCCGCGAGCAGATCCCTCATCCCGAACGATACTTCAGCTGGTGGTCGTATCGATCACCCGATTGGCGTAAAAATGATCGCGGGCGCAGGCTTGATCATATGTGGGCCACAGACAGTTTGGCGAAACAGGTGAGCGGGCACCATATCTTGGAAGATGCCCGCAGCTGGGAAAAGCCCTCTGACCACATACCGCTAACGACTGAGTTTGATATTTGAGCTTGTCCACCCCCTCTCCTGAAAGACGCGCAGCGCAAGCGGTTGACGCATTGCGGCATGGTTGGGCGCTCGATTTTGCAGGCGGTCCGGTGTTGCTCCCGGTAGAAACAGCGATTGCCACCGGGGCCAGTGCGTCGCACTTGCTGATTTCGGCCGCACGCGCGGCAACTTTGAAGCTGACCAATCAACGCGATGCAGCAACTGGCGGTGAAGCGCCGCACACGCCCATCCTTATCCGCGCGGGCGAGGCTTTGACGCTGGATGACGCACGTCCAATCGCTGATCCTGCGCTCGACCTCGACAATCCGCTAAAAGGTCCCTTTCGCGCAGAAGCCATTCAATGGGCTGATGAAGCAGTCGCAGCGATGGAATATGCGCGGATTGCCGGGATCCTGCCTGCCTTTATGGTCGATCCGGTGGAAGGCGGAGAACCGCATCCGCTTTTGGCAAGCGATCTGCGCAGCTACACCGATGCGGGCAGGCTTGATATCATCACAAGGGCACGTTTGCCCGTTACGGCGAGCGAGGATGCTCAGATCATCGCTTTTCGCTCCACCGCTGACACTCGCGAACACGTGGCGCTTATCATAGGGGAGCAGACCGGTGATCGCGTCCCCTTGGTACGGCTCCATTCAGAATGTCTGACGGGCGATGTTCTTGGCAGTCTGAAATGCGATTGCGGCCCGCAATTGGACGCCAGCCTTGATGCGATGGCGCGCCACGCCCGTGAAGATGGGGGCTGGGGTGTGCTGCTCTACATGCGGCAGGAAGGGCGCGGTATTGGGCTCATCAACAAATTGCGCGCCTATCGTTTGCAGGATCAAGGCTTTGACACGGTCGATGCGAACAATCGCCTCGGCCTTCCCGATGAAGCGCGCGATTTTCCTGTAGCAGCGCGAATGCTGGAACTGATCGGCGCCACAGCCATTCGATTACTTACTAACAATCCGGCGAAAGTCGCCGCGCTTGAAGACAATGGGATCACTGTGTCAGAACGCGTACAACACCAATTGCCAGATAACCCGCACAATGCGCGTTATCTCGCCACGAAGCGTGACCGTTCTGGGCATTTGCTGCGATGAGCGAAACAAAAAGCGCAATTACAATCCGAAGCGAGCAAAAGGGCGATGAGGAAACCATCTTTGCCCTCACCGAAGCCGCTTTTCGCGACATGCTGTTTAGCGATGGCGACGAACAACATTTGGTGACCAAGCTGCGCGAAGACGGGGATCTCACGCTGTCTTTGGTTGCTGAAGATGCGGAGCGCATCGTCGGCCACATCGCTATCTCACCTGTCACAATCAGCGGCGGACCGCCTGAAAATGACCGCGACAATTGGTACGGTCTTGGCCCTGTATCAGTGTGGCCGGATTTGCAGCTTAAGGGGATAGGCAGCGCGCTGATAAAACGCGCCATCGCCGACATGCGCGCGCGCGGCGCGAAGGGGATTATCCTGCTGGGTTCGCCCGATTACTACCGGCGTTTTGGCTTCGTCCATGAAGCCCAGCTGGCATATCCTGGCCCGCCAGAGGAATACTTTCAGGCGCTTTTGCTTGATGGGGAGTTGCCGCAGGGCGTTGTTACGTACTCACCTGCGTTTGGTTGAGCATCAATTCGCTCTACCGCGCATCGAACTGCTCAATTCCCGCAGCCAGCCGATTGTTTTCCATCACCACGCGGCTGCCTGACCAGTCCGCTAGAAACGCCGTCTTGCGTTGGAGGCCGGGCACAAAGCGGGCTTCATTGTTGCGAACTATCAGGCCATCCGATGGGTTTTGTGATCCTTTGGCTCCGAGAGCGATCAGTGCCGAATAATTCTCTTTATCGCGGCCTTGGATAAACCAATTGTTCGCAATCTGACCCAAACTGCCATTGGGCAAATCGATCATGTAATTGGTCGCACGACCCTGCGCGTCATCAAAACTGTTGTTCTCTATCGCATTATTGGGCGCGCGCGATTTGACATAGTGGCCGCCCGTCCCCCGCTCAAACCGGCTGTTTGTCACGGTCAACGATCCGTATTTCCCGACATAGATTGAGTGCGCACAGCCAGCTGAATTCTCGCATGTTCCAAGCCGGCTGAATGTTGAGCGCGTGATGTAAATACGCCCTTGCGGATCGTTCGCTGTCAAAATGCCCTGCTGGCTTTCCAAAAACCGGGTGAAAGCGATGTTGAGATTGTTCTTCTCAAGCCTGATGCCTGCGCCATTGCCATCGCGCACGCTAATCCCTGTAAATGTAAGCCCGCGCACTTCTGCGCCTTTGCCCCGCAACACAAGCGCCGCTTTACCTTCACACGCAGTGCCGGAAAAAACAGCTGTGCCATATTCGCGCGCCACAAAAGTGATCACACCATCTTTCTGCACAGCACATTGCCGATAGGTGCCCGGCGCAATTGAGATCGTTGCGGTGCGTGAACCAACTGCATCAACGGCCGCCTGCAAGGTTGAAAAACTCTGCCCGGTCTCCGCAATAGTGAAACTGTTCGCATCCGCTTGTGCTGTGGCATTTGGAGCAAAGGCTACCAATGCAAAAGCTGCACTGGCACTGATCGACCTAAAGATGGTGTTCTTTGTCATATGGTTCTTGTTAGCACACAACCGAAGGGGTGTATGTTAACACAGCCTAGGCATCGCACCTGTTGTCTCATGATGGGATCAAAATTGCGCATGTGGTGAATGCCATCGCGGTGCCTTTGCTGCGCCGAGGCGGTGGGAAAGACACTATGGCAAGGTCCGATCAAACGCCAATCAAGGATTGCCGTGAACGATCGGTTTGTCCTAAGATGCGCAAAACGGAGGAGCCACCCAATGAAAAAATCAATCGGCCTAACGATGACAATCACAGCAAGCCTGGCGCTTGTAGCCTGCAATAGCAGCGAGGATGCATCGAGCGATGCGACAGCTGAAACGGTTGAAGCCCCCGCACAAGAGGCTCTTGAAGATGTGACTGAACAGCCTGTTGAAGATACCGCTGCAGCCGCCAACCCGGCAGAAGAGGTGGAAGGTCCACCTGCTGTCACTGAAGAAGTGGCAAGCGAAGCTGCCGAAGAAGGCGCATCCGTCGCAGCTGACGCGCAATCAGCGCTTGATGCACTTGAAGCTGCAGAAGCAGCCGAAGCCGCTGAGGCTGCGAGCGGACTTGATGATGTGCTCGATCAAGTGGAAGATGCTGCGGATGAAGCTGGCATTTAATCGCTTGGCGATGCCGCAAAAGGCCAGATCAGGCGCAGCATGTTTAGTCAGTGCAGCGGTGTTGAGCCTTGCCGCGTGCTCAAGCGAGGCGGACAATCCCCCCGGGGCCGTAAGCGAAGGTGAGAAGCAGGCTTTGGAAGAAGCCGCTACGATGCTGGATGAACAACGTGTGCCAGTAGAGGCAATCGCTCAAACGGATGCGGAAAATGAGAACTCAGCCAGCCCAGAATTGACAGGCGACGGAGCACCGGCGCCGCAGCCATAAGCTGCACTCACACCCTTTCAAAAGGACACCCAAAAGAATGAACGTCGCGCCTGCGCACTCTGAGCAATTCAACACAGGGATGGATTCGGACACTTTCGAACAATTTGCCGAACAGCTTGAACGCTTTGTGCGCGAACGATTGATCCCTGCCGAATCTGATGTGATCGAGAACGACGCGGTTCCGGCAGATATCGTGCAAGAGATGCGCGATATGGGTTTGTTCGGCATCTCTGTTCCAGAAGAGCATGGCGGGGCAGGCCTTAACACCAGCCAATATGCGCGGGTTGTGAACATTATGAGCTATGCCGCGCCCGCATTTCGCTCCATTTTTTCAATCAATATCGGGATGTTTGCGAGCGCAATCAAAAATGGGGCCACGCCGCAGCAGCAGGCTGAGTGGTATCCGCGATTGGTTGAAGGCGATATTGCTTGCTTTGGCCTGACAGAGCCCGGATCAGGCAGCGACAGCGCAGGGCTTGCAACAACCGCTGTGCCCGATCCTGATGGCAATGGCTGGATCTTGAACGGCACCAAACGCTACATCACCAACGCGCCGCATGCGAAAGTCGCCCTAATCATGGCGCGCACCGAAAAGGAAAACCTGCCCAAAAACGCCCATGTCAGCGCGTTCCTTGTGCCAATGGACACGCCGGGCGTTTCAACCGGATCACCAGATAAAAAGATGGGCCAGCAGGGCGCGCATATCTCGGACATTATGCTCGACGATGTGAAAGTGCCAGGCGAAGCGCTCTTGGGCGGGGAGACAGGCAAGGGTTTCCGCTTTGCCATGCAGAGCCTCGATAATGGACGCATATCTGTGGGCGCATCGGCCACCGCCTATGCGCGGCGGGCGCTCGATTCTGCGCTGCGCTATGCCAATGAACGTCAGGCCTTTGGCGAACCCATTGCACGCTTTCAGCTTATCCAAGCTATGCTCGCAGACAGCGAAACTGAGATTTACGCCGCCGAATGCATGATGCGCGATGTGACAGAGCGGGCAGATCGCGGTGAGAATGTGATCGGCAAAGCCGCCGCGTTCAAAGTGTTCGCATCCGAAATGTGCGGGCGCGTGGTGGACCGGGTCGTCCAGATTTACGGCGGCGCAGGATATTTGGCCGAATATGATGCCGAACGCTTTTACCGCGATGCGCGCATTTATCGGATTTATGAAGGCACGACGCAAATCCTCCAGCTCCAGATTGCGAAGCATATGCTGAGGGAGTGGGAAGCTCTAAATTCCTAACGGCCGGAGCCACCCTCTCCCTCCACCCTTCCACCCGGATTTTCACACCGGGTTATGATCCGGGTGGAAGGGTGGAGGGAGCGGGTGGCTTGGCACAAGGTCGGGACGGATGTCCTGACCGCACCCAACAGGGAATAGAATGTATAAACTCTTATCTGACCTATCGATTATCGAAGTCTCCAGCTTTGTCGCTTCGCCCACAGCGGGCCTTTACTGCGCGCAAATGGGCGCAGAAGTCATCCGCGTTGACCACAAGGCCGGCGGGCTCGATTATGATCGGTATATGCTCACCAAAGAGGGTCGCTCGCTTTCGTGGGAGAACCTAAACCGCGCCAAAAAATCGGTCGCGCTTGACCTGCGCTCTGGTGAGGGGCGCGAATTGTGCGTGGAGCTGGCGGCAAAGACCGGCCAGTGCATCACTAACCTGCCCGAAAAGAGCTTTATGAGCCATGCAGCTATGAAAGCAGCGCAAGCAGAGGGCGCGCCCGATATGACATCGGTGCGAATTATGGGCTGGCATGATGGCAGACAGGCGATGGATTTCACGGTCAATGCCGCCAGCGGCTATCCGCTCATGACCGGGCCTGATGATTGGGACATGGCCACCGCACCGCCCGTCAACCAAGTGCTGCCTGCATGGGATTTTATCACAGGCGCTTATACCGCCTTTGCCTTGATGGCCGCTTTGCGACACCGCGATGCGACAGGCGAAGGATCAGAAGTGCGCGTACCTCTGGGCGATGTGGCAATTGGCACGGCGGCCAATTCGGGCATGTATGCCGAAATGCTGTATCGCGGATCAGATCGCCAGCGGCTTGGCAATGCGATTTGGGGCGCATTTGGACGCGATTTCCGATCCAAAGACGGCGTACGCTTTATGGTTGCAGCGCTTACGGGCAAGCAATGGGCTGGCCTTGTCGAAGCGTTCGGTGTCGCCACCCCGGTTGGCCAATTGGAAGCCGAAACCGGTGTGACATTCGCAGATGGCGATGATCCGCGCTTCAAACACCGCGACGCTTTGTTCGAAATATTCCAGCGGGTCGCGGGGAGCCATGATTATAAGGCTCTCGAAGCGCGCATGAAAGCGTCGGCCTGCACGTTTGAGAAATACCGCACAGCGCATGAAGCGGTGAATGATCCGGCACTTGTCGGGGACAATCCGCTGTTCAGCCAAACCTCAAACAACCCTTCAGGCTTTGAGTATCCAGCGCCGCGATCCTTTGCCAACTTGCCAGCACAGTCCGCTGGTGAGCCAGCGCCTGCGCCCTATCTTGGCCAGCATTCGGAAGAGGTTTTGGCTGATCGGCTAGGGCTGTCATCGGGCGCGATTGGAAAGCTGGTGGATGCAGGCACAGTGGCCCTTTCGGACAAGGACAGATAAATGAGCAGACGCGCAGCCATCGTATCGCCCTTGCGCACCCCGGTGGGCAAATTCCTAGGCGGATTGTCGAGCCTTAACGCAGGCGAACTGGGCGCGATTATCTTGAAAGCGCTGGTCGAACGCTCCGGGATTGATCCGGAACGCGTCGATGATGTCGTCTTTTCCCAAGGATACGGCAATGCAGAAGCGCCCGCGATTGGGCATTGGTCATGGTTGGCTGCGGGTTTGCCGTTGGAAGTGCCTGGATACCAGCTCGATCGACGCTGCGGGTCTGGCCTGCAGGCGGTCGCCAATGCTGCGATGATGGTGGAAACCGGCATGGCCGATGTCGTGGTTGCAGGCGGGTGTGAGAGCATGTCCAATGTGGAGCACTACACCCTGCAAGGGCGCGGCGGCGCGCGGATGGG
Source organism: Pseudomonadota bacterium (assembly GCA_038532305.1). Taxonomy (GTDB): domain Bacteria; phylum Pseudomonadota; class Alphaproteobacteria; order Sphingomonadales; family Sphingomonadaceae; genus Erythrobacter. The sequence goes on along the minus strand of JBCBAX010000002.1, from coordinate 256,791 downwards.
CGATATCACTCTGCATGATCGCCTGTCGCGCGGGCGGTTGATGAGCCAGCCGATTGAACGCTTCGGCATTATCACAGGGATGATTGAGACGGCGGAAAACCTCGCCAAAGACTACGAAATCACGCGCGAGGAGGCAGACGAATTTGCTGTTCGCTCTCACCAAAATGCGGCGGCAGCGTGGAATGAGGGCAAGTTCGCCGAGCAATTGGTGAGCGTCGATGTGCCGCAAAGGCGCGGCGATCCGATAACTTTCGACCATGACGAGGGATACCGCGAGGATGCCTCGATGGAGACACTCGGCAAATTGCGCGCCATTGATGGAAAACGCGACCCAGATGCCATCGTAACCGCAGGCAATGCGAGCCAGCAAAACGATGCAGCCGCCGCCTGTCTGGTGGTCGCGGAAGATAAATTGGAAGAGCTTGGCCTTGAGCCCATGCTTTGGTTTGGCGGATGGGCAGCGGCAGGGTGTGACCCATCGCGCATGGGCATCGGCCCTGTCCCTGCAACCGAGCGCCTGTTTGAACGGCGCGGATATTCATGGGACGATATCGGCCTTGTTGAGGTCAACGAGGCCTTCGCTCCGCAGGTTCTTGCCGTGCTGAAAGGCTGGGGCTGGAGCGCGGATGACAGCCGCCGCGATATTCTCAATGTAAACGGTTCAGGCATTTCCTTAGGCCATCCCATCGGCGCGACCGGTGGGCGGATACTTGCCGATATGGCGCATGAAATGCACCGGCGCGATGTAAAATACGGGCTTGAGACGATGTGCATTGGCGGGGGCCAAGGCATTGCCGCGGTGTTCGAAAAAGCGGTTTAGTTGATCAAACACCTGCGCAAGCGGCTCTCAATGTAACAAAAGTGTCTCATTTTGGGACAGTTTGAGCGAGTGACCTGATGTCAGAAACATCCGACCAACCTTTTGCCGAATGGATTGGGCGCGAAATGCGCAGCAGCGATCGGCTGGATGAAGCGCTGGCGAACAGGTGGTTGGCTACCTTCGATATGCGGGCTTCAGTCCCAGGAGTGCCCGTTCCAACTGGAATTCCAGGCTGGTGGGAAGACACTCCTCCCAGTCTGGTGAGCGCTTCCGGGCTGATGCCGCAAGGCATTCATTTTGCGCTGTGCTCGCCTGACGTGCAGACCAATGCGCTTGGCGAGGATGGGCATCCCGCGCGCGACGAAAGTGCCGACAGCTTCCTACCCCCCTTTCCGATGCCGCGCCGAATGTGGGCCTCATCAAAGATCGAATTTCGCGCGCCGCTTACTGTCGGCGCCGTGATCGAGCGGACCAGCCGGGTCGCATCGATTGCCGAGAAAGAAGGCGGATCGGGAAAACTTGCTTTCGTCAATGTGACCCACGAAACCCGCGCCAATGGGACGCTTTCAGTGTTGGAGACGCAAACGCTGGTCTATCGCGATGCCGCTGCGCCTGATGCCCCGCTCAGCCCGCCTGCCTTGGGCACAGACACATTCAATCCAGCTGACTGGGATACGCACCGTGCCATCACCCCTGACCCGCGCCTGCTATTCCGCTATTCCGCCCTCACCTTCAACACCCACCGCATCCATTACGATGCGCCCTATGCTGAGGCTGTTGAGCGCTATCGCGGCCTGGTGGTGCATGGCCCGCTCACCGCATCGCTCCTGCTGCAACTGGCCGCCAGAGAGCTGGGGGAGAACAAGCTCAAGACATTCGAATTTCGCGGGATGTCACCAGCGATTGCGGGCGAGCCGCTTCACCTGGTGATGCGCAAAAGCGATACCGGCTATGAGATCGGCGCTTTTGCCGATGATGGTCGGCAAGTCACGAAAGCGAAGGCCACCTAGTCTTCCCACCCCCAATCCCCTTTCCGGTCCCTGCGACGGCAGGGAGCAAGCGGAGGGGGAGCGAGACTTAGCCGCGCTAGCGGCTTAGTCGCAGCGGGGTGGGCGCCCGAGCCAGTCAGTTGACAGGATAATCCGCAATCGGCTTTAGCGCGCCATAGCTTTCCTTTTTTGGCTTCCGACCCAATTGCGGAAAATCAATCTCAGGCGGCTCCACATGGGTATCAGGAAGCCGATCCAGCAGGTCGCGAATTAACGTCAGCCGCCCGCGTTTCTGATCGTTGAAATCCACCAAAGTCCATGGCGCATGATCGTAATGCGTCGCTTTCAACATCGCTTCGCGCGCAGAGGTGTAATCATCATATTTGTCGCGCGCGGCCAGATCGATTGGCGACAATTTCCAGCGTTTAAGCGGATCATCGAGCCGCTCCGCCAGCCGTTCTTCCTGATTGGCTTGGTCCGTTGTCAGCCAATATTTGAACAGCAAGATACCGTCATCGGCAAGCAGCTTCTCAAACACGGGCACTTGTTCGAGGAACAGGGCAATCTGTTCCTTCTCTGCAAAGCCCATGACTGCTTCAACGCCGGCGCGATTGTACCAAGAGCGGTCAAAAAGCACGATTTCGCCCGCATGGGGCAAGTGCTGGATATAGCGCTGGAAATACCATTGCGTCTGTTCTTCTTCGCTGGGCTTACCCAAGGCCACTGTGCGGCATTGGCGCGGATTGAGCTTATCGCGCACCGCTCGGATTGCGCCGCCTTTGCCGGCCGTATCGCGACCTTCGAACAGCACCACAATACGCGCGCCCGTTGTGCGCGCCCAACGCGCCATGCCGACCAATTCCTCGGTCATTGGCTCCAACAATTTACGGTATTCCTTGCCCTTCAATGCCACGGCGAACGCCCCCTTTTTACCTTGTCTTCAACCTGATTTGGTATCACACGATACCACATGGCCACACTTGCTGATCCTGAAACTGATTTTAGCATACTGCCCGAATTGTCCGGGAATGTCTTCACTGCGCCTTTGGCAAAGCCCGCGCATGTGGGCGAAGATTGGCTGGAGCCTGCGCAAACGCAATATTCGTCTGAAGATGACGCGATTTGGAATGATCTGTTCGCACGCCAGGTGGAGGTACTACCGGGCCGTGCGGCAACCGCTTTTCTAAAGGGATTGGACCGGCTTGATCTCGCACGCGGCGGTGTGCCGGATTTTGGCGTAATGTCTGAAGAGCTAACCAAGCTCACCGGATGGAGCGTGGTGCCTGTGCCCATGCTGATCCCGGATCATGTGTTCTTCTGGCACTTGGCCAACCGCCGTTTCCCCGCAGGCAATTTCATCCGCACGCGCGAGACGTTCGATTACATCCAAGAACCCGATATCTTTCACGATGTCTTTGGCCATGTGCCGATGCTCACCGATCCGGTTTTTGCCGATTACATGCAGGAATATGGCCGCGCCGGGTGGAAAGCGATGCGGTATAATCGGCTGAAATCCCTGGGGTCATTGTATTGGTACACGGTCGAATTTGGCCTGATCGAAGAGGCCGACGGGATAAAGGCCTATGGTGCAGGCATCCTGTCTGGCCCAACCGAAGCGGTGTTTGCCGTCGAAGCGCAAAGCCCCAATCGCATCATGCTGAATGTCGATAGAGTGATGCGCACCGATTATGTCATCAGTGATCTTCAGCCGACCTATTTCGTGATTGAGAGCTTTGAAGATCTGTATCGCCAGACGGTCGAGCGGGATTTTGACCGGCTGTATAAAAACCTGGGCGCAGGCTTCACTTATGCCAATTCAGCCGTGATCGATGTCGATTATGTCGTGCATCGCGGCACACAGGAATACCATTTGCGCGGTGGACGCGGCAGCGGTGCGGCTCCGGTTTAGGCTGGCCTTATTTAGGCTGGCCCTGCCCCTCGGCGTGCGGCGACATTGTACGCTATCAAAACAATTGCGACCGCACCTGCTGCAATGCCAAGCGCGGAAAGGCTGATCCCGCCCATGGCGGTCAGGTTGTTGGCGTACAATCCGGCAACCAGCGAAGCGACAAGCGCCAAACCAATCTGGCGCAGCACATGTCTCGCAGCCTCAGTCCGGGCAAGGACCGAGGACAGCCAGCCAAACGTCAAACCAACAAGAACAAGCACCATGAGCGCCATCGGAAAAGCATCGCCTTTTTTCGCGGGGTTCACTTGCACTATGCGCAAGTGGCGCATTTGGTTCCGCAACTGGCGATCGTCTCGTCGCTTAAAAGAAATAAAGCAGCGCAACTCCCATCGCGACCCGGTAAACCACAAAGACCATCATTGAGGCGCGCTTAAGAAAATTCATCAGGAATGCCATGGTCAAGAACGCCGAGATAAAGGTGAGCACGCCAGCGATCAGCGCGTCGAGCGCAAGCGCCATACCCGCATCAAAAATTTCAGGCACAATCAACACGCCCGCACCAGCAACTGCAGGGATTGACAGCAGGAAGGAAAACCGCGCTGCCTCAACGCGCTTATACCCCAGCGCGCGCGCAGCGGTCATGGTGACGCCCGAACGGCTCGTGCCAGGGATAATCGCCAGAGCTTGTGCCAAACCCACAATCAGGCCATCGCGCCAACTCATGTCTTCAAACACTTTCACCTCTTTGCCAAGGTAATCGGCAAGACCCAGCAACAGGCCGTACACTATCAGGTTGAAAGCGATAAGATCGGTAAAGCGGATGGAGCTCATCAGATCATCATCGATGATCTCGACTCCAAAAACGCTGGTCGCAATACCGTTGAAAAGACCCATTTTGATCGACAGGCCAAATGCGACGGCAGGAACAGTGCCCAGCACGATCCACCAGAATAGGCGGCGTTCCGCAGGAGCATTAGGCGCGCCAGCGCCAACCCCGATGCTGGCAAAACCGCCGCGCGCCAGAACCAGCACATCTTTGAAGAAATAGACGATGATCGCCAGCAGCGATCCGACATGCACCGCCACATCAATCAGCGGGCCTTGATCGGGAAAATCGGTGAAGGTCGGGATCAGGATAAGATGGCCTGACGAGGAAATCGGCAGGAATTCCGTGATCCCCTGTACGACCGCAATGATCAGCAATTGAAGTATCGTCATGGCGTGCAGCCCATGCCAGCAAAAACGATCAAGTCAATAAGCCTATACCAAAGCGCACTCAAACCAACTCGCTTTCGCCAAATTGCAGCTTAGCCAGCCGAGCATAAAGGCCTTTGGCAGCAGAAAGCTCGCTGTGCGTGCCCTGCTCTACCACTTCGCCCTTGTCGAGAACGATAATACGATCCGCCGCGCGCACTGTTGCAAGACGGTGCGCGATGACCAGCGTGGTGCGATCTGCCATCAACGCGTCCAATGCTTGCTGCACCAATTGTTCGCTTTCGGCATCCAACGCGCTGGTGGCTTCATCCAGCAGCAGGATCGGCGCATCACGCAGCAGCGCGCGGGCAATGGCGACACGCTGACGCTGGCCGCCTGACAATTGCGTGCCGCCTTCGCCCAGATAGGTATCGAGCCCATCAGGCAAATCGCGCAGGAACGTTTCCGCATTGGCAGCGCGGGCAGCATCCCATATTTGCTCCTCGCTCGCATCCCACCGGCCATACCGCAGATTGTCGCGTGCATTGGCGCTGAACAACACGCCTTCTTGCGGGACAAAAGCAATGCGGGCGCGGATTTCGGCGGGGTCCGCTTTGGGCAGTGGCACCCCATCCAACCGGATTGTGCCCGATTGCGGATCATAGAACCGTTCTACCAGCTGAAACAATGTGGATTTACCCGCGCCCGACGGGCCAACGATCGCGATGGTCTCGCCCGGTTCAATCTCAAGGTTGAAATTGGCCAGCGCAGGCGTTTCGGGCCGCGCGGGATAGCGGAATGTCACATTGCGAAACGATAGGCTGCCACGCGGCGGATTGGGCAATTGCTCCGGCTTTGCAGGGGCAGCGATCACGGGCTGCGCTTCGAGCAATTCTGCCAATCGGCTGGCTGCGCCTGCTCCGCGCAAGAGATCGCCGTATACCTCGGTTAAGGCGCCGAACGCGCCCGCTACAATCCCACCTGTAAGAACAAACGCTGTAATCGTACCGCCAGAAATCACTCCTTGCGAAACCGCCTCTGCCCCGCGCCACATGACCATGGTGACACCGCCGAAAATCAGCACAATCACGATAGATGTCATCACAGCGCGCAGCATGATGCGTTTGCGCGCGGTTTCGAAAGTGCGCTCCACCACGCCTGCAAACCGCTCGCCCTCTCGGGGTTCTTGGCCAAAGCTTTGGACGACTTTCATCGCGGAAAGCACTTCGGTGACATAGGCCCCTACATCAGCGACCCGGTCCTGGCTGGAACGCGAAACCGCACGGATTTTGCGGCCGAAAAACACAATGGGCGCCAGCACAAGCGGGATCCCGATCAGCAGCCCAAGGGTCAAGGTGGGTGCCAGATATAACAGCAGAGCCGTGCCGCCAATCGCGGTGAGCATATTGCGCAAAGCCACCGAAACCGTAGTCCCCACCACGGTTTCTATGATCGCGGTATCTGACGTCATCCTGCTTGAGATTTCTTTGGGGCTGTTTTCCTCATAGAAGGATGGCGACATGCGCAGCAGGTTTTGCTGAACCTTAGCGCGAATATCCGCAACCACCCGCTCGCCAATCCAGCTGACGAAATAGAACCGCAACGCTGTGCCGATCCCAAGGATCACGACAATCATCAGCAGGTATTGAAATGCGGCTGCAATTTCTTCTGACCCAGCTCCGCCAGAGAATGCATCATCAACGATAACTTTGAACCGCCAGGGAATCGCCAAAGTCGCCCCTGCGGTCAATGTCAAAGCAAGCAGGGCCCAGCATATCTGGGCGGGGTATTTGCCAGCCTCACGATACACCATTCTTAGCGGCGCAAGAGAGCGCTGTTTCTTTTCAGGCCCAGTCTTCTCAGGAACAGTTTTTTCCCGCACGACATCGGCTTGCTGCGCAGCGATTGCTTCAGTGTTGCTTACGGTATTGTGAGGTTCGCCCGACATTTCGAAGCCCATCTAGGGCGACAGCGCTGCAATTTCACGTGCAAAAAACGCTATGTCCCCCTTCCATTTAAGAGACAGTTACAAATTGTGCATTGCACAATGGTCAAAAAAACCCCATTTCAGGCACGGGATCGAGGACGGGGAAGCCACGTAACGTACGTTTTCCCTTAAGAAAGACAGCAGTGCTTATTGCGGTGCACAAAGGGGCGTAAGATGCTATACCAAGCCTATGAGATTCAACGCAGCTGGCTAAACAGCGCCAGCTCTTTGGCCGCAATTGGCTCAGAAATGCTCTCTAATCCCGCAAACCCCCTTGGTTATATGGGTCTTGGGCCAATGGCTGCGAACGCACTGGACGTGTTCGCCCATGCAACAGCGCATTATGGAAAGCCCGCGTTTGGCATCACCGAGGTGGACTGTGACGGCAAAGTCTATTCGGTCATAGAATCCACCGTGCTCAATCGTCCATTTGGCGATCTAAAGCGTTTTCGCCTTGAAGGTGTTGACGTGATCGGTGGCGAAGCGACCGGTACACGCCCCAAACTGCTGATCGTTGCTCCGATGAGCGGCCATTACGCAACGCTGCTTCGCGGAACGGTTGAGCGGATGCTGCAATCCTGTGAGGTCTACATTACCGATTGGGCCGATGCGAAAACGGTTCCCCTGCACGAAGGGCATTTCGATCTCGATGACTACATCGATTATTTGATCGAATTCCTCGAATACATCGCCTCACAATCAGGCACTGAGCGGACTAAGCCTAGCCGCCCGCATATGATGGCTGTTTGCCAGCCTTCGGTGCCTGCTTTTGCTGCCACTTCTTTGCTCAATCAGCGCAATTCACCCGCTAGCCCCGATACGCTTACGATGATGGGCGGGCCGATTGATACGCGCGAAAGCCCCACCACGGTTAACAATCACGCGATGAACCGTCCGATTGAATGGTTCCGCAATTCGGTGATCGCCACGGTTCCGATGAATTATCGCGGGGCGGGCCGGCGCGTCTATCCCGGTTTTATGCAGTTATCGGCCTTTATGAGCATGAACTTGCAAAGCCACATGATGAGCCATTACGAGATGTTCAAACATCTGACCGCAGGCGATGAAGAAAGCGCGCAAGCGACCAAGGATTTCTACGACGAATATCGCGCCGTGTGCGATATGACTGCGGAATTTTACCTGCAAACGGTCGAGGAAGTGTTCCAGACGCACTCGATCCCCAATGGCACATTTGAGCATCGCGGCGAGATCGTCGATCTGGGCGGCATCACGCACACCGCTCTGCTCGCAGTCGAAGGTGAGCGGGATGATATTTCTGGTCTTGGCCAGACGAAAGCGGCACTTAAGCTCACGCCCAATCTCGCGGAGAAAAAGAAGCGATATTACATGGCCGAGGGTGCCGGACATTACGGCATTTTCAATGGCAGCCGCTGGCGCACCAAAGTTGCGCCTGTGGTCGAAGAATTTATCGCGGCAAACAGCTAAGAGTTGCTGCCCATTAAGCCATGTCCTGCTAAGGCTTGGACATGTCGATATTGATTGCCCTGTCTCTGGCTGCTGCCTCTCCGCCCATTGCCGATATTCCCCAGCCCGTGGAATTCCGCGACTGGATCGCCGTATGCAATAATCTGCGCGACTGTGAAGCGATTGCAGCCAAACCAGACACGGCGCAGGGATCGAACTGGACGCTTGTGGTAAAACGCCGTGCAGCGGCATCAGACAAGCCCGAAATCAGCGCGACGCCTTCGTTCGATTTCTACGAGAAGCCGACGACAATCCGCATTGATGGCCGCAAAACACATTTTGCGCTCGATAAGGCGGGGTATTTGGTCAGCGAACCGATGGCGTTCTTGAAAGCAATTGCCCGCGCCCGGTCAGCTCAAGTCATCGGCGAAGATGGTCAAGTGCTTGGCGATCTGCCTGTGATGGGGGCCACAGCCAGTCTGCGCTGGATTGATGACCGACAAGAACGCGTCGGCACAATTACTGCGATGGTTGCAGGCGGCACTAAACCTGCAAGCGCTATCCCGCCACCGCCGCGCGCGCCCAGCATCGCACAACCCGATCCATCTGATGCGCCCGCGCGGGTGCTGAAGCCCAATGACATTGCCGAAATTCAAAAGGCTGGCGATTGTTCAAGACCAGTGGGCAAAGAGGCGTTCTTCCGGCTTGATGCAAACCATTCCCTGGGCCTGATCCCCTGCGTTCTAGGGGCGTATCAGGGTTTCTCAATGGTTGTGATTGTCGATGAAGCAGGCGATTGGTCGTTTGCCCCATTGGAGCAACCGCGCAAATTGGATAGCACTTACCGCCCAATCGAACCGTGGATGTATTCCGGGGTTGCCACTGCTCATTTTGACTCTGAAAAACGCATTCTGTCGGAATTTGCGAGAGGGCGTGGCCTGGCGGATTGCGGGCAAGCGGCGAAGTGGGCATGGGATGGCGAGCTATTCCGCCTCGCCTCCTTTAATGAAATGCGCGAATGCCGAGGCACTCCGCCGGGCGATTGGCCCTCGCTTTGGGTGACTGAGAACGCGCAGTTGAGCGTAGCCGAATAGTCTAAAACCGCGAACGAAGGCCGATAAACACGTTACGACCCGGCTCTGTGAAGCCAACGCTGCGGGCGTACGTGCTATCGGTTGCATTGCGCAGCGATCCGAACAGCTCGATCTGATCGGTGACGGCCCAGCTCGCATCAAAGCCCAAGCTCTCAAATCCCGGATTGCGGACAAATCCTGTGGGCACTGAGCTGTCGTTAAAGCTGCTTACAAGTTCGCCATGGGCAGACAGGCTGAGATTGGCGCTGGCCTGCCACCTTACGGACAATCGCCCGGTCCATTCGGGCCTAAATCTCAGCAATGCTCCATCCGCCGATTGCGCGGTTTGATAGGTCAGAGCAGCTCTCGCAGAGATAGGCCCTTGGCGGACTGTGCCTGCAAACTCGACGCCTTCAACCTCAACTCGGGCGCGATTGACATTGGTGAACAACTCCGGGTCGAAATCCACCAGGTCGCGGTAGGTGTTGCTGAAATAGGTCGCTGATGCGCTGAGAGGATCGCCTGCCTCGCCATAAGCAATCCCTGCATCAAACGTCTCACTGCGCTCATCTTCAAGATCAGGATTGGCAATCAGCGGAAAGCCAAGCGCAAACAGGCTTGGCCGCTTGAAGCCTTGCGCGTAGCTCGCGGTTAGAGATAAGCCGCTATTGCCAAGCGCAATCGCAGTGCCAATGCGCGGGGTCCAGCGCATTTGGCTCCCCTTTGGCCAATCTGCGCGCAGCCCGGCGGAAACTTCAAACCCGCGCGCGGGCTCTGCCATCAAGGTCACAAACAGCCCCGGCATATCGCGCTCCAGAGCAAAAGCGGTGGGGATCAGAAATCCGAAATCGAGCGTCCCATCGCTCACCCCATCTTCGCGCGTATAGGATGCCCCCGTAGAAAGGATCAGCCAATTGCCATGGCGATATTCCACGCTTCCCACCGCTTCATAGCGCTGCAAACGGCTATCGGTCACAATCGGCGGAACCGGATCGAGCGCGCCAGCGGCCCCCGTCGATGCAATACCCGGATTGTCCGAAGAAAATTCACTTTGCGAAAAACCAACGCGCACTTGCGCGGTCAATTGCGGCGAAATCGCAGCTGCAAATGTTCCGCCAAGGGCAATCTGCTCGCGCTCGCGCGGCTCCAATTCGCGGATCACCGCCAATTCTGGCCCGCCGCTGTCTTCGGGAAAGCCGATGCTGTCGCTTGCGGCATACAGCGCGAAAAGATCAAGGCTCGCCGTGCTGCCCAAATTGGGACTGGCAGCCGCCATCACACTCAACCGCTCATTGCTGCGCCCCGGATTAAGGCTTGCGCTGTCAGAATAACCTGCCGCAAGTGTGGCCGTGCCAGCCTTACCGCTTAGCCCAAGCGAGCCGCCCAAACGCGTGCGCCCTTCACTGCCCAACCCTGCATAGACAGTTCCGCTATCCGCGCGTGCGCCCAATTCCAGCGCTATCACGCCTGACAAAGCATCAGCACCATAAGTGGTGGATTGCGGACCCGATACCACAGCAAGCGAGCGCACAAGCTCCGGTTCGATCAGCGTAAAGTCAAATCCGCCCCCGCTCGAATTCAAAGAATCATCAACACGCACGCCATTGATCGTCACAATCGCAAAGTTTGGCTCTCCCCCGCGGATCGAGACATAGGACCCACCCCCCGGCCCGCCATTTTCAAACGCCACCACTCCAGTAAGCAGCGATAAATCCTCGGTCACCGACACCGCTCCGCCGAGCGACAACCGATCCGGTCCCAATGCCTTTGACGCTGTCCGATTGTCACGCGCCGGGTCGTTGAGCGTTGCCTCAACCACAATTCCGCCCGTCTGCGTATCGTGCGATTGTGCCGCCAGCGGAGAGGCAAGCAGGGCCAAAAGCGTAACCAGCGCGGCAGTGCCATGCGCAAGCGGTGTTGAAATCTTTAACATCTTTACCGGGGAAATTCGTTTTCGAAGGGGCAGGAATGTGCGTTAAGGCGGTTATGAGAGCAGAGAGTTAACCGATCTCCAAAATCACACTGACTTCAACAGCTCGGGCGCGTTTATGCAAAGAATTCTTTCCATCGTAATCAGTCTGGTGATCGCGGCTGTTGCATTGGCCATCGGCCATTTTGCAAGCGATATTATGCATATGGCGATCCGGATCGCTCTACCGCTTCCCTCGGTTACGGTTTCTGGCGAGGATTTAACCACCACCACGACCTATCTGTTGATGGCAAGCGCCCTCATCTTTGCCTTGGTGTCCCTGTTTAACCGCGCACCCCTGTTTGACAGCGCGCGTCGCACCGCTGTCCAGATCTTCGCATGGGGCGCGGCCTGGGGCATCGGATCGCTTGAGTTGTTCTTTCTAAGCGCAAGCGTGTTTCCGCACCAATTGTTGGTTGGCGCGTTTCTCGCCGGAGTCCTGCTGTTCATCATCGGCTATGCAGTGTTTGGCAAAGATCACACCCGGCCCGCCTTCGGCCGAGCTTTTGCAGTGGTGGGCGCGCTGTTTGGCCTGCTTTTGAAACCGCTATCCTGGCTCGCAATCCTTGCCACAATCGCGCCGCTGATTGCCGCGTTCATGTATGTGAAGAGCCAGGATTTCCGCGATGCTGTCGCCGAATTTCGCATTCAGCAAAATGTTTCGGTCGAGGGCGACTGGATGACAGTGCCGGTGAACACGCAGACCCAACTTCTCCAACCCATTATGATCCGGATGGAGCCCGGACGTCCCGGTTCCATGCTGGTGCTGGAGCGCGCAGGGCGGCTTTACCGCATGGGCTATCCCGATAACGGGACCAAGGAATTGCTGATCGATTTTGCGGATCAAGTGGGCGAAGTGAACTTGGAAAACGGAGCGATGGGCTTCGATTTTGATCCACGCTTCGGCGATGGGGAGAACGATTTCGTCTACCTCTATTTCACCAGCTTCACACCCGATGCGCAGACGAATTATCTGTCGCGCTTTGACCTGTCGGCAGGCGATGCAGAAGCAATCCTTGCCACCAAATATGACATGATGGAGATCGGCCGCCCGCCAACCCAGTATCACAATGGCGGCCACGTCGAATTTGGCGCTGATGGTATGCTGTATGTTGCCATTGGAGAACTCGACATTGCACCAAGCCATCAGACCATCGACACAACCCTGGCAGGCGGCCTAATGCGCATCGATGTCTTGAACCAAGGCGGCGAAGTCTCGCGGCCCATCACGCGGCAGCCCGAAAACGGCAGGACGCAAGGCTATTCGATCCCTCTCGATAACCCTTATGCGGACCGCGATGATGTATTGGGAGAATTCTTCGCCCACGGCCTGCGCAATCCATTCCGTTTCGCCTTTGATCCGGCCAATGGCAATATCTGGGCAGGCGAAGTTGGCTCCACCACATGGGAGGAAGTCAACGTGATCGAGAAGGGTAAGAATTACCAATTCCCCTTTGTCGAAGGACGCGAGGCTACCAGCGTGCCCAAACCCAGCACTGTCGAGGGCACCGAGCAAGGCCCCGTCTATACCTATCGCCACACAGCCTATGACAGGTCCGTCATTGGGGGCATTGTCTATCGCGGGAACCGTTGGCCCACGCTCGATGGCAAATTCATCTTTGGCGACAATTATTCGGGCAAGTTCTGGGCCATCCCGGCTGTGAACGAGGAGGCCGATGCGGTCGAGACACTGGGACAAGCCGATAAATACGCGCAGCGCGGCTTTACCTCTGTCATTCAAACGCCCGATGACCGTATCCTTATCACTGTGATGGGTTCCTCATCTTCGCCCAATGGCGCGATTGTGGAGCTGGTTCGCAAGGATGCAGGCGCTGAGGCCAGCATTGGCGGCGGCGGTGCAGCAGCAGGGGTGGCAGAGGGCACTTTAAGCTCAGCTGTCATCCGCGAAAGCTACATCACCAATTGCGCCCGCTGCCACGGTGTCGATGGATATGCCGATGGCCCCGATGCCGATATGCTGGAAGAAGCAGGCGCACGGCCCGGCAGCTTCCACTCCGATGAATTCGCCAGCCGAAGCCGCGACCATGTGCGCACCGCAATCGTAGGCGGCGGCGAAGCGGTCGGCATATCAGGCCTGATGCCCCCATGGGAAGGCGTGCTGACCGATGACGAAATCGACGCGATCACAGATTATATTATGGCGATGCGTGAGGAGGAGAGTGAGGAGTAGGGCGAGTCATTAGTCCTGACCTGCATCAACATTTCTGATTGAATAGTGATTCGCTGAATTTTGCTTTTACATCAAGATGTTGCTTTGGAGGCTATGAATCTTCCATTCATTGATTCACATGATTCGATCACCACTATTTTCTTCACAGATTCAATTTAGAGCTTGCGCAGTGCGCGACTCTAGCTCTTTCGCCGATTCACGGTGATCTAATAGGATAATACACCGCAATTTCCGGCACACTTAACGATAATCACTTGTTGACCGATTCGCAGGCCTGTTTGATTATCAATTAATTCAGATCGCTGAAGCAAAACATATCGTGATTCCACACCACGATATTTCGGCATCCGAATTGAGATTGGCTCGTGGGGTTCAAACCACGCGGTCGGGACGGAAAGTTTTAAATGCCACCACAAGCGCTTTCCGTCCCACTCACTCCAATATGCATATTGGCCGCAGCATCGCAATTCCAATTCTGGACTTTCCGGCAAAAAGAGAACCAGTAGCGATGATTTGAGAGCTAACCTTCACGGACTCCACTTCTAAAAAACACCCGCTTCACCACTCTGCTCGCGACCCACAACAGCCCCAGCACCAGCACAAGCAAAACCACGGCCACGCCAGCAGCCGCAGTGGGATATTCATACGCCACATAAAGCAGCCCCACGGTTGCCACATCCTCTGCGCTGGACGTGACGACATTGCTCACAGGCTCGGGCGAGGTGTTTACGACAGCGCGCGCGGATGCCTTGCCGCCATGGGCTAGAAAGCTTGCGCCGCCTCCTAAAAGGAAGGCGACAACTTGCGTTGCAGGGTCGGACGGATCGACGATTGCGAGTGCCAACAACGCCCCACCAACAGGCCGGATCAAAGTGTGCACTGTGTCCCACACACTATCGAGCCACATGACCTTATCGGCAAAAAACTCCGCCAAGGCTCCCAGTGCCGCAATGCCCATCACCCATGGGTTTTCGAGCACAGCTAGGCTGGCCAAATGCTCTGGCACAGGCAGCGCGTCCAATCGCATCGCAAGGCCTGTTGCAAACACGCACAAATACAGCCGCCAGCCCGACAAAAGGCTAACGCTGCCTGCAATCCCGATGATTTCCATGATCCCCATGGTGGGGGTTTGCGCTGAAATGGGTTCCACTGCAACTCTTCGTCATTGCGAGCCGACGAAGTCAGCGCGGCAATCCAGCTTCAGCACCTGGACTGCTTCGCTCCGCTCGCAATGACGAAAAACAAAGCGTGGCGCAGGTATTCCACCACGCCGCGCCTCTCAATTCTTGGTCACGGCAGTCAAAGCGCGATTGCCGTAAGCAAAGATAATTTCTCTTAAAACACCTCGAACAAACCAGCAGCGCCCATGCCGCCACCAACGCACATCGTCACGACGACGTATTTCGCGCCGCGGCGTTTGCCTTCGATGAGAGCGTGGCCAGTGCAGCGTGCACCGGTCATGCCGTAGGGGTGGCCGATGGAGATTGAACCGCCATTGACGTTCAAAATGTCGTTATCAATGCCGAGCTTATCGCGGCAATAGAGCACCTGCACGGCAAACGCTTCGTTCAATTCCCACAGACCGATATCGTCCATTTTAAGGCCGGTTTGCTTGAGCAATTTGGGGATCGCGAAGACGGGGCCGATGCCCATTTCGTCAGGCTCTGTGCCTGCAACCGCCATACCGACATAACGGCCCAGCGGCTGAAGCCCTTTTTGTTCAGCCAACTTCGCTTCCATGAGAACGGATGCAGATGAGCCATCGGACAATTGCGATGCGTTGCCTGCCGTGATGAATTTATCAGGGCCCATAACCGGGTTGAGGCTTTGCAGACCTTCCAAAGTGGTTGAGGGGCGGTTGCCTTCATCCTTGGTCAAAGTGTGCTCGACCATTGAGATTTCGCCGGTCTCTTTGTCTTTCACGCCCATCGTGGTGGTGCATGGCACGATCTCGTCATCGAAATGACCGGCTTCTTGGCCAGCAGCGGTGCGCATTTGCGATTGCAGCGCGTATTCGTCTTGCGCCTCGCGGCTGATGCCATAGCGCGCAGCCACCGTTTCAGCGGTGCTGAGCATGGGCATGTAGACGTCTTTGTGCATCGCAATCAGCGATGGATCGGGCGCGACGCGCATTTCAGGGGTTTGGACCATGGAGATGGAATCCTGACCACCGCCAACGACCACATCCATATTGTCGACCACGATTTGCTTGGCTGCGGTCGCAATCGCCATCAGGCCAGATGAGCACTGACGGTCAATCGTTTGCGCGGCCACCGTGACAGGCGCGCCACCGCGAAGAGCAACTTGGCGCCCGATATTGCCGGCCTGCGTGCCTTGGGTAAGAACCGCGCCCCAGACGACATCATCGACTTCGCCGCCTTCAATGCCAGCGCGCTCTACAGCGGCTTTGTAAGAAAAAGCGCCAAGAGTTGCGCCGGGGGTTGCGTTAAAGCCGCCTTTGTATGCGCGGCCAATGGGCGTGCGGGCGGTAGAGACGATGACTGCGTCACGTGACATATGAATTTCCTTTCATTCGCGCGTGAGGCCCCGCAAAGGAGGGGACCTTTTTCAATCTAGCGCGTGGTTGATAGAGGCTCCTGCCTTCGCAGGAGCTCACAGAGGAGTTAAACGAAGTACTGAGTGATCCACTCGCAGATCAGCGCGGGCTTTTCCTCGCCTTCGATCTCGATCGTGATTTCAGCTGTTTGCTGCCACTGCCCTGGGCGTTTCTCGATCATTTCGACAAGCTTCCAGTGGCCGCGAATACGCTTGCCGACGCGCACGGGAGCGATGAAACGGGTTTTGTTGCCGCCATAGTTCACGCCCATCTTCACGCCATCCAGCTTGGGCATGTCGCTGTTTGCGCCGAGGTACGGGATCATCGAAAGTGTCATGAAACCATGCACAATGGTGCCGCCAAATGGCGTCATTTTGGCAGCTTCTTCGTCGATGTGAATGAACTGATGGTCACCTGTTGCATCAGCGAACATGTTGACCTTTTCCTGAGTCATTTCGACCCATTCGGATGAGCCGATATTCTCGCCAACTTTGGCGGCCAATTCCTGTGCGTTCATGCTGTGTCTCCTCTGCCCTGCGGCAACCGCTGATAAGCGGCCCGTCCGCTTTACGTTTACGTTAACTGGGCGCAGTAATGGCAGGCCACGCAGCATAAGGCAATGGCAAAGCTCACCCTCCCTTATGCCGTAGCGGCAGATGGTTTGTCCGCTGCGCCTGAACGCCTGCGGCGTGCCTGCGACTCGCGTGGCTCGGCCTCTTTGTCGAGATATTTGGAATAGCTCCACAAGGCCGCCTGAAACGCTATGATGAGCATGATAAACGGCTGGAATGCGATCCCCACAAACAGCGCGCCGACAAGATAGATGATGTGCGATTGTTGCAACGCCATTGCGAGGGGAGAGACCCATTTGTCTCGTTCAGATGTACGCTCCTTCCAGCCCTTATAAAGCTTGCGCATATGCCACAGGCCAAGCACATGCAGTAGAAGGAACAGGGCGAGACCCGGCCAGCCTTGCTCGCCCAGCATCTCAAAATAGCTCGAATGGTATGCGCGCGCTTTGTCGATCACCGTTTTTTCGGTCACAACCGAAGAACTCGCGCCGCGATCTTCCCTCACAATGTCCACTTCGATGGAATTGCTGCGGTAAGCGGTAAAACCGCCGCCCAGCGGGTTGTCCATCGCATAGCCGATGGTCCACTCCCACACCGCCAGACGCGATGATGCGGATTGATCGCTTTCATAGTTCTGGATGGTTCCCATCCGCTCTGTGAAAGAGGCAGGCAAGAACGGCACCGATACAATCAGGGCAAACGCCATCAGCGCGCCGTACAACACCCGGTTTTTCATCTGCACGAGGATCATCAAACCGAGCACAGCAAGGCAAACTAGCCCGGTGCGCGCGCTGGTCCCGATGGGGATCAGGATGGCTGCGAACGTGTAGCCTATAGCAAACGCTTTGGTCAGCTTATCTTGCGCGAACACACGGCCATGGATTGCCACCCACCAGATAAGCGGGATCGCCGTGATCGCCGCGCACGCAATGATCGAGCTTTCATAAAGGCCCGAATTGTCATCAACCAACAGACGCAGCCGGCCATATCCGCCGCCGCCCAAAAACGTCTTTACCCCGCCATTGATGACAATCACCGAAAGCGAGAGCACGTAGAACATGATCGCGCCTTCAATCCGCAAACGCGATGTCAGCGTCAGCGGCAGGAATGCGGCAAAGATCAGCGATTTCCAGACCCAGCCCCATTTTTCAGCCGCTGAATCGGGAAAGTCAGCCCAGCCAGTTGTCACATAACAATACAGCAACAACGCCACGATCAGGGCTTGCCGCATGCCAAAGCGCGCTTTGCCTTTGGTCTTGTCGAACAAAAGCCACCCGCCAACCATTGCGCCAAATGTAATCAGCGACATCTGGATTGACGCGAGGATTTGCGTGCCGACTTTGCTGGGCGATACGATCTCAATGTAAAGGTAAAGCAGCACCCAGACGAACGGATGCTTAAGCCCAGCGAGCAGCAGAAC
Source organism: Pseudomonadota bacterium (assembly GCA_038532305.1). GTDB lineage: Bacteria > Pseudomonadota > Alphaproteobacteria > Sphingomonadales > Sphingomonadaceae > Erythrobacter. The sequence goes on along the minus strand of JBCBAX010000002.1, from coordinate 238,685 downwards.
CACGAAAAAGCCAAGAAGGAAAACTTCTGTCACTGGCGGCTGGCTCTCAAGCGAGCACGGCGACGCTGCGACGGGCTCAACTTCTTGTCGGTTTCTGGAGTTTCGCCATCGGGGCCATCATTGTCGCCGTTGCCATCACCAGAAACCTCGGCGTCTTGATCCAGGTCAGCGCGCATCATCAATCGCAGCGCGGCAAGAAACAGCACGGCATGCACAATCGCGATTGTTAATATGTTGACCATGGGCGGATTTCTCAGCGGTTCGGCTTCAGGCTGTTCAAGGGCAAGGCGGTGTTACATCATTTGTGGTAACGATTGTCGTTTAACAGGCTACTAAGCAAACGGCATGGGCGCTAGTTTTTGGGCCATGACTTTGCATATTCGCGCGCCGTCATGGAGCAATCGACAACCCCAATGCCGCCTTTGCAGAGCTGTCGCGCGTCTTAAAGCCGGGCGGGATGTATATCTATGTAACGCCTAGTCTTTACGATTATGGCACTGAGCTGGCGCGAATCGTGCCCAATCCATTCCATCCAAAGATCATCGCTGCTGTTGAAGGGCGCGCAGAAGAGGACGATTTTCCAACGGTTTACGCCTCAAACACGCTTAAGACGGTGCATGAACAGGCCACGAAAGCAGGCCTAATCCTTCGCGAAGGGCGCTATCTTGGCCAGTATCCGCCGTGTTTCATGTTCAACCGTGTCTTGTTTTGGCTGGGTAGCCTGTGCCAAACAACGATTGAGAAATATGAGTTAACCCGACCTTTGCAGGGTTGGATGTATTGTGTGGTCCAACAACCAGAATCACGCGATAAAAAGGCTTAACATGCGCGTATTGCACGTTCTTGATCACTCTTTGCCGATCCATTCCGGCTACACCTTTCGCACGCGCGCAATCCTAAAAGCGCAAGAAGCGCTGGGCATTGAAGTGCGCGGGGTAACCGGGCAGCGGCATGAGCTTGACGCGGATGAACCTTCTGCGCCGCGTGCTGTCCACACGCATGATGGCCTGACTTTCCATCGCACGTCAGGGGTCCCGAACGGTCCCGCAGGCATCTCTGAAATACGGGAGATCAAGCAGCTTTCCGACAGCATCAAAGCGGTGGCGCGCGACTGGAAGCCAGACATCCTGCATGCTCACTCGCCCGCGCTCAACGGGGCAAGTGCCTTGCAAGCCGCCCGCGCTTTGGGTGTGCCGCTGGTTTATGAAATCCGTGCCTTTTGGGAAGATGCCGCTGTCGGAAACCGCACCGGCAAACAGGGCTCTGTTAAATACAGAATGACCCGTGCGTTGGAAACGCAGGTCGTGAACCGGGCCGATGCCGTCTTCACCATTTGCCAGGGCTTGCGCGATGATTTGATTTCACGCGGTGTTCCCGGCGGCAAAATTGGTGTGATGCCCAATGGGGTGGACTTATCGCTGTTTGGCGATCCACCAGCGCGCGATGAGGGATTGGCAAAGGAGCTGGGAATCGCGCCTGATGCGCCCGTCATCGGGTACATCGGCAGCTTTTATGATTACGAAGGCGTCGATGATCTGATTGCCGCTATGCCAATCCTGCGCAAAACCCATCCTGAGGCAAAGCTGCTTTTGGTGGGCGGAGGCGAACTCGATGGTGAATGGCGCGCCTTGGCTGCGCAATTGCCTGATCCCAGCGCGGTGATTTTCACAGGCCGCGTGCCGCACTCTGAAGTGGAGCGGTATTATTCGCTCATCGATGTGCTGGCCTATCCGCGCAAAGCATCGCGCCTCACTGATCTGGTCACTCCGCTAAAACCTTTAGAAGCGATGGCGCAGCGGCGGATTGTTGCAGCCTCGAATGTAGGCGGGCACCGCGAACTTATAACGCATGGCAGTACTGGCGCACTGTTTACGCCTGATGATCCGGCAGCTTGCGCAGAGGCACTTGGTGAACTGCTCAATACGTCAGAAGAATGGGATGCTATGCGTGAACGAGCCGCCAATCATGTTCACAATCGCCATGATTGGGCCGTGAATGCCCAGCGTTATGCGTCTGTTTACCAGCTCTTGCTATCCGAAAACCATCGCGGCAATGGCGCCATTGTAGCTGAGCCGCAGCACAGTTTTAACGCGTAAGCGGCGCCTTTGCCCCCTTGCGCTTCGGGGCAACGGGGAGCAACACGACGCCATGCGCGCAAATTCACGATCATCTGGCCTGTTTGCCATTGCATCGCACCCCATTTTCAAGCCTGCCCTAATGGGTTGGGCTGCACTGGTCATTGCTGTCGCGATATTTGTCCTTCCTTCTGATCTTATTGCGCAATTCGCTGCGATGACCGGCCTAAGCGTGCTTGGCGATGCTGCCCGCTATGTTCTGGCGCTGATCGGCGCAGTGATTGGCGGCGGAATTGGGTTCGGCCTCGCAGCGCTGATAAAATCCGGGCAAAGTGCTGCCACAACATGCGTTGAAACGGAGCATGAGACCGCCCCGTCTGATGCATTTGCCCAAACCGAGATAGACCAAGAGGCCGTCCGTCCGATTGATCCGGCCTCTGAGCTTGGTAGCGAATCGCTCGATGCGCCCATTGAAAATGCACAATTTGAAGAGATCGACGACCAAGAGGTTGCGGATGTAGAAGCTGACCCTGTGGGCGAACAGGAGCTGACTGACGAACCTGAACCACCCCAAGGCCGCCGGCGCAATCTGGCTCAGCTTGCACGAGATGAAGCGGAGGCATCTGGTTTAGCAGACGAAAATGTTGCGTCTCGTGTCGACGACGCGGCCATGGTTACTGAACCCGGCGAAGAAGCGCTCGGATCTTTCGAAACGGGTGACGAAAGCAACGTAAGCGCGCCGAAAGTCGAATTACCCGATCCAGCAGAAGCACAATCAGCATTGGATGCCCTAATCAGTTCGTCGGCCACGCCTTTGAAGGATGGCATCGAAGACACTGTGATAGAGACTGGCGAAGAGAGCGAATTGCCTGATGCGCCGGTTTCGCTTGATCTTGATGAATTCGCAGCTTTGCCGGGCCGCAACGCCGTTTGGGTCGAAGAAATCGCCGAGAACAGCGGCAAAGACCAAGAAGCAGCGCCATCCTTGGAACCGATCGAGGAAACAAGGGCCGAGGACGCAATCGAGGCTCCTCTAGCTTTGCCAAAGCGGGAAATCCCGTCCGCTCTGGCGCAATTGCGCGCTACGCCCATCGAAGAGCTGAACATGGTGCAGATGATTGAAAGGTTGGCTGCAGCGCTCGAAGACCGCAAAGAAGCGCTTGCGAGCAATCCTAGCCGGCTCAGCGATCCTTCAGGCAGGCAGGCTTTGGCTGACGGATTGAAAGCGCTGGGCGCAATGGCCGACAAAGCGCGTGCGTCTGATGTTGAATCAATTTCAGATCCAGGATCGGCAACCGATACATCGCAAAGCGAAGTTGAGGACGAAAACCGGCCTTTATACGATTCTCCTGAGCCACTGGCAGACTTGCGCGGAGCTGCATAAGCTGCTGGTTGTTGCTGCGTTTGATGCAACATCGATGATGCGCCACCTTTCTTGCGCAATCAAATTAAAGCGAAAATATCCACCTGCGAAATAAAGCTACGCTATTCCCCATTGCAAAATGGTGTTTGCGTCGGCATGAGAGTTTGTGAAGGCATGGAGGACCGGCGACAAGCTGACAGTCTCTTCCAGCAAATGCCTGCCGTATGGGGTCTGGCCTTTCCTGGAACGGGAAACGGCGCATTCTGGCGGCATCTGACAGGATGGATATGCATGATGGGATTTCCCGATTCCCAGGGTCTCTATGACCCAGCCCACGAACATGACGCCTGCGGTGTAGGCATGGTTGCCCATATCAAGGGCATCAAAAGTCATGAGATTGTTCAACAGTCTCTCGAGATCTTAAACTCGATCGACCACCGCGGCGCGGTTGGTGCTGATCCGCTTTTGGGTGATGGCGCAGGCTTGCTTATGCAGATCCCTGACCCATTGATGCGGACATGGGCAGGCGAGCATAATCTCGATCTGCCGCAGCCCGGTGATTATGCGGTGGCGATGTGCTTTATGCCGCAAGACGAAGCTGCCCGCAGCATAGTCGCGGAACGAATAGAAGCCTTCACCACCAAAGAAGGCCAGCGTTTTGTTGGATGGCGCGATGTACCGACCACTTTGGATGGTCTTGGCGATGCTGTGGTCGCATCTATGCCAGTGATCCAGCAGGCTGTCATTGCGCGCGGGGATAACACGCCCGATCAAGACGCATTTGAACGCAAGCTTTTGGTGATCCGCAAGCAGGTTCAAAACCCGCTGCAAAAGCTTGCGGATAAGCACGATCTGCCCGGCCTCACTGAACTCTACATGCCAAGCTTTTCGAGCCGTACGATTGTCTACAAAGGGCTGTTGCTGTGCGATCAGGTTGGATCGTTCTATGATGATCTGCGCAATCCGGAATGCGTGTCGGCAATGGGCTTGGTGCACCAGCGCTTTTCAACCAACACCTTCCCAAGCTGGAAGCTTGCCCATCCGTTCCGTTTGATTGCGCATAATGGCGAGATCAACACGGTTCGTGGCAATGTGAACTGGATGAATGCGCGCCGCCGGACAATGGAATCGCCGCTTTTGGGTGCCGACCTTGATAAGATGTGGCCGCTGATCCCGCATGGGCAATCAGACACGGCTTGCCTTGATAACGCATTGGAATTGCTACTCGCGGGCGGATACAGCCTTGCTCACGCCATGATGATGCTGATGCCGGAAGCATGGGGCGGCAACACTCTGATGGACCCCGATCGCAAGGCGTTTTATGAATATCACGCCGCTTTGATGGAGCCATGGGATGGCCCTGCCGCGGTGTGCTTTACCGATGGCCGCCAAATCGGCGCTACGCTTGATCGCAACGGCCTTCGCCCTGCGCGTTTCTGCGTTACCAAAGATGATATCGTGTGCTTGGCTTCCGAAAGCGGCGTTCTGCCGTTTGCCGAGGAAGACATCACCCGCAAATGGCGCCTTCAGCCGGGCAAAATGCTGCTCATCGATCTGGAGCAAGGCCGGATCATTGAAGATGGCGAATTGAAAGCCGATCTTGCCGCGGCTGAACCCTATGCCAAATGGCTGGACGAAGCACAGTTCAAGCTTGATGATCTTGAAGCGGTTGATCCCGAATTTGAAGAGCTGCCACAGGATGAGAACCTAGAGACACCCACTCTGCTGCAAGCGCAGCAGGCTTTCGGCTACACGCAAGAAGACATATCGCGTTTCTTGGAACCGATGGCCGTCAAAGGCGATGATCCGATTGGATCAATGGGCACTGACACACCATTGGCAGTCCTTTCGAACAAATCGCGCCTGCTTTACGATTATTTCAAGCAGAACTTTGCCCAAGTCACCAACCCACCGATTGATCCGATCCGCGAAGAATTGGTGATGAGCCTTTTGTCGATGATCGGGCCGCGCCCTAATCTGCTCGGCCATGAGGCAGGTACGCACAAACGGCTTGAGGTGGAACAACCCATCCTCACCAATGATGATCTGGCGAAAATCCGCTCGGTTGAAACGACGCTCGATGGCGCATTCCGCTGCGAAACCATTGATATCACCTGGGACGCAGAAGGCGGCGCCGATGCGCTGGAGCTGGCGCTGAAAGAGATGTGCTGGGCCGCGACCGAGGCGGTTTTGCAAGACCACAACATTCTGGTCCTGTCAGATCGTGGCCAAAACGAAGGCCGGGTGCCTATGCCTGCTTTGCTGGCGACTGCTGCTGTGCACCATCATTTGGTGCGCCAGGGTCTGCGGATGCAAACCGGCCTTGTTGTTGAAAGCGGCGAACCGCGCGAAGTCCACCATTTCTGCGTGCTCGCAGGCTTTGGCGCAGAAGCGATCAACCCATACCTTGCGTTTGAAACCCTCGAAGATATCCGCGCGCGTAAGCACGCCGATGTGACAGCGAGCGAGGTTGAACAAAACTACATCAAAGCGATTGGTAAAGGCATTCGCAAAGTGATGTCCAAAATGGGCATCTCAACTTACCAGTCTTATTGCGGCGCGCAGATTTTTGACGCGGTTGGCTTGTCCTCCGCCTTTGTCGAAAAATACTTCACTGGCACTGCGACAACCATCGAAGGCATTGGCCTTGAAGAAGTGGCGGAGGAAACAATCACCCGCCACGCGCAAGCTTATGGTGACAATCCGATCTACGAAAACATGCTCGATGTGGGCGGCATCTACCAATACCGTCTTCGCGGTGAAGAGCACGCTTGGACCCCGCAAAATGTCGCGCAATTGCAGCATGCGGTGCGCGGCAATGATGCCAAGAATTACGATGAATTCGCTAAGTCGGTAAACGAGCAATCAGAACGCCTGCTGACCATTCGCGGGCTTCTCGAATTCAAGAAATCCGATCTCGCCATTCCCATCGAAGAAGTCGAACCGGCCAGCGAAATCGTCAAACGGTTTAGCACGGGCGCGATGAGCCTTGGTTCTATCAGCCACGAAGCGCATTCGACCATGGCGCTGGCGATGAACAAAATCGGCGGGCGTTCAAACACGGGCGAAGGGGGCGAAGAACCGTTCCGTTTCACTCCGCTTGAAAACGGCGATTCGATGCGCAGCCGGATCAAGCAGGTTGCATCGGGCCGCTTTGGTGTGACGACCGAATATCTCGTCAATTCAGACGATATCCAAATCAAAATGGCGCAAGGCGCAAAGCCGGGTGAAGGCGGACAATTGCCGGGCCATAAGGTCGATAAACGGATCGGCGCAGTGCGCCACTCAACGCCGGGTGTGGGACTGATCTCTCCGCCACCGCACCACGATATCTACTCGATCGAGGATCTCGCGCAGCTGATCCACGATTTGAAAAACGTGCAGCCGGAAAGCCGCATTTCGGTAAAGCTGGTTTCCGAAGTGGGTGTGGGCACTGTTGCTGCGGGCGTATCCAAAGCGCGCGCGGATCATGTGACGATTTCCGGCTATGATGGCGGCACAGGCGCATCGCCTTTGACGTCGCTAACTCATGCCGGAAGCCCGTGGGAAATCGGTCTTGCCGAAACACAGCAGACGCTGCTCCTCAATGATCTGCGCAGCCGTATTGCGGTGCAGGTGGATGGCGGGCTGCGCACAGGCCGCGATGTTGCCATTGGTGCATTGCTCGGCGCGGATGAGTTTGGCTTTGCCACCGCGCCTTTGATTGCGGCTGGGTGCATTATGATGCGCAAGTGCCACTTGAACACCTGCCCTGTGGGTGTGGCAACGCAAGACCCTATTCTACGCGCCCGCTTCACGGGTCAGCCAGAACATGTGATCAATTACTTCTTCTTCGTTGCCGAAGAACTCCGAGCAATCATGGCCGAAATGGGCTTCCGCACTATGGCCGAGATGATTGGCCGGGTGGACCGTTTGGATATGACGCGCGTTCACCGCCATTGGAAAGCGCGAGGCATCAATCTGGAGCGTGTGCTTCACATGCCGGAACTGCCCTATGGCGCACCGCTTCAGCAGACCGAGGGGCAAGATCACGGCCTTGGCGCGGCAATGGACAATTCTCTTATCAACGATTGTCAGGACGCGATCGAGGCAAAGACCCCCGTCCAGCTCGACTATGACATTCGCAATGTGAACCGCACTGTCGGCGCGATGCTTTCAGGCGAAATCGCCAAGGCACACGGCCATGCAGGCCTCCCGCCTGAAACGATCCGCATCAATCTGACGGGTGTGGCCGGGCAAAGCTTTGGCGCATGGCTTGCGCACGGCGTGACGCTTGATCTGGTCGGCGATGCCAATGACTATGTCGGCAAAGGCATGTCAGGCGGGCGCATTATCGTGCGCCAACCTGAAAACGCTCCTCGCAAAGCCGATGATAACATCATTGTCGGCAACACTGTGCTGTACGGCGCGATTGCAGGCGAGGCCTATTTCGGCGGCGTTGGCGGGGAACGCTTTGCCGTTCGCAATTCGGGCGCGATTGCCGTGGTCGAAGGCGCAGGCGATCACGCCTGCGAATATATGACCGGCGGCGTTGTTGTGGTGCTGGGCCAAACGGGCCGCAATTTTGCAGCCGGGATGAGCGGCGGCGTGGCTTACGTTTATGATCCCGATGGATCGTTCAGTACCCGCGTCAATCACGCACAGGTCGATCTGCTTCCCGTTTCATCGCAAGCGGACAGCGAAGAAGGCACAGGCCGCCCGCAACAGCGTGGCCGTTCGGTCCACGATTTCGGCATGGGCGACATGCTGCGTCATGATGCAGAGCGCCTGCGTATCTTGATTGAACGCCATCAACTGCACACAGGCAGCGCAGTGGCGGGTGAATTGCTCGGTAATTGGGAAACATCGCTTGGCAAATTCGTAAAAGTGATGCCGCGTGATTATCAGCGCGCGCTCGAAGCCATTGAGGCAGAGCGCAAGGAAGCGGAAAGCGTAGCGGCAGAGTGATTTCCCACCCCCAACCCCTCCCGCAAGCGGGAGGGGAGCGAGACTTGCCAGCTTGCTGGCTAGTCGCAGCGGGGTGGGCCTTTGAGGCAATGAGGTAAGTACAGTGGGCAAAGACACAGGATTTCTCGAACTCGACCGGCGCGAGCGCGATTATATCGATCCCAAAGAGCGGCTAGAAAACTACCGCGAATTCGTAGTTCAACCGAGCGATGATGTGCTGTCTTCGCAAGCCTCGCGCTGCATGGATTGCGGGATACCCTATTGTCACAATGGTTGTCCGGTGAACAATATGATCCCGGACTGGAACCATCTGGTCTATGAAAACGACTGGAAGAACGCGCTGGACGTGCTCCACAGCACAAACAACTTCCCCGAATTCACCGGCCGCATCTGCCCTGCCCCATGCGAGGCAAGCTGCACGCTCAACATCATTGACCAACCTGTCACGATCAAATCAATCGAAGCCGCGATCATTGATCGCGGATGGAAAGAAGGCTGGGTCACACCGCAATTGCCTGAGAAAAAGACCGGCAAATCGGTCGCTGTCGTCGGATCAGGCCCTGCCGGCCTCGCTTGCGCGCAGCAATTGGCGCGTGCTGGACATTCAGTCACGGTGTTTGAAAAGTCGGACCGGGTGGGCGGGCTGCTTCGCTATGGTATTCCAGACTTTAAGATGGAAAAGCACCTGATCGCGCGGCGTTGTCTGCAGATGGAAGCCGAAGGCGTCGAGTTTAAAACCTCTAAAGAAGTCGGCGTCGATGTCTCGTTCCAGAGCCTTAAAGAAAACTACGACGCCGTTGTGTTGTCTGGCGGCGCAGAAGACGCCCGTGCGCTCACCATTCCGGGTGCAGAAATGCCAGGTGTGCGGCTCGCGATGGAATTCCTCACCCAGCAGAACAAACGCAATGCTGGCGATGATGAAACCCGCGCAGCCCCGCGCGGCACTTTGAAAGCAACCGGCAAGCATGTCGTTGTCATCGGCGGCGGCGATACCGGTAGTGACTGTGTCGGCACATCCAATCGGCAGGGCGCGGCATCAGTGACACAACTGGAAATCATGCCGCAACCGCCTGAGAAAGAAGACAAAGCGCTCACTTGGCCCGATTGGCCTGTGAAATTGCGCACATCGTCCAGCCACGAAGAAGGCGTAGACCGCGATTGGGCTGTGCTTACCAAACGCGTGGTAGGCGATGGCGAAACGATCACCGGCCTCGAATGCGCGCGCGTTGAATGGGTCGATGGCCAGATGCGCGAGATTGTTGGTAGCGAGTTTACGTTAAAAGCCGATTTGATCCTGCTCGCCATGGGCTTCGTCGGGCCCAAGAAAGCAGGTCTTATCGAGCAATCCGGCGTTGAACTGGGCCCGCGCGGCGCAGTTGCTGCTGATGAGATCAGCTATGCGACCAGCGAAGAGGGCGTTTTTGCCTGCGGTGATATGCGCCGGGGGCAAAGCCTTGTCGTCTGGGCCATTCGCGAAGGACGCCAATGCGCGGCCAGCGTAGACGAAGCGCTCATGGGCGTGACCGAATTGCCGCGATGACCCCTTATCGCTGATCAATCAAAGTTTTAACGGATTCCTAATATCCACTGGAGTTTGTCGGGTCACTACTATTGGCCAAGTCAAGTTTGGCTAAAGCAATGATGCGGTCGAGGCACAGTTGCACGCCAATATGGTATGCGCTGCTCGCCTCTGTTTGACTTCGCGAAGGCTGCGGCTCACTCTTTCAGGCCAATAGCAAAAGGGCCTGCCAAGAAGCGAGCCTATGGGGATGGGATTAAGAGTCATTATGTTCAAAAGAATTTCGGGACTACGCCTGAAAGCAAGTGCGTTGGCCATAGCGGGATTGGGTTCCCTTTGCGCTTTACCCGCTGCCGCTATGGATACGCAGCCTACCAGCGCTCTGGACAATGTGAACACCGACAACGCGGCCAATGATGCCGTGAGCACGGACCAGATCATTGCCGCCAATCTCAGCCTTCCAGCTGACAGGCCTGCGCTGCAAACAGTCGCGGCAGTGTCCACTCCAGAAGCTGAACCACAGCCGCAGGGGCAGTCCGCACAACCACCAGCAGCGCCTCCGCAGCGTCCCGAGCCTGACCTTGTAAAGCTTGTCGTTTCGCAGTTTGTGGATGTGCCTGTCGCAGGCAGCGCGCCAGGCACGTTCCGCTATTCGGGCCGGGCAGACGCATACATCACTCTGCCAGGCAGCCGCTGGGGCGCTGATGACAGCTGGCAAATCAGTGTGAGGCCTGAGATCACCTGGGGCGAAACATCCAATGGCGAAATTGGCCTTATCCCGGGCAATACCGCCTTGTTCCGGCCTGAAGGTTCTGAGGATTATGACGTCTCGCTATCGGTCAAGAAGACATGGAAATCGGGCACCAGTCTTGAAGTTGGCAAGATTAACGTGCTCGATATTTCTGGCGCATTGCCGATTGTCGGGAGCAATGGTCACTTTGGCTTCCAAAACCTAGGAATTGCCCTGCCGCCAACTGCAGTTGTTCCCAACACGCTGACAGGCGCAGCGCTGCAAATCCCTACGAAGAAAGTGATTTACCGTCTGTGGGTGTTCGATCCGGATTCGCAATACAACCGCACCGGATTTGAAACCGCGTTCGAAAGCGGAGTGGCTTTCTTGGGCTCTGCTGCATTCCGGACCAGTTTTGGCCAAAAGCCGGGCCTGTTCAACTTCGCGGTTGTCGGCTCCACCCGCTCTGGCCCAGCGTTTGATATTCTGCCCCGCGCGCTCACCCCCCCGCCGCCACCCATTGGCAATTTCGGCAATGAAGAAGGCGAACTCGCGCTGCAATTGTCTGGTTTTCAGTATCTGAAGCTAAACCCACGCGCACGAGGCAAAGGGCTTGGGGTGTTTGCACGCTTCCAGGCATCGATGGGCGACCCAACCTTCCTCGATTATTCTGGCTTTGTCGGGATTGCTGGTAACCCTGCCAAACGCCCCCAAGACCGGTTTGGTTTGGCCGCTTTCTTCTATTCGCTTACCGATGAACTGGTCGATGACATAGCCTTCCGCTTGCCCATCGAGGATGAACGCGGCGTTGAAGCATTCTACACTGTCGGCTTTGCCAAAGGGTGGGAGATGACGGCCAATGTCCAAGTCGTCGACAGCGCGATTGCATTCCGCGATACAGGCGTCACATTGGGCGCAAGGCTTACGGCGACGTTTTAGGTCTGCTTTTGGCTAAGACAACTGGCTTGGGATTGGTCAGGAAATGGGGGTGAAAGCGGACATCGCAATCGCCGCAAGCTGGAGGCTACCAATCACTCTAAGCAATCGGCGACTTAAATGGGCCAACGGCAGGTCCCACTTTCGCATTATGGCTCGAGGAAGCGCAGGTCGGTTTCCTCATAGACGACCATACCATCAACCGCTGGACGCAGCTTCTTTGCATGCCAGCATTCCATTGCTTGCTGGGCGGTGAGTTCCGGGTTCTGATCGCGGATCGCTCTTAGATAGCGAAGATAGTTGTTGCACACGGCAATCTCCCGTCTAAAAGTCGGGTCTGCCTTGCGCCGTTCAAGAGCATGCCAGGCCTCGACGGCGTCGCCAAGGGTCGCGCCAGTATTGGACTTCACCCAGTTCATGAAGTCGCCATGGCAGACGAATTTCGGCCCAATCTGATCCTTGAACCAGCTGCGAACATTCGGACCAAACGAGACACTGTCGGTGATGATTGTTGCTTCGTCCAATACCTCTTTCGACCAGTTGAAGCGGCTTTTGGGCTTTGATCCGGATGACGTATCCGTTTTGGGTTTAGCTCCTCCTATTGCAGAGCCAACCCGACTCCGAAGTTCGGCCTTGGTCCCTGCTTTTGATAATTCTAATTTCTCGCAGAACGCATGGAGGCATTCGATCGACCAATACCATCGAGCAAATTCCTTGTGCCCCATCGTGGGATCAATAGATGGCCTGATATCGTCGTGATGTGTCGGCATAAATAGGTTAAAATCACTGGTGGGTACGGCTGGACAACAACCTCAGCGCCTTTTCAAGCGGTTCGTCTGACCTTGCAAGAGGGGGAGTGCGCCCCGCATCCACTTCAATGTTGGGGAGCACACCTCGTCCATATGGGATCTCACTGCTGCGTTCGAAGCGGATGAGCGGAATGTCCACCCTCACATCAGAATGCGGTAGTCGAAGCGAGCAGTAGCCGTAGGCCGTAGCACCGGCCGCGGCGCCGCCCGTTTCTTCTCCAATGAAAATCGCCCTGTCTTCACGTTCCAGGACGGATGCCACCTTGGCTGCCGCCGACCCAGTTGCGCCTGAAATGAGTACAATCAATTCTCCGTCAAACGCCTTGTCACGGGGCTCGCGCGGAGTGGCTCCTGTGATCAGGTTCGCAAACTCAGCCTTCAGCTTGAACAGTCCATCCTCAAACGGCTCAGCCCATTCGGGATTGAACGCCACATCGGCTGAGTTCTCGCAATAGCGCGCGGCTTTGGGCTTGCCCACGAACCGTGTGAGAACCGCGTCATATTCAACGAACGGCTCCTGAAGTAGATAGTCAAGCAGATCGGACGACACATCACCGCCACCTTCGTTTCGGCGTAGATCCAAGATCAACTGTGCCCCATCGTGCTTATGTAGTTCTTCGAAGATTCGAGCCAAGTGTTTCTGCGGATCGATCCGGTGCTCTTCATAGTACCAATCGTGAAAAGACAAAATCAAGAGATACCCAACTTTCGGCCTGATCCAATCGAACGAGATAGGAGCGTCTCTTGAAAGGCGTTCACGGTAGAAAGCCGAGAATGCACGCCAGTCCAAGGCTTCCAAAGTGGCCTTTATCGCAGAGCCACGCTGATCTTCGATAGTCACTTCGTAAGCTCTTCGCGCGCCAAACCAAAGCGGATAGTTGAGATCGAAGTAGTTCTCGTTTTGGGTCGGGGTGAAGTCTTGCAACCGTCGAAAAGCAAAGGTCTGGCTTCGGCCATCGCTAGGTATGGATGCGCGCAGTGTGTTGGTCACGCTCTGAACCGCCATGCCATCGAATTGCACGACCCTCTTCCCAACCAAAGCGCTGTGAATTGGATCGGCGACTGCCGAAATGAATGGATCGTTATCGATCCAGCGGATCGTATATGGGAGCATCTCTGACTTCGTCCGTCGCTCATTGCGAAAGGCGTCCGAGGGAAAAGGGATGACATGCTCGTCCTTGGTGGCCACCGTCACATCGACGACTGCGCGATAAAAGCTCAACGTATCGGTTTTACGCTGCGCGGAGTTTTCCAGACGATTGAGCGCATTATAGACCGCGTCTTGCTGACCGTACCGGTTGAGGCTGGGATACAATGCCTCCAGGCTTTCACGCAAAATGGCGGCATCTTTGGCGAAACTGGTCTCATCCTTGGTTTGCGCCAATGTATTGGTCGAAGTCGGCAGAAGACTGAGAGCGCAGGCGGAGAGTAAGAGAACTGTTTTGTGCATGACTGAGACCCCTCGATTGGAAGCCAGTGGGTTTGAGAATCGGGTTGGGCAATTGGCCGGTGAGAAGAGGGTTAGTGCGTCGCTCGGAATCGTTCTCGGTAAGTCGACGGGGAGATGCCTGTGTGCCTTTCAAAGGCCCGTCGAAAGGTATCGGCGCTTTCGAAGCCGCACGTGCGTGCTATTGTGTTGATAGACGCCTCCCTCGCTTTGAGTCCGTTTTTGGACGCCTCAATACGCAGTTCGGCGATGTGTTGAGTTGGGGTTCTGCCGACGAGATGAGTAAATCGCCGACGGAATTGCCGCTCGCTGAGGCCGACCCTTCCGGCCAAGATATGCGAATTCAAATTCCCTTCCAAATTATCTGCAATCCAGGCCAACAGATCCCCAAACTCGCCATCCGCCGCAAACTGTTGTTGGAGGAGTCCGGAAAACTGACGCTGGTCTCCGGGACGCTTCAGGAAAACAACCATGTAACGCGCGACATCTGAAGCCGCGCTGGGGCCCAAATCCTCTTCAATAAGGGACAACGCCAGATCAATGCCCGCCGTAACACCAGCGGCCGAAAACGCCTTGCCACAACGAGCAAACAGTATGTCTGGTTGGATCCGAATTTTGGGAAACTGCTCCTGAGCGTCAGCTGCGTGGTGCCAATGCGTGGTCGCTCGCAGCCCATCAAGAAGTCCAGTTTGTGCCAGAATATAGAGACCGGTGCATACGCTTCCATATCGGCGCAAAGACGGCGCGCGCCGCCTGATCCATTCAATGGCTTGAGATGGAAAGTCCTCGGCGCGACTGCCCACACCACCTGGAATGATAAGTGTGTCGAGAGTTGGACAATCGTCTATCGTATAGCGAGCGTCAACTCGGGTGCCATTTGTAAGCTGCACCGATTTCGAACCAGCGGAAACGAGAAGCAATTCATAGTGCTGGCGCTTTCCGGCCAAGATATGGTTCGCTTCAGCGAAGGCGTCCATTGGCCCAAAAAGATCGAGTGCTTGGACATCGTCGTAAACCAGAAAACCGATACGCATTGAGGTGGAGACAGGCATACCGACCACATACTATGATCATACCATGTCCACCAGGTCGCAAATCAGGAAATTTCGGACACATCCGCCCGTACCTTCCTCGAATATGGACTTCATGGAGCGTGTTGCAGTCGGCTGAGGCCTAATTCCGGCTTTGGGTCGTAAGCTGAATGGCGGCTTTTATCGCAGCGTCTTCGATTACAGTGTCCAATTCACCGGCTCGATCCCCTGCGCCTCCAAAAAGTCATTCGTCTGGCTAAACGGCTTTGATCCGAAAAAACCGCGATGCGCGGATAATGGGCTGGGGTGAGGGCTTTTGATGACGAGGTGATCGCTGCGCCGCCCCAGCGCCTTTATTCGGCTCGCTTTCTTTGCGGCATGGCTGCCCCATAGGATGAAAACGCATGCGGCATCACGATCCGCCACCGCCGCCACCGCTGCATCGGTGATCGCATCCCATCCGCGCCCTGCATGACTGCCCGCTTTGCCTGCTTCGACAGTGAGCGTGTTGTTGAGCAGCAGTACTCCTTGTTTTGCCCAAGGCGTCAGATTGCCGGATTGCGGGCGCGCTATGCCGAGGTCTGCTTCGAGCTCTTTGTAAATATTGGCGAGAGATGGCGGCGGTTTCACCCCATCCTTGACCGAAAAGGCCAGACCATGCGCCTGGCCTGGCCCGTGATAGGGGTCTTGCCCAAGGATCACCACTTTGACAGCGTCCAATGGCGTCATTGCCAACGCGGTAAGGCGCTCTCCTCTCGGGGGATAGATCACTCGGCCTGCCGTTTCTTCAGCACGCAGCCACCCGCCAAGCCGCCGCGCTTCTTGCGTCTTAAGCGCGGGTTCAAGCGCCGCTTTCCAGCTTTGAGGGATGGCATCGTCCGTCATGATATATCAAAGGCTACACGCCTTTACGCCGCGCCCGCCACTCGCCCCTTCCCCTCTATCCCCATGTCGCGTAGGAGCGGGGGCGATGACAGTGCATTTTCATGAAGAAGACCTGCCCGCTGGCGTGCTCGAAGGCAACAGTGCGCTTGCCGTAGACACAGAGACTATGGGTCTGGTGACCCCGCGCGACCGATTGTGCGTGGTTCAAATCAGCGATGGATCAGGCGATGAGCACCTCGTGCGTTTTTCACCCGGCAGCGAATACGAAGCGCCCAATCTGACGCGTATCCTGGCTGATGAAGCTCGCGTAAAACTGTATCACTATGCGCGGTTCGATTTGGCAGCGATCCAGTATTATCTGGGTGTGATGGCAGCGCCCGTTTTCTGCACCAAGATCGCAAGCAAGCTGGTGCGCACGTATACAGATCGCCATGGGTTGAAGAACCTGGTGGGCGAACTGCTTAATGCCGATATGTCAAAGCAGCAGCAAAGCTCTGACTGGGGCGGGCCTGATTTGAACGAGGCCCAGCGCGATTATGCCGCATCTGATGTGCGCTTCCTTCATGCATTGCGTGATGAATTGACAGTCCGATTGGAGCGCGAGGGGCGCACAGAACTGGCTCAAGGATGCTTTGACTTCCTGCCGACGCGCGCTTTGCTGGACATTGCCGGGTGGGAAGATCGCGACATTTTCCATCACAGCAACGGGACCTTTAACTAAGACGAAGCCATGGTTTTCAAGCGCCGTATCGAAACTCAAGAGGCAGCCAATCTGCGATCAAAGCGGCAAGTCTTTGCTGCGCCTGATGGATCGCATGATCGGCTAGTCGGGTTTCTGGCCCGCGCTTTGCCCGTTGGCGTTGGAATTATGGCCGCGTTGATGGTGGTGACGCCCCTTTCGCCCCGCGGTGAGATCAGCTTTCTTCTTGATCGCAATTCTGTCGCAGTGATTGATGAGCGGCTCAGCGTTGATAACGCTATGTATCGCGGGCGCGATGATGAAGGGCGCCCCTTCTCGATCACAGCAGGCGAAGCTGTGCAGCGTTCCAGCGCCGAAGGGTTGGTGCGAATGGATAACTTGCTTGCGCAATTGCTGATGGCGGAGGGCCCAGCGCGGTTGCGCGCGCAAGGCGGCGTCTATGAGATTGACGAGGAAACCGTCACGGTCGATGGCCCCGTGCGTTTCCGCGCGGCCGATGGCTACACAATGACAGCAACCGGCGTTGCAGTGAACCTTGAAGACCGCGTGATGACGGGCGATGACGGGGTCGAAGGGGTAATTCCCGCTGGCACTTTCCGCGGCAATCAATTGCGCGCGGATCTGGATGCACGCACGCTCACATTGACGGGCAATGTCCGGATGACCATGGTTCCAGGCAAGTTGAGAGTTCCATAATGGCAAAGAGAATGAACCAAAAAAACCGCAGCAAATCCCTCACACGAATTACGCTGGTTTGGGCGGCGGGCGGCTTTATCGCGACTGCTGGTGTGATGGGCACTTTGCCTGGCAATGCCCAAAGCTTCGCATCCCACAACACACGCGCGCCGGTTACCTATGATGCAGGCAGCGCGGCGTGGGATGACCGGGCGAACCGGGTCATGTTTTCAGGCGGTGTTGTGGTCACGCAAGCTGGCCTTACTGTGCGATCAAATAGAATGCTGGTCAATTACAGCGATGCAGGCGCGCTTGCCATCCAACGGATTACGGCCAGTGGCGGAGTATCGTTCACACGCGGCAATGAACAGGCAAGCGGGGATACTGCCGTCTATGATTTGGGCCGCCGGATCGTGACCATGGCAGGCAATGTGAAACTGGCGCGTGGCTCCGATACGCTGAATGGCGGGCGGTTGGTGATCAATCTTGATACTGGCGTATCAACCGTCGATGGCAGAGCGAGCGGCGGCAGTGCTGAGGCTGGTGAGGAAACTTCAAGCGGCCGTGTCACCGGAACGTTCAGCGTTCCACAGGAATAAGACTTCTCAAAACGCATTTTCGTGGCGCAGCACAGACAGCGTGCGCACCATAATGTCTACATCGCGCGCCAGAGACCAGTTTGAGATGTATTCCAGATCTGCATCCAACCGGTCTGTTAAATCCTTCGTCTGCTGCGTTGCACCGCGAAGTCCGCGCACCTGAGCAAGCCCTGTGAGCCCCGGCTTTAAGCTGTGGCGCAAGAGATATTGGCGATGCGCAACCCAGAACAATTGGTTGTTGGCTAAGCTTCCCAAGGCGTGCGGACGCGGGCCAACCATCGACATATCGCCTTTTAACACATTCAACAGCTGCGGGAGTTCATCGAGACTGTTGCGCCGGATAAAAGCGCCAATTCGTGTGACCCGTGCGTCATCTCTTTGGGCTGATTGAGTGCCGACCTCGTCCTGAGAATGACAATGTATAGAGCGAAACTTAATCATATCGAAAAAGCGGTTTGCCTTGCCCAGCCTGCGTTGGACGAAGAAAACCGGGCCGCCATCCTCCAATTTGATCGCGACAGCAATGGCAAGGAGAAATGGAGAAAGACACAGCAAAGCGAGGCCTGCAATGACCGTGTCGAAAACCCGTTTCGCGACCCGTGCGCGCATTCCAAGCGGGCCGTTGGACACGACCAGAGTTGTCATATCAAGATCACCATAGGTGTGCACGCCAACCACACCCAGATCATGCGCTGCAGTGCTTACCACTTCGCCGTAAACACCAGCTGATTTGAGCATGAGCGACCAATTGGCACGTTTTTCCTTTGGGCATGTAATCACCACCCTATCTTGATTACGCAGTAAACTGCCCAATCGATCGAACATGAAGGCATCATCGCTTGTGGGATCAATCCTTAGATCCTTGGCAGAAATACGCACAGCATTGGGCAGAGCAAAGCTGGGTCCACCATCATCGATGACCAGCTCGTTTCGTGTCCGGCCTTTCCAGAAACGATTGATGAAAAGCGGAACGGCAAGGCGGAAGGCGATCAGTGCGCACGCTGAAAGGCCTAGCCCAATGGTCACCGACACACGTGAAAATTCAGCGTTTGATTTGGTGTAGAATGCAATGAAGTTAACAAGCGCGGCAGAAATCAACAGCGCGAACACCGCTTTGCGCGCGCCATAAAACCAGCTGGAAAGCGCATGAGTGCTGTATGTTTTGTTGTATAAGGCGATGGTAAAATAAAGCGGCAGCAGGATTTGCGCAGCCAACATTGTGCGCGGCTCCCACCATTGCTTTTCGTAAATGAGTGCTGCGATTGCGAAACTTGCCAACACGATCAGCAGATCGACGCAAACCATTGCAGCATAGGCGCGCAGTCGGCGCCTTTCGAGCGACGGGGCAGACCGTCGATCAAAATCGGCGGTTACATTTGCATCCAGCAAAAGCCCTGTCTGTTCGTTCATGTGGCCCTCATTCAACCACACACACAATTGTGCGCCCCTAAGCGACTGCGCATACCACGTAAAATCCCTTAGGGCAGACCTTGCCGCAATTTAATCCCAAGAACTTCGCAGAAAATGGCCGAAATCTGGGGATTCGCGGTCAATCCTCACCGACGTGAAGCGAAGCGGGCAATCTCTGTAAGATCCTGCATCAACAACAAATCAGCTGTCTGGCTGTTTGCAAGCAGCGCGCGATGGAGCGAGACCAAGCGCGGGATCAAGCGTTCCAGTTTACCGCGATGCCAGCGTGACAATTGCTGGCGAATGTCGCGTTCCTCTTTCCAGAAAATGCCGAGTTGCGCTTTCTCGCCTTTGGAAAGGTTATCAAGCGATCCACGCGGGCCTAGCTTTGCAGCAATCAGCACAAGCTGTGCAGCGCGGCGCTCTAAGGCGAGCAACAGGCCCACCGGGTTGAGGCCGAGTTCGCGAATGCGGCGTACCTCTCGCGCAATCTTGGGCAACTCGCCGCCCAACACCGCATTGACTACAGGTTGAAATCCATCCTCTTCCGTCGCGGCACCGATCTCAGCATATTCCTCGATTGAGGCGGTCTTGGGCTCAAGCGGATCGGCCCCACAATACAATGCCAGCTTATCAATCTCAGATTTAGCCAACCGAACATCGAGGCCTGCCCCGCGCGCGATGCGTTCGGCCAAATCACCGCCCAATCGCAAGCCAGCGCTATCGGCCATGGCTCTTACCGATGCTGATACGGTTCGAAGATCAGGCGGATAAAACATCGCCACAAATGCATCGCCGCGCTTCTCAAGCAGCTTCGCCGTGCGCGATTTGTCTGTGGCTGATGTTGCCACCACGATAACGGGCGCAGCGTCGCCTGCGCCCGCCTCGCCTGTTTCGATTAGGATTTTGAGCGCTTCGTGCGCTTCATCGCCATTGGCCCGCACCCAGATATGCCGCTTGTCTCCAAACAAGGAGGAGGATCGCGCCTCATCACCCAATCGCGCCGGATCGGCTTTCAAATCGCCACCGGACAGCTCGATCCGCTCGCCGGGTTCGGGCATGGCTTCGACAAGAGCTTGTGCAGCAGCAGAAGCGCCTGCCTCATCCTGACCGCAAAAGAACGCGATGTTTGCAGCTAACGCATTGCGCGGAATGCCTCGGGCAAAGTCTGAGTTCTTAAACTTCACCGATCCGCAATCGCTGGAGCCTCGGAGGGTTGGATGCTGCCCTGCTCTCTCAATGTAAGCGCCACCCGTGTCACCATCTGATCGGCGATTTCCTTGGAAAGGTTTTCCAGCGCAGTCTGCTCAGCGGCGATCGTAGCATATTCGGACGAGACCACATCGATACCCGCATCCGATCCCGCCGTTGCATCTAGCAGGATTTCGCCGGTTGCCAGATCCACCAATTGATAGCGCGCTCGCAAAATACGGCGTTCCCGGCTGATTGTGTCATCGTTCAATACGCCCAAAGCCTCAAGCGCATCATCCAGCCGCACATCCAGCCTGTAGCGCGCGCCCGCCTCGCCTGCTGCTCCAAACCTCTCGGTCAGCGCGTTGCGCACAAGCCACCCGCCGCGCCCCGGTATCGAAGGGACATCAACAGCAGCAAGACCTTGCGCAACGCTTTGCCCGCCAGATCCGGAATAAAGCGGCTGGAACCCGCAGGCCGAAAGCGCAAAGCACGTGACCGATAAGACAAATACGCGCATCATGTGACGATATTCACCAGCCTGTCGGGCACCACGATCACTTTACGAACCTCCGCTCCATCGAGCGAACGCTGCACTTTCTCCGATGCCAAAGCAAGCGCTTCCAAGTCTTCTTTGGGCGCGCCTTTGGGAGCAGTGATGGTATCGCGCAGCTTACCTTTGTGCTGGATCGCGATGGTAACCTCATCCTCGACCAGCAAAGCGGGATCATGCTTGGGCCAAGCGGCTTCGGCAATAAGGCCGCTCGCGCCCATCTTCGCATGCGCCTCTTCAGCCAAATGCGGCATCATCGGGCTGACCATATGGAGGATCGCGCGGATGGCAAAACTGCGCGCTTCGGATGGAGCCGCTTTTTCCGAAGCACCTGTCAGCTCATAAAGCCGTGCAACCGCTTTGTTGAACGAAAGCGCTTCGATGTCTTCGGCCACAGCAACAATGGTTTGGTGCGCCTTACGGCTGAGGTTTTTATCCTCCCCGCTTGCCGCTGGATCATAGGCGTCGAACAGCCGCCAGAGCCGCTGAACAAACCGCCAGCATCCCTCAATCCCAGCCTCTGACCACGGCAGATCACGTTCGGGCGGGCTGTCGGACAGCATAAACCACCGCACCGCATCCGCGCCGTATTGGTCGATGATAGCATCCGGATCGACCACGTTCTTTTTCGACTTCGACATCTTAGTCACGCGGCCCGCAACGACTGGCTTACCGCCTTCCACAGTGACCCAGTCGGCACCGTCTTTCTTGACCTCCTCGGGGGAGAGCCAGCTGCCATCACCCAGCGCATAAGTCTCATGCGTTACCATGCCCTGCGTAAAGAGCGCGGCGAACGGCTCTTTCACCTCAATCTTGCCGATAGAGCTAAGCGCGCGGGTCCAGAAGCGGGCGTAAAGCAAGTGCAGGATCGCATGCTCCACCCCGCCAATGTAATGCTCCACCGGAAGCCATTTGGCGATCTCGTCGGGGTCAAACGGCGCATCCGCAGGTTGGCTTGCGAAACGAAGGAAATACCAGCTCGAATTGGCAAAAGTGTCAAGCGTATCTGTCTCGCGCAGTGCCGGTTTGCCACTGATCGGGCAAGTCGTGTGCTTCCATGTCGGATGGCGCTCAAGCGGATTGCCGGGTGTGTCGAAATCGATGTCCTCAGGCAGCTCAACCGGCAGTTGATCCTTGGGCACAGGCACCGGACCGTGATCGGGTGAGTGAATAATCGGGATAGGCGTGCCCCAATAACGCTGGCGCGAAATGCCCCAGTCGCGCAGCCGCCAAACAGTCGTGCCTTCGCCCCAACCCACATCTTCAGCGCGCTTGATGACTTCGGCTTTCGCATCCTCAACGCTCATGCCATCGAGGAAGTCGGAATTGACGATCACGCCATCGCCGGCCTCCGCCTCATCACCCATGGGCGCGTCGGCTTCGGACGCATCCTTGGCGACAACGCGGGTGATGGGCAGTTCGTATTTCGTCGCAAATTCAAAGTCGCGCTGGTCATGGCCGGGAACACCCATGACCGCGCCCGTGCCGTAATCCATCAGCACAAAGTTCGCGATGAACACCGGCATTGGCGCGCCTGTGAAAGGATGTTTGGCCGTGATGCCAGTGTCAAAGCCCAGCTTTTCTGCGGTTTCCAGCTCCGCCGCCGTGGTGCCCCCGCGCTTGCATTCTTCGATAAACGCCGCGACCGCCGGGTCATCTGCAAGACCCTGCGCAATCGGATGATCGGCAGCAATCGCGCAAAAACTCGCGCCGAAAATAGTATCGGGCCGCGTGGTGTAGACGGGCAGTTTTTCACCGTTTGAAAGTTCAAACAAAAATTCCAGCCCCGATGATTTGCCGATCCAGTTTTCCTGCATCAACCGGACCTTGTCAGGCCAGTCTTTAAGCTCACCCAGCCCATCAAGCAGGTCTTCAGCAAAGTCAGTGATTTTCAAAAACCACTGGTCGAGCTTGCGCTTTTCAACTTCTGCGCCCGAACGCCAGCCTTTGCCATCGATCACCTGCTCATTGGCAAGCACAGTCATATCAACCGGGTCCCAGTTCACCTCGGATTGGCGGCGATAGACAAGGCCCGCCTCATACATGTCGAGGAACAGCGCCTGTTCGTGGCCGTAATATTCAGGATCGCAGGTCGCAAATTCGCGAGTCCAATCAAGCGCAAAGCCAATGCGCTTCAATTGCGCTTTCATCCCTTCAATATTGGACCGGGTCCATGTACCGGGGTGAACCTTTTTCTCCATCGCGGCGTTTTCCGCCGGCATCCCAAAGGCATCCCAACCCATTGGGTGAAGCACTTCGGCCCCGCGCATTTTCTTATAGCGCGCCAGCACATCGCCCATCGTGTAGTTGCGCACGTGCCCCATATGGATACGGCCCGATGGGTAGGGGAACATCTCGAGGATATAGCTTTTGGGTTTGTCGCTATTGCTATCGGCAGTAAACGTGCCTGCTTGCTCCCACGCGCTTTGCCAGCGCCCGTCAGCATGCGACGGATCGAAACGGTTATCAGTCATGGTAATTCCGCTAACGCGAAATGGATCAGGATGCGAGAGCCTTACGGCGAAGATCGCGTGCTTTCGTCAGGATAATGTCTTCCAGCTTTTGCACTGTGGCCGCTTGAACCGGAGCATCCACCCAATTGCCGCCTTGGGCAACCTGACGGTTTGCGGCAACCCGCAAAGCATCAGCGCGCAGATCCTGATCGAGGATCGTGATCGTCATTTTAACGCGCTCTTCAGGATTAGAAGGGTTGGCGTACCAATCGGTCACAATAACGCCGCCATTGCTGTCAGCTGAAGCCAAAGGCGCAAAGCTGACTGTTTCCAGCGCCGCACGCCACAAATAGGCGTTTACGCCGATTGTGTTGATTTGCGATGCCTGAAGTTCGGTTCTGGGACGCTCGCCTCCGCTGCAAGCCGCCAATCCTGCAACAGCTACGCTGGCAAGCATGATCCGGCTCATAGGGCTTAATGAAAATGATTTGGCGCGTGTCACTGCGATGCGTTCCTTAGATTTGGTCTGTGAGATGCTCTATAACCCGCCAAAACTGTGCCGCAAGCGCGCATAATCGAGCAAAGAAAAACAAGGGGCCTTGGTCAACGCCATCAGCGCCTGAATGAACGAAAAGCAGAACCAGCCTTGATCCCACCTGAATGCTGGGGATTTGGCAAGCCGCACACGGGTGTGCGCCGCGTGCAACACGTTGGGAACAAAGCGTCTCTCCAAGAGACGGTCACATGTGGAAAACATTGCTTTTGCGAGTTCAATGGGTCTAGTCTTGCTTATCAAGCGACTCAGTACCTGTTCAGCTTTGTTCTGGCTTACACAGATGGACTGGTAGCATTTTGAGCGTTTTAGGAGGATTTGGGGCAATAATGTCAAAGATCGACATCACCAAAGCGGTAAAGCAGCATAAGCTGTCGCTCGTGATGGCGACGGCTGCATTGTCGCTTGCGCTTCCTTCCACAGGGCTTGCCCTGGTGAATGCAGATACCGATGGCGCATCCTTTGCCGCTGCTGGATTCAATATTTTCACCCCAGGCAATGTCGATCCCGATTTGGCCGCGCGCTTTGCCAATGTGGCAGAAAATGACGCAATGCGCTTCACTCCAGCCGGCACCGGTAAGATAGAGCGGGAACGCACTGTCACTGTAGCGGTGCGTTTGGATGCGCAAACGGCCAAGGCTATTTCAGTGCGTAAAGCGATTGAGGCAGCGCCCGGCGCTGGCAAAGCCATCGCGCCGCTTGATACAACTCGGTTTAACCTTGGCACGGCTCGAGGCTATCAAAGCTTCGCACGCCCAGTTGAACTGCCTGATAATGTGCGCGATCTGAAGGTTCCTGATCTGTCAGAATTCCAACCTGCTGGCCCCCGCGCTGAAAAAAAGCCAGGCCGCTTGCAACCGCGTATCGAACTTGAGGATGAACAGGTCGCAGGCCGCTCACCCAACACGCTGGACTCGCTTGGATCGCAAACAGTGGACCTTGGCGGTTCCTTCCGTATTTCATCCAAAGTCGATGTGACAGCGGGTGTACGTTACAGCCAAGAGCGTGAACGCCTTGCGCCGCTGACGACCGATCAGCAGGACAGTCAGGCGGTCTATGTCGGAACGCAGATCCGTTTCTGATTTTCACCCTTCCTTAGATTGATCATAAAAACCTCGCTTTATGCGGGGTTTTTTGTTGCCTGACGCTACGGCAAAGCTATCTCCGACATGGGAAGAGGATTTGTAATCGAATCCAACACAGGGCCAGAAATTTATGAGCAAAGTAGCAATCGTCACAGGCGGCACACGCGGTATTGGGGAGGCGATCTGCAAACGTCTCCAAAAACAGGGACACACCGTTGTCGCGAATTACGGCGGGAATGATGAAAGCGCGAGAGCCTTTACCGAGGCAAGCGGTATCCCTTCGATGAAATGGGATGTGGGTGATCACGAAGCCTGCCTTGAAGGCTGCGCGCGTGTCGAGGCCGAACATGGCCCTGTCGATATCGTCGTCAACAATGCCGGCATCACCCGCGATGGCACTTTGCACAAGATGAGCTTTGAGGATTGGAACGACGTGATGCGCGTCAATCTTGGCGGATGCTTCAACATGGCCAAAGCGACCTTCCCCGGCATGCGCGAGAGGAAATGGGGCCGGATCGTCAATATTGGCTCCATCAACGGGCAGGCAGGCCAATACGGACAGGTAAACTACGCCGCTGCCAAATCGGGCATTCACGGTTTCACCAAAGCCTTAGCACAAGAAGGCGCAAAATTCGGCGTGACAGTGAACGCGATTGCTCCGGGATATATCGACACCGATATGGTCGCCGCTGTGCCTGAGCCGGTGCTTGAAAAGATCGTTGCCAAAATCCCCGTAGGCCGCCTTGGCCAAGCTGAAGAAATCGCGCGCGGCGTGACGTTCTTCACCTCGGAGAACGGCGCATTCACGACAGGCTCCACCATGAGCATCAATGGCGGTCAGCATATGTATTGAGGGGGTGGGGCTGGCTCATGCCCAGCCCATACCCGCCAAGCCCTTTGCTGTCGCAAGCGGATGCAGTTTGCGTGGGCGCTTGATGTCGCGAATTGGGGAGTGAAAGCGGATATCAAGGGCTAACAATCACCCCATCGAAATAGTCGCAATCGATGAGCAACTCGGGACTTTCCCGAACTTCAATGAGCTTCGCATCGGGAGAGATCGGTGGATCATCTTCATTGCGCAAGCAAAGGAAAGCTTGTCCGTCCCACCCAAAGGTCGCTGCACGACACGTTGCCATTGATCTTATGACTGCTGCACCTTGATGGGCTAATGGATCAGTCGACAGATGCACTAATTCTCGCAGTGCTTCCTCCGACCCAAGATGAACGATTGCAGGTTGCGCGATGCCTTCTGTGCAAATCCCCCATTCCTCTCCATCTGGATCACGCCAATCAACTGCTACATGAAACCTGTCGCCGCCAGCGCGAAGACACTCGCAAACGAGCGATGTTACCATCGCTTGGCAGTCGCCAAAGACAGGTTCATCTTGGCTCGACGCCTCAACGAGCGGGAAAATGCCATACGCTTTCATGGTCTGATACATTGCTCAGTTAAGCGACAACCGCAACTGGGTCGAAAGCGGGCCTAGATTTGCTTTGACCCTGGCCGCCATTAAAACGCCATTTCCCCTTTTTCGTCATCCCAGCGAAAGCTGGGATCGCTATCGGAAAGCTCCGAGCGTGCTGCAACCGATCCCACCTTTCGCTGGGATGACGGCGTTTATGGGTTGATGGAGATTGGAACACCAGCTCTGCCCGCCCGTTCCATGCCCATGAGCAACGAGCCAGACCTCACCCAAGCCGAAATCAGCGCGGTCATCGAAATGGCGCTATCCGATCATATCGCGTTTGCTGAGATTGAGGCGCAGTTTGGGTTATCGGATAAGCAGGTCAAAGTGTTGATGCGCGATAACCTTAAGCCCTCCAGCTACCGAACATGGCGAAAGCGCGTGCGCACCTTTGGCGACCGGCGCGAGCATTACAAGTAAGCTTGTGCTAGCGCGCGTCTATGGACACGCCGCCTTATCACCCGCCGGTTAAACGCTCGGTTCAAATCGCCGGACACAAGACCAGCATCTCGCTGGAACCGATTTTCTGGGATATGCTGCGCGATGCAGCAGCGCGCGAGGACGTGCCGATCAACGCGCTGGTGGCGCGCATTGATGCAGAGCGGATCAAAGCCGAGACCCCGCCGGGCCTCGCAAGCGCTATTCGGGTGTGGTTGGTGGCTCAACGGCTGTGAACCTCGTCATTGCGAGCCACCGCAAGGTGGCGCGGCAATCCAGAATGCGGGGTTTGCGCAAAAAGCCACCTCTTTGAAACTTTGATAAGCTGGGAACTGGATTGCTTCGCTATCGCTCGCAATGACGAAAAGAGGAGCCCTTCTAATCGTCGCCCACACGTTCGATGTCGGCCCCAACCAACTGAAGTTTCTCTTCCAGCCGCTCATACCCGCGGTCCAGGTGGTAAATCCGGCGCACTTGGCTTTCGCCTTTGGCCGCCAACGCTGCAATCACCAAGCTCATTGAGGCGCGCAGATCGGTCGCCATCACTTCGGCGCCGGTGAGTTCCTCAACGCCTTTGACAATTGCGGTGCGCCCCTCGGTTGCGACATCGGCGCCCATGCGAGTGAGTTCAGGCACGTGCATATAGCGGTTTTCAAAGATCGTCTCTTTCAAAACGCTGGTCCCCTCGGCCTTACATAGCAGAGCCATCAATTGCGCCTGCATGTCGGTGGCAAGGCCTGGATAGGGCGCAGTGGTGAGATCAGTGGGGCCAAGCGGGCCGTTTGCGGCGCAGCGAATGCCTTTGCGGTCCTCTTCCACTGTTACGCCAATGGCTTGGAGCGCATGGATCGTTGCCTGCATTTCGTCGGCCTTTGCGCCTTCGAGGAACACATCTCCGCCTGTGATCGCCGCGGCGCAGGCGTAGGATCCCGCCTCAATCCGGTCGGCCATCACTTTGTAAGTCGTGCCGTGGAGCCGGGCGACGGGGTGGATGGTAAGATCGCTTGTGCCGATCCCCTCAATCTCTGCGCCCATCGCGACGAGGAAATTGCAAAGGTCCACAATCTCAGGCTCGCGCGCAGCGTTGAACAGACGGCAAGTGCCTTGCGCCAAAACGCCCGCCATCAGCGCGTTTTCAGTTGCGCCAACGGAGACGACGGGAAAATCAAAATCGCCGCCTTTCATGCCGCCATCCGGTTGGATCGCTTTGACGTAGCCTTGAGCAAGTTCAATCTCAGCTCCGAATGCTTCGAGGGCTTTGAGATGGAGGTCAATCGGCCGATTCCCAATCGCGCAGCCCCCGGGCATGGACACGGTGGCT
Organism: Pseudomonadota bacterium; assembly: GCA_038532305.1. Taxonomy (GTDB): domain Bacteria; phylum Pseudomonadota; class Alphaproteobacteria; order Sphingomonadales; family Sphingomonadaceae; genus Erythrobacter. The sequence continues at coordinate 210,499 of JBCBAX010000002.1, read as the reverse complement.
TCGCCAGCGCGGGCAAGCATAGGGCCAAGCACAAGGATTGAGGCGCGCATTTTGCGCACCAGATCATAAGGCGCGACCGAGGACGTGATCCGCGTCGCCTCCATGCGCATCGTCCGGCCAAAATCCTCTGGCCGCGTGCCCTGAATGGCGGTGGTAACGCCGAACTGGTTCATCAGGTGCTGGAACCCGTCAATATCGGCAAGCCGCGGCAGATTGCGCAAAGTCAGAGGCTCTTCGGTCAAAAGCGCGCAGGGAATGAGAGTAAGCGCTGCGTTTTTAGCGCCAGAAATAGGGATCGTGCCTGAAAGGCGATTGCCGCCGCGAATAATGAGTTTGTCCATGTGAAACCCCTTACCCGATCCGGTGGGCCGCGCAACTCACCCACTTACCCTTTTGGTCCCGCAACCGGTCGCAAAATACCCCCTCTGGACCATCGCCTCTATTGCAATTGCTTTTGGACAGGCGAAACGGCAGGTCGCACACAACAGCGCTATATGCGCGCAACACAGGCACATGATAATGTCACCCAAGCCGATCAAAAAAGCTGTTTTCCCCGTTGCAGGATTGGGAACCCGCTTCCTGCCCGCAACTAAAGCGATCCCGAAAGAATTGCTTCCGATCGTTGATCGTCCGCTGATCCAGTACGCCGTGGATGAAGCGCGTGAGGCGGGGATCGAACAGATGATCTTTGTGACGGGTCGCGGAAAAACCGCCATCGTTGAACACTTCGATGTCGCTTATGAGCTGGAATCGACCATGTCTGAACGCGGCAAAGATATGGATGTCTTGGAGCCGACCCGCGCAACCCCCGGCGATATCATCACAGTGCGCCAGCAAGTGCCAATGGGCCTTGGCCACGCAATCTGGTGCGCGCGCGCGATTGTGGGGGATGAGCCATTTGCGATTTTTCTCCCCGATGAATTGATGATCGGGAAAAAGGGCGGAACGGGCTGCATGAAGCAGATGGTTGATGCCTATGAGAAAACCGGCGGTAATCTGATCAGCGTCCTCGAAGTGCCTCACGAAGAGGTCTCAAGCTATGGCGTGATCGATCCAGGCGCTGCGGATGGCGCGTTGACCGAGGTGAAGGGCTTGGTTGAAAAGCCGCCGGTTGATGAAGCGCCCTCGAACAAGATCATCTCAGGCCGTTATATCCTGCAACCCGAAGTGATGCGGACATTGGAGACGCAAGGCAAAGGCGCAGGCGGCGAAATTCAGCTGACCGATGCCATGGCGCGGATGATTGGCGACCAGCCCTTCCACGCAGTCACCTTTGACGGCAACCGCTATGATTGCGGCAGCAAGCTGGGCTTTGTTGAGGCGACATTGGCACTGGCGTTGGAACGCGATGATATGGGCGCCGATGTGCGAGAGATGGCAGCGAGGCTTTTGCGTTAAGACGGATCCCCATCGGCCAAGCCATCCAAAGCTGCATCATCAAACTGCCAGTTTTGAATCATAAAGGCAGGGTGAAGAGCGCGGTTCAAACAGGCGAGATGCACGCACCCGCCTTGTCGAAATGGGCCGTAACCGCTGTCGATAGTGATGCTTATTTCTGAATAATCATCCATGCCAATCACTTCGCCGCAAATCATGCACGGGGCAGGATTAGGTGAAGGCTTATCACTTGGCTTTGAAGCCTCCATCGCCGCTTTACGCCGCTCAAGCACGGGCGCGTTCAACCGCTCGATAAGGTTGTGGATTTCGCCATTCCAATTGGCGCGATCATCGCTTTCAGCCCATAACTCCGCCAATTCGCTGGTTGTGACTATCGAAACAGCTTCGCGGGCGCTTTCGACCAAGCTTTGAGGTAGCGGGCCAAGCGCCGCGATGGTCGCTGCAAGCTCTTCCGGGATGTCGGCATGGGGATGGCCTGAGCTTGCAGCTACGCATTCAGCGACGACCAGACATCGTGATGCCTGATCAGCCTCGATAAAGTCAGCCTCTTCCGCATCAGCCACAACCGATTCTAAGGCTGCAATATCGCCGATCTCGCTCGCAAAATCGAGCGCGTCATCGTTCTCAAACGGTCCTGTACCCCAAGCACCTATAGCAAAACCTCCTGCTTAGCGATGTGCTAAACAGGAGGCGTTGCGATTGGATGAATCTGATCAGGAGCGTCTTTATTCAGCCGCTTGTGTGCCATCTGCTGGATCTGGCCCATCGTCGTTGAAAGACAGCTTTTCCAATGCGTCCTCCACGCTTTGCGGATCATCCGCAGCGGCCTGCACCAAGGTGCCGAGCGAGGAACCATCAAGGCCCAGCTCTTTCATCAAGCCATCGAGCACAGGTGCCTGCGCGCGGTAGGCGAGAGCCGCTGACACGGCATCGCTCGCCAGATTGCCCGAACCTCCGCCAGCACCGTTTGCGCCAGCGGGTGCGCCGCCGCCTGATCCGCCGCTATTGGTGAGCCCATCGACCTGAACGATTTTGATCGAGTCGATCGCCTCCATTGGTTTCGCGCTTTCACGCACAACCTCAGGCAGCACTTTGAGCAAGGCAAGCTTCGTTTGAAGGCTAATCTGATCCATAGATAGGATGTTCGCCGCCTCGTTCACAGCTTGCTGACCAGCTGCTTCCACTTCGAAGCGGACCCGGTCTGCCTCGGCGCGCAGGATTTCGGCGTCCGCTTCACCCTTCGCCTCAAGCCGTGAAGCCTCAGCGCGGTTGGTCGCAGCGTCTTTTTCGGCCTCAGCTTCAACTTTGATCGAAATGGCATCGCGCTCTGCCACTTTGGCTGCTTCGATGAGCTCGATCATTTTTTGACGCTCAGCAATCTCGCTTTCGCGGGAGGTTTCAACCTGCTCTTCGGCTGCCACCGCTTTGGCGCGCGCGGCATCAGCTTCTGCCTTCGCCTGACTTTCCTCGCGTGACTTGTTCTGAACCGCGATCTGCTGTTCCTGCCGGGCGATTTCGAGAGCGCGTACCTGATCGATCCGGGCCTCTTCAACGAGCCTGTCTGCTTCGATCTGCTGCGCATCGACTTGCTTTTTCGCTTCGATACGGGCTGCCTCGGCTTCACGATTGCGCTCTGCCTGTTCGCGGGCGATTTCTGCAGTTTGAGCAGCGCGGCGCACTTCCACTTCGCGCTCTTGCTGGAGGCGCGCATATTCTGTGTCACGCCCGATTTCAAAGCTGCGCTGGTCGGCTTCGAGGTTCTTGCCTTCCATCTGAACGCGCGTGTCCTGCTCAATATCGTTGCGCAGTTTCTTGCGCGCTTCGATTTGTTCAGTGAGCTTGGTCAAACCTTCTGCGTCAAATGCGTTGTTTGCGTTGAAGTGTTCGATGCTCGTTTGGTCGAGACCAGTGAGAGAGACCGACTCCAGCTCCAGACCGTTCATCGCCAGATCGTTTGACGAGACCTGCTGCACCTTTTGCACGAAGTCTGCGCGCTGTTCGTGCAGCTCGTTCATGCTCATCCCAGCCGCAACAGAGCGAAGTGCGTCGACGAATTTACCTTCGACGAGATCTTTAAGAAGGTTGGGCTGCATGGTGCGCATACCCAGCGTTTGCGCGGCCATCGCAATCGCGCCTGCATCGGGGCGAACGCGAACATAAAATTCCGCTTTCACATCGATCCGCAACCGGTCGAGCGTGATGAGCGCTTCGGCGTCTTTTCTGACAACGCTCAGCACCAAGGTGTTCATATTGACGGGCATGGTTTCGTGGAACACCGGGAACACCAGCGCGCCGCCATTCATGACGACTTTTTCGCCACCAATACCCGTCCTGACGAAAGCAATTTCCTTAGATGCGCGGCGATAAAGCGTTGTTAGGAATACAAAAATCCCAACGATAACCGCGAGGCCAATGCCTATGTAAATTGCAAGATCAAGTAATCCGTCCATGTCTTCTCCTATCGTGTGTCGCGCGCCGTATGGGTCCCTCGCGCGTGTTTGTTGTGTTCTTTAATCCAGCCCCAGCAGCTTGCTTTCATAGTGGACGCCAAAGAAAGTCTGCCCTTCGCGTCGCACCAGCAAAACTGTGTCGCCTTCGTTCAATTCAACCGCAGGGTCATGCGGTTCGACCATTACAAAATGTGGATGGCCGTGGCGATCTTTGACCTTGGCGCGGGCAGGTGATGCCGTGCGGGCAGTGCCAGTCTGAATTTCGGCATCGCGCCGCACCAAACTGTCCAATCCCACCGCGCTGGTTTCATCCTGCGGCAAAATGCGCTCTAACGGTCGCGTGACCACGCCGTTCACTGGCAGTGCACCAATCCCCGCAAGGACCGCCGCCAAGGCGGGATGCAGAGGATTGCCGAGCAAGCTGATCGCCAGCTCCTGCCCCGAAACGCCGATGAGCATAAACAGGAACAACAGCACCATGAACCAGATGAGGAAAGGCACACGGCCAATTCCAAGCAGGCTAAACGCGCTTTCCAGAAAACCGCCGGCCTCCAGCCCGTCAGCCGCGCCATCGATATCAAGATCAATATCCGCATCGGCGCCGTCAAAGAAATCGCCCGCCCCAATCAATTGGAGCAAAACGATAAGCACCAACACAATAGCCGCGCCTGCAAAAGGCAAATTATACGGGGCAAGTAGAGTGATCTCAGTCCAATCCATGCGCGCCCCCTTTCCCAATCGAGCCAGTTGTTACGAATCCTGCCGCACAATTGCAGCATATCACTGTATTCCAGGTTTTTCCCATGAATGGAGTATTAACACACAAACGCCGAAAAGAACAGAAAAATCGGATATGAGTCGTGATAAAACAGCTTTGGAAAGTATATTTGCGCGCGCCCCTTGTTTTATTGCGCACGCTCCCCATATCGGACGCTTGGGTTGGTCGCTTAGGCCCCCATTATTTTGAGTGGCAGAGTTTTGAGCCCGCCGACAAATGTTGAATTGGCTCGCGCAGGGGTTCCAGCAAGTTCCACACTGTCCAATCGGTCCAACAAAACCTCAAACAGCACTTTAATCTGCAGCCTTGCAAGATGCAGGCCGAGGCATTGATGCGCGCCTGCGCCAAAAGCCATATGGCGATTGGGGCTTCGGGCAGCGTCAAAATCGCGCGGGTTTTCAAACTGTGCAGGGTCGTGATTGGCGGCGACATAATTGAGCATCATCCAATCGCCTTTGCGGATCATCTGTCCGCCTATTTCAACATCTTCAGCAGCGGTGCGCATGAAATGCTGCACAGATGTCGTCCATCGGATCGCTTCTTCGACAAGTCCCGGAAGCAGTGAGCGATCCGCTTTCACTTTGGCGAATTCCACAGGGTCGCGCGCTAAAGCCAACATCGCACCGGACATGGTCGCGGACGTGGTGTCATGACCAGCGGCCGCCATAATGATGTAATACCCCGCCATATCGCGGTCAGGCAAAGGCTCGCCATCAACTTTGGCATTGGCGATAACGCTTGCGACATCATCGGTGGGATTGGCGCGCCTGTCAGCCGCGATTTGGGCGAAGTATTCCTCGAAATTCTTCACCGCGCCTGCAACGAATTGCAGGACTTGTTCCTGCGTCATTTGCGCCATGCCACTGCCCGAAAGATCGGCATCCTGCCCACCAAACATCTGTTGGGTTAGCATCAGCATGCGTTGTTCGTCCTCCTCGGGGATACCAAGGATTTGCATAATCACATGAAGCGGCAAGGGGGCTGCGACCTGTTTGACAAAATCCACTTCCGGCCCCGCTTCGATCATCGCAGCGATCCGCCGGTTAGCCAGCATGCGAATTTCATCCTCAAGCATCTTGAGATTGCGCGGCATGAACCAGTCTTGAGTAAGCTTGCGATATTTGGGGTGGATCGGCGCGTCGAAAACCACCAGCGAATCCACCAGCATGTTCGAACCGGTTGCCGCTTTTGAAAAGGCCGTTGCCTCGCGCGTTGCGAACACGACAGGTTTGGGATTGTTTAGGAAGGTATTGTTGTCCTTCGAAATCCGCATCACATCGTCATAGCGGGTGATCAGCCAGAACGGTTCAAACGAATCGTCTTCGGCCACGATCTTGGCAACCGGCGCCTCTTCGCGAAGCTGGTCAAACGTATCGAGCAAACCATCCCATTCAGCATAGCTCTCAGGCGCGATAACTTTGCGGCCAATATCCGTTGGCAAAATTGCAGGATCGCTGGCCATTATGCGCTCTGTTTCGCTTTCGCCGCATACTCATCGCGCAGTTCGCGCTTATACAATTTTCCATTGGCCTCGCGCGGCAGATCGGGCCGAAAATCGAACAGCTTCGGCATTTTGATCCGCGCCAGATTGGGAGCGAGGAATTCGCGCAATTCCGCTTCGAAACCGTCGCCAGCATCGCCCATTTCAATTGGCTGCACCACTGCAACCACTTTTTCACCCAAATCAGGATCAGGCGCACCGATAACAGCGGCGTCCATCACCTTGTCATGAGTGACGAGCAAATTCTCGATCTCCTGAGGGTAAATGTTCACCCCACCAGAGATGATCATGTGGCTTTTGCGGTCAGTCAGGAACAGATACCCGTCCTCATCAACATGACCGATATCGCCCAGCGTCATCCAACCTTTGGGATGCATGGCATCGGCGGTCTTTTCAGGATCGTTGTGATAGGTGGGGAGCAAGACGTTTTCATAGAAGATCAGACCATCTTCACCGGGCCCAACCTCTTCATTGTCCGAACCGCATACATGGAGAGTGCCATAAATCGCTTTGCCCACACTGCCAGGATGTTTCAGCCAGTCCTCAGCGCCTATCATCGTCATGCCGATGCCCTCAGAACCAGCATAATATTCATTCACAATCGGTCCCCACCATTCGATCATTTCGCGCTTGATTGGGACCGGGCAGGGGGCCGCTGCATGCAGAGCGCGCTTGTGGCTGGAGAGGTTGTATTTGGTGCGGATCGCGGGATCGAGTTTCAGGAAGCGCACAAAATGCGTTGGCACCCACTGGCTGTCTGTGACCTTATATTTCTCAATCGCTTGCAAAGCGGCCTCAGGTTCAAACTTTTCCAGCACCACCAGCGTCGCGCCAAGTCGCTGCGCTGCTGCACACCACGCGAGTGGGGCCGCATGGTAAAGCGGAGCAGGTGACAGATATATCATCGATCCATCTGCGGGCATACCGGCGCCCATTGTGGCAAGGCCCAGAAACGGGGTCATTGCCTGCGGATCGGGATCTTCGGGTGGGGCCGGGCGGATGCCCTTGGGACGACCGGTTGTGCCCGAACTGTAGAGCATCGTCAGACCTGCGCGCTGATCAGCAATCGGTTCATCAGGCTGCTGAGCAAGAGCAGCATCAAAGCTTTCCGCTCCATCATCCCCTGCAAAAAGAACATCAAGATCATGACATTCGCGCCGAACATCACCCAGCACGCCTGCAAAGGCATGCGAGGTGATGAGCAACTTCGCGCTGCAATCCTTCAGGATATAAATGATCTCCGGCGCCGTTAGTCGCGTTGAAATGGGCACCAGCAGCGTGCCCGCGCGCTGTGATCCCCACACCAGCGTGAAATACTCGATCCGGTTTTCCAGCAGAACCGCAAACGCATCGTCCGGCGCAAATCCATGTGATCTAAGCAAGTGCGCAAACCGATTGGCCGCCTTGTCCATCTCGCTATAGGTCATCTGTTTGCCGGAGCCCGCCATGATGACAGCGGGGTGATCGGGTTTGTTCACCGCATGGGCGATTGGGTGCATGGCCATGTGTCTCTCCCTCAAAGCGCCGGGAATGCCCGGTCGCAAGCCTTTGATTCGGGATGCTAGCGCTCATCGGATCGCACTCAAGCGAAAAGAGAAGCGACAGCCATGGTCAATTGGGCAGCACATAAAAAAGGCGGCGGGTAAACCCGCCGCCTATACTCGGACACCCTCTCCAATGTCCGACCCGCTTCCAGGCGGGAAAACTGTTACGTGCCGCTTGTCGCGGACCAAAGCGATTATCGCGCTGCGATCACCTCAAGCTGTTTGTCTACCATATAGGGATTTGGATTAACCGCAAGCCCGTCTACACGCACTTCATAGTGGAGGTGCGGGCCGGTGGAGCGACCGGTCGAGCCCACATAGCCAATAATATCGCCTTTTTTCACTGTATCGCCTGCTGCAACAGCAAGCCGAGAGAGATGCGCATATCGTGTTTCAAGCTTCGCGCCGTGATCGATGCTTATGTAAAGGCCGTAGCTTGAGAACCAATTTGCCCGGCCAACCAGACCATCTGCCGACGCATAGACCGGAGTGCCAGTGGGCGCAGCAATATCGATGCCATGATGCATTTTACGGCGACCAAGAACTGGATGAACTCGCATGCCGTACTGGCTGCTGATGCGTCCACCTGTCACAGGGCGCATTGAGGGTATGGAGACAACCGGCTTTTCAATCGGGAGCCCGGGCGCCGTTGTGTCGAGCGTTCTCCAGTTCGCGAACAACTGGCGGAAGCGTGGATCGCCTTTCACCAGCTTCTCATCTTGCGCTTTGCGTAACGGCTCTGTCACGTCCGCAGCTGCTGTAGAGCTGGTGTTCGCATTGGTGTTGGCAATAGCGGGTGTGGCTGAAGCGACCAGACAGGCTGCGCCAAAGGCACCCATAACTTTCGATATTGTACGCTTTGCGAGCGTTAGCATTTGGACCCGTTCCTCGTGTGTCAGCGCTTTGCGCCTTCACGCTCCTTCAAGCGTGCACTTTATTTCAAACGCTTCACCCCACCTTTCGCTGATCTTACGCCGCGAATAAGTCCTGAAACGCTGCCGGTTGCGCACCCTTGTTGCCGCCGACTTCGATTGACTATCTGTTATCCACGCGATTCGTTAACGTGCAATCTCCGCGTAGAAGTCCCGCGATAAACCGGCTGCAAGACGCGCTGAGTCGTTGAACGGTGGCTTAACGGACCCCCGAAAGTACTTTGAAACTAGGTTTTGCCACGTTGCTTCGGGTTTTTGCCCTTTCGATTCTGCCCATCGCAGAAAATGCTTGGTCCCAAAACCTACATGGCGAATCTCGTCGTCAAGAATGCGCGACAGAATTTTCGCGCCATTGGCATCACCAGAGGACTTCACCCGCTCCAAAGTGGCAGGCGTGACGTCAAGACCGCGCGCTTCCAGCACCATTGGCACCACCGCAAGCCGCGCAGCGACGTCGTGACGGGTTGCATACGCTGCTTCCCAAAGGCCCGCATGCGCTGGCAATGCACCATAGTGGCTGCCCAGACTTTCAAGCTTTCGCGACAGCAGCGCAAAATGCATCGCCTCATCAGCGGCAACGTCCAGAAAATCAGCGACGAACTCTTTCCCCATCAAGCCGCCAAAACGGCCCGCCATATCGAGCGCCAAATCAATCGCGACAAATTCGATATGAGCAAGGCTGTGCCACATGGCGATGCGGGTGCGTGCTGACCCGAACTTGCCACGCTTGGGCATTCGGCTGGGGGGAAGCAGTTCTGGCTGGGTCGGCCAAGCGGGCTGATCGGGCATCTTATTGTCAAAGCTCCAGTCAAGCCTTCCTATCCGCCAATCACGCGCGACTTGCCGTGTCGCCATGCATTTGGCGCGCGGATCGCCGGTCAAAAGCGCCGAACGAATGGCGCCTGACACGCTGGAGCCGACCTTAGCCATGAAGTTTACAGCGCTTGTGCTGCGGCCAGCACTTCGTCTGCGTGGCCTTTGACTTTCACCTTAGGCCAGACTTGCGCGATCTTACCATCAGCGCCGATCAAATACGTGCTGCGGACCATGCCCATATAGGTTTTGCCGTACATCTGCTTTTCCGCCCACACGCCCAAGGCATCGGACAGCCCGCCTTCTTTGCTATCGGTTGCCAGCGGGGTTTTCAGGTCATGCTTAGCGATAAAGTTCTGGTGCTTTTTCGCGCTGTCTTTCGAAACGCCCAGCAATTCAACGCCTGCTGCATCAAAATCGGATTTGAGCGCAGTAAAATCCTTCGCCTCTGTGGTGCAACCCGGCGTGTTGTCTTTGGGATAGAAGAAGACGACCAGCTTCTTGCCAGCAAAATCGGATGGCTTCACCTCGCCGCCATCTGGTGTGCCCATCACAATATCGGGCATCGCTTCGCCTACACCTGGAAAATCACTCATTAATCGGCTCCGTTTCGGTATCTTAAATCGTCTCACCAAGAATCGATAACCAGACCCCGATGACCCTTTGCCTCGCATCGGCAAAGGCTTGCAAGAGCGCAGTGTAAGAAGGCTGCTCACACGCAGTGGCGAGTGCGCCAGCGGCATAGGGCGGGGGCGCTTTATTGCCCGGTGCAAGCAATCGCCCGGCAACCAACATGCGGCTCATCAAATCATAATCGGCAATAAAGCTATCGGTCAGATGACCTGCTTCAATCAAAGCTGGGATCGCATCGGCAAGGTCCGGCGAATATGAACCGGGATGCCCGTTGTAAAGCGGCGCGCCTGCCGCATCTGTTCCGCGCAATTGGAGAAAGTGAACGAGAAATTCGCAATCAATCAGCCCGCCTCGCGTAAGCTTTGCATCGAGCGGACCGGAGGGCTTCTTATGCTGCGCCATTTCGCGGCGCATGGATGTTACCGCGTCAGTCAGTTCGTGCACATCGCGCTGCCGCATGAGAACACCGCGCATGGTTTTGCTAATATCGCTGCGCGCTTTATCCGACCCAACCAAAACGCGCGCCCTCGCAAGGGCCATATGCTCCCACGTCCACGCGGTTTCTTGTTGATATTTGGCAAAAGCATCCGCGCTCGCCACCAGCGGACCTTGCGCCCCTTGCGGCCGCAGGCGCGTGTCCACCTCGTACAAAGCGCCTTGCGCGGTCGGCACGGAAAGCGCTGAAATGATGCGGCTGGCCAGGCGGTTATAATATTGCGTCGCCCCCAAAGGTCGCGTGCCGTTGGATTGCGCGGAAAAATCTCCCGTAAACAGGAACACAACGTCCAAATCGCTTGAATGGGTCAGAGCCCCTCCGCCAAATCGGCCAAGCCCCAAAAGGACCAGCTCGCTGTTAGGAATAGATCCATGTGCCTCGACAAATTCGTTGGTCGCCGTCTTCACGACAAGGTCGATCGCAGCTTCTGCGGTGCGGGAAAGCGCCGCACCCACATCGAGCGGATCGGCCTGTCCTTCAATCATCTGAAGACCCAGAGCAAAGCGTATCTCGCCCGTAACAAGCCGTATGGCATCGAGCAAAGCTTCATAATCAGGCCGCGCCGCGCATTCTTCTATTCGCTGGCCAATTTGCTCCACCGTACCCGGCAATTCGCGCGCGCCGCGATCGAGCAAAGTGTCCAACATTTCAGGCCGCCGAGCCAGCTCATCGGAAAGCGCGGGAGCAAATGTGAGAGCCGCAACAAGTCGCTCGAGCAATACGGGCCGAGCGTCGAGAAGGCGGAACAGGTGAATGGCCGATGCGGTCCCACCAAGAATAGCCTCCCACCGAGCAATCGCGCGCATTGGATCATCGCTTGCACCGAATGCCTCCAACAGCCGCGGCAGCACGCGCTCAAACGCATGCCGTGCCTGATCGGTTCGCAAGCAAGCATAACGGCCATCGCGCCACCCCTCGATCCGCTTGGCCAGGGTGGGTGGATCTTCAAATCCCAAATCGGTCAGCAATTCCTCCCATTCGCTGCGCGCTTCAATAGGGGGAGCCGGTGATGCAGATTTCGTCTCGACCAAACCATCGTAAATCGCTGCCACCGCGCTGGTGACATCTTCGAGATTTGAGACCAGCGCCGCAGCATTCTCCAAGCCATCAAGCTGCGCAACGTTATCCAGCGCTATGCCTTCTGGCAGGGTGTGTGTTTGGCGGTCATGCACCATTTGCAGGCGGTGCTCGATCACGCGGAGCCGGTCATAGCTGTCGCCCAAGACCTGCGCTGATTGCGCCGGGACAATCCCCGCAGCCACCAGCGCATCAAGCGCATCCCGCGTTCCGCGCACTCTTAAAGAGGCATCGCGCCCGCCATGGATCAACTGATGAGTTTGGACAAAAAACTCAATATCGCGAATGCCTCCGCGACCTTTTTTGACATCAAAACCCGGACCCGGCTCCTCAGCGCCTTCATGGCTGCCTCTAATACGTTCGGTCAGCGATTTAATCTCGTCAATCGCACCAAAATCGAGCCGGTGCTGCCACACGAACGGGCTGATCTCGGAGAGAAATTCTTCTCCTGCCGCAAGATCGCCCGATGCTGCGCGCGCTCTGGTCAGCGCGGCGCGCTCCCATGGCAGAGCGGAACTTTGATAATGCGACAAAGCCACGCCGCGCCTCACCACAAGCGGGCTGGTTTCAGAGGCTGGGCGCAGGCGCAGATCGACGCGTAAGGCATAGCCGTCCGCCGTCACATCAGACAAAAGCGCGATAATCCGCCGCGCATAACGCTGCGCTGCTTCGCCCGGATCATCCTTTCCGCGATGCGGGAGAGTTTCGGGATCATAGAGCCAAATGGGATCTATATCAGAGGAGTAATTAAGCTCTCCCGCACCCTGTTTGCCCAGCGCAAGCGCGATAAACCCGGCTGGCTCTGGATTGCCCGTGCGCTCTTCGATCGCGGTGCGGATCGCGCGGTCCATTGCGCGGTCAGCGAAATCGGTGAGTTCACCCACAACACCAGCCAAAGGGAATGCGCCAGCAAGATCGCCAATGCCAAGAGCAGTCGCAATCCCCAGCCGTTCGCGCCGCAAAGCTATGCCGGTATCAGCGTGCTCTCCTTGGGCCCTAGCCCATGCAAGCGCTTCTTCCCCGCTACCCTTGGCCAAAATCGCCTCAAGCTCGGGTTGTTTATCAAGCGCGCGAGCTAAGAATGGTGAGTGCGCCCGCGCGCGCGCCAAAGCGCCTTTCCAATCCGTGCCGCTCGCCTGATCCATAGACGCCTCATTGACGCTCACGGCGCGCTTCTGCAAGGCGCTCTTCACTATGACTGCGCCTGCCGACACACCCTTTACGATGCCGCCTGAATGGGCACCGCAAGATTGGCTGTGGATTGGCTTTCCCCATTTGGCCGAGGAGTGGCCGGGCTATCTTGAGGCAGCGCAAGAGCAGATCGCCGCCTTTGCCAATGCAGTGGCTGATAGCGGGCAGGACGTGCGCCTGCTAGTGCGCGATGCTGCGAACGAAGCGGCGGCGCGCCAATGGGTGAGCGCCAAAGTCTCGGTGGAACAGCGCGTTTATGGCGATATCTGGCTGCGCGATACCGGGCCTTTGGTACTGACCGGCGGTGCAAGCAGGCGCGCTGTGCGGTTTGGCTTCAATGGTTGGGGCGGCAAATATGAAATGCCGGGCGATGAAACGATCGGGGCAGAACTCGCGCGCGAGGCGGGCTTATTGGTCCAAACACCGGCAATGGTCTTAGAAGGCGGCGCGATTGATGGTGATGGCACAGGGCTTGTCGCGGTTACCGAGCAATGCCTTCTCAATCCAAACCGCAACCCCGCTTTGTCGCGCGAAGCAATTGAGGCGGAATTGCGCGCTAACCTAGGCTTTGACAGCGTTTTGTGGCTGGGTGAGGGTTTGATCAACGATCACACCGATGGCCATGTCGATAATCTTGCGCGCTTTGTGGGGCCCAATCGTCTCGTTGTGCCTGAGGCGACCGGCAAGGATGATCCCAACGCGGCCATTTACGCCGATGCAGCGGGGCGCGCTTTGACCGCGGGCGTGGAGGTAATCCGCATCCCGTCCCCCGGCTTGATCATGCGCAATGGCACGTTTGAACCGGCAAGCTATGTGAATTTCGCCATCACCACGCATCTGGTCGTGGTGCCCACATTTGGCTCGCCTCATGATGAAACAGGATTGAAAGCCATCGCTGCGCTTTTCCCGGATAGAGCAACCATTGGCCTGCCTGCCGATGCTGTTTTGGCTGGCGGAGGCGGCTTTCACTGCGCCAGCCAGCAAATGCCTGCTGCCTCTCAAAGTTAACCCATCGTTAGGATTTGGGCGGCATTCTGTTCGCGGAATGACCAAAGCCATCGCCCTTTCACGAGCCACTCTGGCATCAGCGCGTTCCAATCCGATGGATTGGGCAAGCAGCGCCCTTGTTCTTGGCTGCGGATTGGCTCTTATTCTGGCGGGTCCCGTTCTGCCGTTTTAACAGCGTGCAGCCACGCCCGTAACCAAACCCACAAAATCACCGTATCACTGATCAGCAGACGAACTGAGTCTGCATGCCATGCGAGGATCAGGATGAAGCGAATAACTCTCGCTATAGTCGCCGCCGTTTTTGCAATTGTCGCAGCGCCAATGCTGTTGCCCGGTTCCGGCAAAGCGCGCGCTGGTCTGGAAGAGTTTGACGGGCCGCCCTCGCAGCTTTCTTCTGAGCCAGTGCTGGTAGAACTCTTCACCAGCCAAGGGTGCTCATAGTGCCCACCGGCTGATCGTCTTGCCGCCAAACTATCGCGCGATCCTTCACTTGTCGTGATCTCCCGGCCCGTAGATTATTGGGACCGACTGGGCTGGAAAGATACATTTGCCAAACCCTCTAACACCGCTCTTCAGCGCGCTTATGCTCGCCGTGGGCTTGCCGGTTATAATGGCGTCTACACTCCGCAAAGCGTGATGGCGGGGCAATTGGGCGAGGTTGGTTCAAAAGAAGCGGCGATCCGCAATTATGCCGCGCGCGCTGCGACCAAAAACCGCGCCGTCCTTCGCGTAAAACCGGCGGGCAACGATTTTGCCATCGGGATTGGCGGACAGACTAGCAGGCCAGCAGAACTGATGCTCATTGGTGTTGCGAGCAAGGCTGATGTCGCGATTGGCAGAGGCGAAAATGTTGGACGCACCGTGACCTACACCAATGTGCTCATCGACGAACAGAAAATAGGCTCATGGACCGGCGGCGCAGACAGCCACGCTTTGCGCGCTTCGCAAATGCGCATGAAAGGCGCGGATCGGTATGCGCTGTTGCTGCGAGAACCAGGCGGCGGCCCTGTCTTGGCCGCGCGCTGGGTCTCTTAATCATCCACGCAAATCAGGTGGCGTTGAAGCAGCTTTGAGCATGGCGACTGCTTCGTCGAGCGGAAGAACTTTTTGATCCTTCTCGCCCAAAGTGCGGACCGCAACGGTGCCCTCTTCTTCCTCTCGCTTGCCCACAACAAGGATATGCGGGACTTTCGCAAGCGAATGTTCGCGGATTTTGTAGTTGATTTTCTCGTTGCGAAGATCGCTTTCCGCTCGCAGGCCTGCGGCTTCAAGCTTTGCGAGCACCGAACTCGCATAGCCATCAATGTCGGACACAATCGGCGCGACCACGGCTTGCACCGGAGCAAGCCACACGGGCAAGCGACCTGCGAAGTGCTCGATCAGGATACCGATAAAGCGCTCATACGAACCGAAGATCGCACGGTGCAGCATAACAGGGCGATGCCGTCCGCCATCCTCGCCGACATAGGTCGCATCGAGCCGATCGGGCAAAACCCGGTCACCCTGAATAGTGCCGACCTGCCATGTGCGCCCAATCGCATCTGTCAAATGCCATTCCAACTTAGGCGCATAGAAAGCCCCTTCGCCGGGAAGCTCTTCCCAGCCATATTCTTCATTGGCCATTCCCGCTTCGGCAACAGCATCGCGCAGTTCCTGTTCGGCCTTGTCCCAATCAGCCTCAGAACCAAACCTCTTCTCGGGCCGTAGAGCGAGCTTCACCTGATAGGCGAAACCGAAATCTTTGTAGACACTATCAGCTAGCTGGCAGAATGCACGGACCTCTTCGACGACTTGGTCTTCGGTGCAGAAGATATGCGCATCGTCCTGCGTGAATTGGCGAACGCGCATCAGGCCATGCAATGCGCCGTGGGGTTCATTGCGGTGGCAGCATCCCATCTCGCCAAGGCGAATGGGCAGGTCGCGATAGGATGTGATGCCTTGTTTGAAGACCAGCACGTGGGCGGGGCAATTCATCGGCTTGATCGCCATCCAATCGGCGTCATCTGCGACTTTGGGCGATGCTGCGCCTTCTTCTGCCTCCACATCAGGAACGATGTCGGGGACGGCAAACATGTTTTCTGCATATTTGCCCCAGTGGCCGGATTGCTCCCACTGCTTCACATCCATCAGCTGCGGGGTCTTGATTTCGCGATAGCCTGCTCCGTCCATTTTGCGGCGCATATACGCCTCTAGTTCGCGCCAGATGCGATAGCCCTTGGGGTGCCAGAAGACGCTACCATGCGCTTGCTCTTGCAAGTGGAACAGGTCCATTTCGCGGCCCAGCTTACGGTGATCGCGCTTAGCGGCCTCTTCAAGATTGTGGAGGTGGGTTTTGAGCTGCTTTTTGTTGAGCCAACCCGTGCCATAAATCCGGGTCAGCTGAGCGTTATTTTGATCACCGCGCCAATAGGCTCCGGCAACGCGCATCAGCTTAAAAGCTTGCGGATCAAGTTTGCCAGTGGAGGCAAGGTGCGGCCCACGGCACATATCGAGCCAGTCATCGCCAGACCAATAAACTGTCAGTTCCTCGCCTTCAGGGAGGCCTTGTGCCCATTCGGCCTTAAACGCCTCGCCTTCTGCTTCCCATTTGTCGATCAGCTGCTGACGGCTCCAGACCTCGCGGCGCAAAGGTTTGTCCGCTTTGATGATCTCGCGCATTTTCTCTTCGATAGCGGGCAAGTCTTCGCTGCTGAAGGGTTCGCGGCCGGCAGGGGCCATCACGTCATAATAGAACCCATCATCGGTCGCTGGACCGAAGGTGATCTGCGTGCCGGGATAAAGGGCCTGCACCGCTTCGGCGAGAATATGCGCATAGTCATGGCGCACCAGTTCCAGCGCGTCTGCTTCGTCTTTCGCCGTGATCAGCGCCAGCTCAGCATCGCCATCAAACGGGCGGCCAATATCGCGCACCTCGCCATTCACGCGCGCTGCCAAAGCCGCTTTGGCAAGGCCAGGGCCAATCTCCGCTGCCACATCATAGGGCGTGGCACCCGGCGCCATTTCGCGCACCGATCCATCGGGGAGGCTGATTTTAAGCAGTTCGGTCATCGTCAAAGTCCGTCTCGTTTGATGCGCGCCTTAGGGCATGACAGCGCGCACCGGAAGAGCGGTGTTTGTGTGTTTAACCGATTTGAGGAAGACACCGCGCCGCCCCAAACCGGGCGGCGTGATCGGCGTTTAACGCACAAACACCCGCCCCGGAACATCCGAGGTAGTGGTGGTGGTCGTGGTGAGCGTTTGCGCCATGGCCACGCAAATAGGGTGCGCGGGTTAAAAAGTCACCCTTTAGTTGTGCAAGTACATCCAGGAAAAGGAGGGGTAGGTGGTGTTTGGCATGGAAAGTGAGCTTGACATCTTCGCGAGTCAATGACAAGTGTCCTTTCCATATTTGAAAGGGAGCTTTACCAATGCCAATGATTCTTAAAGCCATCCTCTGGGCACTTGCGGTCATCTTGGTCGCTCTTTTGGGAGCTACTGGCCTTTTGCCTGAACCGGTCGCCAAGTTTTTGACAATCGGCCTGCCTGCTCTGTCAGCAGCGGTGTTGATCCTGCCCGGCCTTGCGCAAGGGTGCCGGAAAGGTAAGCGCACATGACCCACGACATCACTCGCAAAGCAGGCGTGCTGGGCCGGGGGCCAGCCTTTTGGGGTGTGCTAATGCTGATTGCCTTTGCGGCAATTGCATTCCTGCACATAACCGACGCGGTCGAAGAGACTGTAGCCGCTATCCTCTATGTCGTCGCAGGCTCGCTCATCGTTCCCTTGATGGTGTCAGCCTCGCGCCAGATCGACAGCGGTGACGGGCAATGCGTGACCAAAGGCGAAGCGCAAAAGCGCTACATCAAGCGCATAGCCATTGCGACTTCTCTTTATATGGTGGCGATGGGCTTGCTCGTCTGGGTGATGAACACTGACGATCCCAGTCCAGCCTTGCGATTTGGCCTCGCGCTCTTGCCCGGTTTTGCAGTGATCGGTGTATTCTGGGCGATTGGTCGCCTGATCGTCGAAGAGCAAGACGAGTTCATCCGGATGTTGGTGGTGCGGCAATCGCTGATCGCAACCGGATTTGCGCTAAGCCTCGCGTCGGTTTGGGGATTTCTGGAAACCGCCGGTGTTGTGCCTCATGCCGATGCCTATTGGTGGCCTGTCATGTGGTTCCTAGGCCTTGCAATCGGTGCTGTTGCCAACAGGCTAGAATATGGCGCGTGGGGCGCGGTGTAAGGCGACGAACATGAAAAACCGTCTCAAAGTCTTACGTGCAGAGCGCGATTGGTCGCAGCAGGATCTGGCCGAGCGCCTTGGCGTGTCGCGCCAGTCGGTCAATGCGATTGAGAAGGGGCGCTATGACCCTTCGCTACCGCTCGCTTTCAGCATTTCTGACGTTTTTGAGCTGCCGATCGAAAAAATTTTCAGCCCGGACTAAAAGCCGGCTGATAATAGACCAGAGCTGACATCGCGATCCATGTCGTAAACATTACGCTATAGGTCCATCGCTTCGGCCAAAGGCGCGCGACAAACAGGGTCGCGAGCGCAGTGCCTAAAAGCGCAATCACCGCCCAAACGACCTTGCCCAACCCCGCACCGCTAAGCGCCGCCGCTATCGCCATATTCGCCCACTGCGCAGGCAAAAGTGCAAGCAGCCAATCTGGAAGCAATCCGGGCTGCGCCATCGCAGTGAGCAAAATGGCCGCCTCGCCCCCGACCACGAAAATGGCGATGCCCCACCCTTTGCTGCCTCCCGAACGCGAAAACAAAAAACCGCGCGCAGCAAAGCTGAAACTGGCGATCACGAAGGTGAGAGCGATGGCAAGTGGGTTTGCCATGACCGGCAGACCGATTGCCCACGCCAATCCGGAAAGGCCCAATCCTACCATGAGGGCAAGGCCCAATCCCGCCCACAAATGCCGAGCAGCAGCAGCGCCGATCATGCCGGACCCCATCAAACCAAGCGCAAGGGTCGGGCTGATCGCAGGATCAAAAGACGCGCGATCTGGCCCAGCGGCGATCATCAGCAGAGCAATGACCGGCGCGGCAACGCCTGCAAGCACAACAGACGCCCAAGCCGCAACCGGCCATGTCAAAGGATCAGCGTGTGATTGTGCGACCATAAATTGCCCTTTTAATCCCGCTCGCACTCACCATTGTCGATGGGTTTAAGCTTTCAATCAAAGGAATTTTCAGTCGCGATCGAGGTTGACAAGATCGCGGCTACCACAGTCTGCCCAGCACATACCCTAAAACCCGAACGCCACACCCACGCGGCCGCCAGTGCTGTCGCGGGCCGTAGAGCCTGCTATCCCGGCTGAGATATAGACCTTTTCGGCAAGGCGCGCTGACACCGAACCGGCAAAGCCCTGCTCCCCTTGGTAGGTGGACGCATTGAGGCTGACAGAGACAGAGCTGTTTGGCACAATCATTTGACCACCAAGAGCCATCGCTGCAGCAATGCCGCCGCTCGTGCTTTCATCAAGGCGCTGAAGATCAAAGGCAAGGCCGTTGACCTGGTTTTCAAGCGCGAGGAATTGCGCATCCGACACCATGGCAAGCGCGTTCACTGACGTGCGCACATTGGCAACGGACGCTGCGGTGGCGGCCTGCTGGCGTCCAAGCGTGCCATTCTCATCGACGGTGACGACATCAACCGGGCCTTCCTGAGCCGCTGTTGACGCGGCCAGATCGCCAATGCGCACCGAGGAGCCGGTGCCGCCCAATGTCACCTGATTGGCCGCTGTGGTCGTGGCGCCCGCACCGATGGCGGTGGAGCCTGCTTGTTCTGCCACAGCCTCAACGCCAAGCGCGGTTGAACGCGTGCCCGAAGCCGCCGCATCAAAGCCGACCGCGGTCCCGTTTGACCCGCTTGCTGCGCGAAAGCCAATCGCTGTGCCAAAGCCCGCCGCATTGGTGCTTTGGCCAAGAGCCAGCGAGTTCACCGCAGCCTGCGCCTGAGAGCCGATTGCCACCGCATTGCTGCCAACAGCGCTGGCTCTATCACCAATCGCCACGGTCCGATCCCCCGAAGAGGTCGCATCAAACCCAATCGCCGTCCCGCGCACACCGGTCGCAGCATCCGTGCTGAAGCCAAAGGCAGTGCCGCCATTGTCGGCAGCTGCACTCGCGCCCAGCGCCACGGTCGCATTGCCAGCAGCACTCGCACCAGAGCCTATAGCCGTTGAAACCGCGCCGGTCGCAACCGCGTTGGAACCGAGCGCCACTGCATTGCTATCGCTGGCTTGTGCATTGACACCCAAAGCGATTGCTCTTGAGCCTGTCGCCGTCGCAGGGGCTGCGGTTCCCGCCGATTCCACTGACACAAACGGATTTCCGCCTACGGCCAGATTGGCAACCACGCTGTTCAACTGTGCCAGATTGACGGCATCTGTGTTGGCCGTGCCGTTCGACACATTGACCAATCGCCGCGTTGCGCCGGAGCGCCCAAACGAAACCGTATTGGCCTGCGTTGCGGCGGAGTCGAATCCAATTGCGACCGAGCCCTGTGCTCCTACAAAAGCGGAGCGCCCGATGGCAGTTGCGTTTGCGACGTTGGTGAAGGCCATATTTCCAACGGCTACAGAATCCTGTGCAGCGCTGCTGTCCCCGCCAATTGCCACGGCTCTGTCGCCGCCTATGTCGGAGGATGCGCCAATTGCAATCGCATCATTACCAAATGACGCACTCGCAAGCGAGCCAATTGCAATGCTTTGGACACCATCAGCGCGGGTTTGATTGGCAAAGCCCTGACTGTCAGCACCAATGGCAATGGATCCAGCGCCATTGGCATTGGCGTTCGAGCCGATTGCGATGCCGTTTACACCTGGCGCATTGGCTGTGCCCGCTGCGCCGTTTACGGCGACAAAATCGCTTCCTACATCGGCAAGAGCGGCATCAAGCTGCGCTTTGTTGACTGCGTCGGTGTCGTTGAAGCCCTCGGCTACATTGATGATGCGTCGTTCCGAACCCTGTCGTCCAATCGAGACGACATTGTCTTCTAAAGCGAGCGATTCAAACCCGAGTGCCACTGAATTGTTTGCGGTGTTGACCTGAGCTTCTGCGCCGATTGCAACTGAACCGAAGCCACTGGCAATCGTGCCAGCATTGCCAGGGTCGTTTGTATCGCTCCCTATGGCGATGGAGTGCGCGCCATCGGCGATTGTTTCCGCGCCAATTGCTATTGCCTGATCGCCAGAGGCCGTGGGAGAGGTGCCGCTCGAATTGACCTCAAGGAAAGCTGAACTGCCTCCGCCAGCAGACGTCGCGGCCTGCAACTGTGCCAAGGTAACCGCGTCATTGGCGTTCACGCCCGCCGCAAGATTGGTGATACGTCGTTCAGAACCGAAGTTCCCCACGGACACTGTGTTTGGTTCGTCAGCAACTGAATTGGATCCAAGCGCAACAGAATTGTCTGCCTGTGCACTAGCGCTGATGCCTATTGCAACCGAGTTGGTGGCCTCAGCGCTAGAACTGCCCAGTGCAATTGCACCTGCTGCATTGGCGGAACTGCCCGCTCCAAAAGCGGTCGCGTTAATGCCGTCGGCGCTGGCTAAACCGCCAATGGCAATGGCTTCGTCGCTGTTGGCCGATGCAAGCGCGCCCACGGCAATGGAGTTTGCGCCGTTGGCAGTTGGCGCCGCATTGGTCGCGTCGTTAATGACGATGCCCGCAACACTGCCCCCGCCACCGCCTGAGGTAGCCAAAGCCGCATTGAGTTGGCGAACGTTAACGGCATCGGTGTCCTGAACCCCGTCCGCGACATGAATAACGGTGCGTTCATTCCCGGAAGCGCCCACGGCAAAGGAGTTTGCCCGGTCCGCAGTCGATTCAAATCCAACCGCGACAGAATTTACGGAAGTTGCTGAAGCATCAGCGCCGATTGCAACATTTCCGGGCTCACTTACAAAAGCTCCGAATCCATTGCCGAATGAGTCGCCTCCGATTGCGATACTGAGGTTGGCCTGAGCGATAGCGCCAGTACCGATGGCAATTGCTCTTGTTCCATTGGCAGTAGCCGAGTTTGTTTCATTGAACCCGGCGCTTTGTCCTCCTATTGCAATCGAGCCTGTCCCCAATGCATTTGCGCCAAATCCGACAGCAGTTCCATCTGCCGCGGCGTCCGATCCACCGCCCAGTGCCACCGCTCGCACACCGGTCGTCGTCGCTCCCACTCCGCAGGAGAGCGATGTATCTTCATCGTTTGAATCCGCTCCGCCATCATTGTCCGTGCTTCCTCCATCCACATTGCCGTCATCGTCACGATCAAGCAGGCAATCATCTGCACGAGCTTCTTCGGCCGGCAGAGCCAGCGTAAGTACTGATGCAATCATAGAAGTAGTAACGAGCAATCTGGTTTTCACGACAATTCCCCCTGTGTCAAAAATTTGACGGGGCGCATCTGGTGCCAAGCTGAGTCGCTATGAATTCTCGCCCCTGCGGGGTTGACTAGCGTAGTATTGACATCATTTCGAGAGCATTGCTCTGAAAATATGAGTGTTTTTGTTTGTATTCTAGACCATACTGCGAAGTCTTCGGCGGGCATGAAGCCCATTTGGGCAACGTGCCTCAGCTTTTGATAAAAGTCGACGAACAGCCCGCATCAAATCGCGAGCGCCCCCGACCCCGCCTCGCTCACCATCCGCTTTGTCCCAGCAAGCGCGGTTGATCGAGATTTGATGCCGCTCATAAAGCGATACTGTGTCACGGCGCGCTGCGGTGTCAGTTCCACCATCATATAGCCGCGCTGCGACGTATCTGCCCAGACGAGCTCGCTGTTCTCACCAACCAAGGCGGCGGCCATTTGGTCTGAGGGGATGGCGGATAAATACCCCTCCAGCCCCGGTGAACTGACCGAACATACGCCCAGCTCCACGCCCACTTTCGCGCCTTCATGCGCCAGTTCAAAACCCCAGCCATTGTGCGTGTCGCCTGCAAAAACGAGCAGGTTTGCATCTGCCTCCAACGCCGATTTGAACACACGGTCACGCGCAGCGGGATAGCCATCCCATGCGTCCATATTTTGCGGCAGGCCAGCCTCGCTTGCCATGGTCGCAGCGGTTAAGCGGATGCGGGCGAAATCGGGGATGTCATCGCCCATAAGGTCCACCATGCCTTTGGGTGCAGCAAGCTTGCCCATAAGCACTTGCTGCACGAGCACTTGCCATGTCGTACCGCGCGATTTTGATGCGATGAGGCCCTTGGCCAACCATTGCTCTTGGGTCTCGCCCAGCAGTTGCCGTGAAGGATCGGCCCAATCGCCATCGCGAAATGCTTGCAATGCGGCGATCATGGCTTCGGGATTGTTTTTGCCCTCGAGGATTGTCGCCAGATTAAACTGCTCCTCGCGCCCCTCCAGCCGGGTATCAAGCCGGAACAAGGTCGCCAGATCACCAATGTCGTATGCAACATAGGGCTCATCCGAAACGGGCATCCATTCGCGATACACCTGCTTGGCAATTTCCTTGCGGACCTGCCATTCGCCTTCTGTTTCGGCCTGGTGGTTCTGCGCGCCATCTTTCCAGCTGTCATTGGTGCTTTCATGATCGTCCCAAACCGCGATCATGGGCAGCACTTGATGCAGGCGCTGAAGGTCTGGGTCCGCACGATACGTCGCATAACGCAGGCGGTAATCAGCAAGCGTGATGATTTCCGTATCAGGCGAAAGCGTCCCGCGATCCGGATTGATCTGGCCTAATGAGGGGTAGGTGCCTTTGCCGTATTCGTAGATGTAATCGCCAAGATGCACCGCAAGGTCGCAATCATTCGCTTCGGCAGCATGGGCATAGGCGTTGAACCAGCCAAACCCGTAATTGGAGCAGGAAAACACCGCCATTTTGAACGCTTGTGTCGGACCTTGCGGTAAAGTTCGGGTGCGGCCGATGGGTGAATGCGTCCCATCAGGCGCGGTAAAGCGGAAATAGTACCACCGGTCCGGCATCAACCCTGTCGCAACCGGCTTAACGCAGCCATCGCGCGCTGGCGAAGCAGTGGTTTGGCCCTCAGCTGCAAGCTGCGAAAACGCGGCCGTCTCGCTCACCTGCCAATCAAGCGTTGTTTCCGCATCAGCAGCATAGCGCGTCCAAAGCAGAACGCTGTTTGCTTGCGGTTCTCCGCTTGCAACATTGTGGGTGAAGCCCTTGCCAAATGTGCGGGCATGAAGCGGAGTGGCCGCTATCGCAGCGCCTGCGCCAGCCAAACCAAATAGACCTCTGCGCGAAATGGCGGCTTTGGATTGAGCCTTCGGGCGGTCTGGCTGCGGGACGGTGTCAGTCTTGAACATGCGGCTCTCTCCAATATCTGCGCAGCCCAATATATTCATAGGATTGCGACCATGTGACACGAATGGCATGACTTGCCCATGACCGACATTGAATTTCACACGGTACTTCAACAGGAGCCCGATGGCCGCCGCATTGCCTTTCGCTTTGTGCAAGGAACGGGGCCGACTTTGGTGTTCCTGCCTGGCTATATGTCCGACATGGCAGGCGGCAAAGCGACCGCTTTGTTTGATGATGCAGCATCTCAGGGCCGCCCTGCATTGCTGCTGGATTATTCAGGCTGCGGGGAAAGTCCCGGCGATTTTGCTGATGGAACGCTTAGCCGGTGGCGCGATGAAGTGCTAAGCGTGATAGACGCGAATACAGATGGCCCCGTTCTGCTGGTCGGATCATCCATGGGCGGGTGGCTGATGCTGCTTGTTGGCACAGCCTTAGGCGATAGGCTTGCTGGAATGATCGGCATTGCAGCTGCGCCCGATTTCACGCGCTGGGGCATTGAAGAGGCGCAGCGCGCACAATTGGCGGCAGGCAAAACGATCTATGAAGACAATCCGTATGGCCCTGAACCAACCCCCACCCACCCCGGCTTTTTCGCCGATGCAGAGGCGCAATTGCAGCTCGACACCGAAATCCCCATCAGTTGCCCTGTGCGCTTACTGCATGGTCAATGCGATGATGATGTGCCGTGGGAAGTGAGCCTGAAACTCGCAGCAGCTTTGCGTTCGGATGATGTACAGGTGACCTTGATAAAGGATGCGACACATCGGTTCTCGCGCGATGCTGATATTGCCCAGCTCAAATCGGTTGTGCGCACATTCTATTGATGGAAAAACCCCCGTGCTTTTAACATCCTCTCTTATCGCAGCGGCTTTACAAGTCGGTCCAAATCCGACGCTGCCCTATGATCTCAACCCACATGATCAACTGCGCGATCGGCCTGCGAGAGAGGCAGAAATCGATCCCTCTAACCCCACAAGCCAATGGCTGGCGGAATGCCTAACGCTCCTCGAAACAGACCCAGCCCGCGCTCATACGAAGGCGCAGATCAGACTGACTGAGGAAGTGGAGCAAGATATCTCTGCCAATTATGTAGTGGCCAATCACTGCCTTGGATTGGCCTCTGTTGAATTGGAGCTGTGGCAAGATGCATGGGCGGCATTTCAGGCTGCCAAGAATGGATCGCCGCCTGCTGACAAACGCGCACGAGCGCGCTTCGGCACCATGGCCGGCAATGCAGCACTTGCCGATAGCAATTATGAACACGCTTTGTGGCTTTTGAACTACGCAGTGGAAGACGCGCGCGCCGCGCAATCAGCCACGTTGGAGGCCCTGGCGGCCATTGATAAAGCGCGCGCGCTGGTGGCGCTTGAACGGCCAGAGGAAGGTTTGACAGCGCTTGAAAGCGCAACGCAGCTTGAACCAAAATTTGGCGAAGGCTGGCTTCTCAAAGCGACATTATTGCGGCGTCTGGATCGGCTGGCCGAGGCGCAGACCGCGATTGAAGAGGCCGTGGCGCTAGCGCCGCTCGACAGCGAGATCGGGCTTGAAGCGGGTGTGATCGCAGTCCTGTCAGGGCGCGAGGACGCGGCGCGGCAAAGCTGGCAATCCGTGATCGATACCCAGCCAGACAGCCTTGCCGCTGAAAAGGCAAAAGGATACCTTGAACAAATTGGCCCGGCGCAAGCAAGCGCTGAACCCGGGCTTGTGCAAGGACCCAATCCATGACGCAATACTCCGTCCTAGACCTGGTGCCCGTACGCGAAGGCGGCACTGTAAGCGAAGCCTTTGCCGACGCCACCGCGCTTGCCAAAGCGGCAGAGGAATTGGGCTGCAAACGGTTCTGGGTTGCAGAACATCATGCAATGGATGGAATTGCGGGCGGTGCGACGTCAGTCGTGCTTGCCCATATCGGGAATGCCACAAGCCGCATTCGCATTGGGTCAGGCGGGATCATGCTACCCAACCACACCCCATTCCAGATTGCCGAGCAATTCGGGACACTCGATGCGCTGTTTCCGGGCCGCGTTGATCTGGGATTAGGCCGCGCCCCCGGGGCCGGGCCTGAATTGCAGCGTGCACTGCGCAAAGACTTGGCGCAGGCATCCGAATATTTTCCCAACGATGTTGTTGAACTGCGCTCTTTGCTTACCGGCGATATTGATCTTCCGGTCAAAGCCACTCCTGGTTTTGGCGCAAGGCCTGAATTGTGGATGCTCGGATCAAGCCTGTTCGGCGCGCAATTGGCGGCAAAGCTGGGTATGCCATACGCATTTGCGGCCCATTTTGCGCCCGATCACTTGGATGCAGCGCTGGAATTGTACCGCCGCGATTTTCAGCCTTCCGACACGCTCGACAAACCGTATGTCATGGTCGCAATGAATGTTTTTGCCGCAGAAACAAACGAAGAAGCGCAGATGCTCGCCTCTAGCCAGCAACAAAGCTTTGTTGCGCTTCGCTCGGGCAATCCGGGCAAATTGCAGCCACCGATCCGCGATTACCTAAGCCAGCTTCCCGCTCCGCATCAGGCTATGCTTGCCCACGTTGGACAGGCGAGCGCGGTCGGAACACGCAGCCATGTCGCAGAGCAAATCAGCCAATTTGCCGCGCGGACCAATGCAGATGAATTTTTACTGTGCGGATCAACCTTTGACCCTGATGCCCGGATCCGGTCGCTAGAAATGACGATAGATGCGGTCAAAGCGCCGCTGCCTGCCTAGCCATCCCCAAAAGACTGCGCACTGTTCCTTAGGATACGGCCAGACGCAAACACTCTACTAACAGGCTTATCAGCAACTAAAGATGCTTGCGCCGACACTGTGAACCCGCGTATTGTCCGTAGGATAACAACAAAGCGGGACAATAATATTACCCGCGCGCAGGATGTCAGGAACCGTATCTATGGCCACGAAGACGGCGAAACCGCGCCCCGCTATGCCCGCCAAAAAAGGTGCCAAGGCGCCGGACGCCTCGCTTTTAAAGCCGCTGATCCAATCCCTAAACGCAGCTGTGCTTCCAGGAGATGCAAGCCTTGGAAAGTCAGACTTGCATGATGCAGCTGAATTTCTGCTTGCAGCAGGCGCGCAGCGTTTGCCGCGCAAATCGGTTGCCAAACTGGAATCCACCACGGGTGATAAACGCCGGCTGCAAATCGCCATAATCAATGACGACATGCCGTTTCTGGTGGATTCCATTGCGGCCACCATCACCGCGCATGGCCTGAGCATTGATTGCTTGCTGCATCCTGTGATCGCAGCGTCGCGCAATTGCGAAGGTGAACTGATCGCGCTCGCCGCTCCAGGTGAAGACAACGATTACAAGCTTGCAGAAAGCTTCATCTATATCGAAACGCCACGCCTTGATGCGCGTCAGCGGCGCGAGCTGCTTTCTGCCTTGCGTGCAACGCTAAAAGATGTGCGGGCGGCTGTAACCGATTGGCCCAAAGCGCAAAAGGCAATGCAGCGCGACGCGACCACGATCGGCGCGACTAGTCCGGAATCCGCCGCACTGCTCAATTGGCTGAACAATGGAATGCTTACGCAGCTGGGCCATGTCACGCGCAAACGCGATGGCTCCATCAGCGAAGCCTATGGTGTGTGCGGCAAGAATGCGGCGCCGGTTCTGTCGGACGCATCGTTTGCGCGCGCCTTTGAATGGTTTGATGAAACCCCAAAAGACGGGTTCGCCCGCGATCTGCTCGTCATCAAATCCAACCGTATTTCATCGGTGCATCGCCATGTGCCGCTCGACCTGTTCATCGTACCTGTGCGCGAAGCGGGCAAAACGGTCAGCGTGTCTGTCCATACAGGGGTCTGGACAAGCGCAGCCCTTTCAGCTCGGCCCGAAGATGTCCCCGTGCTGCGCGCATCTTTAGCAAGGCTCACAACACAATTTGGATTTGATGCAGGCGGCCATGCCGGAAAAGCTCTGGTCCATGCATACACCGCTTTGCCGCATGATTTGATGGTCGGTTTTGGCACGAAGGATTTAAGCAAGCTCACCACCGCCATGATGAGCCTGATCGATCGTCCGCGCCCACGGCTAGTGCAGGTTAGATCCGCGCTTGGTCGCCACG
Source organism: Pseudomonadota bacterium (assembly GCA_038532305.1). Taxonomy (GTDB): domain Bacteria; phylum Pseudomonadota; class Alphaproteobacteria; order Sphingomonadales; family Sphingomonadaceae; genus Erythrobacter. Next base: position 182,343 of record JBCBAX010000002.1, on the reverse strand, counting down.
TCTTCGCCTTTGTTTGGTTGCCACGCGATATGCTCAACACGCAGACCCGGCTTCAAATAGAGGGCCTGTTGACAGCCCAGTCCGGCGCAAGCGTTCTCAATTGGAGCCTTGAGGTTGAAGGCAGCACATTGGCGATGCTGCAATACCTGCTCGACACACGCGATGCAGGCGCTTCATCGGGCACCAGCGAAATCGAAGCGAAGCTCGAAGAACTGCTGCGCGGTTGGGGCGAAGCGGTCGAAAAAGAGCTTGGCACGACCGATGATGCAGGCCGCGCTGCAGCGATTGCCGCACGATATGCAGACGCATTCCCGCCCATTTACCGGACTGAATATGGTGCTGGCGAAGCGGCTCTTGATATCGCCCGATTGCGAAATTTGATCGCCAGCGATGACACCGAAAACGCCAAGCGCGATGCGCGGCTTTATCAGCTAGACAATGATCCCGAGGATCAATTGCGGCTAAAAATTGCGCACATTAAGGGAAGCCTCTCTCTTTCAGATGCAGTGCCTGCGCTTGAAAACTTTGGCTTTGGTGTCCTGTCAGAACGCAACATCGCGCTGGATGATGGGGCGCTAGGCACGCTGCACGATTTCAAAGTGGCTCTTGCTTCTGGCACTGATAGCAAAGCTCTGCTTGACCGCGCAGACGTGATTGAAGGCGCGATTGCGCAAGTGCTGAATGGCGGGGCAGAAGATGACCCGTTCAACCGGCTTGTTGTTGAAACCGGACTGAGCGCGAGAGAGGCCCTGTGGCTGCGCGCGATTTACAGGTACCTGCGTCAGACCGGCATCAGCTACACAATCTTCACAGTGGTCGATGCCTTGAGCGGCGCAAAAGCTGTGACAAAAGCGATGATTGATCTGTTCATCGCACGCCATGATCCCGCTTTCAAAGGCGATCGCGACGCGGCAGCCGACGCTGCGGATAAGGCATATGTCGCGGGTCTTTCCAAAGTCTCCGCTTTGAATGATGACCGGCTGCTGCGCCTCTATCGCGCAGTCATTGATGCAGTGCTGCGCACCAATGCGTTTTCCGATGCAGGCCACAAGGCGCTGGCGTTCAAGATTGAATCGGAACGTGTGCCCGATCTGCCAAAGCCTGTGCCATGGCGCGAAGTGTTCGTGTATTCGCGACGCGTTGAAGGCATACACTTGCGCTGCGGCGCTGTGGCTCGTGGCGGGCTAAGATGGTCTGACAGGCGCGATGACTTCCGCACCGAAATACTTGGCCTGATGAAAGCCCAGCGGGTCAAGAACGCTGTGATCGTGCCAACCGGGGCCAAAGGCGGTTTTTACCCCAAGCAACTGCCCAATCCTGCTATAGACAGGGGCGCATGGGCCGCAGAAGGTCAGGCAAGCTACGAAGTTTTCATCCGCACGCTTTTGTCCATCACGGACAATATCGTGAAAGGCAAAGTCGTACACCCCGCCAATGTCGTGATCCATGATGGCGAAGATCCCTATTTCGTGGTGGCTGCCGACAAAGGCACGGCACGCTTTTCCGATGTCGCCAATGGCATTGCCCAAGCCCAAGACTTCTGGCTGGGTGATGCGTTCGCCAGTGGCGGCTCAAATGGGTATGACCACAAGGCAATGGGCATCACCGCTCGCGGCGCATGGGTCAGCGTTCAGCGGCACTTCCTGGAAATGGGCGTCGATGTTCAGACAGACTCAATCAAGGTTGCGGGCTGCGGCGATATGTCAGGCGATGTCTTTGGCAATGGCATGCTGCTGTCCAAAGCGATCAAGCTGGTTGCGGCTTTCGATCATCGCCACATCTTTCTCGATCCTGATCCCGATCCGGCTAAAAGTTGGAAAGAGCGCAAACGGTTGTTCGACCTGCCCAGTTCAAGCTGGAAGGAATACAATCCAAAACTCATTTCACGCGGTGGCGGGGTCTATGCGCGCGATGCAAAAAGCATCAGCCTTTCCAAAACTGCGGCCACCATGCTTGGTTTGGACGATACAGAAATTGCACCCGATGCGCTTGTCAGTGCAATTTTGAAAGCGCAAGTGGACCTTATCTGGTTCGGCGGGATAGGCACGTACATCAAAGCCGAAAATGAGAATAACGCCGAAGTCGGCGACCGTGCCAATGATGGGTTGCGCGTGAACGCACGCGACATGCAGGCCAAAGTCATCGGCGAAGGTGCCAATCTGGGCATAACGCAAGCCGGGCGGATCGAATTTGCGATGTCAGGCGGGCGGATCAACACCGACTTCATCGACAATTCAGCCGGCGTTGATTGTTCGGACAATGAAGTGAACATCAAAATCGCGCTCGCATCAGCCATCAGTAACGGCGACCTCACTGAGAAAAAACGCGTCGGCTTGCTCGAAGAAATGACCGATGATGTCGCGGACATCGTTCTGGAAGACAATCGGTTGCAAGCGCTTGCCCTGTCCATTGGCGAAGCTGGTGGCGCGTCCGCAGTGGATTCGTATATCGGCCTCATCGAACGGCTTGAAGATCAGGGCGCACTCGACCGCAAAACAGAAGGGCTTGCAAACAGCGAAACGCTCAAGCGGCGCGCGGGCGATGGCAAAGGCATGACCCGGCCCGAATTGGCGGTGCTGTTGTCTTCAACCAAGCTGGTGCTGCAGGATGCGATTGAGGAAAGCGACCTGCCAGAAGATCCCGCGCTCGAAGCGGACCTGATCGCAATGTTCCCGGCCGCCATGCGCACAGATTTCAAGTCCGCGATCACCGATCATCGCCTGCGCCGCGAATTGATTGCGACTGAGCTTGCCAATCGTATTGTCAATTCGATGGGGCCATTGGCCGTGTTCGAACTAGCCGAAGAAGAAGGCGCGCGATTGGAAGCGATTGCCAAGGCTTTTGTCGCTGTCGATAGCCTGTTCGATATGCGCGGGCTCTGGACCCAGATAGACGATGCGAAAGTGAGCGAGACCACGCGCATCGATTTGTTTGGACGAACCGGGCTGGCGCTTCGCGCGCATATGGGCGACCTGCTTCGCACAGGCGGCGCGCGTATGATGCCAAGCAAGCTGGCAAGCGAATTGGCAGATGGCATTGAAGAATTGGCCAAAGCAACAGACAGCTTGATCACCGGCGCAGCCCGCCAACAATCCGATGCGATGCGAGCCGAATTGGCAGATGAAGGAACGCCGAAAGATGTGGCGGACCGTATAGCGCAATTGTTCGAAATGGACGGGGCAGCAGGGATTGCTAGGCTGGCGCAAAATGGCGGTGTCTCTATCACCGCGTTGGCTGGCGCATTCACGGATCTTGGCATGCGATTGGGGCTAGACTGGGCTCAACGCCAGGCCGCAATGATGGAGCCTTCCGACGTGTGGGAGCGTCTGCTGGTTGCAGGCTTAGCGCGCGATTTCCAGCAAATGCGGCTAGATCTGCTCAAAGCGCTGATCGAAAGCCAGAGAATCAACCCTCAAGGCGCTGTCGAAGGCTGGGCGCAGGCAAATGCCCCTTCTATCCGACTGTTCAAAAGCGTGGTCGAACGCGCGCAAAATCAAAGCGCGATCACAGCCACAGCGCTTGCCCAAATTGCAAGCCAAGCCCGCAATCTGCTCGAGGCTTGATCCAATAGCTGCTTGACCTTGCAAGCATTTGGCGCAAGTCCTTTGCAGGGAAATGGGCATGAGAGGGTTGTGAACATGGCAGGTCAGGCACGCGAAGCCGATGTCGTGATTGTCGGCACGGGCCATGGCGGCGCACAAGCGGCCATTGCTCTGCGCCAACAGGGGCATGAAGGTTCTATCCTGATGATCGGGCGCGATGCAGCCCCTCCCTATGAACGCCCCCCTTTGTCCAAGGAATATCTCGCCGGCGACAAAGGGTTTGAGAGGATCATGATCCGGCCAGAGAAGTTCTGGGCTGAAAAGAACATCGACCTCGCTTTGGGCCATGCTGTCACCGATATCGATCCTATCGCGCACACCGTCACTTTGTCGGATGGCAGCGTCACAGGGTATCGCAAGCTGATCTGGTCAGGAGGCGGCGACCCGCGGCGATTGCCGATCCCCGGCGCCAACCAAAAAGGCGTTTTCTACGTCCGCGACAAGAAAGATGCCGACGCCATGATGTCGGCTTTGGAAGCAGGCGCACAGCGTGCCGTGGTGATCGGGGGGGGGTATATTGGGTTAGAAGCAGCCGCAGTGCTCCGCAAAATGGGCTGCGAGGTGACTTTGGTTGAAACCTTGGATCGCTTGCTTGCCCGCGTTGCAGGGCCGGAATTGTCCGAATTTTTCGCAAACGAACACCGCACTCAGGGCGTGGATGTTCGGCTTGGCGAAGCGGTTAAGACGATTGCTGCTGAAGGCGGCAAGGTAACAGGCGTTCAGCTGGATAGTGATGAATTCCTGCCTGCTGATATGGTGGTGGTTGGGATTGGCATTGTCCCTGCAGTGGGGCCGCTGATTGCAGCAGGAGCTGCTGGATCAAACGGCGTGGACGTTGATTTTTGCTGCCGCACCACGTTGGATGATGTCTATGCGATTGGCGATTGCGCCGCGCACGCAAATCCCTTTGCCGATAACGCAGTGATCAGGCTGGAATCGGTTCAAAACGCCCACGACATGGCGAACACGGTTGCAAAAGCCATCATGGGCGACAAGCAAGAATACAACGCTTTGCCCTGGTTCTGGTCCAACCAGTATGACCTGAAACTGCAAACTGCGGGCCTAAATCTCGATTATGACGCAACCGTGCTACGCGGTGATCCTGAGACCCGAAAATTCACCGTGGTCTATCTTAAAGAAGGCAAGCCGATCGCCTTTGACTGCGTGAATACGATGAAGGATTATGTTCAGGGGTCCAAAATGTTGAAAGCAGGGGCGGATCCAATTGATCCAGAGCTTCTGGCCGATACGGACGTCCAACTTAAAGAGATGAAGTAAGGCGCGCTACGGCCCACTTTGCCGCATCCGCGACGACTGGATCGGGATCGCAGGTTAAACTCTCACACACCTCAAACAGCGAGGGATCAGCGCTATTCCCGGCAGCATAGAGGCAATTCCGCACAAATCTATCCCGCCCGATCCGCTTGATCGGCGATCCTGAAAACAGACTGCGAAAACCTGCATCATCAAGACGAAGCAATTCGGCAAGGCGGGGACTGGCTAGCTCGGCTCGCGGCAGAAAATCGCGCATGGCGTGCGCGGTGGAGGCAAATTTGTTCCAAGGGCACACCGCCAAACAATCATCGCAGCCATAAATCCGATTGCCTAAGGCGGTCCGAAATTCCTCAGCAATCGGTCCCTTATGTTCAATGGTGAGGTACGAAATGCAGCGACGGGCGTCGAGGGTGTAAGCGCTCGGGAATGCATCGGTGGGGCAGCTATCCAGACATGCCCGGCAAGACCCGCATTGATCGCGCTGCGGTTCGCTCGGGGTAAGATCCAAAGTGGTGTAAATCGCGCCCAGAAACAGCCAGCTGCCATGTGCCGGGCTGACGAGATTGGTGTGCTTGCCCTGCCAGCCAAGCCCTGCGGCCTCTCCCAAGGGTTTCTCCATGACAGGCGCCGTGTCGACAAAGACTTTGACCTGAGCCTCTGGTTTTTCCGCAACCAACCACCGCGCCAAAGCCTTCAGCTTTTTCTTGACCGTGTCGTGATAATCCTTGCCCTGAGCGTAAACCGAAATGCGTGCATGCGAGGGGTACGCCTCCAGCCGCATCGGATCATTCGCGGGCGCGTAGCTCATGCCAAGCGCAATGACAGAGCGAGCTTCGGGCCATAATCCTTGCGGAGAGCGACGATGATGCGCGCGCGTCTCCATCCATTCCATGCTGCCATGGTGGCCTTCGCCTAGCCATTGTTCCAGCCTTTCAGCGCGCACCGGATCTTCAACGGCACTCGCAATTCCGCAAGCGACAAACCCTTGACTCATTGCGGCCTTGGCAAGGCGGTCTTCCAGGGAATTTTCCTGATTTATGGTTACCTCGGAATTAACCATGTTTAGGGTTACTCCCGTTTAGTCTCACCCGTTAACTCGCATTGCCATGGATATGGCGGTAAGCGAAATTGTGGCCTCGCACAATCACACAAGCCCGGTGGACATTATAGGCGCGCAGCCTGTTGTCGACACGCGCCCTCTTGCAATCGAAGCGCGCGGGCTGGTCAAAAGCTTTGACGGCACGCGCGCGGTGGACGGCGTTGATATCGCTGTGCCCGAAGGCGCGATTTACGGCATTCTTGGCCCGAACGGCGCGGGAAAAACCACGACTTTGCGAATGCTTTTGGGTATTATTGACCCCGATGAAGGCGTGCGCCGCGTGTTCGGCCATGATCGCCCGCATGATGTGGGCCGCCTGATCGGCTACTTGCCTGAAGAGCGCGGGCTTTACCCCGCCATGAAAGCCATTGATGCCATCGCCTTTATGGGCGCGCTGCGCGGTCTGCCCAAGGCCGAAGGGCGCAAGCGCGGGCTGGAATTGCTGGAGCGCCATGATCTTTCCCACGCAGCAGACCGCCAAATCCGCCAGCTTTCCAAAGGGATGGCGCAAACCGTTCAATTGCTCGGCACTTTGGTGCATGGCCCGCGCCTGGTGGTGCTCGATGAGCCGTTTTCAGGTCTGGATGCGATCAATCAGGGCAAGCTTGAACGCATGATCCGCAGCCTCGCCGAAGAAGGTGTGACGGTGATCTTCTCCACTCACGTGATCCACCATGCAGAACGTCTGTGCGAAGGGGTCGCCATTATTGCAGGCGGCAAAGTGCCTTATGCTGGCAGTGTTGAAACCGCGCGTGATCGCATCCCAGCGCAAGTGCGGCTTGAGACGCGCGCTCGTGAAGGGGGTTGGAACAAGGCCTTGCCACAAGACGCTCGGCGCGAGGGCGATTTCTTCTACTTCTCACTACCAGAGACCGGGGTTGAGCCTTTGCTGAAAGATCTGATCGCAGGTGAGGCTGGCATTTTATCGCTCTCAATCGAGCGCGCAGGCCTGCACGATGCGTTTGTCGCGATTGCGGGCGAGGCGGCTGCTCGTCAGCTTGAAGCAGATCAGGCGGGAGCAGGTTCATGACCGACCATATGTCAGATATGGCAGTAAAACCCCGCCTTTCACGGCTTGAGGCTGCATGGGTCATTGCCCGGCGCGATTTTGTCGCGGTTTTGTTCAGCCGCGCATTTCTGTTTTTCCTGCTTGGCCCCCTATTCCCGGTCATAGTCGGCGGGCTTGCCGGCAGCATTGGAGGACAAGTTTCGAAACAAGCCTCTGTCGCAGAAATCGGCATCGCGATGAGCGAGGCGGACAGCGCAGCGTTGCTGCGAGGGGCTGAAACCTTGCGCCCGCAATTGGGCGGAGCGGTGCCGGCATTGGCCGTAATTCCCGAGGCGGCGAGCGATCCCAATTTCAAAGCCAAGCAATTCCTGGAAGCGCGCAAAGGCAGCTATGTCGCGATTGTAACAGGCACAATTGAGACGCCTGAATTGGTAGGAACCGGCGGGCAAGTGGCGCGCTGGAAAGGGCCGATCAGCCTTATCGCTTCCACCGGCGCGAGCGCCGCGCCGCAGAACTTCCCGAGGGTTCAAACCGAAACCGTGGCGAGCAGCGCCGCCTCTGAACGAACCAGCCGCATAAAAACCGCGCAAGCATCACAGATGGTTCTGTTCCTTTTGACCATGCTTTTGGCAGGTATGGTGCTGTCCAATCTTGCGGAGGAAAAAGGCAATAAGATCATCGAAATTCTTGCTGCCGCTATTCCGATGGATGCTGTGTTTATGGGCAAATTGTTCGCCATGCTGGGTGTCTCGTTTGTCGGGATTGCGGTGTGGGGCACGGTTGGCTGGGCGTTTTGGGCGATTGCCGAAGATGCCATCGTTACCGTCACGCAGACCGATTACCGCAACCTGCCCGGCCCCGCGCTTGGCTGGCCGCTCTTTATCGCGCTGGGCATTGCCTATTTCTCGATGGCGTATTTGCTGCTGGGATCGCTGTTCCTGACCATAGGCGCGATGGCGAACACTGTGCGCGAGGTGCAGACTATGTCGATGCCGGTCACTATGATGCAGCTTATGGTGTTCTTCGTCGCAGCCTTTACCCTGACACCCGGCGGTGCATGGATGGAACCCTATGCCATCGCTTTCCCGCTTTCCTCGCCCTTTGCCATGTTGGCCCGTGCAGCGATGGATGAGACGCTTTGGATCCACGCCGCAGCTCTTGCATGGCAGGCGCTATGGGTCGGATTGCTGGTCAAAGGCGGATCGCTTTGGTTCAAAAAACGCGTGATGAAATCGGGCGGTGCGGGGCGCGAGAAGAAAAAGCGCACATCGCTGTTCACACGCCGTGCTAAAGAACCCACGCTCGAACCGGCTGAATAAGTGGCTGATCGAAACCCGTATTGACATTGGTGTCAATTAAGGCAGGATAGCTCCCGTTGATCGAACACAAAAGTTCGAGGACGGGAGACAGATATGGCGACGATGGCACCACCTGCGCGACCAAAGGTCCGCAATTCCCCGCAGGCGCACGAAGCGCTCAAAGCGCATTTCGCACAGCATCCCGAGGAGCGCCCGCAGCACCCGCATAAATGGGATGTGAGCCGCTCAGACATCTATTTTGAGGATCGCTGGCAGCCGATCTTCAAGGAGATGCAGGATGCTGGCCCGCTGCATTACATCCCTGAAAGCCCCTATGGTCCGTATTGGGCCGTTGTCGGGCACAAGGCGATCCAGCATATAGAAGCCCAGCCAGAGATATTCTCATCCAGCTGGGAATATGGCGGCATCACAATCCTTGAGCGCCTGACCGATGAAGAGCTGGCCGACAGCAATGCCGACCGCCGCGAACTGCCGATGTTCATCGCCATGGACCGCCCCCAGCACACCGGCCAGCGCCGCACGGTCGCGCCCAAATTCACGCCATCAGCCATGAAAGATATGGAAGAGGAAATCCGCACGCGCACAGGCGAAACGCTCGATTCTCTTCCGCGCGGTGAAGTCTTTGATTGGGTCGATAAAGTCTCGATCGAACTCACCACTGGCATGCTCGCCATTCTGTTTGGCTTCCCATGGGAAGACCGCCGGATGCTCACTTTCTGGTCCGATTGGTCAGGCGATACAGAGCTTGCTGGCGTGCGCGAATTGGACGAGTTGCGCTGGGAATTCCTGCACGAAATGGCGGCCTATTTCCAATCGCTTTGGATTGAACGCACACAGGATAAAGAGCCCGGCAATGACCTCATCTCCATGATGGTCCATTCCGAAGCCATGAACCAGATGCGGCCTGAAGAATTCATCGGCAATCTGGTGCTGCTGATCGTGGGCGGGAATGACACCACCCGCAATTCCATGAGCGGGTTTATCCATGCGCTCGATAAATTCCCTGATCAGCGCAAGCTGTTTGAACAAAACCCCGACGTCATCCCGAATGCCGTGCAAGAAATGCTGCGCATGCAAACACCGCTTGCGCATATGCGGCGGACCTGCACCGAAGACACCGAAGTGTTCGGCCAGACGATTAAGAAAGGCGAAAAAGTGGTGCTGTGGTATCTCGCAGCCAATCACGAGGAAGAGATTTTCCCCGATCCGCACACCCTCGATCTGACGCGTGAGAATGCCAAACGTCACATTGCATTTGGTTATGGCATCCACCGCTGTGTGGGTGCGCGTTTGGCCGAATTGCAGTTGCGTATCCTTTTGGAAGAAATGCACAAACGTCGCATGCGGGTGCATGTCGCTGGCGATGTGGAACGCGTGCGCGCCAACTTCGTCCATGGTTTCCGCAAGCTGGAAGTTGAGATCACCGATTTCTGAGCTCGGGCGCGCGAAGTGAAACTTTTCAGCCATTTCACACGTAAAACATAACGAGATGGACGAAAAATCAGGATCACGAAGTATGATAAAAGCCCCATTGCGTCGTCGTTTTCTGCAAGGCGTGGCAGGGCTTGGCCTTTCGCTGCCTTTTTTGAGCGCATGCGGGGCAGCTCCTGCGCAAGCAAAAAAGGGCTTCCGAATTTCGAAAACCGAAGCGCAATGGCGCAAGGTTTTGACCAAGTCAGAGTATTACATCCTGCGCGATGCCGGGACGGAGCGCGCCTACACCTCGCCGCTTAACAAGGAAAAGCGCAAAGGCACGTATGTCTGCGCAGGCTGCAAGAACCGTCTGTATTCCTCAGCGCATAAGTACGACAGCAAAACCGGTTGGCCGAGCTTTTACAAAGCAATCGACAGCGGCGCCGTCGGAACCAGCACTGATTACAAGATCGGATATCCCCGCACCGAAGTGCATTGCGCAGATTGCGGCGGGCATTTAGGGCATATTTTTGGCGATGGGCCAAAGCCAACGGGTAAACGCCATTGCATCAATGGCGTCGCAATGGATTTCATTCCGGCTTAGTGCCGGTAGGGGATTTCATTCCGGCTTAGCGCTTAATCCGCCAGGCTTTCAAAGTTCCGCTTTCGCCCAGGTCAACTGGCTCCAGCCATGCAGGTGCGTCGTCTTTCAAAAGAGCCGCGACAAAGCCATTGGGCGCAGCTTTCTGATACGTCTTGGGCTCACCCCTTCCATCGCACACGACGACATATTCGGTGCCGCGCTCTTCGAGTTTTGTGCGCGCTTCGGCAGGCGTCGCCAGCGCAGTCTCAATCACGAATTTCATCGCCTCATCGCCGCGATGATGCGCAGTCGCGATAACGCTATGGTGGGTATCAAGCAGGATCCGCGGGCCAAGATCCAACGGGGCGTAAAGCTCGCTTGCAGGAATGGCGTTCAGCTTTTGCGCAAATTTCGCAATATCACAGGCGGCTGTTTTCTTTGCTTTTTTGCCATCCGCAGCACCGGTAATGGCGGCATGCGCTTTGCCAGCGCTGGTCAGCACTGATAGCGGCAGAATCGGTAGCAGCACACAGGCAACGCCCATCATCGCTGAAACGCGGTAGACGGGGCGCTTCATATTGCGGATCGCTCTGATCCATTGGCGGATCTGCCAAGCCAGTGGCGGTGCAGCGAGCGCACAGGCGAATGCTCCGGCGCGCGCAACAAGCAGCGACACACACAAAGCTGCGAGCAAAAGCAGCGCATAGTCAAGCCAGAAACGGCGCAGCCAATCGCGCGATTGCGTGACCAGATTGGCCACTGCAAAAAGCGCGATCACCGGCGTCACAGCAAACTGCAAGGCGACATTCAATTCTTGTCGCCAGATCGGTTGACCTTCGGCCACTTTGGCAAGCCAAAACTCGGCCACCAAAGGATCAAGTTGGCCAAACCCGCCGCCTGTCACACACTGCGGCGCGGAGAACAGCATAACGGCAATCGCTCCGCCGCCAGCAATCCCAAATCCTGTCAAAAGCAGACCGCGCGGGATCGGTTCAATGCGTGAAAGCACGGTTAGGACAATCGCGCCCCAGCCAAATATCGCCAGATGCGCGAGGCTGATCGCATCACAATACACCGCCAGATCGCCTGCGCCTTTGGTGATCAGAAAAATCGCAATGCTGGTTGCGGCAAGGCTTTGGATCGCGGCCTCCAGCCAGACGCGCTCCTTACGATCGCGGATCCAGCGCCATGCGAGGATCGCGAAGAAAGCAGCGGCAAATGGCAGGCCTTCGATTGATATAGCAAGCCAATTGGCAAGCGCGGCCCCGATAACGATAGCGCCCATTTTCTCGGACCGGGCCATCAGACCATTCACGGCTGCCAAAGCGCAGACAATCTGCCATCCATGGTGATCAATCCGCATCGGCCCCATTTGGAAAACCAGCGGAATGGAAAACGCAAACACAAGGCAGGCCCAATTGGCAACCTCTTGCCCCAGCAAACGCCACGCAATCCGCGCCGTCAGCATCATCGCAAGGCCCATCGTCATAAGCGGGACAAGGATCACCGCGATGGTTTCTGCCCATTCGCTGCCCAGGACAGGCGTCAAAACGACAACAATCAGATAAAGCGGCAGGTCGACCAATCGCGACCAGTGCATCGCCACACCGCCATCGCTCGCATTGATGCGGTATTGCGCCCCATCAAACCAGGTTTGTCCGGCGGCCATATCGCGCACCTGGACCAGGCGTAGAATATCATCCGGCCCCATGGATCGGAAGCCTTCGATATTGCTGAAATGAATGCCGATCAACACCATGCTAAGCACGGCCCAACACAGCGCAATTCTGATCAGAAAATCAGGAGTGAAAGCTGCAAGGCGGCGTTCGAGCATCATGTCGTTCATCCACTCTCTCAGGCGCTTTCCGGAGCAGCAGACTCAGAGCGAAAGACAATCCGGCTGCGGATCAACCAAGTGGCGGTAAAGCTGACAAGGATCGCAAAACCTTTGGCAATGCGCGGATCAACGCCGATCCAGTCACCGCCGCCCACAATCGCTGTCGTCAGGCCAAGCCCGATCAGTGCGGAGATCACGAACAGGGCTTTTTGCCGAGTGCGCGCCGCGCCGCCATGTGCCACAGTGTCTTGAAACACGGCGCGGCTTGAAAACAGCCAATGCGCCAAAATGCCAAGTGAATACCCCATCGCAGAGGCAGGTGCAGGCGCAAGGCCCAACCCCATAAGCCCAAGGAACGAGGCCACATCCACCACCAATGCCCCCACACTGGCGAGCAGATAGCGTGCCAGCTGGATGTCGCGCAGTTTGGCGATGAGGGGGAAAACCGTCTGGTTCATGCGTAAATCTGCGTGCATTGTCCCTTAGTGAAAGCTCATCGCATCAGGCAGACTTGCGAATGGCATCATCCGCTTCGTCATGGTCTGATTTGATCCGTTCAGGAACGCCGCGCAAAGAGGTAAGCGCAGCGATCTGATCGTAGTTCAATGGTTTAGTTTCTGTTTCATCAGAAGTTTCACGCGCAGCGATCTTGGTCTCTTCGCCTTCATCGCCTGCCTCGTGATATTCCGCATCTTCATTGACGCACCACGTGTCATAAACGCGCTGGCCTGCGAGGATGTTCTCAACTGTTAGCATCGCGGTCATCATCGCGTGATCCTGATTGTTGTACCGGTGCATCCCATTGCGGCCCACAAGGTGCAGTGTTGGGTGCTTTTCTTCCAGCTCTGCGCGCATGGCCTGCACGTTTGCTTCGTAATCGTCATCGTAAACAGGATAGGCTTTTTCCTGACGGACAACCGCGCCGCTGACGACCATTTTGGGATCACAAAGGCCCAGAATTTCCATTTCCTTGGTCGCTTGCGCCACCAGATCTTCATCAGAAGAAGACCACAAGCCGTCTCCTTCAAAGCAGAAATACTCCAGACCCACACAGGCCATTTCATCATCCGGGATCATTTCCGGCGACCAGCTGCGGAAGTTTTGCACGCGGCCAACTTGCACCCGGTCATCATGGATGTAGATCCAGTTATCGGGGAAGAGGTCCTCTGACTTCACCATCAAAGCAACGGTGAGGAAGTCCCGATAGCGCAGCTTGCTGGCCTCAAGAGAGGATTGCGGCAACGGGTGAATGCGCTTGGCAAGCTCGCGCATGGGTGCAGAACTGATGACGTGTTTGGCGTGCACTTGCACTTTGCCATTGGCGCCCGAAGCCGTCATCGACCAGCCGCCCTGGCCATCGCTGGCCAATTGATCGAGCCCGTATCCCATCAACACTTGACCGTTTCCGGTTGCATGGATGTGATCGCGCGCGGCATCCCACATCATACCCGGGCCGAGCCGCGGATAGCGGAAGGTTTCGAGCAGCGTTTTCACTTCCTGCCCATCATTGGGTTTTTTATTGAGGCCAAGCGAACGCTTGAGCCCGTCAGTAACGGCGCTCCACAGCGACAAGCCCTTGATGCGTTGAGCAGCCCAATCGGCGCTCATTTCATCGCACGGCATACCCCACACCTTCTCTGTGTAGGTTTTGAAAAAGATCGAATAGAGTTTCTTGCCGAACTGGTTGGTGGTCCAGTCCTCAAAGCTTTTCACGTCTTTAATTGGAAACAGTTTGTAGCGCAGATAGCTCAGCATACACGCGGTCGAACGCAGAATGCCCAGGTTTGAGAGAGCTTCAAAAGCGCGCAGCGGATAGCTGTAGAATTTGCCTTCGTAATAGATGCGGCTCATCCGCGGGCGCTGGATGAAGTCATCCGGCAGGATCTCGTTCCAAAGGTCCACAACCTGTTGAGATTTAGAGAAAAAACGGTGCCCACCAATGTCAAAGCGGTAACCTTCATGTTCCACTGTGCGGCTGATACCGCCGACATAGGTTTCATCTTTTTCGATGATGGCAACGGTTTTGCCCTGCTTGGTCAGCAGATAGCCTGCGGTCAGCCCAGCAGGGCCCGCACCAATAATAGCGACATCGACATCAAGAATGCCGCTTTTGGTATCTGCATTAAAACCAGCATCGTGCTGCGACATTGAAAGCCCCCGGATAAAACTGCCCTACGCGCAGAATTTCGCGCAAAGGATCACCGTGGGGAGTGAAGGAAAATGGTTAGCGAACTGTAAACCTAGGGCCAAAACATCGCACTTTTACGCGATTTTGCAGATGCCCAGCCCAAGCAATCATTCACGTGCCAGCATAGGTGATTGCAGCTCCACGCAAATCCGCGCAAAATCACTAAGCGAGAATGTGTCATCAAACACCACGCCATAATGGTCATCGCGGCGCCACCTGATCTTTGCTTCAACTTCAGTGAAGCTCTCGGCCCCTTCCGCGCCCACCAACCTGATGGCTTGGTCGATGGCAAATGAGCCTTCGCATGCAAACCGTGCGCCTCGCTGAGAGAGATTTTCGATTACGCCTTCCCAGCTTCGATCTTGGGCGGAGATATGAACCGGAAGAAAAAGCGCAAATCGCAAACCGCGTTTGGGATGTTCGCTGGCCTCGGAAATGAACTTGGCAAGGTCGATCTCATCAATAAAGCGGAAGCTTGCCTCTCCGTTTTCTTTGCGCACGGGGAACAGTTCATAGATCGAACCGGCTGGCATTTGCAGCGCCATTTGCGGCTCTTCGGGGATGGGATGAAACAGTCGAATCCGCACACTGGTGCGCGACACATCGCGAACGACACAAACAAACTCGCCTTGCGTGGTGATCAGTTTGGCGGGACGGATCAGAGTTTGGTGCGGGGTGGCGCCTCTCATTTCAGATGAGTGCGGCCGCGCATCATAGCTTTCGCCGTCGACCGGATCACGATCTACCCAGCCACTCAAAGCGTTCGCTTCGAAAGGCGATAATGGATGGTCCATCTACGCTGATTGCCCTTTCGCGCCTTCCAAAACTTGCGAGAATTGTCGCAGGTGGTCTGGGGTATCGCGATAACAAGGCGTGCTTAAGCTTTAGCAGTGGCAGCCCTGCGTGCTTGTGCGTGGAGGGAAAGGGAGAAACGATTAAAGGTTGGGCGCTCTTTGTCCGATCGGGGTTGTTGCGGCTGCATTTTCCTACTCTTCGACCGCCTTTCATGGTGCTTGCTGTCGCTTTGCAGCAATGTGGGGCTTTGCGCGTTTTAAGTTGGAGAAGAGTCGTTGGATTCTTCAGCGCTCAAACGAGAGCTTGGACAATCACTTATCGTTTCTAGAAGACGAATGGGAACCTAAACGACACTCTCAAATCCGTCGCATCATCGGTAAGCCCGGCTTCTAGTCCAAAATTGACGCTGGTTTTCTGGTCAATCTTATAGGTAGTCCCGAACAAAAGCCGACCGACCTGAAGATCGCGGGAGGTTTGGGTGTTTATGATGCTTTCATCTTCAGCGCTGACCGTCGTCGTTTCCGTGCCAAATCCCCAAGTGTGCGCATAACCAAAGTTAAGCGATAGGCGCGGGTTAAGCGCAAGCCCAACGCCGCCGCTGAAGGACAAGGAATCGCCAGGATTCACGCGCGCCACACGAACAGGAGGAATGTCCGCATTAACCGTATCGGCAAAATTCTTTGTATAGCTGAGGCTCCCGAACAAAACGCCAGGATCGCTGGGCAATATAGCAGTCAAACCGCCTGTGACACCCCAGAAACCTGATCCGGTTGCCGCTTGTGATGCTTCACCAAATTCATTCCGGGCAACTTCAAAGGGTCCGGTTCCTGTCGGGATGGTCGCTTGGACATTGCCGATGACGTAAGGCCCAAAACCAGCGGGGGCGAGCAATTGCTTGCGCGCTGACAGAGTAATATCGCCGATCCCATAGCCGTTGGCGCTGTTGTCAATTTCGCGCGAGCCATCCCCCGTCGCAGCGACCGGTGTCAGGATTGACGTGTCCCATCGGGCAATGAAAGGAACATCCACGCCCACCTCAATATCACTGGTGAGTCCGTATTGGAGACCGATGGAATTGGTAAAAACATCCTGGCGGCTCTCATTGATGTCAAACACACCAACCAGAACCGATTCCACAACTTCGACGCCGCGGAACAAAGCGCGGTTACGATCTGCGCGGGCATAACTCCACTCGACCTCGCCGCTGAGCCGGCCTTTTTGAGTGATTGCACTGCCCTGGCGACCAAGAGAGGCAATCTCAGGCTGCTGGCCGTCATCCACTGGGGCAACGCCAACAGCGGATTGCGGGGAGGCGGTTCGATTGGAAGCCACCTGGGTACTGGCAGCGGCGGCGGTCGACGTCTGCACTCGAGCCTTGGGCGCGGCGGGTCGCTGGTCCGCCTGAGCAAGCCGAATTTGCCGTTTTTGGAGGCGCTCTATCGGAGGTTGCGATTGAGGTTGGGGTTCACCCAATGCGATCGACAAACGACGCTCCAAATCAGCGAGACGCGTTTGTTGCGCTTTCATCGCTTCGATCTGATTGAGGAGAGACACCCGCTCTGCAGCCACTTCGCGGCGCAATTTCACCAATTCGCTGGTGGTGGCTGGCGGTTGTTCTGGGGACTGAGCTAACGGTTCGACATGCGCGTCCGCTTCGGATGCAACCTGCGCATAGCCGGGCGCACCGGCCAGAGCCGCTAAACCTAAAATCACCCCACGCAAATACTTGCGCATACCAATTCACCCAATCGGGCTTCGCCATTTACCGTTATGGTTATAAACCGAAGCGTGCTGTCTCTTGGGCAAGCGTCCCCAGCGTTGGGATCAATGATCCGACCTGACCCACTGCAGTGCGGGAAAGGTCGATATCGACCGTTGTTACAGTGGTGATAGTGCGGTTGTCCGCAATATTGGCGATCGCACTGCCAGTCACACGACCAGCCAAATGGGTTACACGAGTTCCATCCATTTCGATGGTCACCGTGCTTCCTGATGCATCCTCCAAAGCTTCAACACTGCCAGTATCTGACACTTGCTCTACGGATACAACGGGTCCGGTTTCAGCCAGCGCATAGGAAGATCGCAAAACAATCTCCCCATCTACGCTGGTTTCCTGAAAGATGGCGAAATCCAGATCAATCCCACCGGGCATGATAAAGCCACCGCGAGCCTCGGCCAATTCTGCATCATCCAGCACAGCCGCATCTCCAAAAGGGGATTGTGCAGCAGCAGGATGTGCCAAAACAGCCAAAACCGCGATAAGAAGGCGAATGAGCCTTGTCACTTAAAACTCTCCATAACCCGGCGCGGTCAAGTTCAGCGCCTGCTGATCAACCGGCTGGAATGCGCCATGATCCACGCCAAAAGCAGCGACGCGGTCCCATTGCGCGTCTGCATTAAGCGGCACATGGTTAATTTTTGGTCCATTCGTCACGACGAAATAAACGCCGTTCCAGGTCTCTTCGAAGGATTTGCGATCCATTCGGCGCAAGCCGAGCGAAGGATCGCCGACCAGAACGAAGCCATCCTCGACCCCTTTAACGACAACAAAATGACGATAGCCATCAGGCGCGATCAGCGCGATGCCGGGAGTGTTCGCCTTACGGATTTGCTCCAGATTGACACGGTAGCCATCGGCTTTAAGTCCGCCTGCGGCAAGGTAACGCTTCATATCCAAAAGGGAAAAGCCAAGACGCTGGATCGCGTCCTGATCGCCGTCACGCCACATGCCCTGAAACACATCGTTCTCCCCGCGGGAAAGCCCGTAGTGGTAGCTTAAGAGTGTCGCGAGCGCGGCTGATCCGCAACTGAAATCAAATTGTTGGCGAACAACAGTGTCGAATTTGGTTTCGACCAGTGTGCGTTGAGGCACATCCAAAGCAATCAAGCCTTGATGCGTGCTAACCTGAAAACGCTCATCATCCATCGGCACGGCCGCGCAGGCTGACAAAACAGAGCCAGCACAAAGCGCCGCAGCGATGGATCGAAAAGAGCGTCTGATGCGCATGGGTTGGTCCAATCCAGCCAGTTACTGGCCAGGAACGCTTGCCGATGGCAGCGCGACATTCACTTGAATTGAAGCGTTGATCGCGACATTGTTGCCGGTGTTCGCATTTAGGATCACAAAACCATTGGAATTGCTGAATGCTTGGTCTGATACGTTGATAGTTCCGGTGACAGAATTATCGCCCACATCATTGCCGTTTACAGAGTTATTCTGATCGGCATTGGTGAACTGATTGATATCTTCGCGGCCAGCAATCTTTGCCAGTTTTTCTTCGTCAATCGGCGTTGCCTCAGCGAAGGGGCTTGAAGGCGCTGCTTTTTCGCCCGCTAAGCCTACTTCTTGTGCCGGTGCTACATCCTGTGCCGCCAGTGGGGCACCCAGAGCACTTACGGCCGCAGCGCCAAGAAATGGAAGTTTGATCATCATGAGATCTCCGATGGAGGAGGCCCGCCCGCTCTTATTTGAGCGCAGGCGGGCAAACATCCTGATCGTTACTGAACGTCCACACCGCCGCGTGCGACAGCAACATTGACACTCGCGTTCTGTGAGGCACCTGTGCCCGTGTTCTGGTTCAGCGCATTCATGCCCGAATAGTTGCGGAACGCATTGCCGTTGTTACGCAAGCTAGAGTTGAAACTGGCTGAGTCTTCAATATCGCCAAAGTTTACGTCAACGCCTGACACGACGTTAGAAAGGGTAGTTTCAGCTACAATTGCATTATCGCCAAACACGCCATTGCTCACGATCGCAGTGCGTGAATTGAAACGCTGCGAATTGTCATCGAAGCTGTCTTCGAAGACACGCTCTGAGTTGTCATCAAAGCTATCGTTATAGTTGTCGGAATTGTCATCGAAGCTGTCGTTGAACACGCGCTCAGAATTATCATCAAAGCTGTCTTCGATTTCGGTGGAGTTATCGATTTCGACTTCAGTCTCGATTTCTGTTGATGCGTCGATCTCAGTTACGTTTTGTGCATAAGCACCGGTCGCAGTCGTTGCAGCAGCAGCGATCAGAGTGAGTTTAACAAGTTTCATCGTGGTCTCCAAAATAAGTCTTAGAACTTTCGTTCACCTAACCCTGGGACAAATACGGATAGCCTAATTACAAATCGCATAGGAGCTTGGATACTTAACGGTTTCCCAGCTTGGTAAAAAATCACCTAATTTTGAGGAAGTGCATCGAGCCGTCTGAAGCAGGCCTTTGGTGCGGGTGGCGGGACTCGAACCCGCACGATCAAAAGATCAGGGGATTTTAAGTCCCCGGCGTCTACCATTCCGCCACACCCGCACGCTTTGACAGTGCGCATTGGGATATTGCGCGTTCAAAACGATCTTGCGGGCGGAGCGATAGCTAGCCTTATCACCTGCCGCAACTGCTAGGTCGCTTCCTCTTGTGATACAGCCGATCATAGCCCATTTTGTTGCAAGCGGTGGAACGACCACTGCGTTTCATTGGGACTGAAACAATCATGGCAGGCGATGCGCTTCAAGACGGCCACTCAGTGGTCGCTACGATTCAACCGGCAATAACTCTACTGGGCCTTGGAATAGGATCAGCGGTCATTGCAAGGATCGCGCGGTTGAACCCGATTGTGGGCTATCTTGGCTTGGGACTTGCTCTGTCTGTTCTGGGGTATGGTGACCTGTCTGATGGCCCAATAGTTATCGCATTGGCCGAAGTCGGTATCATGTTCCTGCTGTTTAATCTGGGGCTACATTTTTCACTGGGCCGCATTCGAGCAGAGGCGCGCAACATTTTTGGATTCGGCAGCTTGCAGATGCTGGTCGCAGGCGGAGCGTTTGCCGGGCTGTTCGTACTTTTGGGCGCGCTGACACGGCTGAGTATCCCTGTGGAGTTTGCGATCATAGCTGGCCTTGCAATGGGGCTATCATCTACTGCGGTGGTGATAGGATTGGTGAAAGAGCGCGGACAAGATGATTGCCCTGTGGGGCGCGCGGCGCAATCGATCCTGATCTTTCAGGATATCGCGGCAATCCTCTTACTGGTGGCTGTGGGCGCTCTGGGATCGGGCGGTGCGATGGCACCTGCGCTAGGTATAGCGGGGCTCAAAGCCTTGGTTGCGTTCGCGATAGCGGTGTTGTTCGCACGCTATCTGACAGAACCTCTGTTTCGCGCGATTGCACGTGTGGGGAGCGCGGAAGTCTATACAGCAACTGCGCTGTTTATTGCGCTCGCGGCCGGATGGGCGGCTGGCATGGCTGGCCTGTCACTCACTTTGGGCGCTTTTCTTGGCGGAATGGCAGTGGCCGATTCGCGCTATCGCATCATGGTTCAGACTGAGATCGATGCATTCAAAGGGCTGTTTCTCAGCTTTTTCTTCATCTCAGTAGGCCTTTCTATCGACCCCGCCATCCTAGGCAGCAATTGGGTGATCATTCTGGCAGCAGCTGCAGGGCTGATCGCAATCAAATGCGCAATGAATGTGCTGGCTGGTCTTGCCAATCGCTGGTCGGTACCAGGCTCAGTTCAGCTTGGATTTCTCCTTGGGCAAGGTAGCGAATTTGCGCTTGTCCTGTTGGCCTTGCCTGCGCTTGCCGGGCTTGTCGAAGCAAGCCTTGTCTCCATCCTTGTCACCGCCATCGCCATCAGCCTTGCAGTGACCCCATTGGTGTCAAACTGGGGGCGCTTGCTTGCAGGCAGGCTGCGTCAAGGCCCGCCAGATGAAAAGCTTGCAGGCGATGATGCGCCGGTTGTCATCATTGGTCTTGCGCCAGCTGGCAGAGCGGTGGCGGATGCTTTGACTTTCAACGGCATCGGCTATCTCGCAGTGGAAGCAAACACAGAATGGTTTCAGCGATCCCTCGCCGATGGATACCATGTTCACCAGGCCAACCCAGGAGATCCGCGCAGTTGGGATGCGTTGGGAATGGAGCGGCGCAAAGTCGTACTTGTAGCCACCGGAAATCTAGCGATTTCGCGCGAGTTAACGCCACTGGTTCAGGAGCGCTTACCCGGCATTGCTCGCGTGATCGCACTGACTGACACCAGTGCCATGGATGAGTTCGCGACACTTGGCATGATGCCGGTGGACGTCACCGCAGAAGACGGGATCGAAGAGATTATCAATGCCGTATTCGCAGCGATGGGCGTAGAACGGCGCTATCCCATCCCAACAAGAATCGATGATGAAAATGCCGTGCTTGTCGGTGCTTGATTGCCGCGCTGGCAACCGAGGTGGTCAATCATTCAAGCGTTTGCGAATTTCTTTGCCCGCTTTGAAATAAGGAACGCGCTTAGCGGGAACTTCAACCGCAGCACCCGTGCGAGGATTGCGGCCCGTGCGCGCTTCCCTATCGCGCGTTGAAAATGCTCCAAAACCCCGCAACTCAACCCTGCCACCTTCAGCCAATCGACCTGCGATCTCATCGAAAAAGATATCGACGACCTGTTCGATTTCTTCCGCGCGCAATTCCGGATTGTCTTTGTGCAGCTCTTGCAGCAGCTCGGATCTGATCATCACATTCTCCCCATTGCGCGCGAAAACGCATTCGCCTCGCTGACATAATCTTGGGCCCGATGGGCCTTCGCAAAGCTAAGCATCCAGACCCGATGGGCGCCCCCTGAAGCCGATTTGTTGCCAGACGATTGTATAATTCGCAACCCGCAACCGCAGAAACGCGGCACTTTCGGGCCGAATTGAGGCTTGATTGTTCTGTTTTGGAGCGGATTGGGCTGTTTTGGCTCAAAAAACTCCGCTGAGCGGTCAGTGCGTTTCGATCAGATCGACAGGCTGCAAGCCAAGGCGACTCATTCGTGCCCGAATCTCGGGCCACTCTTCGCGCAAAAACTGCTCTCGCTCGCTTGACCGAAGCCGCTCGGCCGCGCCTTTAACGACATACATCCCAACCCCGCGCTGAACCTCGACCAAGCCATCATTTTGAAATTGCTGATAGGCTTTGGCAACGGTAAGAGGGTTCGCACCCTGCTGCGCAGCCAGTGCACGCACCGAAGGCAACATAGCGCCCTCAGCATAATCCCCTTCGATTATGGATGCGGCGATCTGATCGCGCAGTTTAAGGTAGACGGGTCTGGATTGGGTCATGGCGTTCTCTCTAGGTGCTTCAGTGACATAATACAGCCATTCGCGTCAAGTTCCCGGAAAGTTACATCGCGTTGCGAATTGGACCGCGTGCACAGATGCGACACACAATGCGAAGTGTGGTTTCGAGCGTAACTAAGTCTTCACACGAAGGATTTGGGCGTTAGGATGCGCAGCGTGAGTATCGGCCTGCTAAAAAGCAGAGCTATGGGATCATCGGGGAACGCATTCATCATGGAAATTTCTACCTGGGGCTACGGCGAATGGGCCGCCATCGCAGCGAGCGCAGTGTTGTTTACGTTTTTGGTGGCGGGCGCATGGGCAATCACCAGACCTCACGAGGAGGTTCTTGGCCATCCTAAAGGTCTGTATATGCTTTTCTTTGCTGAAATGTGGGAGCGGTTTTCATTCTATGGGATGCGCGCTCTACTGGTGCTCTATCTTACGAAGCATTGGCTCTATTCGGATGGCAGCGCGAACTTGATTTACGGTGCTTACGGCACTCTCGTATATATCACGCCAGTCATGGGCGGATGGTTGGCAGATAAGTATTTGGGTCAACGCAAAGCGGTTCTTTTTGGTGCTATCCTACTGACCTTGGGCCATATTTTTATGGCTTTTGAAGGCGATGGGTCAGGCTATCAGAACGATCCCACTCTCAACATCTTTTGGCTGGCTTTATCCTTGATCATAGTTGGATCTGGTTTCTTGAAAGCCAACATTTCAGTCTTGGTTGGCCAGCTGTATCCGCGCACGGACATACGTCGCGATGGCGCCTATACAATCTTCTACATGGGCGTGAACCTGGGCGCGGCGACCGGTGTTCTTATTGCTGCCTATCTGGGCGAAACAGTCAGCTGGGCGCTTGGTTTTGGCCTCGCGGGCATTGGCATGCTGCTGGGTCTGATTGTGTTTATCGTTGGTAAGTCCCTGCTCAAAGGCAATGGCGAATCTCCAGCTCCAGAAAAGCTCAAAGAGAAAGTCGCGGGCATCAGTTTCGAGTGGCTGCTCTACGGTGTCGGCTTTGCCGGTGTCGCCGTGATCTGGGTGCTGATCCAGTATCAAAGCTTGGTGGGCGGACTGTTGGCCGTTTCGGGCATCGCGTTGTTGGGCTATGTGATGTTTGAGGCTTTCAAGCTGGATAAAGAAGCGCGTGACAGGGTATTTGCGATGATCTTCTTCATCTTGCTGATGCCTGTGTTCTGGGGGCTGTTCGAACAGGCGGGTGGCTCGGTCAACCTGTTTACGGACCGCCACGTCGACCGCGGAAGCATCCCGACAACCTTCTTCCAATCGGTCAATCCGATCTTCATCATCTTGCTCGCCCCGCTTTTCGCAATGGCATGGCAATACATGGCAAGCCGCAACATTGAGCCATCGACACCTGCAAAAATGGGTCTTGGAATTGTGCAAATGGGGCTAGCATTTATCGTCATGGTGTGGGGCGCAAACAATTTCAGCACAACCAATGCCGAAGGCGCGATCATGATGCCGGTGTTGTTCCTGTTTGTTTTCTATTTGCTTTCCACCACGGGCGAGCTGTGTTTGTCCCCCGTTGGCTTGTCTGCAATGAACCGGCTTTCGGTGCGGCACATGGCAAGCCTCATGATGGCCGCCTTCTTCTTTGGCACGGCCGGTGGACAGTTTGTTGCAGGCTTTATGGGCAGCCTCATGGGTGAAGGCGAAGGCGGCAATATGACACGCGAAGCTGCTCTGGAAGTGTATTGGACTATGGGCCTTGTCGCGGCCGGGATTGGCGTTGCGGTGATTGTCGTTTCGCCATTGGTCAAAAAACTCATGCATCTCGACACGCTCACAGACGACGAGGCGCTTGCTGGTGAAGCTGAAGCTGGACTTGAGGCGCAAGGAGCTGGCATCCACCCGGCCACTCGCCCTGCGGAATAAACTCTGTTGGACACTGGGTCCGTCAGGCCAGCTAGACAGAGGGGGATTTTCGCGCCAATACAGCCCCTTCTTGAAGAAAGAGGGGGCTGGCCATGGCTGACACACTGCGAAATCTGGTTTTCAAGCAATCAGGCTGGCGATCCCGCATAGTCGTTGGTCTTAGCGCGCTTGCCTTAACCGCCTGCGCCGCCACCGGGTCCGCCAATGCATCAGCCGATAGCGCCAGCAAATCAGGCGGGGAGTTCGCAGCGCTTAAAGAAAGCGACACGCCTTACCCCTCCACCTATGTCCGCTATCCAGGAGCAGCAACTGCTCTGGTCGGCACAACGGTCTTTGACGGAACTGGGGCGAAAATTGAAAACGCAACGGTGCTTTTTCGCGACGGCAAAGTCGTCAATGTGCTGACAGGTGAAGCAACGCCAGATGGCTACAGTGTAATCGATGGCACGGGGAAATTTGTAACCCCCGGCATTATCGACATTCACAGCCACCTTGGCGATTACCCCTCGCCCGATGTCGATGCGCACGCAGATGGCAATGAAGCAACCAGCCCTGCCACCCCTGACGTTTGGGCAGAACATTCTGTTTGGCCGCAAGACCCGGGTTTTAGCCGCGCATTGGCCAATGGCGGAGTTACCTCGCTGATGATCCTTCCTGGCTCTGCCAATTTGTTTGGTGGTCGCACAGTGACGCTAAAGAATGTTCCCAGCCGCACGGTGCAGGGGATGAAATTTCCCGGTGCTCCTTATGGCCTCAAAATGGCATGCGGTGAAAATCCCAAACGGGTTTATGGCCGAAGGGGACGCAAACCATCGACACGGATGGGCAATTTTGCTGTCAATCGCCAGACTTGGTTCGATGCGATCGACTATGCCAACAAGGACGATCCAGATCGCGATCTCGCCAAGGAAACGCTCGTCGGTGTGCTCAAAGGCGACATCATGGTCCACAACCACTGCTACCGCGCTGATGAGATGGCGCTGGTAATGGATATGGCAAAAGAGGTCGGCTACAAAGTCACAGCCTTCCACCACGCTGTCGAAAGCTACAAGATCGGCGATCTGCTGCGCGAAAATGACGTTTGCAGCGCGATTTGGGCTGATTGGTATGGCTTTAAAATGGAAGCCTATGACGCAATCCCCGAAAACGGCGCTCTGCTCCAGCAATCGGGCGCATGCGTCGTCATCCACTCCGATGATCAAGATGATATTCAGCGCCTCAACCAAGAAGCGTCCAAAGCGCGAAAGGCTGGCCTTCGCATGGGGATAGAGATTTCTGAAGGCACTGCGATCCAATGGATCACCCTGAACGCTGCAAAAGCGATGGGAATAGAGGATGTTACCGGCTCTCTGGAGCCTGGCAAAATGGCCGACGTCGTGCTATGGAATGGTGATCCTTTGAGCGTCTATTCGCGCCCCGAAAAAGTCTGGATCGATGGCGCGTTGATGTTCGATGCGATGGACCCGAAACGGCGGCCGGTAAGCGATTTTGAGCTTGGCCAACCCGGTGAAGGAGATGTGAAATGATGAAGCGTCTTTTGACCACAGCGGCTCTTGCCACCGCATTACTCACGAACCCTGCTAGCGCGCAGGATGTCATCATTTCCAACGCAAAACTCGCAATAGGTGACGGTAGCGAGCCGATTGATGATGCAGTGGTCGTGATCAAGAATGGGGAGGTTACATATGCAGGCCCTGCCCAAGGGACCACGTTTGAAATCACGCAATTGGTGGATGCAAAAGGAGCTTATGTCACGCCCGGCCTGTTCGCAACGGTCACTTCGCTAGGCATTTGGGACGTGGGCGCGGTGAGCCAGTCCAATGACACACGTGCGGGCGGCTCTCCCTTTAGTGCTGCACTCGATACAGCTCCCATCGTCAATCCAAGCTCGCAACACGTCGCCATCTACCGCGCGGCTGGCGTCACTCGCGCTGCGGTTACCACGATGCCTTCTGGTTCAATCTTTGCTGGGCAGGGTGCGATTGTCGATCTAGGCAGCGACCCTGATCCCATAACCAAAGCCAGGGCATTCCAGATGGTTGATCTGGGCGAAGGCGGCGCTCGCCTCGCAGGGGGCAGCCGGGCATCTTCGTATGTCCTGTTCAAAGCTGCGCTTCGCGAAGCCCGTGCGCTTGGCAGTTCGCGCGGGACACCACAAACGACCGAGATATCCAAGGGTGATGATGTGATGCTCTCGCGATTTGATGCAGAAGCGTTAATCCCTGTCGTAAATGGCCAGCAGCAGCTTTATGTCGCAGTAGAGCGCGCAGCAGATATCCGCAGCGTATTGGCGCTAAAATCCGACTTTCCGCGGCTCGATATGGTGCTGTTCGGCGCGAACGAAGGATGGATGGTCGCAAGCGAGATCGCCGCAGCAGGCGTCCCCGTTATAGCTGATGGACTGGACGATTTACCCGTAAGTTTTGCCGAACTTGCCGCGACACAAAGCAATATTGGGCGCATGACCAATGCGGGAGTCAGAGTAGCAATCAGCGCGTCTGGCCTGCGCAATCCGCGACGTTTGCCGCAAGCGGCCGGCAACCTTGTGGCGCTATCGAGCGTGCCGCGAGCTTCCGGGCTTTCTTGGGGACAAGCTTTTGCCGCGATCAGTTCGGTCCCCGCCGAAATCAGCGGAATGGGCGGCCGTGCAGGCGTATTATCGCGCGGTGCGATGGGCGATTTGGTCATTTGGGATGGCGACCCGCTGGAATTGGGAAGCGTGCCAACAAAAGTGTTTATCTCAGGGGTTGAACAACCGCTCGACAACCATCAAAGCCGCTTGAAAGAGCGCTATCGCGATCTTGATGAGACACAACTGCCAAAGGCGTACGATTGGTGAAATTTCTAATTGCCGCGACCGCATTTTCGCTTTTTGCTGCCCCTGCCTTGGGACAAGAGCCTGAATCTGTTGAGGAAGCGCCAGTGCGCGATGGCGCATGGCACTCTCAGCAGCAGCTCTATCTGCTGGGTTTGAATGCTCAGGATGGCTGGTATTTTGTCGATGGCGGCCTTCGATGGAAATATCTCACCTACAATGGTTCACAGAAAAAGCCTTCGATCGCCGATAGGGTGACGGTGCATTATGAAGGCAAATTGATTGATGGAACGGTGTTTGATAGCTCGTATGAGCGCGGCGAACCTGCCACATTCGGGCTTGGCCGCCTGATTAGGGGGTGGCAACTCGCAATCCCTCAGATCGCGGTTGGTGAAGCCATCGAAGTCGCAATTCCTTCCGACCTAGCATATGGCCCGATGGGTGGCGGGCCCATTCCCGGCGGAGCGACCTTGATATTCAAGATCGAATTGCTTGGCATTGAAGGCAAGCCATAGAGCGATAGTGACTAGGACCAATCCTTTGCGGGTTCGGTTTTATCGAACAGGTGATCTGATCCCCATTTCGACATCTCCGCGAAAAGCGGCTGCAGAGCAGTTCCGCGCTCTGTGAGGACATAGCGCGCTTTGCGACCTTGTGGCGGCACCCGCTCGATAAGCCCTGATTCCTGCAAAATGGTGAGCCGAGACGTGAGCGCTGCACGATTGATTTCCAATCGCTCTATGAATTGCTCAAATCGGTCCACGCCCAGAAACGCCTCGCGCAAGATCAACAATACCCAGCGATCGCCCAGAATTCGGGCAGAGCGGCCAATAGGGCATGGCGCACGCGAGGGGCGGTAAATCTTCATTGGGTCAACGCTCCGGTTTCATCTGTATATCAGACTTGTGCATGAAGCTGACAAGAGGCATATAGGTCTGTAAAACAGACTTATAGGAGCGCCTCGTATGACCAATTCCCGTTTTGATAGCCCAGAGGCATCGCTTGCCTATATGAAGAAAGTTGCTGTCATGGGGTCAGGTTTTACAAACTGGCTGAATGTCGAACCGTTGAAGGTTTGGGAGGGCGTCAGTGAGCTGCGGCTCAAACTGCGACCGGAAATGACCCAGCATCACGGGTTTGCCCATGGTGCAATTGTAGGATTGATGGCTGATAATGCCTGCGCGTGGGCTGGGGCATCGACAGTGGGCGATGTGGTCACAGGCTCTTACTCCATCAATTTCCTCCGCCCAGCACTAGGTGAAAGCCTTTATGCAAAAGGTGAGGTTATCAAGCCGGGCAAACGGCAAGTTGTCGTGCGCGCCGATGTATGGGCTGAGAGCGAAAGTGCGTCCCGGGTGCATGTTGCGACCGCTCAAGCGACAATTATTCCCACGGCGCAATCCACGTTATAGATTGACGTCGCACATTTGGATGGGGATTTTCCATGGATGCCAAGCTTTATGCCTTGATCGCTGCCAATTTCGGATTTGTTGCGACCCATTTTCTGATGTCTCACCCTTTGCGCGCGAGCATGGTGAAAGCGTTCGGCGATACGGGTCAGCAGGTTGCGTATTCAATTGTTAGCCTTGGTTTCTTCGTCTGGATCTATCTCGCTTTTACAGCGGCCCCCACAGGCGACCTCCCCGGATCAGGAACCGTCGGTTGGATTGTGGCAACTGCACTAACACTGCCTGCGATGATCATGTTTGCAGGCTCATTTGCGGGCAATCCAGCACTGGGCCTGCCAGGCTCTGACGATATGGCTCGCGCAGCACCCAAGGGGGTTTTCAACATTACACGCCACCCAATGATGTGGGGATTTGGCTTGTGGGCACTGTCACACTTGGTGCTTTTCTGGAGCTGGCGCACAACCATAACCGCCTTTGCAATGGGCTTTATGGCCTTGGTGGGTGCGCATATGCAGGATCGCAAGAAGAAAGCACTTATGGGTGATGCTTGGGCGCAGTGGGAAGAACACACCAGCTATTGGCCAAGAATTTCAGGCTTTGCGCGAGCGGGCGTTCTGCCATGGACACTGGGATTGGTGTTGTTTGCTGGGCTGAGTTGGGCGCATCTGCCACTTGGGGGCATTCCTGCCGGCATTTGGCGATGGATATCGATTTAGTTTTCGAGTAGCGGATCCGGCTCGGATGACGTGATGGGCGCAATCATGGGATCTAAACCAAATCCCCTGCTTTCAAGCCAAAGCGCCTGCGCTTTTTGCGCTTCGCGCACAAACGACAAATCGTGACCTGCCCCCTCAAAGCTCTCGAAAACCGCATCATTCGCTTTTTCACTGAGCGCTTTGCCTTGTTCAAAAGGTACGACATTGTCGGCGGTGCCATGTTGGATAAGAACGGGCGCCTCCAACTCACTCAGTTTGGCTGAGTTATCATACTTATCACGTAATAATAACCGGACCGGGAAGATCGGAAGCGCATTACTCGCCACATCGGTTAGCGACGTAAAAGGCGAGATCAGGATTAAAGCTCCTGGCCTAAACTCCATCGCCATTTGCGTGGCTGTGCCCGACCCTATCGATGTACCGCCAACAATTGTCTGCGCAGGGGCTATGCCTTGTTCCGCCAGGAATTTCATCGCAACCCTGCCATCCTCGTAAAAACCCTGTTCTGATGGTTCCCCTGCATTCCCGCCATAACCGCGATAGCTGGCAAGCAGCACGCCATACCCATTTTCTGCCAAAACCGATGTTTCCGCCGTCGATCCAGCCAGAGAGCTCGCATTACCATGGAACCACACAACGACCGGCTTTCCGGTCTCGGGCGGGCGCCAATGAACCGTTAGATCAAGGCCATCGGGCGTCAGAAGTTCCACCGCCTCAAACCCTGGTGCAGGATCATGGCGTTCTTGCGGGGCAGGGTAGATAAATCGACTCTGAAAGACGAACAACAAAGCCAATGTCGCCAAATAAGCAACAGCAATGCCGACAAGGATACGAAACGCTAAAACACCCATCGCTTTATTCGCCCTGGAAATCTGCTGCGCGCTTTTCGAGCAATGCCGCAATCCCTTCCGCATGATCCTGCGTAGTGTGCATCATAGCTTGGGTGTTGGCAGCCATTTCTAAAGCGCTGTCATAACTAAGCTCGCGCCCCTGCCGCAGCAGCATTTTCGCCTGGCGCAAGGAATGCGGCGGCATGGCGGCCACTTTGTGCGCAAGCGCGCTGGCTTCCGCCAGTAAGTCGTCTGGCGCAACTACTCGGCTGACTAACCCCCAATCTTGAGCGGTCGATGCATCAATCAGATCTCCAGTGAAGAACAGCTCGGCCGCCCGCGCATCTCCGATCACACGCGGCAAGATCCATGTGCCGCCATCACCTGGTATGATGCCGAGCTTGAGGAAAGTGACTCCAAACTTCGCTTTCTCACTTGCGATCCGCATATCGGCAAGACACGCCACATCACAGCCCAGCCCAATCGCAGGGCCATTAACCGCAGCAATAAGGGGCACACGCAAACCATACAAAGCGCGCAGCATCAGGTGGATGTTATCGCGATACCCATCAGAAATCGCCGGGGTCGCGCCGCCGAATGTACCGGTCTTGTCTCGCATCGCCTTGACATCGCCACCGGCCGAAAACGCGCGACCTGCCCCTGTCAGGATGACGCAGCGTACGTGCATGTCACGATTGATCGCATCGCAAATGCTGCGAAATTCATCGCCATCACCGGGCGCGCCAAGCGGGTTCATTGTTTCAGCGCGGTCAATCGTCAGAATCGTGACCGGACCATCTTGAGAGATAGAAATCAATGCCATGTGTTCCTGTTAGGCGAAGTTTCGAAGCAAGGCGAACAGGTTTTGAACAGCAGCAATCCGACGCAATGTGAACAATGTTCGTCGAAACTTGAAATACTCTCATTCGGTAGACAGCTTATAATCACAACCACATAGGCGAATCGCGGCGGTTAAGCTTATGGCCAACAATTGCTTCTATTAGGGTCCGTAAAGGAAGACTGGGTTTGCTTGATTTTCGTGTAGTGATGGCTGTGAGTTTGGCGTTGACCGCGCATGCTCCGCTGTCTGCGGAAACTCCAGCCGAAATGACCTTGCCCAATGCTGCGATCTTAAATGCAGCTGGGCCGGCAGTCACGGCAGCAATTGCGCTCCCAGAGCAAGCCACATCCGATATCCTAGCCATCGATTGGTCGCTCACCCCGGGCGATACTCCGCAGGCCTCCCCGCCGAGCGCATCTCAAGACGCCCAAAGTGAATTGGAAGAAGATGGCGCTGACCCTGGGCAAGAAGAACCGAAAGAAGGCAACGAAATTGTTGTCGATGGCTCGTACGGCCCACCAGAAAGCGACCCAGCTGAAGCGCTCAACTTTGAAAGCTATCGGATCACTCAAGCCGTGGATGATGCCTTTGTGGAACCGGTCGCCTACGCCTATCGCGATGGACTACCGGGGCCATTCCGCGACGGTCTCGGCAATGTCGTGCGCAATCTGGGCGAGCCGGTCAATGCGCTCAATTTTTTGCTTCAGGGCAAATTTGGCAAAGCTCTGGGTTCGCTAACGCGGCTTTTGATCAATTCAACACTCGGCCTTGGCGGAGTGTTCGATATGGCCGAAAAGCCCGGTATCGGAATACCATACCGCCGCAACGGGTTTGCCAACACGCTGGGCTTTTATGGCGTTGAACCCGGCGCCTATCTCTATCTGCCGTTTACCGGCGCGACGAGCGTGCGCGACTTGATTGGCAGCGGGATCGATCAGCTTGTCCTGCCTGTGGCGGTTGGAGCGCCGTTCAACACGCCTGAATACACCGTGCCATATTTCATCGTGAATTCATTGGATGCCCGCCTTGAGGTGGATGAGGAGTTGGCGCGTATCGATGCGACTGTCGACCCCTATGCTGCGCGCCGCGATACCTACCTGGCACGCCGTGAGCGCGAGATAGCTTTACTGCGCGGCGAAGAACCACCGAAGCCGCCACTGATCCTCTTGGAGGTCGAAGGCGTAATTGAACCGGGCGATGATTATCCGGAAGGATATAATGAGGCAGAGGGCGCCCAAGAAGAAGGTGAAAGCATCGAGCCAAGTGCACCACCCACAGCGCTAAACTTTGAACGCGGCGCGGTGAGTGTGACGCAGATTCGATAATCTAGTTGCCGTCTGCGTCATCACTTTCAGGCGCCGCCGGTTCGAGCTTCTCATTTCCGACAAATCCAAACGGCAATTGATTGAGCATTACGGCATTAAAGATACACTCGATGGTATCGACTGAGCTCTCAGCAAGTGGGTCTAACTCAGACTGCCATTCTGTGGCCAGAGTGTATGCCTCGCCCGTGAAGACAAGAGCGCCCGCTGCAGCCGGGCCACAAAAGGTCTCGATAGATGAGATGACGTTCTCAGGAGACAGATCAGATTTGGGTAATACTGGAGGATGGCCGTAATGAGGCCGCGCAGCAAACCAATCTTTCGCTTCTTGAGAAAGCATAGGCCTTTGCAACTGGACCAGTCGATTAAGATATCGCGCTTGTAGCTCAGATCCTGGTCCACTGTCCGCAAAAACGATCTGAAATTCACTTTCAACTTCAACCGCAGCAAGGCATTTCAACTGCTCATCATCCGCAGTGCTGAGCTGTAGAACTAGAGCTTTAATTCCCAATTGGATCGCATCATCATGCGTATCCAAAAAGGCTATCAATGCCGCAGGAACGCACCGCCAATTCAGCTTTTATGCGCTCTTCCTCAAATGTACTCTATTGTGGCTGAGTTTCAGCCAGTACCAATGAAAGCAAAAGGGGGAGCATTTACCCCGCCACTTCCTCAATACTGCCCGTGTCAACACCAGCCGAGTTGTGCTTCAGCGCTTTCAGGACCGTGTCCACAATCTGCGGGGCATTCAATCCTGCCTCATCATATTGCTTGTCAGGCGAATCTTGGTCTTGGAAGATGTCGGGCAGGCGCATGGTGCGCACTTTGAGGCCATTGTCAGTCAGGCCTGCATCACTCGCAAAGGTCAGCACATGCGCGCCGAGGCCGCCAATGGCGGCTTCCTCGACGGTCACGACCACTTCGTGCTCGCGCATCAGGCGTTCGATCAGGTCTTCATCCAAAGGCTTGGCAAAGCGCAAATCAGCGACGGTGGTTGACAGACCCTTGGCCTCCAACTGGTCAGCCGCCTTCTTCGCTTCTTCCAAGCGCGCACCTAAAGATAGGATCGCAACTTTAGAGCCTTCGCGCACCACGCGGCCTTTACCGATTTCCATCTTTTCAGGAACCTCAGGAAGTGGGACGCCTGTTCCTGACCCACGCGGATAGCGGAAGGCAATCGGGCCTTCGTCATATTCCGCGGCCGTATAGGTCATATGGACCAGTTCAGCCTCATCGGCTGCGGCCATCACCACCATATTGGGTAAAGTAGCCAAATAGGTGATGTCAAAGGCACCAGCATGAGTGCAACCATCAGCGCCTACAAGGCCAGCACGGTCAATTGCGAACCGAACTGGCAAGTTTTGGATAGCAACGTCATGCACAACCTGGTCATAAGCACGCTGCAAAAATGTCGAATAAATCGCCGCAAAGGGCCGCATTCCCTGCGCGGCAAGCCCGGCGGCAAACGTCACACCGTGCTGTTCGGCAATACCAACATCAAAACTTCGGTCGGGATGCGCTTTGGCGAAGCGATCGACGCCTGTGCCTGATGGCATCGCCGCAGTAATCGCACAGATGCGATTGTCCTTATTGGCAAGCTCAACCAAGGTATCGCCAAACACATTCTGATAGGCAGGCGGTCCAGCAGAACCTTTTTGCTTCTCGCCTGTCACCACATTGAATTTGGGTACGCCGTGATATTTATCGGCGCTTTCTTCGGCAGGTTTATATCCCTTACCCTTGGTCGTTACGACGTGGATCAGGACGGGGCCTTCTGACGTGTCGCGCACATTTTCTAGCACGGGGATAAGATGATCGAGATTGTGCCCATCAATCGGCCCGACATAATAAAAGCCCAGCTCTTCAAACAGTGTCCCGCCGGTTACCATGCCGCGCGTATATTCTTCGGCTTTGCCAATTGCGCCGTGCAGGCGGCGGCTCATTTTCTGAACCGCTTTGGAAGCGAGCGAGCGCAGGCCAAGATACTCAGATGACGAGACCATGCGCGCCAAATAGGCGGACAATCCGCCAACCGGAGGCGCGATCGACATATCATTGTCATTCAGGATCACGACCAGGCGATTGCCTGCCTGGGCGGCATTGTTCATCGCCTCATAAGCCATGCCAGCGCTCATCGCGCCATCGCCAATCACTGCAATACCGCGCCCCGGCTTATTGTTCATCTTGTTCGCCATGGCAAAGCCAAGCGCTGCTGAAATCGACGTAGAAGAGTGCGCTGCGCCAAACGGATCGTATTCGCTCTCCGCGCGCTTGGTAAAACCAGACAGGCCGCCGCCCTGGCGCAAAGTGCGGATCCGGTCACGCCGGCCGGTGAGGATTTTGTGCGGATAGCATTGGTGACCCACATCCCAAATGAGGCAGTCATCGGGCGTGTTGAACACGTAGTGGATCGCAACCGTCAGCTCGACCACACCAAGGCCAGACCCCAAATGCCCGCCCGAAACACTGACCGCATCGATCATCTCGGCGCGCAATTCATCAGACAATTGCCGCAATTGTTCGGGCTTTAAGTGGCGAAGCTCATCCGGCGTCGGCACGGTGTCGAGCAGTGGCGTCTTAGGCTTTTCGGTCATGGAGCAGCTCCCTACACGGCCCAACCGTGCCTGTCGATGAACGGATAATCCTCAGTGATAGCTTATTTTTGTTCGAGTTGACAATCCTGCCTTACAATAGGGCTGTTCGGGCAAGTTGACGGTGCGATAGTAACGACAAATACCCAGATAATCAGGCGCAAGATTGACATAGGCCGCGCACTTCGAGCACGGGCCTTTCGGCTTTGAACGATTGCGCTTTGGCGATCGCTCGCAAAGAACGGCTGACCTCTTCATTGTCGATATGGGCCGCATCACCGCATTCGTCGCAGACGAGGAAGATGCAATCGTGTTCGCATCCCGGGTGGGAATTGGCGAGAAATGCATTGGCGCTTTCCACACGAAGCGCCAGGTTGCTCGCAACGAAGACATCTAGGATGCGGTAGACGCTGTTGGGCGCGACACGCTTGCCACGTGACAGCGATAGAGCATCCGCGATGTCGTAAGCAGAAGCCGGGCGGCCTTGGGCAACCAGCTCTGCAAACACCGCCTTCCGCATGGTGGTCCACTTTTCACCTTGCCCTCCAAGAACTCGGCCTGCCTCAGCGATAAGATCATCGCCTGACAAATACTGGTGAGAATGGTTGTGGCTGGACTTAAGGTTTGCGGCTGTTGTGCTCATACACGCCGATATAGCGACACAATCGGCAAATGTCAGCGCACGCTTTACGCACCGTCCCTAAGGAAAGCAGCTTTGTAATCGCGCGGGAACATAACCTTTAAATTGCGGACCTTAGGTTTATCCCAGCGCAGGATGTAGCCGTGGCGCGGGTTTTTCGCCATGAAGTCCTGATGGTACTTTTCGGCCGCGTAGAATTTTCGATGCGCCTCAATTTTGGTTGCAATTGGGCGTTTCCAGACACCGGAGGCGCCCATTTGTTTGAGATATGCCTTTGCAACTGCGCGCTGTTCAGAGCTGAGCGGCACCAACGCTGACCGATAATGGGCGCCCACATCAGGTCCTTGGCGGTTCTTGAGCGTGGGATCGGCGATCACTGAGAAGAAGATGCGCAAAAGTTCATCATATCGCACGACATAGGGATCGTACGTAATCTTCACTGCCTCAGCGTGATTAGTGGTGCCGGTGATAATCTTGGAATAGCTCGCATTGCCAGCGGTTCCGCCGTGATAGCCAGCAACAGCAGACTTTACGCCTTTGACATGGCTAAAAACGCCTTCGACACCCCAGAAACAACCACCGGCGAAGATAGCAGTCTTAAGCCCGGTGCCTTCTTTGGCGATCCGTTTGGGAACGGGGGCGTTGAAAGGCTCTTCTGCTGCCAAAGCAGGCGAAGCACAGCCAGTGACTGCAACCGAAAGGGCCATAATGGCCACGCCAAATGTGCGCATTTATGTCTCCGTCGGGACGTCGACGATTAGGAACTCATCCGATGGTTGGGGAGCTTGCAAAGGCTCTGCTGCAGTCGCAGGCGGCGCAACCTCTTCGATCCACGCATCCGCATTCGCCACAGCCACAAGCAATGTGCCAGCGATAAACCCAAGGCCAAGAAGGCGGTAAAGATCAGAAGCGAAAAGTTGCATGATAATCAGCTCGGAAAGTTGTCGTTCGTCTCTATGTCCAAATATGCTTAACAGGCCGTTGCACTGGTCTCGCTTTCGCAAGACTGAATGCGTCGGTCATGAGACATTTCGTTTGAAGTCTCACCAAAGTTACGCAGGTTCACGTAAAAAGTTGCGGATGGCCCCCTAAGGGGTGTGCCGGAGGTTTGGGGTCACCAACATGGCTAGGCTGATTGTGTGGTAGGCTTGCACAGGTCGCTATCATCCTTAATGCCGGAAATGCCGCATCCCAGTTAGCACCATGGCAAGGCCTGCTTTGTCAGCTGCGGCGATCACTTCATCATCCCTGATTGATCCGCCTGGTTGAATGACAGCGGTTGCGCCTGCTTTAGCCGCAGCAAGCAGACCGTCTGCAAATGGGAAGAACGCATCGGATGCTACCGCGCTTCCTTTTGTGCGAGGCGCTGCCCATTCATAAGTTTCCGCAGCCTCTGCCGCCTTGATCGCAGCGATGCGAGCCGAATCGCGCCGGTTCATCTGACCCGCGCCAATGCCTGCTGTTGCCCCATCCTTGGCATAAACGATGGCGTTGGACTTAACATGCCGCGCGACAGTCCAAGCAAACAGGCAGTCCTTCAGTTCTTGGTCCGTCGGCGCGCGTTTGGTGACGACTTTGAGATCATCCATGGAAACCGCACCATTGTCGCGCCCCTGAATCAACATGCCGCCCGCAATTGTCTTCATTGCGAAACCCCCGCGCCGAGGATCGGGCAGGCTCCCGCATTCAAGCACGCGCAGATTCTTCTTCTTCGCAAAAACGGCGCGGGCATCGTCGCTGACTTTTGGCGCGATGATGACTTCGGTGAAAATTTCGGCAATCGCCTCAGCTGTTGCGCCATCAAGCTCGGTGTTCACCGCAACAATGCCGCCAAAGGCTGAAACACTGTCGCATTGCAAAGCGCCATTCCAAGCATCGAGCAATGATCCGCCTTGCGCTACACCGCAAGGGTTGGCGTGCTTGACGATCACGACAGCGGGGTCCTGACCTGCAAATTCTGCTGCAAGTTCCAACGCTGCATCGGCATCATTCAAATTGTTGTAGCTGAGCGCTTTGCCCTGCAATTGCTCTGCCTGGGGAACGCCGTTTGCGCCGGTGACTTGCGGGACATAGATTGCTGCGGCCTGATGCGGGTTCTCACCATAGCGCAGCTGATCAGAACGTTTGAAGGCAAGCGGCATGGTGTCTGTAAAAGGGGTCGCTTCCAACGCTTCCGGACCAAGCGGATGCGTGAAAGCATCGCCAAAAGCGAACCAATTGGCAATCGCTGCATCATAAGCTGCTGTGCGCGCATAGGCTTTGCCAGCCATGCGGATGCGGAATGCTTCGGAGGTGCCGCCATCATTCGCTTCAAGTTCGGCCGCAAGCGCCTCGTAATCTGATGGATCGGTTAAGATTGTCACAGCGCCATGATTCTTGGCCGCAGAACGCACCATGCTTGGCCCACCGATATCGATGTTCTCGATGATCTCTTCGCGGCTCGCCCCTTTTGCGACGGTCGCTTCAAATGGGTAGAGATTGACCACCACAAGATCGATT
This sequence comes from Pseudomonadota bacterium, assembly GCA_038532305.1. Taxonomy (GTDB): domain Bacteria; phylum Pseudomonadota; class Alphaproteobacteria; order Sphingomonadales; family Sphingomonadaceae; genus Erythrobacter. The sequence goes on along the minus strand of JBCBAX010000002.1, from coordinate 144,588 downwards.
GCGCCAATATTATGCGCGTCCATGGCGGCCACGTGATCTGGATTGTCGCGCAAAGCGAGCAGGCCGCCATGGACTTTGGGATGGAGGGTTTTCACCCTGCCATCCATCATTTCCGGAAAGCCTGTGAGATCAGAGACATCGCGCACTTCCAACCCTGCTTCGCGCAATGTGCGCGCAGTACCGCCAGTGCTGACGAGCTCCACCCCGCGTGACGCCAAGGCTTCACCAAGCTGTGCCAAACCAGTTTTATCGGACACCGAAAGCAGCGCCCGTTTGATCACAATCTCACTCACGGTGTTCTTATCCCATTTTCTTCAGCAGCCAGGAGAATTGCCCCCCGCCGCGCGATGTCAGCCCTTCGATCACCAATTGCTCGGTTGCGTTTGCGCGGCCCGAGCTGTCCACCCAAAGGCTGTCTTCACAGGACAATTCGACATCGCCCACACCTGCGCCATCGCCGCGAAGGCGGAAATGCCACAGCTTGCCATCAGGCAGCAGCAGGCTTGCCCCGCGCCCATCTTCAGACATGTGCACTTCGATATTCGGGCCCAAATGAAAGCGTATGGCGAACGCCACTTTGCCGTTCTTTCCCTTGCGCGATGCGGGGATCAGGATGTCTTCGCCTGCTAGCTCCGTGCCATCAGCCCGCAGCGACAAAATCCGCCGATGCGACAAACCAAAGCGCGCGGCATATCCATCATGCGCTCCAGAAACCCGTGTCGCCTCGCGCCCGCTTCCAGCAAGATTGCGGTGCTCGACATCCACAGCCTCAACACCCTTGCCCATTTTCCCATGAAGCAGGACGGCAGTGGAATTGGCGTTGTCGAGCACCAGGGTGGAATGGGCAGCGCTGGCTCTTAAACCTTGGCCAATACGTGCAGGCACTTGCCCACCTGCCAATGCGGATCCGCCGCAATTGACGATAACGCGCGATGGTCCATCCGACATTTCAAACGCGAGCGTCGATGCGCATCCCACCCGAGCAAAACGCGCGCGCGGCGGCGGGGCCGCATCAAACTGCACAAGCGTATCTTTGCCCCGCATGCGTTGGAAACCCCAGTGCTCAGCCTCCGCAAGAGGCCGCGTGCGAACGCCCGTTGCCGCAATAACGGCTGAAACTCGATCGGCTGCAATGGCATGCTGGCCCTGCCAAGACCCCAAAGCACCATCCCCATGCCGCAGAGCCAAAAGTGGCGGCACCAGCAATTCGCGCATCACCATCAATGCGCTAGGGAGCTCTTCATCTACCGCTTCATAACATGCGATAAGATCAGTCAGCAGTGTGATCGTATCCATTTGAACCGAGGGGCAGCGCGATAGCACACCGCCATCCTCCCCGATAAGATCACCCAGAGCCCGGATCAGCGCTGCTTCACCATAGAGCTTGCGCGGACGCCCCTCTGGCAGGAGCAATCCCGCAGCCGTCACCGCAGCCCAACCAGCCACTTCGCCAAATCCCGTGCCTGAGCGCGATGATTTACGATCCAGCCAATTGGCGGTCTCTTCAATCGCTCCAAGCAGGCGGCGCCGCAGAGCATCGTTACCACCACCCAAGATGATAGGGGCATAGACGAGCCATGCCATCAGCCTGAGGCCAGTTTTCTCAACTTCCCAGGCCTGCCCTTTGCCAACTTGTCTATTCGCATCGAGCCACAGTTCTGTGATCCGCTCCGCAACCGCAACGCAATCACCACGAGGCGCACTCGCGGAAAGGTCGGCAAGCCAGCTAAACGTATGGATGCAGCGCTCAACGCCCGGGCTTTGGCGCGTTGTGCCGGAAAAATCGACTTGGCCAATCGGAGCTTTGACAGAATGGACAAGAAAATGACCTGCGCGCAAAGCAACGCCAGATGCTCGCTCACCAATGTTTGCCGTCGAAACGGTCGCAAGCAAGCGCATTGGAGCCGCCCTGCGAAACGGGGAGGCTAAAACATGACCGGGCACGCCCATACGATAGGCGAGCCTTATCAGCGCTTCGCCAGGCTTGGCACGCGGTGCGACAACGTCGGTCAGCGCTAGTGCGCGGGAGGGTTCGATGGCGCTATCTGCCGGCACAGATGAAGCGTCCTCAAACAAAGCCTCAGGATCATCACCTTCAACCAAAGGCAAAGCGCGGCCTTCTGTCTCTACATCATCTATTGCTGTCGCGGCTTTTGCTCGATCGCCCTCGCGGAACAGCTCTTGCATCATGCATTCCCCTTCAATGCAGCGATATTGGCGGCATACTGACCTGGACCACCTTTGAAAGTGGCCGACCCTGCCACCAGAACATCAGCGCCCGCTGCCACGCATTGTTTTGCGGTTTCAGCATTCACGCCGCCATCAACTTCAAGATTTATTTCGCGCCCTGTCGCATCAATCATAGACCGGATTTTAGCGATCTTATCGAGTTGCGAGAGGATAAAGCTCTGTCCGCCAAAGCCTGGATTGACGCTCATGACCAGGACCAAATCGACCATGTCCAGCAAGTTATCGAGCACCGAGACTGGAGTGCCCGGATTAAGCACTACACCCGCCTTACACCCCAGAGCCTTCACCGCCTGGACGGTTCGATGAACATGCGGACCCGCTTCTGGATGGACCGTTATGATATCAGCGCCTGCATCAGCAAATGCCTTTAGATACAGGTCCACCGGCGAAATCATCAGATGCACATCAAACGGCTTTTTGGTGTGCGGTCGCAGTGCTTTCACCACATCAGGGCCAATTGTTATATTGGGCACAAAATGGCCATCCATCACATCTATGTGCACCCAATCGGCTCCCGCGGCATCAATCGCACGAACTTCCTCGCCGAGACTTGCAAAATCGGCAGAAAGGATTGAGGGAGAGATCAGCGGTGTAGGTGACATGGCGGCAGCGCCCTTTCGTGCGCGACTTGTTCCATACGGCAGCGCCGATTCGCCTCACAAGGACAAGACAGCCAATTTTCGCAGGTTTTCCACGGTGCTAGCCTACGCCTCACTCCTTTGAGCGTCAGTTAACAAGCTCAAACACGAAATTCAGCCTTAATTCACTCATGTCGTGGCAATTGATAGATCACATTAGGGAGGTTTCGGCTTTCATTTGGGTCGGACACTTGGACATTTATCTAACGGATTGCGACAATGACAAAACTTGCCATCAGCCTTTGCGCCTTTGCGCTTGCAGGACTTGCTGCGACCTCGCTCGCAGCTCCCGCTGCCGCGCAGACGCAATATGGTCAAAAGATCAGCAACAATCTTCGCAGCTGTGCTCCGGGCGCAGGACCCGCTGTTCGCGTAACCATTCGAGGGGTCAAAAGTTCAAGCGGCACTGTACGTTTGCAAAGCTACCGCGCGACAGAATCGGAATGGCTTGAAAAGGGACGCTGGATCAACCGAATTGAGGTGCCGGCAAGAAAAGGCACGATGACTATCTGCATGCCTGTTCCCAAAGAAGGCAATTATGCTTTCGCGGCGCGGCATGACGTGAACGGCAACAAGAAAACAGATATCAGCGCTGATGGCGGAGCTATGTCGAACAATCCCTCGATCAACATTTTCAATCTGGGCAAGCCGGGCGTTGACAAAACTCGCTTCAGCGTAGGCAAAACGGTCAAGAAAATGACCATCAATATGCTCTACCTAGGCTGATTTCAGTCTGTGCGGCTACGGCGATGTTGCCATAACAGTCGCGCCGCACCTGGCGCTGCGAGAAGCGGAAATCGCTCTTGAAGCGGCCCGATTTTCAACTCGCGGCCTGTATGCCGCTTAATCTTCCACGCAGCATATCGGGCAGCACCTTCAAAAGTGGTGGTGGCTTTGGCAAGCCTCACAAGATTAAGCAGTTTGCCAAGCCGCTGGCGTCGCCGCCACCAGGATTGGATGGCACGACGTTCTGAAGCTGCAAGCTGCGCAGTGATGCGATCGCCATCGCGCTCATACGTAATGCCTCCTGCATCAAGCGCATCGGCTAAAAGTCCATCAAAATGCGCTGCATTCTTAGTAAGGATGTCTTCTTCGCGCCCCGGCTTTTCGACACGCAATTCCGCCTTGTAGGTCGCTTGAAACAAAACCCGCCAATAATCACCCTCTTTGCCTGATGGCGGTCCAAGCGCAATCGCCAGCCGCGCTGCGGTTGTAGAAGCGGCTTGCATAGCTGCCAGAACTCTATCCCTCACCCCGCCGTCAGCAGCCCAGATCAAACCACTGGGCTGCACAAACCGCGCCCAAATGGTAGTGTCGGTCAGATCGCCAGACGCCGCCTTTGCAAATGTATCGAGCGTCATTTCAGCGACCTTGGCGCGCAAGCCCACTCCATCCACTTCGCGCTCATGGTAGCTTACTAGCGGCCAGATACGTGGTTCATCTTTGCCGTCTGAGAAAAGGTAGAAATCAAGTACACCTTCCAGTTCACCCGTGCGCAAGTTCGACCCGTAGAATAGAACCGCCGAAGCCCCGCGCTCTTTCGCCAAGATCTCGGCAAAGTCAGCAACTTGCGATCGCACAGGTGCGTTCAATTGCCGCGATATTCGGGCCAATAAAGGCGCATTGTCTGCCATGAATAAACGCTGTTCTATGGAATGACGAAACGCAAGTCTGGTCCGGAATCCAAATTATACTTGCCTGCGGGAAAGGCCTCTCCATCAAGGATAAAGGGTTCGCTTAGATCCAGGGATAGGCTTGAAACAGCAAGTTGATGCACGCCGCGCTTTCTGAGGCCTTGGGTGATCCAGCCCGCCAGCATGAAAGGGATCAGCGCGGTCGTCCGTCGCGAAATCTGATCAAGAGCAAGCACTTTGAATTGCGTGGGACCAGCGGCCTGCACAGCGCCAAAAGGATTAATACCAGCTGGCAGCTTGTCGAGGCTCGAGGCGAAAAGCAATTGACGATGGCTCTCATCACCGTGCCCACTGTGGCCGAGCAGCGCATCATGCGGCCCAATGCCTATCCTCATCTTCGCCCCGCGCCGCCATTCATTTGCTCGACTAGCCAATGCCGACTGGACCAGCGCCCACACAGCCGTTGTCCCTACAGCCAGCGAGTTGAAAGCGCCCATACGGTGCGCAGATTGGCCGGCTTGGGTCGCTTTGGTGAAAGCTCCTGCGCCCAGGATAAAGCCAAAAACGGGAAAGCCGGTCTTCTCGCCGGCAGCTGCACCATTCGAAAGCGCTAGCGGGCGCCGCGCCACCATAGAACCGCGCCAAAAAGCCGCAATGGCGTCGTCGAGACCCCAGTCACGCGGGATCTCGAGATTGTGCGCGAGCGCATTGGTTTTGCCTCTTGGAAGGACTGCAAGCACAGGCCAATCTTTGCCAAACACGTCGTGGCCGCAGGTTAGCACGTCGCGCACAGTCCCATCGCCGCCATCAATGGCCAGAAGATCAATGCCTTGCTCTGCAAATTTTGCCAGCGCTTGGGGTAAAGCAGAACGATCGCCGGGTTCCGCAATATGGATATTTGGGCCAAGATCGCGGCTCAATTCCGATTCGGATGCAGCCGCCATTTTGTTACGGTGACTGCGAGGATTGTGGATCACGCCGACACGCGGCATTACGCCACCTTGCGCTGCACCCGATGAGGTTTGAGACGTATTCTCGCCGGCACTACGACCCGCAGCTTGCCACCCAGGCAACCGTGCAAAATCATAAATAGAGCTGGCCATATTGGTCCTTTACCAGGCTACACCTCACAAGATGCCGTAGCGCCCAATGGCATAATTGAATTAACCTGTCATATAATGGTGCGCTAAACCACAAGATCAAGCGAATGTGGCTTTCTGCGCTGCAAAATTAACTATAGCTGGGAACCTATGTGCCTTCTTGGCACTAGTTTGCAAAGCAAAGCCGCGATAGGTTGCGAATATGCTGACAAATGACCTTCTCAATACCGCACGCGGTCATGCAGATCAGATCACTGCGCTGCGGCGGGCCATTCATGCCGAACCCGAGCTAGGCCTCCACTGCCCGCTCACCATGGCCAAAGTGCGTGAAGCGCTATCGGATCTACCGCTAACTTGGCGAGAGGGTACATCCACTACTGGAGCCATTGCAACCCTTTCCGGTGGCCAAGCAGGCGCGGACGCAAAACGCGTGCTGCTGCGCGGCGACATGGATGCACTGCCAATGGACGAGAAAACCGATCTCGCATTCGCTTCCACCATACCTGGACGCATGCATGCCTGCGGACATGATACCCACACGGCCATGCTAACAGGGGCTGCGCGAATTCTTTGTGAGAAGCGTGATGAGCTGACGGGCCATGTCGATTTCATGTTCCAACCAGGTGAAGAGGGCTTTCACGGCGCACGCTTTATGATCGATGATGGTCTGATGGATCCGCTGCCGGATGCCGCATTCGCTCTGCATATCATGCCCAATGCGCCTTTTGCCGTGATCGCAGGTCGTCCCGGTCCACTAATGGCGGCAGCCGATCAGTTCACAATCACGGTAACGGGCAAAGGCGGCCACGCATCCATGCCGCATGATTGCGCTGACCCCATCCCCGCAGCAAGCGCGATTGTCTCTGCGCTCCAGACTATGGTCACGCGTCGCTTCAAATCGACGAGCGCAGTGGTGGTAACCGTGACACAAATCCACGCAGGCACCACGCACAATATCGTTCCAGACGACGTGTTGATCGCAGGCACGATCCGCACTCTATCCGAAGAACACCGGTCAAAAGCGTCCACACTCTTGGCCGAAACCGCTGAAGCCATTGCGACCGCTCACGGCGTAACAGCCTCAACGCAAATTGAGCATGGCTATCCTGTCACGGTATGTGATCCCCACGCGGTGAAACTGGGTCAGAAAGTTGTCGAGGCCATGGGCCCGGAAACGGGCTGGAGCGACTTAGCCGACCCGATTATGGGCGCAGAAGACTTCTCATATGTGCTTGAAAAAGTGCCCGGCGCTATGTTCTTCTTGGGTGTCGCAAAAGAAGGCGATGATGATTGGCGCTGCGCATGTTCACTGCACAATCCGCGCATGCACGTAGATGAAGGCGCAATGCCGCATGGCGCCGCGGTTCTTGCAGGCTGCGCGCTAGAATTTTTCGAGAATGGCTTCTCTGATTAAGCCTGACAGTGTTTCACTAGGCAAATCATGCCAGTACGCGCTCATGCCTGCATCTGACTGAGTGACAATCCACAGAATTCCAGCCGTTTAACCGGGTCCTAACGCTAACCTTTCTTCAATTGGTGATCCCCATGCGGCTATGAGCCGCGCCAATAAGGAGACGAACCGGTTATGAAATCGGGCAGCATCACGATTGAGGATGTAGCCAAGGCGGCGGGCGTTTCCCGCCAAACCGTCTCACGCGTCATCAATGTCCAGCCTAATGTTCGCGCCAGCGTGCGCGAGCGTGTGGAAGCGGCGATTGCTGAAATGGGCTATGTCCCCAATCAAGCCGCACGCCGTATGGGCGGATCGCGCAGCTATATTATCCTGGCCGCTTTTGAGAAAGACGCTGTGGGCCGGACAGAGGGCAGATTGCCTCTCGATGAGATGATGCTCGCAGGAATGCGTGTGTGCGCACAGCATGGATACCATCTGTTGTTCGAAGAGGTGGACGCTTCTGAAAATGCCTCATCTGGCACGGCCTCCCAACAAATCGCCCGCGCGTTGACGTCTCTTAAACCCGATGGCGTTGTGCTGTGCCCCTCGCTTGAGGAAGAGGCAGACATCATCGATCTGCTGGGTGCGCGTGAAATTGCCACTGATTACCTTGGCCAACGCAGCGAATTTGGGCGGATGATACCGGGTATGGATGACGGTTTCTTCGGCGAAACAGCGGCAGAGCATTTGCTCTCTCAAGGGCACCGCCAAATCGGATTTATGGCCGGATTGCACGATCGCGTTCGATCAAAGCGGAGATGCGAGGGATATAGGCGAGCATTGGTAAAATCGGGCAGCCGGTCACACGGCCATTTCGTCTCCAACGAGGCACTTGGAGTAGAAGAAGCGTTTGATCTTGCGCGCACATGGCTCACCCCAACAATCCGTCCGACCGCCATCATAGCAGAAACTGAAGAAACAGCCCGCGCTGTTTTGCGCTCAGCCAAGAGTTTGAACATTCCGGTCCCGGCCGAACTGTCCATTCTGGTGCTGGATGATGGGGCCGTGCTTTCCCATACAGAACCCCCGCTCAGCGCGCTTCATCAGGCCTATGCAATACATTTTGCAGCCGCATGCGAACGCTTGATCAGTGCCAATACTAAGGCGCAATTGCCCAGCAGCGACGATCCTCAATCCACTGCACGCGATGATGGCTTTGTGTTGGTTGAACGGGAAAGCATAGCAAGCCCTACGCGCCGCCGTTAATCCGGCCATTATCTGCCAGGACGGCAAATTCCTGCCTGTTTTGCCAGCTCTCAAAACCCATTGCAGACCGATGGCACGCTCCTTGCTTTTGCTGAGAAATGCCAGAATTCCCTCCAATCAACCGTGTTCTTTTTTACATTCCCGTCGTCACACCGTGGTGGTTTGCCGAAGTTGTCTTCCCCCTAATCCAAACTCTTTCAGAAGAGCTCGAAGTCCACGTCATGGTGCCGCCCATGTGGCGCGGAACGGGTATCGGAGCTGGCCAAGCCTCTCTCATATCCCAAAGCCAAGGCGTGTTCTGGCACTTGCTCGACGGCGAGAACCACCCGCAACTTCGGGTGGATGCAAGCTCGGAAAAAGGTTTGCTCGATTTCGTTCACAACCTTGCCCCAGACCTGACCCTGTGCCGCACGGCAGATATCAAAACGACCGCCTCCTTTCCGAGAACAGTCAAACACATGATGGAAGGGGCAGCACCGCCATTTAAAAGCGGCGTCAATCGGATCAAATTTGCCGATACCCTCTTTGATTATGGATTGATGCCCGATTTGACCCAGGGCGAAGCGACAAAGCTCGATGCGATAGGCGAAGTGCTATGGAGCGACCAGATAGAGCCCCTAATCCAGTCTTTTCCAAGCCGAACTGAGTTTTGCGCTGAAAATGACTTGCCCGATGATCGCAAGATCATCGGGCTGCCACTTGAATACGAGCATCCGGAAAATTTCTTCAACCAGCACCTGCCATTTGCCAACAACGCTGCAATGGTGCGCGCCATCGCGGAGCTGATCCCCGATGATTGCGTGATGGCCGTGACTCAGCATCCTCTGAACGAACCTCACTCCGAGATTGGCCCCGTGCAAGCTGCCATCGCCGCGCAAGATGAGCGGGTGATGCTGCTCGAAAGTGCAACAACACAAGGGCGTCGAACCCTTGAGCTGGCCTTTCACTGCGATGCAATGATCACCAGCACGTCCAAAAGCTGGGCACCATGCGCTGCATTTGGCAATCCTCTAGCGCGTCTTACTGAGTTCAAGACAGGCGACTGGGTTAGCGCATACAAGAGTGTCGAAAATTTGCTGGCAGATCTTCGGGCAGGCACAACCCGCAATCCCGATACGGCCATCGCGAGCCGATACTTTGCCTACCATTTCGCCAATAGCGCCTTTGCTCCCAAGGATGCGGATCTCCATGCAAACAAGATCATCGAGCGCGCGACCGTGACACACAACCCCGCCATCTGGGATCAATCGATCGCCGAATATCGCGGATTGTTTGCATCACATTAGGCTGATTAAACACTCAGCGACTCAGATACATAAGCATTGAAATAATGGCGCACTTGGAAGGAGAAACTTCGAACGCGCTCTTCAACACTCTGGCCGAGTGGAATGACCATCTCAAAGCCTCCGACTTGAAAGGATATGATGAGCCCAAACCATGAGGGGTTCATCACACGATCCCTTCAATAACGTCGCCAATGGCGCGCAATCTAAGCCTGACTACGGAAAGCCCATATCTGTTCGCTTCACTGAAGAAGAACGCATGAAGCTTGAGCGTATGGCAGGTGACCTAACGCTAAGCGCCTATGTTCGCTCACGCTGTATAGGAGATGAGGCAGAACCCCATCGCACACGAGGCAAGCGACCAATTCAGGATTTTGAAGCGCTAGGGCGCGTGCTTGGAGCGTTGGGTCGTTCTCAGCTCTCGAACAATCTCAATCAGCTAGCAAAAGCAGCTCATAGCGGAACGCTCGGCCTGCCGGATGAAACGCAGGCAACAATTGAAGATGCGGCTGATGATATCGCGTTCATCCGCCATGAGCTTATCCAAGCCCTTGGCCTGCGGGATGCGCAACCATGATTTTCGTTGGGAACTCACGCGCGAATGGTCAGAATCTCGCTCGTCACCTGATGAGCCCTGAAAATGAGCATGTGACTGTGCAGGAGATATCAGGCTTTGCGGGCGATGATCTGTCCGCAGCCTTTAAAGAGGCAGAAGCAACAGCACGTGGAACCCGATGCAAGAAATATCTATTCTCACTTAGTCTCAACCCACCATCATCGGTGAAGGTTGAGACTGAAGCCTTTCTCGAAACCATATCAGAAGTCGAAAACCGACTTGGCCTCAAGGGTCAGCCGCGCGCAGTCGTTTTTCACGAAAAAGGTGATCGTCGGCATTGTCATGTGGTTTGGAGTCGCATCGACAGTGAACAAATGAAGGCCATCCCCTTAGCGTTCACCAAGCGTAAGCTGATGGAGCTCTCGAAAGAGATTTATCTCGAACGTGGCTGGGATATGCCTGATGGATTCATCCAGCCTGCTCTGCGCGATCCCAAGAATCTGACACTGGCCGAGTGGCAACAGGCGAAACGTTTTGGACAAGATGCAAAGGAACTGAAGGCGGTTTTTCAATCGTGCTGGAAACAATCGGATAGCCAGCAATCATTCGCTACCGCGCTTCAACAGTACGGCCTCGCTTTGGCGAAAGGTGATCGTCGTGGCTTTGTCGCAACCGACCTCAAAGGCGAGGTTTACGCCATCGCGAGATGGTGTGGCGTCAAAACAAAGGACGTTGGCGCGCGTCTTGGAAAGCCAGATGATCTGCCTTCGGTCGCATTGGCCAAAGAGAACCTGGCGAAGGCTATCTTGCCTGCGGTTGAGAAACTCAAAGAGGTGGCTGCGCGTAAAGAAAACCAGGTCAAAGAGCGTCAGGAAAAGCTCCTTTGGCAACTCACTGAGAAGCATCAAGCAGAGCGCAAAGAGCTTTCTTATCGCCAAACCAAACGCTGGGAAACAGAACTTGAGACAAGGCAAGAGCGTTTCAACAAAGGGCTGCGTGGCCTCTTTGACAGGATCACCGGAGCTTATAGCAAGACAAAGAAACAGAATGAGCTTGAGGCCTACGACGCCTCCAAGCGAGATCAGACCGAACGCGACAAGCTGATCTATAGGCAGCTTGGAGAAAAGCGTGACCATCTGAAACGACAGTGTGATGTCATGCAGAAGGCTCAACGCGTCAGACGCCTTCTGGCCAGCGATTTAGACAGGCTTAGTAGAGACAGAAACAGGCCTAGCCCCGCGCGAGATGGTCCAGCACGATGATGTCTGGTTGATGTGTCGATCCGCTAGAAGCAGACGTTCTGCTAACGACCCATTTGCGGACCCTTGCCACTATCCGATCGGTTGGTTCGTTTTGTTCGCAGGCCACAGAATAACGAGGCGCGAGAAATCAAGCAGGCCAAAACGGCTTGCCAGAGAGTGCTTGAATGAAAAGCATGGTTGCGAGCGCCAACTGAACCAAAGCGATCCCGATAACCAGCTTAACGCTCGGCCATCCTCTGCGGTCGGCGATGTAACCGACCAGCGGCAGCGTCTGCATTAAATGGAGCGAAACAAAATGCGCTGGGCGCAGATCTCCTATCTCACGCGACCATCCAAAGAACGGCACGACAGACCCGACATGGTCAAGGTCTCCGCCGACATACCGCCCATTGGATGACATGTAGAAGGCGAAGATAAGTGTCGAAACAAAGCCAAGCGCCAATCCGAGAATTGAGCCCCAGCGCAAACCGGCCATGGACTTGTTGCCTTTGCGCCAAATCTGGACTGCCAGCGCAATCGCAACTGCGATCAGCAAGAACGCGCCGAGCCCCATCAGGGCATACATCAACGCTTCGAACTGGGTCTCAAAATTGTAGTGCGATCGCCTTGCCTGCGCGGCCTTTAGGCTCACGTAGCCCCATTCGAAAATCAGTGCGACGGCGGCAGCATAAGAGAAGCCGATCAAAACCGGACCACTTCTGACGTCCCTTGGCAATTGCTGGGCGAGGATTGCCAGCGTTATGAAGTGAAGCGCCAGAGAGACGTTGAACTTTTGCGGCTTGGTCCAGACAGCGGCACCATCCAGCACTCGCGGATCTAGCACCCACGCAGGCAGGAACACTAAAAAATTCGCCAGCATGAACAAGCCCAGCACAAGCAGAAGCCGCGTCACATGATCATCATCGAGCTGAGGGATCAGAGGCATTCGAAAAGCGGTCTTGTTTTCGATCATGCGGTGGCCTCCTGCTTGCGGAAATAGCCTGCACGCATTGTCAGAAACAATGCCAGCCCGACGGGTCCGAACAGAAAAGTCGCGACCAGAATTGGGGCCTGAATCAGTCGGTTGAAGCCCAGCTTATCCGCTTCAACCGCGATCCAGCCGCCAATAAAGAGATCGAATGCGAGGTAGTGCACCCAGCCGGCGAGCAGCATCTCGTCCTTGGAAAGCAGTGTCCTCACCTGGTCGAGCGAGGAGTAGCCCCCGACTTCGACAGTGAAAAAATGCGCAAAGGCAAGGCCAGCATAGAGCAGGCTTAATCCGAATGGGATGAGGTAGCGCGGGATGAAAAGAAGCTGGGGCCAGCGTCTCGGCAAGAAAATCAGGATAACCCAGCCCAGCATTGCGGCCTGGCTCGCCCAGCCGAACACCACTTCCGGTGTAACCATGATTGCCTCCCCCACAAAAAGTATCTCAGCGGTCCAACGAAAACTCCGGATAGGGTTCGCGACCGATGCATTCCAAGGTGCCTGGTTTCTCGCCGAAGTCTTCGGGTGAGGCAATGAATGCAGCGGCGATCGACATGGCACACCCGGTGCCTCCCCAGTTAGTCGTCACCCCGTGAAACCCTGCCGGAATAGTGATGACCTGCGCGTTGGGGTGTTCCGGGAGCAGCCTGGCACCCCATTCTGGCGGAGTGGTTACATCGTACTCGCCCGCAAAGATGAGCATGGGATAGTTGCCTGAGGGGTCGATCAACTCTTCCTGCGGCCTTTGGGGAACACCCCAGGCGTCGCAAAGTTGCGGGTCAAAGGTCGGCGCACGAATGCCAGCAAAGGGCTGGTCGGTTAGCCTTGAGGGTTCGCTCCCCGTTTCGCTGCACCAGACTGACAGCCGCATTCCCCAGGCAAAATTGCTGGGCCGGATGGGACCGGGCTCGCTCACAAATGGAGCGACATCGCCAGCTACCGCAGCGTCCATCAATCGGGGCGCTATAGCGATATCGGCAGCAGACCCCGGCGCGATGGTGAACGCCACTTGCGAGGCGGTGGGCCCTTCGCTCTGGCCATCGGCACGCTCAAGCCGCTCAATTGCTGCTACAAAACCAGTCCACAAATCCGGAAAGCGCGAGGCGCAATCGCTCTGCTTGGCGCATCTGTCTGCAATGGCGCGCAGAACATTTTCGACATTGGTCGCAAGCTCGTTGTCGTAGTCAGCGCTGAACGGCAGAGGAGAATCCAGAACCAGGGCTTCCACGTTTTCAGGAAATTGCCGCGCATAGGCCAGCGCAAGTCTTGTCCCATAGGAACCGCCATAAAGGATCAGTCTGTCCGCTCCCAGCGCAAGCCGCAGATCCTCGATGTCACGTGCGCTCTCGGCTGAGTTGTAAGCGGCGAGGTTCACACCTTCCGCCTCCAGAGCGTTGCGGCAGGAGGTCACCGCTTCGACCTGCGCGGAAAGCGGCAAACCCGCCCTCAAAGCGTCAGGAAATTGAGGACACATCAGCGCGGGCCTGGCATGGTGCGTCCCTCTTTGGCCGAACACCACAAAATCGCGCTCTCCCACCCACGGATATGCGCCGGGGAAACGGGCCGTTGATAATCCATCTGTCCCGGGACCGCCTGAGAGCTTCACCACAGGCGAGCTGTCCTTTGCGGAGGAGGCGTTGAAAACGACGACTGGAAGCTCAATCCGCCTGCCAGTCGGGTCGGAGCGCAGCTCGGGGACTGAGAGGTAGAAACGCTCCATTGGAAATCTGGTGGATTGATCAATCGGGAACGTGTCAGTTGCTTGCACAACCCCCACACCTTGGTGTCCAGACGCCAGAAGCGGCGCTGCCAATGCCAAGCCAAGAATGGTCAGTATCGCCATTGATACGCTTGATATTTCGATGCGTATTTTCATTCTGATCCATTTCTCAATTTGGTGTAGCCGGAGCCTCTGCGAAGGATCGAAACCTCGCCGTCCTCAGTGCGCTGAACTGTCAGCTCATTCGCAAAACGTGTATTTGTGAAGGTGTTCGTGCCTGTTTTCACAAGCTCGAAAGAACCATTGTAGGAATAAATGCTGTTGGCGGGCTGATCGGTTGTCAGGATGATTTTCCCGTCTTGATCGATAGAAATGTCAAACGCCGGCTCACCAGTTTCGGGGTGGACATACCGCCCAGGAAGCTCGCCGCGTTCCTCTTCGGACAACGCCATACGCTCGCGCTCGATGAGAGGAAGGGCGGGCCAGTCGTAAACTTCGGCGGCTGTCCGGTTGATATCTCCCATCAGGATGAAACCGCCCGGGCCACTGGTCATGACCACGATCACGTCTCCGCGCGCAGGGAAGGACATCGTGTGGTTCCAATATCCGCGATTATCTCCGGAGTTGCTCAGCCGCACTTGGCCTTGGCGGATCTGGAATCCGACTGCGAGGCCCGTGAACCCGATCGCAGGGGTGAGGACCTCACGCCCAACATCGGGATGGATGCCCCGGTCTTCATTTTTCGTGACGCTCGCAATAAGCGCCGACATGAACAGGCCATAGTCGCTGGGCGTCGACCACATGCCCGCCGCTGCGCCTTGCGGGTAGAGCAGCCATCCACCCTCGGCAGGCAAACCTTCCTCTCCGAAACCTAGCGCCAGATTTGCAGCGCGCTCGTCGCCGGGCGCAATCAGGTCAAATGTGCTGCGCTTCATGCCAACAGGCTCAAGCACAAGCCGGTCCATCAGGTCCGGGAAGGGCTCACCAGACACCGTTTCCGCCCACAGCTGAGTCAGATGGAAGCCACCGCCAGAGTATATGCGCTGCCCGATGTGGGCCGGGTCGATCTGGATACCGGGCGTGGTCGATCCATTCCTGCCCAGCGCAATGTCGAGGGTGCTCGGAATGGCATCTTCGGGGTCGTATCCCGGAAAACCGGATATGGTTGTGCCTGCAGAATGGGACAGAAGCTGCCTCAGCGTAACCGAAGCACCTTCCGGGTTCACCCGCGGGTCCTGCAGGATAGCAAAAGAAGGCGTCAGATCGTCGTCGAGGTCCATTCCGACCTCGCCTGCGAGAGCGACAATGCCAACGGCAGCTACCGCTTTCGAGAGCGAGGCGGCCTGGAAGAGCGTATCCGGATTTTCGGCCTCACCATAGGCAGACGCCCATTGAAGCTCGCCTTGCTGGTAGATTGCGACCGACGCCGCTCTAACCTCGAGCTCATCCATGCGCTGCTCGATCGTGGGACGCAGCGCCTCTTCTCCTTGGAAGGACACAATCCCGATCAGCCCGTTTTCAAGCGTTGACTGCTCGGAAGGTTTGGTGATCGGCGCTCGGTCGCCGTCCGATGCTGATTGCGCCCAGCTCGTGGCGGTGGCCAGCCCTGCTATAGAGATGATGAATATACCTAAAGATGATCTGATCATGCTATTTAACTCTTTGTATTCGCGAGGCTGGCGTAGGCAGATCTTGAGAGCTAGGCCGCCAGTGCTGTTGGGCGGTGAACCGCTTTAATCGGATGCAGTGTCGCTTACATTCAGCAGCTGAAGCAGGAGTGTCTCGTAAAGCCTCTCGCTCTTTTGGTGAGCATCGCGCTGGCCAAAATTTCTTGTGGTGATCACTGTCACAGAATTTGTTTCAGGCTGAATGATCACTTTGTTGCCACCGTTCCCGCTCATGATGCGAGCCGTGAGCGACTGGCCTTCCACTTCGAATGGTTGGAGCCAGAGTAGGTAGCCATATTCATAGCCGCGGCCGTCAGGCACCTGGGCATGGGGACGCAAAGCATTGCGCACCCACTCCTCGGTGAGGATTTGTGTTTCGCCTACCCGTCCTTGCTCAAGCAAAAGGTTCCCAAGAGACGCAAGGCTGCGGCTCGTCAGTTCAAGGCCGCCACCTGCCATGGCTTGGTTCAAAGGAGTGAATTGCCATCTAGCTTTCTCTATTCCCAAAGGAGAAAAAAGGCGCTTTTGCGCGAAGTCTTCAAGTCGTTGTCCCGTGGATTTTTCGATCATGGCACCCAGGGTGACAACACCTGCTGTGCAATAGGAAAAGGCGCGTCCGTACGGGCTGTCTTCGGGCTTATCCATCCATGCCGGGAATCCGCGCATCGGCAGATCCAGATAGAAGCTAACCCAGTCTTCGACCAGATACATGCGCTCTTCATTCCCGCGCGAGAACATGTTGGAATCATTGCATTCCAGCTGAGAACTCATGCTCAGCAGGTCTTCGACCGTTGTCTCCAGCTTGCGCGGATCAGGGTTTTGGAATGCGTGGTCGGGAAAGAAGGAACCAATCGTCGAACGAAGCTCGAGATCACCGTCCGATATCGCAATCCCTGCAAGAAGTGCGGTGACAGTTTTGGTCACCGAACGTGTGTTGCGCAGCGCCTCGCGCCCGCCATCATCGAAGTAACGCTCTGCGATAACCTCGCCGTCTTGCATCACAACGATGCTGGTTGTTCCTGCATAATCACCGGCTTCGACGGCGGACAAAGCAGTTTCAAATTCCTGTACCGACTGCCCTAAGCATGGCGCCGCGGTGGCGCACAGGCCAACACCAAGCAGTGTGAGAACCAGTTTCATGATCGCTCCTTCGACTTTGCGTAGACCGACCTAAGAATCTCGCCAGAGCAATTCTTGTACAAATCAAACCTTGTTTGCGCTTTTTCGGAATCGTGCAGGGGACTGACCGCTGTAACGGCGGAAAAATCGAGTGAAGTGGGCTTGGTCATAAAAGCCCAATTGCAAAGACAGATCAGCCAGTGGTCGATCCGAGTTCACCAGGAGCTCCGTGGCGACTTCAAACTGACGGTCTCTCACCAATTGTCCGGCGGTTCGGCCAAACGCCTTGCGAAACGTTCGGGCCAAATGACCAGGATGAATGTCAGCCTCCTCAGCCAATCGCGCAAGGGTCACGGCCTGAGCCGGCTCATCCATGACCATCTCGAAAGCTCTTTCGACCCACCCCGGATAGTGTGCTGAGCGTTCGATCGTGTCCTGTCCAGAAACGGCTTGAGCGACCTCTTCAAGGATAACGGTTGATGTTCCAAACTCGAGTTCTTCAACCACCTCTTTCATGCGTGCAATATCGGCAGGGCACTGAGATGCAGATGGTTGTCCTTCGAGAGAATACTCGACCGCTATGTTGATCGCCAGGAACCGGCCCTTTGAACCAAGAAAGTGATCCCGATGGGCTGTTCCCGCCGGATTGTTTACGAGCAAAGGGACAGCGCTGACCAATGGGGCGGCCGCCGCATCCGTTACATACGAGCCTTCGAATACAAAAATCAGGTGGCTGTCATCATGGACATGCGGCTCAATCTCGATGTCCAAGGCCTCATAAACGGCAAAGCAAACGCCTTCCAAATCACATTTCTTGGATTGCATGCCCCATATTTCGTTCGATCCGCGTTCTATCACAGCTGTCGCCAAATCATTGCGAATGCTTCAGGTTCGTCAGATGAGTCCCGCATTCAAAAGACACTATCTCACTCAAGAACAATGGCAATCACATTTGCACATTGAGGCAGACTGTCCGCTTTCACCCTCACATTTGGTCATTTAGCAACGGCTCAATGTGGGCCGTAACCGGAACGTCCGCATTTCGCGCACAATTGCACGAAGGAGACACTCATGGCTTTCACGGGTATTACATAGTCCCGCCACTCACTATTTTTTGACGAAGTCTCGCTATGAACCTCGGCGCCGATAATTGCGAGGTTCTTCGTGTTTGACATTTGGTTCGATAAGACATCTGCGATCTTGCATCTCACGCTTTCGGGCCATTGGACCGCGGAAGACTTCGCGCAATTTCAACAGGCGTATGCAGCCGCCCTCGAAGAAGCTACAGCAAACAACGGCTCGATCGGCTTGCTCAGTGACTCTCGCGAGTTCCCGGTCCAGTCACAAGATGTAGCATCTCGTTTCTCAGAGCTGACAAAGCAATCCTTCGCGCGAATTGCCGCCAGCGCAATCGTTGTCGGATCGGTCCTCAATAAGGTTCAGGCCGAGAGAACTATGAAAAGTGACCGACTCAAAGTGTTCCTCGATGAAGAAGAGGCAAGAGACTGGCTTCGTTCAAACCTGCAGGATCGAAATGATTAGTCCTGCTGGCCTGCCGGGCACATAGGTTATCGGACATTCTGCCTAGCGGTTTGTCATGCCGATCTCGCGAACTTCGCGCTCTGGATCCGACACCATCTTTGCCTCGAGGTCGAGCTCCATCACCATGCGTGCCGATGGCCGGTAAGGCTCCCAGATAGGGAGTGATGCACTTGCGGGCGTTCCCGTCTTGGCGAATGCGATCCATGCATCGCTCATCATTTCAGCCATTTTCGCCGCATCCTCGCCGCTTCCAACAAGGGCGCTCGACATCTCGGCATTGTCGAACATCAGCGGGATGTCCAGCGTATGGGGAGATTTCAGGGCGCCGTCGGCCACGGGGGTTTCCCATGTCAGCCTGTAAACATACACGGGCGCTGTTGCCGTGCGCGATTGCTGGTCGGCCAACAGATAAGTGCCGCGCACAAATCGAGCGCCCATCGCTGCGCTGGCAATATGGGTGGGTGAGTAATCTGGATACATGCAGCGATAGGCAGCAACCGTGGCGACCGCTTCCTTTCCCATCGAAGCGGTCATGCTGTCGAGAGTGGCATCGTCGATCATCCCGAACCACGGTTGGGCAGCCAGAAATAGGGTCATCTCATCCTTGTTGTACCCGATGAGAAGCGGGATGTCGGCCGACTGCTCGGGCGCTGCTGGTAAGAAGGGGTCGCGCGGCAGCACCGTGCCATCGGCGATCGGACCAAATCGCGGCCCTTGCCCGAATCCGGCGCTCGCTGGGGTTGCCGCGCGCACCGCTACAATCATTTCATCAGCCCCGATTGCTCGCAACTGTTCGACGGTTTCCACGCCTGCTTTATCGAGAATTGCATCCGCATAGTCTGCTGCTTCTTCGGGCTTGCCGCTCGTAACACCAGGCCCGGATTGGACGATCGCCTTGTGAAACAGACCATCTGCTGCCGGCATGGCCATCAGATGGCTGACCTTGGAGCCGCCACCGGATTCTCCCATGATCGTCACATTGTCCGGATCGCCGCCGAAGCTGGCAATGTTGTCGCGCACCCATTCGAGCGCGCGCACGAGATCGAGATTTCCAACATTGCCGGATTCTGCAAAATTCTCGCCAAATCGCTCACGCAGATTGAGGTAGCCGAACGCGTTGAGGCGATGGTTGACCGTTACCACGACGACATCGCCCTTGTCCGCAAGATTTCGACCGTTGTAGGCGGGCCAGCCGCCTGATCCGTATGCGTAGCCGCCGCCATGAAACCAGACCATTACAGGGCGTTTCCCGCTCGCCGCATCGGGCGTCCAGACATTGAGGAACAGGCAGTCCTCATTGTCGGTCTTGGTTTCGGTGAAAGTAGGGAAGATGGCCTGCATCTGGCGCGTTAGGTCAGTCGTGCGCGGACCGCTGGGCGTGTAAAGTTGCATGCACGGTGCGCCATAGCCCGTCGCGTCCGCGATACCAGTCCAAGATTCTGATGGCTCCGGTGCCCGAAAACGCCGTTCTCCTACAGGTGGCGCCGCATACGGGACGCCAAGGAAAGCATCGACGCCGCCTTCTTCGAGCCCCTGAACCTTACCCTTGTCGGTTTCAACGACCGGCGTTGTGGCCTGGGCATGGACCTGAAAAGACGATGCGCATCCCAACGCAGCGGCAATTACCGAAAGCACCTTCAAAATCCTCATGCCCTCTCTCCTTTTCATCATATTGGTATGGAAAGTGGTATGGCATGATCTGAGGCGCCCGGTCCAGCATGAAGGTTGCGTGAGGACAGATTCGAAAGCATTGTCTTGCTATGTCCAAAGCCAATACCGTTCGATGGGAAGAGAAGCGCGAGGCCATCCTTGATGCCGCGACCCGCGTGCTCAATCGCACGGGGCTGTCGGGATTTCGTTTGGCCGAAGTTGCGTCGGATATCGGCCTGAAGAGACCGAGCATAGTCTATTATTTCGCGAACACAGAGGATCTTGCAGAAGTCCTCTATGAGAGGGCGCTTGATCAAATTGAACGCCGGGTCGTGCTCGCAGGAGAACAGGGGGATCCACGGGCGCGTTTAAACAAGCTGCTCACACTCGAACTTGAGCATCATGCCGCAGAGCGAGCCGGCCAGGCGATCCGAAGACCGCAGTTGGGAGAAATCCGCGCGCTATCGAGCGAGAAACGTCGCAAATTGGGCAAGCGTTACCATAAAATCCTGAGCAAGGTTTCCACCATGCTAGGCGTCGACGATGCCGGACCAAGGCTGATCGGTCGTCTGGGCCCTGCACATATCGTGATGGAAACCGTGTTCTGGCTCCCTGCGTGGCTGGATGAATATGAGCCCTGGGCATTCTCTCATGTCCGCGACGTGTTGGTCGAAACCCTCGCCGACGGCTTACTGGTCGACCGAAAACCTGGGGGTTTGCAGGGACTTCTTGAACAGCCACGGGTCAAGCGAGATTCGATTGATCAGGACGATTATCTGCGCTCAGCATCGCGGCTCATTTGCGATATGGGCTTCAGGGGCACGGCGATTGATCGGATCTCTGCGGAGCTCGGTGTGACTAAAGGTAGTTTTTACCATCACATAACTCAGAAGCACGAACTGATCGAAGCGTGCTTCGCTCATAGCCAGCGACGGCTCAGTGAAATCCAGCGACGCGCAAGCGAGCGGCAAATGGCGCACGAGGACCGTATCAACTCGGTGATCTCGAGCATCATTGCGATCCAGCTTGAGGGCCGCTTTCCCCTGCTCCGGACTTCAGCGCTTCCTGCCCTTTCGGCAGAAGTACGCGCAAAGATCATCGCCCAATCCAAGCGAAATTTCCGCTGGTTCGCATCTGAAATCTCCGCTGCAGTCGCATCGGGAACAATGCGGAGCCGCGACCCGTATATCGGCGCACAGATCCTGGGCGTTACCATCAACGCGGTGTATGACCTGTCGCGGCTTTATGGCGACGGCATCGGGCCTCAGGATGTAAAAGCCTATCGCTCTCTCTTGATGCAAGGAATCCTCACTCCGTCCGCCTGATGTGGATGAGCAAAGTCAAGCGCCTTGCAATCCAGTTTTCATAAGCGCAGTATGGAAAATGGCCGGGAGAGGCCACAGGAACATCGGGGTTACCAAAGAGCCGCAAAGGCTTGGTCACCGTCCCGCGACTCTCTCAGGCCGGGGTAGATACGAATCCTGGGAGGGGATATGAAAACCGAATTCAAAAGCACCATTGCGCGCTCGGCCCTTTGCGTCGCGCTTGTTGCTACGCCGACAGTCGTTTTTGCTCAGGCAGAGGTAGGGCAGGCGGGGGCCGCGGAAACCAGCGACCAACGCGAGATCATTGTCACAGGCTCGCTCATACGTGGCACGCCGGAAGACGCCGCACTTCCTGTGGACGTATTCACCGCCGAGGATCTTGCGCAACAGGGAGTGGATAGCCCGCTTGAGTTTATCAAGGACCTACCCTCGGTGGGCGCAGTCCTCGGTGACACCAACCAGTTCTCCACCGCTGCTCAGGGCTTCCGAGGAATAGGATCGCTCAACTTGCGCGGGCTCGGGGCCACGCGCACGCTCACACTGCTCAACGGCAAGCGCACCATTGCAGCGCCCGGTGAAGGTTTTGCCGATACGCAGTTCATGCCGTTATTTGCACTTGAGAGAATTGAAATCCTCAAGGACGGTGCTGGTTCAACTTATGGCTCCGACGCGATCGCTGGAGTTGCGAACTTCATCACTCGCAGCGATTTCGTAGGCGTCGAGCTTGCCGGCGATTACACCTTTATTGATGGGTCAGATGGTGACTTCAATATCAGCGGTCTGGCCGGTTTCGAATTCGGCGATGCCAATTTGGTTGTCGGCGCAGGTTGGCAGCAAAGGTCAGAACTACCAACGACTGAACGCGACTTCGTCAATGTCGGCTTTCCGACGAACCCATCGGCATTCTCGGCTCTTAGCACGCCGGGGCTTTTCGCAGTCACGTATTTCGACACGGCGACCGGTGGCCTCAACACTCAGACAAGGCCCGATGTTGGTTGTACTGATGTTGGCGGTTTCCAGGACGGCGCCATCTGCCGCTTCTCCTTCGTCCCTTTCAATAACATCATTGAAGAGTCCGACCGGTACCAGGCCTTTGCGGAGTTCAACGTCGATTTAAGCGATACGGTGCGATTCCGCGCAGATGCGCTTTGGGCTCGGACGGAGCTACTCTCGTTTAATCAGTCGCCTGCATTCCCGCCGACGCAAGGGCCTAACGGTTCGGGCTTTCTGTCGGCTTTCACCACCTCGCCTGCGAACCCGGGGCTTCCGGCTTTTCTGGACCAAGTGGGCCTTCCTCAGTCTTCTGCGACGGCGCCGATCGTTGCGGTTACGAACGTTCTGTACCGCCCCTTTGGATGGCTCGGTAATCCTGTCGACCCTGAGCGCGGAGCAAGCGACGGCACTGCGGTCAACGATGGCTGGCGAGTTAGCGGCAGTTTTGAGTTTGATGTCTCGGACAGCATGATTCTGAACGTGGATGGGACATTCTGGGAATCGAAGCGCACGCAAACTTCGCAGGGCGTGATTGGATCGCGGTTGCAGGCTGCTCTGAACGGTTTCGGCGGGGAGAATTGTACGGGAACGACCCCGGGCGCAAACGGATGCCAATTCTTTAATCCGTTCGCCAATGCCGGGCCCGGCAACCCGACGCTCGGTCTCACCAATCCGTTCTTCGTCCCCGGCGCTGAAAATTCGGTCGACCTGATCAATTTCCTCCAGATTCCCAACGGTATCCGCGAGGAAGAAACTCAGTTTGTTTTCGACGCCGTCCTTTCAGGCGAGACCGGTATCGAGCTTGGCGGTGGCCCGCTCGCGTTTGCGGTCGGCGCACAGTATCGCAAGAACGACTTCAGCACGAACCCGATCAACGATGAATCGAACGCTTTGCTCAATCCTTGTTTTGTTGAGGGCGATACGAGCTGCGTGGGAACAACCACTGAGGGCGTAGGTCCGTTCATCTTCCTTGGCGTGTTCCGTCCAGCTCAGTTGGAGCAGGATGTTTACGCGCTGTTCGCAGAGCTGGCCGCGCCGATCACGGACCGCCTGGAGCTTAGTTTTGCAGCGCGTTTCGAAGATTACGGCAGCCCGATCGGATCGACCTTCAACCCCAAAGGTTCGGCGCGTTTCGAAGCAACTGACTGGCTGACGTTGAGAGGATCGATCGGGACCACGTTCAGAGGCCCTCTCGCAGCGAATGTGGCAGATACGAGCGTCACTGCGCTGCAAGGCTTCACAGCGGCAGGCGGCAACTTCAAGTCGCTAGATATCTTCGGAAATCCCGACGATCTCGGCCCGGAGACCGCACTTACCTACAATGTCGGTGCGATCTTCAGCGGCGATATTGGCGCGGCAAGGATCACGTTCTCCGCAGACTATTGGGCGATCCTTCTCGAAGATCAAATTACGACGACACCAGGTGAGGCGATCGCCAACGTGGTCGGCAATTTCCAGACAACCGGGACGGAGCCGGTCGATTGCTCTAGCCCGCTCGCCAATCTGATCACCTTCGCCAACAACGTCTGCATCCAGGGCACGACAACCGGCCTTGATATCAGCCGTGTCCGAACCGATTTCGTGAATGGTCCTGATGTAGACATTGCCGGTCTGGACTTTGCGCTCAATGTCGACGTTCCGATCGGTGAAAGCGTAGTCCTCTCGTTCGGCGGAAATGCCGTCTATAATCTCGAATACGAGTTCGACGATTTTGAACTTCAAGGCGTGATTGTGCAGGAGTCCTACGACGCGGTCGGTTTTGGCAACTATTTCCGCGATCCAAACACGTTGCCGGAATGGCGCGCGAACGGCTTCGTTAATGTCAATTTCGAACCGGTCAACATCCGCTATAACGTGACGCATATTGACGGGGTTTTCGATGATCGTTGCATTGCTCTGGACCCTTGCTTCCAGACATCGCAAGGACCAACCGACTTCGGGATCGAGAGCGGCTCCTACACTCAGCATGACATTGCAGTTACCCTCGACCTCGCGCTCGCTGGTCTTGATGTGACCCTGCAGGGCGCGATCGAGAACTTCACTGACGAAGCACCTGCAAGGGCGCAGCTTCCCCTGGGATTTAACCCGTTCATCGGAAATGCCATCGGGCGAAACTATCGACTGTCTCTCCGCACCCGCTTCTAACAGCGGGTCTCCTCAGGCCGGGGCGCAAGCCCCGGCCTATCCCTTTGCAACTGGTGATAATGCGACATGGCCACTGCAGCCACCAACTTTGACAGTGGGGGTCAGCTCGTGTCGTCGCGCGCGCGAAACGTCACGCTTGCGCTTCTGACGACCACTTACTTTTTCAGCTACATGGATCGCCAGATCCTCGCGATCCTTCTCGAAGACATCAAGGCAGATCTGCTCCTTAATGATACGCAGCTCGGCCTACTTTCCGGTTTCGCCTTCGCGCTTTTTTACGCAACACTGGGGATCCCGGTTGCTGCGCTCGCCGATCGGATCAATCGAGTAAATATCATTTCGATCGCGCTCGCACTCTGGAGCGGGATGACTGCCGTTTGCGGGCTCGCTCAAAACTTCACGCATCTGCTTCTGGCGCGGATCGGCGTGGGGATCGGTGAAGCAGGATCGAGTCCGCCAAGTCATTCGATCATTGCTGACCTCTACCCCGCAAACAAGCGCGCTTTGGCGCTGTCGATCTACTCGCTTGGCGTGACACTGGGAGCGGCGGCCGGTCAGATGTTCGGCGGGAATCTCACCTACTTCTTTGACTGGCGCGTCGCATTCATCGCGATTGGTTTGCCGGGTGTCGTTCTCGCCATAATCGTGAAAGTGTTCGCAACCGAGCCGCTGCGCAAGGCTGAGCCGGGCGCTGTCGATGCGACCAAGATGCCTTCCGTCGGGGACGGCTTTCGAACGATCCTCGTCAACCGCGCCGCCATCTGGCTGATTGTCGGTGTGACGCTCACCTCGATGATCGGTTACGCGCTGACGGGGTGGACGCCAGCCTACCTTATCCGGTCTTTCGGCCTGAATACCTTGCAAGTCGGGAATATCGTGGCGCCGCTTTTGGCGCTGGCCGGAATGGCCAGCGGCCTTGGTAGCGGATGGCTCGCGAACCGGTTGTCGGAGCGTTTTGGCCTGCACGCCCAACCGCTGATGATAGCCGCCCTCAAAACCATCGCGTTGCCTTTCCTGATCTGGTTCTACCTCGCTGAAAGCGCAACCTGGGCGGTTGGGGCGTACTTCGTCGCAGTGCTGTTTCAGTCCTGCTATCTCGGTCCGACTTTCGCGTTGATCCAGACCTTGGCACCTCTGCGGATGCGAGCGGTCTGGGCCGCCATCACCCTGCTGGTAATCAATCTGATCGGCCTTGGTATTGGGCCTACTCTCGTGGGCGTTATTTCTGATCTTTTTGTAGAGCAATATGGCAAAGAGTCTCTACGATACTCATTGCTCGTGATTGCGTCTTTAACGCCGCTCGCAATTTTAGCGTACTGGCGTGCCGCAGTTGCGTTGAAATTGAAGTCTGGCAGCGCCGGGTGAACACGAAATGGCAAAAGCAGATCTTGACTTGATTGCGCTGGATACCGCCGAACGCCTTTCCGCGTTCGGCCTGGACCGCACCGGTGCCGAAGATTTTCAAAGAATTTGTGACGCGCTGCGGCCTCATGCGCGCGAACTGGCTGCCACCTACCTGGATCGTTTCACCGCAAACGCTGAAATCCAGATGACCGCCGAACAGCGTGAGCAACAGCTCAATCTTCTCGAAAAGTACAGTGCAAACAAATATTCGCCGCCGATTGATTCAGATTGGATTCGGCGGGTCGTGAAGCAGGGCCGCATCCAGTACAAGCTTAGCAAACGGCCCTACACTTCCCTAGGCGCGCTCAGCGCATCACATCGCCGTTCGGCCCAGATAATCTTCGAGTGCGCTGGCGAAGAAGCTGAAGGGCACCGTTTGGTCGAGCTATTCATGCGCCTTGCAGCCATGGAAGTCGAAATCCAGATGACGACGATCCAGACATTCCAAGATGAAGATTATCGCAAGGAGCGGCTTAAGCGCGCCTCCAGTTTCCAGGATCTGATCGCGCGGACGGTCGAGGTCGCACGGGAAAAAAGCGAACTGGCGAAGTCGAAATCCAGCGAGGTTCGGGCGAAAACGGAAGAACTTCTGGGTTCTGCCAGCGAAGTTGCGGCTTCATCGGCGCAGTCCGCTTCCGCAATGTCCGAAGCCGCAAAATCCAGCGCAATGCTCAACACGGCTATCGATACGATCGCCCGCGACGTAACATCTGCTTCGATCAAGATCGCCGAATCCGCCGTGGATGCAGGGCGATCAACCGAGGCAGCAAGGAACGTACTTGAGAACAGCGATGCAATCGGATCGCTTGTCCGGCTGATCGGCGATATTGCCGACCAGACAAACATTCTCGCTTTGAACGCCACGATCGAAGCTGCACGGGCTGGCAAAAGCGGGGCCGGCTTCCAGGTTGTGGCCTCCGAGGTAAAAAGTCTCGCCGATGAAACGAAGAAAGCGGCGAAGACCATAGCCGACATCTTCGATGGGACGCGGGAAGCGTCCCGGCGATCGGTCGAAACGGCCGAAGCGATCGAGGCCACGTTCGGCGAAGTCCGAAGAATAACGACGCAGGTCGAGGAATCGATGGCCGAGCAAAGCGAGATTGTCACGGCCATCGCCGCTTCTGTCGACGAAACCTCGCTCAGCTCGCAATCATCAGCCAACTCCGTTTCGACAATGAGATTAACGATTGAAGAGATTTCAGCTGCCCTTGCCGAGGCTGAAAGCAATTCTGTCGAATTGGATGGCGAGGTGAAACGGCTCGCGGCTGGAGCCGAAGAGTTTACAGCGGGCGAAGAAGCGTTGAAGGACAAGCAACACTAATCGCCTGGTCAACGCATTTCGATTGACGCTGATTTTGGTCTTGAGGGGATAACGTTCGCGAGGAATGACCTTTGACCTCGGTGAAGCTAATATTCAATCCGCTTGCGCCTAATGGCCCGGAAAAGGAAAGTCAGCTATTGGGCAACCCCGAGCAAATCTCCAACGTCCGACATTGGGGCGCAAAGCGGTCGCGGGATAGATCGAAAAGCTAGACCGCCAGTATGTTGCGCGAAATCGGCTGGTCATTCAGCTCAATGGAATTGTCATGGGGTTTTCAGGGGAGCACGAAGGCTCTCTTGAATGGGCATCAAACGACCAGCCGTTTGTGCATGGTTCGGGGTGCAGGGGATGGAGAGGCAAGTCTCCGAGACCCCTGCGAGAGGGATTTCAAAGGGGCGCGATAGCCCTTTTGATCGATGGGTGCAGGGAGAGCGAAGTCTCCCGCGAGTGGGTTGAACCGGCGATACGGTTCTTGGTTCTTGAAGGGCTCAACGCCCATAAAGAGCCACCAGCCGGGGGTTGCACAGGGGGGCGCAGCGCTCCCCTTGCCAAGATGTGTGGTAGTACCACACACATCTTGCGTTCTCTCTTTGTATAAGACTGTAGGACAAAATCGCCTGTGTAGGACAAGGCCTGCCACAAGCGCACATTGCACCGCACCATCCTTTAGTACGGACCTACATCGACCTATCTGTGCTTTTCCTTAAGCATCGGGGCAACGACGCCTGCAAACAAGGCAGTGGCGTCAAGTATGCCATTAACGCCGAGCGTACCACGTGCCCTTGCCCTTCCCGTGCTGGGCAAGATGGCCACCTTCGACGAGAGCCGCCAGATGCTTCTTCACGGTGTTTCGGTTGGCACGTGTTAGCTCGACTATTTGCGCATTGTTCAACCGACCATGCGCGCGCGCCAGCTCAAGGATATTGAGAGAGAGCTCTGGAAGCTGTTCAATAATGATCTTTTCGCGTTTGATCTTGGCTTCAAGGCGCGCCTTTTGCTGTTGCAAGGCGCGAAGGAAGAAGACCACCCATGGTTGCCAATCGGGGGTATCCGTGCGGATTGTCCCCTGTGTCTGACGAAGAGCGAGATAATAAGCTTCCTTCGACTGCTCGATCACGCTTTCGAGCGAGCTGTAGGGTACGTAAGCGTACCCACCTTGCAGCAGCAAAAGCGTCGTAAGCACGCGGGAGAGCCTTCCATTTCCATCCTGGAAAGGGTGGATCTCCAAAAAGACCACGACGAAGATCGCCGCGATGAGTAAAGGGTGAAAATTCCTTTGCTCCTGGCGATCAAGTGTCCATTGGACCAACTCTTCCATCAGGCGGGGTGTGTCGAAGGGTGTGGCTGTCTCAAAGACCACGCCAATCTCGCGGCCATCTTCGTCGAAGGCGCTCACACTGTTGGGAGCCGTCTTGTATTCGCCGCGATGACGTTCATCCTTCTGGCTATGCGCCAGAAGATCGCGGTGGAGCTGGCGAATATGGTTCTCGGTGAGCGCAATCTCGTCTGCATTGCCAAACACGGTCTCCATAACAGCGGCATAGCCTGCGACTTCTTGTTCATCGCGCGTGTCGAAGCGATTGATGTCTATGTCGGAGAGAAGCTGCTCCACTTCGCGATCAGAGAGCTTGCTGCCCTCGATGCGTGTTGAGGAGCCAATACTCTCAATGGTAGCCACGCGGCGCAGAGCTGACAGCCGCTCAGGCGCAAGCGTCCCAAGAGCTTTCCACGCGCCTTTAAACTCATCAATCTCGGCAATGAACGATAAGATTTCAGGGGTGATTTCCAGACTATCGGCTTGAATGGGCATATCCACAAATATACCCATATTTATCCAAAAAGCAAGATTTGTCCATAAAGCGGCCCATAAATAGCCAAATGCTCCCGCTTTGGATCGATCACCCAAAAGTGAACAAAAGTACCAGTGATCTTCACGTACAGGTGAACAAAACCATGAGCAGAAGCCAGTGGCACTCAAAGGAGCGCCATCTGTGCGCTTGTAGGATCAACGATTGTGTAGACCTCCCGAGCCATCTTCACCGTTGAGGCACCTTGGCAAAAGGGCTTGGTCGTCACGTGGTTGTGAACCTCGCGGCTTGCCCAAATCTTGAGGCCAGAGCCCTGAAAGGTGACGTGGAGCTCGCCAGGGCCTCCTGATCCGCCAAAGATGTCAAGCGATTGATGCAGTGCTGCTTCGAGCGCCTCATCGCTCATGCCGTTCTCAATCTCCTCAGCAAACCGCTTCGCAAAACCAGATGTCGCACGTCGGAACGCTTGCTCGCGCTCCTGCGGGCTTAGGGGCGTAGAGCCGCTCATTGAGCGGCTCCAGTTTGGATGTTTTCGATCGGGAAGAGATAGAACCAGTTCTCGATGACCTGTTTGCCAGTCAGGCGAACGTAGAGGCCATTGCCATCTTCGCGGTCATAAGCCACACCCAGTCTGATGAAGCGGGCATTCTCGCCCCAGCCCAGCCGGGTCTTGACCACGTGGCTTGGGCGGTTGGTGGTTTGTGTGTTTTCGTTTGTGTTGGACATGTGTCGTCTCCTTCATTTCGTAAATTGTCCGACCGGACCTTCCAGCCGATGAGGAGTCGACAAGCCTGTGCGCCGCGTCCGATTTGCCAACAGGCCACACGGTGACCGCGTATGCGGTCAGTGGTGCGGGCAGCCTGTTGCAAACCAGTCAGGGAATCGGCGCGCGTTCAGCTAGAGACATAAAAGCGAATGGCAGGAAGGAAGCGGGCGGCAACTCGATAAGGAGGTACGGAGCGACATCTTGAAACCGCAACGCAAAAGACCCCGCCACTAGGTGACGGGGTCCGGAGGGAGGTTGGTTTGTCCTCTCTAGTGAAGGGTCACAAGGCCAGGTGGCTCCTTCAGCAACTGCTCGTAACAGTCGAGAATTTGCATGCGGCTGTCATGCGTTCTTCGACCATCGAAGAAGTGATAGAGATTTCGAACTGAGAGCTGATCGGTGTAAATTCCGGTCTCACCAGTATCGCGCAGGACGCGGCGGCGATTGGCTGTGACCATCCTGGTGATCTCTGAATGGTAAAGCGTCATTCCTACCTCAAGCTCAATCTTGCGTTTGGCAAGAGCACTGCGAATGTAAGCTCTGTGGCCAGGCGTATAGATGTTACGAACAATGATAGGGGGGTTGGCTTCACTGAAAATAGACATACTTGAATTTCCTTCGAATCTTTGGCGGCGGATGGAAAGTGAAGTCTGGGTGCATTTTCGCTTTCCTTCGCGAGCAACATTTGCGGTTGCGAGCGCCGGATTGGAGTTGGTGGATCACGTGATCCTCCTGTTATTGGTTGAAGTAGTCAGAGGACGAGCATCGCCCGCCGACCATCAAGTGAGGCCAGCTCAGTATGAGTATGGCGTGCGGCGGCTCTTATCCGTGTAAGAAAACCAGTCCTCAAAGCGCTTTGTGTCACGCTGCCGCTCCGCTGCACCCTGATCCCAGTAGCTGGGAGGGTTCGAAGAGCGGCTCTTCTGGTAGTAGTCTGACATTGCGTATTTCCTTTCTGATCACCCGGTTTGAGAGCACTTTCGGCTCAAGCGTGAGCACCAGTGCCGATGCCCAAATTGTGTGAAGCTGGCCGGGAACATGCAATTCGTTTTCCATTGTACAAGAAAACTGTAAAACACTATATACTATTGTTATACAACGATATTATGTAACTCATTTGAACTGTAAAAGTCGGGTTTGGTATTCTGGATGTATGAACAAACGAGACTTGAACAATCAACGCCTCATTGCATTTGAGGAAGAAAGAGACTTCGATCCTGAGAATTACAGCGTTGAAGTCTATTCCTACAACGATACGACCCTCGGCCTTAATGCGCTTTGGGAAGTTTGGCGGAATTCAGAAGGTGAATTGGATCGCAGATTTGGCCCGGCAATGGTATCGGTATGGGCTGAAGATGGGAGCGTCATTCTTGAAGAATATTATCACAAGGGTGTGCTCCATCGAGAAGATGGACCGGCGGTATTTTATCGCGACCCTAGGAATGATCAGGTTTTGCAAGAAGAGTACTACCGCGATGGAGTACGTTACTATCCAAACACCAAGAGTGCTCTTGACCCCGCTCCCTGATTGCAGCCATTAGTACACTGTACAAACACTGTTTCTGGGGACTTTTACATTGAACAAACAGAGCGTGCGATTGCTCGATAAAATCAAAAGCCTGCGCCCCGAAGACGGAAACATTCTCGCAAAGTTCGTAAAGGAGGCTGCTGATGCACGTGGTTCCGGTCTTAAGTCCAGAGCTGACCTCTTCTATCAAACAGAGCCTTTCGCACGCGAGCTGGATCAGTACGGTTTGGCGGACCCTGGAGACAGAGGCAATCGTGCCAGCTTTACTATTAGCAACCGCTTGACCGCGATTGGTGGCAAGCAACAGCTTGTGAAGTATCGCGCTATGCTTTTTGCATGGCTCTCCTATTACCACCCCGATGAAGCAAGATCCTTCTGCAAAAGAGTGGGAGTGGATTTGCCGTTTTATGACGGGCATCCTGATCTCAGGGACTGCTCGCAGGAAGCGGTCGACTGGTTTTTCAAACAGGAGCGAGAAGCGCAGTCAGACGAAGAAGAAACAGCCCCTTTAGCAGTAGCGACTGGGGCCGAAGGTTCTGCCGAGAGCGAGTCACTGATTGAGCAAGAAGAACCAAAACCATCCAAACAGGATAGTCAAAAACCCATTATCGTCGAAGATCAATCCAAGGAAGATAAGGGCAACAAGCGCATGCTAGTGGTTGCCGGTTCGCTCGGTGCACTACTGCTGCTAGGCACGGCAATAACTGCTGCGCTCAATCCAAGCTTATTCGGCATAGCACCAAAAGAGGATCAAGAGCCAACTGAAGCTTCTCCTCCCAGTCTGGCTACAAACGACGACCCGATGACCCCGGAAGAAACTAGCGAAGATCAGGGCGGCGATAAGAATGAAGATGCCGAACCAACGAAGACCGAAGCAGAAGACGAACCTGTTGCCGCCACCCCAGAGCCTCCCCGCCAGATCAACCGCGTCTGGGACGAAATCTCACAAGCAGAGTGGTCGACAAGAGTTCTTCGCTACTTTTATCCGTTCATAAGTCGAAGCAATCGAACGGATTTGATGAACGCCGCCGCCGCTGGAAACGCCAATGCTCAAACGTTGGCAGGCATCGGATTCTATACTGGCCGACTAGGCAGGCCAGATTACAGCAAGTCACTGACACAATATCTGCGCCCAGCCTGCGATGCTGGGCAAGGCCGCGCATGCGCACTCATTGCTGTACACTATCGTCTTGGGCGAGGCGTCCCTGCTAACGACACGACGGCAGCACGATTTTACGCGCGTGGGTGTCAATTCGGAAATCAGATTGGCTGCCACTACGAAGCAGTCAGGGTCTATTACGGCCAAGGGGTTCCACAAAATATCCCACGGGCACTTCAGACCTTCGAACGCACCTGCGACGCAGGTGTAAGCTACTCTTGCTATTTGCTAGCGCTATCATATCTCCAGGGTGCCAGTGTCGAACAGAATATTGAGACTGCTCGGCGCTATTATGAAAGATCGCGCGTGCTGGAGGCACCTGATCGCTCGCCTCCTTTTGACGAAGCTTTCCGAATTACAGCTGCAAATTGATAGCTCACTGGTTTCACGTCGAGTGAGCGCTTGAGACCGTGACATTTCCCGCTCAGGTTCTCGATCACTCTCCTCACCAAAAAAGGAGACTGATCATGACCACAAAGGAAATGCGCGGGCATAAATCGCGCTCTCATCCCGCTGGCGAGCCCGCCAGCATGACTACCGCTCGGCAAGCAAGCCGCAGTCAGCCACTACCGCATGGCGTGCAAATCAACGGCTTTCTACGGATGCTATTATCATTGAGCGCTCCCGGATTTGTACTGTTCCTATTGCTGGGGATCGTACAGTTGACAGTCCCACATGAATGGAAGCCGACAGTACTTATTGGCGAGGCTATCGCCACCTATGAAGTGACCGTCATTCAAGAGACCTTGATGGACCGCGCGGAGGCTGAGGAAAAAATCGCTGAAGCGAGGGCCGACGGTGAGCGCGCTGCGGAGATAAAGTTTCAGGAAGACCTGAAAGAGATTGAGCTGGCCTACAACACTGAACTTCAGACGATACAGGCCAGTCTTCAAATCGGGATGGATGCTTACAAGTCGCTCTATGATCGGGCCAACATGATCCAAGATGCTGTTTACAAGATGGAAGGCATCATGCTGAACTATCGGCAGGAGGCCATTCGGGGTACTCAAGGCGGCAGTTCTGTAGCGGCAAATGTGGCCGATGTCGGATGCTTCTTCGTGCCGGAACTTTGTGGCGTTGGAGACCGTATTCGGGACGACATGGCCGATCAAATGAACAGAGCCGGTCAGAAGGGCGCGGGAAGTCTTGCGCAAAACTATCTACGTGACCTTCCCGATCCCGCTCAATTGCAGGGGCAGTTGATGCTTCCCCCGCCCGCGCCGCAAGAGCGCTAGGCGTCATCTAGCCCAGACCCGCCTCGCGCTCACGCGCGGGGCGGTTTCTTTTTGGAGAACCTAAATGTCCACCCGAAACACTTCCTATGCACATCAGCTTGATCGCGCGGCCTCAAGGCAGGCTAAGAGTCAGCAGCATGCCAATTCGAATCAGGCCCCATCGCCAAGCTCATCTAAGACGGCATTCGATGGCAGCAAGGCAAAACACCTTCAGGCCAAGGCGCAAAAAGCCTCGCAGCAGGCTAACCAGAGCTTTGCCCCCTCGCCAGAGCGCTCGCCGCAGCCGCGCGGCATGGGCGAGCGGGGCGTGAACTGGCAAGCGCATATCAAGCGCGCAGAATCCCTGCGCGATAAGGTCGAAGGCGCAAAGAGACGTAGCAAGAAACCGCCCGCCCCAATGATTGAGAAAGCGAAAAAAGCGGCACAGGAACCACATGCCGCCTCTCCTTCGTTCGATAAGTCTGCGTCGCGCTAATCGCGATCAGCCAATTCCTGGAAGGCCTCATCAGAAAAGTATGGCGTGCGATTAATCGCATAAGGCCCTTTGCCACTTACAAAGGCGATCATGCGCCCCGTCTCACGCGCGAAATGCGCAGCGATTTCATCGACGGTCATAAGGTTCGTCTTGATGATCTGTTCTGACCTTGATCGGCCGTTAGTCATCGATGCGCTTTCGGCGGTCGAGTGGGATTCAGAATTCTGGCTCGATGCGCCTTTGCTTTGGCCTGTCTGATTGCTCTGCGCAGTCGATTTCTCAAAGCGCCTTGTGAAGACATCGAAGATTGAATGACCTCCCTGAACGGTCGCCAACTGGCTGAGCGGAGCCATATCAGACTCGGTCTGTGATTGGCTCTCGGTCCAGCTCTCACCTTCTTGCTGGCTCGTGCCATTGGTCTCGCTCGTGCCTTTCGTTTCTGAAGTCGAGCTTCCCTTGTTCTCACGAATGACCTCGGTTTCTCCCATACGCTTTGACAGCCACTCCAAGGTCGTGAGATCGCTATTGGCAAAGAACGTCATTGCACCTGCATTCGCCAGAAACGTCTCCCAGCTTTCGCGGTAATGCTTCTTGATCTGGGTAAGATCCTGGACAATCGGCCACAGCTTCACGCCATAGCCAGCCATCAGGCCAGCGGCCTTTTCGAGCATGTCCATATGGCCAAGCGATGCAAACTCATCGAGAATGAAAAGGACCGGATGGCCATTGGCAGGTTTGTCCAAACCGATCTCTTCCATACGGTAGAGGATCTTCGAGACGGATAGCCGCAATAGGCGCGAATGGGTTGGGAACATACGCGCGGGCAAACACAGATAAATCGTCTGCCCGCCTTTCGACGTCTTGAGCCTATCAATGTCGAAGCTCGTCTTTGATAGGCTCTGAGCGATCTTCGGCGTTGCCAGAAATCGCATATTGCGGCGCGCAGTGCTGAGGACGCTACCTCGCTCATTCTGGCCCATCGCGGTTACGGTTTCAGCAGTACCAATGATAACGTCGCGAACGAATTCATTGGTCGCTTCGCTTGCCTTCATCTGCCCCCAAAGGCCATCGAAGGCATTGGTGGGCCGCTTTGGCCCCTCCTCATCATCGGCAATAAAGTCGAGCGCCTCGGCAAACTCTGGATCGCCTTTGGTAAGAAGTTGGCGAACCCGACCTAAGGTTCGGCCTTCACCTTCTTCGGTGTCGCACACGTGCAAGATCAGCGCTGCAATAACATCGCGGCTGCTTTCGTCCCAATGAGCATCCTTTGCACTGGTTTTGACAATCAATGCATCGGCAAGAAGGCCTGCGGCATCGATTGCTTCATCGCTTTCGATATCGATCAGATCGAGCGGGTTTAGTGTGCCGATGAACTCGTGGCCGAGCCCCGACTCGCCAAAGGGATCGATCGCAATGACTTCATGGCCCTCCATCGCAGCCCGGTGATGAGCAGTGATCGCAGCATTCTCACCCTTGGGATCGATCACCACGGCGCTGCCTGACCACAGCGCGAGATTTGGGATGATCAGCCCCGTCCCCTTGCCACTGCGATTTGAAGCAGCGGTAAAGAGATGGCGATCATCATCAACGCCAATGGGCGCGCCACATGCATCGCGCCCCAGCCAAACCATCCCGGATTTCCAGATCGGAAGACTGTCATACCAACGCGCGGTTGCGAGTTTTGGGGTTTTGTTGTCGTCGCCACTCCCGCGTGGGAAGGGGGCCCTCTTGTCTTGGTGTTTCATCGCTTCTCCTTTCCAAAAATGGAAAGGAGAGTGTGGTCAGTTGGCGTGCCCACCTGATATGGCCTTGATGGGCAAGAGGTGCGAAACATCTGAAGCGTGCAAATCAGCGGGTTACTCGCAACCGTCTGAAAATTAGTTCAAATTTTATCTATAATTAACATAACGTTTAGCCGTATCTGCGAAGATAGAGCCATCCACGAGAACAAAACATAAGGGGTGAGGCTATGGCGACAGGATTGCCAATTTCGATACAAATGGTTTCAGAGGCACGCGTTGCGGCGGAGCTGTCGCTTGAGCCAACAAGCCTGCGACCAGTGATTTCGCATGCGCTTGAAGAGATGAGCGATCAGGCGGCCATTTTCGCCAGCAACAATGTGAACGCCTTCATGTTCCGAGGCTTTGCCGACGCAGATTCCGAGGCGACCAATTTCAGCACAAGTCTGTCCGCCAAGGCGGTTGAGAAGATCAACGAAATGGAAGATCGTCGCCGCAAGGAAGACGATCCAGGCAGTGACTTTGGGCTGATAGCGGAAATAGCTGAAGCCAACCGCCGCGCTAACGCGATCTTCTACGGGATTGCCGAAGAAGATTTGGAAGCCACGATTGATGAGACGCTCAAGAATATCGATGCGGTAGCCGACAAGCACGGCCTCGATGCGCAAGAAAAGGCCGAACTAGAATCCTGGCTCATTGCTTACAAGACGGCCTCGCCAGAAGAGAGGGCAGAAATTCGCGAAAAGATCGCTGAGGCATATCCAAGCGTTGCGATGGGCATTGCTGACAATGCCAAGGTCCATGCGCAGAAACGTGAAGCCGGCGCTGTGAGCCAACAGGAAGCCATGGAAGAGCGGGTCAACGAGATTGAGGATGACGCTCTATACGAGACAACTCACGAGCAGATCGCATTGAGCGATGGATATTCCGCTGTGGAAGCGAGTGCCTATGCCGACACAGTTTTGGGCATCCGGGATGGTGGATCAACTGCTAGCAACCCATTTGAAACAGGATTTAGCCCAGCTTCGGATTTCAACCTTCAGGCCACTGGTTCAGCTTCAGCGGCTGAGACTGAACATGTCGAGACGACGCCTACCGTTACAGGACCTGCTTTAGCGTAGATCTAGAGCGGCGAGTTGAGCCGGAAAAGCTTCGCGATAGGCTTCAAGTGCGGCTTGTCGCATGATTGGGCGAACATCGCTTGCATTGTTGGTTCCACCCTCTCCATCCCATCTAGGCACAGATGCTGCATAGACTTGGAAAACGGCGTCGCCCGAGATTGAGTTGTGATCTGGGGCCAGAACAAAGGCTGCCGGAATACCGACGCTCGTTAGGTCACGCGCGGCATTGTAGGCTTCTTGTTGTAGCGCACGATCACCACCCCAAACAACGATCGCGACTTTGTCGCGTGATGCAGCTGCTGCGAAACCTTGCGCTCCCCTCATGGACTGACCTGTTGCGTCGACATACTGCACCTGCAAAGGCGCAACAGTCGTCGCTGACACATTCTGATTAGCAGGTGTTTCTGCAATCGCTGAAGCAGTTGGTGTCGCCAGCAAAGCGGCACCTGCTACGGCTCCAAAAATATTCCTTGCCAATGATGCCATTGCATCCGTCCTTTCGTCTCCGACAATAAGGACCGTTTTTGTCAAGGCTGGAAGGCGAAGCGCACGACGCAGATCGAAATTTGTTGAATTTCTGTAATAAATCCAGTAATATGCGCTTTGCGCAGTGCAGGAACGACCTGCCTGATTTGAAGACAACAAGGCCGCGATATTGACCGTGACAAAAACGGTCCGTTTTGACAGAGAATTCGGCCAACTGAGGAACTCTTCACGCCCTTTTTGGGCCAAGTAACCAGACAACCTGCGCGACAATGAAATGGCAAAAATTGGATATGCGCGGGTCTCAACCTCTGATCAGTCTCTAGCGCTGCAACTGGACGCACTTCGCAAAGCCGAGTGCGATCAGATCTTTAGCGATGATGGAATTTCGGCCATCACCAAATCCCGGCCTGGTTTTGAGCAGGCGTGCGAGAATCTGAAAGCTGGTGACACGCTTGTCCTGTGGAAGATGGATCGGGCATTCCGCTCGTTGCGCCATGCGCTCGATCTGCTGGAGAAGTTTGATCGCGAAGGTATCGATTTTCTGGTGCTGACAGAGGGCATCGACACGACAACGCCGATGGGGCGATGCTTCTTTCAGATCCGCAATGCTTTTGCCGAACTGGAGCGCTCACTGATCTCAGAGCGCACGAAGGCTGGCCTTGAGGCTGCGCGCCAGCGCGGGACCCGGCTGGGTCGCCCTGCTCGTCTTTCAGGGGCTCAAGTGAGAGAGGCGCGGCGGTCTCGTTCACGAGGTGTTGATATGCGACTGATCGCAGCGCAGAACGGTGTGAGTGAACGCACCATCTACCGCGCAGTGAATGGGCGATAGAAGCCTTTACGATCCGTTAACCATAAGTTGGTATTCTGAAATTACTCCATGATACTGGAGGTCTACATCAAGACGGCGCGGGTTGCGGAGCCTGCGCCGTTTGGCACCTCATCTGTCTGGCCGCATCCGAACAGGGCTGGCGGTTATCTCCCAAACCTTCCTTCAACAACGTTAGCCTGCTCACCATCGCCCTTCGTAGGCAGAATGTAGTGCCGCCTATAGTACTTTTTGAAATCGGCGATGCTAAGCTCAACGGTTGAAACAGCCTCTAACAGAACGCGCATAATGCCCGACAATGAATCTGTGTCACCGTGATCCGCCGTCGGGTCAAAATCGTCCGGCAACTCCGTACCTTCGATCGACATCATCCGAATGTTGATGTATTTTCTTAGTGTGTCTTCCCCCTTGCGCACCGCAAAGCAGACTGGGAACAGGAGCTGGCCTGGCTTGAGAAGATTCACGATATCATCCCGGCCACTGTCTGCTGCCTGAGCCCGTTCGCAGAACAACAAATCAGAGTAGTTTGGATCACCGGCATCGACGTTTAAGCATTCAAGTGCCTCTGAGATCTTGAAGTCACCTTCACGGAATCTCAATTCCGGCTTTCCCTTCATGCTCTTTCCGGCGAAATGCCGGAGGCACATCCGCTCTTGCAGCTCATCTTTTACACCTGAGAGCCGGAGCTTCTTGTCCGAAGCTTGGATCGCCTGCTTCACTTCCAAGAAGGTGCTTTTCCGAGCATTTTGAAGGAGTTTCTCGGGGACTCTCTTGTTCGATTTCGAAGTAAACAAGCCAATATCAGCATAGAAGATTGGCGCAGTGAAATCGACTCTCGCGCGGCGCTCTTTGAAATCGTAAAGAGGCGTTGCACAAATATCAATTCGATGCTGCCCATCTTTCCGTTCGAGATCGTCCAGAACCTGTGTCCAATTCCTTTCGCGGCTTGGAGAGGGAAGATCGGCCTTGAAGACTTTCTGGAGCAATTGCATGCCGGGGCCCTTAGCTCCGAGAACTGTATGGCTTTGGGGTACACAAGTTGGGAAGAACGGCACAAAGCCGTAACGAAGCGTCCCGTCGGCTACTGCTTCCTCGACATGCTCAAATCGCTCAAAACGCTCATTGCGATTTTCGTCGGCCAACTTGATTTCTCGACTAAGGTCAAAGATGTCCTTCCCATAGGCAATGCCAAGCCAAAGCAGTACTAAAGAAGTGAACAAGAGGCTGACTGATATGCAGTAAAAAATCCAGTCACTATTCCAAGCAGTCTTGGCCCAATCAGATCCAATCGGCACGATGAAGATCGCGATCAGTGCACCGGCAACGAAGCTCACCATCCACCAGAGCGGATGTTTCTGGCCTAGTCGCCGACGATCAAATCGGACGGTTGCCCTCGACACTTATCGGATCCCCCAATTGCCCAAACTCAATCAACTGGTCGTACGAATCTCCAAACACTGTTGGATCATGAGTTACAAAAATCACCCCTTTGCCACACTTTACCATCTCTTTGATGACTTCAAGTGTTTTTGATTTCGATGACTTATCAAGAGCGGACGTTACTTCGTCCATAAAGAAGTATGAGGCCCCTGTTCCGATAGAGCGAAGGAAGGCAAATCTTTGAAGCTGACCGAGCGAAAGCTCTCTTGGAAAGCGGTCCTCTAGCCCCGCTAGGCCGAGAAACTGCATTAGCTCCACTCGGGTTAGGTCGGTTGGTGAAGAGCGCCAGGTTACTTGAAGAGCATCCGCCATTCGTAGATGTGGCCACATAAAAAGCTGCTGAAAGACGATGCTTACGCGAGACCTAAAGGGCTGGTTTATCGACCAAGCAGAACTTCGATAAAGATCGACATGTGCAAATTCGCGACCCTCCAGGAAAATCCTACCAGAATTCACCGGATCAAGGAGGGAGGAAACACGTAGCAATGTGGTCTTACCTGAACCGCTCGGCCCTCGGATCAGTGAGATGGTTGCCGGTTCAAAGGTCAAATCGAGATTTTTGAAGACGACATGTTGATCGTATGACTTGCATACGCTACGGAGTTCCAAGCTCATTGCTGCCACCTGTCGTTCGAGCTTCGGAAGTAGCGGCTTGCGACTAACAATGGTGCCGAGATCGCGGCATAGAAGATTACCAAGAGAGAGTAGATTTCGACGGGCTGATACTCGATGGAGTTTATTCGCTGTGCTGTTCTAAATAACTCATTCGCGGAGATTAAACTCGCGAACAATGTCATATGCAAAACCACGACCTGATAGCTAATTATCGATGGGCTCGAAGTGCGCAGAACCAATGGTATCTCAACTTTCCTTCGCATTACGCGGTGGCTCATTCCGTTAACAAAGGCAGCCTCCCGGTAGTCTTTTGCAATCTCGCGAGAAGTCTTGGCTACCGTGTTCGCGACAAAGACTGCATTGAGGGTCGAAAATATTGCGATTGATGTGATCATCGGGTCGACAACAACATTAGCCATGAACTGCAACGGATAATGAAACCAAAACAGCAGGACCAAGACTGGAATTGTCGATATTACGAAGCCTGCACCGTCAAAGAAGGTCATCCACTCCTTTCGTTCCGAGATCGCAAATCCAAGAAAAACACCGACGAGCACGCCGATCACCCAGCTGCACGATGCAAGGATCAGGGTGTTGCTCGCGCCCTCTAGGAGTGCAGGGAAATAGTCAGTTAGAAGTTGGCGCAAAATCAGAAACTCGAATGAACGACCCATCATGCTCTTCGTATCGATCAATGATTCTGTTTACGGTTCCATCCTGCTGCATCTCGGCGAGTACTCGGTTCAATTCAGCGAGAAATTCTTGCTCTCCATCTGGAACCATAAAAGTCGTCGGAAACGCGCGCACGGGTTCAATCCCCTCAACACGTTTAATACTGCCCGGGTTAGCGTCTAGGAACTCTTGAGCAATTGCTGGCTCCACAAAAGTCACGTCTGCCTTACCATTTTGGACATTTAGTAAGAGCTCACTCACTTGGCTGATTTGCGGCAGAGAAAGCTCGCTTGCTTGGGCAAAATCTTCCCTCGCTATGCTCTCGGCCACCTCACCGTCTAGAATAGAGATCGTTATGTTCGGCTGGTTCGCGACCTGAAGATTGCCATCGAACCGATTGTCATCCGCCCGAACGTAAGCGTAGACAGGTGAATAGAAGATGGGATTTGAAAAATCCGCCTGCGCATCCCTCTCTGGAGTAGGCCATATTCCGGTAGCGACGATCTCTGAACGGCCGGCATTTAGATTTTCGATCATTGTGCCCCAAGCTAGCTCTTCATCTGGATCAAGCTCGACGCCCAGCCTATCAGCGATTTCTTCCAGAACATCGTAGGAGATTCCCGAGAACTCACCTGAGTTGGGGTCCACAATCAGACTCGGTGGGTAAGGTATGTAGCCAGCATCAAGCACACCATCCGCGAGAGGTCCCGACGCATCTGGATTTCCCTCAGGCCAATTGCATGATGATAAGCACAAAGCCGAAATAAAAATTGCAGTAACGCCGCGCAAAGTCATGTCGCCCCCTAATTTCAGTTCAAGCAAAGTATGGACAACTGAGTGGGCACAAGCAATCGCTTCGTGGAAAATAGATCACAGTTCCCTGTTTGAATGGTCACTGGATAGAAAACTTCGTCCAGCAGAGTCAGCCTAGCAAGCTCCGATACAGACGTTCTAACTCCACTTCGGGCTCAATCTTAACTTGGAATGCGGTTGCGTTATGAACCTCTGCCCTCCGGCGAGGATGGGGGTAGCCAGGGCAAGGAGGCTCCCAACGAGGGTCCGGGGCGTGAGCCTTGGATACGTTTGGATGCCTTGCCCCGCGCGAGGGGCAAAGCCCCTTAGAGAAAACCGTTAGCGATCGTCACCCGAATGGGCCGAGACCACCGGCTCGTTGCGCAAGCTTGCGCATAGAGCGCGGGCCTACAGCCAACGGCATGCGACTACAAATTGCTCTAAATCAGCGCTTTGGGCCGTTAGTCAGTGAATTGGTCCATCAACAAGCCATCGCGAAATCAGCGCGTGCGCTCCTGAAGTCTCTCTACGTGAGACACCAAGGTTTCGCCGATGAACTCGCCTAGCTTTACTGGAACGGCGTTCCCAATCATTCTTCCGAGCATATTGAAGTTCATCTGAGAGCCGGTGGGCAGAAATTCATAGTCTTCAGGGAAGCCCTGGATCATGGCGGCCTCACGGATACTGATCGCTCGATCTTGCTCAGGATGCCCAAAACGACCATTTCCAAACCCGTAACATTGAGTTGTCATCGTTGGTGCTGGGCGATCCCATTCCATCCGGCCATAAACCGAAGGGTAAGTCTTGCCAGACTTGCGAGCATGGCAGGGTGAGACCAAATCGGAAGGCCAATCCCGCCAAGTGCCTCCGGGCTTCGAATGTTGAATTCGAGCCAGATTCAACGGACTGAGCGAAGCCGAGGCGTGAAGAGGGTCATCTGGATGAGCTTCACCGGCGGCGATCTTTGGCAGTGAGCCAATAGCATCCCGGACTGTTGATTCCTGCTCCTCCGCTTCTGGAATAGAAATGGGGCCAAATTGGGATGCGACAAGCACCAGACGCTGACGTCTTTGCGGAAGGCCAATATTCCGCCCGTCAATAACCTTGAAGTCTACGCTATAGTCGGCAGCCTCAAGATCACGGACAAAATCCTTAAAGATCTGTTGTCTCGCAAGAGGGGGCACATTCTCCATTGTGACCAAAGTGGGACGAGTGTTCAAAACCAATCTCGCGAAGGATTTGAGAAGCTCCCAGTCCTGATGAGGCTCCAATCGCTTGGCAGCCTGCGAGTAAGACGAAAACGGCTGACAGGGCGCGCAGCCCGCTAGAAGAGTGACTTGAGCGTCTTTGAAGGCATCAGTGATTTTCTTGGGCGAAAGTTGATCCACATCGGCTTCCAAGAACTTGGCCGAGTTATTAGTTTCAAGCGGAAACTTGCAGGCTGGGTCAAGGTCCACACCAAGCGCAACCTCGACGCCAGCCTTTACCAAACCCGCAGTCAGTCCGCCCACACCGCAAAACAAGTCAACTGCCACAATTTGAGCGGTATCCCTCATGCTGCGACGCCAGTATTTGCAAGAAAGCTCCTGGATTCAAGGAAAGATTGGTACGACTCAGTCACTGACTTCAAATAGGGAAAGACACGTTCCGCAAGATTGGCGATGTCGCCAAGCGTTTGATCTCTTGCGCCGTCCTCAAATGTTGTCGCGCCGTGTGCGATGGCGTTTCTACGGCTTGCAAGAAATCTCATCGCTGACATCTGATTCAAGTAGACTGGCTCAAGTGCTGCGCGCTTCGCATCATCAGGGACCGTCAATGGACACCCGAGACGCTGCGCGACCTTCTGAATAGAGTCATCGTCCCAGCTACCGGGAGTTCCCTTGACGGTGAAGGCTTCCGGATTTGCGCCGGATGCCAGCACACTTCCCGCCTTGGAAAGCTTCTTCATCGCACCCTCCCCGAGCGGCTCGTAGCCGTTCCATATCTCCGCACGCACCCATTCTGTAAGAACCGCTTCCGTCCAGTCTTTCGGCTTCTCCGTCACCACTGTCTGTCCAACCACCTTCATCGTTCGCGTGGTCACCGCTTCAACGATGTTGTAAAGATGAATAATCAAACCAGATTTTACGGTGTTAACGTGGCGGATCTCAACCAAGGTACCGTCGTCCTCCACCGATTTATTGACACGGCCCTCCAACATCTGCGCGATCTGCAGGTGGCGACCGAACTCGAGTTCTCGCTCGTCAAGATACTCAAGTACGTCTTTCATTGGTCAATCAGCCAGTTACGCGTCAGGCGTATGCGGTTCAGCAATTTGCTTCTGACGTTCGCAGCATCAGACTTGGTGGCATTCGAAAAATCTTCCGATTCCAGAAGCGGTGTAATATCAGTCACGCGATCGGTAATTGTCGGGTCTGCCCGCAGGGCAAGTGCTGATCCGACCGCGATAGATTCGAAACGAACGCGCGGAACTTGGTTCCCAGTGATAGATTTTGTGAACCCATTTGGTGACACTGTTCGAACGAATTCCAAGGTGGCCTCAAACTCTGTCCTCATGGCGTCCAAGACTGTTGATTGTCCGCCTTGTTCGATTTGAAGAGCGGCTTCTTGGTTTGTCTCCTGAACGAATGCGAAATAGAAGCGCCGTGGCTGTTCAGAGTAGCCAGGTATGTCGCCTTCCCCTGCATTCCCCGTGGGATCGAACTTGTTCAAATAGGCGAAAAATCTCGTCACCAGCTCTTCGCGCTCTCGCTTGCTAACGAGTTGCTTGCTGATCGGGGTTAGCTCAACGAAAGCTGGGTGCTCAGCAAGTTCAATCACAAGGTCCATGAATGGACCAGGAAGGCTACCTCGGCGAACCTCTGCATCATTGGCGGTCGTCCCGCCGGTG
This sequence comes from Pseudomonadota bacterium, assembly GCA_038532305.1. Taxonomy (GTDB): domain Bacteria; phylum Pseudomonadota; class Alphaproteobacteria; order Sphingomonadales; family Sphingomonadaceae; genus Erythrobacter. The sequence continues at coordinate 99,802 of JBCBAX010000002.1, read as the reverse complement.
TTGATGCGTGCAAACATCTCCGTTCGCGTCACGGCGTCGGTCGTGTTATCTAAAATGATGACGCGGATCGGAGTCTCGGCAAACTTCAGCCGCCTTGATTCAGAGAAGTCGGAGAACCGGAATCCGTTGGTTGCGGGAATGGTCTCAAGTCCGCGTAGTTTGACTTTGTCTGCCATAAAATCGCGAATTGTGCGAAGTCGCTGCGAGCCATCCACAATCTCCATTCGTCCGTCTTTGTCCTGCCAAAAGAAAACGAACGGGATCGGGAGCCCCATGAACACGGATTCGATGAACTTCGATTGCTTGGCGTTATTCCAAACCAGCTCTCGCTGGTACGGTGGCACATAATATCTGTCGGTATTCAGCTTCTCGACAATGAACTCAAATGAGTACTCTGTGACGGTGAATTTGACCGTCCGTGAATACTCGACAATCTGGCGCTCGGCCTCGTCGATTTGCTCGGCGTCAGGTCGGTTTTTGCGAGATGCTTTGGCCATAGTGCTCAAGTTCTTCTAAGGACGTTACTTGTCCGCTTTAATGATCGCAGCAAAGGTTGAACAGGTTTTTTGTCGTCTCCGGTGGAGCAGCAAGTTTGTGAGGCTGAAATAGGCGGCAAACAACTCAGATGCCTCAGAATTCTGAATTTCAAGCACCCCTAACACATGCGACATTTCCAGGAGCTCTACGAGTGCTGAGTCACTCGCCTCAACCCGCAGGGTTCTTCACTCAAATTGCGACCGCAGGGCGGTGATGCTTGTGCCTCGCCCTCGGTGAAGTCACGGGAAAGGCCGCATCTGTAGTGGCCTCGAACCCGAAGGAGGACGACATGCTCAATCACTTCAACACAGCTTCATTAGCGAAGCTTCCAAAGTCAGGGCTTCAAACACTGCTCGCCAGCTATCAAGGCAAGCTCCACGCAACTTCAGACGAACAGGAGCGCGCTTCGTTGCAATCGCAAATTGCTACGATCCGATGCGCTCTCGACCTCAAGTAAGCGGCTCGCCGGACTGCATACCACCGTATGCAGTTAGGGTTTTGTTAACCCCTGTAGTGGTTTACTGGAATAATACAGTTCGCAAGATTTCAGCTTTGTGCTGAATGTGAGGGAGCAAAACGAGCCGAACAAATGAAGTCGGCCATTTGCTAAGAAGCTGTCAGTGAAGCACGCATGTTGGGCATGCGCTTCTCAGTCATTTCCTCAAAATTGCACTGCTGTTTGCGGTACCTGAATGATTGTGGCGAGTTGGCCTTGGCCAGCCCGCTTGTTCTGGAAAGCAAACAAAGGAGTGCGCACCCATGGAGCGAGATGGCTTTGACATTTCGGCGGATCGAGAGCCGCTTCCTGCCGACTATATTCACGATCTTGATGATGCGGATGGCCTGACCGAGGCTCAACAGCTTGAGTTGCTCGGTATCCTGTTCGATATGATGAAGAGCTTTGTGCTGATGGGATACGGCATGGAGCCTGTGAATAGATTGCTGGAAACTTTCGAATTCTCTGCGCGGGGGAATGACCCTGTGATAGAATGCGAGCATGACAAAAAGAACGACGGCCCAGGGGTCGATAATGCGTAAAGAGCCAGCGAAATCTGCGGTGATTTACGCACGCGTTTCCTCACGCAAACAGGTCAAGGAAGGCGGCGGGATCGAGTCCCAAGCGACACGCTGCCGCGCTTATGCGCAGTCACGCGGCTATGAGGTGGTCGCCATGTTCACGGACGATATGACGGGTCAGAACGCCCGCCGTCCGGGCATGGATGCGATGCTGTCCTTCCTTAAGCAAACCAAAGGCGGCACCCATGTCGTGCTCATCGATGATATCTCGCGCTTTGCACGCGGGCTGAAGCCCCACCTCGCCCTTCGAGAAGCATTGGCACGCGCTGGAGGCATTCTGGAAAGCCCATCGGTTGTCTTTGGCGACGATTCAGACTCACAGTTTCTTGAGAATGTGCTCGCAAGCTCTGCACAACATTTTGCGCAGAAGAACCGCGAGCAAACCATCAATCGCATGAAGGCGCGGCTGATGAATGGCTACTACGTCAATGCACGCCCGCCGCTTGGTTACAAATACATCAAAGGTCACGGCAAAGAGCTCGTGCGTGACGAGCCGATGGCGACCATCGTTCAAGAGGCGCTCGAAGGTCTAGCCGCAGGTCGCTTCGGCTCCCAAGGCGAAGTGCGGCAATTCCTTGAAGCTCAGCCTGAGTTTCCAAAGAACGGCAAAGGTGAGGTCACGCATCAGCGCGCCAACGATCTCCTGACACAGCCTGTCTATGCAGGGATGATCGAAGCCCCTGCTTGGGGCGTCTCATTGCGCAAGGGCCAGCACGAAGGACTGATCTCATGGGAGACCTACCAGAAGATACAGGAGCGCCTTGCTGAAGGTGGCCGGGTGCAGAATCGTGCTGACATCCACGAGGACTTTATCCTGCGCGGTGCAGTCGATTGTGCGGACTGTGACAAGCCGCTCACTGCCTGCTGGAGCAAGGGCAAGAACAAGCGCTATCCATACTATCTATGCTTCAACAAGGAGTGCGAAAGCTATCGAAAGTCGATTGGGCGCGATGCACTTGAGCAAGAAGTCGAAGAGCTACTCGCGCAGCTACAGCCAACCCGCAACCTGTTCAGCGTAGCGAGCAAGATGTTCCGTGATTTGTGGGCTCATTTGGGCAGCTCGAATCAAGAGAGGCAAGCTCGCCTTAAATCCGATTTGAGCCGTCTGGACAGCAATATGACGCGTCTCGTGGACAAGATGCTCGATACAGACAATCCGATTGTCTCGGAGCAGATTGAGAAGCGGATCACAGCACTCGAATCCGAAAAGCTCCTGCTGTCGGAGAAGATCGAGAAATTGGGCGAACCAGCGAGGGGCTTCGAAGAAATGTTCGAACACGCCCTCACGTTTCTCGCAAACCCTTATAATATATGGGAAAATGGTACATTCGAAGATCGTCGAAATGTGCTGAAATTGACCTTCGGGGACAAGCTGAAATACAGCCGCTCCGAAGGACTTCGAACACCCAAAATCTCTATGCCTTTCAGGGCCTTAAGAGGATTTAGGAATGGTCAAAAAGAAATGGCGCACCCGAGAGGATTCGAACCTCTGGCCTCTGCCTTCGGAGGGCAGCGCTCTATCCAGCTGAGCTACGGGTGCGGAACGGGTAGGGCTTTTGAGCCATTGCCGCCCGGCACGTATTGGGCGCCGGGCGCGTCGCTTAGCAAGACCTTTGCGCCATTGCCAATGTATAATCGCACCATGTTAACTCGTGTAGAGCTTTAACCCTTCGGCAAGTGTGCACGCGGTAACGACCACCCATGTCTGCATTTCCACCTGAACAAACCCGCGCGATGCGCGATGTCGCCTCTCAACCGAACGGATCACTGGCGGAGCGCTGGGAAGATATGCATGCGCAGGCCGCTCAATTGGCGAGCTTAGCGCATCTCGCGCCTGAGCAGAATGATGGTGATCTTGCGAAAGTCCCTGCAATGTTGGGCGAAGCCGATGAGTGGCAGCGCGAGCTCGCCTGGCAAGCCCTCGAAGATATCGATGCAATGATGCAACCTGGCATGGTTGCCCTGCGCACTATTTTGGCACGCGGTCAGGACGCCAACGCACCCGCTTTGGCGCTGTGGCGCGAATTCCATGCAGCGCGCGCATCCGTCGTCGACCTTGTCCGGCAGAGCGGTGCACAATAAGGGCATTATGCTTTCATATTTAGCTCCAGACCGGAACAATTGGCTTGACCGTGTTCACACAATGTTCCAACATGAGGCATGGCGTCAGGACTACTTTCCTCTAGCGATCGAACCTTAGCCGAAGACTCGGTATTGCCCCCAGTTTCTGCAGATGTGGCACGCGGCATATCTCGGCTTTTTGCGCGCAACGGCATTTGGTGCTTGCCGGAAATGCCGCTCAAGAATGGCCGCCGCGCAGATTTGATGGGGATCGATGCCAAAGGGCTGATCGTTATTGTCGAGATTAAGGTCGCACGCGGCGATTTGTTGGGCGATACCAAGTGGCCTGACTATCTCGATTTTTGTGACCGCTTTTTCTGGGGCGTTCCGCCAGAGCTGGATCGCAGCCCGCTTTCCAGTGAAGCCTATCAACCTGAGACTTGCGGCGTGATTGTTGCAGATGGCTATGATGGCGAGATTATCCGCCATGCAAGCCTAAGCCCGCTCGCCCCTGCGCGGCGTAAAGCGCAAGTGGAGCGTTTGGCCCGTGCTGCATTGCGCAGGCACACTCTGCTGCGCGATCCTGAATGCGGAGCGCTTGATAGCGAGGGGTAGGTGCGTAAAGACCAAGTCGACCAGGCTGAATGAATGATCTGGAGGCGTGTTGATCCGGACCTTGCGCAAAAAACCTGTTCCCGGACCGCAAACTGCGCCATACCGCATGCAATGCTGAGCCCTGACACCCCTGTTCCGCTGGCACTGTTGATCGTCAGCCTTGCCGTGTCAGCAATTGTAGCTGTGCGCTATTTCCTCGCATCAGGGCTGTTTGCTTGGGCGACGGCCCGAATGCGGCCTGGGCTCTATGCAGGCAAAACCGTTCAGATCCGGCGCGAAATCCGATGGTCGATGATCGCAGCGCTGATTTATGGAACCCCTGCCGGGATCGTCTTTTGGGGTTGGAATCATCATGGTTGGACTCAGCTTTACACCGATCCGTCTGCCTTTCCGCTGTGGTATATGCCTGTTTCGATTGCGATATATCTGTTTGTGCAGGATAGCTGGTTCTATTGGTCCCACCGCGCAATGCATCACAAAAGTCTGTTCAAAATTGCGCATGCCGTTCATCACGATAGCCGTCCACCAACCGCATGGACAGCGATGAGCTTTCACCCAATAGAGGCGGTCACCGGGGCGATTGTGGTGCCACTGCTTGTGTTCATCGTGCCCATTCATCTCGCTATGGTTGGTGTCGTGCTGACCATTGCGACAATCATGGGGGTTACCAATCATATGGGGTGGGAGGCATTTCCACGTTGGCTTGTTCATTCCCCATTGGGGAACTGGCTGATAACGGCGAGCCATCACGAAAAGCACCACGAGGATTATCGATGCAATTTTGGCCTGTATCTTCGCTTTTGGGATCGCGTTTGCAGGACCGATCGCGGCCTTTCAAAGCGGATGATGCAAGCTCCAGAGCCCCAAGCAGCGTCGGGCCCATCGTGAAATACTCAACCGCCTTTGTCGCCTGCATCGGAGCCAGCGCGGCCCTCATCAGTCCGGCGGCCGCCAATGAGGTGGAGATCACCATCACCGATTTGCGTTCAAGCAAGGGAGTGGTGCGCGCATGCATGACAACAAAAGAAAAGATTTTCCCCAAATGCCGCAAAGACCCTGCATCGCATCGCACTGTGGTGCCTGCTGGAAAGACGGTCACAATCCGGTTCAAGGACGTGGTACCGGGTGATTATGCGATTGCATTGCTGCATGATGAAAATGACAATGGCAAAGCAGATCGCGCGCTCGGCATGATGCCAAAAGAAGGCTACGGCTTTTCACGCGATGCGCCCGTGCGCATGGCACCGCCCAAATTCAAAGACGCCGTTTTTGAACTGGGCAACACACCCAAAAAGCTGACCATCAAGATGCGATATTTTCTTTAGGTTAGCATTCTTCGTTCGTTAAGACGCGGGCAGTCACTTCTTGCATTCGATTTGATTCAGGCTTCTCTTATGCGGATCCACTCACTTTTCTGCCGCGCTTAACGGGATGTTTACCACGCCCCTTCAATACGGTTTTCGAAACTGTTTTATAAGGGGCGAATGCGGGCCATGGACGACGTGCGCGGCACTTTCGGTACCAGTGAGAACACAGATCCTGTCGAAGAGTTCGAAAACTCGGAGGCAAGCACTGCGCGTGACGGGCCGCCTCCGGGTATTGGCCAGGACGAGCGGCGCATGCAGGTGCGCGCCTACAACCATTGGGCGGGCCTGTTGGGGGAACGCAATTTCCCTTCGATCGAAGACTTGAAGCCCCAAGACATTCCCGATTTCGGCCCGAACTCGGTCTTGCTCGACTTTTCAGTCGGCATTGAAGACCCGGCGGTTCAATATTTGGGTGACAAGCTGGGCGAGGAATGCGGTGCGCAAGGCGAAATTTCAAAGCTTTCGGATGTCCCTGCGCGTTCACTGCTGAGCCGGATCACAGACCATTACATGCAAATCCTCGCCAATGAGGCGCCAATCGGATTTGAGGCGGAATTCGTTAATCGCGATGGGGCCGCTATCCTGTATCGCGGCATTTTGTTGCCTTATTCGAGCAATGATGAAACGATCGATTTCATTTATGGCGTGATCAACTGGAAAGAAATGGCGGATCAAGCGACCGCTGACGAGCTACTGCTCGAAATTGATCAAGCTTTAGAAGCTGAACCCGTTGAAGAAGACGAAGCGCACAAGCATCCTTCTGATCCGGTGACCGACTGGGCATCCTCTTCGCTTGACGATTTCGATGAATTGTCGGGTCTCTCACCGAGCGACGGTGAGGAAGCTGCTGATGATGAAGACGTGTTCGAGCTGGAACTCGCACAGGTTCAAGACGATGATCTCGCACACGCAGCGTATGCCGATGAAGGTGACACCTCCGGCGAAAGCGACACCACTGCCAGTCTTCTTGATATTCGCGGATGCGATGCCGCTTACACTCATGAGATTGAGGAAGATTTCGACCTTCCTGATTTTGACCAATATCGCCTCGAAGATCCCGAGGAGGAAGAGTTTGAAAATGGAGAGGACGAAGCGGCCTATCATTTTGCGTCGCTTGCCGACTATCTCGAAACACCTGAGAAAAAGGCAATTGATCTTGATGCTGAAGTCGAGATGAAAGTGCCTCAAGGCTATGAAGCGCCTCATGAAGAGAGCCTTGAGCCTGCTGAGTTTGAGCTGACCGAAGAACTCGACGAAGAGCTCGTTGACGAGCTCGAAGAAGAAAACGCGCTTGATCTGAGCGATACATTGGAGCTCAAATCTGCCGATATTCACACGGATGAAGAGCATTTGGAAAATGATAACATCGCCGGTCTTGATGAAGACAGCGATGAAGTTGAAGCGACCACCACGCCTTCTGAGAACTCAACTCTTCATGACCATCTTGCGCAAGCTCGCGAGCTGGCTCAAAGCGCAGCCACGACAGAAGATCGCAGCCGTCAGGCGCTGTATGCCGCGGTCAGCCGCGCCTATGATTTCTCACTTGCCGCTCAAAAAGAGCCTGCGGGATATGAAGAGCTGATCGCACAAAGCGGCCTCACGGTGCAGGAACGCGCACCAATGACGCCAATTGTGAAGCTGGTCTTTGGCAGCGAATACGACAAGACCAGGTTGACGGAATATGCCGCTGTTTTGAGCCACGCGCATCGCCTTGAGCTTTCAGAGGGATCACTCACAGAATTCTTAGGGAAAGCCGATGGGGGTCTAAAAGGCGTAGTCCAGGCCGAACGCCGTCTCCGCCGCGAAGAAGCAGGCAAACCTGTCCGATCAAAAGACACCGTGCGTTCTGCCCTCGCCAAGAAATTGCGAGAGCTGGAGGAACTGGCGCTTGAAGACTTGTCAGCCAATGGCCCTGAATTTGCTCTCGTGATGGTTCGCCGTGATGGTGATGGCGGGCTGAGCGTGGTCGGCGAAATTGACAATGACGTGCCGCTGATTGAACGGGCTGCGAAGAAGCTGGTGGGATAAATTGCGCCGGGTAGAGCCGCGCACATGATTTAATGTGCTGTTCCGGTGCGGTTTCAGTTCCCGTTCAGGCGAGTATCCGTTACGCTGTCGCACTATGCCCCCCTTTGCAAAACCCTCATTTGAGTTGACGCTGCGCGCCTATCGGATGGCAGCCTATTGCCTCGCGCTGCTTGCGTGTTCGCTTGGCACAATCACGCCCGCCATGGCGCAAAGCGTGCTGCGCGATGCGGAAACCGAACAATTGCTGATCGACATGAGCGCGCCTTTGGTCGAAGCGTCAGAGCTTGAGCCCGGCAATCTTGACCTGGTGATGATCAATGACCCGTCGATCAACGCATTCGTTGCAGGCGGCCAAGTCGTTTATGTCCATGCTGGGCTGATCAACGCAGCCGACACTGCCAATGAAGTGCAAGGCGTGATCGCACACGAGATTGGGCATGTCACCGCAGGCCACGTTGTTCGCTTTAATGAGCGCACCCGCCAGGCAAATGGCATTACGATCCTTTCGCTGCTGCTGGGCGTAGGCGCAGCACTGGCAGGTGCAGGCGATGCGGCGTTGGGCGCGATTATGGCAGGCCAGCAGGCCGCGCTTGGAAGTTTCCTAGCTTTTAACCGCAACCAGGAGGCCGCAACAGATCTTGCTGGTGCGCGGTATTTGTCTGGCGCTGGCATCACCGGCAAAGGCATGATCAGCTTCTTTGAAAAGCTGCGCAATCAGGAAATCCGCCGCGGTTACAGCCAGGCTGATGAAGCTGCCTACACTCGTACACACCCACTTTCCGGTGATCGCATCGCCACATTGCGCGGGCTTTTGGAAGAAGATCCCGCCTGGGATGTTGAACCTGATCCGGCTCTGCAAGAACGGTTTATGCGCGTTCAAGCCAAGCTTTATGGCTACCTGGCCGAGCCATGGCAGACGCTTAATCTTTATCCCGAAAGTGATAAAAGCGCGGCTGCCCGCTATGCGCGCGCTTATGCTTATCACAAGGACGCGCAAGTTGAAAAAGCTCTCTCCGAAGCGCAGGCGCTGCTAGATATGGAGGCAGAGAACCCCTATTTTCTTGAATTGCAGGGGCAGGTTTTGCTCGAATCTGGGCGTCCGAAAGATGCGCTTGTCCCGCTTCGCCGCGCGACTGAATTAACGCTCAATCAGCCTCTCATCGCATCAATGTTTGGCCATGCTTTGATCGCGACAGAAGACACGGCAAACTATCCAGAAGCAGAGCGTGTATTGCGCGCAGCTGTAGCGCGCGATCGGTTCAATCCGTTTGCTTGGTATCAGCTGGGCGTTGTTTATGCGGAACGCGGCGATATTCCTCGGGCAAAGCTGGCCAGTGCGGAACAGCAAGTGATGGCGCGGCAATATCCGCAAGCGCTGCGAAGCGCACAAGCGGCCGAAGCTGGCCTACCGCGAGGGACACCCGATTGGATTCGCGCACAGGATATTTCCCTGCAAGCCCGCGCTGAACTGGAACGCATTCGCGATCGGCGCTAAACGCTAAGCACCAGACAGTTACAACCACCTCTTCATAACTCAGGTTGAACCCATGCCCGAAGCATTACGCAATACGCTTTTAACCGCGCTGATGGCGCTTATTTTCGGGTTTTTGGGAGCAGCCACGTGGTCTTATGCGGGTCTAGCTGATGCGCGCACGCAGCAATACCTGCTCAAAAATCCCGATCTGCTTCCGCAAATGGCCGAAGCCTATCAGGTGCAAGAGGCGCAAAAGCGGCTCGCCGATCTGGGCGAGGATGTTTACACACCCTTTAGCGGTGCTGTGCTTGGCAACCCAAATGGTTCAAAGACGCTTGTTAAATTCACCGATTACAACTGCGGCTATTGCGAAGCGAGCCTTTCGGATGTGGATCGTTTGGTAAGCGAGGACCCTGATCTCAAAGTCGTTTTGCGCGAAATGCCGCTGTTTGAAGGCAGCGAGGCAGCTGCACGCATGGCACTCGCCGCCGGGATGCAGGGCAAATTCAAAGCGTTTCATCTTGCCATGTTTGAACGCTCTCCTGTGACGCCGGAAAGTCTTGATGCCGCTGCCAAGGCTGCAGGCCTGGATCTGGCGAAAGCTCAAACCGATATGGCTTCAGAAGCCGTTAGCGTGGAATTGGCCAAGAATTTCAGCTTTGCTCAAACGCTTGGTTTTGACGGTACACCCGCCTGGATCGCAACGGGCACACCGCTGAATGGTGCGGTTGGGTATGAAAAACTGAAAGAGGCGCTCGACGAGCAACCTGCCTCGACCGAAAGCTAATGGCGCAGGTAAAGCTTTGCGCAATATCCCTATTCGCGGCTGCTTCTTTTGGAGCAGACACCACCAGCGCGATTGAAACCGATCCAGAAATCAACGCCATCGCCGCATTTCAGGCGAAAGATCAGCTTTTGCAAAACGTCGGGTGGAAGATCGCGCACGGCAATGCTGCGTTTTGCGACAATGTGATCCCGTCTATTGGCCTTCAATTGCAAGATCTTGCGAGCTATGGCGATCCAGAGGTCGCGCGGGCTGCTTTTGGCCTTAAGGGCGATTTTGCCGTGCAAACCGCCGCGCGCGGATCGCCATCTGCCCTTTCAGGCTATTTCCGCACCAATCGCGAGATTTCGCGGCTGGGCGCGCAAGATCCCAACGCTTGGGAAACCGAAAAGCGTATGGCTTGGCAGCGCCTGACGCGGGCGCATGATTTTGTTGATGAAGCGCTTGCGAAGACAGGCGCAATCTCAGTCCGCTTTGCCGATGGAGAGACCACCACCGTTCAAGCGAAACCGGCCTGCGCCACGCGGTTTGAACTCGCAAGCCGCAATTCAAAAGCTGTCGCCGAGGGTAAGCGCGTTGTGGTGGGAGAGAAATTTGTCGGCTTTTCCTACTCAGAAGAGATTTTCGCAGGCGCTGTTGCACATGAATTGGCGCACAATCTGCTTGGCCACCGGGCATGGCTCGATCGCAACAAGCGCAAGCGCCGCCATATTCGCCTGACAGAGCGAGAGGCAGATCGTTTAATGCCATGGCTTATGGCCAATGCCGGCTATGATCCACAATCAGCGGTGACTTTCATGGAAACCTGGGGCCCAAAGCACGATGGCGGCCTATTCAGGTCCCGCACGCATGATGGATGGGATGAGCGCGCCGAGTTCATCGCAGCCGAACTGCCTCAGATTGCCGAGCTCATGAAGGCAACCGGAAACGCGGATTGGTCTGTCCATTTCCGCCGCGAGATCGACCCGGACCAAGGCCTCGATCAAGAGCAATAAGCAGACGGAAAGTTGCGTAAGCCAACTTGTTAGCCATGGGCCCAAACAGCTCTCTCACTTGCGCCCAATGGTTTCCCGCAAGCGCCCGGAATACGCTTTACCCCTCCTAACCTTGGAAAATTGCGCTATACAATTCGGCTATGGCCGTGCTTCCAATCCAACCAGCACCGTTTTTCGCAAGCAAGAACCGCGCATTCTGGTACCTCCAGTTTGCCGGATGGGGCGGCGCATTTCTCTTAAGATCTGCTGCGGCATTGGCGAATGAGCGGCCGTTTGATTTGCTCGCCGTCATTCTGGTCAACACAATCACCGGATTTTCTATCAGCCTCGTCCTTTCCGTCGTCTATCGCCAGCTGATTGCGCGCCAGCCCTTCATCACATGGGGAGGCACTGTGCTGGTTCTGATCGGTGCGGTTGTGATCCACGCCTCGCTCGATGCATGGGTGCAGGGGATTTACTACGGGATCAGCCGGGAGGCGACCTTTGCACAGCGATTCATCGGGATCAGCTATATCCCCTTAACGCTGCTAGGTGCATGGAGCGCCCTGTACTTTGCGATCAATTACTTTCTGACAGTTGAAAGGCAGCAGGGACGTCTGCAAAGCCTTGAAGCACAGGCGACAGCCGCGCAGCTCGCTATGCTGCGATACCAGCTCAATCCCCATTTCCTGTTCAACACACTGAATTCGATCAGCACGCTTGTTCTGCTCAAGCAGACCGAGCCTGCCAATGCGATGCTCACTCGCCTTTCCAGCTTTCTACGGCACACGCTCATCACCGAACCCGGCAGTCAGGTGACATTGGAGCAGGAGATTGAGACCCTTCAGCTTTATCTCGATATCGAACGCATGCGGTTTGAAGAGCGACTGCGAACGGGTTTTGAAATTGAAGAGGACGCGCTTGATGCCTGTTTGCCCTCAATGCTGCTGCAACCCTTGGTTGAAAACGCGATTAAATACGCTGTCAGCCCGCAAGAAGAAGGCGCAAAAATCTCCCTGTCGGCATCGGTGGTCGGAGGCCGATTGCGGATGAAAGTGTCCGATACAGGCCCCGGCATCGATGGCCCGTTGCAGCACAACCTGCTGGATTTGCCAGCACAGACGGATGGACGAGACACCACCAGATCCACTGGGGTGGGCCTGGCGAATATCCAAAACCGCCTAATCCAAGCTTACGGCGAAGACCATGTATTTGAAACGACATCCAAGCCGGGTGGCGGTTTCACTGTGACTATTGAAATCCCCCATCAGCCTGCGCGTGAACCAGAACCTATTCCAGTGGAAGATGTGTTCGAAGTCAGCGCGGCTGACGCATCGACGCCCCCTTCCCCCGCCGCCCAAGAACCCGCGACAACTGATCGCGGAAACAATGGCAACCTAATCCCTTCCCCCCGCCCGATTGGACAAACACAATGACCATCAGAACAATCCTAGTCGACGATGAAAAACTCGCAATTCAGGGGCTCCAGCTGCGCCTTGAAGCGTTTGAAGATGTCGAGATCATCGACACCTGCGCCAATGGCCGCGAAGCCATTCGTAAGATCAAGACGGAAAAGCCCGATCTCGTTTTTCTCGACATCCAAATGCCAGGCTTTGACGGGTTTTCCGTTGTGAAAGGCGTCATGGAAATCGAACCGCCGCTGTTCGTGTTCGTCACCGCATATGAAGAACACGCCATTCGCGCGTTTGAGGCAAACGCCGTCAATTACCTGATGAAGCCGGTCGATGAAGATAAGCTTGCCGATACAATTGAACGGGTGCGCCAGCGTCTAGCCGAAAAGAAATCAACCGATGATGCCGAACAATTGCTGGGCGTCCTGGCAGAAGTCGCACCAGATCGCGCCATTGAGTTTAGCGATGACACCGGCGAGGCCGCAGAACGCTTTGAAAAGCTCATCAATGTGAAAGATCGCGGCCAGATATTCCGAGTGGAGGTCGATTCCATCGAGCGGATCGAGGCCGCCGGCGATTATATGTGCATCTACACCGCAGAAAATTCGCTGATCCTGCGCGAGACTATGAAGGATTTGGAACGCCGTCTGGACCCGCGCATTTTTCAGCGTGTTCACCGCAGCTGGATCGTCAATCTTGACCAAGTGCGCCAGGTGAAGCCGCACACCAATGGCGAGTGCTTCTTGGTGCTCGATTCAGGCGCTGAGGTGAAGGTTTCGCGCAGCTACCGCGATGTGGTGGCGCGTTTCGTGCATTGATGTTTGTGTTCGCCCATCCGGGCGAACTCCTCGGTGCTGTTCCCTCCGCTTCGCTACGGGGCACCTGGGGCTCGGCCGCGTGGCCTCGCGGCCCGCTGGCGCGGCCCGTGCACCAGCTAAACGTCTCAAGGTTTCTCCGGTTCTTGGCCACGGCAGTCAGAGGCCGACTGGCCGACCGCAGCGGGCCTGTTGCGAAGCGAAAGGCGTCTAGCGAGGACGCGAGCGCGGATGCGCTTGCGCAAAACAAACGACTCCTCCAAACCCGCTTTCATGACCTTTACACTCCCCGGCTTTGATATCGACCGCTTTATCCGCGACACCCTCGCTGAAGACTTGGGCATTGGCCTTGAAGGTGGTGGGCGCGATGTCACCTCCGACAGCGTTATTCCGGCAGAGGCGCGATTTTCTGGCGTTATGGACAGCCGCGATGCGGTGGTGATCGCCGGACTGCCCCTGGCTGAGGCATTCTTTCGGCATCTTGATCCGCAGGTGGAGATCGAAATGCTCGTCGCGGATGGTGACGCCGTAGCAGCGGGTGCGGATGTGATGCGCATGGAAGGCAATGCGCGCGCGCTCCTCACCGCAGAACGCAGCGCTTTGAACATCGTCCAGCATCTATCCGGCATTGCTACGATGACGCAAGACTATGTGATCGCCATGCGCAAGGGATCGGATAGCTGCACGCTGCTCGATACCCGCAAGACCATCCCGGGCCTGCGCGTGCTGGAGAAATACGCAACGAGGATGGGCGGCGCGCGCAACCACCGCATGGGATTGTGGGATGCGGCGATGATAAAGGACAACCACGTTGCCGTTGCAGGCAGCGTGGGTGAGGCCGTGCGGCGCGCAAGGGATGCAGGCGTCAAACCGATCATTTGCGAAGTGGATAGGCTGGACCAGATCGAACCGGCGCTGGAAGCGGGCGCACATCACCTGTTGCTCGATAATATGTCGCCAGAAACGTTGCGCGAAGCGGTGGACATGGTCGCAGGCCGCGCCGCAACCGAGGCAAGCGGGGGCATCAATCTTCAGACCATTGCCGCCAAGGCAGCATCAGGCGTTGATTACTGTTCTGTCGGCAGACTAACCCAAAGCGCACCGGCTGCCGACGTTGGGCTGGATTTTAAGCCTGTATGAAATGGCGCAAAGGCCCGCGGCCTTGGAGTATCAGACTTTTTGCCATCGCGTTTCTAACCCTGGCTTTGGTCAACCTGATTGAGGGGCTTAACAATTGGTACCTACCGATGCTGCGCTATACCCAGTGGATCCCGTGGGTTGATTGGGATGCCGAACGCGCAAAGATAGCAGTGATCAGCGAATTTACGATTGCGCTCATCCCCGTGGCCTGGATATTTGGATTCGCCAGCCGGATTGCCTTGTGGTTGGTGACAGTTTTCACCGTGGTCAAATTGATGAATCTGCCCAATATGATCACCGCCTTTCAATCTGTTGGGGGCGCGGCAGGCTGGAGCTATTTCCTAGACCCCGCTTTGCTCGCCATGGCGCTGGTTTGTCTTTTCGTTCCGTCAGGAAGGCAATGGTTCGTCAAACCCGCCGAGACTGCGACCGCCGTGTTTGAGTGATGGTTCATTTGGGTCGCAATTGTTGACCGCGAAGAAGAGTATGAAACCCAAACCTATCATCTGGTTCGATTGGCTGTTTTGGGCCTCGATGGCCCTCACCATCATAAGTATTGGGCTGGGTTGGTCCGAACTACAGATGGAAATCACCGGCTCAGACTTGGAGAGTGGTGCGTTCCTGTGGGTGCTTGGCGTGAGCACCATCTTTCTCGGGCTGATCGTGTTAAACTGGTTTTTCGTGTCACACAAAGCGAGCAATTCAGCCCGCTGGATCTATACCTTTTTGACAGGTTTCGGCGTTTTGATGACGCCTTTTGGTCTGTTCGAAATGCCGTTGGACGAAATGATCCTGTCGCTCATCATATCCGCAATATCTGTTGTGACCATCGTTCTGCTTTTCTTACCCGAAACCAATGCATGGTTTCGCAATGGCGGGGGCGGCTCAGAGCAGGACATTAAGGTGTTCGAATAGTTGGGATTGCAATTAAGCAGAGAAAGTGCAGATTCTGGGCCAAATGATCCCACCCAAACCCTTTATCGGATTCACCATTGTCTTCTGGATCATCTTTGTGATTGATGTAGTCAATGCTTGGAGCGTTTTGGAAACTGTAAATACCGAAATGCTTAACAGGCAAAATGACGATTTGACCCCTGCTCAGCTTGAGGAAGAACGCCAAATTGCGGAGTTTACGCGCTACTCAATGCTCGGCTTCTACGTCATTGTGGCAGGATTTCTCGTCTCAGTGTGGAGTTTCATTACCTATCGAACGAGTAAAATCGCAAGGTGGCTCTATGTTGGCTGGGTAGCGCTTGGGCTCGCAGCATTCCCGTTCGGCCTTGCAGACCTGCAGAAGACGAGTGAGTTTTTCTTGTCGATTGCAAGTGTGGGACTGGGGTGTTTCGCTGCCTTCTTGCTGTTTCGACCAACAGCCCGAGCGTGGTTCAAGGCTGGCGGTGAGCCTGTTGGGGCTGAGGTTTTTGAATGAAGTGCCGCTTTTTGCTTGTGACGGGGATGCTCCTTGTGCCCGCCACCGCCGCTGCCCAATCCTATCAATGCCGTGCGCCACAAGTGCGCTCGGTGCCGAATATCAGTCCCGATGGCCCGGTGCGCACGCTCCCCACCACTGGCTACACTTTGGCACTCAGCTGGTCGCCGGAATTTTGCAAAGGGCGCGAAAGCCAGCGCAGTCACCGTGTCCAATGTTCGGGCGATTATGGCCGGTTCGCATTGGTCGTCCACGGACTTTGGCCCAACAGTCAAACCGGGGGGCGCAATTCCTGGCCGCAATGGTGTAAGCCACAAGGCACGCTTGCCCCGGCTGAAGTCAGGCTGAATATGTGCACGCTGCCTTCCGCCCGGTTGGTCGCCAAACAATGGGCCAAGCATGGCGCATGCATGACGAAGAGGCCCGAGACGTATTTCGCGATCACCCGCGTCCTATGGGAAGCTTTGCGGGTGCCCGAATATGATCGGATCAGCCGCGAAGAGGGATTAACGGCTGGACGCATCCGGCAAGCTTTTGCCGATGCCAATCCGGGTGTTTCCAAAAGTGCGGTAGGCGTAAAGCTAAACCAGCGCGGCTGGCTGCAAGAATTGCGCATTTGCTACAGCAGACGCTTTCGCCCCACGCGCTGCGACGCGAGCCGTTTTGGCGCACGGGACAGCGTGAAAGCTAAAATTTGGCGCGGAATGTAGCGCAGCTTTCAGCTTTGCGCTTTGATCAATTCGCTGAACAATTTGGCCGCTTCGACAGGTTCAAGTCCTGCAAAACTCGCCTGCTCCTCCAACAGAAAAGGGCTTTCATCCGGCTTCAAGCTGGTGGCTTGCATATCGGGCGAGATATACGGGAGGCGTTGAGAAGGAAAACGGGGGGATAAAAGCATAACAGCAGCTCCGTTGTTGTATTGGGTTACGAGCCTCTCCCTGTTGCCTTTTGAATTTGCTCAGCAGCATATCGGGCGCGATGGGTAAATCACGCGCGAACCGACCAAATGAGAGCGAAAGCCGATAAGCCGGTTAGCCCCACGCTAAGGCGCCCTATAGCGGCGCTCAATTGTGCCAAAATAATTCACATTTCAGCATGTTAGTCGAGTTTTGCTGACCGGCTAACCGAGCGTTCTTACTTCTTGCGCCGATAGTCCTCACCGCCAATCCAGATTACGCCATAACGCCCTCCTTTGGCGGTGCTTTTGCGGTTCGCGCTGTAGAAAACGCTCGTGCGCACCACTTTGCCATTGCCGTAAGTCAAGGTGAGGCTTGGCCCCTCAAGGCTCCATCGCCCTGCATTGCCCGAACGGCTGCCTGCTGCCACACGCGGCGCGCTTGCTGTTTTGGAGCTCGATTGCACGAAAGTCCCGTTGGATAGGAACGTAAGTTGCTTCACCTCAGCAGTGAGCGTTTGGCCGCCCAGCGCGGTGTTCCCCCCGCCGCCGATCGCCTGATAGGTGCCACTAAGCGCGCTGGATGATGGCAAAGGGGCAGGCGGGCCGACGCTGGTCTTTATCTCTGACGTGCTACCATCGCCCCAGCGCACATTGTATTGACCACCTACGCGGCGCCATTGGCCGACATGGGCGCGTTTTTTGCGCCGTATGCTCGCCACATCAATTGCATCGACCGCATAGCTGCCAAGCCGCGCGGCTTCCCCGTTCTTGAGCAAAGCGACCAAATGATAGGTCGGGTACACAGCCCCGCCGACGCCGTAACTGTATTTGAGATCAAACAGCACGCGCTCCACTTCTGGAGATGCAAGAGCGGCAGTTTGTGGGCGGGCGCTTTGGGAGGCAGGCGGAGCAACTGTCGCAGCGCGCGGCGCATTGGCCGAAGATCCATCGCCCAAAGCCGCCATTCGCGCAGATGCCGATTGCATTCGGCCCGCAAGACCGCTTGCCGATTTCTCGCCCACATGCGCCATCGCCAACACGGTCCCATCGCTTTGACGCACCGCGATAATCTTGCCCGCCATCGCGACATTGCGGTTGATGTATTCGACATCCTGCACATGCAAAGGGCCATCAGTGCTAAAATCAGAGCGGACAATACGCTGCGCATTCCCAGTCATGATTTGCGTGAACAAAGCCACCTGCTCTGCTGGATCGCTCTCATTGGGAAAAGTGCGAAACATCATCACTTCGCCCGGAGGGTTTGATTGGTACACCACCAAACTACCGCGCTCCGAACGTTGCCACCCATCAGGCGCGACATTTTCAGGGCTTGCAGAAACGGGCGCGGCAAATGCGATCAGCAAAGGTGCAAGAAAGAGTGTTCTGGTGGTCATACCCATCCCTCCTGTGACGCCACGATAGCACAGTTTTGGCGGTTTAAGATGCACACGAGATGAAGAGGGTGCGGGATGGGATGAGCGCTATCGCCGTTCCTTAAAAAAGCCTCGCAGCAATTCCGCCGCTTCCCTCTCGCCCATGCCCGAATACACCTCTGGCCGGTGCAGGCATTGCTCTTGTTCAAACACGCGTGCGCCGTGTTCGACGCCGCCGCCTTTGGGATCGCTCGCCGCGTAATAGAGCCGCGCAATGCGGGCATGGGCAATCGCGCCCGCACACATCGGGCACGGCTCCAGGGTCACATAGAGGTCGCAGCCCGTTAGGCGTTCATCGCCCAACGCCTCAGCCGCCATCCGGATCGCGCGCATTTCGGCATGACCTGTCGGATCAGGCGGTAAGCGCGTTGCATTGCCGGCTGCCGCAATGATTGCGCCATCTTTCACGACCACCGCACCAATCGGCACTTCGCCTGCCTCACCAGCGGCTCTTGCGGCTTGTAAAGCGGCTTGCATATGTTCTGAGATCGGCCAGCGGGTCATCACCACCCGCGCTAAGCGCCCGAAGGCTACGAATCAATTGACGATTCGCTTGCAGCTGGCTATGCGGCGCGCTTTCCGGAAATGCCCGAGCATCGGGCCCGCTTTTAAAGCGGCACTTCCGCCATTTTGACCAGACGAGAGATTTATCATGTCGCGTATTTGCGAACTGACCGGCAAAGGCCGCCTGACAGGCAACAATGTAAGCCACGCCAACAACCGCACAAAGCGTGTTTTTCTGCCGAACTTGCAGAATGTTACGCTGCTGAGTGAGAAGCTGGATCGCAGCTTCAAATTCCGCGTATCGACACACGGTCTTCGTTCGGTTGAGCACAATGGTGGTCTCGACAATTGGCTGCTTAAAACCAAAGACGACAAGCTTTCTGCACGCGCTCTTAAGGTAAAACGTGAGCTCAAAAAAGCTGTAGCAGCTTAAGACAGCCCTTCGTCATTCCCATTCCAACCGCAGCATAAGCGTGCGCTGGAAATTGGCGAAGTTGTCATCTGAGATTATGTAAAGCGCGCCCGATTGCGGCGCGTTTTGCGTTTGTGCATCAGGATCATTGTTGGGATCATTCGCCCAGGCAATCCCTTCATAATTGTCGGTGAGCGATCCGCTGTTCATCTCCATGGCGATCGGCCCAGTCCATGCGCCGCCAGGGGTAATCAGCCGCGGATCGGCAATCATAATGGCGGATTTGAAACGCGGAGGCAGGCTGAACACAGCTTCTCTCAAAAGGATCGCAACTCTCCCATCAGACATCAAAGTGGCATCGACTGGCCGGTAATTGCGGTGCGAAACAAAACGGAACGCAGTCGGCCCGACACCCTCGTCAAACATATTGCGCGGAAAGACCAAGGCATCGTGATAGCGCACGCCTTTGCTGTTGCGCTCGGGTGTCTCTGAAATCACAAGAATGCGGCCATCGCCCAGATGCGTCAGCGTTTCTGCCGCGCGGTTGTTGACCCAGTCTTTCATCGCGACCGGTCGGATTTCATGGCGCGTGCCATCTGCATCGATCCGCTCAATCACATTGCCATGTTCATACCCCGCCCAAAGCTCACCGCGCTCCTCATCCCAACTGAGCGCTTCGAGATCGATATGTTCAAACCCGGTCCGTTTCTCCCGGCCAACCGGTTTCATATCGAGCGGGGCGGTGAGCGGGGCGTTTTTCTCGATCGGAAGCGTCAGCGCCCAACCGCGATCAGTGCCTGCCAGAAACGTCCCGTCACCGCGCGCCACCAGAGCAGAAAACCCGCCAAAGAAGTGATGATCGGCGGTCAGCTCCCAAGCGCCGGTGAGTTTGAGCGAGCCTTTAACCTGCGTTTGGACTGAAGGCGCCAGACTGAGGCGCATGACCTCCACGCTGCGCCCATCCAGAGACAATTGCGCTGGTGAACGGACAAATGTGCCCGGCGCAAGGCCGAGCGCGATCAGCAGAACAAAGATTAGGCGGCGCATGGTCAGTGGATTTCTCGCAAGGGAGCGAGGCTTACGGCATCGGACCTGCAAACAGCAGCGGATCAAGCCGCGCATCGTTCCACTTCAGTCCCCAGTGCAAATGTGGCCCCGACGAACGCCCTGTAGACCCGACATTTCCGATATACTGACCCTGTTTGACCGACTGGCCTTTCTCCACCGCGATTTTGGAAGCATGGAGGAATGCGCTGTTGAGCCCCGCGCCGTGGTCGATGATAATCAAACCACCTTCCAAACTAAAACCCATTCGAGCCAGCACAACCACGCCATCAGCGGGCGCCACAAAAGGCACTCCGTTTCCGGGCGCGATATCAATGCCGGAATGATAACTGCCCGGTTCGCCGCGATAAATTCGCTGGCGTCCAAACAGACCTGAAATGCGGCCCGTTACCGGCCAGATGAATTTCTGTTTCCACCCCTCAGCACCCGTTTCCATTGCACGGGCGGCGACAATTTCGTTGTATTCTGGCTCTCGCTTTTTCCACCACGCTTCCCGGTTTCTGCCGGTGCCTTTGGCGACATTGACCCGCTGGATTTTCCACTCGCGCGGGGAAATTGAGATTTCTTTGCGCGCAAATGTGCCGTTGTTGATCGTTGCCATGATTGTGGTGGAGCTTGGCGCGTCGCGGTCGAATGCTGCAAAAAAGCTGCCATCTTCTGCGTATTCGAGCGGTGCATTGCCCAAAGTCGCGCGGATCGTCCCCGTGGGCACATGCCCGCGAATAAAGCCGCCTTGGGTAAGCTCACCTGCAAATTCAAATTCCGTGCGGGGCTGCGGCGCAGTTGGTTGCTCAGGCGCTGCATCTTCTGCAGCACTTTCTGCCGCTGCAGCAGGAACCGAAGGCTCAGGCTCTGCCGCTTCGCTAATGCTGCATCCCATAAACAGGCCCGCCATTGGGGCAAGTGCAGCAAGTTTGACCAATCCCGCTTTAATCACGTCTCAAGCAGGCGTTTCGTGGCGATTTCGCAGGTAGCGTAGGCTTCCTGGTGCTCCGCACTCCAATACCGCAATTCTTCCAAGGGGATGGGAGCGCCGCTCACCGCACACAGCACATGCTGTCCGGGGCGTAGAACGCGAAAGCTGGAGGGGCCGTAATAGAGTTTGGCCGCGTTATCTTTTCTCGACATCAACATGGGCAAGGCCTTAGCACAGCCGCTTAGCCAAACAAATCATCTTGACCCGCATTACGTGCTTTTACAGCAGGTTTCGGCTTGCGCTTGGCGCTTTTGGGGGCAGCACCGCTGCCAGCGATCCCCACGTCAAGCGACCCATCACGAAATTGCAGTGTCAGCGCGGCTTCTTTTGCGGCTGCCGCTTGCGAGGTAAGCGCTGCCCCGGCCTTGTCGCGCACAATCGCATAGCCGCGCTCAAGAGGCTTTTCAGGATGGAGCTGGCTCGCAATCCGCGCGAGAGCCGCCAACTGCTCGCTTTTCGCATGCAGCGGCCGCTCCACCAAAGCGGGCTCAAGCCGAATTCTCGCCAGACGCTCGGCTGCTATATCGCGCCGCCGTTCCAGCATTGCCGGAGATAGGCGCGCGGCCGTTCCTGCCAGCCTCTCGCGCCCTTTGCCCGCGCGATCGGTCAGCCCCCGGCGAAGCCGCTCTGTCAGCTCATCAAGCCTTTGCGCTTGGGGTTGCAGGACATTTTGAGGCTTTGGCAGTCGCTGAAGCCGTGCCGCCAAACGTTCACGGCCCAGTTCAACCGGACGCAAAACAGCTCGGCGCTGGCGATTGGCAAGATCCGCCAAAGTCGCGACCAGATCGGCACGCACGGGCACCGCCATTTCCGCCGCTGCAGTGGGAGTGGGCGCGCGGCGATCTGAGGCGTAATCAACCAAAGTGGTGTCAGTTTCGTGGCCCACGGCTGAGATCACCGGCACGCTGCATTCCGCAACCGCGCGCACCACAATTTCCTCATTAAAGCTCCACAAATCCTCAATCGATCCGCCCCCGCGCGCGACAATTACGATGTCGGGGCGCAAAGCCGCTCCGTCCGCTGCCATATCCGAGAAACCCCGGACAGCCGCGGCGACCTGTTCGGCAGCACCCTGGCCCTGCACAAGCACAGGCCAAACGAGCACATGGCTGGGAAACCGATCCGCCAGACGATGCAGGATATCGCGGATGACAGAGCCTGTGGGCGACGTCACAACGCCAATGGTGCGGGGGAGATAGGGAAGGCGCCGCTTACGCCCTTCAGCAAACAGACCCTCTGCCGCCAATCGCTCGCGCGTTTTCTCCAGCAGCGCCAGCAAAGCGCCCTCGCCCGCCAGCTCCAATTGATCGATCACGATCTGATATTTCGATCGACCCGCATAGGTCGTCAGCTTACCCGTCGCGATCACTTCAAGGCCGTCTTCAGGTGCGAAGCTCAATCGCCCGGTATTCCCGCGCCACATCACGCCATCGAGCACCGCTTTGTCATCTTTCAAAGCGCAATACATATGCCCCGATGCCGCGCGTTTGACACCCGACAATTCCCCGCGCAGCCGCACATGACCAAACCGATCTTCGACCGTTCGCTTTAAGGCTTGCGATAATTCGGTGATCGAAAGGGGTTGCGCGTTGTCGCTCGGCTCGACCCGCGCTACCAGCCCTGAGGTTTCGCCATTTGAAGAGGGAGTGCGCGCCATGAATGTCCTGTTGCTGGGTTCGGGTGGCCGTGAGCATGCTCTAGCGTGGAAATTGGCGCAATCCCCTTCGCTTACGCAACTTTACGCTGCCCCCGGAAATCCCGGAATCGCTGAGGACGCGCAATGCGTCGCCCTTGACGCAAGCGATCACGCCGCTGTGACGGCGTTTTGCCAAGAACACACGATCGGCCTCGTGGTAATTGGACCTGAAGCGCCCTTGGTCGATGGCTTGGCAGACAGCTTGCGCGCCGCTGGCACACCCGTTTTCGGCCCATCCAAAGCCGCTGCGCAATTGGAGGGCTCCAAAGGCTTTACCAAAGACCTGTGCGCCCGCGCGAATATCCCCACAGGCGGCTATGTGCGCACGACATCGCTGGATCAGGCGATCAAAGCCCTTGATGATTTCACCGCGCCCTATGTGCTGAAAGCTGATGGTTTGGCGGCAGGCAAAGGCGTCGTGATTGCGGAAAACAGAGCAGATGCCGAAGCTGCTTTAACCGATATGTTCGGCGGGCAATTTGGCGAAGCAGGCGCCGAAGTTGTCATCGAGGAATTTTTGGAAGGCGAAGAGGCAAGTTTCTTCGCTCTCACCGATGGCACCTCGATCCTAGCGTTTGGAAGCGCGCAGGATCACAAACGCGTGGGCGAAGGCGACACCGGACCCAACACAGGCGGCATGGGCGCATACTCCCCCGCGCCCGTTTTAACATCAGAACTGCAAACACGCGCCATGACCGAGATTATCGAACCCACGGTGGCGACCATGCGCGCAGAAGGCATGCCCTATTCCGGCGTGCTCTATGCTGGGCTGATGCTGACAGCCAACGGCCCCAAGCTGATCGAATACAATTGCCGCTTTGGCGATCCGGAATGCCAAGTGCTGATGATGCGTCTGGAAAGCGATCTGGCGGCAATCATGCTCGCGTGTGCGAACGGCGGATTGGCCAGCGTGAATGCGACATTCTCTGATGAGACAGCGCTGACCGTGGTGATGGCGGCAAAAGGCTACCCAGCAACACCCGAAAAGGGCGGTGCTATTGATCTGGGCGATGCTGAAAGCAGCGGCGCAAAGGTCTTCCACGCAGGCACCAAAATGCAAGATGGCGCGCTGATCGCCAATGGAGGCCGCGTGCTGAACGTGACGGCAAAAGGCGGATCGGTGACAGAAGCGAAAAAGGCTGCGTACGAAGCGGTATACGCTGTCGATTTTTCGAGCGGCTTTTACCGCAGTGATATTGGTCACAGAGAAGTTGCGCGGGAAGCTAAGCTGGAAAGCAATCACCTCTGATCCGGCAAGCCGCCGGGATTATCGCCAAGGTGTTCTGCCATCTGCTCCATTAGCCAGCTTCGAAAGGCGCGGACCTTGTGCGAATGACGGCGAATTTCTGGGTAGAGAAGGCGAAATGCACGTTCCGGTTGGGCCATGTGGTTGCCCAATTGGACCAGCCGACCCTCTTTGACCTCCTGATTGAACAAAGGTGGGGCCAAGATTGCGACACCGTTGCCGCTCATCGCAGCCTCGGCATCGAGCATCATATAGTCGAACTGTAAACCGCCGCGAGGGGACCCATCGTCTAAATGCCCATCATTAAGCCCTATCGCTTTGTCCCAATATCTCCACCACTGGGAGTTGGGGGAAATGCGATCGTGAACTTGTATGATCGGTTTGATGTCTTCCACTTCCCCTATCCTCGAGGCGACTGAAGGGCTGGTAAAAGGAGCGAGCCTAAGGGGCATGAGCTCGTGAGAACGCAAATTTGCCGGCACATTGCGCGACAGGCGTATCGCCACATCACACTCACCAGCCTCCAAATCGCTATACTTGTCGGAAACATCCAATCGGATTGCAATTTCTGGATGCGCCAATTGAAAACTTCCAAGGCGTGGAGCCAAAATCTTTGTAGCAAACGTTTGGAAACAGGCGATCACCAGCACAGACTCCTCGGCCCTTTGAAGCGCCTCAAAGGCGCGTTCCATCGTGACAAATGCTTCGGTTAACCGGGGCGCAAGGGCGCTGCCTGCTGGTGTCAATTCCATCACTCGCCCTTGGCGCACGAACAGTATCTCACCAACACGCTCTTCAAGCGCCTTGATCTGATAGCTGACCCCAGCTTGCGTCAAACCCAATTCTTCGCCTGCGCGCGTGTAATTCCCATGACGCGCAGCCGCTTCAAAGGCGCGAATGGCAGCAAGTGGCGGGAGCTTTCGCATAAGATAACTATAAGTCAGACTTATGATAGAAGCTACCCTTTGATTGGTATCCCCTGCGAAATTGGAGAAAGTGTGCCTCAGCCAACATAAGGGAGGCCAATATGAAGAAGACTGTTCTACTTGCGGTATTCGCTCTTTTTGCAACCGCCAATCCAGCAAGTGCCGCAACAAGCGAAAACCGCAGCGCGGTCGCCTATAGCGACCTCAACCTGGCATCCGCAGCAGGCAGAGCCACCTTGGACCATCGGATCGATAAGGCGGTGCGCGCGGTGTGCCGCAATGGCCCGACACGCTCCATCCGAGCAGCACAGCAAGCCCGAGATTGCATGGCTGAAGTGAAATCGCGGATTGCGCCTATGCGAGAGCGCATGATTGCCGAAGCAACGAAAACGCAGCCCTCGAACACTCTTGCCCGTGTAAAACACTGATCCGATTGCAAGGTAAGGGCCCCAAATAGGCGGCTTGATTTTCCTACAAGGCATTACAGCGATAACGGGATTGCGGCTCTTTACCATTGTCAGCACCCAGTCCAGCGCGCGTTTCCATTTGGAAAAGTGTAACCCTCGCAAATGCGCAATAACCTTTTGATAAAAGTATAAATACTAGAGATTGAGCGGGTTACACGGTGTCACCTTTGTAACCTTCGGTTTTCAGCGTTCTAGAGCTTTTCCGCCATCAGCGCTCGCATATCCGTCTCTGGGCGAGGGCCGTAATGCGCGATCACCTCGGCCGCGGCGATTGCCCCGCGTTTGAGGCACTCAGCAAGCGGCGCGCCTTTGGCATAGCCGGAGAGAAATCCAGCCGCGAATTGATCGCCAGCACCGGTTGTGTCGATTACTTTATCGACTGGTTCTGCGGCCACTTCTGCCCGCTCGCCATGAGCAATCGCGATGGCTCCGGCCTCCCCTTTGGTAGCGACCAGTACCGGCACCTTGCCCGCAACTGCCGCGACGCCCGCCTCGAAATCATCTTCGCCCGTCAGTGTCGCAAGCTCGGTCTCATTGACGAAGAGAATATCGATAACGCCGTCTTCGATCATTGCGCGGAAATCATCGCCGTGCCGGTCAATCACAAAGCTTTCGCTGGCGGTGAAAGCGATTTTGCGACCAGCCGCCCGCGCCACATCAATCGCACGGCGCATAGCTGCGCGCGGTTCTTCCGGATCCCAAAGATACCCTTCGAGATATAGGATCGATGCGCTGGCAATCAGATCTTCGTCGAGCGCCTTGGCGGGCAGGAATTGCCCCGCACCAAGAAAGGTGTTCATTGTGCGCTCGCCATCGGGCGTCACAAAAATCAGAACCCTGCCAGTTGCTGGTTCACCCTCGCGGGCCGCTGTGTCAAAATCAATTCCAGTAGCGCGCATGTCGTGGCGGAACACTTTGCCAAGCTGGTCGTCAGCCACTTGCCCGATAAAGGCGCACTGCAAACCCAGGGTTGAAAGACCGGCAAGTGTGTTCGCCGCTGATCCGCCCGAAATCTCCTTGGCTGGCGGCATCGCATCATACAGATCGTCGGCGCGCGCCTCATCAATCAAAGTCATCCCGCCGCGATTAAGCTGAAGCTCTTCGATCAATCCTTCTTCGCAAGAGGCGATGACATCCACCACGGCATTGCCAATTGCGATTACGTCATATCGGGCTTCAGTCACTGGGCTCATCCTGTCGTCTTGAAAACTGCGCGCGCGTTAGCGGCAAGAATTGCTCGCGGCAACTGCATCCGACACTCGGCTGGTTTGACACAAACTACGCAGCGCATCATTTGGGAGGCGATTATGCAAGACGTCATTCAATCTGTGCTCAAAGCGTTCGGCCAATTGGGCGATCCTGCGATTGTGCGGCTGCTTATCAAATCCATTGCGTTGACGATGATCGTGTTTGCCGCGCTGGGATTGGCCATGTGGTGGGCCATTGATGCGATGATAGAGCGATGGCTGATCGCCGCTCTGCCCGCCGATTACAGCGATACGGTCGCAGGGATTGTGGCGCTATTTGTCGGGATTGTCGCAGCCTGGCTCTTGTTTAGAGTGGTGGCCGTGGGCGTGATGCAGTTCTTCGCCGATGAAGTGATCGAAGCGGTGGAGACGCGATATTATCCGGAGGTTGCAAGAACCGCGCAAAAGCTGTCTTTTTCCCGCGAGCTGGCCAATGCACTGCGCGGGATGGCCCGCACGATCGGTGTCAATCTTTTAGCTTTGCCGCTCGTGATCGTTTTGCTTGTAACAGGAATTGGGCCAGCGCTTTTGCTATTGGTGGTGAATGGGTGGCTATTGGGGCGTGAGTTAACCGATATGACCTGGTTGAGGCGTCAGAGTAAGGCTCCAGGAGTTAATCCCGTCCCCAAAACTACGCGTTTCCTTCTGGGGACAAGCATTGCGCTGCTGATGCTGGTTCCCTTCATAGGGTTTATTGCGAGTATAGTGGGCGCAGCAGCTGGCACCCATATCGTCCACCGCGCTTTGCATCAGCAATAGTTTCGAAACGATAAGGGCAAAGGAACAGGGTCAGTGCAGCGCATTATCATATTTATAGCGGCCCTTTGTCTTGGCGCATGCGCAAGTGGATCGATTGGAAGCAGCACAGGAACAGCACGCAGTGCAGGAGCGAGTGCTCCGGCGGTGCGCCCCGCTCCGGTTCTTGTCCCGTCTCAATCCGTGCGAGAGGCTGGCTTGCAGAACATCATCGGCGCAAATGGCACGGCTCTTCTAGAAAGGTTCGGGAAAGCGCGGATTGATCTTACCGAAGGCACAGCGCGCAAATTGCAATTCGCGAACGAAGCCTGTGTGATCGATATCTTCCTGTATCCGCTGCAAAGCGGGCGAGACCCAGTGGCCACTCATATCGAAGCGCGAAATCGAAAAACGGGAGCAGCAGAAGACAAAGCTGCTTGTGCCAGGGTCCTAACAAAGCAGATCATGCGGTAACTCGGTCTTAAACGTGTTTGTGGCATAGCCCTCGGGAATACACATTTTGCGACCAAGGAAACCGTTAAGCCATGACCACGCATTTTATCGATCTCGCCCGGCGCGCTGCTGACGATGGGACCGTGTGTTCTGACGAAGTTCTGGCTCTACGCCGCCAGGGCTGGGGCGATGGCATCATCGCGCGCGACGAGGCAGAGGCCTTGTTTGCGCTCAACGATACAATCGATGATCGATCCGAGGAGTGGTGTGATTTCTTTGTCGAGGCGATCGGCGAATTTGTCCTCAACGGCACCCCACCGCGCCTCCAATGCGATGATGCAGAAGCCCGCTGGCTGATCGACAAGATCGATCATGATGGCGTTCTTGAAAGCATGGTTGAGCTCGAAACGATGGTTCGCATCATCGAGCGGGCTGAAAATACACCGGTCATCCTCAAAGACTACGTTCT
The DNA here is from genome assembly GCA_038532305.1 of Pseudomonadota bacterium. Lineage (GTDB taxonomy): Bacteria > Pseudomonadota > Alphaproteobacteria > Sphingomonadales > Sphingomonadaceae > Erythrobacter. The sequence goes on along the minus strand of JBCBAX010000002.1, from coordinate 71,562 downwards.
CAAACAGATTGAGCGTGAAGTGCTAACGGGCACCGGCCCCACGCGCTGCGGCGGCGAATTGTCCGCCACTCATATTAGCACCGCAGAATGCGCAGTCTTGCGCCGCGTGATCTTTGCGAGCGGTGGGCACGGGCCTGCGGCAGTGACCCGCTTCGATGCCGAAATGCTTTTCCGGCTCAAGGACGAGACTCTGGCCGAAGCCAATGCTCCTGAATGGGCGGATCTGTTTGTCGATGGCATCGCGAATTACCTCAAGGGTTTCACTATGGCGCATGCTCAGCTGAGCCACGGTCGCCGATTGGAGCTTGAGCGCTTCATTGCTGACAACCAGACCAATGTCGGCCGCTTTATGGGCGGAATGGTCCGCGAAGCCCCCAACATCGCCAATAATGTAGGGAATGTGCTTGGCGTGGTTTTTGGCAAGCGCAAAGGCGGCGCGGTGTCAGAATATGCGGGCGAGAAGATCGACGCACAGTCGGCTAAGGGAGCCGAAGTGACCGAAGCTGAGCTCGATTGGCTCGATTCTATGGTCAATGCCGATGGACAACTGGATGATCTCGAAAAACGCCTAGTCAAGCGCCTCGAAGAAGAGGGCTAAGTCCCTTAGGCCTTGATATGGTCCAGCGAAAATGCGTCAGTTCAAAGCTGACAGAGCCTAAACCATAAAGCTTTCACCGCAGCCGCATGCCCCTTTGGCATTGGGATTGTCGAATACAAATCCTGCGGTGAAATCATCCTCGACCCAATCCATCGTCGATCCGACGAGGTAGAGAACGCTCGCACCATCAATGTAGAAAGTACCACCAGGCGTCTCGATTTTTTCATCGAGCTTTGCTTCTTCGGTGACGTAGTCGACCGAATAGGCGAGGCCAGAACAGCCACGTCGCGGTGTGGAGAGCTTTACGCCAATTGCGTTATCAGGAGCCATGCTCATCAGGTGAGAAACACGCTCTTCCGCGCCTTTCGTCAGGATGACCGCTGCGGGAGGTTGTTTCAGTGTCGTTGTCATCAGAGCATTCCCAGTTCGAGGCGCGCTTCGTCTGTCATCTTTTCTGGTGACCATGGCGGATCCCAAACAAGATTGACCTCAGCATCGCGAATACCGGGTACAGAAGACGCGCGCAATTCCACTTCGCCCGGCATAGTTTCGGCAACCGGGCAATGAGGCGTGGTCAGCGTCATAGTGACAGTCGCATCAGCATCATCATCCACATCGACACCGTAGATCAGGCCAAGATCGTAGATGTTGACCGGGATTTCAGGATCATAGATTTCCTTGAGAGCATCAATCACGGCTTGCTGCAATTCGCTACCATCACCAGTCGCAGATGCGTCAGCAGGCTTTGCTGCAAGAAATCCGTCTAGGTAGTCGCGTTCCCTTTTGGGAGCAGGTTCAGCTGGACCTTCATCATCAATCACATCGGAAACACGCGCCCGAGGCGGTTTGATCACCTCATCATTGGACGTCGGCGCTGCGACGAATTCGCGTTTGTCATCGGGCTTGTTCATCATGCTTTTCCAAAAATCCGCTTTGTGCGGGCAATTCCTTCAAGAAGCGCATCCACATCTGCCTCACTCGAATAGGCGCCGAAACTGGCGCGCGCGGTAGCGGGTACATCGAGATAATCCATCAAGGGCTGCGCGCAATGGTGCCCAGCGCGGATCGCGACATTGGCTTCATCAAGAATGGTGCCCAAATCATGTGGGTGGATGCCATCAATCGCGAAACTGACGATACCGGCGCTGCCAGCAGGGCCGAACAGCGTTACATCGTTCATCGCCCCAAGCTCAGTGCGCAAGCGTTCAACCAGTTTCGCTTCGTGCCGGTGGAGGCGATCAAGTCCAATGCCGCTGACATAATCAGCTGCCGCCGCGAAAGCGATGGCTTCGGTGATGGCAGGCGTGCCAGCTTCGAAACGCTGCGGAGCAGGAGCATAAGTGGTTTTTCCAAAAGTCACGCGGTCAATCATCGCACCGCCGCCTTCCCATGGCGGCATATCGGCAAGAATGTCGCCGCGCGCCCACACTGCGCCGATACCAGTAGGTCCGTAGAGTTTATGCGCGGAGAAGACATAGAAATCGCAATTTAGCGCTTTCACATCCACTGGCATGTGCGGCGCTGACTGGCAGCCATCGAGCAACAGTTTTGCACCAACCTTGTGAGCCATCGCCGCAGCACGGGGGGCATCGAGCACGCTGCCGAGCACGTTGGAAATATGGCCAAACGCGACAAGCTTGTGCTGTTCTGTGAGGATGGCCTCCGCCGCATCGAGGTCGATCTGGTGATCGCTGGTTAACGGGCAAACATCGATTTTCGCACCCACCTGTTCTGCGACCATTTGCCAAGGCACAATATTCGAATGATGCTCAAGCTGGGAGAGCAGGATGCGGTCGCCAGCCTTGAGGTTCGCCCGGCCCCAAGTGTTCGCCACCAGATTGATCGCTTCAGTCGCACCGCGCGCGAAAACAATCTCGTCTTCCGTGCCGCCAACAAAAGCAGCAATCCGCTGCCGCGCAGCCTCGTAAGCCAATGTCATGTCAGCAGAGCGCGCATAAACGCCGCGATGCACAGTGGCATAGTCTTCGCCCAAGGACCGCGCCATTGCATCAATCACCACGCGCGGTTTTTGCGAAGTCGCGGCGGTATCAAGATAATGCCACGGCGCGCCATCGCGCGTGACAAGGCCGGGAAAATCCCCGCGCAAATCAGGAAAAGCATCAAGAGCAACAGGCGCGTTCACAGGGTCGAACCCTCCAAAGCCGTGAGCGCAGCATCCAGCAGCTCTTTGCGCGCCGCCTCATCTTCAAGTTCAACAAAAGCATCACCGATAAAGGCCTGCACCAAAAGCCGTTGCGCCATGTCGGGTGAGAGCCCGCGTGCGGCCATATAGAACCGGGCATTCTCATCCAATTCGCCGACCGTTGCACCATGAGCGCATTTCACATCGTCAGCGAAAATCTCAAGCTGTGGCACCGCATTCGCGCTTGCGCCTTGTTCTAATAAAAGCGCTTTGAAATCCTGCGCCGCATCGGTTTTCTGCGCGTCGCGCGCGACTTTGATCTCGCCAAGGAAATTGCCAACCGCGCTGTTCCAATGCACAGCCCGAACCGTTTGATTGCTGGTTGCGTTAGGCGCAGAATGCACGGTGGTCGTGACAATTTCGCGCGTCGCATCGCCCCCGCCAATAGTCACACCGCCCAGCTCGAAATGCGCGCCATTATTCAGCGTCACTTCGATTTCGAGGCGCGTGGATCCTGAACCAGCAAGCGTTGCAAAAATCTCTGCGCGCGCGCCTACGCCCAATGCGACTTTCAAGCGATGCAGCTCAGCGGTTTCGCCGCCAAGGACCAGATGACGCGTGAAGGTACCGCCATCGGCCACTGTGACTGTGTCATACGCGCCAAGCGCATCCACGCCCAACGCCTTGGCCGCATCAATATCGGCATAACGCCACGCTTCATCACGACGTGTGGGAAGAGTTGCCGCCTCAGGCATCAGCCATGGCCCCACTCACAAGAGCGTCATAGCCTTCTTCTTCAAGCCGCAGCGCAAGCTCTGGACCACCGGTTTCGACAATACGGCCTTCGGCAAGCACACTCACACGGTCAGGCTGTACGACATCGAGCAGACGTTGATAGTGGGTGATCAGCAGCACACCTTTGTCGGGTGCACGCATAATCGAATTGATACCTTCGCCAACGATCCGCAAAGCATCGATATCAAGGCCGCTATCGGTCTCATCCAGCACGGCAAAGCTGGGGTTAAGAATACCCATCTGCACCATTTCCGCGCGCTTTTTCTCACCGCCAGAAAAGCCAACATTCACTTGCCGTTTGAGCATATCCATGTCCATTTTGAGCAAAGCTGCTTTCTCTTTTGCAACCTTTAAAAACTCTCCGCCGGACAGGGGCTCCTCTTCGCGGTATTTGCGCTGAGCATTCAACGCTTCGCGAAGGAATTGGACGTTTGAGACACCGGGAATTTCAACCGGGTATTGAAATCCTAAAAAGAGGCCTGATGCTGCGCGCTCATGCGGGTCGAGATCGAGCAGATCCTCACCTTTGAACGTCACCGATCCGCCGGTGACTTCGTATCCGGGCTTTCCGCCAAGCACATGCGCCAAGGTCGATTTGCCAGCGCCATTGGGGCCCATGATCGCATGAACCTCGCCCGGTGCTACTTCAAGGCTGAGGCCTTTGAGGATGGGTTTGGTGCCATCGGTGCTTTCAACTTCGGCGCTGAGATTACTAATAGCCAACATTGCTGGGCTCCTGAGAGGGGATCTGGATGTCTGTTGAAAGCGAGTCATCGCTTTCGAGTGCGGCATCGCGAGCTGCGATTTGTGCATCATATTGTCGCTGACGTTCTTCGGCGGCGCGCATTTGCAGAGTGAACAGCTGATCAAGATTGCGGCCACGCTCAATATGAATGTAGCCGAGCGCCTTGAATGCTGCGTCCACCTGGGTAGGCGTGAAAGTGCCGCTCCGGCCACGACGGGCAAGAACAGCGTTTGACTGCACAATGCCTTCCTCACGCACATCGGTGCATCGCCCAATCGCAGCACGGTGCTGCTCTTCGACATTGGCACTGCCATCAAGAATCAAATTGGTGTGCTCGAGGCAGTTCTTATAATCGCTGATGTAGGGCTGCATCGCGATATCGTATGTCAGCTCCCAAGTTTCGGGCAGCTTGGTGTATTCGCTGTCGCCCAAGACGCTTTCATCCGTCGCGGGACCGGTTTGCGCGATGGCTATAACCATGGCGATTGGAAAAATGGCGGTTGGCATGGGCACTAATCCTGTTCTTTCGTGCGGGCTGGACGCGAGCTGCGGAAGTGTTCGGCTCTACGCTCGTGTTTGTCCTCAATCCGTTGGCGCGTTCCCATCGTGATGCGGGTGAGCACCCCGTCCATGTTTTCGAGGATTTCAGAAGCCTTGATCCGCATGACTTTGATGCCAACCGCTTCTAGACTTTTGTCACGGCGCGATGCGAGCTGTTCATTGTCGCCCTCTTCAAAGATGTCGACTGCCATGCCAAGCGAGTGGCAATTGAAGTCCACAATCGCGCTGCCGATGACTGCGTGGCGCTTAAACGTGTGGCGGCCAAGATCAGCTGTGGAGAAACGCTTTGCCAAGGCCTTGTGAGCCTCCGACGAAAATCTCCGCCGCTCGCGAGCCTGATCGTGCAGCTCATCAAGGCGCTTGTCCGAAATCTTCCAGCCCCGGCCCTTTTTGTTGAGAGCGGGTTCGGAGTCGGAGGTGTCCTTGAGGCCGAGGGTTTTGCGGGTGGTCATTGATCTTTCGCCCTAAGTTTCAAAAGCAAGGCCATGGAGAGTAGAGGAGGGAAATACATAGCGATCAGATACAAAGTTCCTTCGAGGGATTGAAAAGCTCTGTCTGGAACAAAAATCATCTCTCCTGCGAACCCACTCGCTAGCCACCAAATGGGTACTAGGCACAGCAGCCATAGGATCATGATCAGTCCGACCGTGATTACCCAAACCTGTTTCACCCCACACACCCCTCCAAAAAAATCGCCGCCTCGTCATTGCGAGGAGCCGCAGGCGACGCGGCAATCCAGAGCGTATCGCGCGCCGCTCTGGATTGCTTCCCCCGGCTCAAGGCCGGGGTCGCAATGACGGTTTGCAGAAAAGGGCTCATCCTACCGACCCTTCCAAACTAATCGCCAGCAGCTTCTGCGCTTCGACGGCAAATTCCATCGGTAGTTCTTTTAGTACATCCTTGGCAAAGCCGTTTACGATGAGGGCGACGGCCTCTTCTTCGTCGAGGCCGCGCTGCTGGGCGTAAAACATTTGTTCGTCTGAGATTTTGGATGTTGTCGCTTCGTGTTCGATTTGTGCGCCGGGATTTTTCACCTCGATGTATGGCACCGTGTGCGCGCCGCATTCATCACCCAATAGAAGACTGTCGCATTGGGTGAAATTGCGCACCCCATCCGCCTTTGGCCCCACGCGAACAAGGCCGCGATAGGTGTTGTTGGATTTGCCTGCTGAAATCCCTTTTGAGATGATTGTTGAGCGCGATCCTTTGCCGTTGTGCACCATTTTGGTGCCGGTGTCGGCCTGTTGGAAATTGTTCGTCACCGCGACCGAGTAAAACTCGCCTACGCTTTCTTCGCCGTTCAATACGCATGACGGATATTTCCATGTCACAGCAGAGCCGGTTTCAACTTGCGTCCAACTGATCTTTGACCGGTCACCCTGACACAAACCGCGCTTGGTCACGAAATTGTAGATCCCGCCCACGCCTTCGGAATTGCCCGGATACCAGTTCTGAACGGTCGAATATTTGATCTCGGCATCGTCCATCGCGACAAGTTCAACTACAGCAGCGTGCAATTGGTTTTCATCGCGCATCGGCGCGGTGCAGCCTTCAAGATAGCTGACGTAAGAACCCTTTTCAGCGACAATCAAAGTCCGCTCAAACTGGCCCGTATTCTCCGCATTGATGCGGAAATAGGTCGACAGCTCCATCGGGCAGCGCACGCCTTCAGGCACATAAACGAAAGTGCCATCAGAAAAGACCGCGCAATTGAGTGCTGCAAAGTAATTGTCGCGCACGGGCACCACGCGGCCCAGCCACTTTTTCACAAGCTCTGGGTGTTCCTTGATCGCTTCGGAAATCGACAGGAAGATCACGCCTGCTTTCTTCAACTCATCGCGAAAGGTGGTCGCAACGCTGACGCTGTCAAACACCGCATCCACCGCAACTTTCTTCGCGCCCTTTACCCCGGCCAGCACTTCTTGTTCGCCAAGAGGAATGCCAAGCTTGTCATAAACCGCCTTGATCTCAGGATCGAGATCATCAAGCGAATCCAGCTCCACCTTCTTCGTCGGCGCGGCGTAATAATAGGCGTCTTGGTAATCGATTTTGGGATAGCCAACTTTCGCCCAATCAGGCTCTTCCATCTGCTCCCACATACGGAAGGCTTTCAGCCGCCAATCGAGCATCCATTCCGGCTCACCCTTTTTGGCAGAGATAAAACGGACGGTGTCTTCATTAAGGCCCTTGTCCGCAAACTCAGTCTCGATATCGGCAGACCAGCCATGCTCATATTCGGCAGCGGCAGCGGCTGCATCTTTGGCATCTTGATCCATTTCTGGCTGATCCGTTTCAGGCGTTTGAAGATCGAGATTGTCGGTCATGCCGCTTCTTCTTTGGTTTGGAGAGAGGGGGTGGGCGCAGTGTCGCTGCGCAATTGATCAAGGCTGATACCAGCAAGCGCGCCGCGCATCGCGGTGTTGATGAGAGGCCAATGCGGTTTCATGGTGCATCCCGCTTCGAAATCGCAGTCTTCGCCGTGTACACAAGCGGTAAGCGCAATCGGTCCTTCGACCGCCTCGACAATGTCAGCAACGCTGATCGCCGCTGCTGGACGCGCCAATTGCAACCCGCCGCCAACTCCGCGCACAGAGCGCAGCAGGCTTGCTGCGGTTAATTTGGAGACGAGTTTTTGGACAGTTGGCACGGGCAGCCCAGTCTCGCTTGCCAATTCAGCCGCGCTCACTCGCCCGCCGCCACAATGCGATGCGGCTTGGGCCATGGTAATCACGGCATAATCAGCAAGGTTGGAAAGGCGCATAAATTCCGCTTATTGCGAGTAATTCTTAAATCAGACCAATTGAGTCGGATTCCAAATACGCTCAGATTGGTCTGATTTCAAGCCTAGTCTGATTGTGGGGCTGTCTCCGACACTTATGCAAAGCCCAAGGCAACCCGCAATTCAGATGCCGATATCTTTGTAAGGGGCCAGTCGGTTGAGATTTTTGACCTCGGTCAATTTCAGAAACAGCGTATCTTCGTTGCCTTCAAGACGGCTGGGCGTGAACCCGCAGAACCGGCGAAGCTCCCGGATCATGTGCGGTTGATCGACAAACGCCTCAGCGATTTCAGATGCGCCTTCATCGGTGATCTCAGACTGGATCAAAAGATTGGCTGTTCGCAGCGCGCGAAATTTACGTGCAAGCCCTCTTGGTGGAAATCCAAAGTAGCATTTGACTAGACGCTCTATCTGGCGGCGCGAATAGTGGAGGTCTTTGCAAAGATCATCCACTTGCGGATTGAGCGACGAACCAAGCCAGGCGAGCACTTTTTCGATCAGTCTCTCATGCGCAGACGGGATAGGCTTTAACCGTTCACCAATCCAGTTGGCGACAGCCCCGCAAGCCTCTGCACCTCCAATGTCAGCGCGCTGAATTTGCAGGATCAGCTCGTCTGAAAGAGTCTCGATTTCTTGGCCCAGCAATTCGGCTGCCGGGAAAAACCGGTTCTTGTATTGGTCAACCGGTGCTTGGGTAAGAGCAGCCCATCCAAACGGCGACAGCGACGCCCCAAGGCATCGCCACGGGCCTTTAAGCGAATAGGGTGTAGCGACATCAAAGGCGTTGAATATGAAAGGCTGGGCGCCAGTGCGATCAAGACGATCGCCAAAGTCAAACTCCCCCTCACCTTCAATCGTCATGTGCAACAAACCGGTATTGCCCGGATGGCGCCCCACCATTTCAGGCTCGTCCCACTGCAGATCGAACAACGCCAGGATATAGCGCTCCAACCCTTCGGGCGGATTGTAGTATTTCAGTTTGAAATGCTCATTGCTGGCATCATTCACCAGCGAAAGTCGGGTTGGCGCGATCATGTTCAGGATAAAATTGGGGCAGCCCTGCCGATTTGGCAACATGGTGGCTGGACCACCCCCAGTGTCCTTATGGAAAGACCCTGTGAAGCCATATTTCTGCGACCTCTAACGCTGTTTTTAAGTACTGCTCTCAAAAACCCATTGTATGCAAACGACATAGTCGATCTGGGCGAGTGTGGGGTCGGTTTGACTACTCACCCTTTTTTTCGACGACCCAGGCCTTCACATTCTCTTCCAAAATCGACAATGGCACCGGACCTGAAAGCAAAACGGTGTCGTGAAATCCGCGAATGTCGAAATCATCGCCCAACTGATCTGCCGCACGGCCACGCAGTTCCATGATCTTCAGCTTACCGATCATATACGCTGTCGCTTGTCCCGGCGTCGTTATGTAACGCTCGATCGCTTTGACGATGTCACCTTGCGGGTTGGGCGTGTTGTCCTGCAAATACTGGATCGCTTCCTCGCGGGTCCATTTTTTGGAATGCAGGCCCGTATCAACGACCAACCGGCACGCACGCCACAATTCCATGCCCAGCCGCCCGAAATCGGAATAGGGGTCTTCGTAAAAGCCCATGTCCTTGCCCAATTCCTCGGTGTAGAGGCCCCAGCCTTCGGTGTAGGCAGTCCACCCGCCATAGCGGCGGAATGGCGGTAAATTTCCCAGCTCGGTTTGAAGTGCGCGCTGCAAGTGGTGGCCGGGAAACCCTTCATGATAGGCGAGCGCTTCCAGCTCATTCTTCGACATATCGCGCAGGTTATAGAGGTTCACGTAATACGTGCCGGGGCGTGATCCATCTGCAGCCGGGCTTTGATAGAAGGCTTTGCCCGCGCTCTTTTCACGGAACGCTTCGACCGGTTTGATAATCATGGGCGCTTTGGGAAGGCGGCCGAAATACTCAGGCAGCTTTTCCTCCATCGCATCCAGCTTTGCCTGCGCATCGCGGAGGTAATCTTCCCGCGTTTCATAGAAGAATTGATCACCTGTCCGGGTGAATTCGAAAAAGTCCTGCAATGACCCTTCAAAACCCACTTTCTCCATAATCGCGCGCATCTCGCCATGGATGCGCTCGACTTCGCGAAGGCCGATATTGTGGACCTCATCAGCGGTAAGATCAGTGGTGGTGTAGCGCTTCAATTGCGCGGCGTAATAGGCATCGCCATTGGGAAGCCGCCAGACGCCATCATCGGTGGGCGAAATGGCCTGCTGACGCTTCATCTCATCAAGCAGGCGCCGGTATGCGGGGAGGGCGGATGTGTTCCAAGCCTCCTGCGCAGCACCCAACCAGAAGACAGCAGCTCCCGCCATTTCCAGCGCCTCGCCTTCGGCAACTGGCAGGGCCATCACTTTCGCCTCAAAGTCCTTTAAGACCGCATTGTCATTGCCAGCCGCAATCAGCGCTTCAAGATCGGAGATGATGTAAGGGTACACCCAATCCGGAGGCATCACGCCAGCATCGGCGCGCCCGCGCGCTTTCGCAGTGAGCGCATCCAATTGGGGGCCCATCCCCAAGATGCGTGACACGTAGGCGTCGGCATGAGCAGGCTCGCTCACCCGGTGAATGTTGATCAAGAACGCAGGCATTTGCGTATGCGGACCACGGCGATGGTCGAAGATGTAACCCAGGTCGCGGAACGGATACATCAATTTCGACAGCTCGGCCGATTGCACAAACAGTCTGTATGACAGCGCATCGTCAGCCGACAGTGTCTCAATGTCAAAGCGCTCGGCCATTTGTTTTGCGACATCCTGCGTCAGCCGATAATCGGCTGTATCGCTTGCATCGGATGGATCGTTCCAACGCCCGTAATCCTCATCACGAATACCGCGATAAGACTTGGTCTGCGGGTTCATCGCAAGTCGCGCAGTGTTGTAGGTCTCAAACAATTCCGCCAGCGGTGCCGACTGCTCTTGCGCATCGTTTGCCTGATCTGTGTTTTGGGCATGATCATCGGCCAAAGCAGGCACCGATGCGAACGCCATAGCGACAACACTGGCAGCACCAAAGAGCGATCTTGTCATCGAATTTCCTTTCAACTGTTTTTGCCAATCTCAACAATCGGGCGAAGCATTTGAGCATCCTCACCCCAGCGCGAATCCAGCTCTCGCAGGTTGCGCGGTGCGATCATTTCATTGAGGAACGGGCTGTCATTATTCCCAAGTCGCGTTGGAGTTCGCCCGACAAATCGGTTGATCTCCCGGATCATATGCGATTGGTCGAAAAACGCATCACCCAAGGCCGCTTCATAATCGGGCGTTAGCGATGGAAATGACAGCAAGGCGGCCGCTCGCAAAGCGCGGTATTTGCGGGCGATGTCCTTGGGTGGAAGACCAAAATAGCGTTCTACCAACCGCTGCACCTGCCGCTCCGAATAGGCGGCGCGGTCCATCAAATCAGCGACATCCGGATTGAAAGAAGACCCAAGCCAAGTGTTCACGATACCGATCAAATCGGCATGACGCGGATTGATCGGTTTCGCCTTGCGGCCAATATAACTCGCCACTTCGAGGGCAAATTCCTGCCCTGAAACAGAGCCATCAATGTACCCTGCGATAAGGCGCTCACCCAATGCAACGATTTCAGCGCCCAAAACGTCTCCCGCTTGGATGATGCGATTGCCATATTCGCCCGCATGAAGACCCGTAAGCGCAGCCCAGCCGAGCGGGGTAAGTGCCGCACCAATCGAATGAAATGGCCCGTCCACAATAATCGGTGCGGCATCGGAAAGCGGCGTGACCAGCGCAATCGGCGGATTGGGATCCGCGCGGCCATCGCGAAAATGCATATGGCCTTTTCCGCATGGGAAGAATGTCAGATGCCCAACCGATGAAGGCTGAATATCACTGATGATCTCTTCATCGCAGCGAAAATGATAGAGCGTGGTTATGTAATCACTGACCGCCGCCGGGGGGGCAATGTATTCAACGTCAATCAGAGAGGAGGATGTCAATTCCAGGCCAGGCTGGGGCGCGGCCTTCGCAATCGTTTTGCGTGTCGCGTTCTGAGTGTTCGGCTGGTTTTGCTTCATCGCTTTTGCTCTTGGTCGCGAGCAATAGGCAGGTTTGTTTTGTTTTGACACAAAAAAAGGGCGGCCCCATTGGAGAGGCCGCCCATTTGAGTTGAGGAACTCTTCGCATTGCTGCTCCGAGCCCTTCGGGTCGCAGGGAGGGATGTAACCGGGGACGGTGCAGGAGAATTGTATGCAAACGACAAGGTTGAGTGCGTATGTGAAATAGATGCAAAATTAACCAAGGTTGCAAACCATACATGTCCCAAAAGTTAGCGCGTTAGCTGCATTGCCTACGTTCTAATCGTTACTCTCGACAGGCCAAAAAATTTTGGCATAGGCTGAGGCAATGCTTTTCAAATTGTTAAAACCAGCTCTGTTTGCGCTCGATTCCGAGACAGGACACCGCCTCGCCATTGCCGGTTTGAAGGCTTTACCGAATCGCTCACGCGACAAATCTGGCGAAAAAGAAGGTCCACTATCGATTGATGTGGCTGGCCTGCGCTTTCCTAATCCGGTCGGGGTCGCCGCTGGCTTTGACAAAGACGCCGAAGTGCCAGACGCACTGCTTGGCCTCGGGTTTGGATTTACTGAAGTTGGATCGATCACCCCGCGCCCACAAGCTGGCAATCCCAAGCCGCGATTGTTCCGCCTTGTCGAAGACAATGCCGTCATCAACCGGATGGGGTTTAACAATGCGGGCGCGCAAGCAGCACTAGAGCGATTGAAAGCCCGCGCAAACCGTCACGGCATGGTTGGCATAAACATCGGAGCCAATAAGGATTCTGATGATCGCATCGCCGACTATGCAACCATGGCCAAAGTAATGGCGCCATGGGCAAACTATCTTGCGATCAATGTCTCAAGTCCCAACACTCCGGGCCTGCGTGCCTTGCAGGATGAAAGCGCGCTTACCGCATTGATCCAGGGCGTGATCCAAGCGCGCGATGAGGTGTGTTCGCAAAACCCGCCGCCAATCTTCTTGAAAGTTGCTCCTGATCTGGATTCTGCCGATATCGACGCAATCGCGCGGATTGCGATTGATACACAGCTGGGCGCGCTGATCGTCTCTAACACCACTATCTCGCGCCCCGATCTAAGATCACACCATGCAGGGGAAGCCGGCGGGCTGTCCGGAGAACCTTTGCGCGCGCTTGCGCTTCAGCGGGTGAGAGATTTCCGCAAAGCCACAGGAGGCGACTTACCCATCATTGGCGTAGGTGGTATTGGCTCTGCAGAGCATGCCTGGGAACGCATCAAAGCCGGAGCGAGCTTGGTGCAACTGTACTCCGCCATGGTCTATGAAGGGCCAGGCCTTGGCGCTCATATTGCCCAAGGAATTGCCCGATTGATGAAGCGAGATGGGTTTACACGGCTTGCCGATGCAGTGGGAAGCGAATAACCCCTTGCAGCCATGAAGACCTTTCGCATCCTTTCCCTATTTGGCGCAGCCTCTCTCTCCGCCTGCACTCCCTATCAAAGCGCCGAAGCCATTGCAGAAACGCCGCCTGCTAGGGCCCTCGATGGTGCCGTCAGCTCAGCCGATCCGCGGGCAACAGCGGCAGGCGAGGCAATCTTGGCAAAAGGCGGATCCGCCACCGATGCAGCGATTGCTGTGATGATCGCCCTTACAGTCGTTGAACCGCAAAGCTCCGGAATTGGCGGCGGCGGCTTTATGGTTCGCGCGAGCGAGAGCGGCGTTGTCACTTATGATGGCCGCGAGACCGCACCTGCCAGCGCAACAGGAAACCGCTTTCTTGATGAGAGCGGGGAACGGCTCCCTCGCGATGTGCGCGTCTTATCTGGCCTCAGCGTGGGCGTGCCCGGCAATATCGCGCTCGCTGCCAAAACGCATGCCGCCCATGGCAAATTGCCGTGGGCAGACCTGTTCCAGCCCGCAATCACATTGGCGCGTGATGGGTTCCGGATGAACCGCCGGCTCAACAATTCGGTAAAGACGCGCGCGAACAGAGCGGGGAAAACACAGGCCGCGCGCGCGATCTATTTCGGCGCTGATGGAGAGGTCTTGCCTGTCGGCTCAATTATCAAAGTGCCCGCTTTGGCCAAAACGCTTGAGAACATCGCCGAGAATGGTCCTGCGGCCATGTATCAAACCCGCGCAGAAGCTCTGGCGGAGTATGTCGCTGGCGAAACTCCGCAAGATGGCAAGCTGACCGTTGACGACATCACATCGTACACAGCCAAACAGCGCGCGCCCGTTTGCTACAGATATCGCAGCTACAAAGTGTGCGGCATGGGCCCGCCATCATCAGGCGGCATCGCGGTTGCTCAAATGCTGGGCCAGATCGAGCGTTTTGATGTCGCAAGCATGGGCGTAGACAGTGCCGAGTTCTGGCACATCTTCCTTGAATCGCAGCGCATCGCCTATGCTGATCGCGAGCTGTATATCGGCGATACCGATTTTGTCGCAGTGCCCGTCGATGGCCTGTTGAACCGCGATTATGTTGCCAGCCGGTCCGCACTCATCGATCCTGCCAAGGCATTGGAGGCTGCCACCCCTGGCACACCGCCCGGCGCACCACTTGCCCGCGCTGACGGCGATGAACCGCCTGAAAACGGCACCACGCACTTCTCTGTCACAGACGCCGATGGCAATGCAATCAGCTATACCTCCACCATCGAAGGGGCTTGGGGATCGGGCCTGTTTTTCGATGGTTACTTCCTCAACAATGAGCTTACCGATTTCAGTTCATCACCTGAGGTGGGCGGCAAACCAGTGGCCAACCGCGTTGAAGGCGGAAAGCGCCCGCGCTCTTCGATGGCTCCCACGATTGTCTTTGATGACGTAGGCGAGGTTGTTCTGGTTATCGGTGCGGCAGGAGGACCGACCATTCCTGTGCAAGTCGCCCGCTCAATCGTCGGCGTTCTTGATTTCGGGATGACCGCAGAAGAAGCGCTCGCCCTGCCACTTGTCATGGCGTTTGGCACAACGGTGATCGCCGAGGAGGGAAGCGTTATCGAAAGCGCGGCAAGCGAGTTCAAAGCGCGTGGCCACAACACCATTCGCTTCATCTCCCCGCGCGGGAAAACCAATGCTTTGCGCCGTACAGACACGGGTTGGGAAGCAGCCGGAGACCCCCGTGTTACGCCCAATCTGAGCTATGAACCGGCCAGCATCGATCCCGCAGTGGATCAGCCCTAAGCGGGAGGCTATCCCCAAGCATGCTTGCCGCTACGGCCATGAAGGCCTATTTTGTTATCTGAAGACGTTTTGCAACCCGGCAAAGACCGGGGCAATCGAGGCCAATAAACGGCCTTTATAGGAGCCTTATTTAGTGCACGCCCCGACCACTTCAAACAGCCTGCCGATCAGTGACCGTCCGCAGGTCAATCCCAACGATGATCCCGTGCTGCAAGATATCGATACAGCAGCAAACCTCGTTGATCTGTTCCTGAAACGCGCCGATGCCAAAGGCGATGCGCCATTTCTTGGACGCAAGGTTGATGGCAATTGGACGACCCAAAGTTGGCGCGAAATTACCGAGCAAGTGTGCCTGCTGGCAGAGGCATTGCGTGCGCTCGGCCTCAATGATGGTGACCGTGTCGCGCTTGTTTCGGAAAACCGCCCCGAATGGTGCGTTGCCGATCTCGCAATCATGGCCGCAGGGTGCATTTCTGTGCCCACTTACACCACCAACACGCGACGTGACCACGCGCATATCCTCGATAATTCCGGCGCACGGGCCATCATTGTCTCGACCGAGAAACTGCTCGCACCCGTGGTGGAAGCCATCGCATCAACCGGAATGATCGAGCATGTGATCGGCATTGATGATCTTCAGCGCAAACAATCGGGATCGTTCGATTACCATCGCTGGGGTGACCTTGTGAAAGGTGATTATGCCAAAGCTCGTGAAGCCGTTGATGCACGCATTGCCGGTATCGCGCGCGAGGCAACCGCATGTCTGATCTACACTAGCGGCACAGGCGGCGCACCACGCGGGGTAAAACAGCACCACGGCGCAATCCTCTGCAACGCAGCAGGTGCCGCCGAAGTGCTGATCAATGATTTCGGGATCACCGATGAACGGTTCTTGTCCTTCCTGCCGCTTTCGCATGCCTATGAACACTCAGGCGGGCAATACCTCCCTATCTCTGTAGGCGCGGAGATATTCTACGCTGAAGGCCTGGAAAAACTCGCCTCCAATATCGAAGAAACCCGGCCCACCATCATGGTCGTGGTCCCGCGCCTGTTCGAAGTTCTGCGCACCCGGATCATGAAACAAATTGAAAAACAGGGCAAAGTTGCGCGTTTCATGATGGGCAGCGCCTTGAAAATCTCCGAGCATTCAAAAGAGGGCAAGAAACGCAAGCGCGATAAGCCGCTCGATCTGTTGGTCGAAAAAACCCTGCGCCCCAAGATCCGCGCGAAGTTTGGCGGGCGATTAAAGGCGCTTGTCTCAGGCGGCGCGCCGCTTAACCCCGATGTCGGCAATTTCTTCGATGCTATGGGCCTGACCATGCTGCAAGGATACGGCCAGACAGAGGCCGGGCCTGTCATAAGCTGCAATCGCCCCGCGGCGGGCTTGAAAATGGACACAGTCGGCCCACCACTTCGCCATGTTCAGGTGAAGATCGCCGATGATGGCGAGATCCTGTGCCGGGGCGAACTGGTGATGCACGGCTACTGGCGCAACGAAGCGGAAACCGCGCGCACACTGCAAACCGATCCTGCAGACCCTGATGGCCGCCCATGGCTGCACACAGGCGATATCGGGCATTTGGATGACAAAGGCCGGATCGTCATCACCGACCGCAAGAAAGACATGATTGTCAACGATAAGGGTGACAATGTCGCTCCGCAAAAGATCGAAGGCATGCTCACCCTGCAATCCGAAATCGCGCAAGCAATGGTGAGCGGTGACAAGCGCCCCTATGTTGTCGGCCTGATTGTGCCCGATGCAGAATGGGCGCTGGAATGGTCCCGCGAAAACGGAGAGAAATTCGACCTCAAGGCTCTACAAGACCTACCCGCTTTCAAAAAAGCCGTACGCGCCGCTGTGGACCGGACTAACAAAGAACTGTCCGTCACCGAAAAGGTCCGCAAGTTTGACTTCGCAGATGAAGCCTTCGCGATAGAGAACGAAGAAATGACCCCCAGCATGAAAATCCGCCGCCACAAAATCAAAGACCGGTACCAGGCCCGCATAGACGCAATGTACTGAGGCGGGGCAGCCAGTTGGCGCGGCAGAATGATCACTATGTTCCGGGCAACGATCAATCTGACACTCAGCGACCAGTCGACAAGGCATTCTTCATTCTTGATGCGGTCCACTCGAGAAAAGGTTCCGGTCTCGCAACACTTGAGCTCTCAGCGTCCACATCAAACTTAAGTGTTCCATTTGCCAGCAGAGACCCGTGGCATGGTGCGCTAAGCATGAAAGACGTTGAAGCAGCTGTTCGACACAAATCTGGTGTGACAACCTACGAATGGCGCATTGATTTGGGGCGTCACATCTATCCTGGCAAAACTATCGGTTTCGATCTGATTGTTCAGGACGTCGACGAAGATGGCACGCGGAAACGTCTTCAATGGGGACCGCAAGGATACAAGAATCTCATTGCAGGGAGATTGGGAGACATCATTCTTGCAATGCAAAACGAGGTCATAGGCGATGCGCAAGGCCGCGTTGGTTGGGCGAAAGCAACCGATGTTGCACTTCCTACCCATGTGAGACTGGTCTCTGCCGACAGGCCCGCTGTGTGGGTTGATGTACGGGTCGATGAGACGGGGCTATTTCAAACGAAGCTCCCACAAGGAAGGTACTTCGTCGAAAGCCCTTGGCTGACCAACCAACCTTTCGCCATGTTTGGCGCGACAAATCTCGCTCGCATTAAACCCTCACAACCGGCATCCATTGTTGTGGATGAGGGCGCGCGATCGTCGAGCGCAGAAGTCTTGTTTGAGGCCGCTCCTGCTCCTGATCACCTGTTCGGTGACCAACCTGTATTGCCAAACTACACCCGTGAAAGCGAAGCCCGCGTCGATGAATTTATAGAAGCCTATCGAGAGCACTTTGGCATCACCGGGCTTTCCGTCGCGCTGATACATGATGGCGAAGTTGTTTATGACAAACAGTTCGGCGTCGCGGACACGATTGCGATGACCCCTGTCGGGCCTGATACGCTGTTCGAAATGGCATCAATATCGAAAAGCCTTTTCGCGCTAACGGCGATGCGGTTGGTAGAAAGGGGCGAGTTGCACCTCGACAGGCCGCTCGTAGAATATCTGCCATTCCCGCAACTGGAGAACGACGAACAGGCAGCGAAAATGACAGCGAGGCATGTGCTCTCGCACCAATCAGGTCTTCCCAATTGGGCGTGGAGCAATGATCCTCGAGGGTGGCGAACTGGCGGACCCATTTCGCTATCGTTTTCACCAGGCGACCGGTTTGGATATTCGGGAGAGGCTTATGGGTATTTGGCTCGTGTGATTGAGAAAATCACAGGGACACCCATTGATGAGACGATTGAGGAGGAGCTGCTTGACCCTCTTGCCCTGACAAGCACATTTCCAAGTGCGGATGATGAGCAGGCCAATCGAGTAGCTTTGGGCCACTCTCACTATTTTCCGACCTTCTTCAGCATTGAGCGCGACGTCTGGGTTGCAGGTAGCATGTATTCCAATGCTGGCGACCTCGCTCGCATAGCGGCGGCATTCATGTCCGGGAAAATCGTGTCAAATGAAACCAGAATTCAAGTCTTAACCCCCGAAGTGACGGTGCCAGAAGAGTTCCTTGAGGGTTCAAACGGATGGGAGGAGTCGTATGGCCTCGGGTTTCATATGCAGAACTCGCCCGTTGGCACATTAGCGGGCCACGGCGGCAATAATGGCGATTTCCAGACGCGTTTCGGAATTATCCCCGATCGCGGAATTGGTTATGTTGTTTTCGCGAACAACAACTCCGGCCATCGTTTCATCGAGGAGTTTGAGAGGTTCTTGTTTGTAGGAAGACCACATGCTGGTGACTGAATGTCCGCTATTAGTTGCAATCAAGACTAACCTGACAGACCGATCTCAGGTCGGGACCTAGGCCTCAACCATGTCTGCCTATTGGGGTAAAATCCAATAGCCTACCTCATAGTCCAAATTAGGTTGCTATTACTCTTGAGTGGGTTAGTGATTTTGAATGCGCGGCTCATTTGACGTCTCTGGAATGCCCTCAATGCTGTGGCAGTCGTGATTGAACGCGGATCAAACGGCATGGGCATCAGACGATGACGACGACGAGGATGAGCCTGAACAGCAAGAAGCGCTGTTTGTTCTGGAAGAGGCATTCACCCAAGAGGAAGGCGAATGGCAGATCGGCTTTGCTCTGACGCAATCCCTTGAGGAAGGCAGCGAACGCGAATGGGAAGCCGAGATCGAATACGGTCTCACCGAAAGGCTCCAGATCGAAGCCGAGTTTGAATTCGATCAGGAAAGCGGCGAAAACGAGATCGGCGATTTCGAGCTTGGCCTTGCCTACGCCATCGTCGAATCAGAGGCTTCAGGCGAGCCCGAAGTCACTCTTGGCGCAGCGATCCTGATCCCTTCTGGTGACGGTGAAGGGGATACAAGCGGAGTAGGCTTTGAGCTCTCGCTCGCCGCCAGCCAGGAAGTAACCGAAGGTGTCTTTGCGCACGCAAACTTCGGGTATTCCGACGCTGCAACAAGGGATTTTGGCGCCTTTCGTTTGGAACAGAACGAATGGAGCGCAGGTGCAGCTCTCGCTTACGGTTTTGCCGTTGAGTGGTTCGTGATTGGCGAATATGAATTTGCGCGAGAAGCTGAGAACATTGGCCTTGGTGCGGAACGTGTATCGTCTCACACAGCCGCTTTGGGCGTTAGAGGAGAAGTTGCCGAGGAGTTCACCATCGGCCTGGGCGGCGCGTTCGTCAGCAGCGGCAGTGAGCAATCCGCGCAGGTGCGGTTCCTGATTCAGGTTGAGTTCTAGGTACGGGGTTAATTTGTGCGCGTAGACTGTGTTTGCCGGGTGTCGATAGGCCAACGCTTTACCAAAAGATCAAAGTGAAGCCCACTAACGGGATGACAAACGACGGACAGTGAGTGAAGTCGCATGGGTACCGATCCAGCCACTAATATGAGCCGTCAGTTTGGCTTTTCGAGGTGGCTATTTGTTACCAAACTGACCCCTATCAGAACAAACTCGCAATCTCACGCGTTCTCCTCAAGCCCGGAATGGGCTGGGAAACTCGTGTGAAACCAGTGCTTTTGCCGTTATTGAACGGTCGGGGTGGTGCCCAGAAGAGGACTCACAGCGGCTTTCACATAGTTGAACATATTGGAATTTTTTCTCGTTATTTCACAATGCTATGCGCGGAATGCCCCGAACATAGCTGAACATTGATTTTCATAATTTCGCGTGTCGAAAGGTGGGCTATTGGGTAGGCTAAATAGCCGACTTTACAAGGCGTCAGAAAGTGGGCTGTGCTTCTCGGCGCATTTGGCAGGGTCGATTTTAGAATGTCTTTTGTCCAACTGGGTAACTTTAAAAGCCGATGTTCCGCTCACGACCCAGTTCCGGAATATGCTTCCCATTTCAACACGGAGCCCTCTCAAGTCCCCCCAAACGACACTTTTGTTACTCATTCAATTAGAATGAAATTTAAACGCCGCAATACTGCAGCGCAGCTGTCAAACCAGGCTTTTAGTGGACCTCCAACCTAGGAGGGCCTGTTACAATGAAGTCGAAGTCTATTTTGTTCGCTGGAGCAGCTTTTGTTGCTGCATTCGTACCCGTTTCAGCCATGGCCGGTGAAGTCCGTGGCACGGTCACTGACGCTGATGACACCGTCTCAGTCCAAGCGGCTGAAGTTCGCATCGTGGAGCTGGATCGCACGGCGACAACCGAGCGCGATGGCAGCTTCCGTTTCCCGGGCGTTCCGGCGGGCACATACACGCTGGAGGTCAGCTATATCGGGGCAGCAACACAAACTCAGACAGTAACGGTTGCCGAAGATGGCACGGCAAACGTCAATTTCGCGCTGATGCGTGATGGCAGCGGCAACATTCTCGTAATCGGGCAGATTGCGAACCAGGCATCCTCGCTCTCTCGCAAGCGCGCCGGAGACGGCGTCAGCGATGTCCTTACTCGCGATGCGATTGGTCAGTTCCCCGATCAGAACGTCGCTGAGAGCCTTCGCCGCCTGCCGGGCGTCAATGTACTCAACGATCAGGGTGAGGGACGCTTTGTTTCTGTGCGTGGCCTTGATCCGACGCTAAACGCCACTTCGATCAACGGTGTGCGTCTACCGTCTCCGGAGAATGACATTCGTGCGGTAGCGCTTGATGTCGTTTCGTCAGATATCATCGAGTCAGTCACCGTCAAAAAGTCGCTCACTCCTGACATGGACGCCGACACAATCGGCGCATCTATCGAAATCGAAACGACCAGCGCCTTTGATCGCCGCAAAGACCTTTTCGTGGTGTCCGCCGGCGGTAGTTATAATGATCTCGCCGACGCATTGACCCCCGATCTCAGCGCCGATTTCTCGGTTCGTCTCAACGAGAATTTCGGCGTTTCGGGTGGTATCTCATTCTATAACCGTGAGTTCGAAACGGACAATATTGAAGCGGATGATTGGGAAACCGATAACGGCCTGATCTATGCCGAAGAAATTCAGTACCGTGATTACGATGTCGAGCGCGAACGCATCAGCGCAACGCTTGGCCTTGATATGCGCGCCGGTGACAGCACCGAGCTCTACGTCAAAGGTATCTGGAGCCAGTTTGACGATCAGGAATTCCGTCGCCGTTTGACCTTCGATCTTGGCGATGCAGGCGTTTCTGGTTCGACGACCTCACCCCTCTACAACGATGATGAGGCAATCACGGTCGAACGCGACGTAAAGGATCGTTTCGAACGCCAGCGGATCCGGTCGATCGTCTTCGGCGGCGAAAGCGACTGGGGCGATTGGTTTGCGGATTATTCGGTGAGCTACGCCAAATCGACTGAGTTTGAGAATGGCAGTGTTGATCCAACCCAGTTCGAGCGCGAGTTTGAGGCGGAGGGGCTACAAGTTGGCTTCGATTTCTCAGATCCTCGTCTTCCAATGTACTCTGTGATCGCGGATCCCACCGGCGACTTCTTCAATCCGGCCGCATATGAACTCAACGATGTCGAGTTCACGGCGCTGTCGGACAGCGAAGATGAAGAGTTTGCAGGACAGATCGATCTTGGCCGACGGTTCCAGTTGGATGGCGGCGAAATCACCGTGCAAGGTGGCTTCAAGGCGCGTCTGCGTGAGAAAAGCTTCAACGGCACGATTGAGTTCTACGAGAACGACAACTTCTTCATGTCCGATGCTCTAGGCGTTGGTCCAACCTATCGCATCGCTGATCTCGCCCCGCTCCCAGGACTGACCGAAGCGAGCGCGTTCTTCTTCTCCAATTTCGGAGACTTCGAGCTTCAGGAAATCGATAGCCAGTTCGATTCTGCTGTTGAGGACTTTGTGGTCGAAGAAGACATTTTCGCAGGCTATCTGCTCGGACGGTGGGAGACCGGCGATCTCACCGTTATTGCCGGTGTGCGCTATGAGAATACGTCGAACACTCTTTCGGGCAACGATGTGCTTCTGGTCGAAGAAGACGGGACGTTGCCAGATGGCAGCACCGCCACCGATGACACTGTGATTGTCACCCCGGTCAGCACGGAACGCGATTACGATCACTGGCTGCCAAGCATCAATGTTCGCTACGAAGCTGCCCCTGATGTGATCTTGCGTTTCGCTGGTTATCGCAGCCTTGTGCGGCCCGGCCCGTTCCAGCAGGCACCCCGCATCACAGTGGAAGAAGCAGATGACGGGCAGCGTGAAGGCGAGTTCGGCAACCCTAACCTTCGCCCGACCGAAGCCTGGAACCTTGATGCTGCCGTAGAATATTACATGCCCAACAACGGTGCGATCTTCGCATCGGTATTTTACAAGAGCCTCGAAGATTTCATCGTCGAACAGAACTTCGACGACGGGGGGACCTTCCGCGGCGTTCAGTTCGATGAAGCGACCGTCTTCACCAATGGTGATGAAGGTGACATTTTCGGCTTCGAACTTGGTTTTGCGCAGACCTTTACCGGCATGTTCGACGGTATGGTGGTGCAAGGCAACTACACCTTCACCGACGCCAGTGGCACGATCACCACGGTCGAAAGCGAAGGCCCGCGCAGCATCGCTCTTCCAGCCACCTCCAAACACACGGCTAACTTGTCCCTAGGTTATGACAAAGGGCCGTTCGATATTCGCCTTTCAGGCACCTATCGCGACGGATATCTTGATGAGCTTTCCGATGATGCCGATCTCGACCGTTACGTTGACGATCACTTCCAGCTCGATCTGACTGCCAAGTTCCGCA
This sequence comes from Pseudomonadota bacterium, assembly GCA_038532305.1. Taxonomy (GTDB): domain Bacteria; phylum Pseudomonadota; class Alphaproteobacteria; order Sphingomonadales; family Sphingomonadaceae; genus Erythrobacter. The sequence continues at coordinate 48,526 of JBCBAX010000002.1, read as the reverse complement.
TCAGCGACAGCATCCAGATCTACTATGAATGGGTGAACATTAACGACGCGAAATACTTTGCGTTCAATCGCCTGGGCAGCAGAGAGAATCTGCTGCAATATGAGGAATATAACTGGACGATGAAAGGCGGCGTGCGGCTGACATTTTGATGATGAAGAACTATCAGTACTTTTGTCTTCTGACGCTCGGGATTGCTGCCGCCTGTTCCACGGTGCAGGTGAGCGGCGATCCCGCTGTCCAGATCGCAGCGACAGCGCAAACAGCACCCGTAGGAACCGCCAATGAAGATGCGGCGGATGATCCTGCGATCTGGCGCAACGACTCGGATCCATCTGCCAGTTTGATTGTCGCAACTGACAAGAAAGCGGGTCTCTATGTCTACGGGCTTGATGGCGAGGTCCGCAGCTTCCTTCCAGGTGGCCTGCTCAACAATGTCGATCTGATCGAATTGGCTGATGGCAGTATATTGATCGGCGCGAGTGATCGCGGCGATCCGATGCAGGCAAAAGTTCTATTGGCGCGGCTGGATGTCGAAGCCGGAAGGCTTACTGAATTGGCGCGCGTCGATGCGGGCCCGGGTGAAGCCTATGGGTTCTGCTTTGGAGAAGCGCGTTCTGACGGATCGGTGACGATGTACAGTCCGATCAAGGATGGACGCATCGCTTTGAACATTGCGAAACCAGCGGGCGGAAGCTGGTCAAACGAGACCTACACATTGGCTCAGCTTTCTAGCCAGCCAGAAGGATGCGTGTTCGATCCTCGCCAAGGACAACTCTATGTCGGAGAGGAAGTGGCCGGTATTTGGCGCCTTGACGGCCAATCTGGCGAACGCGAAATGGTTGCAGAAATCGACAATCGAATGCTGGTTGCCGATGTTGAAGGCTTGGCTCTTGCTCCGTCGGGTACTGATGGTGGCTATCTTGTCGCCTCAAGCCAGGGCGACAACGCCTACGCCGTATTCAAGCTTCCGAATATGACACCTCTTGGCCGCTTCCGGATCGGTGGAAATGTTGTGGGATCGGCGGAGGAGACTGACGGCATCGCCCTCGACCCGCGGTCATTCGGGCCGAATTATCCGCAGGGCCTGTTTGTCGCGCAAGACGGTGACAATCGTCCCGATGCGCAGAACTTCAAACTCGTTTCGTGGCATGCCGTGATGGACGCGCTTGAAGAGAGTCCACGATGAAACCTGACCGCCGCCAGTTCCTTTCTGCCACGGGTGGTGCATTCGCAGCACTCTTGGCGAGTGGCTGTATGCGAGCGACAGCTGGCCCTACAGGTTCGCTTGCAGCAAGCCCGTACGGACCGCTTCGACCTGATCCTGCCGGTTTGCTCGATCTGCCTGAAGGCTTCTCCTATCGCATCGTTTCGAGGCTTGGAGCTGCGATGAGCGACGGCGGCACCGTCCCCGATCGTGCGGATGGGATGGGTTGCTTTGATCTGGGCGATGGCAAGATCGCTCTGGTCCGCAATCACGAGCTTAAGGTCGATAACGACGCTGGCGGAGTCTTGAATGACGGGTTTGATCGCAATGGGTCAGGCGCCGTCCTACCGGGCGGAACCACCAACATTGTTCTCGATGCCGAGACCCTTGCGGTGGAACACGAATTTCGGTCGCTTGCCGGTACTATTCGAAATTGTGCGGGCGGCATCACTCCATGGGGGACGTGGCTGACCTGTGAAGAAGATATGACCCGCGCCGGTGAAGGAGTCGAACGCGATCACGGCTGGGTCTTCGAAGTGCCTGCAGACGCTGAGGGGCTGGTCAATCCTGAGCCGATAAAGGCGATGGGCCGGTTCAATCACGAAGCGGCATGCGTCGATCCCGCAAGCGGCATCGTCTATCTGACGGAGGATCGCGACGATAGCTTGCTCTATCGCTACATCCCGGATGTGCCCGGACGGTTGAGCGCAGGCGGCAGACTACAAGCGCTCGTGGCGACGGGCTTGACCGATAGCCGCAACTGGAGCCGTGCGGACATGGCTCCCGGTTCGTGGACTGATGTCAGCTGGATTGACATGGATGACGTAGAAAGCCCGCTAGACGACCTGCGGGAACGCGGAGCGAGACAGGGCGCCACGCTATTTGCGCGGGGTGAAGGCATCCATATGGGTGATGGCGAACTCTATTTCTGCTGTACGTCAGGTGGTGCAAAGAGATTGGGCCAGATCTTCCGTTTGAGCCTTTCTGGCGGAGAAGACGTTCGCCTTCAGTTGTTCTTCGAGAGCAGCGATCCCTCACAGTTTCATTATGGCGACAATCTGACTGTATCGCCGAATGGCCACCTGATCGTATGCGAAGATCAAAGCGGCGATGTTTCGACCAACCACTTGCGCGGCATCACTCCGCTGGGAATGGCATATCCTCTGGGCTGGCTCCGCCGGGAAACCGAACTTGCTGGTGCCTGCTGGTCGCCAAACGGACGTACTCTTTTTGTAAACGCATACAGCCCGACCCTCACCTTGGCGATCACTGGACCTTGGATCACGTGACCTCGGCCTAGTCGCTCGCCCGCGCGGCAAGCAGATGATCTGCGATCCACCAAGCAGTAACTCCGCCAACGAACTGGATCCCAATGAAGGGAATGGCATCAGCGGGCGAAATTCCAGCGAAGGTATCGCTAAAAATCCGGGCTATTGTAACAGCTGGATTGGCGAATGATGTGCTGGCTGTGAACCAATAACCAGCGGTAATTACCAGCGCAACGGCGGCTGGCACAGCCGAGGGTCTAGCTCGCAAAGTCATTAGGATTGTAAAGACAAGCGCGAAGGTAGCGACCGCCTCAGAAAACACTTGGGCAGGGCCCGAGCGGGATTTGACCGATATCTGGATCACAGTTTCTTCGAACATGGCATGCGCGGCCAGCGTGCCAAGAATTCCCCCTATGATTTGCACTGCCATGAAGGCTACGGAGAGTCTCCATGGCAATTCGCGGCGAAGCGCGAAGATCGCACTAACCACGGGATTGAAATGAGCCCCGGAAACGGGGCCCAGCGCGGTGATCAGAACATAGAGAATTGCGCCAGTCGCGATGGTATTCGCAAGCAAAGCCACGGCAATACTCCCCTCGGCCAGCCGCTCAGCCATTATGCCTGAACCAACAACGGTAGCAACAAGGAGGCCGGTACCAAGCGCTTCTGCGAGGAGCTTTTGAGGAATTGTATGCGTCATTTTAGGCGATCAAAGTCATCTACTTTGAAAGGGCTAAACTCAGAATGTGACGGCAAGACTGCAGTGCCTGTTTGCACCCCCAGTGGGTGTCTTAGAACGGCATCAGTGGCAATCCTGACGACCGGCTGACCGTTTCGCTGCGCCGCCATTCGAAAGTGGCTGTTCGGCTCACGACCCGCAAGCAGCCGCTGATTCAAGCGCTTGCAATTCACTCAAGTGGTCGAAGTCCAAGTCATCGCTACTAAACAATCGCAGCATTCTTGACGTAAAAGCGCAACGAGTGAGTCTTCACTTTAATGCAAGCGTCAAGAATCCTTCCCGAAACCGACACCCCACGTCCCTACCGAACGGTCTGAGGCTGGAGGCAAGAGCGTATTCGGCGGTCTAGGGGAACTTAAATGACATCTTTGGTTTCGCGCACCGCGATGCGCACTTCTTTTCGTGCTTCACTGATGGTTGGAGCCGCCGCTTCGCTCTGCACGCCGGCTTTTGCTCAAGACGCTGATGGTCAGGAAGGGGACGGAGAAAACCAAATTGTCGTAACTGCCACTCCCATCAAAGACAGCCTTGAGGCAGCGCTCAGGGATAAGCGCGAGGCGCTCAATGTCGTTGACGTGATTGCCGCTGATACGATTGGCCGTTTCCCAGATCAAAACCTTGCAGACTCTCTAGGCCGCGTGCCCGGCTTGGCAATTGAGCGCGACCAAGGCCAAGCGCGCTTTGTCAATTTCCGCGGCGCACCGTTCCGTTTCACCAGCATTGCCTTTAACGGCATCGATGTGCCCGGAGCTGAAAACGGTCGTGTACCCCGGTTTGACAGCTTCCCATCTTCGATCACCAGCGGCATCCGCGTAAATAAGGCAATAACGGCCGATATGCCAGGCGAAGCAGTTGCCGGTTTTGTAAACATTGAGACAGCCAGCCCGTTTGATCGCAATGGCTTCTTTGTCTCGGCTGAGGCAGGATTTGGCAATCAAGCCTTGGGCAATGTTCGCAATGATCGCTTGAATGGGCGGATAGGTTATTCAAACGACACCTTCGGGGTGCTGGTTTTTGGCTCTCGTAATTTGCGCGGACGCATCACCGACAATCGCGAATATGAGCTGACTGAAGGCCCTAATGGTGAGATTTTCCCAGACAATCTCGATTTCCGTTCATATCGCGGTGAGCGTGAAGATCGCTCTTATGGTGGCGAAATCGGCATTCGCCCCTCGGACAAAGTCAACATCTACGCGCGCACAATTTTCAGCGAATTTATCGACCGCGAAGAGCGCAACCAGTTTGATTTTGATATCGCGGATGGCTCAGGCATTACCGGCGCACCCTTCACAGCAAACACCGGGTATCAGCCGGTAGTATTGGTTTCCCGCCTCCTCGAAGATGGAGTGTATAACAATTCGACCTGGGTCAGCACGATTGGCGGCGACATAGAGACCGGCGATTGGCTCATTGCGGGCAGTGCAAGCTATATCGAGACTGAAAACGAAGCGTTCTTGCCAATCCCACTGAGCGCAGGCGGCACAGCAGCATTGTCGTATGATGTGACCGACATCTTGAACCCGCAAGTTTCGCTATTCGAAACCGGTACATTGAACCCGATCACAGCAGATGACATCGCGTTTCCGGTCAACCTGGGTTTGATTTTTGCCAATGCGCTCGACACAGAAAATTATAAGTTCAAGCTCGACTTTGCCCGCGAAGGCGCAAGCTTTCTGGGCGGCGATACGACATTCAAATTTGGTGCGCAGATCGATCTCCGCGAAGCCGAAGGTGGCGATACGCTCAACTTTGGTGGCTTTCCCGGTTCAGTCGACATCCCTAGTTTCCTGACGAACCGACGGTGGTCCACTGATTTCGACAACACAATCCTGGCCCGCAATTTCGATAATCAGGGACTTATCGATGCTTGGGAGGGAGCAATCGGAGGCTTCAACATCGCCTTTGATGAGGATTCCCTAATTAGTATCGAGGAGAACATCTTTGCTGCCTATGCCTCGGTCGAGACCCAGTTTGATAGAGGAAGTCTCGTCTTTGGCGTTCGCGTCGAAGCGACTGACTTCACAACTTCCGGTTCACAGGTCGGGCCAGCAGGCGGCCTGACGCCAATCACGGTCGAAAACAACTACGTTCATGTCCTGCCCAATATTCATGCTAATATTGACTTTGCCGATGACGTAAAGTTCCGCGCTTCATTCTCAACCGGGGTCAGTCGCCCAACGTACAGCCAGCTGCGTGCTTCGATTGCGGTTGACCCCACTGACACTCCGCCAACAGCCTCTGGCGGCAATCCCAACTTGGATGCCGAATTTGCCTATGGCTGGGATGTCTCTTTGGAATATTACTTTGCGCCCGGGAGCATTGTTTCGATGGGCGGCTTTTACCGCATCATCGACAACGTTCTCTATTCCGCCGGTGCCACAGTGCCTGATGGATCGGTGGTAGCACCAGGCTTAATAGCGCCTGGTACTTCGCTGGTTTACAACACCACCTTCAATGGAACCAATGGCTCTTTAATCGGCGCTGAATTCAATATCGTGGGTACTGCGACTTTCCTACCGGAACCTTTGGATGGATTGGGAGCGACAGCAAACCTCACTTTGCTCGGAAGCCAGTTTACAGCACCTAGCCTAGGCAACCGTCAGTTTGACCTTCCTGGCACATCGAACACTGTGTTCAACGCATCGGTCTTCTACGAGAAATTCGGCATCTCTGCGCGACTCAATTACCAGTATCGCAGCGACTGGCTCTCCACGACAGAGAATGAGAGTCTAAACGAATTCTGGGGCGCGACAGAGCGGGTTGATGCCTCGATCCGCTACAGCGTGCCAGAATTCGCCAACGGCATTGCCCTGACGCTCTTCGCTGACGCCAACAACATCACCGATGAACGCGACCTTCGCTACATCAATTCGCCTGCGACCCCGAACCAATATGAAGGCTTCGGCGAGCGCTACATGTTCGGCATCCGGGTCGACTACTGATCAAAGCTTCAAAGGAGAAAAACAATGCGCAGTGCAGTTCTAACCTTTGCGAGCATGCTTGCCCTCGCCGCCTGTTCCGCTGAGACCGAGGATCAGGTCTCGGCCATCGCAGGCCTCACTGTCGAGCATGGCCAGAGCGCGAATGATTATGTCTTTGCCTGGGAGGGCGACGGTCCGGTCACGATTGAAGTGTCCAGCGTGCCGGGCTTTGCCGCAGGTACGGGCGACGTGATCGGTACGTTTGATGGCGGCACCGCCGAATGGAGCGCTGAGGGCGATCCGACACGCCGCTACTTTCTCGTTTCCCCCGAGAGCGGCGAGGCTGAGCGGATCGCAGTACGCTTGCTGCCCCTGGAGGGCGGGCGCAACTTCCGCGACCTGGGCGGCTACACCACCGAAGACGGCCAAACCGTGAAAAATGGGGCCGAGTGTTCCGGTCGGGCGTTATGGATGGCCTCACAGAAGGTGACTACGACTATCTCGGCGATCTTGGGATCACCACCGTGTGTGACTTCCGTGAAGCCGATGAGCGCGAGCGCGAGCCGACAAATTGGGCGGCGGGCGAGATCGAATACATGACCTTTGCCCCGCCGATGGAGGAGAATGAGGAGGACAATCCGATGTTCGCCGCCTTCTCCAATCCCGACAGCACGCCGGACGATGTCCGCGCCGCGATGGCGGCTGGCTATCCAGGCATCCTCGACAATGAGGATGAAGGTTACACCGCGATGTTTGATCAACTGGCGGCAGGAGCGATTCCCCTCGCCTTTAACTGCTCAGCAGGCAAGGACCGTGCTGGCACCGCTGCGGCGCTGCTGTTGACGGCCCTTGGCGTGCCGCGCGAACAGGTGGTCGCGGATTACGCGCTGTCGCAGGAATATGTCGATTACATGGGCGAGTTTCTGAGTCCTGAAGCGCAGGAGAAGGGCAAGGACGGCCCCTATTCTTTTCTCTATGCGCTGCCGCCTGAAATGGTCGCGCCGCTGATGGAATCGAACCCGATCTATATCGAGGCCACGCTCAATGCGATGACAGAGGAACACGGTTCTGCCATCGCCTACATCCAGGCCGAGTTTGATGTGACTGATGAGGAACTGGCGAGCATCCGCACCGCATTGCTCGAGTGATTCGATCCAAAAAGAGCGTGCAAGCGAAATCCTCTGATAGCTTTAGATCGTTTCTAAGAAGCAGCGGCCACAACACCCCGATAACGTCAATGCTTCAGGCAGCGTCAGATTTCACCCCCATTTTGTGGCTCTAGCGACTGCTGAAGCTCGCTCAGAAGCGGACGGTCGAATGCCGACAACAAACCAAGGAATGAGCTACCAACGGTTGCAGCAGCGCTAAAACGTAGCAGGAGACGCCTAAAGCCCAAAATCTAGTCCCTAGAAAGGTGGGCTAAAAATGGAGAGTTCTCACTTATACATTTAATATCAAATACTTAAGTGCATTCAATGGTGCCAGAAGAGGACTCGAATTAAAGCTCTATCCCTCTGAAAAATATACGTGTTTCTATGCGTAGATATCAAAAGGACCACAAAACGGCCCGCCCACTTGCTAAATAGTACCTTTGCATTTTGATTTTGGTGGACGGAACCGATTGATATCGCAGGTTGGTGATTACAGTGTCGGGTCGAGTTCGAGAAGGCCGCAACCGACATAGACATTAGATCCATTACCCAGAACAACTTGCCTATTCTGACTTTGCGGCTTGTCGGGAAAGCGCTTGTCACCTATGTTTCGGCGATGCGTGTTTTCGGGAACATCATTGCAGTTCTAATGTGTCTTGGCCTGATTTTTCAGGTTTCGGCTGAGGCTGCATCGCTGCCCCAAGCTGAAACCATGACCTTGGCGGACTGCGCCAAGATGGAGCATCACGCTTCGCACGCATCGGATCATTCCGGCCACGCAGGTCATAATCAAGATGACCCTTGTGATGACATGTCATTGAAGTGCATGCTTTCCATGAACGCTGTTGCTCCGGTTCTGATGGGGAACACCCTTCCCAACCTTTCCAACAACTTTCCTCCTAGTTCCATACAGTTTTTTGCGGCGGTGACTGATCAATTGGCTGGTCGAGCGCTTCCGCCTGACTACCCGCCTCCGCGCTTCTAACTCCAATGTAACAGCCGGGCTGTCAGCCCCTTGTTGAGATGCTGTCTGTGCGCGTCACTGCTCATCAACGAGCAGTGGTGGACTGCCGGGCGTGCGCATCGCTTACATCGAGTGAGATTTTTCCATGAAACGGTCCATAGGCGGTATCCTTGCCGCCGCCCTGATGCCGGCGCAGGTCGTGCTCGCGCAGCCGGTTGGCTATGAAGAAGCTTTGCGAGCAGCGCGCGCAGATCAGCCGCTGCTCCAGGCGGCGCAATTGCGTATCGACGGCACGCGAGATGCCTCGCAAGCCGCAGATGAGTTGCCCGATCCTGTTTTGCGTGGCGGGATTACAAACCTTCCAATCACCGGGCCTGTGGCGTTCGAGTTTGATCGCCAGCTTCCAACGCAGATTGCTGTTGGCATTGAGCAACCAATCCCGAACCTTGCACGGCGCAGAGCCCGTAGAGGCGTAGCGGGCGCAGATGTAGCCGTCGCTCAAATGCGGCTTGGAGTTGCTCAGCAGCGGATCGATATCGCCACATCAGGGGCCTGGATCGACTTGTACTACGCCGAAGAGAAGCTCGCCTTCGCCCATACGGCGCTGAGCGATCTGCGCAGGCTTCAGCCGGTGGCAAACAGCGCTGTCGCGTCGGGGGCCGCCCGTCCGGCCGAAAGCCTAGCCATTCGCCGCGAGCTCCTTGTGATCGAGGATGCGATAACGCGAATAGAAGCCGAACGCGACGCTGCACGCGCTATGCTGGCCAGCTACGTTCGAACGGACAGTCCTACCATCGCGGGTGAAGCGCCGGCAGCCAATGTCGACAGCGGCAGCCTCGAGCAAGCTCTGGACCTTAACCCAGTCATCCGTCTTGCAGATGCGGCCACCGGACGCGCAGAAGCGAACGCCGGTCTCGCGCGCGCCGAGTTGCGCCCCGACTTCGGCGTAAGCGTGAACTATGGCCGACGCGACCCTGCCTTCGGAGACGCATTCTCTGTCATGGGATCGGTTACCCTGCCCATCTTTACCGATCGACGTCAAAAGCCGCGCATTCGTGCCGCCGAGGCAGAAGCCGCCGCTATGCAGGCAGAGCGCGACGATCGTTTGCGGGCACTGCGTGTGCAATTCGAATCCGATCTCGCCTCATGGCGCAGCGCGAAGCGCCAATGGGAACGCGCCCGCGATGAATTACTGCCGCTGGCCCGGCAAAGGGTTGAACTGGAAACGGCGAGCTTTGCTGCCGGAAACGCAGACCTGATCGATGTGATTGCAGCAAAGGCAGATCTGGCTCTGCTCGATCTTGAAATCTTCGAACGCGAAGCGGTCACAGTGGAATGGGCCGAGATGCTTCGCCTGACCTATGGGGAGCAACAGCCATGAGCGATGCGGACAATGGCTCCGGCCTTTCAAAACAAACCTATGCAATCATCGCAGCCGTCGCGCTTGTCAGCCTTGGCGCGGGATATGCGCTCTCGCTTATAGGCGGTGAGAGCGAGGGTGGGATGTCCGGTTCCGATGCGGCAGAGTGCGAGGACGTGCTCTACTGGTACGATCCGATGGTGCCCGGACAGCGCTTTGACGAACCTGGCAAGTCGCCCTTCATGGACATGATGCTGGTACCCAAATGCGCGGGAGAAGCCGCCGAAGCGGGCGTCCGGATTGATCCGGGCCTTGTCCAGAATTTCGGCATTCGCACGGCAGCGGCGGAGTTCGGAGTTCTCGAGCCGGAAATCACCGTGACGGGCGTCCTGGCCTACAACAGCCGAGATGTCGCCATCGTCCAGCCAAGAGCGGGCGGATATGTCCAACGCACCTATGGCCTAGCACAGGACGATGTTGTGGGTCGTGGCACTCCGATAGTCGACATTCTCGTCCCTGACTGGGGCGGTGCGCAGGGTGAGTACATTGCCGTGCTCGATACCGGCGATCAGGCACTTGCAGACGCGATGCGGCAGCGCATGCGCCTGCTCGGCATGACCGACGCAATGATCGCGTCGGTTGAACGCACACGCAGAGCGCAAAACACGATCACTGTCACGGCTCCGGTAGGCGGCGCTGTCACCATGCTCGGCGTGCGGCCAGGCATGACGGTGATGGAAGGTCAGACACTGGCCGAGATTACAGGCTTCTCGCCGATATGGCTTGAAGCCTCAGTGCCCGAGGCACAGGCCGCAAATGTACGGCAGGGTCAAACTGTCAGCGCCACTCTGGCAGCGTTTTCCGATGAACGATTTGCAGGGCGCATTACGGCCATTTTGCCCAGCGCCGATACAGCAAGCCGGACGATCACCGTCCGGGCTGAATTGCCGAACCCGCGCGGCAGGTTGAAGCCGGGCATGTTCGCGCAAGTTTCGCTCTCACCCGACACACGGCGTGCTCTGCTGGTGCCGTCGGAGGCGGTTATTCGAACCGGACGCCGCAATCTTGTGATGCTCAAGCAGGATGACGGGGCCTTCCTACCTGCCGAGGTCGAAATCGGGCGCGAGGCGAATGGCAGGACCGAGATACTCGGGGGCCTCGCCGAAGGCGAGCAAGTCGTCACCTCGGGTCAGTTCCTGATCGACTCTGAAGCGAGTTTGGCCGGGATCGATGTCAGGTCGATCGATGGCACCATAAGCATGGCGTCGGACGGCTCAGCAAAGATGAAAACCTACACTGCCACGGGAAGCATAACAAAGATTGCCGGAGCTTCGATCACTCTCAATCACGCGCCGGTTCCCGCTCTCGAATGGCCGAGCATGGTCATGCCGTTCGCCCTGGCCGACGCCTCTTTGGTCGAGGGTCTCGAACCGGGGGACGATGTCGAGTTCACGTTCTCGCAGCACGACACCGGTCCGCGCATCGAGTCCATTCGGAAGGTCGAACGATGATTGCGCGGATTATTGACGCATCGATCGCCAATCGGTTTTTCATCGTTCTGGCGGCCATCGCGGTCACCCTCGCCGGCTTCTGGGCGGTGCGCGCAACGCCGGTCGATGCGATCCCCGATCTGTCTGATGTACAAGTTGTGGTTCGCTCGAATTATCCTGGGCAAGCTCCACGCATCGTCGAAGATCAGGTCACCTATCCGCTTGCGACGACGATGCTCTCGGTGCCGGACGCGGAAACTGTGCGCGGCTATTCGATGTTCGGCGACAGCTTCGTTTATGTGATCTTCGAGGACGGGACGGACCTATACTGGGCGCGCTCGCGCGTGCTCGAGTATCTCAATCAGGTGCAAAACGAATTGCCCGACGGAGTGACCAGCTCGCTCGGGCCGGACGCGACGGGCGTGGGCTGGATTTACGAATATGCGCTGGTTGACCGAACTGGGAACAGCGACCTTGCTGGCCTTCGGAGCCTTCAGGACTGGTTCCTGCGCTATGAGCTCCAGACCATTCCGGGCATTGCCGAGGTCGCCAGCGTTGGCGGAATGGTCAAGCAGTACCAAGTCGTGCTGGAGCCCTACCGGATGGCTTCGTTTGGCGTCACTTACAGCGATGTCGTGCGCGCCATACAAGCTTCCAATCAGGAGGCTGGCGGATCGGTGGTCGAAATGGGCGAGGCCGAGTTTATGGTCCGCGCTTCAGGCTATCTCTCGTCTCTCGACGACTTCCGGCAGATCCCGCTCAAATCAGTCGGGAACGGTATACCGGTTACTCTATCCGATATCGCCACCATCCAGCTTGGCCCCGAGATGCGGCGAGGAATCGCTGAACTCAATGGCGAAGGCGAGGTCGCAGGCGGCATTGTCGTGCTCAGGCAAGGCGAGGATGCGCGGGCAACCATCGCGGCTGTCGAAGAGAAGCTCAGCGTGCTCCAGGCCAGTCTTCCTGACGGGGTCGAGATTGTCACGACCTATGATCGCTCGAAGCTGATCGATGCCTCGATCGAAAACCTGACCGGCAAACTCATCGCCGAGTTTATCATCGTCGCGATCGTTTGCGCGTTGTTCCTTTGGCACGTGCGATCGGCATTGGTGGCGATCGTCACGCTTCCATTGGGGGTGCTGGCGGCCTTCATCGTGATGCGTTTTCAAGGGGTCGATGCGAACATCATGTCCTTGGGCGGCATAGCCATCGCGATCGGCGCGATGGTGGACGCTGCCATCGTCATGATTGAGAACGCGCACAAACACATCGAGCATTGGGAAGAGGACCATCCGGGCGAACAGAAGTCCAACGATGAGCGCTGGAAGCTGATCGCGGAAGCATCGAAAGAAGTGGGGCCAGCGCTGTTCTTCAGCCTTCTCATCATCACGCTCTCGTTCCTTCCGGTGTTTACTTTGCAGGCGCAGGAGGGCCGCCTGTTTTCACCGCTGGCCTTTACAAAGACCTATGCCATGGCGGCGGCCGCCATTCTGTCGGTGACACTAGTCCCTGTGTTGATGGGCTGGCTGATCCGCGGGAAGGTACCCAAGGAGGACACCAACGTCCTCAATCGCGTGCTTACCAAGGCCTATCGGCCGGGTCTTGATTGGGTAATGCGCCGACCGAAAACCACTTTGGTTGTGGCAGGCCTTGTATTCCTTACAGCGCTGGTCCCGTTCACCCGTCTGGGAGGAGAATTCCTGCCGCCGCTCGATGAAGGCGACCTCCTTTACATGCCGAGCGCGCTGCCCGGCCTATCTCCCGGTGAAGCGTCCGCATTGCTTCAGCGGACAGACCGACTGATCAAATCTGTGCCGGAAGTCGACACCGTTTTCGGAAAAGCCGGACGTGCGGATACTGCGACCGACCCTGCACCGCTCACGATGTTCGAGACAACGATCCGCTTCAAACCGCGCGAAGAGTGGCGGCCCGGAATGACGCCGGAGAAGCTGGTGGAAGAACTCGACAGCGCGGTGCAGGTGCCGGGGCTCGCCAATGTCTGGGTGCCACCGATCCGCAACCGCATCGACATGCTCGCGACCGGTATCAAGAGCCCAATCGGTGTGAAAGTGTCCGGCGAAGACCTTGCCGAAATTGAGCGCGTGGCGTTGCAGGTCGAGAATGTCGCAAAACAGGTTCCCGGCGTCAGTTCCGCTTTGGCAGAGCGTCTATCGGGAGGCCGCTATGTCGATGTGGACATCGACCGGGTCGCTGCGGCGCGTTTCGGGCTGAACATCGCCGATGTTCAGCAGATTGTGTCAGGCGCGATCGGCGGCGCAAATATCGGCAGAACGGTCGAAGGACTGGCGCGATATCCCATCAATGTCCGCTATCCGCGGGAGATCCGCGACAGTCTCGGAGAACTGCGCGCGCTGCCTGTGCTAACTCCCTCTGGCCAGCAAATTACGCTCGGCACCGTAGCGCAGGTGAGCGTCAGCGATGGCCCCCCAATGCTTAAGAATGAACAAGGTCGTCTCATCAGCGTGGTCTATGTCGACACGCGTGGACGCGATCTTACTTCGGTCGTAAGCGATCTTCAGGCGGCGGTGTCAGAGGGCGTCGATCTGCCCGCCGGTGTGAGCATCTCTTACGCGGGCCAGTTTGAATATCTTACTCGCGCCAACGAGCGGTTGCGGGTCGTCATTCCCGCAACGCTCGGCATCATCTTCATCCTGCTCTATCTGATCTTCCGCCGGTTCGACGAAGCGCTTCTGGTTATGGGCACGCTGCCCTTTGCCCTGACCGGCGGCTTCTGGCTGCTCTATCTGATGGGCTACAACCAGTCTGTTGCGACATCGGTGGGTTTCATTGCCCTTGCCGGGGTATCGGCGGAGTTCGGCGTCATCATGCTGATCTATCTCAAGTCTGCACTAGCCCGGCGCAGCGGTGCCCTCGATGCGGACGGCGTGGGCGAAGCCATCAGGGAGGGCGCTCTTTTGCGCGTGCGTCCCAAGGCAATGACCGTGGCCGTCATTCTTGCCGGTCTCTTCCCGATCCTCATTGGAACCGGCGCAGGATCAGAGGTCATGAGCCGCATCGCCGCGCCGATGGTGGGCGGCATGATCACCGCGCCGCTGCTTTCCATGTTCGTTATCCCCGCCGCATATCTCTTGATGCGGCGCCCCAGGCCCGAGCGGCCAACACAATCCGAAGGAGAAGAAGAATGCGTACCTCAAACCTCGTAATGCTGCTGGCTGCGACTCTCGCGCTTACCGCTTGCGGCGGCGGGCACAAGGCCGAGCCCATGGATGAGATGGCGATGGAAGGACACGACAGGTCATCGATGGGTGCAAGCCATGGAGCGAAAAAGGCCAGCGTGGTGGGCAAAGTCATAGCGATCGATGCTGAAGCGGGCACAATTACTGTCGATCATGAGCCAGTGGCAAAGCTTGGCTGGCCGCAGATGGTGATGGCCTTCGATGCGGGCGAGGATGTGCGCGCCGACATCGGTGTTGGCGACGTGATCGAGTTTACCGTCCAATCAAATGAAGATGGCAACACCATCACTGCGATGACCAAGCAGTAGGTCGTATTCCAATACGGAAAACAGACGAGGTGAAGGCACTTATGACAATCATCGTCAGAATGATGATTTTATGCATTGCGATGTTTTCGTCTTTCACAAGTGTGCCTGTTTGGGCGCATGGCGATGAGCAACATGGCACCACTGCGGCGGCGCAAAAGCCTGTTGCGCAAGCGGTAGGAGATGAGCCAGCTGCCAAGAAAGCAGACGCAGCAGGGGGCGAGATCGAACTTGCTGATGAGGTAGGTTCGTCTCTCGAAACGCTTCGTATGCTGCACCCGGCCACAGTTCACTTCCCGATTGCGCTGCTCTTGTTGGCTGCTGCGGTTGAGGCCTTGCTGATCCTTCGTCCCAACTCCGGTCTGGAACAGACCGTCCGCATCATCCTCTATTTCGCTGCCGCTGGAACAGTCATCGCAGCTCTCTTTGGCTGGATACACACTGGCATGTGGATGGGAGGAGAAGCCCTGATGCAACAGCACAGGTGGGTCGGAACAGGACTGGCCATATTGTCTATTGGTCTCGCGCTACTCGCAGCGAGACCTCCTGACCATGCGCGAAGAACCCTACGCACAGGTCTGTCAATCGCTGCCATCGCTGTTGTCCTGCAAGGGTATTGGGGAGCGGAACTGTCCCACGGGCCAGGGCATCTATCCCAGCAACACTAAGACTTCGTCGAGGCAATCAGAGATGACTCAAATGAAAACAGCAAAACTCTATCGCATGGTGATGCCCGATCATCTTTGTCCGTCAGGCCTGAAGGCCAAGTGGTTGCTTGAGCGCAAAGGCTACAGGGTCGAAGATCATCATCTTACGACGCGTGAAGAAACCGATGCTTTCAAGGACGAGCACAGTGTCAAAGCTACACCGCAAGCCTGGATCGGCGATAAGCACATAGGCGGATACACTGATCTCGCGGCCCATTTCGGGAATGCGATCGAGAAGGACGGGGTTACCTATCGACCTGTCGTTGTGCTGTTTGGTATGATGGCTCTTATGGCCCTTGCAGCGGCCTGGCTTGCCAATGGGCAGCCCATCTCAATCCTTTCTGCCGAGTGGTTCGTAAGCTTTTCGATGTGCGGCCTCGCTTATCTCAAGCTGCGCGACGTAGAGAGCTTCTCGACCATGTTCCTGAATTATGACCTACTCGCAAGACGGTGGGTGCCCTACGGGTACATCTACCCCTTCGCCGAGGGGCTTGCCGGGGTGCTGATGACTGCGCACGTGCTAAACATCATTTCGATTCCGGTAGCGCTTTTCATCGGCACAATCGGAGCGGCGAGCGTGTTCAAGGCGGTCTACATCGACAAGCGTGAACTTAAATGCGCGTGCGTCGGTGGGGACAGCAACGTGCCGCTCGGCTTTGTTTCGCTGACCGAAAACCTCTTCATGATCGGTATGGCGATTTGGATGCTGGCAAAGCTGCAGTTTGCATAAGAGTTTGAGGTAAGAGCCAGCATAAAGCCCACGGGTAATTAGCTCTAGTTCTAACTGTGGGTCGTGCCTTCTTCATCGTGCTGGTCCTTGTGCGCATCGCGCAGGATATCGATCCCGCCATAGATCGCGATCCCGGCAACAGCGATGCCGACCAATAGATCTGGCCAATTCGCGCCAGTAAGCATGACGACCAGCCCTGCGACAATAATCCCGCCATTTGCTACAAAATCGTTGAAGCTAAAAGTCGTTGCGGCACGCAGATTGACGTCCTTCTTCTGGAGGTTTTGAAGCAGGCGGAGGCAAATGAGGTTCACTACGGCTGCGATCGCAGCCATGGCCATCATTTCGATGCCGCCAGGCTCGGAGCCTTCCAGAAAACGACGTATTGCATCGGCAATAACACCAGCGGCAAACAACAGGAGCAAGCCACCTGAAAGGCGAGCCGCGTTGCGCTTCCACACTCGAGAACGGCTAAGTGCGAAAAGGCTCAGGATATAGACAAGAGCATCAGATGCATTGTCGAGACCATTGGCGAGAAGCGCGTTAGAATCGGCAGAATATCCGACGAACAAGAACCCGACAGCCAACGCGACGTTGAGCCACAGGACGATCCACAGAGTGCGCCGCTTTTCAGCACTATCAAGCTCGAATTTATGATCGCCGCTCATGGCATTTCTCCGTGACCCTTGGCCTGCTCGGATTTCTGCGCGAAAATCAGGCTCACAATGGCAGGCAGCACGAACAATGTGAGCGCTGTTGCTGTTATCAGTCCGCCGATCACAACGGTGGCGAGCGGGCGCTGCACCTCGGCCCCGGTTCCTGTCGCAAGCGCCATCGGAACAAAGCCGAGCGATGCGACGAGCGCCGTCATCAGAACCGGGCGGAGACGTGCAATTGCGCCTTCGACAATCGCTTCACTGAGCTCCAAGCCCTTATCGAGCCGCTGCTTGATCGCGGTGATCATTACGAGGCCGTTCAAGGTGGCAACGCCAGACAGGGCAATGAAGCCCACGGCTGCCGAGATCGAGAATGGCATGCCCCTGAGGGCCAGGAAGAAGACCCCTCCAGCCAGTGCCATCGGAATCGCGCTGAACACCGCTAACGCCGAGACCCATCCGCCGACCGCCATGTAGAGCAGCAGCAGGATGACCGCGAAGGCGAGCGGAACCACGATCAGTAGACGTTGCTGCGCTTGCTGCAGGTTCTGATACTGCCCGCCCCATTCGATAAACGACGCGGATGGCAGATCAACGTTTGCGGCCACTTCGGACTGGGCCTGCTCGACAAATGAGCCAAGATCACGCTCCCGCACATTGGCGGATACGATGACCAGTCTTCGTCCCTGTTCGCGGCGGACCTCGGCCAGCCCATCGATGACCTCGAATTGGGCCACGGCTCTAAGCGGAATACTCCCGCCATTCGGGAGGACAATCGGCAAGGTGCCGAGCTGGTCGAAATCATTGCGATTGGCATCTGACAATCTGACGACGACATCGAACCGGCGATCGCCTTCGAACACGAGGCCGGCGTCGCGACCGCCAAGCGCGATGGCAACGGATTGCGCCACGTCCTCGACGCTTAGCCCGTAGCGCGCGATCGTTGGCCGATCGAAGGCGATATCGAGTGTTGGGAAACCAGAGACCTGCTGAACCTTCACGTCGGCTGCACCTTCGACGCCGCGCAGCACGGCGGCGACTTCGTTTGCAGCGGAAGTCATGGCGGTCAGATCATCTCCGTACAGCTTGACCGCCACATCGCCGCGAACGCCTGCAATGAGCTCGTTGAAGCGCAGCTCGATGGGCTGGCTGAACTCATAGAGATTGCCGACAAGACCTCCGAGCGCCTCTTCCATCTCGCTTACGAGTTCGTCCTTGGAAAGCGAGGGATCGGGCCATTCTTCTCGCGGTTTGAGGATCACATAGGCATCCGAGATGTTTGGCGGCATCGGATCGGTTGCGACCTCTGCCGTGCCGGTGCGCGAAAACACCAGCTCGACCTGCGGGAATTGTGTGAGGCGCGTCTCGACCTGCCGCTGCATTGTGAGCGACTGCTCCAGCGGGGTGGACGGGATGCGCAATGACTGCACTGCCAGATCACGCTCATCCAGTTGCGGCGTGAATTCGCTGCCAATGAAGCTGAAGACCAGCGCTGCAAGTGCAAATACGCCGACACCGGTGCCGATGACCGGCCATGGACGGACCAGGGCCTTACGCAGTAGCGGGCCATAGCGTTCTTTTGCCACGCGAATTGGCTTCACTTCTTTCTCGTTGATTTTTTTGTTCAGCAAGAGAGCGATCATCGCAGGGACAAAAGTCAGTGACAGGATGAAAGCCGAAGCCAGGGCAAGCATAACGGTGATGGCCATGGGCGTGAAGGTTTTGCCTTCCACACCGGTGAAGGTGAGAAGAGGCGCAAAGACCAGAAAGATGATCGCCTGACCGTAGACGGTCGGCTTGATCATCTCATGCGCCGCTGCGCGGGTCTCGGCGAGGCGTTCACGCAGCGTTAGCAGGCGTCCTTCAAGCTCCTGCCTATGGGCAAGGCGTGCGATACTGTTCTCGACAATGATAACAGCACCATCGACGATGAGGCCGAAATCGAGCGCGCCAAGGCTCATCAGATTGCCAGATACGCCGAGCCGGTTCATTCCGATGGCTGCCATCAGCATCGAAAGAGGAATGACCAACGCGGCAATGATTGCGGCGCGTATGTTTCCAAGTAGCAGGAACAACACGACGATAACGAGCAAAGCGCCCTCGACCAGATTGTTGCGAACCGTAGCGATGGTCGCATCGACCAAAGTGGATCGGTTGTAGACAATCTCAGCCACCACTCCGGCAGGCAGCGATGCACGAACTTCCTCAAGTCTTTCTGCAGCGCCAGCGGCAACGGTTCGGCTGTTCTCGCCCGCTCGCATCAGGACAGTTCCGACGACCGCTTCATCGCCGTTGAGCGAGGCAGCCCCTGTGCGAAGGTCACCGCCAATCTCGACTGTGGCAACATCGCCTACGCGGATCGGCACGCCTTCGCGGGTCGTCACCACCGCCTGCTCGATGTCTTCTACCGAATTCAGCCGGGAATCGACACGGGCCAAGAGCGCTTCGCCGGCACGTTCGACGAAGTTCGCGCCTTCCGCCTGGTTTGCCGCTTCGAGCGCAGTAATCAACTGGTCGAGTGAAACACCGTAGCCGCCCAAGCGATCCGGGTCGGGTTGCACCAGATATTGCTTTTCAAAGCCGCCGATCGAATCCACGCCCGCGACGCCGTCGGCTGATCGCATCAACGGCGCGACCACCCAGTCCTGCACCGTGCGCAGGTAGGCGGCTCTCGCCACCTCCGTGTCCAATCGCTCGCCCCGGTCGGTGACAAAGCTTCCGTCATTCTGCCAGCCAATGGCGCCGCCTTTTGGCGCATCGGTTCCACCCGGATGCTCGAATTCGATGGTATACATCAACACCTCGCCGAGACCGGTCGCAATCGGACCCATCGACGGCTCCGCGCCTGCAGGAAGCGAAGAGGCGAGCATGGCAAGCCGTTCCTCCACCTGCGAGCGCGCAAAATAGATATCCGTGCCTTCCTCGAAAATCGCTGAGACCTGGCTAAAGCCATTGCGCGAGATCGAGCGGGTCATTTCCAGTCCCTCGATCCCGGCGAGGCCCGTCTCGACAGGGAAGGTTACCTGCGTTTCGATCTGTGAGGGCGAGAGCGCCGGTGCTTCGGTGTTGATCTGTACTTGAACATTGGTGATATCCGGCACTGCATCGATCGGCAGTTTCGCAAGATTGAACGCACCCCAGATCGCCACGCCGAGTGCCAGAACCACGACAGCCCAGCGGTTGCGCACCGACCAATCAAGGACGCCGCCAATCAGGCCGCCATTGCTGTCGGCCTCTTTTTCGAAGCCGCTTTCAGAACGATCAATGTCCATGTTCGGCTTCCTCTTTTCCGAGTTCGGCTTTGAGCAGGAAGGCGTTTTCGGTCGCGATCCGCTGGCCATTCTGCAATCCTGACACAATCACGATGCGCCCTCCCGAGCGCGATCCCGTCACGACAGGCGTCGCCCGAAAGCCAGTCTGGGTGCGAACGAACACGACTTCGCGCCCTTCGACCATCTGAACGGCTGCCTCAGGCACCGAGATGGCAGTCGCATCGGTCTCTCCGGAAGGCCGAATACGCGCCTGCAAGAATGCGCCTGGCTGTAATCCGGGCACTGCATTCGCAAGGGAAATAATAGCGGTGGCGCTTCGGCTTTCCGGATCGAGCGCGGGGGTTATCGAACGCACACGTCCGCCGATCTCCCGCTCCTCTCCGAATTCGAGCGTTGCCTCGTCGCCGGGCCTAATTCTCACGGCATCGCTGGCGGGCAGAGCAATCTGCACTTGCAAGCCGCTCGCGTTCACGATCTGGAACATCTCTTCACCGGCTGAGACGTAGGAGCCCAGCACGATCGGCGCGCTGGTGATCTGCCCTGAAATCGGGCTCGTCACAGCGAGCGACCGTCCATCTCCGCTGACACCAGCAGCTGCGGATGCGGCTTGCGCGCGGGAAAGTTCGGACCTTGCCACCTGCAGATTCGCCTGCGCAGCTTCGAGATCCTGCCGAGCCGTCACATTGGCCTCGAACAGCCGTTTTTCCCGGTCATAGAGTGCAGAAAGTTCATTTACCCGCGCACGCGCGGCGGCGACCTGCGCAGCCAGTCCGGCAGCATCAGCGCTCTCGATCCGCGCGATCGCTTCCCCCTGCCTGACATAATCGCCAAGCATCTTGTTCACGCTCCGCACGACCCCCGAGGCACGTGCATCGATTCGCGCGCTGGCGTTGGGCGCGGCTGCGACAGTTGCGGGGAATACGATCTCTGTAACAGCACCAAACTGAACAGCTTCGATTTCGATGGAGGAAGCCGCGATTTGCTCTTCGCTAATTTGCAAAGCGCCTTCGGAACCTTCGGTTTTTGCTCCGCCTTGCTCTTCGCTCTGTCCTTCTTCGGAGTGGTCGGCAGACCCTGACGGCCAGAAGGCCCAAGCAGATACGGCCGCCAGAACAAGGATGCCGACTATTGCGATAAGATAGTTACGTTTCATGGGAAGGGATCTCACTGTGCGGTGAGCCAGATGAGCCGCGCCGCGAGCAGGCCGCGGGACTCTTCTGCCTGAATCAGATTTTCACGAATGGCGTCGCGCGCTTCGGCAGCTGCTAGGACTTCGATCAGCGGAAACCGGCCATTGCGGTATCCGATCTCGACAAGTCGGAGTGCTTCCTCGGCCTGCGGCAGGGATGCGCTGGAAAGGGTCTCCACCCGCGTTTCGGCGGCCAGATACAGCGTTCGCGTCCGCTCGAACTCCACGCGGTAGTCCGCCTCGGCTATCGCCTCGCTCGCGCTTGCCGCGCGGTATTGCGCTTCAGCGGCCGCGATGTTGCCTTGGTTACGGTTGCGGAAGGGCAGCGGAATGGAAATCCCGACAATGAAGGCTTGATCGTTGCTTTCCTGAAATCGGCGCACGCCTGCCGACAGCGTGGGGTCGGGAACGCCGAGCGAGCGTTCACGCGCAATTTCGGCCTCAGCAAAGCTGGTTCGCGCATCCGCAATGCGCAGCTGCAAGGGATCTTCGGAACCCAGCGGAGCGAGCGGCGGCGCTAAATCAGGAAAGACGTTTGATACAACCGGGTTGGGCCGGCCGGACACCCAAAGAGCCGCGAGCGCCTGACGTGCCGCTAGATCGGCAGCTTGTGCAGCCTGCAGCTCAGCTTCCGCTTCTGCAAGCGCTGCACGGGCGCGCATGGCACGCAGCGGCGGCTCCCGCCCGACCTCGACAAGCACATTGGCGATCCGGGCCAGCTCACGGTTCCGTTCGACGATTTCGAGCGCCAGGACGAGGCGCTGGCCTGCGGCGACAGCTTCGACATATCGCTCACGAACGCCCAGCGCGAGTTGCGACAGGGCGAGGTCGCTCTGCAAGCCGGTGAAGTCGGCCGATGCCTGTGCGCTCGCGATGCGCGCCCTTCGTTTGCCGCCGAGTTCAAGCTGCTGGCCGATCGCCAGAGTATATTCGGAAGAGCGCAGGCCGGAAAATGCACCGGAACCTGCAATGTCTTCCACCTCGAACGACAGCGAAGGGTTAGGCCGAAGCCGCGCCTGGTCGATAGCCGCACGCGCGGCTTCTGCTTCCGCTTGCGGGCCGTAGACGCGCGGATTGCTGTTCGAACTTGTACCCTCTTGACCGTCAACGCCCGCTCTGGCGAGCGCTTCTTCGAGGGTAATTGTTTCCTTTGCCGATATCGGCGAACCCGTACACACGGCAAACAAGGCCGCGGCCAGTGCAATGCACCGCATTTCTTATCTCCTGACTGAAACCAATCGAGCGCGCTCGAAAGCGAGCTCGCAAATGATTGTCGGTCAGGCTTTGGGAGGCTGTATCAGGACTGGGGGAGCACGGGAGGCGAGCGATGACGTGGCAAGCGGGCCCCTCAGGTTATCCGAACTCCAGAAAGGTGATCGCAGGAGCATGCTGGTGTCAGCGAGACTAAAACTGCAATTGTGGTGGTGCGTTGCCGAATGGTCCTGGCCATCATGGTCTGGCGTTGCATCGTTCGCATCAAAATGGTCCGCGCCATGCGCGTAGATATGATCGGCTGCATGAGCGAAGCTTTCGCCTTCCCCGGCATGCACGTCCGGGAGAGACAGTACGCTGCTGAACAGGATCGCTAATACCGCGAGAAAAGGCAAAATCTTGCGTGTCACTTCAGCGAACATCTTAGAAACAAGTGAAGATTTATACAAGTTTATATCAATCATGGAACTTGGATGGCTGAAAATGCTCATAGTAGATCGTCCTCCAATCCACGCGCAGCCCATAGCCCCATGCCGCCAAGCAATATCTCGAT
This sequence comes from Pseudomonadota bacterium, assembly GCA_038532305.1. Classification (GTDB taxonomy): domain Bacteria; phylum Pseudomonadota; class Alphaproteobacteria; order Sphingomonadales; family Sphingomonadaceae; genus Erythrobacter. The sequence goes on along the minus strand of JBCBAX010000002.1, from coordinate 25,587 downwards.
GAGAGCTTCACGCAGCGGTTGGACGGCAAGCAGGTCAGCGCCCTCCATGAAAACAGCCGCAACTCTGCTTAATCCCACGCAGATAAAAACTGCGGCAGCAATCAGACTAAGCTGACGCGAAGAGAGGTTGATGCGCCCCCCAAGGATCAGCACAACGCCGATACCTATCTCGCCGCCTCCGATCATGGCGCGCATAGCCACCCGGGCAGATGGGTGGTCGAGCCCAATCGCATAGTAGCTCATGATTTCCGGCTGAATGAGAGTTGCTATTCCGAGCGCGAGAAAAATGCATCCTGCAAAAGAAGGGTAAACACGGCCCAGGTTTCGATGAAGATGGCTCATCACAGAAACCGCCTGGTTTGGCGTTTGTAGTCCAGATAGTCCTGACCGTATTGCTGCTCCAACCATGGTTCCTCGAATACAGGGGCAAGCAAATACATGGTCGCCCAGAGCGCCAATAATATCCAGACAAGCAACGTGTTGGCGAGCAGGCCCCAACCAATCATGCCGACCCATGTTGCGACGTAAACAGGGTTCCTGCTTATCCTGAACCAACCTTGTGTTTTCAGGCCGTGCTTTTCGCCAAATGCATTGCGCCAGCCCATCTGGAACGTGATCCAGAATGCGAGTGCAAAGCCGACAACCAACAACACTAGGCCCAAAGTATATTGGAGCACAGCATAAGCGGGAGCCACAGATGCAAAGTCGAGAAGGGAAAGCGCCAGCAATGGGTAAAGGAACAGGCGAAACAGCGCCATAAAGGTGCGGTGCTGCCAACTGTTTCCTGAAGGGGGAGGGAAGAACTGAAACTTTCCGCTCAAAACCGCGAAAATGGAAAGCCCGATTATCGCGCAAATCGAACTGGCCGCTAATCCGAACAAACTCCAAGAGACCCATGAAGGCAGGTCAATCATGTGCAGCACTCCTACAACCAGCGCCGCGTCTGTTTGCGGTAGGCTGTAAATGCGCTTCCGAAATTCTGCTCCAGAACTCGCTCTTCAGGGATGATCTGGAGGAGCGTGATAGAGAGGGCGTAGAGAATTGGTCCGCTGAATGCTGCGAGGTTTTGGAGGGCCAAGGCTCCACCCACGAGCACGAGTAGCATACCCAAATACATGGGGTTTCGGGTAAAGCGATAGAGGCCTGTTGTAACGAGTTGCTCGGCTTGCTCAGGCGTAATCGGATTTACCGTTGTGTTCGCTTTCCCAAACGATCGAACCGCCAAGAAAAGCACCAGCGCTCCAACCGCAATGACGGGAACCGATAGCCAAAAGAGAGGCACTGATCCGTAAGCAAGCGCGGGCAGGTTTGTCGCCAGAATATAGCCAGCAAGGCCATAGAACGCGAACTGCATCAGGGGCGGGAAATACAGCTTTTTCTGTTTCTTGGATCGCTCTGAAATCTGGGTTTGAGGCATTTTTCGACTCGCTTGATTGTGATTCGAGTCAAGTGATACAGTCTACAGCGACTGTAGAGGCAAGCGGGAAAAGCACATTCTTATGAAACCGATGACAATTGGCCGTCTTTCAAGTGCGGCAAAGGTCAAAGTGACCACCATTCGATATTACGAAAGTATCGGCTTGATGGGCACGCCAGACCGTAGCGCAAGTGGGCAAAGGCTCTATGGCAGCGTCGATGTGGAACGCCTTTCATTTGTGAGGCATGCCCGCGAACTCGGCTTTTCGATGGACGCAATAAAAGACTTGATTGGATTGCAGACTGAACCAGACCAAGACTGCTCGGCAGTTGACACAATCGCTCAGAAGCAACTTGCCGAAGTTCAAAAGCGGCTGGCACAGCTAGAGGCTCTGGAACGCGAGCTGAAACGCATGATCGAAAATTGCAGGGGCGGTAAAGTCGGCGGATGCCAGGTCATGGCGGCGATCAATGACCACTCTGAATGCGAGACTGACAAGCACGAGCGCTTGAAGCCGCTTTAAAGTAAAGCCGTTCTCACATTTGCTAGAAGGCGCTCCCAGCGGTGACCTTGGGCTCTAAGCTAACGTCCGCAATTGGGTCAGGACTGGAATGACCGCGAGCTCGAGGCAAAGGCTAGTCGAGCTTACCTGCGATCCACTCGTCGAGGTCGTCCTCAGACCAAGCCACGGCATGCCCACCCAGTTGCACAGGCTTGGGGAACCTACCCTCACTCATCCAGCGATAAATCGTTGAACGGCCAAGCCCGACCCGGCTCATCACTTCTGGAAGACGAATGAGGCGTGTCACGCGGCGCGGCTCGTCCAGTCTTTTTCCTAAATGCTCACCCATGATGACTTCCTTCGGCCACTGCAAAGACCTCTCCGAGCAACACATCCTTTCGCTCAAGCTCATCAATATGATCAGACAGCAGCCGAGCAACACGGTCCGCTGTGCCTCTGGCCCAGCGGGGCCTTACATCTTGTAGCCGGCCCCCAAGCTCGCAAGCCAAGGCTATTGGCAGAGCGGTCAGGAAGTCTTCCAGAAACCGACCAATCTCGGTTCCCTGCCATTCTGCCGACTGATCGGCATCGGTGAGCAAGAACATCGACAGAGCTTGCTGCGGGCTAACGCCGCTGGCCTGCAGGATTCGAGCTGCTTCACCCAATGTCGCCGAACGCTTACCGTTGAGAACGCGTCGCAAGGCATCTTTATGGATCTGCGCATCGCGCGCGATGTCACAGCGAGTGCGACCGCTTGCTTTGACGGCCCCGATCAGCAGCCGTGCCAGATCAATACGGGTCTGTTCTTCGGAAAACTGCACCATGTCAGTCATTGCCGATTCCTTTCTTCCTTGGGCTTTGGTCTCAGGAACGGGCTATCGATGTAGGAAGGGTGTAGGAAATAGAAAAGAACATAGATAGAACACATAGGAAGTACCGAATCAGTCAGTGCTCCTGATTCGCGCGGATTTCGGTAACTTCAACGCACAATCCGGTACGTACTGCGCACTATCCGGCACAAAGCTCTCGATTTGACGGGCTGTCGGCTCAGTTTCTGGCCTTGATCCCTCCCATTGCTGAATTTTGCTTGGTGCAGGCCATCAATTCTCAGTTTCGCTTTTCCTACACCCTGCCACTCAATCGAGGAAAGAACATACAGCGAACACATCGCTGCTTCTTGTTCCCAATGGAGTTCCTCGATGACCAAGCCCCTTACTCTCCCCCCAAAGGCCAAAAGCAACATTCGGACACGCGATTATATCGTCCCGGCAGCCGTTGCCCTGGCCTGCGCCGGCGCGGCCTATGCCGGCGCTGATACGACCTTCGATCCCGCGCTGCAGAAGTTCACAGACTTCCTCGAAGGCTCCGGCGGTAAGATCATTACCGTCCTTAGCCTCGCCGGTGGCCTCATCGCGCTGGCCTCAGGCCGTTTCGCGCTTGGCCAGGTCGCTGTGCCTGTGGGCGTTGGCATCGGCGTTGGCACGGGTGTGCCGATCGTCACCTCTGTCGTGACCGCGACCATCTGATCGCTGGTTACGCTGAAAGGAGGGCGGCATGGCCGACACATACCTAGTGCCTCAAAGACTCGATGATCCGGAGCTGATTGGCTTTTGGACAATCGATGAGTTTGCGGGACTGCTGATCCCGCTCGCTTGGGGCATTCTAGCGCAGCACATTCTCATCGGGACTGGCCTCGCGGCCGTAACCTGGTTCGCTCTTCGGAAAGCGAAAAGATCTGGTGCAAGCTCGAAACTGGTGCACGCTGCCTATTGGTATTTGCCGGGGAGCTTCCTCGGCTTGAAAGCCACGCCGCCCTCCCATTGCCGCCTGCTTGCCGGCTGAGGGAGGAAGCAAATGAAATCTGAATTCGCCTATGGAGAAGCGCAGCGCCATTTGAAGCAGCGCAACCGCTTTGCGGCGCTGGCAGGCGTTCTCGGCTTTTCCACGGTTCTCGCTGTCGGTACCGCAGCAACTCGCGATGAAGCGCTCATCCTGATGCCGATCACCTCGGAACGGGTCGAGCTCTCGAGTAGCGGGATCGACGCGACATATCTCGAGCTTGTTACCCGTGACACCGCTCTGATGTTGCTCAATCGCGCGCCCGAAAGCCTCGATTATTGGATGGCGAGCGTCCTCAAGCTGGCTGATCCTTCTGCGCGCGGACAACTGAAGGCTGAGCTTATCAAAATCGTCGATGAGCAGCGCGGCTCGGACATCAGTCAGGCGTTCGTGATCGCACAAATCCATGTCGATCCGGATGCACTCACTTCAACTGTTAGCGGCACGCTCAAGACCTTTGTCGGCGCGCAAGTGATCGCCAGCCAGACCCGCAGCTTTGAGTTCATCTGGCAGCGTCGCGGCCTCAGCCTTGGGCTGACCGGTTTCCGCCAACTTCCTGCCCAAGAGGAGGAAAGCCAATGAGCTTTTCCACCCGATCCCTGCCGACAGCCCTTACAACTGTACTGCTCGCTTCAGTCTCGCTCATCCAGGCTTCCCCTGCGCATGCCGATCAGTTTGTCGAAGCCGCTGATGGGGCAACGATTGATTGCGTCCTCGCGCGCGGTGCGCTCACCCGGATTGCGCTAATCAAAGACGGCTTTGCCAATGTCTCAAAGATGGCAAGCGGCTATCCCTATAATGATTTTGAAGTGACGCATGAGCCAGTGCGCGGTGACATCTATGTCTCCGTCCCGCAGCAATATGCGAGCGCACGGGTCAGCTTCTTTGCCACCAGCAGTAAGGGCCATGTCTACAAATTCACTTGCACAGTCGAAGGCGATGAAGCGAGCCAACTCTTCGTCACCAATCCAGCGCTAGCCAAACCCGAAGATGGCGACGGCTTGAACTCCGCACCATCCGAAGACGAAGCCGCGATCCGTCTGATCGAAGCGATGGCGATCGATGCCGTGCTACCCGGTTTTCGGACGCGCGCAGCTTTGTCGCGCCCGCGCCGCACAGGCGGTCTCCAAGTTCAACAGGTCGCAGAATATGAAGGCGCGGAACTCACCGGCCAAGCCTTCACCCTGCGCAATCTCGGATCTGAGACAATCGATCTTGCAAGCGAACGCGATGGGCCCGCAGGCGCGCTCGCCTTTGCCTATGCCAGCGAAACGCTCGCACCCGGCGAGACGACGCGGGCCTTCCTCGTCTTTGCCAAGGGAGGACTCAAGTGATGGCCGAGAGCAAAGTCAAAGCACCCGACAGCAAAAGAGCGGGTCTCAACAGCGCGATCGCCAAACGGCAAAAGCTGCTCCTCGCCGGGATCGGCTCAGTAGCTCTCGTCGGCGGGTCGATGTTCATTTTCAGCGGCGATGAAGCGGAAAATGGCGCGGATGGCGGTGCGACCACGATCGATACGGGTGGCCTGGTTAATCGCAATCTCTCGCAACGCGAGTTTGTGGCGACCTATGGCAATCGGCTCGATGCACAGGGCCGCGCGATCAAGGACCTGCAAGAAAGCCAGCTTCCCAAAAGCTCGATCGAACAGGAACTCGATACACTGCGCAGCGAAAACGCTCGCATGCTGAGCGATGGCCAGGCCGCAATCGATGCGATCTCAGCTGAAAATGCGGCCCTTCGTTCGGAGCTCGAAAGTGCGAGAGCCAATCCTCCTGTGGCGCCTGCCGCGCCGATTGCTCCGCCTCATCCTGGCTCCAAGCCAACAGCATTGGAACCGGCACCGCTTACCGAACCCAAGGCAAGCCTGCTCAGCTTTGAAAGCGCGACGTCCGCACCTGCGCCAAGCACCGCGAGCGACGGATCACCGCCGCTGCTCTTGGAATCGAGCAGAGATTATCTTCCGCCCAACAGCTACGCACCTGCGACGGTCATCGTCGGGGTCGATGCGTCTACGGGCGTGACCAGTCAAAGCGATCCGCTTCCCGTCGTGCTGCGCATCACTGGCCCAGCGCGTTCTGTCCAAAGAGGCAACCGCCTTCTCACAACAGATTTGACCGGCTGTCTCGTCAATGGCGCGGCGCGCGGCGATCTCTCGGCTGAGAAGGTCTACGTCAAATTAGCGCGCATGACCTGCGCGCAGCCGGGTGGCCGTTACGCAGTGAGCGAAGTCAAAGGCTTCATCGCCTTTGCTGGCAAATCAGGCGTGCGCGGCCGCGTCGTCAGCCGCGAAGGCAGTCTGGTGAGCCAAGCGCTGCTCGCCGGGATCGTCGGCGGGTTTGGTCGAGGCTTTTCTGCGAACGCCAATGGCATTTTTGCGGGCCGTGTCGGCGAAGATGGCCAGCGCGATGCGCTCTCGCCGACCGACATTCTTGCAGGCGGTTTTGGCCAAGGCGCTGGCGAAGCCGCCGACACCGTGAGCCAATATCTCATCGAACGTGCCGAACAATATCAACCCGTCGTCGAGATGCCGACCGGCATCGAAGTCGAGATCGTCTTTCTCGACGGCGTCCATGTCAGGAGCCCCTCTCAATGAACTTTCATGATTTCCGCCCCGGTCTAATGACACGGGCCATTCATTTCTCAATCGCAGCGGCGAGCGCTGCTGCCGTGCTCACCAGCGGTGTCGCCATGGTCACTGCCATCCCGGCTCATGCCGCGATTGCGCTCGATGTCAGCCAAGCGCTCGAGCTGCGCCTACCCAAGACGCCAATTGATGCGCTGGATTGCAAGAGCTTTGCGCCCTGGTGCGAAGTCGTCTCAGGCGACACGCTGTTCTACATCGACGAGGCCGCGCGCTATCTCTTCGTGGGGCGGCTCTATGATCTTGAAGAGCGCCGTGATGTGACAGCCACTCGGCTGATCGAGCTCAACCCCGATCTTCTGGCCGCAGGAGCCGCGCGCGCCGCTGGAGGCGCTGATAGCGCGGATCAAAGCCACCCAGCCAAAGCCGCCAAGTCCAAAGTCGATACAGCTGGCCTTCCGAAAGACGGCGCAGTGCACTGGGGCAATCCCAGGGGTGAGAAGCTGATCGTCTTTTCAGACTTTCAATGCGGCTATTGCCGCCAGCTCACCGGCGCCCTCACAGACACAGGCCTTTTCATCGAAGAACGCCCGATCTCGATCTTTGGCGCATCAAGCCGCCGGATGGCTGAAGGTGTGCTCTGCGCGCGTGATCCCGTCAAAGCGATGCATCAGGCTTATGCCGGGCAGACACACCCAATACCCTCGAGCTGCGATGTAAGCGAGGCGCTAGATGCCAATGAGGCCTTTGCCAAAGCCAATGGCTTTTCCGGAACGCCCGTCATCGTTCGCGCGAAAGATGGTGCAGTGCTTCACGGCTACCGCAATGCGCAAACGCTGATCCGTTTTGCCAAAGGCGGAGCGGACCAATGAGCCGGCGCACCTACAAGCTTGCGATCTTTGCTGGGCTCGCTGTCACAATCAGTGGCTGCACAACTTTGGGCAGCAATGTGAGCGGTGATTTCGCTTGCCGCGCGCCGGGTGGCAGCTGCGCGCCCACATCGGCGATTGATGATGCCGCGACCAAGGCGAGCTTGCCTCAAGAACCTGTCACTCAGGTCATAGCGCCAAGCAACGACCGCAAGCTGCGTATTTTAGTCGCTGCGCGGCGTGATGCCAGCGGACGTGAGCACGAAGCGCGCGTTGTCCATGTGCCTTTGCCCGAGCCGCCGCATTCGGAGTGGCGAGCACCTCTTTCAACGGGCCAGGTTCTTCGCGCGCTCGGCCGTGCCAGCCAAGGCACACAGCAAAAGCAACCCATTGCTCCACCTTCCAGTTTTACCCCGCAGCAGCTCCCGGACGTTCTGGTTATCCCCTCCCAGACTTCTCCGGAGCTGCCCGGCGCGAAAGCGCCGGCCGCAGGGGCACCCGGCCTTTCCCCCTCCCCAGGCCGGGTGCCCCAATCGCCAACAGATGATGGAGAGACGCTATGACCCTCTCACTAAGCTCTGCGCGCGATGCGCTTCTTTCAGGCCTGTTCGGCGATGCCAAAAAGGCCGACCAAACGGCGGCGCATTTTTCGCTTGAAATGCTGTCGGATTGGCTACCCTACCGCGTCTTCGATCAAGGCGCTGGGCTCTATCGCAACGCCCATTCGAAAGGCTTTGCGCTTGAAGTAACTCCGCTGATCGGTGCCGACGAACGCACGGGCGAAATCCTGGGCCAGTTCTTTTCTGAAAGTCTGCCGCGGGGCGCATGCCTGCAAGTGCTCAATTTCGCGAGCCCGCGCATCGGCTCGATTGTCGCGCCCTGGTTTGCTCCGCGTTACGAGCAAGGCGGCATCTATGAAGCGATAGCTAAAGCGCGCACCGACCGGCTTTACGATCTTGTCTGGCAATCTGGCTCCGAGCACGCGCCTTTCCATGCCCGCCATACACGATTGATCATTTCGCTTGGCGTGCCAGTTCCAAGCAATGTGAGCGACGCAGAGCTTAGCGAATGCCGCAAGGGCCTGATGGGCATGCTCAATTCGCTGGGCCTTTCGTCAATCCCGCTTGAGCCCGCTGGGCTCTTGGCGCTGATCGATGAACTCACATCGCCCACCACGGCGCGCGAGCCTGAGACTACACATTGGAACCGCGAAGACACGCTCGATGCCCAAGCGATCCGACGCGATATCGAACTGGAAGTCGAAGATGATCGGTTGATCCTTCGCACCGAGCGCTTTCGCGAAACCGGGCGAAGCCGCGATGGCGTGCCGCAAATGGGCGAATGCTATCCCGACCGCTTTGACGTTCGCCATTATGGCGTGCGTTCGACACCTGAACGCTGGGCGCCGTGGGAATGCGCGCGCCTCATCGGTGATATGTTCACCGACAAACTGCGCTTCCCTTGCCCTGCAGCCACCATGCTGTGCCTGCACTATCCCGATCAGGAAGCAGCTAGCGCTCGCGCAGGTTATAAATTCATGCGTACGACCAGCCTTTCTGAAACGAAAAGCGCGCGCTTTCTTCCCAATCTCTCCCAGCAATCGGCCGAATGGAAACACGTTCAGGCCGAACTTCAAGCGGGCAAGAAACTGGTCAAACTCTTCTACGGTGTCACCACCATCTCCCCGCTTGGCGAAGGCGATGCGCATGAGCGCACAATCAAGGCAATCTACAAAGCGGCCGGATGGGATTTGGCCGACGAACGCTTCCTGCAGCTGCAAGGTCTGGTCGCTGCGTTCCCACTGAGCCTTGCAGACGGCCTTGTCCAAGACATGGCGCGTCTCAAACGCTTTCGGACGATGCTCTCGACGACAGCTGCCAATATCGCGCCGCTGCAAGGCGAGTATCTCGGCGGAGAAATCCCGCATCTCTTGCTGCTTGGAAGGCGCGGCCAACCCTTTTTCTGGTCGCCCTTCGAGAACAACGCAGGCAATCACAACATCGCGATCTGCGGTAAATCCGGTTCGGGCAAGTCGGTGCTGCTGCAAGAACTTTGCACCGCTTTGCGCGGTGCCGGCGCGAAGGTTGTGGTGATTGATGATGGCCGCAGCTTTGAGCATTCAGTAAAGCTGCAAGGCGGTCGCTTTGTCGAGTTTACGCTCGCCTCTGGATTTTCGCTCAACCCCTTCTCGATGGTCGATGATGCGCGCGCCGAGGTCGACGAAGATTACCGGCTCGATTGCTTTGCCATGATCAAAGCGATCATCGGCCAGATGGCGCGGCCAAGCACGGCGCCATCGGACACCGAGCGTGGGCTGATTGATCAGGCTGTGACCCATGTATGGGATGCACTTGGGAGCGGCGGGGCCGTGGATGATGTCGCCCACGCGCTTCATTCAAGCGAGAACCAAGCGGGCAAAGAGCTTGCGACAGCGATTGCGCCCTTTTGCCAAGGTGGGAGCTATGCCGGGTTTTTCTCAGGCAAAGCCAGCTTTGCGCTCGAAGATGATTTCACCGTCTTTGAGATGAGCGATCTGGCGAGCCGCGAGGAACTGAGGAGCGTCGTTCTCTCCGCCATCATGTTCATGACCGGTCAGGCGATGACACGCAGCTCTAGGGCAACCAAGAAGCTGCTCCTTATCGACGAGGCCTGGGCCATGCTCAAAGGCGGGTCGATGGGCGAGTTTGTCGAGACTTACGCTCGAACAGCGCGCAAATATGGCGGCGCTCTTGCGACTGCCACCCAGTCTCTCAATGACTATTACAAATCGGATGGCGCGCGCGCCGCGCTTGAAAACAGCGACTGGATGCTTGTGCTCCAGCAAAAGCCCGAGACCATCGCCGACTTCCGCAAGGAAGCGCGGCTCGACATGGATGACCGCACTGAGACGCTGATCCGCAGCCTCAAGCGCTCGGGCACCGAATATAGCGAGATCTATGTGAAGGGCCCAGAGACAGAAGCGGTGGGAAGGCTGGTGCTCGACCCGCTCTCAGCCACGATCTTCTCCTCTGATCCTGACACCTATGCTGCCATCCAGAGCCATGTCGGAAGCGGCATGCCTCTAGAACGCGCAGTCGCTCTCGTCGCGGGCATCCAAGGGGAAAGCCAATGACGCTCGAAACCAACACGCTTGTCGATCGCACACCGTTGCCCCTGACGAAATGGGCACAGCGTACGCGGCGTTCCTTCAATTGGCTCGCGCTCTTTCAAGGCAGCTGCTTTGTGCTGATCGAATGCGTCATCTTCGCAGCCAGCACTCTGTTACTGGTGCTTGGCCTGCCGCTGTTCGTTTTTCTGCTGCTCGCAGGCTGGGATCTCACCGCGCTGTTTGCGCAGCTTGGCAATCTTGCTGACCATTACCGAACCGCTGAGCCGATAGCCCGGCGGCTCTTTGCATCGGATTTGCAGATCGCCTTCCTCATAATCTCCGGCGCTCTTGCCGTTATTAGAATGCCAGGTTTTCTGCGCCGGCTTGAGCGCCGCCTCCATCAAGACGAGGTGTCCCATGCCTGATGCAAACCTAACCCGCCCGCTCCTTCTCAAAGCGCTTGCCATGTCAGCCTGCATCGCCGCTTTTCTTTGGGGCGCATGGATCACGCGAGAGATCACAAACGAACCACCCATCCAACGCATCGTCACAGTCCGGCTTGCCGAGACGATCGGGACATTTGTCGAAGAAGCCGCGCGCGCTGATGCGGATCCTGCGGCGGTCCAGGCGGCAAGCCTTGCCTACCTCAAAGCAGCGGAAAGCGCGGTTGACGATATGGGACGCGACGGGCGCGTCATTCTGGTTGCCGAAGCTGTGCTCGCAGGCGCAGCCGAAGATGCAACGCCCGAACTTGAAGCGCGCATCGTTGAAAAGCTCAAAGCGGGAGAGCGACAATGAATCTGCCTCTTCGCTTCAAGCGCCCGTTGCTGCTGACCGGCCTCATCCTCTTGCCATTCGCATGGGCACCGCTCGATGCCTTTAGCAAGAGCCACGCCTTCCTCATCAATGCGAGCCCAAGCCTGCCCAATTGGGCGTTCTGGTTAGATAAGAAGACACCGATCACGCGCGGCAGCCTGATCTTCTTCGAGCCACCAAAAAGCGAGCTCGTCGAAACCCATTTTGGCCAAGAACCCCAGATGTTCGGCAAGCGCGTGCTTGGCTTACCCGGCGATGTGGTTCGCCACAAAGGCGCGCAAGTCTTCATCAATGGCAAGCCCATTGCGACCCGGCTTGAGAAAACTCGCCTCGGCATTGCGCTCACCAAAGGGCCGGAAGGCGTGATCCCGGAAGGGTGCTTTTACGCCGGAACCAATCATCCGCGCGGGCTTGATAGCCGCTATGCCCAGATAGGTTTTGTCTGCGGCCAGCAGATTATGGGCAGCGGGAGGGCTATCCTGTGATGCGCGCCGTACTCCCTCTTATCGCATTTTCACTCGCCGTCCTGCCTACACAGGCACAAGCGCGTGACTATGGCCAGCGCGGCGCGCTCTTTCCGATTGTCGAGCGGGATCTTCTCGAACAGATTCACTCTAGGCTCGTCCAGATGGAGAAGTCAGGCGAGACTGCGCGGCTTAATCAGGAATTGAAGCGGCGGACGATTGCGCGGGTCAATCGCCCCAATCCTGTTTCCGGCCTCATCCGCGCGCATGAAAGCCGCAATTGGATCTTCGATCCAACCATCACGCTGGCTGCCGATATTCGCGGGGCAAAAGGCGAGCTCATCCATGCTGCCGGAACGCGGGTCAATCCGCTCGACAGTGTGAAGCTGCGCGCTGACCTTCTGTTCCTCGATGGCGATGATCCAGCGCAGATCCGATGGGCGCTTGAGCAAGACTCAAAGGCCAAGCTGATCTTGGTCAAAGGCGCACCGCTCGAACTTATGAAAGCTCGTCAACGCCGCTTCTATTTCGATCAAGCCGGCAAACTCACGGCCAAGTTCAACATCAAAGCTGTGCCAGCACGAGTGCGTCAGCAAGGGCGCATACTTGAGGTAAGCGAGATCGCTTTGCCAGTGCGGAAGGTGCGGCCATGAGCGGTTTCCGCGCTTTCCTGGCTCTCGTGATCGCCTCGTTGTCGTTGGCCTTCGCTTCGCCCGCTTCCGCTGATTCCGGGCCGGGCAAATGCACCGGGCAATTCGTCAATCCGATCACCGATATTTGTTGGTCGTGCCTGTTCCCGATCTCGGTGGGCGGGCTAGAAATCTGGCCTAGCAGTCGGCCCGATCCCGACAATCCCGACCTGCCCGTTTGCCTGTGCGGTATCCGGCCCGGCATCGCCATGGGTTTCTGGGAGCCTGTCCGGCTTGCTGATGTCAGCATGAAGCCATGGTGCTTCGTCAATCTGGGCGGGATGAAGCTCGATCCCGGCTTCGATATCGGCTTTCGCTCGATTTCCGGACCGTCTGCGGTTGGCGGAGCAAGCCAGTATTATTCGAGCTGGCACGTCCACTGGTACGCCTATCCACTCATCTACTGGATGGAGATCGTCGCTGATTTCCTGTGCCTAGAACCCGGCTCGATCGACATTCTCTATATTTCCGAGATCGATCCGCTGTGGCAGGACAGCGAGCTTACGGCGATCATCAATCCCGAAGCGGTGCTTTTTGCCAATCCGCTGGCACTAGCCGACTGCGCTGCCGACTGCGCCGCATCGACTGCCAATTTGCCGCTTGATGAAATGTTCTGGTGCGCGGGCTGCCAGGGATCGATGTATCCGATGAATGGCAATGTCTCGGCTTCGATCGGGCATGTCCAAGCTTCGCGGCTTGTTCTCTCGCGCTTTGCCTACAAGCTGCATCGCCAGCTCGTTTCATGGGGGACGATGGGCTCCAAGGGGCTTTGCGGCAAATACCTCATGCCGGTGATGAGAAAACAGCAATATCGGTTTCAAGCCACCAACCCCAATCCGGCGACCAAAGGCCGCTACGCCTGCCCGCCCATCGGGGCCTCAACCACCTTTCAATCCCCCGGACAGATGATCCCCGCCATCGGCGAAGACATGGGATATCTCGTCTGGCGCAAAAGGAATTGCTGCGCGCTATGAGACACGCATTTCCCCTTCTTGCCGCCACCAGTCTTGCGATCGCAGCGACGTTTGCTGTGGCGTCAGCACAAGATGCATCGCCGGAGCTCGATCTTGCCGAAATCCGGGCTCGTGCGAGCGAACACACGAAAGACGCCGAAGCGCTCGCCACCGCAGTACGGTCCAAAGCCGAAGCTCTGGCGCAAGAAGCCAACCAAACACAGCAAGAGGCAATGGACAATCGCGCTACCTATGCTGCGACAGCCCAGGCGGCGGTGGATGAAGGCCCGCTTGATATTGATGGGATGATCCGCGCGCAAGCCGATGCAGAAGCCGCGAGCCTCATTGAGACACCCAAATTCATCGCCTTTGCTTCGCTAGGCATGCCGGAAGCTTCGCTGAAAGCGCTGGTGCGAGACGTGACCAAAGCGGGCGGTATCACTGTCCTTCGAGGTTTCCCTCAAGGCGACAGCAAAGCCTTTAAGCGGCGCCTCGCAGCAATCTGGAGTGATGGTGATGAAGCCGGCGCGCTCGGGATCGATCCGCGTCTCTTTCGCGCTTTTCAGATTGAGGCGGCCCCAAGCTTCGTCATGATCGCGAGCGATTTTTCTCCATGCGATGGATTCGACTGCACCGATGCCGTGCCACCCCATGACCGCGTGGCTGGCAATATCAGCGTTGAAGATGTGCTCGAAACCTTCGCCAGTGGCAGCGGTCCCGGTGCTCGCCTCGCCCGGCTTCATCTTCGCCGCATGCAAGGAGAACAGATGTGATCCAGCTCCAAGGCATGAAAGCGCTATTGCTTGCTCTGTCTTTGCTCGCGGTTCCGGCCTCGGCTCAGCAGCAGGAGGCCAGAAGCAATGGCAAAGCCTTTGGCGAGAGCCTGCGCGGTGAAGCGCAAGCTGCAAGCAAAAGTGAGCCGAACGCATCCGAGCTTCCCAATTTTGACCGCAACGCCGTGCGAAATCTCGAGCGGCTTGCTGACAATCCTGACCAGATCGAGGGAACGGCGACGGCCGCATCGCGCAATCATCAAGGCCATCGATTGGTGCGCGATAGCATGGCCAATCGCGCTCGGTTTGAAAGCGATGACATTGAAGCGGTGATTGCCCGCAGCTTGGCAATCAATAAGGCACCGCTTGATTACACCAGCGGTATGTCGATCTCGGGCAGTCAAGGCGAATGCGTCCCCTTGCCGCCTGGCTCCGGGTCCGCTGGCACTTACACAGCAACATGCAACACAGGCACACGGGTCGAGCAAGCCCAGGGGCAATGCTCTGTCCCGCTAGTCGCCAGCGTGACCCAGCGCCAGCAATGGCACTATCTCTGCAACGATACTGGCATCCAACAAGGTCTCCCATGGTGCTCTACATTTAACAGCGGCTTGTGCCGCATCACCGGCTATCGACGAGGCCCATGTCTGCAGTGGTGGGATAACGGCTTTAACCGTTACTGCTCTGAACCGGGTGATCCTATCGCTGAGATTTCCTGCGACGCGCCTGACTCGCGCTACACGCCCTATGCGATCACCACGCAAAGCACGGTCGACGCCGCTCCAGATGAAACCCAGTGCCAGCCTTTTGCGGAGGATGGAGATTGCACACTCGATGCGGAAATCTGCACCGATGAGAGCCCGCGAACCCGAATTGTTGATGGAGTGGCTGTCACCCAGAGCTGCTGGGAATGGGAGCGAAGCTACACTTGCACATCACGCGAAGCGGCAAGCGATTGCTCGGATATCGAAGCGCTCGGCACCTGCCGCTTTGTGCGCGAAGAATGTATCACAGAGGAGCTTCCCTGTGAGACCTGGGAGCGCATCTACGAATGCCCGATTCCAGAAACCGAGAACTCACCCCAGTTCGTCTGCGATGGCGATGTCTATTGCATCGATGGAAGCTGCGAGACCATTGAGCGCACGCCCAATGATGAGTTCAAAGATGCGGTCACCGCGCTCAATGCAATGGATGAGGCGCGTGGGCAATTCGATCCCAATACGCTGACGCTATTCCGTGGGACCCGAAACACCTGCTCTTCCAAAGTCTTTGGCGTGCTCAATTGCTGCAAGGGCAAAGGCTTTCCGCTGATCCCCGGCATCAGCTTGCTGGTCGCGCTTGGCTGCGACCGCGAGGAAGTGCTGCTCCATGAACGCGATGCGCAGGGGCTTTGTGCCTATGTCGGGACCTATTGTTCGAAGAAATTCCTCGGTGTCTGCCTGACCAAGAAGAAAGCCTATTGCTGCTTTGAAAGTAAGCTCTCGCGCATCTTGCAGGAACAGGGTCGCAAACAGCTCCCCAAACCATGGGACAAGCCCAAGCACGAGCAGTGCGAAGGATTTACCCTCGACGAGTTTGCGCAGCTTGATTTGAGCCTCATGGATTTCAGCGAAGTCTATGCCGAATTCACCGAAGCGGCGCGCCTCCCCGATGAGCTCGAAACGAGCATCCTCATCCAGCAAAAGATCGACGACTATTACGCAAGGGGCGGTCAATGATGAGCATAGCATCACGGCTTGCGCTAATCCTTATCTCGGCAGTCTTGAGCGCAGTGCCAGCAAGCGCACAGCGAGTTGAGAGCACCGAGAGAAGCACTGCAGCAGACACGCTCTACTGCCAGGAGCGCAAGCTCGGCTATTGGTTCTATTGCGCCAATCCGATCCCCAAAAACGAGCCACAGCAAGAGGTAGAACCGGAGCAGAAGGCGATACCAGCCGCCCAAGAATTGGAAGCAATTACCAGCGAGCTGCGCGAGTTGAAAGCGCGCGCGATCCTCTATCCGACGAGAGACAATGTCGCAGCGTACATCCGCTTCCAGCGCGCGCAGCTCGATCGTGCTTCGCTCTTCTCCGACGTCTGGCAGCGGGCCATCTGGCAGGATCCTGAACTTGACTACACGTTGCAGCGCCCCGTTGGAGCAGTCGCCAAAAAGCAGTGGCAGGATGTGCGCGCGGCCGAGCGCGACAATGTGATGGGCAGGCTCTCGGAGCGTTATGGCCTATTCTATTTCTTTAGCGCCACTTGTGGCCCCTGCGAAGTGATGAGCCCGATCGTAAAAGGCGTAGCCAGCCGCTGGGGGATCACCGTACGCGCGATCTCAACCGATGGCGGGCCGTCAAGGCATTTCCCCGACTACAGGGTCGAGACCAATCAAAGAGAGCGGATGGGCCTTGAGACCAAAGCAACGCCCGCTTTGGTCCTGTGGGACAGCGAGGCCAAACGGCCGATCCCGATCGGATACGGTGTGCTGTCCGCTGATGAGCTGCAAGACCGCATCTATCTCCTCACTTCAAAGGAAGCAGGACATGATTACTAGCATCCGCAATGCAGCGCTCACCATTGCCGCGGCCAGCATGGTCGCAGCGCCTGTTGCCGCAAATGTCGGCGACAGCATGGACCGTTTCATGGATGATATGGGCGCGGCGGCGAACGTCACTGGTCCGACCGCCTTCGAAGGCCAGTCCGCAGGCTACTATAGTCTGGGCAATGTTTGGACGCGATTTCCGCAAAAGACGACCAATATCGCCAATCTGCAATTGCCAAGAGCGCGTGCGGGGTGCGGCGGGATCGATATCTTTGCGGGCTCCTTTTCCTTTATCAATGCAAGCGAGATGGTCGCGCTGATGAAGGCAGTGGCCAACAATGCAGTCGGCTTCGCCTTCAGCTTGGCGATCGATACCGTCTGCCCTGAATGTAATAAGATCATGCAGGAGTTTAGCCAAAAGGCTCAGCTCATGAACAATCTCTCGATCAACTCCTGTGAGATGGCGCAGGGGCTGGTGGGAGGGCTCTGGCCCAAAGGCGATTTGGCCGACAAAGCGATCTGCGAAGCGATCGGGAATTCTGAAGGCATCTTCACCGACTATGCCGCTGCCAAGCATGGCTGCGGCACGCGAGGCCAGCGCGCTTCAACCAATGAAAGCGCCGGTAGTGACTATGCAGACGTCAATCCCGGCGTAGCGCGCAACTACACTTGGCACGTCCTTAAAGAGAGCGCCTTCTTCAACCCCAGCGGCACTTTCGACCGCGAACTCGCCGAATACGCCATGACGCTGATCGGCACGGTGATCTACCTCCCGCCCAAGGATGACGAGCCGGGCAAGTTTGTGCCCTTCGCTGGCGATGCGTCTTCGACGCTGGTGAGCGCGCTGCTTGATGGAACCCAAGGCCAAAGCGTGCGCGTCTTCCGCTGTGATGAAACCGATCTGTGCCTCAATCCAAGCTTCCAGCAGATGAGCCTGTCAAACGCCAAGGCGATCCGACCACGGGTGGCGCAGCTCATTGGCAATATGGTCGATGCGATCCGGACGGACACGGCCATCGGGAATGCCGAGAAGGAGCTGCTTCAGGTCGCCTCGATCCCGCTCTACAAGATATTAACTGTTCAAGCCGCCTATGGGCGCGGGATGCCGACCGATGACCGCGATACGCTGGCTGAGATTGCGAGTGTCGACCTGCTCTACGCAATCCTTGACCGCATCGTGTCGGAAGCTGGCCGTTCGATGGCGAGCTTTATTGCCGCTGACGAAGCCAAGTTGGCGATATGGCGCGGACAAGTGACCGAAGTGCGTAGCAGTCTCATCCAGCGGCAAGCGACAGGCCAAGCCAAAGTCTCTGCGATCATGCAGATCATCGAGAAGACAGCGATGATCGAAAGCGCGCTCGCCGCTTCGATGTCGCCGTCGATGTCGGCGGCGCTGGACTGGTCGCGCGGCCTTCAATCGCGCTCGATCGTGCCTTGAGGTAAAGATAATGGTCGAGATCTTCACCACCGGAGGTGGCGAATACATCGTCAATGTCCTGAACGCCGTAGCCGCATGGACAGGTGCCGGAGGCTACAAGAGCCTGATTCAGGTGGCGCTCGTTATGGCTATGACGCTGGCGGTTATAGTCGTTGCATTCAATCAGAATTGGCGCGCTTGGCTCAACTGGTTCTTGGGAGCGACACTCATCTATATGTGCCTGATGGTGCCGCGCATGGATGTGCAGGTGACAGACCGCGTCAATCCCAGCCTGGCTCCTGCGACTGTCGCCAATGTTCCGCTCGGCCTTGCACTTATGGCGAGCTTCACCAGCCAGATTGGCGATTACCTGACACGTTCGGCTGAGACCGTGTTCGGGCTGCATACCACGCAGGGACTGAAATACCCGCCCTCCCCGCACAATGCAATCGATCTATCAGCCTGATTCTTGGCGTTAAACTGGCAAAGAGCATGGCCGCACGGCCTTGAGCGGTTTTGCCAATTGGGCGCGATGTTCTGCTTATGTCTTGCGTGGGGACACGTATGGCCACCACAAGCCCCCAAACTGCTCTTGCAAAATATGGGGGGGGGGAGGCATGATCCTTAGGAGCGATATTCGGCTCAGAAAGAGGCACAAAAAGAGGCCCTGCCACCATGTGGCAGAGCCTCGGTTTGTAATCGGGTTTTGGATGGCTCAGTCTTCGCTTGAGCCCTTCCCACGTGACAGGAAATCGACCTTGTCGGCAAGGATCTCGGTGCCATAGCGGGTCACGCCATCGCCATCGTCCCACTGCGTGTAATGGATGCGGCCCTGGACCGAAACCAGCTGGCCTTTGGTGCAGTGTTCGGCGACCGTTTTCGACAGACCATTGAAGCAGGTTACGCGGTGAAATTCGCTTTCCTTGGCGGTGTATCCGTTCTCATCTTTGTAGGTCTTGCCCTCGGCATTTCTGGCCGGGCGATCGGTGACAACGGTGATCGCAGTGATGCTTGTTCCACCGTTAGTCTGACGGGTCTCAGGATCGCGTGCGAGGCGGCCTGTGAGGATGGCAATGTTGGTCATGATGATGCTCCTTTTGCGCTTGACCGGAGACCATCTCCGGCTTGCGGACATCCAAAAGAAGCAGGTCATGGGAGGACGGCACCGGAGGTCTGAAAGACCGGAGGGAAACGCCGCTCGCAAGGGGTGGTGCGGGCAGGCAGCGCAGCTGCCAACACGGCCCTTAGCGAGCGCGCGTTGCTGGCCTCAGCTGAGCTGGTTCAGGACTGTTCGCGACAAATGCCGGATTGGTATCGGACACAAGGTAAAGGGAGTTCGTGTTTCACTGATCGGGTCAATTCTCTTCCGCCTCTTGCGATGCTGCGAGAAGGTCCATGAAGTTGCGTGCGGCCTCTCGATCATCGTTATCTTCGAATGCCAAATCAAGGTCAGGCGCAGACCCCAGAATATGCAGAAACGACCACAGCGCAAAGCGTTTGCCCCGATCTTGCTCCAGTCCAAAATCCACCCTGCAACGCTCAATGCCAGAGGCCATAGCTTCCGGGCTTACCGAGCACAGATCGTCCGTTGCGAAATAGCGCTGAAGCAGATCGTCGAGTAGCATTGTGATTGGAGATATCAGCTGACCAAGATTGGGCAAAGCCTTTCGCAAGCAAGCGATGGGATGCTGCGGCTGCTTCGCGCCCCAGAGCCAGACTTAGAGACCCAATTTCTTAGCCCCCAAAAGCCGACATTCCGGCCAAGACTAAGCGCGACAGGCCGCTGGCGCCGAGATCAAGCCAAAACCGTATACTGGATCGTGACCGTCAGCACCCAGATCGGTGGCTGAGCGGGCCAGTGCTCTTTTCACCGACGCCGCGCTGCGCATGCTGACCAACCGCGGGTCGGCGGCAATGCGCATGGTTACAAAGGGTGCTGCAAATGACGTCCCGGTTACATAAACGTCCTGCGATGGAAGCCGAACTGATACATCGACGCCGGGCGCGCTGAAATCAATTTTCTGCCCGCGCACGGCCTTGCGATACACGCGTTTGTCGGCGTCGATTGCCGTCACTGCAATGGTCGATCCTAGCGCGGCGGGGTATAGCACGTTTTGCCCGGGGCCGGAATTTCCAGCGGGTGCAATCATGATTGCGCCCTTTCGCTCAGCATTGGCAAAGGCGCGGTCGATAATCTTGTTGTAAGGTCCGGCGAGGCTGATGTTGATCACTTTCACGTTACGCGTCATCAGCCAATTCAAGCCACGCACCATCGAGTCCACGCTGGCTGTATCGCCCAACGTTGCGTGCGCGGAGACAACATCGGCGTGGTAAATACGGGGCGTTTTTAACAGTCCAGATAATTGGAACAGAGACACCACCTGTGTCCCATGCAGCGCTTCCTCTGATCCTTGGCCGCGCGAAAAATCTGCCGTAATCGTTTTGACACGGGCGGGCCCAGTCAGGCGCGAATCAAGAACTCCAATCGAGCTTTGCGGTAGACACCCGGACTGGGACCATTGCATGAGCTGGGGCGCGTATTCCCGCGCCGACTGAGACGAGCTTCCGCGTTGCGGCGTGTAGGCATGATTGACCCCCGCAGTTACACTCGGCTCCAACTGCTCCAGCTCACGAATGGCCGATGCCCCATCCTGGTTGGCCGGAATTTTCAGGGTAAGCATCGTCAAAGACAACCCTTCCAGGTTCTCCCGAGCGATGAGCTGATATCCCAACGGCACTGCCTTGGTCAGCAGACTGCGCGCGGCGGTGGGGGATGGCGTGACCACCACGAGTTCCGCATCATCGACAACGACGTCTTGATCCGCACTGATCGCGCGGTCTTCCGGCGGATTGAGCCGCGCGGCCTGACAGCCGCTCAAAACGGCGGCTGCGCAAAGGGCGAGGCCCATAAATCGAAATCTCATCACAATATCCTGAGTTGGCTATATGATCTTATCGAACGGAAGAGCAAAAGGTTCAGAATTTCCTCGCGATTGTCAGCCAGAGGCGCGTCGTGTCAGATGCAAAGTCCTGCGCACGATAATGGGCAACGGCTGCTGACATTCGTGTCGAAGCTATGGTCGCGCCAATTTCGCCGCTCCATTCGTCGCCATATTTGCCTGGTCCGTTCGCTGGTGTGTAGCTGTTATACTGCACTGAAAGGCGCGTTCCTCTAGCCGGTCCAAGCGAGCCAAGCCGCCAAACCGCGTTGACCTCGATATCTTCAATGCCTTGCGCAGGTGTCGTCAGGAACAGGTCCGCAGGTCCTTGAAATCTATGCAAAGTGGCGAGCGGTGTTTGGAAAGCCACCCCGTCTTCGCTTCCAAGCCGTTCGAATTTGACAGACAGAGCAACTTCGCCGCGCTCGGCTTTCAGAGCCGCGCGTGCATATTCAGGTGAAGCGCTTTCGCTTTCCTGCTTCGCATAACCAAGTTCCCAGAACAGCCCGAATTCACTTGGAAAAGCGCGTCCACGAAGTGATCCGCCCGTAGTTCGAGAGCGAATTTTCTGACCAGCGCGGTCATCCAGGTCCAGATCATAGTGGAAAGCGCTGATCTGCCCGAACATTAGCGGTAGCGCAGCGTTTACGTAAAAGCTGTCGCTGTCGAACACACCGTCGGGTCGTTCGGGTCCAAGCACCCTTCCTACCCGCCATATGTAACCAGCGCGCAAGGTCAGATTGGCTGGCCCTACAATCGCCATTGTCGCTGCATCGTAGGTCTGCTGGTTTTGCCGGAAATCGACGATCCCGATAAAACGCTCATCATCGAGCGAAATTCGTTGCCGGCCAAGCGTAAAGTCGATCCCGTCAGACGGACCGAAAGAAACCTGAAGCCGATTTAGCTCGAGTGTCTCTTCGTCTGCGATCCCTGGCCGAGTGCTTCCCGAAACGAAGCCATTAAGTCTGTCGGGTAGCAACGAAACGATTGCTTCGGCCTCGGCAAGAAAGCTCAGGCCGGACACCGGGCTCAACTCAACCGACGGACGCACACGCAGTGTCAGCGCCTCGCCATTGGAAGGTTGATCCAGGGTATTTACGTATTCGTAGCGCAGCCTAGTGTCGGCGAGCAAGACAAGGCGGCTGTCACCGTTTGTGGTGCTTTCAGGCTCCGATAGCTCCGGTGAAATCTGCGGTACTTGTTCGTCATCGTCTTGAGCTGAAGCAGTATGCATCGGCACGGCCGATGCCGCCAAAGCAACGAGCGAAAAGGCCAACCTTCTGCATATGCCCGTGTGATGGGGGTCCAATGCGCTTCTCTCCTGCACCGCTTCAGCTGAGCGGCTCTTCGTATTTACGAAATAAAATTGAACCAACTTGTCTGTTCGTCCGATTACTGGCTGTTACACTTTTGCGCAAACCGCTAGGACAATACGACCAATGCCCGCATCGAATGACATTCAGCCGGAAGAAATCCAAGCTTTTGTTCTCGGTACTTTAGACCGAGACGAAGCGGCGCGCATTGAACAAGCGGCCAAGAGCGATGCGGATCTCGCAGCGGAAATTGCGCTTTGCGAGGCCGCGCGCGATTTGCAAAGCGACGCCGCTATGGCTTCCGATCCGGGCGAATTGGGCTGGGCTCGCCTTGATCGCGCGATTGATGACAAAACCACCGGCGCAGTTCCTGCTGCCGATAATTCTGCGGCCAACGACAACGCCCCGTCATGGGCGAAGCGCCGCTTTGCCGGTTGGCAGGTCGCAGCGAGCGTCGCCATGGCCGTTATTGGCTGGCACGCGCTTGTGGTTCCTATGATCGCTCCGCAGCCGTCAGAGGACACGCGGTATGAGCTTGCGAGCGGTGACGATGGAAACACCTTTGCCCTTCGGGTCGCATTTACCGATACGGCAACGGAAGCTGATCTGCGCATAGCGCTTCGGGGAGTCGATGCGCGAATTGTTGATGGCCCTTCCGCCATCGGGCTTTACACAATCGCATTCGATACCGAAGAAGCCATGAACTCTGCGTCTGAACAGCTGACGGCCAATTCTCGGATCATTGCCGACGTAACGCCATCTGCGCCCTAAGGAACCTGATCATAGCGGCGGAATTACGGCGATAGTGTTACTGCGACAAACAGTGCATCAAAAGCTTTTTGGCATGGAACACGCGGCTCTTGATCGTGCCCTCGCTTACGTTCTCGATTTCGGCAATTTCGCGGTAATTCATACCTTCGAAGAAAGACAACGACACAACGTTTCGGTGCGTGGCTGACAGTTTATCGAGGCAGATCCGCACCCGGCTTCGATCTTCGCAAATCTGCGCGACCCGCTCAGGATCAGGATCAAGATCAGGAACGTTTGGATCGGGATCGCCCAGCACCTCGCGATTGCTTTTGCGTAGGCGGTCGATCGCCTTGTTGCGCGCAATGGCATACAGCCATGCGCGCAACGACTTATCTTCGCGAAAATTTGCAGAACCATCCCAAAGGCTAATGAAGGCTTCGTGCGTTACATCGGCGGCTTCGTACGGGTCGTTCATCATCTGGCCGACAAATGCCGTAAGCGCAGCAGCATGGCGTTGATAAAGCATCTTCAAGCTGGCTTTTTGCCCTTGCTTGATCTGCTGCATCAACTGCTCATCAGTGATCGAACCCTCATTCCCCATCATTAATTCGCAAGGTCAGCTACGCTTGGCGTCGGAATAATCCCGGCGAGCCTTTGATAGCAGCTGGGAAAGCCGGTCTGGATCAGCTGCGCGTTCGACAATGGAAAATGCCTCTTTCAGACAAAAATCATCTTGCGGTGCCCCATGCCGCTGTAAGCCGTCTTCAATATTATCCCTGTAACTCACTGGTCTACCCGCCCTGAATTGATACCCGTCAACCGGATAACACCCGGGAATGCGGATTTAGTCAATCGCAGTGCAAATAATCCGATACAGGCTTAATCGCTTAAGGCTGACGCGGACTGGCGGTCATTGCTTTCACGCAGCGAACCGCGCGCAGCCGCGAGCCTGCTCATCACAGTGCCGACCGGCACATCAAGCGCCTGAGCCGCCTCGCGATAACTCAGCCCGTCTACGCAAACGAGCAGCAAAGCGCTGCGCTGACTGGAGGGGAGGTCTGCGATATGCCGAAGAGTATCCGCTAACTGAACTCTGGTATCTTCATCGGCATCAGCGCTCTCGAGATAGGCATCCGCAACATCCACCAAGCCATTGCCCCGCCGCACACCCTGTGAACGAACCGTGTTCAGCCAAATCGAATTGAGGATTGTGAACAGCCAGCTATCAAGTCGTGTGCCGCATGTGAATTGATCGGCCCGCTCCAGCGCGCGCGTGCAGGTGGCTTGCACCAGATCATCCGCCGTTGCCTGATCGCCGCAGCGCGTCATGGCAAAGCGCCACATCCGCGTCAGTAAACCTTCCAGCCCGGCTTCAACTTCCTCTCGCGCTGTTCTGACAACCGATTTGGAGTGCCCAGTTTCGCTCCGCCCGCTGTTTCGACGCGCAATAATCGCCGAGGTGTGAAGAGCCGTTTTCGAGCTGTTTTCCGATACACGCATGTCATGTCTTCGGACGGGCGAACCGAAAGGTTCAAAAATAAAAAACAAATTTTTTTTCGAATAATCCGTGGCTTCCAACTGTTTTGAATTCGAGCTCCAAAAAGCGGCACATGCTGCGATTTCGGGTTCACCCAAGGTTTTGTCTTAACAAGGAAGATCCCCATGCCCTCTGCAGTTACAAAAACTCGCTCCCGCCTGATTGGCTCGGTCGCCGGCCTCGCAGCATTTGCCGCATTTTCAACAAAGGCTCAGGCGCAAGAAGCTGGTTTGCCACAGCGTGCCGATCTCGGCTTGAGAAACATTCTCGAAATTGACGGCGTTGTCTCTGCCGAACTTCAAGATGACGGCAGCGTTCGTGTTACTTTCGAAGATGGAACGGTCAAAACGCTAGCCGCCGGTGAGGTCATTGTCGAAAACGGCATGATTTTTATCGATGTCGGCGCAGGAAGCGTTATGGGTCTGGGAGGCGAGGCTAGCCCGGCTATTATTGCCCTGGGAGTGGCGGCTGTTGGAGGCCTGATCGCAGTTGCCGCAAGTGGCGGTGATGATGTTGTTCCGCCTCCGGTAAACACCGCCCCAACCTTCAGCTCTGCCAGTACAGCATCGTTGAGCGAAAATGGCACGGACACGGGCCTTTCGGTCAGCGCTGCTGACGCAGAGGGCGACAGTGTTTCTTTCAGCATTTCGGGCGGAGCCGACGCTGATCTGTTTGAGATTGATGCAAGCACGGGTGCGCTTTCATTCATCGAAGCTCCCGATTTTGAAGCGCCGGGCGACGCCGATGGCAACAATGTGTTCGATATCGAGGTCTCGGCGAGCGACGGGCAATTGACCGCGACGCAAACCCTCGCTGTCACTGTCACCAACCAGGTCGATTTTTCAGGCACGCCGGAAGCTGACACGCTCACAGGCACAGACGGCGATGATGAAATCGAAGCGCTTGCTGGCAATGATCTGATCGACAGCCTGGCTGGCAGCGATGATATCACCACCGGCGAAGGCAATGATGTGCTGGTCTATGCGGGCGATCCATTTGAAGGTGCCGATGTGTCGGCAGCCGGACGTCAGGTTGTCGGCGGTGAAGACTTCATTCGCGACTTCAGCTTTGGCACGGCGGTCACCTCCATCGTGGTCAACTCCGGCGCCACCAGCC
>JBCBAX010000001.1:0-1175023 GCA_038532305.1 Pseudomonadota bacterium | reverse complement strand
GTGCGCGGCGCAACTTTCCGCGGGCAGCAAGCTTTCAGCCTTGGCCTGTCGCATCGTTTGAAGGTTGATGTACCGATCACGATCAACGCCAGTGTCAGCCACGCAGGCGACAAAAACACCGGCGCAAGTGTGGGTGTGGCCGGTATTTTCTAGCGGTTCGTGTTTCTCAGGTAATAGCGGATGTCAGGCGCAAAACCCTAATATCCGCTGTCACTCCCAATAGCGGACCCGATGTTCGAAGCCATCGCCGCCTATGAGCGACCTGTCTGCTTGGTTAGTTCGTTACCCAAAAGCAGAATGGCCCTTCACGACTCATAATTCGCCATTCCATCCCGTTCCATCCGAGCAAACTTAAGCTGGGCGTTGCTGCGCAACCCCGGCTCCATTCAGCAACTCGCACAATAAATTGGTATGACAGACATTTCCTAAAAGGTCTACAAATTGGGTTGACATCTTATTAGGCCAATCTATCGTCTACCTCAATAACGAGTAAACCAAACGGGAGAGTAAAGATGGGGATTCGGCTTGTGCCGTCTCGTGCTTGTGCACGTAAGCAACGCATTATCGCTGGAATGTTGGCAGGCTCAGCGCTCGCACTGATTCCAGGTGCGGCTTTGGCGCAGGACGCTGGGCAAGATGCATCTGTCGCCGATGGCGAAGGAAACGCGATCATTGTAACCGGCATTCGCAGCTCGCTTGAGAGCGCGCTCAATGAAAAGCGTAATGCAGACAGCATTATTGAGGTTATCCAGGCGGAAGACATTGGTAAGCTGCCTGATCAAAACCTTGCGGAAGTTCTTGAAAATGTCACGGGCGTGCAGATCACGCGTACTGCCGGTGTTGGCACCGGGGTCCAGATCCGCGGTACCAATGATAATCAGGTTTTGATCAATGGCGTAAAGACCGTGTCTGCTGGTACGGGTCGCGGCGGTATCAGCTTTGAAGATATCAACCCTGCTATCATCGGAGCGGTCGAGGTTATCAAGGCGCCGACAGCCTCAGTGATCGAAGGTTCTGTGGGTGGTACAGTCAATCTGCGCACTATCCGACCACTCGACATTTCTGATCGTATTCTCTCAGTTCGGGCGCAGGGTGAGTACTCCGAGCTTTCCGACAGCATTAAGCCTCGTATTTCCGGTAGCTTTGGGAACGTCTGGGAGGCTGGTGCCGGCGAGATTGGTTTTGTGGTCAGTGCAAGCTACACAGAACAGGAAGCCACATCATTCCGTCCGCGTGTTGACCGCGATAACCTAATCAATGCTGGTCAAGCTGTCACGGCCGCAGGCGCGCCAGGCCCAGATTTCCCTTTCCTAAACATTCAGTTCCTCAACCAGGAACGTGAGAATTTCGAGTACGAGACCATCAATATTGCTGGCTCATTCGAATGGGCGCCAAGTGACAGTCTGATGTTTTTTGCCGATGTCATCTACAATGATCAGGAACGCCGTCAGGACAGCTCGCGTATTCAAGGGTCGGGCGTTAGTGCCGTTGACACAGTCAACGTTCCAGATGGCTTTGAAACAGTGAATTTTGGATCGCTCGATGGCCAGGATCTTGGCAGCATCGAGGCGGCTTTGTTCGGCACTATTCAGCCTAACCTTGCGCGCGATGATGATGATCCAAATTTGCGCTTTTCGAGCGATACAGGTGCTCGTCTTACAACAAGCGAGCTCTATCGTTTTGGCACCGAGTTTGAGACGGGCTTGCTTTCGACTCGCGTCGAGCTGTCGCGTTCGACATCGGATACCACTAACCCAAATCTCAGCACCACGCTGAACTTCATCAACCCGAACCCGCTGACCCCTCTTGATGGGTCAAGCAACGATAACAGCGTGCCATTCATCTATGATCTGACTGGTGGTTCGCTTACGTTCGGCGTTGATTTTGCCTCGCCTTTTGCGCCGACAATTGCGGAGTTGCTTGATCCTAACAACACCGTGCTGGATGCGGTGACGAACAGCAATAACAGCACGGAAAACAAGGAAGATGCCTTCCGGATCGATACCAGCCTTAATCTTGAAGATTCGCTTGGTTTTATCACGTCGGTCGATGTTGGTTACCGCTACAATGACAGCTCGACAGAGTTTAATCAGCTGCGTTCAACCTTTGGTACAGGTGCGATTGCGAATAGTCCAAGTGGTGCAGCGCTCGGTGATCTGATCGTTCCAGGGCCAAGCAATTTTGGTGCATTTGATGGACGTGAACTGGCTTTCCGCAACTTTGTTGTGATCGATCCAAACCGGTCTTTCTCTGACCGGGATGCTGTGTTCGCACAGCTACAGGCAGCTTTGGATGCGACACCCGGGGGGCAGGATCGCATTGCGAACGGCAGCCGCCTGCTAAATGATCTGGATCCAAATGCATCGGGCAATCTAGGCGCGTCTTTCCGTGTCGAAGAAAAAA
The DNA here is from genome assembly GCA_038532305.1 of Pseudomonadota bacterium. Classification (GTDB taxonomy): domain Bacteria; phylum Pseudomonadota; class Alphaproteobacteria; order Sphingomonadales; family Sphingomonadaceae; genus Erythrobacter. Next base: position 1,172,620 of record JBCBAX010000001.1, on the reverse strand, counting down.
CGCATGCTCTTTACGGTCAGGCCAATTTCGATCTCGGAGCGATCCGGGGCAACATTGGCGCGCGTTGGGTCGATACCAGTATTGATTCCTTCGGGAATGCGATTGCAAACGGTGTCGCATCGCCGATTACATCAAGCGGCGGGTATTCAGAGTTCATGCCGCGTGTGAACGTGATTGCGGACCTTGCTGAAAATCTGATCTTCCGCGCAAGTTACACTGAAGACATTAACCGTCCAGACTTCGACGATTTGTCGCTGTCCGTGACATTCCCAACAGGTCCGAACAATGCAGTTGCATTGGGCAATCCGAACCTCGCACCTGAAACAGTGCAGTCATACGATGCTTCGCTTGAGTGGTATTTTGCACCATCATCATTGCTCAGCATCGGCTTCTTCCACAAGGACCGGACCAATCTGTTCGTGACCCAGGTTGAAGACGCTGTTGAAGATGCAAATGGCTTCCGCGATATCACTGATCCGTGTGAAGGCGGCGGTATCTTCAACCCCGTGCCTGATCGCAACGTGTTGTCGGATGTGCCCGGCAATGGCCTTTGTGTGCCGCTGCAAACGATCATCAACGATTCAGCGACGACCACGCAAACCGGTATCGAGATAGCGTTCCAATATGATCTCTCTCAATTCGAGGACACACTGGGCTTTGCCTCGGGCTTTGGCATCATCGCCAACTACACCTACCAAGATTTTGGTGGTGGCGAGGCAACGCAAACCGCATCAGGCCGAGGTCAGGACATTTTCGAGGCGATCAATCCCAACGTTGCTGATCCAGTGGAAGCGGTTCAGGGCCTGCTCGACTTCTCTGAGAATGCCTACAACGTCACGCTGTATTACGAGAAGTACGGCCTTTCGGCCCGCGCTCGCTACACTTGGCGTGATGCGTTCCGTACATTGGATACTGCGGCTGGTGCCTCGCTCAACTCAACGCTGGGCTTCCCAGTTGTGACGGAGGCACGTGGCCAGCTTAACGGCAGTGTGGTCTACGACGTGACTGACTTCCTGAGTCTTGGTGTGGAAGGGGTGAACCTTACCAAATCTGACATCAGCCAGTTCTGCGTCAACGATGGCGGTCTGCTCTGCTTCCAGGGCTTGCCTGATCGTCGGATTACCTTCGGAGCGACATTGCGGTTCTAACGGTCGCATTGTTTGTCCAATTCAATTCCAGCCGCCGCGGATCCGGGGGGAATGCGGCGGCTGGTATCATGGTTCAATGATCGGTTTAATTGTCTAGGAAAATTGGTATAGGGCTGGGTCACGCGAATTGATGGAGCTTTTCAAGTCATGACAAGCAAGCGACTTTTTCAGTCAGTGGCAGAGCAAATTGCCGAGCTGATCGATGAAGGCGCCTATCGACCGGGCACCCGGTTGCCGGGTGAGCGAGAGCTTGCTGAAAAGCTGGGCGTAAGCAGGGTAACAATCCGTGAAGCTGAAATTGCTTTGCAAGCCATAGGGCGACTCGAGATCAAGACCGGCTCTGGCGTTTATGTCAGTGAAAAGAAGCCAGTTATTGGTGAGGCTTTGCCGAATGCAAGCGCATTTGAAGTTACCGAGGCGAGGCTCCTTGTGGAATCTGAGGCAGCCGCTCTTGCTGCGCACAACATTTCTGACGAAGCCGTTGCAAAGCTCGGTAAGCTGATTGAGCAGATGCGGACCGGTACCACCGAAGAAGCCGATGAGGCTGACGAGCAGTTTCATATCACCATTGCGGAGGCATCCAACAACGCCGCAATGGTGCACACGATACAGTCGCTTTGGCGAATGCGTGAAGATATTCCGGAGGTTAAAGCGACTTATCAGTCAGTTTGCATTCACGATGCGGAATCGCGCACGGAAGAGCACCGTGCGGTCTTCGATGCTCTTTGCGATCGAGATCCAGCGCGGGCGCGCGCAGCGATGCGCGAACACTTCCACCGCCTTCTGGAAAACATGCTTGAAGCGACCGAGCGCAAAGCTCTTGAAGAGGTGCAGCAACAAGCATCGCAAAGCCGCGAGCGCTTTTTGGCGGCGGCCAAAATCGGCTAGGCCGATTGGTATTATATATATTCTAGATTTGACATGCCAGATTGATTGACAATCAATCGACTCGTCTTATAGTCCTGTCATAAGGAAGACGGAGAGGACTGAGGGATGAACACGAGGCTTGGCCTTGTTGCTGTGGCAGTGTGCGCAATGTCGACGCCCGCATATGCCGAACGCATAGTTGTCTCTACCCCATCCGAATACGCAGTTGCAGCTGCCGATATTGAGGCGGGTGATACGATTGTTTTGGCATCTGGCGAGTGGCGAGACTTTGAGCTCGTTATCACTGGTGAAGGCCGGGAGGACGCTCCGATTACAGTCACGAGTGAGGAGCCCGGTAAGGTCGTCTTCACTGGTCAATCCAGCCTTCGAATTGGCGGCGAACACGTGGTGATTTCAGGGCTGGTCTTTCGCGACGGCTACAGCCCGCGAGGCGAAGTAATCGCCTTTCGCGTCTCGCCGGACGATCAAGCCAACAACTCGCGGGTGACGCAGGTCGTCATTGACGGGTTTAGTAAGCCCGATCGGTATGAAAGCGATTATTGGATAGGCCTGTATGGCAGCAATAATCGCTTCGACCACAACCACCTTTCAGGCAAGACCAATAAGGGCGTGACCTTCGCTGTCCGGCTGGACACTGAGGAAAGCCGCGAGAACAATCACCGCGTTGAATACAACTACTTTGGCCCGCGCCCTGTGCTCGGTTCAAATGGCGGAGAAACCTTGCGGATCGGCACCAGTCGCTACTCGATGTTCAATTCGAACACGCTTGTCGCGCACAATGTTTTTGACCGCACTGGCGGCGAGGTTGAGATCATCTCATCGAAATCAGGCGGCAATGTCTTCCGCGGCAATGTTTTTTTGAAATCGCGCGGCACCCTCACCTTGCGGCATGGCGACAACAACGTGGTTGAAGGCAATGTTTTTCTTGGCGACGGGGCCGATTACACCGGCGGGATCCGCGTCATCAATCGCAGTCAAACGGTGCGCGGCAATTACATGGAGGGTCTACGAGGAGAAGCATTTTCCAGCGCGTTAGCTATCATGAACGGTGTGCCCAATTCACCGGTTAATCGCTATGTCGAGGTGGCTGGTGCGACCATTGAAAACAATACGATAGTCGACAGCCGCCGTGTTGCCTTCAATGTCGGGGCGGATGAAGAGCGGTCCGCCGCGCCCAGCGATACCAGCTTCGCCAACAATTTGCTTGGCGGGTTGGAGGGTGCCTCTTTCCTTGAGGTTTATGACGATATTTCGGGCATTGATTTCGCTGGCAACCGCGTAAGCCAAGGCGGCGTCGCAAGCCAGCTTTCCTCGTTCACACAGGAGCCCGTGGCAATGGAGCGCCACGAAAATGGGCTTCTTTATCCAACCGACCCCGCGCTCTCGGGCGTGGGTGCGCCGCGCGATTTGAAAGTGGTCTCTTTGGATGAAGTGGGTGTGGATTGGTATCCCAAACCGGGTGAGCGCACAGCATTCGGATCATCGGGCCGCACGATCGAAGTAGCGCCGGGGCAAGGCACTTTGGCTGAAGCGGTCATGACTGCAAAAGATGGCGATGTCCTATCGCTCGGCGCGGGCGAGTACATCGTTGATCGTTCTATTCCAGTCACCGCTACAATCGCGATCAGAGGCGCAGGGTCACAGGAGACTGCGATCTTTTTTACGCGTCCATCCTTATTTGAGCTGCGCGAAGGCGGAGAGCTCAATCTCGAGGGGCTTTCACTGGATGGCGCCCTGGCTCCGGATTCCGTGGGCAATTCGGTCATCCGCACCACCATATTCCCGATCCAATCCAATCTGCGCGTTGTGATGGACCGGGTGGCTGTGCGCAATCTAACTGTCAACAAATCGTTCAATGTGCTGACATTGGGCAAGAACACGCTGGCGGACCAAGTATCCATCCGTCGTAGCATCTTTGCCGACATCACTGGCACAATCGTTTCAGCTGCTGCGGAGACCGATGATTACGGTCAATATAATGTCGAATATCTCGACATAACGCAGAGCGCCTTTGCGCGCATTGGCGGGCCAATTGCAGATATTTACCGCGGCGGGCGCGATGAAAGCACTTTTGGTCCTAACGTTACCTTTGCGCAAAACGCGCTTGAGGACGTAGGGCATGCTGCGACCAATGGAACTGGCGGGTCAATCCATCTTCATGGTGTCCAGATTGCGACGCTTAGCCAAAACGCGATCAGTGGGTCTGCGCCTTTCCGTGTGGTTCATACGGTTGGCACGCCAAAGACTGTCATCACCGATAATGCCTTTGCACAGACCGGCGATATGATCCTTGAAGAGCTGATCTTTGATGGTGATCACCGGGCGCAAAATACAGGCAATATCTTTGAGGAGGGCGATTCTGAATGAGACGCTCTGTTCTCTTTGCAGCAGTGCCAGCAATGCTCGCATTGCATTCTCCTTCCCAGGCTGCTGCATCACCAGAGACCGCCTCGTCTGTCCAGCGGATCGAGACAGGCGATGCGGTTCTGGCTCATGCCCCGTTGTTCGCATCAGAGATCGACCGCGCAAGCGCATTTATCGATGGCATGATGGCGGATGGCGTTGTTGTTCCCGTGCCAAAAGATCCAGGCGGCGGGTACACGCACGAACAGCACAAGCGCAATTTTCGCGCAATGTATCAGGGCGGACAGCTTTACCGGATCACAGGCGACGAAAAGTACCGTGCTTTTGTTCGCGATATGTTGCTGGAATATGCTGATCTTTATCCAGGCCTTGGTGATCATCCTGCAAAAGCGAACCAAAATGTAGGACGCCTTTTCTGGCAAGTGCTCAACGATGCGATGTGGCTTGTCCATGCTGTCCAAGGATACGGCGATATTCGGGGCACATTGACCGCTCAAGAACGCCAGCGGATTGATGATAACGTCTTCCGGCCAGCGGCTCATTTTCTTTCAGTGGAATCCAAGCGGACTTTCAATCGCATTCATAACCACGCAACCTGGGCGACCGCTGGTGTGGGTATGACAGGCTATCTGCTTGGCGATCGGGATTTGGTTGATCGGGCTTTGCTTGGCTCTGACAAAACCGGTGAGACTGGGTTTATCCGCCAAACCGAGCTGCTGTTTTCGCCCGATGGCTATTACACGGAAGGACCGTACTATCAGCGGTTCGCGCTGCTCCCTTTCCTTGTGTTTGCCAATGCGATTGAGCGCAATGAGCCCGAGCGGGAAATTTTCAAGCATCGCGATGGAATCTTGTTAAAAGCGCTGCGCACAACTGTGCAGCAGAGCTATCGCGGGTATTTCTTCCCGTTCAACGATGCGATCCGGGACAAGAGCCTACGCACAGCCGAACTGTATGAAGGCATTGCGATTGCTTATGGGCAAACGCGCGATCCGGCATTGCTTTCCGTGGCGGATTTCCAAGGGCGCACTGTGTTGACGCCCAATGGTGCGTTGGTTGCTCGCGATCTTGCTGCCGGTAAGGCGGAGCCATTTCCGTTCCGATCTCTGCTTTTAAGCGATGGGCCTGATGGAGATGAAGGCGCAGTCGCCATTTTGCGGCAAGGCAAAGCCAATCGCGAAGGCGAGCCAGCTACCGTGCTGATTGCAAAAAACAGCTCTCAAGGCATGGGCCATGGCCACTTCGATAAGCTCGCATGGCAATTGTACGATAATGGCAATGAGATCATCCGCGATTATGGCGCTGCACGTTTCCTCAATATCGAGGCGAAGCAGGGCGGGCGTTACCTGCCTGAGAATGAGACTTGGGCGAAAAGCTCCATCGCGCACAACACTTTGGTCGTTGATGAGAAAAGCCATTTTGATGGTGATCCAAAGCTGGCTGACACATTCTGGCCAACGCAGCTTTATTTCTCAGAAGCGGATGGTCTCCAGGTTTCAAGCGGTGTGATCGCCAGCGCATATCCCGGTGTGACCATGCGCCGGACTTTGCTTATGCCGCAAATTCCAGGACTTGAAGCGCCGCTCGTGATCGATCTCGTCAATGCGCAAAGCGATTCCGCGCGTCAATACGATCTGCCGCTGCACTATTCCGGTCATATTATGGAGTATGACTTTGTAGCCGAAGGCAATGTGGCTGCTCGCCCGGTATTGGGTGAAAGGAATGGCTACCAGCATATCTGGGTGGATGCTCAAGGTTTGCTGCAAAGCGGCAAAGGCGCGCTGACATGGATTTTGGATGGGCGGTTCTACACCTACCGCTTCGCTGCCAATGGCCCTGTGACTGCGATCCTTGGTGAAAGCGGCGCAAACGATCCTGAGTTTAACTTGCGGCGCGAGCCCGTTTTGGTCTTGCGAGCACAGCGAGAAGGCGAGGCAAGCTTTGCCAGCCTTTTGGAAGCGCATGGACTTTATGACGGTGCGACCGAACAAACGATCGACAGCCGCAGTATGGTTGAAAGCCTCGACCATCAGCAGGCCGAAGGCATGGATATTGTGCGTGTGACCCTGAAATCAGGGCAGCGCTTTGCGATTGCAGTCTCCCACAACCCTGATCCCAAGTCCGCACACAGCGTGACGATCAATGGGACAATCCTTGAATGGACAGGGTTTGCGAGTGTGATCGCGCTTACAGGAGGGGATGACTGAAAATGGCAACACTCGCAGAGGCGCAAAGCCCGCCCTTCGTGGTCGCGAAGGATACAGCCAAAGAGGATCTAGGCGATGGAATAACCCGCCAGATCCTTGGCTATGGGCCAGACATCATGATTGTCCGTGTGTGTTTTGAAAAAGGGTCTGTCGGCCAAGTGCACGCGCATCCCCACAGCCAGTCCAGCTATGTCGAAAGCGGCTCTTTTGAAGTCTTCATCGACGGTGAAAAGCGTATTCTTGGTGCAGGCGATTGTTTCTACATCGCTCCCAATCTGGACCACGGCGCAGTGTGCTTAGAGGCGGGTGTGTTGATCGACACCTTCAGCCCCGTGCGCGAAGATTTTCTTGGGTTGGAGGGCTGAACGATGAAGATGAGCGGACTGCGCTGGTGGGTCGTTGGCCTTGTCGCGATTGCGACGATCATCAATTACATAGATCGCCAAACGATCAATGTCCTTTGGCCAGAGCATATTGCTCCGGAATTGTTCCCCGACATGGATACCGATGGGCACAAGGAAATTCTCGGCATTATCAGTGTCGTGTTCATTTTCTCATATGCGGCAGGTCAGGCCATTTTTGGCAAGATTTTTGACTGGCTCGGCACCCGGATGGGCTTTGTCCTCTCCATAGGCGTTTGGTCGCTGGCGACAGCCGCTCACGCACTTGCCAAAGGCGTTGTGAGCTTCAGCATTTTTCGGGCTATCCTTGGAATTGCCGAAGCGGGTAATTGGCCCGGCGCGACCAAAGCAAATGCTGAATGGTTCCCAACTAAGGAACGCGCGCTTGCCCAAGGAATATTCAATTCCGGTGCAGCCATTGGCGGCATTATCTCAATTCCGCTCATCGGATTTCTCGCGGTTATTCTCGACTGGAAACTGATCTTTATCGTTGTCGGTTTGGTAGGGCTTTTGTGGCTTTTGCCGTGGTGGTTCATCGTGAAGGGTCCTCCACAAAGCCACGATTGGCTTTCAGATGATGAACGCGAATACATTTTGTCAGGTCAAAAGCCCGAAGCATCCTCCGAGGTCGATCAAGAAGAATACAACCCATCAACCGGCGAATTGCTGTCGCGCAAAGAAAGCTGGGGCGTCATTATCGCTTCTGCTGCGATTGATCCCATCTGGTGGCTCTTCATCATCTGGATTCCGACCTACTTTCTCGAAGTGCACGACTTCGCCATCAAAGACGTAGCAGCCTCGGCGTGGCTGCCATATGTTGGTGCCATGGTTGGTGCATGGGTTGGAGGGTGGCTCGCTGGCAACCGGCTGAACTCCGGGTGGAGCGTCGATAAGACCCGCAAATTCGTCATCACACTTGGCTGCCTCATCATGCTGCCTGCATTGCTGGCGCTGTCAGTGGCTTCGTCGCCTTGGACAGCTCTGTGGTTGATGTTTGCAATCCTATTCGGCTTCCAAGTCGCCATCGGCAATGTCCAGACACTGCCGAGCGATCTGTATGGCAAAGGTACTGTAGGCACATTGGCGGGCGTTGCAGGAATGGCTGCGAAACTGAGCGCGGCGGCTTTGACCGCAATTGTTCCTATAATGACCGCTGGGGCAAATTATTATTCGGTTTTCGTTTTAGGCGCAGCCCTCGCGCTAACCGCAATTGCAAGCGTTTGGCTGCTGTGCGGAACAATAAAACCGCTCAAACCTCGAACCGCATAACGAAGACTTTTGAAACATTACCTTTAGGGACGGGACATAAATATGAAATTTTCAGGCAAGACAGCCATCGTAACAGGCGGCAGCCGCGATATTGGGCGCGCAGTGTGCGTAAAGCTCGCAAGCGAAGGGGCAAACGTTGTTGTCAACTACAACAGCAATCAGGCTGATGCTGATGCAACGGTTGCGGCTGTTGAAGCTGCGGGCGGCAAAGGGCTTGCTGTCAAAGCTGATGTAACCAAGCCTGCTGAAGTGGACGCTTTGATTGCTGCGACCCGCGAGGCTTTCGGCGATGAGGTTCACATCCTCGTCAACAATGCGGGCGGGCTGGTTGCGCGCAAAACGCTGGAAGAGATGGACGAAGAGTTCTTCAACATCGTGATGCAGTTGAACGCGACCTCAACTTTCCTTGCTTGTAAAGCGGCTGTGCCCCTGATGAAAGAAGGCTCTGCAATCGTGAACTTGGCATCGCTTGCAGGACGCGATGGCGGCGGTGGCGGGGCGATTGCCTATGCGACGTCTAAAGGCGCGGTGATGACCATGACCCGCGGCCTCGCCAAAGAGCTTGGCCCCAAAGGCATTCGTGTGAATGCGTTGTGCCCGGGCATGATCGCCACCACCTTCCACGACATGTTTACGCCCGATGCAGCGCGTGAGAATGTCGCAAACTCCACGCCGCTGAAACGGCAAGGCAAGGCGGAAGAAACTGCTGACCTCGTGTCGTATCTCGCATCAGACGAAGCTTCGTTCATCACCGGCGCTAATATCGACATCAATGGCGGTTTGGCATTCTCGTAACGCCGGATTCTCCTTTTTCCCTCCCCAGTGTATTGAAAGCTCCTCCTAATGCCCAAATTCCTCTCTTTCGGTGAAATCATGCTGCGTTTGAAAACGCCTGGGCATGAGCGTTTTTTCCAATCGCCCGACTTTGAGGCGACTTTTGGCGGGGGCGAGGCGAATGTTGCGGTTGCTCTTGCCAATTACGGGCTTGATGCAGGTTTTGTTAGCGCGCTACCCGATAATGATATCGGTGAGAATGCTATTATGGAGCTGCGCAAATTCGGCGTCGATACGGCCCATATCAACCGTTCTGGTGACCGTGTTGGGATATACTTCCTTGAGACCGGCTCAAACCAGCGACCATCAAAGGTCGTCTATGACCGCGCAAACTCTTCGATCTGCAATGCAGGCCTCGACGAGTTTGATTGGCCCAAGATCTTCAAAGGCGCCAAATGGCTCCACATCACCGGAATCACGCCTGCACTGAGCCAATCGGCAGCGGACCTTTCCATGGCGTGCGTCAAGGCGGCCAAAGAAGCCGGCGTCACGGTCTCATGCGACTTCAACTTCCGTGGCAAACTTTGGAAATACGGCAAAAGCGCGCCAGAAGTGATGCGCGAGCTGGTCAAGTATGTCGATGTCGGCATCGCCAACGAAGAAGACTGTCAAAAGTCGCTCGACATCTCGGTTGATATAGATGTGGAGAGCGGCGAGCTTGATACGGCCAAATACGAGGCGCTCGGTCAAAAAGTACTGGATATCTACCCCAATATGCACACAATCGCGATCACTCTGCGCGAAAGCCTTAGCGCGGACCGCAACAACTGGTCCGCTTGTTTGCGGACGCGTGACCAAGGCTTCATGCTGTCTAAGAAGTACGAGCTAACCGATATCGTCGACCGCGTTGGAGGAGGCGACAGCTTCGCCTCAGCGCTGATCTATGGTCTCAACGCATATGAAGACCGCCAACAGAGCCTTGAATTCGCAGTGGCTGCCTCAACGCTCAAGCATACGATCACAGGAGACTTCAACCGCGTAACCGTGCCGGAGGTCGAAAGGCTGATGAGCGGCGACGGCTCGGGCCGTGTGCAGAGGTAGTCAGGGGCGTGCAGCCATTCACCCTACGATTGGTCGTTGGCTGTGATCCGTAAATCGGATTATTTCTGAGCCATTCGAGTGTGAACGATTAAGCGCCCATAAGCAGTCAGATTTCAGTCTTCTCAGCAAGGGCAAGAGCGTCTTCTATATCGACACCAAGGTATCTAACCGTGTTTTCAATCTTAGAATGTCCTAGCAAGATCTGGATCGCTCTGATGTTGCCTGTGGCTTTGTAGATGATCGAGGCTTTGGTACCGCGAAGTGAGTGGGTGCCATATTCCTCGCGCCGCAAGCCGGTCGCTTCCACCCACTCGTCAACAAGTCGGGCGTATTGTCTTGTGCGTAAGTAGCGAGCAGCATCAACTCTGCTTGGAATGACAAGGTCCTTTGCGTCACTGCATCTAAGCTCAAGCCAGGTTAGCAAGCGCAAACCAGAGTGCCCGTGCCGAATAAAATGCATCCATAGGCTCTATCCCGACACGGGCTTTTGGTAGATTTCTCTGTGTTGGCCGGTTTGCCTCTGTATGTTGGCGAAACGTTGGATGTGGAGGCGTGGCTACAGACTGTTTAACCTGGTGGCAGGGCAATGTGAGGCCGTGACTGACAAGGAATACCGGCGGTATCTGAATAATCGTTTTTGGAAACTCACGCTTGAAGAGGCACGTGAAGCTGAAGTCACGATGACCTGTTCTTGCCAGACTGGCTGTTTTGAAACGAAAGTGGATATTGTGCACTGTGCCTCGGGCGCCAAATCCAGATGACTGCTTAATGCCTTGAAGCGAGAAATCAGCCTCGTGAATGCTGCGAAAAGCGCTTTCAGAAACTCGCCTCGGTCCACGCCAATGTTCACAATCACCTCAACACTGACCGCCAACTTATTGATAGGCAAACCTACAAGACCAACCGCCTAGCTGCCATGGCTGAGCGGCAAGATCTCATGGCCTAATTCGCATCGCGAGTAGGGGGCCTTGTGTCTAGCCCAGACGAGTTCGCGTTAGACTGACAGCACCTCCGCTTCTGTGCGCCTTTCTAGCGGTAAAGCGCATTGAATTCTGCTCATTTGATAGCTGTGTGATAGGTCTGTGATAGCTGCGTGATGCGGGGTTCCTAGTGATGGCGATATGACGACTCGCCACGAACGAATCACGCTCCGCTACCTGGTCCTGTATTTCAGGGAGGAAGGCGAATCATGCACCGGTCAGCCCGTTTGGCGGGGCTGGGTGAAAAACCTCTCGGCTGAGCCAGATCTCGAGGTAGATCCAGAAAGACAATATTTCGGCGATCTCGATGCCGTTCCCGCCATCATCCGTGATGGAGCGCAAGAAGCGCTCGCCTCACAAGGAGGCGCGCAATGAACCAACACCGGCAAAAACTGCGCACCATTCGGCTCGAAGAGACAAGGTACCCGGCGGTCCGCCTTTCAATGGAAGGTTTCGCAGCAGAGCAAGACGACGAGGAATTAGAGCGTCGCCTGATGTTGATGTTCCCGGAAGCCGATCCGGAAGAAGTCGAGAACTTTATGCGCTCCTTGCGCAGGGTCGGAAAGCAGATCGCACCTATTGCACGACAAGTCGCTCCAGTCGCCAAGCGTGCTCTTCCCGGGATTGTTCAAGGGGCTGCTCAAGGAGCGGCGATCGGTGGACCATGGGGCGCGTTGATTGGAGCAGTGGGCGGTGGAACCATCTCAGCGCTCACGCCTCCGTCTCCTCAGACAGGAGCGGCTCCACCTGCGGGAGCAATGGCATCCCAGCCCGCCGTGACACCGGCTGCGATACCTTCTGTTGCTGCCGGACCCCAGCCAGCACCCCAACCAGCGCGCCCGGCTCAACCTGTGAGCCCTGTCTCGGCTGCCCCAGGCAATTCTTCTAGCCAAGCTGCTGCACAACTTCTCGCATTGCTCGGCCGTCCTGAAGTTTTGCAGGCGCTTCAGGCTTTGCTCGTCGGGCGAGCGGGACGCCGACAAGTGCGGGTGGGTGCCCAATCTGTACCCACGGCAACAATTGCAAACGCGATCTCCGAAGTCGCGCTCGAGCTCGCAGAAGCTGCAAACCAATCCGAAGACGAGGCTTCGCTCATCGGAATGGACAGATTTGCCGTGTCTCACCCGTGGCAACGATCAGAAGCGACCAACGTGTTGCTCGAAGACATGGCAGCTGAGGACGCGAGACAGGCCGCCCACGAGGCCCGTTGGGCCGAAGAGGCCGAGTATGAGGAAGATTACCTATGAGCGCAGCAGCCACAACAGCCCACACATCGAGCAGTGGCGCAAGCAGCGAGGCGCTTAAGGCTATGCTGGCATCAGGAAACGGCAGTGATGCGATCTTGATGCACTTGCTCGACCGCTCGCAGCTTCCCTCTGATCAGACCGACCTGCTTAAGTTGATGATCGGTGCCGGGGTGTTTTCAAATGATGATGACGCCATCGACGATCATCTTGAGGAAGACCACGGTGATGAACTCGATTGGGATGATGATCCGTCGAGTTTCGACAGTGTCTTTAAAGATTTCGAACCTCAGTCGGAAGAAGCCGGCTGCGAAGACCATCAGTCTGCCGATCAGGAGCCAGATTCCCAAGGGGAAGACGACCTAGTGGCAGTCAACGACACGCTCGCCTCAGCGCTTGGTGCGTGTCGGTATTGCTGGGGAGGCGACGACAACTGCGCCGCCTGTTCTGGCAAAGGAAAGCCGGGTTCGCTGATGCCCGATGCACAGCTTTTCAGAGAACTCGTCGTGCCGGCCGTGAAACGCGTTCGCAGCGGCGATCGGTCTGTTCACAGACCAATGCAGCACTCATCGCAAAAGGAGCAAGGTAATGGACGATGAAATGATTGATATCGATGAATACTATGCCGAAGACGGCATGGATGACTTCGGCATGGACGCTGGAATTGAACTCGACGAAGACGATTTTGAGGAACTCCTCGAAATGGACGAGGAGGAGGAGATGCTTGAAGCGGTACTCGATGAGTCTTTCGAAGGCGATTACGACTATGATGAAATCGACGAACGCCGCGGCAAACGGCGTCGGCGCGGAAGGCGCGGGCGTCGCGGCGGTCTGTTTGGTCGGCGTGGCAAGCGGCGCGGTGTGCCAACTGCATCGCGTCGTCAAGCTTACAAGCGTCCGCCTTCGCGCAACTATGTGACTCACGCACAGCTTAAGAAGGTTGCCGACACTCAGGATCGGAAGATCGCGCGCAATGGCAAAGGCATCAAGACTGTCAACAGCCGGATCAGTTCGGTCAACAGTCGTGTGTCGAGCGTTGCTCGCGTGAACGCTGCGCAGTCGCGCCGGCTTAAGTCGATCAAGAACAAGATGAAGATCGATGCAGCGCTGGACATTGCCGAAGCTTATGACGGCAATGAAATCAGCCTCTATCAGCTCTACAAGGGGGCGCTCAAGAGCGATCTCATCGACACGAGCAAGGGGGCGTTCTCGAATGCAGGCGTCGCAGGCGGCGTCGGATTTGTCCTGAACAATCCTGAGCTGCTCAGCCGGTTCGCCAGCGTTGGCAATGGTCAGCCAACGACGATCCAGTCGCCAGACAACAGCCAACCGGTTGTCTAGTCTGGAAAGGCCATCTCGGGACACTCGTTCCCGGGTTAGGAAGGAGGGTGCCGGCGCTTCATTGATACGTCGGCACCTCTCCCCAAGCGGAGAAAGATCATGAAAATCCCATTGAGAATTGCGTCGGCCGGGAACCGGTCGGCGGTACGAAATACGCGCGGACTGAGCATCCCACTTAATTTGTTCGGACAGCAAACTTCGTCTGTCGCAGCGAGTTCCGCAGTGTCGGCGGCGGGCGCCGCAAGATTGCCCAACCCGTCCGACCGAGACGAGGTGATGAGGACCATCGTCGTGACTGCAGGACTTATCGATCCGGCGGACAGTGTGAAGTGGGCCGAGATATCGGAAGACAATCCAGAGAAAACGGTTCTACCTGAGCTGGACGACAACAAAATCCAGCCGGTACTGGCAGCGGTTCAGGCCGCGCAAGCTTCTCCTGGTTCGGGGCCAAGCGCGACCGCCGAGCAGGTGGAAGTGGCACGGCTTGCCGGAGTGAGGCCAGCGCTGGTCGCAGCAGCAGCTGCAGAGGTTGCTGCAGCCGGCAGTGCCAATGAAATTAAGGCACGCGGAGCCGCATTGCGCAAGTTTGGTGCAGCCTTCGATCCGGATCTGCTCCGGAGCGCGGCTAATACGGGCGCTCGCTCACAGCTCTACGCTGTTGTTCCTACACGACAGGGCAGGCTCGACAAGATCGAGTCCGATATAGGCGAGCTCAAGGCCAGCCTCGATGCGATCAGCGAAAAGATCGACAAGCTGGCTGCCGGTGGCCGCACCGAAACAGCGAAAAGCAACCGAACGGCAGGGAGGTGAACAAGGCGTCGGCTATGGAACAGGACTTTGACCTTGATGCCCACGATCCTGCCCTGGCCGAACAGCTGAAGTTGGGTAAAGCCGGGGAGGAGATCGCTTTGGTCGTTGATCTGACCGAACAAGATAGCCTCCCCGAATGCGCCCGGTTGATCAGCCGCTTTGGTGATATCGGCACCATTCGCGTTAAACGCGAACAGCTCGCTGCACTGCTTGCTAGTGCGGCGGTGCGGTCCGCTGAAGCACCGCGTGCGATCCGCTCGACAGATGAGTTGATCGAGCCCGATTATTTGTATGATGAAGGCGCCGATTTGGTTGAGCTGGCTCATTCGCATCGCGCGCCCGGTCTTCGTGCAACCGGGACGGGGACGTGCGTCGGGTGCCTCGATTGGGGGCTTGATTTTGCCCATCCCGACTTTCGCAATGAAGATGGTTCGACCCGTTTGTTGTCGCTGTGGGATCAACGATCAAGCGCTTGGGATAGCCAACACCCAAACCGCTTTGGCTATGGTCGGATCTACACCCAAGATGAGATCGACGCGGCGTTGCGCGAAGCCGATCCCTACGAAGCCTTGGGCTACAATCCGGGCGATTCCGACCGGAAACGGCGCGGAAAATGGCAGGGCACGCACGGAACGCATGTGCTTTCTATCGCGGCGGGAAATGGCCGGGCAGGCGGACCACAAGGCGTCGCCCCAAATGCGGATCTGGTGTTCGTTCACCTAAGCGGCACAACCCCGGTCCGGGGCAAGGGATCCTTAGGCGATAGCGTCACAATTCTTGAAGCTATCGATGCGGTGTTTGAAGCAGCAGAGGGGAAATCCTGCGCAATCAATATGTCGGTTGGGGCTCATGGCGGCCCACATGATGGCACCACTCACGTTGAGCGCGCAATCGATCGCGCTGTTACTGAGCGCCCTGGCAGGGCGATTGTCAATTCGGCTGGCAATTACCGTCAACGCCGTACGCATGTGCAGGGCAGACTTGATCAAGGCGAACGCCGATCCGTCGGTGTGCAAGTGCCCGAGCAAGACTCAACCAGGAATGAGATCGAATTTTACTACAAAGCGGCGGACAAGATGCGCTTTGATGTTTTTGGCCCCAATGGTGAACTGGTGATCGCGCTTGAGCAAAATTTCAACGCGCCGCTCGAGCTGAACGGCGAGATCGTCGGTCATATCTATCATTACCGCCACCACGGTACGAGCGG
Source organism: Pseudomonadota bacterium (assembly GCA_038532305.1). Lineage (GTDB taxonomy): Bacteria > Pseudomonadota > Alphaproteobacteria > Sphingomonadales > Sphingomonadaceae > Erythrobacter. The sequence continues at coordinate 1,156,886 of JBCBAX010000001.1, read as the reverse complement.
TACAAAAGACCGCCACGTTGATATGTTTCTCAATTCCGATGCCCCGGCTGGCGATTGGCGGATCGAAGTCGTCGGCGAACAAATAGTTGACGGACGCTTCGATGGCTGGATCGAGCGCGATAGCGGCCCAAGCCCGGTATTCACCGGTCCAGATGTCACTGAGCGCACGACGACAGGCACATTGTGCAACGGTATGCACTCGATCACTACCGGAGCGCTGAACAGGCTTGGCGCAGGAGCCGATGCGGCAAGCTTCTCTAGCTCTGGCCCGACCAGAGATGGCCGGATGAAACCCGAAATCGTCGCGCCTGGTGTGCGCATTGTGGGAGCGAAATCCACTCCACCAGAAGGACCGGTGGACGAGTATCGCTACACCGCTCTTAGCGGAACGAGCATGGCCGCGCCGCGCGTCGCGGGAACGGTCGCGCTGATGTTTGAAGCCGCAGGTGAGCCGATCGACATTACCGATTTGCGCGCTGCTCTGCTGTCAAGCGTCCGGCGGGAGGGGGAAGTGGCAAACCCAAGGCCAACCAAGCTGCATCTGTTTGGCCACGGCGTGCTCGACATGCTCGCCGCCGAAAAGACGGCCAGGATATTGGGAGAAGACCATCGCGCCCGCAATGCACGCGAACAGAACGAGGCCTCCCAACCCGACACTGACACGGACGCAGATACTGACAATGAAGCCGGCGGTGCTGAGCAAAAGCGGCTGGAATATGAGGATGAGGTAATGTTTGACCAAGCCCCACTGACCGAAAAATCGGACAATTGCACGTGTGAATCAACTGGCAATGACTGGGAAGGGAGCCTCGTTGGCGAAAGCGCTCCGGCCGAGCTTGAATTCGCAACGTGGGAGCCGGATTCTGAGACGCTTGGCGAGCCAGCGCCGGCCCAATCAATGATGGATGGGGCGCCAGGGTCACAGTGGTTAAGTGATCCGCACGCTTTTGATCTGCCGCAGCCCGAATTCCCCATACAGCCACCCTTCGTCGAGGAACCGAGTTTACCCACTGAAGAGGCAAATGAAAATTACACGGTCCCCTCTGGCGTTAGTGATTGGGCTGACCTTATTCGTTTCCTTCCTTCCCGGAGCATGCAATCAACGCTTCGTCGGCGCGGGTTCAGAGTGCAACATATCGGATCGGCCACCAGCACCGACGTCAATCTCGACTATTATCCGGTCTATGTGCGGCAAATGCCGATGCTTCATGGTCGCCGCCTCACAGCACCCGAATTGTTCGCCCATTTCAGGCGCAACATCAATGACTTTATTGATACAGGCTATTCAGAGTTTGAGCCCTTTAGGCGTCCCGATCACGCAAGGTGGAGCTCATCCTCGCCGTTGGGCTCGATCATCTTCATCGACATCAGGTATTTTGACAACGCGTATGTCGTCTGCAGCCAAAGCTCTAGCCGTCACTGGCGTTTCAGCACGCTGACGAGGACCGACCTGATGCCCGATGACGAGCATCCCGTAAGTGGCACGCGGGAGTTTGGATATGAGGGCACGAACAGTCACGCGGTGTTCTACACCAAGGGGGCAGACCGGGCGACCTATAGCCTCGAGTTCTTTAACCGCAAGGCCTTTGCAGGAGGGCACGATCTGTGGGTCAGTTTTCAGCGTGAATTTGTGAATTGGGTCAACCGCCACGGCGGGCGCGCCATGCGCTTTATGGTCGGCTCTACCGGGCGTTACAACATCAGCAACCGGCACAATTGGGCGCGCGTCATGCGCACGATCTGAAGAGGATGGGTGAGTGATGATTGAAGCTCAGCCGATAACACGAACTGACGTGGACATAGGAGTACCAGGCGCCGAGATGCCAATCCGGATCACGCGGACCGAACCGCCGAGCCTATCTGGGCGGTTTGGGCAACAGATCGCTGGCTCGCCCAGGTTCGATGTGGTGTCTGAGGATGCCTCACTTAGCGAAAACGGTCCGCAGTTCGACTATCCTGGAGTATCGATCACCGAGAACGGCAACACCCGGCTTGCGCGGATCGATATGGCACGCTTAGGCGGCAAAAGAGCGTCCGAGCTTGCGCGGATGTTCTTCATGGAGGTTGATGATGTCATTCGCGAATTGACCCATCGCCGAGCCAACAGACACATGGTCCGGCAGCTTCATGATCAAACCTACCTTTCTTGGCCCGGAAGCACAGCGGTTGCGGTAAGGAACCTGCGCGATGCCCGGCCTCGCTCTGGATATCGAACTGGGAATAGGCCGCTTACCGTTTCGCGCGGAAATTTTGCGATTTACGGGAACGGAACGATCGTCTTGCCGCTCAATGATCGGGCTTGGGCTGCGATCGGCGATTACGTCACTCGCCTTGCACAGCGTCAGGCATTTCAGCAAGCGCAGGGACAGCTTGCAGGACTGCAAAGAGACGCGCGTACTTTGCGTCAGAGCGCGAATGCACTCAACGAATTGAAACGCCTTCGCTCGCGTGAATTATCCCAACGCTCAAATGCCATCGGAATGCTGAAACTGATGGAGATGATGACAGCAGTGATGGCGGACAAGCCAAAGTCCAACCCGTCTTCCTCGGATCGCAGGGAAGTGGCCGTCTTCCAAGCGCGCCTGCGCAGTGCGATCGACAGCGCGAGCGATGCGATGCTGAACAACCCTATTGGTTATGAGCGTACCACTGCACGCATCCAAGCCGCCGCTGGCCGACTTTTGGTTGATCTGAGAAGCGCAGGGTTGGCCGCTAGAGCGAGAACCGTGGCAGCGCACTGGGAAGACTTTACGAACAGTGATCGACAGCCGATCCAGAATGATCTGATCTTCGCTTATTCTGCTCTGTTAGATACACCCTCCGAAGCACAGGCGCTCAGCGATATTGAAGGAGTGTTTGGTTGGCTTGTTCAAGGCGCGCCGCGCCCCACACGTGTGCCAACTAATTTGCCTCCTCGGTTCCGCGCATCGCTAGCATCAACTCAGGCGCGCGCGCTTCCATCCACAGCGCTGGCTTATCTGGCCACAGCTGCGGATGTCGGCGGCCGGACCGTCGCCAATATTCCTGGGCCAAACAGCTTTGCTATCTCGATGATCTCAGTCTTCGGCCCTACGATTGCATCGCGCGTGCGCAGTGTGGAAGGGGCGCAGCAAGCGGGCGGGCTGATGTTCCGTTTGGTGTGCCGCGTGGCGCGCTTGAATCAGTCTGAAACCAATCAGCTGCTTGCCCATGTCAGTAGGCGTAGTTCAGATGGACTGGAGGATGCGCGAAATCTTTTAACCCGCAAATGGCCGTCTCGTAGCGTGGGCGGTCTGCTGATCTTCCTCAACCTTGCGGCCATGTTCAGCGTCATCACATCAGATGCGGAGCGCACGCTTACAGATTGGGCTGCGATGGCGGGGAGCGGGCTGAACGCGGCTTTGGGAGGAGCAAAGCTGTTTCTCGGTGCCGAACGCGCAGCGGCGAGCACAGTCTTGCCCAAGCTTGGCGGAATAGCCGCTGTCCTTGCAGTTGGAATCGCTCTGGGTACGGCTTCGAATGAGTTTTCGAGCGGCGACAAAGTTGGCGGGGTTATCGCTCTTGTCGATGCCGGAGGGGCGCTGGTCTCATTGGTCGGCTTCTTTATGGTCGCAGGGGCTTCCAATGCCTGGAATGGTATAGGTGAAGTCCTGATGCTAATCGGAGTTTTGATCGGATTGATTGCCTTCATATGGGGAGCGCTACGTGCCTGGTTTACAGCAGGGCCAAAGCGGGTTGCCGAAGGCATATTGGCAGCGTTTAAGCAGGATGGAAGTCCCTATCGCTCGTTGCTCGATCGGCGGAGCCAAAGCCCTGCCTCTGCCCGTCCGCGCATTGATACAATGCGACGCTCGGTCGATGCCCTCGAGCGTGCGCTTAATGGGGCAAGCTTCTGGGACATTTCTCCCGACGCTGTGCCTACACTGGTTGAAATGGGCCTTTGCCCGCCTGAGATCAAAGTGCTTATTGACGAGTCAGAGGATCGGACAAACAGGCTGGTTCGCAGCTCCGCCGGTTGGACCAGTGCTGCACGGCGTCGATGCGCCCGCATAAACTCTGAGGCTGAAATTCTGCCTCCAACCGATGTCGCGAACCTTGTCGAGAACGGTGCTGGACGCAAGCTTGCGGCCTCAGAGGTGCGCTATCTCGTGCTCGAAGGTGGCGGCGGGAAAGGGCTGGTATTCAAAGGAGCGCTTGAGGAGCTTGAGAATCGCCAGGTGCTCTCGCAATTGCGCGGCGTTGCCGGATCGTCTGCGGGGGCGATCACTGCACTGGGGCTGTCTTGCGGTTACTCGGTTGCGGAAATCGATCTGCTTTCCAAACCACCGTATCAGAATTTCCTTGGGTTTATCGATCTGCCCGAAGAGACCCGGCAGATTTCGACCCTCGGCCGCGGCTGCGTAAACGCGGCCGGGCCGGATATCCTCGATGAACAAGTCTTCGCCCGCGTCGAGGCGCAGCTTCGCGACATCTTGTCTGACAACATCCTAACAAGGAGCGCTGCGCCAAGCGTCGCCAGGCGAGCGGCACTGCAAGTGCGCAGCGTCATGCACTCAGCAGCGATGACGGGGCTTTCCCCGAACGCTGGATTGGTGAGGAAACTCGCCTCACCAGCATCGCTCTATTACGCGCGCAATCTGTGGGACGATCTTGGCTTGTTCAGTGGCTGCGTCGCACACCGCTATTTTCAGCGTGTTTTGGCATTGAGGGGCGGAACACCAAATATGACTTTTGCACAGCACTATGAGCGGTTTGGCAAAAAGCTTGTAGTCACCGGCAGCAATCTCGAGACCGGGCGTACCGAATTGTTCAGCCCTGACAAGACGCCTGGCATGCAGGTTGCTGATGCAGTGCGAATTTCCATGGGCTTGCCGTTTGCCTTTAAGCCTGTCCGGATCAGTCGGCGCCAAGCGGCACAGATAACGCAAGGCACTTCGTCATCAAATCCCGGTGCCTATGTAGGGCTTTGGGCCGATGGAGGGTTGTGGAACAACTTGCCAATAACAGCATTCGCAGGGGATGAAGAGCAAGTTCCAGGCACGCTTGGGATTGTACTTGATAACTCCGCCCTAGAGCGCACGCCCGTGCAGGATCTGGTGAGCTTCGTCGGTGCATTCTATCAACGCAGGCACGCTGACGAAGCCCAGTTGAACACAACCCCTTCATACCGCCAGCAGGTCATCACGCTTGATACAGAAGGGACCTCAACAATGAACTTTGCACCTGATCCCGGGATCCTAAGTCAGAGACAAGAAGACGCCCGACAAGCAGTAGTTAGATACTTTAGCTAATTTATTTCAGTCATTTATGTCGTTTATGTACAAATGATATTGGCGCTTCGATACAAAACAAATAAAACTGATTGGTCTATTCTTCGCCTCTATTACGATTCGGCTAGCATGAGAATGCGGCAAGGGAGCGGAAGCGAGGATAGCGAACGTGGGTGCAATTGGGATTAGCCTGCTTGGATCACCGACCATGACAGTTGGTACCGGCTCTCGAACCGTCAAGATTGGCCGGGCTACGTTTCGTGTAATTGCCTTGCTGTATCTTTCCAATGCGCAAAGTGTCGCGCGTGAACAGATAGCTGGAACGGTGTGGCCAGACCTCGACGAAAGGCATGCGCGAAAATCGCTTAATACGGAGCTCTGGCGTAGCCGCCAAAAATTGGCACAGGCAGACTGCGATCCCGATCTCATCTTCGCTTCGGATAGCACCTCGATCGGACTCTCATGTCCGCTCGATGCAATTGATGCTTATCGCTTTGCACAGCTTCTTAAGGAGCAGGTGCGATTGCAGACAAGCAATGCTGACCGGGTTAACCCGCTGGAGCTTGAAGCCGCGATAGAGATTTACCGCGGCGACTTCCTCGAAGGACATTATGACGATGATTGGCTGCTCCAGCATCGCAACTATCTTTGTGGGCGTTTTCAGGCCGCGCTCAACATGCTCTTCGAAATCAGCATGCAGCGGCAGAATTTTGCAGCTGCGCTTGAGGTTGGTCAACGAATGCTGGCTTTCGATCCGCTTCAGGAGCATGTGCATCGTGGGTTGATCGTGTGCCATTTGCGATTGGGTGACCGGCGATCTGCGCAGATCCAGTATCGGGAATGTAAGGCCCTGCTACGTGACGAGCTTGGTGTTGAGCCCATGGCAGAAACAACTGCAGCCTTAGCCCTCAAGCAGCAAAGTGTGAAAATTCAACCTGTCGCTCAAAAGGGTATACCCTGGGCGGACAAACGCAGCTGCCTGCATCATGCCGCTTTGCAACTCGATTCCGCTCGAGCGCTCGTCCGACAGGCGATGGCAAAGTAGCGAACCCTAACCTCAGATGGGCAAACCACTCCCAACGCCACCTCTCTGATCGGCAGACTTACAAAGCAACCCGCTCAGCCGCATTGGCTGACTGGCAAAACCTTATGGCTTGAATGATGGCGAGTGCAGGGCGCTTTATGTCTAGCCGGGACAAGTTTGAACTAGACTGACTGCACCTTCTTTCTCAAAGGTCCAAGATCGGCGGGCTTTGTATGCTTTCTCAAAACTGACCATATCCTCTGCATGAGCGGCGGCGATCATGTCGATCTCGTCCCAGCCATTGATGAGCGCTTGGCGGTCGGCCTCGGGCAGAATGAAGGGAAGGGGCGCAAGGTTTGGCGCGGTGATGGTTTGGCTCTCCAGATCAATGCTAAGAGGTCCGATCGTAGCTGAGTCCATCATCGCGGCGCATGAATCTTCAGGACACTGGATGGCGGCCAAGCCATTGCGCGCCGCGTTGTTTGCGAAAATCTCGCCAAAGCTGGGCGCGATAACGGCGCGAATGCCAAAGTTCACCAGTGACCATACCGCATGTTCGCGGCTTGATCCGCAGCCAAACTGAGGGCCTGCGATCAGGATTTGGATGGAGGCATCATCGCGAGGCGCAAGATCGAAGGGAGAAACCGCCTCATCGTCTCCACTCCTACGGTCAGCGAACAGACATTCGCCGAGCCCTGCTTTCTCCATGCGGAGCAAAAAACGCGCAGGGAAAATCACATCCGTGTCGATCCCCGCTTCATTGAGCGCCGCTGCGGGCGCGGTGATTCTGGTCCAACCCTTGCTCATGCGGCTTGCTCCCATGCTGGCGGCTCGCCTGCGAGTTTGCGCACATCGGTGAGCTTGCCGGTGATAGCGGCGGCGGCGGCCATGGCGGGGCTCATCAAATGGGTGCGCGCGCCCTTACCTTGGCGGCCTTCGAAATTGCGGTTGGAGGTCGAAGCGCATCGCTCGCGCGCGCCAAGTCGGTCGTCATTGATCGCAACACACAAGGAGCATCCCGCCTCGCGCCATTCAAAGCCTGCTGCTCGGAAAATCGCATCAAGTCCTTCGGCTTCAGCTTGCCGTTTTACAGCTGTCGATCCGGGCACGGCGAGCGCCGTCACGCCAGCAGCGATATGCCGCCCTTTCAGCACGCTGGCCGCGGCGCGCAGGTCTTCGATCCGCCCATTGGTGCACGATCCGATAAAGGCGTGGGTGATCGCGACTTCTTCCAACGGTTGGCCCGGAGTGAGCCCCATGTAGCTGCACACTTGCACGAGGCGCGCGCACGAAGCCTCATCGCCCGCGTCCTCGAGGAAGGGCACGCGTGCGGTCACGGGCAGGCTTTCGTAAGGGGTCGTGCCCCAAGACACGCTGGGCGCGATGGTGTCGGCGTCAATTTCGACCACGCGGTCAAAGACGGCGTCAGGATCGCTCGGCAGCGTACGCCAATAGGTGAGCGCCTCCTCCCACGCCTCGCCTTTCGGGGCGTGGGGGCGGTCTTTGAGATAGGCAAAAGTGGTTTCATCGGGCGCGACCAGACCGATGCGCGCGCCCGCTTCGATCGTCATATTGCAAAGCGTCATGCGTGCTTCCATCGACATCGCGCGGACAGCCTCGCCTTGGTATTCCACCGCAAAACCATTGGCCCCGCTCGCACCCAAATGCGCGATGATCGACAGCGCCACATCCTTCGCAGTCACCCACGGACCAAGCGCGCCCTTGATCCGCACCGCCATGGTCCTTGCACGCTTCTGCGTCAGGGCTTGGAGCGCCATCACGGTCGCGCATTCGCTCGCGCCAATCCCAAAGGCGAGCGCGCCGAACGCGCCATGGGTGGAGGTGTGGCTATCCCCGCACGCGAGTACGATGCCCGGAAGCGTAAAGCCAAGCTCTGGCCCCACAACATGGACAATGCCCTGCTGCGCATCTTCCAGCCTGATCAGGGGCAGGCCAAACTCCTCGGCGTTGGCGTAGAGCTGCTCGATTTGCGCATGGGCCATCGGCCCGCTCGCAGTCGTAAGGCGGCTGCGGGTGGAGACGGCATGATCGGGGACGCACAGGTGGGTTTCGGGCCGGTGCACTTTACGCCTCCGAGTGCGCAGCGTCTCAAAACTCTGCGGGGTGGAGACCTCATGCGCCAAATGGCGGTCGATGTAGAGCAAGCTCGTGCCATCTTCGCGGCGGGCGATCTCGTGATCGTCCCAAAGTTTGGCGTAAAGGGTTCGGGAAGCAGGCATGACGTTTCCCTCGGGTTGGGTTGAGCAAGTGGTTGCCGGTTCGGTTGGTAAACACCCGCTGGAGCTCAAAGACGGTAGGAGCAGCACTACCCCTATTCGCCATGCGAACAAAATCGGCAGTTGATCTCGTCCTACCCAAGTGCCGAGCCTAATCGGCCATCCAAAGGCGGCGTGAGGATCCCTCCTCTCCAATCTGCGCGCCGTCTTTCCCTATTTTGGCGAAAGGGCCTTTCCCAGATGACACCCGGAAACATCCTGCGCGCGGCGCTTTGTGAAGGTGAGTTTTTCGTGGCGCCCGGCATGCACGATATGATCGCAGCCAAGTTCGCCAAAGAGGCAGGCTTCACCTTTGGCTATGCAAGCGGATATTGGCTGATGGCCTCGGCCTATGGTGTGCCCGATGCAGGGATTGCGACCTACTCTCAGATGGTTGAGCGGATCGAGACGCTTGTGGGCGTAACCGATCCGATGGCGATCATTGCCGACGCGGACACAGGCTATGGCGGATTGCTCAACGTGCGCCACACTATGCGTGGCTATGAGAAAGCGGGCGTTGCTGCGATCCAGTTCGAGGATCAGGAATTCCCCAAACGCTGCGGTCACACCAGGGGCAAGCGTGTGGTCTCCACCGAGGAAATGGTTGCCCGCATCACCGTGGCACGTGAGGCGCGGACGGGTGAAAACGGCCCGATTATCATTGCGCGCTCTGACGCCAAGCAGTCCGAAGGTTTGGATGCGATGATGCGCCGGTTGGAAGCATATGCTGAGGCAGGTGCGGAAATGCTATTTCCCGAGGCGCTCGCTGATGAAGAAGAAATGGCCTTCGTAGCGGAACGCATGCCATTGCCGGTCATGGCGAATATGGCGGATGGCGGCTCCACTCGAATTTTGCCCGCAGCGCAGCTGCAAGAAATCGGCTATGCGGGCGCGATTTTCCCGGCCTTGAGCTCGCTTACATCGGCCGCCGCGATCCAGCATGCTTACAAGCGGTTAAAAGAGAGTGGGACGAGCATTCACGATGATGTTCCGCTCTTCTCCTTTGATGAATTTTGCAAGCTAATCGGTTTCGAAGAGCTTTGGGAGATGGACGCGCGCTGGGCGCAAATCGGCACAAGTTCGGACCAATAAGATAGGATAACCAATGGCACTCTGGCTTAAACGTGCGGCAACCGCTGAGGTGCGCGCAGAGGCGGATCGCAAGGTTCGCGAGATCGTCGAGAGCGCCCTTATCGACATTGAAAGCCGTGGCGATCAGGCGGTGCGCGATATGTCGATCAAATTCGATGGCTGGGACCGCAATGACTATCGCCTGTCCTCTGCTGAGATCGAGAAATGTGTGAATGCGCTCAGCGCCCAAGAGCGCCACGATATCGAGTTTGCGCAAGAGCAGGTCCGCAATTTCGCGCAGGTTCAGCGTAAGAGTATGCGAGACGTCGAGGTCGAGACCCTTCCCGGCGTGATCCTTGGCCACAAGCATATCCCGATAAGCAATGCGGGCTGCTATGTGCCGGGCGGCAAGTACCCGCTGCTCGCCTCTGCGCATATGAGTGTCATCACCGCCAAAATCGCCGGATGCCCGCGCGTGATCACCTGCGCGCCGCCTTTTGAAGGCAAGCCCGCGCGCGCGATTGTGGCGGCGCAGGCGCTTGCGGGGGCGGACGAGATTTATGCGCTTGGTGGCATTCAGGCGGTGGGCGCAATGGCGGTGGGTACTGCTTCGATAGACCCCGTTGATATTCTGGTGGGTCCGGGCAATGCTTTTGTAGCGGAAGCCAAGCGCCAACTATTCGGCCGGGTTGGCATTGACCTGTTCGCTGGCCCAACCGAGACCATGGTGATCGCGGATGAAACCGTCGATGGCGAAATTTGCGCGACCGATTTGCTCGGTCAAGCCGAACACGGCCCCGACAGCCCCGCGATCCTGATCACCAATTCCGAAAAGCTCGCGCGCGAGACTATGGCTGAGGTCGAGCGGCTTCTAGACATCCTTCCCACCCGCGAAATTGCGCGCAAGGCTTGGGATGCCTTTGGCGAGGTCATTGTGTGCATAGACCACGCCGAGATGCTCAATGTCGCCAATAAATACGCCAATGAGCATGTCCAAGTGATGACCGCCAATGACCAGTACTTCCTCGATAACATGGTCAATTATGGCGCCCTGTTCATCGGTCCGCGCACCAATGTGGCGTATGGTGACAAGGTGATCGGCACCAACCACACGCTGCCTACGAAGAAAGCGGCGCGCTACACAGGCGGGCTGTGGGTGGGCAAATTCCTCAAGACTTGCACCTATCAGCGCGTGGAGACCGACGAGGCAAGCACAATTGTCGGTGAATACTGCAGCCGCCTGTGCGCAATGGAGGGCTTTGCAGGGCATGGCGAACAGGCCAATGTGCGCGTGCGCCGCTATGGGGGCAGGAATGTGCCCTATGCAGGGGCCGCTGAGCCCTTGGGGGCTTTGCAAACACAGGAGTAAGTGGTTTGGCTAAATCGGGCTTTCGACGTTTTTGGAGCGTATGTTGCGCCTTCCTGCTCGCTAGCGCTGGCCTTGCCGTAGCACAGGAAACACGATCATCTCAGCACCATGGCGAGCCAAGTGAATTCGCCACCGCCATTTTCTCCAATCGCACTTTTACAACTGCCGATGGCGCGGTAGTTCCGGTTGAGCTTGGCCTCCCAACCCAGCGCAAGCGCCGCATCCAAGGCGTTGTCCTGTTCGCACACGGCGCCAATCTCTGGCCAGAGGGCTACCGGGCGTTGACCCATCACTGGGTCGAAGAGCACTATATTGTGATCTCCCCGACTTTCGTGGATTCAGAACGCCATCCCGCGCGCGTGGCTTCGGACAGACCCCGGATCCTGCGCGAAAGGTTGCGCGATTATGGGGAGTTGGCAGCTCAGATTGAGAGCGAATTAAATGGTGCTAAGCATCTGGATTTGCTTGCAGGTTTGACGCCCGAGGACGACTTCAGGAAAGACATTCCCTCGGCAGACCTCCCGCTTCACGCCGCTGGCCATTCCTATGGTGCCTATCTCGCACAGATGCTTGCTGGGGCCTCGGCGATTGATGGAGAAACGGGCGATACGCTCACCCTACCGCGTCCTAAAAATCTTCGCTCCGTCCTCGCTTTGTCGCCGCCGCCAGCCTTTGCCGGCTTTAGCCCCAAGGGGTCATGGGCGACAATTGGCGTCCCCATGCTTGTGCAAAGCGGGCCGGGTGATGTGAGCCCGCCTTTCGTGACCGACTGGCGCCAGCATTTTGACAGCTATTGCGATGTGATTGCGAGCGGTTCTGGCGTGCCTGCCTTCACTGCCATCTATCTCGACACCGACCACTATTTTGGTGGCACTATAGGGCGTCCAGTGGAGGGGCCGAGCCAAAATGCCCTAGATCATCTCGATATGCTGCGGTTCCTGACCGAGCACTTCTTTGGAACTGCGGGCGATCCGGCAGGGTATTGGGAGGCGTTTGATGGGGCGCTCAAAAATGGCACGGACCGGACCTGGATCGACGAACCCTTTGACTGTTCGTACAGCGAATAACCGTCGTATAGCGGGAAGGATATGGGGTGCGCTCTCTCTATCTTATAGGTCTATGCACGCACCATCCAAGACCCCACACTCCTTCGAGTTCTCTGTCTCCGTTATCGTGATTGGCGGGGGCGGCTGTGGGCTTGCGGCGGCGCTTGCGGCAAGCGATGGCGGGGCCGAGGTTCTGGTGCTCGAGCGCGACCCCAAATTGTGGGGCACGACCTCTATGTCGACCGGGCTGATCCCAGCCGCTGGCACGCCTGAGCAGGACGCAGCAGGGATCGAGGATGATCCACAGCGCTTTGCCGCTGACATCGTGCGCAAGACCAAGGGTGAAACCGATGAAGCCATCGTGCTGCGCCTAGCGGAGCAATCGGCTGATACGGTCAGCTGGCTGCGCGATAGCCACCATGTGAACCTCTCGCTCCTCACCGATTTCCTCTATCCCGGCCATTCCGCCAAGCGCATGTATGGCATGCCCAATCGCTCTGGCGCCGAGCTAATGGCGGCGATGGAAGAGGCGGTCAATGCCGCCGGAGTGAGCGTGCTAACCGATGCGACCGTCACGCGGCTGGTGAGCAAAGGCGACCGGATCACAGGAGTGGTTTACACCCGTCCTGATGGCAGCGAAGAGGCGGTGGGATGCGAGGCGGTGATCCTTGCCTGCTGCGGCTTTGCTGGCAATGCGGAGATGGTCGCGCGCTTTATGCCCGAGCTTGAGAACGCAACGTTCCATGGCCACCCCGGCAATAAGGGCGACGCGGTGCGTTGGGCTGAAGAGCTGGGCGTCGCATTGGAAGATATGCACGCCTATCAGGGGCACGGCGGGCTTGCCGCTGGCCGCGGCATCCCGATCCTATGGCCGCTGATTATGGAAGGCGGATATCAGGTGAACCGCGATGGCAAGCGCTTTGCCGATGAGAGCGCCGGCTATTCCGAACACGCGGTCAAAGTCATTGCGCAGCCCGAGCATGTGGCTTGGGCGATCTTTGATCAGCAGCGCTATGATCTGATGATGAAGTTTGACGATTTTCAGCAGGCGGTTTCCGCTGGTGCAATAAAGTCAGCAAATACGCTTGAGGCTCTCGCGGAAGGCAGTGGGCTCGATGTTGCAGCGCTGCTTGCCACCAATGCTGAAGTTGATGCCTTGCGCGCACGGGAAGGTGTGGATGCGTGGAGCCGCGATTTCACCGGAACCACTCCCCTCAATGCGCCGTTTTATGCAGCAAAGGTCACAGGGGCCTTGTTCCACACCCAAGGAGGGATCGTCGTGGACCGCGATGCAAGAGCGCTCAAATCAGACGGCACTCCCATGCCTAACCTGTATGCTGGTGGAGGAGCAGCGCGCGGGATTTCGGGGCCGGGGGCAGATGGTTACATGGCTGGCAATGGGCTTTTGACCGCGACAACATTTGGCAAGCTTGCTGGACGCCATGCCGCAAGCACTTTGCAGGACAAAGCACGGGAGATTGAGGCGTCATGAGCGGTCCCACAACTGACCTTTCGATTGCCCTTGACCAGCGCGGGCGCGCGTCTGTTGATTTTATTGGTCTGCTTGGGCGGCGCAACAATGCGCTGCGCGAACATTATCCCGCCATTGCGGAAGCGGCGGGGTTTGGCGAAGAGGCCTTGGACAAGGACATCGCCGCGCGCGCTGAGCAACTGGCGCCTGTGATGGAGGCCAATCCCCTTTTTCAAACGCAGCAATTGCTGGGCGAATATCACGCGCGCAACCATGGGCCGATTGCGGCGGAAGCCTTTCACCGGGTGAAAGAAGGTTTACCGTTTGACATCGAAGGCGATTGCACGCTCCACCTCGATCCTGATCTTGAGCGCCCCTCCTATTGGGAGGGCGTGGACTATCACCGCACTCATGGCGGCTGGGACTTGGAAGAGCACACAGGCTATATTCACGCCGAGATCGTCCATCGCAGGATGGTCGAGAAGATTTTTCCCGGCGGCATATTCAAGATGCGCCGGGTGGCCGCAGGCAGAGCTCCGCGCGACCATTATGACACGATTTGCGAGCTGGGCTGTTCAACCGGCCATTACACACAGGCCTTGGCCGAGACCTATCCTGATGCGGCGATCACAGGCGTTGATCTGTCGCACCGGGGCCTTGAACACTGCGCGCGGGTTGGCAATGCGCGTGGGGCCGCATGGACCCTGCATCAGCGGCCCGCCGAAGACACACAGCTGCCCGAGGCGAGTTTTGACCTTGTGACCTCCTACATCCTCCTTCACGAAATACCAGCAAGCGTGTTGCAAGAGGTGTTCGATGAGGCCTTCCGCCTGCTCAAACCCGGTGGTGATTTGCTGATGGCCGATGTCACCCGCTTTGCCGATATGAGCAAGATTGCGGTCTGGCGCCAAGATCTTATCGCGCGCATGGGAGGCGAGCCTTATTGGCGCGAAACCGCTCAGTTGGATTTAGCCGAAATTGCCCGCAATGCAGGGTTCGAAGAGGCGCGCGCCGAGGGCATTTTTCCGCATATCGTACAAGGGAGAAAACCGCTTGTCTGACCCTTCTGCCAAAGACCCCACAAGCTTTAATCTCCCCGATCGCTCGATCCTGCCTGAGGCCAGCACTGACCGCTTGGGGCTTGCGCTGATTGCGCTCATGCGCGAGGTTTGGGTGGTCAAAGATCGGATGATGACTTTGGAAGCGGTGCTCGACGCCCGCGGAATTGATGTTGCCGAAGCGATTGAAGGGTTCGAGCCGAGCGAAGAGTTCGCCGGGCGCCTTCAGGCCGAGGGGGATGCTTTTGTCGCTAACGTGACGTCGGCCTTGAGTGGAGAGGCTCCATGAGAATTCCAGTGCTTTCGTCCTGTCTGGCGCTTGCCGCTTGCATGACGCCCAGTGTCGCGAGCGAGCCTGAGATCGAGGCGCAAGCCTCACGCTATTCGGCAGATGACGAAGCCGAGCATTTGGCGCGCTTTCAAGCTTTGGTGGAGAGTTTTTCAAAGGGCGTTGGCCTTGTTAGCTATGACCCCACGGTGGCAGTCAAAGGGGCCGAAGCACCGAGCGCTTTGCCCGTCACAACCCGTGCCACGATTGCGGCTGATGCTCTCGAACAAGCGCGGATGGCGGCGGCAACGGACAACACCACGGCGCTTATCGTCTGGCGCAAGGGAGCGATTGAAGCCGAGCACTACTTTGGCGACACGAACGCCGATATGCTCCTCAACTCGCGCAGTTTTGCCAAGCCACTGACTGCGATAGCAATTGGACGCGCATTAGAGTTGGGGGCAATCACAAGCCTTGATCAGCGGGTTGCAGACTTCATCCCAGAATGGAGAGGTGACGCACAAAAATCGCGCATCCTTATCCGGCATCTGCTCGATATGCGCACAGGCTTTCTGCCTCAGGCTGCTGCCTTTGATCCGCAGCATATCTTGAACCGTGCCTATCTCCACCCGCGCCATGATGAGGTGATCATCAACGACTATCCGCTCGTGAGCAAGCCGGGCGCGCGCTACGACTACTCCAACGCCACATCCGAGATGATCGCGCCAGTGATCGAGGCTGCAACCGGGCGGCAATATGAGGAATTTCTCTCCACTGAAGTGCTTACCCCGATTGGCGCTAAAGGGGGCGAGCTATGGGTCAACCGCGAGGGCGGCATGGCGCATTCGGGCTGCTGCATTCTTCTGCCTGCGCGCGATTGGCTGCGTTTGTCGGTGCTATTGCTCAATGATGGCGTCTGGCAGGGGAGGCAGTTGCTTCCCGAAGGCTATGTCGAAGCGATGCGCACGCCCACAGCCGAGAACCCATACTACGGTATGGGCGTTTGGGTTGCAGGCGATTTTATTGCAGAGCGCGGCGTCGCAAACCCCGACCGGGGCGAATATACCACGCTGCACTCGGAAGCCTATAGGGCCGCAGACCTGTTCTTATGGGATGGGAATGGCAATCAGGTGAGCTATATTGTGCCAAGCGAGGATTTGGTGGTCCTGCGCATGGGGAAAGCTCCGCCCAAGCCCACGCGCTGGGACAATGCGCGCCTACCCAACCTGATCCTTGGCGGCATCATTGCCGATCTTGGCACGAGCGTGCCGCAAGCCAACCTTCAACAGGACTAATCCCTGCCATGACTAAACCCACACTACGTGCCGCCCTGTCGCCAATCGCATTGCTTGCAGCCAGCGCCTGCATGAGCGTCTCGGCCACCGAGCCTGCGACGGCCAGCGCTCCCGCACAGCCTGATGAAGCCGCCATCATCGCTGAACGCATCGCCGCAGCCCGCAGCGCTGGGATCACCGATATGGAGGCCTATGCTCCTGTCGTGCGTCTGCCCTCTTGCGATGGGGCAGGCGCTGACCCGCTGGGCGATGCATCTGCTTTTCCAGGGTTAGAAGCCGCTTTAGCCAAGGCGCAAAGCTATTCCGATGCGCAAAATGGCAAGGGACTGCTTGTGATGGTCGATGGCGAAATCGTCCATGAGGGGTTTGCCGATGGCGTGAGCTCTACAACGCCTTTCGTTAGCCAAAGCCTGCACAAAACCCTACTTGCTATGGTGGTGATGCACGCGGTGGATGAGGGCGTGATCGCCTCGCTTGATGATCCAATTGGCAGGTATCTCCAAGGCTGGGCCGATGATCCGCGCGGGCGCATCACTGTTCGCCAAGCTATGCAAATGGCTTCAGGGTTGGAGCTTTATTCCATGGCGACAGGCGACGCCCGCGCGCTGGCGATGAACTTCGGGACACATCTGGACAAGGCGGCGATGGGGTCTGCTTTGACCGATGCGCCCGGCGAACTTTTCGCTTATAACAACGCCAATGCGCAGCTTGTCGGCGCTGCCTTGCGCAGCGCTCTCACCAAGGCTGGTAAGGGGTCTTACGAAGACTACCTGGCGGCCAAAGTGTGGTGCCCGGCGGGCGCGGATGGCGGTGGGCTTCGTTATGACCGCGAGGGCGGTTCGCCTCAGTTCTTTGCTGGGGTGCACGCGAGCCTGTTTGACTGGGCATTCGTCGGAGAGGCTTTGCGCAAAGATGAGGGCGGTGTTTACGCCCCTCTATCCAAAGCCTCACCTGCAAATCCCAACTACGGCCTGTTCACCTGGATTGGGGCTCCCGCAGACGGCCAGCGCCGCTACAGCGCCGGCAACCCGCTCTTCATCCCGCATTCCGCGCCTTATGAGGCAAACGACATGATCTTTATGGACGGCTTTGGCGGGCAACGGGTCTATGTCTCGCGCGAGCACAAGCTCGTCATTGCCCGCTTTGGCGAGGTGAGCTTTACATATGACGATGCGATCATTGCAAACCTGATCGTGAGCGCCTTGAAAGGCGAGGGCGCAGGGGACGACTAAGCTCGCGCCCGCTCCTAAGCCTCTGCCCGCATCCGCTCCAGCGTTGCGCCATCCAAGCGGTAGCGCATGAGGAAGGGAATGGCGGCAAAACAGAATAGCGCTGGCACCACCGAGGCGCACCAGATGACGGCCTCCAGCACTTGTGCGGGTTGCTCTACGCTGGTGTCGCGGGTTTGGATGAGGCCATTGGCTTGCAAGATCAGCCCTACGATAAACGGCCCCAAAGCGCCTGCGACATTCTCGGTGAAGGTGAACACGCCGGAGATCACACCCTCGCGCGCTTCGCCTGATTGGAGCCGATCATACTCCATCGTATCAGGCAGCATAGCCAGCGCACAAAGCAGCGTTCCCGTGGAGCACGAGCCGATGAAGACAGCGCGCGCATAGCGCAGCCACTCTGCTTCGCTTGGCGACCACAAAACCCATGATGCAAGCCCTAATCCGTAGAGCACGATGAGGCCCAGATACGCCTCGCGCTTGCCCACCTTCGCGATAATCCAGCGATAGGCGGGGATCGAGAGAATGCCAGAAAGACTAAAGACAAGGAAGTATTGCCCGATCTCAGCCTGACCCAGCTTGAGAACAAAGCCGAAAAAGTAAGGCGTGCTGGCAAGGACCGTCGCGAGCACCGCCAATTGGCACAGCTTCACCAGCGTCAGCAGACGGAAGGGCATATTGACCAGCACACGGGCTGCATCAACAAAGGGGCTTGCGAGCAAAGCCGCAGTGTCAATACTCTCATCCGACACGCGCACTTCAGGTTTGGGCAAACGGGCCGCGCCGAAGAAAACGATCAGGCACATCACCATAGCGGCTAGGCCAAGGATAAGCCCCATCGTCTCATAACCGGCCTGTTCGCCCCCGCTGATTTGCACCAGCGCCGGAGCTCCGGCAGAGCCTGCTGTGACGCCCGCGAGGAGGAAAAACACCCGAAAACTCATAAGCCTTGTGCGGCCATCGTAATCGGGTTCAATTTCAGGCGGCATAGCTAGATAGGGGATCGAAAAGACCGAATAGGCGGTCGAATAGAGCATCAGCACGAGAGCAATGATAATGGGCGAAACCGCCCCGTCACTTGCAAGGCCGAGCCCAGCCAGATTGAAGTAAAGCGCGAAGGTCCCGCCCAGCGCAATCGCGCCGATCAGCAGATAAATCCGGCGCGGCCCCCAACGGTGCTGCGTGCGGTCGCTTACAGCGCCAATCAGCGGATCAATGATGCCATCGTAAATGCGCGCAACCAGAATGATCGTTCCCGCAATCGCAGGCGCGACGCCCAAAAAGGTCGTCATATAAAACAGCGCAAAAAGCGCCATAGCGTTGAACAATGCGCCGGTCGCAAAAGAGCCAGAGGCCCAGATGATCTGCGAGACCAGCCCTGTACGTTCAGGCGTCCGCGCTGCTATAGCCTCATTCACGCAAAGCTCACCGATTTACCGGGCGTATCAAGGCGGCGCATGACATAGACCCCACCCATGCTACCAAAGTTGATGCGCATATCGTCGTCGCAATAGACCACGTCCGAATGAAGCTTGGGAGGCTTCATTTCGCGGCGCAATTCGAATCCTTCTTCAAGGCCGAATTGCGCGCGCAATTCTTCATCGGACACGCCTTTAGGCGCGCGCAGTTCAATGGCATAGAAATCAACAGAATAACGCACCGGATTGTCCTCCGGGATCGAATAGCGGCCCCACACGATCAAGGTCGCGTGATGCTTCCCATCAGGCGTCGAGACATCGGTGACATTGTTGTAGTGATTGCCCTCAACCCGGATTTCTTGGTCGATGTCGTGGACTTTGATGGGGACTTTGGGAAACTGGCCAAAGCTTTGCAGGGCCATGGTCGTCTCGTGCTGAATGGGCTTACCCGCCGTGTGTTTGGGCCCGAACTGAGCAAAGCCTGAACCCCACGGTGATTGCACAAACTCTTGCGCATCCAAAGGGCGCGGGGTTGGGGTCAGTGGAACCAGCTCATTGATAAGCGCGTGGATTTTATCAAAGGTTTCATCATCATATGTGCCATCAGGCTTGCTCGCGTCAATAGCGGCTCTGAGCTCTGATTTGATCGCAGTGATGTCGGTCATGAGTGTTTCCTGGAGAGTGTCTAACAAGGGCGGTCAAAGAAAAAAGGCGGACCCGAAAGGCCCGCCCTTCTAATTGCTACTAACGCTTAAAAACTGAAGCGGGTCCTCACGCCAAAAGCGCGGCGTGGCGGCGCATAAAGGTTCACCGAACGCCCGAAAGTGGACAAGTCAAAGTTGTTTTGACCCGAACGGATCGCGTCTTCCTTCGTCAGATTGGTCACAAAGCCTTGAACCAGCAAATTGTCGAACTGAACGCCGATTTGGGCATCGACATTGAAGTAAGAGGGCAACTCCAGACGATTGGCCTGCGTCAAGAAACGCGAACCTTGATATTGCGCCGACACACCCAGGATAAGCTCGGCGGAAGCGGTGATGTCCACGCGGTAATCAAGGTTCGTATTGAACTGATGCTTAGGCGCGCGTTCCAAGCGATTGCCATCAAAAGTCACAGAGCACACCGGCGATCCTGCCAATTGGACAACCGTACAATTGGCTGCCTCAGTTACCACGAAGGCGCTTGTGGAGAGGATCGTAAAATCAGAAAACTCGGTGTCGAGATAGGTGTAACCGAAGTCCCATGTGAGGCCCGGTGCAAAGTCAGGACGCAGCACAAAGCTGAGGTCCAAACCATACACTTCTGCCGCCGATGCGTTCTGCACTGAGGCACGGAAGCCTTGGGGAGCAGCCGCATCCTCGAGCAATTGCGTCACCTGACGGTCGGTCCAGTCCATGTAGAAGAGCGCACCGTTCAGGATGATCTGACCACCTGCCAGCGTCGATTTGGCGCCGATCTCATAGTTCCACACCGTCTCTGCCAAGAAGCGGCTGTCAGTTAGGTCTGAGGCGAAATCGAGCTCACTGATCCCAGCAGGCTTGAAGCCTTTTGCAGCTGAGGCATAAACCAAAAGATCATCAGACGGCGTCCAATTGATCGCAAAGCGCGGCACGATGTCATCATCCGAGATTTCATCACGCTGCAATGGGTTAGTGAAACCCGGCGCTATTGGAGCGAAAGCGGCCTGGACAAAGTCCGAGCGGGTTACTTTCGTCTTTTCGTCGATGTAGCGCGCCTCTGCGCTGACGGTGAGAGCATCGGTTATGTCGTATTCGATCAGGCCATAGACCGATAAACTGTCGATCGTGCGGGCAAAGGGCGATGCGGGCACATTGTCAACCGATGCGATGAACAGCGAATTGCCGGAAAAACCAGCCACAGGCGGCGTGCCGCCAAGTGGAAAGCCTGCGATGGTTCGGACCGAACGACTTCCCATCTGGTTGTCGGAATACCAGTGAAGGCCGCCCACAGCCCAGCGAAGGGGACCAGATGAAAGGTTCTGGAAGCGCACTTCGTTGCTGATAATCTCAGTTGAGGCGTCAAAGTCCACGTAGTCGAAGAGATTAAGCGGCTCTGCTGTGCCATCAAAAAAGGTTGCATCAGGCAGGCCGAAGAAGTCGCCATCGTAGATCAGGCGGTCGTTCTGTTTGATATAACCGCCATTATAGACGGCCTCGAACGGGCCGAGGTCCGCTGTAAGGTTGAGCGTGGCGGTGAAGGTGTCACCGTCTGAGCCAGGAAAGTCTTGGCCAGTTCGCGGATCAACCGATAGGCCCGTTACTCCGGTAAAGTTCAAAGTGCCGCGTGGGGGCACATTGGAAGGGAGCACGGGGCCAAATGGGCTGGTCAAAGCGCCGCCTGCAACACCTGCTGCCACCGCTTGGCCTTCAGGCGTGTCGGGGCCGGGGCGCGAGACATTGCCGGGAACAAAACCCGATAAGCTTTGGATCGCTGCCTGCGAGTATTCAAACTCAGTGTAGGACATGCGGAAATAGGCTTCGAAATCAGACGCGTCGATTGAAAGGCCAAGGCTGCCGCCTGTGTTCTTGTATGCGTTGAGGTCCTGGCCGCTGACTGGGTTGTCATAATCGCCATCGCTTTCAGCGTGAACGGCGTTGACGCGCACGGCAAACACCTCGCTGATCGGCGCGGAAAGCGATGCGCCTAGGTCGTAGGTGTTGAAGCTGGCATAGGATGCGCGGACTTCGCCTTCAAACTCGTTGGAAGGGCGCTTCGTCACATAGTTGATCGCGCCAGCAAAGGCTGCACGGCCATAAAGCGCGGATTGCGGACCTTTGACGACTTCGATGCGCTCAAGGTCGAGAAGTCGGCTGTTGAGAAGCGAACCACCGCCCGCGTTGCCGAGCGATTCGGTCGAGATGTCGATACCGTCGAGCAGAATGCCGACGGGCGGGCGACCACGCGTGGCGGGAAGGCCGCGAATGACCGGGCGCGTGTCCTGCAGGCTGATGCCTTTGTCGAACACGAGGCCAGGGGTGTATTTGGCGATGTCTTCAGCATTAGAGATGCCGCGCGCTTCGATTTGCTCGGCGTTCAAGGCTTCAATTGCAATCGGCACGTCCTGCACCGATTCGGCGCGGCGACGGGCGGTCACGATGATCGTGTTCGACGACTCTTCAGCAGAGGTTTCTGCGGAGGCTGTTTGCTGTGCCTGCGCCTGGCTGGCGAGTAGCGAAACGCTGGTCAGAGCGCTTGCAAGTAGAAGGCAGGATTTCACTGTGTATTCCCCTAACTGGACGTTGAACTTGACGATCCCCTCTGCGGGCGCTGTTTGAAAAAATCGCAATCTGGCCGCAATTAAACTGCAACACTGTATTCGCCAGACGGATACAATGTTGCAGGTGCAGTGTTACTTTTGGGTCGCGGCCGCGCCCATGATCGGGTCGAGAAGCTTTGCAACAAGTGTGTTGCGCTGGGCGGCGCGGGCTTGATTGTCAGCCACATCTGGCTTGTAATTATCGAGCTCCTGCGATGACAAAAACCCCTTTGAGACCAGGATTTGTTCGAGCGAACGATTGCGTTCACGCGCAACGGACAGCTCTTGTGCAAGGGTGATCACCGCGCGCAGCAGGTGGTCCTGCATCGGGTCATCGAGGAAGGTCGTATGACGCTCGCCCGGCTTGGGGCCAGTAAGTAATTCATTTGCACCGCTCATGCTGGCTTTCTCCCGCCAAAGAAGTGGTAGACGGCCGGTCCTGCTGCCTCATAATTGGCAAAGGCACTCTCTGGATCAAAACCCGCTGCGATCGCCTCTTCGCGCATGTCGAGACCGGAAAAACCTGTCCAAAACGGCTCACCATTGTGGCGCACTTGCCAATGGTTGGTGACTTGTTTGATCAATGGCATACGGTGTGACTGATAAGGCACATCAAGGTGCAGCACGAGCCCGCCCGGTTTCACCAAACGCCAGCATTCGCGCATAATATCGCGCACCTGAGCTTTGGTTGTCTCATGAAACATGATGATCGAGACGATAAGGTCGAAGCTTTCGTCTTCGTAACCTGTCGCTGCCGCATCGCGCTCTGCAAAATCGGCAGTGACACCGGAACTTTCCGCATAAGCATGGGCAAAACGCACAAAGGGTCGCGCGACATCCACGCCCGTGACTTTTGCACTGGGAAAGCGGCGTTTGTACGCGAGCGTCTGCTCACCCGTGCCGCAGCCCATATCGAGAATTGTCTGAGGTTGAAGCTCAGGCGCATATTTCTGCGCCACATCGCACACAAATTGGCCGATGGTGTCCGAGCCGGTTTTGCCGCCTGTGCCCATGCCTTTGGCGTTGCGATAAAGGTCAACTGTGCCCGAATAGTTGAGCGCTGCCTCAATATCGTCCTCGCGAAGTTCGCGCCAATAGCCGCCAGGCTGGCGGTGGATTTCGGTTGTGGCGATGGGGGCTTTGACCAGCAATTCGTCTGAAAGCGACAAATCGCCGCCCTTGCCTCTACCATCGCGCAAGGACCGAAAGGCATCAATCTGCGCGTCAATAGTGCGGGTGCTTGTGTCCTGAACCGATTGCCACATCAAATTTTGCGAGTGGAAGGTGAGCGAACCCCACAATTTGTAAAGCGGGTGATCGGCAATGATCGGCTCGGCGCTGGCAAGGTCGCTGGGCGCCTCACCACCCGCCGCTGTGTGATCTGAGACCTTAGCCTCGAACACCTGTTCGAGCGCGCCTTCGACCTTGAAGTTCACATAGCCCTTGAACGCACCGACAAAGGCTTGGCGCGCGCTTTCATCATGGTTGGGTTTGAAACCGAACTCTTGGCTCATCGCATTAAGCTCCCTTGGACTGGCTGGACTTCGTTTGGCCGGGGATATGGGTCTCGGCCTGAGTGACGTAAAAATCTGCGATTTCCTCGCGCGTTGCCCACCACACGCCGTCTAGCGTGTGGGCATATTCGATAAACTCGCGGATCGCCCGGATCATATGCGCGCGGCCCGTCACATGCGGATGAAGCCCAACATTCATAATTCGCGCTTGGCTTGCGCCTTCTGCGTGGAGGACTTTGAGCTCTTCAATCAAAATGTCGCGATATTGGTCGGTCGTGCGATTGTTGCGGGTGACGATGGTGAAGTCGTTGATGACATTGGAATAAGGCGTTGCCACAAGCGGCCCGTTATCGGTGCGGATCATATAGGGCTGATCGTCATTCATAATGTCGCAGTAAAATTTAAAGCCTTCGCCAGCCAGGATCGAAGGCGTGTTCAAGGTGCCGCGCAAGGAGGAAGACAGCCACCCCACCGGCCGTTTTCCGACATATTTCTCATACATCTCAATCGAGCGCAGGATGATATCGCGCTCGGCTGCGGGATCATCGTGAAAATCGGTGAGCAGCTCGCCTTGTTCGTAATTGTGCGCAAGCAGTTCCCAACCACGCTCAAGGCAGGCATCGGTCATCGCTTGGCGCCGCTCAAACGTCACGGCGTTGGTGGTGCAGCTGGCTTTCGCGCCCAGCTCATCGAACAAATCGAACAGGCGGAAAATTCCAACACGCTGGCCATATTCGCGCCAAGAATAGTTGGGATAATCAGGAATGCGCCCCGCCAGCGCATTGGGCAGAAGCGCCGGGCCGCCCGCGTAATAGGGTTGATCGGTGTCCTTCGTCAGGTCCCATGTTTCCAGATTGAAGGTGAAGATCAGCGCGACCTTTTTGCCGTCGGGCCATGTGAGTTGGCCGCGATCGGGAAGGGCGGAATAGTCATAAGTGAACATGGGACTTGAAACTCGTTTAGGAGGGATTCGTTTCCGTGCTGACCAAAGCCACAGGGCGAGGCCAGATAGGGCGGACAAGTATTCGCTTGGTGAACAAATATACCCGCGAGTTCTCGACAGGCGAACACGGCCTGTTAGAGCGCGGTTATGGAAAAAGACCAACCGATCCGCGCGATCACCCGCGCTCTCTCGATTTTGAAGACGATCAATCGGCTCGATTCTCCTACGCTTACCGAGATTTCCAGGGCAACCGATTTGCCCTATCCCACCACTTTTCGGATTGTCCAAACGCTGATCAGCGAAGGGATGATTGAGCAAGAGCCTTTCCGCAAACGCTACCGCGCTACCGAACAGGTCAAAGCGCTCAGCTTTGGATTTCAGGAGGATGATCAGCTCTTGAAGGCGGCAAGCGGGCCGATGCAGGATTTCACCGCGCAGTATCTGTGGCCCGTGACGCTGTCAGTGCGGGTGGGAAATCGAATGATGATCAAACATTCGACCCACCAGCTTACCAGTCAGACCTTCACCAACTACCATCCCGGTTACACGTTGCCTTTGCTCGAAAGCGCCTCTGGCAGAGCCCATATGGCGTTTTGCAGCGATGAGGAGCGCGATACGGTCTTGGACGGGTTCAAAACCCGCGCAACAGAGCGTAGCGCGATGAGCCTTGAACTGATGACGGGCAGCGATTTGCTCACCCAGATCCAATCTCAGGGCTATGCCGAATACGCTCGGACACAGCACAATGCGACGCCAGGGCGCACCTCTGCCTTTGCTGTGCCCGTAATCGAGAGTGGCGCTTTGCGCGCTTGCATCACCCTTGTGTTTTTTAACAAGGCGCATTCGATGGAGGATGCGGTGGGCAGATATCTTGCGCCCTTGCAAAGCTTGGCGAGCACTATCGGGGCCAATGTTGAGGCTGAATAGTTGCTTGCAATATTCGTCTTGCGGATAAAAAGGGCTGTGCCATTGGTGCCTTATTCGTGCCTATCGCAAGGCTCTTTGCTATGACCAACTCAATCAAAATTCCTTCGCCCGCCATTGATGCAACCGTAACCCTGCCAGCGCCCGCGGTCCCTGCCGCGCAGGCGAGCGGACAGGGGCAGACTTTAATCTATGCAGGCACTGAGGAGCCTTTCGCCTTTGTGCCGCACACGAACGAGGCCGAAGCAGGCGCTCTTGCAGCGCGCGCGAAGGACGCTTTTGAGAACGGGCCATGGCGCAAGATGACATCGGCTCAGCGCAGCGCGATTATGCGCAATGTAACCGCCACCATTCTTGCGCACGCTGAAGAACTGGCACTGCTGCAAACGGTTGAGACATCGCTCCCCTTGAGCCAGGCCAACTTCATGCACATTCCGCGTGCGGCGGAGAACTTTACCTTTTTCGCCGATATTATGACCGGGCTCGCAGGCGAAGCTTATGAGCAAACGGGCCGCTACCTATCAGTGGTGACGCGTGAACCTGTGGGCACCGCGCTTTTGATCGCGCCTTGGAATGCGCCGCTGGTGCTGTCCTCCATGAAGCTGGCAGCCGCGATTGGCATGGGCAATTCGGTCATTGTGAAACCATCGGAATACGCGCCGCTTTCGGTCCTTCGCATGGCAGAGCTGATCGAAGAGGCTGGCGTTCCCGAGGGCGTCGTTCAGATCGCTTGCGGCCCTGGTGCTGGCATCGGCCGTGCTCTGGTGCAACATCCTGACATTGACGTTGTTGGCTTTATCGGCGGCACGGAAACGGGCAAACGGATCATGGCCGATGCGGCAGGCTCGCTCAAAAAGGTCGGGCTGGAGCTTGGCGGCAAATCGGGCAATATCATCCACGCCTCTGCCGATATGGAGCGCGCGATTGACGGCTCCTTGATGGGCATTTTTGCAGGCAATGGCGAACAGTGTCTGGCAGGCTCGCGCATCCTTGTGGACGAGAGCGTAGCGGATGAATTTATCGCCAAATTCACCGCACGCGCAGCAAACCTTAAAATTGGTGATCCATTTGATTCGAGCACTGAAATCGGGCCGATGGCTTTCAAAGCCCACTATGATCGGCTCCTTGCCTTTGGAGCGCAAGCGCAAGAAGACGATGAGTATAATGTGCTGACCGGAGCCAAAGCAGCCGAAGGCTATGACAAAGGGTACTACTTTGCGCCCACTCTGGTTGAGGCTGGCGACAATATGGCCGACCTTTGTCAGCAGGAGCTCTTCGGACCTTTCGCGATGATCCAGCGGGTCAGCGGTTTGGATGATGCGATTGCTCGGGCGAACCAGTCTGACTTTGGCCTTGCCGCTTACATTTGGGCCGATGATATGCCCGCGATCATGCGCGCACGCCGCGAACTTCGCGCAGGCACGATCTGGGTCAACACACCCATGGCAAGAGATCTTCGCGCACCCTTTGGTGGGTACAAGCAATCGGGAATTGGCCGTGATGGTCTGCCCGGCTCGATTGAGCTCTTCTCCGAGGAAAAGAGCACGCTAATCCCGCAAGAACCGCTCGATCTGCCCAAGCTTGGGATGGGAGAGTAAGGGCGCGAGCGCCAACTTGCGTTTTTCATCAGGCGAATTGTCTATTTGCACCGCTCGATTTGCCGTGCGATTACATTCATTACGGTCTCACAGTTTCCGCCCGCCCCCGAAACGCGGGCCAGCATTAGGGATCAAAAATGCTAAAGACCAATGTTGCAATTATTGGTGCAGGCCCTGTGGGTTGCATCGCAGCTTACTACCTTGCGCAGCACGGCATTGATGTTGTGCTCGCCGAGCAAGGGCCCAATTGTGCGCAAGATTTGCGCGCTTCGACCTTTCACCCGCCAACCTTAGAGATGCTGGACACGCTGGGCCTTGCTCAGCCTTTGATCGACAAGGGATTGAAGTCGCCTGTTTATCACTGGCGTGAGCGGCAGTCAGGTCAGGTTTTCTCCTTCGACTTTGGCGAGCTTGAGGGGGAAACCAACTTCCCTTTCCGCATCCAATGTGAGCAATATCACTTGGCCCGGATGCTCGCTGCCAAGCTTGAGCAGACCGACAATGCTGAGGTCTTGTTCAACCACCGGATGCTTGGATTTAAAGAGCATGAGAACGGCATTTCAATCAATCTCGAAGGCCCTATTGCGGTCCAGAAAGTTGAGGCGGATTACCTCATCGGAGCGGACGGCGCGAACAGCGTTGTACGCAAGCTCTTAGGCGTTGAGTTCGACGGCTTTACGCTGCCAGAGAAATTCCTTTGCCTCACCACCACGGAGCCACTCGAAGAGCATTTCGAAAATTTGGCTTACGTCAATTACGTGTCTGATCCTGATGAATGGACGGTGCTCTTGCGCGTGCCATCCTTGTGGCGGGTTCTGGTTCCCGCGAGCGAGGATCAAAGCACTGAAGATCTTCTCTCTGATGCGAAGAAAGAAGACGTGTTCCAGCGCCTTATCGGTAAGCCTGAGGTCGAAACCCAGCACCGCACGATCTATTCGGTGCACCAACGCGTGGCGCAATCCATGCGCATTGGCCGCACTTGCATCATTGGCGATGCGGCCCACCTCAACAATCCGCTGGGCGGCTTTGGCATGAACTCTGGCATTCACGATGCTTTCAACCTTTGCCCGAAGCTGGTGTCGATACTCAAGGATGGTGCTGATCCCGAGGTTCTGCTTGACCGGTTTGATGAGGCACGCAGGCGTCAGACGCATGAATTTGTGCAGGCTCAAACCAAGGCCAATCTCGCCTACATGAGGGTCGGCAGCGAGAGCGAGCATGATCTTCGCAAGAAGGAAATGCAGCGTCTTCTCGACGATCAAGAGGCGCGCCATGAATATTTGATGCGCCAGTCGATGATCGCCTCCGTCCGCGCCGCTGAAGCCGAGGAAGAAGCCCACGCAAGGCAGGCTGCTGCATGAGCCAAGACGCAATGCTTGATGCGCATGTCCCCACAGACAGCCGCAAGGATGACGGCGGGCCCAATCCGCCTGAAATCCTTGAACGCATGCTAGGCGCGCGCGATGCGCTAGCACCGCGGCTGAAAATCGGAGTGATTGGCCCATCGACCAACACGATTGTTCAGCCCGATTTTGAAGCGATGAAGCCGGCAGGTGTCACCAATCACTACAGTCGGATCATCGTTGAAGACGCCAATGCGATCTCGAATGAGAGCTTTCGCGAAGGCACGATCCAGATCGCGAACAATGTCCTTGACGCGGTGCGCTCGGTCTTGAGCTCCAAGCCAGATTACCTCTCCATGGGCATGTCCGCGGTGACGTTTTGGGGCGGCAAAGAAGGGGCTGTTAAATTCCGCAAGAGTGTGGAGGATATTGCCGGGCTATCGCTCTCATGCGGGTCGGAATCGCTTATCAGCGCGTTCAACGCTTACGGCGGTGTCAAGCGCGTGGCGTTCCTCTCGCCCTATTACCCTGTCGCCAATGCGCAGGTGCGCCGTTTCCTTGAGGACCACGGGATTGAGGTGGTGCGCGATATCTGTCTCAAATGCCCATCATGGACTGCAATTGCGCATGTGCGCGAGGAATATTTGCGCGATCAGCTGTGGCGGCTTGATGGTCCGGATGTGGATGCGATCGTGCAAGTGGGCACGAATTTGTCGATGGTGCGCTTGGCCGCAGCAGCAGAGCTTTGGCTTGATAAGCCCGTGGTGGCGATCAACACCTCGACCTACTGGCAGGCTTTGCGCGGGGCTGGGATCACCGACCAGTTCGAAGGCTTTGGCCGCCTGTTCAGCGACTTTTGATCTGACATTGCGATAGGGCGGCCAGGGTTAGCCGCGCGCTGGCCATTCGCGCACAATCCCTTCGCCTGTTGCCACCCAAGCCAGCTGACTGATCTCATTAAAATAGTCGATTTGTTTGGGATCGGTTCCATAAGCGGTCTTAAACAGATCAAGCCTTGTATAGGCCCGCTCCACAAAGACATTCACAATCGCGAGTTTCTTGCCAAAGCCAAACTTCTTGCGCTCGGGGTTCGCCATGACCGCCCCAAATATCTGAGGCGCGGTCTTGTCCTCACTCACCATTTTGGTTCCGACTGTAGTGGGATTGTCGCGCCTCTTTGTGCTTGGATTGAGTGACACGGCAGGCGAGAAAACCCTGCGTGCCCTGCCTGATCTGTGCCCTGCCTGATCTGTGCCCGGCCAAGTATCCGCCAATCGGATAAATGAGCGCGGCGCATCGCACGCCTTTGAGGGCCGATTTAGGTGCTTGAGATATGCCGCACACTCTGTTTGAGAAAATCTGGTCCATGCACCGCGTGGCGGCGGCTGGGGAAACAGGCGACGCCTTGGGGGGACTTGCGGGCCAAGAGGTCATGCTTGATCTGGCCGCTCAAACGGTAAGCGGCGGCGGCCACACCTACGCATTTACAATCGAGGCGGAGGCCAAGCGCATGTTGGCCGAGGGTCTCGATGCGATTGATCTAACGCTGACCCAAGGCGCGGCAATTGCCGATTGGCTGCGCACCGACTGGTTGCGGCGTGCATGGATACACGAAGGGATAAGCGCATGAGCGATATCCTCATTTCCGAAGTTGGCCCGCGCGATGGCTTGCAAAGCGCCGGTGCCATCATGCCAACCGAGGCAAAGAAACGCTGGATTGCCGCCGAGGCAGCAGCCGGCGTGCGCGAGATTGAAGTGGGCAGCTTCGTGCCGCCAAAGCTCTTGCCGCAAATGGCAGATACCGCTGAGGTGGTTGCGTTTGCGGGAGGGATCGAGGGCCTCAATGTGGTCGCGCTTGTCCCCAATGCTCGCGGCGCTGAGGCTGCGGCTGAGGCGGGCGCGCATGCAATCTCGATCCCATTCTCTATGTCCGAAACCCACTCGATCAAGAACGTGCGCAAAGACCACGCAGCGATGATCGACGAGATTGGTTCATGCGCTCAGATCGCCCGCGGGGCCGGGATGAGTTTTGCAGTTGGGCTCTCCACAGCCTTTGGCTGCACATTGGAAGGCGCGGTTCCGCAAGCGACGGTTGAACGCCTGGCAGTAGCCGCGTGCGAGGCGGGGGCTGAGGAGCTGAGCTTGTCGGACACGACGGGCTATGCCGACCCTGCACAGGTGCGCCGTCTGGTGCGCGCGGTGAAGGCACGGGTGGGGGAGGATAAGCTCACCACGCTCCACCTCCACAACACGCGCGGGCTGGGGCTCGCCAATGTAGTCGCAGGGCTTGAGGAGGGGATCACCACCTTTGACGCCTCTTTGGGCGGGCTTGGAGGATGCCCGTTCGCGCCTGGAGCCAGCGGCAATATCGTGACCGAAGATTTGGTGTTGATGCTCAATTCCATGGGTCTGAAGACAGGGATTGACTTGGAGAAGCTGATGGGTGTGCGCGCGATTGTGCAAGAGGCTCTGCCTAAGGAGCCACTCTATGGATTCACGCCCGATGCAGGCGTGATGAAGGACTATTCAGAAAGGCTAAGCGTATGAGCACCCCCGCACCTCTAGCAGGCCTGAAAGTGGTCGAGTTCACCCATATGGTCATGGGTCCAGCGGCGGGCGGCATCCTTGCCTCGCTTGGTGCTGATGTGCTGCGAGTAGAACCCAAAGGCGGCGACCGGACAAGACGTCTGGTGGGCTCTGGCGCAGGCTATTTCCCGATGTACAATCGCCACAAAAGCGCGATTGAGCTCGACCTCAAAAGCGCCGAAGGCAAAGCCAAGGCGCTCGCGCTTGCCAGCGATGCGGACATATTGATCGAGAACTTCCGCCCCGGCGCAATGGAGCGCTTGAGTCTTGGCTATGCGGATTTGAGCAAAGTCAATGAGCGGCTGATCTATTGCTCTTTGAAGGGGTTCTTGGCCGGACCTTATGAAGACCGCACAGCATTGGATGAGGTCGCGCAGATGATGGGCGGGCTTGCTTATATGACCGGGCCTCCAGGACAACCCTTGCGCGCGGGCGCGAGCGTCATTGATGTGGCGGGCGGGATGTTCGGGGTGATCGCAATCCTGTCCGCGGTTGAAGAACGCCATCGCACCGGCATGGGCCAAGAGGTCGCCGCCTCGCTCTATGAAACCACCGCCTACATGGTCGGCCAGCACATGGCACAGAAAGCGGTCACGGGGAAAGCGGCCGCGCCCATGCCTGCGCGCATCTCCGCCTGGGCGGTGTATGACGTGTTCCAGACCCGCGATGAGCCTGTCTTTATTGGCGTTGTCACCGACAGCCTGTGGGAGAAGTTCTGCAAGCTGTTTGCGCTCGATGACTTATGGGCAGACGAGGCACTGCGCGAGAACAACGCGCGCGTGGCGGCGCGCGAGACGATCATTCCGCGAATTCGGGCTATCATTGGCGAGATGACACGCGAAGAAGTGATCGCCAAGCTTGAAGGCACGGGCATGCCCTTTGCCCCGATTGCCCGGCCTGAGGATTTGTTTGAGGACCCGCATTTGAGGGCGGGTGGCTTAGAAGAGGTGGTGTTGCCGGATGGGACGCGCGTCAGTCTTCCCACTGTTCCGATTTCGATGGGAGGCGAGAAACTGACCAAGCCTGCTAAGCTGCCGTAAGCAGATCTGTCCCTGATTTTTACTTTGCCATCCTGTAAGATTTGATGAGTGGGAGCAGTTGTGGGAAAATGCCGGTTACCACGGGAAATTGAGTTCACTTTTCAGAATTTTTGAAGCGCAGACTTTCTGGCCTGCCCCCATTAGGGTGGTCCACCGATTAAGGTAGAGTTCCGGCGTTTGTGGTGCCAGGGGTCGGTATCCGAGCGATGCATGCGGCCTGACGGTGTTGTAGTGGATGCGCGAGCGCTCGATCAGATTGGCCGTTTCTTCGAGTGTATAGAGGATTTCGCTGTAAGCGCTCTCCCACGGTGATCCTGGCTCGATGTGGAGCGTCTTCACGTCGATCCTGCCGAGCCAGTCGTCCACAAGGTAGGCTGTAAACTCAGCCCCGTTGTCACTGCGGGTGTGATCGGGAGGTCGATGCTGGCCAACGACCCGCCAGACCCAGCGATCGGCTGATCGAACCGACCTTCTCTTGAGATAAACGAAGCTCGGCTTCTCACAGCATCTCAATAATCTGTTCTGGCGTGTTTCTCTTCTGTTCGTCGACCGGACTTTCGGGGACTTTATGGCTGCCTATGGCCGTACAGGATTGCGCGCGGAAAAGCTTGGAGTGTCTGATCTGCTGGGCCGTCTCTATCTGCACATGGTCGAGTTTGGTTTGATGTAAGAAGCGGACAGCGTACGCGCGCATGGCGCAGGCTTACTTTCTAGCTTTGCCGAAACTGTTCATGCCGTTACCAATGCACAAGCGCATCGATTGAAACTTAATCTTCCGCGCATGATGCGCTCTGATTACCCGTTCGATAGTTTCCAGCCGATATATTTCGTGATTGAAAATTTCGCTGCTCTGCTGGAGAAAATGGAGACTACCAGTCTCAAGGAGATTTACGAGTTCATGGACGGATCGACCATAATTCCAGCGGGTGAAACCAACCCTAGCGACGTCAACTTCCCGATTTATCCCGCATGAGCAATAACGATCCAAAGTCCGCCCCAACGGATGGTTCAACGATCCGTCGGCGCGTAGAGGATGGCGTCGAAACGTTCGAGGCGACCATTCAAGGCGAAAAGATTCAATGGGATCGCGGCTTCACCTACAGCCGCCACCTGCAAACTGAGCAGCTTCTGGGCAGCCAAACGCCTGTATCTGACAAGCCTGATGAGATGCTTTTTATCATCATGCACCAGACGATGGAGTTGTGGATCAAGCTAATGTTGCACGAGACGAGTGTGGCCATGGCCGACCTGCGTGAGGATCGGTTGGAAAAGGCAGGCAAAACACTCGATCGAATTGCAACCATTATGCGTCATATGATCCATTCCTGGGAGGTTCTGGCTACACTCAGCCCGCATGATTTCATGACGTTCCGCGGTTTCCTTGGAAAAGCCTCAGGTTTTCAGTCTCAACAGTATCGCGAGCTGGAATTTGTGCTGGGTCTAAAGCGGGCCGATCTGATTTTGGTCCATCGCGAAAACGCACAAGCGACAGAACGCCTGACCGCAGCTTTGGCAGCGCCTTCGCTTTATGATGAAGTGCTCAAAGTGCTCGCGCGTGGGGGGCATGCAATACCGGCCGACGTGTTGGATCGCGATTTTGCCCAGCCCTATAAAGCGCATGCCGCGGTCGAGGAAGCTTGGCTGACCATCTACAAAGACCCTGATCAAAATTGGGCGCTCTACAGTCTGGGTGAAAAGGTGACTGCGCTCGAATACTACTTTCAGGAATGGCGCTTCAAGCACATGAAAACCGTCTCGCGTGTTATTGGCCATAAGCACGGTACGGGCGGATCGTCCGGGATAGCGTATCTGGTAAAAGCGCTCGATTTGCATTTCTTCCCCGAGCTTTGGACTATGCGCACGCGGATGGATGCGCCCAAGGAAGGCGGCGATTATTCAGAGTGCCCTTACTCATGACCGATCAACGCATTTGGGATATCTCACAAAGGATACATGAAGGTATTCCGATGTGGCCGGGCGAACCTCCGGTTAAGGTGCAGCGCAATGTTTCGATTGGGCCGGATTGTCCGGTCAATATTGGTGCGCTGTCGCTTCCCTTGCACACGGGCACGCATGGCGATGCTCCTCTGCACTATGATGCGAATGGTATTGCGAGTGATCAATGCGCGCTTGATCCCTATATTGGCCCCTGCACGGTGGTAGATGCGCGGCATGCTGGAGCTAGCGTGTTTGAAGCTGACATTGATTGGGATACGATTTCTGGTGCTACTCGTGTCTTAATCCGCACCTATGAGCGCTTTCCGCATGAAGAGTGGGATCCCGATTTTACCGCCATTGATGCAGGTGTGATTGCGCGGCTGCGCGATCAAGGCGTGCGACTTATCGGGACAGATGCACCGTCGCTTGATCCTGAATCCTCCAAGACTATGGACGCGCATCACGAAGTGCGCGCAGGCGATATGCGCATTCTTGAAGGATTGGTGCTCGATGACATTGCGCCTGGCCGGTATGAGCTGATTGCATTGCCCTTAGCGATAGCGGGTGCGGATGCCAGCCCCGTCAGGGCCATTTTGCGGGAGCTTGCGCTATGACACGCATAGCGGACCGGGTTGCAAAGCTGGATGCGAATGATCCTCTGCGGGAGTTTCGCAAAGAATTCCAGTTGCGTGAGGGGTTGATCTATCTTGATGGCAATTCCCTTGGCGCTGTGCCCAAAGCGACAGCGGCTGCAATGCAACATGCTGTGTCGCAGCAATGGGGCGAGGGGTTGATTACGTCATGGCTAGGCGCTGATTGGGTCAATTCACCGCGCCGCATAGGTGATAAGCTGGCGACGCTTATGGGAGCAAAGCCGGGCGAAGTGATCGCTGCCGATTCAACATCGGTGAACATTTTCAAAGCTCTTGGCGCAGCGCTTTCGCTGCAACCTGATCGCTCTATAATCCTTACCGAAGAGGGGAACTTCCCCACTGATCACTACATGATGCAAGGCCTTGAGCGCCTTAGCGGAGGAACTGTTCAATCGCTTGCCTTGCCTTCTGACGCGGTGCTTGACCGGTTGGATGAAGACATCGCTGTGCTGCTTTTGACGCATGTTCATTACAAGAGCGGCGCCATGCGGGATATGGCATCGATCAACGCTCAGGCGCATGCCAAAGGCGTGCTCGTGATCTGGGATCTGAGTCATTCCACCGGTGCGATTGAAATCGATTTAAGTGGCGCTGAGACTGACTTCGCGATTGGCTGCGGATACAAGTTCTTAAACGGCGGTCCCGGAGCTCCCGCGTACATCTACGTTGCCGAGCAGCACCAGCATGCCGATGCTGTGCTTGCCGGCTGGTTTGGCCATGCGCGTCCCTTCGCTTTTGAAGAGCAATACGATGCGGCCAAAGGTATCGAACGCTTCTTATGCGGGACGCCATCAGTGCTTGGCTTGGTGGCACTGGAAGAGGGTGTGGATCTGATTGGTAGAGCCGATATGCGCGATGTTCGCGCCAAGTCTGTTGCGCTGTCTGAGTTGCTGATCGAATTGATGGAGCCACTTTGCGAGGAATTCGGTTTCACACTCGCTAGTCCTGCAGACCGAGCGATTGCGGGGAGCCACGTCTCTTACGCGCATGAGCAAGCCTATGCCATAACACAGGCTCTCAAAGAGCATGATGTGATCGGTGACTTTCGCGCACCTGATGTGCTGCGTCTGGGACTGACGCCGCTATACCTGCGCTACGCTGATATTGCCACTGCGGTCGCTCGCCTTCGCGAAGTCTGCATAACGCGTAGCTGGGATAGACCCGAGTTTCACGAACGCGCGACGGTCACCTGACATGGGCGACTATCGACCATCCGGCCGCTCCCAAATCTGACCGTAAGAAGCGATCAGACTGCCTCTGGGGGGCTTTCCAGGGGAGGTGCCTGCTCGGTCGTTTCCTCAAAGCTATCGGGATACTTCCCAAGAAACAGCAACAAGATCGCGCCTGCTACAAACCCGAACATAGCACCATAAAGCGCAGCGTCGTAGCTCCCATTGGTGTCGTAGACGTATCCATAAAGGACCGGCGATATCGCTGAACACAACCCAAAAGGCAGGTACAAAAGCCCATAAATGGTCCCGTATTTCTTCATACCGAAATACCGACTGGCCAAGTAAGCAATAAGGTCACTTTCTGCGCCAGCGGCAAATCCAAGCATGAATGCAGCGATGTAGATAACGGAAAAATCAGTCGACGATCCCATTAACAAGAAGCACGCAAAAGCCGGTATCGTTAGGATTGGCAGGCAGACCAATGGTGCCCAAAAACGATCTAGCAGCATTCCTGTGATGATCCGGCCAGCCAGCAAGGCTAGGCCGATCATGCCCATTATGGATGCGCCTTGTTCGACGGTCATTCCATGCTGTTTGATGATTTCAGGCATGTGAATGTGCGCGCCTCCATACGAAAGAGAGACGCACACAATCGAAGCAAAGATTATCCAGAAACGCGTTGTCCGGATTGCTTGGGTTAAAGTCAGACCAGAAGAGTTTCCGCCCTCTCTGATAGCGCGCGGCATTTCCTCTTTCGTCGGTTCGCGGAACAAAAAGAATGCGAGGGGAAGCGCGACGCATATCGGCAGGAGCGCCACGACAGGGTACATTCCGCGCCAACCAAATTCGCTTATGGCCCACAATGCTAGGCGCGGAACGGTCAAAGCTGCAAGGCTGGTGCCCACAAGCATGATGCCAAGGGCAAGGCCTCGATTTTTGAAGAACCAAAGATTGACGGCTCGACTAAAAGTCACAGGGGTGGAGCCAATGCCCACCAATCCCACCAGAAACCAAAGGGCCCAAAAACCATAAACCGACGCTGGTGTAGCGCCCACGGCAGCGAAGGTGATGCCAAACCCGAAAATGGACAGCAGAGCCACTTTGCGGACGCCATATTGATCCGCCATCCATCCGAAAACGGGCGCTAGAATGGCGCCAGTAATCCCAAAAAACATAACCGAGGCGCTGATTTGCCAGCGCGCCCAGCCAAGCTCCATCTCAATGGGCTCAATGACGAAACCGATAGTGTTGAATGGCAGAGGTGACGCACCGCAAGCAACGCCAATGAGCGCGGCAAGCAAGACAGTCCATCCCTTCGAAAATTCGTTTGGTTCCTTTGCCTCGGGATGAACACTTGCCGTCAATATCGCTCTCCGCCAAAATCGAGATAGGACGTCGAGCCGAGTTTTGGCTCAGATCCCTAACGCTTTCGAGATGATTAAATTTGTCCGGACAAGTTGTAAAGCATGCAGCGGACATGTGCATGAAATTTTGTTTCTACGCCTTTGATTGCCGCGTCTTCAGAGGCTTAGCTAAAGAATCCCGCATTAAGATCTCAAAAGGAAAAATAATGTCGCGCGGTTGCGGAGAGTTTGCGCTCTGCGCGGCGATTATGCTGACTGCCTTTGCGGCCATATCGATGATGGGCTGATTCACAGTCGTCAGCGAGGGCCAAAGCGAAATGGCGATCGGCTGATCGTCAAAGCCCACTATGGATAGATCTTGCGGGATTGATAGCCCGGTTTCAAGAGCTGCGGTGTAAAGCCCTGCAGCCATGTCATCATTGCTCGCAAAGATTGCCGTGGGTCGTGACACAAGGGACAGGATACCTTTGCCTACTTCACGCGCTGGGCCCGGCGAAAAGTCGCCAGACTTTATCCAGCGATGGTTTATAGCAAGTCCTGCTTCAGTCATGGCTTTTTCAAACCCGGCATAACGTTGTATCGCGCCATCCTGATTTTCTGGGCCTTTGAGAAAGCCAATGTCTGAGTGACCATTAGCAATCAGCGTACAAGTCATCTCATACGCGGCTTGGAACTCATCAATCCTGACTGATGTGAACCTGACTTCGTGGCGACTGGGAGAGACCCGTACACTTCGCAAATTGAGCTGCGAAACTGCTTCAAGCACTGCGGGGTCATCGCACAACGGTGGCGGTAACAGGAGGCCACTAAGCTGCGACTGATTGCAGAAGGCAACCAGTTCTTCCGCCCAATCGGATGGATTTTCACTGCAGGCCTCCAAAAGGACATGCATCCCTTTCTTGCGCGTTTCTGAAAGGGCCCCGATTAGCAATTGCCCCAAATAGCCAGAACTAGGATTGAGATAGGGCAAGCCAATGAAGGGATTTTTGGAAGAGGCCAAGCTTCTCGCAGAAGAATTGGGCATGTACCCAATTTTCCTCATGGTATCCTCGACCCTTTTGCGCGTTTTCGGGTGCACATTGGATTTGCCATTGAGCACACGTGACACGGTCATCATGGAAACATTGGCCATTTGCGCCACTGTCTCCATTTTGGGTAACTTACTTCTTCTGGCGCCGTTTTTAGCGCGCGGATTTTTTGTCGTTGTCATAGCAAATCTCTGGCCTGTCTATGTCATTGCCAATCTTGATTAGCAACGCAGGCTGCGTCTCACCTTGTACCAGCGGCAGTCTTTTTGATAGCGCTATCATAATCGATAATGGCGTGTGATTTTGAGAAGCGCTGGCAGTTTATCTGGGCGCTTACACTGGCGCTTCAGCTGTTAAAGCCTTGATTGCTGATGAGGCGGGTCAAATCATGGCCCAGAGATCTAAACAACTTGTCATTTCCCTTTCAAAAGATCTGTGGTCAGACCAAGACCCGCTGATTGGATCGGTTGCACTGAACCTTATCGTCAATGCGGTGTTCCCTGATCTGCCATTTTTGGTGCGGATCTGGATTGTTTTCCCTGTGGGCTTAGTCGCGGATTTGGCCGTGCCGCGGATTACGAGTGCTCCTAGTGAGAGCCGGATAGTGGACTTGCGCGATGTCGCATTCGGAACAACCATTTTGTTTAACACTCCCGCAACCATCACTCTTGCTATCCTGACCCTAGTCAGTTCATCACCACAAGCTCAATGAAGAGCGCCTTGTCTGCGCGCACGACGTGGTTGCGGGATCGATTCGCAATTCCGTTACGTATACTATGCCAAGCGGGCATCTCCGATCTGCCTTTGTGATTGACAAGAATGGTCGGCAAAGGCAAATTTGTCCGGACAACTTTGATGCCGTTATCCAAACCTGGCGAGAAAAACACATATGGCTTCCGATCTTCCTCCCCCGTACACCGCGTTGACGCGCCATCCGATGATGCCGCGGACCAACCACGATGAATCCGCGCGTTTCAATTTCTTGACGCACTTCAATCGCTTTCTTTCTGGCGGAATAGGGGCGGGAAACAAGCTCGCTTATGAAAAGCAAGTGTTACCGCAGTTTCGTGCAGAGCACGGACGTGATCCTCAGCATCGCTATGAAATTCGCGATGCAATGAACCAGAATGATTGGCACAGCATTTGGTCCGCTTTGAAACGCAATTCAATGGAGATGCGCCAACATAATGGCAGACAGGCCGTGTTGCGTCAGCTGGATGAACTTGATGCAATGGCCAAGCAATTCAATGAACATTCTGGCATACTCGAGCTTGACCCGTCAGTGGAGCAGCCGCATTATCAGACATCGGTTGACATCCATTGTCAGCCTGGCGGTTATCACAGCCAAGAGCGGGACGATGATGTCACGGTCGGTGCGAATTACGACGTCGGGCTGTTCGCCACCACAGGCGGCGCACTGGGCGGGTTGAACGACGGCGGCGGTGTCGCTGTTGTTGAGTGGGCCAAGAACGAGCGCCCCGATTGGCAGCCTAAGCGCATTCTCGATATTGGATGTACAGTTGGGCACAATGCTGTGCCGATAGCGCTTGCCTATCCCGATGCAGAAGTGATTGCGATCGATACAGCGGCCGCGTCCCTGCGATACGGCGCTGCGCGTGCGGCAGCCATGGGTGTGACCAATATCAAGTTCATCCAAGCGTCGGGTGAGGATTTGTCGCGCTGGGCTGATGGTTCGTTCGACTGGGTCCAGACGACAATGTTCCTTCACGAACTTTCTGCCAAGGCTATGCCGAAGATCTTATCAGAGGCGAACCGCGTTCTGGCTCCTGGAGGTTTGATCCTGCATATCGAACAGCCACAATATTCAGACGAAATGCCGCTTTTCGAACAGTTCATGCGTGACTGGGACGCGTTCAACAATAACGAACCCTTCTGGTCCGCCATGCATGGGCAGGACTTGAAAGAGGTCATGGCGAAGGCTGGCTTCCCGCGCGATGCTCAGTTTGTTGCGGGCGTTCGCGCTGTAGTTGATCCTGAAATCTTCCCGCCATCACCTGATGATGATGAAGAGGACTTTGGCCGCGCAGCTATCTGGAACGCTTATGGTGCTTGGAAACCAGCTGAGCAGGCGGCTGCCGCATGAATGATGATTTTGATTGGGTTGCAGCGTCTGGACGGCGTGCCAAAGGCAAGCGTCCCGAATACTTCGAAGACCCAGCGTTAGACCGGCTTTATTCCACTGTGTTCGCGCTCGCTGCCGAGGTCTCCGCCCTGCGTGAGCGACAGGATACGGTTGAACGTTTGCTTGAGACAAAAGGCACCATCAGCCGAGAAGATATCGAAACTTATAAGCCAGACCGCGAAGCCGGTGAAGAACGCGGGCTCGCGACGCGCGCTTATGTTTCGAGGATCATGCGCGGGTTCCAGCAACAGGTGGAGGCGATGGAGGCAGAAGACCCACCTATTATGGAGATCGTCGAAAAACTCGCGCGCGAATAAAGCTGAATTACCAAGTGCGAGCGGGATGGGGGTTTCGCCGCGCTTGATGCGGAGGGATCATGGAGTTTCTATATTTGCACGAACTCAGCATTCTGCGCTGGGTGCACATCCTTGCGATGGTGTATTGGCTCGGAGGTGAATGGGGCGTCTTTCAAACAAGCTACCACGTCACCAATCCCGCGCTCTCACTAGAAGAGCGCAAGCGGCATATGGAAACCGCCTACCGGATCGACATTCTGGCGCGCACTGGGATCGTTCTGCTGCTGCCGCTTGGTCTCCACATGGGCAAGATTTATGGCTTTGTCCCGCTGCTCGAAGGGTCAGGCGTGTGGTGGATGTGGCTGTTCTTTGCAGTCTGGCTGGCGATGACGTGGACAGCCTTTTTGAAGCGCGAAACCGATATTGGCATTACGGTGACAAGGGCTGAGGAATGGCTACGATATCCTTTGATTGCCGCGCTTTTGATTTGCGCGTTCATGGCTTTCAACCGTACCGGACCAATCCAGTCGGGCGAGGGGAGCGATTGGTATCCTGCGAAGATGGCTCTTTACGCATTTGCTCTTTGCATTGGACTGTTTCTAAGGCTTGTGATGCGCCGTTGGACAGAGCGTTTTCGCATTCTCGCAATGGGGCCTGATGCCGCGCAAGAGGCTGCGCTGAAAAGCGAAATCGGCCTCGCCCGGATTGCCGCCTACATATACTGGATCACGATCGCTTCTGTGTGCTTCCTTGGCGCGGTGAAGCCCTTCTAAACGGAGAATACCCGATGCCTGCCTATATGATCGTCACAGCTGCCATTCACAACCGCGAAGCTTTTATTACCGGGTATGGCCCGGCAGCTGCAGAGCTGATCGGGAAGTTCGGCGGAGAGTATTTGCTGCGCGGTCCAGGTGCAGAATTGCTCGAAGGGGATTTTGGCGAGGGCGCGGGCATGGTCATCTCAAAATGGCCGGACAAAACGGCCGCACGCGCGTTTTACAACAGCCCGGAATATGCCGAGGTGAAGAAACTGCGCGAGGGGTTAGCCGATTGCCAGATCCTTTTGATCGATGGGCCTGATATCACTCCAGTATCTGATTAAGCTCAATCAGGATGCCATCGGGATCGAAGAAGTTGCATCCCATCACGCGTATATCGGGCCCGCCATCGCGCCCCGGATAGACCTGCAAACGCGGCTCTGCGGTGAAAGTTACACCGGGCACGGATTTGGCCGCTTCGCAGCGTCCCTCGACATCGTCTGTGTTGAGTATGATGACGACATCACCAGGGCCCATCCGGGTGGGATAATCGCCAGCGGGAATGGCCGGTTTTTCCCACTCCATCAGCCCAATCCAGCCGACCCACGGATCGTTTGCATTGAGCAGGATGAGCCGCGCTGTTGCTCCCGGTTCGCCTGCGGGTAAAGCAACGCCTGAGGTGGTCACTCTGGTGTCGTAATTGACTTCCAAACCAATCACATCGCGGTACAAAGCGAGGCTTTTTTCGATATCGCGTACGATAATCGTGGTGCGGCGCACATCAGTGGGCAGGCGGTCTCGCGGGACGTCAACGCCCGCAGCGATGGGGTCAGAGGATGCATTTGACCTTGCGGTCTCACCAGCATCGTAATTAACAACGCAGCCGCTTAATCCGGCAGCGGCGATCAATGCAGCTATAGCTCTTTTCATCATTCGCTTTCCCCCACAGCGCCGCTCTTAATCAGTGTTTCTATGTGTGCCGTATCATAGCCCAGCGCCGCCAGCACTGCGCGTGCATCCTCGCCCGGTTTAGGCAGAGTTTGCGGCGATCCAATGCGCTTGCCATCCATTTCCAGCGGTATGGTGGGCAGACGAACCTTGGTGCCATTATCAAGCGTCACATCCTCCAGCCCGCCTTGTGCCAAGTGCGGATCGTCAAACATATCCTCTGGTTTGCCGATGGGAGCAAACGGGAGGCCGGAGCCATCCAGCTTTGCAATCACTTCCGCCGACGTCATCGTGCCGATTAGCGCGCGGATTTGCGGTATGATCTGATCGCGGGCCATCACGCGCGCATTGTTCTCGCGCCAGGCTTGATTTGCCCAAAGATCATCAAGTCCGAACAGCTTGCAGAACTTCTCCCACAAAGCGTCTGTGACGACCCCGATAAATACCGGCTCATCCTTGGTTTCAAACACGTCGTAAACTGCCCATGCAGAAACCCGGGCGGGCATCGGCGCGGCGGGCGTTCCGGTCACGGCGTACTGCGCCATGTGCTGCCCGACGAGGTATATGGTGGTTTCAAACAGCGATGCGGTCACCTTTTGACCTTCGCCTGTTCGGTGGCGCTGTTCGAGCGCGGCCAAGATGCCGATTACCCCAAACATACCGCCTGTCACATCGATTACGCTTGCGCCTGCGCGGGTTGGCTTTCCGGGTTGACCTGTCATGTAAGCAAGGCCTCCCATCATCTGTGCGACCTCATCAAGGGCTGTGCGATTTTCATAAGGGCCGGGGAGAAAGCCTTTTTCCGAACAATAGATGAGGTCTGGATTGCGGGAAGCGCAGCTTTCATAATCGAGACCCAATCGGTTCAATGCGCCGGGGCGAAAGTTTTCAACCAGCACGTCAGCTTTGTCGATTAAGTCTTTGGCAACGCTCAACCCTTCATCGGATTTAAGATCGAGGCAGATCGATTGTTTGCCCCGGTTGTACATCGGGAAATAGCCCGATCCCGATCCCAGCAAGCGCCGCGTTCTATCGCCGCCCATCGCTTCAACTCGCACAATTTTGGCGCCGAGCCCTGCAAGGATATGGCCCACAGTTGGCCCCATGACCATGTGCGTGAACTCAACTACGGTGATCCCGGCGAGTGGTTGAGGACCAGAAGCTTGGGTAGCAGCCTCGCTCATGCGGCGATCCTTTGCGGGTAATCCTTCATAGGGCCTGCATCAGGGGTAAAGCCATAAAGCGGCTCACCCGGCAGAGCTTCTTCAACGATGGCGCGCACTTGCAGCAATTTGTCGAGATCAATCCCGGTGTTGAGCCCCATGGAATTGAGCATCAACACAAGGTCTTCGGTCACTAGATTGCCGCTGGCACCGGGAGCGAACGGGCATCCGCCAAGCCCGCCCAAAGACGCATCAAAAGTGGTGATCCCTTCTTCCAGTCCCGCAACCACATTGGCCAGGCCAAGCCCGCGCGTATTATGAAGATGCAGGGTGGTGAGCATGTCATCGCCCACTGCCGCTTTCACTTTGCGAGTCAGGCGGCGGACCTGCGCCGGATCGGCATATCCTGTTGTGTCAGACAGGCTGAATTCCTGTGCGCCTGCCTCTGCTGCTTTTTCGGCCAAACGCACAACCTGATCTTCGGCCACTGCGCCTTCCATTGTGCATCCAAATGCCGTCGAAAGGCCCACAGCAAAATGAATGCCGTGTTCCTTTGCTATAGCCGCAGCAGCCGCGATTTCCGCGAGCATTGCAGGGTGGTCTTTGCGCACATTTTTGATCGA
This sequence comes from Pseudomonadota bacterium, assembly GCA_038532305.1. GTDB lineage: Bacteria > Pseudomonadota > Alphaproteobacteria > Sphingomonadales > Sphingomonadaceae > Erythrobacter. Next base: position 1,112,801 of record JBCBAX010000001.1, on the reverse strand, counting down.
ATGCGTCTCGCTCATGGAGAACGGTATGCTCATCCCATCCACGCCCGCTTTGGCTGCGAACTCAGCGCCTTTGGCATTGGGCACCAAAGTCACCACATTCAGTCCTTCTATTCCCTTGGCGAACGTGACCAGTTCTGCGGTATCCGCCATTTGCGGAAGCAGTTTGGCGGGGACAAAACTGCCAACCTCGATCTCTTTAACGCCCGCTGCCGCTTCAGCAGCGATCCAGCGTTTCTTTGCCTCCAGAGGCATTACGCGGTCAATCGATTGAAGCCCGTCGCGAGGGCCAACTTCGGATATGAGGATTTCAGTCATCAGAATTGCTCCAAATACACCCACGGCCGCTCGGCTGTGTCTGCAGCAAGCCACTCATGGATGGCTGGTTTCTGGGTAAGAGTAAGATCGATAGCATCAAGGCCCTGGGCCAACATCTGCTTGGCTTCGTTTTCGATATCGAAGGAATGCGTTTCACCTTCGCTGGTCAAGGTCTGTGCATCGAGATCAATCGCGATCTGCTTTTCACTAAGGCTTTCAACCAAATCGCGCGGTAAGGTGATAGGCAGGATAAAGTTGCGTACACAATTGCCGCGAAAAATCGGGGCGAAGCTTTCTGCGATAATCGCTTTGATGCCGAATTCAGCCAGCGCCCAAACGGCGTGTTCACGGCTCGACCCGCAGCCGAAATTTGCCCCTGCGAGGAGCAGTTTCGCATCGCGATGCTGCGGCCGGTTGAGCACGAAATCCGGGTTCTCCGTGCGCGTATCCGCATCGGTATACCGCCATGGAGCAAACATCCCCTCGGCCAATCCATCCCGGCCTGTGGTGCGCATCTCGCGGCTGGGAATGATCGCATCGGTGTCCACATTGTCGCGCATCAACGGTGCGGCAAGCGCGGTGAAAGGCTGGGGGAAAGCGGTCATCGCGCGAATTCCCGAGGATCGGCAATTGCGCCTGCAATCGCGCTGGCGGCGACCGTTTCAGGCGAAGCGATGTGGGTGCGGATGCCGGGGCCTTGGCGGCCTTCGAAATTGCGGTTGGTGCTTGAGATAGTGCGGCTACCTGGGGGGAAGCCTTCACCGCCTGCGTAAAAGCAAAGCGAACATCCGCTCATGCGCCATTCAAACCCGGCCGCTTCGAAGATTTTGTCCAATCCTTCCGCCTCGGCCTGTCGTTTCACGCCGAGCGATCCGGGAACGACGAGAGCTTTTTTGATCCCCGGTGCAATACGGCGACCTTTCAAAATGGCAGCGGCGCGTCGCAGATCGGAAATGCGCGAATTGGTGCAACTGCCGATAAAAGCGACATTGAGCGGTGTTCCGGCCAATGCGTCCCCTGCGGCAAGATCCATATATTCATGCGCGCGCGGCGGACCTTGGGGGACGGGCTGATCGATTGCGACTGTGTGTTCAGGGCTGGTGCCCCAACTGACCATGGGCGCTATCGATGCGGCATCTATGGTGATCTCAGAATCGAACTGTGCGTCATCATCGCTTTGAAGCGTCTGCCAATAAGGATCATCGAAATCCGCCGGTGCGTAAGTGCGGCCTGAAAGAAATTCGAACGTCTTTGCATCGGGTGCGATAATGCCCGTCATGGCGCTAAATTCGGTTGCCATATTGCACAGCGTCATGCGCGCCTCCATCGCGAGGTCGCGCACTGCATTACCGGAAAATTCCACCACATGACCTGCGCCGCCGCCTGCGCCATGACGCGCAATCAGGGTCAGAATCATATCCTTGGCTGTTACCCCAAATCCAAGCTCACCTTCGAACGCCACGCGCATTGTCTTGGGCCGTTCCATTCGCAACACGCCCGTGACCATGGCATGTTCAGCTTCCGAAGAGCCAATTCCCCATGCAAGCGCTCCAAAAGCGCCCTGGGTGCAAGTGTGGCTATCAGGTGCAACCAGAGTGAGACCGGGCAGCACCACGCCCTGTTCGCCGCTGATGATGTGGACAATGCCCTGGTCACGATCATTCACATCAAACAAACGAATGCCCGCTTTTTTGCAGGCCGCGCGCGTCTCGGTGATAAAGCCGCTCCCACCCGGCATCAGCGTATCATCGCCGCGCCCGATGCGGGTGTCTACGATGTGATCCATTACCGCAAAAACGCGCGTTGGATCGAGCACATCCCGGCCCATCTCGGCCATCCGATTGAGCGCCGCAGCGCCTGTGCGCTCATGCAGGAAAACTCGGTCGATCGCGATCAGGGAGGAACCACTCTCGCTCGCCGCGACAGTGTGCAAATCCCAAATCTTATCAAACAGCGTCCCTGGCATGGCTCTCTATTTTCTAGGCGCTGGCTTTCATTTCAGCATCAATTGCGCGCCAGTCCTTTGTCACAAATCTCTCTTGAATGGCAGTGCGTGTCTCCAGCATTCCATTGCGGATCCAGTGCCAAGTGCGACAGCGATTTTGCCCATCGTCGGAAATCTGGATTTGCTCGTAAAGATAGAGCGATGGATCACCAGTGCGCTGCCAGTAAAGCATCATTGTGCGGTTGTATTCATCCAGCGGAACTTCAGCGGCCCATCCTTGGATGAGATCATTGTCCCACCAGATGCGCCCATCACGATAGGTCGCGGGAAAATCGCGGATTTCGGTTTTGCCATCGGGCCATGTGTAATGATTGGTCTGGTGATAGGGGATTTCGTCTTCGCCTGTCATCCGGCACAGCAACCGGCTGGCGTGTTCGTCAATCTTCTCATTGCTTGCATTGAAATAGCTGTAAGTGCCGTCCCAAACGCCTTCATGGCGAGCGAGCAGCGGCATTCTTTCGGAGAATTCAGCAAAGGTCGTCATCGGTCAGGTTCCACTCCTACGTAGCAAGAAATCGTGATAGCGGCGCGCTGCATCACTTGCGCGGATGCGCGCAATTGCAGCGGCGTTGAGCGTATGCGGATCAAGCCGTGTTTGATCGAGCGGGATCGCATGGTCTGCGCTCGCTTCATACCATGGTTCAAAGAAAACCTCGGCTCGGGCAACCGTCCATGCGCGCTGGAGATGAGAACCAAACCGATCAACGCTGAGATCGGGGTAAAGCTTGTCCGGGTCACCTGTAGGTGCCTCTGGCCAAACTATTTCGCTGGCCTCAAGAGCAATCGCTGCGCTCTTTATCGCTGAGCCTATGTCAGAAAAATCATCCGATTGCCCGTGGCCGGGCACATCAATTGCGATTTCGCCGGAACTTGGATCAGCGCATTGGGCACAGGGCGCATGCAGGACCAGCTTTCCGCCGATCGTGCCTTTCCAGTGGATCAAACCTTCATCAAGCACCAGCCAGCCTTCGTTCTTATCTTCGGCAAGGGGAGGGCAATCGCCTGATCCTGAATGGTGTTTAAGGAACGCCAGGCTTTCTGATTGATGATCTGCTGGTGTTGTGACTTTTTTGGCAGTCCAACCGGCAGGCATTTGCCCCAGACGATCAATATGCTCCTGCAAAGGATCGCCATTGTAAGCGGTGATTAAACACGGCGGCACGTCTGCATCAGCAGGCGGGATATCGCGCGGCGCTCGCAGGACTGCCCCATAACCGGCGCGATAATCATTGCCCGCATCCAGCATTTCAGAGACTGCCTGATTAACGCGCGCAATATCGGCATGAGCCACCGAAAGCCGAGCTTCCTCGCGCGTGTCGAACCAGGGAAAGACCCAGCTTTGCTCCAGCATCCGGTTCCACAGCCAGGTGAGGTGCTCTCCGTAATCGGAAGGGTGGAATTCCGGCAGATACTTCTCGCCGAAAATCCGCATCTCCGCCTCGTTCCATATAGCATAACCGCCGACGGCAAGGCATTTGAAGCGTTCTGGATGGCGTTTCAGTGCGGTCACGAGGATGATGCCGCCCGAATGGAAACCGTATGCGGGGCAGTTCCCGATCCCCAGCGCGTCCAGAAATTCGCAGAGCGCATTGGCAAAATCATTGATGTCGGGGTCACCGGGCAACGGGTCGCTTTGTCCGAACCCCGGAGAATCGGGCGCAATGCAGGTGAAGTGTTCGCCCCAGACCCGCATAAGCGCTTCATACTCGGCACTGGACCGCGGGCTTTGATGAACCATCAAAAGCATCGGACCTTGGCCGCATCGGCGGAAGTGAACTCGCCGTCCGGTTTCGGGTATGGTGAGCATATGCCGGGTGATATGGGTCAAAAGAGGCCTTCTAAAGTTGTCCGGACAAATTTATCTCGACACGGCTTTAAGGGCGTTTATGGTCCCGTGTCAAAGCAGAATCGAAGGGTGAATATATGAGTGATCTTGTCGGCACCAAAATGGTCGAAGAAGGCAAGACGGCGCGCGAACTGTTTGAAGCTGTCATGGCCAATCCCGCGCGCAAGAAATTTGGCTTTGGCGATAAACTCGCAATTGTGAATGTTGATGTGCAGCAGGCCTACACCCGCACTGACATGTTTAAGACAGCCTACGAAACCGATCCCAAGCAAATTGACTACATCAACACGATCAGCGGGCTGGCGCGCGCTGCTGGAATGCCAGTCATCTGGAGCCGCGTTGCCTACAAAGCGGATGCGGCTGATGCGGGAGTGTGGGGCACGCGCACTGACACCGAAGACAGCCTCCAAAACATCAAATATGACAGCGAGCGTCATGCATACGATCCTCGCTGCGAAGTTCATTCCGACGACCTGCAATTCACCAAGCGGATGCCGTCGAGCTTTTTTGAAAGCCCGCTTGCAAGCTACCTCACCTTTCACAAAGTCGACACGGTCGTGGTCACAGGCGGATCGACCAGCGGATGCGTGCGCGCAACGGCGGTGGATTCGCTGTCCTATGGGTTCCGCACGATCGTCCCGATTGAGACATGTGCGGATAAGCATGAAAGCTATCACTTCGCCAATCTCACTGATCTTCAGCTGAAATATGCCGATGTGGAGCCGGTGCAGACGGTCATCGATTGGCTGAAGGCGCGACAGTGATTATTAGTCATCGCGAGCATAGCGAAGCAATCCAGAGCGTCTGCGCGATACGCTCTGGATTGCCGCGCCGCTTCGCGGCTCGCAATGACGCAGGGAAAATTCAATGAGAGAAAACGCTCCTGATCCCGGCCTTTACGATTATCAAGCCTACCGAGACCGCCCAAAACTCCAATGGCCAGGTGGCAAAACGTGCGCGGTCTGGGTCGCGCCCAACCTTGAATATTATGAAATCAATCCGCCCGTAGGCCCCCACCGTAAGCCATGGCCCAAAGCGCATCCCGATGTGGTCGGCTATTCCTATCGCGATCATTCAAACCGCGTCAGCCATTGGCGCATGGCTGATGTGATGAGCCGTTATGGCTTTCCGGGCTCTGTCAGCCTGTCGGTCGCACTTTGCGATCACCACCCTGAAGTGGTTGCCGATGGAGTGAAGCGCGGCTGGGAGTTTTTCAGCCACGGCATTTACAACACGCGCTATTCCTATGGGATGGATGAGGCCCAGGAGCGTCACATCATCGAAGATTCGATTGAAACGGTTGAGCGCGCGACCGGGCAACGCATTCGCGGCTGGCTTGCTCCTGCATTGACGCACACGCCGCGCACGCTCGATCTGCTTGCTGAGTACGACTTCGCCTACACCTGCGATCTGTATCATGACGATCAGGTGCTCGATGTGAAAGTCGCATCGGGGCAATTGGCCTCAATCCCTTACAGCCTCGAAGTGAACGACCACTATGGCTTCAACGTCTACGGCATGTCGGGCCGCGAATATGCGGATTGTTTGATCCAGCAATTTGATCGCTTGGCACAGGAGGGTGAACGAACCGGGGCGGGCACGGTTATGTGTATTCCGCTGCACGCCTATCTGATCGGACAACCGCACCGGATTGGTCCATTCGAGGAAGCCTTGCGCCATATCGCGGCGGACCCACGCTGCTGGAAAGCGCGCGCGGGTGAGATTGTGGATCATTGGAGGGCGGCACAATGACTCTCCCCGAAGATTACACCACCTATCCCCACCGCGCAGAGGGGTATGACCATCAGTTCTACGAATGGTCGAAAATGCACACCCGCGCGCCCGCCAGCTGGCCTGATGGTAAATCTGTTGCAGTGTGGTTTTGTGTGAGCCTTGAATGGTTTCCCATTACGCCTGAAGACAAACCCTTCCGCGCGCCCGGGCACATGGTCACGCCCTATCCCGATTACCGCCATTACACAGTGCGCGATTACGGCAACCGGGTTGGCGTTTGGCGGATGCTTGATGCGTTCAAGTCGGCAGGTGTGAAAGCCAGCTTTGCGACCAATGCCGCTGTAGCAGAGCGATATCCTGAACTCATCGAAGCGGTGCTGGCAGATGGTCACGAGATTATCGCGCATTCCACCGATATGAACGGCACGATCACGTCCGATCTGCCCGAAGATGAAGAACGCGCTTTGATCGCAGACAGCTTATCGCGGTTGGAAGCGGCAAGCGGGGTGAAGCCCAAAGGCTGGCATTCGATTGCGCGTTCGCAAAGCTGGCGCACAGCCGATATTCTGGCGGAACGCGGCCTCGCCTACACCTGCGATTGGGTGAATGATGAATTGCCTTATCGCTTTCAAAACGGGCTGGTGAACCTGCCGCTTAACACCGAACTATCCGACCGCATGATTGTCGCCACACAGCAGCATTCTACGCAAGGCTGGGCACAGATGATGCGCGATAGCTTTGACTGGCTGGCCGCCGAAGCCAAAGGCACAGATTACACGCAAGGGGGAGGGCGAATGCTGCCAATCCAGCTCACACCCTATATTATGGGACTGCCCTATCGCATTGGCGCATTGGAAGAATTGCTGGAAGACTTTGCCAAGCGCGAAGAAGCATGGATAGCGCCGGGAGCTGATATTGTGGCTGAGTGGGAGACACAGCAGTGAAAGCAAGAAACCCACGCACGGGTCAGGAAGACTACGAATTTGCTGTCGCCTCGCGTGAGGAAATTGCCGCCGAAGCCGCCCGTCTTCGCGAGGCCCAAGTCGCGTGGGAAGCTATCGGCCCCAATGGGCGAGCAGCAGTCCTGATCCGGTTTGCGGACGCTATTGATGCAGCCGCTCCGCAAATCGCGGCAGCACTTACTATAGACACTGGGCGAGGTGCGGTATCGTGGATCGAAGTGCAGGGCGCAGCGGGCAATATCCGCCGCTGGGCAGAGCGCGGACCGGACCTGTTCGCATCGCTCGATCGCGGTCCGAAGGCGTCTGCAGTGCCAGGCATCGAGATTGTGACGGATTATTCCGCCTTCCCTTTGTTCGGTGCAATTGCTCCCTGGAATTTCCCCGTGATCCTCAGCCACATCGATGCCGTGCCTGCATTGATGGCGGGCTGCGCGGCGCTTGTGAAGCCGAGCGAGATTACACCGCGCTTTGTAGAACCGATGCGCGAAGTGCTGCGCCAAGTTCCCGAATTGCCGCTCGCCTATGTCATGGGTGGAGCAGATGTGGGCCAAGCGCTGATAGAAGAGGTAGATTACGTTTGCTTCACAGGATCGACCGCAACGGGCCGCAAAGTTGCCGAAGCAGCCGCGCGCAAACTGATCCCAGCCAATCTGGAATTGGGCGGCAAAGACCCCATGATTATCACAGACAGCGCTGACCCTGAATGGGCGGCAGGCGTTGCTCTGCGCAGCTCCATCGTCGCAACGGGTCAGGCATGCCAATCCATCGAGCGCATCTATGTCGCGAGCGCAATTGCCGAGCCGTTTATCGCAGCTCTGGTCGCGGGCGCACAGACTGTTGAGATCACCCATCCCGATCCCAATTCAGGTCATATCGGCCCGTTCATTTTCGCACCCCAAGCTGCCAAAGTGCAGGAACAGATCGATGATGCGGCCCAGAAAGGTGCTGAAATCCGCTCTGGTGGCACAGTTGAGGACCTTGATGGCGGCCAATACTTGCGCCCCACCATTCTAACTGGGGTGTCCCCCGATATGCTGGTCATGCGTGAAGAGACATTCGGCCCGGTTCTGCCGGTGACTGTTTATGATGATCTGGACCACGCTATCGAGCAGGCGAATAACACCGAATATGGTCTCTCTGCTGCGGTACTCGCGGGCTCGCTGGAGGAGGCCGCGAACCTTGCCCATCGTCTGGATGCAGGCGCGATTTCGCTTCAGGACGGTGCGCTCACCAGCATGGTGGGGGACGCTGCAAACCAATCGCGCGGGACGAGTGGTCTTGGCCCCAGCCGTATGGGAGACACCGGAATGACGCGGTTTCTTCGCGAACAGGCGCATATCCGCCAGACCGGCCAGCCCCTGCCAATTGATGCCTACCGCGAAGGACAGGGCGCTTGAGCAATCGCGCTGATCTTGAAGCTGTGATGCCCGCAATGCTGCTGCATGATGGGTGGTGGGACGGCATGTACCGTGATTTTGATTTGGACGGTAAACTCACCGATGAACGCCGCGTCAAAACGCATTGCGAATTCCCCGACACCGGCGAATGGCACTATATCCAGCACAACTGGATCAGCTGGGCTGATGGACGCGAGGTGACTTATGAGTTTGGCGGAAAGCTAGCGGGGCATCGCCTCATTTGGGATACGGATCGCTTCTCCGGATATGGCTGGCAAACGCACGAACACACCATCATGCTGAGATTGGATAGGCTTGATGCTCCCGGCGCGTGTTATGTCGAGATGATCGGACTGTTCCCCGGCGCCCATTCCCGCGCGCGGACCTGGCAATGGTTCAAGCACGATGAGCCGTGGAAGCGCACACTTTGCGATGAGAAAAGGATAGAAGGGCCATGATCGGTTGGAGCCTCATGCTGGCTTTGCAAGGCGTTGCTGCGGGCGAGGCACCGCCGCCCCCGCAATCAACCTGTGACAAGCCTGTCTACATGGTGATTGAAGGACAGACGCTCGACCGCGCCCGAATGGGCCAATACGCAGCCGCGATTGCGGAAAGTGAAATTTATCAAAAGCTGGGCGGGTATTATGTCAACGTGCCGCGCCCGCTTGAAGTGTTCGAAGGCGATGTGCCAGCAAACTACGTCAATCTCACTGTGCGCTTTCCCTGCATCGAGAATGCGCGCGCGTTCTGGAACAGCAAGGTCTATCAGGAAACCATCATTGATATCCGCCGCAAGCCAACGAGTGCTGGCGACTACACCGTTACCATTTATGCCGAAATACCTTTGCGCGAAGATTTGATAGGCAAGGTGGGCGAAAACCGTTTCACGCATGACTTTTCCGATCCCGATGTGCCGCAAGTCGATGAGCCAGTGGTCGGACCCGATGCCAAAGGAGACCCGCAATGACAGTCGAACTCCAGCACCCGATGAAAGCCGATGCCACGCCAGAGGAAATCGCGCGTGGCCGGTTCACATCGGGCATTCGCAGCCTGATATTGAACGATCTCGCAGCCGATATGCGCGCCGCTTATGATCGGCGCGCTGCACCCGCTTTTGCCAAAGAGCATGGACACGAACCTGAAACCAGCCGCGAGGCACATCAGGCGCTGCGCGGTGATCCGGCATTCAATATCTATTCCGCCATGCGCGTTCAGGCGCAAAAGATGGTTTGGGCAAGCGTTGCTGACAGTGTCGAGCGCGAAGCGGATCGCCTCTCTGATGAGGCGAAAAAGGCATCCGATGCGCCCGGTTCTTTGATCTTGGATCCGGATCTCGATGTGCCGAAGAATGTTCACGCTATCGATGTGCACCTGATGCCCGGCAGCTACACGCGCGGGGCGGACAGCCTTGAAGCGGGCGCGGTTTATGATCGCGGTTTGGCAGTGTTCTCCATGGGTCTTATGGGTGCCAATCTCGATGATATCGGCCTTTCAATGAGCCAGTACATCAAGCAGCGCTTTCCCGATTTTGCACCTGAACGTATCCTCGATACCGGCTGCACGATTGGGCACAATACGCTGCCTTGGAAGCAAGCATACCCGGAAGCCGAAGTGATCGCCATCGATGCCGCGCCCGGCCCGCTTGCTTATGGTTCTGCGCGTGCAAAGATGCAGGGGCAGGAGGTGCATTTCCAGCAGATGTGCGCCGATGATCTTGGCTTCGAAGACAAGAGTTTCGATGTGGTGTGGTCGAGCATGTTCCTGCACGAGCTTTCGAAAAAGCAACGCGCGAAGGCTTTCGAAGAGGCGTACCGCGTGCTGAAACCCGGCGGCCTTATTATCCATATGGAGCTGCCACCGAACGAGCAGATGGGCGCGTTTGACGGCTTCTATCTCGACTGGGACAGCTATTATAACAACGAGCCCTATTACAAAGGGTACCGGGACGAGGTGCCTGCCGATCTGTGCAAGAATGCAGGATTTGCCGCGGACACTTTCTTCGATTTCGTCGTCCCCTCCATCGGCATTTATGGCGAGGACGCTGTGGCAGAAGCTGCCAAGGGCGACCGCGCTGAGGGTGTGGGACAGGAGACCACCGGCCGCCTTGCCGAAGGCGTGATGTGGTATGGCTATGGGGCGTTTAAGAAATGAGGGGCAAGACATGAGCGATGATAAGCTGCGCCCCGAGGACGCGTCGCCAAGCCTTTATGACGATCAGGGAAATGCCCGTTTCTTCGCCGATCCGGCCATGGATCGCTTTGTGGCCGTCGTTATGAATCTTGCGCAGGAAGTCTGGGTGCAGGAGGAGCGCCTGCTCGCTCTTGAAGCTGAAAAAACCGGCAAGAGCGCTGATCCCGAAGCGAAAGTGAAAGAGTTTATCGACCGGGTCTTCGCGCCCATCAGAGAGGCTTAAGGCGTATGCAAGCTTGGGAAATCGGGCCAAGGGGTGGCGTGGACAGCCTGCGTTTGGTTGGACGCGCTGATCCTATCGCTGGCACTGGCGAAATCGTTGTCCGAGTGATTGCGGCGGGGCTCAATTTTCGCGACCTGATGATCCTGCGCGGCCATTATGGAACCGATCTTCCAGAAAATCGCATCCCTTTGACCGATGGCGTTGGCGTTATCGAAGCCATTGGCGAAGGTGTTGAAGGTTTCGCGATTGGTGACCGAGTGGTGGCAGCAAATTTTGTCGATTGGGATCCAGAAGGCGGCTTTGGGTTTCACATCTTCGGGCGCGATATTGGCGTTACGATGGATGGCTGGCTTGCACAAAAGACAGTGCTGCCTGCAAAAGCCGCGATCAAATTGCCGGATAGCGTTTCTGATCAAACCGCGGCCACTCTTGCCGTGGTAGCGGGCACGGTCTGGCATGCCATGGTTGCTTTTGGCCAAGCGGGGCCGGGCAAATTGGTGCTTGCACAAGGGACTGGCGGGGTATCCGTTTTCGCGCTTTCGCTGGCCAAGGCGATGGGCGCTGAATTCGCTATCACTTCATCGAGTGATAAAAAGCTCGCCAAAGCGCGCGAAATGGGTGCTGACTACGCTGTGAATTACCGCGACCGCGCCGATTGGGGCACGGCTCTGCTTGAAGCAACAGGCGGGCGAGGGGCGGATGTTGTGGTTGACACAATCGGTTTTGGCGAATTTGAACAGACATTGCTTGCCACGGGTGTTGAAGGGCGCATCGGCACACTGGGCGCTTTGTCAGGCAGTCCGCAGGATCCAGCAAATTTCGACCAAGGCGCGATCCTCGGCAAAAACATCACCATTAAAGGCATCACCAGCGGCCATCGCGGCATGTTTGAAGATTGCTTAGAGGCCATGGCCAAGCACGGCGTGGAAACTCTGGTTGAGAGCGAATTTGCTTTTGATGATGCGAAAGCGGCTTATGCTCATCTCGAAAGCGGCGCGCATATGGGTAAGGTGATGATCCGCGTCGGCGACTAGGTTAATGCGCCGTTGGATCGAATTCTATCATCGCGTGATTGTTTACAGGCGCACCTTCAAGCGCGAACTTATCGGGATCAATGCCCTGCTGCAAAGCGCGATGGCGCATGTTAGGCCGCCAATGCCAGCGCCGACAATCGCGACGTGCGCCCCCTGATGTCGCCGCGCCCATCAGCGCTCCAGCTCAACCAGCTCGTACCGGTTCATCATGTACCCATCGATTGAACCATAGACGAGGACGCTGTCATCATCGGCTGTCACCCACATATCGAAATCGGGATGGCGCGTGCCGCCCATGCCGTCTTCGCTTTCATCGACATAGCGATAATGGCGGCAGGCAAATGTGCCCGCTTCGACCGTTTTCTCCTCCTCGCCAACATATTCCATTGTCATTTCAAGGTACGCGATCTGCGGCGGAGTTGCTCCCCTATGATCGGGGGAGGGGAGATAGAACTTCAGGCGGCGGCGATGCGGGCCCTGGCTTACATCCATCAACCGCGTGGTAAATCCATCGCCTGCAATCGGGTGAGTGCCGAACGCATCAAATTCGCCTGCTTCGCGTGTTTCTGAATTGCGCCCGATACTGGGACCAAAGCTTTCGCAAATGATCTGGTCCGCTGATTGGTCATACCGCATCCAGCCAGAGCCCAAAAACTCATCACCCAGCGTCAGGTGCACCAGCAGATTTTGCGGCTTGCGATCAGGGCCGATATGGCAGGTGATGTTGCGCAGGACGGTGGGATCAGGTTCTTCGATCTCACATTGCGCCGTCATGATGGTGGAGCCATCGGCGTGGTGTGAGAAGTTGAACCATTCGCGACCGCGTTCCTGCCCTTCCATCCCCTCTTTCATGGAGGTGTAGCGGATTTTACCGCGGACGTTTCTGTGCTTCATATCTGCTCAGCCACTTCTTCGTCATTGCGAGCGAAGCGAAGCAATCCAGAGCATTGTGCGATACGGCTCTGGATTGCCGCAGCGACTGCGTCGCCTCGCAATGACGATAACAAGGTCAAAACTATATAATCCCCGCCTTATCAAGGCGCTCAATCACGTCGGCTTGGCGGCGGCGGAAATAGTCGCGTTCGGGGATGGCGGGCTTGCCGTCCTGCACCATGCCTTCCTGTGCGAACGGTTCAGCTGCGGCAGCATAGGCTTCGGCAAAAAGGCTTGGGCGCTGCCTTGCAAGATAGTTCGTCATTGCCGGTGTGCGGCGAGCCTCGCGAAGGCTGCCTAGATCGATGGGAGCAAAGGCCGTGAACGTCTCGCCATCGCCCGATTGCGCAATCACGCGGCCCTTCCAATCGACCACCTGGCTGTTCCCCTCAGCGCTCGACAGCGGCATGGCAGTGCCCGAAATTCCGGCCGTGTTGGACGAGACGACATAGGCAAGGTTTTCAAATGCGCGGGCCTGTTTGGCGATATCCTTGTTCGTTGCGATGGGAGATCCGACTTCGCTCGATGAGTGACAGAACACTTCCGCCCCGCGCAAAGCCAGTGCGCGGGCGATTTCGGGATAGAGAATTTCTTCCGATGCAATCGCCGCCAGATTGCCGATTTCTGTGCGCGCGACGGGGAACACGCCTTCAAGGCCGTACTTGTCGAGATAGGCGTCCCACACATCATGCGGGGAAGGGGCGAACATCGAAATGAGCCTTCGATAGCGCAGCACCACATCACCCGACGGCGCGACGATAAAGCAGGTCTGGAAATAGAAATCGGGAAAAGCCTCGTCGGTCTCATAAGCATTGCCCGCCAGGTGCATGCCCAGCTTTTGCGCAAGCGCGCCAAGAGCCTCGTATTCCGGACCATTTTCCGCAAACCCAACCCGGTCTGCAAAATCCGGTATCGATATGCGCCCTGGGTAAGAGGTGAAGAGATACTCAGGCAAAACGACGAGCTTCACTGGCTTGCCCGAATACTGGGTGACAAAGATCGAGCTGGTGAAGATTTGTCCTTCAATCGCGGCAATGTGTTCAAGGATCGCCGCGCGCGCTGCCGCTTTGTCGGGCAAACCTTCGAGCGATCGCGCAGTCAGCTGCATCGCCATGGCTGAGTAGGTCGAATTGTCGCTCACATTCTCTCCTTTTGCCGAACGGATCGGCGCGGCTGTCGCCATGGCGGCGCACAGGCCTGTTGCCATAGCTCGCCTGCGATCAAGTTCCAGCGTCATCTAAAGCCCAAGCGAGCCCGGATTCATAAGGTTTTGCGGGTCCAATTCGGTCTTCGCGGCTTTGAGCAAAGCATCAGCGCGCGGGTGCAGGCTGTCGCGGAACCGATAGGTGCGTCCAATCTGGAAATGCGCCGCATCGTGATCGTAAAAGATATCGACGATGGCTTTCTTCAGCTTTTGCGTCAGCGCCCAGGCTTCTTCATTGGCTTTGTGTTTGGGCAGCTTTTTGAGGTGCGCATCTTCAATCGTGTCGTCGATGACTGGATTGCTCGCATCGGGCCAATAAAGGCACGGTTCGATCACCATGCCAGCACCGCCAACGGCTGCAATCAAGGTGCCGTAATGGACGCCCAGCCGCTCCATATCCTCGGCATGATCGGCAAAGAGTTTTTCGAACGCTGCGAAACAGGCGGGCGATTGGCCGTGTGAGACGAGGCCATGAATGGGCGCCCAGCGCTCACCATCTGGGCCTAGGATTGAATTTAGGGGGCCAAACGGATTGGCGCGAATGATTTTGGGAATGGTATTTTCCACCTCGCGCCCACCATAGCGTTTGACGATGTCGCGCGCGATTTCGATGTCGGCATCAGCCGCAGCCTGAATGCGCCCTTCGGCAAGTACATGCATCGAGAAATTCGCGTCTTTGAGGAAATCGCGGCCAGCGGCGACAACCTTTGCGCCTTCTTTCAAGGCCTTGAGGACACCACCATGTTTCTTCATCATGCCGACAAGCTGCTTCGCATCGCTTGTCAGGCTGTCGCGCTTCATACGAATGGCATTGAGGTAAGGATCAAAGCCAAAGCATTCGGTCGCGATACCCTGACGTTCGATGGCGCTGGATGCAGCAAACCAGCTTTTCGCATCGTCAAAGGCGAAGCTGCCATAGGCGTGGCAGTCAGCTTCGGGGATGAGTTTCAACGTTACCGTCGCCTTGATCCCAAGCGCGCCTGTATCGCCCAGAAACATGCCCGTGACATCAGGGCCATAGGGCCGCGTGTGTTTCTTACCCGTGTTGAGCAATGTGCCATCGGCCAGCACCACTTCTAAACAAGTGCAGCTTTGTACCGCTGATCCATAGCGGCCTGTACCCCAGAAAATGCCGTTCTGGCTCATCCCGCCGCCAATGCTGGCCTTAAGCCCCGAAAGCGTGCCCCACATCGGGGTGCGCAAATGATGATGCGCGAGGCGTTCTTTAAGCGCTGCCCACGTGCAGCCTGCCTCAACCGTGACGGTCATAGAAACATCGTCCACTTCAAGCACGCGGTTCATTTGCGCAAGGTCAAACAGCACTGCGCCTGCCTGCTCTTGTGTGTAGCCGCCCGTATAGCTCATCCCACCGCCGCGCGGTGCAACGGGGTGTCCCGCATCGGTTGCGGCTTTCACAGCTGCGGCCAGCTGATGCTTGTCCTTGGGCCGAACGACAGCGGCCAGATCAGCGCCGCGATCATAGATATCGTGGGCGTAGAAATTGAGGCTTGCCTCGTCGATTAGCACTTCCGCGCCTGTTGCACGCAGGCTGCTGGCTAGGTCGGTTGTTTGGGTCGCAAGAGTAGCCATTAAATTGCGGGCTCCATTTCGGGGGAAGGGGTAGAAAAAGTCAGATACAAAGGAAACCGGCACAGAGGCCAAATTGGCGAGAATATCTCAGCGATTGCTCCAGCGCTCATTGATAGCCTCCTGTCATTTTCGGCGGCGAGTGAGCCGCGGCGTTCAGCAGTACCTTCGCTACACCTTCTGGGTCAGTCACCATGGCATCATGCCCCGTGGCCAGAAGGAGTGTGTTCCAGTCTTCCTCGCTTTGCAATGTATGAAAAAGCCATCCGAACTGCGTTTGAGCCAAAGCAGGTTGGTTGCAATGGACATATGTGCTCGGCAAACCCTTTGGGCCATCATTGGAAAGAGAGATAGGATCAAGCCAGGTTTTAAGCGGATGCGGCGTCAATCGATCAGCCACCCAAGTATACAAGGGATGGTCTTCGGGAATGCCAAGCAGCGCGGGAGGAAAAACACCAATTCCCACACCGTCTGTCGCCATCGCGGTCATCGCGGCAATCGCCCCGTCGATGGCGACTTGCGGACGCGGTTCGCCATAACTCAGCATTGTCTCGCCATTGTTTGGCAGTGCTGCATCGAGATACACGATATGGGCGATCCTGCTCTTCAATGCGTCGGCAACTCCTGTAATGACCATCCCGCCATAGGAATGCCCGCACAAAACGATATCGCTTAGGTCATTGGCCGTGATAACCTCAATGATATCGGCGATGTGTGTGTTGAGGCCTACCTTACTTGTCAGTTCATCCGCGCGCGATCCAAGGCCGGTGAGTGTTGGGGTAAAGACACGGTGTCCTGCGGCCTCTAAGATCGGGCGCACCTGATCCCAACACCAACCACCATGCCACGCGCCATGGACCAGAACGATATCGCGCTTGGTGGCCCCGGTGCCTGCATATTGGCTCGAAGCGCAACCGGGCAAAGCCGTTGAAGCCAGACACCCCGCGGCCATTGATCCAGCGGCCAAACTCAAAAACCGGCGCCGGGATGGTTCATGGCTGATCGCTTTATTTTGCATGGTAAAATTCCGTGAGATTTCCATCAGGATCGCGCACTGCAAACAGGCTGACTTGGGCGTCACCTTTTCCCAAAAGAGGGATTAAAGCGCGCTGCGTTGCTCGCTCGATTGACACGCCATTGGTCTCGATAAACGCGCGGTACTCAGCAAATTGTCGTACCGGATAGCGGACCGAGATTATCCCAAGATTGGGTGGGGATGCGTGGGAAGAGAAATCGCGCCCGTCGAAACCCTCAAATTGCATCAGTTCAATTCGCCCGTCTTCGCCAGGCAATTCAGGTTGCACAACAGCTGCGCGGCGGATGAGGCTGGTCGCCATATTGGCGGGCACTGAAAAGTTGTTCGAACGCGGCTGTGGATCCGTGAAAGGCGCATCGAACAGCTTCTGAAGGCCCAGAGCATCCCGATACCATGCAAGGCTTGCCGGTTGATCAGCAACCATACGCATCGTGTTGAAGGCTTGGCTCAATTGGCCAACCGGAAAGCCGGTGAATTCAGGGCTTTTGCGTTCATACATCGCATAATTCACCCCATGTGGTCCGCGGATTACGACATTGACCAGGTCAGACCCGCCAAAGCTGAATTGATATGGCTGGCTTTCTGCCCACCATCCGCGCGCGATAGCCGCATCGAACATGGCACGCGCATCCTTGGTGCGCAGCATGATGGAGAATATTCCGCCAGTGTCCCATGGCCTAGCGGCAAGACGAATGGGGCGCTGACTTTCCGCACCGTCAAAACGAACATATCGAATGCAACCTGCCTCGCTATCTGGAGCGCAGATTTTGCGAAAAGCTCCGCTCACGCTTTTGGGAAGATCCCAATACCCAAGCTCTTCCCGGTCGAGCACTCCGCTTGCGACAATCCGCCAACCGCCATCCTTGATCAGCCATGCAGAGCTTGCGTCAAGATCGGTGACGCTCACGACCGCCTCGCTCCAAGACCCAACACCGAAATCAGCGGCATTTCTTGAGCCGCCAGTTGGTTCAGCGTGTGGGTGTGCGGCAACAGGGATGCCGAATAGTGCAGCGGCGGCAGCAACCCATGTTACTGCCGCCGCTACCAACATCCGAACAAGGCCAATTGTGTTAGCCAAAATGCTTCACGCTCAACCCTTCGTTCAGAACTCGAACTTGGTTCGCACAGCCCATGTGCGGGGTGGGTTCAAATAGCTGAAATTAGCAAGAGCGCTTTCAACCGCCTCTTCGTCAAAACAATTGCGACATTCCGCAACGACCGAAATTCCGTTCGTATGTGCGATCCGAAGGCCGGCATTGACGATCCAACGCGCTTCGCTGAACGAGCCGGTTGGCGGGGATATCGGTTCTCCAAGCCCTTGAGCATTGGTTGGGTAGACTGTTCCTGAAAGGCCAGTGACAGACTGGTTGAACAACGTGACCTGGCTGGTGCCCACTTCGCTATCGCTGCGCCAGTTTGCATTGACCGAAGGGGTGATGGTCATGTCACCGATTTCAAGGTCATAACTGCCACCAAGAGATATGGTGAATTCCGGTGTCCGAACAGGTTCGGCCAGTGATCCATCAGGTGCAACAATGCCATTGCCGCAAGCCGAGGCGTTATCAGCACCAGGGGCGGCGGGAAGAAGGCCACTTGCCAGCTGTTGCAGGCAAAGCGCTTGCACTGTGCTGACATTTGCAAAACCAAATTCATCGGTTGCAGGCGCATTGGCATCGAGACGGTATTCATCGTCTTGATAGCCGAGCGTTGCAAACAGGTTGAGGCCATCGACTGGTGCAGTCTGGAATTCCACTTCAACACCGCGATTGCGGTAATTGGCGAAGTTCCGGGTGAGGAAGGTGACCGAACCGTCATCGCCGATAAGGGCAGATGGCGTCTGCAAATCCTCTACGTCTAGCCAGAATACTGTAACGTTGAGCCGCACGAGGCGATCAAACAGGTCAGATTTAACCCCGCCTTCGTAGCTCCAAGCTGTCTCTGGCCCGAATGGCAAAAGCGCGCCAGGCGCGGTACCGCGCGCGTTCCAGCCACCAGATTTAAAGCCGCGCGTAGCGGATGCGAACAACAATATGTCATCATTGGCTTGGTAATTGATCGCGAAACGCGGTGTGAACAGATCAACGGATTGCTCAGTTGGGATTTGCACACCATTGCCAGCAACCAAATTTTCCGTATCGAGACAGGTTGAAGGGCCAAACTGCGCTGCCGCCTGACACAGTCCACCACCCAGACGGGGACGGTTGTCTCTGATTTCGAATGTCTTGGTCTCGTCTGTGTAGCGAATACCCGCTGTAAGCGTAAGCTGATCAGTGACATTGAAGTCACCTTGTAGATATCCAGCCCATGCCTCTGCGGTGTTATCCAGCGTCCGATCCGCCAGAATCAGTGGGAAGCCACTGGGCGGTGCAAAAGGGCCGGGCCCTAGATTGAGTGAGAATATATCGCCGAAATCGGTTCGGTTGTCTTCTTGGAAGTAATAGACACCGCCGACAAGATCGATCAGCCCATCCGCGATGGATCCAGTGAATTTAACTTCCTGCGTGAACTGAGTGTGATCGCCTTCATTGGCAATCGTAAAGCCGCCAAAAGTAAAGCCAGTGACCGGCGGTATGGGATTGGAGATGTTAGGCAATCCGCGACCGTCAGCAAAATCGAGTGCGAAATCCTGATTGATGTCCACGAAACCGGTGATGATGTTCACGGTCCAGTCTGTGCCAATGTCAAATTCGAGATTGGACGAGACGAAATCCATCGTTGCTCTGTTTCCGAGTCCAAAATTGGCCTTTTCGCCGGTCAGCAGAGGGCCAAACACGGGGCTGA
The DNA here is from genome assembly GCA_038532305.1 of Pseudomonadota bacterium. Classification (GTDB taxonomy): domain Bacteria; phylum Pseudomonadota; class Alphaproteobacteria; order Sphingomonadales; family Sphingomonadaceae; genus Erythrobacter. The sequence goes on along the minus strand of JBCBAX010000001.1, from coordinate 1,093,554 downwards.
TGAAATTGCTGTCTTCAGTAAGCCCAGTCGCAACAAAACGGCCATCACAATCGCTTGGATTAGCCGGGTTGCAATCGAAGTTCAGCACATTGGCTGCTTCAGCATCGGTTTTGATGTATGAACCTGTCCAGCGCGCAGTATCCGACAACTCACCGCGAAGGCCAATCCGAACACCCCAGCCATCGTTTTCGTTGGTCCGTTCTCCGGTAAGCCGGTTGATCGCGTATCCTTCATCGTCCTGAAAATAGCCCGATACTTTTACCGCGAAGCTATCGGCCAAGGGAATATCCACTGAGGCGCGCACCAATTGCTGCTCGTAGCTGCCAAATCCATATTCGACATAGCCTGCGAATTCATCACCAGGCTCATTCATGTAGACGTTGATGGCGCCGCCTGTTGTGTTGCGACCAAACAGTGTGCCCTGAGGTCCGCGCAGCACTTCAACACGGTTCACATCGAACAGCGACAGGTTGTTTGCGTTCTGGCGCGATAGATAAATGTCATCGACATACGTCCCGATCGGCGGATCGAATGTCGCGATCGATTCCGTGTTGCCGATCCCGCGCAAATAATACGCGTTTGCCGTTCCAAGGCCGGTATTGTTTAGACCGACAAGGTTAGGGACGAATTGCGCGACTTCCAGCGCATTCGTAATGCCGCGCGTTTCAAGAGCTTTCTCATCGAAGGCCGTGATCGCAATCGGTACATCCTGAACGCTTTCTTCGCGGCGCTGCGCGGTCACGATGATGTTGCCAATTCCGCCACTTTCTTCCGCTTCATCGGCATCTTGTGCGAAAGCTTGGTTTGGCATCACGACCATTGCGGACAGCGATACACTTGTCGTCAGCGCGAGTTTCTTGAAGCTTGAGAGGTGCATATTAGGACGGTCCTTTTATTAAGCACGTTCGGGCCTGTATCTCTTAATCCCAAGGCCTTCGATACGGATTTGTCCGGACAACCTCTTGCCTGTCAAGCCAAGAAGTGCAATTTGTCCGGACAAATTATAGGAATCTGTCGTGGAATGCGTGATTCCTGCAACAGTTTTGCGTAAAGGAGTGCCCGTGGCTTTAGCCGACTTTGCCTACCCAACATTGGTCTACGCCCATCTTTTGCTGTTCGTTCTTTGGCTGGGGGCGGATGTCGGCGTCTTCGTTTTGGGGCAGCATTTTCGCCGCCGGGAGGATTACACTCTCGAACAACGCATCGCTTTGCTTAAGCTGCTCGTGGAGATCGATATGGTCCCACGCAGTGCTTGGGCGTTGATGGTGCCGCTTTCGCTAAGTGTCGTTGATCTTGGAGGATGGTGGGACGTGCCAACCGCATTGGTCGTTGCGGCGTGGTTGGTGGGCCTTTTCTGGCTTGCATTGGTCTGGGATTCGCATTGGCATGATCAGACCCCGCGTGCAGCTCGTAACCGTAGGATTGAGGGCTGGTTGCGTTGGTTGATTGGCGGTTTTTATCTTTGGTTGGGCGGACAAAGCCTTCTTATGAGCGCGCCGCTGGAACCAAACTGGCTTGCTTGGAAAGCGTTGATGTTCGGTTTCATCTTTGTCGCTGCGATCATGATCGATGTGACTTTCAAGCCAGTGGGCGCGCAATTGACCGCCGTGCTTGAGCAAGGGTCGAGCGATGAAACTGAGATACCCTTGCGCGCAACAATGGACCGAACGCGTATTTGGGTCTGGGCTGTTTATCTTTTGCTTTTGATCACGGCGTTTCTTGGGAATGTGAAGCCGTTGCTTTGAAACCGCACTTTGAGCGTCATTCACTGCCTTTTTGAAAATTTGTCTGGACAAATTTGCATGAGGAGTCAGAAATAGTTGCAGGGACACATGATCGCCGCGCGGGATCGCGGTGAGAAATTGGGAGGGAAACCATGAAATTGCTTTTTCGCGGCGCATTGCTCGCTGCAACGATTATGACGCCTGGCGCTTTGCTGGCGCAGGATGGGGGAAGCGCCGATGTTTCGGTCGCCTCTGAAGAGGACAGCGGCAACCGCATCATTGTGACGGCGCGCAAAAAGGAAGAAGACCTCCAATCCGTGCCTGCATCAGTTGCAGTCGCGACGGCGGAGACGATTACAAATCTGGGTCTCGACAGTTTCGAAGAAATTGCGAACACCACTCCGGGTTTGATTTTTGATGAGAGTTTTGGACGTGGCTCCAACCGCCCTGTAATCCGTGGCCAAGCCAATATCTTGGGCGATAGCGGCGTCGCGTTTTTCATCGATGGCATCTATTACACTGGCAGCTTGGCTGATTACGATGTCGATTCAATTGAGCGTTTGGAAGTCGTAAAGGGTCCGCAAAGCGCTCTATACGGCCGCAACACGTATTCTGGCGCGATCAATATCATCTCGAAACTTCCAGGTGATGAGTGGGAAGGACGCATTGCTCTCGATGCAGCCACGGATAACCGCTATGAAGTAACGGCAGGCATTCGTGGCCCCCTTGGCAATGGATTTGGCATTGGCGTAAACGGCCGTTTCTACGATTTTGACGGTGAGTTCGAAAACGCCTTTGATGGCGAAAATGTAGGCGACCAATCATCTTATTCGCTTTCTGGTGTCTTATCCTACGATAATGGCGGACCATTCACGGCCACGTTGCGGGGCTACTACAACCGCACCGATGACGGACAACCCGCTCTGTTCGCGCAAGGGACAGAGAACAACAATTGCTTCTTCGATGATGGATCACTTTACAGCGGCGGTGGCCGATATTTCTGCGGCGTGGTCCAGCCGGGTGAAGTCAATACGGATTTCTCGCGTCAGTTTATTGATGCAAGCGAGGTAGGGCTTGAGGCAGACACCTACAATATCTCACTTCGCATGGATTATGAGATCAGCGATGGGCTTACGCTGACCTCGCTTACCGGTTACAATGATCGGACTGCGCAGCAGTTGACTGATGGCGATTACAGTCCGGAAAGTTTCCAGACGGCGGTGTTCGCTCGCTTCCCAGCAGGCGCTCCGATTGGATTTGGTCCAGCAGGGCCAGTCTTCCCATTCGGCTTTGTCGGCACCACAGTAGATTTCTCCTTTGCCAGCCGCAGCGAGGTATCTGACTGGTCGCAGGAATTGCGGCTTGCCTATGAAAGCGATGCGGTCGATCTGTTAGTGGGCGGGTATTACTTCCGCCAGAATGCCGACAGCTTCGACATTCGCGAGGTTCCAGCTGATGCAGCAGCGCGAGCAGGGGCAAGTTTCGGCGCAGCCTTTGCCAATGAGCAAGCACTGTGCGCTGCCAATCCCAATTGCGGCACCGTCTTTCCATTATTCGGTCCATCAACGCCCAACAGCCGCAATGAAGCCTTGTTCGATATTGAGAACATCGCGGTGTTTGGCGCGCTGACGTGGCACATCACTCCTGATATCAATTTGGGAATTGAGGGGCGCTACGCCGAAGAAACCATCAGCGAGGTGCTTTTCGACTTTGACGAAGGGGATATGCGTCCTGCGGGAGTATCCCTACCTGATGCCAAATTCACCTCTTTCACGCCGCGTGCAACGCTTGATTGGCAGGCAACGCCCGACAATCTGGTCTATGCAATTTATGCAGAAGGTATCAAACCCGGCGGATTTAATGGCGTTCAAGCCAGCAATGCGGGCGTGCCGACTTTCGAGGAAGAAGAAAACAAGGCCTACGAGATTGGTATCAAGAATGTATTTCTTGATGGCGACCTGATTTTCAATCTGGCGGCCTTCTACACCGATATTGAGGGTTATCAGCTCACCCAGAACATTCAGGACGGCGCCAATCAGCTCAGCGCGGTCGTGAACGCTGGTGATGCTGAAGTCTTCGGCATTGAAGCGGAAATGATCGGCCAATTGGGCGATGTCACGATCCGCGCGAATTACTCATTGGCTGACTCAGAATTCACCAGCGGTTTTGACGAGAACCAGGGTGTTTTGAACGATGTCGCGGATGATCGTCTGATCAATTGTTCCACAGGTGATCAATTCCCTGATGTAGCAGGATGCCAAAGTTTGTTCGGGTCGATTGCGGGACAAACGATCCCTCGCGCACCCAAGCACCGCATCTTTGCAGATGTTGGCTATCTGACTGATACGGGCATTGGCAATGACGGCGATTGGCAATTCTTTGCTGGCGCTAACGTAACCTACACCTCAAGCCAATTTGCACAGGTCCATAACCAAGCTGAGACCGGCTCTTCTGTCGAGGTTGATGCACGTTTGGGAATTGAAAGCGACAATTACCGCATTCAGCTTTACGCCGACAATCTGTTTGATGAGGATACGGTGCAGCAAGTGCTGCGTTACGCAGACGCCAATGCCAGTTTCCGCCGGAGCTTTGTCGCCGGACTTCGTCCCGGACGTCGGATTGGGCTTTTGGTTGTTACGACGTTCTGACTTTTAGTCGGCAACAACCCATGTGAAAGGGGCGGGAGGCGATCAGCCTTTCCGCCCTTTTTTAACTCGCTAGCTCTATAACCCGCAAAGCTGCTCGCTCTCCGCTTTCCAGTGCGCCTTCCATGCCGCTGTTCTCTATGGCGAGGTGCTCGCCTGCGAAGTGGAGACGTGTGCCGGTTTCTTGGGCCGCGGCGGCAAGTTTTGCAGCCATGCCTGTGCCGATATGGTGGTAGATGCCGCGAGCTCCCGCTTCGCCTTGCCAGCTGAAGCGGCGGATGTCTGTGATCTTTCCCGTTGAAGACGGACGCGCTTTTGCGAGCCGATCTATGATCTGATTTCGCGCTTCTGTTTCGCCCAATCTATCGAGCCAGTTCGCTCCAATTCCGGTAGTCCATAGCTTAAGCATAGGCGGGCCGTCTTTAGATCCATCGGCAAGCACGAAAACTCGCCCGAGCAGCGGATCGTCAGTCCAGAGCGTGTCGGGGAAAGGATCAGACTGCCAGAAGGGTGCGCTCGGTGTGATGTAGGCAAAGCTTGCATGGGTATAGGGCAGGGTGGCGATCATCTGTGCCATTGCCGGGGAGAGTTTGGCTTCGATCGGAACCGATTTCAGCGCTGAGAACGGAATTGTGCAAATGACTTGGCGCGCGTGCATTATCCCGGCGCGTCCGCCGCCCAGATCAAGCACCACACCGCCTGTGTCCTCACGCATGGCGCGCACGCGGGTAAACCGCCGGATTTCCCCGGAAAGCGAAGCGGCCATTGCTTCAGGCAGGCGCTGCGACCCGCCGGTGATGGTCGAGATGGGGCCGGCGTTGGCGCGAAAGATCGCAAAGCTGCGGGCCAGATGGTAGTGGGACATGCCTGCAAGCGTGTTGCCGTTGAAGTTCGCCTCAATCAGCCGGAGCGCTTCCAGGCTGGCGCCCGCTTTACGCAAGGCCATGGCCACCGATACATCGATCAGGGGATCGGCAGCTGTCCAATCGGTTGGGGTGTCGAACAGGCTGAACGCGTCTGCGTAATGACGCAAAAGGCCGGCGGGTTCGATGTTTGCATCCATATCGGCCAGAGGATTGGCCGCGCGGTTCCTCCAATCCTGCGCCACGCTGCGTGCCCCGTTGATCCAGTAAAGATTGCCCGGTGACTGTCTTCGCCCTGCACCACCACCTGCATCGCTTGATAAAGCAACGCCCAATTCGCCAGCAATCGCGTGGAGCCGCGTATAGCCAGCGCCCACTTGAATACCGCCCGCATCTGGTTTTCCGGGCATATCATCGAGGGTGTAAAGCCGTCCGCCAATGCGTCCTTCGCCCTCCAGCACGACAACCGAAAGTCCGGCTGCTTCGCACATTCTGGCAGCGTTGAGGCCAGCGAGCCCCGCGCCGATAATCGCAACATCGACTTCAGTTTTGCCCCAAGCCGGACGAGGGGCAGCACCAGCAATGATCGCTGCTGCGCTGCCACCAATAAAAGAGCGCCGGGTAGTCATTGCGGCGCTCCTTTAATCCTTATTCGCCTTCAGAGGCTGGTTCCGCCTCTGCTGCTGCGCCAGCCTTGTCTTTCAACATCTTGAATTTGGTCCAAGTCGTTTCGTTGCGGCGCGTATCATCTTTGGGCGGTGCCTGCTCATAGATCGGATAGTTGGCACGTATCTCGTTCTTGAGCACATCTGGCAGCTCTTCAAATCCGCCGGGCAATTTGCGGCCCATCGCGTTGAAGACCATCTGCCCGGGACGCCCGCCCATTTCCATCCAAGGAGCCCATGGCGAAATGCGCACCCAGCTGATCATCGGATAAGCGGTTGGCTTGGATGCATCGAACAGCTCATCTTTCAGCGCGGCAAAATCAAAGATCTCCATCGCGTGATATTTGTTGCCAACATAGTCCTGATATCCGCCCGCTAGCGGGTTGGTGTAGAACAGCGGCACTTCGAACGGGATGAAGACATAGGGCCCGGCTTCTTTCATAGTTGAAAGTGTGAATGGCGATCCATCGCGGCCCTTTGGAAAATTGGGGCGACCGTTTACCGGGTCATTGTGGATTTGCATCACATCGACCGTTTCACCGGTATAGGGGTTTTCCCAAGAGTTCACGACTTCGCGTGTTTCTGGGTCCATCATCAACATGATCTCGCGACTGATCAGGCGCCAGCCTTCGCCGCGTTCCGGATCGCTGACAGGGACGCAGCGGCGAATATTCATGCCTTCGCCCCAGAACAGCAATTTGTCGCGCACGCCAGGACTGCGGCCATAAATATTGCCCGACCAGTGATAAACCGCAGGCTCATCCGCTGACACGCCGCATTGAAGGCGCTTTGAGATTTCCAATGCATCTTCGGGTTTTGAAGGGTCAAGCGTTTGTGCGCTTGCCGGAGCGCTCATCAAAAAAGAGGCGGCAGCCACACCTGCGGCAGTGATTAAAGACGTTAGATGTTTCATATGTCCCCTTCCAAACAATGCCGGGACCAAACATTTGTCCGGACATTTGAGTAATTCGTCCTTGACTTTAGATTTGTCCGGACAAATTGTGAAGTCTGAATTTCGCGGTATTCTCTTGCTCTAATGGGATTCGTAAAAAGCTAACGTGTTTTCAGCTGTCAGCCTTCTGTTTGTGCCGGGATCGCGACCGGACCGTTTTGCTAAGGCGAAAGCGGCTGGCGCTGGCTTGACGGTGATTGATCTGGAAGATGCGGTTGCTGCTGAAGATAAAGTGGCGGCGCGCGATGCCGCGTTAGGTGAAATCGCAAGAGCGAAAGAGGGCTGGGCAATCCGCATCAACGCGGTGACAACCGCTGCTGGAGTGCGCGATCTTGCAGCGCTAAGCGATTGCGAAGTTTTGCCCGAAACGCTGCTTGTGCCGATGGTCGAAGAAGCGGCAGAGCTTTCCGTGGTCGCGGGGGTGTTTGGCGATGACTGCCCTGATCTTATCCCGCTTATCGAAACGCCTAAGGGTTTGCGTAACGCTCTGGAGATTGCAGCGCACGACAGCGTCACTGCTGTTATGTTTGGCGGTGGCGATTTCTCTGGCGAATTGGGCGTTGAATTGGCGTGGGAGCCGCTTTTGGGCGCGCGTCACGCATTCATTCTAGCCTGCGCAGAAGCCAGAAAGCCCGCCATCGACGTGCCGTTTATTGGTCTTGATGATGAAGCTGGATTGGCTGCAGAATGCGGAAAAGCGCGCGGTCTTGGCTTTTTGGCCAAAGCGGCGATCCATCCCCGGCAATTGAGCGCGATCCACACAGCTTTTGCGCCCAGTGAAGCAGAGATCGCCGAAGCACGCGAAGCTCTCGCCGCGTACGAGGAGGGCGGCGGGCGCGCGATCCGGTTCAAAGGCCGGATGTTAGAGGCTCCCTTTATCAAGAAATACCGCGCCGTGATCGCGCGTGCAGAAGGAACAGACAATGCGTGATGGTGTAATCGAAGTCGCTCCGGGCCGCTTCCGCGAAGTGCAGGGGCGCTACTTTGAGGATTTTGTCGTCGGCCATGTTTACGAACATCGCCCCGGACGCACCATCACTGATGCCGACAATGTGTGGTTCACATTGCTGACAATGAACACACATCCTGCGCATTTCGATTATGAGCTGTCGAAAGACACCGAATTTGGAAAGCCTTTGGTTGTGAGTCCGTTCACGATTGCATTGATGACGGGCATGAGTGTGTCAGACACGAGCGGCAAAGCCATTGCCAATCTCGGTTGGGACGAAGTGCGTATGACGAAGCCGCTTTTCGTGGGCGATACGCTCTATTGCGAAAGCGAAGTTTTGGAGACGCGCGAGAGTAAAAGCCGCCCGGAACAGGGCATTGTCACGTTTAAGACTATCGCCAAGAACCAGCATGGCGACATTGTCAGCCACTACAAGCGCACCGTTCTGGTGTGGCGTCGCGGGTTCGGGAACCTTGACGAGTAAACGCCGCATCCAGCACTGAATAAATTAGATAAAGGGATACCCATCATGGCAACCGCAGCAATTATGGACGACCAGATCCGCCATATATCACCCGAAGACGAACAAGCCTTCATGGACACCATTGATCGCTGGCTGGAGCGTGACGTGATCCCTGTGATTAAAGAGCATGATCACGGCGATATTTGGCCTGAAAAGCTGGTGCATCAAATGGCCGAGATGGGCCTGTTTGGCGCTACGATAGGACAGGAATATGGCGGGCTTGGTCTGCCTGCGACAACCTATGCCAAAATCGTGATGCGCATTTCATCCTATTGGATGGCGATCACCGGTATTTTTAACTCGCATCTTATTATGGCGGCTGCGGTTGAGCGTTTTGGGACGCCTGAACAAAAGATGCGCTGGCTTCCCAAATTGGCGAGTGGTGAACTGCGCGGCGGCTTGGCTTTGACTGAGCCGAATGCCGGGACTGACCTTCAAGCCATCCGCACTGTTGCGACCAAAAACGCAGATGGCGATTACGTGCTGAACGGCACCAAGACGTGGATTTCCAACGCGCTTAATGGCGATTGCTTTGCGATGCTCGTCAAAACCGATCCTGATGCTGACCCGCGATATAAGGGGATGAGCCTGTTCATCGCGGATAAGCGTGATGGCCTTTCTACGGGCAAGAAATTCGACAAGCTCGGCTACAAATCCATCGACAGCGCTGAGCTGATCATGGAGGATTATGTTATCCCAGCAGATCAGCTGATCGGAGGCGTGGAAGGGCAGGGTTTCTTCCAAGCAACTGGCGGGCTTGAGCTTGGCCGCATTAATGTCGCCGCGCGCGGTGTTGGTCTTGCCGAAGGGTCGCTGCGTCTGGCGACCGAATATGCACAACAGCGCGAGACCATGGGCAAACCGATCGCTCAGCATCAGGCTATTCAGCTGAAACTCGGTGAAATGGTAACCAAGGCGCGGGCAGCCCGTCTTTTAACGCTTGATGCGTCCATTGCCTATGACAAGGGCGAGCGCTGCGACAAAGAGGCGGGTATTGCCAAATATTACGCATCAGAGGCCGCAGTGGAAAACAGTCAGGAAGCGATGCGGATTTATGGCGGCTATTCCTATTCCAAGGAATACGACATTGAACGCTATTACCGTGACAGCATGCTGATGTGTATTGGCGAGGGGACGAATGAAATGCAGCGAATGATCATCGCCAAACAGCACCTTAAAGAAAACCAAATCTGAGCGCTGATCGGCCCGGAACCGGTATCGCCATGCATCTTCCCCTAAAGGGCTTTCGCATTATCAGCGCCGAGCAATACGGCGCTGGTCCTTATGGCACTATGCATCTGGCGCAGATGGGCGCGGAGGTCATCAAAATTGAGCCGCCGCGTAAAGATGGCAAGGGCGGCGGCGATACTGCGCGGGCAGTGGGGCCGCATTTCTTGAGCGAAGGGGAAAGCCTTTATTTCCAGTCGTTCAATCTCAACAAACGCTCTTTGACACTCGATCTGCGCACCGATGAAGGACAGAAAGTCTTTCGCGAACTTGGGGCAACTTCCCATGCAGTTGCCAACAATATGCGCGGCGATTTGCCTGAGAAATTGGGCCTTACCTATGACGCGTTGAAAGATCTCAATCCGGCGCTCGTTTGCGCGCATTTGTCCGCCTATGGCCGCGACAATGAACGCGCCAAATGGCCGGGCTATGACTATCTGATGCAGGCTGAGGCGGGCTATTGCACGGTTACCGGAGAGCCGGGCGGCGAACCGCAACGCATGGGCCTTTCGATGGTCGATTTTATGACCGGTACGATCTTTACAATCGGCCTATTGTCGGCGCTGATCGATGCACAGCGAACCGGCAAGGGCCGCGATGTGGATACCGATCTGCTGTCCGCAGCGATCCACCAGACAAGCTATCCCGCGCTTTGGTATATGAACGAGGGTGATGAAACAGGGCGCACTCCGCGCAGTGCCCATCCCACAGCCACGCCCAGCCAGATGTTCAAGGCCGCCGATGGCTGGATGTTCGTGATGTGCCAATTGCCCAAATTTTGGGACATTCTGGTTGACCGGATGGGGCGCGATGATCTGCGCGATGATCCCCGTTTTGCCACCAATGCTGAAAGGCTGGCTCATCGCGATGTGTTGACCCAATTGCTCGATGCAGAATTCTCGCAAAAGCCAATGGCGCATTGGCAGGACCTGCTGGCCGGATATGTGCCCGTCGCGCCAGTATACGAAGTCGGCGCGGCGCTTGATAATCCGTGGCTGCATACGATTGGAATGCGCGACACTGTAGAGCACCCATCGCGCGGCCCCATCGACATTCTGGCAAGCCCGATCAAGCTTGACGGCAAGCGTGTACCCAATCGCATCGCGCCCGAACTTGGCGCAGATAGCGATGCAATCCTTGATGAGTTGGGATATTCCGCCGATGACATCACCAAAATGCGCGCTAGCGGGATTATCTAAGGCTTTATGGGCAAACTGACGGGCATTACAGTTGTCGATCTGACCCAGTTTTTGCCGGGTCCGATGATGACGGTCATGATGGCCGATCAGGGGGCGCGGGTCATCAAGGTTGAACCTGTTGCTGGCGATCCGGCGCGCGAGCAGGCGCCGTTTGAAGCGGGCCATTCGGTGTGGTTCGCCAATCTCAACCGCGGAAAAGAAAGCGTGGTCCTCGATCTGAAAGCTGAGGAGGGCAAAGCTGCCTTGGTCGATCTTTGCGCCACAGCTGACGTCTTTGTCGAAGGTTTTCGCCCCGGCGTGATGAAGCGTCTGGGGTTCGATTATGACAGCGTGAAAGCGATCAAGCCTGACATTGTGTATTGCTCTATCTCCGCCTTTGGACAGGATGGCGCGTTAGCTCACCATCCCGCGCACGATATGGCCGTGCAGGCCTTGGCGGGCTTCTTAGCAGTCAATGACGGCCCGGATGGAACGCCTGTCGTACCCGGCGCACCCAGCGCTGATCTGGCTGCCGGGCTCACGGCTTTGTCGGCAACGCTGATGGCGCTCATCGGACGCGATCGGACGGGTGAGGGCGCCTATATCGATACCGCCATGTTCGACAGCCTGCTCCCGTGGTGCGCACACACCGCAGGCAGTGCAATTGCAGGAGGACCCAGCCCCGTATCAGCGCAGCAGAGATCGCTGGGCGGGGCTGGTTTCTATCAAGTCTATCAAACGTCAGATGGCAAGCATGTTGCGCTGGGAGGCCGAGAGATCAAATTCGCGCGCAATCTGCTCACCGCATTGGGGCGCGAAGACCTCATTTCCCATGCAGAACGCGATGCGGGCGAGCAGGGAGAATTGATCGCTTTTCTACGTGAAACATTCGTCACCCGGTCGCGAGATGAATGGGTGGAGTGGTTCGCCGACAAAGACGTCGCATTCTCACCCGTTCTCAATTTCCGCGAAGCTTTTGACGAACCGCATATCGCTGAGCGCGGGCTGATTGTTGAAAGCGAAGAGGGCGCGCATCACATTGCGCCTGCCATTCGCTTTGCTGGAGAAGATTGGACGCCCGGTCCAACGCCGGAGCTGGGCGGAAAATGAGACGCTCAGCTGTCGAGATCGATGTGCATCGCGTAAGCGAAACGGTCTCCGGGATGATGGCTGACCGAGATTTCGTAAACCTGCCCCTTGGGATCAAGATAGCAGCGAATGATCCGCAACACCGGATCACCTTCGTCATTCTCCAAGAAGCCCGAAACACGGGCGTCTGCCGTAATGGCCTGAATATCCTGCGTCACCCGGCCAATTGTAACGCCGGCAATCCGCTCAATCTGGCTGAAAAGGGTGCCAGCGGCCAGATCAAGCTCATCCACCACATCGCCCAATCGTTCGTGGAAATAGACATCGGTAACCGCGATTGGCGCGGTATCGACCGATTGACGGCGAACCCCGCGAAATCTGCGCCAAATTCCTTTGGTATCCTCGCCAATATGTTCCGCGACAACTTCCTGAAGCGGGCCCCTATCGCGCTCTTCGTAAACAACCTCGCTGGTGCGCGCATATTGCAGCAATTCGCCAATGTTCGAGAGCGGCTGGTGCAAGGCTCCCCCGCGTGCTGCGGCAGGTTGGACAGTCGTCCCCGATCCGCGCTTTCGCGCAATCAGCCCTTCGGTTTGAAGCCGTTTCAACGCCTCGCGCACAGTAAAGCGGCTGACATCATATTCACGGCACAATGCGGTTTCGGTTGGGAATGGCTGCCCGTCTGCAAAAGCGCCCGCCACAATAGCTTCGCGCAGCTTGGCCGCCACCTGAAGGTAGCGGGGCATCTTTTCTTTGGAAGGCGCAGGCGCGTCAGCCAAGGTGTTCTCCGATTCCCCGAAATTGGGCAGGGGATCGGTGTATGACCGAACCGCTTATCTCGCAACTGTCTGCGCGCTTGTGTCGACCGATTGGGGAACCAGCAAAGACACGCGCGCGGCTGCACCTGCTCGATTGGCTCGCCTGTGTTGCAGGCGCGGGGACCAGCGAGGCGGCGAAAGTCGCTGGCAAAGTCACCGATCATGCGTGGGAGCGTTCGACCTATCTTGGCAACGTGCTCGAAATGGATGACGTGCACCGCACGGCTTTGCTGCATCCAGGTCCTGTTGTCTGGCCGGTGGCAATGAGCGCAGCTGATGCGAGCATTGACCAGCGGTTGGAAGCGGCGGTGCGCGGATACGAGACGATGATTGCGGTCGGCGCAGCCTTTGATGCGCATCACTATGCCCACTGGCATCCCAGCGCGACAGCGGGCGTTTTCGGCGCTGCGGCAGCGATGGGATCGCTGTTCGATTTTTCGGCGGATCAATACAGCGATGCGTTTGGCAATGCCGGATCGGTTGCAGGCGGGCTGTGGCATATGCGGCATGATAAGGGCGTGCTGACCAAGCAATGGCACATCTATCATGCAGCGCGTACCGGACGCGATGCAGCTCTTCACGCGCGCGCTGGTGCCCATGGTCCGGCGGCTATTTTAGAAGGGCCGCAAGGCGTCTTTGCCGCGATGGCGAAAGAGCCGGGCGATCTTGCAGGTGGAGATAAGGGATGGCTGATCGATCAGGTCAGCTTCAAACCCTTTGCCGCCTGCCGCCACGCGCATCCCGCGATTGATGCAGCGATGCAATTGCGCGAGACGGGCCAGCTTTCAGCGCCATTCACAGTCGAAATCTTTGCCGATGCCCTGACCTTTTGCGACCGGCCCAATCCGACAAGCGAATTGGAAGCAAAATTCTCTCTCCAGCACGCTGTCGCCGTGGTGGCCGATGGCCGCGAGGCAAAACCGGAAGACTTCACCACGGGTGCGATTGCACAGCTCGCCGATCTCCGCGCGCAGGTGAGTGTTGCAGAAGACCATACGATAACAGCGCGTTACCCCGCACATTTCGGAGCGCGCGTAAACGGGCATGAAATCGTCGACACTTTGGGCGATCCTGAAAGGCCGGTAAAAGCAAACCATATCATCGAGAAAATGCGCACTCTTGCCGCCTGGGGAGGCCTCGCTTCAACCGAAGCGCCAGAGGCGATCGATGTCGCGCTCAATTCGCAAGATTCCACCCGGATCGATGCCCTGCTTGATAGGTGGCTTGCATGAACGCGACCGCGGCCATTCTCGAATTTGCGAGCGCAGATCATGTCCTGCCCGGACAGGTGCGCGCCGATACCGTGAGGCTGCTGGCTGACACACTTGCAGGCGGCGCGGCTGGCGCACAATCCGCCGAAGCGCGTAAAGTCAAAGCCGCCATCGCAGCGTTCGGCAGCGATCCGGAGGCGCGGCTGTTATGCGGCGGCGAAGTGCCTGCTGCCTCTGCGGCTTTCTTCAACGGCTTCGCGATCCACTGCCTTGAATGGGATGCGGTGCATGAAGGGGCAGTGGTTCATGCGTTATCGGTCGTGACCGCAGCCACCATGGCGCAGTCTGACGACAATGGCGGAATGGACCCGGAAGTTGTGCTTACAGCGCTGGCTGTCGGCGTCGATATCGCGAGCGGATTGGGCATTGCCGCAACGGGGCCAATGTCGTTCTTTCGTCCCGCCACCGCTGGGGTCATCGGCGCGGCCTTGGCCGCAGCGCGGCTCACCGACATTCCGGCTGAGAAATACGCCGATGTTATGGGCCTCGCCTATTCCTTCGCGAGCGGCACCATGCAGGCCCATGTCGAAGCATCGATTGCGCTGCCTTTGCAAATCGCCAATGCAGCGCGCGCGGCGATCAGCGCGGTTCGGCTGGTGGAATGCGGTCTGGATGGCCCGCATGACGCGCTTGAAGGGCCGTTTGGATATGCAAAGCTGCTCGAACCGCTCGACCTTGCAAACTATAAAAGCGGCTTCGGCAAAGACTGGCGCATTTCCGAGGTTGCGATCAAACCTTTCCCGTCGGGCCGGGCGAGCCATGGGGCATTGGGGGCGCTGGATGCGCTGTATCGCGAGGGACTTAGGCTTCCCGACGTGTCCAAAGTTGAACTGTTCGCGCCGCCTTTGATTGAGCGGTTAGTCGGGCGGCCATACAAATCCGATATGACTGCGGGCTATGCACGGCTGTGCCTGCCGATCCTTGCGCCTTTGATGCTGCGCGATGGGATAATCGAACCGGCTCTGTTCGATAGCGATGCGCTTCATGCAGCGGAACTGGTGGAACTTGCTCCCAATGTCTGCGTGACCCTAGATGGCAATCCCGATGGCAATGCGATGGCCCCGCAACGTCTCTTCCTGACGACCAAAGCGGGCGAGACGATTGAGCGGATTGTGACCGACAATCTTGGCAGCATCGCCAACCCTATGAACGCGGATCAATCGGCAGCCAAATATGCCCTGTGCCGCAGGCTTGCAGGCGGCGAGATTGACCAACAAATTTTCGATGATCCCCTCTCTTATTTTGCGAATTCTCTATGACGTATCCAACCTATTTCGAAGCGCTTGATCACAAACAAATGCTCGCCGATTACCCTGTGGGGCAGGCTTTCGTGGATCGCTATAAAACCATGAGCCGCGACGAGCTGTTCGCGATCCAGAATGCGCAGTTCAAACGCCTGATGGTGAAGGGCTGGCAGGTCCCGTTTTATCAGCGGCTGTGGGGCGCAAAGGGCATCGAGGCTGGCGATATCAAGGGCCTTGAAGACATTACCAAGCTGCCGGTTTACGACAAGTCGGACCTGATGGCTTCCATTGCCGATCACCCGCCCTATGGCGATTTTCACGGCATGGGCGATGCGGCAGTGCGTGACCCTGTCGTCTTCCACACCACGTCCGGCACAACGGGCAAGCCGCAAGTTTTGATGTTCGGCCCAAAGGGTCGCGAAGTGGGCAATTTGCTGGTGGGCAGGATGTATCGCTGGATGGGGCTGGAAAGCGATGATGTCGTGCACTCTGTCTATGGCCACGGCATGATCAATGGCGGGCACTACATCCGCGAGGCTGTGACCAAATTCACCAACTCGATCTTCCTGTCGGCGGGCACAGGCATCGAAACGCGCAGCATCAACCAAGTGCAGCTGATGGCCGATTTCGGCGTGACGGCGATTGTCGGCTTTGTCGATTATGTCCGCAAATTGGCCGCCACAGCGGAAGCTGAGGAATTGTTCGACAAAATCAACATCCGCATGATCATCGGCCATCTCGGCACAGAAGATCGCGCTTCAACCGAGGCCGCGTGGCATGGGGCAAAGGCGTATGACTGGTACGGCGTGGGCGACACTGGCACGATCGCAGGCGAGGGACCGGAACGCGACGGCATGTATGTCTGGGAAGACGCGCAATATCTCGAATTGCTGGGAGTTGATGACGGCGCGCCTGTCGCGAAAGGCGATACAGGCGATATGGTCGTCACATGCCTTTATAAAGACGATATTGCGCCCTGTATCCGGTTCAACACACATGACATCACGCACGAATTGGACGGGCGCGGAGAGATCGTTTTCAAGCGCATCGCAGGCTTTCGCGGGCGGTCCGATAACATGGTGAAACTGCGCGGGATCAATGTCTTCCCGCATGCCATTGGTGCGATAATTGAGAACCGCGCTGATCTTACCGGCGAATACGTTTGCCACCTCACGCGCGATGCAAAGGGCCGCGATAGCATGCGTGTGACCCTAGAAAGCAATGGCGGCACGGATGCCGGCGCCTTGGCTGAGACGCTAAAGCAGGGGTTGGGCGTCGAGGTTGAAATCGCGCTGTGCGATGCAGGCGGTACGGCGGCGGTGACTGAAATTGACAAGCGGCAAAAACCCTTGCGCCTTATTGATGAGCGGGGCGTTTGATGGATAATATAGGCGTTTGGTGTCCCCTCCCTCGTGAGGGAGGGGCAGTGAGACTTGGCAGCTCGCTGCCTAGTCGCAGCGGGGTGGGCCTGTCCGCCCTGCGCTTTGCGCACCCACCCCCGACCCCTCCCGCAGGCGGGAGGGGAGGCAGATGATCGATCCCTACAACGCCTTTCTCTACCGTGATGACGACGCCTCTGGCGGAGAAGGGGCGCTTGCCGGCGTTACTATCGGGGTCAAAGCCAATATCGCCGTAGAGGGCATGCCTTACCACGCCGGGATCGGCGCTTGGGAAGATCGTGTTGCGGACGCGGACGCTGAGGTCGTTGCCAAACTGCGCGAGGCAGGCGCGGGCATCACCGGCATCCTGAACATGGAAGAAGGCGCGCTGGGCGCAAAAACCGACAACCCGCATTTTGGACCAACGCACAATCCGCACAAGCATGGGTACTCCCCCGGAGGCTCATCAGGCGGCAGCGGCGCTGCGGTGGCGGCTGGACTGTGTGATGTGGCGCTTGGCACTGACACGATGGGTTCGGTGCGTATCCCGGCGGCGCATTGCGGTGTTTACGGATTTAAGCCTGCGACAAACCGCATCAGCCAGGATGGATTGATCCCCGCAGACCAATCGCTCGATGCGATTGGTCCGTTGGCGCGTGATCTCGATATGCTTGAACGCGTGGCCCGGATCATCAGCGATTTTCGCGAAAGCGACATAGACGGCGCGGGCGCCGTGCTGGTCGATCATGGTGTAGACGTGGATTTGCCCGTTGCGACCGCTTTTGAAACCATCGTCGCAGCGCTCGATCATGCTCCTGCGCAAGTGTCTCTAAGCCATCCCCAATCGCGTATCCGCTTTGCTGGGTTTATCGGCGTATCGAAGTTTATGGCAGAGGATTTGAGCGGAGTATCCGTATCAGAAAACCTTGCTAAACTGCTGACTTATGGTCTAAAACGAACAGAAGATGATTGGGCGCAGGATCAAGCCATCATCGCTCAGACCCGCGAGGAAGTGGGCGATATCATCGCTCGGCATGACTTTCTCATCATGCCCACTGTGCCCAACACCGCTTTCCCGCACGCGGACCCAGAACCCGCCGCTCAAGCCGATTTCACTTGCCTTGCAAACATCGCAGGCCTGCCCGCTATCAGCCTGCCGATGGGCTTTACTGCTGAGGGCCTGCCGATGGGCGTGCAGATCGTTGCAAGCGCCGGGGCCGAGGCAGGTCTCTTCCACCTTGCTCGCCAAATTGATGCCAAACTCGGCGCCTATCGCGCGCCCATAAAAGGAGCCTAGAACCCATGCGCATTATCGTACCGTTCAACTTAAAGCCCGGCACGGATGTCGCCGAATACGAAGCATGGGCAAAGGACAAGGATATCCCGACAGCAAGCGCGCTGCCTTCTGTGAAAAGCTTTACCGTGCACAAGGCAACCGGACTGTTCGGCGATCCTGATACGCCGCCACCTTTTGCCTATTTCGAAGTGCTCGACATCACTGATATGGACGCATTTGTCGCGGACGTGTCGGACCCCGCATTCCAAGAGAAAGCCGCTCCGTTTCAGGACTATGCCGACGCGCCGCAATTCATCCTGACAGAGGATCTGTGATTCATGGGCCAGGAAACAGGGAAGTTTATTGGCAAGACGATTGTCGTCACCGGATCGGGCAAGCAAAAGGGTTTAGGGCAGGGCATCCTTCAAGCTTTCGCTGATGCAGGTGCAAATTGCGTCGTGTCGGACCTCATTATCGATGCCGAAGCTGAAGCTGTCGCCGAGGAGCTTCGCGGGCGCGGCGCGGAAGTTGCTACATTCGCTTGCGATGTGTCGAAAGCTGCCGATTGTCAGGCGCTTATTGCCAAGACCTTGGAGCATTTCGGATCGCTTGATGTGTTCGTGAACAATGCGGGCATTGGCTTTAAGATGAAGCCATTGCTGGAAGTCGACACCGCCGAGGAATGGGATCAAGTGATCGCGGTTAACCTGTCTGGCGCGTTTTACGGCACGCAGGCGGCAGCGCGCGCGATGGTCGACGCTGGCAACAAGGGCGGGCGCATCATCAACATTGCCAGCCAGGCGGCGAAAACAGGCTTTCCGCATCTGCCCGCTTATGTGAGCTCAAAACACGGTATGGTTGGCCTCACCCGCGCCTCGGCAGTCGAATTGGGCGCGCATGGCATCACGGTCAATGCTGTTTGCCCCAACCATGTGACCACCGGCCTTGGCGCAAAGCAGAATGAATATTTCTCCAAGCTTTTGGGCTTTGACACGGTCGAGGCTTACCTCGCCAATATGAGCGCGAAGAACCCGATGGGCCGCCCCGGACTGCCAAGCGATACAGCAGCGGCGTGCCTTTGGCTCGCCAGCGATGAGGCATTCTATGTGACCGGCGAAGCGCTGAATGTGAGCGGCGGTGAGGAAATGCACTGATGTATGGCGCGGATACATCCTCCCCAGCATGGGGAGGGGGACCAGACGCAGTCTGGTGGAGGGGGAATCTCGGCAGGCGTGGTGATTGCGGGCAGTGCCCCTCCACCATCGTTCCGATGGTCCCCCTCCCCGTGACGGGGAGGACTTAATGATCGAAGAACGGATGGATTTACCCGGCGGCGCGAAGATGGCGCTTTCCGTTGTTGTCAATGTCGAAGAGGGCAGCGAGATGACGATCGCTCGCGGCGATAGGGGCATGGAGCCGGTCGATGAGCTGGGCGTGTTCGTCAAATCGAAGATCCGCAATTACTCCAATGAAAGCAATTACCTCTACGGCATCAAAGCGGGCGCGCCGCGGATCGTCAAAATGCTCAAACGCTACGACATTATGGCCAGTTGGACGGTGGCTGCGATGGCGCTTGAAAACCATCCCGAGATTGCTGAGGCGATTGTGGAGCTCGGGCATGAACCTGTCAGTCACGGATACCGTTGGATACACCAGTTCAAGATGGATGAAGAAACCGAGAGAGACTTTATCCGAAAAGCTGCACAAAGCATTGAAAAAACGTGCGGTGTGCGCCCCTATGGCTGGCTCAGCCGCTACCTGCTTACCGACAACACAAGGCGGTTGTTGCAGGAAGAGGGGTATTCCTATCACATGGATGATTATTCCGGTGACGTGCCTTTCTGGGATCGTGACACCACGGGTACTCCGATGTGCATTATGCCGTATCAGCTTGATAACAACGATATGAAGATGTGGACGGACCCTGCGCTGACCCCGCATCAATGGCTCGATTATGCAAAAGCGAATTTCGATCAGGTTTACGCGGAAGGCGAGGAAGGCAACCCCAAGATGATGAGTTTGGGCCTACATTTGCGCATTATCGGCAGACCGGGGCGCATTTGGGCTTTGGAAGAATTCTTTAAACACGTCCGCGCGCATGACGATGTGTGGGTGACAACGCGCAAGGCGATTGCCGACCACTTTATGGCGGAGAACCCCGCGTGAGCTCCCAAACCGACAATCTGCGCCTCGAAATCGAAGGGCCGGTGGCGCATCTTCTGATCGACCGGCCGGATAAACGCAACGCGTTCAATATGGCAATGTGGGAGGCTATGCCCGCTTTGCTGAAGCAAGCTTGCGCGGCTGATGGCGTGCGGTTGCTGGTGCTGCGTTCCTCTCAAAACGAGGGAGCGTTTTGTGCAGGTGCCGATATCAAGGAATTGCTCGCGAACAAGGATGATGCGGGCTGGCGCACTGCCAATCAGGCGGCGATCAACCGGGTGCAATATGAATTGGCGCGGCTTGAATTGCCAAGCGTTGCTCTTGTCGGTGGAGACTGCATTGGGGGCGGTTGCGGCCTAGCGCTTGCTTGCGATTTGCGCGTGGCGGTGAGCAAAAAGGCACGGTTTGGAATTACCCCTGCAAAATTGGGCCTTGTCTATCCGCTCCACGATGTGAAATTGCTGACCGATCTTGTCGGGCCGGGGCAGGCGAAGCGGATGCTTTACACCGGCATGCTGATCGGGGCTGATGAAGCGCTGCGGATCGGGCTGATCGAGGAAATCACCGACGCGCCGCGATCCCTGATGACTGGGCTGCTTTCAGCTAGCCCGCATTCGATCCGCGAAACCAAGAAATTCGTGCGCCGCGTGCTTGATGGCCAGGCCGAGGATGATGCGGAGACTTTGAAAGCCTTTGGCGACGCTTTTACTGGCGCTGACTTTTTAGAAGGCACCACCGCATTCGTTGAAAAACGCAGCCCGGAGTTCAGCAAATGACCATTCCCCACGGCACCATTCTGGGCGGGCTGTCCACTGTTCCTGACCTTGAAGCAGCATTGAAAGGCTATCGCGATTGCCTTGGATTGGAACTGGTCGAGCAAGGCGATCTGTCCGCTGATCTTGCTGCAAGCTGGGGCTGCGATGGTAACGCCGATTCCCCATACGCGGTTTTGCGGCCACAAAGCGGGAGCCCATGCTGGTTCCGGCTGGTTGAGCAGGCTGATCACTCGGAATTCAAACCCACGCGCACCTATGGCTGGGCGGCGTTTGAATGCACGGTCGAAGATGTTTGGCATTGGCCCAAAGTGGTTGAGGATGCCGGTTTTCAGATTGTCGGACCGCCCAAAAAGCTCGAAAACATCGAACCGGCCTTCATCCCGATGCAGGTGCTGGGTTCGGGCCGGGAAATGGTCTATTTGAACCAAGTGCTGGGCGATTTGCCCGATACCGATTTGCCGCGCGCGCATTCAGCGGTCGACAAGATCTTTATCGTTGTCCTCGCAACACCAGATCGCAATGCGAGCATTGCTTGGTACACAGACCGCATCGGCTTTTCACGCGGTGCAGATTACACTTTGCCCTATAGCATGATCAATGACGCGTTTGGCCTATCTGCCGACACGCAAACGACCATCACTATGGTTAGCGAAGGCAAAATGCCGATCGTCGAAGTGGACGATTATCCTGAGGCTGCAACTGAGCGTGCACGCCACGAAGGGATGCTCCCGCCGGGCAATGCGCTGGTGAGCCTTGCAGTTGCCGATCTTGATGCATGCGACTGTGATTGGATCGCTCCGCCAACGCCGCGCGATGGCGCTATGTACGAAGGTCGGCGAGTCGCCACCGCAATTGGTTTGGGTGGTGAGCTGGTTGAACTGGTCGAAGTAGGTCAATGATGGTCCGGCTATTGCTGTTGGCATTTGCATTTGTGGTTTCAACACCGCTCTCAGCGCAGGATAATCTATCTGCTCGCGAAGTGGTTGAGCGCGGGCTGGATGCGCATGGCGGCGAGATATTCCTAGATCCCAAAACGCTTCAGCTTTCCGGCACGGCGACATTCTTCGATCCTGCTACCGGAAAGACCCGTTCAACCGCTGATGATTACCGCATGTGGCGCGAATTTGAGCGGGGGCGCAAAGAGGCGCACGGCGCAGATGGCAAGGTTCGCATCATCGCCAAGCAAGGCGAACGGGTGCTGTTCGAAGTGGGCTATGACGGCGCGACCACTTGGACCCAAGACGGCATCATGCCCAAACCACAAGCCGATGCCTATTGGGCCAGCAATTTCGGCTTTGGGATTATCCGGTCCGCGCTTGATGAAGGTTTCACGCTAGGCTTTGCGCCTGACCGGAATATTGGCGCGCATCCCATTGCGGTTATCCGGATCACCGATCCCGGCGGTCAGCAAACGCTGTTCGGTTTCGACCGGGAGAGCGGCTTCATCCGATATATGGCGTTCGATAGCGCGCGCGGTTTTCATGAGCGGATTTATGACGACTTTATGCTTTTGCCCGATACTGGCTGGGTGCAGGCGCGTTCTGTCACGCTGCTTTACGATGGCATTGTCAGCAACACCGTGACATGGGACAAGGCCAGGATTGGGGCGGCAATTGATCCTGCCGTCTTCACACCACCACAGGAGGAAAACGAGTGACCTTGTTCGCATTTATATGCCGGGATGCCGCCAACGCTGCGAGCATTCGTGACCGCTTAATCGCCGATCACCTCGCGCATATCGAAAAGGTGATGGATCAAATCGCGGTTGCTGGGCCGCTAAAGCATGGCGACGATACGGTCGGATCGCTGCTTGTCATCAAAGCAGAAAGCGAAGCCGAAGCGCGCGCAACATTTGAAGCCGATCCTTATTTCGCCGCTGGCGTATGGGAAGATGTGAAAGTCGACCACTTCCTGGGCGTCGCAGGCGATTGGGTTGGCGGAGCTGCTTGGAAGCACTAATCGTTTGCGTGCTTTCCCGTATCCCAGGTTGAGGATGAATAGATCTCGCTCGCGAATGCCAGCGGTTTGTCTTCCAGCTCGGTTGCGAGCGTATCATTCCACCGATTGAGAAAGCCGAAAAGGCCGATCACGCCCATGATCTCCATAATCTGCTGTTTTGAATAGTGTTTCTCTAGCGCTCGGAAATGCTGATCCGTCGCCTCATTGGGTTGAGTGCCTGCGGCGAGCGCGAGGTTTAGCGCCGCTCTTTCGGCATCGCTGAACAAATCGCTTACATGATACTCCCAGACATTTGCGATTTTTTCCGCATCGCCGCCTGCCATCTGGACCGCTCCGTGCGCGGTGTGTGCCTGACAATACCGGCATCCCGCAGCGCCGCTGGTGATCGTCGCGATCATGCGTTTCAAAACCGGATCAAGCGCGCCGGGTTTGTAGATGACCTGCACAAGACGCTCCATCGCTTCGAGAAGTTCAGGCCAATGGGCCATGGTCAGCACATCATTGGGCGCAAAGCCCATGATCCCTTGAGCGTATTCCATGGCTTTGCGAGTTTCAGGTGGCAGGTCTTGCACCTGCATCGGTTCGATACGGTTCATTCCATCGCCTCTTTGACAAAGTCGCTGGGCACGGCATCGGGTGCCAAATTGTCGATATCACGCCACAACTTCCATTGCTCATCTTCCCACTTGTAAACGAGGAAAGAACGGCCTGCGACAATTGTCGGATCGCGTCCAGGAAAAGCTATATCCATGCGGTATTTGGCGGTGACGAAACCGACATCATCAGGGCCATAAATGCCATCGAGCACGACTTCTTCATTGTCGAACTGAAATCCGACGCTGGCTCCGGCATTGGTGAGGCGTTGAAGAAACGCGATGATGTCATCTGCGCCTTCGATCTTTTGTGTGCCTTGCGTCATAAGCACAGCATCATCGGTGTACAGAGTGCGCAAAGTTTCCCAATCTCCCGCTTCATATGTGCGGCGCCATCGTTCTCCCGCTTCGGCCAGTTGTGCCTCGCGCGTTTGTTGCATAGCGCTCCACTCAGCCTTCATATTGTCCGATGGTTGGCAGGCAGAAAGTCCCAGTGCGACGAACAAGATTTGGGTGGCAATTTTCATAGTGGCAAAACGCAATTTGAAAGCACTCTCAATCGTTTACTCGGCTGCAGCTGGCTTGCACCCAGCGCAGGTTTATCCCAACAAGGTTCGCATCAGGTGATGCCCATGAATAGCTTTCCGCACGCTTCGGATCATCCTTGTGAACATAAAGCACGATAGAGGGTTTGTTGCGGCTGCCTTTCGCCCAAGTGACATTGCGAACGCGGATGGTGACATCTGGCGCGATGCCTTTGCCGGGAACGGACACGCGCCCGCCTTGGTCGAAGATGTTCAGCTTGTTGGCGAAAGTCCAGTCTGCGCTGCCATCGGGTTTTCCGGCAAACTTTCGCACGGAAACCCAGCACGACATCGGACGCGAAAGACGCAATTCGCTTTTCCCGATTTGCCATCCGCCACTTTCGCGAGGGGATAAGTCGGGTATGGGTTTGTCGGACCAGTCGCCGGTTGTTGTCTCGCCAAAGGCATCAATGCGCCGCCATTCGCCGCCCTCATTCACCTCTAGGCCGATCCATTCGGATTGCTCGCGGCCTTCTTCCTCGGCGAAATAGACGTCTTCATTGTTGGTCCAGATGCCTGGCGCAAGTGCGTCCCCTGCAAAAGCAGGCGCAGCGATTAGGGCGAGAATTGGGCCAAGCAATGTGGTCCTTACCGGCATGGCTATTAGCCTATCGCGTGACCGGCGCGATGGGAAGAGTCGTCCTGTTAGATTATCCGTTGTGCGAACAAGGGATCGGTACAGCGGTTTCGTACTTGATCCGCTCCATCGCGAAACTTGCAGACACATCTGAAAGGGGCACAGCGGCGATGATCTGTTTGTACACCCGGTCATAATCAGCAACATCGCGAACCAGGATTTTGAGCAAGTAATCAACCTCGCCCGCCATCCGATAAAATTCGACCACTTCGGCAATATCGGCGGTTGCGGCTGAGAATTTGGCTAGCCATTCGCCGCTATGATTATCGGTTTTTACAGAGACGAAAACCGTCACGTTAAGCCCCACAGCCTCGGGCGAAACCAAGGCCACGCGGCGATCGATCACTCCGGTGTTTTCCAGCTTCTTAACCCGCCGCCAACACGCATTGATGGACAGGTGAAGGCGGTCTGCCAACGCTTCAAGCGAGACAGAGGCGTCAACTTGGAGCGCTTTGAGAATTGCACGGTCATTTTCGTCAAAAATTGTCATTTGTTGGTTCATGTAGGGGAAATTATCACAATAGGGTGATTTTTTCCAGAATTTTTGGCGATGATTTTTGACCACCAAATGGAGCATTTTCAGCATGTACTTAGAAAGGTAAACCTCAATGCTCGATCAGCTGTCTGCCCGCCCGAAATTGGGCTGGGATTGTCTTGAACATCTGGTGGGCAACACCCCGTTAGTGCAGATCAGCCTGCGCTATCAGGGGTGTGATCTTACCGTTTTCGCCAAAGCGGA
This sequence comes from Pseudomonadota bacterium, assembly GCA_038532305.1. Classification (GTDB taxonomy): domain Bacteria; phylum Pseudomonadota; class Alphaproteobacteria; order Sphingomonadales; family Sphingomonadaceae; genus Erythrobacter. The sequence goes on along the minus strand of JBCBAX010000001.1, from coordinate 1,068,300 downwards.
AATGTACAATTACACCGGCAGCATCAAAGACCGGATGGCCATCACAATTCTAAAACGGGCAATCGAAAAAGGCAGCCTGCGCCCCGGCCAGCGGATAGTCGAAGCAACCAGCGGAAGCTCTGGCATAGCGCTCGCCGCAATTGCCCGCGTGCTGGGCCATCCCATAACAATCTTTATGCCCGATTGGGTAAGCGCTGAACGCATTGCATTGCTAAAAAGCTATGGCGCGGATTTGGGACTTGTCTCCAAACGAGATGGCGGTTTCCCCGCTGCCCTGTCCAAAGCGCTGGCGCTCGAGCAACAGGGCGCATTCTGGTCGCGCCAGTTTTCGAACCGCGACAATTCTCAAGCTCACTATGATGGAACCGGTCCTGAATTGTGGGCGCAAGTAACCGGCCAAGACGCGCACTTGGGTGCATTCGTGGCAGGCGTTGGCACAGGCGGCACAGTGATGGGTGTGGGGCGCTTTTTGAAAGAGCAAGATCCCGCCATCGCCGTTCATCCCATGGAGCCAGCCCAATCGCGTGTCCTATCAACGGGGCGCAAAACGGGTTCCCACCGCATCCAAGGTCTTTTTGATGAATTTGTGCCTGATCTGGTTGCGCTTGATGAACTCGACCCCGTCATTTCTGTCGATGATGGCGATGCCATATTGATGGCGCAAAAGCTGTGCGCGCAACTGGGTCTCGGGGTCGGAATATCGAGCGGTGCGAACATGATTGCCGCCATCAAAGTCGCCATGGCCCGCACAGACGGCAAAGCGGTTGCGACGATTTTCTGCGACAGCTTGCTGCGCTATCTCTCGACTGATTTGTGCAAGAATGAATGCGCGAAGCCTGACAGCATCACACCTCATGTTGAAATAGTAAGCAGCCAGATAATCCGCTAAACGGCCCAAGGCCCGGTGATTGCGACCGTGCGCGTTGGGCCATAGGCGTTGACGAAAAACCACTTCCCGTCAGGCGAGAAGCACCCCCCGGCAAGCTCTGTCTGCATGTTGAGCCGCGCAAATGCGTATGGCCGCCCATCAGGCGTGATGCCGCGCACATGGTTATCGACCACATCGGTGTATGCATCTTCGCAAACGAGCAAATGGCCGTTGGGCGCAACGCACAGATTGTCACCATAGTTGAACTGTTTGATATCTTCGCTTTCGAAGAACAGCTCAACCCGGTCAGGACCGTAGCCGCGTCCCGGTACGAACCGGAAAATCTGACCAAGCTTTTTTGCGCCCCCGCTGGTGGAGCAGAAGTAAAGATCATCCTTGCCCATATGAATGCCTTCACCGCGCGCGATGAGTGCTGCACCTTTCGAAGCAGCGCGTTGGCGCAAATCATCCTTCGGGGCTTCAACATCGTCGAGATCAACCCAGCTGACATTGTAGCTTTGGCGAAGGGGCATCGCAGGCGCTTCCCAATTGCGAGTATCCGAAAGCCCTTCGATCACCATCGCTTGGAGTTTCCCTCCATCTGACAGCTTGGCCGGCGTGTTTGGCAAGAACCGGTAAAGCACACCGTCATCGCGATCTTCTGTCTGGTAGACATAGCCAGTGGCCGGATCGACGCACGCTGCCTCGTGATTGAAGCGGCCCATGGCGCGCAAGGGGATAGGGTCAACAAGGCCGGTGGCATTGCCAGGAATTTCGAAAGTCCAGCCGTGATTGACGGCAAGGCCTTCGCCATATTTCTGGCCCGGTCCGGTTGGCGCTTCCTCGCATGTCAGCCAGCTGCCCCATGGGGTGACACCGCCTGAACAATTTCGGATGGTTCCGCCCAGAGTGCGGAACTGGCGTTTGACTTCCAGTGTGCTCGCATCAAGCACGATGTTTGTTGTGCCTCCCGGAGCAATCTCACCATTCCACGTTCCAAAGCCTTTGGCGATAGGGCCGCCGGATCCTTGCGTGGGGATCAATTCGTGATTGCGGACCAGCACAATCTCGCCATTGCCGATATCAAGACAGCCCATCCCATCAGCATTGTTAGGCACGGTTCCGCCATCGCTCATGGCATCGCCAAGGCTTGAAAGCAGACGGTATGAGAAGCCTTCTGGCAGATCGAGCATTCCGGCAGGATCAGGGCGAAGAGGGCCATAATCGGTAAAGCCAGACGCGGCAGAGGCAAGCTGCGCGCCGCGCGTCATACATCCGCTCGCCAAAAGAGCGGCAAAGGCTGATCCTGTGGAGAGGAATTGACGACGAGAGGTTTGCGGTACTGGCATGAGATGATTCCTTAAATGCGCCGCTTTGATAAGATGCTTTAGCTACGATCAAAAGACTTATCCGGTTGTGTTTATTCCGTCCGTAGCGCTTCAATCGGGGATAGACGCGAGGCTCGTATCGCTGGGTAACCGCCAAAAAGAAGGCCAAGGAAGGCGGAAAATGCGATAGCCCCCAGAGCTGTGCCGATGCCGACAGGCACAGGGAAATCGGCATAGGCGGTAAGCGCGGCGCCCGCTGCCCATGCCAGAACCAGACCCACAGCGCCGCCCAGAACGCAAAGCACAGCTGCTTCGACTAGGAATTGATTGCGAATATCGCTTCGACGCGCTCCCAACGCCATGCGCAGGCCAATCTCTCGCGTACGCTCGGTGACGCTGACCAGCATGATATTCATGATCCCGATCCCGCCCACGAGCAACGAGATAGAGGCTATGGAGACCAGCACTGCCTGCAGGATACCTGTGATAAACTGGCTTTGTTCAACAAATTCTTCTGTTGTGCGCACGGTAAATGGCGTCGGCTCGCCATCTGGCACCCGGTATCGATCTTTAAGCAAGGTAACGATATCCTCTTTGCCTTTGCCAAGGGGTGCGCCATCCTGAAATGCGACGAAAGCCAGTTGCACATCATCAGGCCCCGGCAATGTGTCACCAACAAAGCGCTGGCGCATGGTCGATATTGGCATGATCAGCACATCATCCTGATCATCGCCCAATGTAGATCCTTTTGCCTCCAGCAGGCCGATGACTGAGAAGGGCACGCCGTTGACGCGGATCGTCTCTCCGACCGGATCAAATTCTCCGAACAAGGCCTCTGATACAGTCCGCCCCAGAACCACAACACGCGCGCTTGAACGAACATCGGATTGCGTGATGTAGCGGCCAATATCGGGCAGGTGATTGGTCACATTGCCATAGCCGGGCGATGTTCCCACCGCTTGGGTCGAAGCGCTGCTGCCTGCAACCACCAGATCGAGCTGAGTGCGCAGTTGCGGTGCGACCGCTGTTACGCCGGGAACCTCGTTTTCAATCGCGCGCAAATCTCTTTGGGTCAATCGTCCGCGTTCCAATGTTCGGCGCGGCGGGCCATCTTCGCCATCATCGGGCTCTGGGGACAGGATTGCCATGTTCGACCCAAACCGGTTGATTGCATTGGTGATCGTCTCTTCCGCGCCAGATCCCACGGCCACAGCCAGTGTCACTGCGAAAACTCCGATCAGCACGCCCAACATGGTCAAGGCAGAGCGCAACAGGTTGGTGCGCAAGGCGGTAAGCGCAATGGCGATGTTGACGCCCCAGCCTGCAAGAAGGCTGCGTTTTCGCGGAGGGGAGATGGTTGCCGCCTCGCTTCCCATCACGCGTCGACTTTGCCAGCAACAGTGCGGTCTGTGACCAGCCTGTCCTCAATCACTTTGCCATCGCGAAATTCGATCCGGCGCTTGGCGTGATCGGCAATTTCGTTTTCGTGAGTGACAACAATGAGCGTGATGCCGCTCGCGTTCAATTCTTCGAACACTGCCATAATGTCTTCGCTCGTTTTGGAATCGAGCGCGCCTGTGGGTTCGTCCGCAAGCAGGATAAGCGGCTCCGTCACCAAAGCGCGCGCAATCGCCACGCGTTGTTGCTGACCGCCTGACAGTTTCGCAGGGGTGTTAAGCAGCCTTTCGCCTAGTCCCATCTCTACCAGTTTTTCCGTGGCACGAGCGCGCCGGGTCTGCGTATCAAGCCCGGCATAGATCAGTGGCACTGCCACATTGTCGATCGAAGATGTGCGAGCAAGCAGATTGAACTGCTGGAAAACAAAGCCGATTTTGGCATTGCGCAAATCAGCCAATTCATCGCTCGACATTTTGCGGGTCGGAATGCCGTCGATCAACACCTCGCCGCGGCTTGGTACATCAAGGCAGCCGATCATGTTCATAAAGGTCGATTTGCCTGAACCTGACGCCCCCATGATCGCTACATATTCACCCCGCTGGATCGACAGGCTTACATCATTGACGGCGTGGATTGTTTCACCGCCCAGAGTGTACGTCTTCACAAGCCCGCGCGTTTCGACCAATGGCTGCGGGCCATCGCGATTGGCGGGCGGTTCCGCCATGATCACTCGTCACCCTCAGTAAGGTCGCGGGAGCGCACGAGCACTTGCTGGCCGGCGTCCAATCCTTCCGTCACCTCCACAAAGTCCTCTCCGCGAAGGCCGGTTTTGATGGCTTGCCGCCCAGGCTGATAGGGATCTTCGCCCGGCACCCAAACCGTCATCGCATTGCGCGGTTTGTCGCCTTCGTCCGCTTTTTCTGCTTCATCCTCTGGCCTGTCTTGCTCTTGTGGAAGGAAGCGAGTGGCAGCGACCGGTATGCGCAGAACATCATCCTTTTTCCCGGTGATGATATCGACATTGGCTGTCATTCCAGTGAGCAATTTCCCATCGATATTGTCGACATCCAGTATGACCAGATAGCTGACCGCGCTTTGGGCTTGCGTTGCGGATTGGCGGATCTGCTGGACTTTGGCGACGAAGGTGTCGTCGGGGTAAGAATCCACTGTAAATCGGACATCTTGGCCCTCGCGCACTTGCCCGATATCCGCCTCATCCACGGCAGCTTCTACCTGCATTCGGCTGGTGTCTGCTGCGATGGTAAAAAGGTTCGGCGTTTGAAAGCTGGCCGCGACAGTGGTGCCCGGTTCAACCAGCTTATCGATCACGACCCCGCCAGTGGGCGCCACAATTCGGGTGCGCGACAGATCGAGCTCGGCCGAACGTAGGCTTGCAAGGCTCTGCGCAATCTGAGCACGCGCGCTTTGGGCTTGGGCCTGGGCTGTGCGCAGGGAAGTCTTTGCAGCAGCCAACAGGTTTTCTGCCTGATCGCGGCCCGCGCTGGAGACAAAGCCTTTCTCGGCCAGCTCTTTTCGGCGATCAAATTCGCGCGTCTGAACTGCAACATCGGTGCGTGATCGGGCAATGGCAGCCTCGGCCTGGGCAAGGCTGGCGCGCGCCAAGTCAACCTGCGCACGTGCCTGTGTCACAGCGGCGCGCGGCCTTGTGGGATCAATCTGCGCAAGCAATTGTCCTTTCTCAACCGGCGAATTGAAATCGACATACACAGCGGTGATTTGGCCAGACACTTCCGCGCCCACATTGATCGTGTTTAAGGCGCGCAAAGTGCCGCTTGCCGAAACGACACGAGTGACTTCCCCGCGTGATGCATCTTCCTCGACATATTCGTACGTGCGCCCGCTCGCAAAAATGAAGCTTGAAGCGATCAAAAGCAGAATAATGATCACGAGCGCAGTTACGATTGGGTGGCGCCTGATCCAGCCTAAAATGCCCCGCATGTCGTCCCCTTTGCCCGCGAATTACTCGGTGCGTGCGTTTCGCAGATGGTGTGGCCTCCACCATCTCTCGACGCAAGCCTTGAATTTGCAGACAATGAACGCACATCACTTAGGATGAAGCGCGAAGACAACACGATGGAGGAGGCACGCCTCAAAGTCTGGTTTGATGGCGCATGCCCGCTGTGCCAGCGAGAAATCGCCCTGATGCGCAGGCTTGACCGGGACAATGCAATCAATTTCGTCGATGTTTCGCAAAATGGCGATCCCAATTGCCCGATCGATCAGGCTGACTTGCTCGCCCGCTTTCATGCCGAAGAAAATGGGCAAATCGTCAGCGGGGCTGCGGCATTTGCCGCCATGTGGCGCGCCATTCCTTCGCTGCGCACTTTGGGACAATTGGCGCGCAATAAGACCGTCCTCAAAGTGCTGGAACGGCTCTACATTGTGTTTCTGCGAGTGCGCCCACGCCTGCAAAAGCTCGTGAGTTAAAATCGCTTGCCCTTGCGCGCGCCATGCGCTCAATCTCTTTTGCAACAAGGAGAGGGATTTTCATGACCTATTTTGGCGCGATGCAGAACGCGATCTACAATGCTGGGCTCAAAGGCATTCTGCCCGATTACCCGGTGGATTTCGCGACATTGGAAAAGCGCGCGCACGAAGCATTGGGCCCGATGATGACGAACTATGTCGCGGGCGGATGCGGGGATGAACACACGCAGGATACTAATGCGAGCGCGTTTCACCACTGGGGCATGATCCCGCGCATGATGGTCGATTGCGCCGAACGCGATCTGTCGATTGAGATTTTCGGCGAGACTTATCACAGCCCGCTTTTTATGGCGCCGATTGGATTGAATGGAGAGGCTTCGCAAGATCGCCACGGCGATATGGCGGCGGCCAAAGCTTCTGCGATGACAGGCGTCCCCTTTTGCGCCTCGACCCTTTCCAACGATCCATTGGAAGATGTGAAGACAGCCTGCGGCGATACGCCTCCTTGGTTTCAACTTTACACATCCCGCAACAAAGATGTGGCGACAAGCATGATCCAACGCGCGGAAAAGGCAGGGTATAAAGCGCTGGTGGTGACTCTTGATACGTGGGTAACCGGTTGGCGTCCGCGCGATCTGAATGCGTCCAACTTTCCGCAATTGCGCGGCAAGGTCTTGCAAAATTACTTCACCGACCCTGAGTTTCGCAAACTGCTCCAAAAGCCTCCAGAAGAAGACCCGGAAACCGCAATTTTGATCTGGGCTGCGACGTTTGGGCAGGTGCTGACATGGGAGGATATCGCATGGTTCAAATCGGTGACAGACTTGCCCATCGTGCTGAAAGGGATTTGTCATCCTGACGATGTAAGGAAGGCTGTCGATCATGGGGCGGATGCGATCTACTGTTCGAACCATGGCGGACGACAAGCCAATGGCGGGATTGCGACAATCGATCTGCTTGGTGATGTCGTTGCGGCCGCTGGCGATTTACCGGTTCTGTTTGACAGCGGCATCCGGTCAGGCACCGATGCGATCAAGGCGATTGCCTTGGGCGCCACAGCTGTTGGGGTAGGGCGGCCCTATACATATGGCCTGGCATTGGGCGGCGCGGATGGCGCGGCTTTTGTGCTCAATTCCATCCTTGCCGAGGCGGACTTGCTGATGGCTGTAAATGGCTATCCAACCCTGGCGGATGTGCGTGCAGCTGGTGCGCAGCGCACGGATCGCTAGGACACAATAGGATAATGGTCGGTGAAAACACCGTGGTCAGTCAAAGATTCGACCTAGTGATTTTAGCCTTGGCGTTAAACTATGCTGTCAACTTGGGGTTTTGACGGAGTTATCCGAAAAGATGCCGCTTGCGTCATAATCTGTCGCTATCAATGCACGTTTCGACCTAAACGAACCTAAAGAGGTGCTAATTTTCCCCGATGGTTCAAATTGGGACTCTGTTTTCCACAGTTATGATGGTAACTAACTTCCATAACGAGTCGCGAATCGGGGACGCGAAAAAATGGAAATACCAACTATCCGGTCCAACCGGCCTGATTGCATGGGTCGCACCACATGCCTCAATGACGAAAATGCACGACGTGCTCGCTACGGACGCATCCGGCCGATGCCGGCGAGAAGCGCATTTTCGAATGTTCTATCACGTTGGATATCGATGTCTTGAGGTTTGTCGATGGCGCTTTTGACACTGTGAATGTACAGTGCGCCTCGTATCCATGTTATAATCGATTGTAACTTTGTTGCGCCTTTAGTAATCTGAGTCTCCCAGTGCAGAGGAGAGTCGGATCATGCTGGTTGGTGTTCCAAAAGAAATCAAAGCGAGTGAATTTCGCGTCGGGCTTACGCCTGAATCTGTGCGCGAATACATCGCCGCCGGGCACTCAGTTCTTGTCGAGGCCGGAGCAGGCTTGGGCATCAGCAAAACCGACGAGGATTATACCTCCATCGGCGCTGAGATCGTCGACACCGCAGCAGAAGTCTTCGCCCGCGCCGACATGATCGTGAAAGTCAAAGAACCGCAAGCCTCTGAATGGGTGCAACTGCGCGAAGGGCAGATCCTCTTCACCTACCTTCATCTGGCACCCGATCCCGATCAAGCGCGCGGTCTGATGGAAAGCGGCGTGTCGGCTGTTGCGTATGAAACCGTAACCGCGCCTGATGGATCGCTCCCACTGCTTGCCCCTATGAGCGAGGTTGCAGGCCGCCTTTCTATCGAGGCAAGCGCGCATTCCAGCCACAAAGTGCACGGCGGCCGCGGCATATTGATGGGCGGCGTCCCGGGAGTGCTTCCTGCCAAAGTCGTCATTATCGGCGGCGGCGTTGTTGGCACGCAGGCTGCGCGCATGGCGGTGGGGCTGGGCGCGAATGTCGAGATTCTCGACCGCTCGCTCCCGCGCATCCGCGAGCTTGACGATATGTTCCAAGGCCGCGCCACCACTCGGTATTCCAATGCGGGGACAATCGAACACGCGATCACTGAGGCTGACGTGGTCATCGGCGCGGTCCTGATCCCCGGCGCCAGCGCGCCGCGCCTTGTCAGCCGCGATATGCTCGGCCTGATGAAACACCGCGCAGTTCTTGTGGATGTGGCAATTGATCAGGGTGGCTGCTTTGAAACGTCGAAGCCCACAACGCACAACGATCCGACCTATCTCGTCGACGATATCATCCACTACTGCGTCGCCAACATGCCGGGCGCGGTACCGCACACTTCGAGCTATGCCTTAAACAACGCGACCCTCCCGTTTGGATTGGCTCTCGCGAACAAGGGGATCAAGGCGTGCGAGGATGATCCGCACCTCGCACCGGGCCTTAATGTGCACCAAGGCAGACTTGTAAATTCTGCAGTCGCGGAGAGCTTAGGCTTCTGACACTTGCACGAAACAGAACACACATTGTGTGGTTTCTGAGGGTAATTCCGCGCCAAAAACCCTAAGTGAGACGTGCCGACAGAGACCGCGTCAGGGCGCTCGACAATGGGGTCGAGTAGAAGGGGCGATGGTCACTTGAGAGTGTCCTCGTGAAACATATTGATCCCCGCCCGCTCGTCCGCGAAATCAATCGTGAAGCTGTGATTGACAGCCACATCGCGCCGCAAACCGTCAGCGACAAAATCGCTTTCGCATTCGTCAAACTCCTGCGCTTTTTCGCCGATGCTTTTTTCGCCAAACGCTATGGCCACCGCGCTGTTGTGCTTGAAACGGTTGCCGCTGTCCCGGGCATGGTCGGCGGATTGTGGCAGCACCTTCGCGCGCTGCGCCGTATGCGCGATGACGAAGGCTGGATCCGTACGCTTCTGGATGAAGCAGAAAATGAGCGAATGCACCTGATGACTTTCATCGAGATCGCGCAGCCGAATAGGTTTGAGCGCGCACTGATCGTTGCTGTGCAGCTTGTCTTCTACAACTTCTACTTCTGGCTCTACCTGTTTGCCCCGCGCACGGCGCACCGCGTTGTTGGCTATTTCGAGGAAGAGGCGGTCATTAGCTATACGGCTTATCTCGCCGAAGTGGATGCTGGCAGCCATGAAAACGTGCCCGCACCACAGCTCGCGATTGATTACTGGCAACTGCCTTACAATGCGCAGCTGCGCGACGTAATCATCGCCGTGCGCGCAGATGAGGCGGAACACCGTGATGTCAATCACGGCTTTGTCGAGGCGCTGGATGAGCGGCGCGAGGGCTCTCGTGAAAGGCGGCGCAGACTCGGCGCGGATTGAAGGCTTGCGCCTCCCGTCTCTCACGCATAGCGGTGGAGCCATTGGGAGGAGAAGCCATGAAGACAAGAGCTGCCGTCGCCTTTGAAGCCAAGAAACCCCTTGAGATCGTAGAACTCGATCTGGAAGGCCCCAAGCCAGGCGAAGTGCTGGTCGAGATCATGGCGACCGGCATTTGCCACACCGATGCCTACACTTTGGACGGGCTCGACAGCGAAGGCATCTTCCCAAGCGTTCTGGGCCATGAAGGCGCTGGGATCGTGCGCGAAGTGGGCGCAGGCGTTACTTCGGTCGCGCCTGATGATCACGTGATCCCGCTTTACACGCCAGAATGCCGCCAGTGTAAAATGTGTCTATCGGGCAAAACCAATCTGTGCAGCGCAATCCGCGAGACGCAAGGCAAAGGCCTGATGCCCGATGGCTCGTCCCGCATGAGCTATAAGGGCGAGACCATCTTTCATTACATGGGCTGTTCGACGTTTTCGAACTTCATCGTCTTGCCCGAAATTGCCGTCGCCAAAATCCGCACCGACGCGCCTTTTGAAAGCGCGTGCTATGTCGGGTGCGGCGTCACCACGGGCGTTGGAGCGGTCACCAACACGGCCAAGGTTCAACCCGGCGATAATGTCGTCGTCTTCGGCCTCGGCGGGATTGGCCTCAACGTGATACAAGGCGCAAAGATGGCCGGGGCAGACCGCATTGTCGGCGTCGATATCAACCCTGCCAAGCGGGAATGGGGCGAGAAATTCGGGATGACCGATTTCGTCAATCCCAAGGAAACATCAAACGTCGTCGCGCATCTCGTTGAACTGCTCGATGGCGGCGCGGACTATTCATTCGATTGCACTGGCAACACCGATGTGATGCGCGACGCGCTGGAATGCTGTCACAAGGGTTGGGGCACGTCGATCATCATTGGCGTCGCCGAAGCGGGCAAGGAAATCGCGACCCGTCCTTTCCAACTCGTCACAGGCCGCAATTGGCGCGGCACAGCTTTTGGCGGAGCAAAGGGCCGGACCGATGTGCCCAAGATCGTCGATTGGTATATGAACGGCAAGATCGCGATTGACCCGATGATCACGCATCAATTGACCCTTGAAGAGATCAACAAGGGCTTTGACCTGATGCATTCAGGTGAAAGCATTCGCAGCGTGGTGGTATACTGATGAGCGGCACCACCCCATCCAAAGTCAATCTGGCCAAGAAGTTCGCGCAATTCGATGAACATTGGGCGCCGCGCATTGCCGGGCGTTATAACGACAACGAAATCAGGCTCGCGAAAGCTTCGGGTGATTTCCAATGGCATTCGCACACCGACAGCGATGAGCTGTTTCTCGTGATCGAAGGCGAGCTGCATATGGAATTTCGCGACAGGGTCGAAGTCATTGGCCCGGGGGAATTGATCATCGTGCCGCGCGGTGTCGAGCATTTCCCAAGAGTACCGCATGGCGAGGTTAAAATGGTGATCATCGATCCCAAGGATACCGCCAACACAGGCGATCCTGAAACCGCGTTCACTCCAGTGGAGGTTTAGTCCTTTGACGCTTGAAACCGTTAGCGAACAACGAAGCCATGGCGGCGTGCAGGGCGTGTATCGCCACGCATCAAACGGCACCAATTGCGACATGACTTTCGCCGTTTACGTGCCCGACCATGCACCGGGCGAAAAGCTGCCAGTGCTCACTTACCTATCCGGCCTTACCTGCACCCATGCCAATGTCATGGAGAAAGGCGAATACCGCAAAGCGTGCGCCCAGCATGGCATCATTCTGGTGGCGCCGGACACATCGCCGCGCGGCGATGATGTGCCCGACAGCCCGCCAGAGGAATACGATTTCGGCAAGGGTGCAGGGTTTTACCTCGATGCAACTGAGGAACCGTGGGCAACCCATTATCAGATGCGCAGCTATATCGAGGATGAGCTGCCCGCGCTGATCGCGCAGCACTTTCCCGTTGATAATGATCGCACTTCGTTGTTCGGCCATTCAATGGGCGGGCATGGCGCGTTGACCATTGCCTTGCGCAATCCGGGGCGCTTCAAATCCGTCAGCGCGTTTGCTCCGATCACGGCGCCTACCCAAGTTGAGCGTAGGCGCGAAGTGTTTGCGCGTTTTCTGGGCGATGATCTGACAGCGATGCGTCAATACGATGCGGTGTCTTTAATTGAGGATGGTGCGCGGCTGCCCGAACTTCTTGTCGATCAGGGGACGGACGATGAGTTTCTAAGCTGGCTCGGCCCGGAAAAACTGAAAGCCGCGTGTGAGGCGGCGGGCATCCCGCTGACCCTGCGGCTACAAAAGGGGTATGACCACGCATACTACTTCGTCTCCACCTTCATGGCCGATCACATCGCCTGGCATGCCGAGCGGCTGAAGGCCTGAGCAAATGCTCGCCGAACAGCAGCTTTACGCGGATCTGAAGGCGGCTGGCATCGACTATGCGGTGCACGAACATCCCGCTGTCTTCACGGTTGAGGAAAGCCGCGCGATCAAAACCGACATTGAATGCCTGCACACAAAGAACTTGTTTCTAAAAGACGCAGGCGGCGCGTTCTTTCTGCTCACCGTGCCCGCCGAAGCGCGGATTGATCTAAAGCGCGTACACCCATTGCTCGGATGTCGGCGGCTTAGCTTCGGCAAGGCGGAGGCTATGGAGGAATTGATCGGGGTGACGCCGGGCTCGGTGACCCCGCTTGCGATGATCAAAGCGAAAGCCGGAGCAATTACTCTAGTGCTTGATCAGGCACTCGCGGTGGATGAGCCGGTCGGTGTCCACCCCTTGCGCAACACCGCAACGATGACGCTGGCTGGCAGCGATATTCTGGCGGCGGCAAAGGGTTGGGGACATGAGCCGCGCGTGGCGGGTTTGCCTAAGGTTATGGGCTAGGGCGCGACAACCGTTTCTTCGATCTTTTCGAAGGAAGTCAGGTCAAAAACCGCGCGAAACGTTTCCGTTTTACGGGAGGCGTAGACCGCGAGTTGGTCGTTTTCGAGTATATCCATATGAAGAATGGAATCGTAAGGATCGCTCAGTTTGACAGTGTCTTTATCTTCAAGTGACCCTGCATAAAGAGTTTTTGGGCGACTCACGTTGCCAACGATGATCAAGTAGTATTTCGGGTTTTGCTCTTCAGAGGACACGCTCGATTTGTCAAATCGGACGTAACGCTGCCTACTGTCTATTGGGCCGATTTCATTAGAGACAAAGTAAGACTCGTAAATATCATCGGCCAGGCTCGGAAGGAGCGAAAAGGTTTCTCCGTTTGCCCGGTCGATCAGTAACAGGTTTTTGTGAGGATTTTGCGCCCTTTGGATAGCAAGCGCGAACCGTCCTACTCAATGCCCACCCTTGCGAGATTCCATTTGCCGCCGCTTAATGGTTCAACGCTCGTGATTTCCATCGGCACTTTCCCTTCCTTCGAACCGTGCTGGGCCGTACCGCCTGATCGCGAATTGGTATTTTCACATGCTGAGAGCACAAGCGATGCACATGCGACGAAGGCGAAAACCACTGATCTCACGTCATGCACACTCCCGATGCAAGGCTTTGCCTAAACCGCCACCACCGTCTGCTCAATCGCGCCGAAGATTGAGTGGTTGTCCTTGTCGCGCATTTCGATCCGTACGGTGTCGCCTGCTTTCATAAACGGGGTGGAGGCCTCTCCATTTGCGATGGTTTCAATCATGCGGATTTCGGCAATGCACGAATAGCCAAGGCCGCCTTCGGATACAGGTTTTCCGGGGCCGCCATCGGCGCCTTTGTTGGATACTGTTCCAGAGCCCACAATTGTGCCAGCTGATAGAGGCCGCGTTTTGGCAGCGTGCGCGACCAATTGAGCAAGGCTGAAAGTTGCATCCACACCGGCCTCGGCTCGGCCAAAGGCTTCGCCGTTGTAATCGACCATCAAAGGCAGGTGGACGAGGCTGTCTTTCCATGCATCGCCCAGTTCATCGGGTGTGACGGCCACGGGGGAGAAGGCGGAAGGCGGCTTGGACTGGAAAAAGCCAAAGCCCTTGGCAAGCTCTGGCGGGATAAGCCCGCGCAAGGACACATCGTTCACCAGCATGATGAGCTTGATGTGACCCGCCGCATCCTCGGCAGACACACCCATCGGTACGTCATCGGTGACGACGGCGATCTCGCCTTCCATATCGCAGCCCCACTTGGGATCGCCCAGCGGGATATCGCCGCGCGGAGTAAGGAACGCGTCTGAGCCGCCCTGATACATGAGCGGATCGTGATAGAAGCTTTCCGGCACTTCAGCATCGCGCGCTTTGCGGACCAGTTCGACGTGATTGATATAGGCAGAGCCATCGGCCCATTGGTATGCGCGAGGGAGGGGTGAATGCGCCTCGCGTTCATGGAAGCGTTCGCACGGCACAGCTTCGTGCTCGACATCGGTGGAGAGCAATTCCAGATTGGGCGCAACATGCTCCCAATCATCCAATGCGGCCTGCAATGTGGGCGCGATGTATCCAGCCGCGCAGCAGCGGGTGAGGTCTTTTGATACGACGACCAGCTTGCCGTCGCGAGTTCCATCATTGAGCGTGGCGAGTTTCATAAATGTCTTTCTGCGTCGGGGTTACTTCGCGTCATTCTGCTGATCGGGATGGGCGCGCTGGAATTCTGGCAAGGCGAGGCAGGCTGCCTCAATCCGGGTGATGCGGGGGTGCAGCGTCAGATCGTAATGGAACCGGCGCGCATTGTAGATTTGCGGGATAAGCACAGCTTCGAACATACCCGGCGCATCGAACAGGAAATTCTTGGTATCGAGCTGTTTAAGGCGCGCTTCAACTGGGTCCAATGTTCGCTTGAGCCAATGGCGATACCAGTGATCGACAACCCGCTGCGAAGCCCCGAGCGGATCTTTCAGGTATTTGAGCACAGGCAGATTGAGCGGCGCGTGCAGTTCGGTTGCGATGGCGTAGATAAGCTCGCGCGCTGTGTAGCGATCCTCCATATCAGCGGGCAGCAATGGCTGATCGGGATACGCCTCATCCAGCCATTCGAGAAGCGCCATCGATTGCGCGCGATCACGGCCCTTGGCCTCCAGCATGGGGACAGAGCCAAACGGATTGCGGCTGGTGAATGGTGTGCCTTTTTGCTCCCCTTCGAGCAGGTTCACCGGCACGTTTTCGAACTCCAATCCCTTCAATTCGAGCGCAATGCGCAAACGATAAGATGTGGAGCTGCGGTAGTAGCCGTGGAGTTTCATAAGTCGTTGTCTCTTGAATTGGCCAAGCCACCCGCTCCCTCCGCCCTTCCACCCGGATCATACTCCGGTGTGAGAATCCGGGTGGAAGGGCGGAGGGAGCGGGTGGCTTGGCCCATAAGGTTAAAACGCGGCCAGTCCAGTGATACCGCGACCAAGGATGAGCGCATGAACATCGGCTGTGCCTTCATAAGTGTTCACCGTCTCCAGGTTCACCGCATGCCGGATCACTTGATACTCTTCCGAAATGCCATTGCCGCCATGCATGTCTCGGGCCTGCCTGGCGATGTCCAAAGCTTTGCCGACATTGTTGCGTTTCACGATAGAAATCATGTCGGGGCTGAAGCGTCCTTCATCAATCAGGCGTCCGACGCGCAGGCTTGCCTGCAAACCCAAAGCAATATCGCTCATCATGTCAGCGAGTTTGCGCTGATAGAGCTGAGTGCCCGCCAGAGGGCGACCGAATTGTTCGCGATCAAGGCCATATTGGCGCGTTGCATGAAGGCAGAATTCGGCCGCTCCCATCGCGCCCCAGCTAATCCCGTAGCGTGCACGGTTCAGACAACCAAAGGGGCCTTTCAAACCTTGCACATGCGGAAGCAAAGCTGCGCTCGGCACCCGCACGTCCTCCATCACAATCCCGCCCGTTGTGGAGGCTCGCAGGGAAATCTTGCCTTTGATCTTGGGCGCCGAGAGCCCGGCCATGCCTTTATCAAGCACAAATCCGCGAATGCCGCCGCCATGTTCTTCGCTCTTGGCCCAAACGACAAACACATCGGCAAAAGGCGAATTGGAAATCCAGGTCTTTGCGCCGTTGAGGATGTAATCATCGCCATCCTTGCGCGCGACGGTTTTCATACCCGCCGGATCGCTGCCAGCATCGGGCTCTGTTAAACCAAAGCACCCGATCAGTTCTCCGCTTGATAGGCCGGGGAGGTATTTGCGCCGCTGTTCATCCGAGCCATAGGCATAGATCGGATGCATCACGAGGCTTGATTGAACACTCGCCATCGACCGATATCCGCTATCCACGCGCTCAATTTCGCGCGCGATCAGGCCGTATGAAACGTAATTTGCGCCTGCTCCGCCAAATTCTTCAGGGATGGTCGCACCCAGCAGGCCCGCTTGTCCCATCAGCGGGAACAGTTCAGGCGCGTCAATTTCTTCGCGAAAGGCATCGATGACGCGCGGTTGAAGCTCGCTTTGCGCAAAACCATGCGCTGCATCGCGGATCATGCGTTCGTCTTCGGAAAGCTGGCTTTCCAGATCAAAAGGGTCCGCCCAGTTAAAGGGGACAATACCTGCCGATGGATCGCGATTTTCTGATTCGGGTGCGGGGCCGTGCACTGGTTCCTCCTGAAACTATGTGCCGGGACTCTTGCAGGTGAAGGCAAGCGAAGCAAGCGAAAGCGCGCATCACTCGACGCGCGCTCATCACTCATAATTTCAGAAGTCTTATTCGGCCGGTTCGAGTTCCGCAGATGCCGCCGCCAACGCGCCACTAACCGCATTGATCATTTCGCTTGGCGGGCAGGGCTTGGCGAGAGTTTTCGCCTCAGGAAATCGATTGGCAACTTCCTGCTCCACGTCGAGGCCAGAGTGGAAGATGATCGGCACGTTTTCCTGCTGCAGCTTTTCAGCCAGCGGATAAACAACACCATCATCAAGCTGAACATCAAGGATAGCCAGATCCGGCTTTTCTTTCTGGAAAGCCAGCATCGCAGAGGAAATACCAGCATGTGGCCCTTCCACTTCGAACCCGGCCTCTGCCACGGTATCGCACAAGTCAAAGCCTGTGATGAATTCGTCTTCAGCGACGAGAATGCGAGTTGCCATCGTGTCCTCCCTGTGTTGTTTTTTAACTGTAACACAGGTTGGACACTTTGGTTCCAGTATCTTTACGTATTTTGTCCAAACTTGGCTGCAAATCCCGCTTTATCGCCTGCTGCCAATAACTTAGCCTGTTCAACCCAGTGATCGCGCGTAATGCGTCCTTGGAAGCGTCCCAGCATGGAATCGACACGTTCGATGTCCGAATCGGACCATGCTGCAATTTGGGCGAAGGTGGTGATGCCCTGATCCTTGAGCATATTAGCCAGTTTTGGTCCCACTCCCTTGATAGTCGTGAGATCATCCAGGGCCGCAGTTTTTGGTGCGGGCGTTGGTGTTGGTGCCGGTGCCGGTTTTGGCGCGGGCGCTGGTGCGGGGGTAGGCTGTGCCACAGGCGCTGGAGTCGGAGCGGGTGTTGGCGCCGGTGCAGGTTTTGGTGCTGCTGCGGGAGCAGAATCAATCAACGCCTGATTGCGCGCGGCAGGGGCTGCACCTTTATCGAGCACATCGCCGCGTCGTGTGCTGCCATCACGAATAACAGTCGTCGATTTGCCAAGACCCAGCAAGATACCAGCCGCGATAAACAGCAGCAAAATGCCAAGGATTAAAAGCACAATGGAAATGGGTGACATAGTTTTAAAGCTCCCCTCAGAATCGTTAACTCTCGAGGAACTTAGCAGTGCATGGCGTCGTAACGCTAGTGCATCAAAAGGCACTAACGTGTAAATTCTCGCACGAAAATGCCGGCGCGATCACATGTATCGCGCCGGCTTCCGAACAAAGGGTGGTGCACCCTCGCGATCAGCCGCCTTTCATACCGGCTGCAAGAGCATTGAGTTCAAGGAATTCCTGCCGCCAGAAATTCGTCTGACGCCCAGCCAATGCGCTCACATCATCATGGCCATACCCATTCATCAGCTCATCCCCGCGCAGGATCTGGCCAAAGGCTGCAACCGATGCCGCAAAGGCAAAGTCGCCGCGCGGTGCCTTTGCGGTGGCCAGCGCATCACTGCGGATGACCGTATCAATCAGGCGCGATGTATTCCCATCAGGCATTTTGTACCGCAGTTTGACATGCGCAGCCTCTGTCATCCGACTGGTTGCTGCCTTTGCCTGCTTGTCTTCATAGCGGCGCGGCGCGATCCATCCTTTTGTGCCCGTGGGCACGATCTCATAAATCGCCGTTACCTGATGGCCTGCACCAATATCGCCTGCGTCGATCAAGTCATTGTCAAAATCTTGCTCTCGCAATGCGCGGTTCTCGTATCCCACAAGCCGGTATTGGCTGACAATGGCGGGGTTGAACTCCACCTGGATTTTCACGTCTTTGGCAATGGTGAAGAGCGTTGATGACATCTCATCACCCAGCACCTTCTTCGCTTCCAAAGCGCTATCGATATAGGCGTGATTGCCATTACCGTGATTGGCAATCTGCTCCATCATGGCTTCATTGTAATTGCCTCTTCCAAAGCCCAGCGTGGTCAGTGTGATGCCAGTGTCGCGCTTTTTCTCGATCAATTCGACCAAAGCATCCTTGCCAGACACGCCAACATTGAAATCACCATCGGTCGCTAGGATCACGCGGTTCACACCGCCTTTGATGAAATTGTCTTCAGCAATATTGTAAGCAAGCTGCAGGCCTGCCCCGCCAGCGGTAGACCCGCCTGCATTCAGCTGGTTGAGCGCGCGGCGAATTTCGCGCGTGTTGTTGGTGGGCTCCAAAACGAGGCCCGCAGCGCCTGCATAAACCACGATGGAAACCTTGTCCTTTGGTCCCAATTCGCCCGCAAGACCAGACAGCGCGGTTTTGACGAGCGGCAGTTTGTCCTGCGATCCCATCGATCCAGACACATCCATCAGGAACACCAGATTTGCAGGGGGCCGTTCATCGCGATCAATATCATATCCGCGAAGGCCGATCCTCATCAGATAGGTATCGTTGTTCCATGGACTTTTGGCGACATCGGTGGTCACGCTGAAAGGAACATCGCGCGTTTTGGGCCGGTCATAATCATAGCGGAAATAATTGATCATTTCCTCTGTTCGAACCGATGCAGATGGCGGCATCATGCCGTCAGATAAGAACCGGCGTGTATTGGCATAGGCGCCGGTATCGACATCGACGCTGAATGTGCTGACAGGTTCGGTGCTGGTGAGCTTGACAGGAGAGACTTCTTCCCCGTCATAGCGGTCTCGGTTCGGTTGATCGGGGACGACCACTGGAGGGACAAATACGCTGGGTGAGGGAAGGGCGCGGCCGATCTTCGCAGCATTACTGTATGCCTGACTGCTGTTGCGACTGCCTGTTACAATAACAGCATCGGCGGCTGCTTCTGAAGGTGGTGGAGGCGGTGGAGGTGGTGGAGGCGAGGCAAGTGGTGGGGGCGGAACACTGACGCTGGTGACACGCTCTGTTTCCTCAACCGAACCAGCCTGCGGCCCTGGTCCGGTTTGTGTTGTGGTGCTGCACGCTGCCAGAAAGCCGATGTGAGCCAGAACCACGATGCCCATAGTGGGGGCATTGAACCTCTTTGTGCGCTCGCTTGAATAGGTTTCTTTATCTTCCAGTTTTGGCATCTCTCACTCCTCTTTGCACCGAAAGAGTGATGGGCGTCTGTCAGCGAATGGCGAACCGTTTGCTTGCCTTTGCAATCCCCATACAGCCCCAGACTTTCCCACACGTGGCCGTTACTTGGCCATCAATCGGTTGGTCCCCTGTTTTGCCCATTTCCAATGTCTCACCAGAAAGGTGAACGGTGCATGAGTTGCGATGTGCAACAGCTTGTTTGACGGGGTGGATGTGGGCCGGGCGCGCTGGGATTTTCCTACTTGGCAACCGCCTGCTAACTTCGTTCAAGGGGCCGTTTGTAAGTGTTTAGGCGGAGCGGGGCGGCAGGCAAGATACCCCCCTTTTTTGCCTCCTAATGGCCCGGATCACGGATGTACTAAGTCAACGAACCCAGTCTCTATTCAACAACCTGCGCGCTCTTTTTCGACGCTCCCGGTTTGAACAGCACTTTGTCCTCCTCGCCAAATCCGCGTTTCCAGATGACAAATCCATAAACCCCAAGAATGGCGGGAATGCCAATCGCAAGCTCGACCCACTCTGGCAGGAAAGTAAAGGCATACCCCACTACGACAGCAGGCGCCGCAGCGTAGACCAAGGCCCAGCGCCAATTGGAAACAGGCGCTTTCAAGAGTGTTTTGAGGACGATCGCTTTTACAAGGCTTGAAACGGCCAGAGCGCAGAACAAAGCCGCCGCTGGCATAGCCGCTTCAAATCCTGCATCGACTTCATAAGACTTGGCGATCAAAAGGAAGGCGATAGTAAGAGCAGCCTGAAGCGCCAGTATCCCAATCGAAATCGCCAGATTACGCTTTTTCGCGATGTAAACGAGCACACTTTCCGAAACCACTGCCATAGATGCCGCGACTTCAGCAGCTAGCAGGAATGCAAGCGCAGCAGTCCCTGCGACATAGGCAGGTCCCCAAAGGCCCATAACCCCTTCGCCTGGAATGCCGAGCGCCAGCGCGATGCCGAATTGTACAGCGATGATCCAAAAGCCCACTTGGCGAACTTGGCTTGCAATTGCGCCCATATTGCCGGTCTTCAAATTCTTGGTGATGACCGGCGATAAGATCGGCTCAAAGCTGGTTTTCAGTTTCTGGGGCAGGCTCGCAATCTGCTGGGCTACATAGTAGATACCAACGGCTGCGGGCGGGGCAAACAGGCCAAGGATAAAGATATCAAGCAACCGTGTGCCCCGCTCCACCGCATCCGCGCCGACCAATGGGAAGGCGCTGGAGGATTGTCTGAGCATAGCATTACTCGTGGGCCGCCAACCTCTGGGAAGGCCATAGGTACGAAAGAAGGGCCACAGAGCTGTTGCAAGTCCAGCTAAAACGGAGAACAGATACGCAAGGCCCAGCCCAGCATCGCGCGTTTCCTCGAAGAACAAAAACACACCAACGGCGATCGAAATCGCCCAAGGCTCTACAATAGCCCTCGCACGGACCGTGGTCGCAATATCATAGCGATAGGCCTGAGCGGCCAGCACGATCTCGGTCAAAGCAAAGGCCGGAATTGCCGCAACCATCCAAACATCAAGCGGAGAATTCATGCCGTTGGGAAACATGATTTTCGGAAAGATCAATAAGGCCGCAGCCGCTATGAGCGAATAGATCAGGCCCAAAAGCAAACCGTCGTAGACCAAGTTTGTCTCAGATTGCGGATCATCATTGCCGCCCAAACGAAGTCGCTGAGCAAGCCCGCGCTTTTCCCCAAGCGAACACACCAGTCCAATGATTTCGATTAGAATGAAGGCCGATGCAAACCGGCCAAGCGCATCCTCACCATAATAGCGAGCTGCGATAATCAGGAACGGTATACGCGCAAGCAGACGCACGACAAAGCCCATCGTATTTTGCCGTCCGCCCTTGGCTAAGGCGGCCATATCTGCGTTGTCATTTCCACCTGGGGAAGTGGCCGATGTGGGAGGCGACGAGCTCATCTACCGCTTTCTGCTTTCAAAGGTCGCGCCAGCAAACTGGCCACGGCATAGCGCGGGTTCTCGCCTTTAAGGATGGCATGAACAGCCTGAACAATTGGCATTGCTATCCCGTGGTCTTCAGCAAGTTCAGCAAGCACGGGAGCGGTATGAGCGCCTTCTGCAACGGTGGTGCGATCAGTCATTAGATTGCTCGCGGACCCACCTTCGCCCAGCGCTTTGCCCAAAGAGAAGTTACGGCTTGAGGTTGACGAACAGGTCAGCACTAAATCCCCCATTCCGCACAGTCCCGCGAGCGTCTCCTTTCGCGCGCCTAAGGCAATTCCAAACCTCTCCATCTCGGCATAGCCGCGCGCGATCAAAGCCGCTCTCGCATTCTGACCAAGGCCAAGCCCCTCAACCAAACCGCAAGCAATCGCGAGCACGTTTTTCACCGCACCCCCAATTTCGGCGCCTGATACATCGTCAGAGTAATAGGGCCGGAACGCTGGCCGCGCGATTGCTGGCGATATCCGTTCCCATTGATTCACTCCGCCTGCACATGCGAGCGTGACAGCAGTGGGCAATCCCTTGGCAACTTCGTGAGCGAAAGTGGGGCCAGATAAGACTGCGATATCGCTAGTGGGGCATTCAGCCCGCGCGACTTTGTTCATGAGCCGACCAGTGCCAGCTTCAATACCTTTGGAACAAAGTACGAGATCGCGTGGAGCCCTGGATAAACTTTTTAAAACTCTCCCAAGAGCCTGGGCTGGAGTGACGCACAGCAGCGTGTCAAGTTCAACAAGGTCCGCCAATTGATCGGTCGCGCGAACGGTTTTGCTAAGTGCAATTCCTTTGAGATAAGTCGGGTTTTGATGCGTTGTGTTGATGGCATCGGCAACTTCAGTTTCATACGCCCATATAACCACATCTCTGCCATCGGTGCTCAGCATCTGAGCCAATGCGGTACCCCATGCGCCAGCACCGATTACACCAATGGTTTCTGGATGTGTCACGCCTTCACTCCTGCACCGCGCGCTCTTTCAGCCTCACTATCAAGCGGCCAACGGGGTCGCGCCTTGAAATCGAGGGGATCGCCAGCGAAGTCTGGCTCTATTGAGAGCCTTTCACATCCAGCCCATGCAATCATCGCAGCATTGTCTGTACAAAGGGCTATAGGCGGTGCCACAAATCGCATTTCGTGCTGCGCCGCTAGATTTTGCAGCGCGCCGCAGACCGCTTTGTTGGCTGCCACTCCGCCTGCCACCACGAGCGCGGGGAAGGGACCTGTGCGGGAAAGGGCCATTTTCAGCCTGTCTATCAAGCAGTCTATCGCGGCCATTTGGAAGCTTGCTGCAATATCAGCGGGTCTGTGGTCTCCGCTTTCGTAGGCCCTTAGAACCGCACTTTTGAGGCCTGCAAAGGAGAAATGCGGGTCTTTCGACCCCTTCAAAGGCCTTGGTAGTGGCACGGCCTTTGGGTCGCCTTCCAAAGCCAATCGCTCAACAGCAGGACCGCCGGGATAGCCAAGCCCAAGGATCTTTGCCGTTTTGTCGAAAGCTTCTCCCAAGGCATCGTCAATCGTGGTTGCTAATCGTTGATATTGACCAACGCCTTCAACACTCAAAATCTGGCAATGCCCACCTGAGACAAGCAGGAGCAGATATGGAAACTCCAAGTTCTCATCAGCCAAGCGCGGAGACAAAGCATGGCCTTCTAAATGGTTGATAGCCACAAGCGGTTTGTTGGCAGCCATTGACAATGCTTTTGCGCTGACCAGACCAACCATCACCCCGCCAATAAGGCCGGGCCCAGCGGTTGCCGCAATTGCGTCAACATCGCTGAGCGAAAAGCCGGCTTTCTCCATCATAGTCTCTAACATAGGCGCAAGTTTCACCGCATGAGCGCGCGCTGCGATTTCCGGAACAACCCCGCCATAGGGCGCGTGCTCCTCGTTCTGAGATGCAACACTTTGAGCGAGGATCGTGCGATCGCCTGCCACCAATGCAACCGCGGTTTCATCGCAGCTGGTCTCAATCCCGAGTACAATCCGGGGGCGTTTTGGATCTGGAAACGGGGACACGGCTGTCATGGTGCTTTCAATGGGCATTTGTTGCAGCTATCGCAATGGCCGCAATGAGTATGTCACCCGCTGAAAACCCATCGAGTTCTCCCAAGCTGCGGCTTGGTACCCGCAATTCTCCGCTTGCTATGGCACAAGCGATCGAAACGCGCACACGGCTGTGTGAAGCGCATGGCTGGGAAGAAGAGGATGTTGAACTGGTGCCGGTTACCGCAAGTGGTGACAAAGTGCTCGATCGTCCTTTGGCAGAGATTGGCGGGAAGGCTCTTTGGACCAAGGAATTGGACGCCTGGCTGGCGGAAGGGCGCATCGATGTTTCTGTGCACTCAGCCAAAGACGTCGAGACTGAGAGGCCTGATGTGTTCGCGTTCGCGGCGTGTTTGCCGCGTGCAGACCGGCGCGATTGCTTGGTGGGGGCACAAAGCATTGCGGCGATACCAAAGGGCGCTGTTGTTGGTACAAGCGCCCCGCGACGGGCCGCGCAATTGTTAAACCTGAGGCCTGATTGCGAAGTGGTAACGTTTCGCGGGAATGTCGCCACACGGCTTGCGAAGCTCAAATCCGGTGAGGCCGATGTGACCTTTCTGGCAGCAGCAGGTCTTGAGCGACTTGATCAGATGGATGCTGGCACACCGCTTTCTCAAGACGAATGGATCCCCGCAGCGGCACAAGGGGTGATTGTAATAGAGGCGCGTGCCAATGATGCGCACACTCACGGCCTACTCAAACCTCTCGACAACGATAAAGCGCGTGGAGAATTAGAAGCCGAACGCGCTTTGCTGGCTGCTCTAGGGGGGACGTGCCATTCACCGGTTGCAGTGCTTTGTACGAGCAATGCGGATGCTCTGGTGATGCGTGCGGCTGTATTCAGTCCCGATGGAGCAGAACGCGTTGAGGGCCATGCAACCTTCGCTTTGGGGGACCATGAACCCGTCGTAATGCTTGCCAATGATCTTCTGTCTCGTGCTAGTTCCGCTATTACGCAGCATTTCGGCGGGGCATGAGCGAAGCTGCACCCATCCTCGCCATTCGTCCAGAGCCAGGGCTTTCAGCAACTCTCGCGCTCGGCCGAAAAATGGGCCTCGATATGCACGGCTTTGCTCTTTCTGAAGTGCGGCCCGTTAAATGGTCTTTGCCTGATCTGACTTCCTTCGATGCAATTCTGCTTGGAAGCGCAAATGCCATCCGACATGGCGGACCCAACTTAAAACAGCTGACCCATTTGCCAGTTCATGCCGTGGGAAAAGCGACCGCTCAGGAGGCCGAAGCCGCCGGATTTTCTGTTGAGCGACTAGGTAAGGGCGGATTGCAGACAGTATTGGATGCCGTCCCCCCGCCAATTCACTATCTGCGTCTCGTCGGGAGCGAATATGTCGAGCTTTTGCTGCCAGCGGGGATCTCTTTTGAGCCTCTTCAGGCTTACAGTGTCATTCCGAGAGAATTATTGCCTGAGGCTCTTCCCGTGCTTGAGAATGGTCCGATAGTCCTTCTTCATTCGGCCGCAATGACTCGGCAATTTGCTCATGAATGCAATCGCTTGGGTTTGGAACGGGGGCGTATCACACTGGCTGCTATGGGCCCTCGGATTGCGGAGCCAGCAGGTGATGGCTGGCGCGCTATCCACGTTTCTGAGGTGCCAAATGACACAGCATTGCTGGAAATGGTGCGATCCGTGTGCATATAAGCAATGAAGCTAGCCTTGCATTGAGCTTAAATAACGGTCGCTAAAGCTGGGATATCATGGAATCGAAATACGGCTCTCGCCGCAAAACAGGCACCGGTCGAAAGACGTTATTGGCGGCTTTGGCATCTTTTGTCGTGGGCGGCGCTTTGGTGGGATACGTGGTTTGGTACAATACCGAGGGTACAGATCGAACCATTCAGGCCAGCTCTGGCCCCATCGTAGAGGCGCAAGACGCAGACGCTATAGAAACACCCACTGCGGTAATTTCACCGAGTCCAACCAGCGATCTTGCTGACGCGATTGAAGCCGATGACGCTGAAGAAGCGGTCGAAGTCGTGACGCGTGTAGCTGAACAGCAAGGCGGGCTGGATCAACGTCTCGCCGCAGCCGAGCAGCGCCTTGCGAGGCTTGATCTGCAGACGCAAGCTGCATCGGGCAATGCTGCGCGCGCGGAAGCTTTGTTGATAGCATTCGCAACTCGCCGGGTCATCGAACGGGGGGCAGAGCTAGGGTATTTAGCAGACCAGTTGCGTCTGCGATTTGGCGATGAGCGGCCCAATGCGGTCAACACGATTATCAATTTCGCTCGCAGTGATCCTCCCATCCGGCTCGACAATCTTATCTTGCGTCTCGATGGGCTTGGCCCTCAACTTACCGAAAGCGGAAGTGGTTTCTCGTTCGGCACGATAACTCGCGAATTTGGCGATCTTTTTGTCATCCGCCGCGAAAGTACACCTTCCGCTTTGCCTCAAAGACGAATGGAACGTGCAAGGTTTGCCCTTGAGCAAGGCCGCTTTCAGGCTGCAATCGATGAAATTAAGGCGCTACCAGGAGCCAGCAAGGCCGAGGCATGGATCGCGGATGCAGAGAGCTTTCGCGACGTGATGATCGCGCTTGAAAACATCGAAACAGCAGCCGTGCTCGATCAGCGAGGGCTGCGCGATGGGGCCGGTGGAGTTATAGAACAGCCAAGCCCAGTGGACAGCTCAGCTGAAGACTAGGGTCAGGATGCATGAATCGCTCCGCGTGATTAATGCATCCTGACGCTAGCTAGGCGCGCAGTAATTCGGGCAAATCACCCGATACACCGCGTGCTTCATCCATAAAGAAAGTCTTGAGCGGGTTAGCGCGCTGGACGCCTGCCATGCCGAGGCGACGAACGGCAGAGGCCGTCTTACCCGGAACACCGAAAATACGCGTCAGGCCATCCGTTGCCAATGCAACCATAAAGCTATCAAGCCCGCGCCAGTTCTCGTAGCGTTTGAGCAATTGTGCATCGCCAGGATCCAGTCCGATCCGTGCGCCATCAGCCAGCACTTCCACCAATGCTCCGACATCGCGCAAGCCAAGGTTCAATCCCTGTCCTGCAATCGGGTGAATACCGTGGGCGGCATCACCAATCAGCGCAAGCCGTTCGTCCGTGATCTTGGCTGTGTGGTGGAAACCCAACGGCCAACTTGACCTGACGCCCACGCTCTGAACTTCGCCCAGCACATCGCCCATGCGCTCCTGAATTTCGGCAAGAAAAGCTCGGTCGCCCAGCTTCATAACACCTTTGCCATCGGCTTCAGACACCGTCCAAACGAGCGAAGAGCGATGCGTACCATCCGCATCATCGTTCAAAGGCAACAACGCAAATGGACCAGCAGGATAGAAGATTTCCCAAGCGACATTGTCATGCGGCTTGGAATGGGTGAGGCCTGCAATAATTGCGCGATGATGATAATCCCATTTGGCGATTGAGATGCCGGCTCCATCGCGCGTAGGCGATCCGCGTCCTTCGGCTGCGATCATCAAGCGGCCTTTTAGCTTGTGGTCATCGGACAACACAGCTGCAACGCCGAATTCGCTCCGCTCGCGTTCCGTGATCTCAGCCTTGGCAACCCAGTTGATAAGCGGTTCAGCCGCTGCTGCTTCAAACAGAGCAAGTCGTAGTCGGCGATTGGGGAACATTCTGCCCAACGTGCCTTCGCCTTCACCAGGAACAAAATCCAGCCGGCCGGGCTTTTGTTGATCGGTGACGGCGATGGATGCGATGTCGCAGGCGAATTTCTCCAACCCCGGCGCAATGCCAATATTGGTGAATAGGTGCCAGCTCGCGGTGGAAATGGCGGTGGCGCGGTCGTCAAACCCTTCTGCGGTTAGTTCAGCTGGGTCTGCACGGTCGATCACATGGCTGGAGATTCCCTTTTTCGCAGCCGACAGTGCGAGAGCCATTCCGACAAGGCCGCCTCCAAGGATTAGGAGATCACGAGTTTCAGTATCAGCTTTGCTCATGTGTCACCTTGTGCCGCTTCATTGCGAATGCCATTTCTCCGCTCTAGAGGTTTCACCGTGCCCAACGCAAGAATGTTCCCCTTTGTGATCCGTCACTTCGCTGCATGGCTTTGTGCGCTTGGTGCAATAGCGCTGTTTATCGCACCGGCTCATGCACAGACTGACGGGCCTACGATCCCGACAGAGGCACGCTATGGCGACGAAAACATTGCGGCGGTTCTTTACGCCGATGGCCTGCCCAAACCGGGCGAAGAATGGATGCTGGCGCTTCGTTTCACGCCCAAGGGTGAGGAGTGGCACGGATATTGGTCTAATCCGGGCGATGCCGGGTTGGGCATGCAAGTGCAGCTTGACCTGCCCGAAGGCTGGGAATTGGGTGAGGCACTTTACCCTGTGCCTGATCGTTTACTTATCGGCGATTTGATGAACCACATTTATGAGGGGCAATATGCTGTTCTCATCCCCGTGCGCGTGCCCGAGGATGCTGAGGTCAGTGGTGTGACCGGGATGCGCGGTTTTGCCGACTATCTTGCTTGCACTGATGAGGTGTGCGTACCGCAAGACGCTGTTCTAGCAGCGCGACAAGGTGGCGATTTCGCGCAATGGCGCGCGCAGGTTGCGCCGCTTCTAAGCGCTGCTGCAAGTTTTGAAGTGAGCAGTGGCAATCTCCGCCTGGCTATCCCTTTGCCAGAAAACATCGACCTGCCTGATCCACATGTCTTCATCGCCAATGCCCGTTTGGTTGACTATCCGCCGCACCAAACCTTGCGCCGCTCAGCGGACACGCTGACCGCGACCATTCCTGTCGCTGAGTATGGCGGGGAAAGGCCAAGCATTGTGTCTGGTATAGTCTCGTTTGGCGGCAGTGCAGGAGTTGCATTCACTGCGATGCCTGGCGACGTGCCGGTAGGCGGCGAAATGCTGGTGAATATGAACAGCGTTGAGGGTGTGACGCCGCCTTTGTGGACGCTTGTTCTAGGAGCTTTGGTCGGAGGGCTCTTGCTCAACGTTATGCCCTGCGTCTTCCCTATACTAAGCCTCAAGGCGATTGCGCTGGTGCGTGCAGGCGGTAGCGAAACAGAGGCTCGGATCGAGGGTGTGGCCTACACAGCTGGCGTGGTGCTTGCTTGTATCGCGCTAGGCGGCACAATGCTCGCTTTGCGCGCCGCGGGTGAACAAGTGGGATGGGCATTTCAACTGCAAAACCCCGGCGTGGTCGTGGTCTTGTTGGTTCTGGCCGCGATTATCACTGCAAACTTTGGTGGCATTTTTGAGCTGCCTTCGCTCGGTTCGAGTAGTGGCCCAAGAAAAGGGGCAATGGGAGCTTTCGCCACCGGCCTTCTGGCAGCTTTTGCCGCAACGCCTTGCACCGGTCCATTTATGGCCGCTGCCATGGGAGCCGCGCTGCTGCTTCCTGTTTCAGAGGCATTGCTTTTGTTCGCGCTTCTGGGTCTTGGTCTTGCGCTCCCATTTTTGGCGATAGGTTTTGTCCCGACATTGCGCCGCATCTTGCCAAAACCGGGTGCCTGGATGGAAACCTTCCGCCGCATCATGTCTATCCCGATGGGATTGACGACATTGGCACTTATCTGGCTGGTGACGCAGATTGGCGGCCGGTGGTTTGCTTTGATTGCGCTGATCCTTGTGCTTGGTGTCGTGGTAGCATTGTGGATCGTTGGTAAGCTTCAAAAGGCAGGAAAAATGGCATGGCCCGCTTTTGGCTTGGTGGCCGCGCCCTTCGTCGTGTTCGCCGCTATCGCTTTGCCAGCATCATTTGCTGCACCGAGCGCGCAAATCGCGCAATCGATTTTGGAGCCGCGGATATTCTCACAAGACGAATTGGCCGAAGCCAGATCATCCGGGAAGCCTGTTTTTCTCTGGTTTACTGCTGACTGGTGCGTGACCTGCAAAATCAACGAGAATGTCGCAATTGAGCGCGAAGCGACTGCGAAAGCGTTTGCGGAAGCGGGCGTTATCCCGATGGTTGGCGATTGGACGGTACGCGATGAGGCGATCACGATGTTCCTCACAGAGCAAGGTGCTGCAGGCGTTCCGCTTTATCTATGGTACGAACCGGGGGCAGAAGCGGAACAATTGCCGCAAGTCCTCACGCCAGACATGCTGACCGAACGCGCATCAAGAGGCAGATAGGGTCTCTTCTTCAGCATCAGCGTTTATTTCAGGTTCTGCGGGGTTGTCTTCACCAATAGCCACAAAAGCGGTTCCCTTCTCGCATGCGTCTAAGAAAGCTGCCGGAACTGTGCTTGGGTTCAGCTCAACCATGCCAGCGCCAGGAATGGTCGCAGTAACATTACGCGGGCCTTTGAGTGGTTCCATATCACGATGGGCGGGTGAAACTGTTCCTCGCCACACAATGCGTGAGCCCACCTCACTCGCATCCACTTCAATACGTCCAATCGCGCCATTGCCCACCAAAGCCAGCAAAGCCTGCGCGCCCTCATCTGCAGGAGCCATCCTGGTAATCTCCACAAGTGGATCGCCAGAAGTTCCCACGCATTCCAATGTCATTAGAGCGGGGTTATAGGGAACGCCATAAACCACCCGATCCTCGCTTTCGCTGCTCGATGCCCAGATGGCGTCTTGAGTATCTGGGGACGGCAGGGGAGTTGAGGCAAAAACCGGCTCATCTTCTGGCGCCTCTCGACTCATTCCTGCATCGCCAGGTGGCGGTTTGCACCCGGCAATCGCTAAAATGATCGCGATTGAAGCGGTCAAGGCGCCAAGTATGCGTTTAGTCATTCGGTTGGATTAGACGCGCGCTTTGTCTCCTATCAAGAGCTAATCGATTAAGGCTTACCGCCCATAAATTTGGTCCGCTTTTTGCCATAACGGGTTTTGCGAGTGCCGGGGTGGCCTTCAGTGCTTTTTCCCTTTACAGGCGCGGCTTTTTCGCTGTCTGGTAAGCCCAACTCGTCATTTTCTAACCGGCGGATTTCGTCGCGCAATCTGCCAGCTTCCTCAAACTCAAGGTTTGCGGCAGCATCGCGCATGCGTTTTTCCAAGTCTTCAATATAGGCGCGCAAGTTGTGGCCAACCAAGTTGTTCACTTCATCATCGCCGGTATCGACAGTTACCCCATCTTGAGCTGCGGAATGGGCCACGATGTCGGCGATATCGCGCTTGATCGTTTGCGGGGTGATCCCGTGTTCGTCGTTGTAGGCCTGCTGTTTCGCGCGGCGACGGTCGGTTTCTGCCATCGCGCGTTCCATGCTGCCTGTGATCCGGTCGGCATACAGGATAACTTTGCCATCCACATTGCGCGCGGCGCGGCCAATGGTTTGGACGAGTGACGTTTCAGAGCGCAGGAAGCCTTCTTTGTCGGCATCAAGGATGCACACCAAACCGCATTCCGGAATGTCGAGCCCTTCGCGCAGCAAGTTGATGCCGATCAGCACATCATACACGCCAAGCCGCAAATCACGGATCAACTCTATGCGTTCCAAAGTCTCAACATCGGAGTGCATGTATCGGACCCGTACGCCTGCTTCATGCATGAATTCGGTGAGATCTTCGGCCATACGCTTTGTCAGTGTTGTGACGAGCGTTCGGTAGCCTTTCTTTGCAGTTGCAAGGCATTCTTGGATGCAATCTTGCACTTGATCTTCAACCGGCCGAATTTCGACAGGCGGGTCGATTAGCCCTGTGGGGCGAATTACCTGTTCTGCGAAAACGCCGCCTGTCTGCTCAATTTCCCATCCACCAGGGGTTGCTGAAACAGCGAAGGTTTGCGGTCGCATTGCGTCCCACTCGTTGAAGCGAAGTGGGCGATTGTCGATGCAGCTTGGCAGGCGGAAGCCGTATTCCGCCAAAGTGATTTTTCGCCTGTGGTCCCCGCGCGCCATTGCGCCGATTTGCGGCACCGTTTGGTGGCTTTCATCGACGAATAGCAGCGCGTTTTCGGGTAGGTATTCAAACAGTGTTGGCGGTGGTTCACCCGGCAGGCGGCCAGTTAGAAAGCGCGAGTAGTTTTCAATCCCAGCGCAGCTTCCGGTGGCTTGGATCATCTCAAGATCAAATTGGGTGCGCTGTTCGAGCCGCTGATGCTCGAGAAGTTTTCCCTCAGCCTCCAATTCTTGCAGTCGGTGGGCGAGCTCAAATTTGATAGACTCCATCGCCTGCTTCATTGTCGGACCGGGAGTAACATAGTGCGAATTTGCATAGACACGCACGGTGTTGAGCTTCGCTCCCGTCTTGCCCGTCAGTGGATCAAATTCCGCAATTTCCTCAATCTCATCGCCGAAGAAGCCGATCCGCCATGCTGTGTCTTCATAGTGGCTTGGGAATATCTCAAGATTGTCGCCGCGCACCCTGAAGCATCCGCGGGCAAACGCTGTGTCATTTCGCTTATATTGGAGTGCGACCAGCTTACGAATGAGTTCGCGCTGGTCGATGCTCTCGTCTTTCTTGATGTCGAAAATCATCGCCGAATAAGTTTCGACAGAACCGATCCCGTAAAGGCATGAAACCGACGCCACGATGATCACGTCGTCGCGTTCAAGAAGAGACCGCGTGGCCGAATGCCGCATGCGATCAATCGCCTCATTCACGCTCGACTCTTTTTCGATGTAGGTGTCAGAGCGCGGCACATATGCCTCTGGCTGGTAGTAGTCGTAATAGCTGACGAAGTACTCAACCGCGTTGTTTGGAAAAAAGCTCTTAAACTCGCCATAAAGCTGCGCTGCGAGAATCTTATTGGGCGCAAGGATCAGGGCAGGGCGCTGCAACTCCTCGATGATTTTGGCCATGGTGAAGGTCTTGCCTGACCCGGTTACACCCAACAGTGTCTGCGTCTTCTCCTCGTCACGCGCGCCTGCGACCAGTTCCGCTATCGCTGTGGGTTGGTCGCCCGCAGGTTCGTAATCCGAGACCAGCTCAAACCGTTTACCCGGCATCGATTTTTCAGGCCGCTGGGGCCGGTGGGGAGTGAATTCTTCGCCTGTTTCAGGTTCTTCAAGACCGCGGCGGATGACAAGTTCAGACATATGGCCTGATATGAGGCGCAATCCGCCCATTGTGAAGTGCGCTTTGTATCCTTAGCGTCGGCGTGGTTCGCGCGGACCACAGCAGGATTCGCCTATGGAGGGCAAACATATGAAGAAATTTACGACAATCAGCGTTTTGGCACTGGCACTTGCTGCATGTGGCGGCGGGGCGACCGATGCTGATGCAGACGGTGATGGCACCGTTACTGCTGACGAAGCGAGTGCAGCGGTTGCCGCTGCGGGCGATGCCATTAAGCCTGAGCCTGGAAAGTACAAGGCGACTATGACATTCGTCAAAGCAGACATTCCAGGCGCTCCTCCTCAAATGCAGGAAATGCTGGGGTCAGCAATGAACCAGTCGATGGAGTTTTGTTTGACGCCTGAAGAAGCCGATGAAGGTTTTCAAAAATCCATGACAGAAGGTCAGGATGGCTGCGAGATTTCCAATTTCAATATTGATGGCAATGATCTGGACATGGCGATGACCTGCAATCCAGGTGGCTCTGGCGAAATGAATATGTCGATGACAGGTAATGTCACGCCGACCCGTTCAGAAATGAAAATGAAGATGAGCGGGAACATGGATGGTCTTGGCGAAGCCGATATAGAAATGGATATGGTGCAAGAACGTATCGGTGATTGCGACAGCTAGTCTTTCAAGAAACTCGTGCCGGGCGGCTCTCGATAGTCGCCTCAGCCGCCCAGTATTCGAGATTCAGAAATGAGGTGTTTCCTTTTCAGCAAAGCGGGCTACTGTTTTGAGGCGTGCTTGATTGATTTCAGCGGGGAAGCATGGCTGCAAATGGTTGCGACAATAAGAGTAACTTTAACGAGATGGATGAGCCGAACGGCGCCATCCGTCCCGCCTATTCCGATTATCGTAACTGGTTCGATGAACAAGATGATGCATGGCTAAGGCGTAAGGATGTCGAAGCGGACGACAGCTTTCGCCGAACCGGTATCACTTTCAATGTGTATGGCGAGGATGAGGCCGAAGAGCGCCTAATCCCATTTGATATGGTTCCGCGCATCATTACCGCAGGCGAATGGCGCAAGCTAAAGCGCGGGATCGAGCAACGCGTGAAAGCGCTCAATTCCTTTCTTTATGACCTCTACCATAGACAGGAAATCATCCGCGCGGGCCGTGTGCCCGAACGCCTGTTTCGCGGCAATGAAGCTTGGCTTCAAAACATGGTCGGTTTTACTCCACCGGGCGGTATCTACACCCACATAGTTGGCATTGATCTTGTGCGCACAGGTCCCGATGAGTGGTTCGTGCTTGAAGACAATGCTCGCACGCCCTCGGGTGTTTCTTACATGCTGGAAAATCGCGAGACGATGATGGCGATGTTCCCTGATTTGTTTAGCCGGGTGCAGGTGGAGGCAGTATCAGATTACCCGCGGCGCCTCGCACGTTCCCTTGCAGCCTCAGCGCCGCCTGGATGTGCGCATGGCAAAGGGGACAAGCCGCGGGTCGCCGTTCTTACACCTGGGATCTATAATTCTGCCTATTTCGAACATGCTTTCTTGGCTGACCAGATGGGCGCTGAATTGGTTGAAGGCAGCGATTTGCGCGTGGTGGATGGCAGAGTGCAAATGCGCACAACGCGCGGTTACCAACCGATTGATGTGATCTACCGCCGCGTGGATGATGATTATATTGATCCGCTTACTTTTGAACCGCAAAGCGTGCTAGGTGTTCCAGGTATCATGGATGTATATCGTGCAGGTAAAATTACCATCGCGAATGCGCCGGGTACCGGGATCTGCGATGATAAAGCGATCTATTCATTCATGCCTGAAATCGTCGAGTTTTACACCGGCGAAAAGCCGCTGTTGCCCAATGTCCAGACCTGGCGCTGCGCGGACAAGGACAGTCTTGCCTATGTTTTGGATAACCTAGCCGATCTGGTAGTGAAAGAAGTGCATGGATCTGGCGGCTATGGCATGCTGATAGGCCCCACGGCATCAAAGCGCCAGATCTCCGCGTTCCGCAAAAAACTGATCACCAACCCGCAAAACTACATTGCGCAGCCTACGCTTTCGCTTTCGACCTGCCCAATTTTTTCCAAGAAAGGGCTAGTTCCGCGGCATGTTGATTTGCGCCCCTTCGTTTTGGTTTCCCCGAATGGGATCGACATCACCCCTGGAGGTCTAACGCGAGTGGCGCTTAAGCAAGGCTCGCTTGTCGTCAATTCCTCGCAAGGCGGCGGCACCAAAGATACCTGGGTTTTGAAAGACTGATGCTGGGACGCACCGCAAACGGATTGTTTTGGATGTTCCGCTATCTTGAGCGGGCTGAGAACACTGCGCGCCTTCTCGATGCGGGTCTGCGTTTGGCACTAACGCGCGATCTGAAGACGGCGGAGGAAGAATGGCGTTCTGTAATCGCCACTTTGGGGATGCAAGCTCAGTTTGAAGGAGCCAACGATGCCTACGATGGGCAATCCACTTGGAATTTTGTTCTGCGCGACAAAGCAAACCCAGCCAATGTTCGGGCGATGTTCGGTACCATTCGCACAAATGCTCGCCTGGCTAGGACCAATATCTCAGGCGATATGTGGGAAGCTGTCAACGAAAGCTGGATGAAGCTTGATGCGATGCTGGCTCGCCCCGTCAGTCAAAGCGCAATAGTTGAAGTTGTTGCGACGATACGCAGGGCCGGGATGCGCGTGCATGGCGCGCTTGATGGAACAATGCTGCGCGATGAAGCGTATCATTTCGCCCGTGCAGGCACATTTGTCGAACGCGCCGAAAGCACAGCTCGTATTCTCGACATAAAGTACTTTTTGCTTTTGCCCTCGCTTTCGTATGTCGGTTCAAGTCTTGATACAGGGCAGTGGGATCAGGTTTTGCGTTCAGCTGCGGGATCTCGCGCCTATAGCTGGCTGAATGCGGGGCAGATTGACGCACGCGGAATTGTAGAATTTCTAGTCCTTGATGACTGTTTTCCGCGCAGCCTCGCATTTTGTCGCAACGCCTTAAGCGGCAGTCTTGCAGAGCTCGCCCGAATGCACGGTGCAACGGGCAGGTGCCAAGAGCTGATGCTCGAGGCAGACAAAGAGATGATAGATATGAGCGCGGATGATATCTTCGAGCGCGGGCTGCATGAGTTCCTCGTCGGATTCATAAACCGCAATGCAGCCATTGCAGACGCGATCGCTGAAGAATACCGGTTCCTGGCGTAAGGCACACGGCATGAGATTATCGATCCGTCATTCCACGCATTACACCTTTGGAGAGCCCGTGATGCATGCATTGCAGCGTTTGCGGCTTAAACCGAAAGAAACGCAGGGCCAGCGCATTATTGACTGGGATATGCATTACCAGAACGCGTTTCCCGAGCTGGAATACGATGATCAACACTTTAACACTGTAACACTGATCGGTGTCGAGCCCGACGCGCGGGAGGTAACAGTGACGTGCAGCGGGATTGTAGAAACCACAGACAAGGCAGGTGTGATCGGGAAGCATTCAGGCCATTTGCCGCTTTGGACATTTCTGGGGCAGACCAAACTCACGAAACCGGGGCCTAAAATGCGTGCGCTGATGCGTGAGGTTGAAAAGCCAGATCATGATGGTAAGCTTGATTATCTTCATGCGGTGTCCGCTCTGATCCGTGAGAGAATTGTTTACCGAGCTGGAACTACGGGCGTCACTACCTCGGCGGAAGATGCTGCCGCCGCAGAGACCGGTGTCTGCCAGGATCACACTCACATCTTTATTGGCGCTGCACGTGCGGCCGATATCCCGGCGCGTTATGTCAGTGGCTATTTGATGATGAATGACCGAGTTGAACAGGATGCCACTCACGCTTGGGCTGAGGCGCATATTGATGGGCTTGGATGGGTGGGTTTTGATATCTCCAATGGAATAAGTCCTGATCCCCGCTATGTTCGGGTTGCTACGGGATGCGATTATCGTGATGCGGCTCCCGTCACGGGCATCAGCTTTGGTTCGATTGAACAAGTACTCAGTGTTGATGTCAAAGTTGAGCAACAGCGGGAACAAGACATACAATGACATATTGCGTGGGGATGATCCTTGAAAAAGGGCTGGTGTTGATGAGCGACACGCGGACCAATTCGGGCGTCGACAACATCTCGACCTTTCAAAAAATGTTTTCTTGGCAGGTCGAGGGCGAACGGATGATTTCCGTGATGACCGCAGGAAACCTTGCCACCACCCAAGCGGTGGTCAGCCAGCTTGAGGAACGGACCAAGGCGCCCGGTGATCGCGACAATGCCCTTTTGAAAGGGCCTACCATGTTCAATGTCGCAACCGAGATTGGACGGTTGCTGCGGACCACAATTGAGGAGCGCCAAGGCGCGAACGGAGAAAGCGGCAAAGGTCGCTTTACAGCCTCGATGATTGTCGCTGGCCAGATCAAAGGGATGCAACCGCGCCTCTTTATGATCTATCCAGAAGGCAATTTCATAGAGGCCAGCTGGGACACTCCATTCTTTCAGATTGGTGAGACTAAGTATGGCAGGCCCATACTTTTGCGCGGTTATCACAAGGAAATGGGTTTTGAAGATGCTGTGAAACTTCTCATGGTTTCCTTTGATTCTACGCTGAAGGCAAACCTGTCCGTTGGGCTTCCGCTTGATTTGCTTGTGATTGGCAAGGATGAATTCTCTCCCACACACGAACATCGCGTGACTGCAGAGGATCCGTATTTTGATACGATTTCGTCCAGTTGGGGGGATGCATTGAAGTCTGCTTTCGATTCGCTGCCCGATTATAGGTTCGATTCTGACTAGGGATTTTGGTCTCAGTCATTTTCCTTGTCTGACTTTACGTAAATGTACCTCCAAAATGGAGGAATAGAATGCATCATATTTGAGGCAGGTGCGTCCGTTTTTGCCATGGTTAAGGGAACATCCCTCGGGTTTGGTTCCAACCTTGCGTGTCTCCAATCCAAAGTCGCGTCATGCAATAGCCATGTCACGCAAAGCATCCCTCCATTTCATCGATTCATCCAGTCGCCATCGTGCTGAATTGGCTCGTGTCGGGTTTTCACTCAGCCACCATTCAGAAGTGTACGGAGACCTGTCTGAGTTATCCATTCACCCCCCCCGCGAGGGCATAATCATCGCTAGAGATACGCCCGAAGAAGGTGGTGTCGCGATGAGCCTCGACCGGCTTAGTCGATTGGGCATTTGGCTTCCGCTGATTGCTGTCGATGAACAGCCACGGCCCGGACGCATTGTCGAGGCGATCAAAGCAGGCGCGCTAGATTACCTCTCCCTTCCGCTGGACCCAGATCGTTTTGGCCGTTGCCTTAATCGCATTTCAAAAGAGGCAGAGATGTTCGGTGTCGCACGCCGCCGCATGATCGAAGCGCGGGACCGGATCGCAAGTCTTTCGGGCCGCGAACGCGAAGTTCTTGATTGGTTGGCCGAAGGCAGCAGCAACAAGGTCATTGCGCGACAGCTCGATATAAGCCCGCGCACAGTTGAAATCCACCGTGCCAATATGATGAACAAGCTGGGCGCACGTCATGCAGCCGAAGCTGTTCGTTTGAAGCTCGAAGCCAAATTGGAACCAGCGATAACTGCATAACTACAGGCGACGAAGGTCGCGGTGCGCAAAAATGGGTCGCATCAATCATTCAAGCTCCAGTCCCCTCAAAAGGGGCGCACTGGCCTCGGCACTCACCCCCCTGTTGTGCCGGGGCCAACTTTTTGATGGGCCCGCCTAACCACTACTCGCCCAGTTGCTCTCCGCCACACGACTACCGGCAGAATTTGCCTCCCGTGCCTTCCAAATGGAAGTGATCAGCATGGGCTGCGTTGTAGTCTGGGCCAAGTACGGTTCCAAAACGCTTGCAGGCGCTGTGGTGGACGGTCTTCAAGAACTCACGCTCAGCGGCCGTGCCGCCGTTCCAATCTCCAATCAGAGAAATTCTACGTCCATCGGCCAGGACAAAGGCTGAGACATCAATGGCCTCGGCTCTTGCATGGGCTGACCTGCGATTGGTTCCTGCTACATTGCGGCAAGAATAGCTGCCCATCGTCTCAATCCGCGCGAGCGGGCTGTCCAAGATCTGCCGGGCTGCGCGATCCACTCCGAACCTTGCCCAACCTGAAAAGGCCTGTGCCACTTCGCATTTCACTGGACCGATATTGGTAATCCCGAACCGTGAAGTGTCTCCGGCAAGCGCTGACAATTGTACCGTCCCTACCTGATTACACCCCGGTGCCGCATAAGTGTCGCGCAATGTAGAGAACTGCGCACCAGTCGCGCTCAACTGCGAAACACAAGCTCTCGCGCTCGTAGGGCCGGTGTTCGACGGACCTGATGGGCTGGATACACCCGCGCCTGGCCGTCCCCCAGCCCCCGGGTCTGATCCGTTGCCAATTGGGATAAAACCGCAGGCTTGCAGCGCGAATACCGAAGCCGCCAACATGATTATGCGAAAAGGGTGCTTAGGTACCATGGAGAACAGCTATCGCTCGATTTGTGTGAACATTGCTCGAACCAACATCTTATCCGCCACAACTTCAACTCTCTTCGGGAGGCAGCTCGTCTATAACTTGTTCCCAAAGCTCGATCTTGATCCCGTTCGGGTCAAGGATCCAAGCAAACTTGGCATAGCCTTCATCAACTTTATCGAGGACATCAACACCTTTGCTTTTGAGCACTTCGACAAAACCATCGACATCATTGACGCGCAGATTGATCATAAACCCGCCTTTGCCGGGTTTGATATACTCATCATCACCAAACTGGCTGATGAGGGAATAGGGGTTCTTTAGCGGTTCGTCTGACCACGCGAATTGCGGGCCATAGGGTCCATCCACCCCAAGAATATCGCGATACCATTTGCGCGTTGCGGCGGTGTCTTCAGCCACATAGAACACGCCTCCAAGGCCGGTTACACGAGGTCCTGAATTCTCATTCATTTGCCATTCTCCCTGTCCCAGCATGCGGCCAAATCGCACCGATTATGGTGGAAGTTGCCGAGCTAGGAAAGGTCAGAACCGGGTTGTGAATTCGATCAGGACTGGCGGAAGCGCGTCTAGCAAGGCAATCTCGATCACTTTATCGACCCCAGTCATCACCATGGCGCCAACAATCAGCAAGGTCGCACCGAATAGCGGTTTTCCATATTTTGCAAGCGATTGGAGAGACTTGCTCCGATCACCTATTGCTCTTCGAGAGCCATAGGCAAAAGCAAGGATTGAGGTGGCCACGCCAAGCCCAAAAATAAGAAAGATCACAAAACTCGACGCAAGATTTTCACCGGTGCTGGCCGCGCCAATCGCTACGCCAAGGGTAGGGCCAACACATGGGGCCCACACGATACCAAGCAGCAAGCCCACAGCGAACTGACCATGCCAGCCATCGCCGCTAACAGTGGCGAGTTGCCGATTGCCGAAATTGGCGATGGGCGCTGCTGCTGCACTCAGCGCTGTTTGCGCTTGCGGGATCAGCAGGACAATGCCCGCTATGGCCAACACTGCGCCTGCAAACAAACGCACGGCCTGTTCATTGATGCCCAGCGAATACCCAAAGGCAATGACGGTAAAGCCAAACAGAGTAAAGCTTGTCACAAGCCCGCCAGCCAAGGCCAATGGTCCCAGCCGGCTTTTGCTCAAAGCTGATGCAACCAGGATCGGCACCAGCGGTAAAACGCACGGGTTAAGGATCGTCACAAGTCCCGCAACGAAAGACAGGGCAACGCTGGAAAGCATAGTGAGCGCCTAGATCAATCCGCTTCGATCAAAGCGCGCCCAGCACAACACCGCGCAGTCTGGTGCGATTGGTTTGAGCGATTGAGCGAGCCTTTTCAGTGGTGCCGTCAAACACCAGCACGGTTGACTGGCGCGGAATGCGGTGTTCGCGCAGGAAATCTTTTTCAACATCGAAATTCACTTTGACGAACAACACATCCTTGCTCTGTTTTTCTGTGCGAAGTTCTTCGAGGATCGGCGCTTGTGCGCGGCAGGTTGGGCACCAATCAGCATAGACATCAACAACAATGGTTTTGCCCTTTTTCTG
Organism: Pseudomonadota bacterium; assembly: GCA_038532305.1. GTDB lineage: Bacteria > Pseudomonadota > Alphaproteobacteria > Sphingomonadales > Sphingomonadaceae > Erythrobacter. The sequence continues at coordinate 1,027,949 of JBCBAX010000001.1, read as the reverse complement.
AGCCATCATGAATTCTGCGGCATCGTAAGTTTGCCAGCCTTTGGTTGAGGCTTGAGCAGACAATTGCATCGCGCCAACAGCCAGGGTGGCAATCGCTGCAATCAGGGCAAAAAGACGAAACATACATACACTCCAATACGAATTGGCCAGCAAGGCGCCGGCTCTTCTGTGTTGAGTTCGTGGTTGCGAATGGATTGGTTACACGGCGCAAACGGACAAAATGCTGCTGCTGAGAAGCAGTTTTGCTAACCTTACTTACTTGACAATTCTCCAACTTAAAGTGCTCGGAAAATCGCGGCATTTCAGGGCTGCAATCCCGGTAATGCTGGCAGTCAAGTTTGCTTTAGGAAAGCGCGCCGGATTAAGCCTGCCAGCGCGTATCCGTTAAAACCCTCAGGCCATTAATACCCTTGCGCTTGTCCGTCTTTGCGCATTTCGGTTGCGCCTTGCATCACGCCTGTTTCGGGGTCGCGGGCAATCGCCTGATACCCGCCAAACATAATGCCGTTGGTGACGAGACGCACATTGTGCCCCATTGCAGACAAGGCTTCGCGTGTTTCCGCTGGAATACCGGGTTCCACATTCAGAATGCCCAACTCATCATCAATGGGCCCGTCCAGCGTATCTGTCGGCTGCCGTCCACCGGTGTGATTGATCCGCGCTGCATCGCCGGCTTCTTGCACATTCATTCCATAGTCGGCGATATTGATAAGCACTTGAACATGGCCTTGGGGCTGCATTCCGCCGCCCATCAGGCCCAGCGTCATATAGGGCTTGCCGTCTTTTTTGACGAAAGCTGGAATGATTGTGTGAAAGGGGCGTTTGGCGGGCTCATAGGCATTGGGGTGATCGGGATCGAGGCTGAACAATTCGCCCCTATCCTGAAACATAAAGCCTAGCCCATCGGGCACCAATCCGCCGCCCATGCCGCGATAATTGGATTGAATGAGGCTGACCATCATTCCATCTCCATCAACGACGGTCAGATAAGTCGTGTCGCCTGGGCCTTCCAATTTTCGCTCTGGCATCGGGTCGCCGGGTGCAAAAACGGGAGTGGCTTGGTTCGGATCGATCAAAGCGAACCGTTCTTTGCCATATTCTTCGCTTAGCAAGCTCATCGGGAAATGATTAAAGTCCGTGTCCGCATAAAACCGCGCGACATCAGCATAGGCGAGCCGTTTGGCTTCGGTGATATAGTGGATCACTTCAGGGCTGCCGCGTTCCCACTGGGTGAGGTCCACATTTTTGAGGATGTTGACCATTTGCAGGGCTGCAAATCCTTGCCCGTTTGGTGGCAGTTCGCACAGCTCATAGCCTGTGTGATAAGACGCGCAGGCAACATCAACCCAATCGCTTTTGTGATTGGCAAAGTCTTCCATCGTAAAAGCGCTGCCTTGGCGCTGGAGGTAATTGACCATCACTCGCGCCAGCCCACCTTCGTAAAACGCATCGCGGCCTTCCTGCGCGATGATTTTCAGCGTGTTGGCAAGGTCCCGGTTGCGGAACATGTCGCCCGCTTTGGGAGCGCCATTGGCAAAATATGTGTCGCGCGCGTTTTGAAATTCGAAGTCGTAGGTTTCGAGCCGCCGCTCATATGATCGCAAGCTTCGGTCCAAATACATCGCGATGACAGGCGCAACCGGGTGGCCTTGCTCTGCATAGCGGATTGTGGGCGCAAGCACCGCCTGCATGGGCAGCGCTCCAAACCGATCATGCATCGCAAACCAGGCATCGACCGTCCCCGGGATCGTGACGGGGAGGGGGCCCACCGGTGGCAAGCTATCAGCATCGCCAAGCTTTTCCTTAAGCTGTTCCAAAGTCTGACCCGAAGGCGAACGGCCCGAACCGTTTAGACCATAGAGCTGGCCTGTATCGGGATCATAGATGATCGCATACAGATCACCGCCAATCCCATTGCCGGTTGGCTCCATCAGGCCAAGCGCTGCATTGGCTGCGATGGCTGCATCCACGGCGTTGCCGCCCGTTTGCAGAATATTGAGCGCGACCTGTGTGGCCAACGGATGCGCGGTCGCGGCCATGCCGTTCTGCGCGATAACCGGGCTGCGCGACCATGGCGCACCTACAGGCCTTCCGCCGGGGCCGATCTGTTCTTGGACAGGGCGCGGGGTGTTGACCTCAGGTGGGGTGCTTTCAGCTTCCTGCGCCAGGGCTGGAAAGGCGAGGGTAAGGCTGGCGAGAGCGGCAAGGGTGGTGCGCACGAGGTTCTCCGATTGGGTGTGTGCGCCACTGGCTAGTGAGAATGGCAGGGGCTTGCAAGAGGTCCACGGGTGTAGCTTTCCCACCACCAACCCCGATATCTGTCCCTGCGAAGGCAGGGGGCAAGCGGGAGGGGAGCGGCTTGCGCTTTACTATCCCCTACCGCGTGCGGGAGGGGCAGTGAGACTTGCGAGCTTGCTCGCTAGTCGCAACGGGGTGGGCGGATGGCGTAGACTGACCCGGTATCAATACAAACGTCATCCCAGCGAAAGCTGGAATCTCGTGCGAGGAAGCTTATCGATAGCAACAAGCGATCCCAGCTTTCGCTGGGATGACGGGTGGCCGAAACCTCAAGCCTCTTTCTTACGCTTCGCTTTCTTGCGTTCATGCGGGCAGAGCAGAGCTTTGCGCAGGCGGATCGATTGCGGGGTCACTTCGACCATCTCATCATCGTCAATGTAAGCAATCGATTGCTCCAAAGTCATCCGGCGCGGCGGGGTGAGGCGGATTGCGTCATCTTTGCCGGTGGAACGCACGTTAGAAAGCTGCTTCGCTTTCATTGGGTTCACCTCCAGATCATCGGGCTTTGCGTTTTCGCCAATGACCATGCCTTCATAGACTTTCATCGATGGGCCAACGAACATCTCGCCGCGTTCTTCAAGCATGTTGAGCGCATATGCATTGGATTCGCCGTCTCCGTTGGAGATCAGCACGCCATTGCTGCGGCCTTCGATTGGGCCTTTGTAAGGGCCGTATTTTTCGAACAGGCGGTTCATGATCCCTGTACCGCGTGTGTCGGACAGGAATTCGCCATGATACCCGATTAGACCTCGTGATGGCGCTGAGAATGTGATGCGGGTTTTGCCTTGGCCAGACGGGCGCATTTCAACCAGGTCTGCTTTGCGCTTCTGCATTTTCTCGACGACCGTGCCGGAATGTTCATCATCCACATCGATGACGACCGTTTCATACGGCTCTTGGCGTTGGCCGTCTTCTTCGCGGAACAGAACTTTCGGACGGCTGATGCCGAGTTCAAAGCCTTCGCGGCGCATGGTCTCGATCAAAACGCCCAGCTGCAATTCACCTCGGCCAGCCACCTCAAAGCTGTCTTTGTCAGCGCTTTCCGTGATGCGGATGGCGACATTAGTTTCCGCCTCGCGGTTTAACCGGTCGCGGATCATGCGGCTGGTCACCTTGCTGCCTTCGCGCCCAGCTAGCGGGCTGTCATTGACAGTAAAGCTCATGGCGAGGGTCGGCGGGTCAATCGGTTGAGCGGCAATCGGCTCTGTCACAGATGGATCACAAATCGTGTTGGAAACCGTCGCCTTTTCAAGCCCAGCAAGCGCAATAATGTCGCCTGCTTGCGCGCTTTCAACGGGAACACGCTCCAGTCCGTCAAAGCTCATAAGTTTGGTTGCCCGACCAGCTTCGACCACATTTCCATTCATATCAATGGCATGGATCGGATCATTCACATTCAATGTACCCGACTGGACCCGGCCAGTCAGAACACGGCCCATAAAGTTGTCACGGTCTAGCAGTGTCGCAAGAAAGCTGAATTTGCCTGCTGTATCGAGACCGGGAGGGGGCACGTGGTCAGTGATGAGTTTGAACAAAGGCTCCAAATTTCCATCGCGCGCGTTCTCATCATCGCTTGCATAGCCATCGCGGCCTGATGCCCAAAGCGAGGGGAAATCGAGCTGCTCGTCGGTTGCATCGAGCGATGCAAACAGGTCAAACACTTCGTCCAGCACTTCTTGTGGGCGGCCGTCGGGACGGTCGATTTTGTTGACGACCACGATGGGGCGCAGGCCGAGGGCGAGCGCTTTGCCCGTCACGAATTTGGTTTGCGGCATCGCGCCTTCTGCGCTGTCCACCAACAGGATAACGCCATCGACCATGCTGAGGATACGCTCAACCTCAGCGCCAAAGTCAGCGTGGCCGGGCGTGTCGACGATATTGATGCGGGTAGTCTCGCCTTCATGCTCCCATTCAACGCTGGTGCATTTGGCAAGGATGGTGATGCCGCGCTCTTTTTCCAGATCGCCAGAATCCATGGCGCGTTCTTCCACGCGCTGGTTTTCGCGGAAGGTGCCGGATTGGCGGAACAACTGGTCAACCAAAGTGGTTTTGCCGTGGTCAACGTGCGCGATGATCGCGACATTTCGAAGCGAGTTGGACATGAGAAATGGGGGCTTTCGAACAAATTTGGAGCGGCTGTGCGATTGTGCACTGCAACAGTCGCCGCGCGCCTAGCGCACAGGCGCGCACCTCGCAAGCCTTGCTGCAACCGATAGAGGTGCCGCTGCCGTAGCGGAAGGGGCACAGTACGCTAGGTTTTGCACCAGTAGAGGTGTGATAGACTTGCAACAATACTTGTGCAGTGCCTTGGAAATCGGTTGTTTCCGTCTTGTTGTGTTAACATCCCTCGCCTATCACTAATAGTAATCGAGCAAGGCGGAGGCGTCTGGGGACGCGCCTAGTATCGATGGAATTGAGGAGAGGATATTCCATGCGTTCACTAATAACCGGCGCAGCCGGGTCGTACCGATTCACCCTTTTGGCGGGTTCTGCTGCACTCGCTTTGAGTGTACCGGGCACTGCATTCGCGCAAGACGCAGATGATGCAGGTCTTGAAGCGCCCTCATTGGGCACAGAGATCATTGTTACTGCGACCAAGCGTGAGCAGACGCTTCAAGAGACACCAATTTCGGTGTCTGTGACAAGCAGCGAGACACTCGAAAACGCGCAAATTCGCGATATTCTTGACTTGCAAACAGTCACTCCTTCGCTGCGGGTTAGCCAGCTTCAAACATCATCAGCTTCCACTTTTATTATTCGCGGTTTTGGTAACGGCGATAACAACTTCGGTGTTGAACCGTCAGTTGGTGTGTTCGTCGATGGCGTCTTCCGCTCTCGTTCGGCAGGTGCGTTGTCTGATCTTCCCAATGTTCAACGCATTGAGGTTCTGAACGGCCCGCAATCGACACTGTTTGGTAAGAACGCATCGGCTGGCGTTATCTCGGTTGTTACGCGTGAGCCGCAGTTTGAATTTGGCGGAGCGGTTGAGGCGAGCTATGGCAATTTCAACGCTATCATTTTGAAAGCGGATGTAACCGGCCCGATCAGCGACAACATCGCATTTTCGCTTGATGGCAGTTATAACAGCCGTGATGGTTTTGCTGAGATTGTCAATCTCGACGAAGAGCAGAATGATCGCAATCGTTGGTCCGCGCGCGGCCAGTTGTTGATTGAACCAACCCCTGATCTGCGCATTCGCGCAATTGCTGACTATTCGCGCATTGATGAGGTGTGCTGTCAGGTTGGCACTTTGGTCACCGGGCCAACGGCTGCCGGTATTCTTGCTGTAGGCGGCCAGATCGGTACGCCTGATACTTTCTTTGATCGCACCGCGTTCTTGAATGTTGTTCCAACCAACGAAGTCGACAACTATGGCGGCTCTGTGCAGGTGGATTGGGAAACGGGTCCTATCTCGGTTACCTCGATCACAGCCTATCGCGAATTGACGAACTTTTTCCTGTCAGACATTGATTACACCAGCGCTGACATCGCGACCGAAACCCGCGATCAAGATGTGAGCACTTTCACACAGGAAATTCGCATTGCTTCGGACTTTGATGGTCCGTTCAACTTCCTTCTTGGTGGTTTCTACTTTGATGAGAGCATTGAGCAGGTCAGCCAAATTCCAAACGGCACCCAAATCCGCGATTTCTTTGAGATCCTGGCAGGCGGTAACCCGGTAGATGTTCTTACAGGCGCACCAAGCGTCTTCAACGGCGTCGAAGCTGGATTGGGTCTGCCACAGGAAAGCATCTTCCTGACACCGCTTCTGACATCTGAGAACTTCTCAGTGGACAACACAGCTTGGTCGATTTTCGGTACGTTTGATTTTGAGCCAACCGATGGCCTCGTGCTGACAGCTGGCTTCAACTACACTGATGATGCGAAGGATTTTGCTGTTGCGCAGCAAAGTTTTGACCCACTGGGGCAAATCAATCTGGTTGATGCCTTCATCGTTGGTGGCATTGCGCAGGCACTGATGATTGCACCGGGTGATGTGACGCCAGCTGTGATTGCCGATTTCTCAAGCAATCCGGCAACGGCTCCAGTCTTTGGCGCGATTGCTGCGGCAGCACAAGATCCCGCTCAAAACGCATTGCTTCCGCTTGCAGGCTTCCAGTTCCAGCCGCCATTTTTGGCAGTGCCAAACTCGGTTGAGCCAGGCCGGACGCGTGATGATGAATTCACTTATCTGCTGCGCGCGTCGTATCAGGTCAGCCCAGAACTCAACATCTATGCAAGCTATGCGACCGGCTTCAAAGCAAGCTCGGTGAACCTGTCACGTGACAGCCGCCCAGCACCAGGCGATTTTGTACCGGGACCAGGTCTTTCAACCATTCTTGCACCATCGTCCAACATCCTGAATGCTGGACTTGCTGTACCAAACCTTCGTTCAGGCACACGCTTTGCGGGCCCCGAAGAAGCGGAAGTCTACGAAGTTGGCTTGAAAGGTCAGTGGGAAGGTTGGGGCTTTAACCTTGCCGTGTTTGACCAGACGATTGACGGCTTCCAAAGCTTCGCCTTTACCGGCACCGGCTTTGAGCTTCGCAATGCGGGTACGCAATCGGTGCGGGGCTTTGAGCTCGATACTACCATTAACCCAGCCGATGGTCTTCTCTTGACCTTCGCCGCGACACACCTTGATCCGCTGTTCGATGATTTTACTGGCAGCGTTTTGGGTGATCTGACCGGTGAGCGTCCGGGCGGCATTCCGTCATGGGCATTCACGACATCAGCGACGTACACGCACGAATGGGATAGCGGCACACAATTGGTCAGCCGGGTTGATTTCAACCATGAAAGCAACACGCCGATCAACAATGGCCTGCCAACATTCAACGCAGATTTGGGCAACACCTTGATCTTCAACCGTGAAGTCAACTTGCTCAACGCGTCGATGACATTGAAGTTGAACAATGGCCTCGAGGTCGGCATTTGGGGACGTAACCTCACCGATGACGAGTTCGTTTCCACCGTGTTCGATGGTGTGGCACAATCAGGCACTGTCTCAGGATACCCGAACGCTCCGCGCACATATGGCGGCGTTGTTCGCTTCAAGTTCTAAGGCTTAAGCACCTGAATTAAAAAGGCCTCGTGCAGTGATGCACGGGGCCTTTTTTTTCGGCGCGGTCGATTGTATCTTTTTACCTCTTGTAAAGCGCGGGCGCATGTGGTGCCTTGTGCAAGTTCAAAAAGAGGGGATTTGAATATGGGTTGGATGATCTTGCCGCTGCAACGGTACTTCGATTTTCAGGGCCGTTCGCGCCGAAAAGAATACTGGATGTTCTTCCTGCTGATTATAATTGGTGCTGTGGTTGCCGGCATCATTGATGGCGTACTGGGGATGGCCGGTTCTGTTGGTGGTCTCTATGGGCCTGCGACATTGCTTTGGTTGCTGGCGATCATTATTCCAAGCCTTGCCTGTCAGGTGAGACGGTTTCACGATCAAGACAAATCTGGCTGGTTCGTTTTGCTAGGGTTTATCCCAATTGTTGGCGGAATTATCGTGCTTGTGTTCATGTGCCTTGAGGGCACCACAGGTCCCAACTCGTACGGTCCGGACCCCAAAAACCCATACGATGAAGAGGTGTTCTCCTGACGACACGTCGGTAGAAGAAACAACGGAAAGGGCGGAGCTTCAAAGGTTCCGCCCTTTTTCCTTGGAAACAATGCGCACCTATGCAGCAATCGCGCTGAACACCAAAAACTAGAAGAGGATTTATGGATTACGCTGGATTCTGGATACGATTTGTTGCCTACATTATCGATTATGTGGTCATGATGATTTTTCAGTTCATCGTCTTTGCGATTGTGGGTGTTTCAGCCTTTGGCGCGACATCGCTTGATCCGGCTGCTGGAGACGTTTTCGCGACCACAGTGGGCGTTATCGCTTACCTGGTTATCGTGCTCGCCGGGGTGGCGTATTTCGTGATTATGGAAAGCTCATCAAAACAGGCAACGATTGGAAAAATGGCATTGGGCCTGATCGTTACTGATGAGAACGGCGGACGGATCACATGGCTGCGTGCGCTTGGCCGGTACTTTGCGAAAATACTCTCAGCGCTCATCATGTTGATTGGGTACATCATGATCGGCTTTACCGAAGAGAAAACCGGCCTTCATGACATCATCTGCACCACGCGTGTGGTTAAAGGCAAGCCGGGCGAAGTGGGCGTTGATCTTAGCGTGTTTGAGTAGGAAGCGGCGTTGCCGAGGCGGACGAACGCCGTTCTATAATTCTCGCAATGCTTGCGCGGGTTTTGCTCTGAGCAGAGGCAGTGATCCGCCGATTGCAAAGGCCAATACCATTGCAAGGCCAAGGCCCAGCACGGCAAGGACCTGTCCCCAATCCGGCAGCCAATCAAATTCGAACATCTGCGTGATGACAACCCAGCCAAGCGCTGATCCCAGACCCAATGCAACGAGCGCCAGGAGCGCAGCGATGAGGCCGTATTCAGCCAGTTGCAGCGACAAGATTTGCCTCCGGCTTGCGCCCAGCACGCGAAGCACCACCGTGTCATAGGTCCGTGCAGCACGCGCAGCGGCAATGGCTCCCATCAGCACCGCAAGACCTGCCAGCACTGCGACAGAGGCCGCCGCTAGGGTTGCTAGCCCCACTTGTTCGAGCAATGTGCGCGCCTCAACCAAGATATCGCCCACTTCGATCACCGATGTCGATGGTAACTCACGCACCAATTCGCGCAGCAATTCCCCTTGGTCGGAGGCATCAGCGCCTTCAGGCAGATCAATGGTCGCAGAAAGCTTATGCGGCGCATCGGCAATCGCTTGGCGAGAGAAAACCATAGTGAAATTAAAGCCCATCGTTTCCCAATCGATCTCACGCACATTCGCAATGCGCACATCGCGCTCTGTTCCAAGGATTCCGATGGTCAGATAATCGCCAACGCCCAGACCGGTGGATTCGCTGAGCTGCGTATCGATGGAAACCAACGCTTCGCCCGGCTCGCTTTCATCCCACCATTCCCCTTCGGATAGGGAATTGCCGGGGGGCAAAGTGTCTGCATAGGTAACGCCGCGTTCTCCTCGCAGCGCCCATGCGCCATCGGGTATCTCTTCCAGATCAGCAACGCGCACCATGTCATCTTGGGGACCAAAAGCGAGGACGGATGCACGCAGGGTTGGCACGGCTCGGATGGCGGCATCAGGGAAGCGGCTTTCGACGATGGCTGAGAAACGCTCTTCCTCCTCGACCGGCACATCAAGGACGAAATAGTCGGGCGCTTCGGCGGGAACGCGGCTTTGGATATTGCCGTCAATCGCCGTTTGGATTGCTGCCAGCAGCACGAACGCTGCAAGCCCAAAGCCTAGGGCTGTGACCAGCGATCCTGTGGGTGCGCCGGGCCGGTGGATATTGGCAAGCGCGCTTCTGAGGATGGGATTGGAGGGGCGCGGCAGCCTTTTGGCGATGGTTTGGATGCCAAAACCAAGCCCAGCAAGCAAAGCCAGCGCTCCGCCTGCTCCGATCAGGAAACTGCCCGACAGGATTGGCTGTTTGGTCGTGATAAGCGCCAGCGCACAAATGGCGCCAATGCCAATGATGGTGGCGATAATGGCGCGCTTGTCACGGGCAAGCGGCGCAATGCGCGACCGCATCAATGCCATTGCGGGGAAAGAGCGTGCGCGCAGCAGGGGCGCAGCAGCAAAAGCGAATGCGACGAGAATGCCGTATGCGCCGGCCAGCAGAAGCGGCGCAGCTTCGATAACAAACCCGCTTTCAACCGGAAGCAAGCCTTCCAAAGCGGCGCTTAAAAGCGGGGTGACCAAAACGCCTGTTGCCAGTCCCAAAACACTTCCCAGAAGCGCTGCGACGCCAATTTGAAGTGCGTAAATCTTGACAATGTCGCGCGAGGATGCGCCCAGCACTTTGAGTGTCGCAATGCTTGCCCGGCGCTGATCGAGGTATGAGGAAACGCCGCCAGCGATCCCGATGCCGGCAATCACCAATGCAGCCAGCCCCACAAGAGTAAGAAAATCGCTCATCTGGCGAACAAATCTGTCCGCTCCCGGCGATGCTCTATCGCGCGTGCGGAAATCGAAACCGGAATTGGGGAAGGCTTCTTCCAAAGCTTCGCGCACGTCATCCGGTTCTTGTGAGGACGAGCTGAAAGCGACCCGGTATTTGCTTTCATAAAGCGATCCGGGCGACAGCAATCCGGCGGCTCCTGGCACGCTTTCAGCAACGATGACGCTGGGGCCAAGCTGGAACCCTTCGGAAAGCCTGTCAGGCTCATCCTCGATCACGCCCGCCGCCGTCAGCGTGGTTGTGCCCACCGTAAATGTTTCGCCCACTGCGATATCAAGCCGGTCGAGCGCACCTTGCGCGACATAGGCGTTTGTGCCGGTTGGCGCGCCAACTTCGCGGCCATCGGCCAATGTTAGCTTTCCATACAAAGGCCACTGCTGATCGACCGCTTTCAGCTCCACGGGCGCAGCTTCATCGCCTGTGCTCGCCATGGCTTGCAAACGGGTGCCGCCTGAGACAGTGCCGTATTCAGCAAGCGCTGCCTTTTCTTCATCATCCAGGTCGCGCTGCCAAACTTCGACCTCAAGATCGCCGCCAAGGATGACTTGGCCGCTTGATGCCAATTCCCGTTCGATCGAAGCGGTCAGTGTTCCAATGGCTGCAAGCGCGCCAGTTCCGAGGAAAATGCAGATAACCAGCAGGCGCAGGCCCTTAAACCGGGCGTTCAAGTCGCGCTTGGCGATATGCCATGCTTTGGCCCAAGTTAGTCCTGGGGAAAGCCCGCCAGTCATGCTCATGGCGCTCACTCAGCTGCTACGGTTAGATTGGCGCCTGTGCGTTCATCAGAGGCTATCACGCCATCCGCCATTGTCAGCACGCGCTCACATTTTTCGGCCAAACTGCGATCATGGGTGATGATAAGCAGGGTCGCGCCCGTTTGCGCACGGCGTTCAAACAAAAGGTCGACGATTTCCTCGCCTGTGCCGACATCCAGATTGCCTGTAGGTTCATCAGCGAAGATCAGGCTGGGGCGGGGCGCAATCGCGCGGGCAATGGCAACGCGCTGTTGTTCGCCGCCTGAAAGCTGAGTGGGATAATGGCCGATGCGGTGGCCAAGCCCGACCGCTTTCAATTCAGCCTCAGCCCGCTCGCTCGCATCCGCGCTGCCTGCCAATTCCATTGGCGTCGCAACATTTTCCGCCGCGGTCATGGTGGGAAGCAAGTGGAAGGCTTGAAGCACAATCCCGATCCGGCCCCTGCGCGCTTGGGCAAGGCCATCTTCATCCAACGCGGTGAAATCTGCGCCTGCAACCGTCAGCTCGCCCCCACTCGCGCGCTCGAGGCCGGATAGCACCGCCATAAGCGAGCTCTTGCCCGAACCCGAAGGCCCAAGCAAAGCGACAACTTCGCCATGCGCGATGTCGAGGTCGATCCCTTTGAGGATGTTCACCGGCGCATCCGCGCTGCCCAGTGTAAGCGTGAGACTGCGCGCGCTGATCGCGTATTCGGAAAGAGGACTTGAAGGATTGGTCACATTGGCCAGATGGGTTAGGAAGCGGCTCAAAACAAGACCGCACAGGAAGGTTGGTAGAAAGCAATGGGTGTTTGGCAGAAACGATTGAGCTGTGCGATTGGTTTCCCAGCGTTTTTGGCGATGGCTGCGTGCGGGGGCGAGACCGCCGTCGCGCCTTCCCAAGACGAAGAAACCATCGACACGGCAGAACTGCCCGAAATCCCTGTAATGGGCCCTCAGCAGACCATCTTAGCCTTTGGTGACAGCCTGTTTGCTGGCTATGGTTTGTCGCCTGAACAAAGCTATCCAGCCAAGCTTGAAAACGCATTGCGCGCACGGGGGATAAACGCTGTCATGGTCAATGCGGGCGTTTCTGGCGATACCAGCGCTGCGGGCCGGGACAGGCTTGCGTTCACTCTGGACGCGCAAGAGACAAAGCCTGATCTGTTCATTTTGGAGCTTGGCGGCAATGATCTGCTGCGCGGCTTATCGCCGACAGAAACCCGGGCAAACTTCGATGCAATGATGACCGAACTGTCTGATCGCGACATTCCCGTTCTGATTATGGGGATGCGCGCACCGCCCAATTACGGCCCTGAATATCAGGCGGATTTCGATGCAATTTATGGCGAGATTGCACAGGAATACGGTGCGGCGATCATCTCGTTCTGGCTCAAGGATATCTACGAGGATGCAAGCCTGTTCCAACGCGACCGCATCCACCCCACCGAAGAGGGGATCGAAGCGCTTGTGACATCAACTTTGGAGGAGGTCGCGGCGGCTTTGCCGGAGGTGGAGAAATAACTGGCGAGTCCCAGCGAAGGCTGGGACCTCCCTTAGTTTGGCGCTTTGTCGAAGGAGGTCCCCGCCTTCGCGGGGACTCACAAGCGTAGTGCTGTGCCATCCGCAACCCGCCATACCGCCGCTTCTTCTTTGATCGCATCAAATGGCGCCATTTCGGTGCCGGTCATCCAAATCTGCGCTTTGCCGTGGCGTAGGCGGGCGAACAATTCGGTGCGGCGAACTGGATCAAGGTGGGCGGCCACTTCATCAAGCAACAAGATGCTGGGCCGCCCTGATGACGCCAAGACGCCGTGCGCAAGAGTTATGGCAATCAGCATGGCTTTTTGTTCGCCTGTAGAGCACGATGCGGCGGGCTGCCCTGATGATGCCATCACCACTTCCAATTCATCGCGGTGCGGGCCCGTTAATGCGCGGCCAGCAGCGCGATCACGCGGGCGGGCGCGGGCGAGTTCTGCGAGAAGCTCTGCTGCATCCGAGGGGCCGCCGGCGCGGTAATGGAGCAGCGGCTTTGCAAATGGTTCAGGGGGAAGGGCGGATAATTCATCCCCCAACATCGCCACCAAACGCGCGCGGGCGGCGGCGACGCGAGCACCGTGTTCTGCCACTTGCGCCTCAATCGCATCTAGCCAGCGCGCATCACTGCGATCTTCCAGCAGGCGATTGCGTTCTCTTAGCGCGGTCTCAAGCGACGAGACGCTTTTTGCGTGCCCCGGTTCAATCGCCAGTGCCATCCGATCCATAAACCGCCTGCGCGCGCCTGCGCTGTCAGTAAACAGTCCATCCATCGCCGGGGTGAGCCAAGATACGGCATGCCATTCTGACAAAGCGCTGGCGCTCGCATCCGCGCCATTGATCCGCACAAGGCGGCGCGTGGGTTTATCAGGCGTGGTGTAGGTGCCGATACGCGCGGAGGTCTGGCCCTGTTCAATAAGGCTTGCACCAATGGTGAAATGGGCAGGGACATCGTCACCCGGCTTCGTTCGGGCAAAATCGCCAATACTCGCACGGCGCAATCCGCGACCGGGACTAAGCAGGGACAAGGCTTCCAAAACATTGGTCTTGCCCGCGCCATTCTGGCCGATCAGCAGGTTGAAATGCGCGGTGTCATCGAGCTGGGTGCTCGCGTGGTTGCGGAAGTTTTCAAGAGTGATTTTCTGCAAAGCCATGGCGCTGATGCTGGGTAGCATGGCGCGGCAATTTGGCCAGATGCGTGCGATACGAAATCACCGATCCTAACAGATGGTGAAAAATCCCAACTCATGGGATTTATGAACGATCCGTAATGTTTGTAACGCGATGTAAACCCCAGAATTCCGCCGGTTTTCAAGTTTGGCACGGATCCTGCTAGGTGTTGGGTGTCCCAAGGAAATAACCAGAGGGACACACAATAACTCAAACAGGAGACCACGAAATGTACGCAGCTAATTCTTCAAACCGTTTTGTAACCGCCGCTCTTTCGGTGGTCATCTCAGCGGCTTTCTTCGCTTACGCCATCATCCCCGCAAGCCCGACCCTGATGGTCTGAGCCCCCACACACAACACTTTTTAGGAGACACACAATGTTCAACACAGACACCGGATTTCGTTTCGCCTCAGCCGCTATGGCCGTGATCGTTTCAGCCAGCTTCTTTGCTTATGCGATCGTCCCCGCCAGCCCCGCATTGATGGCTTAAACTTCACACACTATTTCAATTAGAGAGATCAAAGGCATGTATTCATTCTTCAATTTTGCGAGCGAGACAGGCGGCAAAGTCGCCGCTTTGGCAAGCGCTCTTACCCTTTCAGCGGTCTTGATGGCCACAGCTATTCTGCCCGCAAGCCCTTCCAACCCTCTTATCTCAGGAGTAATCGCATGAGCAATTTGACACCCCGCGGCAATGGTGGCGGACTTCACCTTGATAAGCCCAACGGCAAAGTCTTCGGTGTTTGCTCAGGTCTTGCCAATTGGTCCGGTGTTGATGCGCTGATCTGGCGTCTGGGCTTTGTTGCCGCCACGCTGCTTGGCTTTGGTCTTGCTATTCCGATCTACATCGTAATGGCGCTTATAGTCGACTAACCAGCGGCCCCGGTTTGAAGGGCCGCTGCACAAACGATCTGATCGAACCGGGAAGGGGCCAGAACGGCCCCTTCTTTTTTGGTTTTTATAAGGTGTGGATTGAACATCCGTGCAACCCTTGGTGCCAGGGCCACCCGCTCCCTCCACCCTTCCACCCGGATTTTCACACCGGGTTATGATCCGGGTGGAAGGGGGAAGGGAGCGGGTGGCCTCGGACCCCATGCATTAGCAAATTACATCGCAGAAATGCCGCCATCCAGTTTGATCTCAGCGCCCGTCATAAACCGGCTCTCATCGCTCGCGAGATACACCACAGCATTGGCGATATCATTGGGCTCACCCACAAATTTGAGCGGGATTTGCCGCGCGAGTTTATCCAGCAGCACATCCTTATCCAGCTGAGCGGCTTTCGCAGTGCCATCCAGAATGGGCGTATCGACAAAGGTGGGGTGCACAGAATTGCACCGGATCTGCATATTTTTCTTCGCGCAATGCAGCGCGATGGATTTCGACAACATCCAAACGCTCGCTTTGGACGCGTTATAAGCGGGCATCGTGTCGCTCGCGATGAGACCTGCGATGCTGGAGATATTGATAATCGAACCCGGCGCATGCTCGCGCATCAGGGGCAGCGCCTTTTGGCATCCGTGAAAGATCGAATTGACGTTAATGTCAAAACAACGGTTCCAATCGTCAAACGTGCAGTCTTCAATGTTACCGGGCACGCCAATTCCGGCATTGTTGACGAGTACGTTGAGCCCGCCCAAATGCTCGCGAGCTGCATCAACAGCAGCCTCCCATGCGGCAGGATCAGTCACATCATGTGCGATACCAAACGCGGTGCCGTTACCCATTTCGGCGTTGATGATCGCGGCGGTTTCAGTTGCTCCTTCGCCGTTGATATCGGTGGCTAGAACGCGCGCGCCCTCTTGCGCAAGCCGGATGCAATGCGCACGGCCAAGCCCTTGTGCGCCGCCGGTCACGAGGGCCAATTTGCCTTCACAGCGTTTTGTCATTTCGTTGTCTCTCCCAAGTAATTCATAAACAGCGCAATGCGCACATCGACGCCGTGCCCTGCCTCGCGCCACTCGGCCACAAATTCGGACACTTTATCGAGCGGCACGCGGTGCACGGTGATGTTTTCATCTTCCAAGCCGCCGCCTTCGCTTATCTTGGTCAGATCGGTAGCGCGCAGCAGGGTAAAGCATTCAGAGACCATTCCGGGGGAGGAATAGAACTCGCCCAGAACCTCAATTGAACCCGCGCGGTATCCGGTTTCCTCTTCCAATTCGCGCGCGGCCGCGTCGATTGCCGGCTCGCCTTCGGAGCCTTCGCTATCGCCCACCAACCCGGCAGGCACTTCGAGGCAGAATTTGGACAATGGCACCCGGTATTGGCTGACCAAGATCACATGGCGAGTGCCGTCTGGATCCTCATCAATTGCGATAATCGCGGCCGCTCTGATCCCGCGCGCGCGCCCGACATATTCCCAGCGCCCCCGCGTTTTGGCATTGATGAATTTGCCTTCCCATCGGGTTTCCTCGGGCAGGTCTGCGTCTTTGTCTTTGATGAAATTCCCGTTCATGCTGAGCTTGTCGAAGCATCGTCCTTTTGGGTGGGGTAGGTAAGCAAGAGGTATCGCCCTTCGACAAGCTCAAGGCGAGCGGGTCAAGAGGGTTGTGGCCTCAAACCTCAATCAAGCGGTCGGGAAGCTCGTTTTCGTCATCATCAGCGCGCGGGAAATGCTCGGAAAGCACAAAACCCACATCGCGCACGCCCACAGCCATGCCTCCAGCAATCCGGCCTGCTTTGATCTCATCAAGCATTTCGGCCATCGCCTCGCCCCACACTTCGGCGGGGACTTTTTCGGCGATGGGTTCATCTGCGATAATTTCCGCGCGGTGCTCGCTCATGGAGAGGTAGATGAGGATGCCTGTTCGGCCATGCGTGCGGCGTTCTGCGCCGACTTTGAAATGTTTGATCGCCTGATTGTGCACGCGCGCGGTTTTGACAGGGCCGGGGATCAGAGCAAAGCGCAAGGGCTTCCACAATTGCACCGCCCAGGTAAGCGCAAAGGTAAGGAGGCCCAGCAATATCGTCATGCTCGCAAGCTCACCCGTGGTCCAATCATGCCCCCACCCGCCGATCAGGCCGTCATAGAAATCGAGGAAAGGCTGCGGGAACAGGGCAAAGACGCTCATCGCGGTAAAGGCGAGGGCAGCTGCCCAGACCAGCACGACATCAGTGTAGCCATCTGAACTATCGGCAAGCACAGTGAGGATTTCGCCGGAGGTTGTAAGCTCCGCTTCGCCCACCGCCTCAGAGACGATTTTATGTTCGGCTTCGTTAAGGTAGGCCATCAATCACCATCCCCCAGAGGCGCCGCCGCCTCCAAATGAGCCGCCACCACCGGAGAACCCACCGCCAAAGCCGCCGCCTCCGCCCCAAGAGCCGCCACCGCCGCCTGACATGGCGCCGCGCACAACCGCGCTGCCGACTTCCCAAAGGATGATATCGCGCGCGGTGCGGCCCCAGCCGTCGTCATCATCGTCAAACCAATCGTCATCGTCGTCATCCCGCTTTTTGCCGCGCCTCTTGCCCCAAGGCCCTTTGCGCCGTTTGCGATAACGACGCCGACGACTGCCTCCGCGAATGAGGGGAAGGATGAAAAAGAAAAACAAGAAAGCGAGCCAGATGAGCGCACCAAACGGTATACCGCCAGATTTTTCCCGCGATTGCTGCGAAGCACCCGCCTCTTGGGCGACCCGTGCGGCCTCGTCTGGCGGCAATTGCAGCTGGGCAATGATTACATCTGCGCCCGCCGTGATACCGCCGGGGAAGTCCTGATTGCGAAAGCGTGGGAGGATTTGGTTCTGGATGATAAGCGAAGAGAGCGCATCGGTCAGCGTACCTTCGAGGCCATAGCCAACCTCAATGCGAACTTTGCGATCATTGGGAGCGACAATCAACAACGCGCCATCATTGCGTTCCGCATCCCCAAGCCCCCATTCACGGCCAAGCTGGTATCCGTAATCGGCAATGTCATAGCCTTGAAGATCAGGCACGGTTGCCACAACCAGCTGGCGCTGCGATTGAACCTCCAGCGCCTCAAGCTTTGCAGCCAGTTCAGCCTCAACATCCGCCGGAATGATTTCGGCTGCATCAACCACACGCCCGGTAAGCGCGGGAAACTCAGGTTGCGCAGCCACAGGAGACGCGAGAAGCATCCCCGCTGCTGCGAGTAAAAGGAGGAATTGGCGAAGCACGCGGACTTAGTCTGACGTCAGATCGAGCTCAGGTGCTTCTTCCGCGCCCTCGGTTGTAGCTGTGTACGGGGCGAGCGGCTCTGCGCCGTGGATGATGTTTGCGCCGATTGTATCGGGGAACGTGCGGATCGTGGTGTTATATTGCCGGACTGCCTCGTTATAATCGCGAAGAGCGACGGCGATCCGGTTTTCAGTGCCCTCAAGCTGGCTTTGGAGCGTGATGTACCCTTGGGTTGAGGTGATTTGTGGATAGGCTTCAAAACTTGCAAGCAAGCGGCCAATCCCCTGGCTCATTTGCGCTTGTGCCGCAGCATATTCGTCCATTTTCGCCGCATCGCCCAGATCATCCGCGGTTACTTGAACGCTGGTCGCTTTCGCGCGGGCTTCAGTCACTTCGGTAAGGATCGCGCGCTCATTCTCAGCGGCTCCCTTGGCAACTTCTGCCAAATTGGGGATGAGATTGGCCCGCCGCTGAAACTGCGCTTCAACATCGGCCCATTTCGCTTTCGCATTCTCTTCTGCTGCTGGCACAGAATTGATCCCGCAGGCTGCCAGAGTGAGTGATACGGCAGCGATGACGATACCGCGCCCGAAATTGCGCAAATTCATGTGTGTCCCTCCAAGATAGCGCGCCTGCCCAATTGGCGGCGCATCAAAACCTGTATTGTTAATATAGCACACCAAAGCCCGCTTTCAAGCTGTGTAGACATTTGTAAACGGACTTGGCAGCCGCTTTTTGACCTGCAAATAGGCGCTACTGACAATTCAACATTTGGGGGTCACTATGCTTTCAGAATTCAAGGATTTTATTGCCAAAGGCAATGTTATGGAGCTCGCCGTCGCGGTTATTATCGCGGGCGCTTTTGCGGTTATCGTCGCATCACTTACAGATGATATGATTATGCCAATTGTCGGCATGATTTTTGGCGACGTTGATTTCTCAGCCAAATACACCGTGCTTTCCGGCGCTGAGTTGGTTGAACCAGGCATGAGCCTAGAAGCGGCGCGCGAAGCTGGTGCAAATGTGCTGGCATGGGGTGCGTTTGTGACCTCGATCATCAACTTCGTCATTCTGGCTTTCATCATCTTTATGTTGGTGCGCTACGCGACCAAAATTCAGGAGCGTTACCAAAAGCCAGCGGAAGAGGAAGAAGCAGGTCCAAGCGAGATCAATCTGCTGATCGAAATTCGTGACGCTTTGAAAAAATAGAACTTTGAGCGCCTGGTTCGATTGAACGCCCTTATTGCAAGGCGTGACATCGAACCGGGCGTATTAACACTGGCAGCGTACCCACAGCGCCGGTCGTTTGATCTGGTACGCTTGCCTAAGCTGCGCTGCATGAAACACACTGTGGTGCAAAACGATCGCTATGTCGCCACCAGTCAGCGCTCACAGCCCGCTCAACCGAAAGACGGCTTTCATTGATCTGTTGAGCGTTGTTGCAGTTTTGGTTGTAGTGAAGCAGGCGGTGCTTCCCCATTCGCTCGCATTTGCAGGCCCTGCATCGACGTTCAGCGCGATGGCAGTGGCGAGTTATCTGCTCTGGCGCAGAGGCCTTGGCTGGGGCGATCTGGGCTTTCGATGGCCGGCCAATTGGTGGGGCACGCTGGGTTGGACTGTGGTGATCTTTGTAGCCTTTCTCGCTGTGACAGGATTGAGCAGCGAGGCGGTGGACCTTTGGTTTGATGACATCGGGGCAGGGGGCGATTTGATTTCGTGCGTGGGAATCTCCCCGCTTATCTGCTGGTCATGGCGCTGGTGTGGACGCATGGATCATTCTTTGAAGAACTGTTGTTCCGCGCTTTCATAATCACCAAAATCGGTGACGGATTGATCGGCGCCAAAGGCGCAGGATTGATCGCTGTCGTGCTTGCAGCAATCTTCTTTGGATATCGCCACTACTATTATCAGGGAATGCATGGCGCTGTTATGACGGGGTGCATTGGTCTGCTGTTTCGATTGATTTATCTAAGACTTCGCAAAACAACGATCTTGCCAATCATCCTCGTTCATGGAGCAGCCAATTCAATCTCCCAGACAACGCGGTTTTTGAGCACTCCCTAAGCACATTTGCGCAAGGTCAACCTTTCGGTTTTTTGGGGATGTTGATGGCAAGGATAGGGGACCGTCTCACTCGCCTAGCGGAAATCATGTTTCACAGCTCGATAGCCACTCAAAAAGACCGCGCGATGCATAGGCTCAAAGCCTTTGATCTGGTTGAGGGCGGCGATGAGGATTACGAAATTGCGTTTGCCATTCTCTATGAGCGTGCCCGTGATGTCGCTATCGCGTACACTGATCATTACATGCGCACGGTTAAGGCATTCGCCGACCCAGAAAAACGCGAAGCATTTCTAGAACGAGTGACGGAAGGATTTAGGGCGCGTTACACTGTGCCTGTCGGTCTTGATTGGATCGCTAAAGGCGAGCAAATTGCTCATGAAATACATCGGCGCGGGGCCGATCCTTCGGACCATTTAAGTGCGCTTAGTGTTGCGCAGGTGCAAGAGATTATGCTTGTGTTTGAAGGTGTCGAGAACACTGCAGAAGGTATTCGCATCGCTGCAAAAATGTCGCGATTGCAAGCGCTCGATGCAGAGATTCTTCTCACAACAGTGAAAGAGCTTCAAAACCAAAAGCACTTTGACTGGGTGCAGCAAGAAGTCGGCAGCTTTTATGAGTTTCTCGAAAGTATGGATGAAATCACTGCCGAGAAAAGCCAAGCAAGTGAAAGCGAGGCCGAAGAGGCACACAGAAAAACGGGCGAACTTTCCGATTTGTCCGGAGCCGTTTCGAAAGCGTCCGTAGCCACCGCGACCGCAATGATTGAAGCTGCGGCCGCGGCGCGCGATTTGCGAGCAACTTTGGATCAGATGGTCCTTGATCTGTCTCAAACTTCACAAGCCATGGAAGAAGCGATGCGTGTAGGGCGCAAGGCTGTCACGAGCGTCGATGCCTTGAGTGCAAAAAGCGAATCTATCCAAACCATTGCGGCACTTATTGAAGAAATAACTGATCGCAGCGATGTGCTTGCTTTAAATGCCAGTATCGAGGCAGCACGGGCAGGGCAGGCAGGTTTTGGCTTTGGCGTTGTGGCAAGCGAGATGAAAGCGATTGCCGGGCAGACGGGTGACGCCACCCGTGAAATTTTCGCTCACGTCGATGCTATTAAGGATGCGCGCGAAGATGCGCTCGATGCCAACGGCACTATGCTCGAAACCTTCACATCCGTGAACGATGTGATGGATAAAGTGCGCGAGGATGTGATCGCAAAATCTGCAGCTGTGATGCAGATATCGCAGCAAGTGGATCAAACGGCGGAACACGCGGCCAAGTCTCGCCAGTCGATTTCAGCGATTGATACGCTTGCAAGCGGTCTTTCGCAGCAAGTGGCGAAAACTGGAACCTCGCTTCATGAGTTAAACGGCCAGATCCGGGCGATCCGGAAGGGAACCGATCAATTTCTGAAGGACCTATCCGTGCGAGCAAGCCCTAATGTGCGCGAAGTGTCTGACCTTAAGTGAGGCCATATACCAGTAGCGGGAATGCGCGCTTAAGGACGCATGCACTTCCTATTCATGTTTTTGAAGCTATATGGAATGTGTCGGGCGACCGACTATGGCGATAAAGTGCAGCGTGCAATAGGCACAACGGACCCGGGGGCAGTACCCGGCGTCTCCACCATAATTCCCGCAATTCGGGGCTTTTGACGGGGACGAACTAGGATCGACGTGGGCTGAAAAGCGTTGTTTTTGCCCGGGCTGAAAACCCCGTAAAACTGTTCATCTTTATAAGTGCAAACGATAACGAAGCACTCGCAGTTGCAGCGTAATCTGACGGCCTAACGGCCTGATCTTACAAAGCTAAAGCGCGGTTGGACCCACCGGGCAACAGAAGCGGATTCCGGGGCTCCGGGGGTAGCTAGCAACAGAAACCCCCACCCAATTTTGAGCGGAGGAGAGCCGCAGGTTCCTTCAAAAACGACGGTCCTCCCCCGGATGGTGAATGATGCGGGTAGCTAGCAACAGAAACCCCTACCTGTTTCCAGGAGAGCGCAATGCATCTTTGGGCGAGACGATTTTTGATTGGCACCCTCGCTGCCGTCAGCATCCTGCCATCTTCCGGTGTTAATGCAGAAAGCTATGAATCCTACCTTTCCCGCCTGAAGGATATCTGCGAAGTCGAATGCCTTCAGCCGCGCGATTTTCAGCGAACCGCGCGCAAACAAGGTTCGAAGAACAAGAGCGATATGGCGATCATCATGGATGTGGCTTACGTCACTCGTGAGGGGAGCACTTACCAACTCCACAATCTTGATCGCGAAAACTCCTATTTCGATGATCTTCAGCTTTTGGGATCCGCCGGCATCAATACGTCAAGCCGCAATGGGATTGGTGGATTGCCGCGCGGACGTTCTAATCCGGTGCATCCTGATCTTATTATCATTGAAATGAATGAGGCGGCAGTGCGCGAATTGCTTGGATTGCAGACTGTCCCCGATGGCGGATCCAATTCCGGCAAGTTTAGGATAGGCTCCCGGGCAGGCGATGGCATTATTGTCGAAGGCGAGACGACCAAAGATGGAAAGAAGGCCTCCCAGATAGATTTTCGATCGCTAATGCGTGGTCGCCGCGTTGTGGTGCGTGGCACTCCTCGGCTTCAGGCAGTGTGGCTGGGTGCGCGGTTGGATCAGCGCCGCAAACAAGTGACATTAGAATTGCGTGATGCCGATGATCTGGTTTTGCTGCCGCGATATGATGATGATGGGAAGCCGCTAAAGGAAGACTTGGAATGGTTGGCTACCCGAGGTCGTGGAGGCGAAGAGTAAGGGCCTAGCCAGCGTGCTTTGACGCTTGGTCCCTCAACTCAGCCAATTCCTTCTTGGCCTTTAGCCCATCCAAAATCGCTGCACCGCCCAAGAACACTGCGCCGCTGGCGGCCAGAAACAGCAATTGGCCCCCAATTCCGGGAAACTGTGTGAGATAGAGCGCGCCGCGGTTCATCGCCCCAAGCGCCAGGGCAAAAATAATCACATACGCTTCAAAGCGGTTCTTGATTACAAACAGCCGTCCGATTTTGCGCAGCATGGGTTCTCCGTTAATGTTTAACCGAGCAAGCCCCATGCCAATCACGCGATTGCGCGGGGGGTAGTGGTTAACAGTTCTCCAACTGTAAACGGGCGCGACACGCATGCGCAATCGCATTAACTATCATTATGCCAGTTCGTGGAGATTTAGTGTGTCGAGCAAGGCTGATCGGGCTGCGATGACCGATTGGGCGAGGGTTTCTGAACCCAGATCAGCCGGATCAATCTGCTCAGGCCACGTTTGCGAGATTACCTTGCTCAGCATGTCTGCTTTGGCATCATCCAATAGGAAACGCGGATCGACTGTCGCAGGATCGCACACCACGCGAAGGCGCAGGCAGGCAGGGCCGCCGCCATTGGCCATGCTTTGGCGCACATCAACGGGGATCACTTCGCGAATGGGGCCGTTGGACGCCATCATCGCTTCGCAATAGGCCCAAACGCTCGGGCTTTCGCGGCATTCTTCGGGCACGATCAGCGCCATCGTGCCATCGGGCAAAGTGAGCAATTGGGCGTTGAAAAGGTATGTGCGGATCGCTTCTTTAAGCGACACTGAAGCGCTGGACACTTCGACCACTTCCAATGCCGGGAATTTGGCGCGGATGGCTTTATATGCGCCCGCCTGATCGGCAAAGGCTTCTGCGTGGGTGAAAAGCACGCGCTCATTCACCACGCTGACCACATCATTGTGGAAAGCGCCCGCTTCAATCGCGGCGGGGTTCTGTTCGACAAACACGCATTTGTCAGGATCAAGCCCGTGCTTACGCGCGACTATGCGGCTGGCTTGTTCGTGCTGGCGCGCGGGGAATTTGCCGCCGGTTTTGCCAAAGACGAACAGCTCAACGCCTGCGCTGTCATGGCCTTCGCAGAAGCGCCCATGATTGGCCGCGCCTTCATCGCCAAAGGTGGGCGGGACGGGGCCGTGAACGGTGAAATGGTCCGTGTCGCTAAATGCGATATAAAGCTGGCGTTTGGTATCCGGCCATTCCTGCGCGCGATGCAGCATGGTGACGAGGTTGGCCGGGCTCAAATGGCATTTCCCATCCGCCGTATCGGGTGCTGGCGATACTGTGGCAGCATTGGCCGTCCACATGCTGGAGGCTGACCAAGGCGCAGCGCGCAAAGCAGGCGCTTCGGTTCCATCAGGGCTCAACACCTCTTCCAACAGGACATTGGGGCGGGGCAGTGGGAGAAGAAAACCCTGTACGCCCAGTCGCTCCAGATTGCCGCGCATCTTTTCTATTCCCTGAAGCGCAGCGGCCCGTGGGTAGGAAGGATCGCCTTTGTGGCTAGCGCTCGCAATATTGCCGAGGCTTAGGCCTGCATAATTGTGGCTGGGGCCGACAATGCCATCGAAGTTTATTTCTTTGAGCAAACTGAAAATTCTCCGTTCGCCCTGAGCCTGTCGAAGGGCCGTCCTCTTTTTTATCCGTCACCCTAAAGGAAGAGCGGTGCTTCGACAGGCTCAGCACGAACGGAAATGATAAAGTGACCTAGCGCGCCACACTCCAGACAATATCGCCTTCGCTCACATCGAGTTTGTCAGCCGCCTGCGCATCAATCGCAATGCCGCCATCATCGTCCAGCACCCGCGCGCCATAGCATGCTCTGAAATCCGAAAGCCTGCCCGTGGCAAGGATAGCTCGCTCGCCTTCGCCCACATTCATGCCGGTGAGTTTGGCAGACGTGCTGTTTTTCACACTCGTCACATCATCCGTGCGCGCGATCATGCTGGGGCCGCCATCGAAAATGTCGACATAGCCTTCGTAATTGAACCCCTCATTCTCCAACATCCGCATGGCTGCGCGTCCTGACAGGTGCGGCACTCCGATCACTTTGCGCGCGTTTTCATCCAGCATTGCGACATAGACGGGGTATTTGGGCATGAGGTCGGCGATAAATTGGTTGCCATTGATCGCGTTGAAATAGTCCGCCTCGTTAAAGCTCATCCCGAAAAAGCGCCCGGCGACATTGTCCCAGAACGGGGAGTCGCCGCGTTCATCGATGATCCCGCGCAATTCTGCGAGGATCCGGTCTGCAAAGCGCGCCCGGTGCATGGCGATGAAGAGATAACGGCTTCGCGCAAGTAAAAGCCCCAAGCCGCCAGCGCGTTCATTGGGGTGAAGGAACAGCCCGCCAACTTCGCTCGAAGCTTCAAGATCAGTCACCAGGTTGAGCATTTCGGTGCGCACTGTCCGGTCCAATTCCTGACTGTACTGAGTCAGCGTGTTGAGACGATAGGAATAGAACGGCCATTGCTGACCAACCTTGGTCATCAGCTGGCTGGTGCCGCGCACCATGCGCGTTTTGGTATCCTCCAGCACGAGGACGAATTGCTCATCAACCCATTCGTCTTCGGTGTTGGCAAAGGCTGCCTCTGCTCGTTCCAGCTTCTCACCCAAAGCTTTGCGATCGGCGGGCAAATTGGTGAAACCGCCGCCTGTCAGCTTTGCCATTTCATACAGGTGTTCCAGATCACCCAGCCGGGCTGCGCGCAGGCGAAAGCTCATATTCTGTCCCCTTCCAGCGCGCCATTGGCGAGCCGTTCAATCACGCGCGCAGAAAGCGCCGCGCGTTCAGCCAAGCTTGGCACAATCAGAAATTCATCGGATGAATGGATCGCGCCCCCGCGCACTCCCATTGTATCAACCACAGGCACTCCGCAAGCTGCGATATTGTTGCCATCGCACACGCCGCCTGTCGATTTCCATTTAATGTCTTGGCCCAGTTCAGCGCCGCATTCTTTGACGAGATCAAACAGTCGCTGTGCTTTATCATCCACTGGCTTTGGCGGACGCGTAACACCGCCATGGCGCGAGGCGCTGACTTGATGCTGTGTCTCTATATCGATCAGCAAATGACTCAATTGATGGTCAAAACTCTCCATAGCCTCGGTTGATTTAGGGCGAATGTTGAACCGCAAAACAGCATGATCAGGCACGACATTGTTGGGCCCGCCGCCTTCAAGCTTTGCCGGGTTCACGGTGATATCATCGCGCTCCATCGCTTTGAGGCGCAGGATCAGATCGGCAGCTGCAACAAGTGCATTGCGCCCATCATCAGGATTGCGTCCAGCATGGGCGGATTGGCCCTTTATGGTGATCGAATAATTGCCAGTGCCGCCGCGCGCATGGGCCAAAGTGCCATCGGGAAGAGCAGCGGGTTCATAAGTGAGCGCTGCGATCTTTCCCCGAGCCAATTCTGCGATCAGTGCAGAACTTGCCAGTGATCCGGTCTCTTCATCCGAATTGATCAGAATGTCGTAGCCTAGCGAAGATGCAGCAGGTGAATTTTCAAACGCAATCAGTGCATGTAAGATCACCGCAATGCCGCCTTTCATGTCGGCCACACCGGGACCGTTCAGCGTCTCATCATCGAGCCACTTCTGGTCCTGAAATGGATGATCCTTGGGAAAGACCGTATCCATATGGCCGGTGAGGATTATGCGCCTATTGGCGCGTGGGCGCACGCGCACGACCAAGTGCTTGCCATTTGGCTTTTCAAATTCGCTCCCATCTGCCGCAATCGCGGTGACGGATGCTGGCTCAACCAGCTCAATCTCGCCTGGCAGTTGGCTGAATGCCTCTGCCAAAGCATGGGCCTGACGGGCAAGCCCTTCCAAATGGCCGCTGCCTGTGTTGATCGCACACCATTGCTGCACTTGATCAAGCATAGTGGCGGCGTCGAAATCTTGAGGAGTGATCGCGTTCATATTGCAACACGTCTAGCCGCGAGACAGCTTTCATCCAACCCATTGCAATACGCATTGCGTTTCGTCATAGGCTGGGCCACCAAAGCTCCTCCCCAGGCCAACCTTTATTGACCCTTCAAGAGGACATTTATGACCAGCATGATTTCGCGCGCCGGGCTTTCGATTGATGAAAAGCTCGCCAATTTCCTTGAGACGCAGGTTTTGGCGCCGCTTGGCCGGGATGCTGACGTGTTCTGGAGTGATTTTGCGAAACTGGTCGCGGATTTTGCCCCGCGCAATCGCGCGCTTTTGGCAAAACGAGAGGATTTGCAGGGCAAGATTGATGCATGGCATACAGAGCGCGCGGGTAAAACGCATGATGCCGCTGAATATCAGGCTTTCCTGCGTGAGATTGGATATCTGGTGCCAGAGCCTGCCGACTTTCAAATCGGTACGCAAAATGTCGATCCTGAAATAGCGACTATGGCTGGTCCTCAGCTTGTCGTGCCGATCCTCAACGCGCGGTTCTTGCTCAATGCGGCCAATGCGCGCTGGGGTAGTCTCTACGATGCGTTTTACGGCACCGATGCTCTCGATGCAGCTCCTGCGAAACCGGGCGGATATGACACAGTGCGCGGCGATGCGGTGATCGCGCGGGGGCGCCAATTCCTGGATGAGACGCTGCCTCTGGTGGATCAAAGCTGGGCCGATTTGAAGGATGAAAAAGACGGCAAACTTCAGGATGAAAGCCAGTGGGTTGGCTTTACTGACAAGGGTCTTTTGTTCAAAAACAATGGCCTGTACATCGAAGTTGTGTTCGACCGTGACCATCCTGTGGGCAAAGATGACAAAGCAGGCATTGCTGACATCATGGTCGAGGCCGCGCTGACGACGATTGCCGATTGCGAAGATTCCGTCGCCGCGGTTGATGCCGAAGACAAGCTGGTCGCCTACACCAATTGGCTCGGAATTATCCGCGGCGATTTGGAAGAAAGCTTTGAAA
The DNA here is from genome assembly GCA_038532305.1 of Pseudomonadota bacterium. Taxonomy (GTDB): domain Bacteria; phylum Pseudomonadota; class Alphaproteobacteria; order Sphingomonadales; family Sphingomonadaceae; genus Erythrobacter. The sequence continues at coordinate 1,000,247 of JBCBAX010000001.1, read as the reverse complement.
AAGGCGGGCGCACCCTGACCCGCAAATTGAACGGCGATAAGACATATAAAGATGGCACAGGCGCAGAGCATACGCTTTCGGGCCGCAGCCTGATGTTTGTGCGCAATGTCGGGCATTTGATGACCAATCCGGCGATCATCCTCGAAGATGGATCCGAAATTCCCGAAGGCATTCTGGATGCGGTCTTCACTTCCGCGATCAGCAGTTTGGATGTCGAGGGCCACGCGCAGTACGGCAATTCCAAAGCGGGCAGCATCTATATTGTGAAGCCCAAAATGCACGGGCCCGAAGAATGCGCTTTCACCAATGATCTGTTCGATGCGGTAGAAGATCTGCTCTGCCTGAAACGCCACACGATCAAAGTGGGCGTGATGGATGAAGAACGTCGCACCTCTGCCAATTTGGGCGCGTGTATTGAAGCGGTGAAAGATCGGATAGTCTTCATCAACACAGGCTTCCTCGATCGCACCGGCGATGAAATTCACACATCCATGCAGGCAGGGCCGATGATGCGCAAAGGGGCTATGAAGTCCTCTGCGTGGCTGGGTTCTTACGAAGCGCGCAATGTGGCGATTGGATTGAAGCACGGCCTGTCTGGCGTGGCGCAAATCGGCAAAGGCATGTGGGCAGCGCCCGATTTGATGGGCGATATGATGGAGCAGAAAATCGGCCACCTGAGGGCAGGCGCCAACACCGCTTGGGTGCCATCGCCCACCGCGGCGACGCTGCACGCGCTGCATTACCATGCAGAAAACGTGTTCGACATCCAGAAGAACCTGCCAGAGCCAGCGGGCCTTGATGCACTGCTCAGCATTCCGCTCGCCGAAAACACCAATTGGCCCGAAGATGAACTGCGCGATGAGCTTGATAACAATTGCCAAGGTCTGCTGGGTTACGTGGTCCGCTGGGTCGATGCGGGTGTTGGCTGCTCCAAGGTGCCGGACATCAACGATGTAGGCCTGATGGAGGATCGTGCGACCCTGCGGATCAGCTCTCAACACATCGCCAATTGGTTGCTTCACGGTATAGTGAGCGAGGATCAGGTGATGGACTCGCTAACCCGTATGGCCGCGAAGGTGGACGCGCAAAATGCAGGCGATCCGAGCTATATCCCGCTGATTGGCAATGAAGACGCACCCGCTTTTAGTGCGGCAAAAGACCTGATCTTCAAAGGTGTTGAACAGCCTAGCGGTTATACAGAGCCGCTGCTGCACCAATGGCGACAGGTGAAAAAGGCCGGTTAAGACAAAGCCTTCGCTAGCTCGATAAATTCGGTGACGCTGACTGTTTCAGCGCGCCGGGTTTCATCGATCCCGACTTCAGTCAGCGCATCCAGCGCGTCCGGCACGCTTTTTAAGCTTTGGCGCAGCATTTTGCGGCGTTGGCCAAAGGCGGCTTCGGTGAGGCGCTCGAGCGTGCGCGAGGAAACGCCAGCAGGCGCATCACCCGGCGTCACATGCACTATCGCGCTCATGACTTTGGGGGGAGGGGTGAAGGCGCTGCGGTGGACTTTCATCGCCAGCTTCGCCTCGGCGCGCCACTGCGCCAGGACGGCTAGGCGGCCATACGCGCCAGTGCCTGGTTTTGCGACGATGCGCTGGGCAACCTCTTGTTGGAACATCAGTGTGAGCGATTGCCATTGCGGCGGCCAATCTTCCCCTGAAAGCCATTTCACAAACAGGGCCGTCCCGACATTGTAAGGCAAGTTGGAGGCGATATGGAATGGCTCGCCGCGCATGATATTGCCGTGATCAAGCGCCATTGCATCGCCTTCGATTACGGTGAGCTGGCCCGGAAACGCCTCGCCCAATTCGGCAAGAGCAGGCAGACAACGAGTGTCCATCTCAATCGCAGTGACATTTGCACCAGCGCGCAGCAAAGCGCGAGTAAGGCCGCCGGGACCGGGGCCAATTTCGAGCACATTTGCGCCCGATAGATCGCCCGGAATGGCCGCGATCCGATCGAGCAATTGCTCATCGAGGAGGAAGTTCTGTCCTAGCTTTTTGGAAGCGGATAGGCCGTGCCTTGCGATGGTTTCGCGGATGGGGGGAAGGTCTGTCACAGGCCGCAGCCCACCACGATGCGACTAGCGCCGCTGCGCGGCGAAGTCTCGCTCCCCTCCCGCTTACGGGAGGGGTTGGGGGTGGGCCCGTTACCGAGCACGCTTCGCAACCATATCAGCCGCCATTCTAATCGCAGTAATCATCGCGCTTGCATCCGCCTTTCCCGAACCCGCAATATCAAAGGCAGTGCCATGATCGGGTGATGTGCGGATGATAGGTAGGCCCATGGTCACATTGACGCCTTCATCAAATTCGAGCGCTTTCAAGGGGATCAGCGCCTGATCGTGATACATGCACAGTGCCGCATCATAAGTTGGACGGGCGCGGGGAGTGAACAAAGCATCGCCGGGAACAGGGCCCCAAACATCATGCCCCTCTGTCTTCAATGCAGCAATCGCAGGCTCGATTATGCGTGCCTCCTCATCACCAAACTGACCGCCTTCACCAGAATGAGGGTTTAACCCGGCGATAGCGAGGCGAGGGCGCTCTATCCCGAAATCGCGCGTCAATCCTTCTGCTATAATGCGCGCTTTATGGACAATAAGATCGGTTGAAATCAGCCCCGGCACCTCGGCCAAGGCTGTGTGCACAGTTAGCGGAACGGTTCGCAGGCTTGGCCCGGCTAGCATCATCACTGCATCGCGATAGGTTTTACCGCATGCATCGGCGAGGAATTCGGTTTGACCCGGATAATCGAAACCCAATGCCATCAATTCCGCCTTGGCTACAGGCGCGGTTACCAGTCCTGATGCCAATCCCGACAGCGTGAACTTGGTCGCATAGGTCAGCGATGCAATGGCCAGTTTTGCGCCAGCCGAAACGGGTTTGCCCGGAGTGTACGGTGCATCAAGTCCGGCCATCACGGGAAGCCCGGCGTGAATTGCCATGGCTGCTTCAGATGGATCAGCAATCGGGACAATTGTGCATTCGGCCTCGCACTGGCGCGCGGCATCGCGCAACACATCCACTCCGCCAACTACAAAGAACGGGATCGCGGGGCTGCGTTTGCCCGCAGCTAAAGCCTGATATGCACCAAGGATAATCTCAGGTCCGATCCCCGCCGGATCACCAAGCGTAATCGCAAGCGGGGCATCAGCCATGATCAGTTGTATTCGATATAGGCATCGTTGCGCAGGTCGCGCAGATACCGCTGAGCGCGCTTGTTAATACGCTCTTCTTCAATCTGGTTCATCACGGTCTGGAATGTCGGGCCGCTATTGTCCTGCGGATCATCTCGGCCACACAGCATCAAGACACGCACGCCTTCTTCGGGGCTGCCAAATGCCGGAGTTGTCTGGCCTACTTGCAGCCCCAAAATGATGGCGCGCAATTGTTCAGGCAAATTGCCTGCTTTGATATTATCATTGGTGACAACCGATGCGCCGATCGCATTGCGCGCCGTGTCAGCATCTGCACATCCGCGTAATCCTTGGACGAACTCGCCAAATTGATTGATTTTCGCCTCGGCATCTGCCTGCGTCACGCCAGGGGCAAAGGCGATAGAGATTTGCTTGAGGCTTAAAACGGCGTCATTGGGATTGGCCATCAAAACTTGGCGTTTGTTGCGCAGATAAATGATCGAAAAGCCGCCGGGTATCTCAATCGGCCCATTCAATTGACCTGGCTGCATACGCTGTGCTGCATTGCCAAGTGCGCCGGGAAGCAGGCCTAGGCGCACCCACCCCAGATCACCCCCAACAGCCGCAGTTGATGCTTCGGAAAACTGCCGAGCATAGGCAACAAAGCTGCCGCCTGCGCGCAATTGTTCCATGATCCTGTTCATGTTCTGGAGCACTACATCGCGATTTTCCCTCGTCGCATTCATGTAGATTTCGCCAAGGTGGTATTCATCAGTGCCACGCTGGTCTTCCAGTCGTTGGAGATATTCCTCCACCTCTTCTTGGCTGACATTGATAAACGGCGTTACATTGCGCCGCAGCAGGTTTTCCCACGCAAGCTCGCCTTCTATCTGGCGTTTCAATGCGTTTTCTGACGAGCCCACAGATGCCAGATACTCGCCCATTTTTTCAGGTTCGGAGCCGAAATTCTGAGCGGCAAGCTGATTATAGGTCTGATTGACTTCGCCGCGGTTCACTTTCATTTCCAGCGCTTCTGCCGCTTGGATTTTGAGAGTTTCATCAATCAGGTTGCGCAGCACCTGAAAACGAAGACGTTGCAATTCCTCCTCGGACACCTCGTTCTGCGAGGCTGATGTAACCAGAGCAACGCGCTGTTCGATATCGGTGCCGGTGATGACATAGCCGTTTACAACCGCAGTCGCGCTGCGTTGGTTGGGGCTTTCCGTTCCGTATATTGTGATGTTTTCAGGAATGCCGAGTGGGTTGGTAGATGTTGGCGTGCCCGCCGTTTGCGCGGCGACAGGGGTAGACACAGTTGCCAGGAGGGCCAATCCCGCTGCCATACAAGTTGTGCCAATCCGTGATGAAAACTTCTTTGAAAACACGTTCAAACTCACTGAAAACAATCCCATTTTAATCCTGTTTGGCACAGCTTTGCTCCACTCCACCGGCCAATCATAAATGTCGTTGGTGCCCTTATTGCGAAAACCGCCTTAACCAGCGCTGAGTGGCTTTCGCGCCCTCTTTCACCCTCTATCGGTTCGCCTATTAACCTGTTTCGACATTTCTGCCAATTGCGAGGCAACAAATCTGTGCAGACCAAACAAAGCGCATAGGCGCCAATTTGTTGGGACCTAAAAGCCCAGATTTCGCAAGGCAAAGAACAATTGGAAAGTGTTGCCGCGCGCGGCATCGCCGGCAGTGATGAAATCCCTTCGCCACGTCACGCCAAACTCAATGCAATCATCCTGATAAGCAACGCCAAGGCGAGTGCGGATAGGTTCAAATCCGTCGGGCGAAAATGTCGGATCATCTTCGGCTTTGGTAAGATTAAACACGCCTGATCCAAACGCCGACCAATTGCGGCCAAAGGCAACCCTGACAGCGGCGCGAAATTCCTCGCGATCCTGCAAATCCTCCACCGTCTGAATATCGCGATTTAGCCGCAGATATCCCACTTCGGCATAGGTGCGCTGCGTGCCGATCGTGGCGTCAATTTCGTTGCGGCGGACTGTGAAGTTATCCTTGTCCAACCGAAAACGGTGCGTGAACTTTAGAAAATCGCGATATCGGACCTTGGTGCGGCCCACAAAGTCAGAGACGCGCTCCGAAAGGCCAGTGCCATCAGGAAAGATATCGCGCGCTGAATTGACCCTATACGACTGACCCACCGTCGTATCGACGCGCCAATTGGGTTTTTGCAGCTGCCAGTCGAGCCCCCAAGTGACACGCGTGCCATCCTCCACCCGGTCATATCCGGGGAAACGATTGAGCGCGAAGAGGTTCGAATCTTCCAAATCAATTGCGCGGGCATCTTCATTGGGAACAGCAAGGTTGCGAATTGATGGGCTGGCAACGACCTGAACACGCGGCGTGAGAACCTGTGTGCCGCCAAACGCTTCACCCACAAACGGCCATTCCACATCAATTGCAGCCATTCCGATAGCGCGGCCGGTCCAGCCTTCATTACCGCGATATATCTCTGTGATAGTCGAGAGTGTGTCGGTTGTGTGATAAACGTCTCCCCGCGCCAAAGCGGTGAGAGTGACAACTTGCCCAAAATTCGTCAGCCTGCGCAAATTCCAATTCACCCCGGCAAATGCTCGCTGTGTGTCTTGGCCATCAGTTCGCAGCAGGCTTAGCGTATTGGCTTGGAATTCGATCTTGCCGCCCAGCAATGGATCATCGATCCGGTGGCGATAATCAATCGCGGGTATGGCAACCGGGATCTGCCCTTGGTCAGCATTGATCCTGAGCGTTTGTGTCGCCCAACCTGCAATCGAGAGGTAGGAGTTGTCATCAATACGCTCTGTATTGATGGTTGAGCGCAAACGGTCATCGCGGCTGATATCATACCGGCGAAGGAAAGTGCGGTCTGTCGCCAGCCTTATCGAGGCTGTGGTGCTCCATTCAGGCGAGAACTGGAACCGGCCATTGGCGAACAGATAGCCGCGCGCATCGCTTTGACTGTCGGGTACGCCGGTGAAATCGGTAACGCGGCTGCTTTCGGTGAGATACCCGGTCACTTGATACGCGCCCTTGTCGGTCAAATGCCGCCATTGCGCCTGGACCATGGGCGACACTTCGGAAAAGACATAACCGCGCACAGTCAGATCTTGGTTGTCAGCAAGTCGCCAATAATAGCGGCCTGAAAGCTCCACACCGTTTACATTCGAAATGCGGACATCGGGCACCAAAAAGCCTGACACCGCCTCACCATCAGTTCTGATTGAAAGGCCGGGCAGTGGCAGGATACGCGCGCCGAAAAGCTCCAGCATCGCTCCTCGAAAACGAACTTTGCTATCTTCGGGATCATATGTCACCCGGTCCGCCGTGATACGCCAGCTCGGGTCTTTATCGCACCCTGCTTCATCGCTCACGGCGCAGGCTGTGTAGGCCGCATCGCTCAGGACAATAGTCTCGTCCGCACCCCTCTCGCCTGAACGCGCCGCCAAACGGCCTCCAGCGCGCAGTGCGAGCAGTAGATCCGACATCGCGCCGGTCTCGAACTGATCGGTTAATTCAATCGTCTCAGTAAAGAGCTGGTTTCCGCGATCATCCACCAATCTGACGGTGCCGCGCGCCAAGATTTGCCCGGTTTTGCGGTTCCACTCCACTTCATCCGCGCGCACGGATCGATCCGCATTGCGCAATACCACATCACCGCGCGCGATGACGACATCGTTCTGGCTATCGTAAGCAAGCTGCTCGGCTTCGAAAGCGATCTTTTCGCTGGCAGGAATTGAGCTGCGGTCAGTTGACGGGGATACTGTTTGATCAACAGCGCTGCGCTCGATTGCCTGTGCGGTGGCTGGCAGCGGGGCAGAATTTTCCTGTGCCATTGCCGCGGAAAAGCTGGAGCACAGCCCAAGCGTGATCGTGCCGAGAGCAAAGATGCCCGACACATGGCGCGACAATGAGCGGTCTTTTGCGTTAACGCCGACCTTGAAACCTCCCGACATCCCTTGCCTATTGCACCGCTCGTGCGTAATCGCAATCGCCATTGCGAGAGCTTCCCAAGATGCTGCGATAATGTGAGCAAAACATGGCATCAGGAGGTTCGATTGGCAGTCATCACTGCCATCAACCAGGTCAGGAGAACCCATGCAGATTACCTTCACCCAAAGCCCCCCTGAAAACGTGCGATTGCACGCGCGTATCGTCAATTCGGGCGCTGACCTCACTCAGATGGGTGCTGCTATCGCCGACGGTGCCAAGGCGGCTCGGTTCAAAGGCGGCGTGGGGCATGTGTTTGAAGCATTTGCAGCCGATGAAGGCGTGTTGCAGCGCATTGCTCTTGCGGGTGCCGGAGAGACAGACGCGGACAAGCGCCGATTGAATGTAGAGCGCGCGGGAGCTGTGTTGACGGCGAAATACCTAACATCTGGCGAGACAGAGATGGTGCTCGATCTGGGACATGCAGACCTTTCGGGTGAAGAAGCGGCAGCCGCTTTGCTTGGCGTGCGCCTTCGCGGCTTTCGCCACGATATCTATCGGACCAAGCTTGCCGAAAACAAACGCGCCTCGCTCAAAACCGTGCACGTGATTGGCGCGCCAGCCGGTACCCAAGAAGCATGGGCCGATAATGAGGCAATTGCCAAAGGTGTTGAACTGACCAAGCGGCTGGTAACTGAACCCGCTAATATCCTTTATCCAGAGACATTTGTCGGCATCTGCAAAGAGGCTTTCGAGGGTACTGGCGCTGAGATTACAGTGCTTGATGTTGACCAGATGGAAGAACTGGGCATGGGCGCTTTGCTGGGTGTTGGGCAGGGCTCTGTTCGTCCTTCGCGCATTCTGGCGATTGAATGGAAAGGCGGCAATCCGGGCGACAAACCCACGGCGCTGGTGGGCAAAGGCGTGACTTTCGACACCGGGGGCATTTCATTGAAACCACCCGGCGGCATGGAAGATATGAAGTGGGACATGGGCGGCGCTGGCGCGGTCGCTGGCGGTATGCTCGCACTGGTTGGCCGAAAAGCGAAAGCCAATGTGGTCGCCGTGATGGGCCTTGTTGAGAATATGCCCGATGGCAATGCGCAGCGCCCCGGCGATGTCGTTACATCCATGAGCGGGCAGACCATTGAAGTCATCAACACCGATGCCGAAGGGCGGCTGGTTCTGTGCGATGCGCTGCATTGGACGCAGGAAACCTATGACCCAGCACGGATTGTCGATCTGGCAACGCTGACGGGTGCAATGATCATCGCACTTGGCCATGAACATGGCGGATTGTTTGCCAATGATGATGATTTGGCGGACCAATTGCTGAGCGCAGGCGCAGGCACGGCGGACAAGCTGTGGCGGCTCCCGCTGGCGCCCGCTTATGACAAGCTGATCGATTCGCCGATTGCCGACATCAAAAATGTCGGCCCGCGCGGCGCTGGGTCAATCACGGCAGCGCAATTCCTCCAGCGTTTTATCAAGAAAGACACCCCTTGGGCACATCTTGATATTGCGGGCATGGTGTGGGCGGATAAGCCAGGGCATACTTGGGACAAAGGCGCAACCGGATACGGCGCGCGGCTGCTTGATCGGTTTGTGAGCCAGTTCGAAAGCTAAATAGGGGACGTTTCCTATCCCAAAAATGCGCAAAAAGTCGGACTTGCCCAGCAAGACCTGCGAGACTTGCGGCTTGCCATTTACGTGGCGCAAGAAATGGGCGCGGGACTGGGAGAATGTGCGGTATTGTTCTGAGCGGTGTAAAAGGAATAGAAGCAGCGCATCATGAAACTCGATTTCTGGCAACTCTCTCGCGATCCTGCTGACAAGGTAGCGGCCTTGATCGCAGGCCGTGTGCTTGGCCAAGATGAGCGTTTGCTGGTTGTTAGCTCTGATGCCGCACAGCGCGAGGCGATATCGCGCTCGCTTTGGAGTGCGGGTCCGACAAGCTTCTTAGCCAATGGCGAAGCAGGCGCACCGGGCTCAGATCGCCAGCCCATCCTGCTTTCTGAAACGCCGGAACCTGCCAATGGTGCAAGCCACGTGATCTTTGCCGATGGCACCTATCGCGAAACCCAAGGATTTGCCCGCGCTTTCCTTTTGTTTGACGATGAAACCCTTCAATCCGCGCGCCAGACATGGAAAGCGCTTGAGGACCGCGAGGGATTAGAACGCGCATTTTTCCGGCAAGACGGCGGTAAATGGGTTAAAGTGGCCTGAGAAATGGCGAATTGCTCTGGGGAGACATCATATGCGTAACTCGATGCTGATAGGTTTGGCTGCAGCAACGTTCACTCTGGGCGCGTGCAGTTCGGAAGAATCGGGCGTTGTCGTTGATGAAGATGGCAATGAGGTCAATTATTCCATCGACAAAGAAACAGGCGAAACCGCGGTAACTGTCGAAACCCAAGAAGGCACAGCGACCATGCGGTCGGGCGAAGATGTCCCGGTCAATTTGCCCGGTGGTTTCACTGTCTATCCGGGCGCAGAAGTCGTCTCAAATACAATTGTCAGCCATGGCGAAGGGGAGGGGGCGATGATCTTTATGGAGACAGATGCAACTCCCGATGATCTTGCCGAATTCTACAAGAAGCAGGCCAAGGATGCTGGGATCGAGATCCAGATGGATATGACAGCCGAAAACACGAAAATGCTCGCCGGCGAAACCGAAGAAGGCATGGTCTTTTCGCTCAACGCGACGCGTCAGGATGATAAAACCACCGCGCAGATTATGGTAGGCGATCAAATGGGCGGCTAGCCTCATCGCTCACACCCCTTGCGATGCGGCGTAGGGGACGCTAAGCGGCGCGCCGAATTCCCCTCTCTTATGCCGGGCAAGATTTGCGCGGCGAATTTTCTCAAGGAACTAAGACTATGGCGGTTACCCGCACCTTTTCGATCATCAAGCCTGACGCGACAAAGCGTAACCTTACAGGCGCTGTCACAGCCAAATTGGAAGAGGCAGGCCTTCGCGTTGTGGCATCCAAGCGCATTCACATGAGCCAAGAGCAAGCCGAAGGGTTCTACGCCGTTCACAAAGAGCGCCCCTTCTTCGGTGAACTCGTTGAATTTATGATGAGCGAGCCTGTGGTTGTTCAAGTCCTCGAAGGCGAGGACGCTGTTAAGCGCAATCGTGACGTAATGGGCGCAACCAACCCAGCCGAAGCTGACGAAGGCACAATCCGCAAGGAATTCGCACTTTCTATCGGTGAGAACAGCGTCCACGGATCAGACAGCGAAGAAAACGCAGCTATTGAAATCGCATTCTTCTTCAACGACGACGAAATCGTCGGCTAGCATTTACCATGCAGGTGGCATTTACCATGCAGGTATTTTGAGAAGGGCCGTCCTTTGGGGCGGCCTTTTTCATGTTTGGGCAGGGAAATTTTGAAGTTGAGAGGCGTGGGCATTGTGCGCGCCTTTGCTTTCTCTGGCCATCATGGCGCGCATCGCGGTGAGCGCTTGCGGGCTAAGCGTTAGGTCCAGCTCACTGTATGCGCGCGCAATTTCGCTTTCCCAATCAGCTGAAAGCGCATCGAAAGTCAGCCGAGTGATGGGGCCATTCCAATTGGCAAGCGCATCCTCTCGCCTCTGATCGCGCAGCGCGATTTTGTGTTCGCAAAAGGCTGTGATCCTATCAAGATCGCAGGTGTCCGATTGGATCGCCATCTGATTGGCAACGAGTGAAACTGCGCTTTTCAGCACGTCCTCTTTGGCCCTTTGCGTCACAATCACCCGGGCATCGGGATACATCTCCAAAAGGCACGCCAAATCCTCAGAAAACTGGGGCGCCTTCATCACGCGCGGCTTTGCCAAAGTGCCGCGATGAAGCGCATCAGTGGTCAGGATTTTGGACAATTCGAGATAAATCCAACCCGGATCACGAGCTTCGTTAAAGGCGGAATAGGAAGGGATATGCCACTGCGATTCGTAAATCGAATGGTTGAGCGCAGCCGCCAGCCACGCCAGTTCCTCTTCTACCTCGTCGCTTTTCATCGGGTGTATGGATTGGAGCCAGGGATTAAGCGCGCCCAGCATGGTAAGATCGAGTGAGCCCTTGATCCGGCGCAGCGCCAGATTGCCCGGCACGGGCCGCCATGCATCACAATACCGGGTGCAGGAATGGGCGGGGTCAGCTGAAAACAGTTTGTGAACCCGCGTGGTGCCTGACCGCATATGGCCAATGATAAAGATGGGCGGTTCCATGAACTCGGCATCGCGAGGGAAGGGATTGCGCTCCCAATATTCCCCAAGGGCAAGGCGCGTGCCGATGACGCGGGTCAGCTGCCCATAGGCCATCGCCTGGCCCAGAGGGTTGAGATCAGCTTCGGCGCGGACTGCGTCGAGGAGTTTTTCGAGCCGCAGCCTGAAGTCCGCAACGCTCTCGCTGCTGCGCCCCACATATTCAGCCGCTTTTGCGCGATCCCCAAATGGCTTCGCCGCAACATCCCACAAGGCATCAGGTTCAAGAATTGGCGGTGGGAGCCAGCCTTTATCCCATGCCTTGCCAAGAAACGCATTCGCACGCTCGGCCATTTTGCCCCGGGCAAGAAGATGCGGGCGGGGCGGGGGCGTCATCAAAACTGATCAGCAATATCGAGCAATTTGGTGAGCCGTTTGGGAGCAACTGCGCGCCAACTGCGTGAAAGCCATTCTGCGATATGGTGCCAATCCACATCTTGGCGGTTTAGAATTATTCCGACCCAACCGCTCGCGCCGTAGAATGCAGGTTTGAAATATGTATCCGGCTGGCTCTCAATCAAATTGAGCAATTCGTCCATCCCGCTGGTTTTTACCAGCAAGGCGATGTGAGGGCTGCCATGATGCCGGTCTGAGAAATAGGCGAAGAATTTGCCCGATTTCTCCCCACCAACACGAAAACCGGGGGCGCCATGGCTTTCGCGTTCTGACGTCTCAGGCAGGCCCAATGCGAGCGCGCGGAGTTTTTCCAGCAGGTAAACCGGATTGTCTTTGCGAGAGAGGTAATCATTCACAGCGCGCGGGAACAATTGGTGCTCCGCGATCTGCACTCTGCGCGCCAGTGCTTCGGGCGTCTCATCGCGTGCAATCGCAACCTTTGCCTGCGCAATCACTTCGCCTGCATCAAGCTCTGGCGTCACCACATGGACGCTCGCACCGGCATGGCTATCGCCAGCTTCTATCGCGCGTTGGTGAGTGTCCAACCCTTTGTATTTGGGAAGCAAAGATGGGTGGATGTTAAGAATTCGGCCCTCCCATCTTTCCACGAACTCGTCCGACAAGATGCGCATATAGCCAGCAAGGATGATCGCCTCAGCACCTGCATCAATCGCGGCGGCTTCCATCGCTGCGTCTTGTTCTTCGCGCGAATGGCCTTTGTGCGAATGGGCGAAAGTGGAAACCCCTTCAAGGGCCGCCAATTCTAGCCCCTTGGCATCGGCATTGTTGCTGGCCACCAGAACAATTTCAAACGCTGATCCGGCTAGGCGGCTTGCGTAAAGCAGCGCTGCCATATTGGTCCCAGTGCCCGAAATGAACACCGCGACAGGCACACGGCTTGCGCCCGTACTAGCCATGATGGACCGCTTCAAAGGCTTCTCGCGCTGACCATGTCCCTTGGCTTCCGCGCACTGTACAGCCGGTTGCGCCTTCATCGATGGATCCGATGGGGAAAACGGTTTCGCCTGCTTGTTCGAGCCGCTTGGTTACATTGGCTGCATCATCGGCGGCCACAGCCAGAACCATGCCAACTCCGCAATTGAACGTGCGCGCCATTTCTTCAGGTTCAATCCCGCCTTGCCCTTGCAGGAATGCCATCAAACGCGGTTGCTTCCAGCTATCAGCATCGACAACGGCATGCGCATCACCAGGCAGGATACGCGGGATATTCTCAAGCAAGCCGCCGCCTGTAATATGCGCAAGACCATGGACCAGACCTTCGCGTATCAAAGGCAAGAGGCTGGCGACATAAATGCGGGTCGGTTCAATCAGCGCATCGATCAAAAGCCGATCAGGATCGAACAGGGCAGGGCGATTCATTTTCCACTCAAAATCCGCTGCCAATCGGCGAACAAGCGAATAGCCGTTGGAATGCACGCCTGACGAAGCAAGTCCCAGCAGCACATCGCCCGGCGCAACTTTGTCGCCTGTCAATTGCTCGCCGCGCTCCACTGCGCCCACGCAAAAGCCTGCAAGGTCATAATCGCCATCGGAATACATGCCCGGCATTTCAGCCGTTTCCCCGCCAATCAGGGCGCATCCGGCCATTTTGCACCCTTCGGCAATGCCTGCGACAACGCGCTCCGCAATGCCGTTTTCCAGCTTGCCTGTCGCAAAATAATCGAGGAAAAACAGTGGCTCTGCGCCCTGAACGATCAAATCGTTTACACACATAGCGACTAGGTCAATGCCGACCTTATCGTGGGCATCATGCTCAATCGCCAATTTCAGCTTGGTCCCCACACCATCATTGGCTGCAACCAGAAGGGGATCAGAATATCCAGCAGCTTTAGGATCGAAAAAGCCGCCAAATCCGCCAAGCTCGCTGGTTGCGCCAGGGCGCGCTGTGGCTTTCACCAAAGGCCCGATAGCTTTGACCAAAGCATTGCCCGCGGCGATTGATACGCCTGCACCCTCGTAGGTATACCCAGTTTTTGAACCACTCATGCCCAAGGCTTTACTCTTTCGCGCTTGGAATTCCACTCAGCTTTGGGCAATAGAGCCTCCGTTTCCCCAATGACGTCGCTAATTTCCTCTTTTGCACCGATTGCGCCCGGCTCGAAAACAGCCTTTCGCTGGATTTTCGCCAGTGTGATTGCGCTGGGCCTGTTAGGCGGCGCCTATGCCATAGGGCTTGCGCAAGTCGGCGGAGAGCGAGGTATCGCGCCCACAGCGTCCAGTTCAGACATCGAAGTGCGCAATGTCAAAGTGGATGAGCGCGGCGATAACCCCGAAGATGCGCGTTCCAAGGCATGGCGCGATGCGCAAAGGCAGGCTTGGAAGCGAGTGAATGGCCCGCCAGTTTCTGATGGTCAGCTTAGCTCGATGGTCTCTGCAATTGTTATTCAAAGAGAGCGAGTGGGGCCCAAGCGCTATATTGCGACTTTGGGTGTGATTTTTGACCGTCAGCGGGCAGGGCGATATTTGGGCGGAAGATCAAGAGCACGTGCATCTGCGCCCATGCTGCTTATCCCGGTCACCGCAACAGCAGGCACATACACCGCTTTTGAACAGCGCAATCCGTGGCAGCGCGCATGGGCGGACTTCAATCCGGGCACCAGTCGTATTGATTATGTAAGACCCAGCGGGGCAGGCGGCGATTCGCTGCTGCTTAACTTTGGCCAAACTGGCAGACGCAGTAGAGCCTGGTGGCGATCAACGCTTGATCAATATTCAGCAGCAGATGTGATTACGCCTATTGTGCGGCTTGAACATCAATATCCGGGCGGGCCTGTTACAGGCACCTTTGTCGCTCGTTACGGACCGAACAACACGGTTCTGGAAAGCTTCGAAATGGAAGCGGAAACCGCTTCCGATCTGCCAGATATGCTGGGCGAGGCGGTTATTCGGATGGACGAGATTTTCGAGGAGGCTTTGGTTGCCGGCAAACTCCAACCTGACCCTACCTTAACGTATTCAGGCGGGAGCGCTGATCCAGCGATTGCGCGCCTTGTCGAGATTGGCCGCGCAATCCGTGCGCGCGATGCGGCTGCCCGGCGCGCGGCAGAAGGCGGGGGCGAGACCGCGACGGGTGAAAGCGGTCAGCAGACACAACCAGACGGTCCAGCACCTGCTGTGCCAAGCAGCTACACAGTCCAGTTTGCAACGCCTGATGCTGGCAGCTTCGATGCAGCCATCGCGAGCGTGCGCGGGGCATCTGGTGTTGGCGGGGTGAGTGTTACCAGCACCGCAATTGGCGGCACCTCTGTTATGTCCGTGCGCTTCACTGGTGACATTGGACAATTGGCTGACGCACTGCGTTCACGCGGGTTCAACGTGGTCCAAGGCGCAAACGCGCTTGCGATCAGCCGATAGGGCATCAGGCCGTTTCTATGGCCAAAGCTGCCTTTAATACGTCTCAAATTGCACTGCCATTGGAGCTGTCAAAGGCTGGCGAGATTCAGCGGATTGTGATTGGCAATGCCAATGCGCACGTGATTGACGCTTTGCGTGATCCGGCGCATTGGCCGTTTCACACCGCCATCCTCACTGGCCCGCCACGATCGGGCAAATCGTTGCTTGGGCAATGGATTGAAAGTGAGGGCGTCAGTGTGATCGATGCGGCCGAAAAACAGGATGAAACCGAGCTGTTCCATCGCTGGAATGCGAGCCAACAAGGCGGATCAAAGGCTGGCGAGCAGTTGCTTTTAATTGCAGACGTTATGCCGTGGGATATTGCTTTGCCGGATCTCAAATCGCGCCTTGGTGGGTCTTTGCACCTTGAACTGGGTGAGCCGGATGATGCGATGGCGGCTGAACTGATTGAAACCATGGCAAGCCAGCGCGCCTTGACTTTGGCACCGGGCGCTGCGGAATACCTTGTACCGCGAGCCAATCGCAGCTTTGCAGAGCTGGAACGTTTGGTTGCGACAATTGATCGCATCAGCCTTGAACGCGCAGTCCCTGCTACCATGTCTGTATGGCGAGCGGCTTTGGAAGCTTTGCAAGGTCCAGAGCAGAAACGCTTGATTTAGGCCTTGAAAGAACATCGATATTTGCATTTTGGTGCATATGGTGGGAGAAAACAGGCATGTTTGACCGGCTCAAAAGCTATTTGGACTCTATCCATGCGCGTGATCCAGCGCCGCGTTCGCGGTGGGAAATCCTGCTGTATCCCGGCGTATGGGCCTTAGGCCTTCACCGTGTTGCGAATTGGTTGTTTGAAGCGAAGCTGTATTTTCTCGCGCGGTTTGTGAACCACACATCGCGGTTTTTGACAGGGATCGATATTCATCCTGGCGCGACGATTGGGCGAAATTTCTTTATCGATCACGGCTTTACAGTGATCGGGGAAACCGCCGAGATCGGCGATAATGTGACGATTTATCAGTGCGTCACTTTGGGCGGCACCAATCCCACCAATGGCAAAGGGGGCAAACGTCACCCGACATTGAAAGACAATGTAATCGTTGGCTCCGGCTCC
Source organism: Pseudomonadota bacterium (assembly GCA_038532305.1). Lineage (GTDB taxonomy): Bacteria > Pseudomonadota > Alphaproteobacteria > Sphingomonadales > Sphingomonadaceae > Erythrobacter. The sequence goes on along the minus strand of JBCBAX010000001.1, from coordinate 984,042 downwards.
CAGATAATTGGGCCTATCACAGTGGGTGAACGCGCGCGTGTCGGCGCGAGCGCTGTTGTTACCGAAGACGTGCCAGCCGGCGCGACGATGGTGGGATTAAAAGCGCGATCAACCTTGGTTCCAGCCGAAGAATGGATCAAAGAATTCATCCCATACGGAACGCCTTCGAACATGGAATGCGAAGATGCAGACGGTAACAAGATCGACTGCATCGAAAAGCTCGAAAATGAACTGGCTGCAATGAAAGCTGAGATTGCCGCTTTGAAACAAGCGCAAGGCGACAACGTTCAGCCAGTGCTCTCTTCCAAGAAAAGCGGGACTGCTGATTGATGGGGCCTCAACCGGGTGCTTCGGGTCAGATTGTTGCTTTTCCTGCGGGCCGTGGTGGCCAAGTGGGTTTTGAACGCCCCGAATTGCAACGCATTCTTGATCTATACGGCCGCATGGTCGCAGCGGGCGAATGGCGCGATTATGCGATGGATTTCACTGCGCAAGCGGCAATCTTTGCAGCCTTTCGCCGCGCATCAGAGCGCCCTCAGGCTCGCCTTGAGAAACGCCCTGCATTGCGCAACAAACAAGGCATGTGGACCCTGTTTGGCGAACACGGCCAAGTGCTGAAACGCGGGTCTGAGCTTGCCAATGTGTTGGCGCCGGTTGAACGCCGATTGGTGAAAGCTGTCGATCAGGATTAAGCGGTGGCCGCGCCTGGCAAGGGTAGGTCTTGCGTCACCGGAAGAGTATCTTGGACAGATTGCGGCAACATCTCCACTACGTTTCGGCGGATAGGCTGCCAGAATGCGGACAGGCTGAGCAAAGCTGAACCGATCACCAGCGCAGTGAGCGCAAAGGTCAACTCAACCGCTCCAAACCTTTCAAACAGGAAGCCAAGTGCAAACAGGACATAGGCGAGCGCTGACACAAGCAAAGCGCGCCGATCAATCGCAAGCGCAACCAGGCCAAACGCCACATACACTGCCAGCACGCCAATTGCCGCGCTGACACCGAGCACGGAATTGCCTGTGACCCCCAGCAGCGCAAATATCGGGTGCGCGATCATTGGGGCCGCGAGCAAATGCAGCCAGAATGCGACATCGCTGCGACGAGTTATCCGATCACGATCCGATATATCCCAGCGCATGGCGAGTGCGAAAATGACGAGCCCTGCGATAAGGACGGCAGCAAGAGCAGGCGGGTCGTCAACTTCCATCTGCGCAATCCCCAACAAGGCAAGAAGCCCAGATATCACTGTAACTCCCACTGCCGCGGCGACAGTGATCGGGACTTCAAAGCGCTTCCAGTGAACATATCCAGCCATTGCAGCAGCCAGACCAGCCGCGATCACAACAATTGCGCCCAGTTCATCCTTGCCGGCAAAACCCAACGCGGCGCCCGCCCCAAAAACGGTCGCAAAAAAGCCTCCTACAAAAGCGAGAAGCAAAATGATCGAGGGAAGCGCCATGCGCCGTTTGCGCGTAAAGAATTCGGCCAATGGCCATGCAGTGATTGCAACAAAGAGGCCCGCCAGCATGGCCTGCATACTCTGACTGAAATCCCGGTCAGACTGATACGTCTCCATGTCGAGACTGTTCAAGTAAAGCGGTTCTGGCGCGAATATCCCGGCAATCGCTTGTCCAATGGCGCCAACCGCCAGCAGCAGGATGACAATCCCAATGGCGACAAAGATATCGTTGAAGCTGTTGATGAGCCGAAAGTTCTCTTCCGAGGATCGCGGCAATGCGCGCCTTTGGCTCATATAAGCACGAAAACTCTCAGCCGCCTCAGCACTTAATGCACCGGCGGATACGGCAGAATTGATATCGTCTTCGCTGTACATTGGTGTCTCTCCAATCGAGCGAAAAGCTAGGCAGGGTGTATTACTGTGTCAATACGCCGCAATTCTAGTGGCGCGTTCCATGCGTTCTTTGTGCGTAAGTACGCCGATTAGTCCGGCGCCTACGATCAGATCAAAGCCCGCGCACAGTGGAGGATACCAATCAGCCACGCCAGTGTGTGGTCCGACAAATGCGTCATAAAGCCCATGCAGGAAAATCGCTGCGCCGATTGCGGGGAGCCAGCGACGCATTGCCAACAGCGCGCCGCTAAAGAACACTCCCCCAATCATCACTTCGAAAATCACATCTGTGAGATCGCCTGAGACGAGCTGCGCGCCGATATAGATTGAGAGCATCGAACACAGAACAATCACGCCCTGAGCTGCGATGATCCTGGAAGACAGCCGAGCAGCGACGGCGAGAAAACTCGCGCCCAAAACCACTCCGATAAAGGCTGCCAACCAGAAATCCATTTGGTTTGGTTAAGCGAAATTAACCACGGGCGCTAGATGGGCCAGTGCCGGTGACTTCCTGCATGGCTTTAAGAATTGCGCCTGATTGCTCGCTGCCCGATTGTGGTGCGACAAGATTGGTGAACGAGTTGATATCGTCCCAACGGTTTGCGAAGCCCTCAACCGTGCGCTCGCCATCAGGAAGCCACACGGCATCATTCATCACAACCCAAGAGGAGTGGAAACCGCCCGCACCAGCGCCAACAATTGCGTTGGTCGGGCCATCTTCGCTGACGAGATAAAGCGCTGCTGGAACCACATTTTCAGGCGCGAACAGTTTGAAGGCTTCTTCGGGGAAGAGGTCTTCGGTCATGCGCGTGCCAGCAACCGGCGACAAGGAATTGACGCGGATGTTGTATTTCGCACCTTCAAGCTGAAGCGTTTTGGTAAGGCCAGCAAGGCCTAGTTTCGCCGCGCCATAGTTTGCTTGGCCGAAATTGCCGAACAGACCGGTTGATGATGCCGTCATCAGGATGCGGCCATAGGATTGTTCGCGGAAGGTTTCCCAGCACGCTTTGGTTACAAAAGCAGAACCGGTGAGGTGAACTTTAAGAACAAACTCAAAGTCTTCAGGGCTCATTTTTGCAAAAGTTTTATCGCGCAAGACGCCTGCATTGTTGATGAGAACATGGACACCGCCCCATTTTTGCTTCGCGTCAGCAACCATCTTTTCCATCTGGTCGTATTCGGTGACTGAGCCGCCATTGGCCATCGCTTCACCGCCAGCCGCCTCGATTTCAGCGACAACTTCAGCAGCAGCATCTGATGTGCCTGTGCCATCGCGCGATCCGCCAAGGTCATTGACGACAACTTTTGCGCCGCGCTTGGCGAGTTCAATCGCATAGGCCTTGCCCAATCCGCCGCCTGCACCAGTTACAATTGCGACCTTATCTTTGAAATCGATGCTCATAGTACGATCCTCTTCAAACAGTTTTGTGGGAGATGCGTGCTTTACGCACGCGTAAACTCTATTGTGGGCCGCTGCGTGGCACTTTTACAGTGTCGATGCAACAGGGTGCTTATGTGGGCGCCAATGCCGTAAGGTTAGCTCACCGGTCAAAGCCCCAAGGCGGTGGGTATCAGTTGATCGAGCGAATCGATAACCGCATTCGCTCCCAGGTCCTGAGGTGGTTTATCACAATAACCATAAGCAGCCGCAATCACGGGCACATTGGCTGCATTTGCGGCCGCGACATCGTAGGTGGAATCGCCGATAAACAGCATCGGCCCGCCACCCATTCGCTTCTTCGCTTCGATCACGGGGTCTGGGTGGGGCTTGGATAGAAATTTGCCATCAGCCCCTTTGCCCATGCTGTCGCCGCCGATCACCGTTTCAAACGGCTCTAGAAAGTCGATCTTTGTGAGAATTGAGCGTGCGAACTTTTCAAACTTATTGGTGACGACCGCGACTTTGACGCCGCGATCGATCAATTCTGCAACCACTCCACGCGCATGGGGATATGGTTTTGAATAGACCGCGTTGTTGTCCCCGTAATATCGCAGCATCGCCTTATACAAAGCGTGGAAGTCATCGCCTTCCAACCCGCCAGGAATGCCGCCTTGCGCCTGTATGGCCGCAGCCAACATCGCTTTTGCTCCGCCGCCAATCAGGTCTTTTGAACTATCAACCGGCACAGGGCTGTAAGCGCCCAAAGAAAGGGCGTGGTTCACCGCTTCGCCCAGATCACGAAACGTATCGAGCAGCGTTCCATCCAAGTCGAAGCCAACGCTATCAAAGGGAAAATCAGTCATGCACGCCTGCGTGGTCTAACAGACTTCAAACCGCAAGCATTTGCTGCCAAATACGGCGGCGAGTACAGGTGAACTCTAAAGTCTGATCTATGGAATGCACTGAATGACTGATTTTGCTGCCATCATCCTTGCCGCGGGCAAAGGCACTCGCATGAAAAGCGACCTGCACAAGGTCCTGCATCCGATTGCGGGCAAGGCGATGCTGATGCATTTGCTTGATAGCTTTGATGCGCTCAACCCAGCGCGCACTGTTGTGGTTGTGGGGGATCGCCGCGAGCAGATCGATGGCGCGCTCGAAGGCCGTGATGTGGTGACGGCTCTTCAAGACCCGCAACATGGAACCGCGCATGCAGCCTTGCAGGCGCGCGGAGCTTTGGAAGGGTTTTCTGGCAACATCCTTGTGACATTCGGCGATGTGCCGATGGTGAGGGGCGAGACCGTTCAGCAATTGGTGGATGCTTTGTCAGGCGGTGCAAAGGTGGCGGTGCTTGGCTTTAGGCCCGATGATCCGCTCGCCTATGGCCGCATCATTGCTGATGACAGCGGCTTGGTGCGCAAAATGGTCGAATTCAAAGATGCGAGCGATGAGGAGCGCGCCGTCAATTTGTGCAATTCAGGTCTGCTCGTCGCGCATTCGGACGATATGTGGCCGCTGCTAGATGCGGTTGATAACAACAATGCTCAGGGCGAATATTACCTTCCCGACGTCGCAACTGGCGCAATTGCGCGCGGCGATAAGGTTGTGGTGGTTGAATGCGACGCGGATGAAGTTGCGGGCATCAATTCTCGCGCAGAACTCGCCGCTTTTGAAGGGCGCTGGCAGACCGTGCGCCGCGAACAAGCGATGGCAGACGGCGCCAGCCTGCGCGCTCCCGATACAGTCTTTTTCAGCCATGACACGGTCTTGGGGCGCGATGTGACCATTGAACCGCACGTGGTCTTTGGCCCCGGCGTGAGCGTCGCTGATGGCACGCATATCAAAGCATACAGCCACATAGAGGGGGCCACGCTGGCCACAGGCGTTCAGGTCGGCCCCTTTGCGCGGCTACGCCCTGGCGCGGTGATGGAAGAGGGCAGCTTTGTCGGCAATTTCGTCGAAATGAAGAAAGCGACGCTGGGCCCCGGAGCAAAAGCGAGCCATCTCTCCTACATTGGCGATGCAAAAGTCGGCGCGAACGCGAATATCGGCGCGGGCACGATCACGTGCAATTACGATGGCTATTTCAAATACCAGACCGTGATCGGAGAGCGAGCCTTCATCGGTTCAAACTCGGCTCTGGTCGCCCCTGTGAATATCGGCGCGGATTCTATCGTTGCAGCAGGCTCCACAGTCAGCCGCGATGTCAGCGATGGCGAATTGCGCATGGTGCGCGCAGAGCAGCTGGTGAAGCAAGGATGGGCTGACCGGTTTCATGATACGATGAAGAAGAAGAAGGAAAACGCGAAGAAGGGAGGTGCCAAATGAAGTCCATACTTTTTGTAGCCACATCTCAGCCCGAAAAAGGCGCTCACGTTCTATCAGGATGTGATGGGCTTCACGCTCACAGATGATAACCCGTTTTCGCTGGAATTTGATGCAAATGGGACAATGCTCCGTGTCCAAAAAGTTGCCGAGCTTTCCCCACAACCTTTCACTTCCTTGGGATGGCGCGTCGACGACATTAAGAGCGAACGCGACCGATTGGCACAGCGCGGTGCGCAATTCCTGCGATTTGAGTTCATGGAACAGGACGAGAGAGATATCTGGACCACGCCTGATGGCGCAAAGGTATGCTGGTTTCACGATGCCGATGGGAACACTTTGTCACTGAGCCAATGGTCCGGGTGAGCGAAACCGAGAACCTCACCTGTTGGCTGTGCGGGCGCCCGTTTGAGACGCTGATCCAGTGGCATCATCCGGTGCCCAAATCGAAGAAGGGAAGGGCGACTGTTCCTGTCCACCCCATTTGCCATAAGGCGATCCACACCAACTTTACGAATGCTGAGCTTGCGCGGATCGGGGATGACATTGATGTGATCACTGCGCATCCATCGATCGCCAAGTTTCTGAGCTGGATCGCAAACAAGCCGCCCGATTTTCACGCGCCAACCCGCCGATAGCGCATCATCCGGGAACCAATCCTGCGCATAACTGCTCATAAGGTGAGCAACAAAGGAAGTATTAGTATGGGCGTGAAGAAATGGATCGGATTGGGATTGGGTGTAGCCGCGCTGGGCGGCGCAGTCGCTTTTGCGCAATACAGGGATATTGAGGTGCCATCGCACACGGTTGTCAAATCTGAAGATGCGTTTGAATTGCGCGATTACGAGCCGATGATTGTCGCCGAAGTCACCCATTCCGGATCTCGCCGCGAGGCCAGTTCACGCAGTTTCAGAAGGCTTGCTGCCTACATCTTTGCGCAAGATAGGCCCGAGGGCGGCGAAAAAATCGCAATGACATCGCCCGTCCTTCAAGATCGGGTCGATCAGAACGCGAAGATCGCAATGACATCCCCTGTCCTGCAAGATGAAACGGACGCGGATACTTGGCGCATGCGGTTTGTCATGCCGTCCGAATTCACCATGGAGAGCTTGCCGACCCCGCCTGAGGATATTGCGCTCGAAGAGGTGCCCGCCCGGCGCGTCGCAGCCGTGAAATTCAGCGGCTATGGCAGCGCGGCAGATTTGGCGGACATGGAAACTTTACTGACCGATTGGATCACTGACCAAAAGCTCGTCCCGAAAGGCGATTTCGAATACGCCTTTTACGATGCGCCGATGGTACCAGGACCCATGCGGCGCAACGAAGTTCTTATTGAGGTGGCAGCTGACTAGGTCGCCTGACTACATGGTCACAGGCGCAAGCGTCAGCCGCATCTCACCTCAAGCGCTTTCGAGAGTGTTTGCACGCTCAGTAGTGTCGATATTGGCCACGCCGCATTCGCGTTCCCATTGTTCGAACTCACTACGGCTCAAAAGATACCGATCACGCGCTTCGTGAAAGCTTATGGCGCGATCGTGCACTGCACGGACCACATCGGCTTTGCGCGTTTTTGACCAGTGGACCTTGTGGCTTTTTGGCAGGCCATAGCTTTTGATGACTTCAGCCATCGACATATGATTGGGATACGTCATGTGTATACTCCTTGTTTGGCCCCCGTGGTGACAAGGAGTTCACTCTTTTGCGTTTAACCAGAGCCTGCCAAACATGGTTAATTTCGCTTTAATGACACCCTCCGTGCTTGGCCTGCGATGAAGTGAGGGCAAACCGTCGATTTATTTTACATCTGAACGAAAAAGGCCCCAGTGCACATCACACCGGGGCCGAATTTTTCGTTGTTATATGAGGAAGTTAACCGCCCTCACGCGCATCCATGAGTCTTTGCATCAAGTATACATATTGCAGTGCCTGAAGCTTTGCGCGCTGCTCATTATCGACCCCTCCAGAGTGCCCTCCGGTCATATCTTCGAAGTAAAAATACGGCTGGCCAAGTTCCTTAAGACGCGCTGCTCCTTTGCGAGCGTGCGCCGGGTGCGTGCGGTCATCTGCAGTGGACGCCCAAAGGAATGGTTGGGGGTAATCCACGCCCTCTACGATCTTCTGATAGGGTGAATATCCCTCAATCCAGGCGCGCTGCTCAGGGATGCGTGGATCGCCATATTCACCGATCCACGACGCGCCGCGTCCAATCAGGTGATAGCGCAGCATATCAAACAGCGGGATCTGCACGATGGCCGCGCCAAACAGGTCTGGCCGCTGAGTAAAGGCAGTACCCACGAGCAATCCGCCTTGTGAGCCGCCTTGAATGCCGAGATGCTGAGGCGAGGTGAAACCGCGCTTCACAAGATCATCACCCACAGCGATGAAATCATCCCAAGTGCGCTGCTTATTCTCACGGATGGCGGTCTGGTGCCATTCAGGGCCAAATTCGCCGCCACCGCGTAGGTTTGCAAGCACATAAGCTCCCCCGCGCTCCAGCCACAGCTTGCCCGTCGTACCCAGATAGCCGGGCAGACGCGGGATTTGGAAGCCGCCATAGCCGCTCATCAAAACGGCGGTGTCACCAGTCATCTCCATGCCGGCTGGTTTGACGATGAAGTACGGGATTTTCGTTCCGTCCTTGCTCACCGCTTCGTGCTGCTCAACTTCCATTCCCGCCGCTTCAAAGCGGGCAGGGGAGGTTTTGAGCACTGCGGGATCGCCGCTGCCATCGGTGTAATAGAGCGTGGTTGGATTGAGGAAGTCTGTGACCGTGAACATGATCTGCTCACTTTCGGTAGAGCTTGCGGCAATACCGACAGTCGCATTGCTGGGAAGGTTCACTTCCTCGCTGACCCAAGCGCCGTCTTCAAAATTGAATTTCAGCACCTTGCCAATGACATTGTCGAGCATGCCAACATAAAGCGCGCCCGCGGTGATGGCGCCGCCACGTTTGGTCTGGCGCTCAGCCGGCGCCCAAACGAGTGTTTTGGCAGCCGCATTGGGGTCGTTCTTCCATTCGGTAAGATCGGCTGCAATCAAGCTGTCTGCCGGAAACGTCTGATCTCCGACAGTCCAATCAACGTCCGTTGTCATCAGCATGTGATCATCAACAATGCCGTAAAGCGATGCTTTCAAAGGCATTTCAAGCTTCACCCATTCGAAGGTTTCAGGGTTCAGCCAGTAGTTTTCGCGCTCATGAAAGCTTGTGCCGCGAAATGCTGTGGTCGCATGGATTTCTCCTGTCGCGTCGCGCACGAGGGTGGCACCGGCCCATACATCGGAAGGTTCGCCGCGATAGATTTCCTTGGCATCAGCAAGATCAGTGCCTCGCTTCCAGCTGCGGGTGGTGAACGGGTATTCGCTGTCCGTCAGCGTGCCTTCGCCAAAATCGCGGCTTACCAGCAAAGTGTCTTTATCGACCCATTGAATGCCGCCTTGACTTTTTTCGGGCAGTTCAAATCCGCCTTCGACGAATTCGCCTGTCGCGGTGTTAAACTCGCGCATGATGGTTGCATCTTCGCCGCCATCGGAAAGCGCGATCATGCAGATGTTGAGATCAGGCGGCAGGCAGGTTGAGCCTTTATAGACCCATTCCTTGCCGTCTTTTTCAGCCAACGCATCGACATCCAGCAGGATTTCCCATTCCGGATCATCGGTTTGGTAGCTTTCAAGCGTGGTGCGGCGCAGCAGGCCTTTGGGATTATCCTTGTCCTGCCAGAAGTTATAAAGCCCATCGGGGCGGAAGCTGACATAAGGAATGCGGTCTTCGCTGTCATAGATGGCGAGCGCTTCGGCTTTGAGATCGGCAAAACGCGGATCGCTTTCCAAGGCCGCAAGCGTCAGCTCATTTTCCGCTTCAACCCATGCCAGCGCTTCATCGCTGCGCGCTTCTTCCAGCCAGATATACGGGTCTTGCTCTGGGCCGGGCACCCCATCATCGGCTGGTGTTTCCATTTCGGCTTTCTCAGAGTGGTTGTCGGCGGCGCCTGCGGCTGTCGTTGCGGTGATGCTCATGGCGGCTGCCAGAGCGATTTTGGACGTGAAGTTCAAGTGGTCTCTCCCGGAAGGATTGAATAGTTGTGTTGTGCCGGGGAGAAAGCCGTTTGTGAAGGCGCTTTTGTGGCGGACGCGGCGTTAGTCTTTCTTAAAGTTCAACGCCCGGAAAAACGGCAAAGTATTCTCGGTGTGCATCGGGCATTTCAATTGCGTAGAACGCGCCGCCATAGGCTGCGACGATAAGCGCGCCAGCAAGCGGACCGATGGCAAGAGCAAAAGCGTGCCAGCGCCGCGCGCCTCTGAAATGAAGAGCTGCAATCAAATGTGTGACGAGCGCGATCACTGCGAGCAGGTAATACGGCGCAAACCCATATCGCAGCGGATCGAGAACCAGCGTTCCTGCGGCCCAGAAAAAGTTGGTGTCAAGGCCGCTGCCCGTGAGGACACCCAGCCGCGCAGTTAAGGCTGCTACGGTATGCATGACGATAAAATATGCAAGATAACAGGCACTTAAGAATTGCGCGCGGTGCCAAAAACCTTTGCGTTTGCGACGTTTGATCTGGCCAAGCAGTTTGAGCCCAATAATGACTTGCGCTGCCAAAGCTAAGACCAGAGCAATCTCAATCACAGGTATGCGGTAGATTGCGCGGCCCCATTGGAGCATTTGATCCTGTGCAGCGATCCCGGCAATCGCGGCAAAGTGCGTGGCGAAATGGACCATGAGGAACACCCCGATCAAGACGGCGAGCCGCCTGTGTGCTTGCTTGGCCTTGGGGGACATGTCATCTCTCCTTAATCGGATAATTAATATCCGGATAAAGAATATCCGATTAAGGAGTCAAGCGTGCAAATCGCAAAAGGCGTAGAATGGGCGACACACATCTGCACAATACTTCCGCTCCTGCCGCCGGGCAGGGGACTGTCTGTGGATGTACTTGCTGAACTTTTCGAGGTTCCCTCCGCCTATCTTTCAAAGCAGATGCAATTGCTGCGCAGGGCAGGGATTGTGGAATCTGTGCGCGGAAAAGGCGGTGGATACCGGCTGGCCCGAACGCCCGATGAGATCACGCTTCTTGATATCGTGCTTGCAATAGAGGGGCCGAGCCCAGCCTTCCGGTGCACTGAAATTCGCCAAAATGGTCCGTGCGGATTGAAGCGCACAGATTGCAAACGGCCCTGCGAAGTGGCGAGTGCCTTTGGCGAGGCTGAACGGATCTACCGCGATGCTCTCAAAGCAAGGACGCTTGGCTCAGTTATGCAGGAAGCGACCATGAATGCGAAGCCGGGGCATATGATCGACATTGCCAACTGGGTGCAAAAGCAATTGGCGTAGTCTGCAATGCTTTGATTGCTCGCACAAGCTAATCGGAGTTAAACGTTAGCTTCGGTGGCTTGCTCATCTCGGATCAGCGCTCTCACGCCGAACCAGATGACCGGAACGAGTGCCGAAGATACCAGCCCGTCAACCGCATAGTGCCACGCCAAGTGCACCGACCCGACCAGAATGATGCAATGGTAGGCAAGCGCGACCGCGAACACGGCCCCAAACCCGCGCCGTTCCCATGCAAACAGAACGATCAATGCCGTCATTGCGCAATGAATGGATGGCATTGCGCTGATCCCGGTTCCGATCATCTCATCACCCGTGCTGGAAAGCAGGAAGTCCTGTATCCTGAGCGCTTTCAAATCGTAAGTGTTCAACCGCTCCATCAGCGGCGCAAACTGCGGATCGCCAAAGAAATGCTCATAATACACAGGCCCTGCACTGGACCACACAACTGCGAGCAGATTGCCGAGCAAAATCCAGACAAGCAGATACGTCAAAGTGGCACGCAATTGGAAAACCGGGTCTTTTGAAAACGCTGCCAGCGCATAGACTGCCAGAATAACGAGGAACCAGGACGCGTAGATAAAGTCGATGAATTCGGTGCCAGCTTGCCCAATCCAGGCATGGGTGATGGTCCAAGGATCGGTGCCAAAGATCGCTTGGTCCCAGCTTGCAAACATGGGATCGGCCCAAAAATCTTCTATGCGCGGGATGCCGACTTTGATGGCGCGGTATGACCGATTGACCAAGGCATAACAGCCGAACAGCACGGCCGCGGTCATAAAGCGCTTGCGATCGCGCATGAGTGCTTGGGCAATATATCCAAACGGGCTGGGTGCTTTGTCCCGGATGGCGCCTACAAGTTTCAAGAGGAACCACACGGCAAATGGAATGACAAGGAAAGCGAACAGCTCGATCAGCCAGCTTGCCGTGATGTACGATGTGATAGGGCGCTGACCAATGTTGAGAGCCGCGATGAAGTGCACAAGCGCAACAGACACGATCAGGCTGAGCCCGAAATTGGGCATCGTTATGGCATTGCGCTGGCTTGTCTGGTCAAGTGTAGCGGTCGTCACGGTGTGGTCTAAGGCCTTCCTATAGGAAGGCTTAACCATAATCGCGTTAGCATTTCCCTAATCAGGCGCGGGTGAACGGCAGCTCCAGCGTTACCATTTCCCAAGCCGCGGCTTGGCTTAGCTTTCTACATGCTCCGCCAGCACGGTAAGACCTGCATCGCCAACTTCGGCAAAGCCACCTTTGACAGCGATTGTCTCAGGCGCAGCGCCTTCGGTCTTGAAGACCTGCACTTCGCCATCGCGGATCGTGCTCATGAAAGGTGCATGGCCTTCAAGCACGCCAAACTCGCCATCTGTGCCTGGGACGACAACCATATGGACGTCTTCAGAACGGACGAGCTTTGCCGGCGTTACGAGTTCAAAGTGCAGTGCCATTATTCTATTATCCATCCAAAGCCGCATCAAAAGCTGCGGTCGCTTTTTCAAATTTGTCGCGGCAGCCCTGATTGCAAAAGCCAACCACTTTGCCTTGGTAGACGGTCAGGCTGTCCGGCGAAACAGGATCACCCGACCAAGGGCAGTGCGTGTTCACGCAATCTGCCAGGTCGAGTGTTTCAGTCATTATGGCTTACGCCTCTTCTGCCAGTTTCGCGGCCTTCTCTACCACCATATCGATGCCGCCAACCATATAGAAGGCTTGCTCTGGCAGGTGATCGTATTCGCCATCCACAACCGCTTTGAACGATTTCACCGTGTCTTCGAGCTGCACGAACAGGCCTGAGATACCGGTGAAAACCTCAGCCACGTGGAATGGCTGTGAGAGGAATTTCTGGATCTTACGAGCCCGCGCCACGGTAAGCTTATCTTCTTCTGAAAGCTCATCCATGCCGAGAATGGCGATGATGTCTTGCAGCGACTTATACTTCTGCAGCGTTTCCTGAACGCGGCGCGCTGTGTCGTAGTGATCTTGACCAACAACGGAAGGCTCCAGAACGCGCGACGTTGAATCGAGCGGGTCAACAGCAGGGTAGATGCCCAGCTCTGAAATCGCGCGGCTCAAAGTCGTGGTCGCATCCAAGTGAGCAAAGCTCGTCGCAGGTGCAGGGTCGGTCAAGTCATCGGCAGGCACGTAGATGGCCTGCACCGATGTAATCGAACCCTTGGTTGTCGACGTAATACGCTCTTGCAGGTTGCCCATATCGGTTGACAGCGTGGGCTGATAACCCACAGCCGAAGGAATACGGCCAAGCAGAGCGGACACTTCCGAACCCGCTTGCGTAAAGCGGAAGATATTGTCGACGAAGAACAGAACGTCTTGGCCCTCTTGGTCGCGGAAATATTCTGCCATGGTCAGACCGGACAGAGCAACGCGAGCACGCGCGCCTGGAGGCTCGTTCATTTGGCCGAAGACCAGCGCCACTTTAGAGCCTTCGCTGATGGCGTTGCCGTCTTCATCTTTCGCGATAACGTTTGCATCGAGGAATTCGTGGTAGAGATCGTTCCCTTCACGGGTCCGCTCCCCAACGCCAGCAAACACGGACACACCGCCGTGGCCTTTTGCGATGTTATTGATGAGTTCCTGAATAAGAACGGTTTTGCCCACGCCGGCACCGCCGAACAGACCAATTTTACCGCCCTTTGCGTAAGGGGCGAGAAGGTCGATCACTTTAATACCGGTGACGAGAATGTTTGCCTCGGTGGACTGATCCACAAACGGAGGCGCTTCTGCATGGATTGGGGCGGTCATATCCGCACCAACAGGGCCGCGCTCATCAATCGCTTCGCCAACGACGTTCATAATCCGGCCAAGCGTTTTGGGGCCAACCGGCACAGAAATCTGCGCGCCGGTGTTGATCACTTCAGCCCCGCGAACGAGACCTTCGGTCGAGTCCATCGCAATGGTGCGAACGGTGTTCTCACCAAGGTGCTGAGCAACTTCGAGAACGAGCGTCTTGCCGTCATTCTTCGTTTCAAGCGCAGTGAGAATTGCGGGCAGTTCGCCTTCGAACTGCACGTCAACAACAGCGCCGATGACCTGGGCGATGGTGCCGTTGGTGGTTTGGTTCAATACGGGTGCGGTGGCCATTTTCGGTTCCTTTAGCCTTCTTACCTTTTGTGAGTCCCTGCGAAGGCAGGGACCTCGTTAATCTTGGTGGGTCCTATAAAATTGGCGGCGGGCCCTGCCGATGGAGGTTCCTGCCTGCGCAGGAACTCACGAATGTCTATAGCGCCTCCGCGCCAGCAATAATTTCGATGAGTTCGGTTGTAATCGCGGCCTGACGGCTGCGGTTGTATTGGATCGTCAGCTTGTTGATGAGATCGCCTGCGTTGCGGGTTGCGTTATCCATCGCTGTCATCGAAGCGCCTTGTTCGCATGCTTCGCGTTCAAGCAGCGATCCGAAAACTTGCGTTTTGACGTAGCGTGGCAGCAGCTCTTCAAGGATTTCCTCTTCGCCGGGCTCATATTCCACCACAGCGCCCGTATCCTCGACCGCATCGGGTGAGGGGACGGGGATCAGCTGATTGACGGTCGGATCTTGTGCCAGCGCCGATTTGAAGGTCGGGAAAACGAGATGCGCAATGTCGAAAGCGCCATTGTCGAACATCTCGACCAATTCAGCGGCAATCGCGTCTGCTTCTTCAAAGCCGGGGGTTTTGACCGTGGATGTGTCGAACCCGCCGGTGATCTGGCTGTCATAATCGCGCTTCAATGGCGCACGGCCTTTTTTGCCGACGAGGTAGAATTCCACCTGTTTGCCTGAGGTGAGCAATTCCTCGGCTTTGGCTTTGGCGGCTTTGACGAGGTTTGAATTCAAACCGCCGCACAGGCCTTTATCGGTGTTGACCACCACGAGAAGATGGCGCTGATCTGATCCGGTCCCGGCAAGCAGTTTCGGTGCGCTGTCGCCCGAAACTTTGCCAGCGAGTGAGGCCATGACAGCGCTCAAACGTTCGGCGTAGGGGCGGCCCGCTTCAGCAGCAGCCTGCGCTCGACGCAATTTCGCCGCAGCGACCATCTGCTTGGCCTTGGTGATCTTCTGAGTCGATTTAACCGACCCGATCCGATCTTTTAGTTCCTTAAGACTTGGCATCGTGCCTTACATCTTTCCTTTATCGTCATCCCGGCGAAGGCCGGGATCCATTTCTCATCTTAGTGGCTGGTCTTCGGAGAACAGCGCTTGGTTGAACCATGGATCCTGAAACAAGTTCAGGATGACGGGTGAACTGTAACTACTTACGCGAACTGCTTTGCGAACGCTTCCAATCCAGCGACAACGCTGGCCTTGGTGTCGTCTTCGAATTTCCCGCTGTCGCGGATGCTTGCAAGAACATCTGAATGTTCGGCGCGGAAGAAGGCGAGCATTTGCTCTTCATATTCATTGACGCGGTTCACATCGATATCGTCGATGAAGCCGTTAGTGCCAGCGAAGATTGACACTGTCTGCTCTTCAAACGGCATGGGTGAGAATTGCTTCTGCTTCAGAAGCTCAGTCAAACGCGCGCCGCGGTTAAGGAGTTTCTGCGTCGCAGCATCAAGGTCTGAACCAAACTGAGCAAAGGCCGCCATCTCGCGATATTGTGCAAGGTCGAGCTTCATCGAACCCGAAACCTTCTTCATCGCTTTTGTCTGAGCGGCACCGCCAACGCGGCTCACCGACAGACCCACGTTAATCGCGGGACGAATGCCTTGGTAGAAAAGGTCGGTTTCAAGGAAGATCTGACCGTCAGTGATCGAAATCACGTTGGTCGGAATATACGCAGAAACGTCACCTGCCTGCGTTTCAATGATCGGCAGCGCAGTCAAAGACCCGTGCCCTTCAGATTCGCTCATCTTCGCCGCACGCTCAAGCAGGCGTGAGTGAAGATAGAAAACGTCACCGGGATACGCTTCACGGCCGGGAGGACGACGAAGCAGAAGTGACATCTGACGATAAGCAACAGCTTGCTTGGAAAGATCGTCATACACGATCACGGCGTGCATACCGTTGTCGCGGAAGAATTCACCCATCGCGCAGCCGGTGTAGGGCGCAAGGTATTGCAGCGGTGCAGGCTCAGAAGCGGTCGCGGCAACAACAATGGAATATTCCATCGCGCCGTTCTCTTCCAATTGCTTCACGATTTGAGCAACGGTCGAACGCTTTTGGCCGACAGCTACGTAGACGCAGTAGAGCTTCTTCTTCTCGTCATCGCCTTCATTGACCGTTTTCTGGTTGATGAATGTGTCGATGGCGACAGCGGTTTTACCGGTCTGGCGGTCACCAATGATAAGCTCGCGCTGACCACGGCCAACCGGCACCAGAGCATCGACGGCTTTGAGGCCGGTTTGAACAGGCTCAGAAACAGATTCGCGCGGGATGATGCCGGGCGCTTTCACTTCCACGCGCTGGCGGGTCGCGTCTGTGATCGGGCCTTTGCCATCGATCGGATTACCAAGCGCGTCAACAACGCGGCCCAAAAGGCCTTTGCCAACCGGAACGTCCACAATCGTCTCGGTCCGCTTAACAGTGTCGCCTTCTTTAATCTCAGCATCAGAGCCGAAGATCACAACACCGACATTGTCGCTTTCAAGGTTCAGCGCCATGCCTTTCACGCCATTGGCGAACTCAACCATTTCACCAGCCTGCACTTTATCGAGGCCGTGAATACGGGCGATCCCGTCACCCACGGAAAGCACGGTGCCAACTTCGCTGACTTGTGCCTCGGTGCCGAAATTGGCGATCTGGTCTTTGATGACCTTGGAGATTTCTGCTGCGCGGATTTCCATGTATTTGTCCTTTAAGCCTTCATAGCTTGGGCAAGAGAATTAAGACGTGTGCGGATCGAGGCATCAATGCGCTGCGATCCAATGGTGACGACAAGCCCGCCCAAAAGGTCAGGATCGACGTCCGAAGTTAGCATAACTGTGCGGCCCTCGCGCGCGGTCAGCTTATCTTTCAAAGTGCTGAGCTGCGACGCGGAAAGCGGATGTGCGCTTGTTACGTTTGCAGAAACTTCGCCGCGCTGATTGGCCGCGATAGTTTTGAAAGCTGAAATGACGCCCGACAAAGCGCCCAACCGGCGATTGCCTGCGAGCACACCAAGAAAATTGGTGGTGAGGTCGGAAAGCTTGAGGTGCGATGCAATGCCTGCAACCGCTTTGCCTTGTTCGTCGCGCGACAATTGCGGGTTGGTTGTGACTGATTGCAATTCAGCAGATTCGGAAAGTGCGGCACCCAGCGTGTCGAGATCATTCTCAACCGCAGTGACGGTGCCATTTTCACTCGCCAAATCAAAAAGAGCAGAGGCGTAACGCCCTGGTAGGCTTGCCTGAATACCGGCGGAGTTATCCACGCGCTGTGTGTCCTTTGCGGCGAAAACGCTTGAGAAATACGATGCTTTGATCGGGCAAGTTGTTTGGTCGAGCCAATACCAGCCCCTTTAAAGCTGGCGCGCGCCTAGCAAGACAATGCATATTACGCAAGCGCAGCAAACACGAACAATCCCACCTTAAAGCGGGACGGGTCAGCGGAAACTTGTGTTGTTTCAAAAATTGCATAAAAACGACACCCAATGGCAAAAGCCAATGGGAGAGAAAATCGATGAAAACCACCGCTATGGCGCCGGAATGCGGCGTGGAGATTGAAGGGGTCAATCTGTCGTCTTGCTCGGATGACGAGATGGATGCGATCAAGCGTGCAATTTACGAACACGGCATTGCGGTTTTTCGAAATCAGGAGTTTTCTCCCGAAGATCACATCAAATTTGGCCGCCGTTGGGGCGGAATCGATGTGAACAACTATTTCCCGCTGCAAGAGGATTTCAACGAAATCGCAGTGGTGAAGAAGGAAGCCGATCAGGCCACCAATATTGGCGGCGCTTGGCACACCGATCATTCTTACGACCAGATCCCGGCCATGGGTTCAATCCTAGTTGCGCGCGATCTTCCGCCTTCAGGTGGCGATACTATGTGGGCGCATATGGGAGCGGCCTACGATTCGCTGTCTGACGATCTGAAGGCCCGCATTGAAGGGCTGGAGGCATTCCATACAGCCGATCACGTCTACAAGGCTGATGGATTATATGCGCAAACCGATATGGGCAAAAGTTTGCGCGGTCAGGACCTGAAAACAGGCGCCGTGCATCCAGTCGTAATCCGCCACCCGCAAACTGGTCGAAAGCTTCTTTATGTGAACTCGGCTTTCACGATCAATTTCGTGGGCCAGACGCGTGAGGAAAGTCTGCCTTTGCTCAATAAACTCTGCGACGCGGCGTTGACCGAGACAAATCAATGCCGTCTCAAATGGCAGCCGGGCACAATCGCGATTTGGGACAACCGCACAAGCTGGCACAATGCAATGAACGATTACGCTGGCCACCGCCGCGAAATGCACCGGATCACTTTGTCAGGTGAGGCGCTGGCAGCTTAGTCTTCTAAGCTTACCATCGACTGGGCGCTATCGGCTTTGAACAATCCAAAGCACCCTATTTGCTTTCACATTTGTAGACCAGCCGCTCATTTGGTTGATCAGGCAGCATTGCGAGCACGCCTTCCTGCATATCGGATAGGCGCTGTGATGCATTGGGCGCGCCGCAGGATGGGGGAGAATAGCTCATTCTGGCATCGCGCGCTTTTTGCCACTCTGTCTTGGGCAGCAAATACCGCTCATTACGAAATTCGCCTTTGGCTAGATCAATTGTGGCGACCCGCACCATATAATCTTCCTGAGGCACAAACACGCGCCGCCATACGCCTTCGACAGACTGGTACTGGGATTCGCCCCGGCACCCTTCGGCTCTCCATTCAAATTCTACATCGCGTGGGGGAGCGCTCGTCACGCGGCTACGCTCTGTATCGAGAGTGCAAGCAAACATGCCGGGTTGCAGCCCGCTAATCCCTTCCTCATCGCTCCAATTGTCACCGCTTGCGGCCAAAAGTCTGTCTTCAACATCATCCGCGCTTGGCCGGGTTACCCAGCTGTAAACAGCACCAATCGCTGCGATCCCGCCAATCGCGCCAAAGATGATAGCGCGGTTCTTGCCGCCTTCGGATTGTGATGCTTGATAACTAAGCGCCCCGCCGCCTGCTGCCACCACAAGCAGAATGGCTGCCAGAGCCATCATGTTTTCGCGCTCTTCTGTAATTTGACGCTCAATGCGTGCGCGCTCTTGGTTCTCGGTTTCCTGAGCTACGCGTTGCTCTTCCTCAATCTTCTTCTGCTCAATTTCGTTCCGCTCTTTTTCTTCCTGCTCCAGCTCAGCAAGAGAGCGGCACGGCAGATCGCTGACCTTGGGTGAGACATCATTGTTGCGAAGAAATGCAAGTGTTTCTGCGTTTGCGACCGAGAAAAAGAATTCTCCTTCGGCGGCGGTGGAATTCGCGCTGAAAGTGTTAACCCCGACAATCCGGCCGCATTCGTCTAGTAATGGCCCGCCTGAATTGCCGCGAGCAATAGAGGCGCTGTGCATCACAATGCGCACATCGCGAGATACTCGCTGTTGGGAAACGATACCGCGCGTCACCGTTGGCTCACGACCCATGCCAAGAGTGTCATCAATCGCGCCCGGGAAACCGACCGCCACGACATCGGAGTTTTCCGAGGTGAAATTGCTGACAAATGTCAATGGAGGAAGGCGCAGGCTTTCTGGTGCTTCAAGCACGGCGAGGTCCCTGTTGCGGCTAAAGGTGACAAGCTTTACAGGCGTTGGCTTATCCCCTTTCGGGGGAATGATGCCGACATAGACATCGTTGTACCGTGCGGCACGCTCTATCACATGGGCATTCGTGACGAATTTGTCTTCGGCAACAGCAAAGCCTGTCCCATGCCCAAGTGGGACAAACCTGCGATTGGGAGTAATGGTGTAAGTTATCACGCGCACAACGCCGCGCGCCGACGCATCAATATCGGCTTCACTTGCTGCGAGGTGTGCAGGGGAAAGCGCGAGGATCGCGACCAAAATCAGCCAAAACCGGTGAACCATTATGCCCCCTGATGTCTGCCCAAGCCAGCCTCCAAATGCGCCGACGCCACAAACACAAAGATGCCAAACTTGTAAACAAACTCAAGCGCAAACCTTGGCAGCTTTGAAAAATTGTGGCGAATGGGCTGAGCAGGCGGTTATTCCTGCGCTTCAGCCACCACTGGATTACCGCCTGCTGGTTTTGGGGTGCAGGAATAGACAAGCCGCTCATTTTCTCGGTCAGGCAATTGGGCAATCACCGCCGCCTGCTGCTCTCCCAACAGCCGCGCCGCATCGGTCACGCCGCAAGAGGGCGGTGAATATCCCCGGCGCGCTTTTCTGGCCGCTTCCATATCTGCCCGGCCCAAAAGGTAACGGTCAGTGCGGAAGGTGCGCGTTTCAGGGTCATAGGAATTTACCGAGACTGCCGCTTCATCATTGGGTACGAAAACACGGCTCCATGTGCCGCTATCCATGCCATATTGCGTGCGATCATTGACGCAGCCATCAGCGGACCAATCAAACTCTACATCGTCTGTCCGCGCGCCAGTGATGCGGCTGCGTTCAGGCACCAGAGTGCAAATCAACGTGCCATCGCCAGCAGCGCTGAGATCAGGCGTTTGTGTCTTGGTTTCGCCATTGTCGTCGTCTGCGAGAATTGCCTCAACCCTGTCTTCGATATCGCTGGCACCGGGTCGAGTAAGCCAAACGAGGATACAGGCAATAAACGCCGCACCTGATGCGCCGGCTGCCATGATTGCGAATTTTCGATGTGCCTCGTTCCGCCGCAATTGCGCAGCGGCATAGGCAGCGACCAGGCCTGCAACCAAGAGCAACATGGTGGTGGCAACCGCGTCTTGGCTCTCTTCCATCACTTGCATCTGCGCTTTGATCCAAGCCTGCTGGCGGGTGTCCCGCATAGCCTGTTCGCGTGCATCAATCCGTGCCTGAGCATCAGCGCGCTCCGCCTCAAACCGGGCCAATTCCGCCGCATTCAATTCCTCGATTGAGCGACAAGGCAGAGCATTTGTAGAAGGATCAATATTGTTTTCGCGCAGGAATGGCAGCAATTCGCGCAAAGACACAGCGAAGTAGAATTCGGCATCCGACCCATCTGAATCCGCCCCAAAGGAGTTGACGCCAAGCACTCGCCCGCATCCATCAAGCAGCGGTCCACCAGAATTCCCGCGTGCTATCGGGGCAGTATGCAGGATCGTGTCAAACTGACGCGCTGGCCGCTCACCTGACAAAAAACCCCGACTTTTGACAGGCGGTTGCGGCTGGAAGATATCTTCGATCTCAAGGCCCTGCGCGACATCGACATTCATGGGATAGCCAACAGCGGAAACCTCTCCCATATCGCCGCTGGCACCGCCTGCGAAAGTGACGGGAGGAAGGCGCAAAGACCCTTCAGCAATCTCAATCAAGGCCAAATCATTGCGCGGGCTGACCGCAACGAGCCTGCCAAAAGCGCCGGGTTCGCCATCGCGTGCTTGCTCATTGGGCACGATACCGATGCGCAAAGTGTCATCCAGCACAGCATCGCGCACAACATGCGCGTTGGTGACAATCATATTGGGCTTGACGGCAAAGCCGCTGCCATGGCTAGCAGGGCGCACTTCGCCATCGTCTTCGCGGATCAAAACGACCCGCACAACGCCTCGTGCAGCCGCCTCGATGTCGGCAGCATCTGCAAGAGCAGGGGATGGAAAAAGCGCAGCGAATGCGAGCAGCGCCAACGCTGCGAGACGTTTTAACATAGCCATTGGCATGGCCCAGCCTGCCATTGAGCGCAAGACGCGGGATGCGCTGCCTGTATTATTGAGGTAGGAATGCCTGCATGACCAACAACGCAAATCTTACTGATGATGAACGCTGGAATATCGCTCTTGCCAAAGATCGACGGTTCGATGGAGCTTTCGTCACTGGTGTGCATTCCACAGGGATTTACTGCCGCCCCAGCTGCCCCGCGCGCGCGCCTTTGCGAAAGAATGTGAAATTCTACGCGAACGCCGCAGATGCTGAGGCTGCCGGGCTAAGAGCTTGCAAAAGATGCTCGCCCAACACGCAATCCGCAGAAGAAGCCTGCGTTCTCGCCGCAATTTCCGCGATCAGAGCGGATGGGGCGAAGACACTGGATGAATTGGCCGATCTTACCGGATATTCGCCCACGCATTTCCAGCGCCTTTTCAAACGAACGGTGGGTTTGTCCCCTGCTGGTTTTGCAAGAGCTCTGCGCGAAGAGCGGGTTCGCCAATCTCTTGTGGAAGGGCGGGGCGTAAGTGAGGCGTTGTATGAAGCTGGCTATTCTGCGCCATCGCGGTTTTATGCCGATGTCGAAGGGAGATTGGGCATGGCGCCTAAGAATATGAGCGAGGGCGGGGCAGGTACGACCATCCATTGGGATGTGATCGATACTTCGCTTGGTACCATGCTGGTTGCAGCAACGGCGAAAGGGGTGTGCTGTTTGTCCTTTAAGGACGGCAAAACCGAACTGGCCGCGCGCTTTCCCAAGGCAGAATTGGTCCGCGCCCATGATGATTTTCGCAAGCTGTTTGATGAAGTTGTGGCGGCAGTTGAAACGCCGGGCAGTGACAACTCGCACATCCCCCTCGATGTGCGCGGCACCGCTTTCCAGCAGCGATGCTGGGATGCCTTGCGCAAAATCCCCCCCGGTGAAACACGCAGTTATGGCGAACAAGCCGCGATGCTGGGCAATCCCAAAGCGAGCAGAGCGGTTGGCAGCGCCAACGGCGCAAACAAGATTGCAGTCCTAATCCCCTGCCACCGCGTCGTACAAGCCGATGGCAGCATTGGCGGATACGCTTACGGGCCCGAGATTAAGCGGGAACTGCTCAAGCGTGAAGGCGCGCAAACCGATCCCAAACAGCCGGAGTTATTCAACAAATGACTACCCAAGACTTCGCAGCACTGCACACTGCTTCCGATCCGCTTGTCCTTTACAACATCTGGGATGCAGGCAGCGCGCTTGCCGTCGAGCGTTGTGGCGCCAAAGCGATAGCGACAGGCAGTCTCTCCCTTGCCGGAGCGCAAGGGTTTGCTGACGGTCAGCAGCTTCCCTTTGAAGCTTTACTCACAACAGTGCATCAGATTGCTGCTGCGATTGACCTGCCTTTGACAGTCGATTTTGAAGCGGGTTTTGCAGAAGATAAGGAAACTCTCCAATCCAATGGAAAAGCGCTGCGCAATGCAGGTGCAATTGGCTGTAATTTCGAAGACCAGCTGATCGGATCAACCGGATTGCGCGACGCGGCTGAACAGGCTGAACGCATTGCCTTGCTCGTCTCAACGGGGCTTTTTGTGAACGCGCGCACGGACACATTTCTGGAAGTCCTGATGGCTGGCGGGGACCCCAACCAATCAGATCTGGTGGATGCGGCTATTGCGCGCGGGGAGGCTTATGCAAAGGCAGGGGCTGGCTGCTTCTTTGTACCCGGCCTTTCCGATCCAAACACGATCGCACAGATATGCAAAACCATTCCGATCCCGGTAAACGTGATGCGACTTCCCGGCATGGCAAGCAATCAAGAGCTAGCCGCCCTTGGCGTCTCGCGTATCAGCCATGGGCCAGGCCCTTGGCGTGACGCGATGGCGAGTGTGGAAAAGGCGGCGACTACGGCTCTTGCTGGATGAGCTCTTCCAAAATTTGGCCACGAATTGTGGTGCGGCGTCTTATCAAGTGGGAACAAAAATGACTGATGCGTTCAGTAAGTCAGCGCGTGCGGCGCGCGCGGCTTCAAATAGGAACGTAATGCCAATGGCTGATTACCCACTCGACACTGCAACCCGGTTGGAAAGCCTGAGTGAAGGCCGCATGAAATCAGACGGCGGGGCGGCATATTGGAATTTCACGTCTGCTTTTGGGGGATGGGCGCTCGCTTTGGGTTACAGCGCGGCCCGGCTTGCGCATCCGCAATCAGGGATGCTGGCAAGTGCCACTGCCAGTTTTCTCAAACCCTTGCCCGAAGGCGAGATGGCCATTGATGTTCGGATGTTGAGAGAAGGGCGACGCACCAATTTTGTTCGCTGCGAATTCAGCGATCCAAAAACGCCAGACGCGCTGGTCTTTGCAGCAGATTATGTGTTTAGCGATATCAAGGACAAGTCGCTCGATTACACCTGCCCGATGCCAGATGTCCTTGCGCCCGGAGATGCCGAGCGCCTGCCTGATACGCCGGGGCCCAAGTTCCTTTCGCGCTACGAACAGCGTGTGGCGCTAGGTAAACCGTTCAGCGCGCAGGAATGCCCGCAATCGGCATTCTGGGTGCGCGATGCAGCCGGCAGGCCATGGGATGCCAAAGCTTTGTTGGCGCTTTCCGATACGCCGATGCCGCGCACATTTTTCCTGGATACGACCCCGCGTTTTGGTGCGACCGTGCAATATGACTTGCACGTCATGTGCAGCGCCGATGAATTGGCGGCGTGCGGCAGCGACTACCTGCTCGTCGAAGCAAGCAGCGACCGTGTGTATTCAGGCCGCTTTTCGCAAACCACCCGGATCTGGTCACGCGAAGGGCAATTGCTAGCGATTTCGAACCAGTTGGCGTTTTACTAAGCGTTCTTGATCGTCAGCCCGCCATCCACAGGGATAACCGCGCCTGTTATGTAGCTCGCCGCAGGGAGGACAAGCGAGAGCGTCATGTTCGCGACTTCTTCTGGAATGCCATATCGGCGCAGCGGTACGCGGCGTTTGGCATAAATTTCTTTGTGCTCATTGGGAATAGCTTCGGTGATGCCGGTAAGGATTGGGCCGGGGCAGATGCAATTCACCGTGATCCCATCGCGCCCCAGATCAACCGCCAGCCCGCGCGTCAAGCCAATCACGCCGTGCTTTGCTGCGACATAGGGAGAATTGGTGGGCGTCGCTCCCAGTCCCTCAGTCGATGCAATGTTGACGATGCGGGGATGCTCGCTTTGGCGAAGGAAAGGCATGGCCGCGCGAATGATGCGTTGCTGCGCGGTGAGCATGCCTTCAAGGCTTTTATCCCACACAGCGGGATAGCTATCGTCCTCGATAGTGCTGGGTATGGCAAAACCGGCATTGTTGATGACGATATCCAGCCCACCCAGCGCCTCAGCTATTTCGGGAACGCGTGCAGCAATAATCTCTGGATTGAGCACATCGAGCGCCCATCCTTTTGCCGTTCCTGAAGCATCAGAATGCGCTATTTCCTCGCACACCGCATCGCAGCGGCTCTGATCAAGATCGGTAACAGCGACATGCGCGCCCTCGCTTGCGAACAAATGCGCCGTCGCACGGCCCATACCGCTCGCAGCGCCTGTTATGAGTGCTTTCTTACCTGCGATGGAACGGCTGAGTAGTTGGCAAGGCTTCATAGATCCGATCAATCCAGCTTCGGCGGAAATCCCGGCTCTGCTTTTGCCATGGCACGCTGATACGACTCGCGCGCGCCGATGCGTTTGAGATACGCTTGCAGGTTCGGCATGCCCTCAATGCTCATATCGTTAAAGGCGCGGGCCGTCGTTAGCGAGAAGCCGAGCATTATGTCTGCGGTGGAGAAATTGGCGCCGCCGAAATAGTTCGCCTCGCCAAGGCCCGTCTCAATCGCGGTCCATGCATTGGTGATGCGCTTGGCAAGCGGTGGCGGCATTTGAGCGCCAACCGCGCCCACAGCAATGCTCATCATTCCGTTTGTCATCAAGGTCGCATTGGCGAAGTGATACCAATACAGGTGCCGCGCGAAATCAGGGCTGTCGGGGCCGGGCACAAGCGGCGTGTTGGGAGCATATTTGCCCACGATGTAGTCCATAATTGCGCCGCTCTCACCCAGAACCAGATCGCCATCGGTAATCACCGGAGCAATCTCCATCGGGTGGATCGCTTTCAATTCTGGCGGGGCAAGGCGTGTTTCAGGATCGCGATTGTAGAGCTTAAGTTCGTATTCAAGGCCCAGCTCTTCCATCAGCCAAACGATCCGCTCGGATTGGGAAATGCGAAGGTGATGGATGGTAATCATGGGGCTTGTCCTCTCAAAGTGTGCCGAGCTGCTTTGCTTGGGCGCGCTGTACAAGTCGAGAAAAATGTGCGTTGAAAAGCGCTCACGCGCTTGAATTGCGAGCCATTCGCATTAAGTGGCGATGCATGGCTCAAGTCTTTTGCGATCTTCAAGTGCTGGATAGCCAGCGCATCTCTCCCAGTATGCATCAGGTGACCATTGGCGGCGCTGATCTGGATCATTTTCCGAAAGATCAGGCGGGCGGGTACTTCAAGCTGATCCTTGAACCTGCAAGCGAAGGGCGCAAGGCCTTGATGCGCACTTACACGATCCGGCGTCAGCGTGAGCGAGAACTGGATGTCCTCTTTGCGCTCCATGGCGGCAATGCGGCAGGGCCTGCGACATCGTGGGCTTTGGAGGCAGAATCGGGTGATCCGATGACGATCCGCGGACCTGGCGCGCCCAAGCCTTTGCCTGAAGGTTTCGACTTTTATCTGATCGCAGGCGATATGGCGGCTTTGCCTGCCATCAGTGCCAATCTGGAAGCGATGGACCGCGCGGCAAAAGGTGTCGCCGTGCTTGAAATCCAGCATGAAGATGACGCGGTGCAGATTGACGCGCCTGACGGGATTGAGCTGCGCTATATTCTAAACCCGCTTCCCGGCACAAAGCCTGAATTGCTTGCTGACGCCTTGCGCGCAGTGGAGCGCCCCGCAGGCAGAGTGGCGGCTTGGGCAGCGTGCGAATTTTCAGGTATGCGCAAGCTTCGCGCGTTCTTGCGCGATGAGCTCGCTTTGACCCCGCGCGAGCTTTATATCTCAAGTTATTGGAAACACGGCCTTTCAGAAACCGAACATAAGGTCGTGAAGCGCGAGGATGCAGAAACGCAGGATATGTCCATTCAATAACCCAAACCTAAAAAAGGAGAGCCCACCGCTCTCCTTTTCCAATGCCAAATAGGTTCTGTGAGCGGCAATCCGCTCCAATGTTGTGGCCAGCTATTGTGTGGCTGGCGCGCTTTCGGTTTGCAGATCGCGCAAAGCTGCCGCAGCCGCATCAAGAGCGGTTATCGCCTGATCCAGCCGATCTTCTTGGGAGGCTGGCGCGGCGGCCGTTTCTACCGCAACCGTTTCCAAAGGCTCGGGCGCGCTGGCAGGAACTCCATCAGCGGCAGTGTATGTCGGAATGCCATCCACTATTTCTGGCGCAGCCATTGCGGGCTCCGGCTCTGGTGCGGAAACCGGCGCTGCAAAGGCGACATTGCTTTCTGGCACAATGCACGCGTTCATCGCGCGATTCGTCACCAGTTTGGACAGTATTTCCATCTCATCATAATTCGCGCGGCCCGCCAGCTTGATAAAGGACTGCACATCCTCGCATTGCTCGCGGCTTGGCTGAACGTTGGAGTGGTAATTGCTCATCTGGGTTTCATACCGGTCAAAAGCGAGCTGTCCTTGTCGCTCGCCATATCGAGCGATCATGTCGGCCATCACTTGTTCGCCGTGACGCGTCAGCTCTTTCCCGCGCGCATCCAGCAATTGGCCATACTCACGCAAAGTGGCTGGCGATGAAGCGCGACATTTTAAGGCATTCACCATCAGCATAATGCGCAAATCATGGATGCGCGCAGATTGCATGGCGGTTTCATCAAAGCATGGGAAGTCAGTGGCATTGGCAGGGGAGGCAAGGCCGCAAAGAGCCGCTGCGACCAGGCCAATACCTGTTCGATTACGTAACAAAGGCATGATGTTACTCCTACTTGTCTTGGGTGGGTAGAGTAGGAGCGCTCCACCAAGGATATTACCACAAGAGCCTCGGTGCTGAAACACAAGGTTCGCGCATAGGTATTTTAACAAATTGGCAGAATCCCGAGGATTGGGCTGAATGCCAGATGTACCGCCTGTCAGGTGTTTGTCAGGTGGGGCGATAGGGCGTGCATGAGCTGCTGTGGGCGGCTTCCGAGTCGCTTGATAGAAGGTGCCAATGGGCGGGAATAAAGCGCGGGCGAGGCGTTATTTTATTCCGCTGCTTCCTTGGCCATTACATCGCGCGCCCAACCGGGTTTGGCAGGTTCCAAACTTTCCAGAAACGCATCTGCACTCTCGATATAATCGCGCTTTTTGTCATCGACCATCCGGTCCCATGTCGCAAAGATGCGGCCAATGCGGTGATTGCTGGAAAGCTTGTCTCGGTGGCGGTCCATAAAATGCCAATAAAGCGGGTTGAATGGGCACGCATCCCCTCCGGTTTTTTGCGCGACTTTATACCGGCATTCTTTGCAATAATCGGACATCTTGTTGATGTAATTGCCAGACGCGGCATAGGGTTTTGTCGCCAGCTTTCCGCCATCTGCATAAAGGATCATGCCCGATACATTGGGCAGCTCCACCCATTGAAACGCGTCAGCATAAACAGCCAGATACCAGTCCTGCACCTCTTGCGGGTCGATGCCAGCCAATAAGCAGAAATTGCCCAGCACCATCAGTCGCTGAATGTGGTGCGCATGCGCGTTGTTATGGGTGGAGCGGATGCAGTCAGACAGGCAGCGCATATCGGTTTCGCCGGACCAGAAAAATTCGGGCAGGGGGCGGGTGGCTTTGAGCTCATTCACGGTTTCCAGCCCCGGCATAAAGAACCAGTAAAATCCGCGCACATACTCGCGCCAGCCGATGATCTGACGGATGAACCCTTCGACCGAGTTCAAGGGCGCTTTGCCGTCATTGTAGGCTTGCTCCGCGCGCTGGCACAGTTCCAAAGGATCAAGCAGGCCGATATTGATACTGGTCGAGAGCATCGAGTGGTAAAGGTCGTCAGAGCCGAAAACCATCGCATCTTGATAGGGCCCAAACTTCTCGATCCGGTTGGCGAAGAACGCATCGGCAGCCTTTAATGCCTCCTCGTGCGTGACAGGCCATTCAAACGGTTCGAGCTTTCCAAAGTGGTCGGCAAATCTCGCCTCGACCAATTCGATCACTTCGTTTGTGATGTCATCCGGCTTGAATTTCGGCACTTGCGGGATGAACAGGTCCGCTTCCAACGCCTCGCGATTTTCCGCGTCGTAATTCCACTTCCCGCCGACAGGTTTGCCCGCCTCATCCATCAGCAGGCCAGTGTCTTTGCGCATCTCTCGATAGAAATGCTCCATGGTAAGAGCTTTGCGATCCTCGGCCCAATCGCGGAACTTCGCATGCGTGCATAGAAACCGGTCATCGGGCAGGATTTCAACGGGGCAGGGGAATTTATCCGCCCACTCCCCCAAAGCCTGCTGGACCCGCCATTCGCTTGCCTCGGTTACGTGGATTGCGCTGGGCGAGTGGCGCTCAACTGCGCGCGCAACTTCGCCTGTAAAGCTGCCGGCATTGTCGCAATCATCAAGCTTTACGTAATCAACGCTCCACCCCGCATCGGCGAGTTCAGCCGCAAAATGGCGCATCGTGGAAAAGATAAGGACGATCTTTTGCTTGTGGTGCTTAACGTAAGTCGCCTCGTCCCAGACCTCCATCATCAGGATTTGCGTGTCGTCTTTCGTCCGGTCTTTGAGCGATGAAAGCGTGCGGGTGAGTTGGTCGCCTAGAATGGGGACGAGGATTGGATTGTTGGGCATGGTCAGTCAGCTACGTCACACAAATGAATACGGATCAATATCAATCCCAACGCGCACGCCGGGTGCCAATTGAACGCTGCCAACCCACCCGATGAGGACATCTTGCAATTGCGCGCTGCGTTTCGCGTTTACGAGGAAGCGATAGCGGTATCGCCCGCGCAGCAAAGCCATCGGGGCGGGCGCAGGGCCAAGGATATATAGATCATCGCGGTGGGGGCGTGTGTCGCCCAGACGGTTCGCGGCCTCGCGTGCTTCTTTATCGTCTTCGGATGATAGGATGATCGCCGCCCAACGCCCAAATGGCGGCGCGCCAGCATCGGCTCGGGCATCGGTTTCGGCGGCATAAAATGCGTCGCGGTCTCCATTGGCGAGTGCTGCGATAACGGGCGCATCGGGGTGGCGCGTTTGGATCAAAACCTCGCCCGGTTTCGCCCCGCGTCCTGCGCGCCCTGCCACTTGGGCAATTTGGCTGTAAGTCCGCTCTGCTGCGCGCAAATCGCCGCCTTCAAGGCCAAGGTCGGCATCGACCACACCCACCAAAGTCAGCTCAGGAAAGTGAAAGCCTTTGGTCACCAACTGCGTGCCAACAATTACATCAATCGCTTGCGCTTCAGTTTGCGCAATGAACTCGGCAGCTTTTTCAGGATTGCCCAGAGTGTCTGATGTGGCGACAGCAACGCGCGCTTCGGGGAAGAGGCTTGCGACTTCATCGGCGATGCGTTCGACGCCTGGTCCGCAGGCAACCATGCAATCGGGTTCTCCGCATTCGGGGCATTCTTTGGGAGGCTGCGTTTCAAAGCCGCAGTGATGGCAGGTGAGCCGCGCGGACAGGCGGTGCTCCACCAGCCAAGCGCTGCAATGCGGGCATTGGAACCGGTGCCCGCAATTGCGGCACAAGGTGAGCGGCGCATAGCCCCGGCGGTTGAGAAACAGCAGCGATTGTTCGCCCTTTTCCAGCCGCTGCGTCAGCCCATCAATCAGCGGTTTGGCAAGCCATTGGCCATTGCCGGGTTTTTCAATTGTCAGATCGACCAGCTGAATATCGGGCAGCTGCGCTCCGCCAAACCGGCTCGGCAGCTCCAGTTTCTCATACGTCCCGCT
This sequence comes from Pseudomonadota bacterium, assembly GCA_038532305.1. Classification (GTDB taxonomy): domain Bacteria; phylum Pseudomonadota; class Alphaproteobacteria; order Sphingomonadales; family Sphingomonadaceae; genus Erythrobacter. The sequence continues at coordinate 953,524 of JBCBAX010000001.1, read as the reverse complement.
ATTGGCCATATGCAGGCTTTCCAGCGCCGGTGTTGCGCTGGCGAGGACCACTGGAAATTCTTCGAAGCGGGCACGCATAACAGAGACATCGCGCGCATTGTAGCGAACACCATCATCCTGCTTGAAGCTCACCTCATGCGCTTCATCGACAACGATCAATCCGAGATTGGCATAGGGCAGGAACAGCGCTGAACGCGCGCCCACAATCACTTGCGCCCCGCCATTGTCTGGCCCGTTTGCAATCGCGCGCCATGCCCGCCTGCGCTCGGTTGATTTGAGCGAGGAATGCCACAGCACAGGCGGCGTTCCAAAACGCTGTTCAAAGCGGGTGAGGAAATTTTCGGTCAGCGCAATTTCAGGAAGCAAGACGAGCACTTGGCGGCCCTGCCGAATGGCTTCAGCGACGGGTTCAAAATACGTTTCAGTCTTGCCTGACCCCGTCACGCCATCGAGCAGAAACGGCGCAAACTCGCGCGCACGCACGGCATCGAGCAAACGGTCTGCAACCCGGCGTTGATCTTCGGATAGCGCAGGCTGATGAAAGTCGGGTTTGGCTGGCGAATAAGGACGATCAATCGCCACCGTCACAGGCTCAATCACCCCTTGATTGACCAGGCCGCGCAAGACCCCTGCCGACACCCCCGCAATCTCAGACAGCTCGCGCAATATCCCTTGCTCGCCAGCCAACAATTCCATCGCCGCCTCGCGCTGAGGGGTCATGCGGTCGGGTATTGCCCCTTCGACCAGCCGATATTCCGTTGTCGTGGTCGGCCCTCCCAATGCGCCGCCGCTTGACAAAACCATGCGCGCAACACTGGCAAGGTTTGCGCAGTAGTAATGCGCGGTCCACTCAATCAGGCGGCGCAAAGGTTCCGCGATTGGCGGCACATCCACCACCTCACGGATGCCGCGCAGTTTTTCGGCGGGCACCTCAGCGCCCGGCAATCGCCCTTCATCCCACACAATGCCGGTCACTGTTCGAGGTCCCAGCGGCGCGATCACAACGCTGCCCACCGGGATAACTTTGCCCTCTGGCACCTTGTAATCGAGCACGCCAAGTGCTGCATTCAGGACAAGAAGGCGGACGCGGTTCATAAGTCACCCCGTTATGGGTTGCGATGAAGGCAGTTCGCAAGGTGAGGGGAGCAAGAAATGAACGATCACGATGAAATTACGGAAACGCTTGGGCAAATTCGCGGGCGCCGGCAGTTTATGAAAGCGGCCCTTTTGGGTGCGGCAGCGCTCGCTATGCCGGCCTGCTCCACAGTCCCAGGATTTAGCCTGGTCGATGCGGTGCGCCGCGTGCTGCTTTTGTCGAGCGAGAACGCGTTTGCGCGGCTCACCGAAAATGGCGGGTTCTGGGACGGGCAGGTGGGCGCATTGGGTGTCGATCAATTGCTGGGGCTGGGTGGAAATTCGCTGACGAGTTTTTTGACATCGGCCGTTTTTAAGTCGCGATTGGAAGATGCCTTTGCCGATATTGCGGAGGCTGGCTCTGAAAAAGCAGCGCCTTTGGTTATCGATGCGGTGCGCAATGTCGGGATCACCAATGCGGCCAGCATTATCAGCGGCGGACCTCAAGCAGCGACGAGTTTTTTGCGCGGCGAAATGGGCAATGGCTTGATCGAGGCGATGGTGCCTGAATTGGGCGATGCGATATCAATCGCGTCTGATCCGCTGGTGGGCCAATTGATCAATTCGGTCACGGGCGTCGATGCAGGCGGCATTGCGAGCCGGCTTTCGGGCACAGTCAACAATGCGATCTGGAATGAGATTGGCGTTGAAGAAGCCGCCATTCGCGCTGATCCCAATGCTACAGGCGATCCTTTGTTGATCGGCGTGTTCGGCCTTGGCCGCGCGCTTTAGTCACAAGCTCAATTTTGGCGATCTCTGGCATCGCGCCGGCGGCTATGCCATCGCAGCCCAAACGAATCGAAACCGCGAATACGGGGACCAAAATCCATGAAATTCTTTGTCGACACAGCCGAGATTGAACCGATTAAAGATCTTGCGGCCACTGGCTTGCTTGATGGGGTTACAACTAATCCATCGCTCATCGCGAAATCAGGCCGTGATTTTATGGAAGTGACCAAGGAAATCTGCGGCATTGTCGATGGTCCGGTTTCTGCTGAAGTGGTCGCACTTGATCACGCCACCATGATGAAAGAGGCAGAAATCCTGCGTAAAATTGCAGACAATGTCTGCATCAAAGTGCCACTGACAGTGGATGGATTGAAGACGTGTAAAGCGCTCACGTCGGAAGGCACTATGGTCAATGTGACGCTTTGCTTCTCAGCCAATCAGGCGCTGCTTGCTGCCAAAGCTGGCGCGACGTTTATCTCGCCTTTCGTGGGCCGCCATGATGACAATGGCACAGACGGAATGGACCTCATTGAGGACATTCGTTTGATCTACGACAATTACGGGTTCGAAACCGAAATCCTGGTCGCCAGTGTGCGCCACGTCACCCATGTGCTCGCTTCTGCGAAAATCGGCGCTGATGTCATGACCGCGCCGCCCAAAGTGATCCACGCTCTTTTCAAACATGTCCTCACAGATAAGGGGATTGAAGGTTTCATGGCGGACTGGGAAAGGACGGGTCAGTCGATCGTTTAGATGTGTGAGTCCCAGCGAAGGCTGGGACCTCTCTCAAGACTGAGCAAGGCTCCTGCCTTCACAGGAGCTCGCGAAAAGGAAAGCATGGCCGAAGAATCCCCTCTCGATCTGTTCAAACAGGCCCTGACCGGTGCCAGCCGCGCGATTGCGCGCGATGAAGAGGTGGAAGTCGCATGGAGCGCGGATGTACCCGGCGCCTCTGGCAACAGGTTCCGTGTGCCTTTGCCGGGGCGTGATCTGCCAGCCGAACAGGTACAAGAAGCACGCGGGTTTGCGGACAGCTTCTCTTTGAAATTGCGCCACCACGATGCGGGCATGCATGCGGTTAATGCGCCGCCCGAACCGGTTGCGCGCGCCTGTTATGACGCGGTGGAGCTGGTGCGATACGAAGCGCTTGGCACCAACAATTTCGCCGGAATGGCGGACAATCTGGATGCTGCGCAATCCTCGCGCCTCACCACCGATCCCATCGTCCGCGCACAAAAAGCTGACGAAGTGCCTCTGCAAGGCGCACTCGCATTGCTTCTTCGTGAAAAGCTCACTGGCCAGCCGATTCCTGATGCGGCCAAGGCAGGTGTTTCGATGGTCCGCGATTGGATTGAAGAGACCGTGGGCGAGGGGCTGGAAGGCTTAGCGGGCAGCGTGGATGATCAAAAAGCGTTCCAAGACCTTGCGCTTGATATGCTGCGGGAACTTGATCTTACCCGGCCAACCGATGCGCCCGATGAAGCCGACAATGATGACGGCGATGAAGACGAAGGCGCCGACGATGAACAATCCGGCGATGAACAGCAAGAAGGCGATGCCGATCCGCAATCCGCCGAAGTTGCAGGCGACATGGCCGAGGGGGAAGGCGATGGCGAGGCGGATGGCGATATGTCCGCCGAAGAGGAAATGCAAGACGGTGAACCGGGCGAAGAAGGCGATGCTTCCAACGCGCCTGTGCGGCCCAACCGCCCCGCAGCTGACATTCCTGATGGGTTGGAATATCAGGCATTTACCACACGCTTTGACGAAGAGATCGCAGCACCCGAATTGTGCGATGCCGAAGAGTTGGACCGGCTGCGAGCTTATCTCGACAGCCAGCTAACCGGATTGCAAGGCGTGGTGACGCGGCTGGCGAACCGCTTGCAACGCCGATTGATGGCGCAGCAAAACCGCAGCTGGGATTTCGATCAGGAAGAGGGCGTTTTGGACGCCGCGCGATTGTCCCGCGTGATCGTCTCGCCCGGCACGGCCCTGAGCTACAAGGTTGAGCGCGATGTCGAGTTCAAGGACACCATTGTCACGCTGCTGATCGACAATTCAGGCTCGATGCGCGGACGGCCCATTTCCATCGCAGCGATCAGCGCTGATATCCTTGCTCGCACTTTGGAGCGTTGCGGGGTGAAAACCGAAATCCTCGGCTTCACCACTCGCGCTTGGAAGGGCGGCCAATCGCGCGAGGCATGGCTCGCTGATGGCAAGCCACAAAATCCCGGCCGCCTCAACGATCTGCGCCATATCCTCTACAAACAAGCGGACGAGCCATGGCGCCGCGCGCGCCGCAATCTCGGCCTGATGATGCGCGAGGGATTGCTGAAAGAAAACATCGATGGCGAAGCGCTGCTATGGGCGCATTCCCGCCTAATCCATCGCCCCGAAGAACGCCGCATCCTGATGGTAATCTCCGACGGCGCGCCGGTGGATGACAGCACTCTATCGGTGAACTCCGCGGGGTATCTCGAAGCGCATCTGCGCGGTGTGATCGAATGGATCGAAAACGTCTCACCTGTGCAATTGGTCGCAATTGGTATCGGACATGATGTGACGCGATATTACAGACGCGCGGTGACGATTATGGATGTCGAGCAGCTTGGCGGCACGATTATGGAGCAACTTGCTGAGCTGTTTGCGGATGAGAAGGGCGCGGGCAGGGGGCGCAGATGACGGAAACAGCTCTTTCGATCCGCAAGCTTGGGCCAGAAGATGCGGGCTTGGTCCATTCGGCTGCAGACTTGTTCGATGATCCGCCGCTCAAGGAGCAGACAACGGCTTTTCTCAAGAGCGAACGCGACCACATTTGGATTGCCTATCTTGGCGCAGAGCCGGTCGGGTTCCTGACTGCAACCACTCTCCTTCACCCAGACAAGGCGCCACACATCTTTGTCAACGAATTGGGGTTTGATGAGGGTTATCGTCGGCGGGGGATCGCTACAAAGCTGATGGCCGAGGCTGTCTCATTCGCACGCCTGTGCGGCCTGACGCCGCTTTGGCTTGCCGCCGAAGGCAACGACGAATTGGCTAACAGCTTTTACCGCAGCCTTTCAGATCCCACTGAGCGGGGAGCGGTTGTTTATGAATGGGAAGAGTAAATGAACGTAACCCAAGCCGTCACCACCCGCCGCTCTGTTCGGCAGTTCCTCGATAAACCCGTCGATCTCGAAACCATCCGCCGCGTTATGGACACCGCGCGCTGGGCCGCGTCGGGGTGCAATTATCAGCCTTGGGAAGCCTCGATCCTCACAGGTGAGCCATTGAAGGCGCTTCAGGCGAAAATCACCTCCACGCCTCCGCAAGAGCTGGAGTATGATTGGAACGCGCCACTCGCTGAAGACGCATACAAATCCCGTCTTCACGGCATATCCAAAGGCATGTTCGAAGCGCTCGGCATTGCGCGTGACGACAAAGGCGCGCGGATGGCGGCGATGGGGCGCAATGCGACCAGCTTTGACGCGCCGGCCGTCATGTTCGTCTATTTCCCGCGGCTGATGAAAGAGCCGCAATGGTCGGACACCGGCATGTGGCTGCAAACCGTCGCGCTTTTGCTGCGCGAAGAGGGTCTCGACAGCTGTTTTCAGGAATTCATGGCTTATTATGCCAATGTGATCCGCGATCATCTGGGCCTCGATCATGATCGCTATATGCTGTTTTGCGGCATGGCGATTGGGTATCGCGACCCCGATGCACCCGTGAATGCGTTTGAGCGTGAGCGAGTGCCGCTGGAGGATCAGGTTAAGTTTGTGGGGTTTGATTAGCTCCCCCGTCATTGCGAGCCGAAGGCGAAGCAATCCAGAGCTGTCTCGCGTGACCTCCCTGGATTGCCACGGCGACTGCGTCGCCTCGCAATGACGATTGAATTGACGGCCCGCTTTGGGCTGGGCAAAGCGCACTCGCAATGACTGACCTCAAACTCTTCAACTCGCTCACGCGTGAAATCGAACCGTTCACCCCCGTCCATAAAGGCGAGGCGCGGGTTTATACGTGCGGGCCGACGGTCTACAATTACCCCCACATCGGCAATATGCGCGCTTATGTTTTTGCCGATGTGCTGGGGCGCACGCTTAGCCATCAGGGGCTGAAGCTCACTCATATCATCAACATTACCGATGTTGGCCACCTCACAGATGACGCGGATGAGGGCGAGGATAAGATGGAGAAGATGGCGGCGGAAAAAGCGCAGAGCATCTGGGACATCGCAAAGCACTATACCGAGGCGTATTGGGCCGATGTGAAAGCGCTCAACATTCGCGAGCCTGCAAAATGGTCGGTCGCGACCGACTATATCGAAGAGATGCTCGAATTCGCGAAAGGCATTGCGGACAAGCATTGCTATGAATTGGATAGCGGTCTGTATTTCGATGTGTCCACAGTGGAAGATTATGGCCGGCTAGCCCGCGCTGTCACCGAGGATGGGGAGGGCCGTATCGATACTGTCGAGGGCAAACGCAACCCTCAAGACTTCGCCATCTGGCGCAAGACACCAGCGGGCGAGACGCGGCAGATGGAATGGGACAGCCCATGGGGCAAAGGCGCGCCGGGCTGGCACCTTGAATGCTCTGTCATGGGCGAGAAATTGCTTGGCTTTCCCTTCGACATTCACACTGGCGGGATAGACCATCGCGAAATCCACCACCCTAACGAAATCGCGCAGAACCAAGCGTTTTGCGGGTGTGGAGGACTCGAAACTCCGCGCAACTCGGGCGCCAATATCTGGATGCACAACAATTTTCTGGTCGAGCGGTCGGGCAAGATGTCGAAGTCTTCGGGCGAGTTCCTGCGCCTCCAATTGCTGATCGACAAAGGCTATCACCCGCTCGCTTACAGGACGATGTGCTTGCAAGCGCATTACCGCTCAGAGCTGGAGTTTAGCTGGGAAGGGCTGGAGGCGGCTTTGACCCGGCTAAAGCGGATGGTGATGCAGGCGGAACGACTGGCAGAGGCGAGTCCCCGCGAAGGCGGGGATCTCCCGCAAAATGGCGAAAGACTCCCGCCTGCGCGGGAGTTCACAAGCCATCCCAAGTTTGCACCGTGCCTGGCTAAGTTTGACGAGGCAATCAGCGATGATCTCAACACCGCTATCGCGCTCACCGCGCTGGAAGATGCGCTTGCGACCAAGAAGGTTGATGCGGGAATCAAGCGGGCGGCTGTCGAATATATGGACGGGGTGCTCGGGCTCGGATTGTTTGACTTAGCGCGCCAAGACCTGCGCATCCGGCCCAAGGCGGCGGAGATTTCTGAGGAAGACATCGAAGCGGCCCTCACAGATCGGAAAGCTGCGCGCGCGGACAAAGACTTCGCCAAGTCCGATGCAATCCGTGATGAGCTGGCCGCCAAAGGCGTGGATGTGATGGATGGCAATCCGCTGGGTTGGGAGTGGAAGCTGTCTTGACGTCTAGGTGGCAACCGTTAGATTAGTTGCATGTTGCAACCTATCCTTTGGCTCATTCTGGCGGCGATCCACGCTATGCCAGCTATCGCGCTGTTCCGCCCGGCGACCCTTACGACTCTGTACGGCATCGCGGCAGACAATCCCCTGTTCCTCCTCATGCAACACCGCGCTGCTTTGTTTTTCGCCGTCTTTGCGGCTTGCGTGTTCGCAGCTTTCGTTCCTGAGGGCAGGCGGCTTGCAGTTCTGGTGGTTGGGATCAGTATGATCAGCTTTCTTGCATTGTACTGGATGGGCGGCTCGCCTGAAGCGCTTAGGCGCATAGCAATTGTCGATCTGGCTGGTCTGCCTGTCCTTGCAGGGGTGGCGTGGCTCGCTTTCCGCGCCTAACAAGTCAGGCATGACTATCCTCGCCATATCCGGCCTCATCCGCCCGCTGCTCGAACCGCGCCTTCCATCCGACCTCGATGTGCGCTGGTTTATGACCAAGGAGGAAGCTTTGGAAGCGGTACCCGATGCGGAGATCGGTTGGTTCGACATGTATGAGCAAGAGGCAATGGCAGCGACCCTGCGCGCGGCGACCAATCTCAAATGGCTCAATTCCATTTATGCAGGGCTCGATTTTCTACCCATGGATGTGCTGATTGAGCGCGGGATTACGGTCACCAATGGCGCAGGTATCAACGCGATCACGATTGCCGAATATGTCGTTATGGGCATGTTCAATATCGCCAAAGGATACCGCGATGTGGTGCGCGCTCAGGAGCGTAAGGAGTGGCTTCTAGACAGCCCCGGCAAGCGCGAATTGGCAGGCTCCAAAGCTCTGCTGCTAGGATATGGTGCGATTGGAAAACTGATCCAGCCGCGGCTTGAAGCGTTTGATGTGGATGTCACTGTGGTGCGCCGCAGCGGCGGTGAGGGCACTCTCAAACCCGATGAATGGCGCGACAGGTTGGGGGAGTTCGACTGGGTGATACTCGCCGTCCCCGCAACGCCTGAAACCGATGGAATGATTGGTGAGGCAGAGCTGGCCGCGATGAAGTCTGACGCGGTGCTCGTGAACATTGCGCGCGGCAGGGTGGTCGATCAGGCGGCTTTGACCAAAGCGCTGGAGACCAAGACAATCGGGGCGGCTTTCCTAGATGTGACCACGCCTGAACCTTTGCCAGCTGACGATCCCCTTTGGACGCTGGATAACGCGCACATCACCATGCACTTGTCTGGCCGCGCGCAGGATAAGATGTTCATCCGAAGCGCGGACCGCTTTCTCGATAATCTCGCGAAGTATCGTCGCGGAGAGCCGGTTGCGCCCGTTTTTGATCCTGTACGTGGATATTAGCTCGCGTGTAGCATAGCGTGTGTAACAAAGTGGAAGCGTGAAGCGAGCACCTCTGCCTTAAGGGCACATCGCTCATTCAGGCGAGCGAATCCAAGGGAGGATACCCCAATGACAGGCACCCAAAAAGCATCGGACTTGTTTGTCGAATGCCTCGAAGCGGAAGGTGTCGAATATATCTTTGGCGTCCCTGGCGAAGAGAACCTCGACCTTTTGGAAAGCCTTTCCTATTCAAAACAGATCAAGCTGATCCTTACTCGCCACGAACAGGGCGCGGCGTTTATGGCGGCGACCTATGGCCGGCATACGGGCAAAACAGGTGTGTGCCTTGCAACGCTTGGCCCGGGTGCAACGAACCTTGTGACTGGCGCTGCCTATGCACAATTGGGCGGTATGCCGATCCTGATGATTACGGGACAAAAGCCGATCAAACATTCAAAGCAAGGCCGGTTTCAGATTCTCGATGTGGTCGACATGATGGGGCCACTCACGAAATCTACGCATCAACTGCATTCGGGCGACAACATTCCCAGCCGCGTGCGCGAGGCATTCCGTTTGGCCGAAGAGGAAAAGCCTGGCGCAACGCATCTCGAACTGCCCGAAGATATTGCCGATGAACAAACCGCCGCGCGGCCCATCCAGCGCAGCCTTGCGCGGCGTCCTTCTGCCGAAGTGAAAGCGGTGCGGCTGGCGCTCAAGGCATTGGAAGCGGCCAAATCACCCGTGCTCGTGATCGGGGCAGGAGCCAATCGCACGATGACGGGCAAAATGCTGGGCGAATTCATCGAGAAAACCGGCATCCCGTTTGTGACGACTCAAATGGGCAAGGGTGTGATTGACGAACGCCACCCACTGTTCCTTGGGTGTGCCGCCTTGTCTGCGGGTGATTTCTGCCACCGTGCGATTGAGGATGCCGATTGCATCGTAAATGTCGGCCATGATGTGATTGAAAAACCGCCTTTCTTTATGGAGGCGGACGGCGCAACCGTTGTCCACATAGCCAACCGCACAGCTGAGGTTGACCCAGTCTACTTCCCGCAGATCGAAGTGATTGGTGATATCGCCAACGCCATTTGGCAGATCAAGGACGGCATCACGCGGCAGGACCATTGGAGCTTTGATCGCCTGCTTTGCTATCGCCGTGAAGAAACTAAGCACACGCAGCCACTGGCCGAAGATGAGCGCTTCCCGATCTTCCCACCGCATCTTGTGAGTGAGGTTCGCCGAGCCATGCCTGAGGACGGCATTATCTGTCTCGACAATGGCGTTTACAAAATCTGGTTTGCGAGAAATTACACCGCCTACCTGCCTAACACAGTGCTGCTTGACAATGCACTGGCGACAATGGGGGCAGGGCTGCCATCTGCGATGATGAGCGCGATGCAGTATCCGGACCGCAAAGTGATGGCGATCTGCGGCGATGGCGGATTTATGATGAACTCTCAGGAGATGGAAACGGCGGTCCGCCTGGGCCTTAACTTAACCGTGCTAATCCTGCGCGATGATGCCTATGGGATGATCCGCTGGAAACAGGCGAATATGGGCTTTGCCGATTATGGCCTGACCTATGGCAATCCTGATTTCGTGAAATACGCGCAAAGTTATAGTGCGCATGGCCACCGCGTGACATCCGCCGCGCATCTAACCGATGTACTCGCTGAAACGCGCGATACGCCCGGCGTACATCTGATTGATTGCCCAGTGGATTACACGGAAAACGACCAAATCCTTAATCACGACATCAAGGAATTGAGCGCGAAACTGTAGGCGCGGATCAGGAATATACCCAAATGCCCCAACTCAAAGACACCTATCCGCTCTATCTCAACAACAATGCCTCACAGCCAAACACCGATCTGGCGGTAACTGATAAGTATTCGGGTGAAGTGGCATTCCGCACTGCGCTCGCGACGCCCGAGATCATTGATGAAGCGATTGCCGGTTCGGTTCGAGCGGCAGAGCCGATGGCGCGGCTTGCAAGCTATGAAAAACAGGACGTGCTCATGCATTGCGTCGCGCAGTTCAAAGAGCGCTTTGACGAACTTGCCTATGCTCTGTGCGTCGAAGCGGGAAAGCCGATCAAGGATTCCGAGGGCGAGGTTACCCGGTTGATCGACACATTCCGGATCGCGGGCGAAGAGGCCGTGCGCAATTACGGCGAGGTGATGCCGCTAGATATCTCCGAGCGTGCAAAGGGCTACACTGCCATGTGGAAGCGCGTGCCTATCGGTCCTTGCAGCTTTATCGCGCCGTTTAACTTCCCGCTCAATCTGGCCGCGCACAAGATTGCGCCCGCTATCGCGATTGGCTGCCCGTTCGTGATGAAACCTGCCTCCAAAACGCCTTTGGGTGCGCTGATTATGGGGGAGGTTCTTGCGGAATGTGATGTGCTGCCCGAAGGCGCGTTCTCTATCCTACCTGCCAGCCGCGATGGCGCTGATCTGTTTACCGAGGATGAGCGGTTGAAACTGCTCTCTTTCACCGGATCACCCGGTGTTGGCTGGGCATTGAAGGCCAAGGCAGGCAAGAAGCCTGTCGTTTTGGAACTTGGCGGCAATGCAGCCGTCGTAATCGACAATGACGCAGACCTTGATGATGCATTGGAGCGCGTGGTTTTCGGCGCGTTCTACCAATCGGGCCAATCGTGCATCGGTGTGCAGCGAGTTTTGATCCACGCAGACGTCTATGACCGGTTTAAAGATATGCTGGTCGAAAAGACCAAGAGCCTTGTCGCAGGCGATCCGAAAGACCGCAAAACCTTTATAGGCCCGATGATTTCTGAAGGCGAAGCGACGCGGCTCAAAGGCTGGATTGATGAAGCGGTTGATGGCGGTGCCACTTTGCTAACCGGTGGCGGCTTGTCGCGTGGCAATATGCTGGAGGCGACATTGCTCGAAAACGTCCACCGCGATGCCAAAGCCATGAATGAAGAGGCATTTGGACCGCTTGCTATCCTGATGAAGTTCGACACTTTTGACGAAGCACTGGATGAAGTGAACCGCAGCCAATTCGGCCTTCAGGCAGGCATTTTTACGCGCGATCTGTTCAAGATGTACGATGCGTGGGACAGGCTTGATGTTGGCGGTGTCGTCATCAACGATGTGCCAAGCTACCGGGTGGACAACATGCCCTATGGCGGCGTGAAAGAATCCGGCCTGGGCCGCGAAGGCATCCGGTTTGCCATGGAAGATATGAGCGAGATCCGGAACTTGGTGGTGCGGAGAAATTAGGAACGTGTTCTAGCCTCCTGCACACTCAGCGGGAAAGGTGGGAGGGGATGCTGCACCTGCCCCTCCACCAAGCTTTGCATGGTTCCCCTCCCCGGGGCAGAGAGGATTACACCTCTTCCAGCAATAAAAGTACTGCTGTTACAATCAGCCTTTCATCTTCGCCAAAGCGGTGATCAACTTCGGTCACAGTTGCCTCTGCCACCAATTGTGCGGGGATGGTGAATTCGTGTTCGGGCAGATTGGCGATGAAATCCTCGCCTACTGCAACCGCCTCACTGCCTTTGAAATCGAGCACAATTTCGTGGCGCGTGCCGGAAAACGTGATGGAAGCCCACGGTGTCTCATGGTGCGAAAGAATTGCAGCTTTGCCTTTGGTCAGCGTGAACAAAGCTGCACTGACGCGGTCCGACAGTGATTTGCGCGGGCGATAACGATTGCCAGATCGAGCAAGGCTATCATCTGATTTGATCTCCATATTTGTGGGAAAAGCAAACCGCGGCAATCCTTTTGAAAGAACGGGATCAAGCAGCATGGGAAACCTCCGAAGTTTTGTATTTTGGTTTGTGATTGGGGCTGTCGGTGAAAACGGGGTCGGGGATGGTGATTTCGAGATCCGTGACGTCCGCTCGCGGATCGCGCCCAGCTGCTCTTGCCGCTTTTCTGGCAGCCACTTCATATTCAGCCATCCAGCCTCTGGTGCGGGCTTCGGTGGTGCGGCGAGGCGTGCGGCCCATCCGCAAATCCAGCACAAAGCGCGGATCATGAGCGGCAAGGCGACCGAATTTGGTCGCGGGCATATCGTATTGAATGAGGAAAGCCTCAATGGCGCGCAGTAACATGGTGATCCCTTTCATTGGCTTCACCTCGATCCGCTGAATGGAGTTGCGAATCGCTGGGTGTTCCTGAAATGTTCCATGCATTTTCCTACTTGTCTAGGAAAAATCCTTCATGTAGGACTGTGGGCATGATTACAAACACGCAATCAACCGAAACCGTCCGTGCGCGGCTGCTTGAATTGTCGCAGGAGCGCGGCGCTAGTCTGGCCAGTCTGTCGGAGCTTTTAGGGAGAAATCCTTCATATCTCCAACAGTTTATCACGAAAGGCAGTCCCCGAAAGCTGGCTGAGACTGACCGCCGAACCTTGGCGCAATTCTTTGGCGTTGATGAAATGGAGTTGGGCGCACCTGAAAGAACCGAATCATCCTTAACGAAGGATAAATCCTATATCGGGACAGTTTCGAGTGGTTCTTTTGCGGAAAAAAACTGGGTCGAAGTGCCGCGTTTGGATATTGGCGCGTCTGCGGGGCCAGGCACATTGCCGGGCGGGGAGGAGGCGTTCGACACGTTCCAATTCTCCCGCCAATGGCTCAGCGAAAATGGGCTGGAGGCAGCCAAACTGTCTGCGATCACAGTGGAAGGCGATTCGATGGAACCGCTGCTGAATGACGGTGATGATATCCTCGTCGACACCAGCGAGCGCGCCTTTCGTGACGGCATTTATGTGGTGCGCCTTGGTGAAACCCTGATGGTAAAACGCGTGGCGAGCGCCGGGGCAGGGCAATTGTCGCTGCTCAGCCAAAACATGGCCTATCCGCCGGTATCAGTCGCGGCTGACGAGGTAGAGATTATCGGGCGGGTTGTTTGGAAAGGGGGGCGGGTTTAGTCTCACGCTATGGTGTCACCGAAGAGATTTCTAAGCGCTATTTTTGCTGCCTCTTTGATCAACGCCTTGATCATGACGACCGCGTTTAGGCTGCTTGGGGAATCGCAGACGGTACCATCTGGACCTCAGAATATTGGGTCTTTCCCGAGTTTGGCTCTTTGGCCGTAGTGTTTCTGTTTGCCTCTATGTTTGCGATAATTGGGCTTGTTCTGGTCTTGATTGTTTGCCGGTCATTCATTCCCCATAAGTTGGCAGGGCCGTTTGCGATGACGACCTTCGTCCTAGTTTCTGCGTTGATCGGATTTCTAGCCGTTGGCTTGCTGCTTGGTTTAGGGGGAGAGGCGGCGGTTTATTCGATCATAACGGCTCTCTCCTTCGTTACCATTTGCCGCGAGTGGTTTCGAAAATGGGAAGAACCAACACTTGCTTAAATCTCCTGCCCAAGCCATCTCCAACCCATGACAAATCCTAACCCTCCCATGCGCGCAGCGATCCTTCCGGTTACTCCTTTGCAGCAAAATTGCTCACTGATCTGGTGCACAAAGACGATGCAGGCCGCGCTCACTGATCCGGGCGGTGATCTTCACAAGCTCAAAGACGGCATCGCCAAAGCCGGCGTCACGCTGGAAAAAATCCTCATCACCCACGGCCATCTCGATCATTGCGGGCAGGCGGGAATGTTGGCTGAGGAAATGGGCGTTCCCATTGAAGGACCGCACAAGGATGATCTGTTCTGGATCGAGCAATTGGACGATGACGGCGCGCGCTATGGGATGGAGGCGAAAAGTTTTACGCCTGACCGCTGGCTCGAGCACGGCGATACGGTGACAGTGGGTGATCTAACGCTCGATGTGATCCATTGCCCGGGCCACACGCCAGGCCATGTCGTCTTCTTCCATGGGCCAAGCAAGTTTGCGGTTGTGGGCGATGTTTTGTTTCAAGGCTCCATCGGCCGTACCGATTTTCCGCGCGGCAATCATCAGGACTTGATCGACAGCATCACGCAGCGCCTGTGGCCTCTGGGTGAAGACATAACATTCATCCCCGGCCACGGCCCAACAAGCACATTTGGCCAAGAGCGCAAAACGAACGCGTTTGTGAGTGATTACGCGTTGAGTTGATCCGGTTCGCCCATCCGGGCGAACTCCTCGATGCTTTTCCTCCGCTTCGCTGCGGGCACCGGCGGGCGGGCGGTCGCCCTTGCGGCGGCATTGCCGCCGATTTGGTCTTGGTCACGGCAGTCAAAAGGCAAGCGCCCGCCCGCCGCGGCTGCAGCGTGCTGCACATATAGCGGGGACGCAGCCCCGGATGAGGCTGCGCAATCAAAAAGTCCGCCTACATCAAGCCCGCAGCAATCAACACAGCAACAACGCCAAGACCCAGCAGCGTCAGCATCGAAATAATCGTTCCGACCATTCGCCCGATCATCATCGAGCCGCCATCCATGCCGAATGCATGGGCTACACGGCCAAGGATAAAGGCACCTGCGACGTAAGCGAGCCAGGGCTGGCCTTTGCCCGATATCTCAATCACCGCGATAAGGATGAGAACGAAAGGCGCATTCTCGACGAAATTGGCCTGGGCCCGCATACGGCGGACCAGCGGCTCACTGTCTTCATCGCCAACGAATATCTTTTCAGCATTCCGAATGGCTCCGATTCTTACCATCAGCCAGATGTTAAGCAGGGCCGCCGCGGCTGCTGCTGCCAAAGTAACGGGTAGAATAATCATAAGTGAGACCCCATATGTTTTGCGCTGACACCGCTAACCGGGTGCAGGCACGCTTGCAACGAACGAATTTTTCGGTATAGCGCGCGCTTTCCCGCCCGTTTCGGCAAGGATTGAGGTCCGCGCAACTGTGCTTGCGCGTGCCGCAGCTTTGTCTTAGGGGCTGCTACAGATTTTGGTGCGCTAATCGGCGCAAACACACGAATTTATTTGAGGAAATGGTGCCGCCATGGCTGTCCCAAAGAGAAAAGTATCCCCGCATCGCCGTGGCAATCGCCGCGCACACGATTCGTTGAAAGTGGAGGCGTTCCACGAATGCCCCAATTGCGGTGAGTTGAAACGCCCGCATCACATGTGTTCTGCATGTGGTTATTATAATGGCCGTCAGGTCATCGAAGTCGGCGTTTAAGAGCCGCTGACCTCGACAGAGAACAGGAAGAATTTGCCATGAGCCTGCCGCGTATCGCTGTTGATGCGATGGGCGGTGATGAAGGTGTGCGCATAATGGTCGAAGGCGCTGCATTGGCGCGCCGTGATCACGAAAATTTCAAGTTCCTTTTGGTTGGTGATCAAGCGCGCATTGAAAGCGCTTTGGCCGATCACCCCAATATGCGCGGCGCCTCAGAAATTCTCCATTGTGAAGATGTGGTTGGCGGCGATGAATTGCCAAGCCGCGCTATCCGCCGCGCGAAAACCACAAGCATGGGCCTTGCTGTCAATGCGGTGAAACAAGGTGAAGCAGGCGCAGCGATCAGCGCTGGCAACACCGGCGCATTGATGGCGATGAGCAAGATTGCGCTTCGCACCATGCCGGGCATTGACCGTCCTGCATTGGCCGCTTTGCTGCCCACTTTGAAACAACACGATGTTGTGATGCTGGATCTGGGCGCCAACACCGAAGCGGATGCTCGCAATCTGGTGCAGTTTGCCGTGATGGGCGCGGCGTATTCGCGGATCGTCAACGGGTTTGAAAAACCCAAAGTGCGTTTGCTGAATATCGGCACCGAAGAAATCAAAGGAACAGAGGCTCTGCGCGATGCCGCTGCTCAGCTTCAGAATGCGACCGGCCTTGCCATGACATTTGATGGCTTTGTTGAATCCGACAAAATCAATCGCGGCGAAGTGGACGTTGTCGTCACCGATGGGTTTTCTGGAAATATTGCTTTGAAAGCAATCGAAGGCTCAGCGCGATTTGTGACTGACCTTTTGAAACAAGCATTCACCAGCTCGCTGCGTTCAAAGTTCGGTTTCCTGGTGTCCAAACCCGCAACCGAATTGCTGCGCCATCATCTCGACCCCAACAATCACAACGGGGCAGTGTTTCTTGGGCTTAATGGCGTGGTCGTCAAAAGCCATGGCAGCGCAACGGCGAAAGGTGTCGCCCATGCTGTCGCGGTGGCAGCTCGCTTGCTTGAGAACAAACTGACAGAACGGATCGCCCAGGATCTTAGCGAGCTTGGCGAAAATGCTCTTAGCCGCAACGGCAATGGGGGAGCCGCCAAACCGGGCGAACCCGGCTCTAATGATCCGGGTGAGGCCGCGTGAGCGGGTCTGGATCAGACGTAGCAATTGGGGCGCGGCTGGTCGGCACGGGCTCAGCTTTGCCAAAAAGGGTCGTGACCAACGCTGAATTGGCGTCCCAGATTGACACGTCGGATGAATGGATTGTCGAACGGACGGGCATCCGGCAGCGCCATATTGCTGGCGATGATGAGACCACAGCCAGCCTTGCTACAATGGCTGCGAAAGCGGCCCTTGATGATGCCGGATTGCAGCCTTCTGATATTGGTCTGATCGTGCTTGCGACGGCCACGCCGGACAACACCTTTCCAGCGACTGCCACTAAGGTCCAAAATGCACTTGGCTGCAATGGCGGGGTCGCGTTTGATGTGGCGGCGGTATGCTCTGGCTTTCTCTATGCGCTTGCCACTGCCGATTCGCTTTTGCGCACCGGAATGGCGAAAAGAGCGCTGGTAATCGGTGCAGAAACTTTCAGCCGAATTCTCGATTGGGAAGACCGCACGACCTGTGTGCTGTTTGGGGATGGGGCTGGGGCCGTCATTCTTGAGGCTCCTGATGATTCGCAAAACGATAGCGGTAAGACGGTCGGCGCGGCGCCCGCTGGTATTCTTGCGAGTAAGCTGCATGCTGATGGTGCGCAGCACGACCTGCTTTATGTTGATGGCGGACCATCAACCACGCAAACGGTAGGCCACTTGCGCATGAAAGGCCGCGAAGTGTTTCGCCACGCGGTTGTCAATCTCGCCTCTGTGCTTAGTGAAGTCATTGAAGAAGCAGGTGTTTTAGTTGAGGATATCGACTGGGTAGTACCGCATCAGGCCAATGCACGGATCCTGGACGCGACTGCGAAGAAGCTCGGTATTCCGGCTGAAAAGGTTGTGATGACGGTACAGGATCATGCCAATACGTCTGCTGCATCGGTGCCTTTGGCGCTTGATACGGCGCGGCGCGATGGCCGGATAAAGGCTGGTGATTTGATCATGCTAGAGGCGATGGGTGGCGGCTTTACATGGGGGGCAAGCCTTATCCGGGTCTAAGCCAGTCGGAGATTTTGCCCGTCTAATTTAATTTTTTGCATCAAACGTGCGGTCCATTGCGGATTTGACACCAATTGGTTAGAAGGGCAGCGACTTCTGACGGGTCTCATCGACGGAGGAGAAAGCGCTTTATGCGTTCAAGGGGCACACTGACACGCGCCGATTTGGCGGAAACTATCAATCGCAAAATGGGCTTTAGCCGGGCGGAATCGCTCGACATGGTTGAAGCCATTCTTGACAAAATGTGCGATGCTTTGGCGAAAGGGGAGAATGTCAAAATCTCCGGCTTTGGTAGCTTTGTCCTTCGCGACAAGAATGAGCGTGTGGGACGCAATCCGAAGACCGGCGTTGAAGTCCCGATTACCCCGCGCCGTGTTATGACTTTTCGTGCCAGCCAATTGTTAAAAGAACAGATCTCGGCTGGAAAGTAGATTAGCTTTGTGATCTAATCTCCTCAATTAACGAGGGGAAATGCACTGTCATGGCAGAATTCGAAGATGGTAAGGATGAGGGCGCACTTCGCACTATTGGCGAGGTGGGCGAAGCGCTTGGCATAAAATCTCACGTCCTTCGGTATTGGGAGCAGCAGTTTTCACTGCTCAAGCCGCTAAAGCGCAGCGGCGGACGTCGGTACTACCGGCCGTCTGATGTGGAACTGGTCGAGACGATCAATCGATTGGTCAATGAAGAAGGCTACACTCTCAAAGGCGCTGAGGCTGTCTTGCGCGCTGGCGGTAAATCAGAATTTGACCGCCGGGCGGACGATCGCAGGTCAAGCGATCGTCGGGCTGCTACCGACTTGCGCCGTGCGAGCGATGACGATGGGTCAAAGCGAAGCAAGGCGGAAATGCTGGAGCAACTAAGAGGTATTCGTGACCGACTGGACAAAGCGCTAGACGCATAAGGGCTCTCAGTCGGGTGCGAAGTTACTCCGCGGCCATCAATTCTGCTTCCCCCAGATCAACACTAACCAAACGCGAAACACCTTTTTCTGCCATAGTCACTCCGAACAAGCGATGCATTCGGCTCATAGTGACGGCGTTATGAGTGACGATGAGATAGCGGGTCTGGGTTGTACGGACCATGGAATCGAGCAGGTCACAGAACCGTTCGACATTGGCATCATCAAGTGGGGCATCAACCTCATCAAGCACGCAGATCGGCGCAGGGTTCGTGAGGAACAGTGCAAAGATCAGAGCGGTGGCCGTCAGCGCCTGCTCCCCGCCTGAAAGAAGTGACAAGGACTGCAATCGTTTGCCGGGCGGTTGCGCGTAGATTTCAAGACCGGCTTCCAGTGGATCATCGCTGTCCACCAGCGCCAGATGCGCTTGCCCACCTTGGAAAAGCCGTGTGAACAGGACGCGGAAATGCCCATCCACTTCCTCAAATGCAGCGCGCAACCGTTCGCGGCCTTCGCGGTTGAGGTTGCCAATTGAACCGCGCAGCCGGTTTACCGCTTCAGCAAGTTCTGCTTGCTCACTAGAATTTGTGCCGTGCTCTTCTTCAATCTTCGCAAGTTCCTCGGCGGCGACCAGGTTAACAGGGCCGATCCGCTCGCGACTGGCATTCAGGCGCTCAAGTTCAGCTGATTCTTCGGAGGCCCCTTTGATGTCAGCTTCTTGAAACTCGTGATTTTCGCAAAGCATCGGTGGAGGGCATCCGAACCGCTCACCAGAAATGCGTGCCATTTCGCTGCGACGCGCCTCTTGGCCTTCTGCTCGCGCGGCAAGTGTAGCACGGCCCTCACGGGCTTGGACCAGTGTTTCATTGGTAGCAGCGAGCGCAGTGTCAGCATTGGAGGCAGCAGATTGGCAGGCATCCATCGCTTCTTGCGCTTCTGCCAACTCGCGCGTTAGCTTTTCGCGAACAGCATCGCCCTGTTCGATTTCGGCAATCAGCGATTGAGGCTTTGCCGCAACGACGCTGCGTTCTTCCTCGATCTCTTCGAGCCGCCGGCCCGCCTCTGCAACGCGCATGGCAGCTTCGCCAGAGCGTTTTTCCCAGTTCGACTGCTCAGTTTTCTGCGCGGTCAACCGCTCACGCGCTACGGCCAAGGCCTGATCATGCGAGGCGAGTTCGGCCATTGCTGATTGCACTGCCATACGCGCAGCGTCATTCTTGGCCTGTGCTGCTTCCAAAGTTGCGCTACCTGTATCGGGTGCCGGTAGGGCGGCACGCTTTTCCTGGGCTTCTGTTTGTTCTTGGGTCGCAGCGGCCAATTGGTTTAATAATTCTTCAGCGGATTGTGCAAGTTCAGTAAGGCGCGCTGCATTGCGATCGCGTCCGGCCTCAGCCCGGTCTAGGCTGAGTAGAGCATGCCTTTCGGCCTCAACCGCACCGGCAATGCTGCGCTCTTGTGCGATCAAGTCGGCTTGGAGCGCTTTTAGATCCTCACGGCTGGATGCCTCGGCCTTTTCCGCATTGGCAGCGGCAGATTGGAGGCCTGGAAGGATTTTTTCAAGGTCAGCCAACCGGTTCGCAGCTTCCAACTTCGCCGCTTCAGCAGAACCTTCTCCACGAGCGATAAAACCATCCCAACGGCGCAACTGGCCTGCCATTGTGACAAGCCATTCACCAGGGGAAAGCACACGTCCATCATCTTTTTCAGCGCAATGAACCAACGCAAGACGAGCGCGCAATTCTTCTGGGCAATTGGTGATATGATCAAGCAGGCTTTCGGGAACGGGCGAGGGTGCTATCGAGCCAGTCCAGAACCGCCCATCTTGTTCGGTTTGGGGTTTGCCCAAAGGCGATTTGCCGTCGCGGCCTAACACTGCAGCGAGTGCGCGTTCATAGCCCGGGGCAACGCTGACTTTGTCGAGCGCTGAAGCTAACCCTTCACGGTTCTTGGCGGCTTTTGCGCGCGCGTCGCGGTCACGGACCAGCGCGTTGTATTCGCGTTCAACGCCGGCAAGCTCTGCTTTCGCGCTGGCGAGTTCGGTTGCGGCTTTATCGCGTGCTTCTTGCAGTGCAGACTTGCGGGTTTGCGCATCCTCTAGCCTGCCACGTAACCGGGTCAATTCGGCTGACGCTTCATCTGCTGCTTCGCGCGCTGTGATCATCGCAGCCTCGCTCTCTTCTTCGCTGGCAAGGGATGAGCGTGCCTCGGCGATACGGGCTTCATCGGCTCTCAAGCGTTCCAACCGCCGTTCAGCCTGCGTAATCGCAGCTTCTGCAACGCGCCATTCCGCCTCCACGCCTGCATGGTCGGCAGTGGCTTTGGCGAGTGCCAATTCAGCAGCTCGGCTCGCGCGGTCAGCGTCTTCAGATTTCGCGCTGAGCGAGGGCCGCGCTCTCTCATTTTCCTCGACAGCCCGTGCGCTGGCATCTGTGTCTTCGCCGAGTTTCTTAAGCGCACCGGCTGCATCTGCCGTCAGCCGATCGGCGGCCTCTCGGTCTTCTTCAAGCCGTGTCTTCTGCCGCTCCAGATCTGCAAGGCGAGTTTGTGCCGCCTCCAGCTTTTCTGTGAGAGCGGCCATCCTATGTCCATGCGCGCTTGCATCATCGCGCCGGTCAATCAGGGTTTCGCGCGCTTCGGACAAGGCAATCGCAAGCCGGGTTTGGTCGGCCTGTGCAGCATCCACAGCCTTTTGCGCCTCCGCAACCCGCGTATCAGCACCTTCTGCTGCATCGCGCGCTTCTTTGGCGGCATGCGCAGCTTCGCGCCAGCGGGCGAATAGCAACCGCGCCTCAGCGGTTTGAATCTGCGTTGTCAGCACCTTGTAGCGCTCAGCCTGTTTAGCCTGACGCCGCAGGGAGTTCATCTGACTGTCGAGACCAGCCATCAAATCTTCAAGCCTAGCCAAATTGGCTTCGGTTGAACGCAGTTTGCTTTCTGCATCCTTGCGACGAACGTGGAGGCCAGAAATACCGGCAGCCTCTTCGAGCATTTGGCGGCGTTCAGCCGGTTTGGCTGCGATGACTTGTGCGATCTTGCCTTGGCTGACGAGAGCGGGGGAGTGTGCGCCGGTCGCCGCATCGGCAAAAGTCAGCGCGACATCTTTCGCGCGAACATCCTGCCCATTGACGCGATACGCGCTGCCAGCCCCGCGTTCGATCCTGCGAGTGACGACGAGTTCTTCATTGTCATCATCGGCTGCATGCAAGACCACTTCGGCAAAGGCGCGTTCGGGGCGGGTTGATGTGCCTGCGAAGATCACATCTTCCATGCCGCCTGATCGCATGGATTTCGCCGAGGTTTCCCCCATGACCCAGCGGATCGCTTCCAAAAGGTTCGATTTGCCGCAGCCATTGGGCCCGACAACGCCCGTAAGCCCGGGCTCAATGCGCAGTTCAGCCGGCTCTACAAAGCTCTTAAATCCAGAGAGCTTGAGGCGGCTGATTTGCATAAAAGTTGCTTTTGGCCTTTTACGATTTACCGGGCGCCAGCGCGCTGCAGGATGGGTTCAAGATCGCCCCAACTGGTCACATCAAGGGTGCGACCATTAAGGATGAAAGTAGGCGTTGCGTTGATGTTCAGTTCGTCGGCCTGCGTACTGGAATTATCCGCAATCGCTTCGACCTTGGCTTTGTCGGCAAGGCATGTTCGCGCCTGATCCGAAGAAAGCCCGCGGGCCGCGAAGAAGTCTATCAATCCAGCGGCTTCGGCGATCGTGATAAACCGCTGTTCCAAGGGCTGAGAGCTTGATGCCTCATAAGCCGCCCCATTTTCCTGCACATTGGCGAAAGTTTCATTGAGAACTTTCCAGGCCTCATCCGACAAAGGCTGCATGTTCTCTTTTGTACTGCAGCGGACCAGCGTTGCGATCGTCAAATCAATTGGGTCCCTGACCAGATTGCGTTGTTCAAAACTGACCACGCCCGAAGAAATGTAATCACTTTTGAGCTTTTCCTTGGCTTGCTGTGCAAACATCGCGCAGCCACCGCATGTGTGTGATGCGTATTCGACAAGTTTCAGAGGCGCATCCGGGTTGCCGACTATGTACCCGTCAGACTCGCTAACAGTCACTGTATCGAGCCATGATCCGCCATCGGGCGCAGGGATCGCTTCTATCGGATCGCCTTCAACCGGACCATCGTCTGTGCTACCATTACATCCGGCCAGAACCAGCGCGAGCGGAGCAGCCAATGCCAGAGCGCGAAGTGAAGCTTTGGTGAAAGCCATCAGTGAGAATCCTTATCTTTGAAATCAGAAAATAGCTGGGCGAGGGGCTATTCCCAAGGGGTAAACCCAGGTGATTGTGCAAAAAGGTGTGTGTTTTTACCTTAGTTTGGCTGTTTTTCCGGGACAAACTGCTGCGACAACACGGGATAAAGCGCTCCCCAAGTGTGAACTCCGTCAAGCAGCTCTCCGTTTAGGGCAAAACTTGGTGTGCCTGAGACAGCAAATGATTTCATATCGGAATTGGAATTACTGACCAGTTTTTGCGCGGTGGCATCGTCTGAAAGGCACTGTGTTATCTGTGTTCTGGTAAGCCCTTTTGACACCATCAAATCGTCAAAACCCATGGCGCTCGCCATGCTGATGCGGGCGGCTTTGTCTGCTCTTGCCCATGATTGCTGCTGTGATTGGGGGGCGTTCGCCAGCTTTGCCATCCATTTGTCATGGGTTGCAAAAAAGATCTGATGGCGCGCTTTGAAACCATCGGTTGGGCCGCATTGAGCCAATAGAGAAACGGTCAAATCGGCATAATTGCGAATAATTGGCCTAATCTCCGCGCTCATATGGCCTGGTGCAAGCAAAGCCAAATCAATCGCGCCATCCGCTTCGCGAGAAAACTGCGCGCAATGGCCGCATGTGTAGCTGATGAATTCGATCAGTGCTGTGTCGGCCTCCGCATTGCCTAACTTATGTCCACGCTCGGTTCGCTCGACATCTGCATGGAAGCTGCGCTTATTGCGGTTTATAAAGGCGCTGCGCGGATCGTTAAGCTGATTTGCTTCGCCTTCGCTTTGCGACTGCGCCGAAGCATCAGGAGCGCCGACAGACAATGCAACAGCGAGAACCGCTCCAGCAGCTCCCAAAATTGATTTATTCACGACTTGTCTTTCTCATTCTCGCCATCGCCCATGCTGCGCGCTAGCGATTCCAAAACGGTGCGCAGTTCCGGATCGCCAATATCGCGCAGGCTTTCACCCAGTTCCATCGGAATGGGTTTGAGCGAGGGCGGCGGTTTGGCAGGCTTATCAGCAGAAATGGGCTTAACCTCGCCTTGACGGATTTTTACCTTCGCAACCGCCTTATAGCCAAAAAAGCGATTGACCCGCTCCATGATTTCATGCGTCACTTGCTGGATCAATGGGGCGTGGGCGGGTTTGACGACGAGCTGCAATATCCCTTCTGCGCGTTCTCCGGGTGGGAAGCGGATGGCCTCTGGCATGCAAACGCGGGAATGATGGGGGCCGACAATTTCAGGCCAACGCGTGACGACTGAACTTTGCACAAAGCCAAACCGGCGAAAGGCCGTCCGCCCGATTTCGGGGGTCAGATCGCCAATAGCCTTCGCACCGCCACCGCGCGGGCGGGAATACTGTCTTGCGGTTTTGGTTTTCCGCTTAGCCGGGCTTTTCTTGCCCGTTGATGATTTTGAACTGTCGCTTCCCATCGTTCGGAAAGCCATGCCATAGGCGCAGTGTGACTGCCAGCATATCTGACAATCTGCTCCACTGGTATGATGCCCATGCTCGGGCATTGCCTTGGCGTGTGCCGCCGGGATCGCCTCGACCGACAGAGCCTGCATTCCCTTATCGCGTATGGCTGTCTGAAGTCATGCTGCAACAGACAACAGTGGCTGCGGTGAAGCCTTACTTTGCGAAATTCACCGAAATCTGGCCCACGGTCGAAGACTTGGCAGCGGCTGAGGATAAAGAGGTAATGGCCGCTTGGGCAGGGCTGGGATACTACTCGCGCGCTCGCAATTTGGTGAAATGCGCTCGCGAAGTGGCAGCGATGGGCGGCTTTCCTGAGACAGAGTCGGAATTGCGCGAACTGCCCGGCCTTGGCGCTTACACTGCAGCAGCCATCGCCGCGATCGCGTTTGGCAAGCGGGCAGTGGTGGTCGATGCCAATGTCGAGCGAGTGGTATCGCGGCTATTTGCTATTGAGGATCCACTGCCCGCCGCTCGCAAAGCAATCCGAGAGCGCGCCGAGACAATCACGCCTGATACGCGAGCCGGTGATTTTGCGCAGGCGATGATGGATTTGGGATCCAATATATGCACCGCCAAAGCCCCCAAATGTCTGCTGTGTCCGCTGTCTGATGCGTGCGCAGGCAGGAAGGCAGGCGATCCAGAAAGACTGCCGGTAAAACCGCCCAAAAAGCCCAAGCCAGAGCGGCAGGGCAAGGCTTTCTGGATTGAGCGTGAAGGAGGAAAAGGGCGCGAGGTTTGGCTTGTGACAAGGCCCGGGACAGGCATGCTTGGCGGTATGCGCGCACTTCCCGATGACGGATGGAGTGCGCGAGAAGATGGCTCTGGCAATGCGCCTGTAAATGCGGATTGGGAAGAACTGGGCGCGGTGCGCCATACTTTCACACATGCGCATCTCACACTGTCCGTACAGCGCGCTTTAGTTGATGAAACACCTTCTGGCGAAGGCATATGGTGGCCCGTAGACGATATTGAGAATTCGGGCTTTCCAACATTGTTCGCCAAAGCTGCAAGGCTGGCTGTTGCTTGATTGAGAGCGACTAAAAAGTCCCGCCGGTTATCGCCATTCTGAGCACGATCAGAACGAACACCAAGATACAGAAATTGCGCCCGCTATTGCTCGATGAAAGCGCGCCAATGCCGATCCCGATTACTGAGACGGGTAAAAGCAGCCACAAGAGCAATCCTACACCGGGAAGCAGCATCGGAATTCCGAGAATGAGGCAAACAAGGCCAATCAGCCAGGAAATGAGATTAAGCATGTGTGTTATATATGCAATACACTCGACGGTTTCAAGTGGTTACACATCGTTAAAAGCCCCGCCAGATTGCATTTTGCAACCCTTTCATTGACGCTTCATGTGAATCTCCCCATGCATTCATCAACACAGATTCTTGCAGGAGAGACCCGCATATGGCTTATCGCAATTTCGCTGACTTGACCGCCAGTCCTGACCTTTCCCGCCGCGCTCTTTTTCGCGCTGGCGGTTTGCTGACGGCTGGTGCGGCGCTATCGAGCCTGCCTTTCGGGCGCGAACTGTTTGCACACGATGTAAGCGAAGCCTGGCCCAATGTCGCAGCAATGGCGAACAAGTATGTGAGTGAGAAGAAGCTCGCCAATATGTTCCTGACCTTTGGCTGGAACCAAGAAGACCACGCGCGCACTGTGGGCGGCGGAACTCTGGGCATTAACAGCAGCCAACAGGTCGACGAAAACACGCTGTATCGGATCTATTCGATGACCAAACCGATTACTGGCATGGCGATCATGATGCTGATTGAAGAGGGTAAGCTTACTCTCGACATGCCGCTTTCCGAAGTGCTCCCGGCCTTCAAAGATATGCAGGTGCTGGTTGATCCTGAAGGGCCATTGGAAAACACAGTGCCGGCCGAACGCGAGATTACCATTCGGCATCTCCTTACGCACACCGCGGGGCTTGGCTATACGATCACCAGTAAAGGCCCGCAATTGGATGCCTATGTCAAAAATGGCATTGTCGGCGGCAGGGTTGCGCGTTTCCCAATTCCCGGTGTTCCCAATCCGGTTCCAGCCCCCGGCCTTGAAGTATGGGCGGATAGGCTTGCAACCATTCCGCTTACCTATCAGCCCGCGACCAAGTGGAGCTATTCATGCAGCATCGACCTGCTTGGCCGTGTCATTGAAGTTGCATCAGGCATGGAATTTGAAGCGTTCTTGAAAGCGCGTTTTTTCGAGCCGATGGGCATGGACAGCACGTTTATGACGGTTCCTGCCGCGGAAAAAGGTCGCCTCGCTGACAATTACGGGATCCTAGCTGGCAATCTGTTGCCGCTCGATCCGGGCTCGAATTCGATCTACCTTGATGAGCCCAAAGTGCCCTCGGGCGGCGGTGGTCTTGTCTCCAGCCCCAAAGACTATGACCGGTTCCTGCGCATGCTGCTGGGCTATGGAAAGCTTGGCAATGAGCGGATTATGGGCGAAGAAGCTGTGCGAGTGGGCGTGTCTGATCTGATCCCTGAGACTGTCGATAAGACAGGAAGCTGGATGGAAAAAGAAGGCCACGGTGCTGGTGGCCGTTCGGTCAATGGCACATTTGGCTGGGGCGGCGCTGCGGGCACTTTGGGCGCTGTCGATTTCAACCTTGGCCTGCGCGCGGCGCTCTGGACGCAATACATGCCGCCTGAAACCTACCCCGTGCGAGAGGAGTATCTTGCCGCGCTCGAAGCTGATCTGGCCTCTATGCGTGCGCAGAAAGCCGCGTAATGGACGCGATCAGCACCGATATCGGAAGCAAAGCTCCACCAATAGCATTTGCCGGATCCCCAATGGACAGGGCGGACAATATCCGCATTGATCCAGAGGCGTTGGGCGGCTTGATGAATTGGCGCGCGCGCGTGCTGAAACTAGATGGCCTTCTTCCTTCTATTGATGAAATGGGCCGGTTGGAATGGGGCAATCTGGCTGATGTTGCAGAAGATGCAGAGCTGGTGTTCCTAGGGCTGCTGGACGACAAAGCACACTTCGCGCCTGTTCCCAAAGGCGGAGCGAATGCGCCTGCTGATCCGCGCAGTTGGCAGGTCATGCAACTGCTACAGCCCGATGATCTGGCGATCTATGGCGAGGCGCGTTCGCTGTGCGATTGGCACGCGCGCCACCAACATTGCGCACAATGCGGAGCCCCCACAAAGATTGCGAAAGGCGGCTGGCAGCGGTCTTGCGACAATTGCGGCGCGCAGCACTTTCCCCGTACCGACCCTGTCACGATCATGTTGGTCGAGCATGAAGACAAGCTTCTGCTTGGCCGACAACCGCGGTTTCCGCCGCGCATGTATTCAGCGCTTGCTGGTTTTGTCGAACCGGGTGAAACTATCGAGGAAGCGGTTGCCCGTGAGATTTGGGAAGAGGCAGGCGTGCGCGCTCACAGCGTCGAGTATATCGCCAGTCAGCCGTGGCCATTTCCAAGCCAGTTGATGATTGGCTGCACGTCCAAGACCGATGATCCCGCACTCACCATTGACGAAACTGAACTTGACGATGCGCGGTGGTTTAGCCGTGCGGAGTTGGAAGATGTGCGCGCTGCAGGGGAAAAGGGCAATGATTTGATGATCTTTCCTCGTCCGTTTGCAATTGCGCACACTTTGATCACATGGTGGCTCGATAAATAAGGACACCCCAGATGGCTGATACACTCACCATTGATATTTACTCCGACGTCGTTTGCCCATGGTGCGTGATCGGACATGGGCAATTGCGTAAAGCGCTCAGCGAACTGGATGGCGAGATTGAAGCGGAAATTCGTTGGCGCCCCTTTGAGCTAAACCCAGACATGCCTCCAGAAGGCGAAGAACAAGAGGCGCATTTGCAGCGCAAATATCGCCGCTCAGCCGAAGAAGGCGCAGCCATGCGTGGGCAAATGAAAGCCATCGCAGAGCAAGCGGGCGTGTCCCTCTCATTCGAAGGGGAGGGCGAAGCGCCACCTGCGATGATGTGGAACACGCGCGATTGCCACAAGCTTTTGGGGCTGGCGCTAGAGCAATTGGGGCCAGATGCGCAAACGCAGCTGAAACTCGCTTTGTTCAAAGCCCATTTCAATCACCGCAAGCCCTTGTCTGATCGCGATATCCTGCTCGACATCGCCGCTGAAATCGGCATCCATCGCGAAGCTGCCAAAGCGGCATTGGATGACCCTGATTTGGAAGCGCGCGTGATTGCTGAAGAACGCCAAGCATGGGATCACAACATTACCGGCGTGCCTGCGATGATCGTGAACAACAAATTCATGATCCCCGGCGCGCAATCACCGGATGTGTATGTGAACGCGCTTCGCAGAGTGGCGGAGAAGTCCCGCGTAGTTGCGTCCTAGCCCGGTTTCGCTACGTAGAAGCCATTATGAAAAGTATCATCATAGCCGCTATCGTGACCGCTGTCGGTTTGGCATTCTCTTGGTTTTTGGGCGGCGTGAGTGGCTCGCTTTATGGGTACCCGCTGACCTTCCTTTGCGCGCTTATCGCGTTTGGGGTGAACTGGATCGCTTTCCTTCCAGCTGCCGCTGCGCAAAGCGACAAGTTTTACGACAGCGTGGGTGCGCTGACCTATCTGACGACGATGGTGTTCGCGTGCTGGGTGTCCGAAGCGCTTGATTTGCGCGCCATGGTTATTGCCGCAATGGTTGGCATTTGGACGCTGCGATTGGGGTCGTTCCTTTTTATGCGCATTCATGCAGCTGGCGGGACGGACTCCCGTTTTGAGAAGATCAGAGTAAGCCCCGCACGCTTTCTGGTCGCTTGGACCTTGCAAGCGGTCTGGGTGATTTTCACAGCCGCTGCCGCGATCGTCGCTATCACGGCTGAACAACGCGCACCAATTGGCATATTCTTTTGGGCGGGCGCTGCGATTTGGGCCTTGGGCTTTGCTTGGGAAGTGATCGCAGACAACCAGAAAAGCGCTTTCAAAAAAGACCCTGCCAATAAGGGCAAATTCATCAATGTTGGCCTTTGGAAGTGGTCGCGCCATCCCAATTACTTTGGCGAGATAACGCTTTGGACAGGCATTCTTGTGATGACCATTCCGGTGCTGTCGGGCACTTCGTGGTTGGCAGTGATTTCGCCTTTATTCGTCACTTTGCTGCTCACCAAAGTGAGCGGGGTGAACCTCCAGAATGCGCAAGCAAAAGAACGCTGGGGTGATAATCCGGACTATCAGCGTTATCGCAAGAACACGCCCGCGCTGGTGCCCTTGCCGCCTAAAGGTTAGGCTTTCGCAAAAGGGAGGCAGCCATGATCGATTTCGAACCACGCACCGCGGTCATAACGGGCGGCGCTAGCGGTATCGGATTGGCGCTTGCCAAGCGATTGGTGGGTGAGGGCGCGCAAGTTTTGGTCGCGGACCTTCCCGGTAAAACTCTCGATGATGCAAGCGCGCTCGATGGGATCACCGCGCATCCGTGCGATGTGTCCGACCTTGCCCAAGTTGAAACGATGGCCGAGGCCGCGTTTGAAGCGTTCGAGACGGTCGATCTTGTCATCAACAATGCAGGCCAAGGCGGTGTTCGCGGAAAGCTTTGGGACGTTGACCCTGAGAAAGCGCGCGCGCATTTCGATGTCAATTTCTGGGGCATTTGGAATGGCTGCAAGGCCTTTGCCCCACGCCTCATCGCGCAAAACACGCCAAGCGCGATCTACAACACTGGCAGCGAGAACAGCTTTTTCTGCGCAGTCCCGCAAACCGCCGCTTACATCGCAGCGAAACACGCAGTGCTGGGTATGACCGAAAGCCTGCGCGGTGATCTGCCGCCCCATGTCCATGAGGGTCTCATCATTCCCGGCTGGGTTTTCACCCCGCTCGGCCCTGAGCAGTTCATGAAATTTGGCATGGATGTGGAAGAATATGTCGCCACAATCCTGCCTCAAATCCTCGCCCGTCGCCGCTTCGTTGTCAGTCACGGTTACAACACGGTTCGAATTGCAGAGCGCATGGATGAACTGGCGGAAAGCTATGCACAATATGCCCTGCCTGCCGATCAGGATGCAAAGCACGATGTGCAATTGGTGATGCAGGCCCTGCGCAATCCAAAGGCTTAAGACAAACAGACCCTTGGACACTCGGCCTTGCTCGTGTACGCAAAGCGTTGAATGCTGCTTCAGGGATCAGGGGCAGGATCGACCAACGCTTTGACGCTAAGGAGTCCGTTTCCCATGGCCAATTCTTCATTCACTCGTATTCTGATCGCCACCCCTTTTATCGCCGTGCTTGCTGCTTGCGGCGGAGAGGCCACCACGGGTGATGGCGACGGCACTGCTGCGGGCGATGCACCGCCTGCCATAACCGAGCGTCAGGAGAACTTTAAAAAAATTGGTGATGCTTTCAAGGCGATCCGCGAAGAATTGGAAGGCGAAACACCTGATCTCGCTTTCATCAAAACCCAGGCGGAAGATATTGGCGCGCGGGCGGAAACAGCCAAGGGTCTGTTCCCCGAAGGCACAAGCATTGATGATGGCTATGACACCGAAGCTCTCGCAACGATTTGGGAAAAGCCTGAGGAGTTTGGGCAAAAGGCTCAGGCTCTTGTCGATGCCACCGCTGAAATGGCGAGGCTTGCCGAAGCCGGTGATGCAGCAGGTGTGGCCGCCGCTGTCGGCACAGTGGGCAAAAGCTGCAAGGGCTGCCACGACAATTTCCGCGTGAAGAAAGACTAAGCGCAAACGAATTGCCACTGTGATGGCGGGCAAAACGCATCAGGTAAGCATTTGGGATTGGCCCGTGCGGCTTTGCCATTGGAGCTTTGCTTTGTTGGTGCCTGCCATGTGGTGGACGGCTGAAAACTCCGAATGGGGCTGGCACTTGCGGCTGGGGCATGTGCTGCTCGCAGTGCTGTTGTTCCGCATAATTTGGGGCTTTATCGGCACGCGAACCGCGCGTTTTAGCCAGTTTGTGAAAGGGCCGGGCGCGGTGCTCGATTACCTGCGCGGACGCTGGGACGCAAAACGCGAGATTGGCCACTCGCCCCTGGGTGCCTTGGCCGTGCTCGCTCTCTTATCGCTCATGCTTGCGCAAGTGGTCATGGGGCTTTTTGCTGGCGATCCTTTTGATGGCGCAACGGGCCCTTTGAATGATCTGGTGAGCATCAGCACAGCTGATTTCCTCACCGATACGCATGAATGGTTTTACTGGGTCGTATTCGGCATGGTGGGGGTGCATTTATGCGCGATAGGCTTTTACGGCTTTATCCGCATGGACGATCTGATTTCGCCAATGGTGAGCGGCGGCAAAATGGTGCCCGCCGAGTTGGAGGGTATCGGTAAAGCACCGGGCCTGCGGGCGGCTGGGGCGCTAGTGGTAGCGATTAGCGTTGCGGTGTGGGTTTGGTTTGGGGCGCCGGGGCTGGGGTGAGAGGCGAATGTCAAGTCTTCGAGTTTTTATGGAGCAAGAGATCAGATACACTTATTGCTATCAAAGCCCAGTGAAGACCTTTTCTTTGCTTTTGCTGCCGCTTGTTCTTGCTGGGTGCGACGGCACGTCCGAAAGTCAGCGAACCTCGGAACCCCGCACTTGCGAAAAGCGGTTTAATAATCCCGCCACAGGTGGTTGGGCCAAACGAATGCTTCAAACTGGTAGGAAAGGCACCGTCACATTAACGTATGGTGTGGACTTCTCATTTGATGATCCGAAACGTCTGGAGAACGCGCTAGCCTTGCTACCCGGAGCAAGTCAGGAGCTAAGCTTTCAGGACGATGGTTCAGTGCGCGCGGTTATAACCGGAATGAGCGTTCCAATCGGTGTGGTTTCATCTAGTGATGGCAAAACCAATATCGAAATACCAATCGCAAAAACCGTCTGCGGGGCTGTCGCACAAGCAAAGGGGGTGCTTGTTTTCGTGTCTGTCCATACGAAAGGCTACGAAATGGACTCTGGAAAGCTATGGGTTACACCAGTTCCGTAATCAGCTGAGTCGCTATCGGAGTATGCAGATAGGGCTGCATATCCTCGGATATACCGCCTACCGATCTTTGAACCCCGTCATCCCAGCGAAAGCTGGGATCGCTTTCCGCTTACATCAGAGCTGCGCCTTGCCGATAACGATCCCAGCTTTCGCTGGGATGACGGTTTGCGGCAATTGTTGGCGACCTAAATCAGCCCCAATCGCTCCAGCTTCGCTGCCATTTTTCCCGGTAACGCATCGCCAATATCTTCGCCTTCTGCTAGGTCGCGGGGCGGTTCGCCTTTTAAGTAGCGCCAGCCTTGGTGGGCGCGTTTGGGGCGGGGGTCTACTCGGATGAGTTTGGGCTCAAGCTCGATCAGCCAGCGGCCACTATCCTCTTGTGAAAACCCTTGGATAACCGAGCGCGCGACGATCGAATGCTGGTGGATCCAATAGAGCGAGCCGCCAATGCAATCCTCCCACTTGGTCGGGCGGTATTTGGTCGTGAGATAGGGGCTGCGCGTGTTTCCGCGATACCAGCTTTCAATATCGGCATAGCTTGTCGCACCGAAAGCGATTTTGGTGAGGTGAGTGGGCATGGGTGGAATTTAGGGATTGGGACGAGTGGCACAAGCTTAGCGCTCGGCCTTTACTCATGTTTCTAGACCCGAAAAAAAGCGCTTCCCCGCGAAGGCGGGGATCTAGGGCTATGATGCGCCGTGTTGCCTAAGGCTCCCGCCTTCGCGGGAGCGCACATAGTTGAGAGGACCCGCGCACCACCCCGCTGAGACTAGGCGGCAAGCCGCCAAGTCTCACTGCCCCTCCTTGAAAGGAGGGGATCTAAAGCGCCACCATCCCACTCACAACCGCAAGGCCCAAAAACGCGAAAAAGCCCATTGAATCCGTAATCATCGTCACAAACACAGATGACGCCAGCGCCGGGTCTTGGTCTAGCCGTTCAAACACCACTGGCACCAGCACGCCTGCAAGGCCTGCGACGACGATGTTGATGACCATCGCAGCCGCAATTACACCGCCCATCATCGGTGTATAGATCAGCCCGGCAGCAATCCCGATCAGCACCGCAACCGTTACCCCATTCAGCAAAGCCACGCGCAATTCGCGCCATACGATCCGCCATGTGTTGGAGCGGGTCAGCTGATTGGTCGCAATCGCGCGCACCGCCACGGCCATTGTTTGAGTGCCCGCATTGCCGCCAATGCTCGCGACAATCGGCATCAGCACGGCGAGCGCTACAAGGTTCTCAATCGCTCCGCCGAAAAACGCGATGATCGCACTGGCCACAACCGCTGTGCCCAAATTGGCGATTAGCCAGCGCACGCGGCTCGAATACGCCTCAGCGATAGGCTCGTTGATATCGCCATCGCCTGCGCCTGAAAGAAGCAGCGCATCCTCGCCCGCTTCTTCAGAGATAATATGGACGACATCATCCACAGTCATCTGCCCCACCAATCGCCCGCTTTCATCGACGACAGCGGCTGAAATCAGCGCGTATTTCTGGAACATTTTTGCGACTTCTTCCTGATCCATAGTCACAGGGATCAAGGTCTGATCGCGCTTCATCACATCGGTCAGCGCCACCGAGCGCGGGGCGGTGAGGATCCAGTTCAATGCGCATGTGCCCACCGGATGATGGGCGGCATCAATCACGAAAACTTCAAAGAAATCATGCGTCAAATCGCCTTCTTTACGAAGGTAATCGATCAAATCGCCGACGCTCAAATGCTCTGGCACCGCCATAAAGTGGCGGTTCATCAGGCGCCCAGCGGTTTCCTCTGGATAAGAAAGCGCGCTTTCCACCGCGGCCTGTGTCTCAGGCTCCAGCTCTGCGATGATCGCGCGCTGGTCGACCTCGTCCAAATCTTCCAGCAGCTGGACCGCATCATCGGTTTCCAACTCTTCGGCAATGGTTGCAACATCTTGCGGCGCGAGCGCTTCCATCATCAATTCGCGCACGTGATCGTTCAATTCCGCGATCACATCCGCGCTCATCAAATCGGTGATGGCCGCAGCGAATGTTTCGCGATCATCCTCGCCAATCAGCTCGACAAGGTCAGCAATGTCAGCAGGGTGCAGCGGTTCCACAAGGTCGTAGACCGCGCCCTTATCGCCCGCTTCCAAAGCATCGCGAACGGTCTTCACATATTCAGGCTTGAGCCGGTTTTCCTCATCGTGCCGCTCATCATCGACCCGGTCATCCGGGCGCACTTCTTCATCCGCTTCCACGCTGACGGTTTCATCATCCAAGGCGGCAGGATCGACCATAGGGGCGGGTTTAGATGGGCAGGTTTGAAAAGCAACCGCTTAAGCCGGACGGGTGACAGAGCAATTCAAAACCGTTAGGCGGGCGGCCAAACTTATCAGGAGATTCCCAAATGGCCGAAACACTCACATTCACACTCGACACTGGTGATGGGACAAGCAAGGATGTTGTTATCAAACTGCGCCCCGATTTGGCCCCCGGCCACGTTGAGCGCATCACAGAGCTTGCCAGCGAAGGGTTCTATGACGGCGTCGTGTTCCACCGCGTGATCGCAGGCTTTATGGCGCAAGGCGGCGATCCCACCGGCACGGGCATGGGCGGCAGTGAAAAGCCGGATTTGAAAGCTGAGTTTAACTCAGAACCCCACACCGAAGGCACCTGCTCCATGGCGCGCTCACAAATGCCGGATAGCGCAAACAGCCAGTTCTTCATCTGCTTTGAAGATGCGGAGTTTCTGGACGGCCAATACACCGTCTGGGGCCAAGTAACTTCCGGAATGGAGCACGTCCACGCTCTGCCAAAGGGTGAGCCACCAGCGGCGCCGGGTAAGATTGTTAAGGCTAGTGTTGGGTAGCACGGCTCATACGAGCCACTCGACAAGGTTATCGGTAGTTAAATTGGTAGCCATCGAAACAGAAAGCACCATGGTGATCATTGGCAGGAAGTGATGCACTCCAATCGAAATGATTAGAAGGCTCTTGCGATAACAGCCAATGATCACGGCACCAGCTGAGATAGCTCCCCAGACGATGCAGATCAGTCTCACCTCTGAGAGAAGAGACTCGATTGATCTGCCCTCTGCAATTTGCGGACCTGCGTACATTGTCGCAAATACCCAAGGAGGGAATGCGAATGCCCAACCTCCTAATTTTAATGGAAAGTAGAATATCGAAAACCATAAAAGCGCGGCAACGAACCAAGATATGTAGTTTCCCAAGAACCACCACTCAGGCGGAATTGAAGGCTTCGTTTTCCGGTTTAGCTTATCCATAGAGTGATGATATCTAAGGAATCTTGCAAAATGGTTCGCCGTACATGACTAACGAAACAACCCGTTCATGCTGAGCTTGTCGAAGCATCTATTTCTTCTTGTTCGCCCTTCGACAGGCTCAGGGCGAGCGGGTTTTCTTTTGGGGATGACGCTGCTGCTTTCCGCCTGCGCCTCATACCCCGACATCTCGCAATCCCGCTCTCCCTGCCGCTTAGACCCGGGCGGTTGGTGCGATTTTGTGCGGGAGGGGGCGCTTGAGGCTTACCCCTATGCTATTGCTGCGACGCAGGCTTACACGGGCGATGATGATGTTTTTCTCGACATTGGCTCAAAGCTAAGGCCGATTGAACGCCTGCCGATCCTCGAAAAATACGAGGACAAAGGCTTTGGCTATCAACTGTTTGAGCAATACGAAAACCCACAAGACACCGTGCCCAAAGCCCGCATCCTCGCCTTTCGCGGGACGGACTTCGACGGGCTGACCGATATATTCTACGGCACGCTGCGCAACGATCAGATTGAGATCGCGGTCCGCACATTTGAAGCAGAAGCTGCGCGTTTCACCGACGATGTGCCTTGGATCGTAACAGGCCATTCGCTGGGCGGGGCACTCGCCACCGAAGTCTCGATCAAATACCCAGAAGTGCGCGCTTACATGTTCAACACATCGCCTTTTTACGGCGGCGAAGACATGCAAAACGACATGCGCCGCACCGTCTTTAACGAACGCGGCGAAGTGCTGCGCCGGTTCAGAAAATTCGATGCAGCGCCAGCGGCAGACCTGTTCACGGTCAATTGCAGCCCGCAAAAAGGCACGTTCTACAAACACAAAATCCGCCCACTGGCCGACTGCATAACTTGGATCGCCGCCTATGAAGATGAAGCGGCAGGTCAGATCGTTGCGGCCAATGCAATCACAAAACCAATGGTAGAATGCGGCCCCGCCGACAAACCGCATCCGGGCACACAGCGCGGGCCGGTATCGCCATGCGTGCATATGGCGCGAAGGCCCAAAAGCGATAAAGAGCGCAATTGAACAGCCGCGCACATCCCGCTACACGCGCCTGCAATCATGAAACCGACGACAGAACCCAGAACCGCTCCCGGCGAAAAGCCTAAGACGTATCGCGTCAAGAGCTTCGGCTGCCAGATGAACGTCTATGATGGCGAGCGTATGGGCGAACTGCTTGATGGGGAAGGTCTTGCGCCTGCGCCGGAGGGCGAGGATGCGGATTTGGTGGTGCTCAACACCTGCCACATCCGCGAGAAAGCGGCTGAGAAGATTTACTCCGATATTGGGCGCCTCACCAAAGGCAAAACCCAGAAGAAAGCGCCGATGATTGCGGTGGCAGGCTGCGTTGCGCAGGCAGAGGGCGAAGAGATTATGGCGCGCGCGCCAGCGGTTTCCATGGTGGTTGGTCCGCAAGCCTATCACCGGCTTCCCGATATGCTCGACAAGGCGGTTAAGGGTGAGCGCGCGACGGACACC
The DNA here is from genome assembly GCA_038532305.1 of Pseudomonadota bacterium. GTDB lineage: Bacteria > Pseudomonadota > Alphaproteobacteria > Sphingomonadales > Sphingomonadaceae > Erythrobacter. Next base: position 916,474 of record JBCBAX010000001.1, on the reverse strand, counting down.
GATATGCCAGCGATTGCGAAATTTGCCGAGCTTCCGGCTCGCAAACGCAAAGCGCCCAATGCGTTTCTCACTGTACAGGAAGGGTGCGATAAATTTTGCACCTATTGCGTGGTCCCCTATACACGCGGTGCGGAAATATCGCGGCCTTACAGTGATTTGATGGACGAAGCGCGCAAACTGATCGCGGCTGGCGCGCGCGAAATTACGCTGCTGGGCCAAAATGTGAACGCGTGGGCAGGCGAGGATGACAAGGGCAGGGCGGTTGGTCTTGCCGGGCTGATCCGTGCGCTTGCGCCTTTGGATGGGTTGGAGCGGATCCGCTACACCACCTCGCATCCCAATGACATGGAAGATGACCTGATCGCAGCGCATGGCGAAGTGGCTGAATTGATGCCGTATCTCCACCTCCCTGTGCAATCGGGCAATAACCGCGTTTTGAAAGCTATGAACCGTGCGCACACGGCAGAAAGCTATCTGCGCCTGCTCGAACGCTTCCGCGAAGCGCGGCCCGATATCGCGCTGTCCGGCGATTTCATCGTTGGCTTTCCCGGAGAGACTGAGGCGGAATTTGAAGACACTTTGGCGCTGGTGGATGAGGTTCGCTATTCCCAAGCGTTCAGCTTCAAATATTCGCCGCGCCCCGGCACGCCTGCGGCAACAATGGACAATCAATTGCCGCGCGATGTGATGGATGATCGCCTCGCCCGCCTGCAAACCCGCCTAAACCGCGATCAACGCGCGTTCAACGATGCGTTGGAGGGCAAGACTTGCAAGGTTTTGGTCGAACGCAAAGGCAAACGCGAAGGCCAATGGCTTGGCAAAGCGCCATGGCTCACCAGTGTTTGGTTTGAGGGTGAGGCAGAAATTGGCGATATGGTTGAGGTCGCTATGGTTGAGGCAGGGCCTAATGCGATGCGGGGTGAATTAATCTAGTTTCGCCTCTCTCCGTTACGGCAACGTGACTTTCCACCGCCCCGGCGCACTCTGCGATTGCTTTAGCGCGCAAGCCCCTTACCTTTTCGAATCAGCGCTTACCCCAAACACAAAGGAATCTATGGGCCGCAGACCGACACGCAAAATTGATCCGGCAGTTCTTCCTGATCCGATCAATTCGAACGAAACAGCGAAAGCTTCGGTGGAACTGAGCTTTGAAAACCAGTCTTTGCTGGGTGCTTTGTTTGGGCAGTTTGATGCAAATTTGGTGCAGGTTGAAAACCGTCTTTCGGTCATGATCCATGCGCGCGGCGATAAGCTGCTGATCGAGGGGGCTGAGGACAATGTCGCCCGAGCCCGCGAAACGCTTACCACCATGTATGATCGGCTGGCGCAGGGGCAGGATCTGGATGCTGGCGCGATAGAATCGCTGATCGCCATGTCGAATGAGCCCACATTGGAAGGGATTATATCGGGCGACAAAGAAGAGCCCCCGATCATGATCCGCACCCGGCGCAAAACGATTGTGCCGCGCTCTGCGACGCAAATCACCTATATGCGCAGCCTGGTGCGCGATGACATTATCTTTGCGCTGGGTCCTGCGGGGACGGGAAAGACTTACTTGGCGGTTGCCCAAGCTGTCAGCCAGTTGATGACGGGCAGCGTTCAGCGTCTGATCCTGTCGCGTCCCGCTGTGGAAGCGGGTGAGAAGCTGGGCTTTCTGCCTGGCGATATGAAAGACAAAGTCGATCCCTATCTGCGCCCCCTTTATGATGCGCTTTATGATTGCATGCCGCCTGAACAGGTGGAGCGCCGTATTGAAAGCGGCGAGATTGAAATCGCGCCGATTGCCTTTATGCGCGGGCGCACTTTGGCCGATGCGTTTGTGATCCTTGATGAGGCGCAAAACACCACACGCGAACAGATGAAGATGTTCCTCACCCGCTTTGGCCAGAACAGCCGCATGGTGGTGTGCGGAGACCCGCGTCAGGTCGATATTCCTGGCGGTGATCGGATGAGCGGGCTCGCCGATGCGGTGGAGAAACTGGAGCATACCGAAGGGTTCGGCACCATCCGCTTTACGGCTTCTGATGTTGTGCGCCACCCGATTGTTGGGCGCATTGTTGAGGCATATGAGGGGTAGGGACTTGCGCTTTTGACCCTACTTTCGAACGGAGAGAAATTTCTCTCCGCCAAATTGTTCAACTTCGCGGTCCTTTGAAAAATCAAAGAATAAGTCTGAACACCCTTCAACAATGCGGTCATGCAGCTCTGCAAAGACCAAGGGAATGCGTTTAAGCGTTGCAGCATCGTGGCGCAGAATGTCTGCTTCGCCGCCTTCGATATCGAGCTTAAGAATGCCGATTGTGTCGATATCTTCGACCACCTCTGAAAGCGTGAAAGCGGGGGTTTCGTGGAGTTGTGTAGCCTCGCTTACGTCTTCTGGGTTGTGCACTGCGGTAAAACCCCATTCGCCTGTTCCACGATTTTTCAATGTGATCGTACCGATGCTTTTGCCAACCAAAGCGCCATAGACAATCTCTATATTGTCAAACCCGGCGAGATTCTTACGAAGCACGGTGATGTTCTCTCGCGATGGCTCTATCACCACCAATTTAGCGTTAGGGTAAAGGTTACGCATCGCTATTGCCGATGTACCGATATAGCCGCCAGCATCAACGATTACGCCGTCAAACGCTTGGGGCAGCTTGCCGCGCAGATCTTTGAATTCGCCAGAGAAACAGCTCATCGCGGCGAGCAAATCTGGCGTTCCTTTGCGCACATAGACATCGCGGCCATAGATGTTGACCTGCACATGCTGACCTTGTCTGGCAAGCATCAGGCGCCCGAATGCGCGTTTGCCAATTACTTTATAGGCCCACAGGTGGAACTTTAAACTTTTATGATACATGGGCAGTCACTCACTTCACCAACCAGATTTCGGTTTACTTCATTGAGATATGAGGGAAATTCAAAGCATAGGCGAGAGGCAAATTTGAGCTGGTTTGGCTGTGCTCATATGCTGCTGGGTGTTTTTGCATGTAAGAAGCTTTTCTCCAAACTGCATTTCCAGCTAGTGCAGGCTTGATGAAGCTTGAGATCGACGTCGAAGATTGGCAGGGACGCGAGTGGGAAGCGCTCGTTGATCATGCTTTGCAGGCTGCGTCCGCTGTCGTTCCCGAGCTCGGCAATTGCCGCCTGTCGGTCAGTGTGCTCTTCACCTCCGATGCCGAAGTTCACACCCTCAACCGCGAGTGGCGGGACCGTGACAAGCCTACCAATGTGCTGAGCTTCCCGATGCTCACCCGCGCAGAATTGCTTGACCTCCCCGTCGATGGCCCGCCGGTTATGCTGGGTGACATCGCGCTCGCTTACGAAACGTGCACCCACGAAGCGGCTGAGAAGGGCATCCCGCTTGAACACCACGCAGCTCACCTCGTCATTCACGGTCTGCTGCATCTGGCAGGCTACGACCATGTCCATTCCGATGAAGAAGCCCAAGCCATGGAGGCTTTGGAGATAACGGCTCTTGCAAAAATGGGTATTCCAGACCCATATGGTGACCGCGACATTTAGGAGAGTATCAAAGGGCCATGCCCGATTCCCAATCCACCGCTGGAGAAGCGGAGAGTAGCAGCGGGTTTTTTTCCGCATTCCGCAAGATTTTAAGGCTCGATGATGGCGATCGTTCCCTACGCGCGCAGTTGGAAGAGGCTATTGATGAGCATGAAGGTGAAAACGGCGATACGCAGCCGGTTGATGCCAATGGCGCGGCCAATGGCGATCTGTTGCCGGTTGAGCGGCAAATGCTGCGCAATCTTCTGCATTTCTCCGATCATGACGCCGATGATGTCGCTGTACCGCGCGGAGAGATTGTTGCGGTCGATGCAGCGCTAAGCTGGGATGATCTGGTCGCGACATTCTCGCAGCAGGGCCATTCGCGCATCCCAGTTTACCGCGATACGCTCGATAATGTGATTGGGATGATCCATATCAAGGACGTGTTTCCTTTCCTTGCAAATGGCAAAACCCCGCCCAAGGATTGGACGGTCCTTATGCGCCAGCCGCTCTACGTCCCGCAATCACGCGGTGCACTTGATGTGCTGGCAGATATGCGCACTCGCAGAGTGCATTTGGCCATTGTGCTTGATGAGTTTTCTGGAACAGACGGCATCATCACGATTGAGGATCTGGTCGAGGAAATTGTCGGCGAAATAGAAGATGAGCATGACGAAACCCCCGAGGCCCTGATTGTGCCCATCGGCGAGGGAATGTGGGATTGCGATGCGCGCGCTGAGTTGGAAGATGTTGCCGAAATGGTTGACCCGCGCCTTGCTGAAGTCACTGAATCAGTTGATACTTTGGGCGGTCTTGCCTTTGTTTTGGCAGAGCAGGTTCCCGAAGTGGGGCGTATTGTGGAACATTCATCGGGTTGGCGGATTGAGGTGACAGCTGGTGATGAAACGCACGTGACCCGATTGCGCCTGCACGCCCCCGCAGATGAGAATGAATTGCAGTAATTGCACGGGCGAGAGAGTTTTCTTCACTTTTCTTCGATTTTTTGCATCCATAGCTCTCGACATACGTATCTCCTTTGAAGAAGGAGCACACAAATGCCGTCACGTCGTCTACCCCCTCTGCGCGCACTCGAAGCGTTCATGCGCACTGTCCGCCTGGGTTCAGCCCGCGCGGCTGCTGAGGAAATTGGCCTATCCCCGTCTGCATTGTCGCGTCGGATCACCAATTTAGAAGAATTCGTCGGCAAGAAACTCTTCACGCGCGCTCGCCAGTCGATGCAGCTTACCGATGAAGGGCAAGCGTTCTACGAAGCGGTAAACCCGCATATGGAAGCTCTTGCTCGTGCGGTGGAAAGCCAATCGGATAACATTTCGCTGCTGCGTTTGCGCCTTGGCGTTTTGCCCTTGTTTGGCAGTCAGCGCCTTTTCCCGCGCCTGGGTGAACTGCGCAAGCGTCACCCATTGCTGCACATCGATATCGACACCGGACCGCATCTTGAAGATCGCGTGGGTGATACGTTGGATGCTGCGATTATCTTGTCGAGGGGCCCTGCATCTGGCCTCCATGCGGTCAGGCTGGATCACAATCTGGTCCACGCCATTTGCTCCAAGGATGTTGCGCGCAATATCGGTGATGTTGTGAGTGCAGAAAGCCTCGCCAAGCAGACTTTCCTTATCCACAATGAACTGCCGGAGAGCTTTGTCGCATGGAAAGCGGCGCACAATCTTGAGGATATGGATCCTTCAGCGATTGATCATTACGATTCAGGTCAGCTTATGTTGGAGGCGGCAGCCCAAGGATTGGGGATTGCGATTATGCATGACGATCACTTGCGCCGCGCAGCAGACACCCGACTTACCGACTTGTCGAAGAAAGATGTTGAGAGCCCTTACAGCTATTGGTTCGTGTGCAAACCAACAGCGCTGGAAACGCGGCCCGTGCGGTTGTTCCACGATTGGCTTGTAAGAGCGGGGCTCTAGACTTCTGTATCGCTAGGCACTTTCGGAGCGACAGTTTCTGAAGGAGCCTCGTACCGGATAGGCGGCACGTCGTGTTCAAACGTGCGAAGCGGGCCGCCAAGTGTTTCCACCAACGCGTCTTCAATGCGCCTGCGACCCTCCTGGCCTATCGCTTTTCGCCCGCGGAAGTCGGCAGGGCTAAACGGTTCCAGAAACTTCACTCGCAGTTCAAATGTGCCCTTGCGAGCCAGCACGCGTTTTGCGTTGTTGAGACCGCCTTCATCACCAATCCAACCAATCCATTCCGCAACCTCGCCGTAATCGAGCAGGACAGGCTGAACCAGAACGCCGGGCGGCGGCGGTTCTAGCACGCTCAGCATGCTTGTTTTGAAAGGAAGCAAGGAACGGCCATCGGTTGTGGTGCCTTCGGGAAAGACTGTGACGGACCAGTTGTCAGCCAAAGCCTCTTTCAAAGCGTTGATCTGTTCAGCGACACCCATGCGGTGTTCGCGTTTCACAAAGACAGTGCGATTGAGCGATGCGAGCCAGCCCACAAGAGGCGATTGTTCAAGCTCCGCTTTGGCAACGAAAGCGGTGCCGCTGGCGCCTGCAAGCGATAAGATATCAAGCCAAGAGACGTGGTTCGCAACATAAAACACATCGCGTTTGAGATGAGTCCCTTGCACTTTGACCCGTGCGCCAGAAACACGCGCAGCATACCGCAGGAAAAGCATGGGAAAGGGCGATCCGTAAGCGAATATCCGATACGCATAGTGCAGCGGTACAAAAACAATCATCAACACAGCGAGCGCGAGCACGCGTAGCGACAGCCGAACCCATCCGCCAAACGAGATAGGGGTAGGCTCACCCCGCGCGGCAGACACCCGCAGCTGCCAAGCCTTAGCCTCGGCGTTTGAGGTTGCTGCTATGCTGTCAATTTTAGGCTTCATGGTTGTGCCCGGCTCAATCTTCGCGCGACAAACGCACGCCATACAATTCCATCCGGTGATCAACGAGCCGATAGCCAAGTTTCTCGGCAATTTGACGCTGAAGCGCCTCAACTTCGGGGTCGACAAATTCGACCACCTTACCGGTTTCCACATCGATCAAGTGATCGTGATGCGCTTCTGGAACGGGTTCATAGCGCGACCGGCCATCGCCAAAATCGTGGCGGTCAAGAATGCCAGCCTCTTCGAACAATCGCACAGTGCGGTAAACCGTCGCGATGGAAATTTTTGGGTCGATCGCCGATGACCGACTGTGGAGCAGCTCCACATCGGGATGGTCTTCGCTTTCTGACAGAACCTTTGCAATAACGCGGCGCTGTTCAGTGATGCGCAGACCTTTTTCGGCGCACAATTGTTCAAGATCGATTTTCTGGCTCAACTCAAAGCTCCATCGGTCACGCGCTGATTTTTCAACACAACGCTTCAGCCATAAAGGCTCTTAGACATGCTGGAGCAATCGCTCAAGCCAAAGGCCCAAAGCATTTGTGCGTGAAATTGGGTGCGGCACTGGTCAAGCCACTAGAATTAAAGGGGGGGCGCTGCAAAAAACATACGCCCCCCTTATCAAAACGATTATGCTTTGCGACGACGTCCACTGCCAGGCTTGCGGCCTAGGCCGATCTTTTTGGCAAGATCACGGCGTTTTTCGGCATAGTTTGGCGCAACCATAGGATAATCAGCTGGCAGACCCCAGCGAGCCCGATATTCCTCGGGGCTCATATCATAATTGGTTCGCAGGTAACGCTTGAGCATTTTCAGGCGTTTGCCATCTTCCAAGCACACCAGATAATCCGGTTTGATTGATGCTCTGATCGACACGGCCGGTTCTGGCGGAGCTTCCTCTTCCACTTCAGGCTCGCCCAAATGTGAAAGAGCGCCATAAACACTGCTGATCAGTTCTGGCACATCGCCAACTCTCACATCATTATTGCTGACATGAGCCGCCACGATATCACTTGTCAGCGTTATCAATGTCTCTTTCATCTCGATTTCTAAGTCTTGCATGAGTTCCCCATTTTTAATTTGTCCGGATTTTTCCGGTGGGCGGTTTCATGAACGAGAGAATTTTTTATTGCAATATAATTTCAGCTGATACCGGTTGGAAATCAGGTGAAAACACTGAGTTTTAAGGACTAGAGTGATCGGCCGAAAGTAATTGCATCTATTCTGGTGCCATTTGACATTCGGTAATACTGTGAGCGCTCACCAATGGGTTGAAAACCAGCCTTGCGATACAAGTGCTCTGCTGGATTGCCTCTTCGCATTTCCAGAAAAATGCGGGCAACTCCCCTATTCTTGGCAGACTCGAACAAAGCATTGATGAGAATATCACCCAATCCTGATCGTCTGGCTTGGGGTAGCACCGCGATCAGCAACAATTCCTCTTCATCGGCTGCATGGCGCGACAAAACAAAGCCGGCCGCTTCTCCATCGGTTGCATCATGGTCAATCGTATCCCCGCGCGCATCAACAAGCAGTGCGTGAGTGCTGGGCATGCTAAGTGCATCGGAAATCTGACGCCTGTTCCACGCTTCGCCAAAGGCTGGGTCAAAGGCCGCTTCCATGACCGGCATGATCCGATCAGCCAAAGCTGTCTGTGTGATCATGTTTTTGCCTCTCCTTGCGGCGAAGGGTTCTGCTTGCGATTTTGCGGCACAGCATCAGGCGCGCGCCCATACATCGGGGTTGGATCACGCGTCAGCCTCGTTTCGTGAAGCAAATGGGCCTTGCGGGCATCAGGAAGCATATCCAGAACAACTCTCTCTTCCCGAAAAAGCTCGGAGCATTCCTTTGCGCGATTGCCGACAAGAATGGGGTGAACATCCTTTGTAGCAATCTGATCTGGACGCAAAGAGCGCGCGTCTGATTGGGGATTTCCGGATGCAGAGAAATTCTGGACGAACCATTCGCCATGGCCGCCATGCATACACACAGTGACCGCACTCGGTTCGGGCTGTTTGCCATGCATGGCAACCAGCGCCAGTGTTGGATACCCTAGAACTTCTGCTCCCCAGGCAAAGCCCAGCGCTCGCGCGGCTGCGATACCAATCCTTACTCCTGTAAAACTGCCCGGGCCAAGAGAGACCAGAATACGATCCGCCCGCCCCTTATCCGGCAGAGCTGCAATCATCGGCACTAAAGCTTCGGCATGACCGCGGCCCAGCACCTGATGATCATGCGCAATACAATCGCTCCCCTCAAACAGGGCGACCGAGCATGCCTCACTGGCGGTTTCGATGGCTAGAACGCGCATAATGATAGGCCCGATGCCTCAGCGTGGCTCTTGTCGCAAGGTTCGATCAAGCGAGGTCTGAATAGTTCGAGTCAGACAATCGAATTGAACTTGTCAAAATCGGGGCGTGGGGAACGCTCAAAGATACTTGCCGGATCGCCATACCCAATCGAGCAAATGAAGTTGACGCGGTGGCGCGGTTCATCGCTGAAAAAAGCTGCGTTTACAGCATCGGCATCGAAGCCTGACATCGGACCACAATCAAGTCCAATCGCGCGGGCGGCAAGCATCAGATACGCGCCTTGCAGCGTGGAATTGCGAAACGCGCCTTCTTCGCGTCCCGCCTCATCGCCATCAAACCAGCTTTTCGCATCGGTGTGGGGGAAGAGCCAGGGCAGCTCTTCGTGAAAATCTATGTCATACCCAATTATGGCCGTGACAGGGGCTGCCAACACTTTGGCTTTGTTGCCTTCCATCACGCATTCGGCAAGCTTTGCTTTGGCTGCATCTGACTTTGCCCAAACAATCCGCGCAGGCTGCATATTGGCAGATGTGGGCGCCATCTTGGTAAGGTCCCAAATCGCTGTGCATTGTTCATCAGAAACCGGCTTATCCAGCCAGTCATTGTAAGTGCGGGCCTCTTTAAACAGCTGGTCGAGTGCATCGGGGCCAAGGTGCACATCGTGAAATTGCCGGTTGAAGGGGGTGTTCACGCGGCCTGCACCTCGGTTACTTCGGGAACATAGTGTTTAAGCAAGCCTTCGATCCCATGCTTCAAAGTTGCCGTGCTGGATGGGCACCCGGAACACGCGCCTTGCAGCGTTAAGTAAACGATGCCGTCCTTAAACCCGCGATAGGCAATATCGCCGCCGTCCCCTGCAACCGCCGGGCGCACGCGGGTTTCAAGCAGCTCCTGAATTGCGGCGACCGTTTCAGCATCTTCGGGGCGATCTTCTACCACCATTTCAGTTTCGGCAGGAACTGCGATCCCATCCGCGCTGCCGCCTGCAAAAAGAGGCGCTTCGGATACGAAGTGATCAAGTAGGATTGAGACAACTTGCGGTTTTAATGCGCTCCAATCCGATCCAGGTGCAGCGGTGACTGTTACAAAGTCCCAGCCGTAAAACACATTGACCACTTCGCCCGTGTCGAAAATGGCCTGTGCTAGCGGGCTTGCCTCAGCCGCTTCGGGAGAGGGGAATTCGCGTGTTCCTGACGACATGACCGGGCGACCGGGCAGGAATTTCAGGCTGGACGGGTTCGGTGTGGTTTCGGTTTCGATAAACATGACAGCGTATTTAGGGTGCCGATCACCGCGCGACAATGGTGTGATTTTGGGCACTGTAGCAACGCATTCACTATCCCTTCACACCCAAGGCCTCTATAGACAGCATATGAATGTTCTAAACCGAGCCGCCCAAGCTCTCGCATTGCTGGCGGCGCCTGTCGCTTTGATTGTTCCTGCCAACGCTCAGGAACAGGCTCAGCCACAGCCATCCCAGCTCGATATTCCAGAGCCTAAAGCGCTTCAAACTGATGGCGAAGTGCCTTGGCTTTATCGTGGCAGCGATGTGCCGGTGGATGAAAAGTGGCTTTTTGGCGAGATGGATAATGGATTGCGTTATGCCGTTCGCCGCAATGGTGTGCCACCGCGGCAGGTTTCGATCCGTGTGCGCATTGATGCAGGAAGCCTGCATGAGCGCGATGAGGAACAAGGCTATGCGCACCTGCTTGAACATTTGCTGTTTCGTGAGAGCAAATATCTGGGCCAAGCCGAAGCGATTGCCGCTTGGCAAAGGCTGGGCGCGACCTTTGGCAGTGATGCCAATGCTGAAACGAGCCCAACGCACACCGCGTACAAACTCGATATTCCCGATATTGACCCTGCAAAACTATCAGAGAGCTTCAAACTGCTTTCGGGTATGATCCGGGAACCTGTTCTAAGTGATGTTAATGTTGCCGCTGAATTGCCGATTGTGCTTGCAGAAAAACGCGAACGAGGGGGCGCATCAGGCCGAGTCGCAGATTTATCGCGCCGCACATTCTTTGCAGGCCAACGTCTCGCAACGCGCAATCCTATTGGCACTGTCGAGACCTTGGAAGCTGGAAACGGCGCGAAGCTGCAAGCTTTTTATGATCGCTGGTATCGTCCTGAAAACACAGTGATCGTCGTCGCTGGCGATGCCCCTGCAGAAGTGCTCGCCGGATTGGTTGAGCAATGGTTTGGTGATTGGGAAGGAACGGGCGAGGCTGGCGTTGCACCTGAGTTCGGTGACCCGGTTGCGCCTGCTGCCAATGACAATGCAGAAACAGCTCAGCCCATTGGGGAACTTGCCGTTGGTGTGGAACCAGATCTTCCGCGCAATCTGACTTATGCGATTATGCGTCCTTGGCGCAAAGTGGATGACACCATCGTCTACAATGAAGGCCTGCTGCTTGATGCGATTGCGCAAGCGATCATCAATCGCCGGCTGGAAACGCGGGCGCGTGCTGGGGGATCGTACCTTTATGCGCAAGTTTCCCAAGATGACATCTCGCGTTCCTCTGATGCGACATTCGTAACCTTTGCCCCTCTTTCCGAGGATTGGGAGCGGGCATTGCTGGATGTGCGCGGCGTTATTCAAGATGCGATTGCCAGCGCGCCAACGCAGGAAGAAATTGACCGCGAAGTCGCTGAATTTGACGTGATCTTTGCCAATCAGGTTGAACAAGAGTCCGTTCAATCCGGATCGGAGTTGGCAGACAATATCGTCAACGCTGTCGATATCCGTGAGACGGTCGCATCGCCGCAGACCGTGCTCGATGTCTTTCGCGGGATGAAGCAGCGATTGAACCCTGCTGAAGTGCTTGAGCGCACGCAAAAGCTGTTTGAAGGCGATGTGCTGCGATCCGTCTATGTCACGCCCGGCGCGGGAGAGGCTGATCAGGCCTCTTTAAGGCTCGCCTTGGGCCGCGAGATTGAGAGCGACAGCACTGCTCGTCTTGCAGCCCAAACCATCTCATTTGATGAATTGCCGGCCGTGGGGGCACCCGGTGCAGTGGCCTCAACAGAGCCGCTGGGCATTCTTGAAGTTGAGCAAGTCAATTTCGCCAATGGCACAAAGGCGCTTTTGTGGGCGAACAATGCCGAACCCGGGCGGGTGACTGTAAAAGTCCGCTTTGGTGCTGGATACCGCGCTTTTGATGAAAGCAATGCCGTTTACGCGCCGCTGGGTGAAATGGCTTTGGTGGGCTCGGGGCTGGGCGAGCTTGGCCAGAACGAGCTTGATCGCATTGCGACAGGGCGCAAGCTTGGCTTTGATTTCTCGATTGATGATGCGGTGTTCACATTCACCGCGCAGACCCGTTCAGATGATGTGGCAGACCAGCTTTACCTGTTTGCAGCCAAGCTTGGCATGCCGCGCTGGGATGCTGATCCGGTGATCCGGGCAAAGGCAGCAGGAGAGCTTGCCTACAATTCCTATGCGACAAGCCCGAGCGGTGTCCTCAATCGAGATCTGGAATATTTCTCAACCGGGAAAGACGCGCGTTTCGCAACGCCCGGCCCCGATGATCTGCAATCGATCACGCCAGAACGCTTCCGCGAAGTGTGGGAACCGCTTTTGAAGCAAGGCGATATCGAAGTGCTCATCTTTGGCGAATTTGATCGCGATGCCATCGTTGAAAAACTGCGCACGACCTTTGGCGCTTTGCCTGCGCGTGAGCCGATCGATGCTGGTGTCGCGGCGCGCACTCCCGGCTTCGCGCAGGACACCAACGCACCTCAAGTGCTCAATCACCGCGGCGATGGCAATCAGGCGGCCGCCGTCATCTCATGGCCCACAGGCGGCGGGATGGAGAAAATCCGCGAATCCCGCCAGCTCGAAATCCTGACGCAAGTGTTCAACAACCGCTTGTTGGAGGCCCTGCGTGAAAAACTGGGCGCGAGCTATTCACCCCAGGTCTTTTCGAAATGGCCCACCGATGTTCAGGGCGGCGGACGGATCACAGCAATCGCGCAATTGGAACCCGATCTGGTGCCAATCTTCTTTGCGGAAGCCGAGAAAATCGCGAGCGATCTGGCAGCCAACCCTCCGTCAGAAGACGAGATTACGCGGGTGACTGAACCCTTGGCGCAGCTTGTCCGGCGCGCCTCCACTGGCAATCAGTTCTGGCTCTACAATCTCGAAGGCTCCAGCACTGATCCGCAACGCGTGCCGCTTCTGCGCACATTGCTTTCGGATTATTCGCAAACCAGCCCGCGGATTATGCAGTTCCTTGCAGATCGCTATTTCGCGCAGCGCACGCCGTTCAGGCTGGCCGTGATCCCAGAAGGGAAGGAGTTGGTTCAGGCAGCACCAAACGCCACTCAGCCCGTGGCTGCTGTTTCGGGGCGCTAATCCGATTAGTGTGTTTGAGAAATAAAAGTATCCCCAAACGCGGGAAGCCTTTACATATAGAACCCACCAAGTGTAGCGGCGCGCCCGCACTATTGAAAATTTCAGACGAAAGCGAAAGCATAGACCATGGCGACAACATGGACACCTGACAGCTGGAAAGCCCACGAAGCGCGGCATTTGCCCGTGTATGAAGACGCGGCCGAATTGGCCGAAGCGGAAGCCACTTTGGAGGCGTATCCGCCGCTTGTCTTTGCAGGCGAGGCGCGGGCTTTGAAAGCTGACTTGGCTGATGTCGCCCATGGAAAAGCGTTCTTGTTGCAAGGCGGCGATTGCGCTGAGAGTTTTGCAGAATTCCACCCCAACAACATCCGCGATACGTTCCGGGTTCTGTTGCAGATGGCCGTTGTTCTGACATTCGCCAGCAAGCGGCCAGTCGTAAAAGTGGGGCGCATGGCTGGCCAATTTGCAAAGCCGCGATCCGCTCCGACAGAGACTATCGGCGATATGACTTTGCCGAGTTATTTCGGTGATAATATCAATGGGATAGAGTTCACTCCTGAACAGCGCCGCAATGATCCTATGCGCATGGTGCGTGCCTATTCGCAGGCGGCATCAACGCTAAACTTGCTGCGTGCGTTTGCGGGCGGCGGTTATGCCAATTTGCGGCAAGTCCACCAATGGACGCTCGATTTTATGGGGCGCACGCCTTGGACTGATAAGTTTGCCCGCACGGCAGACCGTATCGGCGAAGCGCTCGACTTTATGGAAGCCTGCGGCGTTGATCCTGGCACTGTCCCGCAATTGCAGGGCACCAGCTTTTACACCAGCCATGAAAGCTTGCTTCTTCCCTATGAGCAAGCACTGACACGGCAAGATTCGCTGACCGGCGATTGGTACGCCACATCGGCTCACATGTTATGGATTGGCGATCGCACTCGCTTTGACGGCAGCGCGCATATCGAATTCGCGCGCGGCATCGGCAACCCGCTTGGCATGAAATGCGGTCCTTCGCTGGAGCCTGATGCATTGATCCGGCTTCTCGACCAGCTCAATCCGGAACGTGAGGCAGGGCGGATCACGCTGATCAGCCGATTTGGCCATGACAAAGTGGAAGAGGGCCTGCCCAGGCTTGCCCGCGCAGTCAAAGCCGAAGGACATCCTGTGGTGTGGTCATGCGATCCGATGCATGGCAATGTCATCAAATCGGACAGTGGATTTAAAACACGTCCGTTTGAGCGGATTTTGACAGAAGTGAAAAGCTTCTTTGCGGTCCACCGTGCAGAAGGTACCCATCCCGGCGGCATCCATATCGAGATGACCGGGCAGGACGTGACCGAATGCACAGGCGGAGCGGTTGAGATCACCGATGAAGCTTTGGGTGACCGCTATCGCACACATTGCGACCCACGTCTGAATGCCGAACAGTCTCTGGAATTGGCGTTTTTGATTGCAGAAACGCTTAACAGCGAGGTTGGTGACAGCATTGGTATTCAGGAAGCTGATGCAGCATAAAGTTCTGATATAACGATATTAATTTACTTGCTGAATGTGATCGTTTGCTCGACTAAGTAGAGTCCCTGAGGTCCATGACCGCATAGGTATAATACCATGATCCTATCCCTTCAGGTATGGACGACATGGCATTCTTCGCCCCCGGATCTGCGACACTTGTCGCAGCTGCCATAACGCTTGGCTTTATCGCATTTGCCGCCTGTCTGTCTGTTTTCAAAGCGCGCCGGGAAACGCAAAATATTGCTCGCATTGCGCGTCGCCGGGCAAAGCGGATGAGCGATCTTCTCCAAACCATCGGGATGGCTGAAAAAATCTCAGGATTGGGGATTTGGCAATACGATCCCACCAGCGGTGCGCAGCAGTGGTCGATTGGCATGCGGCGGTTATTTGGTGTGCAGCACGATGAGGCCTTTGTGGAAGGCGATGCGGAAACGCTGCTTTACGCAAATGATGTTGATCTCATTGGCAAAGTGTCACGCCGCAGCAATCTTAATGAACCGTTTGATTTGTCTTTCGATATACTGGGCGCTGATGGAGAACCTCGGACAATCCGCGTTGAAGCTTGCAATCTTCGCGGAAACAATGGGGATGTCAGCCGCGTGGTCGCGGTTTTGCGTGATGTTACCGATGAAAAAGAGCGCGAGCGGGAGCTTGAATATTCGCGGAAGGCGGCCGTTCAAGAAGCTCGCCGTGCGCGGGATCTGGCTGACACTGATCCGCTTACGGGTCTCGCAAACAGGCGCCGTGCCATGGCGGAACTTGATCGCCACATTTTGAGTGCTCGGCACAGCCAGACAAGTTTGGTGTTGGTCGTATTCGATATCGATCACTTTAAGCAGGTGAACGATCGGCATGGCCATCCTGCTGGCGATAAGGTTTTGAAAGTGGTGGCTCAAATCGCCCGCCAACAGGCGCGTGACCATGATCTGGTAGCGCGTGTGGGCGGAGAGGAATTTGTGTGGATCGTGCCCGGAGCAAGCAGCGAATTCGCTCGGATTATGACCGAAAGGTTGCGCGCGGCAATCGCGCGCGGCAGCTCTGTTGGCAAAATACCGCCAGTTACCATCAGTGTCGGTTACACAGATTGGCAGGCAGGTGACACATCGCTTACCCTGTTCGCCCGCGCCGATCGGGCCTTGTATGATGCCAAAAATTCGGGCCGCAACAAAGTGTGCATGGCAGCCTAATCCAACCGGTTCGGCCAATGTCGTGCTGAAAACCGGGCAAATGCAACGCCTTGTCACATCAAAGGCGCTTTCAATTACCTCCCAACTAAGGCATCAGCGTTCACCACGCGAGAGTATCGGCTTCCGCAGGAGGCGGCTTTTCGCGACGGGAGGAGCCAGTGCCCCTTGGTAAGCCGAGCAGTGAAAAGCGGCTCGAAAGTGTCGATCATTTGGCAGGCCGTTTCACTGCGACGCGGTCGTTAACCGAAAGCTTGGCGGGGCGATTGAGCGATGCAGATGCGTCGGTCCAATCGATGGAAGATGCCTCACCTGCGAAGTGGCATTTGGCGCATACGACATGGTTTTGGGAGACATTCCTATTGCGTGAGCATGCCGAGGGATACACCGCCTTCGATCCCGATTATGCGTTTCTTTTCAATTCGTATTACGAAACAGAGGGAGCACGCATAGCGCGCGGCAAAAGGGGAATGTTGTCGAGGCCGGATTTGTCTGAAGTGCTGCATTGGCGCCATGCGGTCGATGACGCCATGGCGCGGCTTTTGACGGATCCCAAACATTCACCGCTGATCGAATTGGGCATTGCGCATGAACAGCAGCACATTGAATTGCTGCTGACTGATGTAAAACATGGCTTTTATCAGAACCCTATCGGCCCTGCGATGTTCGAAGGATCGCCTGACGCGGCTATGTCGCCAGGCGCAGGCGCGGTTGGCTGGCATGAGCATCCCGGCGGCATCGCGCTGATCGGGCATGATGGTGAGGGATTTGCGTTCGATAATGAAGGACCACGCCACCGTGTCTTGTTAGAACCTTTTGCGCTGTCGCGGCGTTTGGTGAGTAATGGCCAATGGGCTGAGTTTGTTGCTGATGGCGGATACAAAACCGCTTCGCTTTGGCTGTCAGATGGCTGGGCTTGGGTGCGGGAGAACACTGTCAACGCACCGCTGTATTGGCGCGAGGATCAAGCCTTCACCCATCAGGGATGGCAAAAACGGGATGCGGATGCGCCGGTGACACATATCTCATATTTCGAAGCCGATGCTTTCGCCACATGGGCTGGCGCAAGGCTTCCGACAGAGTTTGAATGGGAAGCGATTGCACACGGTCAGGAAGAGGGACCAGCTGCGCACAATCCATCGGGCGGCAATCAGTTAGACGGCGCCTATGCTCCTGCGCCGCAAGGCGGTGAGAGCCTGTTCGGCGATTGCTGGCAATTCACGCGCTCGGCCTATCTGCCATACCCCAAATTCCAGCCGCCAGCAGGCGCGATTGGCGAATATAATGGCAAATTCATGAGCGGTCAGTGTGTGCTAAAAGGCGCAAGTTGCGCGACAGTGCGCGGGCATTCGCGCGCTTCCTATCGCAATTTCTTCTATCCGCATCAACGCTGGCAATTCACCGGTCTCAGGCTGGCAAAGGACGTTTAAAATGGTCTTGGACAAGGGCTTAAAACTGGTCGAGCGCGATGCGGCAGGGGTCGACACCGCCTTTCGAGCTGATGTTCTGAAAGGCCTCAGCCAGGGGCAAAAGGCGATCCCTGCGCGCTGGCTGTATGATGATGCCGGGTCGCAATTGTTTGAGGATATCACTCAGCTTCCCGAATATTATCCAACGCGCGCCGAAACGCAGATATTGTCCAATCAGGCAGAAGAGTTTGCGCAGCTAATCGGAGCAGGGCGCGCTGTGGTTGAGTTTGGCTCAGGCTCATCTGTGAAAACGCCTTTGCTGCTCGATGCGATTGACCCTGCTGCGTATGTCCCTCTTGATATCTCGGGCGATTTTTTGCGCGCGGCAGCGGATGATCTTGCAGCGAAGTTTCCCGGCTTGCCTGTGCATCCGGTTGAGGCTGATTTTATGCGTCAGGTCCATTTGCCCCATGCGGTGTCCCATTTGCCAAAACTCGGCTTTTTCCCCGGCTCTACCATCGGCAATATGGTGGCGCGCACGGCCGTTGATCTGCTGCGTTCCATGCGCGAGACATTGGGCACTGGCGCGCAGCTTTTGATCGGCATGGATCTCATCAAAGAGGAAGAGGTTCTGGTCGCAGCTTATGATGATGCAGCAGGCGTCACGGCCGATTTCAACATCAACCTGCTTGCCCGGATCAATCGCGAGCTGGAAGGCGACATCCCTGTCGATCTGTTCACTCACGAAGCGCGCTGGAACGATGATTATGCGCGGATCGAAATGCATCTGGTCGCTGGCAAGGACATTGGATTTACGGTGTCGGGTGAAGATTTCGTGATGCATGAAGGTGAGACGATCCACACTGAGAACAGCCACAAATTCAGCCGCCGAACGGCCAATATGCTTCTGCTTGCAGGTGGATGGGAGCCGCAGAAACGCTGGCTTGACAGCAAAGGGCGGTTTTCCCTCATCCTGGCAGAAGCGCGGCCCAATCGCAGCGCTCCTTGACGTGGGCCAAGTGCGCTCTAGGTGAGCGGCTATGAATGACATCCTGATTATCGGCGCCGGAATGGCGGGGCTTTCTTGCGCGGGCGAATTGGCGCGGGCGGGGCACCAAGTCACCGTGCTCGATAAAGGGCGCGGGCCTGGCGGGCGCATGGCGGCACGACGCGCTGAGATTGCGGGCGAATCCGTAAGCTTTGATCACGGCGCGCAATTCCTCACCGCGCGCGATGCAGGCTTTGCAGCGCAAGTCAGTGAGTGGGAAGCGCAAGGCGTGGTGGCGCGCTGGCAAGCGGCAGAAAAGGCAGGCGGCGATATCGCTTGGGTTGGAACTCCAGGCATGAACGGCCCGATTCGCGCGATGGCGCAAAAATTGGATGTGCGCTGGGGCGTGCGGGCTGAAACGCTTTCGCGCACACAGGCCGGCTGGCGCGTGGAAACACACGCAGAGAGCTTTGAAGCACGCACCGTCCTTGTCTGCATTCCAGCAGAGCAGGCAAGCGTCTTGCTTGAGCCTATTGCGCCCGATCTCGCAGCGATCCCGGCATCTGTCGTTTCAGAGCCATGTTGGGCCGTGATGGCCGCCTTTTCAGAGAAACTGGGGATTGAAGCGGATGGGCTTCGCGATGCCGATGCTCCGATCAGCTGGGCTGCGCGCAATTCAGCCAAGCCTGAAAGGGTAGGGGGAGAGACATGGGTTCTGCACACCAGCCCTCAAAAATCGCGCGAAATCTTAGATATGGCCAAGGAGGATGCCGCGCAGCATCTGCTTGGCGTTTTCTTTGATCAAACCGGCACACCGCCTGTCGCCCCAATCCACTGCGTCGCGCATCGCTGGCTTTACGCTATGCCTGCCGCTGCCACGGGCGAACCGGCACGCTATGACGCAAAGGCGCATATCGGAATTGCGGGCGATTACCTTCATTCCCCGCGCGTTGAGGGGGCGTTTTTGTCTGGCAAAGCGCTCGCAGCCAAAGTGCTCGTGTCCTCATAAGGGTTAGTGGACGCGGGCGCTTGTTCGCCTCACTCTCTCCGGAACATTGACACGGAGAGAGCCCATGCAAGACTTGTTCGACCTCACAGGCAAAACTGCCGTTGTGACAGGCGCAGGGCGCGGAATAGGTGAGGGGATCGCGACGCTCCTTGCAGAAGCGGGCGCGAATGTGGTGTGCGCAGCGCGATCAACCGATCAGATTGAGCATACCGCGAAAATCATCAACGACGCGCCCAATCAAGCCCGCGCCATTACACAGAAAACCGATGTATCGACCCGTGGTGATATGCTGGCGCTGGCCGCCCGCGCGATGGAAGAATTTGGACGGCTTGATATCTGGGTGAACAATGCCGGGGGATCGCTGGTTTCCGCGCCTTTGGCTGAGCTGGACCCAGCAGAATGGGATAAGACGCTTGGCGTGAACCTTTCCTCAGTGTTCTACAGCGTGCAAGCCGCCGTGCCGCATCTGGGGGAAGGCAGCGCGATGGTGAACATCTCCTCGCTTGCAGGCCTCGAACCATTCCCTGGCAGCGCGCACTATTCAGCCGCAAAAGCGGGCGTGAATATGTTGACCAAGACTTTGTCGATGGAGCTGGGGCCAAAAACGCGTGTGAACACGATAATGCCTGGGTTCGTGCCGACTGACACAGTGAAGAAAGCGCTGAACATGTCGGATGAGGATTTCGGTCCGTTGCTTGAACAATTGCAACTGCCCGCAGGTCGCCTTGGCACACCGCGCGATATTGCAGGTCTGGTGCTGTATCTCGTCGCGCCAGCCTCTGAATGGATTACGGGGCAGTGCATTGCGATGTCGGGTAAGCCTTAAGCCTTGATTTGACGCCGCAGTGCGGCTTTAGGCACGCACTATGTCGCAACCCGCCTACCAAGCCATCCACGATGCCGCCTGTGCGCGGGGTGAAAAAAGCTATATCGATCCGGAAACGGGATACATGGTGTTCACTCGGCTCGCCCATGAGAAGCGCGGCACGTGCTGCGGCTCAAAATGCAGGCACTGCCCGTTTGAGCATGTAAATGTGAAGGTGTAACGCACCCCTCGTCATTGCGAGCCGAAGGCGAAGCAATCCAGGGGGCTATTTGTGAGACAACTTTGGGCGCCGCGATCTGGATTGCCGCGTCGCTACGCCTCCTCGTAATGACGGAAGCGGATACACTGCAATGGGGCGGTCTGGATCACGGCAGTCATAGGGCGCCCGCCCGCCCGCAGCGGGTGCAGCTGTGCTGCACATCTAGCGAGGACGCGCGCCCGGATGGGCGTGCGAAAAACAGATATATCAAGAAAATCTGGCTGGGGCGGCAGGGATCGAACCTGCGAATGCCGCTACCAAAAAGCGGTGCCTTACCACTTGGCGACGCCCCAGCAGAAGCGCGTCATATAACGCGCCTTTTTCATATGTGAAGGGGAAACCTCCTCACAACCCGTGAAGTTTCCAGATCAATCCAGTTTCTTGCCTTCAAAGTCCGCTGCGGAATGGCGTTCACGCAGTTGCGTATCTTCATCGCCCCAAACCCTATTGACGATCCGCCCGCGCTTTACCGCCGGACGCGCGGCGATTTCGTGAACCCAGCGCGCGACGTTTTTGTATTCGTCGATGGAAAGGAAGGTTTTCGCCTCGTTATAGATTTGGCCGAATACGAACGGCGCAAGCCAAGGGAAATTGGCGATATCTGCGATGGTGTATTCATCACCTGCGAGGAAACGGCTTTCTGCCAATCGCTGATCAGCCACATCGAAAATCCGCTTGGTTTCCATCGCATAGCGGTTGATCGGATATTCGTATTTCTCTGGCGCATAGGCGTAGAAATGACCAAATCCGCCGCCGATGAAAGGACCGCTCGCGACTTGCCAGAAAGTCCAGGAAAGCGTCTCAGCGCGAGCAGCAGGATCGGTAGGTAGGAATTCGCCAAACTTTTCCGCCAGGTACACGAGAATTGCACCCGATTCGAACACGCGGATTGGTGCGTCGCCTGAATTGTCGATCATTGCGGGGATTTTGGAATTGGGATTGATCCCAACAAAGCCGCTGGTGAATTGCTCGCCGTCACCAATGTTCACAGTGTAGGCGTCGTATTCCGCGCCTGTGTGGCCCGCTTCGAGCAATTCTTCGAGCATGATGGTTGCTTTCACACCATTGGGCGTCGCGAGTGAATGCAGTTGGAAAGGATTGTCGCCTTTGGGAAGCGCTTTGTCTTCGCGCGCACCAGCAGTGGGGCGATTGATGCTGGCAAACCGGCCACCGTTTTCAGAATCGTAAGTCCAGACTTCCGGCGGGGTGTAAGTGGGATCGGCCATGGATTGCTCCTTTTTTTTGCAGGGTGACACCCTTTGTTGAAGGTTCAAGTGGCCGCTCACCGCATCAAGCGCAAGCCGATCATTGCAAGCAATCGCTTATGCCGCGCAAAGCAGAGCTATCTTGCAAGCTTCTTGGCGGCGCTAGGCACTTTAACCAATTGCCGCTAAAGGCGCAGAATATGAGCGCAAAAACGCATCCCTTTTATGACATTCACGAGCAAGGCCTTGTCCGGGTTGCGACCTCGACGCCGTGCATCCGACCGGCTGATATAGGCTTTAACACGCAAAGCATCATTGCTGAGGCGACAAAAGCGCATGATCAAAATGTCGATCTGCTGGTCTATCCAGAGCTGTGCGTAACGGCTTACGCGATTGATGATCTGTTGCTGCAACACGCTTTGCTGGTAGCAGCAGAAAATGCGGTGCTTGATATTGTCGAAGCGTGCGAGGGATTGACGCCTGTGCTCGTCATTGGCGCGCCTTTGCGCCGGGGTAGCGCGGTTTACAATTGCGCGATTGTGATTGCAGACGGCGCTATTCTGGGTGTGATCCCCAAAAGCTATCTGCCCAATTACCGCGAATTTTATGAAAAACGCCATTTCGCTCATGGCCGCGGCATTACCGATGCCTGGATCAAAATCGGCGATGAAGACGTGCCATTTGGCACTGATCAAGTGTTTGCGGCGAGCAACATTTCGGGTTTCACCTTTGGCGTGGAGATTTGTGAGGATTTCTGGGCTCCCAATCCCCCGGGCACGATGGCAGCTTTGGCTGGCGCGAATATTCTGTGTAATCTTTCTGCCTCGCCCATCACAATTGGCCGTGCAGATGACAGGCACTTGCATTGCCGTTCGATGAGTGCGCGCTCGATCTGCGCCTATGTCTATTCCGCCAGCGGGCACGGGGAAAGCACGACCGATCTATCATGGGACGGGCAGGGCGTGATTTATGAGATGGGCGAATTGCTTGCTGAAAGCGAGCGCTTCGACCGAGAGCCGGAACTGTGCGTTGTCGATGTGGATCTGGACCGGATCGCAGCAGAACGCATGCGCAATCAAACCTTTGCAGACGCTTCCGAGGCCGCTGGACGGCCTGAAGACACATACCGCGTGGCTGAATTTGAACACAAAGGCGCCTCTCCTGAATGGGAAGAGGACCCGGCATACAAAGATCTCGGCCTAATCCGCCCTGTGCGCCGCTTTCCGTTCGTGCCCAATAACGCCAAAACTCTCGATGAAGATTGCTACGAAGCCTTCAACATCCAGGTGGATGCATTGATGCGCCGGATTGAGGCGACGCATGCAAAGAGCCTTGTCATCGGCATTTCAGGCGGGCTGGACAGCACGCATGCTCTGATCGTGGCGGCCAAAGCGTGCGACCGTTTGGGCCTGCCGCGCACCACAATTCGCGGCTACACTATGCCCGGCTTTGCGACCTCTGATGGCACAAAATCCAACGCTTGGAAGCTAATGGACGCGTTCGGCATTACGGCGGAAGAGATCGACATCAAACCGGCCGCAAAGCGGATGCTTCAGGATATGAAGCACCCGTTTGCAGATGGTGAGCCGCAATATGACGTGACGTTTGAGAACGTTCAGGCAGGCCTTCGCACCGATTATCTGTTCCGCCTTGCAGGCCAGCATTCCGGCTTTGTCGTGGGCACTGGAGATTTGAGCGAACTGGCGCTTGGCTGGTGCACCTATGGCGTGGGCGATCATATGAGCCATTACGGCGTCAATTCGGGCGTTCCCAAAACACTGATCCGTTACCTGATCCGCTGGACAGCTGAGACCAAGCAATTCTCTGATGCCTGCGGTGATATCCTGATGGCGGTGTATGACACGGTGATTTCGCCCGAACTGGTCCCGCCGAGCGATGAAGGCGCGATCCAGGATACTGAGGCGCATATCGGACCGTACGAGCTCAACGATTTTTTCCTGCATCACACCATTCGATATGGTCAACGTCCTTCGAAAATCGCGTTCCTTGCTTGGCATGCGTGGAAAGATGCGAAGGTCGGCGGTTGGCCCGAAGGCTTTCCAGACAGTCGCAAAAACGAATACACCTTGGACGAGATCGCCGATTGGCTGGAGAAATTCGCAAAGCGTTTCTTCGGCTTTTCGCAATTCAAACGCAGCGCACTGCCCAATGGGCCAAAAGTGTCTTCGCAAGGGGCGCTATCCCCAAGAGGCGATTGGCGCGCACCATCGGATGCTGTTGCCGATGTGTGGGTAAACCAATTGCGTGAAGACTTGCCCTTTTAAAGCACGCAGAGGTGCTGTTTTAAAGTGGTCGGCGAAGCCAAGCCAGCGCGTCGGCTTTGTTATCGAAAGTTTCAAGCTCAAGCGTTTCGTGCAGCCGCGCATACTGCATTTTTACCAGCATACTATCGAAAACGACCGCGCTGCGTACAGTCCCCAGTTTCTCTGATTCCACGACCAGTGTGCGGATCGCGTCGGAGACGTC
The DNA here is from genome assembly GCA_038532305.1 of Pseudomonadota bacterium. Taxonomy (GTDB): domain Bacteria; phylum Pseudomonadota; class Alphaproteobacteria; order Sphingomonadales; family Sphingomonadaceae; genus Erythrobacter. Next base: position 892,565 of record JBCBAX010000001.1, on the reverse strand, counting down.
CTTGCTCTGTGCAACAAAGCCTCTGAGATCGCCGAGTGATCGGATTTTCATGCCATTCTCGATCAACGGCTTCGCTTGGGCAATCATTTCGCGCTGGAAATCGACCATGGTGTCCAACGTCCAAAATCCGCTGGCCCGAAAGTGTATCTCGCCGTATTGTTCTATACGAGAAACAGAAAAGGATGGTGCAAACGTTTCCATGATTTTTGCGTAGCATGACAGGGTAAACAAATGTTTAGAATGGATGCTAAGGTACAGTCTGCTTTCGTAAACTTACTCTGTAAGAAAAAGCACTTTGTAAACCTTCATATGTGCGGGCCGAAGTGCAGTGTGTGATCGCCAGCTTTCCATGGTGTGAACTTGGGCATGATCGCTTTGAACAGGTCGGAGGCGAGATGCGTTTCCAGCCATTTCTGTAAATGCGGCAAGTCCTGCGCATCGAACCATGCCCGATCCGTGTTCGCAAATTGCCTGATAAACGGAAACAGCGCGATATCGGCAAGGGTGGGGCACTCGCCTGAAAGCTGCCCAGCATCGGAAAGCCGCGCATCAAGTGACTGCAAGATCGCAAGGCCTTGCTCGCGGTGATTCATCCGAAAGGCGTCCTCATCGCCGCCATTTTCATCCGGATACCGGCTTGGGTATTTATACCGGTCTAGACGATGTTTGAACGGTCCATCATTTTGATCGATCAGCCCCCTGTCATCGCCTGACAGCCAATCATCAGGATCGCTTTGCCCCAAGGCCCAGCGCATTACGGCGATGCTTTCATCCACCACCGTGCCATCGTCCAGCACCAACACGGGCACGGTCGCTTTGGGTGAGGCTTTGATGAGTTCGGGCGGTTTGTTCGCAAGCTTTACCTCGCGCAGTTCCACCGCAATGCCAGCCTGCCATAAGGCCATGCGCGCGCGCATTGCATAGGGGCAGCGGCGGAAGGAATAGAGGATCGGGTGCGCGCTCATTTCTCCTCGTCATGGTCCGCCAGAACGCCGCCGGGAAAGTTTGCCTCCCACCCTCCGCCATCGGGAAATGGGACGCTGCGATTGAGCTTTTGTTCAACCGAGGCGCCCACATGCGCCTCGCCCCGCTTTTTGGCGAGCTGCTGCTGTTTTTGCCGTTCGGCATAGCGGGCGCGTTGTTCTTCATTGCGCTGGTCGATGCAATGCGGGCAGCTGATGCCGGGGACGTAATCCGGGCTTTGCATCTCTTGCGCGCTCAAAGGCATTCGGCAGGCAAAGCACTGGCCGTATGATCCCACTTCCAGCCCGTGTTTCACAGAGACGCGCTGGTCAAAAACGAAGCATTCCCCGTCCCATTTGCTTTCTTCTTTTGGCACCGTTTCGAGATAGCGCAGAATGCCGCCTTTCAAATGAAACACATCCTCGATGCCTTCTTGCCGCAGGAAACTGGTCGATTTCTCGCACCTGATCCCGCCGGTGCAGAACATCGCGACTTTCTTTTTACCCTCGAGCAAATCTTCGCGGTTCTCGCGAAACCACGTGGGAAAATCGCGAAAGCTGGGCGTCTTGGGGTCAATAGCGCCTTCGAATGTGCCGATCGCGACCTCATAATCATTGCGCGTGTCGATCACCACGGTGTCAGGATCAGCAATCAGCGTGTTCCAATCATGCGGATCAACATAGCGGCCCACACTTTCCCGAGGGTCCACGCCCGGCTCCCCCATAGTCACAATCTCGCGCTTCAGCCGCACTTTCATGCGGTTAAACGGCATTTCATCCGCATGAGAGAATTTGACATCAGTGGGTGCGCAATCGGGCAGGGCGCGAATGTGATCGAGCACTTTTGCAACCCCTTCGGGTGATCCTGCAATAGTGCCATTAATCCCCTCATGCGCGAGGAGAATGGTGCCCTTGGTCCCCGCCTCAGCGCAAGTGGCCTCAAGCGGAGCCTTTAGCGCTTCGTGATCGTCGAAGGGCGTAAAGCGGTAGAGGGCGGCTACTTGGATGGGTGATTGCGTGTCTGACATTGGCTGGGCGTTTAGCTTGTAAGCGGGTGTCTCGACAAGGGTTGAGGGACGGGTGTGAAATCGCAAAGGTGCACTGTCACCCGGTCACCGAAATACGTGATGCCCCAAATTCGTCATCTCAGCGAAAGCTGGGATCGCTATCGGTCAAAGTATCTGGTCAAACAGATCGCGCCATGGAGGGTTTTGCGCAAAGATAAGTTCAATCTTCCACGCACGCTTCCAAGCTTTCATGGCTTTTTCGCGAGCAATCGCGTCTTCGATCGAAGGCATTTCCTCTGCATAAACCAACCGGTCAACTCCATAGCGACGGCAAAACTCCGACCCCTTGCCCGATTTGTGTTGCAAGACGCGAGCCGCCAAATCCGCCGTCACGCCTATGTAAAGCACGCCGTTGGGCTTGTTTGTCATGATATAGACCCAACCGCTCATCATGCCAGACTAGAGCTTGACGAGAGCGATCCCAGCTTTCGCTGGGATGACGGGGGTTAAGAGAGTGAAACTTTCGCTAATGGGGCGTAAGCGCAGTGTCCACCTCCAAGCCGAACCCGCATTTCTCTTTAGGAGCTACAACTGCTTCGTGATCGTTGAAGGGCGTAAAGCGATGGAGCGCGGCGACTTGGATGGGGTCAGTCCTCTTGTCGAAAACCTTTCGCAGTCCAACTGTAGGCAACTCCGCGGCGTTCGAGCTCAATAGATTGGCCAACACTACAGTGTTTTGCGACCTGCAGGCCCGCTGACAGCTGGGTACTTCCATAGCCATCCACGGTCACACCAATCCGATAACTTGTCCCACTGTTTGAGGGAACGAGATTAATCGAAGTGATTGTGCCATTCACAATTTGATGTGGGCTATTTCGAACAGTCGCCACCCAATCCAATCCCAGCCAGATGAGGACTCAAAAAATCGCGAAGCCTAGGGCCGAAGCGAAGAAGGGCCTCCTCCAAATTGCTGGTTTAGCTGGGTCTGGGCTCATCTAAACCCGCATCACCCAGCCGTGCTTGTCCTCAATCGCGCCGTTTTGAATGCCCACCAGCTTCTCGCGCATTTTCATTGCCATTTGGCCGATGCCGCCTGTGCCGATGGTGAATTCTCCGTCTGGCGATGTGACTGTGCCCACCGGCGTCACCACGGCGGCTGTGCCGCAGGCGAGGGTTTCTAGAAGCTCCCCGCTTTCTGCTTCCTCGCGCCATTGGTCTATGGAATAGGGTTCCTCGCGCACTTCGAGGCCTTCTTCGCGCAGCATTTCGATGAGGCTGTGGCGGGTGATGCCGGGGAGGATTGTGCCGGTAAGCGGCGGCGTGATGACGGAGCCATCCTTGCGCACGAAGAACAGGTTCATGCCGCCCAATTCCTCGATCCATTTGTTCTCCACCGCGTCCAGAAACACGACCTGATCGCAGCCATTTTCAATCGCTTGCGCTTGGGGGACGAGGGAGGCGGCGTAATTGCCGCCCGTTTTCGCAGCGCCCGTGCCGCCTTTGGCTGCGCGGACATAACCTTGCGCGACCCAGATTTTCACCGGGTTCACCCCGCCTTTGAAATAATTGCCGGTCGATACGGTGATGACGACAAACTTGTATTGCTTGGCAGGGCGCACACCAAGAAACGCCTCGGATGCGAACATAAAGGGCCGGATATAAAGCGATCCGCCATCAACAGGCGGCATCCAAGCGGCATCGGTCTCCACCGCGAGCTTCACCGCATCGAGGAAGAGGGGCTCTGGTATTTCGGGCATTGCCATTCGCCGCGCACTGGCGTTGAAACGGCGCGCGTTTTCTTCGGGGCGGAACATCGCAAGACCGCCATCGGCATGCGGGAAGGCTTTCATCCCTTCAAAGATTTCCTGCGCATAGTGAAGCACGGATGCCGCCGGATCGAGCGCAATCGCCTCGCGCGGGCCGATCCTGGCTGAGTGCCAGCCGCCCCCCACTGAACCGGGAGCGCCTTCGTCATAGTCAATCGTGACCATGTGATCGGTGAAGACCGCTCCGAAACCGGGATCCGCAATGGCAGCTTTGCGGACGTTCTCTTGCGTCGGGTTAGGGTGGGGGATGCGCGTAAAGTTCATAAGGATGCGCGTAATAGTGGTTGGCGTTTGGGGCAAGAATGAAAAGGGCTGCAACGCCCGTCAGCGTGCAGCCCTTTCATGGTCAGCGGCCGTAAAGAGCCGCTCACGAAACCTCACTCGGTAAGGAGATTACCGAATATGCTCCGTAGGGATCTTCACCGACCTCGCTACTGAACCATGAGACATCGGATCACCTCCTTTCGCGCTAATAAGCCAAGACCTCTTACCTTAGTGGGGCCGTTTCACCGGCGGGCCGGGAGCTGCGTTTCTCGCTGCTCTTGGGAGTATTTGTGAATCAACCAGGCCCCGCGCACAAGTCTTGAATTTATCTTTTCCCACGTCATAATCGCGCGGTCTTGCACAGTAGAAATCAGGTGGACGCTCGCATGGAAATGGGGGCGTTTTTTGATTCTGGGCGCAGGCTGTGGGTAGGCTGTGCGCTGATTGTGCACACTAGGTGGAAAACCCTGTGGATATTAACCGATAGAATCAAGGTGTTTTGGTGCTCCGTCTGCCTATCCGGGCAATCGTCATCGCGAGGAGCCCGAAGGGCGACGCGGCGATCCAGCGTGCATCCTCGCGTTTGAGGCTAAGCGTAGGACATGGATTGCTTCGCCTGCGGCTCGCAATGACGAAAAGCTACCGGCAATCCTCAATCACGCGGCTGATTTCGACCCATGCGGGAATGTAGAGCGTGCGCTCGCCTTCAACTCCGATTGCGACGCGTCCTTTTGTGATAGCCATGGCATCGAGAATGGGGGCGCTCGCTGGGACCAGCGCGATGATCATTGGTCGTCCATCGGGCGACGGCGTTGCCTCAATCGTGCGCTCGACTGTTTCCGTTTGAATTGTCATCGAGCGCTGTCCACTCGCCTCGCCAGCGCGAACCAATCTGATTTGTTTTGAAGGTTTGGCGCACTCCACCCCAAAAGAAGCGGCCTGACCGGAAAGACCATAGGTCGCAAAACTCAGCTGCGGAGCGTCGCGATAAGTCCACGTCCCCGGCGTTTGTGGCGCGTCGAGGTAATTCTCAAACACAGGCTCTTGCACCACTGGTACAGCAGCCGGGGTAGGGGTGGGCGCAGGGGCAGGTGTTGCCACGGGAGCAGGCACAGGCGTCGCGGTTTGCACAGCCTCTTCAACCGTCGGTATGCACGCACATGCCGACAGGCTCAGCGCAAGTGTGGTGACACATTTCAAATGGATTGCTTTCATGCAGCCTCAATGCAAGCTATCGGATGAGCCGTCCATGACCAATCCGCCCAAACCCTCAGAAAAATCGCGCAAACCCAAAAAGATGCGTGCCGATCAGCTTTTGGTGGAGCGAGAGCTGGCTGAAAGCCGCACTCGCGCGCAGGCTTTGATTATGGCGGGTGTTGTGTTTGTGGGGGAGGCGAAAGTTGCAAAGCCGGGCCAACAGATCCCGGCAGATGTAGCGATTGATGTGCGCGGGCGCGATCACCCTTGGGTAAGCCGGGGCGGGATTAAGCTGGCGCATGCCTTGGAAGCTTTTGCGATCGATCCAGCAGGCGCAGTGGCGATGGATGTGGGCAGTTCAACCGGCGGATTTACCGATGTGCTGTTGCAGGGCGGGGCGGCTCATGTGTTCGCGGTGGATAGCGGCACCAACCAGCTCGCGTGGAAATTGCGCGAAGACCCGCGCGTGACTGTGCATGAACAAACCAGCGCGCGTATCCTGACGCCAGAACACATCACGCAAAGCTGCAACTTAGTGGTGTGCGATGCGAGCTTTATTGCGCTGTCCAAAGTCCTTGAACGCCCGCTCGAATTGGCAGCGCAGACGTGCCAGCTTGTTGCGCTGATCAAACCGCAATTCGAAGTCGCCAGAGAAGAGGTCGGCAAAGGCGGCGTGGTGCGCGATCCCGTTTTGCATGACCGGGTATGCGGCGAAGTTCGCGAGTGGCTAGAGGGGCTTGGCTGGGATATTCAAGGTCTTGTGCAAAGTCCGATCACCGGACCTCAGGGCAATGTGGAGTTTTTGATTAGCGCGGTTAGGCGCTAGCCCGCATCATTCTAAATCCATCCCGCCGATCTTTTCGTCCAAATCAATCGGTATCTGGCTCAGCACTTCAACGCCGCTCGCCTTTTCGTATCCCTTATCTCCATGCTCTGCGACGAGCTCAGCCTGGCGCGCATCGCGGCCGCGCAATAGCTCCGCAATCTCATCGCGATACAGCGCGACCATGGCGGTGACGAACCGGTTGACCAGATCATCCTGCTTGGTGTGATCGACGTTGAAATCGGGCAAGTGCTCTATCATCACATCGGCGGGGTAGAGGAATTCATTGGTCACAAACCTGTTTACCGAAAACCAGCTGCGCGGGATGCCGTTTGTGTCGATGGATAGACCGATCAGATGAGTGACATGTGCCTTTGTCTCCTCGCCTTGGGGTGGCCACACTTTGGGCTCCAATCCTTTGGGCAATTGGTCGCGGTGCATGAACAGGTGGAAATGTCCGTGCTCATCCTCATCGCGGCTGCCTGTTGCATGCACGTGATAATACCAGCGGCTTTTGCAGAATTTATCGCGGGCATCGCCTTTGGGATAATGCGTCCAGAATGTCGCGCCATCTTCGGGGACAACGCGCAGCATTAATGGTTTTTGTTCCTGCGCCATCTGAGTGATGGTTTCGATGACGGTGTGAGCGGCTTTTTCAGGTGTCATGCTGGCAGCTTCTAGCGATCAATCCGTAAAGTTACAGCGCAGAATTATGATCGCCAGACATCCTGTATGGCGCGTTAGGGATTATGGCAGATACAAAACGGCCGATGACACTTTGCAATGCCATCGGCCGAATTGTGTTAGGCCAAAATGGCCCAGCATTAGATCCGATTACTCGCCAGCTTCGCAACCTTCTGCGGCGCAAGCTTCACAACCTTCAGCTGCACATGCTTCACAGCCTTCAGCTGCACATGCTTCGCAACCTTCAGCCGCACAACCTTCAGCACCGCAAGCAGCGCATGCAGTTTCTTCAACTGATGTTTCGTCAGCAGCAGTTTCGCCGCCTTCTTCAGCAGGAGCCGAGCAAGCAGCAGTTGCGAGAGCGAGACCACCGGTTACGGCGAGCATCGAAGCAAAGTTGGTCTTTTTCATTCTGTTCATTCCCCGAAAGAAGGTTCGCAAGGAACCTATAGGATACAGTGAGGCGCGCTCATTTGTCCGTTTCCTGCCAAGGCGCACCCCGAATCACGGCAAGATTGTGGCGACGCTATCACAATCAATCCAGAACACCATGCCTTTTGTAAAATTGCGTGCAAAGTGATCGCCTTGGAGGTTTTACGCGACAAGTTTTCCCACCATGATTGGCGCTGGTCGGCCGCTCGTGTAGGCGGTTGCGTCACGTCAATCCGTCGAATCGCCTAAGGGAAACCCCTCGGAGATCGAAAACGGGTTGGTCGCGTCTTTCGCCGATTTAGGCGTGGTGAGGCTGGTAGGACGAGAAAGTCAGATAAGGCATTAAAGAGGTCGTTGATGAATATCCTTGCATCCAAAAGCCAACTGCGCGCCAGCTTAATGCGGTGGTCGCTGTTTCTTGTGCCTTTGATCGTTCTGCTGGGATTTTTGTCCGCTCAATTGGGTAGCCCGCAAACTGTATGGTTTCAAAATCTCAACAAGCCCAGCTTTTACCCTCCTGACATTGCGTTTCCGATCGCCTGGTCGATCCTGTACGCGCTGATCGGCTTTGCGCTTGCGATGGTGGCAAGCGCATGGGGTGCACAGGGGCGCGGGATTGCGATCATCGTGTTTGGGCTGCATTTTGTCGGTAATCTTGTTTGGACGCCCGTGTTTTTTGGCATGCAGGATATGCAAACAGGCCTCTATATCATCGGCTATATGGCAGCTAGTCTGATTGTCGTGATGGCTTTGTTTGCGCGCGTGCGAAAAGCGGCTGCCTTGTTGCTTGTCCCTTATCTCGCTTGGACGATCTTTGCAGGCGTTCTCAATTACCAGATGATTGTGTTGAACCCCGAAGATGGACGCAGCACCTTGCCAGACAGTTCTGTGGAGCGGATAGAGCTGTAACGGTTTGGGCGAAGCATCCTCTGGACAAAGCGGGCTCTGATCTCCAAATAGCCTCCCATGCAAAGCCAGAACCCGATTATCGCCGACTTCGTTAAACTTGCAAACTCTGCTGCCGGCACAATGGCTGGCATGACGCGAGAGGCGCGAGAGAATGCGCGCGAACGCATGCGCGAGGCGATGGGCGGCATGGATTTTGTCAGCCGCGAAGAATTCGATACGGTAAAAGCGATGGCTCAAAAGGCGCGCGAACAAGCCGACGCATTGGAAGCCAAAGTCGCTGAATTGGAAGCGAAGCTCTCCAAGAAAAAATAACGGGCGCTGGCGATAAGCCCGCGTTGATTTGCACTCAAACACGCTTGCTCTATGTCTGGTCGGGTCCTTTTCCGGCTGGAGACCCCCATGCTCAAATCCATCATGCTTTCGACCGCTGCGATGCTTGCTGCGATCCCGTACTCTGCCAGCGCGCAGGAGACATTTGGCGGGGCAAAGGGTGCTGATCTTTCGATTGAAGCGATGGAGCCTGATGGCAGCGATGTGACAATTGGCCGTGCTGGTGAATACCCAGCGGACATTGCGCGGTACTTGCTCGCAAGCGGGGCGGGGGCGGCGAACCTTTCGCCCGATGGGCAAACAATCGCTTTTGCATGGGATATTACCGGACAATCGGAACTGTGGGTGATGCCAGCTTCGGGCGGCCAACCACAGCAGATCACTTTCAAAACCGGCGTGCGCGCTCCTGTTTGGACGCCCAATGGAAAGGCGCTGTTCTATTCGGCAGATCGCGACGGGAATGAGCAGCCCGGATATTTTACGATCACCGCCGATGGAGCAAGTGAGGTCGAAGTTCTTCCCGCATCGCGAGGTGATTTTCGCCGTTTCGGCGATTTTGCCGCTGATGGCAGCTTCGTTTACGCGTCCACTGCGCGCGGCACAGGCGTCTTCGATATTTATCGCGGCACCTTAGAAGGCGGCAGTGATCTGATTGTAGAATCCGAGCTTGGCCTTTACCCGCTATCCGTCTCGCCTGATGGCAAGTATGCGATTGTTGCTGAAACCGTTGGGGAGGATGCAGACAATATCTTCCTCCTCGATCTCGCCACGCGCGATATGACCACGATCTCCAAACCGGCAGTTGAAGACCGTGCCGATCATAGTGGCGGCGGATTTGAATGGTGGCCCAATTCGCAAGGCTTTTACTTCTCCACCAATCGAGACCGAGAATATGCGACACTTGCCTTCTACAGTTTGGCGAGTGGCACATTTGAGCGGGTTTTCGAAACCGCACACGATGTTGAAGGCCTCGAGTTATGCGGGCCGGGTGAGGGCGGATCATACCTCTATTGGACTGAGAATATTGACGGTTTTGATGCCCTCCGCGGCTGGCATACGGTCGAAAAACGGCCCATTGATATGCCTACATTACCAGAGGGGAATTACGCGCTTGATTGCGAGGCAGACGGCCAATTGATGGTGCGAGTGAATGGCTGGGCGACGCCGGGCGAGATATGGATGACCAACCCGGTTGCAGGCACGGCGGACAGAGTGTTCTCAAGCAATTTGGCAGGGCTTGATCCAAAGCGCCTGATCCGGCCCAAAGTCGTTCGCTATCCCGCGCGTGATGGGATCGAATTGCAGGGGCTATTGTACATGCCTGAGGGCGCGGGCACCGGTGCAAATGCTCCGCCTGTCGTGTTCTCCGTTCATGGCGGGCCGACCTCGCAATCGCAGGCCACCTTTGATGCAATCGCCCAATATCACGCAGCGCGCGGGGTTGCGGTGTTCGAACCCAATGTGCGAGGCAGCACGGGATTGGGGCGCAGCTATGTGATGCTGGATGACCGCGAAAAGCGGCTCGATTCGGTGCGCGATTTGGTGGATTTGAAGATTGCTTTGGCGGCAGATGGCCTGATCGATGGTGACCGCGCCGCTGTCATGGGCGGTTCGTATGGCGGATATGCGGTGAATGCGGTGCTCGCTGAATATCCTGGTGCCTTTGCCGCAGGTGTGTCTTTGTTTGGAGTGGCCGATTGGGTGACCGCTTTGGAAATCGCCTCGCCAGCTCTCAAAGCCTCTGACCGGATTGAGTATGGCGATATCACCGAGCCAAAATGGCGTGATTATTACACTGTCAATTCGCCCATTCGCAAAGCCGATCAGATCACTGTGCCTGTGCTTTATTCGCACGGCGTGAAGGATCCGCGCATCGATATTTATGAAACCGAAGTGATGGTCAAAACCCTGCGCGCCAACGGCGTAGAGGCCCCCTTCGTCCGCATCCCCGACGAAGGTCATGGCTGGCGCAAATTGTCGAACCAGCTGTTCTATTACCGCAAGCAGGCCGAGTTTATCGAGGATAAGCTGGGGCTTAGCGACGAGTAACTCTAACCTTGTCACCCCTGCGAAGGCAGGGGCCTAGATAAGCTAGCGGATTATCGGTCCGGTCTATAAGGTCGCCACGATGGACGGCTGGGTATACATAATGACAAATGCGCCGCATGGGACCCTGTATATCGGTGTGACAAGTCATCTGCCGGCCCGCATCCATGCACACCGCGAAGGACGCGGCTCTGAATTCTGCCGGAAACATGGCTTGAAGCGGTTGGTCTATGTCGAACAGTTTGAGAATATCGAGGCCGCTATTGCTCGAGAAAAAGCGATGAAACGCTGGAAACGTCATTGGAAGTTGAAACTGATCCGGAAGCAAAACCCCGACTGGAATGACTTGTTTGAGCAGATCAATGCTTAGTCTTTACATGCGAGGTTATCTGGACCCCTGCCTTCGCAGGGGTGACGGCTGAAGTTGTGCAGTTAAACGCCCCAGCCATCCTTGTCGCATCGCGCATCCATGGTGAAACTGCGACCATTGCGCGGTTTATGACGCGGGAGCATGGCCTTATTGCAGGCTTTGTCGCGGGCGGGCGGGGGCGGCAATTGCGGCCTGTTATGATCCCGGGGAACCGGGTTGCGCTTGATCTGCGCGCTCGTTCCGCTTCCCAATTGCCGTTTGCCCGCGTTGAGCTTGAGGAAAGCTGCGGGCCATGGCTGAGCGAGCCATTGCCTGCTGCCGCCATCACTTGGGCCTGCGCAATCACCGCCAGCGCTTTGCCGGAACGCGAGCCGTTCCCCGCACTTTATGAAACGCTCGATGCGCTGCTGACCGCGATTTGCCATGCGCCGTCTGCGCGCGGGTGGCTGGCGGCGATGGTCGCGTATGAAACGATGCTGTTGCTTGATATGGGGTATGGCGGAGAGCGGCCCGATATGGAGGGCGATTTGGAAGCGCAATTTGAGGCTTTCCGGCAATTGCACAAACCCATTGGCCACTACTTGCTTGCGGGAAATGCGCGCGATGTTATGGCCGCGCGCACCGCTCTGGGTGAGCGGCTTAGGCGAATGGTGACATAGGCAGACAGATGAAAATTGCAGTTCTGGCAGGCGATGGGATCGGCCCTGAAGTGACCGCTGAGGCGGTGCGAGTGCTGGGGGCAATGAGCCTTCCCGGCCTCACCCTGTATGAAGGCGATGTGGGCGGGGCGGCCTATCACAAGCACGGCCACCCCCTGCCAGAAGAGACGCTAACCATGGCGCGCGAGGCGGATGCGGTGCTGTTTGGCGCTGTGGGTGATCCCACCTGCGATGCACTGGAGCGGCATTTGCGCCCTGAACAAGCGGTGCTGGGCCTGCGCAAAGAGCTCGAACTGTTTGCCAATTTACGCCCTGCCAAAGTGTTTGCAGGGTTGGAGCATCTCTCACCGCTCAAGCACGAAATCGCCAGTGATCTTGATATCCTGATCGTTCGTGAGCTGACAGGCGATGTCTATTTCGGCGATAAAGGCATTCGCGATGATACCGCAGGCGAGCGGGAGGGGTGGGACATGATGTCCTATTCCGCCCCAGAAGTGCGCCGCATTGCCGAAGTGGCTTTCAAAGCCGCAGAAGGCGCAGATGGCAAACTGATGTCGGTTGATAAAGCCAATGTCTTGGAAACAAGCCAAGTGTGGCGGGATACGGTGATTGCAGAAGCGGCGCGTTATCCTGCCGTCACGCTCGATCACATGTATGTCGATAATGCTGCGATGCAGATTATTTCGAACCCGGCGCAGTTTAGCGTGATGCTCACCGGCAATCTGTTTGGCGATATTCTGTCCGATTTGGCGAGCGCGGCGGTCGGCTCTATCGGCCTGCTCCCCAGCGCCAGTATGGGTGCGCGGCAGACTGCGCATGGCACGTATGGCCTGTACGAACCCATCCACGGCAGCGCGCCCGATATTGCGGGTGAGGGGAAAGCGAACCCCATGGCCACAATCCTTTCAGCGGCCATGATGCTGCGGCATTCGTTTGGTATGGGCGAAGAGGCCGCGCGGATCGAGGCAGCGGTGGAGCGCGCGCTTTCAGATGGCATTCACGGCGGCGATCTGGGTGGTTCGCACGGCACCAAAGCGATTGGCGATGCGGTGTTGGAGCGGCTTTAATGCTCCGCGCCAATTCCCCGTCACCCCTGCGAAGGCAGGGGTCCAGCTACCCTCCCTTTTTCTTGTGTTTTAGCAGGTAAGCTAGGCGTTTAATGGAACACTCCTGCTCAACACGACCGTCATCTGGATCCCTGCCTTCGCAGGGATGACGAACGATGCCCCTAAACCTCGCCATTATCCTTCCCACTCTCAACGAACGCGGCAATCTTACCCCGTTGATTGAGCGGATCGAAACGGCGCTCGGGGCAGAGGGTTGGGAAGTTCTCATTGTCGATGATGACAGCAAGGATGGAACTGCCGATGAAGCGCGCAGCTTAGCTGCGGCCGATGGGCGTGTGCGGGTGATCCAGCGCATCGGGCGGCGAGGGCTAGCCAGCGCGGCGATCGAGGGGTTTTGCGCCACGGCAGCCCGGTACGTCGCTGTCATGGATGCCGATCACCAGCATGATCCCGCGCTCCTCCCGCAAATGCTTGATGCGCTGCAATCAGGTGGTGCGGATATTGCTGTCGCCAGCCGCTTTGCCCAAGGCGCAAGCACGGATGAGTGGGACGACCCTGAAAGAGAGCGCTTGTCCAGCCTTGCCAATTCGGTCGCGCGGCGCATCACGGGTGTGGCTTTGTCCGATCCTATGAGCGGGTATTTTATGCTGCGGGCAAACGTGGCCCGCGCGCTGGTGCCACAGCTTTCAGGTATAGGTTTCAAGATTTTGCTCGATCTGCTCGCGACTTCCAAAACGCCCCTGCGGGTCAAGGAATTCCCCTTGAACTTTGCTGCGCGAAGGGAAGGGACAAGCAAGCTCGACAGGGCCGTGCTTTTTGATTTCCTCGCAGGGCTTTACGATAAGCTTTTGGGCAAGGTTATCCCCACGCGCTTTGCCTTGTTTGGGACGGTTGGTGCGCTGGGAGTGATTGTACATTTCGCCGTGTTGACCAGCTTGCTGTTCGCGTTTGAAAAGGCCTTTACTCTCTCGCAAACCGCAGCTGTGCTCACCGCGATGAGCTTTAATTTCTGGCTCAACAATTGGCTGACCTATCGCGACAAGCGTCTGAAGGGTTGGGGCGATGTGCTGCGCGGTTGGGCCGGATTTGTGGCTACGTGCGCGGTCGGCGGGTTTGCAAATGTGGCGGTGGCGACGTTCCTCGAAGGTCGCGGCATCTATTGGGCGCTCGCCGCGCTCGCTGGAATACTGATCGGGTCAGTGTGGAATTATGCCCTGTCGAGCCGGTTCGTGTGGGGGCGGTTTGGGTAGAGTTTTCGTCATTGCGAGCCCGGATGAAATCCGGGGGAAGCAATCCATGGGCTAACGGTTCAATTCAAAGAAAAGATATTTCCATTCCGGATTCATTGCCTCGATAAGAGCGAGCTTTTTGGCTCTTGATCCCCCCTTGATTTGTTTTTCCCGTTTGATCGCTGACTCCATCGTTGAATGGAATTCGAACCAAACAAGCCGTTTGCACCCGTATCGCTTTGTGAAGCCCTCAATCGCACTTTCACGATGTTGCCAAGCGCGTTGCGGCAGGTCTGAAGTCACGCCCACATACAGCGTCCCGTTCTTCTGGTTTGCCATAATGTAGACGGCGGGCTGAAATTGTCGGGATTGGTCCATGGATTGCTTCGCTACGCTCGCAATGACGAAATCTCCATCACACCCACCCTTTAAGCCAAGCCCAATCGGCAAAGCTCATCGGGCCATCCAAAGCGGATGCGCTGAGCACTTTATAAAACACTGCAAACAACGCCGTGCTCGCGGCCAATACGCCATAGCTCCAGCGATGCCAGCCATTGCTGCGAAGTTCACTCAGACACAGGGCCAGTGCTGCGAGCATAAAGCAGCTTGGCATCACATAATGGTAGTAAAACTGGATGGGCTTTGGCGCGATCAGCCATAGGCCTAGGCTCACTGCAAAACCGACAACCGCGCCCAACCTTGCCCAATCGCCGCGAACAATCCCTGTGCCAAGGCACCAAACGAGCGCAGGCAGACCCAGCAGCATAGTCAGCGGATTACCGATCAGCAGAACCCCGCGCTGTGCATTGTCTGTAAACTCATACAGGTACCAAATCCCGCGCGTGTTCAGCACCCATTGATCCCATGTGCTTTGATACGTGTGCGGTGTAATAACCTGTTGTTGCAGCGCCAAAATCTCTTGATGAAATGCGACCAATCCGCCGGTTGAAAGCTGTGATGGTCCACCATTTTCAGTCATCCAATAACCCGGCGCAAAGCTCGCCGCGTAAACGACTAGAGGCACCAGGCCAAGCCACACAAACGCTTCTGCCAAGGAGATGCCGGGCACGGGAATGCCGCGCGTGCTGGTCACAAGTCGGCGGCGGCCAGCAGACAGGCGCGCTGCAAAAAAGGTGAGGCCGGGCACCATGGCAAGCGGCACCGCGTTCCACTTTGATGCGAGCGCGCAGCCAATCGCAATTCCTGTTGCCATAAGCCGCCAGCGTCCCGTCTCTGGCTCGCGGCATGCGGCAGCAAATTGCCATGCAGCCAGCGCCAAAAACGCAGCCATAAAGATATCGAGCATTGCAATGCGCGCGTGGATGAAGAGGTGAAATCCGGTGGAAAGCAAAATGCCAAAAGCAATCACCGCAAACCGATCATGACTTGCCTGCCACAATGCGCGCATGGCAGCGCCCACTGTGATGGTCCCAAAGATGAGCGGCATAATCCGCCAGCCAAGCGGATTGTCTCCGAACAGATACATTCCCAACGCGAGCAATTGCTTGCCGAGCAAAGGGTGTTCTGGATTGAGATAGCGCCCGCCGAACGGCATCCCGAGCGATAAGAATTCGCGCGCCGCTGGCAGGTAATGCACTTCGTCGAAATAAGGCGCGGTGGGAAGGCCGATCCGAATGCTGGCAATGGCTGCAAACACAGCCGGGATGACCAAACACCAAACCCGAGGATCAGCCGGACGAGGCGGTGGACCTGTCTCTTCAGGCGTGAGAGTTTCAGTGAAAACAGCCGATGACATCGGACGCGCGTGGTAAGCGCGCGTCCGAATGAGAGCAAGAGGATTAGGAGGTGACGGGTTTTCCCGGTGCGCTCTCATGCTGGTTCTCCAGCCAAAACAGCCGCGCGCACATGGCAAGAAGACCAATACTGGCCGTGCATCCTATTACGAGAGCCCACGGCAGCAGGTTCATACCAGCCGCTCTTGCACGAGGGGCGATGAAGAAGAACGCGATCACCACGCACATCACCAGATCCCACCACACTTGAATGCCGGTAAGATTGGCCGAATGGTTGGTGAAGAACATCACCACACCTTCGCGCGCGATCTGGACCGCAGTGTAGACGCCGAACACAGCGCTCAGCCCACCAGCCAGCAAGGCATTGCCCTTTTGCGGTTTCGCAATCAGTATGTAGGCGCCTGCTATGGTGCTGGCGCTGATAATGACGAAGAAGAGGATTTGCAGACTATCCATCGAAGAATCTCCTTTAGTGTAGCGACTGCTACAAACGCCCATTAACTCAATGTAGCGATTGCTACAATAGTAAAGTGATCATGCCTGCCTCAAAGCCCTCCACAAAACCCAAAATGTCGAAGGAAACGCTGCTTCCGCTGCTGGCGAGCCATGTGCTGACCCATGGGCTGGGCGGGGCGAGCCTGCGCCCGCTGGCCAAGGCGGCAGGCACGTCAGACCGCATGCTGATCTATCATTTCGGCAATAAAGAAACGCTGATCACCGAACTGCTCGATCACATTGCGGGCATTTATTCGACCGCACTGGATGTGGCGATTGGGGCAGATCGGCCAAAGACACGCAGCGAATGCTTTGAGCGCGTGATGGCGCAAGGCAGCCACCCGATGATGCAACCTTTTATGGTGCTGTGGTGGGAGATTGTCGCAGGCTCTGCGCGCGGCCTGCCCGGATATCACAATGCCGCCAAAGCTATGATTGCCAAGCAGCTTTTGTGGCTCGAAGGGCAGATGCCTGCCGATGATCCTGACCCAGCGGGCGGCGCGCGTTATCTGCTCACGTTGATGGAAGGCACGCTGATGCTGAATGCTGTTGGGCATGAAGCCACTGCACGCGGCGGTATCCCAGCAAGCGGCCTTTGATAACAGGCGGGTTGTAACGATGCCCGCTCACCCCTAATCCGCGCAGAATATGAAAAAGACCACAGGCATGGATCGCGCTTCAACGCGCAAATGGCGCCCTCAAACGCAGGCTGTGCGCGGCGGCACTTGGCGCAGCGAACATGGCGAGACGAGTGAGGCTTTGTTCCTCACCTCGGGCTACACCTATGATGATGCGCAGACGGTAGCGGACAGGTTTGCAGGCGATGCCGATGGCATGACCTATTCGCGCCTTCAAAACCCGACCGTGGCGATGTTAGAAGAACGCATTGCATTGCTCGAAGGGGCAGAGGCCTGCCGCGCTCAGGCAAGCGGAATGGCGGCGATGACTGCGTCTTTGCTGTGCCAGCTTTCCGCAGGCGATCACTGTGTCGCGGCGCGCGCTGCGTTTGGATCATGCCGCTGGCTGGTCGATAATCTGCTTCCTCGTTTCGGGATTGAGACGACAGTAATCGACAGCGCCGACAATGCCGCATGGCAAGCCGCGATCCGGCCGAGCACAAAGGTGTTTTTCTTTGAAACGCCCGCCAACCCGACGCTGGATATCGTGGATCTGCAATTCGTCTGCGATCTCGCCCGCGCGCATGGGATCACCACCGTGGTCGACAACGCCTTTGCCTCACCCGCTTTGCAGCGTCCCATGGAGTTTGGCGCAGATGTGGTCGCCTATTCCGCGACCAAGTTGATGGACGGGCAGGGCCGCGTGCTTGCAGGCGCGATTTGCGGGACAGAGGAATGGATCAACGAAACACTGCTTCCTTTCCAACGCAACACCGGCCCCAATATCGCGCCGTTCAACGCTTGGGTCGTGCATAAGGGGCTTGAAACTCTCAACCTGCGCGCTCGTCAGCAAAGTGCCAATGCAGTGGCTTTGGGTGAGTTTGTGGAACCGCGCGTCAATGCGGCAGGTGGGCAGATGCAGCACCCGGGCTTGCCCAGCCATCCCCGCCACCAAATGGCGCTCGATCAAATGGATGCAACCGGCCCGATCTTTGCCTTTGATGTGGGCACCCGGACGCGCGCCTTTGCGTTGCTTGATGCGCTTGAACTGGTCGATATCTCCAACAATATCGGCGATACCAGAAGCCTGATGTGCCACCCGGCCAGCACCACGCACGCCGGAATGGAAGTCGATGCGCGCACACAAATGGGCGTCACCGAAGGCCTGCTGCGCATCAATGTGGGTCTAGAAGACGTTGCCGATGTGATCGAGGATATGGATCAGGCCCTGGGGAAAGCGGGGATTTAGATGACAGAGAGTGCCGAAACTGAATCGAAGGATAGTGACGCGGCGACCAGTACAGAATTGGTGACGGTTTCAGACGACGATCCCACAATTGTTGGGCTTCCGGGGACGGACTGCACCGAGGGATTTACGTTAGATCAATGCTCAGTTGAAGCGGCCTGGAAAGCCGTAGAACAGTCTCAAAACGCGGCGCAATGGACAACGTACGGCTTTTTTGCCGGTCTCGCTGGAATGCTGGTTGCCGCGTTGGCTGTATTTTTTGCCTGGAAAGCATTTGAGGAATCGAAAAAGGCCAATGAGATTTCAAGGAAGTCTGCACTAAGGCAGGACCGTGCCTACCTTGATTTCTACAAGCTTACATTTGAAGCTCCCAAAGAACTAAATGGGACTGACAAATGGGGACTTTTCCGAATTGAATTGAAGAACTTTGGAGCGACACCAGCCTTCGATCTTACCTTGACGATCAGATCCCACTTCTACGAAATTCAGAAGAATGATCTCGACAACATTGAAGTCTTAGTTCCTGCTTCGAGCGGTGATGAGGATCTTCCCGACCAGGGCGCCTTGATGCAGGGTGATGAATGGGGGCGCACTTCGAGCTGGGATTTGACCGACGATATCGTAGAAGGCTGGAAAGAAGGGAAGTATGGCTTTAGCGCCGCCGTGACAGTACAATATCTAGATGTTTTTGAGCAAACTCACTCAATTGCTGCGACATTCAGAACGCTCGGCGATAAAAATGAGATGGGTTTCATTACTGGCACAAGGGTTTTTTCAACAGTTGAAACAAAGAAAAAGTCGTAACTGAATTGGAAGCCTTCTCTTCCAATGATAAAATTCATAGACCCGACGCTCAGATTTGTATGATCCTTCCGCTCACTGGGCTAAGAGCATAGTGCCGACTTTATGATCATTTGCGCTGTAAATGGCATCATTGCCCTTGGTTTTTTGATAATCCCTGATGGCGCTCTTGAAACCGCGCGCGCTTAAATCTCGCTGCCGACCCTTTTGCCATCCTTGTCCGAAGTTGGCGCTCCTTCTTTGATGCGCAGACTGCCGGAGCTATCTACCCACAGATAATGCTCGCCCAATTGCAGCGGCGCGACTGTGTGACCCGACCCGAAAGAGCGGAATTTCACGGCGTTATTGACGATCTCGATACCCCCCTGATCCGCGTTCGAGGCGTCATTGGTAAACCCGATAGCGGTGCCGGTATCGCGTCCTGCCCTTACCTCCATCAAATTCGAACGGCCTGATGAGGCGTATTCATCGCGCACAGTGACAACCGCTTCGGTGCGGTCTTGCGACCGGCGTCGGAAAACGGCCCGCCCAAGATTCGAAAGGAGCGCTTGCGAATTGCCCAGCAGGGTCCAGCCCACAAGCTCTTTGGAACCGCGCAGGAATTGCAGCAGATACCCTGCGCCGCGTTTGGCGGAATATCGAATGCCAAAGCTGGTTCCAGAGGAGGGATAATGATCATTAAGGTTCAGGATGGGCGTATCGCTAGCGAGGCCATTTCTGTGCAACTCCAAAGCGGAAACCTGATTGCTTCCAACACTCACCACATTCTGGGACGCGGTTTGAATGAGATGGTTGTCGCCGGGGTCAAAACTCACTGTTGTGTAGAGGTTCCAGGCTCGCACTTCGCAATGCAAAGTCGTGGCTTTCTCAAGCACGATGTCGTTTGAGCTCCAATTGCCCTCCGTCCGGCATTGGTCAAACACAATGGTGTGCGCTCCGCCCAAACTGGTGCCACCGACATAGGCGGCCTGTCTTCCGGTCCCCTCGAGCGACATTGCGTAAAACCGCCAGTGATTGCAGTCTTGATCGATATGAACGTTTGAGACTGTGTTGCGCGATGTGGAACACCGGCCTCCTACGAACACAAGCTCATTTGCGTATCCGTTCCCAGCCGATAGATCGACGCTAATATTGTGCTTTCCAAACGTCGCATTGATGTTGAGAAATGTCGTATAGGCAACTCGCTGCCCCGTGCCCGGTTTGAAGCGCCATGGATACTTTGAATGCCGACTGTCGCAGGCAGAAAACGTCGCGTTCACAACATCATAGAGAGCGAACCCAATATTCTGTGTTGATCCGCTATAACTGGCGCGGTCAATCAGTATGTTTTCGACACAGCCCGAAAACCGTCTTTGCATGCCGAATTGTATCGCTTCTAAGACGCCGGTATCGGGCCTGATCGCGGCACTTTTTAGATTGGCTCCTTGGCCTATCAAGCTGACATTCCCATCAACTCTGATGGGGGAAGCGATGCGGTATGTGCCAGCCGGTAAAACCACTTGAGAGGCACCGCTATCCAGCGCGGCCTGAATGGACCTTGCGTCATCGGTTTTACCATCTGCAATCGCGCCAAACCAATTGACCTGCACTGGCCCTGCATATTGGCGAACCCATGCGCCGCTCGATCCACTTGGGTCCCGAAGGGGGGCGATAAACAAGCCTTCAAAGTGGTCGCGCGAAATCGCCTCGCGCAGATCACTTTCGACCCATTGGAACAATCCGTTGCGCCGGGGTTCGAGCAAATGGACGATTTCGCCTTCGGTTGCCTCAATCGCTTTCAAAGCCGCGCGTTTGGAAACCGAAGCAGTTTTGTCGTCTGCCGCCGCTGTGTTTGCGGCGAATACGCCGGCTTCGGATTGAGGGGCAAAGGCCAAACCAATTGAGCCCAAAATGCCTTGTCTTCGAGTGACCAACCTAATTCTCCCAAGGGACTTCAAGATCCCGGAATTTTTCGACCAGCTTATTTAAAGCCATCATCGTGGGCGAATCCACGATGCCGCCTTGCGCTTTGTTGAACAAAAGCCAGTTGGCAATGGGATCGAACCAAATCCAGCATTCAATTTACCGTACTATCTCGCGCTTGTGCATTGCAGCATTAATCCCTAGGCGCTGTGGCACTCTCTCAACGCGGCTTTGACTTAACAACCGCGCACCGAAATCAGGAAAGCTCCATCATGGCCCAAGCCGCCTCTTTTACAGAGACGTTCAAACGCGATTGGTTTGCGCAGCCGCGTGCTGACATTTTGGCGGGTATCGTGGTGGCCTTGGCGCTTATTCCTGAGGCGATCGGATTTGCTTTGATCGCGGGCGTTGACCCCAGCGTTGGCCTTTATGCCAGTGTTGCGATTGCAATGGTGATTGCGCTGACCGGCGGGCGGCCCGGAATGATTTCGGCGGCGACCGCTGCGGTGGCGGTTGTCGTCATTCCGCTGGTGAAAGAATACGGTGTTGATTACCTGTTTGCGGCAACCATTTTGATGGGTATCTTTCAGGGGATCGCGGCTGTCTTGCGGCTCGATCTGCTGATGCAGTTTGTATCGCGCAGCGTCATCACAGGCTTTGTCAACGCACTCGCGATCCTGATTTTCATGGCGCAGATACCGCAATTAAATCCGTGGAATGAAGGGGTTGGCGTTGAAACCTACATCATGGTCGCGGTTGGCCTTGGTGTCATTTACGGCTTTCCGCGCATCACCAAAGTAGTGCCAAGCCCGCTGGTCGCGATTGTGCTGCTGACTGCGGCTACCGTGTTTTGGGGCCTGCCTGTCAACAATGTGGCAGGCGAAGGAAAGTTGCCTGATGGCCTGCCTACGTTTGCGCTTCCTGATGTGCCGCTTACATGGGAAACGCTCAAAATCATCGCGCCTTATTCCCTGGCAATGGCGGCTGTGGGTCTGCTTGAAAGCCTGCTCACCGCGCAAATCGTCGATGATATGACGCACACCGAAAGCAACAAACAGCGCGAAAGCGCGGGCCAAGGCGTTGCCAATATTGTTGCGGCTTTCTTCGGCGGGATGGGCGGTTGCGCGATGATCGGCCAATCGGTGATTAACATTGCCTCAGGGGGCAGGGGGCGGCTTTCCACCTTTACCGCCGGCGCGTTTCTGCTGTTTCTTCTGACCGTGCTCGGGTCCTATGTCGGCCAGGTGCCCATGCCCGCACTCGTCGCTGTGATGATCATGGTGAGCATTGGGACATTCAGCTGGAATTCGATCCCGAACCTGCGCATCCACCCTTGGACAAGCTCGCTGGTGATGATCACCACAGTCGTGGTTGTGGTCTGGACGCACAATTTGGCGCTGGGCGTTGTTGTCGGCGTGTTTATGTCGGGCATCTTCTTTGCCAACAAAGTGCGCACCCTTTTTACGGTAGAACGCGTGCGGCGTCCGCATTCAGCGGTGTATCATGTGACGGGCGAATTGTTTTTCGCCAGCGCTGACAAATTCCAAAGCTTGCTTGGCCCTGAAAGCTTAGAGGAAGACCCCGCTGATGACGTGATCATCGACGTTGCCAAAGCGCATTTCTGGGATATCTCTGCCATCGGAGCTTTGGAAAAAGCGGTTGATCGGATGCGCCGCAATGGCCGCCACGTGCGGGTTGTGGGCATGAACAGGGCAAGCGCGGACTTGGTCGATAAATACGCTTTGGAAGACCGGACCGGGTTGGAACAGGGGCTAGCGCCGCATTGAGGTGAAGGCACTTGCTAATCCGGTTTCGCCATGCAACTCATCTTGCAAAAGGGAGAGAACACACATGGCCAACCGCGTTGAACTGATTTTCGATTTCGTCAGCCCCAATGCCTATTTTATCTGGTGGCCGCTGCGCGACCTTATCAAACGCACAGGCGCTGAACTGGATGTGACGCCGGTTTTCCTTGGCGGGATGCACAAGCTGACAGGCAATGCCCCTCCGATGATCCGCGATGCCGATGTCAAAGGCAAAGTCGAATATTCGATGCTGGAAATCCGCCGCTTCATCGAAAAGCACCAGCTCACCAAATACAAACTGCACCCGGCCTTTCCGTTCAACTCCATAACTTTGCAGCGCATGCTTTTTGCCGCTGACCAGGATGGGCGCGGCGTTCAATTTGTCGAAGCGATGTTGCCGGAAATTTGGGAGAATAACATCGATTTCGCCGATCAGGAGGCAATGGGAGCAGCGATTGCTAAGGCAGGCTTTGACCCAGCCGACCTGATGGCGCGCATCCAAACCGATGAGGTGAAACAAGGCCTCGTCGCGAATACATCGGACGCGGTGGAACGCGGAGCTTTTGGCATCCCAACCATGTTTGTGGGGGCCAAAGACGGCGAGACAGAATTGTTCTTTGGCAAAGAGCGCTTGGGCCAAATCGAAGAGGAACTGGCGAAGAGATAGCCAAAACCGCATCAATTCATCCTGCGTAACTCTTTAGTTTTGTTGTAGTTGTCTTTTACCAGTCAACCGATAGCCTCTTTTGGTGTGATGCAATTCGGGGACTTAGGGATGAAATTAGGGCTATGGCTGGCGAGCATTATGCTTGCTGTTGGACCAATGCCTCTCCTAGCTCAAAGTGATGTGGCGGCCGAACAAAGCGGCGAAGTCCATGCATTGGCTGAAAAGCCCCCCCTGATTGCAACAGCTGATTTCGCCTCGCGCAGCGCCTATTGGAGCGCTCAGCTATCGCCTGATGGCCGAGCGATGTCGGTGCTTCATCGGATCAACAGGGTGCTCACAATGACCGTTCTCGATCCGAATTCGGGAAAGAAGGTCAATAGCATCTCGTTTGCCGATGGAACCAGCGTTGATTGGACGCGATGGCTCACCAATGATCGCATGCTCGTGAAAACCTCTGCAATCGTAGGGGGCAATGGCTTTTGGTATCGTACGACCCGTTTCCTGCTTGTCTATCCCAAGCAGGGGTCATTCCATTTCCTCGTCGAAAATCCGCGAGGATTGAATGGAGGCGACCTCGTTCATGTTGAAGAGAACGGCGAATTTGCATCGCGCATCGGGGTGATGGCCGCCTTTGGCAACCGACAGTCTTTCGATATGAGCTCAAAAAAGGCGGAGCGGTTACAAAGATCATTCCGCCAAAAAAGGAAGTTCAATATTGGATTGCAGATGATGCCGGCACAGTTCGACTTGGGATGGGGTGGCGCCGCGGACGTTTGCAAATATTCTATCGGGATAGCGATGCTGAAAAGTTTCGTCGCATTGCTCGGATAAAGCCGGGCGATATCGAGGGCTTTTTTGATGCCGTGCAGATTATAAGCGGATCAAGCCGCGGCTATGTTCTTGATGAAAGCGATGAAGGCCGGGTTGGCGTGCGCGTCTCTGATTACAGCACCCAAGAGGTGGTGGAGACAATTTAAGAGCATCCGCAATGGGACATTGATGATGTCTGGATCAAGGATGGGGAACCCATCGCAGCATTTTATACTGATGATCGTGACCGTGTCGTATGGTTTGATAAGGACTATGAAGAGACCTACACAAAGCTGTCGCAGGCGGTGGGTGACAGAGAAGTTTGGATTCAATCTCGATCCGACAATGGCAAACAAATGCTTGTCTGGGCCGGTAACGAAGCGGATCCCGGCGTGCTGTATTTCTACAATGCTGAAAACGAGCGCATGACAGAAATGCTGCAGTTCCGCCCACAGATCGACCATCGAAAGCTCGCACGGCCAACCGCCTTCACTTACACGGCAAGGGACGGACACGATATTCGCGCCTTTCTAACCTTGCCCAAGGGGCGCGAGCCCTCGGCATTGCCGCTTATCATACTACCACATGGCGGCCCTTTTGGTATCCGTGACAAGCTGGTTTACAACGACGAAGTGCAGTTTCTTGCCAATCGCGGATATGCGGTGATCCCGCCCAATTTCAGAGGTTCAGGCGGCTATGGCACGTCTTTCTATGACCTTGGTATCGGCGAGGTGGGCCGCGGAATGCAGAATGATTTGGATGACGCGATGGATTGGGCTGTCAAAGAAGGAATTGCCGACCCCAATAGAGTTTGCATCGTGGGTGGTTCTTATGGTGGCTATGCCGCTCTTTGGGGCGTACTCCGCAATCCAGAGCGATACCGCTGCGCGGCCAGTTGGGCTGGAGTGACAGACTGGGACAAAATGCTCAATTATGACCGACGTTATATGACCCGAAAACAGGGGAGGCGCTGGACTGCCAAGATTGAAGGGGACAATGACACAAACTTGAATGATGTGTCACCCTATCACTTGGCTGAAAATCTCAATCGTCCGGTTTTGCTCGCGCATGGGACAATTGATGACAATGTTCCGTTCAAACAATATGAGCTGATGCTGAAAGCTGCACGCAGTGCACCCAGCAAGCCAACCCCGCTGGTGATCGAAGGGGAGGGGCATAGCTTTTCTTATGCGACGAGTGAGCAAAAATGGTATGATGCGCTTGATAGCTTTCTCGCCAAACACAATCCCGCCGATCAAATCGATGCAAATGGTGATCTTATGAAGGCGGAGGAAAAAGGGCAGGAATCAATTTTCAGACCGATTAACCTTCCTGAAAGCGCTGGGGGAAATGCGAAAGCAGGAGATTAGGGTTTAGCTCTCAAAGCTTTGCGTCATGACAATGCGTATCAAACTTTTATCCGCGAAAACCTAAACTCTTCTGCGTTTTAGTAAGCATGAGCGGGGATTGTGCCTTTTTCCGGGATACACATGGCATTCAGGGCGTTGATGCTCTTGTGACGGGGGCGAGAATCGTTACGCTGGGATAGACATGAAAGAGCTGTTTGAACACGCTGCCATCACTGAAGGCGTCACTGTGCGCGTTTCGGTCAACTTCCTGCCGGAGCAATCGCATCCTGAGGCGGGCAAGTGGTTTTGGGTGTATCATATCCGGATTGAAAACGGTTCGCATGAACCCCTTCAATTGCGCACGCGTCATTGGCGCATCACCGATGCGCGCGGCATGGTGAACCATGTCGATGGCGAAGGGGTCGTGGGCGAACAGCCATTGCTGGAGCCGGGTCAAAGCCATGATTACGTATCCGGCTGCCCGCTGACGACTGCGCATGGATCGATGGAAGGGTTTTACACTTTCTTCCGCAATGACGGCACGCCTGTCGAAGTGCGCATTCCGTTCTTCCCTCTCGCCGCGCCAGAGACAGCGGACGGGCGCTCATAAACGGTCCTAAATTTTTCGTTCTGCCCGGCATACGTTTTCCATGCTTGCGAGCCAGCCTCTGCGCGCCTAACTCCGGCGCATTATGAAGCGCACGCATCTCCCTTTGAACGCACTGCGCGTTTATGACGCCGCTGCTCGGCATTTGTCTTTCACCAGAGCTGCTGATGAGTTGGCGGTGACGCCCGCTGCTGTCGGTCAGCAAATCCGCGCTTTGGAAGATCATCTGGGCGTTGTCTTGTTCCGCCGCACGTCAAAGGGTTTGGAGCTGACACCCGAGGGCGCAGCAGGCCTTGATCCGCTGCGCGAGGGGTTTTTGCGGTTTGAAGAAAGCGTGCAGGCCATGCAGGCGGGCCAATCCTCTGATCGTTACACCATTGCCGCCCCGCGCGAATTCTACGCCGAATGGCTCAGCCCGCGTCTCGCGGTGTTTCAGGCCGATACGCTCGGCGTGCTTTATTCCTTTGTGGCGGATGAAAACGCTGACTTTACCGAAGCCAATCTCGACCTTGCGATCAGGCTGGTCGATGGGCCAGGAGAGCTGGAAGGCGTGCAACTCGCCCCGGCACAGCGGGTCACCGTGGTCGCGCCCGACGCGCGCGATGCGTGGATAGACTGGCCGGGTGCATCACTGCCAGAAGAGGTAAAGCCTTGCATCAAGGCAGGTTCAGCGGGCCAAGCCTTATCCTCAGCGCTGGCCGGAATGGGCAAAACGGTGCTGCCTTTACCACTGGTTGAAAAGGCGCTGGAAAGCGGTGCTTTGACTGCCCTGGAAGGCCCAGAGGAAAGCCGCCGAGCATACTGGCTGGTCGCCCCCACACCGCAATGGCGCAGCAAAAAGGTAAAAGCGCTGGTGGCGTTTTTGACCCGATAAGACAAGCGGCCGAAGATCGGATGGGTTTGCTGTTTCGGCGCCTTGTCTTGGAACAGTTTTTCGGTATCCTTCAATACCGAAAGGTGGAGAGGGCAATGAAATCATACACAGTACTTATCACATCTGCACTTTCGCTCTTTTCGTCTCAATTAGCGGCTCAGGAAAGTGTTGCGGAAATAAATCCCGAGATGAAAGACTACAATGAAGTCGATGGTGCTGTGGTCGATGGATCTCCTTCAATAGAAGTCGGAACCCCGCGTATTGCTGCAGGAGTTATGCTGGGTGAATTGAAGGTGGAAGGCAGCTATCCGAAACTATATGTTGCTGGCCTGAGAAAGTAGGACAAGTACTTTTGCGTCGCTTTGCGAAGTGCCGATGGCTACTTTAAGAGCAATCTGCTCGTTACTGTTCCAGAAAAGCTAGTTGGGCGAAGCGTTGTCGGCGTTAATATGCCGAAGGCGAATGCCCGAATTGCCGCTTTGCCATCTCGTGAGGTTGGTGCTCTTGTCCGAACAAGTGATGATAAGACCTGCGATAACAGCGGAATGATCCTCGCTGCTTCATGGCAAAAGCCTAAGACTTGGTCCGCTCTAAAGGCGACGGTTTTGATGGCTGGAGAGGGACGGACCAAGACACCTGATATCCGCTTTGCCAACAACGATCGTGCCAATCCTTGCGTCCCGCTAAGCAAGGCTCCTAGGCGCTCATTAGCCGGCTTTCGATGGGCTTGTGCGCTTGAAAGTTCTGCATGCGAAAAAGAGGTTGAAGTCGCGATTGGCTGGCAGGAGGGGCGCTCACGTGAGAGTGGACCACGGTTTGTATTTCGTCGGTCATGCTTGATGTAGGACAGGGTTGAGGGGTGGGAAATCTAGAAACGACACAGCGGCGACCGTTGTTTACCGCCCAACGACTGCGGTGGTTCAATCTCGTCGCTTCGCTTGCGCTCCTTTTCGCTGTTCTGATCGTAGTCTTTTTTGAACGTGGCGAGACCGAGTTCAGGATTGATGCTCGGACGGGCACGGCGCAAATTGTTACTGCAGCCGATGCACCGCGATGACCTCGAGAACTGGTATTTTTTCCTGCTCCAGCCAATTGCGACACCGCTGGTTTCCGTCCCGCTGAAAGATCGACCATTTCCTTGGGGAAGAAAGAAGGCGGCGCGTTTGTTATATCCGTGACTGGTGCAGGAGAGCCCGGTGAGATCCCAGAAAGTGCTGGAACTTTTTTTGCGCCGATGGAACTGCATCGGCGGCACCTGGAAAGGTTGATGCACAGATCGATGAAGCATTATTGCCTTCCTCAGTGGCTCCTGATGACCAAGATGGCTCAGTAATGGAGGGACAGCTCAAGCCAGAGGTTAAGCTATATCATCTCGGTGGTGATGATCCCCTCTCGCATCCGCCGACTTTGCGGTTCAAGGGACAGTTGATTGTAGGGATCATGATCGATGAAGGTGATCCGTCTCCTTCTTTGCTTGAGACGGGCGAGCTTGTCATGGAAACCAAATCGACTTGGGCCTCATTTGGGCGCGTTGAATCTCGGTACCCGCTCGATAAAGGTGACCGACTATCATTTGAGAATGCTGAAGCCGAACCAGCTGTTTCGACCGGCATCATCTCACTTGATAGACGAGATGATGATGCACCGGGATTTCGGGTCGTAGCGCGCACTTTTGCTGCAGCTGCTGCAGTTTTGCCGTTTGGACTTGATGAATCTGCATCGATAGCAGTGGCTCCCAATTTTATTGAGCGCACTCAAGCAGGAGCGCAGGGTTTAGTCTTGGGATTGATGGGGGCGCTCTTGTTGCACATTATCTCAGTAGCAACAGCCTTGATTGAGAGCAGAATAACCTTGCGCGGGCAAGTTGCGTTTGACGAAAACAACGAGGGACAGGGGTAGATTTGTTGAGATTGCTAAATGGATTGGCCGCGATTTTGACCGCGATCGTACTAGGGGCTGTGCCAGCGTACGCGGTAGGGACAATCGCCGCTGTTGAATCTGGTGAGCAGCGTGGTCAGGCTGTACTTTTCCCACATCAAGGCAAATGCCATGCACTCACGGCGTTTCATGTTGTCAAAGATACAGTTGGCGGGACGCTGTTTCTTCCTGGTCCGGGCAATCGGTCGGTGAGATTTGAACGGATTGGCGCAGATGAAGCTGAAGATATTGCGCTTTTGGAGGTGTTGGGAAATCGGGATTTGACGCTTTGCAGCAGCAAATTCTTTGAAGCGGTGTCGGTGGCATCTTTGCTTAATCAGGATAATCGTGCGCAAATCCAATTGGTCGATGGCGAAACTATTGGACGCATCGGGGGCACAGTCATTTCGAATGACACAAGTTATACGACCTTGCGGATGCGACCTTACCAGACGAACGATCCATTGGTCGAAAAAGGGATCAGCGGCGGAGTGATGCTTGTTGGAGGTAATCCTGTGGCAATCGTTACGCAGGTTCAGAACCCCGATACCGATCCGGTTATTGTTGCAGTATCAATCGGCAAAGTGCGGAGTCTTTTTCCTGCTTATCTCCCCAGCCGTAGGCGATATAAAAAGTATGATATTTCGTGGATGCCATCGGAATTTCTTAGCGCAATGGAGACGGTGCGGCGGAGCGTTCAGATCGGCTTGATGAGGCGGAGCGGGCAGAAAAAGCTGCAAGCGATGCGCGGTCTTTCACACAACGTTCCAGGCCGATCCCCAAGAGTAGGTATGAGATTGAGCGTGATACCAGTTACTTTTTTAGCTGCAAAACGGCGCTTTGCGAGAATATCGGGGAAGTCAAAATCTTAGATAAGGGCGAAAACAAGTGGACGCCCGTTCTTCATGGCTTGGGAACGACGGTATTCGAAGGAGGGGAACATAGCGGCCGAGTTTTTCTAGGGCGCTATGCAGAGAGTGAACTTCGACTTGGGATCATCAGGAATCAAACTACACAAAGCAGCCCAGCAGGACGATCGCAGGTGATTGGATCATGGGCAGAAAATGGGAAACTTGATCGAGGGCGCTGGGTACGTGGCGACAAATGGGGCCGTATTTTGATTGGACAATTTGATACAGCCAAGGATGGCGGGAATTGGCTTAGTCAAGGGCGGATCGTTTTTGGCAGCGGTCGATGGTTTGAAGGTTCTTTTAAAGACGGCGAGAACGTGGGCTATTGTGTGTGGTGGGACGCCGAAGGCCGGTATGACAAAGGTGGGAAATGCACTGGTTCAGGCAAAATAGCAGAGCCAATTCTTCAACCGTAGCGCTGATTGTCAAATTGGGAGCAAATAGAATATTGCAGTTGGCATGACGCCCGTTCCCTCCATCACCACGCCCCGCTTTACCATGCGCCCCTTGCAAAAAGGGGATGAGGCGGCGCTTTTCCCGACGCTTTCGGACACTGAGCAGTGCCGCTACCTCTCGCATCCGCCATTCAAGGATGAGGAGCAATTGTGGGATTGGCTCGCCGCGCCTGATTGGCCGGGGCGAAGCTGGATTGCGGTGGATGAGATGGGAGAGGTCGCGGGGCGATTTGTCGCGGTGCCTTCGCATGCGGAGGCCGTGTTCGAAATCGGCTATATCGTTTGCATGGACCGGCAGGGGGAGGGCATTGCAAGCGAATGCGCAAAGGCTCTCATCCAGCACCTATGGCAAGAGGGCGCGCGCAAACTCACCGCCGAGCTCGACACGCGCAACACCGCCTCCATCCGCCTCATCGAGAAACTGGGCTTCACCCGCGAGGCGCATTTCCGCGAGCATGAAGAAACGCATATCGGCATGTGCGATGTCTATTGGTATGGGATGTTGCGGAGAGAGGTCTAAGTCTTGGTCGCGGAGCACGGGCCAAAGGCCCGCAAGCCCGACCGGGCGCCCGCAGCGACGCGACCTTTAGGTCGCATGAGCGAGGAAATCGCGCCCCGGATGGGGTGCGCAAAACTAAGACTCCTCCTCTTCCCCCCGCAACGCTGCCGCTCGCTTCTCCTGCTCCACCTCTAACCTCAGCGATTCAATCTTGCGGTCGATGCTCGCGCGTATTTCTGCGACCGTGGGTATGTTCGCCTTGCGCTGCCGCTCCTCTTCAATCTCGCGCCTGATCCGCTCATACACCGGATGCCCGGGAGCAATATGCGCCTGCGGAGAATACCGATCCGCCAGCCGGTTGCGCAGGAAGAACATCACCAAAGCCTCATTGTGGAACCGCTCCACCCCGACAAGCTCCCCGCCGCGATAGACCTTGCGCTCTGACCCCTCAATCGCGCGCGCCAAGGCGGTGTCCTCCAGCCGCTCCACCCCCATCTGCACCGCCCGATCCCACGCCCGCTTAAAGCCTTCCGCCCCCGGTTTCTGCTTGAGCTTGTAAAGCGCCTCCATCGAGCGCCCAATCTTGCGCGCCGCACTGGTGACAACGCCGGTCGCCGCAAGATGCGAGACGAATTCGCGCTGAAGATCAGGCGTAATCGAGTTCGAGCGCGGCTGTTTGTGGATGTAGGGCTCAAAGGCGAGCAGCGGGTCATCGTCCTCCAAAGGATCACGCGAGAAGGCGACCCGGCTGGTGGCTTGCCAAGGGGTCTTGCGAGTGGGGACGGGAAGGTTGTCTGACATTTGCGAGTGTGGAGCAGGTTTTGAGCCAGTAGGAAAATGGAAAGCTTGGGGAAGGGTGCTTGCCAGCGGCAATTGTGCTTGGGGTTAGGTTTTGTGTTTTGTTGTCCGCACCCCATCCGGGGTGCGAAATCCTCGCTCATGCGACCTAAAGGTCGCGTCGTGGAGTTCATCCTGAGCGGCTGGCTTGCCAGCCAGGCTAAGGGGGCGGGCGGTCGCCCTTTGGCTCGCCTGCGGCTCGCAATCAACGCCTGCTAGAGACCTCGCATCAAGCGGCAGGGCGCTAGGGCGAGGGCTTGCTGGCGGAGCACGGGCCGCAGGCCCGCAAGCCCGACCGGGCGCCCGCAGCGCCGAAGGCGCGAGGATATCGCGAGCGCGGATGCGCTTGCGGAAAACGAGGACTCTCGCGCCCGGCGCTTGAGGGCGAAAACAAACTAAGGAACTGGGATGTTGCAGATTATTGGCGTGTAGGAAAATATGGTTGGGCCGTTCGTCAGAACCAAAAAGAACAACGCACTATTTCAAGCATTAGATGACGCGATTGACGTAATTCCTATTAGCGCCTTATTTAGTGGGAGCATGCGGGTTCCGATACACCAGACTTTGATCGACTGGTCGATCACTAGAGCTAGAGCAGACATGGAAGAGTTGTCGGCTAAATTTGCCTGGTTAGGTGACGCGGATGATGAAGGGACGTTGAAACCAACAATGAAGCAGCTTGAGCGTTTCGCCGCTGCTGTCCGGGTTCCTCTGGGTTTCCTGTTCCTACCCGCACCTCCGATCGAAGAAGTGCCCATTCCAGACTTTAGGACTATGGCTGGAGCCGAGGACACTAGCCCGTCCCCTGAACTGCTGGATAGCATTTACATGGCCCAGACCCGGCAGGATTGGTATCGCTCCTACGTGTTGTCTAATGATTTGGATCGTCCAAAGTTTGTGGGCTCAGTTGCACCAAATGCAGATGTTGAAGAGGTTGCTGGACGCATCTCGGACCAAATTGAGTTTAGCCTAGCTGACCGATCCGCAGCAAAGACGTGGGCAGAAGCGCTCTCTAAGCTTGTTGAGCAAACTGACGATGCAGGTGTGTTGGTTATGGTGAACGGTGTTGTGGGAAATAACACTCACCGTAAACTCGATCCAAACGAGTTTCGCGGTTTTGCGCTTTCAGATCCTATCGCCCCGTTAGTATTTGTGAATGGTGCTGATACTAAGTCGGCACAAATGTTCACTATTATTCATGAGCTTGCACACATTTGGTTGGGTGAATCTGCTCTCACTGACTCAACTCCTGAGGATTCGCCCAGTCACGAATTGGAAAGATGGTGTGATAAGGTCGCGGCCGAAGTTCTCGTTCCCACCGCTGACTTCAAAGAGAAAGTGAGGCCGAACGAAGAAATCGAGGACGCGCTTGCTCGCTTGGCAAGAGAATACAAGGTCAGCACGCTGGTCATCCTCCGGCGTCTATATGACATCGAGTCGTTCAGTCAGGCGCGCTTTTGGCAACTCTACGAAGATCAGCTTGAGCGCCTCCGTGATATGATGGCGTCCGGCTCAGGTGGCAATTTTTATAACACACAAAACTACCGCGTTAGTCGGAGGTTTGCGCGTGCGTTGTTGGAAAGCACCTTCAATGGGCGGACGCTCTACGGAGATGCATTGCGTCTACTCTCAGTTAACAATGTGAACACCCTTAAAGAGACTGCACAACGATTGGAGGTCGTTTGATGGCCTATCTGATCGATGCAAATGTCTTGATCGAAGCCAAGAATGCGCATTATCAGTTCTCATTCTGCCCGGCATTCTGGGACTGGCTTGTCACTGAAAACCAGCTTGGCAATGTATTTGTAATCCCTCGAGTGCTAGATGAGATCGCCAAGGGGCAAGACCAGCTTAAGAACTGGTGTGCTGTGCACCCCTCGTTGCGAGCGGCACCCCTTCCTTCCTTTCCGCAATCTCTCGCGACGGTTGCAACTTGGGTTACAACCCAAAGTTATAATGCGAACGCCGTGAGTGAATTTCTCGCAGTTGCTGACTACCAGCTAATTGCTCATGCCCATGCAACTGGCGATACCGTTGTTACGCATGAGGTGGCGACGGCACAGATGTCCCCGAAAAAAGTTAAGATACCAGAGCCATGCAATGCTTTAGGTGTTAGCTTTGTTTCACCCTATCAAATGCTCGCCACAGAAAATGCGGCATTCATCCTCGATGATCCAAACTGAAGCATTGGGCGTGGCGATTTTGCAAGCCTCTTGACCCCACCCGAAATCCCCCCTAAGCGCGCCCGCATCCGAGGGCGGGGTTTGCTTTGGCGCGCCCCAAACTCGAACATAGAGCTGAACATTGGCGGTTTGCTCTCCGTCGCTGGTGGTTCTCCTGAAACAAGTTCAGGATGACGATTGCGGCTGGAGCTGATCGGCAAAGTAATCCGGTGCTTTGAGTGTGCTGGGTGGAGTGTTTCAGGCTCGTGCAAGCCGGTCCTTGGCTGAAGGTACGCCCTTCGACAGGCTCAGGACGATCGGTGTTTTTGCACGAAACTGCTTCTCTTCATCTTCGGTGCTTTTAAACGCCAATTGGGTTTGCGTTTCTGCTGATGCGTCGCGGCAATATGCCGCTACCTTTAAGCAAAAGTGGGAACCGGTTTTGCCTCTCATCAGGGCGGGACAAACGAAGAAGAGTACCGAACCTCATCATGTAAAAGTGGCTCCCACTTTTACGCCCGGATGAGGTGAGAAAACGAGCGAAGCGAGTATATATATGCCAACTATCAACCAGCTGGTCCGCAAGGGCCGCACTCCGCAGAAGGCCAAGTCTAAGGTCCCTGCAATGGAGCAAAACCCGCAAAAGCGCGGTGTTTGCACCCGCGTCTATACGACGACCCCGAAGAAACCGAACTCAGCTTTGCGCAAGGTGGCTAAGGTTCGTCTCACCAACCAGCGTGAGGTGATCTCTTATATCCCGGGTGAAGGGCACAACCTGCAAGAGCACTCCGTTGTGCTGATCCGCGGTGGCCGTGTGCGCGACTTGCCCGGTGTTCGCTACCACGTCCTTCGCGGCGTGCTCGATACGCAAGGGGTCAAGGACCGCAAGCAGAGCCGCTCTAAGTATGGGGCGAAACGTCCGAAATAAGGAGCGACGGGTGTTGCAGGCACCGTCATCCTGAACTTGTTTCAGGACAACCGGTTCCTCCAGCGCAAAGTCGGAAGATTACGAGCCTTTCACAAAAGACCGAGAAGGTTATCCTGAAATGAATTCAGGATGACGGTTTTAGGAAAGAAGGCTCTGAAATTAAGGAAGAAGTGCAATGTCACGTCGTCGTCAGCCGCCTAAGCGGGAAATTTTGCCTGATCCCAAATTCGGTGATCAGGTTCTGTCGAAATTCATGAACAACCTCATGCTGGACGGTAAGAAAGCCGTTGCTGAAGGGATTGTGTATTCAGCGCTTGATACCGTTGAGACCAAAGCGAAAGCGGATCCTGTGCAATTGTTCCATGAGGCTTTGAACAACGTAAAGCCGCAGGTTGAGGTTCGCTCACGCCGTGTGGGTGGTGCGACCTATCAGGTGCCGGTTGAGGTTCGTCCTGACCGTGCGCAGGCTTTGGCCATTCGCTGGTTAATCGGTGCCGCGCGCGGTCGTCCTGAGACAACTATGTCAGCGCGCCTGTCGGGTGAGCTGATGGATGCAGCGAACAATCGCGGCAATGCTGTGAAAAAGCGCGAGGATACGCACCGGATGGCCGATGCCAACCGCGCCTTCTCGCATTACCGTTGGTAGGATTTGTGGATGGGCGAGGGGGCAAGACTTTCGCCTGTCACATTTGCAACTATATGGGGCGCGGACCGTTAAAGCGGTAAATCCGTAACACTCTCTTGCCCCGAACTCTTTAAGGAATAGGCATATGGCCCGCGAATATCCGCTGGAGCGCTATCGCAATATCGGCATCATGGCTCACATTGATGCTGGTAAGACAACGACGACAGAGCGCATTCTGTATTACACCGGAAAGTCCTACAAAATCGGCGAAGTGCACGATGGCGGCGCGACGATGGATTGGATGGAGCAGGAACAAGAGCGTGGAATTACAATCACTTCCGCGGCGACTACGTGTTTCTGGAACCCAGAAGATCCCGATATGGATCCAATGGGCGATCCCGCAGAACTGCGCGCAAACACTCCAAAACACCGCATCAACATAATCGACACACCAGGTCACGTTGACTTCACGATTGAAGTTGAACGTTCGCTCCGCGTGCTCGACGGCGCGGTTGCGTGTTTCGATGGAGTTGCCGGTGTTGAGCCTCAGTCTGAGACAGTTTGGCGTCAAGCTGACAAGTATTCTGTCCCAAGAATGTGCTTTATCAATAAGTTAGATCGCACCGGCGCGGACTTCAAGTACTGCGTTCAGTCGATCATTGATCGGCTGGGCGCGACGCCTGCTGTGCTGTATCTACCGATCGGCATTGAGAGCTCGCTCATCGGTCTTGTCGACTTGGTGAACCAACGCGCGATCACCTGGACCAACGAAGATCTTGGCGCGTCATATGAATTCGGCCCGATCCCAGATGATATGGCGGATGAAGCGGCTGAATATCGTGAAAAGCTGATCGAGCTTGCGGTTGAGCAAGACGATGATGTGATGGAAGCCTATCTCGAAGGCAATGAGCCTGATGCGCAAACACTGAAGCGCCTGATCCGCAAAGGCACGCTTGAGCAGGCATTTGTCCCTGTGCTTTGTGGTTCTGCGTTTAAGAACAAAGGCGTTCAACCTCTGCTTGATGCTGTGATCGACTACATGCCGTCCCCGCTTGATGTGGCCGCTATTAAAGGCGTTCTGCCTGATAGCGACGAAGAAGCTGAACGTCCGTCTTCGGATGATGAGCCATTCTCTGCGCTGGCGTTTAAAATCATGAACGATCCTTTCGTGGGCTCGCTTACCTTTACACGCATTTATTCGGGTCACCTCACCAAGGGCTCTGTGCTCAACTCGGTGAAGGACAAGAAAGAGAAGATCGGCCGCATGTTGCTGATGCACTCGAATGAGCGTGAAGATATTGATGAGGCATTTGCTGGCGATATTGTGGCGATTGCGGGTCTTAAAGAGACGACCACGGGTGATACGCTGTGTGCGCCCAATGCGCCGATCATTCTTGAGCGGATGGAATTCCCCGATCCTGTGATCGAGCTTTCTGTTGAGCCGAAAACCAAAGCTGACCAAGAGAAGATGGGCGTCGCGCTTAATCGCCTGGCGGCTGAAGACCCCAGCTTCCGCGTGACGACTGACCACGAAAGCGGTCAAACGATCATCAAAGGAATGGGCGAGCTTCACCTCGACATCCTTGTTGATCGTATGAAGCGCGAATTCAAAGTCGAGGCGAATGTTGGTGCGCCGCAGGTGGCCTATCGTGAATCGCTTGGTCGTGAAGTTGAGCTTACCTACACCCATAAAAAGCAATCGGGTGGCTCTGGTCAATTTGGTGAAGCCAAGGTCGTCGTCACTCCGGGTGAGCGCGGCCAAGGCATCGTTTTCGAAGACGAGATCAAAGGCGGTAACATCCCGCGCGAATACATCCCGTCGGTTGAAAAGGGCATGCGCGAGCAAGCCGAAAGTGGCTTCCTTGTTGGCTTCCCGATCATCGATTTCACTATTCGCCTCATCGACGGTAAATATCACGATGTGGACTCCAGCACTGTGGCGTTTGAAATCACGGGTCGCGGCGCGATGCGTGAAGCAGCGCAAAAGGCCGGGATCAAACTGCTTGAGCCGGTCATGAAGGTTGAAGTTGTCACGCCCGAGGATTATCTCGGTGATGTTATCGGCGATTTGAACAGCCGCCGCGGGCAAATCCAGGGCACTGATAGCCGTGGTAACGCTCAGGCTGTTGAAGCGTTCGTGCCACTTGCCAATATGTTCGGTTATGTGAACGAGCTGCGTTCTTTCACTCAAGGGCGCGCGCAATACACGATGCAGTTCTCTCACTATGAGGAAGTGCCAGCTGCGGTTGCGCAAGAGGTTAAGGAGAAGCTTGCTTAAACAGCAAAGCAAGGCTAGGGGCGGCGCCTGATTCAGCGGGCCGCCCTTTCTCCCGCAAGGATTGAAATTCTAACAGAGGTTATTTGAGAAATGGCGAAGGAAAAATTTGAGCGTAACAAGCCGCACTGCAACATCGGCACCATTGGGCACGTTGACCATGGTAAGACGACGCTGACGGCGGCTATCACGAAAGTTCAGGGCGCAGCTGTGGACTTTGGCAACATCGATAAAGCTCCTGAAGAGCGCGAGCGTGGTATTACCATCTCGACCGCTCATGTTGAGTATGAAACTGATGCACGTCACTACGCACACGTCGATTGTCCAGGCCACGCTGACTATGTGAAAAACATGATCACTGGTGCGGCGCAGATGGACGGCGCTATTTTGGTTGTGAACGCAGCTGATGGCCCAATGCCACAAACGCGTGAGCACATCCTGCTTGCGCGTCAGGTCGGCGTTCCTCAGCTTGTTGTTTACATGAACAAAGTTGATCAGGTTGACGACGAAGAAATTCTCGAACTGGTTGAACTCGAAGTTCGCGAGCTGCTGAGCGAGTATGGTTTTGACGGCGACGATATTCCAATCGTTAAGGGTTCCGCTTTGGCTGCTCTTGAAGGTCGTGATCCTGAGATCGGTGAAAACTCGATCAAAGAACTGATGGAAGCTGTTGATACATACATCCCGCAGCCAGAACGTCCGGTTGATCAGGACTTCCTGATGCCGATTGAGGACGTGTTCTCAATCTCTGGTCGCGGTACTGTTGTGACAGGCCGTGTTGAAACCGGCGTTGTTAACGTTGGTGACGAAGTCGAGATCATCGGCATCAAAGACACCACCAAAACGACCGTTACCGGCGTTGAGATGTTCCGCAAACTGCTCGATAGCGGTGAAGCTGGTGACAACATCGGTGCTCTCATCCGCGGCGTTGGCCGTGAAGAAGTTGAGCGTGGTCAGGTTCTCGCAAAGCCGGGTTCTGTGACACCGCACACCGAGTTCAGCGCAGAAGTTTACGTTCTGTCGAAAGACGAAGGTGGCCGTCACACGCCGTTCTTCGCCAACTATCGTCCACAGTTCTACTTCCGTACAACTGACGTGACCGGTGAAGTGATCCTTCCTGAAGGCACTGAAATGGTCATGCCCGGCGATAACGTAACCATCAACGTCAAGCTGATCGCTCCGATTGCTATGGACGAAGGTCTTCGTTTCGCGATCCGTGAAGGTGGCCGTACTGTTGGTTCAGGCGTTGTTGCTAAGATCACGAAGTAATTTGACGCCCGCAAGGGTTTGAAATTGGCGACCCGGTTCACACAAATTTGAGCCGGGTCGCTTTTTATGTGAGGAGTGTGTTGCCTGTAAGAACGGGCAGGGCAGCCAAACTATGAAGTGCGCGAAAAATACCGGCGATTTGGGGTTGCCAGATTCCTACCTCAAACGTATACGCGCGCCTCAACGGCAAGGATTCGTTCTCGCCACCGCAATTTTGTAAGGCCGCCCGCAAATCCGACTGGGCAAGTGGGGCCGGCCTTTTGTTTTTGATAGAGTGGGGAAACCCACTTTGGCTCTTTCGCATTGGTAGTAGGTAATGGAAGCACAGAATATCCGTATTCGCCTTAAGGCGTTCGACCACCGCGTTCTTGATCAGGCAACTGGCGAGATTGCAGAAACAGCGCGTCGTACGGGTGCTTTGATCCGTGGTCCCATTCCTATGCCAACGCGTATTGAAAAATTCACCGTGAACCGCGGCCCACACATCGACAAAAAGTCGCGTGAGCAGTTTGAGGTTCGCACATATAAGCGTTTGCTGGATATCGTTCAGCCGAATGCTCAGACGGTCGATGCTCTTATGAAGCTTGATCTGGCTGCTGGTGTGAATGTTGAGATCAAACTGGCGTAAGCCAGATTGATCGAAATCCCCGCGAAGGCGGGGGTCTTTGTCGTCTAGGTCGGACGCTAAACGGCCAACGATCCCGGCTTAGGCTAGGATGACGAAAAAGAGATACCGCCGGATTTATCCGGGCTGCGTCTCCCGTCTCGCTTGATTGGTCATCTGACCAAGTAAGCTTCAGCCCGGACGGGGCGAGCAGCATAAAAATTTGGGTTGGCCGAAAGGCAAATACGCACCCCTGGGATGGTCCCTTGGGTGCCTCTGTAAGGAGTAAAGACGATGCGCACTGGCGTGATCGCGAAAAAGGTAGGGATGACCCGCCTCTTCCAAGAGGACGGACGGCACGTGCCCGTAACCGTGCTTGCACTGGAAGATTGCCAGGTTGTCTCGCACCGCACTCAGGATACGGATGGCTATTTCGCCGTTCAACTGGGCGCAGGCGAAGCAAAACAAAAGAACGTGGCAAAGCCGCAGCGTGAGCATTTTGGGAAAGCTGGTGTCGGCCTCAAAAAGCGCGTGGCGGAATTTCAGGTTGAAAGCGAAGAAGGTCTTGTGCCTGTCGGATCGCTCATCAGCGCTGAGCACTTTGTTGCCGGCCAAAAAGTAGACATCACAGGCCACACGCAAGGTAAAGGCTTTGCGGGCGCTATGAAGCGCTGGGGCTTTGGTGGTCTTCGCGCGACGCACGGTGTTTCCATCTCTCACCGCTCGCACGGTTCAACGGGTAACCGTCAGGATCCGGGCCGTGTGTTTAAGGGTAAGAAGATGGCTGGTCACATGGGTGATCGCCAGCGCACACAAATGAATCTCGAAGTAGTCCGCACCGATGCCGAGCGCGGGCTTCTTTTCATTAAGGGTTCTGTTCCTGGTGCAAAGAATGGTTGGTTGCTCGTTCGTGATGCGATCAAACTTCCTGCGCCTTCTGATGCTCCGTTTCCTGGTGCTGTGCTTGAAACTGGCACGCCCGCAAATGACGAGCCTGCTGCGGACACTCCGGTTGAAGAAACAGCCGTAGAGGAAACCGCAGTAGAGGCAGCCGCTGAAACTCCTACTCCCGAAGCCGAAGCTCCAGCAGCTGACGCTCCGGCAGCAGAAGAAAAGAAGGAAGACTAAGCCATGAAGGTGAAGGTCCAGAA
The DNA here is from genome assembly GCA_038532305.1 of Pseudomonadota bacterium. Lineage (GTDB taxonomy): Bacteria > Pseudomonadota > Alphaproteobacteria > Sphingomonadales > Sphingomonadaceae > Erythrobacter. The sequence continues at coordinate 852,200 of JBCBAX010000001.1, read as the reverse complement.
AATCGACGGGAAGGCGTCGGGCGACATCGAGCTTAACGATGCCGTGTTTGGTGTGGAGCCGCGCGCTGACATCTTGCACCGTGTTGTGACATGGCAGCTTGAAAATCGCCGTGCCACAGCTCGTCCCACGCGTGAGCGCTCAGACGTCGCTCGTACGGGTAAGAAATTCGGCAACCAAAAAGGTTCTGGCGGCGCTCGCCACGGTGCGCGTTCTGCTCCTATCTTTATCGGTGGTGGTAAAGCGCACGGCGCTCGCAAGCGTGATTTTGAGCAGTCGCTCAACAAGAAAATCCGCGCGCTCGGCCTGAAAATGGCGTTGTCGAGCAAAGCGAAAGACGGTCTTGTGGTCGTCGATAGCCTTGAGCTGAAAGATGCCAAAACCAAAGCGTTGAAAGGTCAGCTCGACAAAAGCGGCCTTAACGGCAAAGTGTTGGTGATCGACGGCGATAGCGTCAATGACGTTTTCAGCCGCGCTGCTGGCAATCTGAAGGGCGTCAACGTGCTCCCAGCTGCTGGCGCCAATGTTTACGACATCCTCAACCACGACACTTTGGTTCTGACCAAAGACGCGGTTGCTAAATTGGAGGCGCGCTTCAATGGCTAAAAAGAGCGAAGTCGCTGCAAAGCACTATGACGTGATCCTCTCGCCGCACATTACTGAGAAATCGACGATGGCGTCTGAGAACAACGCTGTTGTGTTCAAAGTAGCCGGAGACGCGACGAAGCCTCAGATCAAAGAGGCTGTCGAAGCGATCTATGACAAGAAAGTCGCCAAGGTGAACACGATTGTCACCAAAGGCAAAACGAAGCGCTGGCGGGGTAAGCCCTATAAGCGCTCGGACTTCAAGAAAGCGATTGTGACGCTCGCAGAGGGCGAAATGATTGATATCACTGAGGGTGTGAGCTGATGGCACTCAAGAATTACAAACCAACAAGCCCTGCGCGGCGCGGCCTTATTCTGGTCGACAAATCTGGCCTCCACAAAGGTGGCCCGGTTAAGTCACTGACTGAAGGCAAGCGCAAAACTGGTGGCCGCAACAACAAAGGCCACGTGACATCGCGCGGTATCGCGGGCGGTCACAAGCAGAAATATCGCTTCATCGACTTCAAACGTCGCAAATGGGATGTTCCTGCAACGGTTGAGCGGATTGAATACGATCCCAACCGCACGGCTTTCATCGCTTTGCTCAAGTACGAAGACGGCGAGCTAGCCTACATCATCTGCCCTCAGCGTTTGGCTGTTGGTGACACGGTGGTTGCTGGCGAGAAAACCGATACGAAGCCTGGCAATGCCATGCTTCTTGGCCAAATGCCGGTTGGCACCATCTGTCACAATGTGGAGATGAAGCCGGGCAAGGGTGGTCAAATCGCTCGCTCTGCCGGTGCTTATGTGCAGCTTGTTGGTCGTGACCGCGGCATGGTTATCGTTCGCCTGAACTCTGGCGAACAGCGTTACCTGCGCAGCGATTGCATGGGCACGGTTGGCGCGGTGTCTAACCCTGACAACCAAAACCAGAACTTTGGCAAAGCCGGCCGCACACGCTGGAAAGGCCGCCGTCCGCTTACTCGCGGTGTTGCAAAGAACCCTGTCGATCACCCGCATGGTGGTGGTGAAGGCCGGACTTCAGGTGGTCGTCACCCAGTGACGCCATGGGGCAAGCCGACCAAGGGCGCACGCACTCGTAAGAACAAGCAGACGGATAAAATGATCATCCGTTCGCGTCACGCGAAGAAGAAGAGGTAAGACACGATGGCACGTTCCGTATGGAAAGGTCCGTTTGTCGAGCTCAGCCTTCTCAAGAAGGCCGAAGAGGCACAGGACGCAAACAACACCAAGCCGATCAAAACATGGTCGCGTCGTTCAACAATTCTTCCACAATTCGTTGGGCTTACGTTCAACGTTTATAACGGTCACAAGTTTATTCCTGTGTCTGTTTCGGAAGAGATGGTTGGTCACAAGCTCGGCGAATTTTCGCCCACGCGCAGCTTCCCCGGCCACGCCGCTGACAAGAAGGGCAAACGCTAATGGGCAAGGCAAAATCACCTCGCCGTGTGGCTGATAACGAGGCTTTGGCCGTTGGCACGCAAATCCGCGGCTCAGCGCAAAAGCTCAATCTTGTTGCGGAATTGATCCGGGGCAAGAAAGCCGAAGATGCGATGAACATCCTGTCGTTCTCGAAAAAGTCGATGGCGCGCGATGCGAGCAAAGTGCTTGCGTCCGCTATCGCCAATGCTGAGAACAATCACGATCTCGACGTTGACGCGTTGGTTGTGGCTGAAGCTTCGGTTGGCAAGTCGATCACTATGAAGCGTTTCCACACACGTGGCCGCGGTAAATCGACGCGCATTCTGAAACCATTCAGCAAGCTGCGCATCGTCGTTCGCGAAGAAGAAGAGGCATAAACCATGGGCCAGAAGAGTAATCCAATTGGTCTGCGTCTTCAGATCAACCGCACTTGGGACAGCCGCTGGTACGCTGAAGGGCGTGACTACGCAGGGCTTCTCAAAGAAGACATCGAAATCCGTAACTACATCACGAAAAACCTGCCTCAGGCGGCGATTTCGAAAGTGGTTATTGAGCGTCCAGCAAAGCTGTGCCGCGTCTCAATCTATGCAGCGCGTCCCGGTGTTATCATCGGCAAAAAAGGTGCTGACATTGAAAAACTGCGCGCCAAGCTTTCCGGCATGACTTCAAGCGAAGTGAAGCTGAACATCGTTGAAATCCGCAAGCCGGAAGTCGATGCGAAGCTTGTTGCGCAAGGCATTGCCGATCAGCTTATTCGCCGTGTGGCTTTCCGCCGGGCGATGAAACGCGCGATGCAATCCGCTATGCGTTTGGGTGCTGAAGGCATCAAAATTGTATGTGGCGGTCGTCTTGGCGGCGCTGAGATTGCCCGCGTTGAGCAGTATCGTGAGGGCCGCGTGCCATTACATACACTGCGCGCAAACATCGATTACGCTGAAGCCGAAGCGCTTACTGCTTATGGCATTATCGGCATAAAAGTTTGGGTCTTCAAAGGTGAGATCCTGGGTCATGATCCAACGGCGCAAGATCGTTTGATGATGGAATCGCAAACTTCGGGCGTTCGCCCCGCTCGCTGAGGGGCTCGCTAAGAGAGACAGAACATGCTGCAACCGAAGAAAACCAAATACCGTAAGGCTTTTAAGGGCCGTATCAAAGGTGACGCCAAGGGCGGCACGACTTTGAACTTTGGCTCCTATGGCTTAAAAGCGCTTGAGCCAGATCGTTTGACCGCGCGTCAGATTGAGGCCGCTCGCCGTGCTATCACTCGTGCCATGCGTCGTCAGGGTCGTCTCTGGATCCGCGTCTTTCCAGACGTGCCAGTGTCCAAGAAGCCCGCCGAAGTCCGTCAGGGTAAAGGCAAAGGCTCCGTTGAGTACTGGGCTGCTCGCGTAAAGCCGGGCCGTATCCTGTTTGAGCTTGACGGTGTTGATGGTCAGCTTGCTGCGCTGGCGTTTGAACGCGCTGCTATGAAGCTGCCGATTAAGACCAAAGTTGTTGCCCGCCTGGGTGACACATCACACCTTGGAGGAGGCAAGTAATGGCTGATATCGCCGATCTTCGCACCAAGACAGATGACCAGCTTTCCATTCAGCTTACTGAGCTGAAGCGCGAGCAGTACAATCTGCGTTTCCAGGGTGCGACCAACCAGCTCGACAACCCGTCTGAGATTCGCCGCGTTCGTCGCACGATTGCGCAGATTAAGACGCTTCAGAATGAACGCGCTGCATCTGCAGCGAAGGCGTAAGGGAGTAGACCATGCCGAAACGTATCCTGATCGGGACCGTCACTTCCGACAAGACCGATAAAACTGTGACCGTGAATGTTGAGCGTAAGGTGAAACACCCACTTTATGGGAAGATCATTCGTCGCTCGAAAAAGTATCACGCGCATGATGAGAAGAACGAATACACTTTGGGTGATGTCGTTCGGATCGAAGAAACAAAGCCAATCTCCAAAACCAAAACATGGGCTGTGAAAGACCGTGTTGTGGCAGGCGGAGTGCAAGCGATCGAAGCTGATCTGGATGTTGCAGAAGCAACTCCAACCGGCGCTGAATAGTAAAGACGAGGAACTGCCAGGCCCCAGTCAGAATTGGGTGACTTGGCAAGCCAAGAGAAGGAACCGGATCCATGATCCAGATGCAATCCAATCTCGACGTCGCGGACAATAGCGGCGCAAAGCGCGTCCAGTGCATTAAAGTGCTGGGCGGGTCAAAGCGCCGGTTTGCTTCCGTTGGCGACGTGATCGTGGTCTCTGTGAAAGAGGCCCAACCGCGCGCTAAAGTCAAAAAGGGCGACGTTCACCGTGCTGTGATCGTCCGCACCAAAAAGGACGTGCGCCGTCCTGATGGTAGCGTTATCCGCTTTGACAGCAACGCCGCGGTTCTTGTGAACAAAAGCGAAGAGCCCATTGGCACTCGTATCTTTGGCCCCGTGGTCCGCGAATTGCGTGGCCGTGGTTTCATGAAGATCATTTCGCTCGCTCCGGAGGTGCTCTAATTATGAGTGCTAAGATCAAAAAGGGTGACAGCGTTGTTGTGCTGTCCGGCAAGGACAAGGGCCGCACCGGCACTGTCCAGCAGGTTATGCCCAAAGATGGCAAAGTGATTGTCGAAGGCATCAATGTTGCGACGCGTCACCGCAAGCCAAGCCAACAAAACCCGCAAAGCGGTATCGACCGGTATCCTGCACCAATGCACCTTTCAAAGGTTGCGCTCGCTGATCCTAAGGATGGAAAGCCGACACGCGTTCGTTTTGAAGAGCAAGACGGCAAGAAAGTGCGTGTTGCTGTGAAAAGTGGGGAGACGATCGATGGCTGATTACACACCTCGTCTCAAGACCAAGTTTGAGGACGAAATCGTTAAGGCGATGACCGAGAAGTTTGGTTACACAAACCGTCTTCAGGTGCCCAAGATCGAAAAAATTACGCTCAACATGGGTGTCGGCGAAGCGAGCCAGGATAAGAAAAAAATCCAGACGGCTGCTGAAGAGATGGCGCTGATTGCAGGTCAAAAGCCTGTCATCACCAAGGCGAAGAAATCCATCGCTCAGTTCAAGCTGCGTGATGGTATGCCAATCGGTTGCAAGGTGAATTTGCGCCGTGATCGCATGTACGAATTTCTCGATCGCCTCGTGACTGTCGCTATGCCTCGCATTCGTGACTTCCGCGGTCTTAATGCGAAATCATTTGATGGCCGCGGCAATTACGCGATGGGCATCAAAGAGCAGATCATCTTTCCAGAGATCAGCTACGACAAGATCGACAAAGTGCGTGGCATGGACATCATCGTCACCACGACTGCGAAAACCGATGAAGAAGCGCGTGAACTCCTGCGTCTCTTTGGCTTCCCTTTTCAGGGCATGAACGAAGAGAAGGAAGCGGCCTAATCGCCGCTCGCGTGTATCTTATGAACAAAACAACCCAAGAGAAGAGAGCTTAAGTCCAATGGCGAAACTGAGTTCGATCAATAAGAATGAGCGTCGCAAGAAGCTCGTAAAACAGTACGCAGCGAAGTATGAGAAGCTGAAAGCGATTGCGAATGACAAATCGCTTGATGAGGCAGAGCGTTTGATGGCGCGCCTCAAAATGGCCGAACTGCCCCGCAATGCAAACCCGACCCGTGTGCGCAACCGCTGCGCCACCACCGGCCGCCCACGCGGCTATTATCGCAAGTTCGGCATCAACCGTATCGAACTGCGCGATCTCGGCAATAAAGGTCTGATCCCAGGCCTTACAAAGTCGAGCTGGTGAGGAGCTGATAGATGGCTATGACCGATCCACTGGGTGATATGCTCACCCGCATCCGCAACGGCCAACAGGCGAAGAAGGATTCTGTCCTTTCGCCCGCGTCGAAGCTGCGTGCTAATGTTCTCGAAGTGCTTCAGCGCGAAGGCTATATCCGTGGTTATTCCGAAGATGCATCAGGCAAGCACCCTGCGCTGCGGATTGAGTTGAAGTATTTCGAAGGTGAACCTGCAATCAAGCATGTGAGCCGCGTTTCAAAGCCGGGCCGCCGCGTCTATTCAGGAAGTCAAGAGCTTCCGACTGTGCGCAACGGCCTCGGTATCACCATCGTCTCGACCCCGCGCGGTGTTTTGTCCGACGCGGAAGCCCGTGAGAGCAATGTCGGCGGCGAAGTGCTCGCGGAGGTGTTCTGATGAGCCGCATTGGTAAGAAAGCTGTTGCGATCCCAAGCGGTGTTACCGCTACGATCGACAATGGTGCGCTTAATGTGAAAGGGCCCAAAGGCGCTCTTTCGATGGGCCTGTCCGATCTGATCGATTACAAAGTCGAAGGTGACGAAATCCAGGTAAACCCAGCGAATGATACTAAGCAGGCGCGGTCCTTTTGGGGCATGCAGCGCACGCTCGTGTCGAACCTCGTTGAAGGTGTGACCGAAGGGTTTTCGAAGACACTGGAGATTTCGGGTGTTGGTTATCGTGCGAAGGCACAGGGCAAGACGTTGAAACTGGAACTGGGTTTCAGCCACGATGTTGACCTTGCTGTGCCTGAAGGACTTGAGGTGAAAACACCGGATCAGACCACGGTAGAAATCAGCGGCATCGACAAACAGGCTGTTGGCCAGTTTGCTGCCGAGATCCGCGAATATCGCAAGCCTGAGCCTTACAAAGGCAAGGGCATCAAATATCGCGGTGAGTATGTCTTCCGCAAGGAAGGGAAGAAGAAGTAAGATGGCAAAGCTTTCCCTTTTCGAACGTCGCCGCCGCCGTGTTCGCACGGCCCTGCGTGCACGCGCTGGCGATAAGCCGCGTCTTTCGGTCCACCGCACGGGCCGTCATATCTATGCGCAGATCATTAATGATGCCGAAGGCAAGACGGTCGCTTCTGCGTCCACTCTTGGCGAAAAAGCGTCTGGTGCAAATGTTGATGCCGCTGCCAAGGTCGGCAAGGACATCGCCGCTGCTGCGAAGAAAGCTGGCGTGACCACTGTCGTGTTTGATCGCGGCGGGTTCCTGTTTCATGGCCGCGTAAAAGCGCTGGCCGATGCCGCTCGCGAAGGCGGGCTGGAGTTCTAAGTATGGCTGACGAAAAAAAACCAGAAGAAAACGCGGCTGAGACCGCCGCGCCTGCTGAAACAGCAGCTACTGAAGCGGCACCTGCGGCTGAAGCTGCTCCGGCTGAAGCGGCGCCGGCTGCTGCTGAAGAGCAGCGTGGACGCGGCCGTGGTCGCGGTGGAAATCGCGATGGTGGCGGTCGTGGACGCGGTCGTGGCCGTGGACGCGAAAACAAGCGCGAGGAAGAAGATGATGGCATCATTGAAAAGCTGGTGCACATCAACCGCGTCTCCAAAACGGTAAAGGGCGGTAAGCGTTTCGGCTTTGCAGCTCTCGTTGTTGTGGGTGATGGTCAGGGCCGCGTCGGTTTTGGTAAGGGTAAAGCACGCGAAGTGCCGGAAGCTATCACCAAAGCAACTGCTGCTGCTCGCAAGAAAATGATCCGCGTTGCCCTGAAAGAAGGCCGCACGCTGCATCACGATGCCAATGGCCGTTTCGGTGCTGGTAAAGTGACCGTGCGCACTGCGCCTCCCGGAACTGGTATCATTGCTGGTGGCCCAATGCGCGCCGTATTTGAAAGCCTGGGCGTCGCAGATGTGGTGACCAAATCGGTTGGCACTTCCAATCCTTACAACATGATCCGCGCCACCTTCGACGCATTGACAGCTCAGACTTCACCAAAGTCTGTCGCTCAACGTCGCGGTAAGAAAGTTGCAGACCTATTGGGTCGCGGCGGCGCTAACAAGGCAGAGGCAGAAGCCGACGCCGCAGCAGTTGTGGAGTAAAACGCAATGGCTACCATCAAAATCAAACAGATCGGTTCGCCGATCCGTCGTCCCGAAAAACAGCGTCAGATCCTGATCGGTCTTGGGCTCAACAAGATGCACAAAGTCGTCGAGCGCATGGACACTCCGGAAGTGCGCGGCGCGATCGCTAAGATCCCGCATCTGGTTGAAGTGGTCGATTAGTTATCAAAGGGACACCGAATACGGTGCCCCCGCGTTATAATCATGGGACACGGGATTTCGTGTCCCTGTTGAAATTTCCAGCGCGAAGAAAAGCGAAAGCGAGTGCAATTATGAAACTTACAGACATCCGTGACAATGCAGGCGCCCGTAAAGGTCGCATGCGCGTGGGCCGTGGTATCGGTTCTGGCAAAGGCAAAACTGCCGCGCGCGGTCAGAAGGGTCAGAAATCCCGTTCTGGTGTTGCGATTAAAGGTTTTGAAGGCGGCCAGATGCCACTTCACATGCGCCTTCCAAAGCGAGGCTTTAACAACCCGTTTGGCAAGGACTTCGCCGAAGTGAATATTGGCATGGTCCAAAAATGGATCGATGCGAAAAAGCTCGACGGTAAGAAAGACATCACCGAAGACTCTTTGCGTGCATGCGGGCTGGTCCGTGGCGGTAAAGATGGAGTGCGTTTGCTGGGCAAAGGCGAGATCACAGCAAAGGTGAAATTCATCGTTGCTGGCGCTACGAAAGGCGCGATTGCTGGGGTGGAAAAGGCCGGTGGCAGCGTCGAAGTGACCGCGCCGATCAACGCCGAAGTTAAGGCTGCAAAGGCCGCCAAGGGCGAATAATCGGATAAAAGGACTGCTGAGGGGTTCGACAAAACCCCTTATGCTCCCTACTTATCGTGTCTGTGCTGCTTTCGGGGTAAACCTGTCGCGGCTGACAACCAGGATCGATAAAGCATTATGGCATCTCGCGCCGATAACATCGCCAGCAATATGAACCTTGGGAATTTCGCCCAAGCGACAGAATTGCGCCAGCGCATCTGGTTCACCATTGGTGCGCTGATTGTGTTCCGTTTCTTGAGCTTTATTCCGCTGCCTGGTGTAAACCCCGCGGCGCTGCAAAACCTTGCCGATTTGGGGCGAGGGGGCATTCTCGACATTTTCAATACGTTTTCGGGCGGTTCGCTGGAGCGGATGAGCCTGATTGCGCTTGGCGTTATGCCTTATATCACGGCCTCTATTGTGGTGCAGATGGCGTCGGCTTTGCACCCGACATTGGCTGCTCTCAAGAAAGAGGGCGCGACGGGGCGGCAGAAACTCAACCAATATACGCGCTATGGAACTGTGTTCCTATGTGCGATCCAAGGGTATTTCCTAGCTCAGGGCCTTGAAAGTTTCGGTGCTGCTAATGGTATTTCGGCGGTGGTCAATCCGGGATATATGTTCCGTATTGGCGCGGTGATCAGCCTTGTCGGGGGGACCATGTTCCTCCTCTGGCTGGGTGAGCAAATCACATCGCGCGGGATCGGCAATGGTGTTTCGCTGATCATTATGGCGGGTATCGTTGCGCAATTCCCGACCTTTGCGACCAACCTGTTCGAAGGTGGCCGCACCGGTTCGATCTCTCCCACAATCATCATCGCATTCATTGTGATGGTCGTGGTGCTGATCCTGCTGATCAGCTTTGTCGAGCGCGCACAGCGCCGCTTGTTGATCCAGTATCCCAAGCGCGCGACACAGCGTGGAATGATGCAAGCAGACAGCTCGCACTTGCCGCTCAAGCTCAATACCGCAGGCGTCATTCCGCCCATTTTTGCGAGCTCATTGTTGCTGTTGCCGCTTACGATTTCGCAGTTTGCGGGCAACTCAGTTGATACTGATAGCACCTTTGGCGGCGTCATCGTTTCGCTCAACCAGTATCTTGCCCACGGTCAGCCTATCTATATGGCGCTGTATGCGATTGGGATTATCTTCTTCTGCTTCTTCTACACTGCGGTTGTCTTCAACCCTGAAGAAACAGCGGATAACCTCAAGAAAAATGGCGGCTTCATCCCAGGTATTCGTCCGGGTAAACGGACATCGGATTACCTTGAATATGTGCTGACGCGCATCACGGTGGTTGGTGCTATCTATCTCACAGCAGTCTGCGTGATCCCGGAATATATGATTGCGCAAACTGGTATTCCTTTGTTCCTTGGCGGAACAAGTCTATTGATTGTGGTCAATGTGACGGTTGATACGCTGAGCCAAGTTCAGTCGCATTTGCTGGCGCACCAGTATGGTGATCTCATTAAGAAAGCTAAGTTGAAAGGCCGCATGCGTTAACGCACTAGGGCTTTTTGAGGATTACGAATGCGCGCGGGGTGAAAGCGTGCGGGAACAGGGGAAGCTTTGGTGAACATCATTCTTCTTGGCCCTCCCGGGGCTGGTAAGGGGACGCAAAGTGCCGGTTTGGTAGAACGCCACGGCATGAAACAGCTCTCCACAGGAGACATGCTTCGTGCAGCTGTAAAGGCGCAGACCCCTGTGGGGCTCGAAGCGAAAGCAGTGATGGATCGCGGTGAGCTTGTTTCGGACGAGATTGTTTCTTCTCTGATTGATGAGAACCTTGCGGCAATGCCTGCTGAGCAAGGGGCTATTTTTGACGGCTATCCGCGCACTGCCGCACAGGCAGCTGATCTTGACCGGATCCTTGCGAAGAATGGTCGGACGCTGGATTATGTGATTGAGCTGGGAGTTGATGAGGACGCTCTGGTAGAGCGCATTTGTGGCCGTTTCTCCTGCGCCAATTGCGGCGCATTGTATCATGACACGGCCAATCCGCCTTCGAAAGAGGGCGTGTGCGACACTTGCGGATCAACCGAGTTTAAGCGCCGTCCTGATGATAACGAGGAAACCGTGCGAAAGCGCATGGGTGTCTATCGTGACGAAACAGCACCAATTCTGCCCGGCTATGAAGCCCGCGGGATTGTTGCCCGCGTTGATGGAATGGCAGGGATTTCTGAAGTCGCAGATGCGATTGATGCCATCCTGACCTGAACTCTGGTTTTCCTGCTTTCGGGCTTTACCCGGTTTGGCCAGACTGCTTAAGCTTGCAAGCGAACGGGAGAACGCTTGATCCATGCTTAAACATCTAAGTCTCACAGCCGCAGCAGCTGCCTGTCTGCTTTCTGCACCGATACAGGCAGAGGTGACACGCACCACTGACAATGGATTTACCACCCGTGATGAAGAGGTGGTTGATGCGACCACCAAAGAGGTTTGGTTAGCGCTGATTTCGCCCAAGGACTGGTGGAATTCAGACCACACGTGGTCGGGTGATGCAGTCAATCTCTCGCTGACCCCCCAGGCAGGCGGATGCTTTTGTGAGACTATTCCTGAAGTGGATGAGCCCGATCGTTTCACACTCGAAGGCAGCGTTGAACATATGCGCGTTATCCAAGCCTATCCTGAAAGTGCGCTGCGTATGCATGGTAGCCTTGGCCCACTTCAAAGCGAACCGGTCACCGGTATTCTTACCGTTGCGATCAGCCAGGTCGATGATGGCACTCGCATAGTTTGGGAATACAATGTCGGGGGCGAAATGCGGTATGAAGTCCCTGAAATTGCGAAAGCAGTTGATGGGGTCATGAGCTTGCAATTGGCTGGTCTTGCCAAAAAGCTGGGCCGTGTAGAGGGGGGCGATACGTCTGATGAGGCGGAAGGCGAAGAGCCTACGGATCAAGACGCAGGGCAAGAAACTACAGCGCCGACGTCGGAGCCTTCTGTTGAAGATGCTTTCGGCGATCTATCCGACGGCTAAATCGTACATACTGTTTGTCAGCGAATGCGAGCGCGCAGATTGAGTGTGAATTGCGGATCGCCGCTGCCCGTATCCCCATTCATGAAACCCGATGGCTGCGCGCGAACGTACCGAACATTCGGATCAGTCCCGTCGCCGCTATCCGCTGGCGTATAGGTGAAATCTACGCCGTCAGTGGAGAATGAATAGCAATCTGTTGTGCTCGCAAAGCTGGTGAAGCCGCATGTCATTCCGGCAGGGGGTGACCCATTGGCAAAGGCAATCGGGCCAGATCCCGGCCCACCAAAATCGGCAACCACAAGGTCTAGCTCTGCTGGCAATTCCTCTGTCACGATGACGGTGCCCAGATTGGGTGGTGCATTGCCAGAATTGGTCACCGTTATGAGGTAGGTGACAATCGCATCGGGCGTAGCAAATGCGCTGCCAGCCCCATCATCTGTGCTGGTGCGTAATTTGGTTATGTCGAGAGATGCGGCAAGGTTGGCATGGAAGCTTTGCGAAAAAGACAGGATCGCTGCGCTTTCCGCATCCCCTGTCGCGATGCCGCGCTCATTGTCTTGATCCCGGTCCTCATCAACGCGCAATGAGATAGTCGTTCCATTGATGGTGCAATAGCGTAACCATCCACCGTCGCCATTGTTTCGGGTGGCTTTCTTTGCGATTACAATCGGATTGCCGCCGCTTTGCCCATGCGAGAAAGGAAAGCAGCCATCGTCCCATCCGCGAATGGTGGCACTGGTTGTGCTCGATGCCCAATTGATTGACGTTCCTGCCGTGTTTGGGAAACTGCCGCTCGTGCCATTTGGAAGTGCGATCCAGCCCACTCGTTCAGTTGACGGGAAGGGGCCGCTATTGGCTTGGCTGCGCTCCAGCGCGAGTTGGAAGCCGAAAGTGGTCGGATTTTGACTGAGGGACGTGATGTGGGGCCGGGAAGACTGATTGGCCACATTGCGGGTTTCGCTGTTGGCCGTTTGGATTTGGTGCAAGATCATGGGAATTGAGGCTAAGGGGCTTGAGAAGTTCACATTAGCAAAACTCGCAACCCCGCCAGTAAAGCCACTGCCGAACTGAACGTTCGAGATATCCGAAAAGCCAGCCTCAATCACAGTTCCATCGGGCAGGACATGACGTCCAGGCTCGATCGCGACATACGGCACAGTCATCACGATATGGCGACCATCCCAATTGTCAGGTTCTAAGATCAGTTCATCAAAGCCGTCTGTTCCCACATTCGTGATGCGAATTGAGGCAGAATTGTTCCCGTTCTGAGAAGGCAAAGCGACAACGATTGGGGGGGTGTCAAAGGGCTGCTGAAAGGTAACGCGAACCGGGTTTTGATTGTCGAATGTGTCGTGCGCTGTGAAAGTGCCCGCTTCGATCCTTCCTGCACTGGCAGGATGGTAAACAAGCGCAAAGCTTGCGGAAACTGCGAAAATTCCCGCGCAAAGCCATGCCAAACGGCGTAAAAACAAGAATGGGGCGGTCTGCTCCATAAGGATAAACTAGAATGGTGTGGTTAACAGTCCCTTTGTGTTTGCCCTTTGCCTGTAACAATATGTTGCGAAAAACGCAGCATGGTTTGCGGGGTAGAGGGTGCTGCTCTTCTTAATTGATTGGTGATCTGTGATACTACAAAAACCGGCCCAAAGTTGTTGTGGGACCTCGATTTTATGACCTTCATACCATGTGTGGGTATCTACGGTTGACGGATCAATCGAATCACCGTAAGCGCGCCCTTCATTCGACACGTTCGAATTAAGTCCGGCAGGCGCTGCTTTTGTGCAGTGGCCGATCCGGACTTTTGCTGTTTATGAAGTCGCACCCTCGTACGCCATGGTGGCGATGAACGTGTGTTTTTTGAGCGTCGAGATAGGGTCGCAGTTTACTGCTAAACCCTGTGGAGCATGGAGAAGTACTAAGTGGCTCGTATTGCCGGGGTCAACATCCCCACCAACAAGCGTGTTATTATCGCGCTGACTTATATTCACGGAATCGGTCGCACCAAGGCTGTTCAAATCGCAGACAAGCTTGGCATCGCACACAGCGCACGTGTTCAAGACCTCACTGATGAGGAGGTTCTGCGCATTCGAGAAACGATTGATGCAGATCATATGGTCGAAGGTGACCTTCGCCGTGAGACCGCCATGAACATCAAGCGTTTGATGGACCTTCGTTCGTATCGCGGTTTGCGTCATCGTAACGGTTTGCCCGTTCGTGGCCAACGTACGCACACCAACGCCCGTACCCGCAAGGGCAAGGCTAAGCCGATTGCTGGGAAGAAGAAGTAAGCGCTGGAATTTTCCAGATACGCTTTTCCTTCTATCTTCCGAATAAGGATTTCAAACTATGGCACGCGAACCTGGCAAAGTAAGACGCCGCGACCGTAAAAACATCACAAGCGGCGTTGCGCATATCAACGCAAGCTTCAACAACACCATGATCACGATCACCGATGCGCAAGGCAATGCAATCAGTTGGTCTTCCGCTGGCATGATGGGTTTTAAGGGGAGCCGCAAATCTACCCCATATGCCGCCCAGGTGGCTGCCGATGATGCGGGCAAAAAGGCCGCAGAACACGGTGTGCGCACTCTTGAAGTGGAAGTAAAAGGGCCAGGCTCGGGCCGCGAAAGCGCGCTTCGTGGTTTGGCTGCTGTGGGCTTTAACATCACATCCATCCGCGATGTGACGCCAATCCCACACAACGGCGTGCGCCCTTCAAAGCGGCGCCGCGTCTGATCTGAATGCCGGCGCGGCGATCTAGACCGGGTCGTCGCTTCCCGAACGGGACCGGATCACGCTGACGAGCGTTTCGGACCCGACCTGAAAATTTTTGAACCCGCTTACGTAGCGAATTAGGGGAAATCCATGTCCGTCAATACGAAGAACTGGCAGGAACTGAAGAAACCCAACGCTCTTGAAATCAAGGAAGGCTCAGACAAGCAACGTAAAGTAACCTTTGTCGCTGAACCGCTCGAACGCGGATTTGGCCTGACACTGGGGAACGCTTTGCGTCGTGTTTTGCTTTCCTCGCTTCAAGGCGCGGCGATTACGTCGATTAAAATTGAAAACGTGCTGCACGAATTCTCCTCGCTTGCTGGCGTGCGTGAAGACGTGACTGACATTGTGCTCAACGTGAAACAAATCGCGCTGAAGATGGAAGGCGAGGGACCAAAGCGTCTGCAACTTTCTGTGACTGGCCCAGCGGAAGTGAAAGCTGGCGATATTGCTGTGACCGGCGACATTGAAGTGATGAACAAGGATCTTGTTCTGTGCCACCTCGATGAAGGTGCGACGCTAAACATGGAGCTGACTGCTGACGTTGGTAAAGGCTACGCGCCTGCGGTTGCAAACCGTCCAGCGGATGCGCCGATTGGCCTCATCCCAGTGGACTCGCTTTACTCACCCGTTCGCCAAGTGAGCTACAAAGTTGAGAACGCCCGCGTTGGTCAAGAACTTGACTATGACAAGCTCAGCCTTACGGTCGAAACCGATGGCACAGTCACACCTGATGATGCAGTGGCATATGCTGCGCGCATTCTTCAGGATCAGCTGACATTGTTCGTCCACTTCGAAGATGGCATTCCGCAGCCGCAGTCTGCAATGATCGGCCAGGCCGCTCAGCCGCAGGAAGACGATGCGAACCAGTTGAACCGTTACCTCCTCAAAAAGGTCGACGAGCTGGAGCTGTCGGTTCGCAGCGCAAACTGCCTCAAGAACGACAACATCATCTATATCGGCGATCTGGTCCAAAAGACCGAGGCCGAAATGCTCCGCACTCCAAACTTTGGCCGCAAATCTTTGAACGAGATCAAAGAAGTGTTGTCCAGCATGGGGCTGCGTTTGGGCATGGACATCCCAGGATGGCCGCCTGAAAACATCGAAGAAATGGCCAAAAAGCTTGAGCAAGAGTTGCTTGGTTAAAACAGGTTCCGGCGGCGCACCTTAAGCGCCGCCAGTACCGGGCTACCTCACACGGGCCCCTTACAAACGAAGGAAATACAATGCGTCACGGAATTTCACAGCGCAAACTTTCGCGCAAATCGGGCCACCGTAAGGCTCTTTTCCGCAATATGGCGGCTGCTCTCATCAAGCATGAGCAGATTATGACGACTGCGGCCAAAGCGAAAGAACTGCGTCCCTATGTCGAAAAGTTGGTGACTCTGGCAAAGCGTGGTGGCCTTTCGAACCGTCGTCTTGCGATGTCGCGTTTGCAGGACGAAACGCAGTTGAAGAAGCTCTTTGACGTTCTTGCAGAGCGCTATTCCGACCGTGATGGTGGTTACACCCGCGTCATCAAAGCCGGTTATCGTGAAAGCGATGCCGCGGCCATGGCGGTAATCGAATTCGTGGATCGTGATGAAGAAGCCAAAGGTCAGGATTCAGGTCCAGATATGAGCGAAGTGGATGAGTACGCGGAAGCTGAAGCTGCGGCGTAACGATGTGAGTTCCCGTGAAGGCGGGACCGCTCGAAAATCATACGAAGTTTCCCGCCTTCGCGGGAAATCGCGACAGATATGGGGCCGGCGTGGAGACATGCTGGCCCTTTTCTTTTGCTGGCCTGGCTTTAGTGTGCGACGCTATGAGACCACTCACATTGATAGCTGCCGCGACAGCACTCGCTTTTTCAGCTTCCTGCGCGGAAGCCCAGAGCCAACAAGACCGCCTCGACACAAAGTATGATCGCGCAATCGCGGCAGGGTATAAGGCGCTGTTCCTATGCAGCGCTATTGCCCATGCAGAAGCTGCTGGCAGCGCGCGCACTCCTGAAGACGTGCATGAGTGGGAGTTGACCGGCATTCAGACCCCACTCGACGATATAGTGCGCGACCTAGACTATGAGATCGTGCGCCGGCCAACAGTACAAATCGCGCATGTCGAGGTCAGCTGGGCCGAGGATATGCCGGACCGGATGGCAGCCTATTACGGAGCGGATACGGGCTGTTCAGTGCTGCCCCTGGGCGCGCCGGAGGATGTGAGTGATCCGGGCCAGCCAATGCCGCCCTCCGAAGACGAAGCCGTCACCAAATTTGAGACATTTCCCGATGGCGGCAAAGTGCGCAAAAGGTTCAGCGAGACGCTGGCGAGGGCGTTTACTGGGGAAGACTATGGCGAAGGTCGCTCCACTGCGGTTCTGGTCCTCCAAGACGGTAAGCTTATGGAAGAGCGTTATGCCGATGGCTTTGGCCCCAACACGCCCCAGCGCACATGGTCTGTGGCAAAAAGCATTGCCGCCACATTTGTCGGCGCGGCGGTGCATTCGGGCGAATTCGCGGTAGAAGACGCCATTGGCATCAATTACTGGCGCAGCGGCGGCAGGAGTGACCTTAGAAACACCATCACCATAGATCACGCTTTGCGCATGGCATCAGGGCGGTATTCCGATACACCGGGCAATCGCACCGATCCTCTTTATTGGGGCGGGACAAGTGTGGATGAGAGGGCAACGAATTGGCCGATGATCGCAAAGCCGGGCGTACAATTCCGCTATGCCAATAACGACACACTCATGGCTGTGAAAGCCATCGATGGATATCTGAGTTTCTATCCGCCAAAAGAGTTCTTCGAGAAGGCGGGAATGGTCAACACCGTTGCCGAAACCGATATCCGCGGCAATTTCGTGCTGTCCAGTCAGGTCTGGACGACTGCGCCGGATCTCGCAAAATTGGGCCAACTTTACCTTGATGACGGCGTTCTCCCCGATGGCGAACGGCTATTGCCAGAAGGGTGGGGCGACTATGTCTCTGCGATGAGCGGTCCTCAACCAGAGACAGGCAATTACGGTTATGGTGCCGGCTGGTGGACATTCCATCATCCAGACCGCCCCAATGTGCACGACGGGGTTCCAAAGGATGCCTATGTCGCGCGCGGCAATCGCGGCCAGTATCTCGTAATCGTGCCGTCTCGCAACGTCGTGATTGTCCGGCGCGGTGAGGACATGGTGGGCACTCGGTTTGATATTGCCGCTTTTACAAGGGATGTTTTGGCAGCCTTGGGGGAGTGACACTCTTCGCCTGTTCATTCAGTAAGTACATGCGTGAAGGTGGAGGAACGGCTTTTTCCAAATCCGAAACGTTCAGATAAAGCGGTTGTTACCTGAACATCTCCTGCAAGCTCCACTCAGAATCACCTCAGGTTTGTTCATCTAAAAGGGTCTCACAGTGAACGGATATTCCTCCGCTCCCTGCAAAACCCGAGGATGATACCTATGACGACCCTTAAAAAAATGCTTGCTAAAGGCACTCTCGGGACTGTCGCGGCTGGCGCGATGGCCCTGGGAAGCGCCACTCCTGCCATGGCTGATGATCGCCGTGGAGGTGTCGATGCCGGAGATGTGATCGCCGGCGCTGTGATTATCGGCGGCATTGCTGCGCTTGCGGGTGCCTTTGATGGCGACCGTGATCGCAACCGCCGCGGCCATTACCGTGATCGCTATCGCGGGCATGATCGCCACTATGACAATGGCTACCGCCACCGTGGCCAACGCTTTAATAACCGTTTTAATGGCCGCCGTGCAGTCGAACGCTGTGTGCGCGTAGCCGAGCGCCAGGCCCGCCGCTTTGGAGGCTATCGTTTTGCCGACGTGACC
Organism: Pseudomonadota bacterium; assembly: GCA_038532305.1. Classification (GTDB taxonomy): domain Bacteria; phylum Pseudomonadota; class Alphaproteobacteria; order Sphingomonadales; family Sphingomonadaceae; genus Erythrobacter. The sequence goes on along the minus strand of JBCBAX010000001.1, from coordinate 834,032 downwards.
CAAATCCGCGATGTTGACCGCCGCCGTGATGGCTTCCGCGTTAAAGGACGCATCCAAGTCGAAGGCGCACGCGGATACAATCGCCGCAATTTCGACCGTGGCCGTTTCACCTGCTGGTTCGATGGCAGAGGTCGCCCTCGGGTTGAATTCAGAGGCATTCGCGGCCTAGGCTAAAAGCCAACACAATACCCAACCACCAAGGCGCTCCGGTTCTTAAAAAGGTCCGGGGCGCCGCTTTTCGTGCGCTCCATAAACGCTCATAACACGACATAAACCAAGCCATTCAGCAAAGGCTAAGCCTTTGTGCTTCATGGCCGGTCTCACACAGGGCGATTGGTGGCCGCCTGCAATCGATGAACGATAAGGGGGCACATATGGCTCACTCTTTGCGTATCGGGGCAATGGCCGGACTTTTGGCATCAGCCGCGATGACAATCACACCCGCACACGCGGCTGAAATTCCCAGCACAGCCAACGTAAAACACAACACGCTCTACACCCAGTTCGACGTTCCGCGACCGGGTGATAGCTTGGAAGAGGTCAGCGAATGGCGCCGTTGGGGCCGTTGGCGTGGGCGCGGATGGCGCCGGGGTTGGCGCGGGCGTCGCGGCGTGCGCGCTGGCGATGTTCTGGCTGGTGTTGCGATCATTGGCGGTATTGCCGCGATTGCGAGCGCTGCGAACAACAACAATGACCGCCGCGACAGGAGAGACCGTCGGCGTGATCGTGACCGCGATTGGCAGCAGGATCAGGAATTGCGCGAACTGCGCGAACAAAACCGCGAACAGCAGCGTGAATTGGAATATCTGCGCTCTCGCGGAGTGGACGTTGAGCGCTATCAGGGGCGCGGCGCGCAAGAACGCCTCCCTCAGCAGCAGCGCCAATCTGCAGCGCCCATCGGAATTGACGGAGCAATCGATACCTGCACCGATGCCGCATCCCGCGATGGCGCGGTCAACGATATCAGCGGCGTGGAACGCACAGGCAATGGATGGAGCGTACGCGGGACGACCGCAGGCGGCGGACCTTTCTCATGCAGCATCTCCAGCGATGGCAGGATTGAGGCTCTGACATTCGGAGATAGCTTTCGCGGCGCACAAGAGGCTGAAAGGTTCAACGGCTATTCGGCGCGTGCTGAGGGACAGATGAGCGATAACAGCTACGCCAATGCGCGTATTGCTTTGTCACAGCGCGGGGATGTGCGCGAACCACTTGGCTCGCGTTTCTCGGATAATGCTGGCTCACGGCAGGCTCAAAACACGGCTCGCCCAGCCTATCCCGGTGGCCTCGTTCCCGGCCAAACCATTCCGGAGACGATTGACGGCGATCTATAAATTAGGGCGTGAACTGGGCGAGACAACTCTCCCAGAAGTCTTTGCACTGAATAGCCTTTTGCACTTTTTCCGCTGCATGTGTCCTCTGTAGCGGAAGTGCCTGGCGGCGGGTCAGTTCGCCCTTTTTGCGGCGAGTTGGTCCGCCGTTCGCGTTTGCGCAAAGGAACAGTGTCAGTCTGTTTCGTCAGATGGCTGTTTGCTGTCGCTCTGAATATTCTCGGCGTTTTCGCTCCCGCCATAGCTTGGCAAGGCCCATTCAAATCTGATGGCGGCTGCACGCAGGACAAATCCAGCGGCGAAAGCCACGCTCCATACAGCGGCATCAGGAATACCCAGACCGGGGGCAAATCGCATTCCAATCACCACCAAAGCTGAGCTGAGAGCAGCGGCTGTGACGTACAATTCAGGCTGCATGATGATCGAAGGCCGCCCGGCCACAACATCGCGGATGACCCCGCCAACACAGCCCGTGATAATCCCCATCAAAGCAGCCGGGACAGGCGGCACGCCGTAAGCGATCGCCTTTGCGCTGCCGAGCACAGCATAAGCGGCCAAGCCAATCCCGTCAGCGTAGTCGAGCAATTTGCCATCCCACAGCCTTACATGCGTGAACCACACGATAAGCGCCATGGCAAAGCAGACAGGAGCAACCCAGGGATCTGTCATCCAGAACACCGGCGCATCGATCAAAAGGTCGCGCACAGTTCCTCCGCCAACTCCGGTGACAAGCGCGAAGAAAGCCATAGTAACAAAGGTCTGGTGTTCACGCGCGGCAACGAGCGCACCGGACAGCGCAAAGATCGCAATCCCGGCAATATCGAGCCAGTCGAGAATCGGAGTGAGGACAGCCTCGTTCATCTCGCTATGTTTCCTTTGCGCGGTTTTCTGCGGCGGAACATCAGGATGCAGCCAATGAGCGCCCCGGTCAGCGATAGGCCTGCGAATCCGATCAGGATTGGATGGCTGGTGTCTTCGCGTTCTCTCAAATCCATGATGTGCAGCCCCCATGCAAAATCGAACCAACGCCACCAGCGTGTGCGCACCGCTTCAATGCTGCCTGTATCGCGGCCGATATAGACATGGGTGCCGTCCTCTAAAGCGACTTGCCAAACGGGCAGGGGGCGGCGGAAATCGAACGGGACTTCTTTGGCATCAAAGAAGGTGACGGTGCGCACTTTATCGCCGTCTTTGATGCGTTTAGCGGCAAGAGCGCGGGCGGCATCGGCATCCAGAGCGGGAAGGGCTTCTCCTGTTGCGACATCAACCCTGTTGGTCACCCCATCCAGCGTGGTCAGGATCGCAACAGCGCGGCCATCCTGCATGGTGACGCGCATCTCCTTTAATTGCGCGTCTTGGGTGGCGAGGGGGCTGTCTTCAAGAACTAGAGCTTGCTCTTCCACGGGCAGGCGCAAATGCTCTCCGCGCACTTCTTCGATGGGTTTGATGACCATGAAAAGCCCGCTGGCAAGCCACATGACGATAGGCACACCCACGAGCCATCCAAGCCAGATGTGATACTTCGCAAGGGTTCTCATGTGTAAATCTCGTCATTGCGAGGAGCCGAAGGCGACGCGGCAATCCATGGAAGTTTGCGCTTCATTGTGCGCTCGGTTCATGGATTGCTTCGCCTATCGTCTCGCAATGACGAACTTACCTTACCCGTGCAAGATTTTCCCGATTTCTCCCGCTGCACCAATGCAATCGAGATCCGCCATACGCGGCCCCATCACTTGCATGCCGCAAGGAAGTTCGGCTCCCTCATACACTCCGGAGCCAATCGGGAGCACAGTAGAAGGCAGATTGGGAAAAGTCGCAAGGCCGGCCCACGCAATGCCGGGCGCAGCGGGCATGTCCTCGCCATTGATGCGCAGGGTCTTGCCGAACACCGCCTCGTCCATATGCGGGATCGCCAAGACGGGGGCGGGGGGCGCGAGGACGAAATCGTAGGTTTCGAAAAGGCGCGCCCATTCAAACTCCTTGGCGGCTTGCGCATCGAGGAAGTCAAACCAATCGGTCGCGGTGGATCGCTTTCCATCGCTCGAGGGGGCCCCGCGCGCCATCGCGGTGTTGAGCATTTTGAGGTATGTCGCTTGCTGCCCTTCCAAATCGGGGATCAGATCGCTTGTCCGGTCTATCGTGATACCCGCTGTGATTAGCGCTTCAATCGCAGCCTCGGTCGGCTCCATCACACTCGCATCGACAGTGCTGCCCGGATATTCGGTAATCGCAAGCAAGCGGCATTTGGAAAGCGGTTTGCCAGATCGGGTGAGCGGATATTGCGCGCCGATCTCGGTTAGGATTGCGAGGTCCTCTGCATTTCGCGCCAAAGGCCCTGCGATGGACAACGCGCCATCATGGGCCGCGACAAACCCTTTGCGCCGCGCCATTTGCGGGTGATCGTGACCTTGTTTGGAGACAAGGCCCCAAGTCGTTTTGTGCCCCCAAATCCCGCAAAAATGCGCAGGCACGCGCACCGATCCTCCAATATCGGTGCCAAATTCAGCCGGCACCATGCCGCTGGCGACTGCCGCTGCGCTGCCGCCTGATGATCCGCCGGGAGATCGCTCCGCATTATGCGGATTGGTTGTGCGGCCATACACCTCGTTAAAGCTTTGCCAGTCCGACAGGTCGATGGGCACATTGGTTTTGCCAAGGATGATAGCGCCCGCCGCTTTCATCCGGCGCACCAAATCGGCATCGCGCGGGGCGATGTAATTGGTCAGCCGCTTATGCCCCCAGCACGATTGCAGCCCCGCAACATCAAAGCTTTCTTTAACCGTCATCGGCACGCCAAACAGCGGCTGGTCATCGCGCGGATCCTGCTTGTCCAGCAAAGCCGCCGCCTCATGCGCGCGCTCAAAATCGGGCACGGCAAGCGCGTTGATAGGCCCATCGAGCTTCTCAATCCGAGTAATTGCCGCATCCACAGCTTCAGATGCGCTCAATTCGCCCGCACGAACAGCCGCCGCCGTTTCCAGCGCACCGGGTTTATCGGTCAATTGCGGATAGGCCATGCGTGATCCTCTCCCTCTCTCGCAAAACGGTCTAGCGCGTCAAAGCGATGCGAGAAAGCGGTCTTCTGCAGCGTAGTCGAAGAGGTCGTAGCCGTAGCGGACAAGGACGGGAAAAAGTGGTTCCCAATCGTTCAAAGGTTGTTTGCATAGCCATTGAAGCGCTGCGGAGGGTTTATAGCGCTCTGAGCAAGGATAAAGCCCGGTCGCCTCTGCTTTTGCGCTTGAGATGATAAAGGGTTTGGGGATCGACCATGGCGTGCGGCCAACGGTCCCTTTGGGTGCGCCTTCAAAACCGCGAAATGTCCCCGGGCGTTCAAGCAAATCGGCAATAGTCTGGCCGATTTCAAGAACGCTCGGTGCGTTGGAATCCGCCAGATTGAAAGCGCCTGATAAATCCTTCTCAGCAGCCCAAGCTGCAAAGTGGCCAATCATTTCGACATCGGTTGTTTGAAACTGGCTGTTCCCGTCAAAGCTCAGGGGAATTTCGCTGCGCCCGTCGAGTATCCGCTTAACAAACCACCATTCGCGCGGCTGGCGGCAGTGCGGACCGTAAATTGCACAAGGGCGAAGAATGGTGGCGCGATCACCGAAGGCTTTTATTGCAGCGTTTTCCATTCTGACTTTGCGTGTCGAATAGGTGTCAGGGCCGGGGGCGATCGTGGTTTGATCTTCGGTGATTGGCCCGGCAAACCGGGGATAGCCGTGGGCTAGACCTTCATCGAGCGTGCGCGCTTTCTCATCGCAATAGACGCTGACAGAGGAGACAGTGATATAGCGCCCAATCGCGTCAGGATCGAAATGCGCGATGTCCTCTGCATCATACGCGATGGTGTCAAATACCACATCGGCGCTGGGTGGCGGGTCATCAGGGGCTGTGTAGGGCCGCCAGTTTTCTGAGAATTGAAACCAATTCGGGCGGGAGCGCGCATGGATTGTGACATCCCAACCTGCGGCGAAGAACACATGAGCGGCCGCAAAGCCGATCTGCCCGGCACCGATAATTGCAACGGTCTTGGCCATATCCCTCTCCCTCAACGCCCAGCGAGTCCCCGCGAAGGCGGGGACCTCTCTCTCGCCGAAGCTTGTGCCGATGGAGATCCCCGCCTTCGCGGGGAATCGCCCTATATCACATGCAAGCCATCACATATGGATCGGCTTGCCCGTCACGGCCATGGCGGCCTCTTTCAGCGCTTCGGCGTGGGTGGGGTGGGCGTGGCAGGTGTAGGCTATGTCTTCTGACGTTGCGCCGAATTCCATCGCTTGGGCTGCTTGCGCGATCATGGTGCCGGCTAGGCTGGCAACGATATGCACGCCCAGAACCTTGTCGGTTTCCGCATCGGCGACGACTTTGACAAACCCATCCGTGTCGCGGTTTGCTTTGGAGCGGCTGTTGGCCAACATTGGGAATTTGCCCACTTTGACTGTGTGGCCTGCCTCTTTGGCAGCTGCTTCTGTTAGCCCCACATCGGCAAATTCGGGCATGGTGTAGACAACCCCGGGGATTACATCGTGGTTGATAATGCCGGTTTCGCCAGCGATGTTTTCCGCACACGCAATGCCCTCATCCTCGGCCTTGTGAGCGAGCATGGGGCCGGGGACGCAATCGCCGATGGCCCAGACGCCCTCGACACCAGTGCTGAAATCGTGGTTCACCTCGATCTGGCCGCGTGTGTTGGTTTCGATACCGATTTTATCGAGTGCGAGCCCATCGGTGTTGGGCCGCCTACCGATGGAGACGAGCACATGGCTCGCTTTGATTGTCTGTTCGTCCCCGCCTTCGGATTTCTCAACGGTCAGCCACACGCCGGTCTTCGTGGCCTTCGCGCCTGTCACCTTGTGGCTGAGCATCAGCTCCATGCCCTGTTTCTTGAAAACCCGGCCCGCTTCTTTGCGCACATCCGCGTCCATGCCGGGCAGCAATTGGTCGAGGAATTCTATGACCGTGACTTTCGCGCCAAGGCGCCGCCAGACAGAGCCGAGTTCGAGGCCGATCACCCCGCCACCAATGACAACGAGATGCTCTGGCACTTCTTCGAGTTCTAAGGCGCCGGTGCTGTCGACAATGCGTTTCGCTGCGTTGTCGACCTCTACACCGGGTAGGGGAGTGACGCTGGAGCCGGTTGCGATGATGATGTCTTTGGCGGTGACGGTCTCCGCCTGTCCTGAGCCTGTCGAGGGGCCCACTTTGACTGTATGCGCATCTTCGAATGCGGCATGGCCTTTGATCCAGGTGACTTTGTTCTTCTTGAAGAGGAATTCGATACCGCCGGTCAGCTCGCCGACCGCTTTGGTTTTCTCCGCCATCATCGCGGAAAGGTCGAGCTTGGGCTTGGCTGTGATGCCCCAAGTGGCGAAGTGGCCGCCTTCGGCTTCCTCGAAAAGCTCAGAGCCGTGGAGGAGAGCCTTGGACGGGATGCACCCGACATTGAGGCAGGTACCGCCCAAAGTCTCACGGCTTTCCACGCAAGCGGTCTTAAGGCCAAGCTGCGCCGCACGGATCGCGGCAACATAACCGCCAGGGCCAGCGCCAATAACAAGGCAATCGTAATCGTAGGAATGGTCAGCCATCGCTTTTACTCTCGTCATCCCAGCGAAAGCTGGGATCTCTTTGTTCTATGTCGTACTTTGCTGCACCTGGTCCCAGCTTGCGCTGGGATAACGTGTAGCCTTACAAATCAATCAGCATCCGGGTTGGATCTTCAATCGCTTCTTTGATGATCTTCAGAGCGGTCACAGCCTCGCGCCCATCGATTAGGCGGTGGTCGTAGCTAAGCGCAATGTACATCATCGGGCGGATCACCACTTCGCCGTTCACCGCGACGGGGCGGTCTTCGATGCGGTGAAGGCCAAGGACTGCTGATTGCGGCGGGTTGATGATCGGCGTGGACATAAGGCTGCCGAACACGCCGCCATTGGAAATGGTGAAAGTGCCGCCCTGCATATCGGCCATCGTCAGCGTGCCTTCTTTAGCGCGCGCGCCAAAGTCAGCGATGTCTTTTTCAATGCGGGCAAAGCCTTTGTCCTGACAATCGCGGATCACGGGGACGACAAGGCCATTGGGCGCGCTGACCGCGACCGAGATATCGACATAGTCGTGATAGACGATCTCATCGCCTTCAATATACGCGTTGACGGAAGGCACATCTTTCAAGGCGAGGCAGGCCGCTTTTGCGAAAAAGCCCATAAAGCCCAGACGGATATCGTGCTTTTTGGCGAACAGATCTTTGTACTTGGTGCGCGCTTCGATGACGGCAGTCATGTCCACATCGTTGAATGTGGTGAGCAGCGCGGCCTCTTCCTGCGCGCCTTTCAAACGCTTCGCGATCGTTTGACGCATCCGGGTCATTTTGACGCGCTCTTCGCGGCGTTCACCGGTGGCGGCAGGAGCCGGGGCTGGCGATGCGGCTGGAGCAGAGGCGGGTGCTGGGGACTTGCCTTTGTTCTTGGCTGCTTCCAGCACGTCTTCCTTGGTGATCCGGCCGCCTTTGCCAGTGCCCTGAATGGTCGAGGGGTCTACCCCGTGTTCAAGAACCGCGCGGCGGACCGCTGGGGAAAGCGTTTGTGAGGAATCCGTCGCAGCCTCACTCGCCGTTGGAGCAGGCGTGTCGGCTTTCGCAGCGGCAGGTATGGCAGGCGCGCCTTCGCCCGCTTCGATCACGGCGATAACCGCGCCAACTTCGACCGTATCACCGACAGCGGCGCGGTGTTCTGACAGAACGCCAGCAACAGTGGAGGGTACGTCCACGGCGACTTTATCGGTTTCGAGGCTGACAATCGGCTCATCCACGGCAACCGCATCGCCGGGCTGTTTCAGCCATTCTCCAATAGAGCCTTCGGTGACGGATTCGCCAAGAGCGGGAACTGTGATTTCAGTGGCCATGTGTTTGGTCCTTAAGCCTTATCTGAAGAATTATAGAGTGAGGCCCAGCGCATCAGCGACCAGCGCCTCCTGCTGCTGGGTGTGACGTTTGGCGAGGCCTGTTGCAGGAGAAGCCGCTGCATCGCGGCCTGCGTAAACCGGGCGCATACCTTTATGTCCGGCGGCGTTGAGCGAGGCCTCAATCTGGTTTTCGACAAAGAACCATGCGCCATTGTTCTTGGGCTCTTCCTGACACCAGATGACCTCTTTCAAGTTTTTCATCCGCTCTAGACGGACTGCCAAAGGATCGCCGGGGAAGGGGTAGAGCTGCTCAATGCGGACGATGGAGACATCTTTCAGCTTCTCTGCATCGCGCTTTTCCATGAGATCATAGGCGACCTTGCCTGAGCATAGGACCAGCCTTTTGATCTTAGCGTCCATCGCGGTGCCGGTGTCGCCAGCAGGATCGGCTTTGATCCGCTTAAATTGCCAATCGCCTTGAAATTCTTCGCGCGGGGATTTCGCCATCGGATGCCGCAGCAGCGATTTCGGCGTCATAATCACCAAAGGCTTGCGGAAATTGCGCAGCATCTGGCGGCGAAGGACGTGGAAGTAGTTCGCCGGCGTTGTGATATTGCAGACCTGAATATTGTCATTCGCGCAAAGCTGAAGGAAACGTTCAAGTCGCGCAGAAGAGTGTTCTGGACCCTGACCTTCATACCCATGCGGAAGCAGCATAACGAGGCCATTGGCGCGCAGCCATTTCGCTTCACCCGCTGCGATATACTGATCGATCATGATCTGCGCGCCATTGGCAAAGTCACCAAATTGCGCTTCCCACAGAACGAGGCTTTTGGGGTCTGCCATGGCAAACCCGTATTCAAAGCCCAGCACGCCATATTCTGACAAAGTGCTGTCATAGACCTCAAACTTGCCATGGGGCAAAGTGGTCAGCGGCACAAATTTGTCTTCGGTTTTCTGGTCCACCCACACCGCGTGTCGCTGTGAGAAAGTGCCGCGCCCTGAATCTTGACCGGACAGGCGGACATTGTAGCCCTCCATCACGAGGCTGCCGAATGCGAGCGCTTCTGCGGTAGCCCAATCAAAGCCTTCGCCGGTTTCGAACATCTGGGATTTAGCCTTAAGAACACGGCCCAATGTCCTGTGAATGTTTACATTCTCTGGGACTTCGGTGAGCGTCCGTCCAAGCGCGTCAAAAGTCTTGGGCTCGATGGATGTTTCCACGTTGCGCCGCGCTGTCTCATCATCGGCAGGCTTGTTAAGGCCCGCCCAGCGACCGCCAAACCAATCCGCTTCGTTTGCGGAATAGCTTTTGGCGGCTTGGAACTCATCTTCTAGCAGCGCGGTAAACTCTGCTGCGACCTTCTCACGGTGCCCTTCATCAATCACGCCCTCTGCAATCAGGCGCTCTTCATAAACGCGGCTAACTTTCGGGTGCTTGCCGATCACTTCATACATCAGCGGCTGCGTGAATTTGGGCTCATCGCCTTCATTGTGGCCAAACCGGCGATAGCACCACATGTCGATCACGACATCGCGGCCAAATTTCTGGCGGTATTCGACCGCAAGCTTGCAGGCAAAAGTCACCGCTTCGGGATCATCGCCATTGACGTGCAGGATCGGCGCCATCACGCCTTTCGCCACATCCGACGGGTAGGGCGAGGACCGCGCAAATTTGGGCGAAGTTGTAAAGCCGATTTGGTTGTTGATGATAAAGTGGATGCAGCCACCCGTATCGTATCCGGGCACACCTGATAGCGAGAGACTTTCCCACACAACACCTTGGCCAGCGAAAGCCGCATCGCCGTGGATGAGGACAGGCAGAACCGAGCGCTTATCCTCTAAATCATCGCGGATCGCTTGCTGAGCGCGGCCTTTTCCCAGCACAACGGGGTTCACCGTCTCAAGGTGCGATGGATTGGGGGTAAGCGACATATGCACCGAAATACCGTCAAATTCGCGGTCTGTGCTGGTGCCAAGGTGATATTTCACATCGCCTGATCCCCCGACATCTTCGGGGTTCGCGGTACCACCTGAAAACTCGTGGAAGATCACTTTGTAAGGCTTGGCCATCACATTGGCGAGAACGTTCAAGCGCCCGCGGTGCGCCATACCGTAGATAATCTCGCGAACGCCTGCGCTGCCGCCATGCTTGATGACCGCTTCGAGAGCGGGGATCATGGACTCGCCGCCATCAAGGCCAAAGCGTTTGGTCCCGACATATTTCTTGCCGAGAAACTCTTCATATCCCTCACCGCGTAGAACGGCGGCTAGGATCGCTTTCTTACCTTCAGGCGTAAACTGGATAGTGTCGCCAGGGCTTTCGAATTTGTCTTGCAGAAAACGGCGTTCTTCCGTGTCGGCTATGTGCATGTATTCAAGGCCGACATTGCCGCAATACACTTCGCGCAGGCGATTATAGAGCGCGCCGATTGTGGTCCATTCAAGGCCAAGAACATCGCTGACATAAACCTCTTCGTCTTCAAGCCCTGCAAGGCCGTGAAATTCGAGCGTCAGATCAGCAGGCAAGTTCTCGCGCTTGGAAGACAGACCTAAAGGATCAATATCGGCTGCCAAATGCCCACGCACACGGTACAGCCGGACGAGCGACATCGCTTTGTTCGAAATGTCGGCGGCATGTTGCAGCGCATCCTTGTCGAGCGGTTTGCCCGCCTTTTTCGCGGCTTTCTCAATCGCGAGGCGCATTTGCGTCGGATCCATCGCGCTCGCGAGATCTTCGCCAGAGCCAGAGACCTGATCGAGCCATTTCGGATTGCCCCAGGACGGGCCGGGCTGAGGGCCTTCCTGATCGGTCATTTCAGGGACGAAGCGGGGGTTTTGTTGGTTCATAACTTTATCCCTGGGGAGAGGGGAAGATACCCCGCCAATCAGCGGGGTATCCCATCTGATTTATACCATTTCCTTAAGCATCGCATCGAGCGTCGTGCCCAGTTCTGATGGAGAGGGCGATACGCGGATACCTGCATCTTCCATTGCCGCGATCTTGTCTTCGGCGCCGCCTTTGCCGCCTGACACAATCGCGCCGGCATGACCCATACGGCGGCCTGGAGGCGCTGTGCGGCCTGCAATGAAGCCAACGGTTGGCTTCGAGCGGCCTTTGGCGGCTTCTGCTTTCAAAAACGCTGCGGCTTCCTCTTCAGCCGATCCGCCAATCTCGCCGATCATAATCATCGATTTGGTTTCAGGATCATCAAGGAAAAGGTCCAAAACGTCGATAAAGTTGGTGCCGTTTACCGGGTCACCGCCAATGCCAACCGCCGTGGTCTGGCCAAGGCCCACCATGGTCGTTTGGTGCACCGCTTCATAGGTGAGCGTGCCCGAGCGGGATACCACGCCAACCGAACCCTTTTTGAAGATCGAGCCCGGCATAATGCCGATCTTGCACTCATCAGGGGTAAGAACGCCGGGGCAGTTCGGGCCGATGAGGCGCGATTTGGAGCCGGTGAGAGCCGCCTTGGCGCGCACCATGTCGAGCACCGGAATGCCCTCGGTGATGCAGATGATGAGCTCCATCTCCGCATCAATCGCCTCGCAAATCGCATCCGCTGCGAAGGGTGGGGGGACGTAGATGCAGCTCGCGGTTGCACCCGTCGCCGCCTTGGCTTCGCGCACGGTGTTAAACTGGGGGATGCCGATATGCTCGGTCCCGCCTTTGCCCGGGGTCACACCTGCCACCATTTGCGTCCCGTAATCGAGGGCTTGCTGCGTGTGGAAGGTGCCGGTGTTGCCGGTCATCCCTTGGGTGATGACCTTGGTGTCTTTGTTAATGAGGATGGACATTAATATCGTTCCGATTGCAGGATGTGGATGACGGGGGAGGGCGCTCCGGTTTCCGGATGCTTGCCCTCTCCAACATAGATGTCGGCTTTGTGGCCGCTGACTTCGATCCGCCAGCCGGCCAATGGGGTCTTGGGATCCCATGGAATGGATGTCGCAGGGCCGAGCTGCCCTTCGAACCAATCGTTGTAATCGCCAGCGGTGAAGTCGGGTGAGAAGACGAAGCAGCTCGCAGCGCTCTCTTTGTCTCCAGGCCAGCTTACAAAGACTTTCGCATTGCCACCCGGCGACAGGTACCCGCCTTGTCCAGCGACCCATCCGTCTGCTGCAAGGCCAACTTCGGGCGATTGTTCTTGAAGGTCGGTGCGCACGCATGCGTCGAGCACGGGCGTCAAAACCGCGTCGATCCCTTTCTGGTTCTCACCGGAATTGGCTGCGGCAACTGTTGCTAATAGAAGGATTGCATTCATCATCATGGCGATGTCTCCTTGTGGTAATGCGACCGAACTCAATGACGAAAGTGTTGGCTATCGTTTGGTGATGACCTTGGTGTCTTTGTTAATGAGGATGGACATTATTGGTCTCCGATTTCTGTAACAGAGATGGACAAGCGGCGCCCCTCATCTTCGAGTCTGCCAACCGCTTTCATTGTGATTAAGTCATTGCCATTGCGCCATTGCGCGCCCTGCTCGCTGGTTGTGACGGGGCCAAAGGACTTATTCATCCTCGTAACCAATGGGCTCATATTTTCGCCTGAAACGTTGGCGTAGATCAGGCATGTTTTTTGCCCGCCCTCTCGGATTGGTGGTGTGATTATCACTAAAAGGGTGTCGGACCATTCAGCTGTGTAAACCTCACCAGGCCTTTCGTCTGATGTCGAGCCATCGGGAAACGTCAAAGTGTCGGGAGACAATCCGCTCGCCTGCATCGTCGCAGCACTGTCCTCAGCCTTGCGGGCTTCGGCGCAAACAGAGACGATGCCGACTGCACTCAAAGGGTCTACCGCACCAGCAGGTGCCGCTTGAAGAGCCAGTGAAACGGCGGCTGCAGAGACTAGGTCAAGCAAGGCTGCTATCCAGCCCCTTGCACGCCTCAAGCAGTTCTTCGACTGCGTCGGTTGAGACTTTGAGGTTGGCTTTCTCTTCGTCGCTGAGCTCGATTTCGACCACTTCCTCGGTGCCGCCTGCGCCAATCACTGTGGGGACGCCGACATAAAGCCCGTCGAGGCCGTATTTGCCTTCGACGTAGGAGGCGCAGGGCAGGATGCGCTTTTGGTCGCCCAAATACGCTTCGGCCATGCTGATCGCGCTGGTGGCGGGAGCATAGTACGCCGAGCCGTTGCCGAGCAGGCCGACGATCTCGCCGCCGCCCTTGCGGGTGCGGTCTACGATTTCGTCAATGCGGTCAGCTGAAACGCCTTTGATCTTCGCGTAGTCGTCCACCGGAATGCCGTTCACCGTGGTGTAGCTCTTGACCGGGACCATTGTGTCGCCGTGGCCGCCCAGTACGAAGGCGTTGACATCTTTAACCGAGCAATCGAACTCCCAAGCAAGGAAGGTCGCAAAACGCGCGCTGTCGAGAACGCCTGCCATGCCGACGACCTTGTTGTGCGGAAGGCCTGAGAACTCACGCAGAGCCCAAACCATCGCGTCGAGCGGGTTGGTGATGCAGATGACGAATGCCTCGGGGCAGTTGTTCTTAATGCCTTCGCCAACGGCCTTCATCACGGACAAGTTGATACCAAGAAGGTCATCGCGGCTCATACCGGGTTTGCGCGGCACGCCAGCGGTCACAATCACTACGTCCGCGCCCGCAATATCGGCATAATCATTGGAGCCAGTGATCTTTGCGTCAAACCCTTCGACTGGGCCGCATTGCGACAGGTCCAAAGCTTTGCCCTGCGGCATACCTTCAGCAATGTCGAACAGGACGATGTCGCCGATCTCTTTCTTAGCTGCGAGGTGAGCGAGCGTGCCGCCGATCATGCCTGAGCCGATAAGTGCAATCTTCTTGCGGGCCATACTTGGATATTCCTTCCCAGATCCCTCGGGACGGCAAACTGCGGGTCCGCTTTGCGATTGGCCACAAAAACAAAAGCCAAACCGATGAGCTGCCTCCGTCCCAGCGACATCCCATCATCAAAGCGATGTTGGGTTAGGCCCGTAAAACACGGATTGCAACGGAGAAAAGCCCTTAGTTTACGGGTTTTTGTGCAAACAGTTCGCAATTGCAATAAGGGTGCTGCTTGCGTGCGCCTACGATCCCGAACTTTCGGCAGATTGCTGACAGTTTGATGGGGGGAGTTTAAGCGCGCAGGCTATTCGACGCTAGCGACTTTGCGTTGGTCGCCTTCGCGTTCTTGCGCCAACAGCATAGCAGCAAGGTAATCTGGAACAGCGCGGCTGAAGTAATACCCTTGACCCAATGTGCAGCCCGCTTCCTTCACGGTTTGCACTTGCTCAATCGTCTCAAGCCCTTCAGCCACGATTTCCATGTCCAAGGTGTTGCCCATTTCGGCCACTGCGCGAATGATGGCATCGCTTTTCTTGCCAACATGCGGACCCGATACAAAGCTGCGATCCACTTTAATCTTACTCAAGGGGAACCGATTGATATGCGCGAGCGATGAATAGCCTGTACCAAAATCGTCAAGCGCAAACTGCACACCAATCGCGGCCATTTCTTGGATGAAATTGGCGGTGGCGTGATTGTCTTCGATGAACAAGCTTTCGGTCACTTCGAGGACCATCCGCGACGGATCAAGGTTCGCCTCTTTCAAGGCATTGCGCACACCCAGAGCGGCACCTGGTGCCCGGATTTGAAGCGGCGATAGGTTGACTGCAATGGTGATGTCTTCAGGCCAAGTGGCAGCTGTGCGTGCAGCTTGCGCTGTGATCCAGTTGCCTAGTGTCACGATAACACCGGTTTCCTCGGCCACCGGGATAAACTCATCCGGACGCAGCTCGCCTTTTTCAGGATGGAACCAGCGCACCAAAGCTTCAAAGCATTTGATCTGACCTGTCTCCAGATCAACGATTGGCTGATAGAAGATTGATAGCTCGTCGCGTTGAAGCGCAATGCGCAATTCATCTTCGATCTCGCGGCGGCGCACCAAATCGCGCGTCATGCTCTTGTCAAAGAAGCACGTCTGCGCCCTGCCACCAACTTTGGCGTGATACAAAGCCAGATCAGAACACTGCATCAGTGTGTCAGCATCAGAGCCATCGTCAGGCAAAAGGGCAACGCCCAGTGAAGCACGCACTTCCAACCGGTCGCCTTCAATGCGCATGGGGCGCATGATTTCCGCATGGATTTCGCTTGCCAATTGCTCTGCCTGCTTGCGGTCTTCAATTGGACAGAATGCTACAAATTCATCGCCGCCAAACCGAGACACGGTTGTGTTCGCAGGGCAAACATCGCGCAACCGGCGCGCGACCTCGGTCAACACCCGGTCGCCGACTGGATGGCCCAGCAGATCATTCACTTCTTTAAACCGATCGAGGTCAATCCAGATCAGCGCGAGGCGGCTGTTTTCATCAACTGACATCATGGTCTCAACCATTGCGTGGTTGAGACCAGCACGGTTGGAAAGGCCAGTGACAACATCGGTGCGCGCAAGCACTTTCATTTTGTCGGCCAACTGCGCGCTTGTTTCAGCCGACGCGATAGAATCCCTCAAAACCTTGAAAATATTGAGCGCAATTGAAAGCATACCCGCAATCAGGCCAAAGATTGTGACGCCAAGCGCGATAAAGCCTGGCTCGCGAGTCGCGAAGCTGGCGATGATGATCGGTGCAGCAGAAAGGCACAATTGCCCCATCGCAATCGTCAATCTGCCGGCGTTGCGAGCTGACACGCCGACACCGTAACACAGCGCATTGGCTACAAGCAGAACCACCACTTGCGCATCAGCGCCAATCCAGATGGAGTAAGCAGCCGTACAGCCCAGAGCCAATGCAAAGCTGAAAGCGCCGACTTCGTAGACCAGTTCAAGCTTGGTCGTGCTGTTCCCGACTTTGTCAGGCGACAGCCCCATTGCCGTGACCACACGCGTAATCCCGATCACCGCGAGGATGACGCTGGCAGCATAAAGTTCAGGAATGTTGGAAACCCACGCCGCAACCATGGCTGCGCCCACTGTGGTCATAGCGCCAACGCCAAGGCTCAACGGCTGTGTGTAAAGAGTGCGAACGAGCAATCGCCTGACCCGAGCGGACACTTTATCAGTGCGCGCCCGCCTGGTCTGCAGCGTTCTAAATTTTCTGAGTGGCCCGGTCGCTCCCATAACTACGCGGGACTATCGGAATTTGGTCAAGCTCAGGTTAACGAGACGCTTACTTATATTTTTGTTAGATAATTGAATGTATTAACTGGCCTTGTCAGGCACCAGTTCGAAGATCTCGGCATGAGAATTTGCTGCATGGCTGCTTTGGATGGGCAAATGCAGTGTTTCATCAGCCAGTCGGCGGTCCAAAGTCTGGGTGATCCCAATCCACCAATCATACGCTGCCCGATCGCCTTCAAAGAAAGCTTGTTTCGCCTGTATACGTGCCGCACGTGCAGCACCCAGGCCATACTCCGCGAAATGACGCAGCGCCGCTTCAAGGATGTCATCAGATGGAGGAACAAAGCCTCGGGCGCGGGCGCCCATTCGCTCGTTATCGTTAACAGCTCTGCCCAGCGACACTAGCGCAAGCGCGCGCTTAACATGCGCGCTGTGACCTGAATGCCGATTGCCTTTGGCAGGTGCAAAACGAATGGTCATGACGGGCGCTGTCCGATTTGGTTTGGCGCCGCGTGCCTGTGGGGTCCTTCGATGCAGTTTGCATAGGGAAGGGGAAAGGCGGGCAACAAACGCAGGTGCTTGAAAATCAAGCTCTTCAATACGTAGAGACAGCTAAGGTTTTGTGTGGGATTAGGGTTATGAAATGGTTAAGTCGCCCATCCCATCGGAGAGAAAAGGCAGCTTGGCGCAATGCTGGATTGCTTATGCGATTGAGATGTCGCTGTCCCTAATCTTCGTTTTGAGAAGCGCTTTCGCCTGGTCGTTTTTTCCATTGCCCCGCATTTGAAAAATCCGATTTGACTTTGCCTGATCCCTCTAGGCTAGGATCAGCATATTGTGGTGCAGGCGCGGGCGCTTGGCTTGTTGAGCTGCCTTGTTCAGGCTGCGCTAGGTCTTGAGCTGATCCCTGCGGTCTTTCTAATGCGTAGCCATCTGGCGATGCTGCGTTCCGGCTTATGCCAAAATCACCTGGTTCGACACCAGCGTCGCCAATGGGTGTGGTGCGTCCATTAACCGACGGCTCAACACCTGCATAACCATTGGTAAAGGCTGACTTTGCACCCGCGCTTCCTCGGTTGCGATAGAACCGATGCGCGCCGATCGTGCCCACATGATCGAGCGAACTGGCCCAATACGGGTTCACCCAAAGGGTGTGGTAATGCGTCGCATGGCCAATGGGAGCATAGACACTGCCAGAAAGCGCTTCAGATGCCAGACGCTGCGCTTTTTCCCAACTGCTCCCGCGTGCACGGCGCGAAAGACTGCCATCACAAGTGAAGCTGAACTGGCAACCCGTGCGCCGCTGCGATCCTTCGTAAACCACGCCGCATACGCTGCCTGGCCAGCTGGGATGCGCGACACGGTTAAGCACCACTTGCGCCACGGCGCGCTGTCCGGCTGTGCTTTCGCTAGCAGCCTCGTACCAGATCGCCTGCGCCATACAGTCAAGCGCGCGCATGTGGCCAGGACCGTTTACTGCTGAGAAGAATGGGTTTGCCGCAGGCCCTGCATCAATCGCAGAACCCAATACGCGAGCGCCTTCTGCGCCAGTATCGAACGCATCCGTGGTCGGCAGTGCAAGCAGCGCATCTTCTGGCGGGTCGCCGAGGTAATAGAACGCAGAACCCGGAAAGCTCTGCCCCGGACGCTCAAATGGCAAAGCCGCATTGACAATAGCGCGCGTCTCAAAATCATCACCTGTCTGCGATGCATTCCCGGGCAAGGCGCCAAAGTCACCGGGTGCTGCCATTGCTGGGACCGCAATCGCAGCGGCCAGCAGCAAAGCGCGCTTTTTGAACGGAATGCCTTCAAACTGCTGCTTGAAAGAGGCGAGAGCAGTCGCGGGCGCGGCTTTCTTTGCAGAGGTTGGTTGTATCGGTGTTTCTTGCAGGGCCTGCTTCTCGGTTACTGCTTCCGAGCGCGCGGACACCTTGGCCGAAACGGGCTGACCAGAGCCTATCGACAAATTGGCGCGTTCAAAGATGCGAGCTTGCGTCATGGTTTAAGCAGCGTGTTTTCTAAGTTCCTGAAGTTGTGTTTCAAAACGAGAAGCGATCTGCCAAATCGCGCTTAAGCGCGTAGCTTAGGATCGTTGCCAGTGCGAGTTAACATTTGCAACGCGTAGCCCTAGGGCACAAGTCAAAGCCATTCGTTAACGGTGCTTGCCGACAAAAGCGGCGGCGCGTAACGCATGCAGCCAAATGATGGGATATCCGGTAAACCGAACGCTGAAAAGCGCCGCACAATGTGCGCTTGCGGGGCTTGCAGCATTTGCGCTGTTGGGATGCGGGGCGAGCGTGGCATCCGGTAACGGCGAGGGTGAGACAAACGGTGTGCGCATTGTCAGCCTAAACCCATGCCTTGATGCCATTCTTGTCGAAGTCGCCGAACCCGATCAAATCCTCGCCATCTCGCATTACAGCCACGATCCGGCGTCCTCATCAATCGACGCTGAAATTGCTGAACGGTTCGCCATGACGGGTGGGACCGCAGAGGAGATCATCGCGCTATCGCCTGACCTCGTGATCGCCAGTAGCTTTATCGCGCCTGCTACACTGTCTGCGCTGGACCGTTTGGGGGTGCGCGTTGAAACTTTCGGCAGTCCCGCTACCCTTGATGAAAGCCTTGCGCAGATAGACCGGCTGGCCAAACTCACAGATCGTCCTGCGAAAGGCAGAGCGCTGCAATCGCGGATCATGCGCGCTGTTCCCATTCTCGATCCGCGTGCGCTTGGTTCGCGGGCAATAGGCGAGGACACGGATTTTGACGCTTTGCTGTGGCAGCCTGGGCAAATCGTTGCAGGAGAGGCCACTTTGGTGTGGGAGCATTTGGGCCGCTTTGGCTTTCAAAACCACGCCGCAAAACAAGGGTTGGGCCAAGCCGATCATATCTCTTTAGAAGCCATCGTTGCCAATCCACCTGATCTCTTGCTTGTCGCAGGCAATTCGCTCGGGCAATCGCACCCGATGCTGACCCAATTGGAAGACACGCGCGTGGTGCGCTTTGATCCAAAGCTGTTCTATTGCGGCGGCCCGAGCATTCCCAAGGCGTGGGAGCAGCTGGAGGCGATCCAGAACGACATGGTGCTGAACCCGCCGGGCAAAGAGCCCGCCCAAGATCATGGCCACCATGCGCACTAACCTCATTCTGCTGGTTCTTTTGGTGGCGCTGGTCCCGCTGTCTCTGCTTGCAGGGCGCGTGTGGATTGATCCGTTTCACGAACATGCAACAGGAGCCAATGCAGCTTTGATCCTGATGGAATTGCGACTGCCACGCGCATTGCTTGGCATCACAATCGGGGCAGGGCTGGGGGCAGCGGGTGCAGCCATGCAGGGGTATTTGCGCAATCCACTTGCTGATCCGGGATTGTTCGGCATCGCGCCGATGGCAGCCTTGGGAGCGGTGACCTGGCTTTGGATTGGCGCTGGTGCATTTCCAACAGCGATAAGCGCTTACGGCCTACCCGCATTCGCATTGGCGGGCGCATCGCTGGGCATGGCGCTGCTCGTAGCGATTGCAGGGCGTACGGCATCGGGCGCGGGCGGAGGCATAGCCCTGTTCACGCTCGCAGGCCTGATGATTGCAAGCTTGGCAGGCGCGCTAACAGCGCTTGCGATAACCCTTGCGCCCAATGCCTTTGCGATGAGCCAGATTGTCCTGTGGCTTAATGGCGCGTTGACGGACCGTTCTTGGAGCGACGTTTGGATCGCGGCCCCGTTCAGTCTGGCAGGCTGTGCCGCTTTGCTTGGCGGTGCACGCTCGCTTGATGCGCTGACTTTGGGGGAAGACGCCGCGCGGTCTATGGGCGTTGACCCCAAACGATTGCTAATCCTGCTTGTCATCGGCGTTGGCCTTACCGTGGGGTCAGGTGTGGCAGTTGCAGGCATTATCGGTTTTGTCGGATTGATCGTCCCGCATCTGGTCCGACCCTTCACAGACCGCATGCCATCCAGCTTGATTGTGCCCAGCGCCTTAGCAGGCGGAGCGCTGGTCCTGATTGCCGATTGCGCGGTGCGGATATTGCCCTTGGTAACAGAGCTGCGCCTCGGCATAGCCCTATCATTGATTGGCGCGCCGTTCTTTTTGATGCTGCTGATCCGCATGCGGCGGGGGCAGATATGAGCGCTCTTGCTGCCCAAGACCTCGCCCTAGTGCGCGGGGGCAAGCGCATTCTATCGGGCATCACCATACGATTTGAACCCGGTGCAATAACCGCGATTGTCGGTCCCAATGGCGCGGGTAAATCCAGCCTGTTGATGGCGTGTGCGGGCCTGATCGAGGCAGAAACAGGCAATATCGAACTTGCAGATCGCCCGATCAGTGCGCTTTCCCATCGTGAGCGAGCGCAAGCTTTGGGTTACTTGCCCCAATCAGGCGAAGTCGCGTGGGATGTAACGGCAAGGGCGCTGGTGGCGCTTGGACGGATGCCGCATGGCGATGCGAGCTCGCCCAAAGGTGAGAAAGCCATCAAAGCGGCGCTAAACGCTTTGGGTTGTGAGCCCCTGCAAGATCGCCGCGCGCGTCAGTTGTCTGGCGGAGAGCGCGCACGTATCTTGTTGGCACGGGTTTTGGCAGGTGATCCGCAATTCATCTTGGCCGATGAGCCGCTGGCTGCGCTGGACCTTGCACACCAAATAAACCTCATCGCGCATTTCAAGACATGCGCCGCAATGGGCAAAGGCGTTGTGATGGTGCTGCATGACCTTAGCCAAGCGATGAATTTTGCAGACCGTGTGCTTGTGTTGAATGAAGGCCGCTGCGTATCGGACGATGCGCCAAGCATTGCCTTGAACGAACAAATCATCGCTGATGTGTGGGGAGTGGCTGCGCGCTGGATGGGTGAAGACGGCGCTCGTGCGCTCATCATCGAGGCATAAACCCCAACTCCGTTCGCGGGCTTCCGGCACAAAACTTCGCAAAGTGATCCACCGAAAAAAGCCACGCAAACGGGCTCTGATGCAAATTTGCAAAACGGTTAAGGTGCGACCCGAAAAGCGTCGGCAAAGACTTGCAAAGAGAGTTCCAACACTACGGGTTTCTGCGGGTTTTGGGACTATAGGTTTTCTGTAGGGTGGTTAGGCATTCCCCCCTTAAAGCCAATAAATCCACTGGCCCAAATTGATGGATAGAGCTTTTCCTATCTGTTAAATAGTGTAAATTGCTCAGCGATCCAACGCAAGGCTCCAGTCCGATAAGATCTATCTTATGCGCCTTCAATCGAGGACCGATTATGCAAACGACTTTCGCAGTTTCAGTGCATAAGCATAAACGCTTAAACGCAGGCTTACTGATCGTGCTTTTGTTCCTAGGCCTAACTGTTCAAACACAGGCAGCCGATTTTGCTCATAACACTCTTGCTGCGCAAAGCGCATCGCAGCGTATCCAGCCTTTGCCGCCTATGAAAGAAATGATCCCGGTTCGCGCCGGAATAGATCGCAGCTTTCGTTTTCGCGCGTCTAATTTGTATCGGCCAGCGGGATTTTTTGAGCCGGAAGAACGGCATATCACATTGCTGCGGTCTATGCTTCAAGAGTGCGGCTCACCTCAGTGCCTTGATGCAGCGCGGGCTTTGACGACCAAAGACTTCGGATTTGTGCCCATTGATCTGACCCGCGATGGTCCAGGTGCTCATGGCCTCTTGCTTCCGCGTGCCGGAGGAAAAGCGTGCCGGGCTGATGGGTGTTATTGGCTGGTCCTATCGGGCAACATAAATCGTTGGGCTGTAATCCAAGGCTCGGTTGGTTTTGGAAAGTATCTCGCGGTGACCGGCGAATATGATCGTTGGGCAGAATTGCGCGAAGACGAATTGCCCGATGGAAAGGCGCACTACTTCGTCACATTGCGCGGTTGGCAAGGCAATTATGAGCAAGCGCAAAACCGCGCTGATCTTGCCAGGATCGAGGAAGAAGTGGGCGAAGCTTTTGCAAAGGTCCAGCGCGAAGTTACGCTCCAGAACTTGGGATCAACCGGGAATCTGGGTGCATGGCAGCCAAGCGGTCCGCCAGCTGGTCAAATCGAGAGTATCCGCGATCACTGGGGCAATCGGTTTGTCATCAACGAATATCTGCCAATCACGAATTACACAGGCCAAAGCGATCTGGGTAAGTATCCAGAACTGCTCCAACGCCGTACCGCCGAACAAATGTCGCGTGATAAAGGGGCGGTAATCGATAAAACGGCGACTGCTCGGGATGGCGCCTCTCCCACATTGCGGCTCACTTCTGAAAGCAGTCAAATTTTGAGCTTTTCGGAGTTTGACCGAGGGCCTGATGTCTATCAATTGCGTATTTTCTATCGCGTCAAAAACGGAGCAGCGTTGGTTGGCGATATCACACCGAAATTTGCTGATGGAGGTGGGTGGACCATAGGAACACTCATCACACCTGCATATGCTCCCAAAGATCCGTTCGAATGGGGCGTTGGGTATGTGAACGTGACGCGTTATCCCGATGGCGCCTTTGGCGATGGGAATGTGGATGGCTCGCTGAAATCACTTTCGGTGGAGCTCGGCCCTAAGGACGGTAAGGGCGATGTTTGGATAGAAAAGATCGAGTTGTGGAAATTGGGTTTTGGTGAAAGCGATCCGCAATTGGTGCCCGAGACACCTTGATAGTCTGCTGCCATAATCTTTCAGATCAAGGCGATACACTCGATAAGGTAAGGCGACGGGCACGGATCGCGTTTTCAGCCGTTACGATCCTAAGTAATCTCCACAGTTGAGGGGCGACACGTTTAGCCTCTTGCTCCCCCACTTGACGCAAACGAACATTTCAGGAACACGCTCCTACATGAGTCTTACCAAAATCTCCGTTCGCGGCGCGCGCGAACACAATCTCAAAGGCGTCGATATTGATCTGCCGCGCGATAGCTTGATTGTTGTCACGGGTCTTTCGGGCTCAGGTAAATCCTCCCTCGCGTTCGATACGATCTATGCGGAGGGGCAGCGGCGCTATGTTGAAAGCCTTTCGGCCTATGCGCGGCAATTCTTGGAGATGATGCAAAAGCCAGATGTCGAGCATATTGACGGGCTATCGCCTGCGATCTCCATCGAGCAGAAGACCACCAGCCGCAATCCGCGCTCAACCGTGGCGACTGTCACCGAGATTTACGACTATATGCGCTTGCTTTGGGCAAGGGTGGGCGTGCCCTATTCGCCTGCGACGGGTAAACCGATTGAAGCACAATCCGTCAGCCAGATGGTCGACCGCGTGATGGAATTGCCAGAGGGCACGCGTGCTTATCTGCTCGCGCCTGTGGTGCGGGGACGCAAGGGTGAGTACCGCAAGGAGATGGCGGAATGGCAAAAGGCTGGTTTTACTCGCGTGCGGATCGATGGAGAGCTGTACCCGATTGAGGAAGCGCCTGCGCTCGATAAGAAATTCAAGCATGATATCGAAGTGGTGGTCGATAGGCTGGCGGTAAAACCCGGGTTGGAGACACGGCTGGCGGATTCGTTTGAAACCGCGCTGAAGCTGGCTGAGGGGCTGGCTTATGTGGACCTTGCTGATGGAACGGTTGAAGAACTGACCGGGGACACCGTATTCGGTGTCCCATCCAAGGGTGATGACAAGGGTACACCGAATACGGTGTCCCGGGGTGGTAAAGGCGGCGCGATGAAAGGAGCCGGCATCCCCGCCAACCGCATCGTCTTTTCAGAGAAATTCGCCTGCCCCGTATCAGGCTTTACCATCGAAGAGATTGAGCCGCGCCTGTTCTCGTTCAATTCCCCCCAGGGCGCGTGTCCGACATGCGACGGGATTGGCGAGAAACAGCTGTTTGATGAGCAGCTCGTGGTGCCCAATGAGAGCCTGACCTTAAAACAGGGCGCGATTGCTCCGTGGGCGAAATCGAACCCGCCATCGCCTTATTACATGCAGGTGCTGACTTCGCTCGCCAAAGCGTATGATTTTACCGTCACGACCCCTTGGAAGGATCTGGAGCCCGATCAGCGCATGATCATCCTCCACGGCACAGGCGGGATGCCAGTGCAGCTGACGTTTAAGGATGGGCGCAAGAGCTACACCGTGAACAAGCCGTTCGAAGGCGTGATCGGCAACTTGAACCGGCGCATGATGCAAACCGAAAGCGCGTGGATGCAAGAGGAGCTGGGCAAGTTCCAGACATCGCAGCCGTGCGAGGCGTGCGGGGGCAAACGGCTGAATGAAAAGGCCTTGGCGGTGAAGATTCCGTCCGCGAATGGCCCCACCGATATCGCCGAACCCGTCAAGATGAGCGTTGCCGATGCAAAAGCGTGGTTCCTCGATCTCGACAACCATCTCAATGAACAGCAAAGCCAGATCGCCAAGGCCATTTTGAAAGAGATCAATGAGCGGCTCGGCTTTCTCGATAATGTCGGGCTCGATTACCTGAACTTGGACCGCACTTCGGGCACGCTGTCAGGCGGAGAGAGCCAGCGCATCCGCCTCGCCAGCCAAATCGGCAGCGGGTTGTCGGGCGTGCTGTATGTGCTGGATGAACCCTCCATCGGTCTGCATCAGCGCGACAATGACCGATTGCTTGAGACACTCAAACGTCTGCGCGATCTGGGCAACACCGTCATCGTTGTCGAGCACGATGAGGACGCGATCCGGCAGGCTGATC
Organism: Pseudomonadota bacterium; assembly: GCA_038532305.1. Classification (GTDB taxonomy): domain Bacteria; phylum Pseudomonadota; class Alphaproteobacteria; order Sphingomonadales; family Sphingomonadaceae; genus Erythrobacter. The sequence goes on along the minus strand of JBCBAX010000001.1, from coordinate 809,120 downwards.
ATGTGGTGGATCTTGGCCCCGGTGCGGGCGTTCGTGGGGGCGAAGTTGTCGCGCAGGGGACGCTCAAACAAATCCTGCGCTCCAAGAAATCGCTCACTGCCGATTACTTGACCGGGCGGCGAGAGATCACCGTGCCAAGCGAGCGCCGCAAGGGCAATGGCCACAAGCTGACTGTGAAAGGGGCGAGCGCGAACAACCTCCAGAATGTCACCGCCTCTATCCCGCTGGGTACATTCACTTGCATCACCGGGGTCTCAGGCTCGGGCAAATCCTCTTTCACCATCGACACGCTTTATGCAGCAGCCGCGCGCACGCTGAACGGCGCGCGCATTATTGCAGGCAAGCATGACGCGGTCGAGGGGCTCGAATATTGCGACAAAGTGATCGAGATCGACCAATCCCCCATTGGCCGCACGCCCCGTTCCAACCCCGCAACTTATACAGGGGCATTCACCAATATCCGCGACTGGTTTGCAGGCCTGCCCGAGGCCCAAGCGCGCGGATACAAGCCGGGTCGGTTCAGCTTTAACGTCAAAGGCGGGCGGTGTGAGAAATGCACGGGCGATGGGCTGATCAAAATCGAAATGCACTTCCTCCCTGATGTCTATGTTACTTGTGAGGAATGCGGTGGAAAGCGTTACAATCGTGAGACTTTGGAAGTGAAATTCAAAGGTCTTAGCATCGCCGACGTGCTCGATATGACGATTGAGGATGCGGAAGAATTCTTCAAAGCCGTACCCCCCATTCGCGACAAAATGCGGATGCTGAACGAAGTTGGCCTCGGCTATGTCAAAGTCGGGCAGCAAGCGACGACGCTTTCGGGCGGCGAAGCGCAGCGGGTGAAGCTCGCCAAGGAACTCGCCAAACGCTCCACAGGGCAGACGCTCTACATCCTCGATGAGCCAACCACGGGTCTGCACTTTGAGGACGTGCGCAAACTATTGGAAGTGCTGCATCGTCTGGTGGAGCAGGGCAATTCGGTGGTGGTGATCGAGCACAATCTGGATGTGATCAAGACGGCTGACTGGATCGTGGACCTAGGCCCCGAAGGCGGCGTGCGCGGCGGCGAGATTGTGGCGGAAGGCACGCCGGAAGACGTCGTTCGCGAGCCTCGCAGCTTCACTGGCCAATATCTGGAACCCTTGCTGCAAAGAGCGACCCGGGACGAGCCTGCCCCGGCGTAGGCCGGGGCCTGAGGCGGTGGCGGAGGTGGAGCGGTCGTTTACGGGGCAGTATTTGAAGCCGATGTTGGAACGGGCCGGAGGCAAGGGGTAGGGACGGCGTCCCAGTTATCGTTTTTATGTAATTGCTTTCCTACAGTGACTTTTCTGTAGCAAAGATGCTTCTCAGTTAAGAGAGGTTTTTTATGTTGGGATTGCTCGGAAGATTTCTGTTTACTTCGACGGCAGTTTGACCGTTTGGAGTTATCTATGCTTACGCTTTGTATTTTGAAGGCAAAGCCGCTATTGCTACCGCAGTTCTAGCCGTTTCACTTGCATCTGTTATAGTTGCGATCTTCTTTTTGTTATTTGTGAACAGATCATTTTCAAAAAATCAGATTGAGCTTGTTTCGGCTGAAACTGCCGACCAAGAGAACGTGGCTTTTTTGCTGCTCTATATTTCTCCGCTTTTTAGCACAAATGCGTCTGCGTTGAATTTCACAATTGCAATTCCAGTAATTGTTCTTTTCGTTGCGGTCGTCATGGCGGGCAACAACTATCACTTCAATCCACTGTTAAATCTTGCCGGATGGCACTTTTACAAGGTCAATACGGTTGATGGTGTGTCGCAAGTTCTTATAACTCGTAGGACAATCCGAAACGTGCTCGGCAGTCGCAATGTTGTCGAGCTCAGTAATTATGTCCTCTTAGAGGTTTGGTATTGGGAAATCTGTACTGCGCCTTGCAGCCCAAGGGTGGCATGAACTGCGATTGATACAGTTGACTGGCGGCTTACAGGAAAATTTAGCTCCCCGCTTTGAGCTAATGGATGAGCAATTCCATTCTGGAATTGACGAATACATTCTATTTGACGGCGGATATCGACCTGACGAAAACCAAATGCTCACCCTACAATTGACTGATGAAATGCAGAATTTCGCAGTACAAATGGATGCGGGCCCGATTGGGAGAGAGAGGTACGACCCTAACGAGCACGAGGCCGATCATATTCGCGCACTGTTTTGGTGTTATCAAATGGGGGAATTCAATCGCATCTTAGTGCAGAACTTTACGAAGGCTCAGGCTGTCACTCGAAGAGGAATTGTACTGTCATTAATGGATGGCGAGGGGAGGGGTGGGATGACGGCAGCGTTTTGGAATAGCGTTCGTCCTAAGAATATCGTAAGATCGTTCTCTCTGCCGCTCATCGGAACCTAAAAGGCGCTCGCAGCTTCAGCGCAGCCAAAACGCCCGTTGAAAGGCTCAGGGTGAGCGAGGGAGGGGAGCAGGCACAGTGCATGCAGTGGTGGTTGTTTCGATTTGCCATCCTCCCTAATCTCTTAACCTCTTGCCGCTATACTGTGGCGCATGACTCATTCGCCACACCGATTCACCCTCTCGTTCGCTCTTATCCCTGTGCTCGCACTTGCTGCCTGCAACGCACCAGACCCTGACGACTATGGCGGTGGGGCCAAGGGGGAGGCTATTGCCAAGTGCATCACCAAGACCGAGCGCGCCGATAGCGCTGTCACCCGCGAGCAGGCGGGGGAGCTTTGCACTTGTGTGACGGACAAGACCTACGCTGCGCTCACCGGTGGGGGCGTGCAAAAGGCCTCCATGGAGAGCGCCTTTATTGGCTGCGCGAAGAAGGCGGGTGTTGAGATCACCGATTGACATGGGCGGCTGTCAGGCAAATCAGCGCCCATCCCGCTGCGACTAGCGCTCGCCTAGCGGCTCGCGAGGTGCCCTTCGGCCGCCTCCGCTTCGCTCCGGTTCCTCGCTCCCCTCCCGCTTACTCTGCCGATTCCCAAGCTCTATCGCAGCGGCATTAAAACGCGGCTCAAAACGGAGAAAAAAGTTGGAAAAGTGTCAAGTTGGTCAAGTTATCGGAACTGGAGCTGGGTTAATTTTTTACGCCAGCAAATCGCGTAAATCGGGTCGCGATTTGTGGACGGCGACGTAATTGCAGAAGCTGAATTCTTCCATCGTCCAACTGTATTTGCGAAAGTCGACATTGCGGGGGAAGACTTTGCCGATCCAGTAATCGGAAAGCAGGTTGTAATAGTCGCGCACGATGAATTTGGAGCCTGTGTTGAACGCGCCGAATTCAAATTGGAGGGCAGCGACGCCGCCTTTGGCGAATAGGTTCGCGCCGCCCTGGATGACTTTAAATTCGTGGCCTTCAATGTCGATCTTGAGGAAGTCAATGGCCTCGATACCCGCATCCTCGCAATAGGTATCCAGAGTGCTGATATCGGCGGTGAATTTCACTGATTTGTATTCGGGGTGACGCTTTGAATACGATGTAAGCTGGTTGTTTTCAGGGTAGTAATACATGTCGAGCTCGCCCGGTTCGTCGGACAAGCCGTATCGCATCAGTTTAACCTGATCGCTGGCGATATCAGGCGCAAGATTATCGGCCAATTCCTGCGCTGTTTCGGGAGCGACTTCGAATGCGTGGATGGTGGCATTGGGGAAAGCGGCAAGGGCAGCTTTGGAATACTCACCCACATTGGCGCCCACATCAAATATCGTTTTCAGACCGGCAGGGGAAAGGCGCTTTAGAACCTCAGCCTCGCCATTTTCTTGGAATTCAGAGCCGCGATTGTTAACCGCATCGTCGATGAACATGGCGGCTTTGTGAAGCGCGCGAACGGGCAGGGCGGATCGGTTGACTGCGATAGTGCGAAAGACGCCGCGTTTGGCTTTGCCAAGGATGCCCATGAATGTGTCCTAACGCCTTTGCGGCAAGGGAGCCTTTGCTTTGCCAGTGCTGCGCAATCCCATCGCGAGCGCTGCAAACCCGATAATGGTGGAGAAGTGCATGGTCTCAAACCCGATCACTTCGAATTGCAGTTTCATTGAGAAGAATATGATCAGAGCGCTGGCCATGACCAGCGGGATCGCCGGGTTCAGCAAAGCGCGCAGGAACAGGCGAACGGCTGCATAAATCCAAACGGCTGCGAACACGGCCATGCCGACCCAGCCTGTATGCACGCGGATTTCCATGAACGTGTTGTGGAAGTTGAAACCCATGCGGGTTGAAATGCCCATCATCTTCCAAAGGTGTTCTGCATCCATATTGCCATGCAGCCAGAACGCATTGTAGCCGATGCCCAGAACGGGGCTGTCAGCCATAATGGCGCGGCCATATCTCCACAGATCAACCCGCCCGGTCAGCCCGCGATTCTTCCCGCTTGCATCAAGGAACATGTCAAACAGCGGCGGCAGCCAGAAATCCATAGTCGCAATAGCCGCGGCAACTACAATCAAAGTGGCGATCAAAATGCCGGAACGCGCTTGAATCTCCAGTTTTCGCGATGCGATGAACAGAACAAGGCATCCCGACGCTACTACAGAAGAAACAAGCGCTGACGTTGCTTTGGCAAGATACAGATTGACCAGAAGGAGCGGGAACAAACCGGCGCAAAACACGGCCGGGACCCAGCGTCTCTCGGTCATGAAAATGCTGCCCGCGGCAATGGTTGCGATCATCGCAAGGCCAGAGAAATCGCCAAACTGGTTTTTGGAACCCGCAAGACCTGCAAATGCATCGCCAGCGCCTTCGCCCCAATTCACCATGCGGCCAAAGGCAATGCTCATGATGGAGTAGAATGCGAGCGCTATGAACATGCCAACTACAAACGAACGCGCGCGCACGCCGCCGCCAATGATCAACCCGCCCAACACGGTGAGGGTGTAGACCATTGCGTAATAAAGTGTGGTTGATGGTACGCTCGACCAGGCAGCCGATAGGCACACAAAGGCGGGCAATAGGATGAGCGGCCAGCAGTCAGCGAAAAGCGGGTAGAGCCTTTCCCAGCGCAGGACCACAAACGCGCCAATGGCTCCGATGATAAGCAGCGGGGTGAGCGATCCGATTTGGAGGTTGAACAGCATCGCGCCCACTACGATTGCCACCAAAAAGGTGTCGATCAGCGGCATCCTCCGGTCAATCGCAAAGTCCGGTTTGGCCGATGACTTTTGCGGCTTGATCGCTTTTCGCTTGGCATTGTGCAGCCGAGCAGAGGGATAGCGCGTGGCTATTGAACGAGCTCCGATTGGGTGAGTGGTTGGGTAACGATGTCTCACGCCTTTAGGCGAATTGCCAGCCATTTTTACGATGCGCAATGCATCCGAAAATGAGGTGAGTGCGTATTTAGGACCGTGGGATCAGAACAGAAAGGAACGATAAATGCGTTACCCGATTTCTATTTCCACTCTCAAACGCGGCGCGATCTTAAGTATCGCTGCAAGTGTTGCAGTCGGTGCGAGCATCGCGTCCGCTGCGATATCCTCCAACGTCTACATTGATGCCAAAGAGACATTTGTCCTTGGCGGAAAACAGCCCGGCGCTTTCAGCGTGAAAGGCACGAACAAAGGCGAAGTGACCGTTGAAATCTACGCTTCCGATGAAGACGGAGCTGTCCTGGTAGGCACAGTGGCGCCTGGCGATGCTTTCAAAGCGAATTTTGCGAAAGATGAGGCTGCTTGGCTGCGCAACACATCCACCAATGCAAGAGCGCACGTGCGGGTTCGCATAACGGGCACAACCAGCAATCTTGGTATGGGTTATCAGGGTTGGGACGAGACCAGCGATAAGGCAGGTGCGTTATGAAAAAGCTCTCATTTGCGGTAGCGACCGCAGCCTTGGTAATTGCATCGCCTGTGCTTGCAGGCATTTCCAAGAACAGCCGTGTTCCAGCAGGCTCTGCTTTGCTGATCGGCGGTGACACCCCGAGAGGCGTGGATATTGACGGTCAAAACCGCAGCACAGTGCGTGTTGATTTGCTTGTAGAACGCGATGGCGAAAGGAGGCTTGTGCGCACTCTTGAAGCGCGTGAGAGCTTTATGCAGTATATCCGCGCAGATGAGACAATTGTTCTGCGCAACACTTCAGATGATGCGCGCGCTACCATTTACTGGCACATAAGCGGGTATTCAAAACAGGCCAATCCGCGCGTTGAGCCAAGCCGGCCTTAACGCACAATCTCCAGCTTCACGCGGGCGTGGCCCGATGAAATCATCCCGATTTTCTCAGCTGCCCCGCGTGACAGATCAATAGTGCGTCCTCGAATAAAAGGCCCACGATCATTGATGCGGACGATGACTGCGCGGCCATTGCGCGGGTTGGTGACGCGGATCTTCGTGCCAAAGGGGAGTGTTTTGTGCGCCGCTGTCATGGCGCGCATATTAAAGCGCTCCCCATTGGCAGTGAGGCGGCCGTGAAAGCGCTTTCCGTAATAGGATGCGACACCGGTGCCCAAGCTCCGAACGGTTCTGCCACCAAGCGCAGCGGATTGTTCTTCGCGTTTTTCACGCTTGGGATCGAACGTGCTGAGATCGACTGCGCTTGGCGGGATTTTCAGATCAGGCGTTGCTTCCGGCAAAAAGGGTTCGAAACTGTCGAGAAAGGAGGGCGGGGCGGTCCCCGCATTGTGCGAAGGTGCCTCTTCAGATGATTGCGCTGCTGCGGGTGCAGACGCAAACAACACTGCGCTGATGACCATTGCCCCCATTGCTGTTTTGCAAATCGATAGTGAACCCATTGGGCCAATGGCTGAATGCTGATGCTGTGCCTCTCTCATGGGGCATGGTGATAAACGCTGGTCTGCCATGGTGACAATCGTGCAGGGCTTTGTGCGCGGTGTATTGCGCGCAGCCTGCGGCAAAAGTGCCATATTTGTTGCAAGACGTGTCGTGTGTGTGGCTAGGAGGCGAAAGCGCCATACGCGCAAAAACGCTTTCCCCAATAGCAAATGGGGCCAGCATTGCTGCTGACCCCACTCTCACCAGCGCGTGGACGCTTCGGTTTCGTATCTCTGCCAGCAAGCTGGTTTTGATCCGCTCCATAAAGCGCACTTGGCGCCCGATGTTGTCCCCTGTCGCGCATCGCCCGAAGGTTCTGCATGCGTCAGGTTGTCGCACCGGCGCTCGCACCGGCATCCGATTTTTCCTCCTCGTCCGGTTTCATATTCGTCCAGCCGAAGCTTTTCGCTCATGTCCGTTTCGTGTCGGTCAAACCGAGATCAAATCGCTTTAGCGTCTGCTCTTTCAAACGGTTGCACATCGGTTTGACCCGAATGCCCCCTCAATCGCGGACAAGCCATTCGATCTTAACGATGATGAGCTTCGCACTTTCTTCAAACAATCTGACTTGCATCCAGCCGAAGCTTTTTGCATGCCATCTCTCAGACAGCGCGTGGACAGCTACCACCGTATTCAAGTGACTTAAAACTTCAATTCAATCAAAGCCTTGCGACTGACTGTTTTGAGGCTTTCCGTCTCAAGAACAGTTAGAAGTTGGGCCCAAATTCTGATTTCGACAAGTCCTGCAACCCCGACTTATCCACTTTTGCCCAGATCACTTGTGGACGGCGGTGGACAACTCAACAGCTCATCGCATTGAGGCGCTTTGAATGAAATTTGAGAGACAGATCTGGCCATTTGAGCAACGAATCTGCTGAGCGCGAATGACGCGACTCGCTATATTTTCGACTCAGAACGCTAACGAGCCGGAGTGAAAAGCGTTCCCGTCACCCTCTGTCGCGTTGGGCGAGCAATTTCAGCCGGAGCGCGTTCAGTTTGATGAACCCTTCTGCATCGTGCTGATCATAGGCGCCCGCATCATCTTCAAATGTCACATGCGCTTCTGAATAGAGTGAATGTGCAGACTTACGGCCCACGACCGCGGCAACGCCTTTATAGAGCTTCAGGCGCACTGTGCCGCTGACCTTGGCTTGCGAGTGGTCAATCGCGGCCTGCAACATCTCGCGTTCAGGCGCGAACCAAAATCCGTTGTAAATCAGCTCTGCATATTTGGGCATCAACTCATCTTTGAGATGCGCTGCACCGCGATCCAGTGTGATTTGCTCAATCCCGCGATGCGCGCGAGCGTAAATCTCGCCGCCCGGTGTTTCGTACATGCCGCGCGACTTCATTCCGACGAAGCGATTCTCGACCAGATCGAGCCGCCCGATGCCGTGTGTGCGGCCCAGATCATTGAGCGCGGTGAGCAGTTCAGCAGGCGACATGGCGGTGCCGTTCAAAGACACACCATCGCCGCGTTCAAAGCCGATCTCGATGTATTCTGGCGTATCGGGCGCTTCTTCTGGGTGGTCAGTGCGCGAATAGACGTAATCGGGGGTTTCTTCCCACGGATCTTCCAGCACTTTGCCTTCTGATGAGGTGTGCAGCAAGTTCGCGTCAGTAGAGAAGGGAGCCTCGCCGCGTTTATCCTGCGGGACGGCAATCTGATGCGCTTCGGCCCATGCAATGAGCGCCGTGCGGCTGGTCAAATCCCATTCGCGCCACGGGGCAATCACTTGGATGGCCGGGTCAAGAGCATAGGCTGACAATTCAAAGCGGACCTGATCGTTGCCTTTGCCCGTCGCACCATGAGCAATCGCATCCGCGCCTGTTTCATGCGCGATTTCAACCAGTCGCTTAGAAATCAAAGGCCGCGCAATCGAGGTGCCAAGCAGGTAATCGCCTTCATACCGCGCATTGGCACGCATCATGGGGAAGACATAGTCGCGAACAAATTCTTCGCGCAGGTCTTCGATAAAGATGTGCTTGTCAGGAATGCCCATCGCGCGCGCTTTATCGCGCGCAGGTTCAATCTCTTCGCCTTGGCCAAGGTCGGCGGTGAATGTCACAACTTCAAGCCCGCGCTCAACGCTCAACCATTTGGCGATAACCGAAGTATCGAGACCTCCAGAATAGGCGAGAACCACTTTCTTGATGTCGGACATTTTCGAACCTTTTTTCGCGTTTGGGCGCGGCTAGCAGGGGGCAGGGCGTACAGCAACGATTTCGAGAGGATTGATGTGCAACATCTTGCACAGTGAACATGCAGCACCAAACTATTGTGCAGCATTAAGGGAGGGAACCGAATGCTGGCACTATGGTCCAAAGCGCGTGAGCTTGCCGAATTGGCCCCGCCGCAGCGCAATCGCTGGGTCGATTTCCTGCGCGCTGTTTCAATCCTTGCTGTGGTGTTTGGCCATTGGTTGATGGCAGGGCTCTACGTCGATGAAAGCGGCGGTCTGCAGCGCGGCGACTTACTCAGCGTTTCGACCTGGGCCCATTGGCTCACTTGGGGCTTTCAAGTCATGCCGGTGTTTTTCCTTGTCGGCGGGTATTCCAATGGTGTTAGCTGGGATGCGACATTGCGCAAAGCATCGCCCGGACAGACAGGCCTCTACCGCGACTGGCTTGCAAGCAGGGTCCAGCGCCTGATTACGCCGACATTCCCTATATTGCTTCTATGGGCCGTTCTGGCGGTAGTTATGACACAAGTCGGCCTAGACCGCGCACAAATCCGTATGGCGACAGAAGCGGCGCTGATCCCTGTCTGGTTTTTGGCGGTCTATCTGATCGTCACCGCCTGTACGCCGCTTGCCAAGAAGGCATGGGACCGCTTCGGCTGGCTGAGTTTCCTCATCTATATACCCATCGCGGTGGCGACCGATTGGCTGACCTTTTCAGCAGGCGTGCCCTATATCAATTTCACCAATTTCCTCTGGGTGTTCCTAGCGATCCACCAATTGGGCTTTGCTTGGCGGGATGGCCGGTTTGACAATCGAGCGTTCGCGCTTGGCGTGTTTGCAGCCGGTTTGGCCGTTCTCCTCTCGATCACGGTGTACGGATTTTATCCCGTCTCGATGGTATCTGCGCCAGGAGGGTTTTCCAATTCGCTGCCGCCGACATTGGCACTGTTTGCTCTTGGCGTGACACAAGTGGGCTCGGTGCTCGCGCTGGAGCCTTTGGGGCGCAAGATGCTCGATAATCTGAGTGTCTGGACAGCGACTGTGCTGATGAACGGTATGATTATGACCGTCTATCTATGGCACCTCACCGCCTTTGTGCTGGTGATGACGATTGCGTGGATCGGCTTTGGCGGCGTGGGTTTAGACAGCGTGCCGGGCACTGGCGAATGGTGGGCAACGCGGCCCCTTTGGCTTGGTATCTATATCATCGCTTTGCTGCCGATGATCGCAATATTCGCGCGGCATGAACGCACATTCACCGCGATCAGAGGCGGCCGCACGGTGCCAAAGCTGCGCGTAGTGCTGGGGGTGCTGATGATCTGCATCGGCCTTGCTGCAACGGCAGGACTGACAATTGCGAGCCCTGAAGGCGTAACGGGGGTGCGGCTTTGGGTGATAGCCTTGCCATTGGTGGGAGCAGCATTGCTTGGGTTTGGTCCGATTTATCGACCCCGCTCTAAAGACCCTGCCTGATTGATCATTCACTTTTGGGTGAGTTTAGATTAACGTCTTATTCAACTCGTGAGGCGCAAGCCTCCTGACATCTGGTCGCTAACACCGTGATTGCTTGGCCAATAAGAGCCAACTGTCACCAATCCAAACAGCCAAAATCCGGGTGATAGTGCCCGAGAGTTTGGTGAGGAGGGCGAGATGCACGTTCTATCAAAGTGCCTTATACTCGGACTTACAGGGGTATGTGTGGCGATCATACTGTTCACACCCAATCCCACCGGAAAAGCGCAAGCCCGGCCGATGAGCGCTGCCCAGATCAACGCGCTGCTGCAAGCTGGATCGGGATACTTCCCGCATTGCCATGACATGCGCATTACCTGCCAAAACCGTATCAAAAGCTGCCAGCGCAACGAAGAAGCGCGCCAGAAGTGGCGCGCAAACTGCTTGGTACCGTATCGCAATCGTTATGAAGATTGTATTCGCAATGCACGGCCCAACCTCAATAGCGGTTATGGAGAAGCGTATCGGCGTCAGGTCGGCGAAACGATGTGCAAACACCTCGCCAATTATCGAGAAACCCAATGCAAGTTGGATAAAACCGATTGTGGGACCATCGGGCGATGCCTTCAGACCTACAATGGCTGTGTAGCGGAAAGCACCAACATTGCTTTTGAGCAAGAGCAGCAGGAATTGCTTGCGCGCGAAGAAGAGCGGCGTGTTCAAGAGGCTCGTCTATCCAGTCGCGCTCCGGCTTACGAGGCTCCGTCAAGGCAAGCGACTTCCAATTCCAACAGAGGGAGTGGCGGTGTCAATATGGAGCGTGCCGCAGCAAGCATGGCTCGGACGCAAGCGAATCAGGCTGCCAGAGCTCAACGGCGTGAACGCGCCTTTCAATATGCTCATCACGGCAGGGTGAAAGGGTTGGAGGTCTTGCTTGATGAAGGGTTGGTCGCTGGCTTTTCGGACAAAGATGACAACACTTTGCTTCACGCGGCAGTTGTGCCAGCGCCATCGGTCAGTCGTGGAAACATCGCAATGGTGGAACGATTGCTTGAGCTGGGGGTCGATGCCAATCGCCACAATCAGGCGCGTGAAACGCCATTGTCGCTGGCTTTGGATAGACGCATCAAAACAAAGGATTACGCCAAATCTGACAGGCTGGCCAAGACGTCACCATTTAAAAATCGAGTGCTCAATGCCTTGATAAATGCCTCCAAAAAAATTCCCGAAGATCGCCGCGAGGGTGGTTTGACGCTGCTTCATGTGGCAGCGCTGGAGTACGATGCTGTACTGATCCAGAAGCTTATCGCGCGTAAGTTTCCCACTGATCTGACTGATGATCGCGGGCGTACCGCCTATGATATTGCTGTTGCAAAATCCGATGCTCTAGCAGCGCTTTTCCCAGAGCATGCTAAAAAGGGCGGAGAAGCCGGAGCAGCAGCGGTCAATCGGGCGGCTGAATGCAGCGATTTGCAGCTCGTGCCCGAAGACCAGCATCCACGATACCGAGCACTGGCCGCGCGGGGCGTGCTGAAACTGTGCGAGCCAAGCAGTTAAATTACGATCGGCGCTTACCCAGCAGCCGTTTCTCTTCCGCCTCGATATACCCGCGCGTGATGGGCAGGGCATAGCGGTTTCGCGCGAACTGGATCTGGTAATTGCACATGCTGCCATATTCAAAAACGGTTGCAGCGCCGGCGAGGTAGAAGGTCCACATACGGAAGAACCGCTCATCATACATTGCGACCATTTTGTCTTTGTTCGCCATGCAGTTCGCGTACCAGCAGCGCAACGTCTTGCCGTAATGCAGACGCAGTGTCTCAACGTCAGTGGCGATTAGGCGGAATTTCTCGGATGAGGCGACAGTTTCCGATAGCGCAGGGATATAGCCACCGGGGAAGATATATTTGCGTGTGAAAGCATCGGTTGAACCGGGCGATCCCATTCTTCCGATTGTGTGAAGCAGCATGGTTCCATCATCGGTCAGCAGATTCGCGCAAGCTTCAAAGAAGGCATCAAATTGCGGCTGACCGACATGTTCAAACATGCCGACGGACACGATCCGATCAAACTTACGCCCAGCAGCGGCAAAGTCGCGGTAGTCGACGAGTTCAATGCTCACACTGTCTGCAAGCCCTGCATCGCGAACCTTTTGCCGGGCAAGGGCAGCTTGTTCTTCTGATAGAGTGATGCCGGTCACATTCACATCGTAATGCTTGGCAAGGAAGATCGACATTCCGCCCCAACCACAACCAATATCAAGCACGCTGTTGCCCTGCTTAATCGCCAGTTTGGCAGCGATATGCGCAAGCTTTGCGGTCTGCGCCTCGCCCAAGGTTTCAACGCCATCCGGCCAATACGCACAGCTGTATTGCCAATGCTCTGGGTCCAGCATCAGGGCGTAAAATTCATTGCCGATATCGTAATGATGCGCGACGTTCTTTTTGGAGGAAATGCGGTTGTTGACGCGCTCTACTGCAAAGCTGGCTTTGCCCATGACACGCCGGGTTAGGGAGGGGCGGCCAATATCGCCGCCTTTATCCCATGTATTGTTCATTCGCAGCAATGTGATCAAATCCATCACATCGCCGTTCTCGATAATCAGACGGCCATCCATGAAAGCTTCCGCAGCGCCAAGACGCGGATCCATGATGATGTCGCGAGGGACTCTGCCATCGGTAAAACGCAGGACGACTTCGGGAAATCCCTGAGCGGGCTCGCCATACGTTCGCGCGCTTCCATCGGCAAAGACTACGCCGAGACGGCCTTCTGAAACGCCGCTCTTCAAGAACCGATCAAGTAATGTTACGCTCATGAAAGCAAAGTCCTTGTTAAGGCTATTGTTCCCTTATCAAGACATTGCCTTGGCGGCTGTCAACGTTTGGATCGCGCTGAACAGTCAGCTTAACGCTTTGGAGGGATCATATGTCGAAAATAGAAGAGGCGCTTGACGCTATTGAGCCCGCGGCAAAACGGGATGACGCGCGTGTATTGGTTGATTTGTTTTCAAAAGTAACCGGCGAAGAGCCAACCATGTGGGGCGGCATTTTCGGTTTTGGCGATTACGAAACGACATATGCCAGCGGTCGCAAAGTGCATTGCCAAAGATCAGGATTTGCAACGCGCAAGGCCAAGCATTCGCTCCACCTTATGGGTGGATATTGCGATGAGGCAGCCGGCGCTGAGCGTAAGGCACTGCTTGAAAATCTGGGTAAGCATTCAGAAGGCGCGAGCTGTCTTTACATCAACAAATTGGCCGATGTGGATATCGACGTGCTTGAGAAAGTTATCGAGCATGATTGGGCAACCATGAACCGCGTCTACCCGGTTAGGTAAAGCGCTAACGTCAGATGCCAGCGTACCATTGGTAATTGTATTCATCTTCCCAAAAGCCGCCTTTGCCTTTGCCAATAGGGGATAGGTCAGCAACCGCTTCGATCGCGGTTAGATATTTGGCGTGCTTATAGCCCAGTTGACGCTCAATCCGCATACGCAGCGGCGCACCGTTCTTTTCTGGCAATGGTTCGCCGTTCAATTCGTGAGCAATGATGGTTTGCGGATGATAAGCATCGACCAGATCGACGCTTTCATAATATCGTTGACCATACAAAACATCAGCGCAGCGAAAGACGATGAATTTTGCCTCGGGCTTGATCTTCGCTTTGTCGAGCAGATCGCCCAATTGTGGACCGCTCCATTCCGCAATCGCGCTCCACCCTTCAACGCAGTCATGGCGCGTAATCTGCGTGCGCTGGGGGAGGGCTTTCAATTCATCAAGCGAGAGGCGCAAAGGTTCTTCAACCAAGCCGCGGACAGACAAGCGCCAATCGGCAAACCCCTTGGCCAATTGATCCCGGTAGATATCGCTGTCGACCGTGACAGAGCCATTTCCTTTCACATCGGGAGATCGATCAGAAAGAGCGTATTCACGGGCAAGGCCTTGTCGCCCAGCCAGCGTCCGGTGGGCCGCGCGGTGCCAATCTTCAGCACTGTCGAACACAGCGCCTGCTGCATCTGTTTTGCCCAATTCGGTGCAAGCGCCAGTGCCCATAGCAGCCAATCCGGCAAGCAAGCCTCTGCGCGGGATATCAGGCATCGAAATACCCTTTCTTTGTCGTCTGAACCTTGCCCCCTGTGATCATGTCGCGCACCAATCCCCATGCCCCAGCAGCGAGGACCATAGCGATGTGCAGAACAAAAAACCCCGCAAGCAACCAAGCGACAATAAAGTGAACAGAACGCGCCGATTGCCGCCCGCCGAAAACATCAACAAGCCACGGGGCGGCAGGCTCAAATCCGGGGCTGATGGCAAGGCCACTTGCAATCATCAGAGGCAAAAGAATGCCCAGGACGACACCATAAGTGATCTTTTGAATGCTGTTATACTTCGCGCCGTCCAGTGTTTCGTGATTGCGAGGATTGGACCGCAGAACTTTCCACCAATGGCGCGGTGACCAATCACGCGGACCTGTCACAATATCGCGGGTGAAGTGTCGGTTTACGAGCATCGCAAACCAGAAGCAAAGGAGCGCAATTCCAAACACCCATGCGCCGATATTGTGCCAGTCACGCGATGCAGCCAGATTGTAAGTTGAAGGCAAAGTGATCCACCCGGGAAAGCGGATGATATGCAGCCAAGCATCCGCTGGATCATAGCCAAAATTGCCCCAATAAAGGTGCCGATGCGCGTTAGAGATACCAAGGCCTGACATAAACAAAACGGCCAAAGCGACGGCGTTTAACCAATGCCAGATTCGCGTTGAAGCAGCGTGTCGCTTCATTCCGATTTCTCTCTGGCAAGATAGATCACGTCGCGGTCCTGATGCATGGCGTGCTGGCCGCTATCAATGAAGAGAGTCTGCCCGCTTTTGAGCGTGCCTGTTGCGAGGAAAAGAGCAGCATCGACAATTTCATCCGGCCCTGTTTTTCGGCCTAATAGATTGAGTTTGTGCGAGATGTCAGTTTCATCCTCGCTTTGATCATGGCTGGCTAGGATTGCTCCGGGTGCAATGCCGTACACCCGATCTTGGTCGCTCGCCGCGCCCATGGTCAACATCTGAATGGTGGATGCCAAGGCGTGTTTGGACATTGTGTAGCTAAAGAAATCAGGATTGGGATTGGCAAGCTTCATATCGGTGATCTGGATCACACAGCGCAACCCATCGCTTGTGGCCGCGCGCAAATAGGCCTGTGAAATGCGCGCAGGAGAAAGAGCGTTGATCTGCATTGCCTGCCTGTTCGTTGCAGGATCCAATTTGGTTGCATCATCATAATCAAAAACTGACGCGGAATTTATGAGGCACCGCCAGTCTGGAAGTTGGGAAGCGAGTTCTTCGATCATGGCAGATGCAGCATCATCGTCGCTCAAATCGCATTGGACTGTTTGGGCTGATGGCAGTTCACTCGCCAAAGCCTCAGCTGGATCAGAGGAACTCTTGTAATGGATCACGACATGCCAACCCGCCGCCGCAAAACCGCGAACCAATGCTGCGCCGATTCGAGTGGCGCCGCCGGTGACAAGAATTGCGGGACGAGACATCTCGGCGAGGCCTAACAGGCTGCAATGCTTGGTTCAATCTACTCAAAGAAAAGGCGCCGCCAACCCTCAAGTCAGCGACGCCTATCTGGAAGCGGGTTTGGGTGGTTACCGGCAGCGTGCACCGCCGCGATCAATTTCGCGGCCAAGCACTGCGCCAAGCGCGCCGCCAAGCAAGGTGCCAACGGTCCGGTCACCGCGCGTATCAATGGCCCGGCCAACAAGAGCGCCGCCTGCAGCACCGATAATCAGACCGGTCGTGCCATTGTCACGCTTGCAATAATACCGCCCGTCGCGACCGCGCCAGACCCTGTCACCGCGGCGAATGCGGCGCGGCTCATAATAGCGGCCATAGCGGTCGTAACGGTTGCGCTTGTAACGGCGACGATCGCGGTAATAATCATCGTCATCATCCCAGTCATCATCGCCGTAAGCGACGGTCTGGATGATGGGCGTGCTCCAGGCGATGCTTTCGCCCCAGGAGGGTGTGGCATTTTCAGCTACGATATCAGCTGCTTGCGCAGGAGCGCTAATGACGGCGAGTGATCCAGCGGCGGCGAGAAGTGCGATAGGTTTCATGGTCAATTCCTTTCCCCGCCCTTGATTGGGCTGACATCCATTTCGTTCAGGAAAGAATAACTCAAAATGAACGAGCTGTTGGAAACACTTTCCCATCGCCCATCGGTTTTCGGCGCGCGACGAACCGAGCAAGCCAATAGCTTTGTGCAATGGCTTTTGGATGGGTTATGGGGTCGTCCGCCCAAGGAGATGACGCGATATGACGATGACGTGCGATTTGATTGATGTGTTTTGCGATGGACCCTTGAGTGGCAATCCGCTTGCCGTGGTGCATGGCGCAGATGATCTGTCATCGCAGCAGATGCTGTCGCTCACCCAATGGCTTGGCTTTTCTGAAACGACATTCCTGTTGCCGCCTCAGGATAAGCGCGCTGATTACCGGGTGCGCATTTTTTATCCTGGCGGCGAACTCCCCTTTGCAGGACATCCAACGCTGGGCTCTGCCTTTGCATGGTTGGCTTGCGGAGGTTCGGCGGCAAAAGAAGGCACGGTAATGCAGGAATGCGGCATCGGCCTTGTTGAAGTGCGAACCCGCGGCGAAAATCTCGCATTCAAAGCGCCTGACCTGATGAAGCACGAGCCTTTGAGCGATGAAGAACGGGCGAATGCGGTACGTCTTACCGGCATTGATGAAGCCGCTTTGGTTGAGGCGGTGCATGTCGTGAACGGCCCCAAGTGGCAGCTTCTTCGCCTTCGCTCTGCCGAAGATGTGCTGCGTGCCGAGGCTGCGCCAAAAGCGCCTTTGGGCACAGATATCGGGCTTGCCGCACCGCATGCAAATGGCGGGCCGCGAGATTGGGAATTGCGCGCTTTTTTTGCCGACACTTACGAACGGTTCATTGAAGATCCTGTCACGGGCAGTTTCAATGCGGGCGTTGCGGTGCATCTGTTTCAAAACAATTTGGCTAAAGGTTCTTACACCGCTGGACAGGGGCAAAATGTCGGGGCGAACGGGTTGGTCAAATGCGAGCGTGACGGCAGCGGCGCTGTATGGATTGGGGGTACTTGTCGGATGATAACGCAGGGCGGGACGCTCAACGCCTTCGATTAGGCCAGCTTAGAGCGCGCTTTGTCCCGCATGGTTGGGGCAAGGTGCGTGAGGTTCGCCAGCTCCTCAAACTCATCGCGTGATCCCTTGCCGGCAATCAGCGCTTCGAAAACACGCGCGACACTCCAGTTTGGATCGCCCGTCTCCACGCGCTCCAGCGCGTCGCCCGCCTGGCATTCGCCAATCTCAAGCACGCGGAAATACCAGCCCGACCTGCCCGTCTTGACGATAGTGGCTGCCATGCCTTTGACGCCAAAGCGGTGATCGACTTTCCAGCAGGGTTGGCGCGGTTGGTTGATTTCAAGCAATGCGGTGCCGAGACGGAAGCGATCACCGATATATACATCGCTTTCTGAGATGCCCGACACGGCAAGGTTTGATCCGAACGCGCCCGGTTCATCAAGCAAGGCAATCGCGGCGTTATCCTCCAGCCATTCAACCCAGAAGGCATGGTGATCAAGCGGATAGAGATGCACCGCTTTTTCCGGGCCACCATGAACGCGGCGGTCAGCTTGCTCATCGGGGGCAAAGCCATCTTCAAGGATTTGTAATATGCCTTCGCGCGGACGTTTCACAAACGCGCTCAATTCCGCGCCATTAAACGGGCGCGCCGTGCCGGTGCAAATCGCTTCTATGATTGGTTTCATGTGCGTTTCACAGTGATCGCGAGCCAGTCTCTCACAACCCCGTCAGAGCCATTGCCTCGATACGTTTGGCGCTCAACAATGGAAAAGTGGGCTTTGACATAACACTTCTCCAGCCAATCAGGCGTGGGAAGGCTGGTCCAGCGCCCCAAGGGATCGCGGCCTTCATCAGGATGATCGGGATCGCCAAGCTTGAAATTGGCGAAGTGCAAGCCCCCCGGTTTCAAAGCTGTGTGGATGCGCGAAAGCGCGTTCGGAAGGTCGGCGCGCGGCAAGTGCAGCAGACAAGCATGAGCCCAAACGGCATCATATGCGTTGTGCTCTTCAAGTTCATCAAATCGCATCTGCCGCGCGGCCACATCGTAGCGTTCGTTTGCTTTGCGCACCATCGCTGCGGTTCCATCGGTGGCGTCTACAATGAACCCGCGTTCGATCATGTGCGCAGCGTCTGATCCAGTCCCGCATCCCAATTCGAGGATTTTTGCGCCGGCGTTCAATCGATCCAGAAAAGGGTCGAGATGACGATGGTGGTCAAGGGCGGTGCTAAACCTGTATCGCGGCGCTGCGTCTTCGTAATAGTCAAGCGTGGCTTTGTCGTAATTCATGCAGGCGAGGAGGCGTTTTCACTCGCTGCCGCGGCTTCTCTGTCTCTTTGCGCGCGGCTTTTCTTTTCCGCGGCCGTTTTCAGCTGACCGCAAGCTGCATCAATATCGCGTCCCCTCGGGGTTCGGACAGGCGCGCTGATGCCTCCTTCGAAAACGATATCGCTAAAAGCTTTGATCCGTTCGGGTGTGGAGCATTCATAGGCTGCGCCGGGCCAAGGATTGAACGGGATGAGGTTCACTTTTGCTGGCAAATCAAATTCACGCAGCAAACGCACCAATTCATGCGCGTCCTCGTCACTGTCGTTTTTGTCCTTCAGCATCACATATTCAAATGTGATCCGCCGTGCGTTGGATGCGCCGGGATAATCGGCGCAGGCCTGAAGCAGCTCCTCGATCCCGTATTTGCGATTGAGCGGCACAATTTCATCGCGCACCGGCTTTGTCACGGCATGGAGGCTGACCGCGAGATTGACGCCGATTTCTTCGCCGCAACGCTCCATCATTGGCACGACGCCGCTCGTGGAAAGGGTGATCCGCCGCTTAGACAGGCCCAAACCATCGCCATCCATCACAAGATGCAGCGCATCGCGAACATGGTCGAAATTATAGAGCGGCTCGCCCATGCCCATCATCACGATATTGGTCAGCAGGCGACCATCCGAGGTGTATTCGAAATCGTCTTCATCATCTTCGTGAGTCCCCGCGAAGGCGGTGACCTCTTTCGAATTGGCGCTTTGTTGCGGGAGATCCCCGCCTGCGCGGGGACTCGCACCGCCTTTGGGCCATTCTCCCAAAGCGTCACGCGCGAGCATCACTTGTCCGACGATTTCTCCCGGCGTGAGATTGCGCACCAGCCGCATCGTGCCCGTGGCGCAAAACGTACAATTGAGTGTGCATCCCACTTGGCTGGAGACGCACAATGTGCCGCGCGTCTCATCAGGAATGAAGACCATTTCAAAATCGTGGCCATCATCTGTTTGCAGGAGCCATTTGCGCGTGCCGTCAGAGGAATGCTGCGCTTCGACCACGTTGGGACGGCCAATCACAAAGCGTTCTTTTAGCCATGGGCGCATCGTTTTTGCGATATCGGTCATCGCGTCAAAATCAGTGACGCCGCGGTGATAGAGCCAGTGGAAGACTTGCTTGGAGCGCAGTTTCGCTTGGCGAGCATCAAGGCCAGCTTCGGCAAACAATTCCCGAATGCGCGGGCGGGGCAGGCCGATAAGGTCCACACGTCCATCCTCGCGCGGCGTGATATCACGCGCGACGGGAACGGGATCCACCTGTCCGGGGATCGACATGAGACTCATTTCTTGTACTCCGCCGGTGCTGGCAGATAACAATCTCTTACTCCATCTACGTGATCAATTAGGTCTTTGGCGGCTCGCTGGTCACCCATCTTGTCGAGGATCACATCAATTCCTTCGCGTCTTGCCAATTTTGCTGCGGGGACAAAGTCAGCGTCTGCTGCAACTAGTACGATTTGGTCGACCTGATGCTTAAAGGCCAGTTACGCAACATCTAAACCAAGCCGCATGTCGACACCTTTTTGCTTTGTGTCGACCTCAAAATCTTCGTCAGTAGGACGGAACGACCCCGTCGCCTCGGTGAGGCGTTGCGTTGCCTCCGCTTTTAGCCTCCATAAAGAAGTGTCGTTTAGTCTTCCTAGGCGTAACGCAACCTTGCGTAACTTTCTAATTTCTTTGTGCACTTCGAGTCTGAAGATTGCCTCATCTGTTTTGGCGAAGTTTATAGACCTCTTCGAAATTGGGTGATGCATGCGCTTGGTAAGAGGCTCACAATCATAGAAGAATAATCGGTAGAAGGTTGGTGACTCAGATAATTGCAGATTGTAGTTTGAGATCTCTTTCGTGAGGCGTTCGGGCCCTATTCGCATCGCAAGATGCCAGTAAGACAGGAGCCCTAAACCATGAGCAACGTCTTTCGGATTATCAGAGTCGTGATCCGGGAAGCATGATTTGAAACGGCGTAGGAAAAACGCGCCGTCGACTAGAATTGCTGTAGCCATGATTGTCGCCAATAAAAATGTCCCCGGGAGCGGCCTTGAGCTGATATCTGCTCTTACGAGCGCCTCAAGACGGCAAACCGGGGACTGGATGATTGTTAGTTAGCAAAAATCGCTATTTTTTCAAGTAATCAAATTTGCCTCAGCGCTCCGCGCACCCCACAACGCTTGCATCCATTGCCGTTGCGACGCCTGCAAGGTTATACCTGTCGGTAAAGCGATTGGCATTTGCACTGAGCACAGAAACGCTCATCAATGAGGCTGATCGCAAAGCAGCCGTGATCGCTGCATCCATTCGTTGATCTTTCGCCCAGGCATCGCGGCCCTTGGTGGCCAGTTCAAATGTTTGCTCGCCAATTCTGAGCCTTGCATCCGATCCGGCGCGGGCAGGGCGCGACAATCGGATATGGAGCTGATTGCGGACATTGCGCTTGGGCCAAGTGCCAAGGCTTGCATAAGCACTGGCTTTCTTCGAGCTACGCGGCTTGGCGATGGCATAGCAACGCGCTGCCCCATCATCACGAAACGCGGCCCATCCCGAATACACGCCAAGGGAATCCTTCGCTGAAAGCGGTGCGGCAAGAAGCGCGAGAAAGGTGAGGGCGGGAAGCCTAGTCATAATCAATCGCCATCACTTCCCACTCTTTGAGCCCGCCGGGAAGTCTTACCGTGCGCAAATCCCCGACGCTCGCGCCTTTCAACGCTTTGGCGAGCGGGGAATTCCAGCCGATCCGTCCCTCACTAGCGTTCTGTTCATCATCGCCGACAAGCTGCACAGTCTGGCGCGCATCATCTTCATCCGCGAGTTCAACTTTCGCGCCAAAAAATACGTGCGCTTTATCGGGCTGATTGGCGGGATCGACCACTCGGCAGACTTTCATGCGTTTCGCAAGGTAGCCAAGCTCCCGGTCAATCTCGCGCATGCGCTTGCGGCCATAAAGATAATCGCCGTTTTCAGATCGATCCCCATTGCCAGCAGCCCAGCTGACGATCTCGACAATTTCAGGCCGCTCGGTCCCGAGCAGGTGATCGTAGCGCGCTTTGAGCGCAGCCATTCCACTAGGTGTGATCGGCGGTCCAGGTTTGCTCGCCATTCCTACCTCGGATTAGCGGAAGAAGGTTTCTATCTTGCGCGGCAATCCTGCTTGTTCAGGATACATATGGCTGTAAGTGGTCGCATTGCCGAGCACGTGCATGACATAGTACCGGGTTTCGGTAATCCCGATCTGCTCAATCCATTGCTGCCAATCAACAGCGCCTGTGCGTGGGTCGCCATTGCGCCTGAGCCATTTGTTCACATTGCCCGGACCTGCATTGTAAGCGGCGACTGCCAAGGGATAGGAACCGCGATAATAGTCCATCATCCGCGCGAAGTATCCATCGCCAAGGCGGATGTTGTATGCGGGATCAGAATACAGGCCAGAGGACATATACTGCAGCCCCATCTTGCCCGCCTGTTCTCTCGCAGTGCCGGGCATAAGCTGCATTAGGCCGCGTGCGCCCGCATGACTGGTGCGAGTGCGGTCAAATTCACTTTCCTGACGGCTGATGGCGTGAACCATGGTCCAGTCATTGACACGAGGCGTTGGGTAGGTGGGATAGCCAATCCGCTCAAAGCCTTTGAAGCCATTGGCGCTTGCTTCTGCGCCTACAACCACGGCGAGTTCGGGCATGTTAAGTTCCAGAGCAAGCTGATGTGTTAGGCGCAACTCTTCTGCCGTTTCGGCCTCGTTGGCAATCGCTTGGAAAAACCGTCGCTCGGTCCGCCAATCTCGGCGATTGGCAGCGATTGAGCGCAGCGCATGTGTCAGCGGTTTGTCGTTGAATGCTGCGCGCGTCCCTCGGTCGATTTCCAATTGCGATAATTTTGCAAATGTCGGCATGTCGCGCCCCAGAGCCCCAAGTGCGAGCTGGCCGTAATAATATTGCGGGTACTCAGCTGCCATCTCGTAATAGCGCGCTGCATCGGCCTGCATTCCCGCTTGGCTAGCGGCGCGGCCAGCCCAGTAGAACCCTTTTGCGCGGATCAATGGACCTCTTGCCGCTTTGCCATAGCGTTCGAACATGGGCGCAGCCGTCCGGCCATCACCCTGACGCCAAAGCGCGTTGGTGCCGCCTTTCCACATAAGGTCAGTGTATTGATCGCGCAGTTTGAAAGAGCCTTCGGATACATCTATGCCCGGAGCGAAAAGGTCCTCGGTCTTGCTCGCAATGCGGACAGTGTCAGCGACATTGGCAGCCGCGGCGGCTCTCAGCATCAGCCCGACCATCGCTTCTGGATCGTACGCTGGGGCATCGAAAAGCGAACGGTTGGCCAGTGTCTGGATCATCGCGCCCGTTTGGCCCTTGGTTCGCTGATAGCTTGCAAGGTTGAAGATATAGCCCGCATGGCGCCACGCTCCCTGCGGGACAGTGGCGCCTACTGAAGAGGGTGTCGATCCGTTGACAAGAGACAACCGGGCCTGCGCAAGAGGACGCTCGTCAACGGGCAGGTTCATCATGTGACGCACAGCGGCTTCGCCATTCTTCTGCCACAGCAGTGCATCCATTCGTTCACTATGATCTTCGGGTGTAAATTGCGCGCCGAACAGGCTCTGCAAATACGCTTCGCTTGAGGCTGCCATACTGCCACCACGCCATGCCTCGCGCGCCAATTGCGCAGCCTCTGGCCTCTGGGAACTGGCTAAGGCAACGGCGTAACGCGCCCGCGCTGAATTGGTGAGCGGTGGAAAGCGGTCGAAGAACTGCAGGATCTGACCTGAGTAGGCTGCCTCTTTTTCCAACTGAGCCTCGGCGCGGCCCCGCAAGACATTGGTGCGAGGAAAATCGGGATAGCGAAGAGCGAAATTGACGTATTCGGCAAATGTTGCGGTCGCATTTCGGGCATGGAGCCGCTCCCATTGCGATATCCCCGCAGCCACCTCACTAGGCTGAGTTGCGACCATGTTTTGGCTGCGATCTGAGCTTGCAAACTGGGCTGTACACGGCGCCGCAAAGGCGGCTGCTCCCGCGGCGATCAAAGCGGCGAAAGTCTTGGGTCGGGAACGCAAATTGTTAGCCATGCTGGACATTGTGCCGAAAGGCTCCTTATCAAGCGCTGAACAGCGCATCAGGTGAAATGAGTATTCGCTATCATCTGATACGCAATATGAACGTTAGTTGATTGAAACTGAAAGAGTAAAAGCAATGTTTAGCGGCTCCATTCCCGCTCTGGTGACACCATTCCGTAACGGCGAATTCGACGAGGCCGCCTTTCGGGCTCTTGTGGATTGGCAAATCAGCGAAGGAAGCGCTGCATTGGTGCCATGCGGCACAACAGGAGAGGCTTCAACCCTCTCCAATGCAGAACACCACAGAGTTATTGAAATTTGCATCGAGCAAGCCGGCGGCCGCGTCCCGGTGATCGCAGGCTGCGGCAGCAATGATACGAAGAACGCAGCTTTGCACATGACCTTTGCGAAAAAAGCGGGTGCAGCAGCTGGTCTTTGCGTTGCGCCCTATTACAACCGGCCCAGCCAAGCAGGTTTGATTGCGCATTTCAGCTATCTGGCGAACGAATGCGAGTTGCCGATTGTGCTATATAACGTCCCCGGCAGGACAGTGACGGACATTGCGCCGGAGACGACCATTGAGCTTGCCAATCGTTTCCCTGATCGGATCATCGCGATTAAAGATGCGAGCGAGGATTTGTCCCGCGTGGCGGATCATCGCCGCGGGATCAGCCACGAATTCTGCCAGCTGTCCGGCAATGATGAGCTTGCGCTGCCATTCAATGCAGCCGGCGGTAAGGGCTGCATTTCAGTGACGGCAAATGTGGCGCCAGCATTGTGCGCGCAATTTCAAAGTGCGTGTGCCGATAACGATTTGGTCGAGGCAAGGCGGCTGAATGACCTTCTCTATCCGCTGCATTACGCGATGTTTTCCGACAGTTCTCCAGGACCAGTGAAGTATGCGCTCAGCCGAGTGTTTGAAACCATCACCGACGAAGTGCGCTTGCCGCTTGTTCCTTGCAGCGAAGCGTCTCGTAAAGCGGTTGATGAAGCGCTCGCGCACGCTGGATTGATGTAAGGGACATCAATCGGCTGGATTGTATTTCTCAACCCAGCGCACCGCATTCTCCAGCATTTGCTGGCGCGTTACTGACAGAGACAACCAGTGATCTTCGCCTTCGAGAGTGACCATTTCGTATGGCTTATCGTGGTCTTTCAATTTGTCGGCCATCTTTTTTGAATGGCTGTATGGCACCACAGTATCGTCGATACCGTGGATAAGCATGATCGGAGCATCCGCTTGTTCAGCGGCTTTTAGCGGTGAGACCGCATTCCAGTTATCCGGATTACCAAGCTGCTCGCGAAGGGCGACTTTGGTTGTCCGGTCGCGTCCGCTGGCCTTGTAATCCTCGTTGTACATGTCGCGTAGATCGCTCACCGGGGCGACAGCGACGGCGCAGCGATAGAGGCCTTGCTGCAAGGTGACGCCCGCCAGCGCTGCATAGCCGCCATAGCTTGCCCCAACGATGCAAGCGCGCTTGGGATCGACGATGCCGGCATCAGCAAGCGCTTTAAGGCCATCGGACTTGTCCGTCTGCATTTTGCCTCCCCATTCACCATAGCCAGCGCGTTTGAACGCCTCATCACGATTGGTTGAGCCTCTAAAATTCGGTTGGAACACCGCATAGCCCCGCGATGCGAAAGCCTGTGCCCACCAATCGAACACTGGCGCATCAGCAGAGTGAGGACCGCCATGCGGGTGGATTACCACCGGAAGGTTTTTCGCCTCTTTTCCGGGCGGCAGGGTCAAGATGCCATCCATCTCCATCCCGTCGCTTGCCTTGTATTCGAAGGTCGAGATTTTGCCGACATATTTGGGTTCGATCGCGAGCCTTTGATAGGCGATCGCGTTGGCTTTGGAAGTTTCAAGATCAACCGCGTAATATGTCCCAGAATCGCCATTCCCACTGGTGCGAACTATGACGTCGCTCAAATCGCTGGTCCAACCCGACATCCAGGATTCGTAGGCTGAAAAAGCTTTGCGCACCCTTTCTGCTTTTTCCTGAAGCGCCTTGTCGGCAAAGACATGCCGTTCGTTTTCGCCTTCGCCGATTGTGTATCCGATCATACGACCGTTAGAAGGCTCAAACAGGATCGTTTCCCAATCAACACCGTCAAGGAAGGGCTCAGGCGTGCCGCCGTCTTGGCCGATGGTGTACCAGTAGTTTCTCTCTTCGCCGCGCTCACGATAGATCGCTCGGGT
Source organism: Pseudomonadota bacterium (assembly GCA_038532305.1). GTDB lineage: Bacteria > Pseudomonadota > Alphaproteobacteria > Sphingomonadales > Sphingomonadaceae > Erythrobacter. Next base: position 783,045 of record JBCBAX010000001.1, on the reverse strand, counting down.
CCCGTCAGCAGAAAGGCCGCGCAGGCTGATCCCGGCACGCGGCTGCTTGCCCTTAGCGATCTTTTTTCCATCGGCGTTGAAGATTTGCCACGCGCCGGTGTTGTATCCAACGTCTAGCCGGAAAGCGATCTCACCTTTTTCGTCGATCAGCCAATCGCGGCCGACATTGACGGGTGCTGCAGTTTGAACGAGTTCGGCGTCTAGGGTTTCAAGATCAACGCGGTAAAGATAGGGACGCCCGTGATCGAACATAAAGTCACGCTTGTGCGAATCCTGAAGCCGCACCTTCTTGAATTTGATCGCCCCGAAATATCCATAATGCTTCCCACCAATTTCGCGGATGCCGTGGATGCCTCTGATGGAATCGTAGAGTTCCTTCTGCTTGCTGAAGATAACTCCTGTCGTTCCCGTGTCGTCGATTGGGATTACAGTTCCAAGTGCGAATTCGGCTTTGTCGGTTGTAAACCCCCAACCCAAGTCTTGGGTCTCGCTGCTCACGAGCAGGATACGGTCATTACCAATCCAGCGGATAGAGCGGATTTTCAGATCGCCAACTTTTACAATTCTGATGGGCTCAGTTTGGTTTTCGACGGCCAGCAACACTCGTTCGCCATTGATCGTCGTAATCAGCGCGTGCCTATCCCCTGACGGTGAAAGCGCGGTGCGTTCAACATCGGGCAGCTTTCCGTATTCAGAAAGCGGCAATGGCTCGATAGCCGTCGCCGTTTCAGATTGCGCAAATACAGCTGAAGCAGGCACGAGACATGACAAAGAAATCGCAGCAAATGCCGCGCAAGTCGTAGAACGCATTTTAGAATAGCCCCAAAAAGCCTATCCCTAGGGCAAGTAGAACTCAATTTGCGTTCAACTTCAAGCATTAAGCAATGGAGCCTCAGGAATATGCGTTGGCGGTTTGCGAACGGGCGCAAAATCCCTATGTGCTGGGTCATCATGGCGCGGCCCAAACCTCCTACTTTCGACAAGCAGAAAACTGTCGCTGAAAATCGCCGGGCGCGGTTTGATTATCATATTGAGGACAAGTTCGAGGCTGGGATCGCTTTGCAGGGCACTGAAGTGAAGGCTCTTCGTGCAGGGCAAGCCACGATTGCTGAAAGCTATGCCGAAGTGAAAGACGGCGAGGTCTGGCTCGTTAACTCCAACATCCCTGAATACAGCCACGGAAACCGGCTGAACCATGAACCGCGCCGTGCGCGTAAACTGCTTTTGAACCAACGCGAGATTGGCAAGCTGTTCGGCGCGGTAGAGCGCAAGGGTATGACGCTGGTGCCGCTCTCGATTTATTTCAACGCGACGGGCCGCGCCAAAGTCGAACTGGCGCTTGCGAAGGGTAAACAGGCTCATGACAAACGGGCGAGCACCAAAGAGCGTGATTGGAAACGCGACAAAGCTCGGTTGATGCGCGAAAAGGGCTGATGCCCAAGTTTATTTTCCCAGAGGCCGATTCACCCACTGGTCATAGAGCTTGGGCTACCCATATTTTACAGAAAGGAGGCCTCTGCTTCGTAATGAGCAAAACGCGTGCATCAAATTGGTTTCGAGTGCTTAATTCGAAAACGTTTGGAGCGGATACAATCCGCCGCCTGATGCCTTCGCGTGAGCAATTGGCGAAAAACAAGTATTTGGCTCCCATAGCGCATCGGTTCTTGTCGCCGGAATTGTGGCGTTTTACCCGGCGTTCCGTCCCGCGTGGTGTTGCATTGGGATTATTTTCAGCGTTCATTATTCCGGTTGGACAGATTTTTCTTTCCGCGTTTCTTGCGCTTCCTTTGCGGGCGAATGTCCCAGTATCGGCATTGGTGACTTTCATCACCAACCCTTTCACATTTCCGTTTTGGATAGTGGTTGCGAATCGAGTGGGGTCTTTGTTTATCGATTTTGATGCGATTGAAGCTGATGAATTGAGCGGAGGCGCGTGGAGCTGGCTTGTAAGTTTCTTTGAGATGGCAGGCACAACAGTGCTCGGCTTTCTTGTGCTTGCGGTTGTTTCTTCGGTACTCGGTTATCTTATCTCAAGTGCTGTCTGGCGCGTGATTGTTGCACGCAAGCGGGCAAAACGTCTTGCTGAGATGGAAACCCGTCTCGACCATTAGGCCAGCAACATCTAAACGTGCTTGCCAGTTAAACAGCAGGCCGTTGTGAGCTTAGATTTGTCCAAATTCTCCCCCTTGAGTGACACCGCCTTTGGATCTTTCGGGACCGCCGGGGCGGGTTTCAACCGCCTAGTGTTAGGCAGTCTTTTGCTGGCTGTGATCATGAGCGCCGTGTTGATTTACCTCGCAACTTCGCAAGTTGTTCTGGCGCTGGTTTTTTCAGCCGGAGTGGTGCTTCTGACTGGCGCGATTTTCTCAGTCGAGAGACTGCGCGCGGGGCCAGAGGAGAATGAGCCTGCCGCGCCTGATTGGTCTGTCACAATCGCTGCGATAGAAGCATTGGGCGATAATGCAGGTGAGGCTGTTGCGATCACGGACCGAGCCAATCGATTGGTGTGTGCGAACACCGCCTTTATCGATGCTTTTGGCATTCAAAGCGCGCCGCCCTCTCTTAATCTTGAACCCACGTCAGTTGAAGCCATGACCCGTTTGGCACGTGAAGCATGGCGCGATGGTATAGCGGGTCTGGAGGAGCTGGAGAACAACGCTGACCTTTCGGTTTGGAGCGTAATCGCGAAGAGGGCGGGTCGCAGCGAAGACCACCTGATCTGGCGATTCAAAAGGCTTTCCTCAGCAAGTGAAGTTACCTTGGCAGAGCTCGATTTATCAGGGGCTTTTGGACAGATGCTCAGTCGCGCCGGGATAGAGACGGCAATCACTTCAGCAGATGGGGTAATCCGACAAGTTAGTGCCGGCTTTGCTGAACGCGCAGCGGGCGATAAGACCGCCACGCTTTCGGGACAAGACTTTGTTTCCTTTCTGCGCTCTGATGAGCGCGAGCGGCTTTTCTTCGCGCGCGAAGGGCGTGGCGGAACACCGCAAACCCTGATTGACGTGCCTTTGGCCGATCCAGAAACTCAATTGATTTCAGCTGGTAGTCCCGGGCCCGACGACACCACCACTCTCATGCTGGTCGTCGACAGCGGCGTTGGCATCGGAAGCGGCTGGGATGGTGCAGCGCAAGCCGGTGTTGCACAACTTGAGGCACTGCTTGGGCAATTGCCGCTGGGCCTTGCAATGACCGATCGCGACGGCCGCTTCCTGTTTGGCAATCAGGCCTTTTTGCGTGCAATCGATAGAGAAGGCAGCGGCCTTCCGGCATTTCCGACCGATCTTGTCGTGCGTGAGGATAAGGGGGTTTTGTCCGACACCGTTCGCCGTCATGGACGCGGCCCTGCGACAAGCGGCGATATGGCTGTGCGTCTAAAGGGGCGCCCAGATGAGCCAGTGTCGCTGGGCCTGGCTGGTGTTCGCGGTTTGGGAGAAGCTGCTGTGCTTGTCAGCCTTGCCGATTCAGCAGAGGAAAATCAGCTGAAACGCCAAGTTGCTCAGGCAACTAAGATGCAAGCCGTGGGCCAGCTCGCAGGCGGGGTGGCGCATGATTTCAACAATGTCCTGACCGCAATTATCGGCACATGTGATTTGATGTTGCTGCGTCATACACCCGGCGACAGCGACTATGACGATATCCAGCAGATCCGAGCCAATTCCAACCGTGCCGCATCACTAACTCGACAGTTGCTTGCATTCTCAAGGCAGCAAACCTTGCGCCCTGAGATACTACAATTGCCCGATGTCGTGAGCGAGGTGAGCCCGCTAATCAAACGCTTGTTGGGTGAGCAAATCACGTATTATGTCCAACATGATCGCAACCTCGGCGCAGTGCGCGCCGATCCTCAGCAGCTTGAGCAGGTTATTATGAACCTCGCCGTGAATGCGCGCGATGCAATCAATGATAGAACGCGCAGCGGGGGGCGAATTTCGCTTTTTACCCGCAGTCTCAAAGCCAAAGAGGTCATAAAGTTAGGCTCTGAGGTGCTGCCCGCAGCAGACTATACCGTGCTGATTGTCCAAGACACAGGTGGGGGGATACCTCCCGAAGTTCTGCCAAAACTGTTCGAACCATTCTTCACCACCAAAGAACAAGGAAAAGGCACTGGGCTCGGCCTTTCGACCGCTTACGGCATCGTCAAACAGTCGGGCGGCTTTATTTTTGCCGATAATGTCATTGATCAATCTGGCCAACCATCCGGTGCGCGTTTCACTGTCTACTTCCCCGTGCACCTTGGTGAGGCACCCAAGCGCAAAGAGCCTGTCGCTCCGACACCGTCTTCGGATTGGTCGGCAGGTGGTTCGATCTTGCTGGTTGAAGATGAAGACATGGTTCGGGCTGTCGCCGAACGCGCATTAACACGGGCAGGCTATGAAGTGACGGCGTGCTCGGGTGGGGAAGAAGGTCTGACTGCGATCGGAGATGGAAAAGCGTTCGATCTTGTCGTTAGCGATGTGGTAATGCCCGGAATGGACGGGCCAGCTATGGTTCGCGCGATAAGAGAGCGTCTTCCAGAAATGCCCATTTTGTTCATGTCTGGCTATGCTGAGGAACAGTTGCGTAGAGACATCGACATCCCTGATATGCACTTTATTGCAAAGCCATTCAGCGTCGCAGCGATTGGCGATAAAGTCGCAGCTGTGTTGCAAGCAGCTAAAGAAAACGCGGAGTAGTTGATCCATTCACCTTGGATAAACCCCATGATTGCATCATGATGCCGTAATCTTGGGGAGGGCATTATGAACAATCTAAAACGGTTTGCAGGTCTCGGTCTGGTTTCGGCAGCGGCGCTAGCTGCGAGCGCAAGCACAGCGCAATCCGTGCCCGACCCCGATGAAACCGCCCAAGGCGATGTCTCGGTCACGATCTACAACAGCAATCTGGCGCTCGTTCAAGATGTCCGCCAGCTCGACATTCGCCAGGGCGAAAGCAGGATTGAGTTTCCCGATGTCTCTGCGCGAATCCGGCCTGAAACACTGAGCTTCTTTGCTCCTGATACGACCATCATTGAGCAGAATTTCGATTTCGACCTGCTCACTCCCACAAAAATGATGGAAAAGGCGATTGGCCAGACGGTCACTCTCCTGCGCACGAACCCTGCAACCGGCGCTGAAACGCGCGAGCGAGCCAAGGTTCTTTCTACCGCAGGCGGTGTGGTGATCCAGATCGGTAACCGTATCGAAGTTTTGCGCGATGATGGTCTGCCCGTGCGCGTTATCTTTGACCGCGTGCCGCCAAACCTTCGCGCGCGCCCAACACTATCGGTTAATCTGGATTCCTCGCGTCCGGGCCGCCGTCCTGTTTCTCTACGCTATCTCTCAAGCGGGCTTGGTTGGAAATCAGATTACGTGGCACTGTATAATGAGCGCGACAATTCGATCGATATGCAAGGCTGGGTGACGCTCACCAACAATTCGGGCACTACTTTCCACCGCGCCGATACACTGCTCGTTGCGGGCAATCCCAATGGCACAGGCGGGCGCGGTTTCGGCAATCGCGGTATGACCCGAGCTGGAACAGAAAGCGCAGATCGTGAGCGGCTGGGCGATTTTTATCTCTATCCCATCAGCGGCCGCACAACGATTGCCAATGCTCAGACGAAGCAGGTGAGCTTCCTTGATGTGCAGGGTGTTCCAGCACGAAAAGTCTATTCGATCGGTGTTGGCTGGCAGCAGAACGATAGCAATCCGCGCAATGTCGCAAGCGCAATCAGTTTTTCTTCATCCCGCGATCAAGGCCTTGGTGATGCGCTGCCTGCGGGGACAGTGCGGTTTTACCAGCGCGACAGCCAGGGGACGCCGCAATTCATCGGCGAAAACTCCATCGGCCACACGCCCATGGGCAGCGAATTAACGCTGACGACGGGCGATGCCTTCGATATCACTGTGCAAACAGAGGTTGAGAAACGCGAACGCATCACGGAACGCCAATGGCGTGAGAGCGAGCGTTTCAGAGTCTATGATGCCGACGACAATCTCGTCTCGCGCGGCTCGGTTGAGCGTCAGGAGCGCAAGGATTATTTCCGCACAACCATGCGCTACACGCTCACCAACGCAAAAGATGAGCCGATTGAGGTTGATCTCACGCAGAACGGTCTTGGGCGGTATTGGTGGGCGTACGATTATCGGATCGTCAGCGAGGATGTCCCGGGCGAGCAGATCAATTACAGCCAACGCAAATACGTGATCCCAGTGCCTGCAGAGGGCAAACGAGTTTTTCGCGTGACATACGAGACCCGCTGGTAAGTCGCCCAAAGGAGGCTGAGCCATGCGTTGGTTTCTCACTTTAGCCGCAATAGCAGGGCTGGGCGCGCCAGTCCTTGCGCAAGACTTGGCGCTGCCGCGCGCAATCGTCGAAGCGTCTGCGCCAAGCGATCTATCGGTCACCATCTACAGAGATCCTGATCGGGGTCCCGATGAGGAGATTGAGCGCGACTATCCGCAAGGCTTTGCCATGGTCAGCGAAACGCGAACCGTCACTTTGCCCGCAGGGGAATCCACAATCCGCTTTATCGGAGTTTCAGAAGGCATGGTGGGCGTTTCCGCCATCGTGACGGGTCTTCCCGGCGGCACGATAGAGAAGAACCGCAATGCCGAACTGCTTTCTCCCGCCGCGTTGGTGAATGGCGCTTTGGGCAACCGGGTTACCATCACTCGCACCAATCCAGCCACGGGCAGATCGGCTCCCGAACAGGCAATTGTGCGCACGCGGGCTGACGGCGGCCTAGTGCTGCAATCGCGTGGCGGCTTGGAAGCTGTGCGATGCGCTGGCCTTCCTGAAAAGCTCACATTCGACAGGGTGCCTGCCGGATTGTCTGCCAAGCCCATTTACTCGGTCGATACGCGATCAGATGCAGGCGGCACTTATGAAGTCACGCTCACCTACCTTTCGTGGGGTTTCGATTGGCAAGCCAATTACGTCGCCACCATGGGACAAAAAGCTGATGGCGATGACTTTACCATGCAATGGCTCAGCTGGCTGACGTTGGTGAACGATAATGGACAAAGCTTCGACAATGCCAAGCTGCAAATCATTGCAGGCACGCTCAACGTTGAAAGCGATTATGAAGGGCTTGCTGATCCGCCGGTTGCACGGCCCTTGCGACTGACCTGCTATCCCATTGGCAGCACATCTACAGGGTCACCGGTGCCCAACTATTCCAATATTCCTCTCCCAGCACCATCACCTGAAGAGGCTCTTTACGGTGCTGCAGCTGATAGTATCGTAGTGACCGGTTCACGGATCAGGCGAGAGCAAATGCAATCGGTCTCGCCGGTTTCTGTTGTTACCGCCTCGGAAGAAAATCTCGGCGATCTGAAGTTGTTTCGCGTGCCGGGGAGGGTGGATGTGTCGGCAAAGGGCATGAAGCAGGTTGCGTTCCTCAATCAAGAAAAGGTCGAGGGCCGCTTTCTCTACGCCTTCGAATGCCAACCCTATAGCTGGATCGAACAGCTTGGTGAGCCTGTTGGTGCCGAGATGCTGCTTGTGACTAAGAATGAGAAGAAGAAGGGGCTTGGTCTCGCCCTCCCTCAAGGGGCGATGACTGTCTTTGAACCAACTTCGCGCGGGATGCAGTTGGCCGCGAGTACAAACTTGCGGGATTTTGGTCGCGGACAGGATGTTGAGCTCGACATTGGGACCAGTGCGCAGGTCTTTGCGCAATGTGCTCGGCTGAAAGAAGAGAGCTTTGACGATGATTCGCGCAAATGGACCCGCATGGTCACGCGATTAACAAACGCTAACCCTCATCCCGTCAATTTGCGGCTGAACCTTGCTTGGTCCGGTGAATATGACATCCGTTTTCCTCGGCGCAAAGTCCGGGTGAAAAATGGCTATGACACTGTAGAAGTACGTATTCCTGCCAATTCAAGCCAAGAATTCAATTGGAAATTGCGCAGCGCCTTGGCTGATTAATCCAATGTAGGAAATTATTTTCGTTCCCTACTTGTTCTCATGGAACAAACGCGGTACAAGCTGTTCCCACAAGGGGGCCGTCGATAACCTTTACGATGGCACTGGTGAACCAATGGAGGCCGTGCGATGTCTGCTAAATTAAAGCTCGTTGAAAAGGAAAAAGGCGTGGACCGTCAAAAAGCGCTCGATGCAGCGCTCGCACAGATAGATCGTGCTTTCGGCAAAGGCTCGGCGATGAAGCTGGGCTCGAAAGAGACGATGGAAGTTGAATCGATCTCCACAGGATCGTTGGGTCTCGATATCGCGCTTGGAATTGGCGGCCTTCCAAAAGGTCGCGTAATCGAAGTGTACGGGCCGGAAAGCTCGGGCAAAACGACTTTGGCGCTGCATTGCATTGCAGAGGCTCAGAAAGCTGGCGGCACTGCTGCCTTTGTCGATGCTGAGCACGCTCTTGATCCTGTTTATGCAAAAAAGCTTGGCGTCGATATTGATGAATTGATCGTCTCTCAGCCCGATACAGGTGAGCAGGCACTTGAGATCACAGATACTCTGGTTCGCTCCAATGCGGTTGATATTCTCGTAGTCGATTCGGTCGCAGCACTTGTTCCCCGTGCTGAAATCGAAGGTGAGATGGGTGATAGCCATGTTGGTCTTCAGGCGCGCCTCATGTCGCAATCTCTGCGCAAGCTGACAGGGTCGATCAACCGCTCGAAATGCATGGTGATTTTCATCAACCAGTTGCGCATGAAAATCGGCGTGATGTACGGCAACCCTGAGACTACGACCGGCGGTAACGCGCTTAAGTTCTATGCATCGGTGCGCCTCGATATCCGCCGCACCGGTCAGATCAAAGATCGCGATGAAGTGATCGGCAACTCCACCCGGGTAAAAGTGGTGAAGAACAAGGTCGCGCCGCCATTCAAGCAGGTCGAATTCGACATCATGTACGGTGAGGGTGTCTCAAAACTTGGAGAAATTCTCGATCTCGGTGTGAAGGCCGGATTGGTGGAGAAATCTGGCAGCTGGTATTCCTATGACAGCGTTCGGATCGGCCAGGGCCGTGAAAACTCCAAGACATACCTAAAGGAAAACCCTGAAGTTTGCGACAAGTTGGAAGCCGCCATTCGCGGCCGCACCGATGAGGTCGCCGAGGAAATGATGACTGGCCCGGACGCGGAGCCTGACGCCTGATCCTCAAGCGGACCCGTTGCCTTCAAGGCAGCGCGGGCGTTTGTTTGGCTTGAGCTAACCTTTCGCTTTGTTGTCCGGACGAGTGGAATATCGGTGCGTGCTTCCCCGGGCATGCACCGATTTTTCGTTCTATGAGCAATCCGATGCATGGTGAAGTCTCGCGGCTAGGCAAGTCCTAAATGCGAGCACAGTTATGCAATGGCTTGTCGCCTTGCTTCGCATTGCCTAACTGCTCTTTTATGTCTTCGAGTTCTTTCGCATCGACCAACGATATTCGCCGCTCTTTTCTGGAGTTTTTTGCTGACGCAGGCCATGCGGTGGTGCCCAGTGCTCCTTTGGTCCCACACAACGATCCGACGCTTATGTTCGTTAATGCGGGCATGGTTCCGTTCAAGAATGTATTTACCGGACTTGAAACCGCGCCAGCTTCGCGAGCGACATCGTCGCAAAAGTGTGTGCGCGCAGGAGGCAAGCACAATGACCTCGACAATGTGGGCTACACCGCTCGGCATCACACATTTTTTGAGATGCTCGGCAACTTCTCTTTTGGAGACTATTTCAAAGAGCAAGCAATCGAGAACGCTTGGACACTCCTCACTCGCGAATGGGGTTTGTCTCCCGATAGGCTAACCGCGACCGTCTATCATAGCGATGATGAGGCGTTTGATCTTTGGCGCAAGATAGCAAGTTTGCCCGAAGAACGCATTATTCGCATTGCCACCAATGACAACTTTTGGTCGATGGGTGATACAGGGCCTTGCGGTCCTTGTTCGGAGATTTTCTACGATCACGGTGAACACATCCCCGGTGGTCCTCCGGGCAGTGCTGACGAAGATGGGGATCGTTTTGTTGAGATCTGGAACCTCGTCTTCATGCAGTTTGACCAAGTGGCCGATGGTACCCGGCGTGATCTACCCAAACCTTCTATCGACACGGGTATGGGTCTGGAGCGTGTCGCAGCCGTCATGCAGGGCGTACATGACAATTACGACACTGACACATTCAAAGCGCTGACTGCAGCATCGCAAGCCATAACAGGTGAGGCCTCTTCTGCTGAGCAGACTGCAAGCCATCGCATAATTGCCGACCATTTGCGTTCCAGCAGCTTCTTGATGGCGGATGGTGTCCTGCCTTCAAATGAAGGGCGGGGCTATGTTCTTCGGCGGATTATGCGCCGCGCGATGCGACATGCACATTTGTTGGGGGCCGACCAGCCTTTGATGCATCGCCTTGTTGGTCAGCTTGTGACGGGGATGGGGCAGGCTTTCCCGGAATTGGTGCGGGGTCAGGCTTTGGTAGAAGAAGTCCTTTTGCGAGAAGAAACGCAGTTTCGCAGGACACTCGAAAAGGGTCTCAAACTTCTCGACGATGCCACAGGTTCTCTCAGCTCTGGGTCGGAATTGGATGGCGAGACAGTATTCAAACTCTACGACACATACGGCTTCCCCTACGACTTGACAGAAGACGCATTGCGCGCACGCGGGATAGGCGTTGACAAGGCCGGTTTCGACACTGCCATGGAGCGTCAGAAACAGGCCGCACGCGCTGCTTGGAAAGGTTCAGGCGAAGCAGCATCGGGAGAGGTGTGGTTCGATATTGCCGAACGTGAGGGTGCAAGCGAGTTCACAGGATACAATGCGACAAAAGGCAGCGGCACGGTCTGCGCACTCCTTAAAGATGGCCAAGAGGTCAAGTCGGCAAAGGCAGGGGACGACGTAACAATCATCACCAATCAGACGCCTTTCTACGGCGAAAGCGGCGGGCAAACAGGTGACACTGGCATGATTACGGCACCTGAGGGTTTGGTCGCTAGGGTAAGTGATACGTCAAAACCACTCGGCCAGTTGCATGCCCATCATGCGGTGATTGAGACTGGAGATATCGCAGTTGGCGACAACGTGGATTTGGCGATCGATGTTGAGCGACGTGATCAGATTCGAGTCAACCATTCCGCCACGCATCTGGTTCATGCCGCTTTGCGCAATCAGCTAGGTGATCACGTGACGCAAAAGGGGTCGCTTGTCGCTGAAGATCGGTTGCGTTTTGATTTCTCTCAACCCACTGCGCTAACGCCAGAAGACATTGCAGCGATTGAGGCGGAAGTGAACGCTGAGATCCGCGCAAATGAGCCGGTTTCAACCCGTTTGATGAGCCCGGATGATGCAGTAGAAGCCGGGGCTCTGGCTCTGTTTGGTGAGAAATATGGTGATGAGGTGCGTGTTCTGTCTATGGGGCGCGCTGGGACTCAGGGGCTCAATTATTCGGTTGAGCTTTGCGGCGGCACACATGTGAAAGCTACAGGCGATATTGGAGTATTCCGTATAATCTCGGAAAGCGCTGTGTCGTCGGGCGTTCGCCGGATTGAGGCACTAACCGGCGATGCAGCGCGGCAATGGCTCGTAGCACGAGAAGACGCTCTTAAATCTGTTGCTAGCGCAATTCGCGCCGCGCCAGAGGAGGTACCCGAACGGGTGACGGCTTTACTTGATGAGCGCAAACGGCTTGAAAAAGAGCTGGCTGAGGCCAAGAAAGCCTTGGCGCTTGGCGGTGGCGGATCAACTTCGGGTGGCGCTGGTTCGCAAGATGAAGAGGTCTCTGGCATCAAGTTCAGTGGGCAGGCAATTGAAGGATTGAGCCCCAAAGAGCTGCGTCCACTCTTGGATGACGCAAAGCAGCGTCTCGGATCAGGTATTGCGGCTATTGTCGCCGTGAATGACGGGAAAGCGAGCATTGCGGCGGCTGTCACGGATGATCTGACTGGCCAATACAGTGCGGTTGATTTGGTTCGCGCAGGCGTCGGGGCTCTAGGGGGCAAAGGCGGGGGCGGCCGCCCTGATATGGCGCAGGGCGGTGGACCTGATGGTTCAAAAGCGGAAGCCGCGATTGCTGCTGTGAAGGCGAAGATTGAAGGATAAAGTCAGGCAGGCTTTTCCGTAGCCACCGAGCTACGCAGTTTCGGCTTTTCCTTCAGTCCTCCGTCGATTTCCAGTTTCTCACGATATTCATCGCGCTTTTCATGGATCGATGCGATCACCGGGCCCATCGCGATCCCTATATCAACCAGCACTGCTTCTGACAGTTGCAACGAGCTTTCCAGAGTTTCAGGCACGGCATGGCTGGCGCCTGCCCGATACAATCCGGCCGCATGTTCACCGTCGCGCGCTCGAGAAACAATCAATAGGTCTGGGTAGTTGCTGCGTAGTTTGGTCACAAGGCGCTGGGCTAGGACAGGTTCGTCCATCGTCAGGACGACTGCTGGCGCCTGCTCTACGCCGAGGCGTGTAAGTGCATCCCCGCGCGCAGCGTCACCAAATACCGCCCTATAGCCATCGCGTTTGACCCTATCGATCATGTCAGGATTGGAATCGAGCAACACATAAGGCTGATTGTGAGCGACCATCATATCGGCAATCAGCCGGCCCACGCGCCCTGATCCAATTATAATGGTGCGTGCTGTGTCCTGGTCGTCTTCAGGCAATTCGGGAACGCTCTCGATCCGGCGCGCAATAAACCGGCCCAACATTGCGAGCAAAGGCGTTATCGTGAGCCCTATTGCGGTGATGATCTGCCAGAACTGCGCGGTTTCAGTGTCAACGACCAGTGCGCTCGTCGCTGCGGCCAACACGATCAGAGTTGTCTCAGATGGACTGGCCATCAGAACGCCTGTCTCTGCCGCCGTGCTGCGCCGTGCGCCCATCAATCGAAGCAGAACCCCAGTGACCAATGCTTTGAAGACCAATACGCCAACGACAGCAAGCATGATTGCACCCAGATCCGCCCAGATCTCAAGCAAGTCTATGCTCATACCGATAGTAATGAGGAACACGCCCAGAGCGAGGCCTTTGAAGGGCTCTATGATGCTCTCTACTTCTCCGTGATATTCGGTTTCGGCGATCAGTAGACCAGCGATCAAAGCGCCAACAATCGGAGATAGTCCAGTCGCCGCAGTGGCAAGGCTAGCCCCTATTACGACAAGCATTGTGGCAGCCAAAAACAGTTCAGGGCTCTTGGTGCGAGCCGCCTGAGAGAATAGTTGGGGCAGGGCATAGCGGCCCAGAACCAAGAGGACCAAAACGACCAATCCGCCTTGGATCAGCGTGTTTGTCAGCCCAGATACTCCATCTGCCGATGCGTTTGGAGCCAACGCGCCGAGGATAAACACAATCGGGACGATCATGATGTCCTCAAAAAGCAGCATAGATAATGCCGCGCGGCCTACCGGGCTCTTCGTTCCCGATATTGGAAGCACAATCGCCGTGGAAGAAAAGGCCAGCGCAAAACCGAGCGCGAGCGCAGCTGTGCCATTCATACCGCTTGCATAGAATAGAAACGCAGCGCCGCTTGACCCGATTATCAAAAGCTCGAGCGAACCAAGTCCGAATACGTATTTGCGCAATTGCCACAAGCGATTGAAGGATAGCTCAAGGCCGATTGCAAACAACAGTAGAATTATTCCGAAATCGGCAAACGGTGCCAGCCCGTCAGGATCTGATATCGTCACATACCGGAGCCATGGGATTTCACTAACGAGCTTCCCGAGGCCAAATGGACCAACCAGAACGCCGATTAGGATAAATCCAATAATGGGTGTCACGCGAAATCGGGCAAAGACGGGTATTACAATGCCTGCTGCGCCAAGAATAACCAGCGCATCTTGCATTATAGGGGTAACGGTTAGCTCGCCTGCCATGCCTTTGAGTTAGCGTTCAATTCGCCGCGCGTCACCATTTGTGATGTCCCGTAAATCGCATTCGGGCCAAATGAGAAGGGCGGACCGTCCTTGCCGAACGTCCGCCCCTTTTTTTCGCTGATCTTAATGCCCGCAAAGCGGGAGATCTGAATAGCTTTTGCAATTAGGCCCAGTCGGCCATTTCTTTCTCAAGATTGGTCACGATCGACTCGAAGAATTGTTCAGTCGTTTGCCAATTCTGTCCAGGACCGATCAGCAAAGCCAAATCCTTGGTCATGGATCCGTTTTCGACAGTCTCGATGCAAACGCGCTCAAGCGTTTCGGCAAAACGAACCACGTCGGGAGTGTTGTCGAACTTGCCACGATACATCAGGCCACGTGTCCATGCGAAGATCGAAGCTATCGGGTTGGTCGATGTTGCTTTACCTTGCTGGTGCTGACGGTAGTGGCGCGTAACAGTGCCGTGAGCAGCTTCAGCTTCGACTGTTTTGCCATCGGGAGTCATGAGGACCGAGGTCATCAGACCGAGCGAGCCAAAGCCTTGTGCTACCGTATCTGACTGAACGTCACCATCATAGTTCTTACACGCCCACACGAATTTACCCGACCACTTAAGCGCTGATGCGACCATGTCGTCGATCAAACGGTGCTCGTAGTGGATGCCGGCTTCTTTGAAGCGCTCTTCAAACTCAGCTTCGTACACTTCCTGAAACAGGTCTTTGAAGCGGCCATCATATTTTTTCATGATGGTGTTCTTGGTCGAGAGATAAACAGGCCATTTGCGATCGATGCCGTAATTCATCGATGCGCGCGCAAACGCACGGATCGAATCATCGAGGTTATACATCGCCATCGCAACGCCTGAACTTTGGAACTCAAAGACATGGAGGTCGATTTTCTCGCCATCTTCGCCTTCAAAAACCAGGCGCAGCTTGCCCGCGCCAGGGATCAAAGTGTCAGTGGCACGGTATTGGTCGCCAAAAGCATGCCGACCGACAACAATTGGATCAGTCCAACCCGGGACGAGACGCGGAACGTTGTCGATCACGATTGGCTCACGGAAAACGACACCACCAAGTATGTTGCGGATCGTGCCATTGGGCGAACGCCACATACTCTTAAGATCGAATTCCTCAACGCGTTGTTCATCAGGGGTGATGGTCGCACACTTTACGCCAACCCCATGCTCTTTGATGGCATTGGCAGCGTCGATGGTGATCTGGTCATCGGTTTCGTCGCGCTTCTCGATGGATAGATCATAATATTTTAGGTCAACATCGAGATAAGGGAGGATCAGCCTTTCGCGAATCCACTGCCAAATGATTTTAGTCATCTCGTCGCCGTCAAGCTCGACAACTGGGTTCGCTACCTTGATTTTCTGCATAAGTGTACGCCTCATCCCTTGGCTGGATTTCAAATGTTCAATAGGATGGTATGAATTGATCCCGTGGGCGCTTTAGCAGAGGGACGCTTGCTTGCAAGCAACGCTGTGAGAAGCGACGTTCAAAGCAACGCTCAATCGCTAATTTTCTGGAAAACGATGGTGGGCGTAGGAAGAGTTGAACTTCCGACCCCTGCAATGTCAATACAGTGCTCTACCACTGAGCTATACGCCCGCACCATCGATAATTGCTCTGTTTTGGTCAGAGCGAAGCGGCGCGTTAGCGAAGCAATCGTAACTGCGCAAGCCTGTATCTTGTTTGCGCGATGACTGAGCGAAAAGCTCAGACTTTTGCCTCACGCTGTTCTTCAAAAACGCGCTCCACCTCAAGCACCAGATCACGCAGATGAAACGGCTTGGAAAGCACTTTGGCATGCGGTTGTTCGCGGCTCGCTCGCAAAGAGACAGCTGCAAAACCTGTGATAAACATGACTTTTGTGTTCGGGCTTATTTCCGCGCAGCGCTGAGCGAGTTCAATACCGTCCATCTCGGGCATGACTATGTCTGACAGTAGCAGATCGAAGTGCTCTTTTTCGAGCAGAGGCACTGCTTCGGTGCCGCGATCGACCGAGCTGACTTCATACCCGGCATTGCAAAGTGCACGCACAAGGTAGGTGCGCATAGCTTCGTCATCTTCAGCCAGTAAAATTCGAGGTGCGTGAGGTTGTGTCATACAAAGCGCATAGCAGCGTGAGCTTAAGAAATCCCTCTCGAAACCCTCGGGTGTCGCAGATTGAGATAATAGCGAAGGCTAGTGTTAAGAAGGGGGTCAAATCGGTACATTGTGTCTTTGACTTAAGAATGAAAACGAGGCAGCACTCATGCTATGAAAGCCGGCATCAGAAATACAGGAATTGGCGCTTTTGAACCGCTTAATCAGTCCGATCTTGTGACTGTCGAAGGGGGAGAAGTGGGGCATGATACCAATGGTTCGTCTTTGGGGCCTTCTTTCACATATATAGTGCCCCCTAGCATGCCTTTACCAATCTTGATTGCTATCCCGCATGCAGGGCGAACCTATCCTGCGTCAGTCCTTAAGGCCATGCGAGATGCAAAGCTGGGACAGTTACGGCTTGAGGATCGTCACGTCGATGCGGTTGGTGTTGAAATAGCTAAAGCAACTGGGGCGGGGCTGTTGATAGCCCATGCCCCGCGAGCCATGCTTGATCTTAACCGCGCGCATGATGACGTTGATTGGGGCATGGTTGTTGGTGGGACTAGGAAAGACGAGGTAGCTCAAAAAGTCTGTGCGGGAGTCAATCGCCGGGCGAAAAGCGGGTTAGGACTTGTTCCACGCCGTTTGCCTGGATTTGGCGAAATTTGGCGAAGTCATCTGGAACAAGGTGAGCTTGATCGACGCATTGACAGCATTCACCGGCCATATCACGAATTTCTAGCGCAGGAATTGGAGCGAATTCGCAACATTTGGGGCGCTGCATTGCTGCTGGATCTGCATTCTATGCCGCCTTTGCGAAAGCAAGCAGGTCAAGCGAGTGCTCCGCGTATTGTGCTCGGCGATCGTTTTGGCGCGGCATGTGACGCATCCCTAGTGGGAAGAGCAATGCGAGTGCTTGACGATTTTTCCTGTTCGTCTGGCCATAACCGACCCTATTCAGGCGGGTATGTATTGGATCGCCACGCTTCAACTCGTCGCGGTCTTCACGCAATGCAAATAGAGGTATGTCGTTCTGCTTATCTGGATGAGCAATTGGATAAGACGAGCGCTGGCGTCAAGCCAATGGCCACAATGCTATCCGCTTTGGTCCGTGAATTGGGTGCGGAAGTTGCAAGGCTTGGCGGTGAAGACCAATTCGAACAAGCTGCTGAGTGAGCCCAATAAGGATGCCTATGCAGGTTGAGCGATAAACAAAAAGCCATCTCTTGCACGCCGCAAGAGATGGCTTTTTCAAAAGTCTAACACGTTCAAAAACGTGGAATTGCGCGAGCCTAGCTAGCGGGCTTCCTAAGAGCCAAGATCAGTTCACTGTTTCTGAAGCTGGTGCAGGTTCTGGCACTTTTCCTTGTGCAGATTGACGTTCAAAAATCACACGCATCAAATTCATAGAAAACAAGTGTGCGTGGATGAGCATGATCATTCCGTTCTTGTTCAAAGCTTCGAGGGTCTCTGAGGGAAGTTCCCGAAGTTTCTTCTCGTCGACCATTTTGAAGCCACGATATACGAACGGCTTGTCAGGGTTATCGTTGCGAGTGATCGCGATTTCGCCATCCATCAAAATGTCGAGTTTCTTAAGCTCTTCAAGAAACGATTTCGTGCGCTGACCTGATTCTTCGAACTTCTTACAGAATTCGAGGACACTGTTAGTGTATTCTGTCGCTTCGCCATTCTCGAACAAGACGTTGCCATCTTTCTGTTTCTTGATGACGTCAGCACTTGGATCAAAGCACAGTGACATATCGTCACTGTCTTTCTGCAACTTGGCGAGGATGAACGGATAACGACGGATGTAAGCGGGGACGTACACGTCTGAAACGAGCTTACGATCTTCTCCGATGAAGACATTTACGCCTTCGTTCAGGCCAAAGAGTGCGATAGGTAGTGGATCTTCACCAGCGGTGAACACAATCGGGTAGTTTCGTTGCGCATCAACAAACTCATCAACCGTTAGCGGAATGGCATGAGTTGAGGCGAGAAAATCGGCATTGCCAAACGCGCCGACTTTCCAGTCTGCGTGATCGCGGCTGTTCAGTGGAAGCAAGTCTTTGTAAAACAGCGGAAGTTGTGGCTGCGGCGCGCTGGCCATGTGATATCTCCGAAATAGAAGTGAGAATTGGTTTCGGTTAAGGATCGGAAAGACTAGCTCCCCATCCGGACCGACTGTTTCGCGCCTTAGGCGTTCATTGGACTGGGTGCAAGCGTTGGGGCAGTCAGTTGTTTGGGATGGGCACTAGCTTACCGGGATTGAGAATGCCCAACGGGTCAAGTGCGTTCTTTATTCGGCGCATCATGCTGAGCGAAGTCGGGTCACCCAATCGGCCCAGTTCATCCACTTTCATCTGTCCGATCCCGTGTTCTGCGCTAATGGAACCGCCCCATTCTGTGACCAGATCGTGCACACGCGCGCTGATGCGTTTGCCTTCTGTGTCTTCCCATTCACCAGGTTTAGATGCTTCGGGCGAAATGATATGGAAATGCACGTTGCCGTCACCCAGATGACCAAAAGCCACGCCCGCCACTCCTGGAAATTCCGTTTCGATTGCCGGAATTACATCAAGAATGAACTCTGGCATTTTCTCGACCGGGACAGAGATATCATGCTGCATTGCTGGTCCAAGAGCGCGCTCCGCAGCTGATATAGAATCACGCAAGTGCCAGAATGTTTCCGCCTGTCCCTCGTTTGAAGCGATCACCGCGTCAGCCAGCAACCCTTGCTCCATTGCCGTGCTGAGTGCGGCTTCAAGCCTCTCGCGCAATTCAGCATTGTCGCCAGCGGCTGACACGCATTCAATCAACGCATTCCATGTATGCCGCTCGGTAAGAGGCGAGCGGCTATTAGGCAAATGCTTCAAGACACTATCAAGACAATGCGCAGGGACCACCTCGAACCCCTCAAGCGTATCGCTTAGTTTTTTTTGCATCTGGTGAAGTACGGTGCGAGCCTCGACAATACCGGGCAACCCAATCCAAGCCGTTGCTCGGGCTGTCGGCGCGGGCAAAAGCCGCAAAGTGGCGGCTGTCACGATGCCTAGAGTGCCTTCGGAGCCGATCAACAATTGTTTCAGATCAAATCCACGATTGTCTTTTTTGAGCGGGGTCAGCGCGTCGAACACCTCGCCATCGGCCAGGACGGCTTCAACTCCTAGAACCTGCGCACGCATTGTTCCATGGCGCAACACTTGTGTGCCGCCCGCATTGGTTGAGATGAGCCCGCCAATCGTTGCTGAACCGCGCCCCCCCAAGGTCAGCGGAAATCGCAAACCAGCATCTTCTGTCGCTTCCTGAAATGTTTGGAGAATAACCCCAGCTTCGCACACTGCTTGACTACTATCGGTGTCTATTGATCGTATGGTGTCCATTCCTCGCAAAGACAAAATCACCGCATCACCGCTTGTGTCAGGTGTAGCGCCTCCCACCATGCCGCTATTGCCGCCTTGGGGGACAATGGGGACGCGATACTTGCTGCATAGGGCAACCAGCGCAGCAACTTCTTGAGTCGATGCGGGCGAGGCGAGAGCCATTGCCTGTCCAGTGTATCGCCCGCGCCAATCGGTCAGCCACGGGGCAAGGGTATCGGGATCAACGCTGAGACCTTTGGCTCCCAAAAGATCGCTGGCCTCTTTCATAAATTCAGTTTTGCTATCAGTGCCGTCCATAGAACCGCCAGATTTCCCATCGTGGATTGATCGTGTCGCCATAACAGTTGCACCTGTGCCACATTTGCCTCCGGATTGGCCAGCGAGTTGCATCAATTCGCCGAGCAGTTAAGCCGTCGTTCAACCCTTTGGCGTAGTGGCTATGGCCGAAGCGCGCTGAGGCGTTGCGAAAGCGGGAGCTTTAGGAGGGCCCCTGACAACATGCCGAGCCTACTCACTCTTGCTGCTCCTGCGGTGCTTCTTGTGCCCGCTTTGGGCGTTTCTGGCGCGCCAGTGACAGAGGCTGATACGGCATCTGATGCCAAGCAAGAAGCAACTGACCGCTCTGATTTTCCTACGGCTAAACAGGTTGGCACGCCGCTTTACGAAATGAGACAAAGCAGCATTTGGCGTCAGGCCCAAACCCGCATAGAACAGCGCGTTATCATTCGTATCTCCCCGCAACGCACCAGCAATAGCAACGACCTCCTAAACCGGTTTCCTCGCCGCTCGCTCAATGCCCGGTATGTCGAACGCAAAACCGATAAGTGTCTTGCGGTTGAAGATGTTGCAGGAGTCCAGACCGGCAGCGGCAATCGATTGCTTTTGTTTTTGCGGGATAAAAAGATCATCACGGTCAATCTGGAAAAGGCATGCCGTGCGCGTGATTTCTACTCCGGCTTTTACGTTGAAAAGAACAAAGACGGGAAGTTGTGCGTCAAGCGAGATCGATTGCATTCACGCAATGGGGTCAAATGTGAAGTTGAGCGGATGCGGCAATTGGTTGCTGTCACTGAGTAAACCTGTGCTGGTCGCACATGTTGCAGTGCAGTGCGATTTCTTGACTTTTGCGAGCATTTCCGCCTAGACGCGCGGCCATTGAAGGCGGTTTTTAGCTTTCAACGCGTTAGCCGTGCACCTGCACTGCTTTTCCTTATTTGGTTGTCGGCCGCGTTATCGGCCTGCAATCACTTTTTTCAAAGATTGAACCTGCTGCATGAAATTTGCCGATCTCGGCCTGTCCCCTGAATTGCTGAAAGCCGTCGAAGATGCCGGCTATGAAGAGCCGACCGCTATCCAAGCAGAGGCCATTCCCGCTGTCTTGATGATGAAAGACATGATCGGGATTGCACAAACCGGAACAGGAAAAACCGCAAGTTTCGTGCTGCCGATGATTGATGTGATGGCAGCGGGCCGCAGGCGCGCTTTGATGCCGCGTTCTTTGATCTTGGAGCCGACGCGCGAATTGGCTGCGCAGGTCGCGGAAAACTTCGAAAAATACGGCAAGAACCACGATCTCAAAATGGCGCTGCTTATCGGCGGTGTTCAGATGGGCGATCAATTGAAAGCGCTGGATGAAGGCGTTGATGTCTTGATCGCGACGCCGGGCCGATTGATGGACCTGTTCGAGCGAGGCAAAATCCTTTTGTCTGGATGCGAGCTTTTGGTGATCGATGAAGCGGATCGCATGCTCGATATGGGCTTTATTCCCGATATTGAGTTCATCTGCTCAAAGCTGCCTGAATCACGGCAAACCATGCTTTTCTCAGCGACAATGCCGCCGCCGATTGAGAAGCTGGCAAAGAAGTTTCTCTCCAATCCCAAGCGTATCGAAACCGCGCGCGCTGCGACAACCAATAAAGACATCACGGCGTTCAAAGTGCCCGTGCATTCTCGCAAGAAGCGGGAAACTCTGCGCTGGCTGCTCGCGCACGATCAGGTCGAAACGGCGATCATTTTTGCCAACCGCAAAACGACAGTGCGCGAACTCAATAAGAGTTTGCAAAGGCACGGTTTTGCATCAGGCGAAATTCACGGCGATATGGACCAATCCTCTCGTCTAAAGGAACTGGAGCGGTTCAAAGCGGGCGATGTGAATATACTGGTCGCTTCTGACGTGGCAGCGCGCGGGCTCGATATCAAAGGCGTCTCGCATGTCTTCAATTTCGACACGCCTTGGCATCCCGATGATTATGTCCACCGGATTGGCCGCACGGGCAGGGCAGGGGCCAAGGGCCGGGCGTTCACTTTTGTCACCGATGAAGACGCTGAAGCGATTGCCAATGTTGAAAAGCTAACCGGTGCCAAGGTCAAAGTGTTTGGCAAAGAGGATGTCCGCGTTGAGCTGGAAGAGCCCGGTGCACGTGACGATGCGCAGGATGAAGCGCCCGAAGAAGAAAAGCGCCCCAAACGCTCACGCCGCCGCAAGGATGAAAGCGATGAGCAACAAACAAAGCGCGAACCGCGTCGCAGCCGGTCTCGTCGTGAGCGCGAAGAGGATAATGAACCTGTGCCCGCAGGCGAGTGGAATGGCCCACGGCCCGGCTTTTTGGATGTGAGTGCTGGGTAGAAAAACCCCAGATTTGCAATCCCGACTAACCTGACCAACTTGACACATTTCCAACAGGGGTGTGCAGGTCTATCATTCTGATAAATAAACGAAATAGGCCTTTGGGTGCGTTGATACTTATCTAACTCTTTTCTCGCGCCGACAGCATTGCTAGCGGCGATTTATGGCGAAACAAACAGTGTGAAAGAGCAAGGTGCGCGGATGTAACGAGCTGCCTTGTAGGAAACCGGGTTGCTGACCCTTGCAACAATTGCCCAGATATGGACTGCGCGTTAGTGACCTTTCCAGCATAGCAGCAGATCACCCGACCGGACCGCGCACACTCATGTTTCCAAGCCCAACTGCGCCTGAACGCACGGCCGATTTCATCATCCATGCGGTGAGCCTTGTGGGTTTCGCCATTGCGAGCGTGTTCCTGATTTCGACCATATGGGGCGGTGGCAACACGGCTTTGGTGGTGGCTGTTGGCATTTATGCAACCGCTGCTTTGTTCTCGATCAGCATATCGTTCGCCTATCATCTGCTCCCCCGCCATGATCTGCGCCCGTTATTGCGCCGATGGGATCATGCGGCGATTTATCCCGTGATTGCAGGGACTTTTACGCCGCTCTTGATAACGGCAGGCACGCTGTATGCGCATGTCATTCTGGCGATCATCTGGGTCTTTGCGGGCATCGGTATAGCCTTCAAAGTGGTCACATCCGACATGGACTCGCGATGGTCACTGGTGTCCTATCTGGGGCTTGGCTGGTTCGCCTTGTTCGCATTGCCGAGTTTTTGGAGCGAGCTGCCGCGCTTTTCGACTTATGCCATTGCAGCAGGGGGCTTGTTCTACACGATTGGCACCTTGTTCTATCGCCGCAAAGGCATGCCTTATCGCTACCCGATCTGGCACGGCTTCGGGACGCTGGGCGGTACTTCGCTGTTTGCGGCGATTTGGGTGGCTGTTGCGGGGTAGCCGCCCGCCAATTCAGAGCCGTGACAGCTTATCCCACCACTTTCACAAAGCTATCAATAACCCGCTTCGTGCCCGCACTTTCGAATTCAATCTCAAGCTTGTTGCCTTCCTGATCCACCACACAGCCAGTGCCGAATTTTGCATGCTCCACCATGGCCCCGATGCGGATGTTGGGGTTGGGTTGGGCTGCAAAGCTTGCCGCCGATCGGCCAGGCTCCTTCACACGGACTTGCTTGGTGTCATATCCGCCTGACAGAGCGCGCTGCCATCCAGGGCCGCGGGTTTGAGTTTTGTCAGGGCGCTGGGCTGCGACATGGGCAAAAGGATCTTCGTTTTCGGACCAATTGGCCTGCCACAGGGAAGCGCCGCCTGTCATTGTCGTTTCCCGTTCCACATGGTCATCGGGCAATTCTTCTACAAAGCGACTGGGAATAGAGCTTGTCCATTGGCCATAGATGCGCCTGTTTGCAGCGTGGAAAATCTGGCATTGGCGCCGTGCCCGTGTGATCGCGACATAAGCAAGGCGGCGTTCTTCTTCGAGGCTGGCAAGCCCGCCTTCGTCAATTGCACGCTGCGAGGGAAAAACGCCTTCTTCCCAGCCCACGCAAAACACGTGATCGAATTCCAGGCCTTTTGCGGCGTGGATTGTCATTATGGTGACGGTTTCTTCTGCATCCCCGCGATCATTGTCCATCACAAGGCTGACGTGCTCAAGAAAATCGCCAAGCGTTTCGTATTCCTCCATCGCGCGCGCGAGTTCGGAGAGGTTTTCGGCCCGTCCAGCACTTTCAGGAGAGCGATCATTTGCGAGCATATCGTTATACCCGCTTTCATCGAGGACGAGCCGCAAAAGATCAGCGGGCGTCATCTCTGCGGCTGCTTCGCGCCAGCTTAAGAAACTGCGCAGCAAGGCCCCAATTGTGTTGGCTGCACGCTTTGGTAATTCGTCGCTATCGGCCAATTCCAACGATGCTGCTGCCAAAGGCAGACCAACGCGGCGGGCGTGCTGGTGCATCTTTTCCAAAGTCTTGGAGCCGAGCCCGCGTTTTGGCTGATTGTAAATCCGTTCAAATGCGAGATCGTCTTGCGGTTGCGCGATGACGCGCAAATAGGCGAGGGCATCGCGGATTTCCGCGCGTTCGTAGAAACGAAAGCCGCCAATGATCCTATAATTGATGCCGATCTGGATAAACCGGTCTTCAAATTCGCGTGTCTGATATTGCGCGCGCACAAGGATGGCGACTTTATCAAGCGGCGCGCCTTCCCCTTCCAATCGCTCAATCTCTTCACCCACACGCCGCGCTTCTTCGGGCGCATCCCACACGCCAACAACGCGGACCTTGTCGCCTCCATCTGCTTCGGTCCATAGCGTCTTGTCATGGCGATCCGAGTTGGACTGGATAAGGCCAGAGGCAGCACCCAGAATATGCGGAGTAGATCGGTAATTCTGCTCCAGCCGGACAACATGTGCGCCAGGGAAATCTTTCTCAAAGCGCAAGATGTTGGCAACCTCTGCCCCGCGCCAGGAATAGATCGACTGGTCATCATCGCCCACCACGCAGATATTCTTGCGCGTTTGGGCAAGCAATCGCAGCCATAGATATTGGACTGCATTGGTATCCTGATATTCGTCCACCAGAATGTACTGAAAGCGCTCCTGGTATTCGGCAAGCACATCGGTGTGCTTTCTGAATATGTTGAGGATGTGCAGCATCAAATCGCCAAAATCGCACGCGTTCAAGGCTTTGAGCCGGTCCTGATACGCGCCGTACATCGCTGCCCCACGTCCATTGGCAAACGCTTCATTTTCGGCTGCATCGATATCAGCGGGGTTTAGTCCCCTGTTCTTCCAACGATCAATCAAGCCAGCCAATTGCCGCGCAGGCCAGCGTTTTTCATCAAGTTCATTGTCTTTAATCAGCTGCTTTAAAAGGCGCAGCTGATCGTCTGTGTCGATAATTGTGTAGTTCGATTGCAGTCCCACAAGTTCAGCATGGCGGCGCAGCATCTTTGCACAGATGGAATGGAATGTGCCCAGCCACGGCATGCCATCACCGGGCGCGCCCAAATGCCCAGCAACACGTTCGCGCATTTCGCGTGCCGCTTTATTGGTGAAAGTCACGCATAAGATCTGGCTCGGCCATGCGCGCCTTGTCGCGACCAGATGTGCAAGGCGCGCTGTCAGCGCGGCGGTTTTGCCCGTTCCAGCACCTGCCAGCATAAGCACTGGCCCCTCTGTTGTGAGCACAGCTTCGCGCTGCGGCGCGTTTAGCCGAGCCGCATAGGCAGGCACTTGAGTCTCGGGGGGGAGGGGGTGGGGGACGTTACTCATAAGCTAGTGAACAGGTAGGGAACGCGCGGGCGCCAAGCAAGAGGGGATTGGCCGCTATACCCGGTGGTGGTGCTGCCTAACTTATGCGGATTGAATACAGAGCCAAAAGAGCGCCACAGTTCAATTTATCCCGCTTTTCCAACGGCTCTCGCTGACATGTGCAAGCTGCGCGGCGCTATGGCGGCCTGGGTCTGGCCGTGGCCATTCGCAATGACCATAAGAAGTTCATCCGGACTTGAGGGGAACGCAAGGCCGGGTCGCAAACAGTTCGTCATTGCTTGGGATCAGGAACGACTTAACCCCTCGAAAAGGACCTCCCAATGCGTAAAACATCAAAAGCTAAATCAGCTTTTCGCACCCAATCCATGTATCTTGTAAGTGGCAGTTTTGCCGCGTTGACCATGGCCAATCCCACTCTTGTTGCAGCCATGGTGCAAGATGAAGCCGCCGTCGCACAAGATGGCGTCACCACGTCAGCATCTTCGCCAATGACTGACGAGCAGCAATCGATCTACGACACTTGGCCTGCTGATAAGCAAAGCGCATTTATGGCATGGCCTGCCGAAACGCAGGGCTATTTCTGGACGCTGTCGCCTGAGCGTCAGGATTTGTTCTGGCGCATCACCGATGACAACAAAGTATCGCTTTCTGCGATGGGTGAAGAAGACCGCGCCAATGCATGGCAAATGATCGAAGCGCGCGCAGCCGCAGTAGAAGGCGAGGGGGCAGTTCCTGAAGCCCGCGCTCGTTCAATCCCTGCTGAAGAACCGCCGCAAGCGCAGCCAGAAGGTCCAACACAATCAATGCCAGAGGCACCGGCTGACGAAATGCCTCAAGCTGAAGCATCGCCTGAGCGTTAAGGGCCGCCCCACCATCCTCTCGCCTCACCCGTATATGGGTGGTCATTGGGGTGAGGCCGTGCCGGATCGACAATGCGCAACGTTAATGAGGGAACCTACCCTAGGCGCATAAGTGTCAGCTTGCCTTTGCCGATCCGGCGCTCTTTTTCGATTGTGAGGCCTTTGACCGCGAAATCTTCTTTGGCCGCTGTTTCCAGCGCAATCCATGTCGCCTCGTTGATCCAGCCAAGCCGCATCAATCGATCAAGCGCCACTGCGCCTGCGCCCGTGTGATAGGGCGGGTCAGCTAGGATAAGATCGTACGCCTCTCTCGCTGGGCCAAGCCGGGTAACAGACGCAGCTTCAATGCGCGTTTGTTCGCGCGCCTCCAGAGCTTGGATGTTGGTCTTGATCGCGTCCAATGCCGCGCGGTCTTGCTCCACAAACAGACAATGCACGGCTCCGCGTGATATCGCTTCGAGCCCGAGCGCGCCTGAGCCTGCAAACAGATCAGCGACGCGCAAATCTTGAAATGATCCCAGCCGGCTGGTCAGCATTGAGAAGAGAGTTTCCCGCGTACGATCGGCTGTCGGGCGCGTCGCATCGCCCTTTGGTGCGGCCAGCTTTCGCCCGCGCCATTGGCCTGCGATTATTCTCATTATCCGCGGGCCTTTTTGAGGCCGCTTACAAAACGATCAAGATCGCCTTTGCGAATGCGCTGTGCGCGGCCGCGCGGCAAATCGTTCAATTCAAACGGGCCATAAGCTGTCCGGATCAATCGGTTTACTTTCAGCCCTAGATATTCGAGCACCCGGCGAACCTCTCGGTTTTTGCCTTCGGTGATAGTCATCTCGATCCATTGGTTTTTGCCTGATCCCCCGCCACGCTCAAGATTGGCGTCGATCGATCCATAGCGCACACCTTCAATAGTCACGCCTTCAATAAGGTCTTCCAATTGTTCTTGGGTCACATCACCAAAAGCGCGCGCGCGGTAAGTGCGCGGTATGCCGGTTGCGGGCAGTTCCATCTGCCGTTTCAAACCGCCATCATTGGTGAGCAGCAACAGGCCTTCTGTATTCAAATCAAGCCTACCTATTGGCATTAATCGCGGAGTGTCTTTGGGCAGCGCATTGGTGAGCGCGGAATAAATGGTCGCGCGGCCCGCCGGATCGCGCTCTGCAGTGATGAGGCCAGTGGGCTTGTGAAAAGCGAACAGCATGGTTTCATCGGCTTTGCCGACAGGCTTTCCGTCAACGGTCACGCCTTTCAAATCTTTGAGGATTGTCGCCGGTGTCTCTAGCACTTTTCCATTGATCGCAACCCGGCCATCGCCAATCATCCGCTCAACCTCGCGGCGGCTGGCAACGCCTGCGCGCGCTAGCAATTTGGCAATACGATCGCCTTCGGGACGGTCTTTGGATCGGGCGGGATTTGTGGGCATGGGCCCGCGCCTAGGGGGTTAAGCGGGCTCTCGCAAGATTTGAGCGATGATCGATTGAAAACGGCTAATGCCTGCCTCCAATGTGCCAAGCGTCAACTGCTCAATTGCGCCCGATTCCAAACCTTGCTGGCCAAGCTCCGCCGCACGGAAATCTTCAGAGGCGAACACACCGCCATCAAGCAGATTCCAACTGCGCTCCCAGTGCTCCCTTGCTTTGTCGGTCTGCGGGGCTTCGGGGATGAGCATAAAGTCTTCAACCAATGTGTGGCCTGCTGATTGCGGCATCAGCACCATGATGTTCACATAATCGGGGCTGGGCACAATGACTGTGGCTGGCACGAGCTGATACGCAAAGGTAGCTAGGCGGCGCAGCGTTGCCATATCGCCAAGGTCCAACCCTTCCATCTCTTCTAGCCGCCCGACAAGACTGCGCAAATGCGGACCGATTTCATCGCCAGATGTGATGCCGTCTTTAAAGAAAGGGCCAATCGTATCGGCATGGAGGCGCGTTACGTGATAGCTTTCCAGAAACGCATCCATGATGAGCTTCCAATTGCCTTTGACCGTGTGGAGTTTTCGCCGGAACAGATGCGCATCGGGAAGTCCAAAGGCGGCGAAGTCATCGCCTAAGGTGCGTGCGTGACTGAAGTCAGCCTCGGCATTTGAGGAAGGGGAAAACCAGATGACGCCGCCCGCCTCGCAAGAGAGCAATTCAGTGAGCGAGTGCTCTTCCTTATCAAGCCCAGGAAAGGTCTCGGGACGGGGGAGGGCAAGCAGTTTGCCATCGAGCTTATAGGTCCATGCATGATAGGGACAGACCAGCCGTTTGGCGCATTGCACATCCTCGCCTTCGACCAGGCGAGTGCCGCGATGCTGGCAGACATTGAGGAACACGTGCGCTGTTCCCTCAGCATCGCGCGAGATGAGCAATGGCTTTCCGGTCGCATCATGTGGCACGGCCATGCCGGGTTCTGGAAGCAGCGCAGACGGACACAAAACCTGCGGCATCCGGTCAAACAAAGCAGCCTTTTCACGCGCAAAATGATCGGGGCAGGTATAGAGCGAGGCGGGCACGCTGGTGATCTTATTTGCCACCCGGCTTTCCCCGCTGCGAATGGCCTCTGCCAAAGCCAATTGCCCCGGCGTTGCGCGCAAATCCTGCTTTTGTTTGGCTGCTTGTGTTGTGGACGCATTCATATGAGCGTTCCTATTCCTCTCATCCCCCGCTAGTGTGGCACAAAGCGGGTCAAATGCAAAAGGGATCGGAATTTTGACGGAAGCAGTTGGAGAAACTGAGGCTAAAGCGAAAGCTGGATGGGGCACTCTATTGCGCTCCCTGCGCAGCCCCAAGAGCGGGTTTATGGTGCTATTCGGTTTCGCGCAGGGTCTGCCTCCTGCGCTGTTTCTTGGCACTCTATATGCGTGGCTGTCCGAGGCTGAAGTTGACCTGGAAACTATGGGCGTTTTCTCGCTCGTCGGCCTAACTTATGCATTCCAGTTTTTGTGGTCTCCTTTGCTCGATAAGGTCAATATTCCGGCTTTGAGCAAGCTTGGGAAACGCAAGCAATGGATGGTCCCGATGCAGCTCATTGTGGGGGCTTCGCTCGTTATAATGAGCACGCTGAACCCTGCGACGGCTCTTGGGTGGTTTAGTCTTTTGGCGGCTATCGGTGCTTTTGCCAGTGCAACACAAGATATTGCGATCAATGCTTGGCGTATTGACGTTGCTGATGATGTGGCAACGCTCGATATTCTCTCTACCATTACACAAATGGGTTTCCGATTGGCCGCTCTTGTTGGTGGTGCGTTCGGTCTCATCCTAGCTGAGAATATTGGCTGGCCGCAAACATACGTCATTATGGGCGCTTTGATGCTCCTAATCGGTTTCGCCGGCCTCTTTGCTCCCGATGTGAAAGTCTCAGACAAAACGACTGCCATCGCTGCGAGTGATGAGGAAATGGCTCAGCTAAATGCGGTGGGTGAAGTGAATGAAAAAACACGCAACCGCGCGCTTTTGGCGGTGGGAATTTTGTGGGGCTGGGCCATTATAACAGTTGTTGTTTTTATGGTCCGCTCGATGACCTCGGTGCCAGAGGATCGGCCTGATGTTACCCTGTTTACCACAACTTATGGTCCTATGATTGTGATCGCGACCATTGTTCTTCCGGCTTTAATCGCCGCTTGGGTCGCCAAGCAAAAGCGTGATGGCACCAATGTGATAACCGCTTTGGAAGACACCAGCTTGTCGAAGAGCGGTAAGTTCACCGATCACTTATACCGCGCGCTGGTTCTCCCGCTTGTCGAATTTGTGAGCCGTATGGGATGGTCATTGGTTTTGATTTTGGCGCTGGTTCTAACTTACCGGATCACCGACTCTGTCTGGGGCGTTTTCGCTTATCCCTTTTATCTCGGCGAATTGGGCTACACGGGCGAAGATGTTGCTTTTGCTTCAAAGATACTTGGCATCTTTGCGATCATACTCGGTCTGGCTGTCGGAGGCTGGCTAATCACCGTTTTCGGAAGAATGTTCATGCTGACCTTCGGCGCGGCGGTCGCAGCTGCGACAAATCTATTGTATGCAGAGCTCGCGCAAGGCGGCGTAATGATGCAAGCAGCCAGCGATGCGATCGGCTTCACTTGGGCGGTTGAGGGGATGGCGAATGGGTTGTCCTTTATCTTCTTCAACGCGGGGCCTCCATCTGAGGGATTAGCGAAGCTTGCCTTTACGATCTTCTGGGAGAACCTTGCGATTGGCATTGCAGGTGCTGCTTATATCGCTTGGCTCAGCTCGATTGTTGCGAAAAAATATGCAGCTGTTCAATTCGCTTTGCTGTCGTCGCTCACACTCTTGATCGGCACCCTTGGAAGAGGGGCATTGGGCCAGATGATCGAGGATCGCGGCTATTACTTCGTTTTCATATTTACAGCGTTGATCGGCGTTATTGCAGTTGTCTTGTGCGCCTTGGAATGGCTGCGTGAAAGCCGCGCTGGGGCAAAATCTGGCGTAGTTGCGCCGGATGCTGCCGCCCAGCCAGCCGAATAAGTCGATGGCGCAAACGCGCACTTGGGCGAGCGCAGCGAAACCCTATCTCGAAAAAGAAGTGCTGGCCGCTTTCGCTGTCGGCATTTCTTCTGGCTTTCCCTATGCGATGATTGGTGCGACTCTGACGACGCGGCTCGCGCAGGATGGGATTGATATCAAGACTGTCGCGGCATTCAGCCTCGCGTTTCTGGTCTACAATCTGAAGGTCTTTTGGGCGTGGGTGATCGATGGAGTGCGTTTGCCCGTAATCGGCCCGTTGGGTCAGCGCGTTTCATGGATGCTGCTTGCAGGTGCTTTGGTTATCGCGGCGGTTGTGAACCTTGCTCTGGTTGATCCTTCATCAAGCCTTACTGCGACCATAATCGCGGCAGTACTGGTAGGCGTGGCAGGGGCAACTTTTGATATTGTGATTGATGCCTATCGCATAGAAGTCTTGCGGCCCGACCAGCTCGGCACGGGGTCGGGGATGAACCAATATGGCTGGCGCTTAGGCGCGGCGGGGGCAGGGGCCTTGGCACTGGTGGTCGCGGCACGCTTTGGGTGGGAGGCGGCTTATTTAGCCTGTGCCGCTTTTGCGTTGCCCGCGATGATGACCGCGCTGATTATGGGGGAGCCTGCCAGGCGAAAGGCTCAAAACGCGCAGCGCAGATTGGGCGAAATCTGGCAATCCATCGCAGGCCCGTTTGCGGAGTTCTTCAAGCGGCACGGGGCGTGGCTCGTCCTCGCTTTTATCCTCATTCACAAAATCGGCGATACGCTGGCCAATCTCACATTCCGGCTTTTGTTTGAGCATTTGGGCTACACCAATGATGAGATCGCGATTTACGATGTGGGTTTTGGCTTTTGGGGCTTTTTGATCGGGATATTTGTAGGCGGGATTATCTATGCGCGGCTGGGGTTGAAGCGCTCTGTCTTGCTGGCGCTTATCCTGATGGCGGTATCCAATCTAAGCTTCGCCGCGCTTGCCGCCGCGGGCCATTCCAATTGGGGGATGGCCGGCGCGATTGGGTTTGAAAATTTCGCCAGCGGATATGGCGGCGTGGTGGTGGTCGCCTATTTCTCTGCTTTGTGCGATCTGCGCTTCACCGCGGCGCAGTATGCGCTGATCAGCGCGGGAGCGAGCATTGTCGGAAGGTTGCTTACAGGGACAACTGCAGGCGCGCTGATCGAAGGGCTGGGCTATGTGCAGTTCTATATTCTTACGACCGTCTTAGCGCTGCCTGGGATAGCGCTGTTTGCATGGATGATGCGCGCAGGCCTGGTTGATGATGCTCTGGGAAGTGCTGGGCGCGAAGGGAGCTAGTCCGGCTTGCTGCGCTAGCAGCGAGCCCGCGCCCGCCCACCCCATGGCGGGGGCGTTGCCCCCACCTAGGCGGCCGCTCAGCAACGTTTGTCACTTAGTCCGGGATTTCGTCATTCAATCGCAACGCTTCGCCAGCCAGATAAAGCGATCCTGCAATCAACACCGGGAAATCATTTGATGGCAGGCTGAGCATTGCATCTTCCAGATTGTCTGCGGCCACCGCATTAGGTCCAAAGGCCGATGCGGGATGCGCGTCATGGCCGGGTACTGGAACAATCCGAAGGGACCGCACCCGGTCTCCGAGCGGATCGAGCAAAGCGCGAGGGTTCTTGTTATCAAGCATCCCGAGGATGAGG
This sequence comes from Pseudomonadota bacterium, assembly GCA_038532305.1. Classification (GTDB taxonomy): domain Bacteria; phylum Pseudomonadota; class Alphaproteobacteria; order Sphingomonadales; family Sphingomonadaceae; genus Erythrobacter. Next base: position 750,873 of record JBCBAX010000001.1, on the reverse strand, counting down.
TGGAACGGTTCTTCCAGAGCCTCGGCAATCGCTTCGCCAGCACTGGGATTGTGTCCGCCATCCAGCCAAACCTCACGCACACCGATCAAGGGCCCATCACGCATTCGTTGCATACGGCCCGGCCAGTGTGCATTGGCTGACCCAAGTTTCATCGATTCCTCCGAAACCGATAAGCGGTTTTGATGGCGCAGCATGGCTATCGCGAGTCCCGCGTTGAGCACTTGATGCCGGCCAGGAAGGTTTAGCGCATCGGTATGAAAATGCCCCAGTTTATCAGCGTAAGCACCACGGAGTGGAGAGCCTACCGGTTTGATGCCCCAGGCGCCGTATAGTCCCCATTCTAAATGTTCGGCTCCTATGCGCTTAGCGACCTGCTGAACCGCATCCTTTGCAGTTGTTGGGTATCCTTCACCCATCGTCACCAAGGGCACACCCCGTTTCGCTATCCCCGCTTTCTCAAACGCAATCCGCGCCATCGGCTCTTTGGGCACCCCATCTTCAGGCGCGAGCAGGAATTTTTCATGATCGATGCCCAGTGCCGCAATTCCGCACGCGGCCAGAACGTCTGGCTCCAAAACATTGGTTGCGTCTAACCGTCCGCCAAGGCCTACTTCAACCACGCAGGCATCAGCGGGCACCCGCGCGAATTCCACAAATGCAGCTGCAATGGTAATCTCAAAAAAGCTGCATCCAAGCCCGTCAGCCGCGTCGAACACTTCTTCCAGCAATTCAGCCAGCCGCGCATCTTTGATCAGATTTCCTGCAACCCGAAACCGCTCATTATAGCGCACCAGATGCGGGCTAGTGGTGACGTGGACGCGGTAACCAGCTGCCTCCAATATGGCGCGCAGAAACGCACAAGTTGAACCCTTTCCATTGGTCCCGGCCACATGAAAAACGGGCGGCAGTCTTTTGTGCGGATCGCCAAGCCGTCGCATCAATTCGCGGATGGCATCAAGGCCCAGCGTATCGCGCTGAATGCTCAGTCCCGAAAGGCGATCCAACTGCGCTTGCACGCGCGGATCATCGGACGTTCCCATGTCTCGCATAGCAGGTGCTGGCGCCCTAAGCGGCTTTGTCGTCAGTCTCTTGGGGGCGCATGAAATCGAGCACGCTTGCCAATGTCGCTTTTAACTCGCGGCGATGCACCACCATGTCGACCATGCCGTGCTTGTGGAGATATTCCGCACGCTGGAAACCTTCGGGCAATTGTTCGCGGATGGTGTCTTGAATAACGCGTTGACCAGCAAAGCCGATCAATGCGCCCGGCTCTGCGATCTGGACATCGCCCAGCATTGCATAACTGGCAGTCACACCGCCCGTCGTCGGATCGGTCAGCACGACGATGTAAGGCAGGCCAGCCTCTTTCAGCCGCCGTGTCATAACCGTCGCACGCGGCATTTGCATAAGGCTTAAAATACCCTCCTGCATGCGCGCACCACCTGCGGCCGTCACCACGACAAAAGCAGCTTTGCGTGCCAAAGCGCGCTCAGCACCGGCGCAAAAGGCCATTCCAACCGCCATCCCCATGGAGCCGCCCATAAAGCCAAAGTCCTGCACGCCGACAACCGCCGGGTTGCCTTCAATTGCGCCCGAGCCAACCACAAAAGCATCGCCATGCGGGTTTTTCGCGCGCGCAGCTTTAAGCCGCTCAGTGTATTTCTTGGAATCCTTAAACTTCAGCGGGTCTTCGGTCACTTGCGGCTGATCGAGCAGGTCGAAACCCGGATCAAGCAGAAGGTTCAGCCGCGCATCAGCGCCAATGCGCCCGTGATGTTCGCACTTGTGACAGACCGAGAGGTTCTCCTCATACTCGGCGACAAACAGCATTTCCTGACAATTGGAGCATTTGATCCAAAGATCCTTTTCTGTGCTCTTTTTCTCGTCAGTAAACCCGAGCGAATTGCGAACTCTGTTGAACCAGCTCATTGTACTTTCTTATCCCATTCCAATCCCCGCCCGCTTGCGGGAGGGGCAGTGAGACTTGCGAGCTTGCTCGCTAGTCGCAGTGGGGTGGGTGTTTATGCCGTGCTAGGCCCACCCCCAACCCCTCCCGCAAGCGGGAGGGGAGAATTAATTGCGCATGGCCTTAACCATGGCGCTCGTAAGCTCTTTTAGCTTGGCCGGAGCCTGTGCGCCATACTCGCCCACCAAGTCAACGAGGGCAGAGCCTACAACCACACCATCGGCCACTTTGGCGATCTGCGCGGCTTGTTCCGGCGTGCGCACTCCGAACCCGACCGCGACGGGCAGATCGGTCGCCGCTTTAAGACGCGCGACCGCCTCCTCTACAGAGCCCTGCGCGGCTTGCTGAAGCCCGGTGATACCGGCAACAGAGACGTAGTAAAGAAACCCGTCAGACCCTTCGAGCACTTGCGGCAGTCGCGCCGCATCGGTGGTGGGTGTGGCAAGCCGAATGGGCGCAATGCCAGCTTCGCGCAAAGCAGGGCCAAGCTCGCCATCTTCCTCAGGCGGAATATCGACGCAGATAACGCCATCAACGCCCGCTTTGGCGCATTCCTGAGCAAACCATCCCGGCCCCCGGCGGATCATCGGATTGGCATATCCCATCAGGATAAGCGGCGTATCAGGATGCCGCGCGCGGAAATCTGTAGCGATTTGGAATACGTCAGCCGTAGTGGTCCTGTTGCCAAGCGCGCGAAGGTTCGCCGATTGGATCGCGGGCCCATCGGCCATCGGATCGGTGAACGGCATGCCCAGCTCAATAACGTCAGCGCCGCCCGCGACGAGTGCGTCAAGATTGGCGGCCGTGTTGCCATCGCCTGCGGTGATAAACGCGACGAAAGCGGGGTGGGGTTTGGAAAAAGCGGTTTTGAGGCGGGTCATTTTGCTTTCTTGAGTAGGGAGCGCACCGAAATCGCTCCTTTGGTGATGCACAGTACCAAAGCAAGGAAAATTGTTGCGAGCCAAGGTGTCATCAGCCACCACGAAGGCTCTAAGATACATTGATGGAAAAATGCATCCGGCAATTCATCACAGCTATTATATTGCCACAAACCCATAACCATAAGAGTGAAGGGCACCATGGATGCGACCATGACCAATAGGAAGCTGCTGTATCGCGTCAACATCAATTCTTTACGGGAGCTTGGTAAGCCATTCTGAATGAAATCAGATAGATGCCAAATCAAAAATATGGGAAGCATCAAGGGGTAAAAAAGTAGGGTCTCTCCAAATGGTCCAGCTATGCGGACGAGATCATCGCTCCAGCCAAACTGGTGAGAATCTTGCAATCTGAAAAACCAAAAATGAAGCGGGTGGATTGCAGAAGCCAACAAAAGGATTGCCATGCTGGTGAACCAGTTAAGCAGTTTTTGGCGGAATGCGTCAGTCAATCGTTACATCTCCACCCCAAGCTTTTCAGCCACGGTGAAAATGTCCTTATCTCCCCGTCCGCACAGGTTCATGCAGATAATCTCGTCCTCGCGCATCAACGGCGCGCGTTTGGCCACGGCCGCGAGGGCGTGGGATGGCTCAAGCGCGGGGATAATCCCCTCGGTACGGCAGAGGAGTTGGAAGCCTTCCAGCGCCTCATCATCGGTCACGGCGGTATATTCCACCCGGCCTGTGTCTTTAAGCCAAGCGTGTTCGGGGCCGATGCCGGGATAGTCTAATCCTGCGGAGATCGAGTGGCCCTCAGTGATCTGGCCGTCCTCGTCTTGAAGCAAGTAGGTCTTGTTACCGTGAAGCACGCCGGGTGCGCCGCCCAAAAGGCTGGCTGCGTGTTCATCGCCATCAAGGCCGTGCCCTGCCGCTTCCACGCCAAGCATTTTGACCTCGGGATCATCCAGGAACGGGTGGAACAGGCCCAGAGCATTGGAGCCTCCGCCAATACACGCGATCAGCAGATCGGGCAGACGGCCTGCGCGTGCCACCATCTGCGCGCGAGCCTCTTGGCCAATCACGCTTTGGAAATTGCGCACGAGTTCGGGGTAGGGATGCGGGCCGGCTGCGGTGCCGATGATGTAGAAAGTATCATGCACATTGGCGACCCAATCGCGCAGGCCCTCATTCATCGCGTCTTTCAAAGTCGCGCCGCCGCTGGTGACGGGGACGACCTCGGCACCCAGCAGCTTCATTCGGAAGACATTGGGCGATTGCCGCGCAACGTCTTCCGCGCCCATATAGATCACGCAGGGCAGGCCAAAGCGCGCGCAAACCGTAGCGGTCGCTACGCCGTGCTGACCAGCGCCCGTCTCAGCAATAATGCGCGTTTTGCCCATGCGTCTGGCGAGGAGGATTTGCCCGATGCAGTTGTTAATTTTGTGCGCGCCGGTGTGATTTAATTCGTCTCTTTTGAACCAAACTTGCGCACCCATTCCTTCAGAAGCGCCCTCACGTATGTACTTAGTCAGCCTTTCAGCAAAATAGAGCGGGGAAGGGCGACCCACATAATGCTCCATCAGGTCGTCAAACTCGGCCTGAAATGCTGGGTCGTTTTGCGCCGCGCGATATTCGCGTTCCAGATCAAGGATCAACGGCATCAGGGTTTCGGCAACATAGCGCCCGCCGAAATCACCGAAATGCCCGCGGTCATCGGGCTGCGTGCGGAAGGAATTGGGGTGTGTATTCATGCTGACTTTGCCGCCTGACAGAAGGCTTTGATTTTGTCCACGTCCTTGATCCCGGGGCCGGTTTCAACGCCTGATGAGGTATCGACCAGTTCGGCGCCAGTAAGCTGGATAGCCTCAGCGACATTCTCAGGCGTCAATCCGCCTGCAAGACCCCAAGGTATGGTGTGTTCGAACTCTTTCAGAAGCTCCCAGCGGAACGAAACACCATTGCCTCCGGGCAGCGGCTGAGTGCCATCGGCAGCGGGTTTAGGAGCAGGCGCATCGAACAGCAACCGATCGATCTTTCCTTCAAACCGGGCGGAATTGGCAAGTGTTTCGGCACTTCGCACACCCAGCGCTTTCCACACTTCGACTTGGCCCTTTTGGCGCACAAGGCTGGTCCATTCGGGCGTTTCCTTGCCGTGGAATTGGACGATGTCGGGTTTCACCGTGTCGATTGCATGGCCGGTTTCCTCAACCGAAGCATTGACCAGCAATAGAACCGCTTTGGCTCTATCGCCAATCATTTCGCGCAAGGTGGCCGCCATTTCGAGGCTGACATGGCGCGGGCTGTTCGCAAAGTGGACAAGGCCAATATGGGTTGCGCCTTCGTCAATCGCAGTGTTGATGGCCAACGGGCTTTTAAGACCACAGATTTTGATTTGGACTGTCATGACGACGCTCTAGCGGCCGATCCTTGCCGGGTGAAGTCTTTGGCTTTAGCCTTGCTCAATATTAGGGGTTTAATGTTCACTGGAGGGCTCAAAGATGTTGCGAATTCTGCTTTATTTTGCAGTTTTACTAGGGGTTGCGGGATGCAATCCGATGGCAAATCTTGATGAGGCAGAGAAACAGGTTTCTCGGTTCGAAGGCATCTATTCAGCAGGCGATGTAGACCGAGCATGGTCAATGGTGGGCGATGCATGGAAAGAAGTAAGTACGAAGCAGGAGTTTGACGACCTCTATCAAGTCCTAACTGTTCGACTTGGCAAGATAAACGGTTCAGAACGAGTGAATTTCAATGTGAATTCGACAAACGGCGTGACCACGACAGTTGTTGTGATGGATACCAATTTCGAAAAAGGTGATGGCACACAAACATACACCTTCCACGGACATGGCGAGGATTTAGAACTTGTTGGTTGGACAGTAAATTCACCCCGTCTTCAGCTGACAGCAGATGACGTAGCGGATGAAACGGATGATGAGGTAAGTCCTGTAAAGGTGGACGCTTCCAGCAGCTAAGCCAAACGCTCTGCTATAGCGTCGCCTCAATCGCTCTAGCCGCTGCCACAGGATCATCCGCGCGGCTGATCGGGCGGCCAATCACAAGAACGCTGGCGCCATTGTCGCGTGCAGAGCGCGGGGTGACGACGCGCTTTTGATCGCCTGTGCCGCTTCCTGCTGGGCGAAGGCCGGGTACGACGAAGAAACCGTCTTTCCATTGCTTGCGCACTTTGCCCACTTCTTGCCCCGAACACACAATGCCATCGAGACCGGCTGAATGAGCAAGGTTTGCAAGCCGCAAAACCTGGTCCTCTGCGCTGCTGGAAATTCCGGTATCGCTGAGATCTGATGCGTCCATGCTTGTGAGCGTTGTGACCGCTACCACCTTGCATCCTTCGGCTGCGGCAGCTTTGGCGTCTTCCATCATTGCGCGCCCGCCTGCCGCGTGGATCGTCACGATCTTGGGTTCATACACATGGATCGCCTGCATCGCGGCGGCGACTGTGTTGGGAATGTCGTGAAATTTTAGGTCGAGGAAAATAGGCAGGCCCATATGCGCGATCTCATGGACGCCGTGCCCGCCATGCGCGCAGAAGAATTCGAGTCCCAGCTTCACTCCGCCAATATGCGCTTTGACTTTATCAAGCAGCGCTTTGGCAGGCTCTACCTGCGGAACATCAAGCGCGAGAAAAACCGGATTGCTCATCTATGAGCCCCCATCTGCTGGCGATAATCCACCAGAAGTCCCGGCGTTATCCGCAGGTCTATCTTCAGGTTTTCCCACAGCCTGATCTGCATTGAGGGCTGGGTCTGGCCGGCGCGACAAAGCGTTCGATTTGATTGAGCTTTCAAGGCTGCGGATCCGCCGATCAAGGCTCCATTTGACCCCGCGATGATAGAGCCAAAACGGCAACACGCCGAGCAGCCAAAAAACCAATGCGATAATGCCGACAGGCCAATCAAAGCCAACAGGGTCTGCCGATGGCCAGATTTTGACGCGCTGCGGCTCACCATAATTGATGAGCACGAACACAGCGACAAACACTGTCACCAATATCCAGATGATGGTGCGCACGATTTGCACAGGCGATACCCCTTAGTTTTGATCCCGAGAGCCAAACCTAAGCTTTTTAGAGCCGGAGTCTATACCGACTGCGTTTGTGCAGCTCAGTCGCCGAAAACGCGGGCAAAGATCGTCTCGACATGCTTGAAATGGTAAGCAAGATCGAATTTCTCTTCGAGCTCGGCTTCGGAAAGGGCTGCTGTTACCTCACTATCGGCTTTAAGCAGGTCGAGCAGCGATAGGCTTCCAGAGCTTTCCCAAACCTTCATCGCATTGCGCTGGACTATGGCGTAGGCATCTTCGCGGCTAACCCCTGCCTGGGTAAGCGCGAGAAGCACGCGCTGCGAATGGACAAGGCCGCCCATACTATCGAGATTGGCGAGCATGCGATCAGGATAGACCAACAATTTTTCGACCACGCCCGTCAGCCGAACAAGGCTGAAATCAAGCGCAATTGTCGCATCAGGGCCAATGTAGCGTTCAACCGAAGAGTGCGAGATATCGCGTTCATGCCAAAGTGCTACGTTTTCTAGAGCGGGCAGGGCATAGGCGCGGATCATGCGGGCTTGACCGGTTAGGTTTTCGGTGAGCACAGGATTGCGCTTGTGCGGCATCGCCGATGAACCTTTTTGCCCCTTTGAGAAATATTCCTCTGCTTCCAGCACTTCTGTCCGCTGCAAATGGCGGATTTCGACAGCAAGCCGCTCGATTGATCCGGCGATCACCGCAAGGGTGGCAAAATACATAGCATGCCTGTCGCGCGGGATAACCTGCGTGCTGACAGGTTCTGGTGTAAGGCCCAATTGCTCTGCCACATATTCTTCGACCGAAGGATCGATGTTGGCAAATGTCCCAACAGCGCCTGAGACAGCGCAGGTTGCGATTTCTTTGCGAGCGGCGATCAAGCGGTCCTTGCAACGGTCAAACTCAGCATAGGCCTGCGCGAGTTTGAGGCCGAACGTCACAGGCTCTGCATGAATGCCGTGGCTGCGCCCGATAGTGGGAGTGAATTTGTGCTCCTGCGCGCGAGTCTTGATCGCCGCGAGCAGCGCATCAAGGTCAGCCAGAAGGATGTCGGATGCGCGCGCGAGTTGTACCGATAGCGTCGTATCAAGCACATCTGAAGAGGTCATTCCTTGGTGCATAAAGCGGGCCTCATCACCCACTTGTTCTGCCACCCAAGTAAGGAACGCGATCACATCGTGCTTGGTAACCGCCTCGATGGCATCAATTGCCTCAACGTCAATCGCCGGATCGGTTGCCCACCAATCCCAAAGTGCCTTTGCAGCGCTTTCAGGGACCACTCCAAGGTCCGCAAGCTTCTGCGTCGCGTGCGCCTCTATTTCGAACCAAATACGGAACTTCGCCTCCGGCTCCCATAGAGCGGACAAATCGGGGCGAGCATAACGCGGGACCATGGGGAAGGTTTCCTTTTCGAGATTGGGCAATTCCTAAGCTTCGTGGGCGGCTATGGCGCGGCGAGGCAATTGGCAAGGGGGCAAGGAATGGCGAGCTATCTTGTCCCCAAGGGTATGCCCGAATTTAAGCAGCAAAACGGGTGGGCAGCCTTTACGATTTGTATCATGAAATCGGTTATTTGAGCGCTCACAGTCGAAACAGTTTGACTCGTTTTGGCGGTGTCTTAGGTTCCTCCAGGCTGAATTAACTATCCAGTGTGCTATTTTTCCGGGGCGATTTCATTAAGTTTGGCGTTTGGCATGCCGCAATATCAACGGCTGCATTGGCTATTAGCTCCGCTGCATTTGCAGGCGATGAGCCCCTTTATCGCGCTGCACCGAATTGGATCGACGCTGTCGACCTTGCAAAGGTTGAGCGCGATCCTGCCAATTCCATGCTCGTCAATGATACGCAGGTGCGCATCATCAAGGGACAATTGTGGGAGTACACTGACACCGTTTTCAAAATCGCTAGTCTTGCCGACCTTTCCAATGTCGGGACGTTAAAGGCGCGCTGGCTGCCTGACAAAGGCGATTTGATTGTGCATGAAATCTCGATCATTCGCGATGACGATGTGATTGATCTCATCGCCCAAGGCGAAGTGATGGAAGTGCTGCGCCGTGAACGCATGCTGGAGCGGCGCATCATTGACGGATCACTTACGGCAACCATGGCTGTGCCTGGTTTGCAAGTGGGCGATGAACTACGCCTTCGTTATTCGGTCACGCTCACTGATCAGGCATTGGGCGATGAGGTGCAAACGCAACATTTCTTATGGCGAGAGGAAAGCGGCGGAGGATTTCCTAGGGGAGGCGGCACTGGCGAAGCAGACTTTGCCCGTCTTCGTGCATCCTGGCCGCAAAGCTTAGATGTGCGATATCAAGCTGGCCCTGACTTCGATCTTCCTGCTGTTGAAGAAGATGGCGGCTTTAATCTGATCGAAGTCATGATGCCTTTAGATGAAGCTGAAGAAGTGCCTGGTGATGCGCCCTTGCGATATCAGCGCGCCACAATGCTGCAATTGGGCACGTTTGACAGTTGGTCAGATGTTTCCGCAGTCATGGCGCAGCACTATGAGACCGCAGGCGCGCTCGATGGGCTCGATGGTCTTGCTGGAAAAGTGGCCGAGATTCGCCGCTTACACAAAAGCGAGTTGGAGCGTGCTGTCGCTGCGCTTGAGCTGGTTCAAGAAGATATCCGCTATCTCTTGAACGGTTTGGATGGCGGCAATTATCTGCCGCAAAGCGTCGCGGAGACATGGGACAAGAAATACGGCGATTGCAAAGCCAAAACGGTAATCCTGCTCGCGATCCTTGAAGAATTGGGAATAGATGCAGAAGCGGTACTCGTATCATCGCGAGGTGGCAATTTGGTGCCGGTATCGCTGCCGCTTCCCGGAGCATTTGATCATGTTTTGGTGCGCGCCAATATTGGCGGAAATCTCTACTATCTTGATGGCACATCGCTGGGCGCGAACCTCAAAACAGTCGGCAATGTACCGAATTTTGAATACGCTTTGCCTATTCGCACAAGCGGCGGCGATATTGAGCCGATTGTGCAGGCCCTGCCGCGCGCGCCTGAAGCTGTGACCGAGTTGGAGATTGATGCCTCTATTGGGATTGATCTGCCGTCCTTGGTGACAATGACATCTACGCTTTACGGCCCCGCAGCTGCGCAGTTTAACGCAGCAGCAGAAAAACTAACAGAAGACCGCAAGCGTCAAATGACGCGGGGAATGAACAGAAATCTATCCATGATCGATTTCGATGTGGTTCCCGGTGACGATGACAGCGTTGCCACTATGGTCATCAAAGGCATCGCAAGCCCTGAATTTCGTTTCGAAGGGCTTCGCGCAGAGGCAGGTCTGGGCATCTTTTCCAACGCCTTGCGGTTTTCGCCCAACAGATCACGCCGCGAATGGCGGGATATCCCGGTGCGCAACATGCCGCCAGGCAGCACTGCGATGACGATCAATATCACGCTGCCAAATGAGGCGAAGGGTTTTGAGCTAAAAGATAGCGACCCGGTAGATGTAGAAATTGCAGGCAGGCGATACACTCGCACCGTCAGTCTCGAAGGCGGCGCGGTCACTGCAACGGAAACTCTGTCCAGCAATGGCGGTGAAACTCTGCCAACTGCTTTCCGCGAAGAACGACGCAAATCCGCAGCTCTCGCCAGATCTAAGCCGCGGTTGATCGCACCTGCAAACGCATTGCGGCTTTGGCGGTTCGCCACCCAAGAAAATCGCAGCGAATTGGCGCCGCTTGAAAAAGCGTATGCACTTATGGTCGCGAATGATGCTGACGACGTAAGCCCATACCTAGCGCGAGCCGCATTCCGATATGACACGTATGACTTTGCTGGATCGCTCGAAGACATGGACAAAGTCGTAGAGCTGGAACCCACGGCGGAGTATTTTGGTCAAAGGTCCACCGTTCACGCTATGCTTGGCAATGATGAAGAACGGCAAGCTGATTTGGAAGAAGCGTATTCTCTCGACCCCAGACCATCGAGAGCCATTAATCTAGCCTCTGCGCTTGCGCTTCAGGGCAGCTTTGCTCAAGCCCGTGAAATCCTTGAGTATGAGGATGGAGATGACAGTGTTCGCAAGGAACTTGCCGTATCATTGGCAGAGCTTGATGCGTTAGAAGGCGACCGCGAAGCAGGCCTTTCGCGCATTACTGATCTGCTGGCTGAAAAGCCCAATGATGCTTATCTCTTGAATGAGCAATGTTGGTACATGGGCGTGTGGCAGGTTGATGTCGATAACGGCATTTCCGTCTGCAAGAAGGCGGTCGAAAACAGCCGCAACACATCCAACGCCATTGATAGCCGGGCCATGATGTTCCTGCGCAATGGTATGTTTGAAGAAGCGAAAAACGATCTTTCAGCAGCGCTGGATCTTAATCCCAATCAAACCGCCTCCATCCTGCTGCGTGGTATTGTCCGCCTTGAACAAGGTGACACAGGTGGGCAGTCGGATATCGACAACGCTTTGGCTCGTGATCCAACGCTTCGCCCGACCTACCGGCAGTGGGGTTTTCAGATTTAGGGCATACGTTTAGTCTCGCCTATCCTTTTGCCAATTGTAACCTAAACTGTCAGCCTGCGAATTACGGCGCAGGAGGATATTGGTTATGACAAGCGCTAATTCAGTTGCGCCCCGTGTTGCTGCATCAGCGCTTCAGGAAGAGCGCTTGTCGCCATTTGTTCGCGTTACCTTAAGACAGTGGACCAAGTGGTATGCTGGCGGGACAGAGCTGTTCTGGCCGTTCACTGACATCACCATCCGTTTTTTCATCGCGCTTTGGTTCCTGCGATCGGGGCTTGTGAAAGTGGCTGATTGGGACACTGCGCTCTTTCTTGCAGCGAATGAGTACCCGGTTAGCTGGATGAGCGCGCAAAACGCAGCGGTAACTGGATTGGCGATTGAGCTTATCGGGCCGCTTTTGTTGATTGCAGGATTGTTCACACGGCCAGCGGCTGCTGCCATGGCGGCGCTGACTGTCATTTCACAAGCGGTTTATGTGCCCACAACCACCAATCTCATCGTTTCAGCGATGCTGGTTTGGTATGTCGTCCAGGGCCCTGCTGCCTTCTCAATAGACCGGGTCGTTGCGTCAGGCCTGAAAGACAGCGCGCTTCCTTTTGCCAGGCCGGTTGTACTGGCCGGCGATTGGCTCCGCGACCATATTGCGCCCATTTGCATGGCGATTATCCGCATTTGGCTTGGCGTGACTTTGCTTGCTTTTGCTGGAGCAATTGAACCACCGATCAGCGTGCAAACCTGGCTACCAATAACGATCTTTGCAGGCTTTCCCGATTGGCTTGCCCTTTTGTTTGCGGGATTGTTCATTGTTGGGATTGGTGCGGGGATTGTGTCTTACGCGCTGTTCTTTCTCATCGGCTTTTTCATGATTGCTGGTGCGCATCCTAATGTGACGTTTTTTCCGTTTCTGCTGCTGGCCATTTACGAAGCGAAGGGCGCAGGTATTCTGTCGATTGATCGAGTGATCTGGGGGTGGCTTGAGCGCAATATTCTGTTTGATCGTGAGTATGCCGATATCCCTGATACCTGGCCGCATATCGTGGTGGTGGGCGCAGGGTTTGGCGGGCTTGCTGCGGTTGCGCGGTTAAAGCGCCTACCAGTGCGCATCACACTGATTGATAAACGCAATTATCATCTCTTCCAGCCGCTGCTCTACCAAATCGCTACAGCGACTTTGAACCCATCAGACATTGCGACCCCCATACGCAGTCTTTTCCGTGAAGACGGCAATGTTCGCGTCCTAAAAGGAGAAGTTGCTGGGATCGATAAGGGGGGTAAAACCGTTGAACTTGCTGATGGGGAGAGTTTGGCTTTTGATAAACTGGTGATCGCGACAGGCGCGACGCACAGTTATTTTGGCAAAGATGAATGGGCCGCGCATGCACCGGGGCTAAAGACGGTTGAAAATGGTGTTGCGGTGCGCGGGACAATCCTCAATGCGTTTGAACAGGCCGAGGCTACAGACGATCCTGAACGGATCAGCCGACTTATGACATTTGTGATCGTTGGAGCTGGGCCAACCGGTGTGGAGTTAGCCGGAGCCATTGCCGAACTTGCAAAAATAAATGTCTCGCGCGAATTCCGCACGGTTGATCCTGCATCTGCGCGCGTTGTTCTGGTGCAGTCTGGCAACCGCATTCTGCCTGCTTTTCCCGAAGAATTATCCGCCAAAGCCACTGCGTCGCTTAAAGCTTTAGGGGTGGATATAAGGCTGAACAGCCGGGTAACTGATATAGCCGAGTGCCATGTCAGCATTGGCGACAAAGAGAAGATTGAAACAGAGACAGTGCTGTGGGCGGCGGGCGTTGCTGCATCTCAAGCTGCACATTGGCTTGGTCTAGAAGGTGACAGAACTGGCCGGGTGGCCGTTGATGAACACTTGCGGGTCAGCTCTGGTGAAAGTGTCTTTGAAGACATCTTCGTTATTGGGGATACCGCGGCCAGCACTGCATGGGATGGAAAGCCTGTTCCAGGCCTTGCGCCAGCAGCGAAACAAGCAGGCGTGCATGTCGCTCGCTTTGTAGAACGTGAATTGCTGGGGAAGGCTGCGCCCACGCCATTTGCCTACAAACATCAAGGCAGCCTGGCGACAATAGGGCGCAAATCAGCCGTTGCAGATTTTGGCCGTTTCCAGCTTTCAGGGGCCAGCGCGTGGTGGCTTTGGGGTCTGGTTCATGTCGGATTTCTAACCGGGGCTCGCAATCGGGTTGCCGTGGTGGTGAATTGGTTATGGAGCTTTTTCGCCCAGCATTCCGGTGTCAGACTGATTACGGAGCGAGTGTAGGTCAGATCAGTCCCTTCGCGCGCAAGCTTACATGCCCCTCGCGCCCAATGATGACGTGATCGTGCAAAGTAACGCCGAGCAATCGTCCGGCTTCGGCAATTTGGTTCGTGATTTGAATATCGGCTCTGCTTGGGTCGGGATTGCCACTGGGGTGATTGTGCACCAGGATCAGCGCGCTTGCCCCGACATCCATGGCTCGGCGGATCACTTCGCGGGGGTGGATTGATGCTTCATCGATTGAGCCTTCTGCTGCGTGATGATCTTCAATCAGCCTATTTTTTGTATCCAGATACAGCACGCGCACACGCTCGTTTTTTAGATGCGCCATATCAATCACGAGGTAATCAAGCAGAGCCTGCCAACTGGAGAGAACGGGTTTTTCGCTGACTTCGCTGCGGGCCATTCTGCGAGCGGCCAGATTAACGGCTTTTAAGGCCGCCGCAGTCGTTTCGCCCACTCCTTTTACACGTTTGAGAGCATGCGGATCAGCATTCAAGACATTCGCGAGAGTTCCAAATTGCGCCAGAAGCGCTTTTGCAATGGGTTTTGTGTCGCCTTGCCGGATACCTGCAAACAACAGATATTCGAGCACTTCGTAATCAGCGAGCGCTTCTGCACCGCCTTTCAAAAGTCGGGTTCTAAGGCGCGATCTGTGACCTAATCCAGCGATTTTTGCAGAGTCAGACTGGCTTTCGCGATGCGGGCTGGGCGCCCCTTCATCACCGGATGTGAAATCAAAGCTGCCCTCTTGCTCTGACAAAGCGCACCTTTCTTCGCTCGAGTTACTGTGCTTCATTGCCTTTCACACTCGATATGCGCAAGGGTCGCACCTAATGGACGCGGAAGATCTGAATGATGAGCCTCGCCGCAATAGCGGGCGATATTGGTGGCTTGGTCGCGTCGCGATAGCCTTGCTCGCATTTCTCGTCATTGCGGGCACAGTGTTTTGGTTTAGCCGCGAGCGAATTGCGGGCAATCTCATCGATGATGCTTTGGCGCAAAGCGATTTGGAAGCAACCTACGACATTGTCTCGATCGGACCGCAGGAACAGGTGATCGAGAATTTCGTGATCGGTGATCCGGCAAGGCCTGACCTGACTATCGAACGGATTGTTGCAGAGGTTGAATACGGCCTTGGCGCGCCGCAAATCGGGCGCATAACCGCGATCAACCCGCGTTTCTATGGCACTTTGCGCGATGGCACGTTGAGCTTTGGCGCGCTGGATGCTGCGATTTACGGCGAAGGGGAAGGGGGCCTGCCAGCGCTGAATGTCGCGATTGTTGATGCCCGCGGCCTTGTCGAAAGCGATCTTGGCAATATCGGCCTCAAACTGAACGGCGAAGGGATGTTGGATGATGGCTTCACTGCAAAGCTTGCCGCAACCGCGCCTGGTTTTGGAACGGAGTCCTGTAAAACGGAAACCGCAACGCTCTACGGTGATCTTGCGATAGTTTCCGGTTTGCCGCAATTTGAAGGGCCGCTGCGCCTGCGCGATTTGGATTGCGAAGGGGTGGCTATGGCATCAGCTGACATCACCGCTGACCTCACAACGACGGATGATTTCTCCAAACTCGAAGGGGAGTTCGCCCTAAGGGGATCCGATCTTGGGTTCGCCGGGATTACTGGCGAACGATTGTCCGGGACAGCGCGTCTTGTGGTGGATGATGAGGCAGCCAATTTTGTGCATGATTTTTCGATAGGCACACTTTCCACGCCCTATGGCGGTTTGGACAGTGTTATTACCGATGGGTCTTTGCGCAGCGTGTTTGCATCTGGCGATCTGGAATGGAACGCGGAAGTAACGGGCCAAGATTTCATACCCGGCGATACAGCAAGCGTCATGGTTGCAGATGCCAAAGCAGGGCTAGAAGGAACCTTGCTTCAGCCCCTTTTGACCAAATTGACACGCAATCTGGATGCGCAGGCCAGGGGTGCTTCGCTCGCAGCTAACGTTACCATGCGGAGCAATGAAAGCGGATTGGCTGTCATCATTCCAGAGGGCCGAGTGATGAGCCCGGCAGGTGAGCCATTGCTGGCGGTCTCGCGCGTCAGTTGGGCGCCAACAAGCGCTGCGCGTACTGGCGCATTGAGCGGTGATTTCATCACGGGCGGTGCAGGGCTCCCTCAGATCAATGGTCGCATGGAACAACGCGGGCGCGGTGCTTTGACCTTGCGTGCGAACATGAACCCCTATTCCGAAGGGGTGAACAGGCTTGCAATACCGCGGCTTGAGCTGAGCCAAAGCGCCAGCGGAAATGTTGATTTCACCGGCATAGTGCGAGCGAGCGGCAATATTCCCGGTGGCAGCGTTTCGGACCTAACTCTGCCGATCGCAGGCATTTGGGGCCGCGATGGGACACTAGTTGTTGGGCGCAATTGCACCACGGCGCGTTTTGCATCGCTTGAGATTTATGATCTCGCTTTGCAGGCTCAAAGGCTCGACCTGTGTCCAGAGCCGGGTGCGCCTGCTTTGCTAACCTACGGCAAGAGCTTGAACGTAGGGATCGCGACCAATAATCTTGTACTGACGGGAGAATTGGGAGGCAGCCCCATCACGCTTTCCAGCGCAGGCGGTGCGATCCGTTTTCCAGAGCCCTTTGAATTGAATGATGTAAGCGTTCGCATTGGCAATCCGGGCAGCGGTATCGATTTAACCGCTGCCAGCATCACTGGCGATTTATCCGGCGATGGCGCTATCTTGGCGAGCGGCGCTTTTGAAGGGGGCAGCGCCTTGCTGGATCCGGTGCCGCTTGACCTGACCGAATTGGCGGGCGCTTGGCGGTATGAGGATAGCGAGCTCATCATTGATGATGGAGTGCTCACCCTAAGCGAGAGGACTGAGGGAGAAGCCCGTTTCTATCCGTTGGGCGCCCAAGGCGCGCGCTTTACTCTGGCTGGCAGCGATATCACTGCCAATGCCGATTTACGCCATCCCGGCACCGGGCAATTGGTTTCGGCTGTCACGATAACGCATGATCTTGGCAGCGGTGTGGGGCAGGCTCTTTTAGATGTTCCGGGAGTGACATTTGGCCAAGGTCTTGAGCCGGGTGATCTGACTTACCTCACCCAGGGTGTCATCGCCTTTGCTGAAGGTACAGTGACAGGCGAGGGCGTTATCAACTGGACCGAAGATGATATCACAAGCAGCGGCACATTCGGCACGCGCGACTTTGACCTTGCCGCAGCCTTCGGCCCGGTCGAGGGTTTGAGCGGCGATATTGTTTTCTCTGATCTGCTGGCCATGACGACCGAGCCTGATCAGGAAATCACTCTTGCTTCCGTCAATCCCGGTATCGAGGTTTTGGCAGGGAAGATTGTCTATTCGCTAACCGATGGTGAATTGGTATCGGTAGCAGATGGCCGCTGGCCGTTTATGGGCGGCGAGCTGGTTTTGCGCCCCACACAAGCATTCTATGGCGAGGGGGGAGAGCAACGCTACACCTTTGATATTGTGGGCATGGATGCTGCAAAATTTATCGCGCAGCTTGAGCTCACAAATTTAAGTGCAACGGGGACTTTTGACGGAACGTTACCCGTTATCTTTGACGATAATGGCAATGGCAGGATCGAAGGCGGTCAACTTACCTCTCGATCGCCTGGTGGCAATCTCGCTTATGTTGGAGAACTGACATACGAGGACATGGGAACGATGGCCAATTATGCGTTTCAGACGCTGCGCAGCCTCGACTACAATCAAATGCAGATTGGTTTGAACGGCGATCTGGCAGGTGAGATCATAACCAATATGACGTTTGACGGGGTGCGGCAGGGTGAGGGCACCAGCCAAAACTTTATTACAAAGCAAATCGCAAAGCTGCCGATCCGCTTCAATGTGAATGTCCGTTCTCAGAATTTCTATCAGCTTGCCACAATGGTGCGTTCTTTCTGGGATCCTTCTTTGTTGGGCGATCCTGTGAACAGGGGGACATTGCCAGGATCAGATGGCCAACTGGAATTGCAAATTCCTGTAACCGAGCCGGAAAATGATATTCCGCCCGGGGCTCCAGCACCGGTTGAAGACGCTATAAGGCGGCCTGATGAACCCGCCGTTCAAGTACGCGAAAGCGAAGGAAGTCTATGACGACACACAAATTGACCCAGCCATGCGCTTTCGGCAAAGGTTTAGCCCAAAGACGAAACATAAAGGGCGGCGGGGTAATGAGACGCAAAACCGGATGGGCGATTCTTGTCGCTTTGGGCCTTTCAGGCGGGCTTTCCGGATGTATCAATATTGATGCACCGGACGAACCCATCGTGATCGAGCTCAATATCAACATTCGGCAAGAGGTGATTTACCGGCTGGCAGAAGATGCCGAGCAAACGATTGAGGAGAATGCTGATATCTTTTGATGTCAGCCATTTCTAAGGCTTGAGACTATGATACGTACACTTCGAACCACCACATTAGCATTTGCTGCAAGCGCGGCTGCCATTACTGCGATCGCCATTCCGGCGAACGCTCAACGCGATCCAGCCTATGCCGCCGCGCGCTCATCAGGGCAAATTGGTGAGCAAGTGGACGGCTATCTCGGCATTGTCGGATCTCCTACCCCCGCGATTCAGCGATTGGTGGATGATATCAACATTAAACGCCGTGCGGTCTATGCACGTAAAGCGCAAGAAAACAGCGCGACGCTTGAAGAATATGCGCTCACTGCAGGTTGTCAGGCGATTATGCGCACCGCACCGGGTGAGAAATATCAAGCGCCAGACCGGACGTGGAAAACTCGTACTGCCGCTCCGCCGGAGCGAGATCCGCGCTGCCCATAACACTGCATTAAGATGCTGACGAGGGCAGCAAAACGACCCTTAATTGCATTCTTATCAACACAGCTCGCGATAAATGCTGCGCTGCAACGCGGCGCGCCATTGACTTGAGATACACCCGATTCTAAGGGGTGCGCGCCTCTTGCGGGGCCTTTTGTTGCGCTTGTGTGATCTCCCACCTAGGAAGGCGCGTATGAGCGACGAACAACCCGCACGAGAACCCATCGCTGAAGATGCGCGAATTGATGCGCTCGAGGCGCGGCTAAAAGCTGCTCGCGAGCGCGAAGAGGAACGCAATCAGCCAAGCGTCAAAGGCTCTGATGCGAACTATCGCAGTGGCAGCCGCGTTTTGGCAGATTTGATCGGTGGAATTCTTGGGGGAGTGGTGATTGGTTATGCCATTGGCTATCTGACCAACACCAATCCATGGGGTCTGTTAGTGGGGCTGTTCCTCGGAATAGTCGTTGCTTTCAGGAACATTGTTATAAGCGCGAATGCGCGCCCTGAAACTAACGTGGACGATGCGGCTTAGCCCGAGATCCTGCTAGACTTTCACCAAGGGCACGCTTTTTCGCAAGTCAATTTAAGGACTGACCAGCGTGGCAGCCGAAGAAGGCAAAGTTGACCCGATGAAGCAGTTCGAGATTGAGCCAATGTTTGGCTCGAACTCGTGGGACCTTGCAGGTTTCAACATTGCTTTCACCAATTCGACCATGTGGATGGCGATTACGACCATCTTGCTAGTTGTGTTCGTAGCTGGCGGGATGAAGCGTGAGCTGGTGCCTGGGCGCTGGCAGATGGCCGTTGAATTCTTCACGGGCTTTATCGATGATATGCTCGATGCAAACATCGGCAAAGAAGGGCGCAAATATGTGCCTTACGTCTTCACTTTGTTTATGTTCATTCTGTTCGGAAACCTGCTCGGATTGTTGCCGCTGGGCCTCGTGGGTGTGCATCCTTTCACATTCACCAGCCACTTCACAGTTACAGGTGTGTTTGCTGTGCTCAGCTTTTCGATCGTTTTGATCGTGGGCTTTTGGAAGCACGGCATCAAATTCTTCAGCCTCTTTGTGCCCCACGGCACGCCGCTTCCGATGATTCCGATCATCTTTCCGATTGAGCTGATCTCGTTCCTGGTGCGCCCATTTAGTCTCGCGCTGCGTCTGTTTGTCGCCATGATGGCTGGCCACGTCCTTTTGAAAGTTCTCGCCAGTTTTGTGATCGACAGCACGAATGCGGGCGCTGGCTTTGGCATTATGGTCGGCATTCCAAGCTTCACGCTGATGGTTGGCATCAGCGCTCTCGAAATTCTTGTGGCCGGTATCCAGGCTTATGTGTTCGCGCTTTTGACGTCGCTTTACATCAACGACGCCGAACACCTTCACTGATTCACACAAACCTTTTTTCCCAGTTTTTTCTAAGGAGTTTTCAAATGGAAGTAGAAGCTGCAAAGCTCATCGGCGCTGGTCTTGCTGCAATTGGTGCAGGCATGGCTGCTATCGGCGTTGGTAACGTCTTTGGTTCATTCCTCGAAAGCGCGCTGCGCAATCCTGGTGCAGCAGACGGCCAACAGGGCCGCCTGTTCATCGGCTTTGCGGCTGCCGAACTTCTCGGCCTGCTCGCCTTTGTTGTGTCGATGATCCTGATCTTCGTTGCTTAATTTAATAGGCGTTGCATATCGCGTGATCCCAGCGCTTGGGACCACGCGGATGCGGCGCTTTAGGCGCCTCGTGCGCTTTCCTTTGGCACCCGCGCGGAGCGTATCGCAATGCCTCAGATAGCCCAGCTGCTTGAAACCTATTCCAGCCAGATCTTCTGGCTTCTGGTTTTCTTCGGCATTACCTTTTTCGTTGTTGGCCGTGGCATGGTGCCCAAGGTCCTAGACACCGTGTCTTTGCGTGACAAACAGATCGCTGATGATCTGGCCGCTGCGCAATCGGCGCGTGATGCAGCTGATGAGCAAGAAGAGGCATGGCGTGTGCGCGAGAATGAAAATCGTGCATCGGCCCAAGGTCTTTTGGCTGATGCCAAGGCAAAAGCTGCCGCCAACACCGAGGCTGTTCTGAACAAGGCGCAGGCCGGTTTGGATAAAAAGCTTGCTGAAGCCGAAGCGCGAATTGATGAAGCTCGCACGTCGGCCATGGCAGAGATTGAAGGTGTAGCTGCTGAAGCTGCGCAGGATATCGTTATCAAGCTAACTGGTGCCAAAGTCGACAAACGCACTGCACGTTCAGCAGTGAAGAAAGCGCTCGCCAATGGTTAATAGCTTCGCGATCCTTAGTTCGGTCAGTCTTGCTCCAAGAGAAGGCCCATCTGCGCTGTTCCTGCAGGACTATCAGTGGGTCTCGCTCGCAATGGGTGTGCTCATCGCGATCTTTATCTGGAAGAAAGTTCCAGGGATGATCACTGGTGGACTTGATGCCAAAATTGCCGAGATCAAAACTCAGCTTGATGAAGCCAAGAGCTTGCGAGCAGAGGCCGAAGCTCTTCGCGATGAATACGCCGCGAAGATCGCAGGTGCTGAAAAAGATGCAGAAGCCATGATGGACGGTGCCACCCGCGAAGCGGATGCTATCATCGCGAAAGCCAAGGCAGACAGCGAAGGCATGGTCGCGAGGCGCGAACGCATGGCAGCAGACAAGATCGCCGCCGCAGAGCGCGATGCTTTGGCTGAAGTGCGCGCGAAAGCAGTTGAAGCTGCCGCTGCAGCCTCGACAGCTCTGATTGCTGACAAGCACGACAAAGAAACAGACAGTTCCTTGGCCGATCAGGTTATCTCCTCGCTCTAAAGAGTTGAGGTATGGGTTTTATGGGGAGGGCGGCCATGATGGTCGCCTTTCTTCGTTCTGGGTTCTATTTTCCCGGTTCAAACACCACTTTTCCCACAAGCTTGCGAGATGCCATCGCATCAAAACCCTCTCGCCAGTTCGATAACGGAAGAACTCTGTCGATTGCTGGCGTGATCCGCCCTGCTTGAGCCAGCTGAGCAATCACAGCGTTGATCGCTTTGCCACGCTCTGGAAAGCGCCTTGTGTATTCTCCAGCGCGCACGCCAACGACTGAAAAGCCCTTGATCAGCGGAATATTGGTCGCAACATCAGCAATTCGCCCGCTTGTAAAGCCCACCACCGCCAGTTTGCCGCCAAACGCTACACACCGAGTGCTTTCATCAAACACATCGCCGCCAACAGGATCGAAGACGATATCGCACAGCGCGCCGTTTGTTATGTCTGATACAGCTTCACGAAAACGGCCCTCACCCAAGATTGTGGCATCAGGGGCGTAGAGCGCTTCTATCCGTTTGCGTTTGGCATCGATGCCGGTTGCTGCAATCACGCGCGCGCCCATGGCTTTGGCAAGATCAACCGCCGCAAGCCCAACGCCGCCAGAGGCTCCGTGGACGAGGACCCATTGCCCTTCTTGCATGCCGCACAGCTCGACTAGGCCGGTATATGCTGTGGAATAGGCTGCGCCCATCGCAGCCCCTTCGGCAAAAGACAGAGGCTCTGGAATGCGGGAGAGGCCGATTGCGGGCAGGCTTGCAAATTCGGCGAACGCACCTGTCTTGTTTCCGCCCATAACTCGGTCGCCGGGTTTGAAGGGGCTATCGGGATCGGCTTCTAGGACTTCACCTGCTGCTTCCAAACCGCTGGTGAACGGGGCATTGGGTTTGAATTGATACTTGCCCTTGGTCATTAGAAGGTCGGGAAAGTTCAGCGATGCGGTGCGAACAGTGATCAATACCTCGCCATGCTTGCGTTCTGGCAGGGGAATATCGGAAAGCGAAACGCCTGAAAGGTCTTCGCTCAGATCTTCGACGCGCAGGGCCTGCATAAGGGATTTAGAAATTGTCTTTACCTGCCCGCAGAGCCGCAAAGGTTTCATGCGGCGCGCTTCCTCCCCATTTCGCGACGATCGAGGGATCGTCTGCTCGCAAGAACGGGTTTGTGGCCAATTCTCGGCTCAAAACCGTGGGTACGGTCCATTCTCCCTTCGCACGCTTCGCATCGATCTCAGCAACGTAGTCTTGCAGCGCTTCGTTTTCGGGATCTGCGTGGATCGCGAACTTCGCATTGGCCTGCGTGTATTCATGCGCGCAATAAAGCGTCGTTGCAGTTGGCAGGCGGCGAATGCGGTCCAGGCTGGCCCAGAACTGCTTGGGCTCGCCTTCGAACATGCGCCCACAGCCCAGTGCAAAAACTGCATCGCCAACAAATGCGATGCCTTCCTCGACAATGTGAAACGCAACATGACCATTGGTGTGGCCTGACACGTCAATCACGTCCGCGCGGTGTTTGCCCAGATTGACCACATCGCCATGTCCAACAATGCGGTCGATTGAGGAGAGCCTCTCCACCTCTTTGGGGGCGAGGACACGCGCGCCTGTTGCCTCGACAATGGCCTTGTTGCCGCCCGCATGATCGGGGTGCCAATGCGTGTTCCAGATATGGGTGATGGTCCACCCCTTGTTCGCTGCCTGACGAAGATATTCTTTTGCATCAGGCGTATCGATCGCAGCCGTCTCTCCTGTCACGGAATTGTGAAGCAGATAGCCGTAATTGTCGGTCAGGCACGGAAATTGGTGAACTTCTAGCATGTAGGCGAAGATACGCTTGGAAGGCGTAATAGAAAAGGCCCGATCGCTCTTCTGAGCAATCGGGCCTTCTGTTGTGTACAATCAGTGCGATATCGTGCCCGTAAAACAGCACCATTTTCGCTCACCCGAATGGGCAAGCTGCCTGATTACTCGTCGCCCTTTTTGAGAGCTTCGCCCAGGATATCGCCCAAAGATGCGCCGCTGTCGGAAGAACCGAACTGCGCCACTGCTTCCTTCTCTTCGGAGATTTGACGCGCTTTGATTGAGAAGTTTGGCTTTTTCGAGCGGTCGAAACCAGTGACCATCGCATCGACCTTTGCGCCAACCTGGAAACGGTCTGGACGCTGTTCGTCGCGGTCACGGCCAAGATCAGAACGCTTGATGAAGCCGGTTGCGCCATCATCGCCAACCTGTACTTCAAGCCCACCATCGCGGACTTCCAGTACGGTGACTGTGACAGTCTGACCTTTGCGCAGCGCGCTGCTGTCAGCGCCTTCTGCGGACGGTGCGCCTTTCTCAAGCTGCTTCATACCGAGGCTGATGCGTTCTTTTTCGACGTCGACATCAAGCACGACAGCTTTGACTTCTTCACCCTTGCGGTGGAGTGCCAAAGCGTCTTCGCCTGAGATACCCCATGCGATATCTGACATGTGGACCATGCCATCGACATCGCCATCGAGGCCGATGAACAGACCAAACTCGGTCGCGTTCTTGACTTCGCCGTTGACTTCCGCGCCCACAGGGAATTTCTCTGCGAACTCGTCCCATGGATTGCGCTGGGCCTGTTTGAGGCCGAGCGAAATGCGACGCTTTTCGCTATCGACTTCCAGAACAATGACATCAACTTCCTGGCTGGTCGAAACGATTTTGCCAGGGTGCACGTTCTTTTTCGTCCAGCTCATCTCTGAAACGTGGACAAGCCCCTCGATACCGGCTTCGATTTCAACAAATGCACCATATTCGGTGATGTTGGTAACCTGTCCAGAAAGCTTCGCGCCCACTGGGTATTTCGCAGCCACGCCATCCCATGGATCGCTTTCGAGCTGCTTCATACCAAGGCTGATGCGCTGAGTTTCAGAGTTGATGCGCACGATCTGCACCGTCACGGTGTCGCCAATGGCAATCACTTCGCTTGGGTGATTGACGCGCTTATAGCTCATGTCGGTGACGTGCAGCAGGCCATCAATGCCGCCCAGATCAACGAACGCACCGTAGTCGGTGATGTTTTTAACGACACCATCGATAACCTGACCTTCGGCCAGTTTGTCGATCAGTTCGCTGCGCTGTTCTGCGCGTGTTTCTTCAAGAACGGCACGGCGTGAGACAACAATATTGCCGCGGCGGCGGTCCATTTTGAGGATTTGGAAAGGCTGCGGCACTTCCATGAGGGGAGCGACATCGCGAACCGGGCGGATATCAACCTGAGAGCCGGGAAGAAACGCAACAGCGCCATCCAGATCGACAGTGAAGCCGCCTTTGACACGGCCAAAGATGCGGCCTTCGACGCGTGCGCTTTCTCCAAATTCGTTTTCGAGCTTGTCCCAAGCAGCTTCGCGGCGTGCGCGGTCGCGGCTGAGCATTGCTTCGCCATCAGCGTTTTCGACGCGATCGACATAGACTTCGACTTCGCCGCCTACAGTCAGGCCATGGTCGTCTTCGCCGCGGCTGAATTCTTTTAAGGAAATGCGGCCTTCTGATTTTAGGCCCACATCGATGACGGCATAGCCGTTTTCGATGGTTGTGACGGTGCCCATGACGACACGGCCTTCAAATCCGTCTTCGCCTGCGCCGCCAAGTTGTTCGTTAAGGAGCGCTTCGAAATCGTCGCGCGTGGGGTTAGCTGCAGATGCCATAAGTGTGGCGTATCCTGTTTTCGTTTTGCTACCGGCCACCGGTTTTTCCGGGGTCTTAAACTGTCTCCCACGCACCATTGCGGGGGCTAACAGGGCAAGAGGCCGACCTCTCCATGGAGCCGAATGCGTGCCATGAAGGTTCTATCAATCGGAAAAAGACTGCGAGAACGGGCGCGCGCCTAGGCTAAAGCGGCCCGGAAAGCAAGCGATTTCAGGGTTGATCAGATTTAGGCGAGGGCCTGCTCAACCGCCTCCAGCACGGCTTCAAAAGCCTGTTCTTTGTTGAATGCGGTCGTATCAATCACGAGGGCATCTGCTGCTGGTTTAAGCGGTGCATCTGTCCGGTTCATATCGCGCGCATCGCGCCGGGCGATGTTTGCCTCGATATCGGCGAGTTGAGCATCCACTCCGCGTGCCTGAACTTCAAGCCAGCGCCGGCGTGCTCGTTCTTCAACGCCAGCTGTGATAAAAAGTTTGACGTTCGCATCAGGCGCAATGACAGTGCCGATATCCCGCCCATCAAGCACAGCACCACCATCTTGCGTTGCAAAAGCACGTTGTCGGTCAAACAGATTTTGGCGCACTTTAGAGTGCACCGACACTCGGCTAGCAAATCCTCCCGTGGCCTCGTTTCTCAAAACCGGATCATCCAGCAAGTCATCGCTAAAATCGCAGGCGGCCAAGGCGTCATCTGCGTTGTCAGGATCGCCGCCATTCAATTCCACTTGCCTTCCAACTGCGCGGTAAAGCAGGCCCGTATCAAGATGCGGCACACCGAAATGCGCGGCCAATTGCTTAGCCAAGGTGCCTTTGCCTGATGCAGTGGGGCCATCAACCGCGATGATCACGAGAAAATATCCTTTGCCTTTGATGGGGAAATGCGAGGTTTCTTGGAACGCCATTTGAAATGCAGCAGGAGGAGGCCAAGACTCGCAAGCCCGAGATTGATCGCCAGCATCACCGGATCAAATGCTCCATCGCGCCAATAGAGCACTGAACCCACCGCAAATCCATACAGCAACAAAGCTGCGATAATTCGACGATTACGGGCACGCGCGGTCATGCACCCGATGTAGCATCATCCAGCGTGCTTTTGCGAGCGGCTTTCACAAGTCCGACAATCGCAATCGCGGCCCAAAACCCCTCCAGCACGAGGCTCGGCCAATTGGTGTGGACCAAGAGTGAAACCGTTAAGAGTGCGGCGCCTGTCAAATTGGTGCCATGCAGGATGTAAGGATTGGGTGCGTCGTTGAGCGTCAGATACGCATAGGCGCTGATAATGCAGGCGGTGCCGAAAAAGCCAATCAACGAATAAATGTCGAGTGTTTCGGTCACACTGCTGCGCCAGTCAAAAGGTCCGTAAAGCCCGGAAAGCTCGTTGCGATCGGTGAAGTGTCGTCGATTGTCACCCCATTTGCACTGACAAGCCCCGCCACCGCCATGCTCATCGCAATACGGTGGTCAAGGCGTGTTTCAACCTGTGCGCCTTCGGGCGTTCCGGGAAGGGGATCGCCTCCTCTTCCATAAATAGTAAGGCCGTCCTCGTGTTCTTCGACCTTTGCTCCCACCAATGTGAGCGCATTCGCCATGACCGCTATCCGGTCGCTTTCCTTGACGCGCAATTCGTCGAGGCCTGTCGTGCGAGTTATCCCTTGGGCTAGGGCTGCGGCGACAAACAATACGGGAAATTCATCCACCATACTCGGGACAATCGCGGGATCGACGTCGATGCCCGTGAGGGGCGAATGCCTCACGCGCAAATCTGCAACGGGCTCTCCGCCCACTTCGCGTGCGTTCAATTCTTCGATGGATCCGCCGATTTGTCGCAGCACGGTGATAATGCCGGATCGAGTGGGGTTTAGACCGACATTCTCTATTATCAGGTCGCTTCCCGGTATTATCAACGCGGCAACGATAAAGAACGCAGCCGATGATGGATCGCCCGGCACCATCACATCGCAAGGGTTCAAGTCCACTTCGCCGCGCAAGGCGATAGTTCGTTCGCCGTTTTCTTCGCCAAACTCCAGACCAACGCCAAACCCTTTGAGCATCCGCTCGGTGTGATCGCGGGTCGGCACGGGTTCAACAACGCGCGTGATGCCCGGTGTGTTAAGCCCGGCCAGCAGCACGGCGCTTTTCACCTGCGCGCTGGCCATGGGCAGGCGGTAGGTGATCGGAATGGGCGGGTTTGCCCCGCGCATCATCAATGGCAAAGTACCACCTCTCGAGGCTTCAAAATGCGCACCCATCTCGCTTAAGGGATCGATCACGCGTTTCATCGGGCGCGATGACAAGCTTGCATCCCCCGTAAACGTGGCAGTGATCGCGTGGGTCGCAAGTAACCCCATCAACAACCGCGTCGACGTGCCCGAATTGCCCATTTCAATCGCGGATTTGGGCTCAAGCAAGCTGCCAACGCCTGCACCATCGACGTGCCATATGCCAATATCCGACCGCTCAATATGCGCACCCAATTGCCGCATCGCTGCGGCCGTTGCGAGCACATCTTCGCCTTCGAGCAACCCTTCGATCCGGCTTCTACCGACGGCGAGCCCTGCAAACATCAAAGAGCGGTGGCTGATCGACTTGTCGCCGGGAACGCGGATTGAGCCTTTCAGCGGGGCGGAGGAGGAGAAAGTGTGGGCTGGCATTGCGGGCTGGGCTTTTGACAGCGGCATTGCCATCTGGCAAGGCGCGCCGCGTTTGATTGTGTGGCTTGATTCCACTGTCCACAACGCCAATGTTATTTGCGCCGGATGACCAATGGGCGCTTTGCCATTTTTTGAGGAAACAACACCAATGCCAAAACCAGAATGGGGAACCAAGCGCACATGCCCACAAACGGGCGAGCGCTTTTATGATTTGGGCAATGATAACCCCGTCACGAGCCCCAATGGACACCAATGGTATCCCGAGCCAGTGCTGAAATCGAAGCAGCCGATCCCGTTTGAAGCTGACGATAAGAAGAAGAAAGACGGCGAAGCAGACAGCGATCTGGGCGGTGATGATGAGCTGGATGATATCGGCGATATCGACGAAAGCGAAAACACACCTGACAGTGATGTTGATCTTGGCGGCGATGAAGACCTCGGCGTTACCAAAGGCAAAGGTGACGATGACGGGGACGATGACAGCTAAATTTTCTTGCTTTTTTGAAGGAGCGGCCATAAGCGCGCGGCTCCTTCACGAGAGTGAGGGTGAACCAAAGGTTTTGGTTCGCAAAGTGGTAAGGGGCCTTAGCTCAGCTGGGAGAGCGCAACACTGGCAGTGTTGAGGTCAGCGGTTCGATCCCGCTAGGCTCCACCATTTTACTGGCTTTTCCGTTTGGGCGGAAATCCAGAAAAATGGATTGAATTACAAAGCCGGAGTATTTTGCTTCGCACGCTGGCCGACGAGGTTTCGTCCGCCGGCGTTTTGCGCGTTTATTTCGGTCCATTGGCCGGAAATAGGAGTTTGAAGACGATGTTTGACAATCTGTCCGACCGCCTTGGCGGCGTCTTTGATAAGCTCAAAGGCCGCGGCGCTCTAAAGGAGCAAGACGTGCGCGATGCCATGCGCGAAGTGCGCGTCGCATTGCTTGAAGCGGATGTTGCGCTGCCAGTGGCTCGCCGCTTTATTGACAAGGTCACCGAAAAAGCCGTCGGCCAAGAGGTCCTCAAATCGGTTAAACCCGGCCAGCAGGTCATCAAGATCGTCCATGACGAGTTGATCGCGACGCTTGGGGGGGAAGACAGCGATGGCGGATCGGAAGGCCTTACGCTCGATGTAAAGCCGCCTGTCGTCATCATGATGGTCGGTCTGCAAGGCTCGGGTAAAACGACCACCACGGCGAAACTCGGCAAAATGCTGCGCGAAAAGCACGGCAAGAAAGCGATGATGGCATCGCTCGATGTCAATCGCCCTGCCGCGCAAGAACAGCTCGCTGTTTTGGGTGAGCAGGTTGATGTCGCGACTTTACCGATTGTTGCCGGCCAACAGCCCGTTGATATCGCGCGACGTGCGATGGAATCAGCCAAGCTTCAGAATTTCGACGTGCTCCTGCTCGACACCGCTGGTCGTCTGCATGTTGATGAAGCTTTGATGGCCGAGATGAAAGCTGTCTCAGGCGTCTCGGCGCCGACCGAAGTGCTGCTCGTTGTCGACTCGCTTACCGGCCAAGATGCGGTGAACGTCGCCCAAAGCTTCACCAACGAAGTGCCGCTGACAGGCGTTGTGCTGACCCGGATGGATGGCGATGCGCGCGGCGGTGCGGCTCTGTCCATGCGTGCTGTCACAGGCAAGCCGATCAAATTTGCAGGCACAGGCGAGAAACTCGACCAGATCGAAGCGTTCCGCCCCTCCAGCGTTGCTGATCGTATCCTCGGCATGGGCGATGTTGTCAGCCTTGTCGAAAAAGCCGCTGCCAATATCAAAGAAGAGGAAGCCGAAGAGCTTGCTCGCAATTTTGAGAAAGGCAAATTCGACCTCAACGATTTGCGCATGCAGTTAAAGCAAATGCACAATATGGGCGGGCTGGGCGCGCTCGCTGGCATGATGCCGGGCATGAAAAAAGCAAAAGCTGCAATGGCCGCGTCCAATATGGACGACAAAGTGCTTGTCCATATGGATGCGATCATCTCGTCAATGACAGCCAAAGAACGCGCCAATCCCGGTGTGATGAATGCTAAGCGCAAAAAGCGTGTGGCAGCGGGTAGCGGTACAGACGTGCAGACGGTCAATAAGGTGCTTAAAATGCATCAGGAAATGGGCCGCGCGATGAAGCAAATTAAGAAAATGGGCGGCTTGAAAGGGCTTGCTGCCATGTTTGGCGGCGGAGGTGCAGGCGGTCCGATGGGCGGTATGGGTGGCCCGGGCGGAGGCATGCCCTCTGGCGGACTCCCGGGACTTGGCGGTCCTGGTGGGGGCGGATTGCCGCCTGGTCTCCCCGGCCTAGGCGGCAAACCCAAAAAATGATTTTTACGAACCAAAACAGATACGTATTTTTGAAAGGTAGATAATTATGGCAATTGCATTGAGGCTCTCTCGTGGTGGCGCGAAAAAGCGTCCTTATTACCGCATCGTCGCAGCTGACAGCCGCGCACCACGTGATGGTAAGTATTTGGAGCAGATCGGTACATACAACCCGCTGCTTGCCAAAGATGACGAAAAGCGCGTGACGCTGAACGAAGACCGCGCGCGCTATTGGCTTGGCGTTGGCGCACAGCCTTCTGACCGTGTTCTGCGTTTCCTTGATGCAGCTGGCATCAAAGAGCGTGAAGCTCGCAACAACCCCAATAAGGGCAAGCCCGGCGAGAAAGCTGTTGAGCGCGCTGAAGAGAAAGCGGAAAAGCTGAAAGAAGCTGAAGAAGCTGAAGAAGCAGCAAAAGCGGCTGAAGAAGAAGCAGCCACAGAAGAAGCTGCAACCGAAGAAGCGGCAGCAGAAGAGACAGCATCCGAAGAAGCTCCCGCCGAGGAAGCTGCAGCTGAAGAAGCACCAACCGAGGAAGATTCTGCTGAGGATGCTGGCGAAGAAAAGGCAGAGGACTAAGTACCTCATGTTGGCTTTCGCTCATTATGAGCCGGTCGAAGGGTGGGCGAAAGCCGCTCTCGCGCTTCGACAAGCTCAGCACGAGCGGTTCGCATCGTAGTGGCCGGCAAAGTGAGCAAAGATCCCATCGAACTCGCCGCCATAACCGGCGCGCATGGGGTAGCGGGCGAAGTGCGCCTCAAATTGTTCGGGGAGGGCGTGGAAGCGCTCTCCCAACACAAGAGCTTGAATGCCAAAAGCGATGGCCGCACTTTGAAACTCACCAAAATTCGCTCTGATAACAAAGGCGGCGCTGTTGCGCGTTTTTCGGGCGTTTCAAACCGCAATGAAGCCGAAAAGCTGCGCGGAACGGTGCTGAGCGTTGCGCGAGAGGCTTTTCCCGATTTGGGCGAAGATGAATACTACCACGCGGACCTTATTGGGCTGAAAGTGGTCACCGATGCGGGCGAGGCCATTGGCACCGTTCTGGCCGTCCAAAATTACGGCGCGACCGACATCATCGAAATTACCCGGGACCCGCCGCCTGCCAAGGGTCAAAAAACCTTTATGGTGCCGATGACAAAGGCCGCCGTGATCGAATGGGATGCACAAAGACTTGTGATTGCAGCCGCTTTCGCCGAAGACTAAAGCCAAGCATCGAAAGGATGATTGGTCATGGCATTCGCAATTACAAAACCCAATGAGAAGTGGTTTTTCCTAATCGTCTTGCCCATCGCAATCGCGATCGAATGGGCCTTCGCTATGTCACTTGATTGGACAGAGAACCCCCGCGCGGAATGGGTTGCACTGGTCGATCTGTGCCTGCTTATGCCGCTTGTCTACTTTGCGCTGTTCACCAGCGATCTGGCTCTCAAAGCCAAGCTTTTAAGGTGCCTTGCCATTGCCGGGATTGGCCTGTTTGCGGCCAGTTTTATCGTGCCAGATGCCAATCAATTTATCATCGGAGAGCTTTCAGCAGCCCGCAATGCGATGATCGTGTTTGTACTCGCGTTTGAAGGCTGGGTGCTCTGGAAGGTGCTGAGTGCCGTGTATCGGAAGGGCGCGAGTGCCAAGGATTTAGAACGCGACTTTGCGATGCCCGAATGGATCGCGAAACTCATGGTGTTGGAAGCACGGTTTTGGCAAGCGGTGTGGGGGCTGTTCAAGCGAAAATGACCAATCTCCCCGTCGCCATCTGCCAAGCGGCTCCCATTCCACTTGATTGTTCAGGTGGAATTGAAAAAGCCACCCGCCTAGCGCGTGAAGCCATTGATGCAGGCGCGCGGTTTGTGGCGTTTGGGGAGACCTTTTTGGGGGGCTATCCGCTGTGGCTCGATGAGGCTCCCGGTGCTGCGCTGTGGGATCATCCGGGGACCAAGGCGCTCCACCAGATTATGCTCGACAACGCGATTGTGCCGGGGGATGAACGGCTACTTCCCTTGCAAGAATTGTGCGATGAAAGCGGGGCGTGTATCTCAATCGGCGCGCATGAGCGGGTTCGTTCAAGCCTTTGCAACAACCAATTGCTTTTCCGCCCCGGCCTTCCGCCGCTCGACCACCGCAAGCTGGTGCCCACCCATGGCGAACGGCTGATCTGGATGCGCGGCGATGGCTCGACTTTGGGCGTGCATGAGGCCGAATGGGGCAGAGCGGGCAACCTTATCTGCTGGGAACACTGGATGCCACTCGCGCGCGCCGCGATGCACAATCTTGGCGAGGCGGTGCATGTCGCGGCTTGGCCCACTGTGCGCGAGGAATATGCGCTGGCGAGCCGGCACTATGCGATGGAGGGGCGGTGCTTTGTCCTCGCCGCAGGTCTGGTGCAGCACCGCGATGATCTGTTCGATGGTTTGGAGCGAGTAGGCGGCTCAGATGACGCCAAAGAGCTGTTCGAAGCGATTAAGGGCGATGTTTTGAACAAAGGTGGCTCAATGATCATCGCGCCCGATGCGCGGGTTTTGGCTGAGGCGGGTGAGGGCGAAGAGATATTGCATGCTGAGCTGGACTTAATGGAGATCGGGCAGGGCCTGGCGAGTTTAGACACCGATGGGCACTATTCGCGGCCTGATGTGTTCGGGCTTAATGTCGATACGAGGGCGAAGGATGGGGTAAATTGGGGTGGGAGTTGATGCTCCCCCAGCGACTGACGATGCTTTAGCATACGTCATCTGGGTCGTTCGAGAAAGGCTCGGCTTTAGGTCTGCAAATGAGCACAGTGTGCTGGGCGACGATTTCGATCCGGACGAGGGGGCTATGGACCAGATGATCGCTTTGCTTGAAGATCGCTATGGGCCACAGGTGTTAAGTTGGCCATGGCACGAGATAGCGCCTCAAAGGCGAACTCTCGCCACGAGATGGGTGGCTATGCCTATTATCGGCTGGTTCGTTGCATTTTGGCTCACGGGGCATTCGGATCGTGGTCAAGGAGTACAAAGAAAGGAAGTCAGTCTTGGCCAGATTGCGGATGCTCTCAAAGCTGGCGCATGGATAGACCTATGACCTTTGCTGCCACCGTCCTCACACTCTACCCAGAGATGTTTCCCGGGCTTCTCGGGACATCTCTCGCTGGCAAAGCGCTTGAGCGGGGGGATTGGTCGCTTGCCACAGTCAATCCGCGTGACTTTACCACTGACAAGCATCGCACTGTTGATGACACGCCCGCAGGGGGCGGGGCGGGGATGGTGCTTAAGGCTGATGTGATGGCGCGGGCGCTCGACTCGGTCTCATCTCCCCTCCCTAACGGGGAGGAGCCGGGGGTGGGGGCTCCACTGGCCGATACGTCGCACACCCACCCCGCGCCCTCGGACACCCACCCCTCAATCCCCTCCCTTAAAAGAGGGGAGGCACAGGTTCCTGTGCTTGCCATGACCCCGCGCGGGAAACCCATCACGCAGGCGCGCATTCGCGAACTTGCGGCAGGCCCCGGCGTCACCCTGATCTGCGGTCGTTTTGAAGGCTTTGACGAGCGGCTGTTCGAAGCGCGTCCTCAGATCGAACAAGTCTCCCTCGCCGATATTGTTCTGTCCGGCGGAGAACCGGCGGCGCTCGCGATACTTGATGCTTGCATTCGGCTGCTTCCCGGCGTAATGGGCGCGGCTTCTAGCGGGACCGAGGAGTCGTTCGAGGACGGCCTTCTCGAATACCCGCAATACACCCGACCTCAGGCATGGGAAGGGCGCACGATCCCCGAAGTGCTGCGATCGGGGGATCATGCGAAGATTGCGGCTTGGCGCAAAGCCAAGTCACAAGAGATCACTCGGTTACGCAGACCGGACCTTTGGGAACGCTATGAGAGCGTTCGGGACCAGTCTGCCTCTTGCGCGCGGCGAAAAGATAAGGAACCGGACCAGTGAACCTGATCCAGCAAATTGAAGCCGAAGAAATCGGCAAAGCAAACAAAGATATTCCTGAATTTCAGGCCGGCGATACTGTTCGCGTTGGCGTGAAAGTTATTGAGGGCTCGCGTGAGCGGATCCAGAACTTTGAAGGCGTTGTGATTGCGCGCTCAAACCGCAGCATCAACTCCAACTTCACCGTTCGCAAAATGAGCTTTGGCGAAGGTGTGGAACGGGTGTTCCCTCTATACGCGCCCATCGTTGACAGCATCACCGTGGTCCGTCGCGGCGTGGTGCGTCGTGCAAAGCTTTACTATCTGCGCGGCCGTACCGGTAAACGCGCTCGTATCGCGGAACGCCGCGAGAATGCGCCCAAGGCGTAAGCGTTCTCATAAACGAGATATTGAGAGGGCGGTCATAAGCATGGCCGCCCTTTTTTTGTATGCGCTCTTGCCAATTCCGATTGTCATTGCGAGGAACGCAGACGAAGAAACTTAAGGGACCATCCTTGAAATGCGTTTGTCACTCCTCGCCGCCGCAGCAGCTTTCATCACCGCTCCAGCTACTGCGGGCGATGACACGATGACCGACAAACCTGATCTCACATTCGAGCGCGTCTTTGCCTCGCCGTCCTTGAACGGCCCCGCGCCGCGCCAGACGAAATTC
Source organism: Pseudomonadota bacterium (assembly GCA_038532305.1). Classification (GTDB taxonomy): domain Bacteria; phylum Pseudomonadota; class Alphaproteobacteria; order Sphingomonadales; family Sphingomonadaceae; genus Erythrobacter. The sequence goes on along the minus strand of JBCBAX010000001.1, from coordinate 716,493 downwards.
TCGCCCGATGGCAAATTTCTCACCCTGCTGCGCAATCGCGAGCATGACCGCGAGCGCTATGATTTGTGGGGCTTTGAAATCGCTACGCAGGAATGGCGGATGCTGGTGGATAGCGAGAAGCTGGGCACAGGCCGCGAGCTTTCTGAAGACGAGAAAATGCAGCGCGAACGCGCTCGTATTGGCAATCTTAAAGGCATTATCAGCTATCAATGGGCAAGCGATGGTTCGGGTGTGTTGGTGCCGCTGGATGGGGATCTGTATCTTGCCAAACTGGACGGAACGGTCACGCGGCTGACTGACACTGACGAGAGCGAACTGAACCCCAGGCTTTCGAGCGAAGGCGGGTACGTCTCCTTTGTGCGCAAGCGCCAATTGTGGGTTGGCAAAGTTGGCGCGGAAGCTGCGCCGGTCACCCCGAAGGAAGACGATACAATCCGTTGGGGCGAGGCGGAATTTGTCGCGCAGGAGGAAATGGGCCGACTGACGGGATATTGGTGGTCACCCGATGATAGTCGCCTTGTCGTTCAACGCACCGATGAAAGCCCTGTCGGTATTGTGACCCGCGCAGCGATTGGCGCAACCGGCACCAAGGTGTTCGATCAGCGCTATCCGGTCGCAGGATCAGACAATGCGATCGTCGAACTTTTCGTTATGGATCCTGATGGCGGGAACCGGGTGAAAGTCGATCTCGGGGAGAAAACCGACATATACGTCGCGCGGGTCGACTGGGCGCCTAATGGATCGCTTTATGTCCAGCGCCAGAACCGCGAGCAGACCGTGCTTGATATGCTCAAAGTCGATCCGGCAACGGGTGCAAGCGAGGTTTGGTTCACCGAAGAAGCCGCGCGGGAGGATTATTGGATCAACCTATCCGACAATTACCGCTTTTTGAAAGACGGCAATCTTATCTGGTGGTCGGAACGCAGTGGCGTGGGACAGCTTTATGCCCTCGTTGATGGCCAATGGATGCAAATGACAACGGGTGATGAACCGGTCACCGAATTGGTCGGCGTGGATGAAGAATTGCTCACCGTGTATTGGCGCGGTGTGAAAGGCGTGCTGGAACAGCATGTCTATGCCTCTGGCCCGACTATGAGTACGGATAAGCGCCCAATGCAGGTGACCGAGGATGGGTTCACCAATGATGCAATGATGGATCGAACTGGCAAAACGTTGCTCATTACAAGGTCTGCCACAAACCAGCCCACCCAAAGCTACCTCGCCAATGAAAGCGGTAAGCGCTTGACTTGGGTCGAAGAGAACGCGCTGGATGCCGATCATCCCTACACACCGTTTCTTGCAAGCCATGTAACGCCGGAATACGGGACAATCCCCGCCGAAGACGGCACGCCGCTCCATTGGATGATGCTGAAACCTGAGATGGAGGAGGGTAAGAAATACCCCGTCTTCTACTACCACTACTCCGGCCCCGGTCCGCAGATCGTGGACAAGGGCTGGCAAGGCGCGCTGGCGCAGGCTGTGGTTGATAAAGGCTATATCTACTTCGCGCTTGATAACCGGGGCACAGCCAATCGCGGGGTGGATTTTGAACAACCGCTCTACCGCGCCATGGGAGGGGTGGAAGTTCGCGATCAAAAGACCGGCGCTGAGTTCCTAAAGACACTCGATTTCGTCGATCCGGATAAGCTTGCGATTTATGGCTGGTCTTATGGCGGGTATATGACGCTCAAGCAGTTGCAGGCTGATCCAGGTTTGTATGCCGCTGGCATTTCCGGTGCGCCAGTGACCAAATGGGAGCTGTATGACACGCATTACACCGAGCGCTTTATGGGGGACCCTCGCAAGGTACAGGACGCTTATGACAAAGCCAGCGCTATTCCTGATGCCACGAAAATCAGCGATCCTTTGCTGCTGATCCACGGCATGGCGGATGACAATGTGGTGTTCGAAAACTCATCCGAGCTAATCAGCGTGCTGCAAGAAGGCAATGTGCCGTTCGAAATGATGCTTTATCCCGGCTACACGCACCGCGTGGCAGGCGAGAATATCTCACCGCATCTGTGGAACACGATGTTTCGTTTTCTGGAAAGTCATGGTGTTACGCCGCCCGAGTAATCGCGGCACTGAAAGCGTCCCTTTCACGCCAACCTGCACAACTTGGTTGCGCAGACTGTACAAACCTATATCGGCACGCGCGAAGACAAAGAATTGGAAGGATTGAACATTGGGCTACCGCGTAGCAGTCGTCGGTGCGACCGGAAATGTCGGGCGCGAAATGATGCAGGTTTTGGCGGAACGTGAGTTTCCCTGTGACGACGTCGCAGCGGTGGCCTCATCGCGCAGCCAAGGGACTGAAGTGGAGTTCGGCGATACACGTAAGATGCTCAAATGCAGAAATATTGAGCATTTCGACTGGGCCGGATGGGACATTGCTTTGTTCTCCGCTGGATCAGGCCCCGCCAAGGAATACGCGCCCAAAGCAGCGGCGGCTGGCTGCGTTGTCATCGACAATTCCTCACTCTACCGGATGGAGCCAGACGTTCCATTGATCGTGCCCGAGGTGAACCCGGATGCGATCGACGATTACACCAAGCGCAACATCATCGCTAACCCCAATTGCTCCACCGCTCAGCTTGTTGTGGCGCTTGCCCCGTTGCACAAGGCTGCGACGATCAAGCGGGTGGTGGTCTCCACTTACCAATCGGTATCGGGTGCAGGCAAAGCGGGCATGGACGAATTGTTCGAACAATCCCGCGCTATTTTTGTTGGCGATCCGGTAGAGCCGGCGACCTTCACCAAACAGATCGCTTTCAACGTCATCCCCCATATCGACGTCTTCCTCGATGATGGATCGACGAAGGAAGAATGGAAGATGATGGTCGAGACGAAGAAAATCCTCGATCCTAAAATCAAGCTCAATGCAACCTGCGTGCGCGTGCCCGTGTTTGTTGGCCATTCCGAGGCAGTGAATATTGAGTTCGAAAATGAGCTCTCTGCTGAGCAGGCCACCGACATCTTGCGCGAGGCGCCCGGCATTATGCTGGTCGATAAGCGCGAAGATGAAGGATATGTCACTCCAGTCGAAAGCGCGGGTGATGGGGCAACTTACATCAGCCGTGTGCGTGATGATCCGACCGTTGAAAATGGGATCACGCTGTGGTGTGTTTCCGACAATCTGCGCAAGGGCGCAGCGCTGAACGCCGTGCAGATTGCTGAGCTTTTGGGTCGGAGGCACTTGAAGAAGGGGTGATCGATGCTTTCGGGACGCCTTGCTCGATTTGTAGGCCATTGCCTTTCAATTCTCGCATGCCAAACGGTCGCCGCCTGCGCCGAACCTTTAGAGCCAATCGCGGACGAGGATCGCACGGAGCAAATCGTTGATGAAGAGCTTCAGCATTTTATCTTCATTGGCGGTGCAGAGTTAGAGAACCACAAAAATCTGCTGTCTCGAGACGACATTTCGGGGGCTCAGGTAATCTACAATTGGCGCCGACTTGAACCGCGCAAAGGCCAATACGAATTCGAGAAGATTGAGCGAGAATTGGCGCTCGCAGAAAGTCTTGGCAAGCGTCTTTTTATCCAAATTCAGGACCGGTTCTTCTTACCAGAGAGCCGTTATGTGCCGGACTACATTCTGACAGAATCCGAGTATGGCGGCGGATTAGTTCGTCAATCAGATAATGCGGGTGAAGGGAAGGCAAAGGGTTCAGGTTGGGTCGCAGCACAATGGAACCCTGCGGTGCGTGCTCGCTTCCAAGCTTTGCTTACAGCTTTAGGAGAGCGGTTTGACGGCCGGGTCTATGGCATCAATCTACCCGAGACTGCGATCGAAGTTTTGCAAGGAGACGGCGCTCCTGAAGGTTTCTCATGCGACATTTACTTCGATGCGCAGATGGAAAACCTCCGCACTGCTCGGGCTGCCTTTGATCATTCGCTTGTCGTCCAATATGTAAATTTCTGGCCTTGTGAATGGGACAATGGCCGGCAGTATATGAGCCGATTGTTCGAGCTTGGTACAGCGCAAAGCATTGGCATGGGCGGCCCAGATATCATTCCATATCGCAAGGCGCAGGAAAAGAATGCCTATCAGTTTCTTGAGAAGTTTGGAGCAGATCTTCCAGTTGTCGCAATGGCTGTACAAGGCCCTACGTTGACGTACACCAACCCTGAAACCGGCTCCAAATTCACGCGTGAAGAATTCGAAGACTACGCGGTTGGTCGGTTGAACGTCGATATCATTTTCTGGAGTTTGCGAACGCCATGGCTGTCGAAGAATTGAAAATACAAATGCGCAGTGTAGCTCTTATCGCAGGATTGCTGTGTCTAACTGCGTGCGGCGGAAATGATGTGCCAAGCCCATCAGAACGCGAAGCGAAAGGTCTTACCGCGCCCAATCCGGAGGTTGAGGATGAAATCCTACTCAATGGCAAAGGGCTAAAAGCAGGCGCGGAAGGTTTCTTTTTTGGAGCTGGCCAAAACGAAGCGATTGGGTCGACGACAAAGTTATTGGGTGATCCAGTGCGCACGGCCAGCAATGATGAATGCGGCGCTGGGCCAATGGCTTCCTCTGATTTTGCTGGCGGTCTGACTCTAAATTTCCAAAATGGGGTTCTGGTTGGATGGCTTTGGCAAATGCCGCGTGAAGGCGATGCAGCGCCAGTTGTGCCCATCTCGCTTCAAAGCGATACACAATTGGGCACCTCGCGCGCGGATTTGGAAGCTACAGATGGCTACCTTGCAATCCCGGACAGCACATTGGGTGAGGAATTTTCCCTTGGCGATGCAATCGGCGGATTTGTGGAAGGAGATGCCGTGTCGATGCTGTATTCGGGAACGCAGTGTTTTTTCCGCTGACACGGTCATTCCAGCGAAAGCTGAAATCGGGTGCCGTCAACGATCCCAGCTTTCGCTGGGATGACGGTTGTGTAAAGTGACAGCCATGACACTAACCGCCGATCTGTTTTTCAGCTTCCGTTCGCCCTATTCCTACCTCGCGATTGGCCGATACCGCGCCATGGCTAAGGAATATGACCTAGATATCTCCCTGCGCACTGTCTGGCCGATTGCTGTGCGTGATCCGGATATTTTGTTTACCGGGAACCCAGCGGCCCCGCGCTATATCCTGATGGATTCGTTCCGCGCTGCTCAGCAGCTTGGCATACCCTATCGCTGGCCGCGCCCTGATCCTGTGGTGCAGGATTTAACCACGCGCGAGATCGCCAAAGAACAGCCGCTTATTCGCCGAGTGTGCCGATTGGGCCAAGCAGCGAGCCGCCGGGGCAAGGGGCTTGCCTTTGCATATGAAGTTTCGCGGATCATCTTTTCAGGCGAAGTCGATGGCTGGGATGAGGGCGATCATTTGGCAGGAGCCGCGGACCGGGCGGGCTTAAATCTCGCGGAGCTGGACGCAGAAGTGGCCAGCGAAGCCGAAGCTTTAGATGCCGAAATCGCCACCAATCAGGATGCGCTTGAGGCAGCGGGGCATTGGGGCGTTCCGACTTTGGTCATCGATGGAGAGCCCTTCTTTGGCCAAGACCGCGTGGAAACGGCGCTGTGGCGGTTGAAGCAAAAGGGATTGGCGAAGAGGTGAGTTATACAGGCGGATGCCAATGCGGCGCGGTTCGCTATGAGATCGCTGCCAATGCGCTTTCCGGATATGCCTGTCACTGCCGCGAATGCCAGAAACAATCGGCCAGCGCCTTTGGCATTTCGGTTCCTGTTTTTCGCAACGCGTTGACGATTGAGGGCGAGCTGCGCGAATGGACAAGAACAACTGATAGCGGGAATACGACATCGTGCTATTTCTGTCCAAAATGCGGAACCCGGGTGTTTCATGCAGGCTCCAATCGCCCCGGTCTGGTGACGATTAAGGGCGGTTCGTTGGATGATATTGCTGCGATCCCGCTGACCGCGCATATCTGGACAAAGCGCAGGCTTGATTGGGTCGAGTTGCCCGATGATCTGCCGCAGTTCGAGACGCAGCCACAAACGCAAGAAGATTGGCTTTCCATGCTGGGTTGGACACAATGAAGACAGAACACTTCGCCAGTTTTGATGGGACTGAGCTTGCCTTTCATCGCACAGGGGAGGGTCGGCCGGTGGTGATGCTCCATGGTCTCTTTTCCTCATCCCATATGAATTGGGTCAAATGGGGCCATCATGATCGTTTGGCTGCGGCTGGGTTCGAGGTCTTTATGCTCGATTTCAGGGTCCATGGGGACAGCCCTTCGCCCCAAGATCCAGCGGCCTATCCGGGCGATGTTTTGGTGCGCGATGCGGCGGCCTTGGTCGCGCATTTGGGGTTTGCTAATGGGCAATATGACCTCGTTGGCTTTTCCTTGGGAGCGCGCACAGCCATCAACGCCTGTGCCAAAGGCATTCTTACCCCGCGCACACTAACCGCCTGCGGGATGGGGCTTTCGGGGCTTTCTGAATGGGAGAGGCGCGCTGCCCACTTCATCCGGGTGATCGATGAATTTGATACGATAAAGCCAGGCGATCCGGCCTATGTCGCGCGCACATTTCTAAAAAGCCAAGGGGTAGACCGGGGCGCCGCGCGGGCTTTGCTCAGCGCTCTTGATCCGTTTGATGTGGCCAGCCTTTCGCATATCACTATGCCAACGCAGGTCATTTGCGGCGTGGATGATGGGGATAATGGATCAGGCAAAGGGCTTGCTGCTGCGCTTCCAAATGCCGGTTTTGCCGAAGTGCCCGGACACCATCTCAACAGTGTAACCTTCCCCGAATTGGGAGAGGCAATAGCGGAGTTTCTAAGCCAGCCATGATCCCATCCAAATGCCTCTCCATTGGAATGTGGGTGGCAGGGCTAATCGTCTTTGCTCTGATCGTATATTTGCACGCGCCGCTAGCGATTGCCGCTGTCCCCGGCGGTATATCAGAACACCAGGCCGCGCCCGATGCCGCCACTGTCAATGCCATCCAGAACGCGTGGGCGCAGGCTGGCTTGCTGGACCAAGCGGCCATCGCAATGATAGGTGATCTGATCTTTATTGGCATTTACGGGGCAGGATGCGTGCTTACCGGGCTTCATTTCCGCGCGCGCGGTTGCAGGGTGTTGCGCATGTTGGGAAGGCTCACCCTTTGGAGCGGGGCAATTTTTCTTTTTACTGATTACGCCGAAACGATCTGCCAGTTCATCCAATTGATGCAAGCGGCAGGCAATGACAGACTGGCCGCAATCGCCTCAGGGGTGCGACCGGTAAAAATGCTGTCATTCATCGCCGCTTTCTTCGCTGTCATCGCCGCACTGATCGCAGACTGGCGTGCGCGGTCTGTTTGATGGGGCGTATTGTGTTGCAATTGGCAATTGAGCAAACGTGAAAAGCGACCAATCCGCGCCCAATCATTGATGCGAGCTGAAAGCTGTGGTTAGGTGCGTATATGACACGGTTTTTCAAAGCAGCTTTCGCAATTTGGATGCTCACTTTGGCCACCACTGGGCCTGTCCAGGCGCAATCTGCGCCTCCGATTATCGTCCAGTTTGATGATGCGACGATTGCGCGGTTGCTTTTGGCAGTCGAAGCAAACTGGCAGACGCAGGCGGGCGCAGAAGGGCGCGTGGTGTATCGCGCCAATGCACAAGGCGGCATAAATTTCACTCTTGTGCCGCGCGCTTGCAGCGAAGAGCAGGGATGCCTTGCTCTTGTTGTTCTTGCCAATTTCACCGGTGTCCAAGTCGAAAATGCGAGCGTGCTTGATAATTTCGTCCATCGCTTCAACGATGCCAATCCTTCGGCCAAAGTGTACCGTATTGGCGAAAATGGCATTGTTTTACAGGCCTATATCAATTCTGCTCAAGGGATCAGCTTTGCCAATGCGCAGGCGCAGCTGCTTGTCTTTGGTCAGGATTTGATCGTTCTGCGCGAGGAACTGACAGCGTTGAGCAGCGCAGCCTCGCGGTAAAACCATCGCGGGCCTCACCTGAAAGGCGGCTCGTTAAAGGCGCGCAATTTGCGGCTGTGGAGGCGATCACCTTCCGCGCGCAGGCGGGCGCACGCTTCAAGGCCGATTTGTAAGTGGGCAGCGATAGCCTCTTCGTAGAATTTGTTCGCCTGTCCCGGCAGCTTGATCTCGCCATGCAGCGGCTTGTCTGAAACGCACAGCAGCGTTCCGTAGGGTACACGGAAACGGTATCCTTGCGCCGCTATGGTCGCGCTTTCCATTTCAATTGCGATGGCGCGGCTGTGCGAGAAACGCTTTGCACTGCTCGCGTATAGAAGCTCCCAATTGCGGTCATCAGTGGTGACCACTGTGCCAGTGCGCATGCGCTGCTTTAGGTCTGCGCCTTGCGCGCCCGACACTTCTTCGGCTGCACTAGCCAATGCCAATTGCACCTCGGCAATGGGAGGAATTGGAATTTCAGGGGGTAGAACAGTGTCGAGCACGTGATCGTCTCGCAGATACGCATGCGCGAGGACAAAGTCGCCAATCTTCTGACTGGATCGGACGCCGCCACAATGCCCAATCATCATCCACGCGTGCGGTCGCAAAACAGCAAGGTGATCGCAGATTGTTTTGGCGTTGGACGGACCCACGCCAATATTGACCAAGGTAATCCCCTGTCCATCGTCACGCCGCAAATGATACGCGGGCATTTGATGGCGGCGCCAAGCTGTGTCGCTCAATTGTTCTTGAGCGTTCTCAGCAGGCAGAGAGATATCCAGCCCGCCAGCGCCGGTTAAACCGACATAGCCATTGGTGCCAATTTGCTTAGCTCCCCAATTGACGAATTCATCGACATAGCGGTGATAGTTCGTGAAGAGGATAAAATCTTGAAAATCCTCGACCTTAGTCCCGGTGTAGTGCGCAAGTCGCGCAAGCGAATAATCTGTTCTGAGCCCATCAAACAGGGACAAAGGCATGTCCTGATCTTCATCAAACTCAATGCCATCAGCCAGCTCATCACCGATCAGCGCCAGGTCTGTAGAGGGAAAGAAAGCGGCAATTTCCTGCGGTTCAATGCCCACCATAGCAGCGCCAGCTTCTCCATCGAGCACGTATGGAAAAGGAATTTCCTGTCTCGATCGCTCAACAGTGACCTCTATGTCGTAAGCTTGAGTGATCAGCTCCAATTGCTCGGTGAGATAGGAGGCGAACAAATCAGGGCGTGTGACGGTGGTTGTGTAGGTGCCGGCAATCTCCAGCCGCCCAAAAGCGCGGCTGCGATCCAGCGTCTCAGGATCGCTATCGGCAGCGGCTAGCCCGGAATATTTAAGGGTTATCTGCGGGTAGGCATAACTGCCATTGTCGCGCTTTGCTGGATCAGGAACGATGCCATCCCTGCCATAGGCAATGACGTCAGCCCGCAAGCTAGAGACTGCTTCTTCGTAATGTGTCTGGAGTTGTGCGATAATATCTTGAATTGAAATCATCGCGTGGCCCCTAGCGCCAAAATGTGAAAGTTTCAAAGGCTAGTTCATTTAGAAGTGCATTGATTGGGGCGCCGCTGCAGATTTACAGATTATCCGCGCAACCACATCCGCTTCAAATTGTACTGCACCGCTTGCAATCGCGTGTAGTTTTCATGGCTCATCCCATTGCCCTCCAGCGCCGCGACTTCGCCCAGTTCATAAAGCAGTTCGCGATGAAAAGAGTCCGGGATCTGGCTTTGGATAAAGGTAAGTCCGACTAACCTTTCGCCTTTGGTCACCTCTTCAACCTCGTGCAAAGTGTGCGAAGGATAAACGACGGCGGAGCCGGCAGGTGCTTTTACATGGACACTTTCTGTGCCCAACTGAATCCGCAAAGCGCCACCTTCATAATCCGCGGGATCGTTCAAAAACAACGTGCAGGAAACATCGGAACGAATTGAAACATTGCCCACCTGCATAACTGTGGAGTCGGGATGCAGTCCGTATTTCATGCCCGGTGTGTATCGCGTGATTAGCGGGGGCGCGAATTGTGCAGGCACCGCAAAATTGACGAAGTCTTCGCAAGCAAACAGAGCCTGCGCCATGATGTTTACTGCGTTTTGCTGCAACTGCTCATCATGCATATGAAGGTTGTTTTTGGCTTTGTTGTGCGGATTGCTGATCTTGCCATCCACAAATTTCGCCTGAGCCGCGATTTGCCGCAATTGCTGAAGCTGCTCATTGGAGAGCACGTTTTCGATTAGTCTGAACATATCGCGGGTGTTTAAGCGTGCTCTAACGCGGCTGCAATCGCCTCGTGAGATTTTGCTGCTTTGTCCAGCCATTGGAGCGCGGATGAAATCTCCTTGCCCCGCGACTGCGCAGCTTGAGCCAGAACATCTTCTCGTAATTGAGCCGAATATCCGTGTTCGGGCGCTTTGGAATATTGTTTCATGATGGGGCCCGATGTCAGCTTTTTCGCGTCGCTCAGTGATATGGAAATGTTGAGAAACTCAGCTATTTCTGTCAGCTTGGTAGCTGGCTCTGCCAAGAAGGCGTCGAAGTCTATCCATTGGATGTTATCTGATTGAGTGGCGGTCAGAGCCGTCATCTCACAAGCCCACGCCATCGCTGCGCGTTTAGCCTCATCCAATCCCCACAAAGATATAGGCTCTGTGCCATTGGCAGTTAAAAGTCGCCTGTTTAAACGTTGTAGTCGCGCCCCAGAAAGTGCCGCCAGTTCTTGGCGTGATGCTTCACCAGCTAAAATGGTTTGAACATACCGTTCCGGCGTCAGCGTCAAGTAGATCGCTTTACGCTTCCCACTTAGGATCTGGGGAGCGATATCGCTTACAAAGCTAGTGGCTTTTACAAGAGCACGTTGTTCCGCTGAGAATGTTCGAGACAGCCAACTTACAGCTAGGTCCAAGCGCCTTTTGAAAAGACCAGGGGGCCAAGGTGAATGCGGCTGGCCCTCAAGCGCGTGAAGCTCAGCAAATTGTCGCAGTATCTGGGGCTCGCGAAGACAGAGAGTACCTCGGGCTTCGCCAAGCAAGCGGGCAATGAGTGTCGATCCGACGTGGCCGATGTGAAAAACGAATTGAGCATCGTTACGAACGCTCTGGCTCGCTTCTTCGAGCTCATCCCATCCAGCCCATTGCATTGACCGCGCTGGATTGGTCTGCCCAACGGGTTGCAGCAACCGATTATCTAAAAAACTGGATTGGCGGTAATCCGCCTCGCTCATTTGCACGAGCAGCACACGATCACCTGCCAGATCAAGTGTATGTGCAAAAAGGCCGGCATCCGATTGAAATGTCATCGGGATACCGACCTTTCTAAAATAGCACTTCGAAACTGAAGCAGATCAGCTTTCGCTTGGCTGCTCGTCTTCGCCTTCACCAGCTTCAGCGGCTTCTGGCGCAGCACCCTCATCGAGGAGTTCAGCAGGGATTTCGCCCGGCTCAAGTCCATCATTGTCGATGCGTGTGTCAGCGGCAGCTTCTTCGATTTCACGCTGTTCTTCTTCGAACATTTGCGCGAGCACGTCGACTCCTTGAGTTTGAAGCTCAGCTTCGTCATCCGAACGGGCAACGTTCGCTTTGACGGTCACGTGCACCTCAGGGTGCAAAGCCACAGTCACATCGTGCATGCCAATTGTTTTGATCGGCGCGCCCATGATAACCTGTTTTTTGTTAACGGCGTGGCCTTGAGCTTCGAGCCCAGCAACCATGTCGCGCACGTTTACAGAGCCGTAGAGCTGACCTGTATTGGAAGCTGCACGGATGAGGATAACCTCTGCGCCAGCGACCTTTTCTCCAGTTTTTTCTGCATCGCCGCGTTTTTCAGCGTTTTCTTTTTCAAGCCGCTCACGGTTTGCTTCGAAAACTGCTTTGTTCGCGTCATTCGCACGTAGAGCTTTCTTCTGCGGGAGAAGGAAGTTGCGAGCATAGCCGTCTTTGACGGTGACAACATCACCAATTGTGCCGAGCTTCTCGATGCGTTCGAGGAGAATGATATCCATGTCTCTTCTCCCTTACTTCACAATGTAGGGCAGCAGGCCGATGTGGCGTGCGCGCTTAATGGCTTTGGCAAGTTCGCGCTGTTTCTTGGCAGAAACGGCAGTGATGCGCGAAGGCACAATCTTACCACGTTCAGACATAAAGCCTTGGAGAAGGCGCACGTCTTTGTAATCAATCTTTGGGGCGTCATTGCCGGAAAATGGGCAAGACTTGCGGCGGCGGAAAAACGGGCGGGCCATCAGTCGCGCTCCTCACGTGGTTCGCGGCGCTTACGCTCGCGGTCATTCTTACGCATCATTACGCTTGGGCCTTCCTCGTGCTCGTCCACGCGGATGGTCATAAAACGGATCACATCTTCGTTGATGCGAGTTTGACGCTCCAGTTCGGCAACAACGCTCCCTGGGCCATCAATGTTCAGCATCACAAAGTGCGCTTTGCGGTTGCGTTCGATTTTGTAAGCGAGCGATTTTAGGCCCCATGTCTCCGTCTTGGTGACTTTGCCTTCATTCGCTTCGACGATTTCGGTCGCCGTGGCCGCCAACGCGTCTACTTGGGCCTGCGAGAGGTCCTGACGCGCGAGAAAGATATGCTCGTAATGAGCCATCTCGCTTATCCTTTCATTTCCATGCCGATCGCTGGCTAATCTGTCCGAATGACAGGGCCCCTCCGGCTTTCTTAAACACCCCTTCATTCGAGGGCGATGCGCGCACATAGCGGGATGAGCGCAAAAGACAAGTGGGAATGCGCATCTGGATGGCTTGCCAAATGGCGGGCGGGAAGCGAAGGATCGTGTGCATCAAAGGGGATTTTCAATGCCATCAGGTTTGGTCGCGCTTTTGGATGATGTATCGGTGATCGCTCGCACGGCGGCTGCCTCCGTTGATGATATCGCAGCAGCAGCGGGAAGGGCTGGTTCTAAAACCGCGGGCGTTGTGATTGACGACGCCGCCGTTACGCCAAGCTATGTAACAGGCCTTTCGCCAGCACGCGAATTGCCGATTATATGGGCGATCACCAAGGGAAGCTTTTTCAACAAACTCGTTATTCTCCTGCCCGGCGCAATCCTGTTGTCTGAGTTTCTCCCGTGGCTCATAATCTGGATATTGATGCTGGGCGGCGCTTTCCTTTGTTATGAAGGCGCTGAAAAGGTGATGGAAAAGCTGGGAGCTGAAAAGCACGGCAAAACGGTTGAGGATGAGATCACCGACCCGGCTGAATTTGAAAAACAGCGCATAGCAGGTGCGGTGCGCACGGATTTGATCTTGTCAGCTGAAATCATGGCCATCACTTTGAACGAGCTAGATTTGCCCACTTGGTGGGAGCGTGGTTTGGCGCTCGCATTGGTTGCTGTGGTCGTCACGGTGGTGGTTTATGGCGCTGTCGCGATTATTGTGAAGATGGATGATGTCGGCCTTCATCTTACCAAGCAGGAAAGCGAAACGAGCCAGGCGTTGGGCCGCGCTTTGGTCAGCTCCGTTCCCAAATTGCTCATTGCATTATCTGTGATTGGAACGGTTGCGATGCTTTGGGTCGGTGGCGGCATAATCGTTCACGGCACGCACGAAGTGGGCTTTCACCTTCTTTACGATATTGCACATGGCGCAGAATATTGGGTGGCGGGCGTAACCGGTGCGCTCTCCGGCATTGCTGGGTGGTTCACTTATGCCTTTATTTCAGGCGTGATCGGGCTCGCATTGGGCGTGGTGATCGCATTAGTCCTGCACAAAGTGCTGGGTGTGGGAGCGGGCGAAGCGCATTAATACGGCGTCCATGACCAAACCAATCCTATACACCTGTGCAAGATCGCGCGGGCTTCGTGCAACATGGGCGGCAGAAGAGGCTGGCGTTGATATTGATCTTAAAGTGCTGCCTTTCCCGCCGCGTTTCTTGGCGCCTGAATATCTTGAGATAAACCCTCTCGGCACAGTGCCGCTGCTCGTCGACGGGGACGCGCAAATGACCGAGAGCTGCGCAATTGCGCAATATTTCGCCACGCGAGATGGCCCCAGCGATTTGGTGATCGCGCCGGGAGAGCCCGATTACGCAGCCTATCTCGATTACACCTATCACGCCGATGCCACGCTCACTTTCCCGCAAACGGTCTATATGCGCTTTGCCATATTCGAAAAGGACAAGGGCTGGGGCGAGGCGGGCGAGGCATATGCCAAATGGTATTACAAACGCCTCATCAAAATCGAGGAGAGATTGAAAAGCCGCGAATATCTGTGCGCAGATCGCTTTACTGTGGCTGATATCTGCATTGGCTATGCGCTGATCCTGTCAGAAGCCGTGGGCCTAGATGAAGGCGTGCCTCAACTCCTTAAAGACTATCGCGCTCGCTTGACCGAAAGACCCGCCTACCAAAGGGCCTTTGCTCGCGAGGAAGAGGGGCGCTTGTCGCTGGCTTCCAACACCGGTTGATCGGTTCGACTTCAGCGCTCCAAACACGGCGCATATGAAATGCGACAAGGAAAACTGTTCGAACTTCACTTGGCGTTCACTTTTGCCGCGGTTATACGGCTCACATGATCGTATCCGCACGCAAATCTATCGCTCGCTCCGCCATTCTTGGAGTTGCCGTCGCCACCCTTACCGCATGTGGAGGAGGGGCCGCGAATGAGGATGTCGCTTATGTCGCGCGCGATGTGGAATCGCTTTACAGCGAAGCGCAAAGGCGGCTGGATAGCGGTAACACTTTGGTTGCAGCCGCTTTGTTTGACGAGGTGGAGCGTCAGCACCCCTATTCGCCATGGGCGCGCCGTGCGCAGCTTATGAGTGCGTTCAGCTATTACATTGCACGAGATTACAACAAGTCGATCCAAAATGCGCAGCGTTTCCTTTCCATTCATCCGGGCAACAAAGACGCACCCTATGCCTATTATCTTATCGCTCTTAGCTATTACGAGCAGATCTCCGATGTAAACCGTGATCAAAAAATCACTGAGCAAGCCCGCACCGCTTTGCGTGAGGTGAACCGCCGGTTCCCTCAAAGCGAATACGCTGCTGATGCGCGTCTAAAACTGGACCTTGTCGCCGATCACCTGGCAGGCAAAGAAATGGAAATTGGCCGCCATTATCAACGCTCTGGCCAATGGCTTGCAGCAGCCATCCGCTTTACCAATGTGGTCGATAAGTTTGAGACGACCAGCCACACGCCAGAGGCTTTGTACCGACTGACAGAAAGCAATCTTGCTTTGGGTATCCCACAAGAAGCGGTGAAGTATGCCGCGGTTCTGGGCGCGAATTATCCGGGCAGCGAATGGTACGAAAAGGCCTATGAGCTGGTTGAGGATCACGCGGGCGGCGTGACCGCCAGTTAGGCTGGCTTACTTGCCGATACGGCTACTCAATTCCGCCACCCGTTTCGCGTTCATCCCGCCATCTGAATATCCGACCCGCGACGCTGATCGGATATGTACCAGGTCATCGGCTTTGCGCAGCTCAAGATCATCAACAAAGCCGAATGTAGCAGAGGTGAATTCAGCCGCGATGTAGGATTCTCCACTCACAATGATGACGCCGTCCATGCCTTCGATTGCGGCTGGCAGCTCGTCCCATATGTCGACAGGCAAAGGATCGACCCGTTTATCCCCCGCAGTCCCTTCTTCGCTCGACACGCAATTGGGCGATTCCGGGCAAGGCGCCAGAGCTCCGTTCGCGAGACCGGGAGCCGAACCATTCTTCGACGATTGCCCCAGATAGACAAAGCCGCCCACGCCAATGAATGCCAGTACGACTATGACCGTAAGAATGGTTTTAATCATAGAATGACCTCTTCCGAATGGCATGAGTGAGCGCCCAAAAATCCAGGCCGCATCACATAATTATTACTCGGCTTTGCTTAGTTCGTTCGATATTGCCTCTGCAAGCACATTGCGCTTCGTTGGCTTTTGCAACAGCGGCGCTGGAATGGCCCCCATCTCAGCCTTTGTGTATCCCGTATAACCCGACATATAAATCACTGGGAGAAGAGGATGTATCGAGCGAACTTCACGGGCAAGATCGAAACCGCCAATGCCGCCCGGCATAACGATATCGGTCAACAAAAGGTCAATAGTCTCACCTTCCTTGATTTTGTTGAGCGCCTCGCGCCCAGATCTTGCAGTAAGAACGACATAACCCAGATCTTCAACAACTTCCGAGATCATTGAAAGCAGCATAGCCTCATCTTCGACGATCAGAATTCGTTCGTTATTGCCCTTAACAACGGGCTCTTCGGCCATAGCGGCTTCGCGCGTTCCTTCGCTTGTGGCTCGCGGCAAAGTAAGCTGGACATTGGTGCCAATGCCCAATTCTGAATACACTCTCAACTCGCCGTTTGATTGTCGAGCAAATCCGTAGGCCATGGCTAAGCCCAATCCTGTCCCAGAATTGTCTTTTTTGGTCGTGAAAAATGGGTCAGTGCATCGCATCAGCGTTTCCTCATCCATTCCCGGTCCGTCATCACTAACGCTGATTTCAACGTAACGATAAGACGCTTCAGGATCGGAGGAACCGCTAAAGTCGGTCTCTATCTCTAAGTCTCTCTCCGGCAATTCCTGGCTAGCCCGAACCCCTCGGGCTCGGATATCAATCCGGTTGCCTTTGCCTGCGCGCAAAATTGCGTCACGCGCATTCAGCACGAGATTCATAAGCGTCGTTTCAAGCTGAACATGATCGCAGAACTGCATCAGATCGGGGTCGTCGATGTCGAAATTAATGTTGATATTGCTTTCAATCATAGGACGGACGAGCTGATAAAATGATTCGAACACCTCAGTCGTGCTTTTCGCTGTGGCCAAACCAGGCTGCTGCCGCGCGAATGAAAGCATTCTGGAGGTTAGTTCGCGCCCTCGTTCGACAGAACCGGTTGCGATCTCAAAATAGGCATCTCTGGAGCTCTTGGATTTTGCGCGAGCCGCCAAATCAATCGCGTAAAGGAGTGAAGCCAATAGGTTGTTAAAGTCATGGGCAATGCCTCCAGTCAGTTGCCCCAATGCATCCAGTCGGCTCTGCCTTTCGATTGCCTGCCGGTTTCGCTCTTCGAATGAAACATCATCCAAGACAACGACCAATTGGGCAGCGCCTTTTATGTAATCAACCGGCGAGCAACTGATACGGACATAACGTATCGTGTCCCCTGTCTGAACGCGTCGCATCAAATGAGTTTCGTTGTAAATCTTGGCGCCGGACAATGCTCGGCGGATTGGGTCGGCGCTGTTATCGAGCGACTGCATTGTCTCAATATCCAAAAACTGAATTGTATCAGGCCACGCAAATGGCGTTGGGTCTGAAATACCTCCAAGCATATGACGGGCACGCCTGTTCACGCGAACAATGGTGCCCTTCTCATCGAGACCAATGATGCCATTTGTCGTGGAATCAAAGATAGTCTCCAGTTCCGCGCGCGCAGTATCAGCGTTTTGCCTTTCAAGTTGCTGTTGGGTGATATCGTTGTGAGCACCGAGTAGACGGGTGGGCCTGCCATCTTTGTCTCTAATTGCAAGACCACGACACCGCACCCAAACGGTATGCCCGTCCGCATGGCGGTAACGCACTATCTGATCATAAGGGTGCGCTGGGTCGGCAAGATGACGCTCCAGATTGGACTTAGCCAACTCGAGGTCGTCCTCAAAGATCAGATCTTGCCATTCAGATGCAAGATGACGCTTTGTTTCGGGATCAAACCCAAACAAACGCCAAAATTCGGGGCTCATATATTCGTGATCGGGATTTTCCAGATCCCAATACCAAACTCCATCAAGAGAGCCTGCACGGATAAAGTCCCACACGTGGGGATCGGATCGCAACAGGTCGCTCAGCTCTTTCTCTAGATAATTGAGGTCACCATTCACTGAAGGGATCCTTTTGTATTAAGGTTCATCTGATACCGTCATTTTTCTGTACTGCGAAATCTTCGCAATGGATGCGATGATATTTTCAGTAAAGAGAAAATACACAGGCTCGTCTGGATGGTTCTCTAGTAGATCAATGACGTTACTTTAAGTTCAATCAGCAAAGCCCTGCCTGCTTTTGGGCCTCGAGGCTAATTGACCACTCCTGGAATAGGGTTGAGCGATTGTTCGCGGTTTGATGACCCGACATTAGCTGTTTGCAAACTGCATAAACCCTCGTGACGCATTGGAGGGCTTGGCCTAAGACTGTAGCGGCAATGCTAACCAGGCTTTCCATCCGCAATATCGTTCTTATCGAAGCGCTTGATCTTGATTTTGCGCGCGGACTTGGTGTGCTTACAGGCGAGACGGGGGCGGGTAAGTCTATTTTGCTTGATGCCCTGGGTCTTGTGCTGGGGGATCGGGCGGAAACCTCATTGGTGCGCGCAGGGGAAGAAAAAGCCAGCGTTACCGCCAGTTTTGAATTTGGCGCGCTGCCATCGCTGATTACCGAAGTGCTTGATGATGCTGAGATTGAATGCGAGCCGGGGGAGCCTTTGCTGATCCGGCGGCAGGTAAAGGCGGATGGCGGCTCCAAAGCGTTTATCAACGATCAACCGACCAGCGCGCGGACATTGCGCGATATTGCGCCTGCTTTGGTGGAGTTGCACGGCCAGCATGATGACAGAGGTCTGGTGAACCCGCGCGGGCACCGGGTCTTGCTCGATCGTTATGCCGGGACCGATCTGGAAGGTCTGGCGGCGAAATGGCGGGCTTGGGCCAAAGCGGATGCGCAATTGTCAGAGGCGCGGCGCGAGGTGGAAAAGGCGCGCGAGGATGAGGAATTGCTCACCGCGCATCTCGCCGAACTGGAAGCTTTGGCCCCGCAAGTGGGCGAAGAGGCGGAACTCGCCGGAGCGCGCTCTGATATGCAAAAAGGGGAGCGGTTGTCAGGCGATCTGGAAAAGCTGCGCCATCTTTGGGAAGGATCGGACGCGCCGCTTGCGACATTGCGCGTGGCGGCGCGCACGCTTGATCGGATTGCGGAAGAGCATCCTTTGCTCGCTGAAGCATTGGCCGCGCTCGACCGCGCAGTGATCGAAGCGGGTGAGGCGGAGGAAAAGCTGGAAGAGGCCGCGCGCGCGCTTTATTTTGACCCGGCGGCGTTGGATGATGCGGAAACGCGGCTGTTTGAACTGCGCGCGCAGGCTCGCAAACATCGCTGCGAAGTGGATGCTTTGCCCGATCTGATGGGGGAAATGCGCGGCAAATTGGACGCGATTGAAAGCGGCGGCGCGCATTTGAAAGCGTTGGAAGCAGCCAGCGGTAAAGCGCGCGATGCGTATATCGCCGCGGCTGAAAAGGCTCGCAAAGTGCGCCTCAAAGCGGCCAAATCGCTTGATAAAGCGGTTGCGGCAGAATTGGCACCGCTCAAATTGGATGCCGCCAGTTTCCTCACCTCGATCACCGATCTGCCAGAGGGTCGCTGGGGCGCGCATGGGTGTGATGGGGTGGAATTTCTTATCTCCACCAATCCGGGCGCCGATCACGCGCCTTTGGGCAAAATCGCATCAGGCGGCGAACTCTCGCGCTTTATCCTCGCATTGAAAGTTGCTCTCGCAGAAAAAGGCGGGGCCGCCACCATCATCTTTGACGAGATTGATCGCGGCGTGGGCGGGGCGGTCGCCTCTGCCATTGGGGACAGATTGGCGCGGCTCGCCAGCGAAGAGGGGCAATTGCTCGCTGTCACGCACTCCCCCCAAGTCGCTGCGCGTGGGGGGCAACACTACCTCATCGCCAAATCGTCAAGCGGCACAGTGACCAAGACGGGCGTCATTGAATTGGACGCTGGCGGTCGCCAAGAAGAGATAGCACGCATGCTGTCGGGCGCCGAAATAACCTCAGAGGCCCGTGCGCAGGCGGCTAGGTTGTTGGAGGGCGTTTGATGGAAGTTGTTGCCGGTATCTTTGCTTCACTTGTTGCTATGGCGCTGCTTGCGGGTGTGGGGCTGATGACCGTTGTGGCCTTGTGCCTCATGGCCGTGCTCGGCCTGCTGACGGAAATGAGCTTTAAGCGGGTGTTCTTTATCTCGTTTGGCGTGGGGTTGCTCGCGCCTTTCCTTGTGGCGGCTGGTATTGGCAGCGCGGTGGCCGATGGGTCGCTTGAGCGCGATATGCGCGCGGAACTGGGCGAAGTGATCGATCTGCCAGAAGAAATGGGCGAGGATTGGGAGAAAAAACTATCTGAGCTGCAAGACATCTCACGCGATGTGGATCAAGGCAATCTGAGCGATGAAGAGGCCGAGGCCCGTGTGAAAGAGATTTTCTCCGATTTCGAAGATTTCCAAATCAACATCGACGTGAACGGCGATGGCGAAAGCGGCGTTTCGATCGGCACTGACGAAAACGGCGTGCCGCTGGAATTGCCCGAAGCGGTTGAGAGCGGGGGTGACGCGGAGCGGTGAGTGTAACCAACCTCTCAGAAGCCGACGCCGCGAATGAATTGATGCGTCTGGCTCGCCAGATTGCGCGGCATGACAAGTTGTACCACGCAGACGACGCGCCTGAGATCACCGATCAGGAATATGATGCGCTTACCCGCCGCAATCGCGAGCTGGAAGAGGCGTTTCCGCATCTAGTCCGCGATGACAGTCCGTCGCGCAAAGTCGGCCACGAGGTTGCCGCATCGCCACTATCCAAAGTCGCGCATGAGCTGCGCATGATGAGCCTTGATAACGCCTTCAACCGCGAGGAGGTCGAGGAATGGGTGGCACGGATCAGGCGGTATCTCAACCTCTCGGAAAGCGAACCAGTTGCGATAACGGCAGAGGACAAGATCGATGGGCTGTCCTGCTCGCTGCGCTATGAGAACGGCAAGTTGGTGCGCGCTGCGACGCGCGGCGATGGGCAAGTGGGCGAGGATGTGACGGCGAATGTCCGCCACATCGCCGATATTCCGAAGGTTATACTCGGCGATGTGCCTGATATCTTCGAAGTGCGCGGCGAGGTCTATATGTCGAAGGCTGATTTTGCCGCGCTTAATGCCGCGCAAGAGGAAGCAGGCGGCAAACTGTTCGCCAATCCGCGCAATGCAGCAGCTGGGTCTTTGCGCCAAAAAGATGCGAGCGTGACCGCCAAGCGTCCGCTTAAATTCTGGGCTTATGGCTGGGGCGCGGCGTCCGATGTGCCGTGTGAGACCCAGCACGATATGATGCGGATGATTGCAGACTGGGGCTTTCCTTTGTCGCCTTTCCTCACGCTGACGCAAAACACAGACGGCCTGATCGCGCATTATGAGGAAATTGGCCGTCAGCGCCCCGATCTCGATTACGATATTGATGGCGTTGTCTACAAAGTGAACAGGCTCGATTATCAGCAACGTTTGGGCTTTGTAGCCAAGGCACCGCGTTGGGCGATTGCGCACAAGTTTCCGGCCGAAAAGGCTCAGACGACGCTTGAGGCGATTGATATTCAGGTTGGGCGCACGGGCAAGCTGACCCCTGTGGGCAGGCTTGCGCCTGTGCTGGTGGGCGGGGTGACGGTTACCAATGTGACGCTGCACAATCGCGATGAGATAGAGCGGCTGGGTGTGCGCCCCGGGGACCGCGTCGTGATCCAGCGCGCAGGCGATGTGATCCCGCAAGTGGTTGAGAACCTGACGCGCCCAAAAGAGGGTGACGCGCCGCGCGAACCTTTTGCCTTCCCTGATGCCTGTCCCGAATGCGGCAGCGAGGCTGTGGCCGAAGAGGGCGAAGTGGATGTTCGCTGCACGGGCGGTTTGATCTGCCCCGCGCAGCGCACTCAGCGCCTCGAACACTTCGTCAGCCGCAAAGCCTTGGATATCGAAGGGTTTGGCACCAAAACCATCGCCCAATTCTTTGAACGCAAGTGGCTTGAAAGCCCGGCGGATATCTACCGTCTGAAAGACCGCCGCGAAGAGATCCTCGCGCTTGAAGGGTGGCAGGATAGGTCTGTCGATAACCTCTTGGCCGCAGTGGAAGAAAAGCGAGAGCCTGATGCGGCAAGGCTGTTGTTTGGCCTCGGCATCAGGCATGTGGGCGAGGTGACAGCGCGTGATCTGCTGAAGAATTTCGCGACTTTGGAGGCCTTGCGAGAGGCTGCCCAATCCTCCCCGGAACGGGGAGGGGGACCGTCGAAGACGGTGGAGGGACACCTCGCGGATACTGATCAAGTTGAAGGAGAAAGAGTGGCCGCGCAGCCCCTCCACCATCCTGCGGATGGTCCCCCTCCCCGTTCCGGGGAGGATATTTTGTCGATAGACGGCATCGGCCCTAGCGTGGTCGCAGCGCTTGGCGATTTCTTCCACGAGCCCCACAATGTCGCCGTATGGGAAGACCTGCTCAGTGAAGTTACCCCGCCGCGCTATGAAGTGGAAACACTCGACTCGCCCGTCGCAGGCAAAACCGTGGTCTTCACCGGCAAACTCGAAACAATGAGCCGCGATGAAGCCAAAGCGCAGGCGGAAAGGCTGGGCGCAAAAGCGGCAGGCTCCGTCAGCGCGAAAACCGATTTATTGGTCGCCGGGCCGGGGGCAGGGTCGAAGCTAAAAAAAGCGGAACAGTTGGGTGTTGAAGTGACTGACGAGGCGGGCTGGGCTGCGATTGTGGAGGCGGCGGGGTGAAGGATAAATCCCAGAAATCGACTAATATCGCTTTAGGCATCAGCTTGGGCATCGTGTTTGGTCTCGCTTTGGACAATCTTGCTTTGGGTATTGCCCTAGGCGTCGCGATTGGTGCTGGTCTCTCTGCTGCTTCAATGGGCAAATCAGATGAAGAGGATAATGCTGGAGAAGGCGATTGAGCGATCTCCTCCAAGACCTCCACCCCCAAGCTTTGCGCATTGCAGACCTCCTTCGCGCACGCGGAGAAAAAGTCGCTGTTGCGGATGGCGCAACAGGGGGCTTGATTGCCGCCACGCTCCTCACCGTCCCCGGTGCCCTTGATTTCTTTGTGGGCGGCGGGGTGGTGTATTCCTTCCGGGCGAGGGATGTGCTGTTTGCTCTCCCGCGAGAAGCTTACAAAGGCATGCGCGGTGCGAGTGAGGATTATGCTTTGCTGCAAGCGCGCGCGATCCGCGACAATTTTGGTGCTGAGTGGGGTCTTGCCGAAAGCGGCTCTGTGGGCGGATCATCTCACCCGACAGGCGCAGCGGCAGGCACAAGTGTAGCAGCTCTTGTGGGCCGGGGTGATGAATTCACCCTAAGGCTTGAAACAGGCGCGGACGATCGCATCTCCAATATGTATGCGTTCACTCGCAACGCTCTCGATCTGCTTGAAGCGACGCTTTCAAAATAAATTCAAGAAAAAACACTGTGGGCCTGTCGAATCCGGCAGGCGCTCTCCGTCTCTCTTGCGAAGCTTTGCCAAAATGGCGAAGCTGACAAACGGAGATTACCAATGCAATACATGCTGCTGATCAATGAAAGCGAAGATGCCTATACGGGCGAAGATGGCGCAAGAGTGATCGAAGACGTGCTCGCCGGGCACATGAAGATGATCGAAAAACTATCGGCAAGCGGGAACCACTGGTCAGGCAACCGCCTTCGTGAAGCCAATACGGCAACCACCCTGCGCTATGAGAACGGGGGGCAAGGCGTGGTGCATGATGGCCCTTTTGCAGAAACACATGAAGAGCTGGGCGGGTATTACATCATTGAGGCTGATGATCTTGATAGCGCGATTGAATGGGCACGTATGATCCCGATCCCTGGCAATGGTGCGATAGAGATCCGCCCGGTTTGGCCGGATGAGGACTGAGCCCAATCGCGCGCTCCAAGAAGCGCGGCCACAAGTGATTGCAGCCTTGGCCGCGCATCTGCGCGATATTGACCGAGCAGAAGATGCCTTTGCTGATGCCTGTGCTGCCTATTTGGAGACACATGCAGCGCCCCGTTCGCTTGAAGCTTGGCTGATTGCTGTCGGTAAACGCAAAGCGATTGATGCAATCCGTAAGGAGAATGCGGAAACGCGCGCAATCGAAGCTGAAGCTGCGGTCCATCCAAAGGAAAGTGATATGGGCGAGGTAATCGCATTTCCCGATCCGATCCCTGATGAGCGGCTTCGTTTAATCTTCATCTGCTGCCACCCGGCAATTGCATTGGAAGCGCGTGCAGCGCTCGCGCTGAAAGTCATTTGCGGGCTACCCGTTGTAGAGATCGCGCGGGTATTTGTGACGAGTGAGCAGGCCATGTTCCAACGTATCACGCGGGCCAAAGCGAAGATCCACGATGCTGGAATTGCGTTCGAATTGCCTCAGCCAAAACACTGGGGTGAGCGACTGGAAGCGGTGCTGCTCACCTTGGAGCTTGCTTACACCGTGACTTATCAGGATGCAGCGTTTGCAAGACCAGGAATAGACAGCGCGCAAGTGTCTGATGATGTTGAGCGTTTGTCACGAATGCTTGCAGAACTCTGCCCCAAAGAGCCAGAAGTGCTGGGCCTTGCTGCGTTGGTGATACTTGCAAAATCTCGCGACAAAGCGCGCGTGGATACAAATGGCGTAATGGTCCCATTGTCAGAACAAGACACTGGAAAATGGGATGTAAACCGTATCGAAAGCGCGCGCGATCTGTTGCACAATGCGGCCCGGTATGAGCAACCTGGACCGCATCAGGTTATGGCCTTGATCCAGTTAACACATGCTCGGCGCATTTATGACGAGTTGGTTGATTGGGATGCGATTGTGGAATTGTATGATGCACTCGCTTTGATGCGTCCTAGTGCCATTGTCGCGCTGAACAGAGCCGTCGCCATTGGTCAGCGCGATGGTGCGGCTGCGGGCTTGCTTGAGTTTGAGAAGCTGCCGTCAAAAAAGCTTGCCACCGTCCGCACTTACCACACGGCAAATGCTGATTTGCAACGGCGTTTAGGCCGGCAAAGTGCGGCGATTGCTGCTTATCGGCGCGCTCTCGATCTGGATCCTGCGCCTGCCGAAAAGCGATTTCTTGAGCTGCGGTGTGCCCAGCAGCAACCCGGTTAATCTGGTTCAGCCACCCACTTCATTACACCACCAGAAAACGGCGTGAACCATCCGGTGCGAACACCAGCCATGGCCAAACGGTCGCTCGTCCACTGATTGCAGGTGTTGATGAGTGTGTAGCGCTGCAAAGAGAGGTAATATCGTCCTCGATCATAACTGCTTGTTTCAAACATGCGCGGCTCGCCTGTTGAAACGGGCGCAAGGTCAGCTTCAAGAGCGGCCGCAAGCTTTGCATACTGATCATCAGAAACCGTGAAAGCGCGGCGATTTGCGCTTGTCTTAGGGTTTCGAAGCGGAATGATCCGGATCATTCCTGCGCCCCCGCTTGTGGCAACATTCAGCGCGGTCGATAGCTTCATATCGTAGAATGTCGGTGTGTTCAGGAACACGTCTCGTTCGCCAAAACCGATGGCGATATGCGTCGGGCTTTTGCCCTTTATCGGGTCTCCTGCTCCAGGAAACACGATGCGCCAGTCTTTCCCATTGTGATCAATCGGAAGGACCAGTTCGGTGTGGACACCATTGGTTGCGAGCATAATGGGTATGCCGTTGGAAGGCTCTTCCCAGTCGCTGTTGCGGGCGATGGACGACCCAGCCCACCCAGCAATTGCCGCCAATATGACTATTGCAATGACGAGAGCGATGAAGCGCTTAATCGCATTCCAAGCCACTGCCATCCTAATCCCGTTTCATTCGTCGGCGCATCCACAAAATCGCCCAGTCGCCGCGTTTTGCTCTGGCAGTGGGACGAAAGCCTGCGTGGCGATAAGCGCGGCGCACTTGCGCTTCTTGATCTCCTGCCAACAATCCAGCGAGCACAAGACTGCCTTTGGGCGCAACAGCAGCTGCGAAATCGGGGGCGAGATCGACCAATGGCCCTGCAAGAATATTGGCGATCAACAGATCATAGGGGCCGCGTAGCGTTAGCAAAGGGTCGTGCATGCCATCGGCGATCACCATGGTCATGGCAGCGGGACCTGCCCCTAAGGGGATACTGTTCAGTGAAGCGTTATCGAACACGACGTCCGCACACACGGGATCAATATCGGAAGCTGTTACCCGCGCGCGCGGCCACAAGTGCATCGCAGCAAAACCAAGCAGCCCTGTTCCCGTGCCAATGTCCGCAACACTGCGCGCGATCAGGCCTGATCGCTTCACATGCTCAAGCATTTCAAGACAGCCTGCCGTCGTTTCATGCTGTCCGGTCCCAAAGGCTTGCGCAGCGGGAATGGCGAAATTGACCGCGTCTGCGACGGGCGCAAAATCGGGCGTGTGAACATGAAAACGCCCCGCGCGAATGGGCTGTACGCCCTGCTGGCTCAGCGCGAGCCAATCTTGTTCTTCGAGCTTTTCAGCGCTGATTGGCGGATCCTTGCCTGCAAACAGGCGTGCGATGGCAGCCTTTTGCATGGCACCGGGCTTGCGCGGATAATAGGCCTCCAGCACCCATTCATCAGGCTTTTCCTCGGCGATTTCGCGGCCAGTAATCACAAGGTCTTGATCCCAATCCTCAATCTCATCATGCGCGAGAAGAGCGGATTGGATGGTGATTTTCGGTGCTTGGGCCGTGAGCTTCCAGGTTTCGCTCATTCGCTTGCTTTTTCCTTTGCGAGGCGAGCCTCGAGACGCTTTTCTATGTTCATTGCATATTCTTTGCACATCCCGGGGCTGAATAATCCTTGCGGACCGCGCAATCGTTTCAGCATGTCACTGCTACTTGGATGGGGCGTCAGTAAGACATCACACTCGGTTGACGCCAAGTTAGACAATCCTTTGCGGAATGCGGCGACATATTCTGGATGATCACTGAAGCGATAGCCTTCCTTGCTGATTGGTGAAAGACTGTCAGCGTAAACAAACTTCAGGCAGATGGCATCCTCGCAGCTTCGCCAAGTCCAGCTTAGAGCGCCGGGAGTATGCCCCGGTGTCTCGATGGCGGTCAAAATAACACTGCGACCGGCAAGGACATAGTCGCTTATCTCGATTACCGTATCCACTTCTACAGGATCCATCGCTTCGTGCATTCCGGATTGTGGATCTTGTGCGGAAGCAATGCCGCTCCGAAGGACTTTGGCGGCCTCTTTTGATGCGATGACACGGGCCCCTGTCATTTCTTTGATCCATGAAAAACCACCGACATGATCGTGATGTTCGTGACTGTGCAAGATGATTTTTACATTGGTCAGGCTGAAGCCAAGCGCTGAGATGTTTTGCGTGACCACTTTGGCTCCGGCTTTGGTTCCGGAATCGATTAGGATCAGACCCTCTTCATCGACAACCAAAATCGCGCTTATGCCACAGGTCCCCACGTAATAGGTGTTGCCGTGCATTTTGTATGGTCCTGCAGGCTTGTCCCAATCATCCCAAGGTTCGCATTGCTCCGCCCATTTTTCGGGGGAAACGGCATTGGACTGACCGATATCAGTGTGTGCTGTTGCGGTGCATCCATACAAAGCCCCTAGGGCCAGAATGACGAAAGTCTTATCTAACAAAGCTCGCTCCATTCGCGTCAATCACCGCGCCCGTCATGCTGGCTGGCGCGTCGCAAGCGCAGAAGCTTGCGATGGCCGCGATTTCCTCGGGCTCCGCCACGCGGCCCAGCGGGATATCTGCCAGTAATCCTTCCCCTCCACGGCTTTCAAGATAGTCACCTGCCATCGCCGTGTCGGTAAAGCCCGGTGTAATCGCGAAGCTCAAAATCCCCTCGCTCGCATATCCCCTCGCGATGGTTTTGTGCATCGCGACCATCCCGCCTTTCGCCGCAGCATAATGCCAGTGATCGGGCGAGTCCCCGCGATAGGCGGCGCGGCTCGCGACATGGACCAAGCGGCCCCTTATTCCGTCATGGCCGGGCTCATTCTTCAGCCAGTGTTTGGCTGCAAAGCGCGACAATTGCGCCGCTGCTGTCAGGTTGATGCGCAAAGTATCTTCCCAGCTATCGAGCCATTCAATATCCGACTGCGCCATCGGATTGCCTTCAAACAGTCCGGCATTGTTCACCACCGCATCAATCTGCCCATCGGCCAGCGCCAGAGCTTCTCCCCAAAGCGATTGCGCGGCAAAGGTATCGTTAAAATCTGCGGCTAGCTCGTTTTCATCGCCGCCTCGTGTCGAATGCCCGATGACGCGCACTCCGCGAACTTCAAGCGATTCTCTAATGGCGGCACCGATCCCGCGGCTTGATCCGGTTACAAGAATGGCGCTCATAGATTGCCTTACATAACAAGTTTTGCAAGCTGTTATCTCAATCTTTGCAAGAGAGCTATGGCTTGTACGCTTGCCTCTATCGCAAGGTCCGCTAAGTGGGAGAGCAACAAAAGACATGTTTTCGGGGTTTTTGGGATCACTATGAGTAACAGACCGCTTTCACCGCACCTTCAGATATGGCGGTGGGGACCGCATATGCTGGTCTCCATTCTTCACCGCGCAACCGGCGATGGCATGGCGCTTGTTGGCCTTGCTTTGCTGGTTTGGTGGCTTGGTGCTGTGGCAGCGGGCAAAGGCACCTATGATCTGTTCTACGCCATGATGACAACGCCGATTGGTTATATCGTTATGGTTGGGCTGACTTGGGCGTTCTTTACTCACATGATGAGCGGTCTTCGCCACTTCGTCCTGGATATTGGCGCTGGGTATGAGCTTTCGACCAACAAGCTCTGGTCTATCGCATCGCCACTGATCGCTATTGCTCTGACGGTTGCCGTCTGGGCCTATGTGCTGCTGAGCTAAGGGAAATACGCAATGGGTAACGGTACTTCCATCGGCCGCGTGCGCGGTTTGGGATCAGCTCATGAAGGCGCGCATCATTGGATCGTCCAGCGCTTCACCGCGATTGGCAATCTGGTCTTGATGGCGTGGCTTGCGGTTAGCTTTATCATGATCGGCGATTTGAATTACGAAGCGGTCTCTGCATGGCTGAAAAAGCCGATTGCTGCCGTGCCCATGATGCTGCTGGTCATCACTTTGTTTTGGCACGCACGCCTTGGCCTTCAGGTTTTGATCGAGGATTACATTCACAATTCAGGCACAAAGTTTGGCGCATTGTCTGCGCTCAATCTGGCAGCCTTTGGCGGCGGCGCGTTTGCACTGTTCAGCGTTGCTAGTCTCGCATTCGGAGTTCAAGCATAATGGCAAGCGCAGCGGCGAATGATACAACAGGCCCTGATCTGAAGGGTTCTTACAAGATCATCGATCACACTTATGATGTCATTGTGGTGGGCGCAGGCGGATCAGGCCTTCGCGCAACGATGGGCGCTGCCGAAGCGGGTCTGCGCACAGCAAACATCTCCAAGGTTTTCCCGACGCGCAGCCACACCGTTGCCGCGCAGGGCGGCATCGCGGCATCGCTTGGCAACAACACGCCCGATCACTGGACCTGGCACATGTATGACACCGTAAAAGGGTCAGACTGGCTGGGCGATCAGGACGCGATTGAATATCTCGCGCGTGAGGCCCCACAGGCGGTTTACGAGCTTGAGCATGCAGGCGTTCCGTTCTCTCGCAATGAAGACGGCACGATCTATCAGCGCCCCTTTGGCGGGCATATGCAGAATATGGGCGCTGGCCCGCCCGTGCAGCGCACGTGCGCTGCGGCTGACCGCACCGGGCACGCAATGCTCCACGCGCTTTATCAGCAGAGCCTTAAATACGATGCGGATTTCTTCATCGAATATTTCGCGCTCGACCTCATCATGGCCGATGTTGACGGTGAGCGGAAATGCGTTGGCGTGATGGCAATGTGCCTTGATGATGGCACCATCCACCGGTTCCGCGCGCAGTCCGTGGTGTTGGCAACTGGCGGTTATGGCCGCTGCTATTACACCGCAACATCCGCGCATACGTGCACAGGCGATGGCGGCGGTATGGTTCTGCGCGCTGGTCTCCCGCTGCAAGACATGGAATTCGTCCAGTTCCACCCGACCGGCATTTACGGTGCAGGCGTCCTTATCACCGAAGGCGCGCGGGGCGAGGGCGGATACCTTACGAACAGCGAAGGCGAACGCTTTATGGAGCGTTATGCTCCATCGGCCAAAGACTTGGCATCGCGTGATGTAGTCAGCCGTTCAATGGCGCTCGAAATGCGCGAAGGGCGTGGGGTTGGTGCAGATGGCGATCACATTCACCTGCATCTCGATCATATCGATCCCGAAGTGTTGGCGCAGCGCCTTCCGGGCATCACCGAAAGCGGCAAGATTTTCGCAGGCGTCGATCTGACCCGCGAAGCTTTGCCTGTGACGCCTACCGTCCACTACAATATGGGCGGCATTCAGTGTAACTATCACGGACAAGTGGTCACCATCGGCCCTGATGGCGATCCTGATTGCGTGGTCCCCGGTCTTTACGCTGTGGGCGAAGCGGCCTGTGTATCCGTACACGGCGCAAACCGACTGGGTTCAAACTCGTTGATCGATCTTGTGGTCTTCGGCCGCGCGACCGGTCTGCATTTGAAAGAGAACACGGTCGCAGGCGCAGCGCAGCCGGAATTGCCAGACGACAGCGCAGACTTTGCTCTCTCGCGCCTCGATCACTTCCGCTATGCACAAGGCGGCTCGCCCACGGCTGAAATCCGTTCTGACATGCAAAAAGCGATGCAGAAACACTGCGCCGTCTTCCGCGATCAGAAACTGATGGATGAAGGCGTCACCAAACTCGCTGAGCAGAACAAGCGGATGGAAGACATCCATGTGACGGACAAATCCTTGATCTGGAACTCAGATTTGATTGAGACTTTGGAGCTCGACAATCTGATGAGCCAGGCCAATGTCACCATGGCATCAGCCGCCAACCGCAAAGAAAGCCGCGGCGCACACGCACACGAGGATTATCCTGATCGCGATGATAAAGAGTGGATGAAGCACACCGTCGCCTGGTTCGATGGCTGGGGCGGACGCGGTTCAAACATCCGCTTGGATTACCGCCCAGTGCACGAATACACGCTGACCGAAGATGCGGAGTATATCGAGCCTAAGGCGCGGGTTTATTAGGGCATAGGGGCGTTCCACAGAGTTCACGTCCTTCGACAGGCTCAGGACGAACGGGGTGCTAAGCTACTTTTTCGCAAGCCGTTTGTCCTGAGTATTGCTGAGGGGCCTGTCCTGAGCGTGTCGAAGGGCCTGTCCTGAGCGTGTCGAAGGGCCTGTCCTGAGCGGGGCCGAAGGGCCTGTCCTGAGCGGGGCCGAAGGGCCTGTCCTGAGTATTGCCGAAGGGCGTGTCGAAGGGCTCACCACGAACGGTGCTTCATTAATTGTAAGAAACCCCGTTCGTCCTGAGCTTGTCGAAGGGCGTGCGGTCATGGACCAGAAGACCGAGACAAAACCTGGAGCCCGTTCCAATCGCCTGCAATCAGCGCTTCCTTCTTGGCTCTGCTCCACCCTTTAATCTGACGCTCTGAAGCCAATGCTTCATGTCTTGTCGGAAAATCCTGCGACCAAACCAACTCAACCGGCTGCCGACGCGAAGTGTAATCGCTGCCTCTGCCTGATTGGTGCTGGCCAATGCGAATTTCGAGGTTGTCAGTGTGCCCGCAATAATACGAGCCATCCGCGCATTTGAGCAAATAGGTGTAGAACGCCATCTCTAGTGTGTTGCATCGGGCACGCCCTTCGACAAGCTCAGGACGAACGGTTTGCTAGAAAGTAACCTTGCCCCCCAGTTCATGGTGAGCCGGTCGGCAATGCTCAAAATAGGATGTCCTGAATATCACCGAAGGGCTCAGAACGAGCGGAATTAGATGGTTCTTAGCCCACCCCCGTCATCCCGGACTTGATCCGGGATCCCGCTTTTTTTTGCGCGCCAGTTTGAAGTAAGCGGGATCCCGGCTCGGGGGCCGGGATGACGAAGGTGGCGGGCCGGGGTGACGGAGGTTGCGGTGGCTAGGTCACACTGCTCGCCAACGAAAAACTTGCACTTCGCCCGCTAACCCGCCAGCCTTTTGCCCCATGATTAAACGCGTTTCTTTGGGCCTTGCGGTTGCGAGCCTTTTTGCTGTTCCGGCCATCTCGCAATCCTCGGCTTCGCAGCAAGACAACTCCAATCAACCACCCGCGCACACAGTGGCTGTGCCCGATCTTTCATCGGGTAAGACACGGTCAGAAAGGCTGAAAAGCTTCGAAAATGCCCCGCAATTGCAGCGCGGATTTGAAGCCAAAGACCTTCTCGAACAGCGCCGCCGTCTGGATGCTGCTTTGGGCGCTATCCAGCCGCAGCGGCCCGGCCTTGTGGATGTCTATGTGGTGACTGTCGCGCTTGATAGCGATCCCGTGTTTGCCCGCGAGGCCCGCGAAGCGGGGCGGGTGCTTGCTCGGCGGTATGACGCAAACGGGCGCACTTTGACGCTGGCTGGCCCCGATGGGACGCGCGATGATTTGCCGAGGGGGTCAATCGATACACTGCTGGTCAGCCTTGCAGCAATCGCTGAGAAGATGGATGCGGATGAAGATGTTCTGGTGATGTATTCGACCAGTCATGGCATCCAGATGGGCCTTGCTTATCATTACGGTGATGAGGGATTTGGTGTTTTGAGCCCGGCCAAACTTGCCGAAACGCTCGACCAATTGGGGATCAAGCGGCGCGTGCTGATCCTATCGGCGTGCTATTCAGGTGTGTTCATCCCGGCATTAAAAAGCGACGACACCGCTATCCTGACCGCGTCGGCTGCAACGCGCACGTCTTTTGGCTGCGAGGCAGAGAATGATTGGACGTTTTATGGCGATGCGATGATCAATCGCGCGCTTCGCAAACCCCAACCGCTTGCCGATGCCGCTCAGGAAGCGGCCCGTACGGTGGCGGGGTGGGAGATCAATCAGCGCCTGCTCGCATCCCTCCCGCAAAGTTCGATTGGCAGCGGGGTTTCTGATTGGCTCCCCGCATTGGAAGCCCGCATGCCGCAAACCGCAAGCGCGCCAGTCGGCAGGCCCGCTGTTCCTGAATGATTATTCTTCTGCCGGCGAAGCCCGGCGCACATCGATAATCGTAACTGGCTCTGTCAGCATTTGGCCTTTCAATCCGCCTTTGCCTTTGTTCGGATCCACAGGCGCGGCGTGGATCGCTTGCACCACGTCCATCCCATCGGTGACATAGCCGAACGCGGCATAGCCATGCTTCCAAACGGGATCATCGGATTCAGGCTGCGCATCCAGCCCTGATTGATCGCCTAGCATGATCGAGAAATCACCATTGGCTGTGCCCGGTTCGCCCATTGCCATCGAAATCGCGCCTTTGGTGTGGGTGAGGCCCGTGATGGTGGTGGGTTCATGTTTGATACCGGGAAGGATGCGTTTTCGATTCCATTGCGTTCCGCCCTGAATCAAGCCATTGGGCTGATCGCCCCATTTCACTGACATTGCGCGGTAGAACACTGTGCCGTCGAAGCGATCCTCATCGGCATAGCGCAGGAAGTTGGCCGCCGTGATGGGGGCGCGCTCTGTTTCCAGCGCGACGGTGATATCGCCCATTGATGTTTCGATGATGACCGCTGTCGTTTCGTACTCGGTTACCGGCGGCGGCGCTTCGATTGGGGGGGGAGGGACTTCATCCTGCTTTATCTCAAACTTCATGATCAGCGTGTCCTGGCACCCATCGCGGTCCCGCTTGAAGCAATTGTTAAAGTTGTCATCCGAGGCGAGATAGAGATAGCGCCGGCCATTATGCTCGCGAAAGGCGAGACCTTCGAAATTGTCCACTGTAAGCGGCGGAATGATCGCTGCGAGCATGCGTGTTTCGCTATTGGGTGAGAATTCGACAATCGCGGCTCGGTTTCCCTCGCCTGGCCGATAGCTGCGATAAAGCACGTAGCAGATGTCTTTGGCTGTGCAGGATGCATCGACGGGCGCGCCGCGATGTTCAGCCACAAGATCGGGCACGGAAAGCCTGAATTGTTGCGATCCGCCCATGGATGAAAGCGAACAATTGGGACGGTCTTCTGCTCCGCTTTCAGCGCATGCGATCATTGTGTCGGCACCGACTGCCAAAGTTTCGAGCCCTGCGTTCGGATCGGCATTTTGTGTAAGCTCAACCGCAGACTTTGTATCTGAGCGATTATCGGTGGCCGTGGCAGGTCCACCGAGCGATGCGTAGCGCCACACCCGATGCTGGCGCTCGAACGCAATCAGCCACCCGCCCTCTGGATCGCGCGTTATCGCCTCCGCATCGGAAAGCTCTTTCTTCTTAAGTTCCTTCCCCTTCAGATCGCGCAGCCGGCCCATGTCCAATGAAGTCAGATCAACCAGCTCGCTGCCCGCTTCATCGGGCACAATGCGCAGCCAGCGGCCATCATCGCTTACCGCCCACAGCGCACCATCATGCCATTCGAGGCCCGATATGCCGCCAATATTCTCTTCACCCGGATCGACTTTGATACCGCCTTTATAGATCAGCTCGCCTACTTCTTTGGCTTCGGGGTCTTGCGGGTTCAGCGGAACCTGCTCCGTCTCAGCCCAGATGTCTTCCTGAGCAAGTACATACTGGGGCAGGGCCAAAAGGCACAAAGCAAAGAGGGTGAAGCAGCGGATCATCCATGTCATTCGTGCAGTGATATCGGCGGTTCGTCGAAGAGCAAGTCCCTGAATGCCTCGTTCATCTACGCGCAATGTTTACAAGCGTAGTCGCGATGACCACAGGCGTAATCAGTCAGGGGAGAGTGTCTGTGACTTCGACGAAAGCCAATGCCAATTCGCCAGAGCGTATCAGCGAAGCTGAGCTTGCTGTGATGGAAGTGTTGTGGGCCAATGGCACCACCAGTGCTTCTGAAGTGTGCGATGCTGTGTGCGATGCGCGTGGTTGGGGTTTGCCAACGGTCAAAACACTCCTTTCCCGACTGGTCCAAAAGCAAGCGATTGCAGCCAAGCCCGATGGCAGGCGCTATCTCTACACCGCTCAGATTGCCCGCGAAGATTACATTGGCGGCACTACCAAACGTCTGGTTGATCGGCTGTTCGGCGGAAAAGCCGCCAGCCTCGTTGCGCATCTGGCAGAAACAGAAGCGCTAACCGAAGATGATCTCAACGACATCGAAGCCCTTTTGAAGGAGCTGAAGCAATGATGGATTGGTTTGTTGATACGCTTATCTGGACGGGAATTCTTATTGGGCTGGTGTTGATGATCAGACGCCCCGTTGGGCGCTGGTTCGGCCCGCAAATGGCCTATGCCTTGTGGGCATTGCCGATGGCCCGATTGTTCCTGCCGCCGATTGAATTGCCCGCATCATTTGCTCCTCAAGATTTATCTCAGAACTCCATGGCTGCTTTGGATCAAAACGCAGCCATGGTGGTTCTTGACTCTGGAACCCGATCCTCTGCTCCAGTTGCGACAACTTTTGGGTCTGCGGGATCGGGAGCGGCAGTGCCTGATCAGTCTGGACTGATTACCCCGATTGCAAGCTTGGACAGCGCTGTGCTTGTCTCGCTCGCTCTCGCAGTATGGCTGATCGGCGCTGCCGCCTTTCTTTACATGCGGTTTTCTGCCTATTTCCGCCTTCGTGCCGAATTGCTCGAAGATGCACGCGAAGTGGGGCGCGATGGCGATATTCGTCTGATCGAAACGCCCGGCACCGATGGCCCGCTGGCCTTTGGCGTCATCAACAAAGTGATTGCTTTGCCGCTCGGGTTTATGGCGCAGCCCGATAGAAAAGCGCGCGATCTCGCTTTGTCGCATGAGCTTGCACACCATAAGGGACGCGATCTTGCCATCAATATGGCGGTGCAGCCTTTGTTTGCGATGCACTGGTTTAATCCCCTGGGCAGATACGGCTGGCTTGCCCTGCGGCGCGATCAAGAAGCGGCGTGCGATGCCCGCGTGATTGCCGCCGAACCCAAAGAGACGCGCGCGCATTATGCCAATGTCATCGCCAGCTTTGCTGCTGGTCCCAACATCGCTTTGGCAGCGCCGATGGCGTGCCCTGTTCTTGGCGATAAATCCATTGTTCACCGGTTAAGGAGCCTTACCATGTCAGACACGTCCAAAACTCGCCGTATTGCCGGACGCGCAATGTTGGGCGCTGCGGCGCTCGCTTTGCCGCTGACTGCCTCCATCAGCTATGCTGAAAGCCAGGCGGAGCCGCCTGCGCCCCCAGCACCTGTGGCGCCCGCGATTGATGCGCCTGTCCCACCAGCTCCGCCGGCACCGCCTGTGTCTCCTGCGCCGGACGTGGCTCCTCTACCGCCAGCGCCCCCTGCCACTGCTTCTTCTGTGACGATCCTGAAGGTTGATCCCGATACGGGCGAAACGCGTGAGATAGATGTTGATACCGAAGAAGACGTGACCGTGGTCGTGAAATCCGACAAAAACAGCAAAACTACCAGCCGCTACAAGAAGGTGAGCATCACCAATAATGGCCAGAAGTTGAGCGAGGAAGAACGGCAGGAAATCCTTGCTGAAGTCCGCGAGAGCCTGGCTGAGGCGGATCATGAGCTCAAACGCGTACCTCAACAGATCGAAATGGCGATGGCCGAACTGCGCGAAGCAGAAGGCGGGATTGGACGCACGGTCATCAAAATGGAATGCAGTTCCTCATCAGATGATGTGGCGACTACAACCACCGATCAAAACGGCGTGACCACCACCATGATCTGCCAAAGCCGGGTAATGGCTCATGCGCTTGAGGGATTGAAAGAGGCCCGAAAAGCGATTTTGAGAAGCCCTGATCTGGACAAGTCCATGCGCAAGGACATCGTCAAAGAGCTCGATCGCCAGATCAAGGATTGGGAAAAATCCATCAGCTGATCTTTAGCAATTCAGATCGGCGCGCCCATTTGTCTGCGAACCCCCAAGGGTGATGGAGTGGCGCGTCGTTGAAGGAGGCGCGGGTATTCCAGTTCCCGTTCGCCTCCTTCTTCTTACCCCATTTACACCAGTTCACATTGAATTCAGTTCATCGCTCTCATTGCACGTTTCGTCTCAGATATAGGAGGACGAGACGATGGTGAGTCGAAGTTACGGGACGCGCAAAGAGCGCAGTCCAGGTGTTAAACTGTTATTGGCAGGATTGGTGGGTCTGGCGCTCATTATTCCGCTGGCGATGGTGTATTTGTTGGTGAGCGATCGTCAGCATCAGGCGCGTGTGGCACAAAACTCAATCGAAGCTGGCTGGGCAGGCGCGCAGACGATTGCGGGTCCGATGCTGGTTGTGCCCTACACGACGACCACTGAATCCGTTGAAGAAGTGGATGGCAAGACAGTCACTCGCACTTACCAGACGCGCCAAAACCTTTTCATCGCGGCGCAAGCGCAGAACATTACAACCAATGTTGAGCCGGAAAAACGCAGCCGCGGGGCGATTTACGAAACGGTCGTATACGATGCGCAAATGGCGGGCACTGCGCAGTTTGCTCTGCCAAATGATCTCGACAAACTTGGCATCAATGCCGATGCACTGTTGTTGGATGAGGCGTATATTCAGCTTTCTGTGAGTGATCCCAAGGGCCTGCAAACCGATGCAAAACTGTCGGCCGATGGCGATGCCTTGACGCTTAATCCGGGGCTTGGCCCAGACAGCAATGGCAGCGGGGTTCACGCGTTCATTGATTGGACAGAAGCCGAACCAATAGCACTCGAATTTGGCTATTCGCTGCGCGGGTCAACCAATCTCAGCTTTGTCCCGCGCGGGGCGGCAACCGATTGGACTGTGACCAGCACTTGGCCGCATCCCAGCTTTACCGGCGGGTTCCTGCCAGGTGATGAGGACCGCGAGGTAAGCGCGGATGGCTTTAAGGCCAAATGGTCAATCTCAAATCTGGCGCTGGGACAATCTTTGGTCAGCATCGGCCAGCCTTCTACGCCGGTTAATCCAACCTATTACGATGATGGCTTTGGCAGTCGCTCAGTACCGCCACCGGGCGATCCGCTTGCCTCGATTGGCTTTATGGAGCCAGTGGATCTCTACAAACAGGTGGAGCGGGCGTTGAAGTATGGCTTCCTGTTTATCGGCTTCACCTTCCTTGCCTTCTTGATGTTCGATGTGGTCGCAGGCGCGCGAGTGGCTTCGGCTGAGTATTTGCTGACAGGGGCAGGGCTTATCTTGTTCTTTGTCATGCTGTTGGCTTTCGCTGAGCTTGTCGGATTTGCTCTCGCATATACGATATCCAGCGCTGCGATTATCGGCCTTCTCACCAGTTACAGCGCGGCTGTGCTTAAAAGCTGGAAGCGGGCTGGCATGATCGGCGGAATGCTCGTTGGGCTGTATGCAGTGCTGTATGTCCTGCTGAACCTTGAAGCATGGTCGCTGGTGATTGGTTCCGTGATGCTGTTCGCAGCGCTTGCAGGGGTCATGTATGCAACCCGCAACATCGACTGGACCCAGGTCCGCGTCACCAAGCAGGAAGAGGAAGAAGAGCCTGCTTAAGCCGCCTTCTACCCAAGCGTACAAAAAGGGGCCGGGAGCATCATCTGCTTCCAGCCCTTTTTGCTGCGTATCAACCTTGCTGGAAGTAGGTGCTGCAGGCGTTTAAGTCTTTGGCCTGAAGTCCGCGTTGCAGCGCTTCGCGCCGCTGGGCGCTGGTGCCGTGGGTGAAGCCTTCGGGGTTGATGCGCTGGCCTGCATTGCGTTGCAACGTGTCATCGCCAATCGCCGAGGCTGCTGCCATGCCTTCTTGCAAATCACCCGGCTCAATACGATCACGGTTTAGGCCAGCCCACATTCCGGCATAACAATCGGCCTGCAATTCCATGCGCACTTGCAGCTGGTTTGCGCCGCGCGGGTTCTGCTGTTTTGCGCTGCGCACTTGATCGGCAAGACCCAGCACATTTTGGATATGGTGCCCATACTCATGCGCGATCACGTAAAGCCGCGCAAAATCGCCGCGCGTACCTGACATCTGGGCAAGCTGATCGTAGAATGAAGTATCGATGTAAATGCCAAGATCAGCCGGGCAGTAAAACGGCCCTGATGCCGATGTCGCGCCGCCGCACCCTTGTGTCATCACGCGGCCATCGCGGTACAGATCGAGCGTGGGTTGTTCGAACGGCACGCCAGAGCGAGCGAAGATCGGCTCCCATGTCTCATTCAAGCTGGTGAGAGCAGCGCAGGCCTCGTTCGCATAAGGGCCCATATTGCAGACCTGTTCTTCTGTAAGGTCACCGCCCGTTTGCACTGGCGCGCTTTGCTGCTGTCCGCCTTGGATGACGCCGATGGTCTGCATCGGGTCCACGCCAAAGATAAGCGCAGCAATGATTGCTATTACAATGGTCCCGCAACCAACGCCGCCTGCACCGCGCATGCGCCTGCCGCCGCCTTGCGACGATCTCACTTTGATCTTTGATGTATCGAACCTATTGAGCCGCATTGCGAGTGATCCTCCCCCGATTTTTCAAACTTGCTCGCGGTTTTCAAACCAATATGCATCAAAACCACTGGACAGCCTTGGCACTTCTAAGCAAGTGTTTGGGCGTTATTGGAACAGGCGGGAAAACTTGGCAATGCCGGATACTGGGCTGCTTGCAGACAAACGAGCTTTGGTCACGGGCTCTACATCGGGAATTGGCCTCGCCATGGCGCGGGCTTTGCACGCTGAAGGTGCGTCTGTAATCCTCAACGGATTTGGCGATGATGCTGAGATTACCGGGCTGCAAGAAGAACTGGACGCGGACTACAACGGCGCTGATCTTATGGATCCTTCAGCGATTGAAGCGATGATGGCCGATATCGGCCCGCTCGACATTCTCATCAACAATGCCGGCATGCAGCATGTAAGCCCGGTTGAAGACTTCCCAGCCGAGAAATGGAACGCGGTTATCGCACTTAACCTCACTGCAGTGTTCCATACCACGCGGCTTGCTGTGCCAGCGATGAAGGAAAAGGGATGGGGGCGCATCATCAACACGGCATCTGCCCATTCACTCACCGCATCGCCGTTTAAAAGCGCCTACAATGCGTCAAAACACGCCGTTGCTGGTTTTACAAAGACCGTAGCGCTGGAGTTGGCGCAAACGGGGGTAACGGCCAATTGCATTTCCCCCGGCTATGTTTGGACGCCTTTGATTGAGGGGCAAATCCCCGACACAATGGAAGCGCGCGGGCTAACCCGTGAAGAAGTCATCAATGATGTTCTACTCGCCAAGCAGCCGACCAAGAAATTCGTCCAACCCCATGAAGTGGGCGCGCTCGCTGTCTTCCTTTGCCGCGAGGAAGCGGGCAATGTAACAGG
This sequence comes from Pseudomonadota bacterium, assembly GCA_038532305.1. Classification (GTDB taxonomy): domain Bacteria; phylum Pseudomonadota; class Alphaproteobacteria; order Sphingomonadales; family Sphingomonadaceae; genus Erythrobacter. The sequence goes on along the minus strand of JBCBAX010000001.1, from coordinate 676,631 downwards.
CGCAAACTGGAGCATTGATGGAGGCTGGACCGCCGAATGATGCGGTGGTTTTTTGTTCTTCTATCCAGCGTGTTTCTGGCAGCGTGCGGCAGCAAACCGATCGCATCTGCATCGGTGGCAGAGCGGGAATTGATCGGCGCTGCAATGATGCGCGATATCGAAATACTGGCAAGTGATGATTTCGGTGGGCGCAAACCGGGAACTTTGGGCGAGGAAAAAACCGTCGCCTTCATCACTCAGCGCATGTCAGAAACGGGGCTTGTCTCTGGCACCAATGACCCCGGCAGCGAATGGCGCGCGCCGGTATCCTTGGTCAGCACAAAACCATTTACCAGCGTAGTGGGCCTCAGAGTTGGTAGGCGATCTTTCGTATTTGAAGAAGAAGCTTCGGTTGCTTTCACATCACGGCGCAGGGCTTTGGTGGAACGCGGCGAAACCGTGTTTGTTGGCCGGTTGGGCGGCGACATTCCTGACGACCAGGTCGCAGGCAAAGTCGTCATCATGCTTGGTGAAGCAGGAGAAAGCCCGCGCCGCCGCGAAAAATTGTTCGCCAAAGGTCCCGCTGCAATCATCACTGTGGTCCAGAACGAGGCTGAGATTGCAGGCATAAGAACCGCGTTTGGCAATGAGCGCATCCTGCTTTCCAGCGAAGAAACGCTAACCCTAAACGCCTATGCCACCGAAGCCGCTATCATTAGGGCTTTGGGCAAAAGGACCTGGAGCGAGTTCACCAAGGCTGCCGATGAAACAGGCTTTGAACCCTTGGCTGTCAACGCGCTTGCAACAGTTGAAGCGACATCGGACCGCCGAGAGTTCACCAGCTACAATGTCATAGGAAAAATTGAAGGTATTGTGCCTGACAGCGGCGCAGTGTTGATGCTAGCACATTGGGATCACCTTGGCGAATGCGGCCCGGCCAGTGCCGCAGATCGAATCTGCAATGGCGCTGTAGACAATGCGAGCGGGCTTGCTGCCATGCTCGAAGTGAGCCGCCGCCTCGCAGTTTCGGGCTCGCATGATCGGGATATTTATGTGGTTGCGACAAGCGCAGAAGAAGCGGGCCTTTTGGGCGCCAAAGCCTTTGCCCAAACCCCGCCATTGCCGCTTTCCTCCTTCGTGGCTGCTTTCAACTTTGACACGTCCGCTGTTGCTCCGTCAGGAAGTTCCGTTGGTTTTATCGGGGATGGGCGAACTGCGATTGATGGTGAGATCAAATCCATCCTTGGGCGCGCCAACAGGAAATTGGGCGATGCGGCTTTTGCCAATGAGTTTGTGCAAAGGCAGGATGGCTGGGTGCTTTTAAATGAAGGCGTGCCCACTGTCCTTTTGTCGACGGCTTTCGCATCGCGTTCTGTCTTGGGGCCCTATCTTGACCGTGCGTACCATTCGCCGCGCGATGAAGTGGCTGGGATAGAGCTGGGCGGCGCGATTGATGATGTGTTGCTGCATGAAGAGTTGGTGCGGCGTTTTGCCGATACCAAAACTTATCAACCTTCTCCCGTTGCAGGAGAGCCTTTGGCACCGTAAGCGGACGTGCACGATTCGTAATGCGATTAGAAAGCTACCGTGCACATGGAAATCCCTCTCGGCCTTACCTTTGATGACGTTCTGCTGCGACCAGCAGAAAGCAATGTGCTGCCCTCAATGGCAGACACACGGACCAAGCTGACGCGGGAGATTGGGCTGAATATCCCAGTGCTTTCCTCTGCGATGGACACCGTGACCGAAGCCGATATGGCGATTGCCATGGCGCAGATGGGCGGGATTGGCGTACTGCACCGAAATCTCGAAGTGCCAGATCAATGTGCCGCTGTTCGCGCAGTGAAACGCTACGAAAGCGGCATGGTCGTCAATCCGATCACAATCAGTCCCGATGCCGAGCTTGGCGAAGCGCAAGCGATCATGGATCAGAACAAGATCAGCGGCATTCCCGTGACCGATGAAAGCGGCAAGCTCGTCGGTATTCTCACCAATCGCGATGTCCGGTTTGCGGAAAATCCTTTGCAGCCCATTCGCGAGCTTATGACGACGGAGAATTTGGCCACCGTCCCGCTTGGCACAGGCCAAGAAGACGCGCGCCGCCTGCTTCACCAACGCCGGATTGAAAAGCTTTTGGTGGTCGATGATGATTACAAATGCATCGGCCTTATCACGGTGAAAGACATCGAAAAGGCGGTTAACTACCCCGATGCAACGAAGGACGAGGCGGGCCGCCTGCGCGTGGCAGCCGCAACCACCGTGGGCGATAATGGCTTTGCCCGCACCGAAGCTCTGATCGATGCCGAAGTGGATGTGGTCGTGATCGACACAGCGCATGGCCACAATAAAGATGTGGCAAAAGCGGTGGAGCGTGCGAAAACGCTCTCAAACTCTGTCCAGGTCATCGCAGGCAATGTCGCCACAGCCGAAGCGACCCGCGCGCTGATTGATGCAGGTGCGGATGCGATCAAAGTTGGCATTGGCCCCGGCTCCATCTGCACAACCCGCGTTGTCGCAGGCGTTGGTGTGCCGCAACTGACAGCAGTGATGGAAAGCGCTAAAGAAGCGGCGAAATCAGGCGTCCCGGTGATTGCCGATGGCGGTCTTCGCACATCCGGCGATGCGGCCAAGGCTTTGGCTGCGGGGGCGTCTTCCGTGATGGTCGGCTCCATGCTGGCAGGCACCACCGAAAGCCCGGGCGAAGTGTTCTTATACCAAGGGCGCAGCTATAAAGCGTATCGCGGCATGGGCAGCGTGGGAGCCATGGCGCGCGGCAGTGCTGACCGGTATTTCCAGCAGGACGTATCAGCGATGAAGCTGGTGCCCGAAGGTATTGAGGGCCAAGTGCCCTTCAAAGGCCCAGCCGCTGATGTCGTTCACCAGCTTGTAGGCGGAGTGAAAGCGGCGATGGGATACACCGGTTCTGCCACAATCGCAGACTTGCAAACCCGTGCGCAATTCGTGCGGATCACCAATGCAGGCCTTTCAGAAAGCCATGTCCACGATGTGGCGATAACGCGCGAAGCGCCGAATTATCCGACGCGATGAGAATCCTCCCCGAAACGGGGAGGGGAACCATGCGCAGCATGGTGGAGGGGCAGAGGACGATGAGATACGGCAATAAGGCTGGAATGCTTGGGGGGTGCCCCTCCACCCCGAGACTTGCAGTCTCGCGGTCCCCCTCCCCCTGCGGGGGAGGATTATGACCCCCGCCGCCCGTGTCCAAGCCGCTATTGAATTGCTGGGAGCCATTATCGAGGCCGCGCAAACGAGAGGCGCGCCGGCTGATCGGTTGATTGCGGACTATTTCCGCGCGCGTCGTTATGCGGGGTCCAAAGATCGCCGCGCTGTTCGCGAACTTGTTTATCAGGCGGTGCGCCATTGCGGCCCTGTGCCTGAAACGGGCCGTGCGGCCATGCTGGCTCTGGCGCAAAGCGATGAGCCATTGGCAACCCTGTTCGATGGCTCACCTTATGGTCCTGCCGTGATCCGAGAAGGCGAAACCATAGCCAAACCCGGCCTTGCTCCCCAATGGCAGGTTGAAGCGCTCGCAAAATCGGGCCTTAAGGGAGAGGCGGCTGAGGCTCTGCTTTCCCGCGCACCGCTCGATATCAGAGTGAATGCGCTGAAAGCGGACCGCGATACGATTGATCTACCTGTGGTTGGCGAAGCTCTCGTCGCGCCTCATGCCATACGCCTGCCTTTGGGCACGCAAGTTGAACAATGGGAGGCATACCGCGAAGGTGCAATCGAGATACAGGACCATGCAAGCCAGCTTGTGTGCGAAGCCGTGCCTGCGGCCCCAGGCGACACTGTGCTTGATCTGTGCGCAGGGGCAGGGGGTAAGACACTGGGCCTTGCCGCGCGGTTTGAAAACGCTGTCAGCCTAATTGCTGCTGACACGGACAAACGCCGTCTTGGTAATCTTGCCCCGCGCGCTGTTAAAGCGGGCGCGGCCATTGATCACACAGTGCTGCTTAATCCGGGCAAGGAAATGGACGCACTAACCCAATGGCGCGGCGCGGTCGATCACGTGCTGGTTGATGCGCCGTGTTCGGGCACAGGCACGTGGCGGCGCAATCCGGAGAGTCGGTGGCGATTGACGCCTAAGGAAATGGAGCAGCTTACCACTCTTCAGTCTCACGTCCTTGATATAGCAGCGCAATGCGTGCGGCCCGGCGGCACCGTCACCTATGTCACCTGTTCAGTGCTCGACAATGAAGGTGCAAAACAAATCGCTGACTTCCAAAATCGCCACGCAGGGTGGGAAGTGCAACGGGCGCAATTTCCTATTGGGCAGGAACGTGGGGAAGGAACCCGGTTAGATCCGTATCATCACGAAACAGATGGGTTTTTTATCGCCATTTTACGAAGGGCATGTTAGCCATCTATGCTATGGATGTTGACCCATCATCCAAGCCCATGGCTTTTAAGGAGCTTTTTATGCGTTTTGCGCCTGCTGCCGCCGCTTTGTCCCTTCTCCTCGCCACCACAGCGAGTGTGACAATTGCGCAAAGCAGTGCGCCTGATGAACGCGCCGTGGCTCTGGTTCAGCAGGGACAAGCGGCTTTGAAAGCAGGCGATACGCAAGCGGCGATTGATGCCTATGAGGCTGCTCTGGCAGTTGATCCGGGCTATACCGGTGTGTTCTTGGAACTGGCTGAGGCTGCACGGCAGGACGGGCTGCAAGGCAAAGCGATCAAATTCTACCGCGAAGCATTGGCGCGCGATCCTGAAAACTTTGCCGCAATTTCAGGCGAGGGTGAGGCTCTTGTTGAAAAAGGCGCGGTAGAAAAAGCCAAGCGCAATCTCGTCCGCTTACAAAGCCTGTGCGGTGATAGCTGTCCTGAAACGGTCGCATTGCAAACGCGGATTGCAAAAGGACCGCCTGCGCGTCTTGCCGCTGAAACAGCAGAGACACCCAGCACCAATTGACATTCAAATCAGCGGCGTAAATTCCGCGACCAATTGTTCGTAAATCGCGCGTTTGAACGGCACGATCAGATCCGGCAGATCAGCTGGCGCGACCCAGCGATAGGCGCCAAATTCTGCCGGATCATGCGCGTTGAGATTGATATCGGCATCGCTTCCTAAAAACCGCCCCAGATACCAATATTGCTCTTGCCCGCGATATTTGCCTTTCCACACTCTGCCCAGCAATTCGGGCGGCAAATCATAACGCACCATCTCTTTGGCCGGGGCGATTATGGAGACCAGATCAGCGCCAATGCCGGTTTCTTCCTCAAGCTCTCGCAAAGCGGCTGTTTCTGGGTCTTCGCCCGGATCAATTCCGCCTTGAGGCATTTGCCAGAACCCTTTGGCATCATTGCTAAGCCGTTCGCCCACCAGAACGTGGCCAGCATCATTCACCAACATAAAGCCGGCACATGGGCGGTATGGCAGTGTTTCAGGATCAATGCTCATGCGGCGGTTCCCAGCAGCAATTTCATCGCATCAATCATGCGTTTCAAATCGGCCTGAGCGCTGGGCACTGCTGCTCTTATGTTTGTGAAGGAATGGGTGAGGCCTTTCATTTCGAGAAATACGAAATCGGCGCCTGCATCGGCCAAAGCCTTCGCATAATCCCGCCCAGAATCGCGAATGGGATCGAGGCTCGCTGTCACCAGAACGGTTGGCGGTGCACAGGTGTGATCGCCAAGAATGGGAAATCCGCGCGGATCATTGCGGTCGGCTTTGTAAGCTGCATCGAAGAATTCGACAGCCGCTTTGGTAAGGATAAACCCTTCTGCAAAATCCTCTAGGCTTGCAGACCCTTCAGCCGGGCTTGCAAGCGGGAAGATGGGGACTTGCAGCACGACAGGAACGTCTGCCGGATTGGCGGCAAGCAGCTGGCTCACGGCGATGGTTGCCGTGCCGCCTGCGCTATCGCCTATAGTAACAAGGCCCGTTGCCTCTCGGGCCAGCTCAGCCGGGCTACCCGCAATCCAGCGCGCCGCCGCGTCGCAGTCTTCAATGGCAGCGGGAAAGGGCGCTTCGGGTGCGCGGCGGTAATCAACCGCGACGAGGGGCAAATCCATCAGGGCAGCGATCTCGGTGCACAGATTGTGATGTGTCTCCAAGTCACCAATCACAAACCCGCCGCCATGGAAGAACGTGATGACAGGCCCCGGATCACGCGTCTCTTTGGTATCGTAAAGCCGAAGCGGAATATCGCCAGCAGGGCCAGGGCATGTCAGATCGCGGATCACGGCAAGATCTCGCGCCGGACGATCCGCCATGCCATGCAGCGCGACATAGGATGCGCGCGCTTCTTCTAAAGTCATATCGGCAATTGCTGGGCCATTGGCTGCTGCCAACGCATCAAGGAATGCCTTCATATCGGGCCGGATAAAGGGCGTGTTGGTCAAATGCTTACCTTTCAAATCTTTGACGCAGCTATGCACGAGGGCTAGCGGTTTTCAAATGGATAACCTTACGCATGGCCTTACCGGCGCCTTGATGGCGCAAACGGGGCTGAAAAAGAAGACGGGGTTGGGGCTGGCGGCTTTGGTGCTGGGCGCAAACTTGCCGGATATTGATGTTGTTGGCCTGTTGTGGCTCGATAGCAAAGAAGCCTTGGGCTTTCGCCGGGGAATCACCCACGGCCCGATTGGCGTCGCCTCGCTGCCGATTGGATTGGCGGCTTTGCTATGGGGATTTGACCGCTGGCAAGATGGACGCGGGAAACGCCCTGAGGCGCGGCTGCCAGTCAGCTTTAAGTGGCTCTACATTCTCGGCCTGATCGGCGCGATTTCCCACTCGCTGATGGATTGGCTCAATGTCTACGGCGTGCGCTTCCTCTATCCCTTCGATAAGAGCTGGTACTATGGCGACACGCTGTTCATCATCGATGTGTGGCTATGGGCGCTGTTGATCGTAAGCGTCTGGTGGAGCGCGCGGGGCGAAAAACGCGGGGACAATTGGCGTAAGCGGGCATGGGTCGGAGTTGTGGCGGCCTGCGCTTATGTGGCGATGAATTGGGCGTTCTCGTCTGTAATCTTTGTGTCGGCCCAATCGCCTAAAAATTACGGACCCAATACCCAGGTCATTGCTAGCCCTGCACCGTTTGCATTCTGGCAGCGGGAAATCTTAACGAAGCCTCCGCAATCAGATTGGAATCAAGCGTTCTATTCTTTGGGTCGATCAGATCACGATGATGTGCCTTTGACTGATCAGCCTTGCCACTTGCCCGATCTTTCAAAGCAGCGCGCCACCAATTCCCAGCTCAACGGCTTCCTGACATGGTCCCGCGCGCCTTTTGCGACGCGCGCTGATGATGGCTCTGTAATTCTGCGCGATGCACGCTTTACCGACCCGCGTGTCGGGGATAGTTTCAGCCTTGCTCTGCCCGATGTGGAATGTGTGCCGATCAAAAGGGAACCTCCCGCAGGCTAACGCGCTTTGCTCTTGAGCCCGTTCGTGCTGAGCTTGTCGAAGCACCGCTCTTTCTTTGAGTGAGGGATCAAAAGTGAAGAGCGGCCCTTCGACAAGCTCAGGGCGAACGGGGAAACACATGCCTCAAACCCAAATCGTCTGGCTGCGGCGCGATCTGCGTCTTGCTGATAATCCCGCGCTATATGAAGCCGCTAAGCTAGGCCCTGTCATCGCGGTTTATGTACTCAATGATGATTGCGCGAAAACCCATGCCTATGGCGGGGCATCACGCTGGTGGTTGCATCATTCGCTCGCCGATTTGGGCCAACGCCTCGAAGCGCGCGGGTCCAAGCTGATCCTGCGCAAAGGTGATGCGGTGGAACACCTGACGCAAATCGCAAAGGAAACCGGCGGGGCGAGCATTCATGCCAACCGCCACTACGAACCTTGGTGGAGGAAGGTGCAAAAAGCATTAGGCGAAACCCAAGACCTGCACCTCTACGATGGCAATTACCTCGCCCCTCCCGGCACAGTGAAAACAGGATCAGGCGGCGAGTACAAAATCTACACCCCGTTCAGCAGAGCCGTGCGCGCGCAATTCCCGCCGCGCGGGTTAGTGCCCGAGCCTGATCTTTCCGCACCCGATAGCTGGCCAGCATCCGACACACTCGAAGATTGGAACCTGCTCCCGACAAAACCTGATTGGGCAGGGGGCATTCGTGATGACTGGAAAGTTGGCGAAGAAGCTGCTCACGAGCAGCTCAGCTGGTGGGAGTCCCGCGTCGATGGCTATGATGACAAGCGCAATCTCCCCTCGGTAAAAGGTGTGTCGCGCCTGTCCCCGCATCTCCATTTCGGCGAAATCTCACCGGTGCAAATCTGGCACCACTTCGAGGGCCGTGCCGGTAAGGGGTGGGAGATTTACGAAAGCGAGCTGATTTGGCGCGATTATGCGCAGACAACAATCGCGCAGTTTCCGGCCTATGGCGGCTCAAACTACCGCGAGGATTTTGACAAGCTGGAATGGCGCGATCCCAAAGCCGACCCCAAGGCCGCGCGCGATCTAAAAGCATGGCAGCAGGGCCTCACAGGCTACCCTATCGTTGATGCAGGCATGCGCGAGCTGTGGCAAACGGGGTGGATGCACAACCGGGTTCGGATGATCACCGCAAGCTTTCTCATCAAGCACCTGCTGATCGATTGGCGTGAGGGGGAGAAATGGTTTTGGGACACGCTGCTTGATGCCGATTACGCGTCGAACTCCACCAATTGGCAGTGGACTGCGGGAACGGGTGTCGACAGCAATATGTTTGTGCGGATCATGGCGCCGCTAAGCCAGTCGGAAAAGTTCGATTGCGCTGCCTATATTCGCAAATTTGTGCCCGAACTTGCAGGTTTGGATGAGCCTTACATCCACGATCCGGAAGAATTTGGCCGCTTGCCCAAAGCGTACCCGGCCAAGATTATCGGCCACAAGGCCGCGCGCGAACGGGCATTGGATGCGTACAAGGCGATGAAGGACAGCCTTTAGCCTTTACCCGCCCACTTTCTCCGCTCTAGGGACATGAGTGAGAGAAGAGGGATACAGAATATGGCTATGACTTGGGTTCGTTTTGGATTGCTTGCAGGATCAGCAGCGGCGATGGCGGCATGCGCGCCGAGCTATCAGGGCGCGGACAGCGCTGGCGATACAGCGCCTCTTGCAGCGGTAGAATTCAAGGCACAGCCCGAGGTTGATCCGTCTGAGCAGCAGGTCTTGTTCTGGGATGATGCAACCCGGTCTGCGCGGTTCCGAGATATGGAAAGCTGGTTTGCTGGCCACGAAGTGCCCGCCGCCACAAGCCCGCGCGCTTTGCCTCAAGGCGAGCCTTTGGCCGCTGATCTGCAGGCTCAGATCCAAAAAATGATGGCCGACACCAATGCGGCAGGGGTTATGGTGCTACAGGATGGCAAAGTGCGTTTTGAAGAGTACGCATTGGGCCTTGGCAAACAGGACCGGTGGACAAGTTTCTCTGTCGCCAAAAGCTTCACCTCGACATTGCTTGCTGCCGCCATTTCCGATGGGTTTATCGGCGGATTGGAAGACCCGGTCACGCAGTATATTCCTGAGTTGAAAGGCTCATCCTACGATGGCGTCACAGTCGGCCAATTGGTGACCATGACCAGCGGCGTTGCATGGAATGAGGACTACACTGACCCGCAAAGCGATGTCGCGCAGCTCAACAAATATGTCGTTGATTTCGGCCCCAATGCGATTGTCGAACAGATGAAGCAGTTGGGGCGTGCCAATGAACCTGGCACGACCTTCTCTTACAGCACTGGAGAGACTAACCTCATTGGCTTGTTGATCGAAAACGCCATAGGCCTTCCCATGGCTGAATACGCGCAAACCAAGATTGTTGAGCCTGCCGGGTTTGAAGGCGGCATGTTCTGGATGACGGACCCGCGCGGCGGCAATATTGGCGGGTGTTGTTTGTCACTGCGCCTCGCAGACTATGCGCGCATGGGGCAATTCGCGCTGGAAGGCGGGGAAGGCGTCGTGCCAGATGGATGGTTCATCGAAGCAGGCAGTCCCAAAGTCCAGTTTGGCGGCGGATTTGGCTATGGCTATCAGTGGTGGACATATCCCGGCGCCAATTACGGCGCGCAAGGGATTTTTGGTCAGGCGATTACCGTCATCCCGAGCACAAACACAGTGATCGCGGTCGTCAGCAATTGGCCCATGGCCACATCGGATGCCTACCGGGCACAAGCTGGCGGAATTGTATTCCGCTTGGCGACACCGACAAACTAGCGGGGTAACCTTAGATCGCTTTGCGAGGGGCGTTCAAATTGCTGTAGCGCTGCAAGATGTTGTCATGGACAATAGGGCTCAGCAGTTCTGAAAACGCGCAGCCAACGATGCAATTGTCCCACCACACGACTTCGGCTTGAAGCGATTCGAGGCCCGGTAAAGTCAGCCAGCACATTTGGCCCTCGTGCATGCGATTGATTGAAGCTGCAGAAAAGCCAGAGATCGACAGGTCGTGCACCACGCTTTGAAAAGCGCGGCCGCCAGACGCCCGCAAGGTGGCAGGAATCGTCAGTTTCGTGCGCGGCGCGCACCGATCTTCCTGCGCGGCGAGGGCATAGGTGTCTTTTTCGCTTGGCATAACCTTAAGTACTCTTGTCCAATCAGCGGTTTGGTCTCTTCGCCCTTGGTCAAATTACGTATTCAACCAAAGTCACCTTACAACTCGTCACTATGAATGGTTAACTTTGAGTAAATTTCGGTGTTGTGCCGCAACGGTTTGCGATCAGCCGTCGATCCGTTCGCGATGACCCGTTTCAAACCCATCGATTGCCAGTTGAACCAGGCGCCCTGCAACGGCCTCTGGTGGTTTGACAGAATCGGGGTTTTCACCGGGATAGGCGCGCGCGCGCATTTCAGTTCGCGTGGCACCCGGATCAATGATCGCGACTTTCAAGGGAGAAAGCTTTTCAACCTCAGCCCCATATGTGTCGAGCAGATTGTCGAACGCTGCCTTTGTCGATCCGTACGCGCCCCAAAATGGGCGAGGGCCCGCACCAACGGAGCTTGTGAGGCCGATTATCTTGCCCGCTTTTGCTTTGCGAAGCAGCGGATCAAACGCAGCCAGTATCGCTTGTGTGGAGACCAAATTGGTCATCACGGCCTGCGTAAATTGCTTCGGCTCAATTTGCGAAATGGGTGTAAGCTCTGGAAGGTAAGCTGCTGATAATACGAGAATATCGATCGTATCCCAGCGCCCACCAATGGCTCCTGCAAGGCGCGAGACCGCATCCGCTTCGGTTAAATCGACAGGTGCTATCGTTGATGTACCGCCAGCCTCATGGATGGCATCTTCAATAACCTCTAAGGCTTTGACTTTGCGCGCCACCAAAATGACATGCGCACCTGCTTCAGCCAAGGCGAGGGCTGTGGCAGCGCCAATCCCGCGGCTTGCGCCAGTAACAAGGGCCGTTTGGCCCGATAAAGGTTTGCCGTCAGACATGTGCGTTACGCAGCCTTGGTTTTGTCAAAAGGGAGCTCATCATCACCGCCTTCCTCTTTCTGGCGAAGGTCGGTGAGAGAAGTGGGGTATTCGCCTGTAAAGCAGGCATCACAGAATTGCGGGCACGCTTTGTCGCGCCCTTTCGCGCCGACTGCACGGTACAGGCCATCAATTGAGATAAACGCCAGACTGTCCGCTTTGATATATTCGCGCATCGGGCCCAGATCCATCCGGGCAGCGAGCAGTTTGCTGCGCTCAGGTGTGTCGACCCCGTAAAAGCAGGAATGCGCGGTGGGCGGGCTGGCGACACGGAAATGCACTTCTTTCGCGCCAGCCTCTCTCATCATTTCGACGATTTTGGAGCTAGTCGTGCCGCGCACAATCGAATCGTCGATAAGGACAATACGCTTGCCTTCGACCAAGGATCGATTGGCGTTGTGTTTGCGCTTTACGCCGGCATGGCGTGCGCTGTCGGATGGTTGAATGAAGGTGCGCCCGACATAGTGTGATCGGATAATGCCCAGCTCAAACGGCAATCCAGACGCTTGCGCATAACCGATGGCAGCAGGAACGCCGCTGTCAGGCACGGGCACGATCAAATCGGCATCGCACGGAGATTCGCTGGCGAGTTCTGCCCCGATTGCTTTGCGCGCTTCATAAACCGAATGGCCCGCAAAATAGCTGTCAGGTCGGCTGAAATAGACGTGTTCGAAGATGCAAGGGCGCGGTGCAGGTTTGCCAAAGGGATGGACGCTTTTTACCTCGCCATCAAAGCCGGCTTGCAGCAATTCGCCTGGTTCCACCTCGCGCAGGAATTCCGCACCCACAACATCAAGCGCGACGGTTTCAGATGCGAAGACAACCGAATCGCCCATCTGGCCCATCACAAGCGGGCGGATGCCAAGCGGGTCACGGCATGCGATCATGCCCTGCGGTGTCATCACGATCAGCGCATAGGCACCTTCAACAAGGCGCAGCGCATCTACCAAGCGGTCTGCCACCGTGGGATAGCGCGATGTTGCAACTAAGTGGATGATGACTTCGGTATCGGAGGTCGATTGGAAGATTGATCCCCTACCAACCAAGTCTTTGCGCAATGTCTGCGCGTTGGAAATATTGCCGTTATGGGCCACGGCAAAACCCCCACTCGCAAGCTCTGCATAAAGCGGCTGAACATTGCGAAGGCCCGCTCCGCCCGTGGTTGAATAACGCACATGACCTGCTGCCATTGTGCCGGGCAGTTCACTAATCGCTTCTGCAGAGGAGAAATTTTCAGCCACGTGGCCAAGCCCGCGACGGGAGAAAAACTCTTTACCATCAAAGCTTGTAATGCCGACTGCTTCTTGCCCGCGATGCTGAAGCGCGTGGAGGCCCAAAGCGGTCGCGGCGGATGCATCAGAGGCGTTTATCGCGCCGAATACGCCGCATTCTTCCTTTAGCTTGTCCCCATCGAGATCAATCCAAGGATGCGTGAAATTGCCTGCGACATTAGCTGTAGTATTCGGCATCACCAGAGTTCCGCTGCGCTGCGTGCTGGGGTGGTGCGCTCAATGGCCGTGTTACGGATCAATTACAAGGGAGAGGATGGCCATTTAGACGAGTTTTTCATTCCCGCATTCTTGGCAGGCGCATTTACGCACAGTGATGGGCGCTTCGGCGATTGCGGGGCGGGAATGCACCTCCTACAGCGATGGTTCAGCAAACCACTCACAGTGCACGCCCACAACTATGCTCACTCCTTTCGAAAGAATGATTGCCAAAAGGTATTTGTGGCCGGGCAAAGGCGAGGCGTTTATCGCGCTGGTCGCTGGAATATCGGTGGGCGTGGTGATGTTGTCTGTCGCCCTGCTGGTCGTGGTGATGAGCGTGATGAACGGTTTTCGATCTGAAATGATTGACCGTTTCGCAGGCGTAAACGGCCATGCTGTGGTGCAGGCCTTTGGCGGGCGGCTTGATAACTGGGAAAGCGTGCTGGAAGACGTTCGTTCGACCCAAGGCGTGGTCGATGCATCCCCCCTGATTGAGCAGCCTTTGCTTGCCAGTTTCAGTGGTCGCGTCAATCAGGTGTTTGTCCGGGGGCACACGGCAGAGGATATCAGCGACCTTGAAGGCAATGTGATGCTGGGCACAATGGCCAGTCTAGAGCCGGGTTCTCAGCGCGTTGCCATCGGAACGCGCCTTGCTGCCAATCTGGGTGTGCGAGTGGGAGACACGATCACCATCATCAATCCGCAGGGGCGATCAACGCCTTTTGGCACCTCGATAAGGCAAGTTCCATATGAAGTGGGCGCGATCTTCGAAATCGGTCTTTATGATTTCGATGAGACCTTTGTGATTATGCCGATGGCAGATGCCCAGACCTTGCTTTTGATGGAAGGTCAGATCGGGCTGATCGAAGTGACGGTGGAGGATCCTGATAATGCGCTCGAAACACTGGAACCGCTGCGAACATCCTTGACCGGAAGAGCGCAGGTGGTGGACTGGAAAACGATCAACGCGACGATATTCGAAGCGCTGGAAGTTGATCGGACCGTTTCCTTCTTCGTTCTGAGTTTCATGGTCTTGGTGGCGAGTTTTAATATCCTGTCGAGCCTTGTTATGCTGGTGCGGGCAAAAACGCGCGATATCGCGATAATGCGAACAATGGGCGCAACGCGGCGCTCCTTGCTCAAGATATTCGTGACAACAGGCACCATTATCGGCGCGATGGGGACGATGGCAGGGCTGATATTGGGGTTTGTCATCCTCTATTTCCGCAACGGGATTGTTGAATTCATTGCCTTTGCAACCGGTCAGCAGTTGTGGGACCCGCAAGTGCGCTTCCTCACAGAGCTGCCATCAAAAACCGATCCATGGGAAATTGCAGGCATTGTCGCTTTGGCTATATTGCTCAGCTTTCTTGCGACTTTGTACCCCGCGCTGAAAGCGGCAAACACGGATCCTGTGCAGGTGCTTCGTTATGAGTGAGCGCGCTCCGATTGCCAGCTTGCGCGGACTAAAGCGCAGCTTTGAACAAGGTGGCCAGCGCATCGAAGTGCTGCGCGGCGTTGATCTCGACATTATGCCGGGAGAGATTGTTGCGCTGCTTGGGCCATCGGGTTCAGGCAAATCCACGATGCTCCAAGCGGTCGGCCTCTTGGAAGGGGGCTTTGAAGGCAGCATCCGGATCGCTGGCGAGGCGGCGGAAAACCTGCCTGCTGATGGCCGCACTAAGCTGAGGCGAGAGCATTTGGGCTTTGTCTATCAGTTCCACCACCTGCTGCCAGATTTCGACGCGAGCGAAAATGTGGTGATGCCGCAAATGATTGCTGGCGCGCAGCGGGATGAAGCTTTGGTGCGGGCGCAAAAACTGCTTTCCAGCCTTGGTCTTGGTCACCGCCTGACGCACCGCCCAAACCAGCTTTCAGGCGGCGAACAACAACGCGTCGCGGTTGCGCGCGCGCTTGCCAATCAGCCGACTTTGGTGCTCGCCGATGAGCCAACCGGCAATCTCGATGAGCACACATCGGACACGGTGCTGGGTCAGTTCCTCGAACTGGTGCGTGGGGAGGGGAGCGCGGCTCTGGTGGCCACGCATAATGAGCGTTTGGCCGCGCGCATGGACCGTGTGGTGCGCTTGCATGAAGGCGTGCTTGAATAGAGCGCGGCGGTCACCATTTGAGCACAACACTCAGGGGACACACATATGAATACCATTGCCGATTTCACCGTCACCACTAACCGCGGTGAGGAACTCGACCTAGCGACCAAGAGGGGCAAGGTTTTGCTGGTCGTCAACACCGCGTCGAAATGCGGCTTTACCCCTCAATATGATGGGCTGGAGGCACTTTATCAGCAGTTCAAAGACCAAGATTTTGAAGTGCTGGGCTTCCCCTGCAACCAGTTCGGCGGGCAAGAGCCGGGCAATGCTGATGAAATCGCAGAATTTTGCAAAGTGAATTTCGGCGTGACGTTCCCATTGATGGAGAAGGTGGACGTCAATGGCCCGAATGCATCGCCATTGTTTGACTGGATGAAGTCAGAACAAAAAGGCCTGATGGGATCGACCAGTATCAAGTGGAATTTTACGAAATTCCTGATCAACCGCAAGGGTGAAGTGGTGAAACGCTATGGCTCAAACGATGCGCCAGCGCGTATTGCGAAGGATATTGAGAAGCTGATTTAGCGCTCGATCGGCCCACCCCGCTGCGACTAGGCAGCGAGCTGCCAAGTCTCGCTCCCCTCCCGCAAGCGGGCGGGGAGAGGAATGCGCTGTTACTCCCCTCCCGCTTGCGGGAGGGGCTGGGGGTGGGAATGGCTAAGCCCAATGCCACCTAAGCGGCTTTGTCGCCTCACGCACCAGCAGACCTTTCGCCTCTAAATCCAACTGCACCGTCTTCGCCCACCAGCCGCATGTCTTGCCGCCGGGAAACAGATCATCGTTCAAATGCGGCTTAACCGCCTCGCGCACCTCGTCTTGCGTGAGGCCGGGTGAAGAACGCGGCAAGGCCGCCTCAAATGCGGCGCGCATATCGTTATATTTGGGTGCGTTGACGCGGGACGTTTTCCCCGGCGTGTTGATATTCTCGACGACTACCATCTCTGTCATAGGTCCCTCCTGTCCCTGCTCGTCTTCCCAGCGAAAGCTGGGATCGCCATCGGCCTGCTCCGATTTCGCGGCAAGAGATACCAGCTTTCGCGGGTATGACGAAGCGTGGATTTTCTGTGGAAGCCGCCCTTGGCCAAAAGCGGTCAAAAGAGCATATTCCGCACCATGCCATACGCCCCCTTCGTCCCCCTTCGCGTCCTTAGCTCCTATTCCATGCTCGAAAGCATGGCGGACCCCAAAGCGATTGCGAAGCTGGCGAAAGAGCGCGATTTTCCCGCTATCGCGATTTGTGACCGGAACGGTCTTTATGGCGCGGTGATGTTTGCAGGCGCGTGCAAAGGCGAAGGCGTGCAGCCGATCATTGGCACTTTGCTGGGCGTTGCGCGAGACGGGTCCGAGGGTAAGCTTGTCGATTACCTGCCCCTCTATGCGCAGGATGAGGCGGGGTATGACAATCTGTGCCACCTCGTATCCAAAGCGCATTTGGATCGTCCGCTTGAGCTTGATCCGCATGTGGTGTGGGATGATCTACACGAGCATACAGACGGCCTGATTGCCTTAACGGGTGCAGGCGAGGGTGCATTGACCCGGCTTTTGGCCGAGGGGCAAAGTGATGCTGCAGCGCAGCTGGCTGATAGGCTGCAATCTCTGTTTCCAGATCGGCTTTATATCGAACTGGCCCGCCATGGTGATCCCGTGTGCGAGGCGGCAGAAGAGCCGTTGATCGACATGGCCTATGCCCGCGACATTCCGCTTGTCGCCAGCAACCCTGCCAATTTCGCAGAACCCCATATGCACAAAGCGCATGATGCGATGCTGTGCATTGCAGGTTCCACCTATGTCGACAATGACGACCGCGCGCGCACCAATCCGGACAGTTTCGTAAAATCCGCCCATATGATGCGCGATCTGTTCATTGATGTGCCCGAAGCGATCCAGAACACGCTCACGATCGCCCAGCGCTGTGCCTATGCGCCGCCTTATCGTGATCCGATCCTGCCCAGCCTCGCAGGCGATTTGGAAGGCGAGGCGAAAATGCTGGCCGAACAATCGCGCGCCGGGTTGGAAGAGCGATTGGCGCCTTATGGCGAAATGACGGACGAGGCACGCAAAGAGTATTTTGATCGGCTCGATTACGAGATCGGCATCATCGTCAATATGGGTTTTCCCGGCTACTTTCTGATCGTTGCCGACTTTATCAAATGGGCTAAGGATAACGGCATTCCGGTGGGCCCCGGTCGCGGGTCTGGTGCGGGATCGATTGTCGCATGGGCGCTGACCATCACCGATTTAGACCCGATTGAACTGGGCCTGCTGTTTGAACGCTTCCTCAATCCCGAACGCGTTTCCATGCCGGATTTCGATATCGATTTTTGCGAGACGCGGCGCGGTGAGGTTATCCGTTATGTTCAGCAAAAGTACGGCGCCGATCACGTCGCTCAGATCATCACCTTTGGTAAGATGAAAGCGCGCGCTGTTTTGCGCGATTGCGGGCGGATTTTGCAGATGAGCTATGGTCAGGTGGACCGGTTGTGCAAAATGGTGCCCAACCATCCGACAGACCCGTGGACTTTGCCGCGCGCGCTCAATGGAGCGGCGGATTTCAAAGCCGAATACACCAATGACAATGAGGTAAAACGCCTTGTTGATCTGGCGCTGCAATTGGAAGGCCTACCGCGCAATTCCTCAACCCACGCAGCAGGGGTTGTGATCGGTGATAGGCCTTTGGCGCAATTGGTCCCGCTGTACCGCGATCCGCGTTCTGACATGCCGGTGACGCAATACGACATGAAGAATGTCGAGAGCTCTGGGCTGGTAAAGTTCGACTTTCTGGGCCTCAAAACGCTGTCGGTTTTGCGCAAGGCAGTGGATTTGCTGGAAGAGCGCGGGATTGCGATTGATCTGGGCACCCTCCCGCTCGATGACATCGCCGTTTATGACCTTATGCAGGCGGGTAACACGGTTGGCGTGTTCCAGCTGGAATCTGAAGGCATGCGGCGCACGCTGAAAGCGGTGAAGCCATCCAATTTCGGCGACATTATCGCGCTCGTATCGCTTTATCGCCCCGGTCCCATGGACAACATCCCGCTGTTTGGGCAGCGCAAAGCGGGCGAAGTGGAAATCGAATACCCGCATCCCAAACTCGAAGGCATTCTGGCCGAGACTTACGGCATCTTCGTCTACCAAGAGCAGGTGATGCAGGCCGCGCAAATCCTCGCCGGATATTCGTTAGGCGATGCGGATTTGCTGCGCCGCGCCATGGGTAAGAAAGTCCAAGCCGAAATGGACAAACAGCGCAGCGTCTTTGTTGCAGGCTGCAAGGAAGTCTCTGACATTGAAGCGAAGCAAGCCAACGAATTGTTCGATTTGATCGACAAATTTGCAGGCTATGGCTTCAACAAATCACACGCTGCGGCCTACGCTTTGCTCGCTTATCAAACCGGCTGGATGAAAGCGCATTACCCCGAAGAATTTTACGCCGCATCCATGTGCTTTGACCTGCACCAGTCTGAGAAATTGAGCGTCTTTGTCGATGATGCGCGGCGCTATCCGGTAGATGGACGCGAGGGCGGGGTGGAAGTTCTGGCCCCTTGCATCAACCATTCCCAAGCCAAATTCACCGTCGAGCAAACCGATAATGGCTATGGCGTGCGATACGCTCTCGCTGGCATTCGAAATGTGGGTGACAAAGCGATGGATGCGATCGCGGCAGAGCGTGCTGCATCGGGACCTTTTGAGAGCCTGAAAGACTTGTTTGAGCGCATCCCCCAAGGCGCGATGAATAGGCGGCAATTGGAGGGCTTGATCTGTGCAGGAGCCTTGGATTGCCTCCATCCTAATCGTGCGGAACTGTTCGAAAATGCTGACATGTTGCTTGCGGTGGCCGATGCCGCTGCGCGAGAGCGGGATAGCGGGCAGGGCGGCCTATTCGGCGGCGAAGATGCACCTGAAGACACGCTTCGCCTTAAAGAAACGGAAAGCTGGCCACGCGCCGAGCAAATGGCGAAAGAACGCGAGAATTTCGGCTTCTACTTTGCCGCTCACCCCGTCCAGCAATATCGCGATGTCGCCTCTGCTCAAGGCGCAAGGAGCTTTCAGGCGGTCATGGATGCAGGCGCGCCGCCGGGAGGCAAAGGCACTGCCATGATCGCCGCCATGGTCGAAGGCATGTCCAAACTGCGCACCAAGCGCGGCGCGGAATATGTGCGCGCGGATTTCTCTGACAGTTCGGGCCAATTCTCGGCCGCCTGCTTTGAAGAGGCGCTTGTCCCGCAATTTGAGAAATGGGCAGCCGAGGGCACGTGCTTGCTGCTTTCCGCAGAGCTTGATTCTCCCAATCCTGGGGAGCCGCCGCGCCTAACGATACGCGGCGCGCGGCCTTTGGACGGGGTGCAAGGAAGCATCCCGATGATCCTGAAAGCCGATGTGCTGAGCGTTTCGGCGCTGGCCGATCTCAAACTGGAACTTTCCACTAGCGATACTGCCATGGGCGAAGTGCTGCTGCGCCTTGTGCTGGGCGCGGATGAAGATGTGTATCTAAGGCTGGCAGGCAAATACGCGCTCGATGGTAGTCTGGCAGACCGTCTGCAACAGACAGAAGGGCTGGAAAATGTCACGCTTGAGCCTCTGCGCAGCAAAGCGCAGCTCAAACGAGTGGCTTGATGTCTGAAGCGCTGGGCGATCTTACCGAGAAAGAAAAAGAGGCCTTGCGGCTTCTGCTTTCAGGCCATGATACCAAGTCCAGCGCACGCGAACTCGATATATCGGTCCACACAGTCAACGACCGCCTGCGCAATGCACGCCGCAAATTAAGTGTGGGCAGCAGCCGAGAGGCCGCAAGAATTTTGGGGGATGCCGAGGGGGAGACCTTCCAAATCACACCTCAAAATCCTGTGCGCACATCTTCTGGGATAGCGCCTGAAGCCGCTCTCGCAGACAATGCAGACCTCAGCCAAGCCGAACCATCCCGGTTCATCTGGCTCGCAGGAGGAATGCTAATCATGTCAATTGTAATTGCCGCCGCTATCATCGCTGTCGTTTCATCATCTGGTGGAGAGGCCAGCACCGTGCCTGCTGCTGCATCATCGGCCAGCACCGCTGCTGCACAAGAGGCGTCTCGCACCGCTTCAGACGAGGCTTCACCTGCAGCGCTCAAACGGGCGCGAACCTTTATCAGCGCCGTTGACGCAGGTGACTGGCAGGAAAGCTGGAGCCGCTCTGGCGAATTTTTTCAAAGCCAGACGAGCGCAACCGAATGGGCAGCCTTGGTAGAGCCTGTGCGCGGTCCACTGGGCAGTGTTGAAAAACGGCGGCTGGTGTCGGTCGAACGAGTCAGTACGTTGCCAGGAGCGCCTGAGGGGGATTATGAGATCCTTCAGTACCAAACCGAGTTTGAAAAATTGGAAGGTGTATCGACCGAAACCGTTATTCTCATCCGCAATGGTGAGGATTTCGACATCGCCGGATTTTTCATTCGGTAGTGCGGATTGCTTCCCTCATTTCGATCATACAGGGGCCGGTCTTTTCCGGCCCCTTTTTTCATTTTGCCAATGTGATTGAAAACCCTCTCGACCCTTGCCATGAAGAGGCAAGAGAGATGCCCGAAAACGGGCTATGAGAGAGGGAAGTAAATGCTGGGAGCCATGCAGAACTGGACCATGCGGATAACGCATGTGATTGATCACGCCGCGCGTGAGGCAGGGGGGCGTGAGATTGTGACGCGCTGGGCCGATGGCAGCGAGACGCGCACGTCATGGGCAGGCATTCGTGATGATGCGAAGAAAATGGCGCAAGCACTGGAGGCTTTGGGACTGAAACCCGGCGATAAGGTTGCAAGCCTTGCCATGAATCATTCGCGCCATCTTGTCAGCTGGTATGGAGTTGCCGGCATGGGCGGGGTGTTGCACACGGTGAACCCGCGCTTGTTTGCCGATCAGCTGGAATACATTGTCAATCACGCTGAAGACAAAGTGATGCTCTATGATGCCGCTTTCCAGCCCATTATCGATGCGATGAAAGACCGCTGGACCAGCGTTGAACATTACATCTGCTTTGACAGCAACGACAATGCGACAGGCTTTGAAGATTGGATTGGCGCGCAATCGGGCGATTATGATTGGTATCAGGGCGCCGAGTCCGATCCGTGCATGATCTGCTACACGTCCGGTACCACAGGCAATCCCAAAGGCGTGCAATATGAGCACCGCTCAACCGTGCTTCACGCGCTTGCCGGGTTGCAGCCGGCTGCGTTCAATTTCTCTGGTTCTTCGGTCATGTTGCCGGTAGTTCCGATGTTCCATGCGGCCAGCTGGGGGCTTCCTTATGCGGGCGCGATGGCGGGGATCAAATTTGTGTTTTCTGCCGTGAATGATCCAGCTGTCCTGCACGAATTGATGATGCGTGAGAAAGTCACCGACAGCGCAGGCGTGCCGACCGTTTGGCTCGCTCATTTCCAATATTGCGACAAGGAAGGCATCGATCTGCCGCCTTTGAAAGCAGCGACCATTGGCGGGTCTGCCTGCCCGCGTTTTATGATCGAGCGCTTGATGAAAAATGGCACCCGTGTCCAGCACGCCTGGGGCATGACCGAGACATCACCCATCGGCACCGTTGGCGGGCCGACTTGGGATTGGGATGAGCTTTCGTTCGAAGAAAAGGTCGATAAAACCGCGATGCAAGGCCGCCCGATCTTTGGCGTGGAACTGCGCATTGTTAGCCTTGATGATATGACGACTGAACTGCCGCGCGATGGTGAAACATCGGGCGCGCTTCAGATCCGGGGTCCTTGGATTATTCAGCGCTATCTTAAAGCCGAAGACGATGCCGCGAGCGGGGATGGCTGGTTTGACACAGGCGATGTCGGCATTATCCACCCCGATGGCACTTTGCAGCTCACCGATCGCACGAAGGACGTGATCAAATCGGGCGGTGAATGGATCAGCTCTGTTGAATTGGAGAACGCCGCTGTTGGTCACCCCGATGTGGCAGAGGCGGCATGTGTCGGCATGCCGCATCCCAAATGGGATGAGCGGCCCGTGCTGTTCGTTGTTAAAAACGAGGGCGCGACGTGCTCTGGCGAGGATATTGTCGAGCACTTAAAGCCCATCGTCGCCAAATGGTGGCTTCCCGATGCGGTCGAATTTGTCGACGACATCCCGCATACAGCGACGGGCAAAATCTCGAAAAAAGACCTGCGCGATCGGTTCGCGGACTATAAGCTGGAGGCGTGATCCTCCCCGAAACGGGGAGGGGGACCATGCGGAGCATGGTGGAGGGGCAGGTTGCCGCATCTCAATCCAGTCCCCTTCGTCTTCGCCGATGCCGCCCCTCCACCCCGAGCTTCGCTCGCGGTTCCCCTCCCCAGATTGGGGAGGATTAGGAGTTAAAAAATGATCCACTACATCGACCCATCACCGGCCAATTTCCAAGCGTTCAAAGACCTTCCGCGCGATGAGCCAATCCATATGCTCAACCTGCTCCGCTACCGCGATTTGGCGGAATATCCCGAGGGCCACGAACATCACGGCAATGGCTGGACGGGCAAGCGCGCTTATGAAGAATACGGCAAAACCTCAGGCCCCATATTCGCCCGCGTAGGCGGCGAAGTCGTATGGCGCGGCGCGTTCCAAACGATGGTCACCGGGCCAGAACCGGATGAGAAAGTGTGGCACGACGGCTTTGTCGCGCAATACCCAAATGCGGGCGCGTTTTTCGAGATGATCAAGGATGCGGATTATCAGCTTGCCGTGGTGAACCGCACAGCGGCGCTGGTAGACAGCCGCCTGATGCGGTTTGAACCGGGCGAGATTGGTGGGGGTTTTGGGTGAAGTCCATCCCGCTTCCCGAAGTCTTCGTCCAAAGGACTCGCGATCTTCAAGCTAGGGAGCCTCACTTTAAGGCCCGCGTAAGGTTCTTGCCCGCAGGAGAAGGCGCAAGAAAAGGGCCAGTGCCAAACGGGTTCGGCTGTCCATGCAAAATCTCAAAGGGCTCCATAAAAGCGAATGATGCACGTCTGCTGTTCGAAGAAGATTGGGTCGAACTAGGCGAAGAGGTCGTCGCGGGTTTCTTTTTTGTTTTTGGCGATGATGCAGCCCGACCGTTTCAGGATGCTGGGCGATTCTTTCTTTGGGAAGCGGGCATCATTGGAGAGGCCAGCATACTATAACCCGTCATCCCGGACTTGATCCGGGATCCAGCTTCTTTGAGCGTTACCCCTAAGTCAGCTGGATCCCCGCCTACGCGGGGATGACGGTTTGAAGGGACGGGTAGGCGGCGACCACTAGGGTCAGGACTCATTAACCCACCAAACACAAAGCTATCCCTCACCGTCATACCCTGTTATGACACCCACGCTGACGTCGAAATTTGCGACGGACTTCGGATTATGACGACCGCCGCTTGGCCCTAAGGTCCCCGGCGTAAACCAGACGACGACTTCCTTTCATCGGACGATTCTACGCATACCGCGACCGGCGCAGTGCCATCGCGGCTCTCCTTATGTGTTCTTGAAAGGAACCAAAAATGAGCAAGACCGGAACCGTTAAATTCTTCAACACCGACAAAGGCTATGGCTTTATCCAGCCTGACGACGGCGGCAATGACAGCTTCGTCCACATCAGCGCAGTGCAGGCCGCTGGCATGCAAACGCTCGAAAAAGAGCAGCGCGTCAATTACGAGATCGAAACCGGCCGCAATGGCAAGGATTCAGCGGTAAACCTGTCGGCTGCTGACTAAACGCATCAAACGCCCTTCCGTCATTCCGGCCACAGTCGGGATGACGGAAGCATTCGGGTGCCAATCATTCCGCGCGCAAGCGGATAGACTTGCGCAATTCCTGTATCGAGGCGTCCAAATGGATCGCGGGTATCGCGGCGCCCATTCGGTCCAGTTTTGCAAGTTGCACCTGAAGCGTGGCCACTATTGCGCGCAGGTCTGTTGTCGTGGTGTCGTCAATTTTGTCCATCATGATCCCCGTGATGCGCGAAACCTCCGATTTGGTTTCGTTCTGGGGAGTATTACTTAGCATTCGTTATCGGCGCCATACGCGCGAACACGTAGTTCGCTGCCATATTGGTCAAAAAAGCCGCATCTGCCCGCCCACTTCAGGTGGCCTGAAGCCAGAGCAATCAAGCTCAAACCGCATTGCGTTCTTGCCCAATCCAATTCCTGCTTTCCTGCACGCCACGGCAAAGCGGGCGCGGAAAAGGTCTGCCCATACGCCCTTGGGCCTCATGCGAGTGAAAAAGTTGGGATCATTATCCTTCCCGCTCCTGATTGAGCGCACGATGCTCATCACTTTGCCCGCGCGTTCGGGGTAGTGCACGTCCAGCCACTCGCGAAATAGCGGCGCAACTTCGTGGGGAAGGCGCAAAGGTATCCAACCCGCGCTCGAAACGCCCAATTCGCCCACGCGCGATATGATGCCTTCCATAAATTCGTCTGTGATCGCGGGGATTATGGGAGAGACTGAACAATGCACCGGCACTCCCAGTTCCACCAATTTTGCGAGCGCCGCAATGCGTTTGGCAGGCGCGGCGCAGCGTGGTTCTAACTTGCCAGATAGCACCGGATCTAAGCTCGTCACCGAAATCGCCACCGCGACGAGGTTTCTCTGCGCCATTTCCTCGAGCAAGTCCGCATCGCGCAGGATACGGTCGGATTTGGTGGTGATCGTCACCGGATGGCGCGCATCCAGGCACACTTTGAGGATCTCCCGCGTGATCCGGTATCGTTTTTCAATCGGCTGATAGGGATCGGTGTTGGTCCCCATGGCAATCGGCTTTGGCCGGTATCGCGGCTTGGAAAATGTCGCGCGCAGCAATTCAGCCGCATTGGGCTTGGCAAAAAGCTGCATTTCGAAATCGAGGCCGGGGGAGAGATCGTGAAAGGCATGGGTAGGGCGGGCAAAGCAATAGACACACCCATGCTCGCACCCGCGATAGGCGTTGATTGAGCGATCAAATGGGACATCAGGCGATTGGTTGAAGGAGAGGATGGTCTTGGGGAGCTCTTCTGTAACATGCGTGCGGAGCTTGACCGGCGGTCCATCGAGAGAAAGCACATGATCCCGCCAGTCGCCGTCTACCTCGCGCTGGTTGAGATTGAAGCGTGTTGATGGAGCGCCGGATGCGGCACCTCTGCCATGCGTAAAGTCGGGGTGTTGGCGGGTTCTCATTGTGAGAACATATATAGAACACAGCTGAGGTCGCCAAGTACCTTGTCATCCCAGCGAAAGTGGGAGTGAAGCTTCTTTGCTGTGCCAAAGAAGGGAAGCGGGATCCCCGATCAAGTCGGGGATGGCGGGGGTGCGCTATTATTCGCGCAATCGCGGCATCAGCTCCACAAAATTGCACGGCCGGTTCCGGCTATCCAATTGCTCGGCCAAAATGCCGTCCCAGCCGTCTTTTACCGCTCCGTTGGAGCCGGGCAGCGCAAACAGGTATGTGCCTCGCGCTACCACGGCGCAGGCGCGCGATTGCACGGTGCTGGTGCCGATGGTTTGGTAGCTCAGCCAGCGGAACAGCTCGCCAAAGCCGGGGATGTCGCGGGCGTCTTTGATGCGAGAGAGCGCCTCGGGAGTTACATCGCGGCCTGTTAGGCCCGTGCCGCCCGTGCTGACGATGGCGTCGATTTGCGGGTCGTCGATCCACGTCTCAAATTGCGCGGTTAACAGCGCGGCATCGTCTTTGACGATGAGGCGCGCGGCAAGGTCATGGCCTGCATCCGTGACACGAGCAGCAAGTATGTCGCCCGATGTGTCGTTTTCTTCGGTGCGCGTGTCGGAGACGGTGAGAACAGCGATCCGGATGGGTTTGAACTCTCTATCCGTGTCGATTGCCATGGTCCCGGGCTCCTATTGCTGCAAATGCGCCGCCCTTGTCGTAGCCATTCCGGGGAAGAGAGGCCAGCGTCCTTCGGCCAATGCGCGGCGTGAGGGGCTATCAAGGCCGGCGGCGCGCTCATACATCCAATAATTACGCATCACGATAGCGACATAGCCGCGCGTTTCCCAATAGGGTATCGACTCCATCCAAAGCAGCGGATCGCCCTGATCGCGGATTTCGTAATTCCAGCGGCTGACGGGCGTGAGGCCTGCATTATACGCAGCCATGATTTTGGGAAGTAGGCCCTGCGTCGCTCCGCTATCGCGCAGCATTTCAAGGTGCTGCTGGCCGTAAGCAAGGTTCACCTCAGGATCGTTCAGATCAGAATAGCTCGCGCCGAGATTCAAGCTGCGATTGTGATCGCGCGCTGTGCCCGGCATGATTTGCATAAGCCCGCGCGCATTGGCGGGACTGACAGCAGAGGCGCGGAAATTCGATTCTTGCAAAGCGTGAGCAAAGGCGAGAGCCGGATCCACACGCCATCCGGTTGCAGGCTTCCAACTGGCAACCGGGAAGCGCAAGGCTCCGTCTGATCGGCTGCCATAGGGCGCATTATAGGCCATAAAAAGCTGAGTTGATGGTAAGCCCAATTGGCGCGCGAGTTTAGCCAAGGCTGCGTAATCATGCTGGCTGCCAATGCGCGCTTCGTGGCGGAGCACTTCGTCTGCCAAAGCGGGGCGGCCGATCTCCACCAAACCCACTGCCACCTGAACATTGCTGCGCTGGGTTAGGCCTTGCCATTCCTCTTGTGAAAGAGGGGCTGGTTCTCCGGCGGCTTTTTGCTCGATCCCCAATTGGTCAGCCGCGAGCATGCCATAGAGCGTTTCGTGATATTGGCTTGCTTGATCGAGATGCACTTGCGCGCGGCCCGGCTCGCGGCAGCGGATAAGCGCGCGATGCGCCCAGTAATGCGCGGCTGATGTCAATTCGACGTTGCTCGACATCGCGGCTGTGCGCGAGAACGCTTCGGCTGCGATGCTGCAATCACCCAGACGCCAAGAAGCAAGGCCAGCAACCCAATATCCTTCGGCAACCCACGGACCAGATCCTTCGCCCACCGTATCAGCAAGCAATAGCGCGTTCTGATCGTCATTCTCAATGTAATAACTCCACGCCACGCGCTGGCGCCATTCGGCTTTCGCGGCCGAGCTTAGAGTGGGATCAGCTTCCAGCAAAAGGGCATGCGCGCCTGCTGGATCATCATTCTTGATCCGATCGCGAATGGCTGATTGGGTTGCGGATGAAATAGAGCCGTCATTCACCGGGCGAGGGCGGGTGCGTTTGGAAATATAGGGTTGGCGCGCGAAACTTTGTGCGCGGGGCAGGTAAGGCAGGTTTGAAAGCCCGCGCTTTTGTCCCATGCGCGAAAGCTGTTCAGCCTGTGGAAGATCAACGCCAGCAGCAAACCAATTGGCGATTTTCTCTCCACTCACCTTGGGGCTTTTGGCGTGAGTGTAATATTCCGCCAACGCGACCTGATGCAGCAGGCTGGGTGATGCTTCACCAAGCAATTGCTCAACCTGCAGCCATTGCTGGGCATCGATACTGGCAAAGACATCGCGGTAAAAGGCGCGTTGTTCGGCAGAAAGCGCGCTGAAATTGCTGGTCACTTCTGCGGAGGCCTGGGGCTGCTCATAATGCGCCACCATGCTGCTTGATTGAGCCATGGCGGTGGGCGAAACAGAAAGGCTTGCGGCTATTCCTGCGGCAATCCCAAAAGTACGAATGCCGTTTTTAAGCAGGGTGTTAATCACAAATTCTCCGCTGACCATTCGATCCATCTCCGCCAAAACCGCGCTTTAAGGCGCGGCATGGCCATCAGGCTGTCGAGCCCGTCTGTTACCATGACGGGACTTGGTAAATGGCCTAGGTTGATTTCGCGTAAAGACGCAGGCTCTTTCGGTGATTTGGTGCCGAGAAGCGGTAGAATGTTTGAACCCAGCGCCAGCACCGCTTTGGGCTTAGCCAAGCCAATGTGATGCGCGGTGACTGCATCCATGCCGCCTGCTGCAATTGTCGCAGTGTCTGCCATGGGAGTGTGGCGGGGGAGGGCAGAGGCGATGTAAACCTCATCCTCTTGCATCCCCATCGCGCGCAGGATTTGTGAGAGCAATTCGCCTTGCGGCCCATCAAGCAATCTGCCGCGATCCAGCTCTTCAGGATCGGTGACCAGCACCATCAATTGCGCCTCAGATTTCCCACGAGGGGGAACCCTACCACGCGGGCCGATCGCATCTAGGCCGGGTGTTTCCATCCAGAATGTGTGGAAATCCTCCAAAGTCTGGGGCGGATTGGGGCCAAGAAGATCAAGGCGTTCAACAATTGGCGCTTTTGGCTCTTCGCGCGTGATCGCGGCATTTGCGGGCGGTTGCGCCGGTTTTACCGCTTCGCCCGAAGTCGCTGCATCGTTTTTAGATGCCTCATCACCAAGCCACGCCGTAGCGTCATCAGTGAATTCACAATCCACGCCTGCCTCTCGCCACCAGGCAAACGCGCTGGCAAGATCATCTTTGAGAGGGGGCTGTGACATATCCATACTGTAGTTAGCAGGTCTTGACTGCACGATTCGCAGTAAGCAAGTGGAAACCGACAGTTTTTGAACAATCGCCCAAACGGCGCACAAACGGGACTTTTGAGGATCATGACCGCAACCGACATTGAACGCGAATCCATGCCATGCGATGTGGTGATTGTTGGCGGAGGCCCCGCTGGCCTTTCCGCGGCAATCCGCTTGAAACAGCTAAATGAAGAGCTGGAAGTCGTCGTCCTTGAAAAAGGATCAGAGATTGGCGCGCATATCCTGTCGGGCGCAGTGGTTGATCCTAAAGCTCTCGATGAATTGATCCCCGATTGGCGCGATAAAGACTGCCCGATGGCGCAAACGCCTGTGACCGATAACTGGCATTGGGTGCTGTCGAAGAACGGCAAAACATCCATTCCGCATATCGTAATGCCTCCGCTGATGAGCAATCACGGCTGCTACACCGGGTCGCTTGGCAATATGGTGCGCTGGCTGGGTGAACAGGCCGAAGAGCTGGGCGTCATGGTCTTTCCCGGCTTTCCCGCCAATGAAGTGATGTTTGATGACAAGGGCGCGGTAAAAGGCGTCATCACCCAAGATATGGGCATTGCCGAGGATGGCAGCCATAAACCTGATTTCCAGCCTGGCATGGAGATTGAGGCGAAATACACTCTGTTTGCAGAAGGCGCGCGCGGCAGCCTCACCAAGCAGATGAAAGCCAAATACGATCTTGAGGCCAATTGCGAGCCGCAGGTCTATGGGCTTGGTATTAAAGAGCTGTGGGATATTGACCCCAAGAAACACAAGCCCGGCCGCGTCATCCACACGCAAGGCTGGCCTTTGAGCGAAAGCGGCACGTGGGGCGGCGGTTTCTTCTATCACCAAGCGAACAACCAAGTCGCGATCGGATTTGTGACAGCGCTTGATTACAAAAACCCTTGGGTCTCGCCCTATCAGGAATTCCAACGCTGGAAACAGCACCCCGAAATCCGCGCATACTTAGAAGGCGGCACGCGCGTCGCTTATGGCGCGCGCGTTATCAATGAAGGCGGCTGGCAGTCCGTGCCCAAGCTTGCTTTCCCCGGCGGCGCGCTGATTGGCTGTGCGGCTGGATTTGTGAATGTGCCAAGGATTAAAGGCTCCCACACCGCGATGAAAAGCGGCATGCTCTGCGCTGAAGCTATCGCGGCTGAAATCGAGAGCCACGAAAGCCAGCCCGAACTCCAAGCCTATGAGCCCAGCGTGCGGTCAAGCTGGATCGCGGATGAGCTGAAACTCGTCCAAAACGCAGAGCCTGCCGTTGCCAAATATGGCGAGGATATCGGCGCGGCGCTTGCGGGCATCGATATGTGGATGCGCACGCTCAAAATCGGCCTGCCGATCAGCATGAAGCACCATGCCGATTACACATTGACAGGCCGCGCGGACCTTTATCCCAAAATCGACTATCCCAAACCCGATGGCGAAATCAGCTTCGATAGGCTGACCAATGTGGCCTACAGCTTCACCAACCACGCAGAAGATCAACCTGTGCACTTGCAATTGGCCGACGCCGAATTGCAGCGCGACAGCGAGTTTGCAATCTTCGGCGGCCCTTCAAACCGGTATTGCCCGGCGGGTGTCTATGAGTGGATTGAGGAAGAGGGCAAAGAGGCCAAGTTCCAAATCAACTCGCAAAACTGCGTCCACTGCAAAACCTGCGATATCAAAGACCCGAACCAGAATATTAATTGGGTAACGCCAGAAGGTGGCGGCGGGCCTAATTATCCGAATATGTAGCGCGAGACTCGTTTGAGGCGCGTTCTAGTCATAATTCGAACGATAGTTTGCTTGCTGGTGTTTCTAGTTGGTTTGGCATTCGCTGGCTACGTGTTTGCAATCGTTGAGTCTGTTCTAACGGACATCGATAGGTTCGTTATGGTGGGTGGATTTATGGTGGGGCTCGCGGCCACTGTACGTTGGCTTCTCGAACTTGAATTCTGGGCAAACCCTGATTTGGTCGATGAAGAGTGACGTGTAAGAACTCGCTTTTGCCCAACACATCCTCCCCGAAACGGGGAGGGGGACCACGAAGTGGCGGAGGGTCACCAGGCCGCCCCAATCGTCATTGCGAGGAGCCGGAGGCGACGTGGCAATCCATTGCGAGCCCTATCAGCTGTATTCTAGGGTGGATGCTGGATTGCTTCGCTGCGCTCGCAATGACGAACGAGGGGTAATGTGATTCAAGAAACTGCTTACGCCAAGATCAACCTCGCTTTGCATGTCCGCTCGCGGCGCGATGATGGCTATCATGAGCTTGAGACGCTTTTCGCCTTCGTGGATAGCGGCGACACGCTAACCGCGCAGGTTTCCGATCAAGACAAAGTCACCACCGTTGGAGAATTCGCCACCGGCATCGACAATCCGTTCGACAACCTCGTAGCCAAGGTTCTTGCAGACCTTCCGCGCGCGCAGGGCCTCGACATAACCCTAGAGAAAAACCTCCCCGTCGCCGCTGGCCTTGGGGGTGGATCAGCGGACGCGGGCGCGGTGTTTCGGCTGGTTGAGCAGATGTACGGCCTGCCCGATGATTGGCACGCACGTGCTGCCAAACTTGGCGCGGACGTGCCGTGTTGTGTGCGCAGTGAGACGGTGATTGGGCGAGGCACGGGGACCGAGCTGGAGCCTATCGAGAATGATTGTGCAGGCGCGCCAGTCCTGCTCGTTAATCCGCGTATCCCGCTTTCAACAGGGCCTGTGTTCAAAGCATGGGATGGAAAAGATCGCGGGCCTTTGCCGCAAGGATCGGTGCGCGAAATTGCAATGAATGGCCGCAATGACCTTGAATTGCCGGCGCTTTCTATCTGTCCGCAAATTTGCAGGGTGCTTGATGCGCTTGGGCAAACCAATGCCTGGCTCGCTCGCATGTCTGGTTCGGGTGCGACGTGCTTTGCGCTCTATGACACCATCGAATCGCGCGATGCGGCCGCTGCACGGATTGAGACAGAGCACCCCGATTGGTGGCAATTGGCGGGAAAATTGCGCTAAGACGGCGATATGAGCGATGCGCAACCTTATAGGCAGATCGGCTTGCCAAGCCCCGGTGGGATCGTGTGCGTCTCCGATCATGCCTCCAATTATGTGCCTGATGATGTGCCGCTCGGCATTGCGCCAGAGGTTTTGAACGAGCATATTGCGGTTGATATTGGGGTAGAAGGTATCGCGGATCGAATGGCGCGCCGCCACAATATCGCGGCGCATCTCGCCTGCCAAAGCCGCCTTGTCATTGATCTGCACCGCGAAGAGGATCATGCTGGCCTTATCCCCGATGAAAGCGATGGGCACCTGATCCCCGGCAATATTGGCGCCGACCGGGAAGGGCGGATTGCGCGGTTTTACAGGCCCTATCACGAGGCATTGGCTGAGTGGCTGGATGCAGCGCAGCCCAAGCTGATCCTCTCGCTTCATTCCTTTACGCCCAAACTGGCGACCAGCGATGAAGAGCGCCCTTGGGAGGTTGCACTGCTCTATAACGAAGATGACCGCGCAGCCCGCCATGCGATCCGATTGTTTGGAGAATTTGGCCTGAATGTCGGCGATAATGAGCCGTATTCGGGCCGCGAATTGAACGCGACGATGAACCGCCATGCTGAGGCGCATTGTCGGCCCTACCTCGCAATTGAGATCCGCCAAGACCTGATCGCCACGCGGGCAGAGCAATCGCGTTGGGCGGCGATGGTGGCAGATGTCGCAGGAAGGGTTGCGCTCGCGCTCGACTAGAGGCAGTGCGCGTTTCACAAATCCGCAGCGAAGAGAAACAAAATGTCGTTCGACAAGTCCAAATTGCCCTCGCGCCATGTCTCGGTAGGCCCCGAGCGCGCGCCGCATCGCTCCTACTATTACGCAATGGGCATGACCGAAGAGGATATTGCAAAGCCCTTCGTCGCGGTGGCGAGTGCGGGCAACGATTCCGCGCCGTGCAACACCACACTAGACCCGCAGGCCGATATTTGCCGCGAAGGCGTGATTGCAGCAGGCGGCACGCCGCGCCGTTTCAACACGATTACGGTGACCGATGGCATTGCGATGGGTCACCAAGGCATGAAAAGCTCGCTCATCAGCCGCGAGGTGATTGCGGATTCTGTCGAGCTATCGGTGCGCGGTCATTGCTATGATGCGCTTGTGGGCTTTGCAGGATGCGACAAAAGCTTGCCCGGCATGATGATGTCGATGCTGCGGCTGAATGTGCCCAGCATCTTCGTCTATGGCGGATCGATCCTTCCGGGCGTCTACAAAGGCGAGGATGTCACGGTCGTCGATGTATTCGAAGCAGTCGGTCAACACGCGGCCGGAAACTGCCCATTGCAAGAGCTGATCGAGCTTGAAAAAGTCGCATGCCCCGGGCACGGCGCATGCGGCGGGCAGTTTACGGCGAACACAATGGCATGTGTGGGTGAAGCTATCGGATTATCGCTTCCCAACAGCAATATGTCGCCTGCGCCTTACAAATCGCGTGAAGAAATCGCGCGCGCGGCGGGCGCTCAGGTGATGGAGCTTTTGAAGATCAATCTTCGCCCACGCGATATCTGCACCAAAGAGGCGTTTGAAAACGCCGCCCGCGTCGTGGCCGCGACGGGCGGTTCCACCAATGCAGCGCTCCACCTGCCCGCAATGGCGAGCGAGGCGGGGATTGATTTTGACCTGTTCGATGTCGCGGAAATCTTCAAATCCACGCCTTACATTGCGGACCTGAAGCCCGGCGGCAAATATGTCGCTAAAGACATGCACGAGGCTGGCGGTGTTTATATGGGCATGAAAACGCTGCTCGATGGCGGCTTCCTTGATCCCAACCCGATGACGGTCACCGGCAAGACATTGGGCGAGAATATCGAAGAGATCACTTGGAACCCGGATCAAAAGGTGTTCTACGATGTGAAAACCCCGATCACGCCCACAGGCGGCGTTGTGGGCCTGAAAGGCTCGCTTGCGCCTGATGGAGCGATTGTGAAAGTCGCAGGCATGGACCGCCTCCAATTCACTGGTCCAGCGAGGGTCTTTGACCGCGAAGAAGATGCCTTTGCTGCCGTAGAGCGCCGCGATATTGCAGAAGGCAGCGTCATAATCATCCGTTATGAAGGACCCAAAGGCGGCCCCGGAATGCGCGAAATGCTTTCCACCACAGCAGCGCTTTATGGGCAGGGCATGGGCGAGAAGGTCGCGCTTATCACAGATGGCCGCTTCTCCGGCGCAACGCGCGGTTTTTGCATCGGCCATGTCGGGCCAGAAGCGGCGGATTGCGGACCTATCGCTTTGGTCGAGGATGGCGATACGATCAGCATTGATGCAGAAGTGGGCACAATCGATCTGGACGTGGATGAGGTCACTTTGGAAACACGCAAAGCCAAATGGCAGCCGCGCACCAATGATTACCAGTCGGGCGCGTTGTGGCGGTACGCGCAGAACGTTGGCAAAGCACGCAATGGTGCGCTTACTCACCCCGGAGCAGCGAGTGAAACTCATGTCTTTGCGGATATTTAGTGCGCTTGGCCTTATGGGCGCATTGGCTGCGTGCGGCAGCGGCGATGTAAGCCCCGATCCTGTTGGTGACGCTGTTACTTGTGCGATTGGCGAAGGTGTCGAAATGTCAGATGTCTGCACATTAGAACGTGTGGCAGGGGATGGTTCAGCGACGTTTTTGATCCATCATCCAGACGGCGGATTTCGGCGCGTCTCTCTCGATCCGGAAACGCAGGAACTGGGCGTCGTTGACGGCGCGGATAGTTTGCGCATTACCGATAGTAGCGATGACATAACCGAATTCACAATCGGGATTGATCGTTACCGCGTTGAAAATGCGGTCCTGCTTAGGGCTGACCCTGCTCGGTGAGGGATCGGAATTGAGCGCGAGCCAAGTCCTCACCGCAGACCAGATGCGCGCTGCCGAACAAAGGCTCTTCGATAGCGGTATCAGCGTCTCTGAATTGATGGAAACGGCCGCGGGCGGCGCGGCAGAATGGGTTCGCCGGATTGCCGCAGGCCGCTCTGTCACCGTGCTTTGCGGACCGGGCAACAATGGCGGCGATGGCTATGTCATTGCACGCCGATTGAAGGAGGCTGGCAACTTCGTTCAAGTCATCGCACCAATGGAACCTAAAACCGATGCTGCGATGAAAGCGCGCTTGCTGTGGGGGGCAGGGGTAGAGACTTCAGGAAGAAATGCCCAAGGCGAGGTTTTGGTTGATTGCCTGTTTGGTACGGGTTTAGCGCGTCCATTGGAAGCCGAGCATGCGTTGCTATTGCGTGATCTGGCAGAGCGTCATGCGATCCGGATCGCGGTCGATATGCCTTCGGGTATTGATAGCGATACGGGCGCGCTTTTGAATGATCGTTTGCCGGATTATGCCGTCACACTGGCTCTTGGCGCTTGGAAGTTTGGCCATTGGGCTCTTCCTGCTCGCGAAAAAATAGGAACAAAGAAACTTGTCCCAATCGGGATCGATCCGGTTGAGGGGGCTGCACAGCTTATCCGAAAGCCGTTGCTACAGGTGCCAGCGCTCGACAGCCACAAATATCGCCGCGGAATGGTAGCAGTTGTGGGCGGTGACATGCCCGGCGCTGCCGTGCTCGCATCACGTGCGGCTATGCGGGCCGGAGCGGGATATGTGAAGCTTGTTGCGCGCGATTCAAGCAATGCGCCGCCTGATCTCGTTATCGATCCGTCACCTGTTAAAGTTGCGCTCGACGATGAGAGGATCAATGCCGTCCTGATCGGTCCGGGGCTTGCGCGGCATGAGGGCTCGATAAAGGCTTTGGAAGCAGGACTTGGATGCAATGGCGCGATTGTGCTTGATGCGGATGCATTGCGGCTTGTGGGCCCTCATATGCTCAAACAAGGCCAGCAGATCATCGCCACTCCGCATGATGGGGAATTGGACGCCATTTGTCAGAGTTTCTCGGTTCTTGCCAAAGGGCGGCTTGACCGAGCAAAGGCTCTCTCCGCAACAAGCGGCATGGTGATACTTGCCAAAGGACCCGATACGATTGTCGCCGCGCCTGATGGGCGAATAGCCTTGGCACCGCCTGCTCCAAGCTGGCTATCGATTGCGGGTACGGGGGATGTGCTTGCGGGGATTACCGTAAGCCGATTGGCTACAGGCCTTGATGCTTTCACCGCAGCTTGCGAAGCGGTTTGGCTGCATGGTGAGGCGGCACGGCAATGCGGCGCATTCTTCATAGCATCCGATCTTGCCAATGCCGTGAGTAGCGCAGCGAGCACATGCACGTGAGCGAGACCGAGACAATTGCCCGTATTGCTGCGAAAGGAGATGGCGTTACCCAAAGCGGTCGCCATGTGGCGGGCGGACTGCCGGGCGATGTGATTGATGCAAACGGTTCGATTTTGGAACGCGGGTCTCACCACCAAACGCCGCCATGTCGTCACTTTGGAACTTGCGGAGGCTGCCAATTGCAGCATTCTGATGAAGAGGCGGTTCAGACTTTCGTTCGAGACCGCGTCATTAACGCAGCGTTGGGACAGGGACTTTCGATAGGCCAGGAATTGCCAACGCACCTCTCACCGCCGCAAGCGCGGCGCAGGGCCACTTTGCACGCGGTTCGCGCGCAGAAAAATGCCGTGATTGGCTTTCGTGAAGGTGGATCGCACAAGGTCGTCGATTGCCGCGAATGCCCGGTGCTCCACCCCGATCTGGCAGCGCTGATTGCGCCTTTGCGAAAGCTCTTGGCACAATATGGCCCAAAGAGTGCAGTCGATATCCAGATGTCGCTATGCGATCAGGGCGTTGATCTGGGACTTGCCAACTTCCCGCTGGAGGGCCTTGCCGCAATCGAAGCGCTTTCAGATTTCGCTCGCGAACATGGCTTGGCACGGGTGACAGTTGATCATGGCTACGGTGCGGAGACGCAATGGGAGCCCGATCCTGTGACCGTTACTTTGGGCGGTGTACCTGTTTCCATGCCACCGGGAGCATTTCTGCAGGCGACGAGTGATGCAGAGGCGTTGATGATCGCGGATGCGCAGGAATTTGTGGGTGAAGCGAAACGAGTTGCTGATCTGTTTTCAGGTCTGGGCACTTTTGCGCTTAGCTTGAGGGATGGACGAAAGGTCCTCGCTGCCGAAGCGGACCGCGCTGCGCACCTTGCGTTAAAATCCGTTGCCGCTCGCGCTGGTTGCAATGTCTTTCCAATCCATCGCGATCTGTTTCGTAATCCTTTGCAGGCTGATGAGGTCAGCAAGTTTGACGCCGTCCTGCTTGATCCGCCGCGCGCTGGCGCAAAGGCTCAAGTGGCCGGGATGGCAGCGAGTGCTTGTCCGAAAATCGTCTATGTCAGTTGCAATCCTTCAAGCTGGGCGCGCGATGCGGCGACACTTGTCGAAGGCGGATATGCACTTACGAAACTGCGCCCTGTGGGTCAGTTTCGATGGTCGACACATGTCGAATTGGTGAGCCTGTTTGAACGGAAATAGCTTTGGGTCATCGGCGCAAGGCGGCCAGCACCTTAGCGAGCAGCCATTCCCGATGGTCGGGCTCTACATAGGCATGTCCGGCACCTTCGCATCTTGCATAATGATAGTCTTTAAAGCGAGGATCATCTTTATCCCAGCTCTGTTCAAAAACCTGAGCCGTGCGATCTGCTCCTGCAAGAAGGAAGTCTACCGAGCCACCATACTGGGAGAGGCCATCGGCAATCTCTTTTGTAAGGTCTGTCGGGGGAGGGGATGTGCCTGCCGATTTGACCAGCCCGCGCGCCAGTTTCTTCAAATCGACACCGCCGCGCAGCAGACGCGCAATCTCGGACGGGTTTTTGAGCTTCTCTACATAGCGTGAACGAATGGCGGCGGCGGGCGGAGTGGTGTCGGTTGCACCTCCTTGTTCATCGTCAATCGTCCAAGGGTTTGACAATATCAGGCCGTCAAAGCCTTTGCCCGACATCAGCATCAACGCCGATGCCGCATCGCAATTACCAAAACCGAAGACACGCTCGGCCTGCGGCGCGATGGCGCGGAAAGCGTGACAGGCGGCTTTGATATCCCCCGCACTTGAGCGGAAACCGCGATTCTCGCCCTCGCTATCGCCAATGCCGCGCCGATCAAATCTGAAAACCGGAAAGCCTGCCTTCGCCACTTTTGCAGCCAATTGGGCTTGTCTTGAAAATGCGCCCGACCGTATCTCATTGCCGCCAGAGACGATTAAAAGGCCTGTGGTGCCCGGTGCTGTATCGATAGTGCCCGCGCATTTAAGGCTGCCGCACCCGAAATCGAGAGCAAGCCTGCTCATGTCTCACCTACTCCGTTATCGGGAATGGCCTGCGCAATGATTTCGGCAATTTGAATTGCTTGCTGCGTGTTCTCATCAGGCTCAGCGCGAAGCCAAAGGCCGGGGCTGCCTGCGTCTTCTTGAGTGATCTCGGATATATCAAGGGTGGCGTTCACTTCCGCGCCTTCAAGATCCCGAAACAACTGCGCGCCAATTTCCCATCCGGCGAGAGTGATGCCCTGATTTCGCCCGTTCTCCATCATTTCTTCACTGGAGAGATCGACTCCAGCTTCGCGGTTTGAAATCCCTTGCGCGCGGACCATGCCGCGGATCAGTTTTACGCCTGATTGCGGCGCATAAAGCCAGCCTTCGCACTTGTCCGGGACGAGCAGCGCTCCACTTCGCACTGCGAGCACATGGCTCGCCTCAACTTGCCGCGCGACTTCCTCCATCATCGAACGCCAGCAAGCCAGCGATTGCTCATGCAAAGGCTGAGTGCTTTCATTCCAGCCGGGCAAATCGGGCAAATGGGTAGCTATATCGAAGCTTTCGAGAGCGCGCATAATCAGCAACAGCTGACGTCGCATCAAATTGTGTTCTGCGAAAAGCGGGGGGATAATAAGCAGACTGGCGTTGCTGCCATCCCCGATTGTTACCAGCAATTCTTCAGAAACTGCGCTGTCAGCCAGCGGGCAAGTCCACGTCGCAATCACTGCTTTGGCTCAACCCTCAGCAAGCTTGGACTGCGCAAATTCCAGCAGACCGCCATAGGTTTCAAGCATTTCGCCATCGACATCATCGTCTTCAATAATGAAGCCAAGCCGGTCTTCCATCTCTGTAAGCAATCCAGCCACTGCCATAGAATCAAGTTCAGGTAGATGCCCGAACAAGCCAGTTTCTTGGGTGAATTCGGCTGCGGTGTCAGTATCCAGGCCCAGAACATCGGCAATGATCGATTTGAGCTCGCCATCAATATCGGCGACATCTGTGTTTGCATCGATCGCATCGAATTCTTCATTGTGAGCGCGTTCAATGCTCATGGCTTTTATCCATCCCTTGTTTTGCGCGCCTTTAGACAGCCGGAGGACGCGGTGCAAGCATAGGAACGCTATCATCCCTCAAGCGGCTTAGTGAGAGTTTGGCCAAATCGTACCAGGCGGCAGGACGTATCATATTGAGGCAATCAATCCGATATCGAGGACGGATTTCATCCATCCAGTCTGATTTGTAAGGCTGATGTCCCGTCCCAAAGTCAATGGACGCGACGTTATCCTGGTCAATCACGTGCTCGAACATTGCGGCGGATAAGGTCGTTCCAGCTGAAAGATGCTTGTGTTCATCGAGGTGAGCGAGTTTGTGAATATAGGCGCAGTCATTCTCAACGGTCCAGAATTGGGCAGCCACGGGTAAGCCATCCAAAAAGGCGAGGCCAAGCCGCAACCGGTTTGCCTCTCCCTCCATTTCCGCAAACGCGCGAAGCATTTCAGGATGGTCTTCTTCAGGCTTCCAGCTTGCAGCATAGATACGCTCGTAATTGTCCCACAGCTCTGGTGTGAAGCGATCGCTGATCTTCGCGGTCACTTTCTTGGCTTTGCGCTTTAGGGTGGTGCGCAAGCGGCCGGGACGCTGAGCCCAATATTCTTTGAAATCGCGCCCCTTTAGATGGATCACATGGTTCATGTCGCATTGAGAAACTTCAGTTCGCCATCCCGCAGCGGCGAATGCGCATGCTATCCGGTCTGCACATCCGTCCTCATTGGAAACAGGCTCTAATGTGACGCGGTACGCGCGAGACTTCAGGTCAGTTGCGATTGTCTGGATCATGGCGTCACCGAGTTCACCAGGTGCCGCCAATGGCCTCCATGTGGAGGCATACCAATTGCGCAAAGGCGTGATCCGACCTTCTGATTGCATCAGCGCGAGCAGGGCAACTGTCTTATCTTGCTGCGCACAGGCAAAAAGTGGGGCCAGACCGCTGTTTTCCAGCAATCCATACCATTCAAGACGATCAAATGGCGCACGCGCATTCAGATCGTCAGCTGATTTAGTATCAAGCTTGGCTTGTACATCCTTGACGCTATCATGATAGCTGACCTTGATCACAACCTGCGGGATCCCCTTCCAAAGGCGCAATGCACAATCATTCGGACACAATGCAAGAAGACTTCAAAATAGCAAAGCTCCGCCCAATCGATCACCTTGCTGAATTGGCAGGGGAACGAGGGGACGCGGCGCACCCTGCTCTTATCTTGCGCGATGCAGTCTTTACCCATCAAGAGTTAAGAGCACGTGTAGCAAAGCTTGCCGGGTGGCTACAGCACAAGATACCAGAACGCGGTGCGCGGATCGCAAGCTGGGCGGCCAAGGGCGAGCTAACATCCTTGCTTCCTCTGGCCGCGGCGAGGGCGGGGCTTATCCATGTCCCGATCAATCCGCTCCTCAAGAGAGCGCAGGCGGCGCATATTCTGGCTGATAGTGGTGCGGTTCTTTTGGTCGGAACGCCTGCTCGGTTAAAATCGCTAGAGACGGGTGATATCCCTAATGGTTGCGTGGTTTTGGATGAACCAGAATTGCTTGAAGTGGTTGCTACTTCGGACATTCAATTGGGGCCATCAGAGGCTGACACCAACGATCTGGTTGCGATTCTCTACAC
The DNA here is from genome assembly GCA_038532305.1 of Pseudomonadota bacterium. Taxonomy (GTDB): domain Bacteria; phylum Pseudomonadota; class Alphaproteobacteria; order Sphingomonadales; family Sphingomonadaceae; genus Erythrobacter. The sequence continues at coordinate 636,365 of JBCBAX010000001.1, read as the reverse complement.
GAGCGGTTCAACTGGCAAACCTAAAGGCGTGATGCTCAGTCACGCCAATTTGTGGTTAGGGGCCGTCAGTGTCGCGCACTATTTGAAGCTTTCTCAAGACGATGTGACACTCGCGGTGCTGCCGTTCTCTTTTGACTACGGCCAAAACCAACTCTTTTCGACTTGGTATGCAGGTGGCAGCGTGGTTCCGTTCGATTTTCTTTTCGCCCGTGACGTGGCAAAGGCCTGCGCCAGGCACCGCATCACGACACTAGCAGCCGTTCCACCACTTTGGGTGCAGTTGACTGAAATTGATTGGCCTTCCGATGCCATTTCACCCATGAGAAGGATGACCAATAGTGGCGGCGCCTTAACGCGGGAACTGGTTAGTGATTTGACTGCGATTTTTCCATCCGCCGATCTCTATCCGATGTACGGCCTGACCGAGGCTTTTCGCTCTACATATCTTGATCCGGAATTGGTTGAAAAGCATCCAACTTCAATGGGCAAAGCAATACCATTCGCAGAGATTCTAGTAGTCGATGACGATGGCGATATCGCAGGGCAAGGCGAGGAGGGCGAGTTGGTTCATTGCGGGCCTTTGGTGGCTCATGGATATTGGCAGGACCCCGAGAGAACAGCGAAACGTTTCCGACCGGCCCCGCTTGCGTCAACCTATGGTGGCACAGCTGTTTGGTCGGGAGATCGGGTGATGCGCGATGAGGATGGTCTGTTGCACTTTCTTGGTAGGCGTGACGCGATGATTAAGAGCGCGGGCAATCGGATCAGTCCGCAAGAAATAGAGGACGTGGCCATTGCAAGTGAGCTTGTGCAAGAAGCGGTGGCTTTGGGGTTGCCCGATGCTCAATTGGGCCACGCGGTGCATTTGGTAGTGCGCGGGCATGGGACAGACGCCGAACGGGAGGTGTTTCGCAAAGAGCTTTCACGTGAATTGCCCAATTTCATGCACCCTAAGGTCGTGCATTGGCGCGAAAGCATGCCACTTAATCCCAATGGCAAGATCGATCGCACAGCATTGCTACGCGAACTGAGCAGTGAAAGCATGGCGTCGTGAAACCGGTCGGACCAATCCCCGAAGGCTATCATGCGATTGATGGCGAACTTGCGATCGGTGGCCACAAGGCAAGCGATCTGGTCGTAAAAGCGGGCCGGACGCCGTTGTTCGCGTATTCTCAGGATCTTTTGAGTGTTAGAATTGCGCATCTGCGCAAACACATTCCAGCAAGGATAGGCATAAACTACGCGATCAAGGCAAACCCGCTTTCCGAAGTCGTCGCGCACCTCGATCCTTTAGTGGATGGATTCGACATCGCATCAGCTGGAGAGCTGGATATCACTCAAAGTTTAGGGATTGATCCTGCACGGGTGAGTTTTGCAGGGCCGGGAAAGCGGGATGACGAATTGGAAGCTGCTATTGCCGCAGGCGTGACGCTCAATTGTGAATCCGCAGGCGAGGCGCATCGCGCGTTCGCAATCGGAATGCGCCTTGGCACGGCTCCTCGGATTGCTTTGCGAGTTAATCCCGATTTCGAGCTTAAGGGCTCAGGAATGAAGATGGGTGGGGGTGCAAAACCATTTGGCGTTGATGCTGACAAGGTCCCCGCACTGGCTAAAACTGTTATTGATGAAGGTGCAGATTGGCGCGGACTGCATATCTTTACGGGAAGCCAGGCACTAAGTGCCGAAGCGATAATTGAGGCTCAGATAAATGTTCTTCAGTTGGCCTCACAACTCACTGATGAAATTGGTGAACCTTTGCCTAAACTCAATATGGGCGGCGGCTTTGGCATCCCTTACTTCCCCAATGATAAACCACTCGACTTGCAAGCAATTGGCCACGCTTTGGAGGAGCAGACATCGCAGTTGCCGGCAAGTCTGAGCGAATGCGACCTCTGCCTTGAGCTTGGTCGGTATATTGCTGGCGACGCGGGCGTCTATTTGTGCCGGGTGATTGATCGAAAGACAAGTCACGGCGTGACCTATTTGGTGACAGATGGTGGATTGCATCACCAATTAGCTGCATCCGGCAATTTTGGAACGGTTGTAAGGCGGAATTATCCGATCGCTATTGCTTCTCGCTTTACCGAAGAAGCGAACGAGGTGGTTAATGTGGTGGGTTGTTTGTGCACTCCGCTTGATAGGTTAGCTGATCAAGCCAGTCTGCCAGCTGCCAAAGTGGGAGATTTGGTGGCGGTGTTCTGCGCCGGTGCGTATGGTGCAAGTGCGAGCCCTGCCTCGTTTTTAGGTCATGGACCAGCGGCGGAAATGCTGGTTTGATGGGCTGGTAAGTTAAGCTGTGTTAAGCTTACTTGTCGCATCGTCCCAAAGCGGGATATGCTTGCGATAGGCTTATATCACTAACCGTATGTTCACCATTATCGGCCATTACGCTCATCACGAATGGGTTGGACAGGTGACGAAGGTCGCTCTCGCGCAGATTTCTGTGCAGCTCACGCAACATTAAGGACACGTATCGATGCGTAAATTTTCGTCTGTTTGCCGGCTATTCAGTGTTGCTTTTGTTGGCCTTTCCCTAGCGGCTTGCACTGCAACTGGTCCCGAATTGCCGCCAGCAACGTATTCGAATGACGCCATAGCACCGAGCGAGGAATATCGTATTGGCGCTCTTGACGAGATTACGATCCATGTTTGGCGCAATCCTGAGCTAAGCGCAGAAAATGTACGAGTGCGGCCCGACGGACGGCTCACTATTCCACTCGTTCGCGACATACCAGCCGTCGGCAAGACCGCGACAGAGCTCCAAACCTATATCGCGGAGCAACTTGCAGAATACATTGAGCAGCCGATTGTTTCGGTTATCGTCAACACACCTGAAGGAACCTACGATCAGCGGGTAAAGGTTGTTGGCTCAACTGAGCAACCCGCTTCGCTTCCCTACCAAGCCAACATGACCGTACTTGATGCAATGATCGCAGTGGGCGGCCTGAGTGAGTTTGCAGCGGGCAACCGGGCCAAGCTTATCCGCCTCAATCGGGAAAGCGGCACTCAAGAAGAATATCGCTTGAGACTGTCTGACCTTCTGAAGCGCGGAGACAGCACTGCGAACGTTCTTCTTCGCCCCGGTGATACGATTATCATTCCAGAGAGCCGTTTCTAAGGGCGCGCCTTTCCTATGAATGAGATTGTCGACGAACTGCGCACAGCGCTTTATGCGGTTTGGCAGCGGCGCTGGCTCGCACTTGCTGTCGCATGGGGCGTGTGCTTGCTTGGATGGCTGGTGATCGCTTTGATCCCTAATTCGTATGAAGCCAAAGCCAGCATCTATGTAGATGTGGATGATGTCCTGTCAGAGCAGATGGGCATTTCGAACGATGGACAAGAAGAGATTCAGCGCGTCCGTCAGACGCTCGTTAGCTCAATCAATTTGCGCAAAGTGATCTCTTCAACAGAGCTCGGCAAAGAAATTACCACCGACAAGGAAATGGAAGCTGCGATTGAGGATTTGCGTCCCCAGGTTGAGGTGCGAAGTGAACAAGACAGCCTGTTTTCGATTGTCGCGACCATAGGTGAGAGTAATCTCAGCGATGCCGAAAACGCGGTGGTTGCGCGCAACGTTGTGCAAAAGCTGCTCGATATATTCCGTGAGGAACACATTGTTGGCAATCGCGCGGGCATCAGCCAAAGCGTGGCTAAGCTCAATGAACAGCTGGAAGAGCGCAAGATTGAGCTTGAGGCTGCGGAAGAACGCCGCTTGGCCTTCGAAGCTCAATATCCAGAATTGATTGGCGGATCGGATACGCTGTCGTCCAAACTTCAGCAGTCGCGCACCGAATTGCGGGAAGTCGAAGCAGACTTGGCTGCTGCACAAAGCGCGCTTGGTGCAATTAACGGACAGATCGGATCGACACCGCGAACTATCGTCGGCGGAGCGAATGCCACAGGCCCGCAAGCTGCATTATCGCAGGCGCAAACCCAATTGGCGACATTGCGGGCACGCGGGTTGAAAGACAGTCATCCTGACATCGCTGCAGCCCAAAAGCAGATTGAAATTCTTCAAGCTCAGGTCGCTGCCTCGGGTGGCGATGGCGGTGGAACAATCAATCCGGCGTATTCATCGCTGGTCGCAATCCGTGCAGATCGCCAGGCGGCGGTGGAATCAGCGCAAGCTCGCCGGGCCGCAGTGCAATCACAAATTGCATCTTTGCTGGCCAGCCAAGCTTCTGAGCCCGCAGTTGCAGCAGAAGCCAATCGCATCAGTCGCGATTACGAAGTCCTGCGCAAAAATTATGAGGATCTCCTTCAAGATCGCGAAGACCTGCGAACACGCGGTGAGGTTGAAGATCAGACCAGCCAGTTCCGCTTTACAGTTACAGATCCACCGGTCGTCCCGCAAAAACCAATTGCACCTAATCGCCCGCTTTTGCTGCTTGGCATGCTGATTATGGGTGCTGTTGCTGGTGCAGGTTTTGCTTGGGCAATGGGCTTGCTTCGTTCTGGCTTTGCGACGCCTCAAAAACTTGAGCGCGCCTTGGATCTCCCAGTCATTGGATCAATCTCGCTCAATCGTTCAAATATTGACCGCGGCCTTGAACGCCGTCGCCTCAAGCAGTTTGCGGGTGCGTGCGCTGGGTTGGTGGGTGTCTTTATAATTCTGCTCGTGATCGAAATGATCTCGGTTGCATCGGTGGCTTAAGGATCGGGACATGAGCGAGCACAGCAAAATCGAAAAACCCATAGGTAAGAAGCCCTCGCTGCTTGAGCGTGCAAATTCGAAGTTCGGCCTTGCTGATTCTGCGTCGGCAAAAGTGCCAACTGATTTGCCTCAAGGGCGATCTCGGGTAGCTGCGGTGACGCGAACTGCTGCCACGCGGGCAACGGCGGAAAGTTCCCAGCCGCAATCCAATGCGCCGTTTGTCGCGCCTGAAAAATCTGTATCACTTAGTGGTCCAACGTGCGTTGTTGACCGTGCAAAGCTGCGCAGTGAAGGGCTGATTGTGCCGGAAGAAACAGTGACCGGTTTGCTCGAAGAATTTCGCATTGTGAAACGCGAACTGATTGCTGATGCGCGCGTTGCAAATGACAAACGCTCGCGGCGAATTCTATTCTCTTCGCCTCATACGGGCGAGGGAAAGACGTATTGTGCTATAAATCTGGCGATCGCACTTTCTGCCGAGCGCGATGTCGAAGTGGTTCTTGTTGATGCTGACACGATCAATCCATCGATTGTGAAACGCCTCGGAATTGCTGAGGACGAAGGTGAAGATCGCGGGCTCATGGAGGCAATCGCCGATCCGGCTGTCAAAGTGGAAACTTTGGTGCGCCAGACTGACATTAGTGGCCTGTTTGTCCTGCCTGCGGGTGCCAGCAGCGCACAGGATTCTGAGTTGCTAGCAAGTGCACGAACCGCTGAGGTTCTGGACCGCCTGACTGCTGGCGCTCCAAATCGCTTCGTTGTTTTCGACACTCCGCCAGCATTGGCGGCATCCCCCGTAGCAGAACTCGCTGCACATGTGGGCCAAACCGTCTTGGTTGTGCGTGCCGGTGAAACCGGACGTGCAGCTTTGGAAGATGCGCAGCAATTGCTGTCTGCATGTCCGGATATCAAGCTGTTGTTGAATGCAGCACAATTTAGTCCGTCAGGTCGCCGATTTGGTGACTATGGCGAGAGGGAGGACTAATCGTGTCCAAAGTTCAGGATAGTTGGGGTTTAGGCCTTGCCGCCTTTGGCAGCGGTGCGGTTCGCCGCGCATGGGTTTTGCTCGGTGCCACAGGCCTTATCACGCTTGGCATCAGCAGCCCGGCTCATGCGCAAGCTGAGGGTGAAGCTGCGCAAGATGAACGTCGTGCAGTTAGTGTGCAGCCATATATCGAGGTGAGCCAGGTTTTAACTGCAGAGCTTTCGCCAGGTTCTGATGTGCTCACATTTACACAGATTGCCGCAGGTGTCGATGTGAATGCACAAGGCCGCAATAGCGGCATTTCAACGTCACTCAGGTATGAACGAAATATATCTTACGGCGACAATCAGGTCGATTCCGACCGGATCACCGGAATTGCGCGCGGGTATGTCGCAATTGATCCTTCGGTTCAATTTGATGCAGGCGCTCTGGCGAGCACGACGCGGATTGACGGCGGCGGCGGCTTTTCCGCCAATCCGTTGGCACGCGATGACAACGCGACAAGCCAAATCTACAGCGTTTTTGCTGGTCCAAGCCTCAACCGCCGTTTGGGTGCTGTTGATGTGACAGGCTTCACTCGGCTCGGCTATAATCGCTTCGAAAGCAACAGCGCTATCGTTGATCCTGATGGCAACCCAATCGATATCTTTGAAGACAGCACCACGCTAAATAGTCAGCTGAGCGCATCAACGCGTCCGGGTGATTTGCTACCTGTTGGCATCGGCGTTGCCGCCGGGGCTTTTCAAGAGGACATTTCGAATTTGGACCAGCGTGTCCGCGATGTGTTTGTTCGTGGGAATGTCACCGTTCCAGTTACAGCCAGCCTCGCGATTACGGGCGGCGTTGGTTACGAAGATGTAGAAGTATCAAGCCGCGATGCTTTGCGAGACGTCAATGGCGATCCCATCCTCGACAACAGGGGGCGGTTCGTCACTGACGAAAGCGGTCCAAGGGTTTTGGCTTTCGATGTTGATGGTTTGTTATGGGATGTGGGCGTCTTGTGGCGACCCAGCTCGCGAACCTCGCTCGCTGCGAGTGTAGGGCGGCGTTACGATTCAACAACATACTACGGTAACTTCACCTATTCGCCCGATGCGCGCAGCTCTGTTAGCGTGAATGTGTATGATGCCGTGAGTGGCTTTGGCGGAGGCCTCAACAACGGTCTTGCAAGCCTTTCGAGCGACTTCAGCGCGATCCGTAACCCCGTGACAGGAAATTTCGGAGGCCTTGTAACGGGTGCTGGCGGGCCGGGTGCAGTCGGAGCTCTTGGTTCGATCCGTTCGGCGGCGTTTCGAGGGCGCGGCGTTAATGCCAGCTATCAGCGACAGATCGGTCGCTGGAATGCGGGCTTTACCATTGGGTATGACAATCGCGAGTTTATCGGTGCGCCTGGTACGGTCTTGGAATCGCTAGATGGTGTTACGGATGAAAGCTATTACGCGCTTGCATCGCTCAATCGCCAACTGGGCAATAGCGGGCGTCTAACTGCCAACACATATTACAATCGTTTCGAAAGCGGCACGAATAGTGGTGATGTCAATTCTGCAGGCGCTTCTTTTGGGTATACAAGGTTTATCACATCAAAACTTTCCGCTCGTGGCGCTGTCGCATTAGACTATGTCGACAGCGAGTTTGCACAAAGTGATTTTCTGTTCGCATCCGCACTTGCCGGCTTGCGCTATGATTTCTGAATTAGGGAGCCTCAACCGCTATGTATGATCAGTATTACGGCTTTAGCGGGCGCCCGTTTCAACTGACGCCCGACCCAAATTTCTATTTCGAAAGCGCTACGCACAAAAAGGCGCTTTCTTATCTTGGGTATGGGATGAATCAGTCTGAAGGTTTCATTGTTATCACCGGCGAAGTGGGTGCAGGTAAATCTACCCTAGTTGCTCATCTTATGGAGCGGATAGATCACGAATCCTTAAATGTGGCTCAGGTCGTAACGAGCGCTCTGGACGGTGAAGAGATAATTCATGTCGTTGCTCAGGCATTTGGTTTGGAAGTCGCAGGTCATGACAAGGCAGGCGCACTGGGTGCCATAGAGCGGATGCTGCAAGACGAAGCGCGTGCAGGCCGTCGCTGTTTGCTTATTGTTGATGAGTGCCAGAACCTTGATTTGGAAGCTTTGGAAGAGCTACGCATGCTTTCCAATTTCCAACTTGGCTCCCACCCTTTGATGCAAAGCTTGCTCCTAGGGCAACCTGAATTTCGCCGAACTCTGGCTCATCACCCAAGTCTTGACCAATTGCGCCAACGAATTATCGCGTCGCATCATCTCGAGGCGCTCGATGATGGTGAGATCGAGGACTACATCACGCACCGTCTGAAGCGTGTGGGTTGGGCTGGCCGACCGAATCTGGATGAGGGGCTCCTGCCTGCATTGTACAAGGCGACAGAGGGTATCCCTAGGAGGGTAAATATGGTCATGAACCGGTTGCTCCTTTTGGGCGCGATCGAGACCAAAGACACGCTGACGCCGGCTATGCTCGAATCGGTGCTGGAAGAAATGACAGGAGATGTCGAAGGGGGGCTCGAGCCACCCGAACCCGCAATCGAACTCACAGGTGACATGTCTCTGTCTGGATCCGCTGCGCCGGCGACAGTCTCGCCAGGAAATGTCCCCGCGGCTGAAGTCGCCGCATTGCTGGCTGAGCGCGATGCGCGCACGTCTAAGCTTGAGAAGGCAATAGCGGAATTGCGTACCAGCGGAGGTGATGCAGACCCCGATCTTGCAGCAACCATTGCGCGGATCGAGGCCCGCTTAGAAGATCAGGAACAAAGCCTTCGTCATGTTCTTGGGATGCTCATAGAGTGGCTTGAGGACGACAGTGAACGAGAGGCTGCATAGCTATGCACAGCCCATCATCGATTGATAATTCCATTCGCGAGGCTCAAAGCCCCATCGTCAATGGTATGTCTGTTGATGTCGAAGACTGGTTTCAGGTTGGCGCGTTTGAGAATGTGATATCCCGTGATGATTGGGATGATGTTTCGTGCCGGGTCGAAAGCAATATCGACCGAGTTCTGGACCTTTTCGAAAAAGCTGGAGTTAAGTCGACCTTTTTCACGCTCGGCTGGATGGCTGAACGTCATCCGATCATGATCCGACGGATCGCTGACAAGGGCCATGAGCTTGCGAGCCATGGATATGACCATGCTCGTGTATTCACTTTGGATCGCGCATCATTTTCTGCAGATATCAGCAAAGCTCGGCAGCTGATCGAGGACGCAAGTGGGCGGAAAGTAACTGGATATCGCGCGCCCAGCTTTTCAATAGACAAAAGCAATCCTTGGGCATTTGAAGTTCTGGCCGAGCATGGATATGATTATTCGTCGAGTGTCGCTCCTCTCGTTCATGATCACTATGGTTGGCCCGAAGCACCGCGCTTTGCGTTTAATCCTGTTCCCGGCTCACCCCTAGTAGAGATACCAGTCACAACCGCTCTATTCGGCAATCGTCGATTGGCGGCTGGAGGCGGGGGCTTTTTTCGAGTTTTACCCTATGGCTTTTCGCGTTGGGCAATCCGGCAAGTGAACCAAGAAGAGGCGCGCCCGGCAATGTTCTATTTCCACCCTTGGGAGGTGGACCCTGAACAGCCTCGCGTTGATAACGCACCTATGCGTTCTAAGCTGCGCCACTACACCAACTTAAAACAGATGGCAGGCAAGCTCACCAGACTGTCGAACGAATTTGCTTGGGGGTGCTGCAATGAGGTGGCGCGGCGTGAAGCTTTGCGTGCTGAGCCTTTTCATGTGATGGCCGAGGCTGGGGAGCAAGCTGCGTGAATGCTCCACTTATGGCCACCACTTCCCCCCATTTCCAGGTAAAGCCTGTCGACCTCAACGAGGAACGAACAGTCAGCCGGATTGAGGACTTCGTGAAAGAGCAGCAAGCTAGCTTGTTTCACAGCCCAAAGTGGTTGCGTGCTGTTGAGGTTGGGGTCGGACAGAAAGCTGCAGGTTTCATAGCAGAACAAAACGGCGTGTTGGTTGGATGGCTTCCCATAACTGAAGTACGATCGATGATGTTTGGCAAAGCGTTCATCTCAAGCGGATTTGGAGTTGGCGGCGGGATCTGCGCAAGCGATGAAAGAGCTGCAAACATCATCGCGCACACCGCCCAGAACTTTTCCGAAGCGAATGGGTTCACAACGATTGAGCTACGGGGTGGACCGATCCCCGCAGCTTGGACCAGTTGGGACAACAAACACTGCGGGTTTGAGCGCTCTTTGGCCAACGACGACGAGGCAGAACTTCTTGCTATCCCTCGCAAGGCCCGCGCTGAGGTTCGCAAAGGCATCAAAAATGATCTTGAGATATGTGTTGGCTCCGGCCGCGATGATCTTGCAGCTCACTACGCGATGTTCAGCGAAAGCGTGCGTAATCTGGGTACGCCCGTGTTCCCTAAATCTCTTTTTTCGGCCATGCTCGAGGCGTTTCCTGAAAGCAGCGACATTCTTACCGTCACAAAGGATGGTAGGCCGATTGCCAGTGTTTTGTCATTCTACCACCATGGGGCAGTTATGCCGTTCTGGGGCGGTGGGACCTACGCGGCCCGCGGTGAGCGCGGAAATGAGCGGATGTATTACGAGTTAATGCGCCACGCACGTGCTCGGGGGATGGACAGATTTGACTTTGGTCGATCGAAAACAGGCGGTGGTCCTTTCAATTTTAAGAAAAACTGGGGGTTTGAACCTGTCCCGCTCACTTATGGCGCATGGCATGCGCCGGGACATGAGCCCCGAAATATAGACCCCACTGATGCGTCTTACAGCCGAAAAATCGAACTTTGGAAGAAGCTACCACTGCCGATTTCAAATGCGATTGGTCCGTGGATTTCTCGCGGATTAGCGTAAGAGGCCAACGAGCAATGGGCGATATCTTGTTCCTTGCGCATCGCGTGCCATTCCCGCCCAATCGCGGGGATAAAATTCGCGCACATCATTTGCTCAAAAAACTGTCGCAATTAGGGCGGGTTCATGTCGGATGCTTTGCCGATAGTGCAGAGGATCGAGTTGCTATTGCCGAGCTCGATAGCGTTGCTGCCTCGCACTGTGTAGTCGACCGAAAAAAGCCACTTTCGCTTGCAGGCATGGAAGCCATGCTGACACGAAAGCCCGTTAGTCTCACGGCGTTTCACAGTGCAAGGCTGCAAAGCTGGGTACGTCAGAAAATCCAAGAACAGCTAATAGACACAGTGGTTATCTTCTCCGGCCAGATGGGGCAGTACCTGCCGGAAGATTACGCCGGCCGCTTCATCATTGATCTATGTGATGTGGATAGCGCTAAATTTGAAAACTACGCCGAAGCAGGCGAACGCGTTTGGCTGAATTCTCGTGAAGCTAAGTTGTTGGCAATCGAAGAGGAACGTATTGCAAAGCGGGCTGATACGACGATTTTGATTAGTGATGCAGAAGCAGAGCTGTTCGTCTCCCGTCTTGGCGAGATTTCCAATATAAACTTACGAGTTGTCGGCAACGGAATCGATGCCGAGTTCTTCGATCCTGCCAAAGTGGAACCTCATCCAGAGATATCAGCAAGGCCTGGACCACATTTCGTGTTCACGGGACAAATGGATTACCCGCCCAATGAAAGGGCTGCAGTGTGGGCCATTGATTCATTCTGGACAGCTTATCAGTCAAAACATCCTAGTGCGGAAATTCACGTGGTTGGCCGCAATCCAACCGAGCTTTTGAAGCGAAAGGGCGACGTCGATCCGGGTATTAGGATCTGGGGTGAAGTGCCTGATGTGCGTCCGTTTATAGCGGCGGCAGATTGTGTTGTTGCCCCCTTGTCGATAGCAAGAGGGGTTCAGAATAAAGTGCTGGAGGCTATGGCGATGGCCAGGCCGGTTTTGCTCACCCCTCAGGCTGCAACGGGGATCGGTGCGCGCGACGGAGAGCACTGGATGCTTTGTGACGTTGACGCTGAAGCCATGAGCGCTCGCTTTGATACCTTGGGAAAAGACTCGTTGGCCAGATCGAAGATGGGCGAGAATGCCCGAAAATATGTACTCGATCATCACGACTGGGATGTCATGCTAGCCCCCTTGGCTAAACACTTGAGAAACAAGGGAAGCAAGCTCGATGCTGCCTGAGCAAAGCGCATCTGGAATGACGCGGCTAGTCTTGCTCAACGCTTTGCCACAGTGTTGGCGCGTGCCTGTGCTCAGTCTAACGGCCGCTATCGCCGTGATCGCCTTGGTGACGGCGGGCGAGTGGGGAGAGATGCTGCATCAATGGTGGAACATCGATACCTATTCGCACATACTCTTGGTACCGTTGATTATCGCATGGTTGGTCGCGCTCAAGCTGGATGAGCTTGCAAAGATAAATCCGCGCGCCTTTGCTCCGGGATTGGTGCTGGTCGTCTTGGCTTTTGGCTTGTTGTTCACTGGCCGCGCATTAGGCATAAATCTGTTTGCTCATGCTGGAGCGGTGGGCGCTCTACAGGCTGCTATCGTCACCATTTTGGGGTTAAGGGCGACGACATTGCTGTTCTTGCCAGTAGCATTTGGTGTTTTTCTTGTCCCATTTGGTGATGAAATTATCGCTCCCTTGCAGACGATAACCGCTGAAATTGCAATTCTGATCACCCAGCTTTCGGGGGTGGATGCAGTAATTGACGGTATTTATATCGATACTCCAGCCGGGCTTTTCGTTGTTGCGGAAGCTTGCTCCGGTGTGCGTTTCCTTATTGCTATGGTGACGCTGGCGGTGCTGGTATGTTTCACTAGATTTAACAGTTGGACAAAGCGGATCAGCTTCTTGTCCGCTTCAATCATTGTCCCGATTTTCGCCAATGGGATTCGGGCATGGGGCACAATTTATATCGCCCAGTTTTATGGGATCGAGTTCGCAGAAGGGTTCGACCACGTTGTTTATGGCTGGTTCTTCTTCGCTTTTGTTGTTGTTGTTTTGCTCGCGATAGCATGGCCCTTTTTCGAGCGGGAGCCTGAAGACTATGGCTGGACGGTCGAAGAATCAAAAGAACGTGGTTTACTGCGGCACTTGGATCGGTTTGGTACTGCAACTGGTACAGCAGGAGTTGCGGTGATGGCCCTTGCAGTCCTCGGCAGTGTTGTCGTTTCCGCATTTTTGCCCACCACGTTTGGATAGAAACTGATGTGCGGGATCGCTGGCATTTTTCACACCGATAGGATTGGGCCAGTCGATCCGGCGCGGATTGAGGGTATGTCGAATGCTCTCGCGCATCGCGGACCAGATGGATCCGGTGTTTGGACAGTTAATGGCATTGGCCTTGGCCATAGGCGTCTTTCGGTGATTGACCTTGAGGGATCGCCGCAACCGATGCATTCTCACAATGGCCGGTTTGTCATTGTTTTCAATGGCGAAATCTATAATTTCGAAGCTCTGAGAAGTGAACTTGAAGCGGATGGCGCGCGTTTCCTAACGTCGGGCGATACTGAAGTTATTCTGGCAGCGTATGCAAAATGGGGTGCAGAGTGCTTGTCGCGCCTTGATGGCATGTTTGCGTTCGCAATTTACGACACGCAAGCTCGCACGTTATTCCTCGCCCGCGATCGGTTCGGGGTAAAGCCGCTATTCCACAGCGTCCTGCCAGACGGTAGCTTTGCATTCGCTTCCGAGCTCAAAGGTTTGCTCACTCTTCCTGAAATGCCGAGGAAGTCTAGCCCTCAAGCAATCGATGCATACCTTACTTGGGGGTATGTACCCGATAGCCACTCGATCCTCCAAGGGGTGGGCAAATTGCCCGCGGGTCATTTCATGCTGCTCGAACAGGGCAAAGGTATGACTGCACCGCACCGCTGGTGGAATATAAGCTTTGAGGATCGCTCGAACGGCTCTGAGCAAGACCTTGCAGCCGAACTCGAATATTTGATGGCAAAGGCTGTCCAATCTCGAATGGTTGCAGATGTTCCATTGGGAGCTTTCCTGTCGGGCGGGGTAGACAGTTCTAGCGTGGTCGCTTTGATGAGCGAGCAGAGCGAAAAGGCTGTCACAACGTGCTCGATTGGCTTTGATGATCGCGGCCTTGATGAAACCAGCTATGCAGATCAAATTGCCAAGCAGTTTGCGACCAATCACAAATCTCAAATTGTGAACTCCGGTGATTTCGAAGGCATCGGCAAACTCGCAGCGATGTTCGATGAACCATTCGCCGACGCGTCGGCACTGCCCACTTGGAAGGTCTGCGAACTGGCGCGGAAGCACGTGACTGTTGCCCTGTCGGGCGATGGTGCGGATGAAGCTTTCGCGGGATACAGACGCCAGATATTTCATCATCTTGAGGAACAGGTCCGATCTAAACTGCCCGCATGGCTAAGAAAGCCAGTGTTTGGCGGGCTGGGGCGCATTTGGCCAAAAGCTGATTGGGCGCCGCGTCCACTGCGCGCGAAAGCGACATTGCTGGCACTCGCGGAGACGGGGGAAGCTGGGTACGCACGCGGGCTGGCCGTGACGACTGCAGATACCAGAGCACGAATGTACTCAGATCATTTTGCATCAGATTTGGGCGGATTTACAGGTGAAGACGAAATCATCAATCTGATGCGCACGGCGCCTGCGCGAAGTGGTTTGGACCGCGCGCAGTATGCCGATCTGACTTTTTGGATGCCCGGGGATATTCTTACCAAGGTAGATCGCACTAGCATGGCGGTAAGCCTTGAGGCGCGCGAGCCCTTGCTCGACCACCGTCTCGTCGAATTTGCCGCGCGGTTGCCCGAGAATATGCGAGTGCGCGGGATGACTGGAAAATTCCTTCTAAAATGGAGCATGGAAAGCAAGCTCTCTCATGAGATCCTGTACCGGCCCAAACAGGGCTTTGTGACGCCGATTGCAGCGTGGTTCCGTGGGCCGCTCGCCCAGCAAGCGCGTTCTATTGCGTCGGGATCGACACTTTGTGAGACAGGTTGGTTCAATCCGTCGACGTTATCGTCCCTTGCCGAGGATCACATTTCTGGCCGTGCTGACAATTCTCGCGTGCTGTGGCAGCTTTTAATGCTCGAGAAGTCTATAGAGAGCCTAGAAACGGTGATCTAAAGCGGATCATACGTGATCATTTCACAACAAATGCTCCGTATTGAGACGATAACGCATGTCAACCAAACAATTACCATTTGCATAAACCATCCGGTCTGGATTAGCTTCCATCCGAAATGGACCAATAAGGTCCAAGGTCGCTAGAGCCCCAGGCGCTTCATCCAGTAAGCGGGGCGGAGAAACGAAATGGATAGCGGGGCGAACAGCGCAATACCGTTGACAGGCGAAGCAGATCTGCTTGCCGAAAGTGCTTTGCACGCATCTATTCCTCAACAACTTCTAAGCCTTAGCCAGCTTGATGTCCTTTATGATGATGCTCGAGCTGTGTTGTGGAGTTTCATGAACCCGGAACATCGCCCAAGCTTCACGCCGGCAATGCTTGATGATTTTGAAGCATGGCAAAAGCTTATTGGTGGCTCCTTTGGGGAAAACAAAATCCCTTTGCGCTACTTGATTTTGGGAAGCCGTGCGAGCGACGTGTTCTGTTATGGCGGCGATCTGCAGCTTTTTCAGCGCATGATCAGGGAGAAGGATCGCGCTGGATTGGTCGAATATGGCCATCGTTGCTGTGCCATTCTTGATCGCAACATCCGAACGCTCGAAATTCCGATGCTCACTATTGGTCTCGTCCAGGGTGCGGCTCTTGGCGGAGGGTTCGAGGCGCTTTTGTCGTTCGACACTATCGTTGCTGAAAAGCAAGCAACATTCGGACTGCCTGAAATCATGTTCGGGCTCTACCCGGGAATGGGTGCTCACGCTTTGCTTTCACGCAAATTGGGCAGCGCGATGGCGGATCGGATTATCACGTCCAATGAGACGTATTCGGCGCAAGAGATGTATGACCTGGGTATAGTCCATGTTCTTGCAGAACCTGGCGAGGGCGTGAAAGCCGTTCAAGATTACATTCGTAAGGCTGAGCGGCGTCATACCGGCATGGTTGGCGCGCGCCGGGCGACCAAAGAAGTTTGGAACCTCGATCTTTCCGAACTAAACCGCATCACGGAAATGTGGGCCGATACCGCGCTGCAGTTGAGCGAGCAGGACTTGAAAATGATGAGCCGTCTCGTTGCCGCGCAAGGTCGTGTGGTTCAGCGCAACGCCGCCGCTTAGCGTTTTATCAAGAGCCTTCGTCCTGATCCGATCCGTGGCCCAGCGCCATGTATTCATCGCTTTGCATTTCGTTGAGCCGGCTTGCCGTGCGCTCAAACTCGAATGCGCCATCGCCGGCTTTGTACAGATCATCAGGCGCCGCTGCTGCCGTCACAAACAGTTTCACCCGGTGTTCGTAAAGCGCATCAATAAGCGTCACAAACCGCGCTGCCTCGTTGCGCATATCCGGGCCCATTTGAGGGATTCCGACCAAAATGACTGTGTGGAAATTCTGCGCAATTGCCAAATAGTCGGGTGCACCGCGCGCCTCGGCGCACAGTTTTTTGAAGCTAAACACGCCTACACCTTTTAAGCTTTTGGGTACGTGCAAAACCCGCTTTCCCCCGACTGCTAGATCTTCGCTTGGGACATTGGCTGCATCCTCGGGGGCAAAGTCGGTCAGTCGAAAAAACGCCTCGCGCACCTGCGCGGTTGCTTCATCGCCAAGTGGTGTGTGCCACGTTGCTAGATCCCCGATGCGATCAAGACGATAATCGACAGGACCATTAAGACTGATCACGTCAAGCTCTTCACCAATCAGATCGATAAAGGGCAGAAAATGCTCCCGATTTAGCCCGTCTTTGTAAAGGTCACTGGGCACGCGATTTGATGTCGTCACAATGGTGACATTCTGGTTGCAAATAAGCTGCGTGAACAAGCGGCTCATGATCATGGCGTCGGCTGAATTGTTCACCACCATCTCATCAAATGCCAGACAGCGTACATTTTCAGAAAGGCTTTCGGCCACCACCGGGATCGGATCGCCCGAATAGCTTTTCCTTGCCTCGCGCATTTGGGCATGAACTTCCTGCATGAAAGCGTGAAAGTGCGCGCGGCGTTTTTCCGCTATACCCAGCGTCTCGTGGAAAAGGTCCATAAGCATGGATTTACCGCGGCCAACACCGCCCCACATATAGACGCCTTTGGGCCGCACCGGGCCTTTGCCAAATAGCTGAGCGAACAGGCCGCCGGGTTGTTCTGCTTCCAATTCCTTTTGCAAAGCGTCTAGCCGCTTGGCCGCAATCCGCTGATCGGGATCGGCGGTTAGCTGACCATCGGCAATAAGCTGCTCATACCGGGCGAGCATTCCTGTCATGCCGATTCTTTCGGGAGGAGCGCTTTCATCTTTCGCACAATGCCAGAGTAACTTGCGACAATCACATCACCTTGAACCACTTGTCCGCGCACGAACAGCATCCGCCCGGTCTCTCGTACGATTTCGCTGACAGCATCGAGTGGTTTTTCAGGATCGCCAGCATCCACAAACTGGGTCGAAAGCTCGACTGTTACAGATGGTCCAGCATCGCCTGTTCCGCAAACATGCAAGGTAGCAAACAGCGCAATGTCGATCAGGCCCAGTGTTACTGCACCGTGCACATTGTCGCCCAAATTGGTGTGGCGCAGTTCTGGGAACATGCGCAGGCGGCAAAACTCACCTTCTTTTCGCACGCGCATATCGCCCAAAATGGCGGTGTTGTAGCGCGTGCGGTCATTAAGGTTCCAGTTGCGCCATCCATCCTCACCATCCGCGTCCTCAGGTGGGATCGGATCGTAGTCAAACGGAACTTTCAGGGCGCCTTTGATGTCTGTCATGCGGGGCCCATAGCCATTCTTGCACGGCTTAGGAAAGGATCGAGCCTAAATCGCGCGTTCGGCCATCATTTTTTTGGTTTCGGCGATTGCTTTCGCGGGCGAGAGACCTTTGGGGCAGACGTTCGCGCAATTCATGATTGTATGGCAGCGATAGAGGCGGAAAGGGTCTTCCAGCTCATTAAGCCGCTCACCGGTCATTTCATCCCGGCTATCAGCCAACCAGCGATAGGCCTGAAGCAAAATTGCGGGTCCTAAGAATTTGTCGCTGTTCCACCAATAGGATGGGCACGATGTTGAACAGCATGCACACAGGATGCATTCGTAAAGACCATCCAGCTTTTCGCGCTGCTCTGGTGATTGCAGACGTTCTTTACCCGATGGCGTTGTGCTGACAGTTTGAAGCCAGGGCCGGATGGAAGCATATTGCGCATAGAAATGCGTGAAATCAGGCACCAAATCCTTGATCACATCCATGTGGGGAAGGGGAGTGATGCGGATCTCGCCTTTCAGATCTTCAATCGCCGTGGTGCAGGCAAGACCGTTCTTGCCGTTCAAATTCATTGAGCAAGAGCCACAAATCCCCTCGCGGCAGGACCGGCGGAAAGTCAGCGTCGGATCGATCTCGTTCTTGATCTTGAACAGCGCATCCAGAACCATCGGTCCGCATTCATCAAGGTCAATTTCAAACGTGTCGTACCGCGGATTTTTGCCTGTATCGGGATCATAGCGATACACTTTGAACTTCTTAACGCGCGCAGCCCCTTCCGCCTTGTGGGTGTTGCCGTTCTTGTTGATCACCGAATTCTTAGGAAGGGTGAAAGTAGCCATAATTATCGAGATCCCATGTGTCTTGACGTCCTCTCTAGCCGATCAGTCTAGCGAGGCAAGATGCGAGTGTTGCGACCTTTCGGATAGGGGTTGATGCTGAGACAAGTGTAGGATCGCCATTTCCGCATCGACGTCCACAAGTTGGCAGCGAAGGTGACAATGGTTACACTCTGTCACCCAGGAATTTACGGAATAAGCCTCTCATAAAATTACGGAAAAGACCGAATTTGCGAAGGTGACACTTTTCTCATTAAAAATCGCCTTTTCAGGAACCGATACAAAATCGCTGCGCTGTAGCGGGTATGGAAAAGGTAGGAAAATGGCCGCGAACGGCCGCTGTTTTTGGAAGTTCGGGCGGTATTGGGCGCGCTCTATGTGCAAAACTCTCTGAAAATGGGGCGGATCGCATTTATGCGGGATCGCGGGCAGGGGTGACACCTGCGGGTGATCCCTGCCACACTTTCGCTTTCGATTTGTTGAGCGAGGAAAGCATTGAGGCGAGCGCTCAAATGATGCGCGATGATCCGCCTGAATGGGTGATTGTCGCAAGCGGCGTTTTGACTTTGTCCGATGGCACCGGACCAGAACGGACATTGAAACGGCTCGATCCTGCTGTGATGGCTCAGGTTCTGGCGCTAAACACCATTGGTCCTGCGATCATTGCAAAACACATCTTGCCCCTGATGCCTCGCGACCAAAGATTTGTGTTTGCCGCACTCAGCGCGCGTGTGGGCTCGATTTCGGACAATGGCCTTGGTGGGTGGCATTCCTATCGCGCATCAAAAGCAGCGTTGAATATGCTGTTGAAGAATTTCGCATTGGAGATGGGCCGCACTCATAAGCAGGGTGTAATTGTCGGCCTGCACCCCGGCACGGTGGACAGTGCGCTGTCCGCTCCGTTTCAGAAAGGTTTGGCAGACGGGCAATTAACCCCGCCGGAAAAAGCTGCCGACAATCTGACACATGTGCTTGCAGGGATGGAGCCTAGAGACACGGGCAAAGTGTTTGATTTTGCGGGCATTGAAGTCCCGGCTTAGTGTCAATGCGTCACGCCGCGATTGGTCGCGCCTCAACCGTTTCAACGCGGTCCACAACACCGCACCTTAACATAGAATATGCAAGGATCGTCTCCAGCAATTCAGGATATTCCAATCCCGCAATACGCGCTGACGTTCCGATCACGCGCGGCTGCCAGATATTGCATTGCAGGTTGACCTCAATGAACGAAATGTCGCCTGTTCGTGTGTTCAATCGGAATTCAAACCGGCCATAATCAAACGGAGACAGCTCTTCGATCAGCGGCGCGGTCATCCGGTGCACTTTGGCAATGATCGCTGGATCAGTTTCCTGCTCAAGCTTGGCATCGCTCGACGTTAGCCCGCGTTTTTCCTCGTAATAGCGCACAGCATTGGGATCATAATTGAAGCGCATGAGAGGCAGCAATTGTTCGCTGGGTCCTGCAATCACGGGCAATTCCAGATCAATGCCTTCCAGAAACGGCTCGATAATCGCGTCATGCCCTTCTTCGTGGAGCTTTTCGACATGCTCCCACAGCTCATCGGCGTTTTGAACATGGCGCACTCCCCATGATCCTGATGACGCATTGGGCTTTACGATAAGGTTGTCGGTTGGGAAACCTTGCGGCAGCAAATGGGGCTGAAACCTGCGGATCAGCGCCCAATCAGCGGTTGCAATCCCCGCTTGGCGCGCCACCATTTTCATCAAGTGCTTATCATCTGAAACACCGCGTAGGATCGGGCTGGCACCAAGATAAGGCAGGCCGTGCCGCTCACACAAAAGCGGCATCAGCATTTCAGAATTGAGGAAGCCTGCCCGATTCAGCAGCGAAAAGACAAAATCGACATCAGGCTTTTCGAACAGAATGTCGGGAGAATTGGCGATGGTGAGATCAAATCCGAGCGCGCGCAAAGTGTCGCGCACATGACAATGATAAACCGCATGATCGCCGTCTTGCGAGTCGGGCGTTCCGTCTGACAAAGCGTGCTTTGCGACAAACAGCAGCTTAATCCGAGCCTTGTCAGAAGCGGTAAGCCGCGCTGATGTGATGGGCCCGGTTTCGATCGATGTGGAAGGCAATGCTGTCATGGAGTTCCGATGCAATTGTTTTTATATATTACCGTGCGACCCACGCGGATTGTTCCTTGCCATCCTTCGTGGCATTAACCTTTGTGTGTCTAGTCGCTCGGACTATGACCGCACAAGCCCTCCCACCGGAAACATGCCCCACATCCTCGCTTCCACACGATGATAAGGACCTTTGATGAACACAGCTTGCGCGCCTGAGTTATCGCTTTCCACAACCACTTTGATGAGCTGGGGCGGGGATGATCGGATTACGCTTGATGAACAAAGCGGGCTCAATTCTTACGGTTGCTCGCCCAAGCCGACCTGCACGCTGGGATATTCATCATCAACTGCAAGCTTCATCGGCGCGGGCGCTTTTGCTCATGTCACATCGCTGCACCATCAATTGCTCGAAGCGGTTGAAACCTGTGATCCCTATGCCGTTTACGAACGCTATTTGACGCGCACGGCGCAGCGGTTGCAGGCGTGCTATGCGCTTCCTGATACGGCTGATATTGTTTTTGGGCCGTCTGGGACTGATCTTGAATATATCGCTTTGGCCTGTTCGCTTCAGGCAAACGACAAGGTTTGCAATATCGTTGTCGAAGTGGATGAGGTTGGCAGTGGGTGCCAGCATTCGCAGGCAGGCCGCTATTTTGCCCCGCGCACGGCTTTGGGACTGGACGTTGTTAAAGGCGAACCCTTGCCCGGATTTGCCGCAGATAGCATCCGGGTTGAAACTATACCCATGCGCAGCGACACAGGCGCGGTGATGGACGAAGAAGCGCATGCAGACTTGCTGGATGCGGCGATCCAGCAAAGCCTGGCGGCAGGCGAGCGGCCCTTGCTGCATGTCGTTCACCGGTCAAAAACGGGATTGGTCTTACCATCGTGGCCGGTTCTGGAGCGTCTTTTTGCGACTCACGGCGACAAGCTCGATATCGTCGTCGATGCCTGTCAGGGGCGGATTTCACCTGCGATGATCGCGCGGTATTTGGATTTGGATGCAAGCCTTCTTCTAACGGGCTCAAAGTTCATCGGCGGGCCTCCGTTCAGCGCATTTGCGATCCTTTCGCCCGGCGTTTCAAAACGTATGCGAGCGGCCACTGAGCTGCCAAGCGGCCTTTCAGGTTTTTTCAGCCGAGCAGAATTGTCGCACACATGGCTCGCTGCACAGGCGCTTGATCCGGTGCCGAATTTTGGATTGCTCTTGCGCATGGAGGCAGGGCTCTATGAACTTGAGCGCGTTCTGTCGCTTGACCCTGAAAGAGTGGGCGCAGTGATCAGCGCTTTGGCGCGCGTGATGCAAACTCTGGATGATGATCTGCCATTTGAGCTGCATTCGTGTGCGACATCAGGCAGCCTTCCGGTTGAAACGGGGCACCCTCTTGATAGCCAATCCTTGTTCGTGATCGCGTTTAAGGATGAATTGCTGGAAAGCTGCCCGATTGATTTTGACGATGCGCGGATGATTTATCGCATGCTTTACAGCGATTTGTCCGACAGGTTTGATACCGCTCAGGAAAAGCTTGTCGCTGCCGATATCTGCCATTTGGGCCAGCCAGTGCGATGCCTGCGCCATGGACAGGGATGGCGGCCGACTTTGCGCATATCGTTGAGCGCTGGCCAGATTTCCGATCTTACCGGATTAAGCAGCGATCAAATTGAAACCCGATTTCGCAGCGATATTGCGCGGATTGGTGCGAAAATCAGGCTTGCTGTCGATCTTCTGAAGGCCAATCGCGCGCCTGCCAACTTTGCTGCTATAAAGGCGATGGTCGAATAGCGGGTCGAACAAAGCTGCTAGACAGGCTGCCGCCTTTTTCTGCACAAAGCTCTGGGAGGGGAGAGACCACATGGCTTTGAAAGAATGGTATGACAGCCACATAATGCCGCGCCTTATCACATGCGCTTGCGGCACTGGTCATGTGATGAAACGGCGCAGCCATGTCGTCCCCCTCGCGCGGGGCGATGTGTTTGAGCTTGGCTGCGGTGGGGGTATTAACCAACCGTTCTACAACGCGGATGCAATTACATCCTATGCCGGGATCGACCCGCATGAAGGTCTGCTCGAAAATGCCAAAACTGCGGCAAGTGCCAAAGGCTGGCCAGCGGATATCAGGCAAGGGTTTGGCGAGGACATTCCGTTTCCTGATCGCTTTTTCGATAGCGTCGTGTGCACCTTTACTCTGTGCTCGGTTGAGGATCCTGATCAGGTTCTGGCTGAAATGCGTCGCATCCTACGGCCCGGCGGAACTGCAATTTTCTTAGAGCACGGGCGTGCCCCTGATGGCGGGGTTGCAAAATGGCAGGACCGGATAGAGCCGACTTGGAAGAAACTGGCAGGCGGTTGTCATCTCACTCGGCCGATCGGATCCGCGTTTCGAAGCGCTGGATTTGAAGTGGAACCGCTGGGACAAGGCTATTTGCCTAAAGCGCCGCGATTTGCAGGCTGGAATGAATGGGGTTTGGCGCGAAAACCGGGGATTTAGCACTGACGCCAATCCCCGGCTTTCAAATGATTTAGCGATTATTCGCCAAAGGTGCGTTGCCACCATCCGCGTTTTTTAGTGCCAGAACCTGCTTCTTCTGTCGCGGATGCTGCGGCAGGTTCATCTGCCTTTTTGGCAGTGGTTTTCGCAGGCATTGGAGCAGCTTCTTCGGTTGCGCTTTCGGCGGTTGCGGGTGCTTCCTCCTCAACCTTTTTCTTGCGCGGCGCACGCTTGCGTTTTGGCTTTTCAGCAGGCTCTGCGTCTCCATTCGCTTCCGATTCCGCTTCTGGCGTTGCATCTGCATCGGTCTCAGCTTCCACTTTTTTCTTGCGTGGAGCCCGTTTGCGCTTGGGCTTTTCAGCAGGAGCCTCTTCAGCATCTGACTTCGCTTCGGGCTCAGCCTTGGCATCAGCTTCCGGCCCTGCCTCTGCTTCGTCAGAAGCTTCAGCGGAATGGTCGCCAGAGGTATCTTGAGATGAACCCTCTTCGCTTACCTCAGTTTTGCGACGGCGGCCTCTGCCACCGCGACGGCGGCGCTTTTTCGGCTTTTCCTCGCCATCCTCAGTGCCTTCTTCGCCTTCTACTGGCTCATCAGAACCACTAGCGGTGCTATCGGCGTTCTCTTCTGAGGTATCCTCATTGCCTTCTTCACCGCGCTTCTTATTGCGGCCACGACCTCCACGACGACGGCGGCGCTTTTTCTTGCGCGGTGCGTCATCATCTTCGTCTTCGCTGAAGTCCTCTTCGGGAAGGTCCTCGTCTTCGTCCTCATCAATAATGGGCTCAAACTTGGGTGCGGATGTTGGGCGAGGGCCGCTGCTGCCAACTGCCATTTTCGCGCCTTCATTTTCGCCCTCAGGTGCGATTTCGACGCTAACACCATAACGCTGTTCTATTTCAACCAGTTCATGACGTTTTTCGTTGAGCAGATAGATCGCGGCTTCAGTGCTGGCGGCCAGTTTAATGACGGTGCCTTTGCCTTTGGCGGCTTCGTCTTCGATCAGGCGCAACGCAGAAAGGCCAGCGGACGATGCCGTGCGAACAAGGCCGGTGCCATCGCAATGCGGGCATTCGCGTGTGGTTGCTTCCAACACGCCCGTGCGAAGACGCTGGCGGCTCATTTCCATCAGGCCAAAGCCGGAAATACGGCCCACCTGAATGCGCGCGCGGTCGTTTTTCAGCGCCTCTTTCATCGCTTTTTCGACTTTGCGGACATTGGAATTGTATTCCATGTCGATGAAGTCGATGACGACGAGGCCAGCCATATCACGCAAACGAAGCTGGCGAGCGATTTCACGCGCGGCTTCCAGATTGGTGTGCAGAGCGGTCTGTTCGATCCCGTGCTCTTTGGTCGAACGGCCTGAGTTGATATCGATAGACACCAAGGCTTCTGTCGGGTTGATAATCAGATAGCCGCCTGATTTCAGCTGCACCATCGGATCATACATCGCGCGCAGTTGGTCTTCAGCGCCATAACGCTGGAACAAGGGCACGGGATCAGAATACGCTTTCACCCGGCGCGCATGGCTGGGCATGAGCATTTTCATGAAGGCTTTGGCCGACTTATAGCCGTCTTCACCCTCGACGATCACTTCTTCGATCTCGCGATTGTAAATATCACGGATCGCGCGTTTAATGAGGTCGCTGTCCGAATGCACTAGAGACGGAGCAGTGGAAGACAAGGTCGTTTGCCTAATCTCATCCCACAGGCGCGCAAGGTAATCGAAATCGCGCTTAATCTCGGTCTTGGTCCGGCTTAGGCCAGCAGTGCGCACAATCAGGCCCATTTGCTTAGGCAAGGATAAATCAGCCACAACTTGCTTCAAACGCTTGCGGTCTGAGGAAGAGCTGATTTTTCGGCTGATCCCGCCCCCATGCGAGCTGTTGGGCATCAGTACGGTATAACGGCCAGCAAGACTCAGATAGGTGGTAAGGGCAGCACCTTTATTGCCGCGCTCTTCTTTAACGACTTGCACCAGAACAACCTGACGGCGCTGGATGACGTCTTGGATTTTGTAGCGGCGACGCAGCGCCATACGCTTTGCGCGAACCTCGTCGACTTGTTTTGCGCGGCTGCGGCCACCTTTGCCTTTGCTGCCCTGACGACGCCGCCCGCGACCGCGGCGACCACGGCGAGGTTTTTGTTCTGTGTCATCGCCATCCTCAGAAGCGCTTTCGTCTTCGGATTCGCTGTCTTCATCGTCGCTTTCGTCATCATCATCATCATCGTCTGAATCGTCAGATTCGCCGTCTTCGATGGTGGCGACTTTGTCTTTTTCTGAAGTGTCGATCTCCTCAACACCATCTTCAGCCAAATCTTCGGCGAGCGCTTCGGAACTTTCTTCCTCAGCGTCATATTCTTCGCCCGGCGATACGCCTTCGCTTTCTTCTTCATCGCGAAGCCGCGCTTCTTCTTCGGCCGCTTCGGCTTCTTCAGCCAGCAAAGCCTGACGATCTTCAGCTGGGATCTGGTAGTAATCAGGGTGGATTTCGCTGAATGCGAGAAAGCCGTGCCGGTTGCCGCCAAAATCGACGAAGGCGGCTTGCAAAGAGGGTTCGACCCTCGTGACTTTTGCTAAATAAATGTTCCCTTTGATCTGCTTGTGTTCGGCAGATTCAAAATCAAATTCCTCAATTCGATTGCCTTTGAGCACCGCCACCCGGGTCTCTTCCGAGTGGCGCGCATCGATTAGCATGCGCGTTGCCATTAATCTGTCTCCAAACCCGTATTCGCTTCGCTCGTAAGCGGCCGCATCGGGTTTCTGTATGTTGTGAGTAAGAACGCGTATCTGACGCGCCAATTGCTTCATTCGCGCCCAGCCCGATCTTCGGAAGTGGCGCGATATTCGTGTCTGCTGTGAAAGACGTGCGGCTTGTTTCCGCGCTGTGGCTCGCACAATTCACACCGCCTGAAATGCGGTATGTTCTGTACTGCGAGCGGTAGCGTCTCGTCACTGCATCAACCTGTTGTATGACCTTGTGTCGGAGTTGTTTCCCCAAGGCCTTTGTAGAAAGAGGTGGGACCAAATGCCTGAAATCAGCATCAATCCGGTCTCAAGCCTGACCTGCTAGCACCGTGGGTTACACCCCGCAACTGTCTTGCGTATCTGATACCCGGCGGATTAGGCGTTAAGCCATAATGAGCCTACGCACGCTAATGTTAATAATCTTTGGACTGCCGGCCATTTTAATTGGCGGGGCGGTCGCACTGGGCGTGACAATACCGGTACCGGTCCTAGGCAGAGATTATGTTGTCAGATGGGAATTGCTTTCCACAGACGATGAAGTGGTGTTGCCCGATATTGCTGGGCCTGATGACAATGAACGTCCCTTGGTGGTGATTGACGCTGGCCATGGTGGGCGTGATCCGGGCGCTGTGGGTGAAGATGAAGAGGGGCGGGTGTTCCTTGAAAAAGAGATCACGTTGGCAATTGCGCTTGCGGTTAGAGATGAGTTGATCGAGCGAGGCGGAATTAGAGTCGCTCTAACGCGCGAGGGAGATGACACGCTGGTACTGGGCAATCGACCTGAGATCGCGCGTCAATTGGAAGCCGACTTGTTTCTGTCGATCCACGCCGATTCTGCAGGTGAGGTCGAAACCGTTTCCGGCGCCAGCATTTACACGCTTTCCAATGAAGCCTCATCAGAAGCCGCCGCTCGTTTTGCTGCGCGGGAGAATGATGCAGACCGGCTCAATGGCATTTCGGTTGAGGGTCAAAGCGATGCGGTGAGTTCTATCCTTGTAGAGCTTTCGCAAGCTAAAACGCAGGAAGACGCAACAGAATTTGCCTCGTTGATCGACCGCGAAGGGCGCGGAAAAATTGTGCTCCACCCGCAATCGCGTCGGTCAGCAGCCCTTGCAGTTCTTCGAAGTCCCGATGTGCCATCGGTCCTGTTTGAAAGCGGGTTTGTGACCAATAGTGAAGATCGTGCGCGGCTTACGACTGATGCCGGGCGAAAGGCGTATGCACAGGCTTTGGCGGATGCGATCCAGATCTTTTTTGCGCGGCGTTCCAATGATCGGGCCGCAGATACAGGCAGCTGAAATGTGGCACGCGCGCACCATGAAGCAAAACCCGGATAAATTGCGTGTTTAG
The DNA here is from genome assembly GCA_038532305.1 of Pseudomonadota bacterium. Taxonomy (GTDB): domain Bacteria; phylum Pseudomonadota; class Alphaproteobacteria; order Sphingomonadales; family Sphingomonadaceae; genus Erythrobacter. The sequence continues at coordinate 609,456 of JBCBAX010000001.1, read as the reverse complement.
CGCCTAGCGCGCGCTGGCAAAGCCATGCTAATGGCCTCATCGTGATGACCGAGACCGAGAATTCCAACCTCTCTACATTTGCTTATATCCGTTACCGATTGGGCCGTGATCTTGCGCGTTTTGGTGGCTGGATTGCGCTCAAATGGAAGACCAGCTGGCTGTTCAAGATTGCCGCTGGCCTGCTTGTTTGCATGGTGGCTTTGTGGGTGGCGGCGTGGCTTTTCCTTGCAAACGACCTGCCAGAGGCTGAATCGCTGTTGGAATATGAAACCCCTCTGCCAACCGTGGTGCGCGGGATGGATGGCGATATCATTCATTCTTACGCGAGAGAGCGCCGCGTTCAGCTGCAATATGCCGATTTCCCTGAGAAATTGAAGCAGGCGTATCTCTCGGCTGAGGATAAGACATTCTACGATCACGGCGGAGTGGATTTTACAGGCACGGCCAATGCTGTGTTCGATTACCTCAACCCCACACGAACAGGGCGCGCAGTGGGCGGCTCAACCATAACCCAGCAAGTCGCCAAAGTGCTTTTGCTGGGCGATGAATATTCGGTGACGCGTAAGCTCAAGGAAATGATCCTTGCCCGCCGTATCGAAGCGGCTTTGACCAAACAGGAAATTCTTGAGCTTTATCTCAATGAAATCCCGCTTGGTCGCCGGTCTTTCGGTGTGCAGGCTGCATCGCGCGCGTATTTTGATAAGGATGTGGGCGATCTGGAATTGCACGAAATGGCATTCCTCGCCGTCCTACCCAAAGCGCCTGAACGTTATGGCCGCTCGGGCCAAGAAGAAGCCGCGCTTACGCGTCGCGGGTTTGTTCTCGATCAGATGGCGGAAAATGGTTTTGTGACCGCGGCTGAAGCCGCCGCCGCAAAATCGAAGCCTTTGGGGCTTGCTCGCCAACGCACCCAGCGCAGTGTGGATGCGGGCTATTTCCTCGAAGAGGTACGCCGCGAGCTGATCGACAAGTTCGGCGAGACTTCAGAAGAAGGCGGCAACAGCGTCTATGGCGGCGGTCTGTGGGTTCGCACTTCGCTTGATACAGACCTGCAAGAGGCATCGCGCAATGCACTGCGCAAAGGATTGCTGCGGTATCATGGATCGCGCGGATGGACTGGCCCCATTGCGACAATTGATGTGTCTGAAGACAATTGGGCGGGCCAGCTTGCCAGCTCTTACATATCGATCAATTATGATGATTGGCGCGTCGGGGTGGTTACCAACCGTTCTGGCAGTTCGGCGACTATCGGGTTCTCTGATGGGGAAGAATCGCCCTTATCGCGACTGCCTGATAAATTGAAAGCAGGCGATGTGATTGCGGTATCGCCGCAAGGTAATGGCTACCGGGTGCGCACTGTTCCTGAAGCGCAAGGCGGGCTGGTAGTGCAGGATGCCCAATATGGCCGTGTGCTCGCCATGCAGGGCGGATTTGACCATCGTTTGTCCGATTTCAATCGCGCAACCCAAGCTATGCGTCAGCCCGGATCAACCATCAAACCATTCGTCTACGCCGCGGGTCTTGACCAAGGGATGACCCCTTCAACGCAGATCGATAACAGCCGCTTTTGCTATTATCAGGGCCGCACAAAAGGTCAGAAATGCATTCGCGGTGGGCGCGCTGGGCAATTCCCCATGCGTTATGGTTTGGAGCAATCGCAGAACATTATGACCGTCCAAATCGGCATGCAGGCCGGGATGGATAATGTAGTCGATACAATCGAGACATTGGGGATTAGCGACGATCCCGATCCCTATGCCGCCACCGCGTTGGGATCAGAAGAAACAACCGTTTCAAAGATCGTTGCTGCCTATGCAGCGATGGCCAATCATGGGCGATTGAATGATCCCACGGTTATTGATTACGTCCAAGACCGGCGCGGCAAAGTCATTTGGCGCGCTGATGAACGCCAATGCCGCGGGTGCAACATGGCCGAATGGGATGGCGAGGCAATGCCGCGCTTTGGCCTAAAGGGACGCCAAGCCATGGATGCGCGCACCGCTTTCCAGACAATGTACATGCTGGAAGGTGTGGTGACACGCGGAACTGCAACCGTTCTCAATTCGCTGGATCTGCCTTTGTTCGGCAAAACCGGCACCACATCTGGCCCCAAAGATGTGTGGTTTATTGGCGGTACGCAGCAATTGATTGCAGGCGCATACCTCGGATTTGACCAGCCAAAAAATCTGGGCGGTTATGCCTTTGGCGGGACGATTGTGGCACCAATTATCAAGGACATGATCCAGAATTCAAAAGACAAATGGCTGGATCTGCCTCCTATTGCGCCCGAAGGCATTCGCATGGTGCGCGTTGACAGACGAACGGGTAAACGTGTCTTTGATGGCTGGCCAACCGGCGATGACAAAGCGACCATCATATGGGAAGCGTTCAAGCCTGATACTGAGCCTGATAGAGCCACTCGTGCAGATGAGATTGCTGCTAAACGCGATGAAATCCTCGCGCTTATTCGGGCTGGGCGAAATCAGGCCCAATCGAACGCGCAGCAGGAAAGCAACGAGCCAGAGGATTTCGTTGAAGAGCAGGGCGGAATCTACTGATCCCTCCGGAACACTAGCCATGCGCCAAGGTTGATTGATTATGACAAAGCAAATCCGAACAATCCTCATCGCGATTTTGGCGATGTTGGCATTGAATTCGCCGGCGGCCGCGCAATTGGCTGTAGGAGACAAAGCCCCGGTTTTCACAACAAAGGCTGCTATGGCTGGAACTGAGTTTGGCTACAGCTTGGCCATGGCTTTGCGCAAAGGGCCAGTGGTTTTATATTTTTATCCAAAAGCCTTCACTCATGGCTGCACATTAGAAGCCAACCAATTCGCCGACGCTATGCCCGATTTCAAAGCCGCAGGTGCCACTGTGATGGGATTGTCAAACGACAATATCGAAACGCTTAAACGGTTTAGCCGAGAAGAATGCCGCGATGCTTTTCCTGTTGGCGTCGCTAGCGATGGCCTGATTTCTGACTACCAAGTAGGCAGCGAAGGCTCGAGACTGGCAAGCCGTGTTTCCTTTGTCATTTCGCAAGATGGCCGAGTGCACTACGTCTATGCCAGCGCAGACTACCGGGCTCATGTGCGCCAAACGCTCGCATCTGTGCGCGGGCTTGCGAAGAGTGCTGCCAAATAGCGCGATCGATGGCGTTTGCCGTGCTTTACAATCGCGCCTGCTCCGTTAAGCGAAGCGCTTCGTATTTTTGACAAAGGTATTCTCCCATGAGGGCCGAAGCTCAGGCTCATATTGACAGGATCGAAGCTGCGCTGGATCTGGTGCGGCAATCACTCGATTGGGAGCGTGCTTTGCGCCGCCTTGATGAGTTGAATGCGCGCGTGCAGGATCCTAATCTATGGGACGATCCGAAGGAAGCCCAGAAAATCAGCCGAGAGCAAAAAACGCTCGAAAGCGCTGTAAACACGGTCAATACGATCAGCTCCGAAATGGCGGACGCGGTTGAATTTATCGAAATGGGCGAGGCCGAAGGCGAAGAGAGCATTGTCGAGGATGGCCTCAAAAGCCTCGAAAAGCTGGCTGCGCGTGCTGATGCTGACAAAGTGCAGGCGCTTCTATCGGGTGAAGCTGACGGCAATGATACCTACCTAGAAATCCACGCGGGCGCTGGCGGTACAGAATCGCAGGACTGGGCTGAAATGCTCTTCCGCATGTATGGCCGCTGGGCTGAACGACGCGGGTTCAAAGTGGAAACGGTTGAATATCAGGCGGGCGATCAGGCGGGCATCAAGTCGGCCACTCTCCTTCTGAAAGGCGAGAACGCATACGGTTACGGCAAGACCGAAAGCGGCGTACACCGCCTTGTCCGCATCAGCCCGTATGACAGTGCGGCCAAACGCCACACCAGCTTTTCCAGCGTCTGGGTGTATCCTGTAATCGATGACGATATCGATATTGAGATCAACCCCGCTGACCTCAAGATTGACACCTACCGCGCATCAGGCGCTGGCGGTCAGCACGTGAACACAACCGATTCCGCTGTACGTATCACGCACCAGCCCACTGGCATCGTGGTTGCGAGCCAAAATGATCGAAGCCAGCACAAAAACCGCGCCACCGCGATGAATATGCTCAAAGCCCGCCTGTTCGAGCGTGAAATGGCAGAACGCGAAGCAGCAGCTTCGGGTGAGTACCAGGAAAAAAGCGAGATTGGCTGGGGCCACCAGATCCGATCCTACGTCCTGCAACCCTATCAAATGGTCAAAGATCTGCGCACAGGGGAGACATCAAGCTCGCCTGACAAAGTGCTTGATGGAGAGATTGACGACTTCATCTCTGCGGCCCTTGCTCAGCAAGTAACCGGCGAGACGGTTGATGTTGAGGATGTAGAATAATGCGCGCCGGAGTGCTCTTGGTGCTCTTTGCAGTGCTTGCCGCCTGCAATCAGGCTGGGGGCGGGGCTGATCGCCCTGACACGGCGCTGGAATTCCCGTTACCGGAACGACCTGTTGCAAAAATCGTCTCCAATCAGTTCTCTAACGAAGATGCGCGCGATGAACGCGGGGAAGCACAAAAGGTGATGGACCTGGCCGATATCAGCGATGGCATGACAGTCGCGGATATCGGTGCAGGCGAGGGATATTACACCGTACGATTGGCAGAACGCGTTGGCGAAACGGGCCGCGTGACTGCTCAGGATATTGACGAAAAGGCCCTGGGCCGCATCGCTCGCCGGGTTGAAAGAGAGCGGTTGGAAAATATCACGATTAAGCCTGGTGCCATTGATGATCCGCGATTGCCCGTGGACAGTTTTGATCGGATTTTCCTCGTCCACATGTACCACGAAGTGGGCGAGCCTTATGCATTCTTGTGGCGTATGTGGCCTGCTTTGGCGCAGTCAGGACAAATCATCGTAGTAGAGGCCGATCGCCCAACCAATCGCCATGGTATCCCGCCACCATTGCTGTTCTGCGAATTTGAAGCAGTGGGGTATCGGCTTGTAGAATTCCTCGAGAAACCAGACATCAAGGGGTATTTTGCCCGCTTTGAAAGAGGCGATGTGCGCACCGAACCGGGCGCTATTCAGCCCTGCAGCAACAAATAGGCGCGGGTATAACCGCCATAATCGGTGCTGTTCGCTTGGGTCTGCTCTTTTCCTCCCTCTTGCAGGGTGCTAGGCGCAGCGCCAAGCAAATGACACAAACGGGGAGTGCCAACGGGGATGACAAGTTTCCCAACACGTTTTGACCGCGAGGATCTGCTGAAATGCGCGCGCGGTGAATTGTTTGGACCCGGCAATGCGCAATTGCCAGAACCGCCCATGCTGATGATGGATCGGATCACTGACATCTCCGGCGATGGCGGCGAGCATGGTAAGGGCCATGTTGTGGCTGAATTTGATATCAAGCCTGATCTTTGGTTCTTCGATTGCCATTTTCCCGGCAACCCTATCATGCCCGGCTGTCTTGGTCTGGATGGCCTGTGGCAGCTTACTGGATTTAATCTGGGCTGGCGCGGATGGCAGGGGCGTGGTTACGCGCTTGGCGTTGGCGAGGTAAAGCTGACCGGCATGGTCCGGCAAGAGCGCAAAATGCTGAAATATTTCGTGGAATTCACCAAGGCGGTGCAAACGCGCCGCTTGACCATGGGGGTGGCCGATGGCCGGGTCGAAGCGGATGGTGAAGTCATTTATCAAGTAAAAGATATGAAAGTAGCGCTGTCAGAGGCGTAAGGGGGAATATGCGCCGCGTCGTCATTACAGGGCTGGGGATCGTCTCCTCAATTGGAACCAACCAGCAAGAAGTGCTTGCCTCACTAAAGGCGGGTAAATCAGGCATCACTTTTAACGAGGATATGGCCGAGCATGGCTTCCGTTCGCAAATTGCGGGCGCGGTCGATCTTGATGTGAAAGAACACGTCGACAAAAGGACGCTGCGCTTTATGGGACCGGGGGCAGCGTATGCGCACATCGCCATGGGACAAGCGATTGCAGATAGCGGCTTGGAGGAAAAAGACGTTATCAACCCGATGACCGGTGTGATTGCGGGTTCAGGCGGTCCATCGACATCGGCGATGCTGGCTGCGCATCAGACAGTCCTGAAAACGGGCTCAACAAAACGGATTGGGCCATTTGCTGTGCCCAAGACAATGTCGTCGACCATCAGTGCAAACCTTGCGACAGCCTATCAGATCAAAGGCATGAACATGTCGATCACGTCGGCCTGTTCCACCTCGCTCCATTGCATCGGCATGGCAGCGCAGCAAATCGCGCTCGGCCAACAAGATGTGATGTTTGGCGGCGGCGGCGAAGAGCTGGATTGGACGCTTTCTTGCCTGTTTGATGCTATGGGCGCGATGTCGAGCAAGTATAATGACACGCCAGAGCGCGCGAGCCGCGCCTTTGATGCTGACCGCGATGGTTTTGTGATCGGCGGCGGCGGCGCGATTGTCGTGCTCGAAGCGCTAGACCATGCACAAGCGCGCGGCGCGAAGATATACGCCGAAGTCACAGGCTTTTGCGCGACATCAGATGGTGCCGATATGGTTGCGCCATCAGGTGAGGGCGGAGAGCGCGCGATGCGCGGCGCGGTCAAAACACTAAGCGAGGACCGCGTAGTCAGCTATATCAACGCTCACGGCACTTCTACACCAGTGGGTGATGTAGGAGAAATTGAGGCGGTGCGCCGGGTGTTTGGAGAAGGCTCCACGCCGCCCGTCAGCTCGACCAAATCGATGACAGGCCACAGCCAAGGCGCGACAGGCGCACAAGAAGCTGTGTATTGCCTGCTAGCGCTTCATCATGACTTCATCATCCCCTCCATAAATGTCGAAACCCTTGATCCGGCGCTGAAGCCTGACGAGATTGCGACGCAGCTCGTCGAAAATGCAGGGTTGGATACGGTGATGACGAATAGTTTTGGGTTTGGCGGCACCAATGGTTCGATGCTTATGTCGAAATTTCACGGGTGATTGCGCAGCTTGGATAAGGTGATTTGAGAATGGGCGTGCTTTCGGGAAAACGAGGCCTGGTAATGGGCGTTGCGAATGAGCGTTCCATTGCATGGGGCATTGCAAAGGCATGCGCTGATGCCGGTGCGGTTCTTGCCTTTACTTATCAGGGCGAAGCTTTTGGCAAACGCTTGGAGCCACTTGCACAAAGCGTCGGTTCTGATGTGATGCTGGATGTTGATGTGACCGATGACGCATCTTTGGATAAAGCCTTTGACGCACTGCAAAAACGTTGGGGCACACTCGATTTTGTGATCCACGCGATTGCTTATTCCGATAAGTCGGAACTCACTGGCCGCATTCTCGACACCAGCCGCGCGAATTTCAAAAACTCGATGGACATTTCGGCCTACAGCCTGATTGAGGTCGCTCGCCGGGCGCATCCAATGATGGTAGATGGCGGGGGCACCTTGCTGACATTAAGCTATATGGGTTCCAACCGTGTCACGCCCAATTACAATGTGATGGGCGTTGCAAAGGCGGCGCTAGAAGCCGCAGTGAGGTACCTTGCCAATGACCTTGGTCCCGAAGGTATCCGCGTCAATGCGATCAGTCCGGGTCCCATGAAAACGCTTGCTGGAAGCGCTATTGGCGGCGCTCGCAAAACCTTCAAGCACACAGACGCAAATGCTCCGCTTCGCAGCAATGCTACACTCGAAGCTGTTGGCGGCACGGCGGTCTATCTTATCTCTGATGCAGGTGCCTGCACCACGGGTGAGAACATCCGCGTCGATGGCGGCTTCCACGTTTTGGGAATGCCACAGCACGAAAACCTATAAGGGGTTAGCATGACCTTGCAGATCAGCCGCACGGATCTATCGCAAGCCGATGTGATTGATCTGCTTGAGCTGCATCATAGCGAAATGGTTGCATCTTCCCCGCCGGGCACTTGCCATGTGCTTGATTTGACGGGCCTCAAAACGCAGGATGTCGAAGTGTTTGCGGCGCGCAATGCAGGAAAAATCTGCGCCATTGGAGCGATTAAGCGGCATACTGGTTTTGCCGAAATCAAATCCATGCGCGCGCATCCTGATGCTCGCGGCACCGGGGCGGGAAAGGCCATGCTTGAGCATTTGATCGCCCGGTCTAGAGAGCTTGGCTTTGATAAGGTAAAGCTAGAAACTGGTTCTGGTCCGGTGTTTGAAGCGGCGGTGGGTTTGTACGAGAAGTTTGGTTTTGAACCGTGCGGTTCGTTTGCTGGATACGTTCCGGGGACATTCAACAAGCTTTATGCATTGAAGCTTGTATGACGGCACAAAAACCCCCTTCGCCTTCACTTTTTATGCGCGAAATTCCCAATCTTGGGCTGATTTGGTCGAGCCCGATGAGGCCAGTTCGCCTGAGCAAAAGCAATAAGGGCTCCGCTGACCAGAGGAGCGGGCTGCCCGTGCTGGTTTTTCCGGGCATCCTCTCAAGCGATTACGCAACCTCGCTAATGCGGCGGACGCTCAATGCATCTGGTTATCCTGCGTATGGTTCGCGAATGGGCGTAGTCACCGGCGTTACGCCACGGCTTTTTGCAAAAGCTGAAGAGCGGCTCGACAAGGTTTGGCGGCAAGAGGGCCGCAAAGTGTGCGTTATCGGCATCAGCCTTGGCGGGATGTTTGCGCGTGTGCTGGCGCAACGTCACCCGGAAAAGGTCGATCTTGTGATGACGCTTGGTACGCCGTTTTCAGGTGACAGACGCGCAAACAACGCTTGGCGTGTTTATGAAGCGATCAACAATCACAAGGTTGATAACCCGCCTCTCAAAGACAATCCGAGTGTGAAACCGCCGGTAAAGACTATCGCGATTTGGTCAAAGAGTGATGGGATAATTGCTCCGGAATGTTCACGCGGTCGCAGCGATGAGAGCGATCTTGCGATTGAAGTGCCAGAGACGCATTTCCAGTTTTCCGCCAGCAGGCCTTCGATTGCGCATATCCTTGATCTGCTGGACCAGCATGTTGGTGATGCGACTGAATAGCTTTCTTTTTTGAAAGCGCGTTAGCCGATCAAGGCGGTCAGCACTTGATCCGGTGGTCTATGACCGTCAGCCCAGAAACGGATATTGGCGATCACTTTCTCGCCCGATGCCTCACGCCCTTCTGCCGTGGCGCTGCCAATATGAGGCAAAGTCATGACATTGGGGATTTTGAGAAGGCGCTCATCCACATTCGGCTCATCTGGATAAACATCCAGACCTGCCCCTATCAGATGTCCACTTTCGAGCGCTTCGATCAACGCTTCCATCTCGATCAACTCGCCGCGAGCCGTGTTGATGATGCTTGATCCCGGTTTCATCATCGCAAAGCGCCGAGCGTTGATCAAACCATGGGTCTCTTCGGTAAGCGGACAGTGCAACGTCACAATGTCCGCTTCACCCACCAATGTATCAACGTCAGCGACATAACGCGCACCCAGCATGCTTTCGACTGCTGAGGGCAGTTGTTTGCGATTGGTGTAGGCGACTTCAAGGCCAAACGCGCGCGCACGGTGAGCAACCGCTTGACCGATCCGGCCCATGCCAACAATACCCAAAACTTTGCCGCCCAGCTTTCGCCCCAATAAACCCGATGGCGCCCAACCTGTCCATTCACCCCGGCGGACAAGCCCGGTTCCTTCGCGAATGCGGCGGGGCACTCCAATAATCGCCGCCATGGCGATATCGGCTGTATCATCGGTGAAAACGCCCGGCGTGTTGGTGACTATGATCTTGCGCTTGGCTGCGGCGGCAAGGTCAATATGCTCGGTCCCTGCACCAAAGCTGGCGATCAAACGCAATTCGTCTCCCGCCGCGTCAATCATCTCAGCGTCGATCCGGTCAGTGACTGTCGGCACCAGCACGTCGCAGTCTTTCATTGCTGCAATCAAGCTATCCCGGCTCATTGGATCATCACCGGGATTGAGGCGTGCTTGAAACAGTTCAACCATGCGTTCCTCGACGCTGGGCATTAACTGGCGGGTTACCACCACTTTGGGACGTCCTGCGGCGAATTGGGGGGAAGCGATAGAGTTGGCCATGGTCGATGGGCTAGGGCGAGTGTGGCGGCGCGGTCAAGATGCTGCTGCAAAATGCCGTGAAAGCTATCTCAATCGGCTTGATGCAAAAGCGTTAGCAGCGCTATTGGTCCAGCCCATGATTGATCTGAAAATACCTGTGAGTCTGTGTTCAATTTGTGCAGTGGTGTTGCCGCTCTTTTTCGCGCCCAATGCCCATGCGCAAAGCGACGCTATGCCCAAATGGCAAAGCCTTCGGTATGAAGAGGTTCGCATGCGCGTAGGCCCCAGTCAGGATTATCCGATTGAGTGGGTCTACAAACGCAAAGGTCTTCCGGTGAAAGTCATCCGGAAACGCGAAGGATGGAGCCTTGTGATTGATCATGAAGGCACACAGGGCTGGATCGCCAACAGTCAATTGAGCCGTTCACGTGGCGCGGTGATAATTGGAGACGGCGAGACAGAATTGCGGGCCGAACCAAACACGTCCGCGCAAATCCGCTGGCGTGCTGAACCGGGAGTGGTGGGCGTGCTTGGGTCTTGCCAGATGGAATGGTGCGAGATTGACGTGGATGGACGCACTGGCTGGGTGGTGCGGCAACGCCTTTGGGGCGCCGAAAATTTGTGACGCAAGAGTTTGGGGGCAGGGCGGGCTTTGGTAGCCGCTACCCTGCCATTGTTGGCTCAGACAATTTCAACAGCCACTGCGGTGGCCTCACCGCCGCCAATGCACAGGCTGGCAATGCCTTTTGTTTTGCCATGTTGATTGAGCGCGTTGATCAGCGTGACAATAATCCGCGTGCCTGACGCACCAATGGGATGACCCAAAGCGGTCGCACCGCCGTTTACATTGATCTTTTCATGCGGAATGCCAATATCGCGCATGGCGAACATGGCAACGCACGCAAACGCCTCGTTCACTTCCCACAGATCAACATCATCAAGGCTCCAGCCGGTGTTCTTGAGCACTTTCTCAATCGCGCCAACGGGGGCAACCGTGAAGTCTTTGGGTTCGCGGGCATGAGCGGCCATGCCGATGATTTTCGCGACAGGTGTCTGGCCTTTCTCTTTAGCAACGCTCTCGCGCGTTAAAACAACAGCGGCAGCGCCATCAGAGATTGAGCTGGACGTGGCAGCGGTAATCGTGCCGTCTTTCGCAAAGGCTGCGCGCAATTGTGGGATTTTGTCAGGGCGGCCTTTGCCGGGCTGTTCATCGGTATCAACTGTCACATCGCCTTTGCGCGTTTTGAACGTCACCGGAACGACTTCATCGGCAAAAGCGCCGCTTTCAATCGCAGCGTTCGCACGGGTGAGGCTTTCGATTGCATAGCTATCCTGATCTTCGCGGGTCAGCTGGTATTCGTTGGCTGTATCCTGCGCAAAGGTGCCCATCGCGCGGCCTTCTTCGTAAGCATCTTCGAGCCCATCAAGGAACATGTGATCATACGTCGTATCGTGCCCAATACGCGCGCCAGAGCGGTGCTTTTTAAGAAGGTATGGCGCATTGGTCATGCTCTCCATGCCGCCTGCGACGACGTAATCAATAGTGCCGCTGGCGAGCGCTTCTGCGCCCATGATGACGGTTTGCATGCCTGATCCGCACACTTTGTTGACCGTTGTGGCCTGTACGGACTTAGGAAGACCCGCTTTCACCACAGCCTGGCGGGCAGGGGCCTGACCTAATCCAGCAGGAAGCACGCAGCCCATATAGGCGCGATCAAAATCTTCTCCTGCGACGCCAGACCGCTCCACCGCAGCTTTGACGGCCGTTGCCCCCAGATCGGTCGCGGACACATCGGACAATGCGCCTTGCATGCCGCCCATGGGAGTACGAGCGTATGAGAGGATGACAATCGGGTCTTGAGCTGAGAATTGCGCCATGTGGGAAAGATCCTTGACTGTGGAGTGAATTCGCGTTGCGATGTAGGGATACGCGCAGGTGATGGCAATCAAATGACGGTGGTCACGCTTTGAATCGCTTGCGCGTAAGCGTTGATTGCGCAAGAACGATAGCAAATGACAACTTAACGCCTTTCGGGGGAGAGACCACATGGCCGATAATCACACCGCAATACTTGATCGCTTGCTCAAGCTACAGCGCGCTGCATTCACCGCTTCGCGTCCTGAAAGCATGTCTGTTCGCAAAGATCGCATCAAGCGCGCCATGGCTCTTGTGAAAGAGAACGGCGAAGAGTTCTGCAAAGCGATGGCCGCCGATTTCGGCAGTCGCTCAATGCATCAAAGCATGCTTACTGACGTGGCGGCCACCATTGGCGCAGGCAAACACGCGCTTAAGCACATGGACAAATGGGCCAAAACGGAAAAACGCCCAGTGCAGTTCCCGCTCGGCCTGTTGGGTGCCAAAGCCGAAGTTCGCTATGAGCCTAAGGGTGTAATTGGCATTTTGAGCCCCTGGAACTTCCCGCTCCAATTAGGCTTTGGTCCGTTGATGCAGGTTCTAGCAGCAGGCAACCGCGCCATGATAAAACCCAGCGAGTTTACCGAACGCACATCTGAGTTGATGGCTCACCTTACGGCTGAATTCTTCGCAGAGGATGAAGTCTCGGTTATCACTGGCGGGCCCGAGGTCGCAGCAAGCTTTTCAGAGCTTCCTTTTGATCACCTCGTTTTCACTGGCTCTACGCCAACAGGGCGCCTGGTGATGCAAGCTGCGGCAAAGAATCTGTGCCCGGTAACATTGGAGCTTGGCGGCAAGTCTCCGGTCATCATGGGTCGCAGTGCTGATTATGCCAAAGCGGGTGAGCGGATTGCTTTGGGCAAGATGATGAATGCGGGCCAGATCTGCCTTGCACCAGACTACATGTATGTGCCCGAAGACAAGCAGGAAGAAGCTGTCGCGGGCGTGACCAATGGTGTTTCGGCGATGTATCCCACTTTGCTTGAAAACGATGACTATGCGTCGGTTGTGTCAGATCGCCATTTTGAAAGGCTTCAGGGCTTGGTCGAAGACGCGCGCGACAAGGGTGCTGAAGTCATCGAAGTTAACCCAGGTCATGAGGATTTCAGCAGCACAAACAGCCGCAAAATGCCGCTCAACATCCTCAAAAACGTAACGGATGAGATGAAAGTCATGCAGGAGGAGATTTTCGGACCCGTCCTCCCTGTAATGACGTACAATTCAGTCGATCAGGCCGTGGACTATGTCAACGAGCATGACCGTCCGCTTGGCCTTTACTATTTCGGCGAGGATAAATCAGAACAAGAACGCGTCCTCACGCGCACCATATCGGGCGGCGTCACAACCAATGATGTGATCTTCCATGTTTCGATGGAGGACCTGCCATTTGGCGGCGTAGGCCCTTCTGGCATTGGCAGCTATCATGCGATTGAGGGTTTCCGCGAATTCAGCCATGCGCGTGCTGTCTATCATCAGCCAAAGATTGATATTGCCGGACTGGGCGGGTTCAAGCCGCCTTATGGAAAAGCGACCGAAAAAGCGGTTGCGACTATGATGAAATAGGCGGCGTTTTTTGCGAGCTATTCTTAAGAGCGTATCTGTGTTCGCTCTGATGCAACACACATGCGTTCTTTTACGTGCAAATCCGTGCCTTCCCGTGCTTGCGCAATCGAAAAGAGGGGCGTAACGGGGGCTCGGGATTAATAGCCTTGGACATACCCTGTGTTGGACCTTAGCCAGTATCTTCCGATACTGTTCTTCATCGTCATCGCGCTCGCGATATCGTGCCTGTTTGTGTTTTTGCCGATGGGCGTCTCGCGCCTCACTGGCGCGCACAATCCAGACGCTGAAAAGCTGTCTGAATATGAATGTGGATTTCCCGCGTTCGAAGACGCGCGCAGTCAGTTTGACGTGCGTTTTTATCTGGTCGCGATCAGCTTTATCATTTTCGATCTAGAGGCAGCGTTCCTCTTCCCATGGGCGGTAAGCCTTGGTGAAACGGGCTGGATTGGTTGGGCGGGAATGATGACCTTCCTCGGTATCCTCGCGGTCGGCCTTGCCTATGAATGGAAGAAGGGAGCTCTGGACTGGGAATGAGCACAATTGTGACCCCTCCTGGCGCGCTTCCCGATGCGCCCACGGCTCAACCCGGCGAGATTAAGACGCCGGATGCGGACTATTTCAACGCGCTTCAAACCGAAGTGAACGATAAAGGCTTCCTCGTCACCTCGACCGAAGACCTGTTCAACTGGGCGCGCACGGGTTCGCTGTGGTGGATGACTTTCGGCCTTGCATGCTGCGCGGTTGAAATGATCCATGTGAACATGCCGCGCTATGATATGGAGCGTTTTGGCGTAACGCCGCGTGCGTCCCCACGCCAATCGGACGTGATGATCGTGGCCGGCACGCTCTGCAACAAAATGGCGCCTGCTTTGCGCAAAGTTTATGACCAGATGTCTGATCCCAAATATGTGATCAGCATGGGTAGCTGCGCGAATGGTGGCGGATATTACCACTATTCGTACAGCGTGGTGCGCGGGTGTGATCGGATTGTGCCGGTTGATATCTACGTGCCCGGATGCCCTCCCTCAGCTGAGGCGTTGCTTTATGGCGTGATGCAATTGCAGCGCAAAATCCGCCGCACCGGGACGATTGAGCGATGAAATCGGCATTTATAGCCTTTTTGGTATGCTTAGTCGTTGCACCATTGTCTGCGCAAAGCGTGGATGATTGGGATCGTGTTGCTCTCAATGGCGGCGAAGCTTCTCTGGAGACGCCTTGCCCGGCGCGGACTGTTGTTGCGCAGGGCGAGCCCATGGCGCGGTCCTTGATTTGCCAGACGCAAGATGTGCAAATTACTCTGACTTTACTGCCCAAATCGATGACAATCCTCCCGCTTGAGCCTGGAACATCATTCGACGAAATGGTCGAAGTTTTGAGCGCACAACCTAACACGCGCTATGCCATCGAAGCCGACTTGGAGGGCAATCCTGCTTTTCGCACGGAAGGTACCGATGGCAGCACACCTATTGCGGTGATGATGGCTGATCTGGGTGAAGATCGCTTGCTGACTTTGTTGGTTGTGCCCGCTCAGGGCGCAGCCGAAGGCGTTGATCTTACAGCGACTTTTGAGCGTATTGCCGACTCCATTCGGTTAGGCCCAATTGAACAAGAAGAGGAGGAAGAGGACATTTAGTCATGGCTATTCTTCACTCCGCCCCTAAAATCGCTTCAAACGAAGGCGTGCTGGACACGCTTTGCGAAAGCCTCAGCGTATGGCTCGATGCCTCGGTTGAGCAGCATGGCGAGATTATTCTCACCGCCAAACGCGATCAGATCGCGAATGTCCTCAAAATCCTGCGCGATGATCATGATTATCAGCAGATGATGGAGATAGCAGGCGCGGATTATCCGGATCGCGCAGAGCGGTTTGAGGTCGTCTACATGCTCCTCTCGCTCACCAAGAACCATCGGATCATGGTGAAGTGCTTGACCGATGAGAACACACCTGTGCCCACAATCACGCATCTCTGGCCTGTTGCGGGTTGGTTGGAGCGTGAAGTGTTCGACATGTATGGGGTCGTATTTGAAGGCAATCCCGACCTTCGCCGGATCCTCACCGATTATGGCTTTGAAGGGCATCCTTTCCGCAAAGACTTCCCGATGACGGGCTATACAGAGCTGCGTTATTCCGAAGATGAAAAACGCGTGGTGTATGAGCCGGTTGAGCTGGCGCAGGATATGCGCACGTTTGATTTTCTATCCCCTTGGGAGGGCTCTGATTACGTCCTTCCCGGTGATGAAAAGGCCGAAGCGCCTGCGCCGGAGTCAGAGGATGAAGAGCTGGAAGCGCCCAAAGACGGCGTTGAATTTGATATTGAGGAGGACGAATAATGGGCGTCCAAATCGAAGAATCGCCAACCACTGACGGCGATGTCATCCAGAACTACACGATCAATTTCGGCCCCCAGCACCCCGCCGCGCACGGCGTTTTGCGTATGGTGATGGAGCTAGATGGCGAAGTGATCGAACGCGTCGATCCGCATGTCGGCCTGCTTCACCGCGGCACTGAAAAGCTGATTGAGACAAAGACCTATCTGCAGGCGCTGCCGTATTTCGACCGGCTCGATTACTGCTCGCCCTTGGCGCAGGAATATTCTTACGTTCTGGCGATTGAGAAGCTGCTCAACATCGAAGTGCCAGAGCGCGCACAATATCTGCGGGTTCTCTTCGCTGAGCTAACGCGCATCTGCAATCACATGCTCAATATCGGCGCGCATGTGATGGATGTGGGCGCGATGACGCCTAACCTGTGGGTGTTCGAGATCCGCGAGGATTGCCTCAACTTCTTTGAGCGGGCGAGCGGCGCTCGCATGCACTCAGCCTGGTTCCGCCCCGGCGGTGTGCACCAAGATGTGCCCGAAAAGCTGCTGGTTGATATCGGCAATTGGATCGACACGCGTCTGCCCGAATTGTTCGGCGATGCGATGAGCCTTGTGACCGACAACCGCATTTTCAAACAGCGCAATGTCGATATCGCCGTTGTGGGCCGCGATGATGCAATTGCATGGGGCTTTAGCGGACCGATGATCCGCGCTGCTGGCATCCCATGGGATCTGCGCAAGTCGCAGCCTTATGATGTCTATGACCGGATGGAGTTCGACATTCCGGTTGGCACCAATTCCGATTGCTATGACCGCTTTATGGTGCGCGTGAACGAGGTTTACGAAAGCGCCAAGATTATCAAGCAATGCCTTCGCGATATGCCATCTGGCCCGGTCGCCAGCACTGATGGCAAAGTCTCCCCGCCCAAACGCGGTGAAATGAAGCAATCGATGGAAAGCCTGATCCACCACTTCAAACTCTACACCGAAGGCTTCCACGTGCCCGAGGGCGAAGTGTACGTAGCCACCGAAAGCCCCAAGGGCGAGTTCGGCGTGTATCTGGTGAGCGATGGGACGAACAAACCCTATCGCTGCAAAATCCGCCCGACTGCGTTTAGTCACCTTCAAGCCATGGACATGATGAGCAAAGGCCACATGCTGCCTGACGCAACCGCTATCCTCGGCGCGATTGATGTTGTGTTCGGGGAGTGTGATCGGTGAGGATGATCGTCTTTGCATTGTTGGCAATGTTTCCCTCAGCTCTCAACGCGCAAGAAACTGAAAAAATGGTTCAAGAGGGCTTGGATTTGATTTCCGAGATTCGCGGAGGCGATAGTTTGATCATTGGTCGCTTGACAGATGGCGCGATCCGCAGTGATGTAAGTGCATCCGGCCATCTTGGAGGCGATCAATCTCAGGTGCGTCCATTTGAGCTTTCGAAAGCTGACTTGATTGGTCTTCTGAATACTTGTGATGTTCGCCGTTTCGAAGCCACCAATGGGGCGGTCAACTTATTTTGGGTTTGCGACCGACGTTCAGATTGGTTGGTGGGAAAGGGGCAGAAAGGTCGCAATGCCGATTGCTATGATCAGGCATTCAAACTCACTTTTACATATGGTTTCGGTGATCCGGTGATCTTTCTTGATCATGCCAATTTCTGGAACTCAGAACGGTGTGCTGATCGAGTTGAGCCTATCGTGTTTCCACCTGCGCCTCAGAAGGAGGGTAGCTAATGGCTGACCGTACACCCGCACCCGATACGCCTGAACTGCGCGCGCGCTGGGGCTCTTTTGCTTGGACGAAAGAGAACAAGAAGAAGGCGGATTATCACATCGCCAAATACCCCGATGGCCGGGCGAAGTCGGCGACTATGCCGCTGCTTGATCTCGCGCAGCGTCAGGTGGGCGAGGAAACCGATACGCAAGGCTGGCTGCCGCTTCCCGTCATCGAATATGTTGCGAAATATATCGATGTGCCGGTGATCCGCGTGCTCGAAGTTGCGACCTTCTATTTCATGTACAACATGAAGCCGGTGGGCAAATACCACGTTCAGGTTTGCGGCACCACGCCGTGCATGCTGCGTGGGTCTGATGACATCATCTCCGCATGCAAAAAGCGCGGCATGGAGAAGGGCAAAGTCTCAGAAGACGGCCTTTGGACCCTGACCGAAGTCGAATGCATGGGCAATTGCGCCACCGCGCCCATGGTTCAGATCAACGATGACAATTACGAAGACTTGACGGTTGAGCGCTTCGATAGCGTGCTCGATGCGCTGGCCAAGGGTGAGCAGCCCAAAACTGGCACGCAAGAGCCAGGACGGCACACCTCTGAGCCTTCGGGCGGTGCGACGACGCTGAAAGAAATGGTCGATGCCAATCACGATTACCGGGGGGAGTGGTGATGCACCGCGTCACAATCGTCATCCCAGCGAAAGCTGGGATCTCCTTCGTAATAGCTCGTCGCTTGCGGTGGGCGATCCCAGCTTTCGCTGGGATGAAGGGAGGGCCTGCACAATGAACGGCGCCGTTATCGCTCTTATGATGGCGGGCTTTATCGCCTTTGGAGTCGGCGCCTATCTTGCCGCGACCGACAACCGCATGCTCGGCATTTCGATGATGGGCATGGGGCTCATGTTCCAGGTTTTGACTTTGCGCCAACTTCGTTTGGCCAAGAATAAGGGATCAGACGATGCTGGCCGATAAGGATCGCATCTTTACCAATGTCTATGGCTTTCAGGACTGGGGCCTGAAGGCAGCGCAGGCGCGCGGCGATTGGGATGGCACTAAGGCTCTGATTGAACGCGGCAATGAAGCAATCATCGAAGAGATCAAGGCATCGGGCCTTCGCGGTCGGGGCGGGGCAGGCTTTCCCACCGGCCTTAAATGGTCGTTTATGCCGAAATCCTCTGCCGATGGCAGACCAAGCTTTCTCGTTATCAATGCTGACGAATCCGAGCCCGGATCGTGCAAAGACCGCGAGATTATCCGCCACGATCCGCACAAACTGGTCGAGGGCGCGCTGATCGCTGGCTTCGCGATGCGCGCGCGGGCAGCCTATATCTACATTCGTGGCGAATATATCCGCGAGGCTGAAACGCTTCAGAAAGCCATTGATGAGGCGTACGACGCGGGCCTGATTGGCAAGAATGCCAGCGGGTCGGGTTATGACTTCGACGTGTTCATGCACCGGGGTGCAGGCGCCTATATTTGCGGCGAAGAAACCGCGATGATTGAAAGCTTGGAAGGCAAGAAAGGCCAACCGCGCTTGAAACCGCCATTCCCGGCAGGCGCAGGCCTTTATGGCTGCCCCACCACGGTGAACAATGTTGAGAGCATCGCGGTTGTGCCAACAATCCTGCGGCGCGGGGCCTCATGGTTCAGCTCTTTCGGTCGCGAGGGTAATCACGGCACGAAACTGTTCCAGATCAGCGGCCATGTCGAAAAACCGTGCGTTGTCGAAGAGGAAATGAGCATTCCGTTTGAGGAGCTCATCGAAAAGCATTGCGGCGGTATCACCGGCGGTTGGGACAATCTGCTTGCGGTTATTCCGGGCGGTTCTTCGGTGCCGCTGGTGCCCGCTGACCAAATCCGCTCTGCCCCAATGGATTTCGACGGGCTGAAAGAGCTTGGTTCCGGCCTTGGCACAGCCGCCGTCATCGTGATGGACAAATCGACTGACATCGTGCGCGCCATCAGCCGTCTTTCTTACTTCTACAAGCACGAAAGCTGCGGCCAATGCACGCCGTGCCGTGAGGGCACTGGGTGGATGTGGCGTATGATGGAGCGTTTGCGTACCGGTGATGCGGCGATTGAAGAGATCGACATGCTGCATGAGGTCACCAAGCAGGTCGAAGGCCACACAATCTGCGCGCTTGGCGATGCCGCGGCTTGGCCGATCCAGGGCCTCATCCGCCATTTCCGCCCCGAACTTGAAAAGCGCATTCACGAGCACAACGCGCAATTCGCGGAGGCTGCGGAGTGAGCTGGGGTATTGCCATTTTAATTTTGGTGAGCGTCTTGATTTTTGTCGCTTTGATGAGGGTGCTTTTCTTCCGGGGTCCGAAGCAAGATAAACCTGGGCCAGAAAACAACTGGTCGAACGAAAGCTATTTGAACGTTGAATCCAAGGGTGGTTCACGCGCAAACAACCATTCTGGTGCCGGCGGTATTTGGTCCGGGGGGAATAGTGACTAATGCCTAAGGTAACCGTAGACGGCCAAGAAATCGAAGTCCCGGCGGGCGCGACTGTCCTTCAGGCGTGCGAGCTTGCGGGCAAGGAAATCCCGCGTTTTTGCTATCACGAGCGGCTTTCGATTGCGGGCAATTGCCGCATGTGCCTCGTCGAGGTGAAACCGGGGCCGCCCAAGCCGCAGGCCTCTTGCGCGCTTCCCGCTGGCGAGGGTCAGGAAATCCGCACCGACACGCCGATGGTCAAAAAGGCTCGCGAAGGGGTTATGGAGTTTCTCCTCGTCAACCACCCGCTCGATTGCCCAATTTGTGACCAGGGCGGCGAGTGCGATTTGCAAGACCAGTCTATGACCTATGGCAAAGGCGTCTCTCGCTCCAAAGAGCATCGCCGGGCGGTCACTGAAAAATATATGGGTCCGCTCATCAAGACAGTGATGACCCGCTGCATTCACTGCACGCGCTGTGTGCGGTTTTCTGAAGAGATTGCGGGTGTGGACGAGATCGGCGCGCTCTATCGCGGCGAGGACATGCAGATCACGACCTATCTGGAGCAGGCTGCGGCGCATGAGCTGTCCGCCAATGTGATTGATTTGTGTCCTGTGGGCGCGTTGACATCGCGCCCCTACGCTTTCGAAGCGCGTCCGTGGGAATTAAAACGCACGCTTAGCATTGATGTGTCCGATGCGGTGGGCGCGAATATCTCGCTCCATTCCAAGGGCCGCGAGGTTATGCGCGCGCTTCCTCGCATCAATGATGATGTGAACGAAGAGTGGCTTTCCGACAAAGCCCGCTATCAGGTCGATGGCCTGACAAAACGCCGTTTGGACAAGGTTTTCGTGCGCCGGGACGGCAAATTGGCCCCGGCCGATTGGAAGGAAGCCTTTGGCGTTATCAAGGATGCTTTGGGCAAAGATACCTCCAGCATCGCTGCGGTCGCAGGCGATATGGTCGATTGCGAGACGATGTTCGCGGCTAAGGCTCTGCTCAAAGCCAGCGGATCAAGCCTGCTCGAGGCCCGCCAGACCGGCATGACCTATGACGTGTCGAACATAGCGGCGGTCAATTTCAATTCGACCTTTGCAGGGATTGAGACAGCTGATGCGATCCTGATCGTCGGCAGCCACATCCGCTGGGAAGCCGCTTTGGTGAATGCGCGCATTCGCAAGGCTGTGAAATCAGGCGCTAAGGTGTTTGTCGTTGGCCCCGAATGGGA
Source organism: Pseudomonadota bacterium (assembly GCA_038532305.1). Lineage (GTDB taxonomy): Bacteria > Pseudomonadota > Alphaproteobacteria > Sphingomonadales > Sphingomonadaceae > Erythrobacter. The sequence continues at coordinate 588,303 of JBCBAX010000001.1, read as the reverse complement.
GACCACATACCCGACGACATTCCTTGGCGAAGATTTGAAAGTGCTCAACCGCGTGCCCAAGGCTTTGGGTGATGCGATGAAAGCGGCGCAGCGTCCGGCGGTTATCCTTGGTGGCGCGGCCTTGGCGAAGGGCGCTTTGGGTGCGGCTTTGAAGCTGGTCGACAAGTTCAAGCTGGTTCGCCCAATTGAAGACGGAAACACTTGGAACGGTTTCAATGTCCTGCATATGAGCGCGGCTCGCATGGGTTCACTGATGCTCGATTTCACTGTGCCGGGCGGCATGGCGGAGATTGCGAGCGCGAAGCCGAAAGTGCTCCTCAGCCTTGGCGCGGACGAGATGGACGCAGCTCCGTTCGCCGACAGTCTTGAGGTATATATCGGCCACCACGGCGACAAAGGCGCGCACAGCGCTGATGTGATCCTGCCAGCGGCGTCCTATGCAGAGAAAGACGGCACTTACGTCAACACCGAAGGGCGCGTGCAATTTGCTGAAAAGGCGGTGTTTGCTCCGGGTGATGCCCGCGAGGATTGGACGATATTGCGCGCGCTTGCCGATGTGTTGGGTGTGAATGTCGGTTTTGATAGCTTTGGCGAATTGCAGGCTGCTATGATTGGCGAAGTGCCTGCTCTGGGTGAGGAGGGTCTCGCGGATTACGGTGCGCTTCCCAAGGCTCAGGCTTCCGCGAAAGCAGAAGGCGAGATCACCGCTTATCCGATTGCGGATTTCTACCTCACCAATCCGATTGCCCGCGCGAGCGAAGTGATGCGGCAATGTTCTGCGGAATTGCTCCACGGGGATGAAATGAAGGAGGCTGCGGAATGAGCCTTCCCATCCACACACCCGTCATCCTGAACTCGTTTCAGGATAACACTGGCCCGCAAGTGGTTATGCTGAAACAAGTTCAGCATGACGATGTGGGAAATGAGATCAAGGAGGCTGCGGCATGAGCGTTTTGCTAACCGTTCTCGCAGCTATTCTTACCGCTGGAGGCCTATTGTTTGGTATTCTGCGCATATCGATGTGGATGACTGACAAGAAAGCCGACGAAGCGCGCGATGCATGGAAAGACAGTGGCTACGGGAACCCCGACGGGTATGGGAAAGGCTTTGATGACTTCGGTTGTGGTGGTGATTCTGGCGGCGGCGGGGGCGACTGATGACTGATTTCTTCCAATCCCTAGGCCTTCCATACGAGGCCGCATGGACCGTCGCGACCATCGCAGGCATCCTCCTGATCGCGCTGCCGTTAATGCTTGCGGTGGCTATGGTGATCTATGTCGACCGTAAGGTTCTCGGCGCGGTAATGCTGCGTCGTGGGCCCAATGTTGTGGGGCCGTTTGGTCTGCTCCAATCCTTTGCAGATGGCCTGAAGGTCTTCTTGCAAGAGACCATTATCCCAAGTGCTGCCAACAAAGGCATTTTCCTTCTCGCGCCGATCATTACCTTTACGGTCGCATTGGCGGCATGGGCGGTGATCCCGTTCAGTGAAGATCTTGTCCTATCCGATATCAATCTGGGACTTTTATACATCCTCGCGATATCTTCGCTTGGCGTATACGGCGTGGTGATGAGCGGTTGGGCATCGAACTCCAAATATCCGTTCTTCTCGGCCATGCGCGCCGCCGCGCAGATGATCTCTTACGAGGTTTCCATCGGGTTTATTCTCGTCTGCGTCGTGCTGTGGACCAAATCGTTCAACATGACCGAGATTGTGATGGCGCAAAAAGGGCACGGGCTGGGGATCGTGAACGGGTTTTTCTTCAACCCGCTTTTGTTCCCGATTTTCGTGGTGTTCTTCATCTGCGCGCTAGCAGAAACCGCGCGCGCTCCGTTTGACCTCACCGAAGCGGAATCGGAGCTGGTTGCGGGCTATCAGACCGAATATTCCTCGATGAGCTTCGCGCTGTTCTGGCTTGGTGAATACGCGAACATCTTGCTGATGTGCTCGCTGTGCACGATCCTGTTCGTCGGCGGATGGCTGCCGCCTGTTGAATGGGCACCGCTTTATTATGTGCCGGGCATCGTGTGGTTCCTGCTCAAGACCTTCGGCTTCTTCCTCGTCTTCAGCTGGATATGGGCGACTGTGCCGCGCTACCGCTATGATCAGCTGATGCGGTTGGGGTGGAAGGTGTTTTTGCCGATGAGCTTGCTGTTTGTGGCGCTGATTAGCGGGTATTTGATGGCTACGGGGCATTGGGGATGAGGTTCTTGTTACTCTTTGGAATGGTGCTGTTCGGCCTGACCACACATACAGCGGCACAGTCTTCGGAATTTGAATGGCCCGAAAAGATTGATTGTCATATTCCGCTTTTAAGTGGCGATGTCGCTCAGCTTACCGTTTCATTGGACGAAGAGATTGAAGTCACGCAGTTTGTCTCTGATACTTGGGAAATTGATCCAACAACGATCGAACTTAAACTACTCGAATCCAATGAGCGTAAAACAAGGTTCGAGTTAAGTTTGTCAGACGATATGACAGAAATTCATGTCGGTTTATGGGCTCAAAAATCTGATAGATTTGGCATAAAGTTAGGTTATGCTGGTTCGTCTGAGGATGGTTTTGCTTGGCCTATCGGCAATGGCTTGTGCACGGCTTCGAGAGATCAAAAATTAGTTGCTCCTATTGAAACCGAGAGCCTAACGGCACTGATTTACTCGCGACCCTTCGAAGCAGAACCTGTGTGCCATGCGGTCAACGAGGATGGCGAGAGGATTTCTTACTCGATCCCTCCGCTTGCTGACACAAAGGCACTATTTAAGCCGATTTCAGGTCTTGAAGGCGTTGGTGAGATTGAGATGCTTTTAATTGACGGCTTCCCCATCATAGATGAAGTCGAAAAGATTAAAGTGACAACAAACTACAACCTCTATGCAGAGGGTGGAAAGACTAGAGGTTTCTTTCAAATTTATGGCGTTCCAGCAAAAACTGACTGGATGTTCTTGTCAACTATGACCTCGATAAACGCTGACCGAGAGAATGAAGTCGTTTTTGCGGGACATTGTGGGGGAGAACTGTCATGACCACCGCAACCCAACTCCTCAAATCATTCATCACTATCGTCATTGCGACCCCGGCCTTGGGCCGGGGGAAGCAATCCAGGGCGGGTTGCGAAACGCTCTGGATTGCCGCGTCGCCTGCGGCTCCTCGCAATGACGAATTTGGAGAGGCCAAATGACCTCCATCACACAACTCGCGAAGAGCTTCACCCTCTACGAATTCCTCAAAGCCCACGCGCTGACCTTGAAATATTTCTTCAAGCCCAAGGTGACGATCAACTACCCGTTTGAGAAATCGCCGCTTTCCCCGCGTTTTCGCGGGGAGCATGCTTTGCGGCGTTATCCCAATGGCGAGGAGCGCTGCATTGCGTGCAAGCTGTGCGAGGCGGTTTGCCCCGCGCAGGCGATCACTATCGAATCCGAACCGCGCGAAGACGGCAGCCGCCGCACCACGCGCTATGACATCGATATGACGAAGTGCATTTATTGCGGCTTCTGCCAAGAGGCGTGCCCGGTGGATGCCATCGTTGAGGGACCAAACTTCGAATACGCCACCGAAACGCGCGAGGAATTGCTTTACGACAAGGCAAAATTGCTCAGCAATGGTGACAAATGGGAACGGGCCATCGCGGCCAATCTTGAAGCGGACGCTCCCTATCGCTAGGGGCTTGCGCGGGACACAACAGGGGTGGGCGAATCTCTAATCGTCATCCCCGCGAAAGCGGGGATCCAGCTCCTTAAAAAGGGATCACAATGCTGCTCTGGATCCCCGCCTTTGCGGGGATGCACGGCTAGCGAAATTTGGACATGATACAGGCACTCGCCTTTTACCTTTTTGCAGGCATTGTCATCGCATCCGCGGTGATGGTGATCTTGTCGCGCAATCCCGTGCACAGCGTGCTGTGGCTGATCCTCGCCTTCTTTAATGCTGCCGGCCTCATGGTGATCGTGGGGGCAGAGTTTATCGCGATGCTGCTGGTGATCGTTTATGTCGGCGCGGTTGCGGTGTTGTTCCTGTTTGTTGTGATGATGCTCGATATCGACTTTGCTGAGATGCGCGCCGGTTTGGTGAAGAATTTTCCGATCGGCATCGCAATGGCGCTGATACTGCTGGCTGAGCTGGGGCTGGCTCTGGGGGTTTATGGCGCGGGCGGGCTTCAATTGGGTGATGCTGCCGCGAATGATGCGGCGCAAAGGTTGGGTGAGAGCAATATCGAAGCCATTGGCCGCCTGCTTTATGGACCTTACATCATCCTGTTTGAGATCGCGGGGATCATTCTTCTTGTTGCGATGATTGGCGCGATTGTGCTGACCCATCGCGGCCCAAAACCGGGCGGCCGTGCGCGTCAGGATATCGGCAAACAGATCAGCCGTCGGCCGGATGAGGCAACGGTTATGAAACAGCCCACCGTTGGTGAGGGGGTTGAGTTGTGAACGACGTAATCGGCATCGAGCACTTTCTGGTCGTCGGCGCGATCCTTTTCGTTCTTGGCGTGCTGGGCATTTTCATCAATCGCAAGAATGTGATTGTGATCCTAATGTCGGTTGAGCTGATCTTGCTTTCCGTGAACATCAATCTTGTCGCGTTTAGCGCGGCGATGGGCGATCTGACGGGGCAGATTTTTGCTATGATGGTGCTGACTGTCGCGGCTGCAGAGGCGGCCATCGGGCTTGCCATCCTCGTCATCTATTATCGTGGACGCGGCACCATCGCTGTCGATGATGTCAACCAGATGAAGGGATAGGCGTAGATGTCTCCAATCCTCATCATCGTGTTTGCGCCGTTGATTGCGGCCATTATTGCAGGCTTTGGCAATCGCGCTCTGGGTAACACAGGCGCGAAGGTTGTTACGACCGGCGCTCTGTTCCTGTCCGCGATCCTCAGTTGGCCCATTTTCATCGCGTTCCTGACAGGCGATGCGATCGCTGAAGTCGTGCCTGTGCTCAAATGGGTGCAATCGGGCGCGATGACATTTGATTGGGCGCTGCGGGTTGATGCACTTACGGCTGTTATGCTGGTGGTGATCAACAGCGTTTCCGCGCTCGTTCACCTCTATAGCTGGGGGTATATGGAGGAAGACCCGGATCAGCCGCGCTTCTTCGCTTATCTGTCGCTCTTCACCTTTGCGATGTTGATGCTGGTGACGGCTGACAACCTTGTTCAAATGTTCTTTGGCTGGGAAGGGGTGGGGCTCGCCTCTTACTTGCTGATCGGTTTTTGGTTCAAAAAGCCAACCGCTGGCGCTGCTGCGATTAAGGCCTTTGTGGTCAACCGTGTGGGCGATCTCGGCTTTATGCTTGGTATTTTTGGCACCTATCTGGTGTTCAAGACGACTTCGATCCCGGAAATCCTTGATGCTGCGCCAGCGATGAGCGGGGCGACTATCGGTTTTCTAGGCATGCGTCTTCAGACGATGGACGTGCTGTGCATCCTGCTCTTCATCGGAGCGATGGGCAAATCCGCGCAATTGGGGCTCCACACGTGGCTGCCTGATGCGATGGAGGGGCCGACGCCTGTTTCCGCGCTTATCCATGCAGCCACCATGGTGACCGCTGGTGTGTTCATGCTGTGCCGCCTCTCGCCCATGTTCGAGACAGCGCCAACCGCGTTGATGGTCGTGACCGTGATTGGGGGGGCGACCTGCTTCTTTGCGGCGACCATCGGGACAACGCAGTGGGATATTAAGCGCGTGATCGCGTATTCGACCTGCTCACAGCTCGGCTACATGTTCTTCGCCGCCGGAGTGGGCGCATATGGCGTTGCTATGTTCCACCTATTCACCCACGCATTCTTTAAGGCGCTGTTGTTCTTGGGCGCTGGATCAGTGATCCATGCCATGCATCATGAACAAGACATGCGGTATTATGGCGGCCTTCGCAAAGAGATCCCGATCACGTTCTGGGCGATGCTTTTGGGCACACTCGCGATCACGGGGCTGGGCGTTTATCACTTGGGCGTTGGTTTTGCTGGCTTCTGGTCGAAAGACGCCATTCTTGAAGTCGCCTTTGCGCGCGGCACGGGCACAGGTACGATGGTGTTTTGGCTTGGTGTGACCGCGGCCTTGCTCACCAGCTTTTACAGCTGGCGTCTGATGTTCCTGACCTTCTGGGGTAAGCCGCGCTGGATTGAGAGCGAGCATATCCAGCATTCTGTTCACAAAACACCTTCGGAAGCAGGCGAAGACACAACCGGCGGATACCACCCGCATGAAAGCCCTTGGGTCATGCTGATCCCACTTATCGTTTTGAGTGTTGGTGCCGTGTTGGCAGGGCAGGTTTTTGCGCCAAGCTTCCTTGATGATGCGGCGTTCTGGGCTGGGTCAATCTTCTACAACGAGAACCTTATCCACGCGATGCATGCGGTGCCTTATTGGGTGAAGTATTCCGCTTTCGTCGTGATGATTATCGGCTTTGCTGGCGCATACGTTGCTTACATGGCGAAGCCTGACATCCCGGCGAAATTCGTTGGCGCATTTGGTTGGCTGCACAATTTCGTGTTCCGCAAATGGTACTTCGATGAGTTATACGACGCGATCTTCGTAAAGCCTGCTTTCTGGTTTGGCCGCCAGTTCTGGAAACTGGGCGATATCGGTACGATTGACCGCTTCGGTCCCAATGGCATTGCTGCTGTGGTCCAGCGCGGATCGCTTGCGGCAAAGTCGATCCAGTCGGGCTATCTCTACACTTATGCATTGATCATGCTTTTGGGCTTGATCGCTGCTGTCACTTACGTGCTGCTCTAGGGGCGAATACGAGCAATGGACTTTCCCATCCTCACGGTCATGATGCTTGTGCCGCTGGCAGGTGCGATCGCCTGCCTATTTGCAGGCCAAAGCTCGCGTTTGATCGCTCTGCTGGCGACTTTGGTGACATTCGGCCTCGGCGTAATGCTGTGGGCGAATTACGACATTGGCGGCGATCAATGGCAATTTACGGAACGGTATGAGCTTGTCGCTGGCTTCAACTACGCGCTAGGGATCGATGGTATTGCCTTGATGCTCATCATGCTGAGCGTCTTCCTCATGCCGATCTGTATCCTCGCCAGTTGGGAGGCAATCCAGAAACGCGTGGGCGAATACATGGCCGCGTTCCTGTTTATGGAAGTGTTGATGATCGGCACTTTTGCAGCGCAAGACATCTTCTTGTTCTACATCATGTTCGAAGCGGGCCTTATCCCGATGTATCTGATCATCGGTGTTTGGGGCGGCGATAACCGCATTTATGCGAGCTACAAATTCTTCCTCTACACGCTGCTCGGCTCTGTGCTGATGCTGGTCGCGATGTTCTGGATGGTGGCAAATGCTGGCACATCCGACATTCCGACTTTGATGCAATACAATTTCCCTCCGGCTGCGCAGACTTGGCTGTGGCTGGCATTCTTTGCGAGCTTTGCGGTCAAAGTGCCGATGTGGCCATTCCACACGTGGCTGCCCGATGCGCACGTTCAGGCACCGACGGCGGGTTCAGTGATCCTTGCAGGCGTTTTGCTCAAACTGGGAGGGTATGGCTTTATCCGGTTCAGCCTTCCCATGTTCCCTGTTGCAAGCGCTGATTTTGCATGGCTTGTATTCGCGCTGTCCATGGTGGCGGTGGTTTACACCTCGCTCGTGGCTTTGGTGCAGGCGGATATGAAAAAGCTTATCGCTTATTCAAGCGTCGCGCACATGGCGATTGTGACGGTCGGTCTTTTTGCGTTCAATGTGCAAGGCATCGAAGGCGCTATCATCATCATGCTGAGCCATGGTCTGGTATCAGGCGCGCTCTTCCTCTGCGTTGGCGTTATCTATGACCGGCTGCACACGCGTGAGATTGATCGGTATGGCGGGCTTTCGATCAATATGCCCTATTACGCGGTGTTCTTCCTGCTGTTCACGATGGCGTCGATAGGCCTTCCCGGAACGAGCGGGTTCGTAGGCGAATTTCTATCGCTTGCGGGTATCTATCAAGTTTCCACTTGGGTCGCCTTGGTCTGCACCACAGGGATCATTCTAGGCGCTGGCTACATGCTTTACCTTTATCGCCGCGTCGCCTTTGGCGCTCAGAAAAACGAAGATGCCGCCTCTATGGGCGATATCACAGTCCGCGAATGGGCGATGATGGCGCCGATTGCAGCCGTCGTGATGTGGATGGGCGTCTATCCTGAAAGCTTCCTTGCGCCTATGCGTGAAGATATCAAAGCGCTCGATGCTCGCCTTGTTCTGGTCGCACCGCAAAGCGATAGCCAACTCCTTGTGGATCAGCCGACCGGGATGTTCGCAAATGAGGTTCCCGCGCCCGAAGGCCATGACGGGGAGGGGGCGCACTGATGCTCGATCTCACACATTCATTCGGATTGGTCGTGCCAGAACTGATCCTGGCCGCTGCCGGTCTTATCCTGTTGCTGGTCGCCGCATGGGGCGGAGATAAAGCCGCACGACCGATCGCCATTATCGCAGCTACTGCTTTGTTTGCCGCAGGTTTTTCGCTCGTACCAGGGTTGCATTTTGGAACCGATGGGCCCGAAACGCTTGCCTTTGGCGGGCTTATGCGGGTCGATAGCTTTGCGATGTTTGCCAAGGCTCTGATTTATCTCGCGGCCATTGGTTGCTTGTTAGTAGCGCCCGCCTTCTTTGCAAGCGCGGCTGCTGGCGAGGAGCGGGGGATGCGCGCGGAATATCCCGTGCTGATTTTGTTCGCCACTGTCGGCATGAGCATCATGGTGTCTGCAAGCGACTTTATGACCCTCTATCTGGGGCTCGAGTTAAATTCGCTGGCCGCATACGTGCTCGCTGCAATTCTGCGCCAGGATGACCGTTCTGCAGAGGCCGGCCTGAAATACTTCGTTCTCGGCGCGCTTGCATCCGGCATTCTGCTGTATGGCATGAGCCTGCTTTACGGCTTTACCGGCGGAACCGATTTTGGGACCGTCCGCGAGGGACTTCAAGGCGAACTCGCTTACGGCCCCTTGTTCGGGCTCATCTTCGTGATGGCCGGTCTCGCATTTAAGATCGCAGCAGTGCCCTTCCACATGTGGACGCCCGACGTTTATGAAGGTGCGCCAACGCCTGTCACTGCGTTCTTCGCCACAGCGCCTAAGGTTGCAGCCGTTGCACTGACAGCACGCGTAGTGTTCGATGTGTTTGGCGGCCAAGTCGTAGCTTGGCAGCAGATCGTGATGTTCACAGCGCTCGCATCGATTGTCTTTGGTGCATTTGGCGCGATTGGACAGGAAAACTTAAAACGCCTGCTCGCTTATTCCTCGATCAACAATGTCGGCTTCATCCTGCTGGGCCTCGCCGTGGCAGACCAATCGGGCGCGAGCGCGATGCTGGTATACCTTTTCATCTATGTCGCGATGAGCCTTGGCAGCTTCACAGCCCTGCTGATGCTGCGCGGCAAAGACGGCGACTTGTTCGAGACCTTTGGCGATATCAAAGGCCTTGCTGTTACACAGCCTGCGATTGCTTGGTGCTTGCTGGTCATGATGTTCAGCCTTGCTGGCATTCCGCCGCTGCTTGGTTTCTATAGTAAGTTTGTGGTCTTTCAGGCTACAGTTGAGGCGGGTCTTGTAGCCTTTGCGGCTATCGCGATTGCAGCGAGCGTCATCGGCGCATTCTACTATATCAAGTTCGTGAAAGTCATGTTCTTCGATGAACCTGCCGATTTGGTCACCGGTAAAAGCGAGACATCGCATTGGGTGTTGCTGGGGTTGATGACATTGATCATCTCTCCCCTTGGCTATCTCATTACGCCTTCGCTGACTGATCTTGCTGATAAAGCGGCGTCTGCGCTGTTCTTGGCGGTTTGAACATAGAACCTGTAATTGAAGAGGTCGAAGAAACTGGTTCGACCAATGCAGATCTGCTTGTGCGATTAAGCGCCGGTGAAACAGTGGCCGAACGTTATTGGCTGCGCGCGGTCCGTCAAACCGGCGGGCGAGGGCGATTGGGCCGCAAATGGGAAAGCCCTTCAGGCAATCTGTTTTGCAGCACAGTCGTAAATCTCAACAGCGAAGATCACCTGGCGCATACTTTGTCGTTCGTAGCGGGACTGGCCGTGGCGGACACATTGCGTCGTTCGCTTTTGCCGCGCACGCCTATCCTGCTCAAATGGCCTAACGATGCTCTGGTGTGCGGCGCCAAGATCGCGGGCATTTTGCTAGAGCGTAGCGGTGAGAGTGTGGTCGTGGGCATTGGCGTAAATGTCGGTTACGCGCCTGATATTGCAGGTCGAGAGACTACCGATATCGTCTATGAAAACCCAAAGCATGGCGGCAGCCCCAGTCTCGTTCTTTCAATCCTCGCTGGTGAATTCGCAAAACGCCTTGCCGAATGGCGCGCGCAGCCGCTTTCTCAAATTCTGGATGCTTGGATGGAAATCGCCCATCCTATCGGCACACAGTTAGAAACGGGTAGCGAAGACACGCTCGTGTCGGGCGCGTTTGCCGGTTTAGACACCGAAGGCGCGTTGCTCTTGCGCTTGGCGAATGGGGCGATCCACACTATCCATGCGGGCGATGTCTCAATGATCGCGGAAAAGGGAAGCTGATGCTGCTGGCTGCTGATGTTGGAAACACCAATGTGGTCTTCGCTTTGTTCGAAGGGCGCGAGGTTAAAGCGCGCTGGCGCATCGCCACCGATCCGAGGCGCACAGGCGATGAATATGCGGTTTGGCTTCTTCAATTGCTCGAAATTGAAGGGGTAAGCCGCGAGGAGATATCTCAGATCATCTTCGCCTCGGTTGTCCCGCGTGCCGATCACAATTTGACCGTTCTGTCCCAGAAATACTTTGGCATTACGCCGTTGAAAGCGGGCGAGGGTAAAGTGACTTGGCCTTTTGCAATCGATGTGGATCAGCCAAGCTCGCTTGGCGCTGATCGCGCTCTCAACATTTTGGCGGCGCACCACAAATATGGTGGCGATATCATTGCAATTGATTTCGGTACGGCAACTAAATTTGAAGCGATTGATTTCAATGGCGCTTACAAGGGCGGATCGATTGCGCCGGGGATCAATCTGTCCTTGGATGCTCTTGTCGGCAAAACAGCCAAGCTTCCCCGTATCGCCATTCGCGCGCCTGATAGCAGCAGCGTTATCGGCCGGAACACCGAAGACCAAATGCTGATTGGCGTGTTCTGGGGCTATGTCGCCATGATGGAAGGCATTGTCGAACGCATGAAAAGTGAAATTGGCCGCCCTGCAAAGGTTGTAGCGACCGGCGGGCTCGCCATATTGTTTGATGATGCGACCGACATTTTCGATCATGTCGATGCAGATCTCACCATCCAAGGGCTGGCCATCTTAGTGGAACAGGCATCTTCATAATCTATTTCAAGTTTCCAGAGTAAACTCCCAAAAGTGAAAAAGAACTACACCCCTGAAAACGAACTGCTTTTCCTTGCCCTTGGCGGGTCGGGGGAAATTGGCATGAACGTCAACCTTTATGGCTGCGATGGTAAGTGGTTGATGGTGGACTTGGGGATGACCTTTTCAGGCGGCGAGTATCCCGGCGTTGATCTGGTTTTTGCTGACCTCGACTTTATCGAAGAGCGGACCAAGGATCTCCTTGGAATTGTCCTTACGCACGCGCATGAGGATCACATTGGTGCGGTTCCCTATTTCGCTGGCGAGTTGGGAGTGCCGCTTTACGCCACGCCGTTCACCGCCGATCTGGTCTCGCGCAAGCTGGAGGAAGCGGGGCTTTTGGGTCAGGTCGAACTCAACATCATTCCCGATGATCACGGTGAGATTGCCCTTGGCCCTTTCACCGTCACATATATTCCGCTTGCTCACTCGATTGCTGAGGGCAACGCGCTGCTGATCGACACACCTTACGGCCGAGTGTTCCACACTGGCGATTGGAAGCTTGATGAAGAGCCAATCATTGGCGAACCCACGACCGAGAAAGAGCTCAGCGCATTTGGCGATGAGGGCGTGCTTGCGCTCGTTTGCGACAGCACCAATGTGTTTAATCCCAATCCATCCGGTTCCGAAGGGGCAGTCCATCAAGGTTTGATGGAAGAAGTCGCAAAACACGAAGGCAGACGCGTGGTGGTCACGACCTTTGCCAGCAATGTCGCGCGGTTGCAAACTCTGGGCGAAGTCGCTCGGGAGACAGGCCGGCAAGTCTGTATTGCAGGCAGATCATTGGATCGTATCCTAGAAGTGTCTCAGGATAACGGGTACCTTACCAACTTCCCTGACCCAATTGACTTTGATACCGCTATGCGTCTGCCACGGGGTGAAGTGTTGATCCTTGCAACTGGCGGGCAGGGGGAACCTCGCGCTGCGCTGGCCCGGATGGCGGACGACAATCATCCGATAGAGCTGTCCCGCGGCGATGTGGTGCTGTTTTCTTCTCGCCAGATACCCGGGAACGAAATCTCGATTGGTAAGATGCAGAATGAGCTTGCTCGGCGGGGGATCACTATGGTCACAGATCGCCAGAGCTACATTCACGTCTCTGGTCACCCGGGGCGCCCTGAACTGGAAGCGCTTTACAGCTGGCTTCGCCCGGATATCCTTGTCCCTGTCCATGGTGAGATGCGGCATATGCAAGAGCAGGCACGCGTAGGAAAAGACGCAGGAATTGGTCATAATGTTGTCCAATCCAACGGAGATGTAGTGAAGCTTGCCCCCGGTAATCCGTCCATCATTGCGCAAGTGCGCAGTGGCCGCCTTGTTCTAGATGGAGACATAATCGCTCCTGCAGATGGAGACGCAGTCACCATGCGGCGCAGGATCGCGCATGAAGGCGTTATGACCGTTGTTCTGGTGCGCGGTAGCAATCCTGAGATTGATTGCATCGGCCTGCCATTGGATGAGGATATGCCCGAATTCATTTCTGAAGCTCAAAGCGATATTTTAGGCGCACTTCGAAAGCTGAAAGGCAAAGATGCGACTGACCCCGTTGCGGTTCACGAAGCAGCCCGCCTCGCAGCGCGCAGGGCCGCTCGGCGCTGGTCGGGTAAAAACCCACAAGTGCGGGTGATCATGCCGGGTCTGGTGAAGGCCTAACCCAGATGCAGTGGACTTCTATCCTTGCGATCTACTTCCTGATTTGGGTGATGAGCGCGTTTGTGATGCTTCCCTTCGGTGTGCGGACAGCTGATGAAGCCGGCGCTGAAAAAGTCCCCGGTCAGGCGGACAGCGCGCCTGTCAATTTCCGACCGGGCAAAATCGTTGTTCGAGCGACCATAATCGCAACGATCCTAACGAGCGCCTTTGTTCTCAATTTTGAGTTTGGGTGGATCACACCAGACGACTTGAATTTCTTTCCAGAGCCGCCTGTTGATCTGACCAAACCCGATTAAGGTCAGGTCCGCAGACGCTCAATTCCCTGAGCGAGCGCAACGTAAAGCTTGCCCATATCCGACCCCAGCACTGTAACACCCAAGGCATTGCCATCGCGCGTGGAAAGCATGGATCGCAACATCGACTCAAAATCGTGGATGTAGCGGTTCACATTGGAATGGAAGTCATCATCTGACCGGTAAAGCTCTGAAATCTCCTTGGCCTGCGCATTGTCGACCAATCGGACGGCTCGCCGGGTGAATATGCCGCGATCCCCTTTAAGGTATGCGTTCCATTCCGTGTCGGTCACTTCGTAGGATAGTGCCGATGCGATGTCGATGGAGCTTGAATTCAAGCTGTCAGTGATCAGCGCCATACGCCGGGAGAAGTCATTATTGACTTGCTCTTCAGCAAGATCGCGCGCGTGGCGGATGCGTTGTTCCAGATTGCCCGTCAGCTCGTTTACCTTGGCAAGTTGATCACGCAGCTGCGCTGTGGCGTCTTTGCCAGTGCTCGCAGCCTGCGCAGCGGCGGCTTCCATCTGGGCGATAGCTGCATTGCTTTCATCCTGAAGCGATTGGGACAGACGCCCTGCGGCCTGCGCGCTCATCTGCTCGGCAAGTGCTTCGATTTTTTCTTTTGTTTCGGTTTCAAGCGATCCAAGTGTTGTACGCAATGCATCTTTCAACGTTTCGATGGCATTGTGCAGCTTGTCCTGAGTTGAGCCTGCAAATTCCTCGCTTTCCGCCGCTATTTGCGATAACCCGCTGCGCAGGCCTTGAACTTTGGCGAGCGCTTCCTCTGAATGATTGGAGAGACTGTCATTCAGGCTATTGATTGAGGTTTCGGCTCTCTCAATCTCACTATGCGTGTTGGTGAGGTAGTTGCTGAGTTCCTCGCCCTGCTTCGAGGTTGTGAGCATAATACCTTTGATTTCGCTCGCACGCTCTTCGACTTGCGTTAACTCATCTGTTGCGGTTTTGATCGCTCCTGGCAGCTCATCGCGCGTGTGATGGATGCCCAGTTCAATATTCTCTAGCACTTTGAGCGCTGCATTGTTGATCTCATTCAAAGCCTCGGCGGTTTGACCAAGCGCCAGACGCTTTTCAGAAAGCTGCTTGCCCAGATCTCCGAGCCCTTCCGTCAAACTGCGCCGCGTCATATCAGTTTGAGAGGCTATTTGTTTGATAAGCGTGCCCATTTCGCCGAATTGATCGCTTAACGCCTCACTTTGTTTGGTGAATTTCTCAGACTCTTCGGTTTGCGCTTTGCGTTGGGCTTCCATAGCTTCATTCAGGTTCGCGAGACGTTCAGCCATAATATCGCTGCCACGCGCTTCACGCTGTTCAAATTGCTCCTGTCGGTTCTTCATCTCCTGCATAAAGCGGATGTCACGCTCGGTCAGAAGCTGATCAAAGTCAGCCGCTTCTTTGTGCAAGCTTTGGACGCGCGCTTTCGAAGCTTCAACGGCATTCCGGTCAAGAGCATCAACCTGTTCAAACAGGCCCTTCATAGTCGTTGTCAGGTTCTCGATCGCTGCTTCCTGCCGCTCGCCTGCCAACGCTTCAGCATCGCGCAATTTGGCAATCATGGTATCGGTTTCGCCCTGAAGGCCTGCAAACCGACCGCTTAGCGAGGCAAAAGCCTGCGCCTCGGTTTGATCGACTTCGCTGCGATATTCGGCAGCTTTGCTTTGCAGCAGGTCAAACCGTTCGCTTACCGTTTTCTCCAAACGCACAATTTCAGTGTCGAACTCGCTGATTGTGTCGCCCACACGGGTGCTCAGGGTCGCAATCTGCTGATCCGTTGCAGAACCTGATTCTTCAAGTTTTTTGAATTCACCAACCAGTGTTTCGGCCTGCTCTTTCGCACTGCGTCCGGCATTGCCGATCTGGTTGGAGACATCGCGCGCGGAATTGGCGATTACAGGCAGATCATCACGCAACTGGACCATGTTGGCCAATGCTGTGTCGCTGGCTTTGCCAATCGATTGGACTTGTTTGTCGTTCTTTTTAATCAGGTCCTGCAAACTTGCGGCATGTTCAGAAATGCGCTCGCTCGCGACCCGGCCAAGAGATTCAAGATCGCGTGACTGCGAAGCAATGAATTCGCGCGCAAGGCTGAGTTCGCGATTGACGACCCTTAGCCGGTTTTCAAGTTGAGCACTTTCTTGGCTCAAGAGCGATGCTGTCACAGCGAACCGATCAGCTTCGCGGCGAGAATTGCGCATTGCAAGCAGCCAAATAACGCATACGAGCAGAACTGGCACAGACCAATCAATGATCCAGCTAACCCATTGAGCGGGAGCGACGTTTGCGGCGGCCATCAATTCCGTCCGCATGGCCCAACTATACAATCCGGTCCAGCCAAGTATCACAAGGGCGGCCAAACTCGGCAAAAGCCATCCCAAACCAGCTTTGGGTGGTTCTATCTCCTCGAGAAAATCGAGATCTTCGTCCGCTTCGGTAAGATCCAGAACTTCGATTTCGCTGTCTGAATGGGTATCCGCTTCTGCCGGCATTTCGTCGTCTTCCACTTTGTCAGACATACTGGATGCTGCGTTCTGCTTTTCGTCGCGGCCCACGGCCCGAATGTGAGGTCCTTTTGGCATGGTGTTTAATACCACAATGCTGGAGTGGATAAACCCTCCATTAACCCTTATTCTTTTAGTGTTGCATTCATGGCGTTTGAAAACGGAGCCTTGGATGCCACTTTGGCAGCGGCCGCAGGAGATGATCCTGCGTTGATGCGTGAATTACGACTGGCATTCGTAGAAAGCGCTGAGAAGCAACTCGATCTGCTAAAACGATCCCGTTGCGACGGAAATTGGAATGTGGCAGCGATGCGTTTGAAAGGGCTGGCAGCAAGTTTCCATTCGGATGAATTGCTCGATGCCGCAGAGCTTGCTTTGACGTCGGCACCAGGCGAACCGACCGCAATTCGCGATATTGAAGCTGTTCTGAAGCAATTTTCCGCTGGGCCGAACCCGTTTTGAACAGGGCTTGACGTTTCTGCTGTATACCTAGCCAGAAGAGATGCCGCTTCTGAGCCCTTTGCCCCTTACCGAATTGAAGCTGCCCCTTCTTCAAAATTAAGCTAACGCAGGCTTAACTATACCCCATTTATAGCGAGGAAATGGGCAAGACCGATATGGACCACGCTTCTACGCCGACAGCAACGCGATCTGCGACATCGCCTGATACAGGTAGTGTCGAAGGAATATTGCGTACCCAATTGGCGAAGGGCGATCGTGCGCTAAGCGGGGTTGCGCCGGTTCTGTCGCACATGCTTGCAAGTTCAGGACACGCGCTGGTCAATGAGGATGTGGTGGCACGGCTACGCGGGATGCTTAGCGATTGTGCTCGCCAACTCATCGATGCAGCCCAAACTGATGCAGCGCTGGTGCGTCCTGATCAAAGCCAGGTTGATAGTCTTGCTGATCACTTTGCTGAAAACGGTCCAATTTTGAGCCATTTGTACACACTGGCGATGGAAGGGCATCTGGCGTCCCGGCTTGAACAGCAATCCTCACTCGACCCGATGCTCAGCCCACTTTTGCAGGAATTGATCGCATCCGATCAAAATGAATTGGCTGATCTCGCTATGGTGACGCTCGCAGCTCAATCTCGGTTCATTCAAGCGCAAAGGCGCATGGTGTTTCCGATCACAGAACTTCCTGCAAGGCTCTTTCATGCTATCCTTGAAAGCTGGCAGGATTGGACCCGCAATTCTGGAAAAGCTGATGGAATGTCGGAGCAAGCTGCCGCTGTAACACTTCGATCATCTTATGATGAAGCCTCCACCCGCCTTGCTTTGCTTACCCGACTTACAGGCGCCATGCGCAATGGGGCGATTGTCGGACTAGAATTGGAGCATGCGGGCCTTTCGCTGTTTGCGACTTGCCTTGCCACACTGACGCGCCAACCGCGTGATCTTGCGATTCTGGCGTGCCATGATCGCCAAGCAGCCCGCTTGGCATTGGGGTTAAGGGCATCAGGGCTCGATCAGACAACGATCGAGCGGCAATTCCTTTTGCTTGTGCCTGGCGAGCGTTTGCCGCGTGATTTGGATCATATCGACCCCGCTAAGGCAGCTAATTTATTGAGCCAGTCTGCCGCTTGGAAGGGGCGCTAAGCGGGCGATGGATCAACGCAGCTCCCTTCTTGCCGCACGAGGTCTAACCGATGACCGCGATCAGCTGCTCACAGCCGATGAGGCATTGGCAGATCTCCATGAAAGGTGCGGAGGCACTCTGCCGGGAACGTTGGCTATTCCCGAATTGCTCGACCTCGTCCAGCAGGGGCGGAGCATGGGCCTTCGGATAGCACGCGAATTTTCATGCTTTGATGGTGAAGAAGAAGTAAGCGGATTTGCCCGTGTACGTCCCATTGCTGATGATGATGGTGGCGGCTGCGAGCTTTTGATCGACAACTGGCAAAGGGGCGGTGAGTTAAAGATCACCGCGCGCGATCTTGCTGAACGGATCGACGCGATTGACCGAGCCTCTGCAGAAGTCACGGCGCGACTTGATAGCCGACAGAACGTCCAACTTCTGACCGATAGTGGTGAGGACACATCGCAATTGGCACAGCGCGTGAGACGTGAGCCGGGCCTGTTGTGGACGGACTATATCGAATTGCGCGGAGTGGCCCATCAACAACCGCTTCATTGGCGACTGCTGGATGGAGCAAATTGCACATTTGAGGGCTCTGACAGATTATGGAGAGCGCGGCTTGTTCCAATCGGGCAGGGCAGTGCATCGCCGCGCGGATTTGAGCTACTTTTGGTGGCAGATGAACCCTTGAGCTCGCGAAATGGTGTTGAAGAGGCCAGCGGGCTTTCAGATTCTCAAACGCGCATGATTGGCCGGACGCTGGCACCTGTCCTGCGAAAGCCCGTAGCCAGTATTATCGCCAATGCTGAATCCATTCGGTCTCGTCTCGCTGGACCCCTGCGCAGTGAGTATAGCGAGTATGCAGGCAATATCGCGGCAGCCGGACAGCACTTGTCAGGAATGCTGGATGATCTGGCGGATCTTGAAGTGGTTGAGGCAGACGATTTCAGCACTCTTGAAGAGCTGGTTGATCTGGGCGACGCTGCCCGTAGGACGGCGGGTATACTGGGCGTTCGTGCGCAGGCAAAAGCAATCACATTGGTACTTCCGCCTGAAGATCAGCAATGCGGTGCAAATGCCGAATTTCGCAGGGTTTTGCAGATCCTCATCAACCTAATTGGCAATGCGATTGCCTATTCGCCTGAAGAAAGCAGCGTCACCGTAACGGTTGGCGTGGGTCCAGGCAAAGGCACAGTGGCTTTGAGTGTCGAAGATCAGGGTCCAGGCATCAGCGCAGAGGAAGCCGAGCGCATATTCGAAAAATTCGAAAGGCTCGGTCGCAGCAATGACGGCGGATCAGGGCTGGGTCTGTATATCTCGCAAAAGCTTGCTCTTGCCATGAACGGTCGGCTTGAGATCGATACCAAAGATCGCACCCCCGATCAGGGCGCGTGCTTTAAACTGATCCTGCCAGCCTACGAATAGCTGTAGGCCTGAAGAGGCGGTGCCCGAAAGCACCGCCCCTTTCTTAACTTTAGCGATTGGAAATAGGCACGTAATCGCGTGCAGTCGGACCGGTGTAAAGCTGGCGCGGACGACCGATAACTTGAGCAGGATCAGAGATCATTTCATTCCACTGAGCAACCCAGCCCACTGTGCGTGCCAATGCAAAGAGCGCAGTGAACATTGTGGTGGGAAAGCCAATGGATGACAAAATGATGCCCGAATAGAAATCGACATTCGGGAAGAGCTTTTTCTCTTTGAAATAGTCATCGTTAAGGGCGATTTCTTCGAGCTGCAACGCAACTTCAAAGACTGGATCGGTCGTTTTTAGCGCTTCGAACACTTCACGCAGCGTTTGCTGCATCACGGTAGCTCGAGGGTCATAGTTTTTGTAAACGCGGTGCCCGAAACCCATCAAGCGGAATGGATCGTTCTTGTCCTTGGCGCGCTCAATGTAGTGCGGAATGCGATCGGGTGTGCCGATCTCCTGTAGCATGTTAAGCGCAGCCTCGTTCGCGCCGCCATGGGCAGGGCCCCACAGGCAGGCAATGCCAGCTGCGATGCATGCAAACGGGTTGGCTCCCGATGATCCGGCGAGACGTACAGTAGACGTTGACGCGTTCTGTTCGTGGTCGGCATGGAGGATGAAAATGCGGTCCATTGCTTTTTCAATCGCAGGATGCACTTCGTAGTCTTCTGCCGGAACGCCGAATGTCATCCGAAGGAAGTTGCCGGTATAGCTCAAGTCATTCTTGGGCTGCATAAAGGGCTGACCCACCGCATATTTGTACGCCATTGCTGCAATAGTCGGCATTTTGGCGATCAGGCGGTGCGAAGAGATTTTGCGGTGTTCTGGATTAGAAATATCTGTGCTGTCATGATAAAACGCTGAAAGTGCGCCGACTACACCGCACATGATCGCCATTGGGTGCGCGTCGCGGCGGAAACCTTGGACAAACTGGCGTAGCTGATCGTGCAGCATGGTGTGCCGCGTGATTGTGTATGTGAAATCATTAAGTTCGGCAGAGTTTGGCAGTTCGCCATTCAGCAAAAGATAGCTGACTTCCATAAAGCTGGATTGTTCAGCCAGTTGGCCAATCGGATAGCCGCGATGCAGAAGAACGCCTTCATTGCCATCAATGTAGGTTAGTGCACTTTCGCAGCTGGCGGTCGATTTGTACCCTGGATCGAAGGTGAAGGCGCCGGTTGCGCCATACAGCTTGCGAATATCGACCACATCGGGGCCAGTGCTGCCTTCGAGTACGGGAAATTCGTGGGTCTGTCCGCCCAGTTCGAGTTTCGCCATTTTGTCTGCCACACTGTGTCTCCTGTCCAAATTGTATTGCCCGACGGCGCGATCAGGACGCCTCAGCGTCCAATCGGGCCAACGCTTCATCTCGTCCCAAAAGGACCAGAACGTCGAAAATGCCGGGCGAAGTCGTTGTTCCTGTCAAGGCAGCGCGCATAGGTTGCGCGAGCTTGCCAAGACCTAATCCCATTTCCTCCGCGAGAGCTTTCGTACTGGCTTCGAGAGTTTCGATTGTCCAGTCATTTTCGCTCCGTAGTCTTGCGGAAATCTGCGCCAAACGTGCACGTGCCTCATCTTCCAACATCTTGGCCGCTTTATCCGTCATCGAAAGTGGCACTGATGCGAACAGGAATCCCGCTCCATCTGCAATTTCATCAAGATTTTTCGCACGCATTTTCAATGCGGGCATAGCGCGGGTCAAATGCTGTTGGTCGGGATCATTTTCCATCCGCGCGGCGACAAGCTCTGCTAGCATCGCGTCGTCTGCCTCGCGCAAATAGTGCCCGTTAAGGTTTTCAAGCTTCTTAAGATCAAACCTCGATGGGCTTTTGCCTACGCCAGCAAGACTAAACAGCTCAATTGCCTCGTCTTTCGTGATCTCTTCTTTGTCGCCATGTGCCCAACCCAGCCTCAGCAGGTAGTTGAACAAAGCCTCGGGAAGTATGCCAAACTCATCGCGATAGGCCTCCGCACCCAATGCACCGTGGCGCTTTGAGAGTTTTGCTCCATCAGCCCCGTGGATCAGGGGAATATGCGCATAAACCGGATCGGGCCAACCGCCTTCGATTGCGTCCATCGCCCTGTAAATTGGCAATTGGCGAAACGCATTGTTCAAATGATCATCGCCTCGAATAATATGAGTGACCCCCATATCGTGATCATCGACCACCACTGCCAGCATGTAAGTTGGCGTGCCATCGGCCCGAAGAATGATGTAATCGTCAAGCTCAGCATTCTTCACGGAGACCTTGCCTTGAACCTCGTCTTGAATGGTTGTTTCGCCATCCAATGGAGTTTTTAGCCGCACAGTGTAGGGCGCACCTTCCGGCGCTTCTGATGGATCACGATCGCGCCAACGTCCATCATATCGCAATGGCTGCTTCTTGGCGCGCTGCTCTGCGCGCATGGCTTCAAGTTCGTCGCTAGTGGCGAAACACTTATACGCATGACCTGCTTCAAGCAGTTTGTTAGCCACTTCGGCATGACGATCTACACTCCGTGACTGGAATACAGGATCCTCGTCATAGTCGAGACCGAGCCAGCTTAGTCCATCTAAGATCGCATCCACGGCTTCCTGCGTGGAGCGTTTGGCATCGGTGTCTTCAATTCTGAGCAAAGCTTTGCCACCGTGGTGACGCGCAAATAGCCAATTAAACAAAGCGGTTCGGGCCCCGCCAATGTGCAGAAAGCCAGTGGGTGAAGGGGCAAACCTGGTGACGATGTCGCTTGCCATAGCGGCCTAAATCCTATTCATTTGTGATACCGACCAACCGGCCACACCCTGGGAGGGCTTTGGGCCAATGGCAGATACGCCGATTGTTCCTTTGGGAGATGGTGTCGGCAGCAATGTGTCTGCCGACCCGATCTCAAGCGCAGCCCTAGAGAATGCTGCGCAAATTGCACCGCGCCCTTGGCAAAGAGGGGCAGGATTGTCCAGCATTGTGGTGCGTGGCTTTGATCGGATCGAAGCATTCCTGGCAAATGCAGGCTTTGATCGCGCGCCCTGGATTGCTGTTTGCTTTGCATGCGGAATTTTCGCTTGGTTCGGCCTTTCCAGCCCCTGGCAGTGGGTCAGCGCGATAGGTGGCGGACTTTTAATCGCCTTGGCCGCACTCGCTGCATGGCGAGGATATGACACACGCGAACACTGCCGATCGGCCGCCTTGGCGATTGGATTTGTCTTTGCCGCAGGAATAGCTGTGATCTGGGCTCGGTCCGAGATAATCGGTGCACAGCCAATGGAACGGCCAGTCGTCGAGAGAGTTCAAGGCTATGTCCTAGAGCGGCAGGATCAACCCGCTGATGATCGGATCAGGCTGACTATGGCCGTGCGTGATCCTGACTCCGGCAAAAGCCGTAAGATCCGCGTAAATGTGCCCTTGGAAGAAGTAAGTCGTCTGAGGGAACAGTCGGCTATACTGGCCGAAGGATCAGTCTTACGCTTGCGGGTACGATTGATGCCGCCTGCAAGTCCTATGCTTCCAGGCGCTTACGATTTTGCAAGAGCGGCCTGGTTCAAAGGGTTGGCAGCAACGGGCAGCCTTGTCGGCAAAATTGAGATTATTGAGCCCTCACGCAAGAGCGAGGGATTGTCCTCCCTACAGCGAAGTCTAGCAGGGCATGTGCGTGACAATGTCGATGGTTCGGCAGGCACAATTGCCGCTGCTTTTGCTAGCGGCGATCGAGGCGCGATTTCCAAAGCAGATGAAGAAGCGATGCGTGATGCCGGTCTAACGCACTTGCTTGCGATAAGCGGGCTGCATGTCAGCGCAGTTATTGCCGCAGCCTACTTCGTGGTGTTGAAATTGCTGGCGCTTTTTCCTGCTTTGGCTTTGCGGGTTCGATTGCCTGTGGTTGCAGCGGCTGCAGGTGCATTGGCCGGTATCGGATACACGCTGCTTACAGGGGCGCAGGTCCCAACCGTGCGCGCCTGCGTTGCTGCGATGCTTGTGCTGGGAGCTCTAACACTTGGCCGCGACGCATTGTCCCTACGCATGGTTGCAGTCGCTGCGATGTGCGTGATGTTGCTTTGGCCCGAAAGCGTGATTGGGCCTAGTTTTCAGATGAGCTTTTCTGCGGTACTCGCGATAGTCGCGCTGCATTCATCAGCCCCAATCAAGCGGTTCCTTGCTCCGCGTGAGGAAAGCTGGTGGCAAAGGCTGGGCCGCAATACGTTCATGCTGTTTATCACTGGATTGGTGATTGAACTGGCTTTGATGCCAGTGGTCCTGTTCCATTTTCACCGTGCCGGCCTCTATGGTGCTCTTGCCAATGTGATCGCCATCCCCTTGGTCACCTTTATCGCAATGCCGTTGATTGCGTTCGCTTTGGTTCTTGATGCGGTTGGGCTTGGAGCGCCCGTTTGGTGGCTGGTTGGCGTCTCTCTCGATGGCTTGCTGGGCATTGCACACTTCACATCTGCGCAGCCAGGGGCGGTAAAGTTAATGCCGCAAATGAGCGGATTGACCATTGCCTTGTTTGTCGCGGGAGGTTTGTGGTTGGCGCTTTGGTCGGGCAGGGCAAGATTGTACGGCTTTGCACCGGTTGCAGCGGCTACTCTTTTTTTGGTTTCAACACCGATCCCCGATGTTCTGGTGGGCAGGGAAGGGAGGCATGTCGGGATCACCATCGAGCAGCCCGATGGATCGCGCAGCCTTCTATCCCTGCGCGACAGTCGGTCATCCTATTCACGCGATAACATGCTGGAACTTGCTAGCGTCACGAGCGATCCGATACCCCTTGGCGAGTGGCCAGGGGCAAGGTGTTCAGCCGAGTTTTGCCTGATCAAGATCGAACGCGGCGGACGGGATTGGACGCTTTTGCTTGCGCGAAATCGCAACCTCATCGAAGAGCGCGCGCTCGCCGCTGCCTGCGATCAGGCCGATATCGTTGTGGCTGATCGTTTCTTACCTCGGTCATGTCAGCCGAAATGGCTCAAAGCTGACAAACGGTTTCTTGCTCAGAGTGGCGGTCTTGCGCTTGATTTGGAGAATGAAACGATAACAAGTGTCGCGTCAGGCCAAGGCATGCATGGCTGGTGGCGAGGCTGGGAATAAAACAAGCAACAGTGCTATCTCATACCAGCGGGTAAAAACGCAGAACGCAGAACGCAGAACGCAGAACGCAGAACGCGGAAAAAGGCAAAGTATGCCCGTTTCCGCCCTCAATATACTCTTTGATCTACATCGCAGAGGCACTGCTGTCCCGTGATTTACAAGGTGATTAGTGGTAGCGTCGCAGCAGTCCAGCCAGCTTGCCCTGAACCTGCACTTCACCCGGGCCATAAAGCTGCGGGTCATACGCTGCATTGGCCGGATCTAGGCGAATACTGCCGTGATCTTTGTGCAGGTACTTAAGCGTTGCTTCTTCGCCGTGAACCAGTGCGACAACAATTTCGCCATCACGTGCTGAATCAGTGCGCCGGATCAGCGCAAAATCGCCATCAAAAATACCAGCTTCGATCATGGAATCGCCAGACACTTCAAGCGCGTAATGCTCACCAGGGCCAAGCAAGGCGGCAGGCACAGGCAAAGCGCTCTGTCCTTCAAGCGCCTCTATCGGAGCGCCTGCTGCAATGCGGCCGTGCAGAGGGATGCTGATCACATCATCATTGGCAGGCTCGGCTTGCGGTTTTGGAGGCGAGGACGCCGCAGCGCGCGCCGACTGCATATCAACGACGGTTCCAGCGTCCGATGCACGCGGCGCGGGTGTAGCATCTTCAGGCTGCTTAATAACTTCAAGCGCGCGTGCCCGGTTTGGCAAGCGGCGAATAAACCCACGTTCTTCCAAAGCGGAAATCAGGCGATGCACACCCGATTTGCTTTTCAGATCGAGAGCTTCTTTCATCTCTTCAAAACTGGGCGAAATTCCGGTTTCTTCAAGCCGCTCCTGAATGAAGCGGATCAACTCGTGCTGTTTTGCCGTTAACATCGGCCAAACTCCCTTTAGCGCACCTAGGTTCAGCGACTGCGTAACGGGTCGCAAGGTGCCAAGATTGTCGCTCTCAAAGAGGCACAACGCCCAAATAGCGGGTGCAATTAGAGTGCTTCCCTCCACCGAAACAGTGAACGAATGAGGAACAAGTAGGCAACTTATAAAAGCAAGTCAACGGGGTTTCACGGGCAAAACCCCAGTGAATCAGCCATTTCGAAGATTATACACAGAGACTGGATCACCTTTGGCGACCTTTCCGCTGTGACGAGGCCGCTTTATCAAGCAATTGGAATGAGCAAGCGCGAGCAACGCGCTGGAATCTTGGGAGGATGCAAGCCGCACTTGGCCATCATCTGAAATCCCGCGCAAGAATTCTTCTCGTGGCCCGGTTGGTCCAAGAGGTTCGCCAGCAATAAGGGGGTGAGCCTTTGGCAAGGGCGCCGAATCTCCAATCGCAGCCCGAATTAGAGGCAGAGCGAAAAGAAACGCAGTCACAAAACTAGAAACGGGATTTCCAGGAAGGCCCAGGATGATTTGCGTGCCCCATTCCCGCTTGCGCGTTGCCACCATTAAGGGCTTGCCCGGTTTGATCGCAACCTTCCAAAAGTCGATCTGTGCTCCCCAATTACGCAACGCTTGCTGCACAAGGTCGTGATCACCAACAGACGCACCGCCTGTGGTGATGAGGATTTGCACATCCTCTGCCTTTGCTAAGGCGGTAGCCAGCGCCTCAAGGCGATCGGACGCAGGTCCAAGCCTAAGCGGGTCGCAGCCCAGGGGGCTCACCATAGCTTCAATCATTGCGCCATTGCTGGCTGGAATTTGGTCTGGCCCGCATTCAGAGGGATCGCTTGCCAATTCATCGCCGCTATCGAGGATGGCAACAGTTGGAGTAGCGTGGACAGGCAGCCGCCCGTGACCTGCCGAAAGCGCAAGCGCGATTTGGCCTGCTTCTATGTGCGTTCCTTTAGAAAGGACCACTTCGCCTTGAGTAAAATCAAAGCCACGCTTTCGGACGTGGCGTTGGTTGGGGGGAGCGGATTGGCCGGGTGCCAACGCAATTGAATCTCCAGATGCTTCTGCATTTTCCTGAATCAGCACCCGATCTGAGCCTTGCGGCATATGCGCTCCTGTGGAAATGCGCGTGCATTGGCCATTTGCAAGTTGCTGATCGAAAGGCATTCCAGCGCGGCTTTCACCAACCTTTTGCCATGGGCCATCCCCGCAGATCGCATATCCATCCATCGCTGATAGGTCTGCAGGTGGTTGAGTGCGCATAGCGAGCAGATCCTGCGATAGGTAACCACCTATCGCATCTGTAGGCGTTCGCCATTGTATGGCACCGGGGCTGATCAAGGAAAGCAGACGGCGCTGTGCCTCTTCAAGACCCAGCAATTCGCTCATTTGTCATCCACGTGCCAAGTGCCGCTTTTGCCGCCGCGCTTTTCGATCAAGCGAACATCACCAATCGCCATGCCTTTGTCGATAGCTTTGGCCATATCATAAATGGTGAGAAGCGCAGTTGAGACCGCAACCATCGCTTCCATTTCAACCCCGGTTTTGCCAGTCAATGATGCAGTGGCAGTGGCGTTTATGGCGTTATCATCAAAGGTGAACTCAATCGACACCGCCTCAAGCCCTAGCGGATGACAAAGCGGAATAAGGTCTCCGGTACGCTTGGCTGCCATAATACCGGCAATACGCGCCGTGCCCAGCACATCACCTTTAGGCGCATCGCCCGCTTTGATGGCTTCGAGCGCGGCCGGGGACATTGTGATCCTGCCTGACGCGATTGCTATGCGCGTTGTTTCAGCCTTTCCACCGACATTGACCATGCGCGCTGCGCCTTCAGCATCCAGATGCGATAGGTTTGTCATGCGGGCGAGGGTTCCCCCAAAAGAGCTCGTGTGGCGCCTGCAACATCATCAGCGCGCATAAGGCTTTCTCCAACCAGAAAAGTGCGCACACCACATTGGCTCAATCGCTCAAGATCGGCATGCGTGTTGATACCGCTCTCTCCCACTAGCAGAACATCGCTAGGGACCAGTTTTGAAAGCCTTTCAGTGGTTTCCAATGATGTGGTGAATGTCTTTAGATCGCGGTTGTTCACTCCGATCAATTGCGACGGAACATGCTTGAGGGCACGTTCGAGCTCCGTTTCATCATGCACTTCCACCAGCACATCCATCGCCAGATCACGGGCTGCAGCCGCAATCTCTTGCATCTGAGAATTGTCGAGCGCTGCGACGATTGCCAGAATTGCATCCGCACCAATCGAGCGCGCTTCGATGCATTGCCATGGGTCGACCATGAAATCCTTGCGCAAAACTGGAAGATTGCAGGCGTTGCGCGCTTCAATCAGATAATCTTCGTGCCCTTGGAAATAGGGGGCATCGGTGAGGACCGATAGACAGGTCGCGCCGCCAGCGGCATAATCGCGTGCGTGCTGTGCTGGGTGAAAATCCTCTCGGATCAATCCTTTCGAAGGAGAGGCTTTCTTCACTTCCGCAATGAGAGCGAAGCCTTTTTCCGAAGCTTTGCGAAGCTCGCTTTCGAACCCGCGCGGTTTGTCTTGATCAGCACAAAGCGCCTCGAGCTGCGCAAGCGAAACTTCCGTTTTGCGTCGTTCAACTTCGCGCAATTTGTTGGCGCAGATTTCCTCCAGCTTGTTCACACCGCCAATCCAATCCAATCTTGAAGCAGCTTTTCAGCCCGCCTGGAATCGATCGCTTCTGCGGCCATCGCGGCAAGATCCGGCCAGCTTTCGCCTTTGCCTGCAACCATCAGAGCGCCAGCAGCATTCAGCAAGACAGCATCGCGATACGGTCCGGGCGCTCCTTGCAAGAGAGCTTTCAAGGCGGCAGCGTTGTGAGTTGCATCATCGCCTCTAATAGCTTCAATGGGTGCTTGAGACAGGTTGGCCATGAATGGGTGGAGCCGCCTCATCTCGAATGTGTTTTTGGTGACCCATGCCGCCTCGTTTCCGCCAGCAAGGCTCAATTCGTCCAATCCTTCATCGCCTGAGACGATAAGGGAACGCCCAGTGCCAAGCTTCGCCATGGCTCCGGCATAAATCGGCACATAGGCAGGCCTTGCAATACCAATAAGTTGCGATGAAACGCCTGCGGGATTGGACAGCGGACCCATCAAGTTAAAGATCGTGCGCTTCCCGATTTTAAGTCGAATGGGTTGAATACGGCCCATGGCGGGGTGGTGGTTCTTTGCGAACAAAAAACAGATGCCAATTTCTGCGAGCGTCTTCTCAGCCGTTTTCCCCGCCGCATCCATATCAAGACCCAGCGCTTCCAGCGTGTCGGCAGCTCCTGCTTTGGATGAGGCCGCACGATTGCCGTGTTTCGCAACAGGCACTCCGCATGCTGCTACGACAAGGCTTACAGCTGTCGAGACGTTGAGTGTGTGGTGCCCATCGCCGCCAGTTCCGCACACATCGATCGCATTGTCAGGCGCATCTATCGGGATAAGGCGGGCCCTTAGAGCTCTTGCAGCACCTGCAATCTCGTTTGATGTCTCACCGCGTTCCGACAGAGTGACGAGGAATTGCTCAATCTCTGTTTTATCAGGTGCCCCATCCAATAGAGCCCCGAATGCGGTTTCCGCTTCGGTTTCAGTAAGCGGATTGGAAATGTCAGGTAGGGCGCTCATGCTGATAAACCTTCGGGGATACGCACACTAATCCCGCAAATCTTGAGGAAATTGGCAAGCAGCGCGTGGCCATGCTCAGTTGCAATGCTTTCGGGGTGGAATTGCACGCCGTGAATAGGCAGGTCTTTGTGCCGGAATCCCATTACACTTGGCTGGTCAGAGCCAGGAGTCTCGGCATGAGCATTGGCGATGAGAGTATCGGGTACATTGACCACCTCAAGGCTATGATACCGAGTGGCCGTAAAGGGCGAGGGTAGATCGGCAAAAACACCGCTCCCGTCATGCGTGACAGGTGAGGTTTTGCCATGCATCAACCCGCCCCGAACAACTGTGCCTCCGAAATGCTGACCGATGGCCTGATGCCCAAGACAAACGCCCAAAAGCGGCTTTCTCACCTGTGCACAGGCAGCGACCAGGTCCAGGCTGATGCCAGCTTCATTCGGTGTGCATGGGCCTGGGGAAATTAGATAACCATCGACGTTTCGCGCCATAGCATCTTGCACGCTCAACGCGTCATTACGGACCACTTCGACTTCTACTCCAAGTTCCATCAGGTAATGGACCAGATTGAATGTGAAGCTATCGTAATTGTCTATGACGAGGATCATGGATTGCCTATTCGCTTTTTGTGCGTTGGCGATCAAGGACGAAAACACACAAAACCGTTCGTACCGGAAATCTCAGGCAAAACTTTGCTTTAGGTTATCAGCCTGCAAATTGGTCGGTAGCACGCACCAGACCATCGACAATGCCAGGTTCACTTGCGGCATGGCCAGCATCATCCACGATCCGCAATTCACCGTTGGGCCAAGCCTTTTTTAGAGCCCATGCAGCGCCGGGAGGTGTGCAGATATCGTGCCGCCCCTGAACGATTATGCCTGGGATATCAGCGATAAGGTTGGCATCGTCCAGCAATTGGTTTTCCCGCAAAAAGAAATCCTCAAGGAAAAACCGCGCACATATCCGTGCAAATGGGACAGCTTTGGATGGATCGGCAAAATCCTCAAGCAATGATGGGTTGGGCAGCAAAGTTGCGACGTGGCCTTCCCATAAAGACCATTCTTTTGCCGCAGCAAGGCGAGTGGGCTCATCCTCGCTGGTAAGACGTGCATAGTACGCTTTCACCAGATCATCGCGCTCATTTTCTGGAATGAGGCCTGAGAACTGGTCCCATTGTTCGGCCATGATTTCGCTTGCGCCGTAAGAATACAACCACTGCTTTTCTCGCTGCCGAGCAAGAAACACGCCGCGCAAGATCAATTCGGTAACGCGCTCAGGGTGCTTTTGCGCATAGGCGAGTGCCAGTGTTGATCCCCAACTGCCACCAAACACCTGCCACTTTTCAAACCCGCAGTGCTCGCGCAGCCGTTCAATATCGTTTACTATCCGCCATGTATCGTTGTTTTCTATTTCCGCGAAGGGCTGGGATTTCCCGCAGCCCCGCTGATCGAACAGAACGACGTCATAATGCGATGGGTTCCATTGGCGGCGGTGTGATGGGGCCATCCCGCCTCCTGGGCCGCCATGAAGGAAGACTGCAGGCTTTTTGCCGGGCTTGCCGACCCGTTCAAAATAAAGCGAATGGCCTTCGCCAACATCAAGCATGCCTGTTTCATACGGCTCAATCTCGGGATAGAGGCTTCGCAAAGTTTCGCTCACTTCTTGGTGACCACCACAATTGGCCCAGCGCGTTTGTTGTCGAGACGGCCCGTTGCGGGATCCCACAATGCGGACACGTTTGAATCAAGCAGCAATGCGGTCTTCGTACCCAGCTTGTCTTTGAAGAAACGAGCAATTTTGCCAAAGCTCACGGGACCTTCGGAGATGGCGAAATGCGCTTTGCCATCTGCGCCCAATCCCACACCGTTTCGAACCGCTCGCGAAGGACCATCGTTCTGGATCTCGGGATGCAGTTTTCCGTCTATCACCAGCATCGGTCCAGATTGGGTCCCGAAATTGGGACGGTCGGAGACATTGCGCAGAAAACTGTCCGTTGTGCGCAGACGCCATTGCCCTGCTGTGCCATAGAATACGCCATTGGGTTTCAGGAAAAAGTTGGCGCTGCCTTCTTCGCGATTGAGCAGTTTGAGGCGCTCCCCATCCTCGACATAATAGCCCAGAGCGCGAAGATCATCGCCATAGGCACCTGCATTCATGGCAAAGGCAACCTTGGTTTTGTCAGCGGTTGCAGCATAGGCGGACAGCGAACCGTATGCTCGCCCGCCGCCGGGGCCGCGCACAGTTTTGATCCGATGCTTGGCAGGGTCTGCGACACAGTGGGTGAATTGAGCGTTGTCAAAACTCACCTTGGCGCATGCTGATACAGCAATCGTTGGCGTTTCTGTCGCATTAGGTTCAGGATTAGAGGGCGCTTCAACAATCTCCTCCTCTGCGTTCTCAGACGAGTCTTCCGGTTTGGGGGTGGGTTCGGTCCCATCAAGCGCGGTTCGCATCACTGGTTCACCTTCGGGCTGATTTTCGCAGGCTGTCAGCGCCAAAAAGGCAGCGCTTGTTATCAAAACCCATCTGTGAGCGATCATTGGCCAAATCCTACTTTGTTGGAAACGCGAACTGCCTCGCGCGCGGCGGCTATCAAAGCGCCGGCTTTCGCTCTGCATTCTGCGAGTTCGTAATCGGGATCACTGTCAGCGACGATTCCTGCACCAGCCTGCACATGCATCACATCATCCTTCACCACCGCCGTACGCAGAACAATGCACGAATCCACCGAGCCATCCGGCGCAAAATACCCAACTCCGCCAGCATAGGCCCCGCGCGTCTCTGGTTCCAACTCAGCAATGACTTCGCATGCCCGGATTTTTGGCGCGCCAGAGACTGTTCCTGCCGGGAAACCGGCAAATAGAGCATCAAGTGCATCGCGACCTTTCGCCAATTGCCCCACCACATTGCTGACAATGTGCATGACGTGGCTGTAGCGCTCTATTGTAAAGCTGCCTGTGACCTGGACGGTCCCGCGTTCTGCGACACGTCCGGTATCATTGCGCCCCAGATCAAGCAGCATGAGATGCTCTGCCAATTCCTTAGGGTCAGCAAGCAGGCTTTCCTCATTCGCATTGTCTTCATCGGCGGTCGCCCCGCGCGGCCTTGTCCCTGCGATAGGACGGATCGTCACTTCATTGTCGCGCACCCGCACAAGAATTTCTGGGCTTGATCCGACAATCGCAAAGCCCGGAAGATCAAGGAAGTAGAGGAAAGGCGAGGGGTTAACGCGCCTCAATGCGCGATAAAGCGCGAGTGGAGGCAATTCAAATGGGCAGGTAAAGCGCTGAGCCAGAACCACCTGAAAGATATCGCCTGCAACGATGTACTCTTTCGCACGCCTGACCATGGCTTTGTAGTCGTCTTCGGCCATAACTGGGGTCAGATCAGGCTCTTCGTCGATAGCAGTTGAAGGCTCTATTGAGCGATCGCGCGGCTGCGCGAGAGCGGCCAGTGTTGCATCAATGCGTTCACCGGCTCGTTCCACTGCTGCGTCTAGATCACTCATTTCCGCACGGTCCGACCAGATAGGCGCGACGCAGAACAGCTCATCGCTCAAGCCATCAAACACCAGCAAAACTGTTGGCCGGACAAACAGCATATCGGGCAGTTCAAGCGCGCTTTCGCTAGCGCGCGGCAGCGTCTCGACAAGCCCAATCGTCTCATACCCGAAATACCCGACCAGGCATGCCAAAGCTTTGGGTAGCGCATCTGGCAAATCAATTCGGCAATCGGTCGCCAGCGCGCGCAATTCATCTAAAGCATTGCGGCCATCATCGACAGGGCAGGGCGCAAAAGCCGCTCGATCCGTGCGCCAATATCGATTTATCTCAGCTTGACTGCCGTGTGCTCGGAAAATCAGATCGGGGTTCAGTCCGATCAAACTGTAACGCCCGCGAACTTCCCCGCCTTCAACCGATTCAAGCAAGAAATCCCCGCGGCCCGGCTCAATCAATCGGACAGCTGCGCTTACAGGCGTGTCACAATCCGCAATAACTCGACGCCATACGAGCGCAGGTTTGCCGTGGCGTAACGCCTCTCGTGCCGCTTCGGCATTATCAGGAGCCGCATTTTCCATTGTCTCTGATGCGCGTCTCTCGCCCTTACGCTGGCAGTCTGCCTTAATTCTCGCCCGACAATTGCCGCTTTACAGCTTCGATAGCCGTTTCATTTCGCTCAACACCAATTTCGGTGCGGATCGCTGATTGCAATTGTGCTGTGTATTCCGATCCAAGTGCCTGAGCGAATTGTTGCTGCGTTTGGGCAAGCAGTGGATCATCATCTTCGGGCAGTGTTGTTACAATCTCATCAAGATCAACGACAAACCAACCAGCATCTCGCGCGCCTTCAAACAGCTTGGTTGAACCTTCCGCCATACTGAACAAAAGGATCAAGGGCGGCGGCACATTGCGTTGTTGCTGTGAAAGCAACTCGCTGCGAGCCAAGTCAATACGATCAGCGGGCGGCAAGCTATTGTTTTCTTGAGACATCGCTTGAGCCAGTGGAGTGCCCGCCCTGACTTTTTCAAGAATTTTGTCAGCAGCTGCGCGCGCAGCCTTACTACCTTCAGAGAATTTCCATGCCTGTGTCACTTCATCGCGAATATCTGCCAATGGGGGCGCCGCGCTTTCAGTGATTTCTTGCACTTCGTATACTATGAATTGCACGCCGGGGATGAGTTGATCGAGTGCTGGTTCGCTTTCTTCCATTTGAAAAGCGCTGTCCAGCAGAGGGCCCAAAGCTTGGCCGATGCCGGGGCCGGGTTGACCAAAAATACGACCATCAGCGAGAATGGGAGGAGTGGTCTGAAGCTCTAGGCCGTACGCTTCTGCGACTTCTGTAAGCGAAGTTCCGCTGTCTACCTCTTCTTCGATATTGGCAGACATATCAGCAAGCGCTGCTGCACCTT
Source organism: Pseudomonadota bacterium (assembly GCA_038532305.1). Lineage (GTDB taxonomy): Bacteria > Pseudomonadota > Alphaproteobacteria > Sphingomonadales > Sphingomonadaceae > Erythrobacter. The sequence goes on along the minus strand of JBCBAX010000001.1, from coordinate 554,944 downwards.
TCTCGGTTTTAAGTTGCTCCGCAATTTCATCGCTCACCTGCGCAAGAGAACGAGCGGGGACGACCTCGACATTGTCCACCCGTGCGACATACCAACCCAAAGTGCTTTGCGCAGGCTCGACCATGCCGCCTCTTGCAGCCTCAAATATCTTCTCAGATGCTGCGAAACTCGTCGCAGAGGCCATTTCTTCCCGATTGCGCAATTCCCCTGTGGAAACATTAAAGCCCGCTTCACTAGCGGCCGTTTCAAGTGAAACGCCGCCATTGATCCGCGCGACAATAGCTTTGGCGGCATCTTCGGTTGGCACCACGAAAGAGCTAACTGCGCGCCGTTCGCTTGCCTCATAGTCTGCTTTGTTAGCTTCATAGCGCGCAGCAATTTCTGCTTCGGTTGGAGCAGCTCTATCGCCAATGGAGTCTCCACCGAATGCGGCATAGCGCAAAACTCTGCGTTCTGGCCGGATAAAGCGCGTGCGGTTCTCATCATAATATTCTGCAAGTTGATCCTCGGATGGATCGCCTTCAGGCATGAAAAGCTCGCTAGGGATCAGTCCAATTTGGCCGCGCCTACGTTCTCGAACCAGCGCAGCATATTGCTTGGCCGCTTTTTTGGGGAGGATAGGCGATGCAAGAGCAGGGACCAGCAATTGCTGGGCAAGCAGACCATCGGACAGGTCCCGCCGCAGCATCGCATCGGTCAATCCCTGGCGTTGCAGCGCCGCCTGATACGTAGCGTTGTCAAACTCGCCGGTTAAATTCAGGAAAGCAGGGATCTTGAGAATCTCGCTATTCACAAGGTTTTCGCCTGCACGGAGCCCATACTTCTCCGCAAATCCGCCAACAGCATAACGATCAATCAACTGTTTCAGCACTTCATCGAACCCGCCCTGGTCAACGAAAACGGGCATCGTCAATGTTGGGTCCTGCTGGCGCACTTGATCAAGCGCTGAGCTGGTCGTGCTTTGCAACTCGCTTGTCGTGATACTTTCATCCCCGACCAATGCAGCCCGGTCTCCCCCTGAAATTCCTCCAAAAGTGCTTCCTGTGATATCACTAGCTGCAAAAGCGAGAGCAACTAGAACCAAGAAAGCAATAAAGATCGGCAGGCCGATTTTCGATTGAAAGAAATTGCGGAAAAAAGAAATCATGGGTCAGTCTGGTCCCGTTCGGTGGCCGTGAATGATCTGAGTGGCGTTTCAGCCAAGCTTTATCAGTAGTGCGCCTTATAAGCCCTGCGACCTCTGGGCAACAGGTCGGAACGGGTTTTGACGGGATGAATTCGCTAAGCTAGCGGACAGAGCGAGTCATCCCTAGATGACAGGCAGATTCGAACACATTTAAATTGATTGGCAGAATACCTGAATGTCTCAGCGTCCCTACATCGTTGGCAACTGGAAAATGCACGGCACAAGAGCAATGCTCTCAGAAGCCCGCGCAATCGATCGCGCAGCCCAGCGCCACATGCGAGTGGAGGTTGCAATTGCGCCGCCGTTTACTCTTATCCATCCCATTCACCGTGAAGCTGAATTGATCGCTGTTGGTGCGCAAAACTGTCACGATGCGGCAGGCGGTGCGCATACCGGTGAGATTTCTGCGACTATGCTGTCCGATGCTGGCGCTAAATTTGTTATTCTAGGCCACAGTGAGCGTCGCCAAGGGCAAAGCGAAAGCAATTCTTTGGTGCAAGCCAAAGCCGATGCAGCGTTTGAAGCGGGCTTGCAGGTCATTATGTGCTGCGGCGAGGATGAGGCGACGCGCGATTCGGGCAAAGCCGTTGATTTCGTGACAGAACAACTGACAGCCTCACTACCAACAGCCGGTGACTGGTTGGGCGAAGCCTCCGAGCGGCTTTCCGTTGCTTACGAACCCATCTGGGCGATTGGCACAGGTAAAACAGCAAGCCTTGCTGATATTGCAGAGATGCACGCTGCGATCCGATCCTTGCTCGTGAAATTGTATGGCGAAGAACAAGGAAGCGACATCCGCATTCTTTATGGTGGTTCAGTAAAGCCCGATAATGCGCGTGAAATTCTTGGCGTTGCTGATGTCGGCGGCGCCCTTGTTGGCGGCGCTAGTCTGACTGCGGACAGTTTTATGGGTATTGCTTTGGCAGCCGGCGAAACGGTTGGTAACTGAACCCGTAACCAGCTAAATCTTGCTAGGGCGGCGCGCGGTCACTATGTGCACTGCTGAAACCCGTTATTGGAACGTTTTGTAATGTCCGTTTTCATTTTCCTCACAGTTGTTCAAGCCCTAGTGGCAGCCGCTCTTGTCGGCGTAGTGCTGATGCAGCGCAGTGAGGGTGGGGGGCTCGGCATTGGCGGCAACCCAAACGGAGCATTGGGCGCACGCGGCGCTGCAGATTTTCTTACGCGCTCTACCAAGTGGCTGGCGGTTGCATTTGTTACGCTGTCGATCGCGTTGGCAGCCGTGGCAGTTAACGAAACGAGCACCAGTACGGTTGAGACAACCTTGGATCGCGGATCAGCCGGCAACGCACCTTCGGCCGATGATCTTCTGGGCGGCGCCACTTCGGAGGAAACCGCCGATCCTCTAGCTGAAGGCGACGAAGATGCTGCAGGCGATGCGCCAGAAGAAGACCCGCTCGCCGAATAACCCGGCTTTGCACACAACTTTTGTGGATTGAGGAAGAAACTTCCGTGCAATTCGCTTGCCCCGAATCCGTTTGAGCGATTAGAGCCCAACTCCCATGGCGCGGTACATTTTTATCACCGGCGGCGTGGTCTCCTCGCTCGGCAAAGGCTTGATGGCAGCCAGTTTGGCTAGCCTCCTGCAAGCGCGTGGGTACAAAGTGCGCATCCGGAAATTCGATCCTTATCTTAATGTCGATCCCGGCACGATGAGCCCGTATCAGCACGGCGAAGTGTATGTGACGGATGACGGTGCGGAGACTGATCTGGATCTGGGGCACTATGAACGCTTTACAGGCGTTTCAGCGCGTCAAAGCGACAACATCACCAGCGGCAGGGTTTATCGCGACATCATAGCGAAAGAGCGTCGCGGCGATTTCCTGGGGGCAACGGTTCAGGTGATCCCGCATGTGACGGACGCTATCAAGCAGTTTGCCCTTGCTGATCAAGGCGATCACGATTTCATTCTTTGCGAAATTGGCGGAACGGTGGGCGATATCGAATCGCTGCCTTTCATGGAAGCGATCCGGCAGCTTCGAAATGATCTGGAGCCGCTCCAAACGCTGAGCGTCCATGTGACTTTGGTGCCCTATATCGCAGCTGCTGGGGAGCTGAAGACCAAGCCCACACAACACTCCGTGCGCGAACTTGCGAGCTTGGGTATCAAGCCCGATGTTTTGCTGTGCCGCGCAGAGCACCCAATTCCCGACGGAGAGCGCCAGAAGATCGCAAACTTCTGCAATGTTCGCAAGGAATCGGTGATCCCCGCGCTGGACGCGCCATCAATTTATTCAGTCCCCTTGCAGTACCACAAAGAGGGTCTTGATGCGGAAGTGTTGCGGGGGTTTGGCATTACTGACGCACCAGAGCCTGATCTTTCTTCATGGCTTGATGTCACCGATCGCTATTTTCAACCCGATGGCGAGGTGACCATCGGCGTAGTTGGCAAATATGTTGGCCTTCCTGATGCGTATAAATCTCTCAACGAAGCGCTAGTTCATGGCGGGCTTGCCAACCGGGCAAAAGTCAACATCCGCTGGATTGATGCAGAGCTGTTCGAGAAAGATGATGCCGATATCACCGCAAAGCTTGAGCCGCTTCATGGGATTCTTGTGCCAGGTGGCTTTGGATCGCGAGGGAGCGAGGGCAAGATTGCCAGCGTGCGGTTTGCTCGTGAACGCAAGGTCCCCTTTTTCGGGATTTGCCTAGGCATGCAAATGGCCTGTGTTGAAGGCATGCGGAACACTGCTGGTTTAGACGCCGCATCTTCGACAGAATTTGGCGAAACCTCAGAGCCAGTTGTCGGCATCATCACCGAATGGATGAGCGATGAGGGCCTCCAACAGCGCAATGCTGACACAGATCTGGGCGGGACTATGCGATTAGGAGCTTATGAGGCTGTCTTGAAAGGCAACAGTCATATCAGCCAGATCTATGGCGGCGCCTCGACCATTTCAGAACGCCACAGACACCGATATGAGGTGAATTCGGCCTATATTGAGCCGTTGGAAAAAGGCGGGTTGGTTTTTGCAGGTATGTCGCCCGATGGTCTTTTGCCTGAAACCGTAGAGCGCCCTGACCACCCCTGGTTTGTCGGCGTTCAATTCCATCCAGAATTGAAATCAAGACCGTTTGATCCGCATCCTTTGTTTGCCGGCTTCATTGCAGCAGCTTTGGAGCAATCACGCTTGATGTAAGGCGACGCGATTCCGCACATAGTCGTCCGATTCTTCGGCATTTTTAGCTCGGTGGCGTCAGGCTGTCGCAATTTTACAAGATGCCGGAGCCAAACATGCTCAAAGATAGGACCGTTATGCAGACGGTAATACGTGCTGGCTTAAACAGTTGGGACCCACTGTCTGCGAACGCATCTTAAATCAGCATGCCTTCGCCTCATTTTGGCAGAAGCGTTGCTCTTTGAAGCTCGACTCGCATTTGACCATCATCTGCGACCCGGATGGCCATAGACGCATCGAGGCGGCTTAAAGTCGCGGGGGCGGATCAGTACGATCCGCCCCTACTCAGATCCAGAAGAGCTGAGCGCGACGTACGATCTTCATTTCAATGTTTTTTGTGTGAAGGAGCAAACGCCGCTTTAAGCAGCGCTGACATCCTTGTCGCTATCTGGAACTGCAGTCAGAGTTGCGGCACCGTTCACTGCGATTTTCTTCGGCTTCATTGCTTCAGGCACTTCGCGAACCAAGTCGATTACCAGAAGGCCATCAGCCAGATCAGCGTTTTCAACTCTCACATAATCGGCCAATTCAAATCGTCTTTCGAAGCCGCGATTGGCAATGCCGACATGGAGCAATTCTGATCCGTCGTCGCTCTCTTCGCGCTTTTTGCCTTGGACAGTCAGCAGATTTTGCTGGGCAGTGATGTCGATATCCTGAGGGCGGAAACCAGCCACCGCAAGTGTAATACGATAATTGTCTTCGCCACTACGAGCGATGTTGAAAGGGGGGTAATTATCGCCGGAACTGCTGCGAGCTTGGCTCTCAAGGAGATCGAACAAGCGATCAAATCCAACAGTGCTGCGGCGATAGGGAGTAAAATCTAAACGTGACATAATTCACAAATCCTCTTGTTTGAGCAATTTGAACATTTTCCAAACCAAGCCTGCCTCATGCAGCGCTCGCCTTTGTCGGTTTTCACTTCCCTTAACTGGCGAAGCGGGCCGACACAGACTAGGTAGGGAACTCAGAACGGCTTTCAAGGATTGAAACTTCAAAATTGCACTGGCCCTAAAGCGGCACCGGGGATCACAAAAATGACAACGCCAAAAATTGACATGTACACGAAATTCGCCTGCCCTTTCTGCGTTCGCGCCAAACATTTGCTGACTGGTAAGGGTGTGAGCTTTAATGAGATCGACATCACGATGGGCGGTGAAAAGCGCGATGAAATGTTGGCCCGCGCACCTCAAGCGCGTACGGTCCCACAGATTTTTATCGGTAATACGCATGTCGGCGGCTCTGATGACTTGGCCGCACTAGAGGCCAAAGGCGAACTCGACGCGCTTTTGGCAGGTTAGGCGCAAAGCCGATGCCCAAAATTGCCGTTCTTCAAATGACGTCTGGGATCGACCCTGACGCCAATTTTGACGTGATTGAAAAGGCAACGCACCAAGCCAGCGAAGCCGGAGCGCAAATCCTGTTTACTCCAGAAATGTCGCTGCTGCTCGACCGCAAGCGCTCGCGTGCGAGTGATTGGGTTGATAGTGGTTTGCCGGTGGAAATGATCGCTAAGCTTTCCAAACTAAGCAAAGAAACTTCGGTCGACCTCGCTATTGGCTCTCTTCCGATAAAATCTGCTAGCTCAAAATGGTTCAACCGTTCTGTTTACGTCGGTGCGAGGCACCCAGACGCTGTCATCTATGACAAGATTCATATGTTTGATGTGGAATTGTCTACAGGCGAGACTTGGCGTGAAAGTAGCGCGTATGAACCTGGACGCAGAATAGTTGCCGTTGAGAATACGCCTTTGGGGCAGGTTGGTCTCACTATTTGTTACGACTTGCGATTTCCTGCCTTGTTTGAAGAGCTTGGCCGTCGGAAGTGTGACGCGATTGCGGTTCCCGCAGCGTTTACCAAGCCGACCGGCGAGGCGCATTGGCACATCCTACTTCGCGCTCGTGCAATAGAAGCGAGTGCCTTTGTGATTGCCGCGGCTCAGGTGGGCAAACACGAGGATGGGCGCGAGACCTACGGCCATTCGCTTGTCGTCGATCCCTGGGGTGAGGTGCTCCTGGATATGGGCGGAGAACACCCCGGGCTGGGCTTCTGCGACATTGATCTGGGGCGGATCAGTGAAGTGCGATCACAATTTCCAAGCCTTGCTAACAAGCGCATTATCCCCAATTAGAGCGTCGCAATGATAGTGTATGATCTTCAATGTGAACACGGCCACCGGTTTGAGGGATGGTTTGGCTCCTCTTCTGACTTTGAAAGTCAGGTTGAAAGCGGGCTTTTGACCTGCCCCGAATGTGGCACAGACGTCGTAACAAAAGCCCCAATGGCGCCTGCTGTGCCGGTGAAGGGCAACACTCTCGACGTCGTGCCAGCATCACAAGCCACCACGCAACAGCAACCCCAAGTTGCTCCTGAGCATGTGCAGGCTGTTTCTAACGAACCAATGCCTGCTGAGATGGAGAAAGCTATCAAGGCTTTGGCGAAAGCTCAGGAAAAGGCGCTCAAAGGCAGCACATGGGTCGGAGACAAATTCGCAGAGAAATCGCGTGCAATGCACTATGGTGAAAGCGAGCAAACGCCGATCCATGGGAAGGCTAGCCTTGAAGAGGCGAAGTCGCTGATCGATGAAGGTGTCGATTTGGCTCCATTGCCATTCCCGGTTGCACCACCCGATGAATTGAATTGATAGAGTGGTGCCCCCGACAGGATTCGAACCTGTGGCCTTCGGATTAGGAATCCGACGCTCTATCCGACTGAGCTACGGGGACATGAAAGTCTTCCAATAGCAGCGCGAAGCAAACGCGCAATATGACGCTAAGCGGTTTTGTATTGGGTTGAAAAAAGCGCTCGGCATATCCGTAGCGATCCCCGGGGTAGGATCGGTCGGAAAAGCCGCAGCGCTTTGTTGTCTTCACTGCTCTCATCTCAGGGGGCGTGAGAGCTGGTGATACGAACGAAGACAATCGGTAATACCGATAATGACCGAAGTCCTTAGACGAGCCATTCGGTTATACCATAGCGCCTTCGAGACTTGAGTTAAATCGGTATGCCTAACGAAAGGTTAAAGCAGCCCGGTCTGGTCGAGTAATCACCCTAAGGATTGTCACCAATATGGTGGTAATGGGGACGACAGGTCAATTCAAAACGCCAGCCTTGCGCGCGGCATCAATTACACCTTGTGACAGCGCTTTAGGTTGGTCTTCCTGGCAAAAATGTCCGCACGTTGGCAGCATCGCATGAGGCATGTCTTTTGCGCCTGAAATGCGATCTATAAGCGGTTGCGAAAGGCCTCCTGTGACCGGATCATCCTCGCCGAACAGTGTTAGGAACGGTTTTTCGAAACTCGATAGGCCTTCCCATGCAGCTGTGTTTTGGGCAATCCCATCCATGCCGTCTTCCACTGGGACCAGCTGAGGAAATGCGCGAGCGCCTGCTTTACTGGGTTCATCTGGAAATGGAGCGTCATATGCAGCAATTTCTGCGCTGCTGCGATCCGTGGCTGTTGCTCTTTGAAGCAATTGGCCAATCTGGAAGTCGGGCGAACTCTTGGCGAATTCGCGCCAGGCTAGAAAGGCTGGCGAGGGCGTACCACCCGTCGGCAGAAATGTGTTGCTCGCCACTATGAAAGAAAAGCGATCAGGCGCCTCACCCACCATTCTAAGGCCCAGCAATCCCCCCCAATCCTGACAAAATAGGCCTGCGGTTTGCGGCATAACGGCATCGCGCCATTGGCTAAGCCAATTGATGTGCCGATCATAAGTGTAGAACGCGATGTCATCGGGCTTATCGCTCTTCCCGAAACCAATGAGATCCGGAGCAAGGCAGCGAAACCCGGCGTCCACCAAAATTGGGATCATCTTGCGGTAGAGAAAGCTCCAGCTGGGTTCACCATGGAAGAGCAGCAGTGGAGGCGCATCCTTTGGTCCCTCATCAACGTAGTGCATCCGCCCAGAAAAACCCTGACCAAGGTCGATGTCACACCAGTTTTCGGCAAAGGGGTAGTCAGGAATGTCGTTGAATCGCGAAAGGTCCGATTTGAGGATTTGCATTGTCGTTTCTCCCGTGTCCGTGATCGAGGGTGGGGAGAAACGAGTTTGCAAAAGCCTACAATCAGGCCGCTTCGCCAACTTTCTCCCCAAGCGGCACGGACTCTTTGAACGTGTGCGTGATATAGGGGAAGGGGATTTCTATCTCAGCCTTGTCGAGTGCGCGTTTTATCGCCCGGATTACTTCATCACGGTTGAGTACAGCATCTGCGCCTGATGAGGCCGCCCACCAGCGTACATCGAAATCAATAGAGCTTGCGCCGAAGCCATCAGCGAGGACCTGAATGGGCTTGTCTTTCTTGACCAATTCACAGCTTTCGACGGCGGCTTGGATAACGCGAGCGGCATGATCGATATCGGTGTCATAGGACACACCAACTGCCACGTTAAATCGGCGCACCGGCTCATCAGTCCAGAATTCGACTGAGTTCTTGAAGATCGATGCGTTGGGAATGATTGTCAGCTCTCCGGAGAATGCGCGAACATGCGTCTCACGAAGAGTAATGTGTTCAACCTTTCCGATTGTATCATCAACCTCGATTGTATCGCCGATGCGCATCTTGTCCCGCAGCATGATAAGCACGCCTGCAAAGAAGTTTTCGAAAATGTCCTGAAACGCAAATCCGATTGCGACCGTGCCCACTCCAAGCCCAGCGATCAGACTGCCAGCTGACATTCCCGGGAACACAACAATAGCAGCCATCATCACACCAGTGAGCCAAACACCCAGCCGAACCAATGTGTTCGCCAAATTGCTGAGCGATGGCCGAAGACTGGTTTGGTCTATCAGCCGCGATGTCAGGTTGCTGGCGAATTTTGAGATTGTCCATGTTATCAAAAGCACCACTGTGGCGATGGCGATTGATGGCAGTGACTGCACGGCCCCTTCGGCCATGGATTGAATTTGGTTCTCGAGCACTTGAATCATAAAGTTACGCTTACCTTTTTCTTTGTGATTCAATGGACGTGTAGTCCCAATGTTCCAAGAATGTCGTTTTTGAAACGAATGCGAAGTCTACATCTGTGAGTCAAAGAGGCCACAGATTACGGTTTCTACTCATTTTTTTGCACGCGCAGGCTCTTTACACTTGCAGTCCCATGCCAAACATGATTCTTGTGATATGAGGACGGGGAAGGGATAGGCTTATGCGACAGCCACCGCTGGAACAATTGAAGCAAGGCGCTGCGTTAGCAGTGTTGCTTTTGCTCGCTGGCTTCGCGATTGCCGGCCCAACGGGTCTTCTTGCATGGAATGAGAATTCTCAGGCACTCCAACAACGCGAAGCTCAGATCACGGCTCTCGAGGCGAAGCGGGATGCTTTGAAGAATAGAGTCGATTTGCTTGACCCACGATCAGCTGATCCAGATCTGGCCAGTGAACTGGTGCGCCGCGATTTGGGCGTAATGCACGAAGATGAAGTGGTTATAACACTGCCCGAATAAGGGTATTTTTGGTTCATCTGTATTCAGCTTAACCACTCCGGTTAAACGGCTCAATTTCCGTTGCGTCAATGCTGATTGCGCGCCTATAGACATGCGCGAGATTGAGGCGCGATCTCCTCCCCCAATGCGCGCCGAAAGAAAGGGATCAGCATTGGCCAAAAAGCCTGCAAGAACACATGCGTCCAATGACGCAGCAATCGCTCCATCCGATGATCCGGATTTCGTACTGCACTCGCTTCAGAATGAATTTGAAAAGGCGAAACGGTTCGCTGCCACCAGCGATCAGATGCTGGAATTTTATGAACAGATGCTGCTCATTCGCCGGTTCGAAGAAAAGGCAGGCCAGCTCTACGGTCTCGGTTTAATTGGCGGCTTTTGTCACCTCTATATCGGCCAAGAAGCGGTTGCGATAGGACTGCAATCCGCGCTTGATGGCGACAAAGATAGCGTCATCACCGGCTACCGTGATCATGGCCACATGCTTGCCTATGGCATTGATCCCAAAGTTATTATGGCCGAACTGACGGGGCGGGAAGCCGGCATTTCCAAAGGCAAAGGCGGATCGATGCACATGTTCTCGACCGAGGACAAATTTTACGGCGGTCACGGTATTGTCGGTGCTCAGGTCGCCCTAGGTGGTGGATTGGCTCTTGCTCATCAATACAATGATGATGGCGGACTGTGCCTTGCCTATTTCGGGGATGGTGCCGCGAACCAGGGCCAGGTCTATGAGACCTTCAACATGGCAGCCCTTTGGAACTTGCCCATCGTTTTCGTGGTCGAAGACAACCAATACGCGATGGGCACATCAACAAAACGCTCATCTGCTGAAACCCGCTTTTATCGACGAGGCACATCCTTCCGTATCCCCGGTATGGAAGTGAACGGTATGGACGTGCTCGAAGTGCGCGCAGCTGCTGAAGTGGCTTTCAAGCATGTGCGCGAGGGCAAAGGCCCCGTTTTGATGGAGCTCAACACTTATCGTTATCGCGGGCACTCAATGTCCGACCCTGCGAAATACCGCACACGAGATGAAGTGCAGGAACAGCGCGATCAGAACGATCCAATCGAAGGCTTGAAAAAAGCTTTGATTGAAGCTGGCCATGATGAAGCGGAATTGAAAGCCATCGATAAAGCTATCCGAGCCCGTGTGGCCGAAGCTGCGGATTTTGCCGAAAGCTCACCAGAACCAGAGCCGTCTGAGCTCTACACCGATGTTTTGGTGGAGAATTACTGATGGCGATTGAACTGAAAATGCCCGCTCTTTCTCCCACAATGGAGGAAGGTACACTTGCCAAATGGCTAAAAAACGAAGGCGATACGATCGAACCCGGTGATATCATTGCCGAGATCGAAACCGATAAAGCGACGATGGAATTCGAAGCCATCGACGACGGGGTACTTGGTAAGATTCTGGTGGCGGAAGGCACAGAGAATGTGGCCGTTGGAACCGTAATTGCGATGTTGGAAGGGGAAGGGGAGGAAGCGTCTTCTCCGCCTACTTCTCAGCCTGAGCCTGCTCCAACACCGACCCTTGCGCCCAGTGCAGCGCCCGCAGTCGCGGCACCATCTCAGCCTGCCAATGACCCCGCCATACCTGATGGCACCAATTTCACATCAACCCCGGTTCGCGAAGCCCTGCGCGACGCGATGGCTGAAGAGATGCGGAAAGATCTGCGGGTCTTTGTGATGGGTGAAGAGGTTGCTGAGTATCAAGGCGCCTATAAAGTCACGCAAGGTCTGCTCGATGAGTTTGGCCCGAAGCGCGTAATTGATACGCCAATAACCGAGTACGGTTTTGCCGGTATTGGGGCCGGTGCGGCAATGGGTGGCCTTCGTCCAGTGGTTGAGTTCATGACATTCAACTTTGCCATGCAGGCGATTGACCACATCATCAATTCAGCGGCCAAAACCAATTATATGTCCGGGGGGCAAATGCGTTGCCCGGTTGTATTCCGCGGTCCCAATGGCGCAGCAAGCCGTGTCGGCGCGCAGCACAGCCAGAATTACGGCCCCTGGTATGCAAGCGTGCCCGGCCTGATCGTTATTGCTCCTTATGATAGCGCCGATGCAAAGGGGTTGCTGAAAGCTGCAATTCAGTCCGAAGATCCGGTCGTCTTTCTTGAAAACGAGCTGGTCTATGGCCGCAGCTTTGATGTGCCGGACATTAAAGACTATGTCCTCCCCATTGGTAAAGCGCGCACCATGCGAGAGGGATCCGACGTGACGATCGTCAGCTATTCAATTGGCGTTGGCATGGCATTGGAAGCGGCTGAGACACTTGCAGGCGAGGGCATCAATGCTGAAGTCATTGACCTTCGCACCCTGCGTCCATTGGACAAACAGGCGGTGCTAACAAGCCTTGCAAAGACCAATAGGTTGGTGGTCGCCGAAGAAGGATGGCCGACTTGCTCTATAGCGAGTGAGATCATCTCGCTGTGTATGGAGGAGGGCTTCGATGATTTGGACGCACCGGTTTTGCGGGTGTGCAATGAGGATGTACCTCTGCCTTATGCGGCCAATCTCGAAAAGCTTGCGTTGATTGATGCAGAGCGGATCGTAACCGCCGTCAAGAAGGTATGCTACGCCTGAATACCCTGAATTTGTAAGCAGAAGAGCGCGCGAACCGAATAGGTCGCGCGCTCTAACTGTTAGGCCACGGATTGCTTATGTTGCTGAAAAAACAGCGCAATTAGCGACTGGATCGGGCGGGGTGTTGTTGTAGATTTGCCGCAAATCGCGATTGTTGCGGACGTTAAAGGCCGCAGTGTAGTCAATCTCGCGACCGTCAAGAAAATCAAACGGTGTCAGCGCTCTGTATGTGTAGGAAATCTCCACAAACATAACAGCTGTGCCCGGAGAAGCCGTGATTTCAGAACCGGCTTCGCCCATGCCTGGAAACGTATCGTCTGTAGAACCATCGCCAGCCACACCGTAAGACGAGACATGGTTTTTGGCACCCCGGCAACGCTGCCATCTGATTTCTTGGTTCCACTCTTCGACGGTGTCACTCGGGTCTGGATCGTAAGTCTGCAAACTGGACAAGATGATCCTGCCACGGCCCATGATGTCGAACCGATCACCCAGCCTTTCCGCACCGATAAACACATCGTTGACGTCTTCTTCGAACAATTGCTGTTCGGCAAGCACACCCTGTTCGCCTGCACGCGACGCGCTATCTGCGACCTGCATAGCGACCTGGCTGATCTTCATGTGCGTGACGACGTAATTTGCAGTTTCCGCTCCCAGCATACCAAGCGCCAAGATGATGGGAAGCGTGAACGCAAACTCCACCATCGCAAGAGCTGAATTGTCTCTAGCGAGTTCCTTTGCAAATGCGGTGCTGGATGCGAGCCTTGTACGCAGTTTTTTGAAGGATGGCGTCACGTACAATTCTCCACAAAGTCACGCTGCTGTTGCTCATCATAAGGCTGGTTACGAAGCACCGTTGATGCGGAAAGCTCGACGTCCTCAGGCAATCCAATCAGGCCAGCCATCGGGAACAGACGCGGATAGGTCACTACCGCGGTGTACAACACAGCATCACGTGCGCCGCCTATGCCTTCTTGCCCACGGTTTTGGTCCCAAGTGCCATTGTCATTGGCGTCGACGAATGGCTCACCATTATTGCACGTCCCATCACCATTGGTGTCGGTGAATTCTTCGACTTCGCCAATATCGCTAAAGTCAAAGTGTGATAGCTTTCTCAGCTGAACGTCTGCCGTAGAAGGAGTAACGGATCTGACCTGATCAATTACCCTTTGGTCAATGGAGCCCTCTTGGCTGCCCGCAGATTCCAGCGTCAAATTGCGGCCCGCATTTTGCATTGCGCCGTTCACCAAAGATGCTGTGTACTGGGTGTGAGCCATGTCAAAAATGCCCATGATTAACACACAGAGGATGGGAGCGACCAAACCAAACTCGGTCAGTGTCGCTCCACGCTCGTCACGTCGTGCATTCTTAAGAAATGCACTGCATGAAGTGTTGCTCTCGATCATGATGTCAGCCTCAGCGCTGCGATTTTCTGAGCGATTTCCTGGAATGCGTTGTTGAGAGCGTCCGCGCTGTTGGCAGAGTAAGCACGGCCTGGCGAAGCGCAATCAATCAGGTTCTGATCAAGCGGGGTGCCGAACGCCACAGTCCAAACAGTGATGTTCTCGTTTCTGGCTGCTGCACAAGCGGCCTGGAAACGCGCAGCATGTCGGTTGAATGCAGCGGTACCGTCTCCGTTGCTTGTTACGCGGCGATCCCACCATTCAATGCCGTAAGCACCGTATCCTTCAGTATTCATGACCAGTCTACCATCGGTCATGAAGACAATGTGCCGCGCAATCGCATCTCCGTTTGGAGCTGAATCGTTGTCTGCTGCAAAGATCCCTTGCGGCGAAATGAAGCGTGCACCCCAGATCATACCCACATCGTGATATGTAAAGCCATTTGCGGTCAGGCTATTAACATAAGTCTGAAGGTCGCCACGGCTTATGTCCGTGAGGCGGAATGCAGCTTGTGGACAGGCATAGGAGTTAGCACGCCTTTCGTTTCCGGTTTGATACAACCAGCTTGTGGTGTTTCCGCTGCCATTTTCCCGGCGCCATACCGCATCGCGAAGGACCGGTTTCCATCTTTGCTCTTCCGTCGTAGGAATTAAATTGATGTCGAGGTCAAAAGCACCCGTAGGTACAGGACTGTAGGTTTCAGAGCGGACCGTCTGAGCTTCTTCAACACATCCATCCCATGTGACGGTGGTCATGGCGCCTTGCTCGCCAATCGGCATATCGATCCGGTTGTCGTCGTAAAGCGTCGCCAGATTCACCTGATCCCAGCTCGGTCTTTCGGTGATGTTTGTGTCGCCATCCTTGTTGTTGTCTGGCGGGTTGGCCAAATCAACGGGACGATAAACCCAACGGTCAAATTCGATGACCTCTTCGATCTCAGTTTCGGTCGCGCGTTTTTCGATCAGATCCCAAAGTGCCGCGCCTTGACCGCGATACACATTGTACCCAATTTCGCACCGGCGGGCCCTGCCACCGCCATTCCGATTGAATTGTGCGAAACCTTCGAAGATCAAAATGTCTTCGTTATCGTCATCATAACGAGTACGGCGAGTATCACCATTAACCCATTGGTTTACATAGCCATACGGGCCAAGCTCATCGACGTATTCAAGTCGTTTTGAAGGTTTCCGGCGTCTGCAATTGTTGTTGCCGATATTGCTGATGGTTTGAGTTACTTCTCTGCGAAGAAAGTCGCCTTTGCTTTGCTGTCTTACGCGAATGAAGTTCGCTTGATGGAATTCCCAATCACCAAGAGTCGTGATTTCCCGTTCCTCTAGCTCGAATTCGGCTGCGCGTGATTGATAGGTGTGCGTGTTGGCCATGAATTGCGTGGGAATTGCGCCGCCGACATTGGTAAGCTGGGCGTATGGCACCACGCCGTACCGGACTTGAGCACTGTCAGAAGTTGCCAATTCTACTGTATCGTAGAAGTTCATAACCGCATCTTGCAGCGCGGAGAGTCGCGTTCCGCTTCCCAATGTGCTGCCCATTGAGCCTGTCGTATCCAGCACAAACATGATGTCCGTATTCGAAATGTTGATCTCTGCCGTGCAACTCACGGAAAGATCGAACTCTTCATAACCAAAAACCCCCATAAGGCTGGTCGGCAGCTCGCCTGTGGCGGTTCCAGTGACCATGCCGTCACTGTCGGCGGTGAAGGCACGGTTGAGGTTTGCGAGCCCAAAAGTACCGTCTGGATAGTTCTGATCGAAGAAGTTCTCACCGATCTGGCGGTGTTGCGCTTCAAAAGAGTCCGTCGGCATTGCACGCCGTGCAGCCAATGCGCCGGCATCACAAGCGGCCTGAAGACGCGAAGCTGCCATGTAGTAACGCGAAGAATCCACCGCGCCGCCAACCATGCCAATCAACGGGATCAGCGCAGCTGCTGCGATCACAATGGTGTTTGCGGATGTGTCATCCCGCAAAGTGCGCAAGAAAGTGCTGCGCTGTGTTGGTTGCGTGCCCATGGGGAACGGTCCTTCTGCATTGGCTCATCATGAGCCTGAACGGAAAAATACTTATGCCCGCCGGGCGTAACGCGAGCAGGTAACTGCATTGCGAACGGTGATGGTTAAGAAACGATTAAAGTCGAGGAAGCCCAAACGACTGCCTGCTTCCTGCATCCCTATGTTACAAAGCTTGACAAACTCTTGTCTTGCCTCGCAGGCGCTGCATTTAGTGATTGAAGACACCGCAGAACCGTTGCCTGATGAGGCCAAGCTGGCACTTGCTTACACGCAAGTGCCCTTGCGCGATCCGCTAAGGGTGTTTTTCGAGCTCGACTTACGGCTTGGCCGATTGGTGAGCGCGACGACTGAGCCCATGCTGGGGCAAATGCGACTTGCTTGGTGGCGTGAAACGCTAGTGAAGGACGAGATCGATTGGCCGAACGGGGATCACGTTCTCGATGGCGTTAAAGAGCATTGGCAAAGTCGCGCCTCATCCTTGCTGCCGCTTGTCGATGCATGGGAACATCTGCTGAGCGATCCACCATTGGCAGCTGAGGATGCGATTGCGTTTGCTAATGGTCGGCGTGATGCCCTTACTTCCGTTTTTGAATTGGAAGCGGCAGATTCTGCCCAATTCGGTATCGCAGATGCTGCCTGGCATTGGGCGCTTGCTGATCTTGCTTCGAAAGTTACACTGCTGGAGGAGCGAGAAATCCTTATTGATCTCGCCCGTGATCGAGCCTTGGGGAGATTGCGATTGCCGCGCCATGCGAAGGGAATCGCTGTGATCGGAGCGCTGGGCCGCCGCGCTCTAGAACGCGGTGGTAGACCATTGATGGAAGGCCGCGGAGCTTCGCTTGTCGCAATCCGCGCAGCGATTACAGGACTGTAATTCGAGCAAGATTGGCCGCCCCGCTACCGTCCTTATCGGTAATTTGGGTGGGGAGGCGAGGATCCGTCAAGCGGTATTAGGATTGTTTGCAGGACTTCTCCTAGCAAGTGTGGGGGTCTTCTGGTGGCAAGGCCGTGCCCAGGTAGAGCAGAACGCCCCGCCACCGCCCGAACCAGAGATTGCTGCGCCTCTGCCTGAAGAGTTGCCAGAAGCCGATCCGGGCGAGATGGTTGGGCCTGCACCCCCAGAGGCGAGCGAGCTAACGCGCGAGGAACGTCGTTTTTACCGTTATGATCGCAATCGCGACCGCGAGATTACGCGCAATGAGATGCTATCGACACGCTCAGATGCTTTTCGTAAATTGGACAAGGACGGCAACAATTTGCTCACATTCGAGGAATGGGCTGTGTCGACATCCGACCGTTTCCAAAAAGCGGATGCCAACGGCAATGGGAAACTGACGCCTACAGAATTTGCAACGACTGCGCCCAAGCGAAAGCCGAAGAAACCTGCCTGCAAATGCTAGGCTAGGCTTTTCTAAGCTAGCACAGCCTCGCGTGAAGCGGCGATCCATGCGGCAAGGTCGGCTTTGGCTCTATCAGTGTAGGCTTGCTTGCGCTGTTTCTTCTTTACCTCATGGAGGGGGGGGAACAGGCCGAAATTCACATTCATTGGCTGGAATGTCTCAGCCTCCGCATCGCCTGTAATATGGCTTAGCAATGCGCCCATTGCCGTAGTAGCGGGCAGGGGTAGCCAGTCTTTACCTGCAAGCTCTGATGCGGCCATCATGCCAGCGACAAGGCCGATTGCCGCGCTTTCGACGTATCCTTCGCATCCTGTAACTTGCCCTGCAAAACGGATATTTGGAGCCGCTTTCAGTCGCAATTGGCGATCAAGAACCTCTGGGGAATTGAGGAAGGTGTTGCGATGGAGCCCGCCAAGCCTAGCAAATTCGGCATTTTCTAACCCCGGAATGGTCCTGAACAGCTCAACTTGCGCCCCGTACTTCAGTTTCGTTTGAAAGCCGACCATATTCCAAAGCGTGCCCAGCTTATTGTCCTGGCGCAGCTGCACAACGGCATAGGGCCAGGTGCCTTGGGGATGCTCTTCGGTCGGCTCAAAAGGATTATCAAGGCCCACACCTTTCATTGGGCCATAACGCAGGGTTTCGACGCCGCGTGACGCCATGACCTCAATAGGCATGCAGCCATCGAAGTAGGGCGTGTCTTTTTCCCACTCCTTAAAGTCTGACTTTTCTCCATCCAACAGCCCTTGATGGAAGGCGAGGTATTGCTCCTTTGTCATTGGGCAATTAATGTAATCGCCATCCGCATTGGAAGCCTCTGTGGTTTTGTTCCAGCGCGATTGGATCCAGCATTTCGACATATCGATACTGTCGCGGTGGATAATGGGCGCAATAGCGTCAAAAAAAGCAAGTCGCTCCTCGCCCGTTGCGGCAACGATGCTTTGCGCAAGATTGGCTGCAGTCAGGGGGCCTGTCGAAACGATTGTGAGCCCTTGTGTGGGCAGCGTATCGACCCGTTCTCGTACGATTTCGATATTGGGGTGCTCGTAGAGAGCCTTTTGCACTTCAGCTGAAAAAACATCGCGATCCACCGCCATTGCGCTGCCTGCGGGAACCCGTGCAACTTCACCTGCCCGCATCACGATAGAATCGAGTGCCCGCATCTCATGGTGAAGCAATCCGACCGCATTGCTTTCATCATTGTCTGATCGAAAGCTGTTGGAGCACACCAGTTCAGCCAATCCATCCGTCTGATGCGCTGGTGTCATTTCGCCGCTACCACGCATTTCAGACAAGCGAACTTTGACGCCGCGCTGCGCCAATTGCCAAGCAGCTTCTGACCCAGCGAGCCCGCCGCCGATTATGTGTACATCATGTGCCATATGAGCGGCATTTAGTTGCAGCTTTAGCGTTACGCAATCATGGCGCTATTGTATGCCAGAGAGGCTTTGGCGGTAGTTATCACCGCTAGAGCCCGAATTAGCGACTGTCTCACAGGACCAAACGCCGCGTCATGTTATTCGGGGGCGCTGCTATTCTCTTCGTCAGCCGGCGCTTGGGTTTCAGGTGTTTCTCCGCCTTCGTCTGTGGCTTCGACCGCCTGTTCCTCGTCTTCCTCGGGCTCTTCAATTTTCACCGCGCTGACGATTTGCTCGTTTTTGCCGACGGTAAACAGACGAACACCAGCAGTGTTTCGACCCATCACGCGAAGACTGTCGAGGCCGATGCGGATCAATTTGGCTTGGTCAGTGACAAGCATGAGCTGTTCACCGGAAGTCACAGGGAAACTCGCTACAACAGGGCCATTGCGAGCAATATTGTCGATGTTGGTGATCCCCATGCCGCCGCGTCCAGCGCGCCGATATTCGTACGCACTGGAGACTTTTCCATAGCCATTGGCGCAAACGGTAAGAATGAACTGCTCTTCTTCTGCCATGCGCGCATGGTCTTCGGACAGGGCAGGGGCATCATCATCTGCTTTCCAAGGGGCGACTCTGAGATAAGCGTCGCGCTCTTCTGGTGTGGCTGATCCACCTGCTAGAATAGAAAGGGAGACAACTTCGTCGCCTTCCTCCTTGAATTTCATCCCTCTTACCCCGGTTGAGGTGCGCGATGTGAATTCGCGGACATCCTCGCCCGCAAAGCGAATGACTTTGCCCATACGAGTTGCAAGTAATGCGTCATCGCCTTCTTCAAGCAGGGCCACGCCGATCAGCCTGTCTTCGCTTGCTTCATCAAACTTCATCGCAAATTTCCCGTTTGAGGGAATATTGGTGAAGGCATCCATTGAGTTGCGACGCACGCTTCCTTTGGCAGTGGCAAATACGACTGACAACGCACCCCATTCGCTTTCGTCTTCGGGCAATGGGAGAACTGTGCGGATTGTCTCTCCCTCATCTAGACTTGGCAGCATGTTGACTATGGGACGCCCACGCGTTGCCGGGCCGCCTTCAGGCAGTTTCCACACCTTGAGGCGATAGACCTTACCAGCCGTAGAGAAGAATAGGACCGGGGTGTGCGTCGATGTGACGAACATTTCGGCAATCGCATCCTCATCCTTGGTGGACATGCCCGCACGGCCTTTGCCACCGCGGTTTTGCGCGCGGAAAGTGGAGAGCGCAGTGCGTTTGATGTAACCATCGTGAGTGACAGTGACGACCATCTCATCGCGCTCGATCAGATCTTCATCGTCGAGACCATCCCACGCGGGCGCGATTTCCGAAACGCGAGGCGTTGCATAGGTCGCGCGGATTTCCTCAAGCTCTTCGCGCATCACAGCGTATAGTTTCACGCGGTCAGCTAGAATTGAGAGCAATTCTTCGATTTGGGCTGCAAGCTCTTTAAGCTCATCGCCAATTTCATCTCTGCCAAGGGCTGTAAGGCGATGAAGCCGCAGTTCCAGAATAGCTTTCACCTGGATAACGGAAAGGTTGTACGTTCCCCCTTCTTGATCTGCGCTCGGCTCAATCGCTTCAACCAGCTTGATGTATTGCGCTATATCGCCAATCGGCCATTCTTTAGCGAGCAATCGCTCACGCGCAGTCGCCGGGTTGGGCGCACCTCGAATGATAGCGACGACTTCATCAAGGTTAGAAACTGCGACAACAAGCCCGAGCAAGATGTGCGCTCTGTCACGCGCTTTAGCGAGCTCAAACTTGGTGCGCCTTGTTATGACTTCTTCGCGGAACTGTATAAACGCCTGAATGAAATCGCGCAGCATCAACGTTTCAGGTCGGCCACCACGAATGGCAAGCATGTTCGCTGGGAAACTGGATTGTGCAGGCGTGTGTCGCCAGATCTGGTTAAGCACCACTTCTGCCGTGGCGTCACGCTTCAAATCGACGACAACCCGGACACCTTCGCGCGACGATTCATCGCGAATGTCCGAAATGCCCTCAATCCGTTTTTCTTTTGCAGCATCAGCGATTTTTTCGACCAAGCCGGATTTTCCAACTTGATAGGGGATCGAGGTGAAGACGATACTCTCTTTGTCACCAGAACGTGTTTCAATCTCGTGCCGACAGCGCATCAAGATTGATCCGCGTCCAGTCGTATAAGCCGACTTCGCGCCGCTCGTGCCTAAGATCAGCGGAGCGGTGGGAAAATCAGGCCCCGGAATGTATTCGATCAGCTCTTCCGAAGTGATCGCGGGGTTATCCATGAAAGCAAAGCAACCATCGATGACTTCGCCCAGATTATGCGGCGGCACATTGGTCGCCATCCCAACTGCGATACCGCCCGCACCGTTGACGAGAAGATTGGGAAAGCGCGCTGGTAGAACTGCTGGCTCTTGCTTGCGGCCATCGTAGTTATCGACGAAGTCGACAGTATCTTTGTCGAGATCATCAAGCAGCGTATCAGCAACCCGTGCCAAGCGCGCTTCTGTGTACCGCATAGACGCTGGCGGATCAGGGTCCATCGAACCAAAATTGCCCTGACCATCGACCAGCGGCACCCGCATTGACCAGTCTTGTGTGAGGCGGGCCAAGGCATCGTAGATTGCGCTGTCACCGTGAGGGTGAAAATCGCCCATGACATCGCCAACAATTTTGGCCGATTTCACGTAGGGACGCCCAGCGACAAAATTTCCCAATTTACTGGCAAACAGAATGCGCCTGTGCACCGGTTTTAAGCCATCGCGCACATCAGGCAAAGCCCGGCTGACGATCACGCTCATCGCGTAGTCGAGGTAGCTGGTCTTCATCTCATCTACGATGTCGACGCGCTCGAAATCTCCCGGCATTCCCGGGGGCGTGTTTTCTACGGTGTCAATATCACTCAAAGGGACGCTCGTTTTATAAAATCATCAATGTAAGATACGATAGGCGTGCAGGGGATAACTTACCACCGAACATGGCAAACAAGATGGGAACAACTAGAGCGTTTTCCACATCTGCTGGGGCGATCACTCGATCCAGTCCGTGTTGCCACTTAACTCACTGTTACATCAACGACGGTGCACCATTCAAAGGCCATTCAGACCGTTTGAACTAGGAAGAATTGCAAATGTCACATTCCGCGTCCAAAAGTGTGGCCGGAACAATGCTAAAGCCCCGCCGCGACAAGAGCGGGCATCGTTACAACCTGTATGGAGGACACCCCTAATGACCATTTCGACCGTGCGTAAGCCGTTTTCAGGCCTGGCATTTGCCATTGCGCTCGCATCAGGCTCTGCCATTGTCGCAACAGCACTGATGCCTGCTGAAGCTCATGCGCAGCGCAAGAAAGATAAGAAGAAAAAGTCTGATAAGCCAGACTATACGAAAGAGTTTGTGGCCGCTTACAGCCCCATTGATGAGGCGCTTAAGGCCGAAGGCGCTGATGCAGCCGCACTCAAACCGCAGATTATGGCTCTCACTTCGCTGGCTGTTACTTCAGATGACAAGAACGCTCTTGGCGGGATGATGTTTAATGCTGGTGTCGGCGCGCAGGATCGCGCAATGCAACTGCAAGGCATGGAGCTGATGCTAGGAAGTGGGAAGGTTGCATTTGATCGCGTGCCTCGCTTCAACTTCATCGCCTACCAACTTGCGAATGCGGCGGGTGATTTTGGCAAAGCGCGCAACTACTTGCAGCAAGCAATCAATCTGAACTTCAGCTCCGAAACTGTGAGTTCGTCTGATCTTCAGATTTTGATGGCCGAAAACTTCTTCTCTGCTGAGCAGAATGTTGAAGGACTGGCATTCCTCAATGACGCGATCAAAGCTCGAAAAGCAGCCGGTTCTGAAGTGCCAGACAACTGGTATCGCCGAGGAATTCAAGTCGGGTATAACAACGAAATCACTCCGCAAGTCTATGATTTCGTTCTTGGCTGGATTGGTGATTACCCAAGTCCAGCAAACTGGAAGGATGCGGTCAACTTGACTCGTAACCTCAATGAATTTGAAAATCAGGAACTGCTCGATCTTTTCCGCCTTAGTCGGAAAGTGGATGCGCTCAAGGATGCTGCGGATTACGACTATTATGTCGAGGCCGCTGATGCTCGCCGACTGCCTAAAGAGGTGAAGGACGTCATCGAAGCAGGTTACGCATCTGGCGATGTTTCGCGCGACAATTCCTACCTTACCGAGTCGCTTGAAACAGCCAATGGTAGGATTGCTAGTGACCGGGCTGAACTTCCCGCATTGGAAGCTGACGCTCGCAAAGGAACCGCACAGCTTCGCACCGTGACAGCCGCGGCGAGTGCCTTCCTGAGCTATGGTGAATATGGCAAAGCCATTGAGTTTTACACGAAGGCATTGACTATGTCGGGCGTTGACGCTGCTGAGGCTATGACACGACTAGGCATTGCTCAGGCGAGCCAAGGTGACTTTGCAGCGGCTCTTGAAACCTTCGGCAAGGTTGAAGGCAATCGCGCGCCAATAGCAAGGCTATGGACCGCATATGCCGAAGCGCAAAGCCCCGCAGCGACAACGCAAACGCCAACTCTGCAAGAACTAACGGGCGGCTAGGATCTAAGCTTCAATCTCATGCCAAAAAGGCGCTGCGGACAATGCTCTGCAGCGCCTTTTTTGTGTGCGTCTATTGTTTGCGTTTGACCACAACAACGTTTTCCCTCCGATCGATGTCGAAATAGGGGAGCTTTTCCATCAGCTCTGATAGGCGCGCAAAGCCGTAATTTCGAGTGTCGAAACTGGAACGGTTTCCCGCGCGCTGTCCAACTTCGGACAGTTTTGCGTAGCCATCTTTGTCGCGCCTGCTGGCTTTGTATGCGTTTATCAGCAGATCGCGAAGGTCGTCGTCAATTTCTTCCGATGCTAAAGCCTGCGTGTCACTCGATTTTGCAGACTTGGCTTCGTTCGACCCATCGATCAATTTCTTGATGTCGATGAATCGCGTGCAAACAGATTTGAATGCTTGGGGCGTTTTTGCCTCACCAAACCCATAAACAAGGATACCATCTTGCCGCAGACGAGTGACGAGCGGCGTAAAATCGCTGTCTGACGTCATGATGCCAAAACCATCGACCTTGCCCTGATACAAGAGGTCTATGGCATCAATCGTCATAGCCATATCGGTAGCGTTCTTACCTTTGGATACGTCGAATTGCTGTTGGGGACGAATGCCAAACTTGTTCGTGATTGTGTCCCACCGCGCCAAATTGTTCTTTGCGAAGTTACCGTAAGCACGGCGGATGTTCACCTGTCCTAGCTCAGCCATGACAGTGAGGACGGGGTCGATCCCATCGGGTGTGGTGTTGTCTGCATCAATTAGCAGTGCGATATTCTTCAATTCTGACTGTGACATAGCCCGTCAAATGGGAGCAAAGACGGGCGAGGGCAAGCGGCTATTCCTCGGGAAGGAATTCGCCGGTTTCCTCGTCGAGCGAATAGAGTACGCCTTCTTTGATCGAAAAGTGTGCCCCGCGCAGCTTGATTATTCCGGCATCTTCCTTGGTTTTGATCCATGGAAAGGTGCGCAAGTTTGCAAGGCTTTGTCGGATTGCGGCAAACTCCATCGCCAGTTCTGCCTTGCGCCCTTGCGTCCCATGCTTTCGTGCAACGGGTTCGCGGGCTTCGTCGAGTAGCTTAATCCAGCCGGCGACAAACCCGCCATCACCCGGTTCATGATCGGCAAGACTTTGATCAAGCGCCGCTTTACACCCGCCGCAGCGCCCATGTCCCATTACCAAGATTTGCGCGACTTCGAGCACCTGTACCGCGTATTCAACAGCCGCCGAGACGCCGTGTTTGCCCGCAGTGGTCTCATAAGGGGGGACCAACGCTGCGACATTGCGCACAACAAAAATTTCACCGGGATCCACGTCGAAAATCTGCGCAGGATCCACTCGGCTGTCCGAACAGCCAATTACGAGCAGTTTTGGATGCTGACCTTCGGTGATCGACTGGTCGAACCGTTCCTTCTGGCGCGGATATGTATCTTTGCGAAAACGGCGATAGCCTTTCAACAACTCGGCAAATTCTGGCACTGACTGATCCCTCCCAAAGATGTCCTAAGCATAGGGCGGGGCAAGTGGGCAAGGCTGGCAATGCGCTTCACGCACAATGGCTTGTTCAAATTGCCAGACTACTCATGCTTGCGGGCGAAGCTCACCCCGCCTAAATGGTGCGCATGAACGACCTTGCGAATACCCCTACTCCGCAGTCAGCGGTTGAAGAACGGCCCAAAAGGCAGCGCAAACCTGACTGGATCAGGGTGCGCGCCCCTGTGAGCGAAGGGTATAACGAAACACGCCGCCTTATGCGTGACCTCAATCTCAACACCGTTTGTGAAGAGGCCGCATGTCCCAATATCGGGGAATGCTGGACGCAAAAGCATGCGACAGTCATGATTTTGGGTGATGTGTGCACGAGGGCCTGTGCGTTTTGTAATGTGAAAACAGGTATGCCGCGCGCGGTTGATCCGATGGAGCCTGAAAATACGGCGATTGCAGCGGCCAAGATGGGCCTGAAGCACATCGTCATCACTAGCGTAGATCGCGATGATTTGCCCGATGGCGGCGCTTCGCAGTTTGTGAAGGTGATCGAAGCGCTCCGCCGCAATACACCCGACACCACCATCGAAATTCTCACGCCCGATTTCCGGGGTAAGATGCGCCCCGCTGTCGAAGCGATCTGCGAGGCTGGACCGGACGTCTACAATCACAACCTTGAAACGGTACCCCGACTTTACCCCACGATCCGTCCCGGCGCGCGTTACTACGCATCGCTCAGACTGCTGGAAGAGGTAAAATCGCACAATCCGCTGATTTTCACCAAATCAGGGATAATGCTTGGCCTTGGAGAAGAGCGTTTGGAAGTTCATCAGGTAATGGACGATATGCGCAGCGCCGAAGTCGATTTCATCACCATGGGACAATACCTCCAGCCCACGCCAAAGCACGCGGCGGTCGAAGAGTTCGTTACACCCAAAGCGTTTGATGCTTTCGGTTCGATTGCCCGTGCCAAGGGCTTCCTTCAAGTTGCCTCAAGCCCGTTAACCCGTTCAAGCTACCACGCGGGAGATGACTTTGCGGTTATGAAGGCCGCGCGAGAGGAAAAGCTGCGCAAGAAAGACCGTTTGAGCGTTTAAATGCCATCAATCCATGAAACTCGCAGTTTGCCCTACAGTGCAGAGCAGATGTTCGATCTCGTTGCTGACGTTCAGCATTACGGAAAGTTTCTGCCTTGGGTTGTAGCGACTAGAGTTAAATCTAATTCGGAGACTGAAATGCTCGCTGATATGGTGGTGGGTTTCAAAGGTATCCGGGAGAGTTTTTCATCGAAAGTGGCGAAATCTCGCCCGAATGAGATCGCGGTGCATTATGTTGATGGCCCGTTGAGTGATCTCGACAATGTCTGGCGTTTTCGCGAGCTTGGCCCGAATGATTGCGAAATTGACTTCAAAGTTGATTTTACTTTCAAGAGCCGCATTTTTGAGCGGCTCGCTGGTCAATATATCGACCGAGCTTTTCGCAAAATGGTTGCCGCGTTCGAGCAACGTGCATTTGAACTTTATGGCAGCAGCAATTCAAGCGCACAAAGCGTCGCCTGATGCCGGATAGTGGCGCGTCCATCCGGGCCATGACCGCCATCAAAGTGCTTTAACTCGCCTTCAGGTTCCCCATCCTGATTTCGGTAAGCACGCGCAAACACGACAGTTCCCACAGGCTTTAATTGAGTACCTCCGCCGGGTCCCGCAACGCCGCTGACCGCAACGGCGACATCTGCGTTAGAACGCTGCAACGCCCCCGTCGCCATGGCCCATACGCACGCAATCGAGACCGCTCCGAATGTTTCGATTATGTCCTGACTGACGCCGAGCGATTCCATCTTAGCTTCGTTTGAATAGGTCACGAAACCGCGATCGAGCACTGCGGATGATCCGGCAATTTCGGTGATCGCGCCAGCAACCAGGCCGCCCGTGCAGCTTTCGGCAGTGGCGATCATTCGGCCAGCGTTGCGATTCTCGGTAACGACACGCGCTGCGAGGTCAGCAATATCCTGAGGCAAGAGGGAAGATGTCATCTTAGAGTCAGGCCGGGCAAATTTGAGGGTCTTTGACGCCCGTCATTTGAAGTACAAACGTGACCAGTCCAGATGTGTTCTCGACCGGAAGTGGCGACAACAGCGCCAGTCCGCGCTCAATATTGCTGCAAGTATCTGGCTTAATCTCAGAAGAGATCACTTGCTGTATAAATCCATCAACGAATGGGCGAACTTGATCGTCCGGCATTTGGTCGATCAGCTCGATCATACCCGCATCCGCTGCGTCGCCTTCTCCAGCTCGCTCAGCGGCTCTTGTTGCCATCATTTGCTTGCCTAGCCGATAGGCGCCGGGCCAAGCGGCATCTTGCTTTGCGCGAAAGCGATCTGCAAATGCATCGCCTTTCGTCTTCATGAAGCCGCTGGCTTCATACTGGGCGTCGCACGTCTGCATGGCTGCATCAAATGCCAGCGGCACGATATACGTGACCATGTCGGTCACATCTTCAGGCGCGATGCAGCTTTGCTGCGCTTGAGCCGTCTGCCCAGTACCTAGCGCAGCAAGTGCAAGTGCAGGAGCAATTAATGGAAGCTTCATTGTGGAGTACTCTTTTAGTTGATTAGAGGCGTTGCACAGAAACAATAGCTTGGGCAGCAATACCTTCGCCGCGTCCAGTAAATCCAAGTCTTTCGGTGGTCGTTGCTTTAATACTAACACTCGCTTCATCGATGCGAGCTATTTCCGCGACGCTTTTGCGCATTGCAAGGCGGTGGGGGCCGATCTTCGGAGCTTCACAGATGATGGTGAGGTCGATGTTGCCGATGCCATATCCCGCTTCCACTGCTAGATTGACAGCATGTTCCAAGAATTGAGAAGACCGTGCGCCCGCCCATTGAGGATCGCTTGGCGGAAAGTGAGTTCCAATATCTCCATTGCCGATAGCGCCCAGAACTGCATCCGTGATGGAATGCAGCGCTACGTCGGCATCGGAATGTCCTGCAAGGCCATGCGTGTGTTCCAACTTAATCCCACAAAGCCAGAGTTCCTCACCTTCTTCAAGGCGGTGAACATCGTATCCTTGGCCAATGCGAAAGGCGGGGAGGGCGCTCTGATCCATCAAGTCTTCTGCAAATGTGATCTTTTTCAATCGTTCATCGCCTTGGACCAGTGCAACTGAACCTCCCATTGCTTTGAGAACTTGTGCATCATCTCCTGCATCGAGCGCGCCATCCCAGTTCTGGTGGGCCCTTAGAATATCCTCAAACTTAAAAGCTTGCGGTGTTTGAACACGTCTCAAGGTTTCGCGATCCGCTTTGCCCGACATGGTCGCGTCGGCGCCTGCTATTGCAAGACTATCCACCACGGGCAGGGCAGGGATAGCGCCTGGGTGAGTGCCTAAAGCATCTAACAGTCTTTCAATAACTTCCAAAGGCAGATCAGGGCGCGCCGCATCGTGGATCAACACGCGTTGCGGCGTCGCCTTTTTGAGCGCCTCTAACCCATTGCGCACGGATCCTTGCCGCGTCGTATCGCCAATTGCGAAGGATATTCCCGACAAACCTGAAAGCGCGTCTTGCGCGAATGACTGAGCATCCTCGGCAACCACAACAATCAGTGGGTCCGCACCTGCGCTCATAAGGGTCTCAACTGAATGCCGGATAAGCGGCGTGCCGCGAAAGTTGCGGAACTGTTTCGGTGTATCGCCGCCCACGCGCAGGCCCTTGCCAGCCGCAACAACGATGGCGGCAAAAGAGGGAAGGCATGCGCTGTCCGTCATAGTGCGAGCCGCTTACGGTCTGGACGGGGCTAGCGCAATCCACTAAGGCGCTGCACAATATTTAGGCAACACCTTTTCCATGACCTCTTTACCCTCTCCACCGGCACTAAAGCCGATCCAAATTGGCCCTGTCACGATCAATGATCCCGTGATCCTCGCGCCGATGACGGGCGTGACCGATATGCCGTTTCGCACTTTGGTGCGCCGCTTTGGATCGGGTCTGAACGTCACAGAAATGATCGCGAGCGAGGCGGCTATCCGCGAAACGCGTCAATCGGTGCAGAAAGCGGAGTGGGATAAGACCGAAGAGCCTGTATCGATGCAATTGGTTGGCTGTGACCCAGTAAGCATGGGAGAAGCAGCTAAACTGCAAGAAGATAATGGTGCGGCCATCATTGATATCAATTTCGGCTGTCCTGTTCGAAAGGTCGTAGGTCAACTTGCTGGTTCGGCTCTTATGCGGGAAGTGCCGCTTGCCACAAAGCTGATGGAAGCGACCGTCAAAGCAGTCAATGTGCCGGTGACTGTTAAAATGCGTATGGGTTGGGACCACCAAAGCCTAAACGCCCCAGAAATGGCCCGGATCGCCGAGGACCTTGGCGTTAAAATGATCACTGTCCACGGCCGAACACGCAATCAGATGTATAAAGGCAGCGCTGATTGGTCCTTCATTCGAAAGGTAAAGGATGCCGTTTCCATTCCCGTGATCGTCAATGGCGACATTTGCACCATTGATGATGCTGCAACAGCGCTTGAGCAATCAGGTGCAGATGGTCTGATGATTGGTCGGGGAGCTTATGGCAAACCCTGGCTGCTTGGACAGGTCATGCATTGGTGGCGCACCGGTGAAAGCATCGCAACGCCTAGTTTCGATCAGCAATACGCTACTCTGATTGAACACTACGAGCGGATGCTCGATCACTATGGGCGAAATGTGGGCACCAAAATCGCTCGCAAGCATCTCGGTTGGTATACCAAAGGTATGCACGGTTCAGCGGAATTTCGTAACAAAGCGAATTTCATTGATGATCCTCAAGAAGTGCTTGGCGAAATTTCACGATTCTACGAGCCATTCTTGAATCGCCGTGCAGCATGATGGCAGCTTCGGATTCAAAGACACTCTCAGGATCGAGCATGGCAGGGTCCACTGAAGTTGAAGAAAACCGTCAAAGGCCCAGTGCCCGTGACCAATTATCGGGCTGCATATTTGCAGTCGTACTGGTCGATGCAGAAGGCCTAATAGCAGAAGTAAACCACGCCGCTGAAAACATGCTGGGCAAAAGCGAGCGGAGGCTAGTAGGTAAGCCGGTCGCACGGACGTTCGGAATTTCTGACCCACGAGTGATTAGCCGCCTTGAAGATACGGAAGCAGCGCTTGTTGCGCGTGATTTGGTCATTGGTATCGATGGCAAAGAGATGAGCGTGAACTTAACCGTTTCTCCGCTTTCCAGTAACACTGGTTGGCGTGTGGTGACAATGTCTGAAGTTGGGCATGAGGATGTGAGTTACGATGAAGGAGCCGGTGAAAATGTAGGCGCACCGTCCATCCTTGCGCATGAGATTAAAAACCCTCTTGCTGCAATCCGAGGGGCAGCCCAACTTGCTGCACGCAAATTGCCCCATAAAGATAAGTCGCTCGCGCGGATGATTACCGATGAAGTGGACAGGATAGCTCGTTTGATTGATCGCATGCAGCAATTGGGCAGCTCTCAAACCGATCCAGTTGCCCCTTGCAATTTGCACGAAGCGGTGCGTTCGGCTCTGGCTATAACAAGAGCGTCTGGCGATGCATCGGTACTTATTACTGAGGAGTTCGATCCTTCCCTGCCGCCGGTGTTGGCTAATCGCGATGCTCTTGAACAAGTTTTGATCAACTTAGTATCAAACGCGCGTGACGCTGCGATTGCTAATCACCATGATGGCGATCCTGGTCGAGTTATCGTTCAGACCCGTTTCGTAAGCGGTTTGGCTTTCAGCGCGATGCGTTTGGGACGGTCAGTGCGTTTGCCAATAGAGATCACCGTGAGCGACAATGGGGCCGGGGTGGATCCCAAGATGCGCGATCATGTTTTCGAACCATTTGTGTCTTCGAAGCAATCAGGACAAGGACTTGGCCTTGCATTGGTACGAAAGCTAGTTCGCGATATGAATGGCAGCATTGGTCATGAACGCGATGCGCGCGCGGGCCTCACGCATTTCAGACTGCACCTTCCTCAGGCTTCTGGCAAAGGATAGCGTGATATGAGTGCGGCTAAAGCGTCAACCGCGAATATTCTTCTCGTCGAAGATGACAACGCCATTGCCACTGTGATTATTGCCGCGTTGGAGGATGATAACTTTAGCATCGCGCATTGCACTCAAATCTCACAGCGTGACGAATTGCTCGCATCTGAAAAGTTTGATGTGATGCTCACCGACGTCATGTTGGAAGATGGCGATGGACTGGCCAGTTTAGATGTCGTGCGTCGCGCGGCCCCTGATATGCCGGTGATCGTTCTTTCAGCGCAAAACACTCTCGACACTGCCGTACGGGCCAGTGAGGGAGAGGCGTTTGAATATTTCCCCAAGCCATTTGACCTAGACGAATTGGTGCAAGCCGTTTGTCAGGCGGCAGGGACGCGCGATGCTCCAGTCAGCGCATCTTCAGAAAACAGCGCGGAGGGTGATGGTCTTCCACTTGTAGGCCGAAGCCAAGCCATGCAGGCGGTGTATCGCATGATAACGCGTGTCTTGCGCAATGATCTTACTGTCCTTGTGACTGGCGAAAGCGGGACAGGCAAAGAGTTGGTTGCAGAAGCGATCCACCAATTGGGTGACCGTCGAACGGGCCCGTTTGTGGCAGTTAACACCGCAGCTATTCCCGGTGACTTGATCGAAAGCGAACTTTTTGGACATGAGAAAGGCGCATTCACCGGCGCAATTGCGCAAGCGATTGGAAAATTTGAACAAGCCAATGGTGGAACACTATTTCTCGATGAGATTGGGGATATGCCAGCTGAAGCACAGACTAGGCTGCTTCGCGCGCTTCAATCTGGTCGTATCCGGCGGGTAGGGGGGCGTCAGGAAATCGCGGTTGATGTTCGCATTATTGCAGCAACCAATCGTGACCTTGGCCCAATGATTGCAGAAGGCGCTTTTCGCGAAGACCTTTATTACAGGCTCAATGTTGTTCCGATTAAGCTGCCACCTTTGCGAGACCGACGCGAGGACATCCCGGAACTGGCGCAACACTTTCTGCTCAATGCCGCGGAAGAAGGGCTTCCACGCCGAAGTTTTTCCCCTGAAGCTATGGAGCAGCTGAAAAAGCGCGATTGGCGTGGCAATGTTCGAGAATTACGCAATGCAGTTTTCAGGCTGGCTTTGATGGCACGTGAGGACGCTATCAATGCTACGGCTGTCGTGGATTTTGTTGGAGAAGGATCGATCTTTGAGGATGGAGCTTCAGCCAATCCTCGAGAGGGCTTTGGCGATGTTCTAGCCAATTGGCTGGAGAGCGAAAAACCAACTCAGGGTACTGTCTATCACAGAGCGCTGGCTGCTTTTGAGAAACCACTGATTGAGCATGCGTTGGAACAGACCAGCGGCAACCAGCTACGTGCCGCTCAACTACTCGGTATTAATCGTAACACGCTACGCAAACGCATAGTCGAGTTGGACATCGTGCCTGATCGCTTCACAAGACCGTCTTAACGTGGTTTTTGTGCAGCAAATGCTTTTTGCACTTGCATAAATACCACACCGGCGTTGTAAGTCGGACACGATGGAGCTTGCGTCATCCAAAACTGAAGATATCGCTGTTCGCCAATCTCCGCGTTGGTGGCGGCGTTTCTTAATTGTTTCTCGCAAAGCGAACCTTTTTGGTTGGCTTGAGATTGCGTCTGCGGTGGCCTTGGTTGCGGCAGTTACCGCAACTTATCTCACATATTCGCGAGCGCCAGACGCTGGTGAACTCTTACCAACTCTGCAAGCTTCGCTTCTGCTCATCGCCACGTTGGTTCCTGCAATGGCGATCCTCGTTTTGGTGGGGCGAAGGCTTGCAATACGACGCGCTGCGGGCAGCACAGCGCGGCTTCATGTTAGGCTTGTTTTCTTCTTTTCAATCGTTGCCGCGGTTCCCACGCTTCTTGTTGCTGGTTTTGCAGCCTTTCTGTTCCAGTCGGGGGTCGATTTCTGGTTTTCCGACGATTCTCGTAGTCTGGTCGAGAACGCAAATGAGTTGGCGCAAAGCTACTACGAGGCAAATCAGGCCGATGTGCAAGGCGAAACCATCGCAATGGCCGGCGATTTGCGATTGTTCTTTTTCGAACGCGGCGGGCAATTGTCAGACGAAGATTTCCCCGACTTCTACGCCTTTCAGGCACAGCCACGTGAAATCAATGAAAGTGCCATATTGCAGCGTCTTCCTGATGGATCTTTGCGTACAGCGGCGATCATGAATTTAATGGATGACGGCAGCTGGCTCGAGTTCAGTCAAGCGGTTTTGCCCCAGCTTGAAGAGGGCAAGTTCGTTGCTGTTCAGGGTAGTCCGGAAAAGATTGCTGCACTGGCTCCGATTGATGCAGACAGTGGTATCTATCTGTACAACGCCCGCACGACTGAGGCGAGCTTGTTTAACTCATGGGAGCGCGCGCAGGCGATATCCGCGTCTTATGAATCTCTTACGGCTGATGCTCGAGCGCTGCAATTGCGGTTCAATATTGCATTGTTTGCGGTCAGCCTTTTGCTTGTGGGCTTAGCAGTTTGGTTTGCACTTCGCTTTGCCGACCGGCAGGTGGAGCCTTTGACTGACCTTGTCGGAGCAGCACGCAAGGTTGGGCAGGGCAACTTTTCACTCAGGGTAGCGGGGCGCACAGGTGCTGATGAGATTGGACTGCTAAATCGTGCCTTCAACCGCATGACTGCTCAGCTTGAAAAACAAACAGATGCCCTTGTCAGCGCCAATCGGCAAATCGATGACCGACGCGCCTTCATGGAAGCCGTGCTCGAGTCTGTTTCTGCAGGTGTGATTTCCGTTGATGAAGATAGCCGGGTCATGCTCATGAACTCGTCTGCTCAGTCCCTTCTGGCTGGAGAAAATCTCAGTGAAGTGGGTTTAGGTGATCTTGTGGGGCGCTCGCTAAGCGACCTTTCTCCGGAAATCTGCCAAATGCTCAATGAAGGTAAAAGCCGACAAATTGTGAGCCATGCGCGCGGTAGTGATTTGCTGACCTTAGCTGTAAAAGCGGCCCCAGGATCAAGCGGCTATGTGATCACCTTTGAAGACATCACTCGCCAATTGTTAGATCAACGCCAGGCAGCGTGGTCAGATGTTGCTCGCAGGATTGCGCATGAAATCAAAAATCCACTCACACCAATTCAGCTTGCAACTGAACGACTGAAACGCCGCTATCGCAAGCAGATTGCGCAGGATGAAGAGCTGTTTGACGAGCTAACAAGTACCATAGTTCGTCAAGTGGGGGACTTGCGTAAAATGGTCGATGAGTTTTCCTCGTTTGCCCGCCTCCCTAAGCCCGTTTTCCGCCCCGAAGACCCTGTTGATTTGGTGCGTCAGGCTGTGTTCCTCCAGGAAGTTGCCCACGCACAGATTGCGTTCCATGTTGACGTGGATCTTGATGATCGTCCGAAAATTCGATGCGACCGGCATCAGCTTGGCCAAGCTATGACGAATGTTCTCAAGAATGCCGTCGAAGCAGTCGAAGCCAAAGGTGCAGATTTGGGTGAGAGCTTCGCCGGAGAAATTGGTGTCTCAATCTCCACTTTGAAGGCCACCGAAACAGATTTCCTCGTTGTTACGGTTACAGATAACGGGATCGGGCTACCGTCAGATCGTGACCGCATCACAGAGCCCTATGTGACAACACGCGAAAAAGGCACTGGGCTGGGCTTGGCGATCGTGAACAAGATTGTCGACGAGCATGGCGGCGATATGAGCTTTGCGACATCGAAAGATGGCGGCACTTCTGTAACTTTGCGCTTTGCCTGCGATCCTGAAATCGCTGAAGCAGAGGCAATACTATGATTGCTAACGACCCAAGGAGCCATTGATGGCGCTTGATATTCTTATTGTTGATGATGAGCGTGATATTCGCGACTTGGTTTCCGGTGTTCTGGGCGATGAAGGCTATGAATGCCGGACCGCAGCGGAAAGTCGCGGCGCCTTGGCTGCGATTGATGAGCGCAGACCTAGTCTCGTACTGCTAGATGTCTGGCTGCACGGTAGCGAAATGGATGGGCTGGAGCTGTTAGATGCCATCAAGGTGCGTGAACCCGACCTGCCAGTGATTATCTTTTCCGGTCATGGAAACATCGACACCGCGGTTTCTGCAATAAGCCGCGGCGCAATGGACTTTATCGAGAAGCCATTTGAGGCAGAGCATTTGCTTTTGCTTGTCGAGCGCGCAACCGAAACCGAACGTTTGCGTCGTGAGAATTCTCGTTTGCGCGAAGGCGTGACCGATGGCGCCGAATTCACGGGCAATTCCTCAGCGATCAACGCAGTCCGAGCTACCCTTAAACGCGTAGCCAATACAGGCAGCAGGGTCATGATCTCTGGACCAGCGGGAGCCGGGAAAGAAGTTGCCGCGCGCCTGCTCCATGCATGGAGCGCACGCGCGGACAAGGCTTTTGTGATCGTCAATTCCGCACGCATTACACCAGAGCGTTTCGAACATGAGCTTTTCGGCGAAGAGTCTGACGGCAAGCAAGTTCGTCCTGGCCTTTTCGAATTGGCTGATGGCGGTACGTTATACCTAGATGAAGTCGCTGATATGCCGCTTTCCACCCAGGCGCGAATCCTTCGTGTCCTCACGGAGCAGAGCTTTGTCAGGGTGGGTGGGACGCGTCAGATAGGCGTGGATGTCCGTGTTGTATCTTCAACATCGCGCGATTTGAGCGTGGAGATGGAAGAAAAGCGTTTTCGCGAAGATTTGTTTTATCGCCTCAACGTTGTGCCTGTTGCAATCCCCAGTCTTTGCGAAAGGCGTGACGACATTCCTTCGCTCGCGGAACACTTCTTCACTCGCTATTCGACCAATCAAGGTATCTCACCACCTGAAATTTCCGAAGAGGCAATGGCTGCATTGCAGGCGTATGATTGGCCTGGCAACGTTCGCCAATTGCGCAATCTCGTCGAACGAACGATTATTATGACCCCGAGAGAACGGCTCACAGTGGTCGAGACTGACATGTTACCTGCGGAAATAACCGGCGGAAGACTAGCAGCCTCGGGGCAAGGTTTGTCCGCAATGATGGGGGTGCCGTTGCGTGAAGCTAGAGAAAGTTTTGAGCGCGAGTACCTTACCATCCAGATTAGGCGATTCTCGGGCAATATCTCGAAAACTGCGACTTTTATCGGGATGGAGCGCTCTGCACTGCATCGTAAATTGAAGCTGTTGGGCATGTCAGATCGACGCGAAGGCGGCCGAAAAGACTAAATAATGCAAAAACGTACAATTATTGTAGGCGCAATTCATTCAGTGATTGCTCAGAGAAACTGATGGCGTCATTATAGACGTGGGGATGCCGGAAGCACTTCAACGCTTCAGTTATCTTTTCTGCGGACTGTAACGGCGGCCGCCAATAAAAAAGGAGCACATACTATGTCGAGTGGGCGAACTCTCTCTCCGCGCCCTAGGGCAGAAACCGATCCAGTGGCATCTTCCAAAAGTTCGAGTGGTTCAATGCGTAGCAAAACTCCCTCTGGCAACTTGCAGGACGCGTTTTTGAACCTCTTGCGCAAGAATAAGATCCCCGTGACGATGTTCCTCGTTAAGGGTGTGAAACTGCAAGGGATTGTCACTTGGTTTGACAATTTCTCCATTCTGCTGCGCCGAGATGGGCAATCGCAACTGGTCTATAAGCACGCGATTTCTACAATCATGCCCGGTGGTCATGTGGACGCGGAGCAGTTTGAGAACCGCGATGGACACGGCAAGCAGCGACTTCTTCAGGATGTGTTTCTTAGCCGAGTAAGCGAATCCGAAGTGCACGTTACCATGTTCCTTGTGAACGGAGTGATGCTGCAAGGGCGGATTGCGGCATACGATCTTTTCTGCATGCTGTTGGAGCGCGATGGTGCTGTGCAGTTGGCCTATAAGCACGCAGTGTCGACAATTCAGCCAGCAAGTCCAGTTGATCTAACCGATGATGATGATCCTGAGATCGGCGAATTTGACGAAGGCTAGGTCCCCATTTGAGTTTTGATGATGATTTGATGGACGAGGTGACCCGCGGTGCGCGGGCAATCGTCTTGTGCCCCGATATTCGCGGTAACTCTTATGATCTGACTTCTGAAGAGCGGCTCGAGGAGGCGAGGGGGCTTGCGCTTGCGATTGGCATTGTGATTGCGCATTCCGAAGTTTTTACAATTCGGCAGATGCAACCAAACACGCTCTTTGGCTCTGGTCAGGTCGAACGCATCAGGACCGATTGTGAACTTCACGATGCTGAGCTCGTTGTGGTGGATGGCGCGCTCACTCCGATCCAGCAGCGTAATCTTGAAGAGAAGTTCAAGCGCAAAGTTATTGATCGCACAGGCATAATTCTCGAAATCTTCGGTGAGCGCGCAGCCACTGCCGAAGGACGGCTACAAGTTGAGTTAGCGCATCTTGACTATCAACAGAGCAGGCTTGTCCGAAGCTGGACGCACTTAGAACGCCAGCGTGGTGGATTTGGCTTTCTCGGAGGGCCAGGAGAGACGCAAATCGAAGCTGACCGGAGAATGATCCGGCAGCGAATGGGGCGGTTGAGAAGGGAGCTTGAGCAAGTGCGCAAGACCCGCGCGTTACACCGCGAAAGGCGGGGAAGGGCGCCGTGGCCGATAGTGGCCTTGGTTGGATACACCAACGCAGGAAAATCTACGCTTTTCAACCACATTACTGGATCGGAGGTGATGGCGGAAGACATGCTCTTTGCCACTCTTGATCCCACAATGCGAGCAATCAGCCTTCCGGGAGTTGAAAAAGCGATTTTGTCTGACACAGTTGGCTTCATATCCGATCTGCCAACCCAATTGGTCGCGGCTTTTAGAGCGACATTGGAAGAAGTGACAGGCGCTGACATTATTTGTCATGTTCGTGACATGGCGGGCGAAGCGCATGCTGCTCAAAAGAAGCAGGTACTAGAAGTACTGAGTGATTTGGGCGTGGTTGACGCAGACACCGGGGCAAGTGGCATTCCGATTCTGGAGGTTTGGAACAAGGCAGATCTCCTCGAACCTGATCGTCTCAGTGAATTGTCTGCGGCCGCTGAAAATAGTGGGGCTGTCCTCATATCGGCAGTAAGTGGCGAAGGGGTCGATGCATTTGCTGCTCAAATAGCACACATGCTCACAAGCGCTGCGAGCGAAGTTACAATTAAAGTGCCCGTAAGTGATGGCCGAAGGATTGCTTGGTTGCATGCACATGGTGATGTGCGCAGCGAACGCGATATTGGGGTAGGGGAGCGAGGTCCTGAGCGCGAATTGGTGGTTCGCCTCAATCCCAAGGAATTGGGACAATACAATTCCTTATAGCTAAATGAAATTAGGGCTAGGTAGAGGTCTTCTCTGAAGCCTTGACAGCGCGCCAGAGCGTTTCTTGCCCATTGAGATCAAGCTGGTCGAAGCTTCCTTCGGCAAGGTTTTCCATGCTTCGAAAACGCCTTTCGAATTTTAAATTCGCAGCTTTCAGCGCTGCTTCAGCGTCTATTCCATACGCGCGGATGAAGTTTACCACAGCAAATAGCAGATCGCCTGCTTCTTCAACTCGGTGTGTTTCTGAAGTGGCGTCTTTAAGTTCAGACACTTCCTCCGAGATTTTCGCTTCGGAGCCGCTGGGATCTGGCCAATCGAAGCCCGTCCTTGCGGCTCGTTTCTGGAGTTTTTGCGCTCGCATAAGCGCAGGCAAAGCGAGCGCTACGCCATCCATCGCGCTGTTCATGCCTTTATCGTTCCGTTCCGCTGCTTTTAGCGCTTCCCAACGCGCTTCCCCCATTGTGCCGCTATCGGAACCAAAGATATGCGGATGGCGCGTTTCCATTTTGTCTGAGATGCTGTTCGCGACATCATCAAAAACAAAGGCTGATTGTTCCTCTGCGATACGTGAATGGAATACGACTTGGAATAATAGATCGCCAAGCTCGTCTTTGAGATCAGAAAGGTCGCCACGGTTGATCGCATCAGCGACTTCGTAAGCTTCCTCAACCGTATACGGTGCGATGGTTTCAAAAGTCTGCGCCGTATCCCATTCACAGCCAGTCTCAGGATCACGAAGACGCGCCATAATGTCGAGAAGTCGGTTGATAGGGGATGTGGCTGCGTTTTTATTCACGGGTTCGCACCTACGTCACACTGAATTGATAATATATATTATGTTAAATTAAATCGACCGACTGAGGACGGTGGTATCACAGGCCCAACCCTAGAAGACTCACAAGAAGAAATCCGCCCGTGAATATGCATGCCCAGATAAGGATCAATTGCAGCGTCTTGCCCCAGCTTAATCGAAAGGATGCAAATGCGCCTCCAGCCAGAACAAGCCAACCCAGCATTGCGATGATTGATACAATTGCGACGTCATTCACGCTGTCATCTCCAATCCATCGTATCCCACGGTTACAAATTCCGGCGTCTCGGACACGAGTGTGGCGTAATCCATGCTTTTGTCGAGATGGCTTAGGATCAATCTATTCGCACTACAACGCGTTGCCAGTTCTATCGCGAGGTCGAGATTGGCATGTGTTGGATGCGGTTCGCGGCGCAGACAGTCGCTGACCAGGACATCGACACCGTAAAAGCAATCGACCATTTCATCGGTAATGGCGCTGTAGTCAGTCGCGTAAACTATTGATTTACCATCAGCTTCAAATCGATACCCCGTAGTCTCACCCGGGCCATGCGGCATCTGGCAATGGTCAACGCCAAATCCGGCCACAATCCGCAACCGCTCTAATGTATCGAGAGAGGCAATGGTCGGATATCCTTCTTGACCTGCGAAAACATAGCCAAATCGCTGGCGCAAACGCCGCGCTGTTTCTGTTGCTGCATAGCCGGGTATGGGTCCGCCTCGGCCATACCTTAGCACTCTCAAATCATCGATTCCATGGCAGTGATCTGCATGATCGTGTGTCCAGAACACACAATCCAGACGATTGATTTTATTGGCAATTAGCTGTGCACGGCAATCAGATGATGTATCAACAAGGATGCGTGAGCCCTCATCGCTTTCAATCAAAACTGATACGCGTGTACGCCTGTTGCGAGGTTCTTCAGGATCACAATCGCCCCAGTCACCCGTGCCGTCCTCACCTCCAATTCTCGGCACACCTGTTGATGTGCCAGAGCCAAGCATCACGACTTTCACAGGGAAGCCTTAGAAAAAAGCCCAGCGAAATTGCGTGTTGTAACTTCAGCAAGATGCTCCGGTGCCTCTCCGCGCAGATTTGCAACAAATTTGGCCGTATCTGCAACAAAGGCTGGTTCGCATTTGCGCCCGCGATGCGGAACAGGCGCCAAAAATGGGCTATCAGTTTCGACCAAAAGTCGATCTTCAGGAATGTTCTTAGCTACCTCTTGCAATTCTTTGGCATTCTTGAATGTTACAATACCAGAAATTGAGATTGTGAGGCCCAAGTCCAGCACTTTGCGGCCAAAATCAGCCGAAGCAGTGAAGCAATGGATGAGAGCTGGAAAGGCCCCCTTCCCCATTTCTTCTTCAAGAATTTGGAAAGTGTCATCCTCGGCATCACGTGTGTGAATTATGACGGGAAGTCCCGTTTCGCGCGCGACATCGATATGCATGCGAAAAAGGTCGGCTTGGGTCGCGCGATCGGAATGGTCATAATAGTAATCAAGGCCGGTTTCGCCGATGGCGATAACCCGGTCATTCTCGGTAGCATTTAAAAGAGCGTCGCGGCCTAAATCGGCATGCCCATCTGCCTCGTGCGGGTGGATGCCTACGCTGGCAAAAACATCTGGCTCGCGATTTGCCGTTCCAATCACCTGGTCCCATTCGGCTTGCTTGGTGGAGATATTGAGAAAGGCCCCAACGCCCGCCGCCCGAGCGCGCGAAAGAACACCCTGCTGGTCTTCCACCACGCCTTTGTATTCCAGATGGCAGTGGCTATCGATGAGCATTACTCGCTGTCCTCTGCGGGAAGTTCAAGGCGCGGGAATAGAGGTGTTGGTTTTTCAAGCGCAAAATCGCTTTCTGCCAAGGGTGAATACCAGTGGCTTCGAATACCTTCGACAGTTCGTAGATCTTCGCCAATACCCATCATATTAAGCAGTCTTGCGCTGCTTTTTGGGATTACCGGGCTAATGGAAACGGCCAGCTGAGCAATGCAGACGTAAAGCGTTGCCAGCACGCTTTGCATGCGTTCAGGATCGGTTTTGCGCAAAGCCCACGGTGCCTCCGCATTGATATAAGCATTGCAAGCGAATACGGCTTGCAGCCAAGCCTCTACACCTTGCTGGAGCGCCAGTTTCTCAAACTGCTCGGGCACCGCGCAGGTGATCGCCTTGTCGACTTCTTCAAACAGCGCGTTGTCCGCTTCAGTATGTCCGAAGATTTGCGGCAAAGAACCATCCAGATTCTTGGCGATAAAGCCGAGCGTGCGTTGCGCCAGATTGCCAAAGGCATTGCCAAGTTCGCCATTGGTCCGCTCAACAATGGCTTGCGGTGAATAGCTGCCATCCTTCCCAAAGGCGACCTCACGCATCAGGAAATAGCGCAGCGCATCGACGCCAAATTGGTCCGCAAGGTCTTGTGGATCCACCACATTTCCAGCGCTCTTGCTCATCTTCTCACCACCCCGGGCTAGCAAAAAGCCATGGCCAAACACCTTCTTAGGCAGCGGCAAATTAGCGCTCATTAAAAAGGCTGGCCAATAGATTGAGTGGAAGCGCACGATATCCTTGCCAATCAGGTGCAGGTCGGCGGGCCAGAACTTGGAATAACTCTCTGTTTCGTCAGGAAACCCAAGACCGGTCAGGTAATTGGTCAGCGCATCGACCCACACATACATCACGTGATTGTCAGAGCCGGGTACTTGTACACCCCAGTCAAAGCTCGTGCGGCTCACTGATAGATCTTTCAGGCCCTGTTCGACAAAGGCAATCATTTCATTGCGGCGACTGGCAGGTTCTAAGAAACCGTCAGATCGCAGCAATTCAAGCAGGCGATCTTCATATTTGGATAGACGGAAAAACCAGCTTTCCTCAACGGTCCATTCCACAGGTGTGCCTTGGGGTGAAAGCTTTTCTCCGCCCTCCCCTTCGATCAGTTCACTTTCATCATAATACGCTTCATCGCGGACCGAATACCAACCTTCATAGCGATCAAGATAGAGGTCATCCGCGGCGGCCATCTTTTCCCAAATAGCCTGACTTGCCCGGTGGTGATCATCTTCGACAGTCCGGATAAACCGGTCATGGCTG
The DNA here is from genome assembly GCA_038532305.1 of Pseudomonadota bacterium. Classification (GTDB taxonomy): domain Bacteria; phylum Pseudomonadota; class Alphaproteobacteria; order Sphingomonadales; family Sphingomonadaceae; genus Erythrobacter. The sequence continues at coordinate 513,075 of JBCBAX010000001.1, read as the reverse complement.
ATGTTGAGTGCTGCGCACATGTCCTGAAAATAGCCGGACATTTCATCGGCCAATTCGCGCGGGCTCCTGCCTTGTTCCTCAGCTTTGCGAGCCATTTTGAGGCCATGTTCGTCAGTGCCGGTTTGAAAACGCACATCACGGCCCTGCAGCCGCTGGAAACGCGCAATCACATCGGCTGCAATCGCCTCATAAGCATGGCCAATGTGCGGACGGCCATTGGGGTAACTGATTGCAGTTGTGATATAGTACGGAGTATTTGGGGTCTCAGCCATGGGCGTGCTCGCTAGCGGGGGCAGCGGCGCTAAGCAAGGTGCCGATTTCTAGTGTGAGAAGGCCTGCATCATAATTGTAGCTGGGTGCCTCAGCCGCAAGTTTGACCAAAGCACCATGCGCGTCGATCAATTTGGCGCGATGCTGGGACGATGATGTTTTGCGCGCATGGGCAGCGGTTATCGCCTGCGCCAGTTCAAGGGTTGCCGAAATCCTGTCTCGATCTGCGCGAGGGCCAATGGAGCGCGACAACTCAGCACGAAGACTAAGCGTTTGGTCTCCTTTTGTGATTAACGCTTCGATGACCGTGCCAAGTTTACCCAAGTCCTGTTTGACAAACCGCAAAGCAGCCCCATAAGATCCTTCTGCGGCGGCAATAGCGGCATCAATCGATGCTGGATCAGCTGTGCCCTGTATCTCCAGCATTGCTCGCATATTGCTGGAACTGATGATGGGAAAGCGGACCATTCTGCAGCGCGACCTGATGGTGGGAAGCAAACGCGATGGCCGGTGCGTAACGAGGATAAAGAATGTACCTTGGGGCGGCTCTTCCAAGCTTTTGAGCAATGCGTTTGCCGCATTTCTTTCCATATCATCGGCCGGGTGGATTATAATGATACGCCGATCACCCAGAGTTGGGCGGGTCGTCAATCGGCGCTGCATTTGACGTATCTGATCAACGCGGATCGAGCGCGCGCGTTCAAACGGCTTCCCATCGGCCTGTGCGCGCGCTTCCTTATCGTTCTTTGCACCATAAGTGAGCTCGACAATATCGGGATGGTCGCCGTCGGGTTGAGGGATACCAACTTGTGCCACCAATTCGCGCGCTGCTTTGCGGGCGAAGTCAAATTTTCCCAAACCGCTCTTGCCCGCAAATATCCAACCATGATGCATGCGCGCACCACTCATAGCCTGACGCCATTCACGCCATGCGGCCGAATGGTTGGGCCAATCGGTCATTGAGCCGATCCTTGAGGGAGAAACTTGTTGAGGGCTTGCATGATCCTCAAATGCACGTCCTCAGGATCCCCGCTTGCGTTGATAACAGCAAATCCTTCAGGATCGCTGTTGGCAAGCGATAGGAAGGCTTGTCCCACAGCGATGTGATAGGTCTCACTGCGTCCGCCGATGGCATCGCTAACACCGCCGTCGCGTGCGGCGAGACGTTCTGCGGCTATAGCCGGTTCCAGTGTGAGGAGAATCGTAAGATCAGGTCGTAATCCAGCGCTTCCAAAAGCGTGCAGAGCTTGAATGGCTTCATCGCCAAGTCCCCCTGCCCCGCCCTGATAGGCTCTACTGGAATCAACAAACCGATCGGATATAACCCACTTACCTGCTTGCGTTAGGGGACGAATGCGGGTGGCGACATGGTCTGATCTTGCTGCTGCGAAAAGCAACGCTTCAGCTTCTGCCCCCCAGCCCTCTCCCGGTGGATCAAGCAAGAGTGTGCGTATTGCCTCAGCGCCCGGTGTACCGCCCGGTTCGCGTGTCAAATCTGATGCGATTCCTCGTTCTTCCAAAGCTGCGATGAGCATTTTAGCCTGTGTTGACTTGCCTGCCCCCTCGCCCCCTTCAAATGCGATAAAGCGGCCTTGTGGTGAGCTTTCGTTCATGAAAACCATCCCAGCACGCCATTATAAATCCGAGCGAAGAATCCAGCTTCACTTGTCGCGGATTTCGCCAGCAAAGGAACTCGCGCGATCTCCATGCCAGGGACGGTTACCTCTAGCGTTGCGACCTTTTGCCCTTCGTTTATTGGCGCGCGTATGGGTCCGTCATAAGTGATCCGGATTGACGGCGATACGCCATCTTTAGCCGTTGAATTGGCAGGCACATTCACAAAAACGGGCCTGTCAGTCATCAGCTCTATGCGGGATGTTGAGCCATTCTGTACGCGGGCCTCCCCGACAACTTCGCCTTTTGCAAAAAGGCGCTGACGGTCAAAAGCATCAAAGCCCCATTCAACATATTCGCGCGCTAGCCGTGCACGCTCCCTATTGCTACGAGCGCCTGCAATCACCAGAACCAGCCTTTGGCCGTTTCGAACCACAGTGCCAAGGTATCCGAAACCTGCCTCATTGGTGAAACCGGTTTTGATGCCGTCTGCTCCTTCTACTCGCCCAATGAGTGGGTCGTAGTTTGTCTGAGTAATTCCATTAAAAGTGAACTGCTGCTTGCCCATGTAGGCCCGGTATTGCCTTGGATGACGACTGATCAAAGCCTTTGCCAGAATCACGAGATCGTTCGCCGTCACAAAAGTGGCGCCTTCATCAGGCCAGCCATTGGGCGTCGCAAAATGACTGTTGGTCATGCCCAGTTTGCGTGCTTCGTCTGTCATGGCTTGTGTCCAATCTTCGACCGAACCAGCCTGCTGTGTCGCAAGCATAAATGACGCATCATTGGCAGAGACATTAGCAATTGCAGTCAACATATCTGAAAGCTGCAATTGATCGCCCGCTTGAACGAACATGGAGGAGCCTTTCCCGCTCCATTCCTCAGCGATCTCGGGCGACACGGTAAACGTCTGCGCAGGGTCCAACCTCCCCTCTTCGATGAGCTCAAACGCAAGGTACATCGTCATAACCTTGGTGATCGAGGCCGGCACAAAACGCCGATCAGGATTGCGCGCATGGAGCAATTGTCCACTCGAGATGTCAATCAACAAAGCAATTGGAGCATCCTCAACTGAAGGAACGCGCGCGCCGACCATATCTTTGGCGTAAATGGGGCCTGACAACAGGCCGATAATGGCCACAAGGCAAAGTTTCGCCGCCATAAATGTTCGAGTTGTAATCACTCATTCGCCTTAGCGGCGCCAAAATGCTTTTGCGAGAGTACCTGCGCGGTTAGTTCACGATTGCATCAGCGAGCAGGCCCACGCTCATCGCGTAATAGTTTGAGCAATTGTACTCTAGGATCACGCGGTAATTGCCCGTCAGCAGCCATGCAGGTCTGCCCGGCCCATCAGGCTGAAACAGAGAAACAAGAGTGTCATCAGGCAAAAACCGCTGCGGAGAAACCCCCAATTCGCGCCACTCACTTACCGTTTTCCATTGGCTGTGACGTTCATGGACCCGCGGACAAACCGCAGCTTTCAGCTTGGTCTTGTAAGCATCAACATCAAAGCCATTCGGGACAGTGGCTCTCACCCCCCATGGCTGACCTGTGCGCCAGCCTGCATCGCGGAAGTAATTTGCGATAGAGGCGAAAGTATCCGCGCGATTGTTGAAGATGTTTGCATTGCCATCACCGTCTCCGTCGGCAGCAAGGCGTAGATACACCGAAGGCAGAAATTGCGGGTTTCCAAACGCGCCAGCATAGCTTCCAACCAGCTGACTGCGAGAATATCCCTTGTCTGCGACTTTCATCAACGCAACCCATTCTCCTGCGAACAATTCGCGGCGGCGCCCTTCCCAAGCGAGAGTGGCAAGGCTGCGGGACAAGTCAAAATTGCCTCGGATGCGACCGTAGCTTGTTTCATGTCCGAAAATTGCGACGATAATCTCTGGTGGAACCCCATAATCCGTTTCCACCCTGCTCAACATGCTTCGATTGTTACGGTAGACGCTTTGACCGCCAGCAATCCGTGTCGAGTTTACATGAGTACGAATATAAGGAGCGAGCGCAGGATAACCACGAACCGTTGGCCTTCCCGGCTGCCCTCGATCTAGCCGGATCACCCGATCATTGGGCGTCAAACCCGAAGTCATTCGCGCCAGCGTTGAATCGCTTACTCCCTCAGCCCGAGCACGCGCTTTGAGCAGTTCCATATACGCCGAGAACTCAATTCCGTCGCGTGCTTGCGATTGTGCGAGGACTGGAGATGTCGGGACTGACAAACTCAGCCCCAAAGTCATTGCGAGGCCAAGGGCTAAAGTCAGGCGTTTTGTAAGCATGCGAGCACTATCTCTGAAGCGATGTGAATCGGAGGTGACCAGAAACGCTATGCGACCGGTCAATTACGGGGCAATCGCATATTGCGCCAAAAAGTCATAGTCGACCTGACAAGCATCAACGGTTTTTTGAAACTCGCCATCAAGCGCTGGTAGGTCACTGCGAGGAGGCCCAAAACCAGTCGACGCGTTCACCTTATCGTACCAGTGCGCTCCCCAGATGCCATCGTCGCGATGAGGACCTTTTTCCCACCTGAGCATGGAATTATCCCAAGCAATCCCAACACTATTACACAACAACCGCAGAACACCTGACGGGTTGGCTAAAACCGCATCAGAATCGACGACTGGCGGTGCCTTACCGATCCTATCTGCTTCTCGCTCAAAATACTCACGCACCTGCCCGAAGCCCAGAAATTCTGGCCGTCGCAATTCGTTTTTGGCTTTGTAACTCGCGACAACGCGTGCGGGCGTTCGTATCAGGAACGCATGGACGTGGCCCGGCATGTCGCCAATTCCAACGCCGCCAACCATGTGATGCGGCATATGCTTTTGGTACCAGATCGGCTCCCCATCGGGCGCATCGCCACTTTGGAAGGCAAGAACGCTGTTCCAATCGCAATCCATGCTTGCCATTGTTTCTGCACCAAGGGGATGGTCTTCACCACTGTCTCTTAAGAAAGCCCCATAAAAGGGTTCATCACTGACCGCACAATCACTTCGCGCCCCAAAAGATCGCATCATGGCAGTGGAGATATTGCGCGGCCCAGACCACATTGCGATCCGCTTGGTCATGCAACATCCCGATCCATCAGGTCTCGGTAAAGGGTCTGCAATCGTTCAACCATTGTACCACGGGAAGATGTTATCGCCCGGCCGTCAATCTCGGTCACTGGAACAACCCCTGCAAACGTGCCGGTGACAAATGCCTCATCAGCGCCATAAACGTCGGTGAGAGAAAAGTTCTTTTCGAACACCGCAATGCCTGCCTCGCGGCACACTTGAATGACATTTGAGCGTGTAATCCCGCCAAGGCAGTAATCCCCACTTGAGGTCCAAACCTCGCCTTTTCTTACGATAAAGAAATGAGTGGAATTGCACGTTGCGACAAACCCATGCGGGTCAAGCATCAGAGCCTCATCAGCGCCAGCCTGTGTAGCTTGAATGCATGCGGTTATGCAGTTGAGCTTGGAATGCGAATTAAGCTTCTGGTCCTGAACTGCGGGATCCCCTCGCCTCACATGCACTGTAAAAAGGCGGATGCCTGTTTCAATAGTCGAAGGCAAAGGCGACTTGTATTCGGGGATTATCACGATTGTAGCTGGGCTCACTACCACTCGCGGATCTTGATAAGGCGTAGACCGAATACCGCGCGTCACCATCAGGCGGATGTGAACACCCTCATCATCGCGCATACCATTGCCATCAATGGTTTCATACAATCTGGAGGTAAGCTCTTCGCGCGTTAGGCCGATATCCATCGCGATTGCTTTTGCACCTTCGAACAGTCTGTCGAGATGGGCAGCCAAAAACGCAATTTTACCGCGGTGGAGCCGCAATCCCTCCCAAATTCCATCTCCGAGCATAAAGCCGCTATCAAAAACGGACACACTCGCCTGTGCTCGCGGGACAAGCGTACCATTTATATTGATCTGAATAGTCTCATTGCGAGGGTCAGGGGCGAAATCGTGAGTGCCTTGAGCCATAATTTCATCCTAATGCGTTATCGGATAGTGACAAGCGCGTTTCACATCGCTAGCGAGCACCCTTGCGCGGACAGGTGGCAGAGCGGTTGAATGCACCGGTCTTGAAAACCGGCAAGGGTGCAAGCCCTTCGTGGGTTCGAATCCCACCCTGTCCGCCAACAAAAAAGGGCTCGCCAGTTGGCGGGCCCTTTTCGTTTAAGTACTCCATCGAGAGTTAAAAATGCAGCGCTCGCCCGTAGGCATCAAGCACGCTTTCATGCATCATTTCTGACAATGTTGGGTGCGGGAAGACAGTTTGCATCAACTCTTCCTCTGTCGTCTCAAGCGTTTTGCCTACAGTGTAGCCCTGGATCAGTTCGGTTACCTCCGCGCCAACCATATGTGCGCCGAGCAGCTCGCCTGTGCTTTTGTCGAACACGGTTTTGATAAACCCTTCCGCCTCGCCAAGCGCGATAGCTTTGCCATTGCCAATAAAGGGGAAATTGCCGACTTTCACTTCATATCCCGCCTCTTTTGCAGCCGCTTCTGTCATGCCGACACTCGCAACTTGCGGATGGCAATAGGTGCAACCGGGAATGTTGCCTCGATCAAGAGGGTGTGGATGGACGTCTTTATTCCCCAGCTCTTGCGCAATGGCTTCTGCACAGGTCACGCCTTCATGGCTGGCTTTGTGAGCAAGCCAGGGACCGGGTGTGCAATCCCCAATCGCCCACAAGCCCTTGGATTTTGTCCGGCCATACGGATCAATTTGAATGAACCCACGATCCATATCGGCAAGCGCCTTAATTCCGATATTCTCGGTGTTCGGCTGAATTCCGATTGCTGAGATGACATGGCTGTATTGCGTCGCCTCCGTCTTGCCTTTCGCATCCTTAATTGTGGCAGTGACGCCATCTGCGGCGATATCAAGACCTTCGACACCCGCGCCTGTCATGATAGTCATGCCCTGCTTTTTAAGGCTCTTTTCAAGAAAACTCGACACATCGGCATCTTCGACAGGTACGATCCTGTCGAGCATTTCAACGACGGTCACATCGACGCCCATGTCGTTGTAGAAACTTGCAAACTCGATCCCGATTGCTCCCGACCCGATCACCAAAAGTTTGGTTGGCATTTCTGGCGGGACCATTGCGTGACGGTAAGTCCACACGCGCTTTCCATCCGCTGGGGCAAAAGGCAGGTCTCGCGCCCGCGCGCCAGTGGCAACGATAACGTGCTTTGCCACCAGCTTTTCCGTGCCCTTATCCGAAGTCACATCCAGGCTGGTCGCGCCTGTCAGTTTTCCCTCACCCATATGAACGGTGATCTTGTTCTTCTTCATCAAGTGCCCAACGCCCTGATTTAGCTGCTTTGCAACACCGCGAGAACGCTTCACAATCGCATCAAGGTCTGCCTCGATTGAGCCTGCGACTTTGAGACCATAATCCGCTGCATGATCCATATAGTGCTTTATCTCGGCCGAGCGCAGCATCGCTTTGGTTGGAATACAGCCCCAATTGAGGCAGATGCCGCCGAGGTTTTCTCGCTCAACAATGGCTGTTCTCAGGCCCAATTGTGCGCACCGAATAGCAGAAACATATCCGCCCGGACCAGAGCCGAGCACAATCACATCATATTGATTATTCGCCATTTATATTATCCTTGGGGAGGTCTGAAACATCGGCTGGCGTGGTTTAACCCGCCAAATGCTCAACAAAATACTTGTGTACCCAGCCGTATCGGCAGGGGCCACGATACGCGCCCTTGTAGGCAGAAGGTGTTCCTGTGCCGCAATCGACCAGGTCATCTCCGGGTTTTTGATAGACAACGCCGTACCAATCCTCGTGCATGTCGCACAGGGACAGACGCACTCCATTCATCAACCGATCACGCTCCCTTGATCCGGTGCCAGGTGCAATTCGAACGCTCAAGAACCCGTCTCCCGATTTGGTCAGGCCGTGGACCTGTCCAGAGCTGGCACAAGCATCAAACTCTGGGCCATTATGGCCAACCATGATGAGCCTTTCGCCCGTTTCGAAAGCGGTTGCTGCATACCCAAGGTTGGGCATGGCAAGGACCATGGCAGCCAGAGCAGCAGCCCCTATAACTGGCTTCATACGACAAGCCCCATTGGGTTTTCACAAAGTTGCTTAAGCGCTTCCATCAATTGAGCGCCTTCTGCGCCGTCAATCGCGCGGTGATCGAAACTTCCGCTGGCATGTAATACAGTTGCAGGCTTGATCTCTCCATCGACCACATACGGCTGCTGTTGTCCTGCCCCAACGGCCAGGATCATGCCTTGGGGTGGATTTATAACCGCATCAAACTGCTTAATCCCGAACATCCCGAGGTTGGATAGGCTCGCAGTGCCGCCCTGATATTCGTGTGGAAGCAGCTTACCTTCGCGCGCTTTGCCAGCAAGTGCTTTCATTTCGGCCGAAATAACAGCGAGGCTCTTCGTATCAGCCTCGGTGATTACAGGAGTGATGAGCCCAGATGGCGCAGCCACCGCAACTGATATGTCGGCCCTCGTGTAGCGGCGCATAGTGTCGCCATGAAAGCTGACATTGCATTGTGGGACGCGGATCAGAGCGCGTGCGAGAGCTTTGATTAGCAAGTCGTTCACAGACAGCTTGATGCCATCAGGTTCAAGCGAAGCGTTGAGTTGCTTACGCAGATCCAGCAGCGGATCGAGCCTGATGTCCATCGTAAGATAATAGTGCGGTACGGTCTGTTTGCTCTCCGTGAGGCGGCGGGCAATAACTTTGCGCACGCCTGAGACTTTCTCCTCCTCAAACGGTACTCCGTGTTCTGGAACACTGATTCTTGGTGCAGCTGTCGGCGCTGCGGCTGTCTCGGTTTTCGTTGCTGCAGGAGCGGATGCAGGCTCGAAATTCTCGATGTCAGCTTTGACAATTCGGCCATTGGGTCCGGTGCCGCTCACAGCGGCAAGGTCGATACCTTTTTGGGATGCAATCCGTTTTGCAAGAGGCGATGCAATGATGCGGCCATTCTCGCTTTCGCCAGTGCTTTGCTGGGCTGCAGGCGTATTATTCTTAGGTGCAGGAACCGCTGTGCCCCCCCCGCCTGAGCCAATCGCGCTTTCCACATCGCCCTTGGTGATCTTGCCCTTCGGACCTGTCCCGTCAATTTGTGTGAGATCAATGCCGTTGGCCTCAGCCAATTTTCGTGCAGTGGGTGATGCTGCGGGTCCATCTTTTGCAGCAGCATTTGCGGGCGCAGGAGTATCCTTTGGATCGCTCTCAGATCCGGAGCTTGCGGGGGCTGAGGTCACTGCCTCCAGGTCCTCACCATCTTCAGCCAGCATTGCGATAACCGTTCCGACTTTTACATTCTCAGTGCCTTCTTCGATGAGCACTGATGCCAACACGCCTTCATCAACAGCTTCGAATTCCATTGTAGCTTTGTCTGTTTCGATCTCAGCCATGATGTCGCCAGACTGGATCGTATCCCCGGCTTTGACGAGCCATTTAGCTAAAGTCCCTTCCTCCATTGTGGGGGAAAGAGCAGGCATTTTTAGTTCGATGGGCATGAGCGTAAAAGAATCCTTGTTCCCGGGGAGAGGACCGTTTTACGAGTTCAGACAGCTTCGGCAAGCATTCGCTCGTTTTGCAATTGATAAGATTGGTGGTAGCGACGCATTTAGTAATGCGCACTTTCCTTGTGGTCATAGATGAAACGGAAGAAGCCCGCTCCGCGTTGCGGTTCGCGGCCCGGCGCGCGGTCAGCGTTGACGGCGCGGTTCAGATCCTTTCGCTTGTGCCCCAGCAGAACTTCAATGCCTTTGGAGCGGTCCAAGCGACGATTGAGCAAGAAGCAAAAGATCGCGCTGAAATGTTGGCTCATGGCGTTGCGGGCAATCTGCTTGCCGAAAGCGGCATTATGCCCGCGATTGAGGTAAAATCCGGCAGTGGGCAGAAGATTGTTAGCGAGTTTCTTGCATCGCATGATGAGGTTGCAGCGCTTGTTTTGGGAGCAGCAAAGGGCAGTAACCCAGGGCCATTAGTCACCCATTTTTCTGCCAATGCGGGCGCCCTTCCCTGCCCGCTTTATGTTATTCCTCACGCTTATGATGAGAAAGAGAGCGACCATATCGCATGAGGGGTTGCAGCTATCTCCTCCGCCCTTGATGGCGAATGTTGCCTGGGCGCCCGCGCTTTCCAGCCTTGTACTTACCCTGCTTTTTGGGCCCACCTCTGTTGCCTCTTGGTCCACGCTCAGAGCGATGACCGCGCGGTTCAATCGCGTTTGTTTCGGCATCTTCAGTCACAAACTTTAGCGATCCGGTGAGCGCATTGGCTTCCGCCAGTTTAAGTTTAAGCCGGTCACCAACACCGTAACGCGTTCCGCTATCCTCGCCGATCAGAGCTTGTGCAACTTCGTCATGGCGGAAGTATTCCCTACTTAGTGTGGATATTGGCACAAGCCCATCACCACCCATCCCTTCGATTGTCGCGAAGAAGCCGAAGCCTTGCACGCCGGTGATCCGCGTGTCGAACACTTCGCCAACTCGATCGGAAAGCCATGCGGCGACATAGCGATCGGTCGTATCGCGCTCCGCTTCCATAGCGCGACGCTCAGTCCCGCTAATGGCATCACAGATTTCCTGGAGGCTCGTTCGGTCTTTGTCTGAAAGACCAGTCTTGGGAGGCATTGTGTTGTTTGGTGCAGGCTGCTCAAGCTTATATGCTTCCACCAATGCTCTGTGGACTAAAAGATCGGCATAGCGACGAATTGGCGAAGTGAAGTGAGCATAAGAACCAAGCGCCAAGCCGAAGTGGCCCGCATTTTTAGGGCCGTAATAGGCTTGCATCTGACTGCGCAGCACCGCTTCCATAATCTGCGGCTTTTCAGCTTCATCTGTCACATCCGCTAGCATTGCGTTGAACAGGCCGGGCGTGATGACTTGGCCCAAAGCCAGTTTCTTACCCAACGTGCCAAGATAATCCCGCAAAGCGATCAGCTTTTCCCGAGCGGGAGTTTCGTGCACACGGTAGACAACAGGGGCAGCTTTAGCCTCAAGCGCTTTTGCCGCTGCCACGTTTGCTGCGATCATGAAGTCTTCAACGACACGGTGCGCATCCAATCGTTCACGCACAGCAATTTCTGCAATTCGACCTTTGTCATCGAGTTGGACGCGCCGCTCTGGCAGATCAAGATCAAGTGGATCGCGCTTTGCTCTTGCGGCAGCAAGTGCAGACCATGCGTCCCATAAGTGTGTCAGATATTCTGGCGCGTCCCCGCCATCAATTGCGGCCTGCGCATCTTCGTAGGCTATGTTGTGGTGAATTCTCACCAATGCACGCGTGAACCGGAAATCCGTTACCTTGCCAGTCGCACTGATTTTAAGGTGGCATGCCATTGCGGCGCGATCTTCATGCTCGCGCAGGGAGCACATGTCCGCGGACAGCAATTCGGGCAGCATCGGCACCACCCTGTCAGGGAAGTAAACCGAATTGCCGCGCTTCCTCGCTTCCTTGTCTAGCGACGAGCCTGGACGAACGTAGAAGCTAACATCTGCAATAGCGACGAGTGCATCAAAGCCCCCTTTCCCATCAGGCGTCGCCCAGATCGCGTCATCATGATCGCGGGCATCAGCGGGATCGATGGCAACGATCGGCAGGTGGCGAAGATCTTCGCGGTGTTCCTCGCTTAAGGTGAGATCAGCAGCTTCCTGCGCTTCTGAATTCACAGCCTCGGGAAAGACATGGGGAATTGCGTGTTTTGCGATTGCGATAAGGCTGAAGCTCTTGGGGGCAAGCGGATCGCCGATCACCTCAATGACTTTCACGCCGGCACGCTCTGACCTACCCGTTCTTTCTGCGAGCACCAGATGCCCTGCCTCGGCCTCGCCCAGATCGCTAATTCTTGCCGACTGGCGCACACGTTTATCAACCGGGGCAAGCCAAGCTTTGTTCGCCCCATCAATTTCAACAACGCCGAGCAATCCTTCAGTGCGTGCGGGTAGTTTCTTAATCGGAATGGCAAGCCAATGCCCATGTCGTTCTTCTGTTCGGGAAAGCACCCGGTCGCCAATTTTCAGTGCAACTGCACCTCTGCCGCCACCGCTTCTACCCGCGCGGCCTTTGCCTTCTTTGATAGTTAGGCGCGGCGGTTTGCCAGGCGCTTCGGGATCCCAGTTATCTGGCTCTGCGATGGGCTCGCCATCTTCTATTTCGACAACGCGCAGAACGGTAACCTTGGGAATACCACCCATGCGGTGGTAGGCGGATTTGCGACCGTCAATCAGCCCTTCTTCGGCCATATCCTTTAGCAACCGTTTGAGTGCGATCTTCTCCTGGCCTTTGAGGCCAAAAGCGCGCGCAATCTCTCTCTTTCCAGCCGCCTCTTCGGAGGTTTGGATAAACTCAAGGACTTGTTTTTTAGTTGGGAGGCCTTTCGGCTGTTTCTTTTTTGCCATTGCCCGGCCCTTAAACAGTAAGGGCGGACGTGTCGAATGCTGCGGTTAGTATTCGTACCTTCAGTCCGCAGGACCATCTTTTCCCGGGATCAGGCCGCAGACAATAACAACCAAATACCCAACCCAGCTTAGTGAACCCCAAAGTCCACTTGTGGATGACAAGGCATTGATAGCCTCAAGGTCGCCGCTGGCCATTACCTCGGACATCTCGCCGACGAAACTCACGCTGAAATAAGCTCCGGCAAGTGTGGTGAGGATGGGAATAACAGCGATAAACCCAGGAAGGTTCGCGTCGTTCAATCGGCGTACAAACGTCGCAATGATCAAGAGCAAGCCGAGAATTGAGATCGCCACTCCGATCCATGTTTGAATACCAAGAGACCCGGCCATAGCTTGCATCATTTCAGCTTGGATTTGCTCTTGGTCGCCACCAGCGCCAATCGATTGCATAGCGCCAGACATTGACGACACAGTGAAGATCAAGCCGGAGATCATACTGAACCCGAAGTTCACAATGACCACAGCCAAAATCCACCACCAGAATGTTCCACGAGAATCTCGCCCCTGAAAATTGGTCAGGTTTGCCAGACAGTGTTTGATTGCGTCGCCCATTTTAATCCCCTCAATGGCCCCTAGTAAGCTCTCGCTATAAGAATGCGTTCTACTGCTGGAGCTCCGGTGAAGATACACACTCCATCCGCAGGCTCGCTTTCGCGAGGCACATTGCGGAATGTCAATTTGAGCGATTTCAGCTGCTCAACGACTTTTTCTAGAGCCTCACCTGTTGGCCTTGACCATTGCACTTCGATCCAGCCAGGATGCTTTGCGCTGCCGTCGTAAAATGCTTCGACTTCAGCCCACTCGGCAACGCCGGTCTTGATATTGGCATCGCGGCGCCCGGCGGCTTGTGCAAACAAAGCGCTTTGAATGTCATCCAGCAATGAGGCCGCCGATCCCGCGAAATCATTGCGCGGAACAAATTGCATATTGGGCTTGCCATTATCCGCATTCCACAATTGATCGCGGCGCAGCATCGCGACTTTGCCATTTTCCATATCGCGCGGGCCCACCTCAACAATGATCGGGGCACCTTTGCGCACCCAATCCCACCGCTTGGCCGAAGCTTTGCCCGGCGTCTTATCAAGCAGCACACGGATGGGTTCGCCCAATGCCCACTGGCCTGCCAATGATGCGCGGACTTCCTCGCAATAATTTAGCACTGCCTCATCTTCAGGTTTGTCACGGAGCATGGGCAGGATCACGATCTGATGTGGTGCAATTCGGGGGGGCACACGCAAGCCATCATCATCGCCATGCGTCATGATGACGCCGCCAATCATCCGGGTCGAAACGCCCCAACTTGTCGTATGAGCGTATTGCTGGTTGCCTTCCCGGTCCTGATATTGAATGCCTGCAGCTTCGGCGAAACTGGTGCCGAGGTAATGCGATGTGCCTGCTTGCAGCGCTTTGCCATCTTGCATCATCGCTTCGATAGACCAGGTTTCATTTGCCCCTGGAAAACGCTCATTTTCAGGTTTCTCGCCAGCGATAACAGGCAGTGCCAAGTCTTCTTCTGCGCAGGCACGATACATCTCAAGCGCGCGCTCTGTTTCGACTTTGGCATCGTGAGGCGTCGCATGCGCAGTGTGCCCTTCCTGCCAGAGGAATTCACTGGTGCGCAGGAACATCCGGGTGCGCATTTCCCACCGCACAACGTTGGCCCATTGGTTGAGCATCAATGGCAAATCGCGCCAGCTCTGCACCCAACGCGCCATCGCATCGCCAATAATGGTTTCAGAGGTTGGACGAACGACCAAGGGTTCTTCTAACTTGGCTTCGGGATCGGGGATCAATCCCCCTTGGCCATCTGCAATCAAGCGGTGATGGGTGACGACCGCCATTTCTTTCGCGAAGCCATCCACATGGTCGGCTTCGCGCTCAAAATTTGCAAGGGGAATGAACAAAGGAAAGTAAGCGTTTTGGACACCCGCTGCCTTGATCCGGTCATCAAGAAGGCGCTGCACTCTCTCCCAAATGCCATAACCCCATGGCTTTATCACCATGCATCCGCGCACGCCCGATTCCTCAGCCATATCAGCGGCAGATATGACTTCTTGGTACCATTTCGCGAAGTCATCTTCGCGTTTGACGGTTAAAGCATGGCGAATTTGGGACACGGATTTTCCTGCTCAAAACGGACGACTATGAATGAGCGCGACGCGTGGCGTTATTTTCCAAGTTCGTCCAGTTTCTTTTGCATGGCAGCCATTTGTTCGCGAAGAGATGCAAGCTCATCCGGCGAGCTTTCAGGTTTAGCCTGTTCGCGTTTTGCAGCGGCACCGGCGCCAGGGATAAAGGTTTCTGCTGCAGCACGCATCATAGCCATGTTTGTTTCATGAATTGCAGCAATAGGATTTGCGCTAATTCCCTTTTCAAAAGCCTCACGGATTTTGCCTTGGTTCGCGCGGAAGTTCTCCATGCTTGCCTCAAGGTAGGAAGGCATGAGCCCTTGCATCGAATTGCCGTACATTCCGATCAATTGGCGCAAAAAGCTAACGGGCAGCATCTGTTCCCCATTGGCCTCTTCGTCCATGATAATCTGGGTTAAGATCGAATGCGTTATGTCTTCGCCAGATTTCGCATCCAGCACTTTGAACTCAACATTGTCGCGCACCATAGTCGCCAGATCATCAAGCGTTATGTAGCTTGATGAGCTGGTGTTGTAGAGCCGCCTGTTGGCGTACTTTTTGATAATGATACCGTCGTTTGTGCTATCTGTATTCTTGGCCATCGTGATCCCTACTCTCCTGTTATGCTGCACTTAGCACCTGCACAATGTGCAGTGCAACATATTGCTCAAAGAGTGCGAAGACGGTGTCCCAATGTGGTCAACAATTCGTATTGAGAAAGGCCACTTTGCTGCGCAGCATTTGGCAGATGGAAAGGGACTGAGAGCCAATCCCCCTCTTTGAGAGTAGGCGCATTTGTTAGGTCAACAACAATCATGTCCATCGACACTTTGCCAATGATTGGGAGCTGCGTTTCGCCATACAGCAAATGATTATCCTGACCACGCGAACGTAAGAAACCATCTGCATAGCCAAGTGAAACAGTGGCAACCTGCATGATGCGATTGGCTCTAAATTCAGCGTTATAGCCTATCGTATCACCGGCCTTGATCTTGCGAGTTTGAATGATCGCAGCTTCGACATGAGCGACCTGTTCAATTGCATTTTCTAGCTCGGACCGAGGAATTCCCCCGTAAAGCGCGACGCCCGGCCGTGTGAGATCAAAGGCATAACCTTCTCCCAGAGCAATCCCAGCACTGTTGGCTAAGCTGGCTTTCGAATGTTGAATAAGGGTCCTTGCATCCGCAAACGCAGCAAGTTGTCGGTCATTCATTTCGTGGTCTTCATCAGCGCAAGCGAGATGAGACATAAGCGTGTTTATAGTTAGCACCTGAATTGCCGGATCGTGAATTTCACTCACCGAAATGCCCAGCCGGTTGATCCCCGTATCGATCATCAGGTGGCAAGCCCCCCCACCCGCACCATGCCAAGCGCGCGCTTGGCTCAGCGAGTTTAATACCGGTACGGCTCCGCATTCCCGTGCATACGCGATTTCTTCTGCATTAATCGCGCCATGCAGCACGGCGATTTGTTCAGGTGGAACATGGCGCGCAAGTGGTTCCACTTCACTCCAATGAGCAACAAAATACGCCTGGCAGCCTGCATCTCTAAGGACAGGTACGCAAGGTTCGACACCCAAACCGTAGCAATCTGCCTTGACCGCAGCGCCTGCGCTACCCGCTCCAGACAGAGTATTGAGTGCGCGCCAATTGTTTGCCAGCGCTCTTGTATCGACTTTCAGTCGAAGGGTTGGGTCAGGCTGGTTCATCTTCGAAGTCTTTTGGAGGACCGCTGGGCAGCCCCCACCATGCTACCAGCACACCGAAACCTACGACAATCCAAGTGTACCACAGCCCTGAATAGACATTGCCAGTGCTTGCAACAATTATGCCTGAGATAAGCGGCAGGAAACCACCAAGATAGCCAGCACCGATGTGGTAAGGGATGGACATCGAGGAATAGCGGATCTTGGGTGGGAACATCTCAGACAAGAGCGCCGCTACAGAACCATAGGTGAGCGCCGACAAGAACCCTAGCACTGACAGGATAGCGATGATCCCCAAAATGCTCACCAGCGATGGCACCTGACGGGTGAAGTCGAAACCCGCGTCGCTCATGGCTGCTTGTAAGCCATCGGTGCGCGCTTTGCTGTTGTTCAACCAGTCGTTGCCAATCACAATCGCCGCCCCACCGACACTAACCCCAAGCTCCCCGCCTGGCTGTACTGTGTACGCGACCCCACTTGCAGTAAGGCTTCCTAGTACCTTCCCGCAATCGGTCTGCTCGCGATCAAACAATTCTGCAAAAGGGTCCGTGACGCATTCCTCGCCAGTGACGATGACAGGATTTCGCTCAGCCGCCTCTGCTAACCCTGGATTGGCAAGGCTGCCCATTGTCCAGAATAGTGGAAACAGGAGAGCCAAGGTTGCCAATGCACCGATGATGATCGGTTTCTTTCGGCCCACCCTATCCGACCATTTCCCAACGATAATGTAGAAACCCAGCGAAATCGTACCTGCAGCAAGAAGAATCAACTCCACAGTGAGTTCATCAAGCCTCATGTCGCCTTTGAGGAATGACAGACTTGAAAAGAATGCTGTGTACCAGATTGTTGTCAGAATGCCGGTTACCCCGAAAAGCGCGATAAAAATCCGCTTTGGATTGCCGGGATAGGTGAAGCTCTCGACAAAGGGATTTCCTGCCGTTTCACCGGCTTCTTTCATCGCTTTGAACACCGGGCTTTCAGACAATTTGAAACGCATCCAAAGTGAGATTGCGAGCAAGAGGATCGACAAGAGAAACGGAACTCTCCATCCCCATTCCACGAAATCATCTTCAGGAATAATCGCGCGGCACAAGAGCACAACGATTATCGAAAGCACAAAACCGCCGGCGACACTTGCTTGGATGAAGCTTGTGAAAAAGCCCCGCTTTTCAGGGGGGGAATGCTCTGCGACATATATGGCCGCTCCGCCATATTCCCCGCCCAATGCAAGTCCTTGAAGAACGCGCAGGATAATGACGATTATAGGGGCGACTACACCAATCTGATCGACCGTTGGAATAAAGCCGACGCCTGCTGTCGCAATGCCCATCAGAGTTACGGTCACAAGAAACGTGTATTTGCGTCCCAACTTGTCTCCCAAAAACCCGAACAGGATTGCTCCGATTGGGCGGAATGCAAAACCCACTGCAAATGTTGACCAAACAAGCAGCAGACCCAGCGTCGGATCGTCCACATCGTAGAACGCGTC
The DNA here is from genome assembly GCA_038532305.1 of Pseudomonadota bacterium. Lineage (GTDB taxonomy): Bacteria > Pseudomonadota > Alphaproteobacteria > Sphingomonadales > Sphingomonadaceae > Erythrobacter. Next base: position 495,402 of record JBCBAX010000001.1, on the reverse strand, counting down.
CTTTAAGATGTAGGCGAGCGTTCCGTAGATAAAGAAATCGTACCACTCAAAAATTGTACCAGCGCTTGAGGCTCCTACAACAAGCTTAATCTCTTCTTTGCTTGGCTCGCGTTCAGCAAGCGCGCCTGCCTCATCGGTTATTGGTGTGGTTGGCATGGATTCCCCGTTTCCATTGGTCCTTTTGGCTGTACGCCATCTTCTGGCTGCTCTTAGCTTTCTATCGGACCAGAAGAAAGCGCATCAATGATACCTTTCCATGGAATGAGCAATGCACCATGTCTCCCATGATGCGATAGAGTTGGATAAAGGGCGTCAAACCCTGGCCAATCAGGCGGGGCGCCCTCGCCTCGCAACCAATTCTCTATGCTAGAAAGAGTTGCTTCAATATCACTGGACGACTTACCAGCCGCACCATCAGCCAGGATCGCGGCGGAAGCCTGACCGATTGCGCATGCTGTCACCACCATCCCAACTTGGGAAATCCTACCCTCGACATCACACTTAGCGCTGATCTTGATAGAGCTTCCGCATGTTTGTGACCTTGCTTCGCCTAAGAATGGAGCAGCCGCGTTATAGGGATGATGATAGAGTGATGCCGCGAGCCCCAAAAGGCGCGGAGTGTAGAGTTTCGAGCTGTTGACCGTTGATCCGACGCTCACTCGTCAGGTTCTCTTACTTCTTCGTCCCCGCGCAAAGCGGCACGTCTTTGGTCGATTAGCCCAACCAACTGACGCGAAAATGCATCAGCTGCCTTATAGGTGCGCGCCTCTGTGATCCACGTCGGACGCCCTTGGGTGCCCCAAATGGTATCGAAGCCGAGCACCAGGACTGAAAAAGCAAAAACAACGATCAAAGCGCCCTTGACCGCCCCGAAACCAAACCCAAGGACACGATCAATTGGTCCAAGTATCGAGTTTCGTGACGCCTCTCCAGCATTGTTCGCAATCACTTTCATCGCGGCGTATGGAATGAGGAGTAACAGAGCAAATGCTAGTATCGATGTTGCTGGCTGCGCATTGTAAAGTTCGTTCAGCTGCTCTGTAAGGGGAGTATGCAAGTAATAGATCGAAAAGGCGGCTAATACCCACGCCGCAAGCGACAGCACTTCCTGCACAAGCCCGCGCAGGAAACCTCCAATCGCGGCCACTCCCACGATAATCAAAACAAGAGCGTCAAAGCCCGCCATAGCTCACTCGCTTATATCCCATACGCTAGAGTTATGCTGTGCGCATCACTCGGTCAACGAGGTCCGCCAATTGACCAACAGAGTTATAATTGAGTGAAGATGTACCAATTTTGCTGTCACTCGGGCCATACCCCAGAGCAAAGCCCAGTTTTGCGGCTTCACGGACACGCAAATCTGAATGCGAAACAGGTCGCACTTCGCCTGCCAAAGAGACTTCTCCAAACCAAACGGATTTCTCCGGTAGGGGCTTGTCCGCAAGCGCAGATATGAGCGCGGCGGCAACTGCAAGATCTGCAGCCGGATCGGAAAGGCGATATCCTCCAGCAATATTGAGATACACCTCAGCCGACGAAAAATTGAGCCCGCAGCGTGATTCCAAGACAGCCAAAAGCATGGCAAGCCTGCCATTATCCCAGCCCACGACCGCTCGACGTGGGGTTGCTCCCGATTGGAGGCGCACAATCAGTGCTTGAATTTCGACAAGCACAGGCCGTGTTCCTTCAAGAGCAGGAAAAACCGAACTGCCAGCAAGAGGTTGATCGCGGCCTGACAGGAACAGCATGGAGGGATTGGCAACTTCCTCCAATCCTTCGCTGGCCATCGAAAAGACGCCAATTTCATCAACCGCGCCAAACCGGTTTTTTAGCGCTCGCAAAATGCGATATTGGTGTGAGCGTTCTCCCTCGAAGCTCATCACAACATCGACCATATGTTCGAGCACTCTTGGCCCGGCGATGTTTCCATCTTTGGTAACATGACCTACCAAGAACAAAGCCGTGCCGTGCTCCTTCGCATATCGGATCAGCTCAAGCGCACATCCGCGCACTTGGCTAACGGTCCCCGGCGCTCCTTCGATTGTGTCCGAATGCATGGTCTGAATAGAATCGATAACCAGCAATGCAGGTGGTTCGCCTGATCCCAATGTTGTCAATATATCGCGGACTGAAGTTTCAGAGGCTAACCTGATCGGCGCGTCGGCGACACCTAAGCGTGTGGCGCGCAATCGCACTTGGCCTGCTGCTTCCTCTCCGCTGACATAGACTACATCATTGCCGCCTTTGGCGATCGTCGCAGCTGTTTGAAGCAGCAGCGTCGATTTACCAATTCCGGGATCTCCACCCATTAGGACTGCGGACCCTGGCACCAGCCCTCCTCCTAAAGCGCGGTCAAACTCCGCAAGTCCAGTCGATTTGCGAACGGGCAGCTCGGTAGGTTTGTTAAGTGGTACAAACTCAATGCCGCGCCCACCGCGAGACAAATCATGTTTCTGAGAGAAGACCGTTGCAGGCGCATCTTCGGTAAGTGTGTTCCACTCCCCACATTCACCACATTGACCTTGCCAGCGTGGTGATATTGCGCCGCAATTTGAGCAAACATATCGCTTTTTCGGTTTAGCCATACACAGCCTCTAACGAGAACAGATGTGGAACGCAATTGCATCCAGTGGCAATTTGCTTTTAGAGCGCGAGGCATGCGGCAAAAAGAACTTAGACTGGCTTTGGTATGCTATGGTGGGGTCAGCCTGGCTGTCTATATGCACGGCATCACAAAAGAGGTTTGGCACCTTGCCCGAGCCAGTCGTGCTTATCACGATATTGGCGCTGTCAAGCTGCACGGTGTGGCGGGGGTCTACCGTGAATTGTTCGAACGTATTGAAGCGGAAAATGCGCTAAGACTGCGCGTCCTGCCAGACATTTTGACAGGCGCGAGCGCAGGCGGGATCAATGCGGTTTTCCTAGCCCAAGCGTTGCATTCCGGTGCTTCTCTTGAACCTCTAACGGACCTTTGGCTCCGGAATGCCGACGTGAGCGAACTCACAGACCCTGATGCGCAGCCAATGTGGCGCTATGCAAAAATCTGGGCACAGCCGATCGCGGATTGGTTTTTGAAGAGACCGGGTAACGCAGTGAGCGAGACGGTGTCGCCCGAAACACGCTCAGAAGTGCGCGAGAAGGTATCGCGGCTTGTCCGCGGGCGATGGTTCAGCCCACCGTTCTCGGGCGACCGTTTTTCAGCGATGCTGTTTGAAGCGTTCCAAAGCATGGCGGAATCGGACATCCAGACGCCATTGCTTCCGCCAGGCCATCCTGTCGATTTGTTTGTGACAGCAACGGATTTTCGTGGACATAAAGAGCTGTTGCGTTTGAATTCTCCAGAAGTCGTTGCGGAAACTGAGCACCGCATGCCCATCGCGTTTCAAAGAGGAGTTCCCAGACAGCCGGGACATGCTCTTGCAGACCCGCTCGAATTGGTGCTTGCCGCGCGGGCCACTGCGAGTTTCCCTGGCGCGTTTCCACCCCTCACGCTTGCAGAAATTGACCGTTTGGCAGGCGAGAATGGCGAGCAATGGCAAGGCCGTGAGAAGTTTCTCAATCGCGTTATGCCGGTTCATTCGCGAGAGGGAACATTGGATAAAGTTGCGCTGATTGATGGAGCCGTTTTGGTGAATGCGCCGTTCGGCGCCGCGCTGGAAGCGCTTGATGGAAGACCTTCACAGCGCGAAGTAGATAGGCGTTTTGTCTACATTGATCCACGGCCGGATCGCGATCCGGTTCAAGGCACTGATCCTACCGAACCTGTAGGCTTTTTCGGTGCCATCTTCGGTTCACTGTCGACCATCCCCCGCGAACAGCCAATCCGTGATGATTTGGAGCGGATCGAGGAAAAATCACGCCAAGCTGCACGTTTGACTGGCATCGTTAAAGGGCTTCGGCCTGAGATTGATCGAGCCGTTGAAAAACTGTTCGGCATGACCTTTTTCCTCAACCATCCCACTCCAAAGCGGCTCGCAAATTGGCGGTCAAAGGCGCATCAGGCATCTGCGGAACGCGCAGGGTACGCGTATGGCGCATATGCGCAGATCAAATTTACTGGAATTGTCGAGCATCTTGCTGACATCGCCTTTAAGGCGGCTCCTGATCTAAACCTGCCAGATCCCGACAAGATATCTCAATCAATCCGGCATGCTCTTGAGCGTCGAGGCCTGCTTCAACTTGTTGGAGAAGGCGGAGAAACGATACAAGACGCGGTCACATTCTTCCGTATTCACGACACTCGTTTTCGGATCCGGCGACTGCAATTGCTAGCCCGAAGACTGGCGCGCGATTGGGAAAGTGATCCCGATATTCCCGATGATGCACTCGATCTTGCTCGGGAGCATATTTATAAGGCGCTCAAGCTGTATCAGGATGCAGAGGCCGGTGTTTTGACCAGTCATGATGTCCAGCAAGCTGCCATAGCTGCGCTTACTGATCCGGGCGGGTTTGTAGACAGCATTGGATATCATTTGGACTTGGCGAGCGTTGACGAAGCGGTGGAAGCAATTCTGACCAAAGCGTTGGAAGCGATGCCGCGAAATCTTAAGCGCCTTATGCTCCTTACATATCTTGGCTTCCCATTTTATGACGTCGCAACGCTGCCCTTGCTGCAAAGTGATCGACTGGTAGAATACAATCCAGTGAAGGTGGATCGCATTTCTCCCGATGATGCACTTTCTATTCGAGACGGCGGTACTCAGGCGACATTACGCGGGATTGAATTCTACAATTTTGGGGCATTTTTCAGCCGCGCTTATCGTGAGAATGACTACCTTTGGGGCCGTTTGCATGGAGCGGAGCGGATGATTGATTTGGTCTGCTCAACCGTAGAGGGCGGAGTTCAAGAGGCCACTGTTCGCACTGCAAAACGCGATGCGTTTCTTGCGATCCTTGAGGAAGAAACCCAAGCCGGACGTTGCCAAAAAGGGTTGCTTGATATGCTAGAGGCTGAGGTCTTAGAAAAGCTCGGCTAAGTCTTTGGCCTACCGCTCTTTGCTGTTCCAGATGGCAGTAACGAACGCATCAGCGTCGATAAAGCCGCCCTCACCTCTGTCGATATCGGCTAGCGGTTTGGCCGCCAGAATATCGTTCAAGCTTGCCCCATCATCTGCCATGGCATCAACTCGCGACGCTGCCTCACCCAGCATTGCACGATAGGCAGTAAGCTCAGCTTTATCGGACATCGGACCATGACCTGGAATGACCTTTGCGTCTGCGTCAATAGTCGCAAGAACAATGTCGATTGATTGCATGGCATCATAAATGCTTCCGCCAGAGCCTACATCGATGAAGGGAAAGCCTGCGATATTGAAATACAGATCACCCATATGAACGACATTGCTGTTTTCCCAAATGACAACACTGTCGCCATCTGTGTGGCCGCCGCCAAAGAACATGAGGTTCATAACGTCCCCATTGAGATGCAATCTGAGCCCTTGCGCATATGTAACAATAGGTAGAGCCTCGGCCGGTGCAGGAGGCGTTTGATTTCCTGCGGCTAAACCGCCAGAGGCCATCCGCACACGCACATTGTCATGCGCAAAGATTGTCGCCCCAGATTTACCGAAGTGCTCGTTTCCGCCTGTGTGATCAAAGTGCCAGTGCGTGTTGATCACGTACTTAACTGGCGTTGCGCCCAAACCTTCAATGGCAGTTTCTATCTTGCCGGAAAGTGGTGCGAACTGATCGTCAATGATGACAGTTGCATCATCGCCGTGGCTTACACCAATATTGCCGCCTGCCCCAAACAGTACCGCTATGCCAGCGGCAATCTCCTCAACTTTGATCTCGACATTGTCGAAATTGCGTTGAGCCATTGCTGATGACGGCAACACCATCGCTGTCGCACACAGCGCGGGGAAAACAACACGTAGCATAAGTCTCTCCGAGTTTTGGGAGTGACCTACGCTTGACGCGTTTCAATGTCGAGTGAACGTGACGCTAAATTCCGAAACCGTCTTTGAGTTTAGAGAAAAACCCTTTGCTCTCTGGGCATTCATCGCCGGTTTCTGTTTCGCGGAACTGCTTGAGAATTTCTTTTTGCTTGCTGCTCAATTTCGTCGGGGTTTCCACCGCCACTTCCACAACAAGATCGCCGCGTCCTCGACCTTGAAGCACCGGCATACCAGCACCACGCACACGCAATTGCTTGCCAGACTGGATGCCAACTGGAATTTCAAGCGAATTGGTGCTTCCATCCATGTCGGGAATATCAACGGTTCCGCCCAACGCCGCCGTGGTGAAGCTCACTGGAACGCGAGCGGCCAATGTTGTTCCCTCTCGTTCAAACAGATCATGGGGTGCGACATGAATGAAGATATACAAGTCGCCCGGAGGCGCTCCGCGTGTGCCCGCCTCACCCTTTCCAGCCAAACGAATGCGCGTTCCGGTGTCAACGCCCGGGGGAATTTCGATCGCAAGCTTCTGAGGACGATCTACACGCCCTTCCCCGCGACAAACGACGCAAGGGTCTTCCAGAACAACGCCGCGCCCGCTGCATGTGGGGCAAGTGCGTTCAACCACAAAGAGCCCTTGCTTGGCCCGGACGGTCCCACGGCCGTGGCACAGATTACAGGTCCGCTCACCTGTACCAGGCGTTGCGCCTGTGCCTCCGCAAGTATCGCATTCTTGCGACACTTCGATCTCGATCTCTGTTGATTTGCCATTAAAGGCTTCTTCGAGAGAGATTTCCATATCATAGCGCAAATCGGCACCGCGCCGGTTTTGTTGCCGTGAACCGGCCCCGCCCCCGCCGCCAAATGCGCCGCCAAAGATAGTTTCGAAGATATCCCCAATATCGCCAAAATCACCGCCGCCGCCAGCGCGCGCGCCTGCACCACCGCCGCCGTTCATACCTTGTTGAAACGCTTCATGGCCAAAGCGATCATACGCTGCCCGTTTTTGGGGATCTTTGAGGCAATCATAGGCCTCATTTATCTTCTTAAACTTGGCTTCTGCCGATGCATCATCGGGGTTTTTGTCCGGGTGCAGCTTCATCGCAAGCTTGCGATAGGCACCCTTGATTGCTGGCCCATCTGCATCGCGAGCCACGCCTAGCATTTGGTAATAGTCTTCAGCCATTTTGCCTATCCCGGACAAAAGGCGGGAACAGGTTCATTTGATCCACGATGGACTGCGAACCTTTCCCGCCTGACCTGTCATAAAAGGGATCAGCCCTTTTTGTCTTCGTCGACTTCAGAGAATTCGGCATCGACCACATCGTCGTCTTCTGCCGCATCGGGAGCGGCATCTTCCGCTGCACCAGATGCATCGGCTTCAGATGTCGCCTGCGCTTGCTCTTTTTCGTAGATCTGCTTGCCCATTTCCATGGCAGCTTGTGTCAAAGCTTGCGCTTTGGCGTTGATCTCTTCGGCGTCATCACCTTCGAGAGCTGTCTTGGTATCGGCCAGGGCTGTCTCTACCGCTGACTTTGTCTCGCCATCAATAGCATCGCCGTGCTCTTCGAGTTGTTTCTCGGTTGCGTGAACAAGGCTGTCCGCTTGGTTGCGTGCTTCGGCGCTTTCGCGGCGCTTCTTATCTTCATCCGCGAACTTCTCGGCGTCTTGGACCATTTGATCGATGTCAGAATCTGACAAGCCGCCAGATGCCTGAATTTTGATCGTCTGCTCTTTGCCTGTTCCCTTGTCTTTCGCAGACACGGACACAATGCCGTTCGCATCAATGTCAAAAGTCACTTCGATCTGGGGAACACCGCGCGGTGCTGGGGGGATGCCGAGGAGGTCGAAATTGCCAAGCAATTTGTTGTCCGAGGCCATCTCACGCTCACCTTGGAAGACTTTAATCGTCACAGCGTTCTGGTTGTCTTCTGCGGTGGAGTAAGTTTGTGTCTTCTTTGTAGGGATCGTCGTGTTGCGATCGATCATGCGGGTGAAGACGCCTCCAAGCGTTTCAATACCCAGCGACAAAGGTGTCACGTCAAGCAGCAAAACGTCTTTGACATCGCCTTGAAGCACGCCTGCCTGAATGGCAGCGCCCATGGCAACCACTTCGTCAGGGTTCACACCAGTGTGAGGCTTCGCTTCAAAGAACCCTTCAACAACTTCGCGAACCTTGGGCATGCGGGTCATGCCACCGACCAGGATCACTTCATCGATATCGTCTTTTGACACACCTGCATCTGCAAGAGCTTTCTTGCAGGGCTCCAAAGTGCGCTTAATCAGATCGCCGACCAGTTTTTCAAGATCAGCGCGGCTGATTGTCTCAACAAGGTGAAGCGGGGTGGATGATCCACCTTCCATGCGAGCTGTGATGAACGGCAGGTTGACTTCGGTTGTAGCAGAACTCGAAAGCTCAATCTTCGCTTTCTCCGCTGCCTCTTTAAGACGCTGAAGCGCGAGCTTATCGGCTTTCAGGTCCATGTTTTCTTTTTTCTGAAACTCACCAGCGAGCCATTCAACAATAGCATTGTCGAAGTCTTCGCCGCCCAAGAACGTGTCGCCATTAGTTGACTTCACTTCGAAAACACCGTCGCCGATCTCAAGGATCGAAACGTCAAATGTACCGCCGCCAAGGTCATAGACAGCGATGGTTTTGCCGTCATCCTTGTCCATCCCATAGGCAAGTGCAGCAGCCGTCGGCTCGTTGATAATTCTTAGAACCTCAAGACCAGCAATCTGACCTGCGTCTTTCGTTGCTTGCCGCTGAGCATCATTGAAATAAGCAGGAACCGTTATGACGGCTTGCTCGACTGTTTCACCAAGATAGCTCTCGGCTGTTTCTTTCATTTTCTGCAAAATGAATGCCGAGATTTGGCTGGGCGAGTATTCTTCGCCGCCCGCTGCTACCCACGCATCGCCGTTCTTTCCCTTAACGATGTCATAGGGAACGATTTCCATATCCTTCTTGGTCAACGGATCATCGAACCGGCGACCGATGAGGCGTTTGATCGCGAACAAAGTGTTGTCGGGATTGGTAACAGCCTGGCGTTTTGCCGGCTGACCGATCAGGCGTTCTTCATCCTTGGTGAACGCTACGATAGAAGGCGTTGTGCGTGCACCTTCGGAGTTTTCGATAACTTTCGGCTTGCCGCCATCCATCACAGCCACACAGCTGTTGGTTGTGCCAAGGTCGATACCAATAACTTTACCCATTATTTCCCCATCCATTACAGATTGTTAGAGGCTGCCACAAACAGCCTTGCCAACACCGCAAAGTGATGCAAAGCACGCAAGTGGCCAAAACATGATCGCGATATAGGTGCGGTTTTGCTTGGCACAAGAGATTGCGGGTCCTAGTTTTATGCCGGGACAAAAAGAGGGGAAAATGTGTGCTTGATCTAAAAGGGCCTCGGATGAATAAACTTCACCATGCATCGTTAGCTATGGCGATGGCATTGACCGTAGCTGGATGCACAAGCGAGGCACCCGTTGAGGACACACCGGAAGGTGTCATTCCGGGGATTGAAATCGATAATGCTCGCATGATGCTGGCCCCAGTTAATGGCAACCCGGCTGCCGTTTATTTCGATTTAACCTACACCGGCGAACGGGGTCTCACAATAAATGGCGCAGAGGTGGAAGGCGCCAAGCGAACTGAAGTTCATGACACGATGGAGTTCGATTTCAAAATGCAGATGGGCGAAACTGGGCCTATCGCGATGCCCAAAGGCGAAACTGTAACCTTTGAGCCTGGAGGCAAGCATTTGATGGCATTTGAGCTCAATGAGAGCGTCACTCCCGGGTCTACCGTCGAAGTGGCAATCAAAGTTTCAGGCGGCGACAAGCACAAATTTCTGGCTGAGGTTAAAGCGGCGGGGGATGACCGCTGAACGCATCTTCGCCTAAGATTGCGCATGCCCCATTGTTGCCGGCATGTCCGGTGGGATCCTATAGGCATCTGACGCCGGGCGAGATCGCAATTGCCCAATCGATTTTTGGGGACCAGATAGACTACACTTCTGTAGAAATGCGTCGACGCAAGTGGTTTCCGTTTCAACCGCGCACGATCACCATGGCACCGCAAGGGCACATGCACTTTCATCCAAAAGGCAATGCGTATTGCGATGATTTCGCGTCCGAAAATTTGGTGCGCCAAGGTTTTTTCATTCACGAAATGACGCATGTTTGGCAGGCGCAAACTCGGGGGCGTTGGTACCTCGTTCTAAATCGTCACCCGTTCTGCCGATATGGCTATGTCCTAAAGCCCGGGCAGCCTTTCACCGCATATGGTATCGAACAGCAGGCCGAAATTGTGAAGCACGCTTTCTGGCTTAGAAATGGCGCGAAGGTTGCGGGCGTTGCAGATAAAGCTGCCTACGATGTGCTGGTGCGTTTTGGAGATAAGGTGCGATAGAAGCGGCAACGCGCTCTTTGTCTTGTTTCCTGTAAATCTATAACTCTGGCTTGCGACAGCACTCCTACCACCTCTCTTGCATTCTCATCTCGGATCAAACTTATGCCAGTGCTCCTTAAACAACATAAGCTGTTTTATGCCGACGTGCCCAAGGTCGCATGCAGTTCGATCAAACGGATGTTCTTTGAAATTGAGAACGGATTTGAGTTTCAAGCCTTCAAGGCCAATGCGAAACATTGGCATATACACACCTTCTATCCAGGCTGCTTGCGTGGAGATTTTCCTGAGGCAGTTATTCAAGAGTACCGAAGACTTGCCGTCGTGCGCGATCCGATCGAGCGGTTCCTGTCTGCCTACGGCAATCGAGTTGTGCATTATGGTGAAGCTTCTGACCAGGCGGTGAAGAAGCTGGGCTTTTTCTCAAGGCTTAAGGCCGATCCCGATCTCGGTGAGTTTATCGATTCGCTTGAAAAATATATCGAAATCCCGTCCCTGAATTGGCATTGCAAACCCATGGTCGAGTTTCTCGGATCCGATCCAAGCTATTTTCATGCTATCTACGACATTCGCCAGATGGATGACTTCGTTTCTGACGTATCAAAAACCGTTGGGAGCGAGGTAAAAGCAGGGCGCCATCAAGCGGGCGGTCCCAAGTTCTCACGCAATGATCTGAACACCAAGCAGGTCGCTAAACTGGAAGCATTCTACAGCGAAGACTACAAAGCGTTTTCGCGATACTTCTAAACCAGCACAGGTTTAGTCAGGCTTTTTCGCCACACCCACCATAGCTGGTCGCAAGATACGATCCTTGATCGTCCATCCCGCCTGCATTTCCTGCACAATTGTGCCTGGTTCGTGCTCGTCTGTGGGCACTTCCATCATGGCCTGATGCTGATTTGGGTCCAGAGGCATGCCCATTGCAGGAACACGTTCGATGCCATGCCCTTTGAAGACTTTCTCAAGCTCGCGCTGGGTTGCCTCAATCCCAATGACGAGCCCTTTCATTTTCTCATCTTCGCGAAGGCTATCAGGGATCGCATCCACCGCCCGGGCTAGATTATCGGCAACGCTCAACACATCGCGCGCAAAGCTAGTCGCAGCATAATTGCGCGCGTCCGTGACGTCTTTCTCCATCCGGCGGCGCACATTCTGCGTCTCAGCACGCGCATAGAGCACATCTTGCTTCGCTCTCGCCAAATCCTCTTTCAGTTCGGCAAGAGCATCATCAAGAGAGGTTTCTGCTTCCTCGTTGCCATCATCCAGAAATTGCTCTGGCACACCGTCCAATTCGTCTGGGACGGGTTCACATGAAGGTTTGTCTGTCTGTTCCATAAAGGCGTAGCGATCCGGTTTAGATAAGAGACTATTTGATCAGTCGACCCAGGGTTCGAGCTGTTAAATCTACCATGGGCACGACCCGTGCATAATTCAAGCGAGTGGGCCCGATCACACCTAATACTCCCACAACTCTCTCTTCGCTGTCGAAGTACGGAGAAGCAATTACGGAAGATCCCGATAGGCCGAAAAGCCGGTTTTCACTACCGATGTAAATTTGTGTCGCTCCGGCATTGCGTGCACTTTCTAGCACCCCTGCAACAGATTGCTTGTTCTCCAGATCATCAAGAAGAGACCTGACACGTTCAATGTCTTCAACCGCTGCAGAGTCGAGTAAGTTTGCCGCACCTCGGACAATGAGGACCGGGCGTTGATCGGCATCTTCACTCCATACTGCCAGTCCACGTTCAACAAGGTCCCGACTTACCTCATCGAGCTGACTTCGACCGTCAGCAATTTCGCTGCGCATCACTTTCGCCGCCTCGGCAAGAGTGCGGCCAGAAAGACGTGAAGTGATATAATTGCTTGCCTGCTCGAGCGCAGAGGGAGGCAAGGTTGCGCTGATTTCGACCACTCGATTTTCAACGCCGCCCCCTTCTCCAACCAATATCGCCAACGCCTTGTCTGAGCTCAGCGGCACAAGGTTGAACTGCGCGAGCTTTTGCTCCCGCGATGGGACAAGCACCATTCCGGCTGCTCCCGATAGGTCGGACAAAACCGCACTTGCTTGTTCAAGCGCTGCCTCAATTGGCCCAGCTGCGCCCAGTCGCGTTTCAATCTGATCGCGTAGTTGTGCAGTGGGCTCTGACATCCGCATCATGCCATCGACAAAAATGCGCAGACCAGCATCTGTAGGTTGTCGACCAGCGCTTGTGTGTGGGGCTTCTAAAAAACCCAGACTTTCAAGATCTGCCAAAACCGACCGGATGGATGCTGGCGACAGATTTAGCGTATTGTCAGAAGCCAGCGTCTTCGACCCGACAGGTTGCCCACTTTCAATATAGCCTTCCACCACACGTCGAAAGATTTCACGCGCACGCTCTGTCATTTCAGTGATCGGAAGATTGTCGGGCTGTTCGGTCATGCTGTGCAATTTAGTGTGTTTAGCTCCAACGCAAAGCCTTGCAGGCTCCATAGTTCCCAGTCAAACCGCGAGCCGTACACGAATCATAGAAAACGGAGTTTAACATGCGCCCTTCAGACCGAGCGCCAGATGAAATGCGCGCCATCACGATCGAAACGGGTTTTACGAAACACGCAGAAGGGTCTTGTCTGGTAAGCTTCGGCGATACGCGCGTCCTTTGCACTGCCAGCGTCGAAGAGCGCATCCCACCGTGGCTTCGAGGCAAAGGTGAAGGCTGGGTAACTGGCGAATATTCCATGCTTCCGCGCTCAACACACACTCGCTCATCGCGTGAGGCTGCTCGAGGCAAACAATCGGGGCGCACTCAGGAAATTCAGAGACTGATTGGCCGATCATTGCGCGCTGTTGTTGATCTTCAAAAGCTTGGCGAGCGGCAGATAACATTGGATTGCGATGTGATCCAAGCTGATGGAGGGACGCGCACTGCCTCTATCTCGGGCGCGTGGGTGGCTTTGCGTCTAGCAGTCAACAGCCTCATTTCTTCTGGCGAGTTGAAAGTCGATCCGATCACGGCACAAGTGGCTGCTATTTCCTGCGGTATTTATAAGGGCACACCGGTTCTTGATCTCGATTACCCAGAAGATAGCGATGCGGATGCGGACGCAAACTTCGTTCTGATTTCGGGTGGTCAGATAGCAGAAGTGCAAGCGACGGCTGAGGGCGCAACATATGACGAAGAGGGGCTATTGCGTCTCTTGCGTCTTGCGAGAATTGGGTGCGATCAGATCTTTGCTGCTCAATTGGATGCGACCGCTGGATAGTGTTTGATCCGGTCACTTATCGCATCACGTATGATGACTATTTGAGTTTCTCCCAGCTGCACCAATTGCGCAGTTTCAAGCCGTTTAGCATTTACATGGTTTGTCTGGTCGCAGTAATCGTGGTCGGCAGTCTGTATGCAGGTCAGGTTGATACGGCAGTGGGTGCATTTGGTGGCGGGATCTTAGCGATTGTTGGTCTTCCTATCTTTGGCCGGTTTGTACTGATCCCATGGCAAACCAAGCGGACTTATCGTGAATATGACTTGATCCATGAGGATATGGAGCTGGCTCTGTCTGGTAAGGCGCTTTAGATCAAGCAGCCATCAGGCAATGTGATTGTGCGCTGGAATTCGGCTGTAAAATGGGATGAGAACGCTCGGGTCGGATTGGTTTATCCCACTCGCAATCTTGCTTTTATTTTCCCCAAAAGCGGCATTGGCGAAGACCGTTGGACTTTCATGCAAACTCGGCTCGTTGAAAGCGGACTGAAACAGAAGGGTAAACTGCGCAAATGAAAAAGCTTGGCGGAGGGTCTCTCGTTATAGCCACACACAATGCGGGCAAATTGAAAGAGATTTCTGCATTGATGGATCCCTTTGGAATTTCATGCCTTTCTGCCGGCGCGCTGGGCCTGCCGGAACCTGCTGAAACCGGAACGACCTTTGTCGAAAACGCTTTGATCAAAGCCCGTGCGGCGGCTGATGCTTCCCAAATGCCTGCTCTTGCCGACGATAGCGGGTTGGGCGTTGATGCCTTGGATGGTCGGCCCGGAGTATACACCGCTGACTGGGCAGAGCGGCAGTGGTTTGAGGGGGAACAGGGCCGCGACTGGTATATGGCGATGGGCAAAGTTGAGGGGATGCTCCAGCAGATTGGTCCTGACACCAATCGATCAGCATCGTTTCATTGTGTGCTTGCGATTGCTTGGCCTTGCGGGGAGGACGCGGTTTATGAAGGTCGATGCCCCGGAACACTCACATGGCCGCCGCGCGGTGAGCTTGGCTTTGGCTATGATCCTGTGTTTGTCCCCGAGGGGCACAACCTGACATTCGCCGAAATCGACCCTCAAGAAAAGCACGCGATCAGCCACCGCGCTGATGCTTTTGCGAAACTTGTTGCCGACCAATTCGGATGAATAAGTGCCGCCGCGCTAATAAGCGTATTGTCCCTGCACATTGCCGGGCGGCGCATATCGGCAGACCAGATAATCGCGCCCTGTGCCCGTCGCGACACCGCAACCCAATCGATCGGTATCGCGCCAAATAATCTGCGTGTAATGCCCCACATCCGCCCAATTCCCAGTGCTGCTGACATTGGGAAAGGTTCCGTGGACATAGTACTGCTTTTCATCGATCCAGCCCGCAGCCATGAAGGCATAATCGAACGCACCTGCTGTACCTGCCCAAAGGTTTTCACCCTGGCCTGGGCGATCATTGCGATTGCTGTGCTGAAACTGGCCTGTGCGTGCAAGCTCTTGCGCATAGGCGAGCGCTTGATCGTTCAAGTCCTGATCGAGCACGAGCGGTGGTGTCCCCACTTCAGCGCGCGCATCATTATGCGCTTCAAGCACGATGGCCAGCATCTCGTTCTGGCGGCCCGAAGCTGTCCCTTGCGAAGGTGTTGGCGTCGGCGAAGGGCTTGGACTGGGTGATGGGCTTGGTGAAGGTGTGGGCGAAGGCGTTGGCCCTGGTCCTGCAACTGGGACCCCTGCGGACGATGCACTCCCCCCTCCACCACCGCACGCTGCCAAAGCAGGGACAAGTGCAATAGCCAAAGCGCGTGTCACGCCGGATGAAAAAGATGAAATCGTCATAGCAACCCGTTTTCTTTAATATATTTTCTGGACTCTAATCAGAGAAGGTTACCGGGCATTTAGCTTTCCCTAACAATCCGGGGCAAAAGCCATGAAAGGTGGCCATTTGCAGATAAAGCGAGGTACAAGGTGTGCATGGCACGCGCGCTGTATATCCACTGGCCCTTCTGCGAGAAAAAATGCCCCTATTGCGACTTCAACTCGCATGTGCGCGAAAGCGTTGATGTTGCGGCATGGGAAGCGGCTATTCTTGCGGATATGCGCGCTGAAGCGGAGATAGCAGGCGGCGAAACGCTGACCTCCATTTTCTTTGGTGGCGGCACACCTTCTTTGATGCCGCCTGTGCTGGTTGAAACACTGCTCAAGGAAGCTGAGCATCTATGGGGCTTTGCACCCGATATAGAGATCACTCTGGAAGCCAATCCATCCTCTGTCGAAGCGGCGAATTTTGCAGCCTTGAGCGCGGCAGGCATAAACCGAGTGTCGCTGGGCGTTCAGTCACTGGATGACACCACGCTCCAATGGCTTGGTCGCTTGCACGGAGGCGATGAGGCCTTGGCCGCGATCGAGACGGCACAGCAGCATTTTGAGCGGGTTAGTTTTGACCTGATCTATGCCCTGCCCGATCAATCTCCCGGCCAGTGGGAAGCGCAACTCAAGCGCGCTTTGGGCTTTGGCACCGGGCATTTGTCGCTCTACCAATTGACTATCGAACCTTCCACTCGGTTTGAAACCGATGTTCGGCGCGGAGTGTTCGCGCCGCTCGATCCGGATTTGGCCGCGGATTTGTTTGGCGCAACCCAAGCATTGACCAGTGAAGCCGGATTGCCCGCCTATGAGACCAGCAATCATGCGCGCGCAGGAGAGGAAAGCCGCCATAATCTGACCTATTGGCGCTATCAGGATTATTGCGGGATTGGACCCGGCGCCCACGGCCGGCGCGGGGGAGCAGCCACCATTCGGCACAAAAAGCCTGAGAATTACCTTCGCGCAGTGTCCCAGCGCGGCCATGGCATCAATGAACATCGTCATTTGAATTCTCGCGAACAGGCATCTGAGGCGTTGTTGATGGGGCTGCGGCTTACCCAAGGGATTGATTTGGCTGCTTTGGCATCCCGGTTCGGGCTGTCATTTGAGCAGTTGATCAACCCGGCCAAAGCGAACCAATATGATGAGCTCGGGCTGATATGGCGCGATGGGTCCCTGCTTGGCGTGACGCGTGATGGTGCACCACTGCTTGATGGTTTGCTCGCCGAATTGGTTGCGAATGAATTGGTGTCGTCGTGACAACCGAACAAATCCTTGAAGTGTGGATCCACCACCTCACTCATTCTCTGCGGCGGTCACCGCATACTGTTCGCGCCTACACAAACGCTGCGCGCAATCTGATCGCGCATTGCAATTGCAACACGCTTGTCGATGTTGCGGCCATTGAGGCCCCACAATTGCGCCGCTTTCTTGCTGCGAGACGTGCTGATGGGCTTTCCAATTCAAGCGCTGCAAGAGAGCTTTCCGCAGTCAAATCCTTCATCGCATTCGCTAGAGCGGAAACCGGGGATCAGGACCCGGCAGCCCCACGCATGCGCGGGCCGCGACTTAAGAAAGGGCTGCCCCGCCCCGTTACTCCCGATGATGCAGTCAACATTGCCGAATTGGTCGAAGGTTCGGCAAGCGAAGGATGGGTCGGTATCAGGGATCGGGCGGTTCTGCTTTTAATGTATGGCAGCGGCCTGCGCATTGCCGAAACTCTCTCATTGCTTGGCCGCGATGTGCCCTTGGGAGAAACACTTTCGGTCACCGGCAAAGGCGGCAAGCAACGCATCGTCCCCGTGCTCCCCATCACCCGCGATGCCGTTGCAGAATATGTCGCCGCATGCCCCCTTCCCCTTGCCCCTGATGAGGCTTTGTTTCGCGGGGCCAAAGGCGGGCCGTTGTCGCCCGGCATGGTCCAAAAAGCCGTCGCAAGGGCAAGGAAGGCTTTGGGCCTGCCAGACACCGCCACCCCGCATGCTTTGCGGCATTCCTTTGCCACGCACTTGCTGGGCGCTGGAGCAGATTTGCGGTCTTTACAAGAACTGCTGGGCCATGCGTCGCTTGGCTCGACACAGATTTACACCAAAGTTGATGCCGCGAGCATGCTGGAGACATATCGCGACGCGCATCCTCGGGCGAAGAAGGGGGTGAATGAATGAGAGCTGTGATGATTGGCGATAACCAGTTTGAGCTCTTTCGCAGTGTCGAGGATGCGTTATTATCAATGGAGAGGCCCGAGGCAGCTTCGGGTGATTATTTCGTTTTCGATGAAACCGGCCAGAAATATGAATTTGTGGTCGATTCTGATGACTCTTCACAAATAGGGTCATTCGATCTCAGAACCTGCGAGGGCGGTGGCTTGGACGAGCTTCTCAGTTGCTATTGTAATTGGATCTCCTACAACGCCTTCAACGATCTGCCTAAACCGAGTCAGATGTTGTTTGACGACCTGGAAGCGAAATGGGGACTGGCGTAAGAATTCGTCATTGCGAGCGGAGCGAAGCAATCCAGGCCGCCAAGCGATAGGCTCTGGATTGCCGCGTCGCCTTCGGCTCCTCGCAATGACGGTTATTAGCGTTCGCATGACTCCAGCCGCCCCTCAATCGCGTCCCAGATCATCCCCGCGACATCGCTGCCGTCAAAGTCCGAAATCGCCACAATTCCCGTGGGCGATGTCACATTGATCTCTGTCAGCCATTTGCCGCCGATGACGTCGATACCGACAAATGTTAGCCCCAGGCGCTTCAATTCTGGCCCCATGGCGTCACAAATTTCTTGCTCACGCTGCGTCAGACCTGTCGCCTCCGCGCTGCCGCCCATGGCCAGATTGCTGCGGAACTCGCCCTCGCCTGGAATGCGGTTTATGGCGCCTGCGACTTCGCCATCGACCAGGACGATGCGTTTGTCGCCTTCCGCCACTTCGGGGAGGAAAGGTTGGACCATATGCGGCTCTGGCCAGGTCTGGTTGAACACTTCGAACAGGGCTGTCAGGTTTTCACCGTTTTCGGGCACACGGAAAATCGCCTTGCCGCCATTGCCGTGAATGGGTTTGACCACCACTGCGCCGTGCTGCGCCATAAAGCGCTTCACTTCGTCCGGAGACCGGGTGACGAGCGTTGGC
Organism: Pseudomonadota bacterium; assembly: GCA_038532305.1. Lineage (GTDB taxonomy): Bacteria > Pseudomonadota > Alphaproteobacteria > Sphingomonadales > Sphingomonadaceae > Erythrobacter. The sequence continues at coordinate 476,881 of JBCBAX010000001.1, read as the reverse complement.
GGCATGAATTCGCGGTAGTTCAGCACCATCACTTTTTCAGGCGCATTGCGGACATTGGCCGGGTCATTCACCACCAGCGTCTCACTCTTGATCCGCTCAAGCAGATGGGTCGCCGTGATATAGCCCATGTGGAACGGCGGATCCTGCCGCATCAGAATAACGTCGATGTCTTTGCCCAGATCAAGCCTTTGCCGCGCTCCAACCTTCACATGATCGCCCTCAACCCGCTGCACCGTCACAGGCGCGCATTCGGCAAAGAGCCTGTCATCAGCGTCCAGCGTTAGGCTTTCGACATGATATTCATACAGCGTGTGCCCGCGTTCTTGTGCGCTCAGCATGAGTGCGAACGAGCTGTCACCTTTGATATTGATGTCTTCGATAGGGTCCATCTGGACCGCGACGCGTAAGCTCATGAGAGTTCCTTATGGCATCCAAGCGTTCTCAATGTGGCGTGGACGCGAGCCTGGTGCAAGCAGCAATACGTCGATTGTTATATCGTCGGTTGCATCGGCGTAATCATAGGCAACCAATTCGACCGCAGCAGCCACCCTCGCAAGACGCCTTTCATCAATCGCATCGGCGAGATCAGCAGCACGCTTTCGCCATTTCACTTCAAAAAAGCCGCAAATGCCAGGCTTTGTCGCGATTAGATCAATTTCGCCAAGCTTGGTCTTCACTCTCTCTGCCACCACTTGCCAACCTTGCTGCATCAGCCATTGTGCAGCCGCAGCTTCCGCATCGCGGCCCTTTTGATCCGCGATTACGCGCTTGGGATCACTCATTGTTTGAGCTCCACTGCGCGAGCATAAAGCTGTTTGCGATCAATCCCGGTTGTTTTGGCGACTTGTGCAGCGGCTTTGCTGGGGCTCAGATCGACTAAGGCCTCGCGCAAAAGAGCATCGGGATCATGGTCAATCTCGCCTTTAACAGGCGGGCCAACCATCAGAACAATCTCGCCCTTTGGGGGATGCTCAGTGTAATGCGCCGCAAGCTGTGACGCAGGCCCTGTGAGGCATTCTTCGTGCAGTTTGGTTAGCTCGCGCGCAACGGCCACTTGGCGAGCAGGCCACAGGGCAGCAATGGTTTCAAGCGAGCGGACCAATCGCGGGCCGGTCTCGTAAAAAATCAATGTGCCTACAATACCCGCCAATTCGCCGAGCATATCGCCCTTGGCCTTGTCTTTGACAGGGAGAAACCCGGCAAACACAAACCTGTCGGTCGGCAGGCCCGATATGGTCAGCCCGGCAATCGCGGCTGATACTCCAGGCACAGTGGTGATGGAAATGCCCGCCTCGCGCGCTTCGCTTACCAGCTTATAGCCCGGATCAGAGATAAGCGGTGTGCCTGCATCACTAACCAAAGCAATGGCTTCGCGCCTTGCGCGCTCAATCAGCCGCGCACGCTGATCATCAGAGGCGTGATCGTCGTATCGGATCAGCCGGTTTTTCAGGCCCAAATGCCCCATAAGTTTGGCAGTGACACGCGTATCTTCGCATGCAATTGCATCGCAGCGCTTCAACACATCGACAGCGCGCATCGTTATATCGCCTAGATTGCCAATCGGCGTTGCGACGATGTAGAGGCCAGCATCAAGAATATCGTTAAATGCTGATTCAGGGCTTGTGGTGGTGTCGGTTTTGCTCACACACGGTTAATGAAGCAGCGCAAGTGGGGCGGCAAGAATGAAACACATGAAATTGAGCAAATGGTGTAAGAATAGTATCGCTATCGCGATTGGCGCATTTGTGCTTGCCGGCTGTAGCGTCATACCCAAAACCACCAGCGATGCCCCGCCACCGGTTGCAACGCCAACAGCAACACCGGGTGCTGGATTGCCAAGCGATGCCACACGTCACAGGGTTGCATTGCTGCTTCCCACATCCGGCAACACAGGCGCAGTTGGTCAATCGCTTGCCAATGCAACGACCATGGCTTTGCTGGATACCAATGCGAACAATCTGCGCATCACCACTTATGACACATCAGGCGGAGCAGCCGCCGCCGCACGTCAGGCGATTGCCGATGGCAACAAGCTGATCCTTGGTCCTTTGCTGGCAGAAAACGTACCAGCCGTTGAAGCAGCCGCGCGCCCTGCCCGCGTGCCTGCTATCGCGTTTTCAAACGATGCGTCGGTTGCAAGTTCTGACATATTGGTAATGGGGCACACTCCCGAACAATCGATCCGCCGCACTGTACGCTATGCCCGGGCTAATGGGTCCAACCGCTTTTCCGCGCTGTATCCTGATGGTGATTATGGCCGCAAGTCATTCAGCGCGCTTCAAAATTCGCTCAAAGACTATGGCGGCGTGCTGATTTCGAGCGAAAGCTATGCGCGCGGCAACACCTCCATCGTCAGCGCAGCCCAGCGGCTGCGTTCTGGCGGCGGGTATGATACCGTTCTGATCGCAGATGGCGCAAGATTGGCAACGCAGGCCGCAGGTCAGCTTCGGAGCGAAGGGGCGACGGGCGTCCGATTGCTTGGCACCGAATTGTGGAGCGGTGAAGGTGAATTGGCCCAATCCAGCGCAATAAGAGGCGCCTTGTTCTCTGCTGTTTCTGATAGCCGTTTCCGCCGCTTCGCTGACAGTTATGAGCAGCGTTTCGGCAATAAGCCCTATCGCATTGCAACGCTTGGTTATGACGCCGTTCTCCTTACCTTGCGGGTCGCACGCGATTGGCGTGTTGGCGACACTTTCCCCAAGCAACGGCTTTACGACCGAGGCGGCTTTCTTGGCGTGGATGGAGCGTTTCGTTTCAACAACACAGGAATTGCTGAAAGAGCGCTGGAAGTGCGCGAAATCCGTGTTGGCCAAATTGTCCAAGTGGATGCGGCACCTTCGAATTTCGGGAACTGAGCGCGCGCAAACGGTCAATTGCGCATAAGGTTATCGCCCATCTTGTTACGGTGGGCGCTCGCTGCCTATATCAGGCACATGTCCGATGATCTGTTTGATGGCGCGCCAGCCTCCTCTGGCGATTATGATAGCTCCTCGATTGAGGTTCTCGAAGGCTTAGAACCCGTTCGCCGCCGCCCCGGCATGTATATTGGCGGGACAGATGATCGCGCCCTGCATCACCTCGCTGCCGAAGTTCTCGACAATGCGATGGATGAAGCGGTCGCAGGCCATGCCTCGCGCATTGAAATGCGCCTTGAGGAAGGCAACAGGCTTTCCATCGCCGATAATGGACGCGGCATTCCGGTGGATGAGCATCCAAAGTTTCCAGGCAAGTCCACGCTTGAGGTGATCCTTTCCACGCTGCATTCTGGCGGCAAGTTTTCCGGTAAGGCATACGCTACAAGTGGCGGCTTACACGGAGTGGGCGTTAGCGTTGTGAACGCTCTGTCTTCAGACACACGCGTGGAGGTTGCGCGCGATAAGAAGCTGTACGCGCAGAGCTTCTCCAAAGGGCAAACGCTTGGCAAGATTGAGGAATTGGGCGCTGCTCCCAATCGCCGGGGTACGACTGTTACCTTCACGCCTGATACCGAGATATTCGGTGATCGTAAGTTCAAACCGCACCGTTTGTTCAAACTCGCCCGGTCCAAGGCGTATCTGTTTGCTGGTGTCGAAATCCGCTGGAAATGTGCAGAAAGCCTCGCTTCAGACGATGTTCCAGCAGAAGCGGTGTTCAAGTTCCCCGGCGGATTGGCTGACCATTTGAAAGAACAAATCGGCGGGCGCGAATGCGTGACGGCCGAGCCATTCACCGGCAATCAGGAATTTCCCGAAGCTGATGGCGCTGCTCAAGGCCGTGTGGAATGGGCGATTGCTTGGCCGCTGTTTTCCGATGGTTCAACGAGCTGGTATTGCAACACTGTCCCCACTCCCGATGGCGGCACGCACGAACAAGGGCTTCGCGGCGCTTTGACCAAAGCCTTGCGCGCTTTTGGAGAACTGACTGGCACCAAAAAGGCCAAAGACATCACCGCTGACGATGTGATGACCGGATGTGAGGTTATGCTGAGCGTCTTTATCCGCGATCCGCAGTTTCAATCGCAGACCAAAGACCGCCTCACTTCGCCTGAAGCCAATCGCCTCGTCGAAAACGCAGTGCGCGACCACTTCGACCACTTTCTTACCGACAATATGGATCGGGGCAAAGCGCTGCTGGGCGAAGTGATGGAGCGCATGGATGAGCGTCTTCGCCGCAAGCAAGAGCGCGAGATTAAGCGCAAAACCGCGACCAATGCGAAGAAACTGCGCCTTCCAGGAAAACTCACTGATTGTTCGGGTGAAGGCGATGCGGAAACCGAATTGTTCATCGTCGAAGGCGATTCAGCGGGGGGAAGCGCGAAGCAGGCGCGCAATCGTAAGACTCAGGCGATCCTTCCCATCCGTGGTAAAATCCTCAATGTGGCCAGCGCCACTGCTGATAAAATCCGCGCCAATTCCGAAATCGCCGATCTGGGCCTCGCGCTGGGATGCGGGCTGCGCAAGGATTGCGATGCGGAAAACCTGCGTTACGACCGGATCATCATAATGACTGATGCCGATGTCGATGGCGCGCATATTGCGACGTTGCTGATGACGTTCTTCTTCCAAGAAATGCCCGATGTCGTGCGCAAAGGGCATCTGTTTCTGGCTAAGCCCCCGCTCTACCGCCTGACTGCGGGAAAAGAGAGCCGCTATGCCAATGATGACGCGCACCGTGCGGAATTGGAAGCGACCGTGTTTAAAGGCAAAAAGGTCGAAGTTGGCCGGTTTAAAGGGCTTGGCGAGATGAACCCTGCGCAATTGCGCGAAACAACGATGAACCCGGATACGCGCTCATTGATCCGGATTACGCTTCCGGCAGAATTCGAAGACCGGGCCAGCGTAAAAGTCCTCGTCGATCAACTCATGGGCCGCAATCCAGAGCACCGGTTCAACTTCATCCAAAACCACGCGAGCGATGTGGATCGCGAAATGATTGATGCGTGATCCCACGGACAAGGAAAACGACTTAAAGCGTCAATCAAGGCACTTGCCCAACGGACGCGAAATTGATGAGGGCGACACGGTCTATTTTGACCGGCGCTTAGCTCGAAAAGACTGCCAATTGCCCGATTGGGACATTCCCGATGCAGCGTATCGCCCTGTTCCCATTGTCTGGTTCACGAGTGCGTTTCTTGCTCATTTGGTTGTGTCCATCGTCCTGTTCATGATCCTTGGCGGGTCCGCACCGTGGCTACCGATTGTTCTTTGCACTGTGGCTGCGGGTGGTGTCTGGAAATGGACTTGGGACCGGGGAATGCGCGATGCACGCATGGGTTGGAAGATCGCCACGGTGGTTATGCTGTCAGTCAATGTGCTGTATGTTATTGCGGTTGCGCTGTCTGTGTAGGACAGCTTGAGACTGTCGGGGAGCCTCAATTCTGTCATATCGTCTTGCCCATGCCGTTCTATTGCCGCTGGTTTCCTTATTCACAGCGCCCGCCTATGGCCAAACGCAGGACGAAGTGCCGGTGATCGAGGAAGAGATTGCCCCAACCCCGCTTGAGCTGCGCACACGCCAAGTGGTTGATGTCATCAATGGGGATGTGGACCCTGTAGACGTCTTTTCCGATGGTTTCCTTGAAGCGGTTCCCTTGCCTCAACTGAATGCTTTTACACAGGGTTTGGTCGCGCGTTATGGCAACGCTGTCTCTGCCAAAACGGTCGAGCCGCGATATCCAGCACGGGCAGCCATCGAAGTCACTTTTGAACGGGCTGTCGGGAAAGGCGGAATTGCGATCCTTCCCGATGATGAAAACCGCGTAAGCGAACTAATCATTCGCGACATCGCGCCTGCAAATGATGGCTTTGCGCAGATTACGGAAGAATTGCGCAACCTTCCCGGTCAAGCCAGCGCCTATTTCGGCCCGCTAGATGGTGATGCGCCTCTTATTTCTTTCAATGCCGATTTGCCGCTCGGATTGGGCTCCACTTTCAAATTCTACGTGCTGGCAGCTTTGGGCAAAGAAATTGCCGATGGCACCCGCAATTGGGGCGATGTTGTGCCGCTATCGGTGAAGAGCTTTCCGAGCGGGGCGATGCAAAGTTTCCCGCAAGGATCGCCGCATACTTTGCACACTTATGCCAGCCTTATGATGTCGATCAGCGACAACACAGCAACCGATCAACTGATTGAGATTGTTGGTCGCGAAAAAGTCTATCAAACCATGGTGGCAAGCGCGCATGAAAATCCGGAATTGAGCAGACCTTTCATGACAACGCGCGAGCTGTTCCTGCTAAAAGGCGGCGATAAGAAACGCCTTGATGCCTATGCTAAAGCACCGGGAACACAGCGCATGGCCATTCTTGCGACACTAGAAGAAAATCCCCCTTCAGAGGCCGAAGTTTTCGCAGCCTTCGCAGGCAAACCTGTTCGCATTGATATCGAATGGTTCGCCAGTCCGAATGACCTTGCCAATCTGTTTGAATACATGCGCCTGACATCTGATCCGGAAGTTTTTGAGGTTATGGCAATTAACAAAGGGATTGGCGAACGATACCTTAACGGGTGGACTTATGTCGGGCACAAGGGCGGATCAGAGCCGGGTGTGCGCAATCTAACGTGGCTCCTCACTGATCCAGATGGCACTGATTATCTGCTCTCTCTGGGCTGGAACAATCCCGATGAAGACGTAGATACGCAACAGCTGCTGAGGTTTGCGCAGCGCATTCTTTCGCAACCTCGTTAAACTGGCAGGCAACCACCCTCTTGCGCTCGATTGCAAGCGCCCCTAACGCTTACGTCAACTTCAATCAGTTTCACAGGAAAACTCATGGCCGATACCCGTTTCGAAGGCACCAGCAATTACATCGCGACCGAAGACCTAAAGGTTGCCGTTAATGCCGCTGTGACCCTTCGCCGCCCTTTGCTGGTTAAAGGAGAGCCGGGAACGGGAAAAACGGTTCTGGCGCATGAAATTGCGAAAGCAACCGGTGCGCCTTTGATTGAATGGAACATCAAATCCACCACCAAAGCGCAGCAGGGCCTGTACGAATATGACGCGGTCGCCCGCCTGCGCGATGGCCAGTTGGGAGATGAGCGTGTTCACGACATCAAAAATTACATCAAAAAGGGCAAGCTCTGGGAAGCATTCACTTCTCAGCAGCTGCCCGTCCTATTGATTGATGAGATCGATAAAGCCGATATCGAATTTCCAAACGACCTTTTGCAAGAACTCGATCGGATGAGCTTTGACGTTTACGAAACGCAAGAGCGGATCGAGGCGAAAGAGCGCCCTATCGTTGTGATCACATCGAACAATGAAAAGGAATTGCCCGACGCATTCCTGCGCCGGTGTTTCTTCCACTACATCAAGTTTCCCGATCGTGAGACGATGCAATCAATCATCGATGTGCACTTCCCGGATATCCAGAAGACGCTCGTCAAAAAGGCGATGGATATCTTTTACGAATTGCGCGACGTGCCGGGCCTCAAAAAGAAGCCATCAACCAGTGAGCTGCTCGATTGGCTAAAGCTTCTTTTGAACGAAGATATGCCGCTTGAAATCCTGCAAGACGCCAACCCCAACAGCGCCATCCCGCCGCTGCACGGCGCACTGCTAAAGAACGAGCAGGACGTCATGATGTTCGAACGCTTGGCCTTTATGGCACGCCGCAATCCGACTTAGAATTTCATGTTTCGAGCAATTGCGTTTTGGTGCTTATCAGCGTTTCTTTTGCTTGGCGCGCCCAATTCAGTTGCTTTTGCTCAAACACCAGTTGTCGCCCACCTCGATGCGCCGTTTGTTCATGAAGGCTCCGGGATCACTGTGCCCGCTGCCGTTGATAGGTTTGACCGTGTCAGTGTTACTGATTTCAGTGAAGAGCAGCTAAACATCGCCGCACAGTATCGCGATGCAAACAACGATACCGTCATCACACTGTTCATTTATCGTGCGGCAGGCCCAAACATATCGATTTGAGGTGATTTTGCTGCGATCAAGATGCTCAACAATCCTTCAATCGGGGAAACGGTCGAGGGATCGTTCTTTTTAGGTCGTTTCACGCCGCCAAATGGGAGCGGACCAGACAGTGCTATTCATGCCAGAGCGCTTGTTCAGGGAACGGACGTGAAATCCACTGGATTGTCGATATTCGCGCATGATGACAGGCTCTTCAAAGTCCGTGCGACTTCGTCAACGCTTGGTGAAACGGGGATCACGAAGGTTATTGGGGATTTAATCCTTCGCCTTGCAATGTCGCAGAGCAAAGTGTCTTATCCGCATGCAACTTTGATCTCCCCGTGCAAAAAACCGCTGTCCTTTGAAAAGGATTTGACAGTCAAAAGGTATGATGTCTTCGGGCAGATTAATTTGGCGCTAGCAATTCAGCAACTCAGTGTTGCCAAGAGCGTTGCAGACAGCGTGAAGAAACCGTGGTGTCGTGACATTCAATCTACTTCTGACTTTGGGGTGTATCGACGCAACAACCATAAGTCAGAATACTTCGTCGCTCTAAACGACTCTGGATTTGGTGCCTAGGTAAGCCGAGCCCGAAAAATGGGTGTCTGGGGATCAATGACGGGATTCTTGGTCAAAACGTCTAATGGCATAAATGAGGAGGCGTGGCCTCTTTTCGACAAGCGGCCACACCCTGCTTTTATACTCACAAGATATGGATCAATCTCGCCAATCGCGACACAAGACGTGCGTCCGGGCGCCAACGGTGACGCGACGATTAATCTCACACTACCCGGCAAATAAGAATGCTAGACGCGTTCCGTTTCCAACATGTAAGCGATGCGAAACTCGCCCCATAGCTTGCCGCCTATTATTATCGGAACAGAAACTCCGCGCACCAAATCGTATCGGGTGCCATCGCTTTCCTGCCTGGAGATGACCATTCGGTAGTCATCTTTTGATACACCGGCATTGAAATTGGCCTTATCCCGAAGGATCCGTCCGTTTCGGCAATATTGCGTGTCATGCAGGATATCGCCTGTCGGCTCTTGCGCATACTGATCGATATGTGTGGGTAGAAATCCGTTTTGATCCATACACACGGCTGCAAGGATGGAATCGCTCTCAGCCACCACGCAATTGAGAACTGGCTTCCAGGATGCATCGGCGAATTTTGTCATGCCGGTGGTGAAACGTTCTGGCTTGGACCCTTCGATCAGTTGATAATTTCGGTCGAACAATTGGTCTTGGGCGATAACACCGTTTGCTACCGCTTCTTGCGTTATCTCAATTAATTTTGCAGCGGCTTCATGAGCTCGTTCAACCATTGGTGAATCGTCTGGTGAAAGCCCTGCCTCAACGATCTGAGAGAACATATCGTTTGCAGTTTGCTCCAAATCATCCATGCGCTTCTTCGCGCCGAAAAGCTGCTCTTCATTGGTTTTAGATGCTTTGTTGAAGCTAGAGAGGACCCTTTGGACCCCATCGACATGACTGCTTATCGTTCCGGTTGAGCGCGCTATGACGACGTTCTGTTCGTCGACTTCTTCTACAAGGCTGCCGACATTGGAAATTGTGCTTTCAATCCGAGAGACGGATGCTTTTGCCTCTGCGCTGGCGCTTGAACCTTCCTCAATTCTCCCGATGACAACGCTTGCTTCGGCACCAAGAGTATCGATTGTCTGAGAAATCTCCTCAGTGGCTTTGCGCGTGTCATTGGCGAGGTTTTTGACCTCGTCTGCAACCACTGCAAACGTCCTGCCCGCATCCCCAGCGCGCATCGCTTCGATGGTGGCGTTCAGGGCAAGGATGTTCGTGGTTTCGGCGATATTGTCAATATCCTGTGCGCTGCGCCTGACTTGCTCCATCGCAGCGGCAAAGCCGGTTACGTGTTGGCTCAACGTATCAACCAATTCCAACAGTGAATTGATTGTTCCGAGTGAAGATTGGATCAGCTGTGTGCCCTCGTCCAGCCGCGCGATTGCTCGCTCTGACAAAAGCCGCGCTTCATGGCTCGCCTCGGCAACTTTTGACTGATCATTTTCGAGCGCTGCCACAGTCCCGCGCAATGTGTCATGTTCAGCGCGAAGTGATTCCGATGACGCAATAACTGCCTCGACAATACCCGCGACATCAGCACATCCCACAGTCACGGCGCCGCAGCTGTCTGGGATAAAATCCAGTCCTTTAGAAGAGGCTGTATCGATTTCGGTAGGTTTCATGGCGCTCGCTTGTGTCACTGTGAGCTCAGTTCATTAGAAAAACTTGGTTAGCGAAGGCTTAAGTTGGAATGCGGAGTTGCCTTGGGGGCTGGTCAGCCATTGCGCTTGCCGCTAACCAGATAAGTATGTTTTTCAATTTCACTGACGAGCTTCGCAGCGCAGGCATTGGCGCGAGTTTTAAAGAGCATTTGACCCTACTTGAGGCGCTGGAGCGAGACGTTATCGAACAAACGCCCGAGGCGTTTTACTACCTTTCCCGCGCAACTTTCGTAAAAGACGAAGGGATGCTGGATACGTTCGATCAGGTGTTCCACAAGGTCTTCAAAGGGATCATGTCTGACTATGGTCAGAACCCCGTCGAAATCCCTGAAGATTGGCTGAAAGCGGTCGCGGAAAAATTCCTCAGCGAAGAGGAAATGGCCGAGATTGAGAAGATCGGCGATTGGGATGAGTTGATGGAAAAACTCAAAGAACGCCTCGCCGAGCAGGAAAAGAAACACGAAGGCGGGAACAAATGGATTGGCACAGGCGGCACTTCGCCATTTGGTAATTCAGGCTACAATCCGGAAGGCGTGCGCATCGGCGGGGAAAGTAAGCACAAGCGCGCGGTAAAGGTATGGGAAAAGCGCGAGTTCAAAAACCTCGACAACACCAAGGAATTGGGCACGCGCAATATCAAAATGGCGCTGCGCCGTCTGCGCCGGTTTGCCCGCGAAGGGGCTCAGGATCAGCTGGATATTGATGCGACGATTGAAGGCACTGCCAAGCAAGGCTGGCTTGACATCCACATGCGCGCCGAACGTCGCAATGCGGTGAAGTTGCTGTTGTTCCTCGATGTGGGTGGGTCAATGGACCCGTTCATCAAACTGGTCGAAGAGCTATTCAGCGCGGCGACGGCGGAGTTCAAAAACCTCGAATTTTTCTACTTCCACAATTGCCTGTATGAAGGCGTGTGGAAAGACAACAAGCGTCGCTGGCAGGAACGCACCAAGACGTGGGACGCGCTCCACAAATACGGCCACGATTACAAAGTGGTGTTCGTCGGCGATGCCGCGATGAGCCCTTATGAAATCACCCATGCAGGCGGAAGCGTCGAACACATGAACGAAGAAGCCGGCGTCACGTGGATGAAGCGGGTGACAGACACCTACCCCGCAACCGTATGGCTAAACCCCGTGCCCGAAAAGCAATGGGGCTATTCGCAATCGACCAAGATGATGAAAGAGCTGGTCAATGACCGGATGTACCCGCTGACTTTGGACGGGCTGGATGACGCGATGCGGGAATTGAGCCGGAAGCAGGGGCATTAGAGCCGATCGAGCGGCGCTACGGCAAAGGCTGAATCACTTCCTTTAGTGTCACCCAGCCATGCGGCGCCTTGTCTGACTTGACCAAGACAATCATGGCTCTTCCGCGCGCGATGCCGCCGTCTGAGCCATCAAGGGGTTTCCATCCGATCGAAAAGCGCGTGATCGAAATTGCGGTGTCTCCGCAGATGGTGAGCGCTTCGCGGTAATTGTCATTGCCCTCGCCGAATTCAAGCGAGACGGACGACAAAGTGTTTGCAAGGTCCGCCTTGAGCGCTTCCTTGCCTTCGAAATACCGATCTGGCCCAAGAGACTTGATTACATTGTCGTGGTGAAACAGAGCGATACGCTCGATATCTCCCGCTTTGAACGCTTCACGCACTTCGCGGTTTGTTGCCTCGATTTTGGCGAGCTCTGGTGTTTCGCTGGCCGGCACGCATGTCGCAGAAGAAAGCTCTGCCAAGAAAACCAATCCGATCCCGATACTCATAGCTTCCTCCCGATATGTGACCGCTAGTAAAGCAAGTGGTGCCGCACCTGCTCCACCCAAGCCGCCTCGTCCGCTGAGGCAAGCGCGTCCAGATCGCCGGGCACAGCGTCCGCATCATCGACCCACTCACGCAGTGACGGCCCGCCATTGATGACATCAATCGCGAGAACATCCTCGGTGTATTCGTATGCGAAGTCCTTGCCGCGCCAGATTTCGTAGTCGGGATAAAGCCTGCGGATCGCCTTGAACGCCAATGCTTGCATCCGCCATGGCTTGAACGCGTCATGAGTATAGTGCGGACCCTCCGCATGCATCATCAGTGCATTGCACAGCTGCCCCACATGTTTGTGAAAGGTCGGCTCAAACCAGCAATCGCGAACTGCCGCACCGCTACACCATTCGGGAGCCAATCGTTGCATTTCGGCCCAAACTGCGCCTGCATCGATATCGGGCGCGCCGAATAGCACTTCTAAGGGACGCGTTGTTCCCCTGCCCTCTGACACGGTCGCGCCTTCGATCATCACGGTGCCCGCGTAACAGCGCGCCATATTTAGGCTCGCGGCATTGGGCGAGGGATTGATCCAAGTACGGTCCGTTGGCCAGCCACATCCCGGTCCATCGGGTTGCCAGCCTTCCATCGCGATCACGCGGTAATCCACATCGAGGCCAAAGTGTTCGATAAACCAATGCCCCATCTCGCCAAGCGTTAGCCCGTGACGCATGGGCATCGGAGCTGCCCCTACAAAACTCTCATTGCCCGGAATAAGCAACGTTCCCTCAACCGGACGGCCAGCAGGATTGGGCCGGTCCAGCACCCACACCGATTTGCCCGCGCCCGCCGCCTCTTCCAGCAGATAAAGCAAGGTCGTGACAAAAGTGTAGATGCGGCAGCCAAGGTCTTGAAGGTCAAACAGAAACACGTCGGCGCTCGACATCATTTGGCCTGTTGGTCGGCGCACTTCGCCATAGAGTGAGAACACAGGGATGCCGTATTTGGCATCCATATCGTCCATGGTTTCGACCATATTGTCCTGCTTGTCGCCTTTCAGCCCGTGCTGCGGACCAAAGGCGCTGGTGACATTCACACCGGCTGCAATCAGTGCATCGAGCGAATGGGTCAAATCGGCAGTTACGCTCGCAGGATGCGCAACCAAAGCGACGCGCTTGCCTTTCAACTCATCAAGCAATGCGGGTTCAGCCAAAAGGCGGTCGATTCCAAAGAGTACAGATGACGTCATAGGGAACGACGTGGAACACCCTTTATCCAAAGGCAAGTCCCCACTTGGAACCAGAGCATTGCCACACCACTTATGGGAGTATGGACTACACCGCTCTCACCTTTGCGCTCCTATACGGGATTGGTCTGAATGCAGCAGGCGGGCTGCTAACCGATCTGAGCGATTGGTACTATGATCTTAAAAAGCCATGGTTTCAGCCGCCCGGATGGGCTTTTGCCCCGGCATGGACGATTATCTTGGGGCTTGCCGGATGGTCGCTCTATATTGGTTTGACTGAGGCAACCACTGGTTCCCAATACAATACGGTTGCAGTTGCGTTTGGGATCAACGCTTTGTTGCATTTTGCGTGGTCGCCGCTCTTTTTCAAGTTCCGCAGGCCCGACTGGTCTTTCGTCGAGAATTTTGCCCTGATCGCTTCATGCGCTGCGCTGATCTTTGTCCTCGCACCGATTTCTCAATTCGCTGCGTGGCTGATCGCGCCTTACCTTGCGTGGACCTGTTTTGCGCAGGCGATCAATTATGGCGTGGTAAAGCTTAATGGCCCCTTCGGTAAAGGCGTTGATCAGATTTAGCGCTCGACAATCATTTGGCGGCATGCCTCAGAGTGGAATTCAGGCTTTCCGGGGCCAAAGGCCAGCGCCCAGAATTGCAATCCACCATCGGGATGTTCAACAATCGCATTGAGTGCCACTTGCGCTGGTGTGGGAAGATCAGCGGCAATGTTAGCCTTAAGGACCAATTCCTCATCATTGTGTGATGACGAGACTGAAATCGCATCAACAGGCGCATCGCGCATCCCTTCGCGGAAACTGTCAAAGTCATAACAAGCCCAGCGCGAAGATGGGGACAGATTAAACTCACGGTAGTAGGTGCCACCAATCGGTTGCCAGAAAATCTCAAAACACGTGGTTTTCCAAAGATTGTCCATGCGAACGGGCTCGGCGCTCTCTGGCACATTGATCGCAGCAATTCGTCCATCAAGGCGAAATTCCGCCTCACAGCCTGTGTCGGTGGGAGTAAGCGACGCGGTCACAGCGCGGATTGGGCCAAGGTCGCAAGTTTGGTGGAGCATAAGGGGCTGCATGCCAGCCCCTATTGCGAATGCGGATCGCGGCTGCAAGCCACTTCCCCCCCCGCCCCTGCGCTGTTAAGCGCTTTGCCCCATGACACAGGCATACGAATCCGATCTGCTGCGCCTTCTGGAAAGCCGCGGCTACATCCATCAGGTTACCGATGCAGGCGCGCTAGACCAGCTTGCGGCCAAGCAAGTGGTGCCCGGATATATTGGCTTTGATGCAACCGCACCGAGCCTGCACGTGGGCAGCCTTGTGCAGATTATGATGCTGCGCCGTTTGCAACAGGCGGGGCACAAGCCAATTGTTGTCATGGGCGGTGGGACAACCAAGATTGGCGATCCATCGGGCAAAGATGAAAGCCGCCAAATGCTCACGCCCGAAATGATCGATGACAACATCGCGAGCATTCGCACCGTCTTTGAAAAACTGCTGGTGTTTGGCGATGGTCCAACCGATGCGGTGATGGTCAACAATGACGAATGGCTATCAGCATTGGGTTATGTTGAGCTGCTGCGCGATGTGGGGCCGCATTTCACGGTCAATCGGATGCTGACATTCGATTCGGTCAAATTGAGGTTGGACCGCGAACAGCCGCTGACATTTCTCGAGTTCAATTACATGATCTTGCAAGCATACGACTTTGTCGAACTTGCTCGCCGGTATGATTGCAAACTGCAAATGGGTGGCAGCGATCAATGGGGCAATATCGTCAATGGTATGGAATTGGGCCGCCGAATGGAGGGTCGTGAAATGTACGGCCTGACGACCCCTCTGCTGACCACTGCCGATGGCGCAAAGATGGGTAAGACCGCGGCAGGTGCCGTCTGGCTTAACGAAGATGCCCTGCCCGCCTATGATTTTTGGCAATATTGGCGGAACACGGATGACCGGGATGTTGGCCGGTTCCTTCGGTTGTTTACCGATATTCCGCTTGATGAAATTGCCAATTTGGAAGCGTTAGAAGGCGCGGAGATCAACGAAGCGAAAATGGTACTAGCCAACGCGGTCACTGCATTGGTGCGCGGCGAGGATGCAGCGAGAGCTGCTGAAGCGACCGCGAAAGAGACGTTTGCAGGCGGCGGTGCTGGTGAGGACTTGCCCACTATCAGCGTTGGTGCAGATGGCATGCGGATCGGGCCTGTTTTGACAGAGATAGGCTTCACCGCATCGAATGGCGAAGCAAAGCGAAAACTGGCTGAAGGCGCGGTAAAACTGGATGGCGAAGTGGTGAAAGATTCCGGCCATTTGGTCCTTGTAACAGGGGATGATCCAGTACGTCTTAGCTTGGGAAAAAAGAAGCACGGGCTCGTTGTTCAATAGGTTCAATCATGTGGCTGGAGAGGCTTCAGCGACCGCGTTGGCCAAAACTGTCCCAGCGACTTTACCAAATATCAGCCTTTTCAGTGCATTTATTACTCAACGCATTGATAACGGAGGTAGGGGCGCTGTGTCTGCCGGAGCAAATTTAAACATTACAGACCTTCGCCGGGCGGCTCGTCATCCGGTAGATTTTCCTGTGATTGTAGAACACCACTCACATGGGGATCTCAACCTACACGTCTGCAATATGTCCGCGCATGGCTTTATGGTCGATGACGCGCACACTCTGCAACGCGGGGACCGTGTTATTATTCGCCTGCCAATTGTTGGCCGGATCGAAGCGTATGTGATGTGGACCAAGGATGAGCGCGCAGGCTTTCAGTTTGAGCGCATAATTCGCCTTGATGATTTTATGGCAATTGTCGACGCGATCCAGCCCAATCCAAAGTTAAAACGTCGCCGCTGATACGGCGCGGCTTGGCATTCGGATAAGCGAGTGCCATGGGGCTGGAAGTGACCAGCCCAACACCCACCCACCCCATACAGGTTCATAATTTTCGCGCCTATCTGACATCGCGCTTTGCGATGACTTTGGGCCAATATGCGATGATCCTGATTATAGGGTGGCAGGTCTACAACCTGTCACGCGAAGCGGGCATGTCGATTGCCGCGGCATCGGGCCAATTGGCGCTGATCGGGCTTTTGCAATTTTTGCCGCTGTTTGTGCTCACCCCGTTTACAGGGCTTGCTGCTGACAGGTTTGATCGCCGGACAATTGGATCGCTTACCATCTTCCTGCAACTGGGGTGCGCAGGTGCCTTGTGGTGGTTCACAGCCACCGAGGCGATCACCCTGCCAGTGCTTTATGGTGTGGCAATAATCCTAGGTATTGCTCGCGGTTTTGCCGGTCCTGCCCTATCCGCTCTCGCCCCTAATCTCGTCCCCAAAAACTTGCTCCCCACGGCCATCGCTGTCTCGACCGTCGCATGGCAGACGGGCTCTATTCTGGGCGCGGCCCTAGGGGGGTATCTTTATTCTGTGTCGCCTGCCCTTCCCTATAGCGTTGCAGCCGGCCTATTTGGTTTGGGCTTTATTGCGCTCAATCTGGTGGGCAAAGTGCCCCAGCCCGCGCTTCGCAAGGACCAGCGACCCATCGGACAAATTGTTGACGGCTTGCGCTATGTCGGACGCAACAAAATGGTTCTGGGCGCGATCACGCTGGATCTGTTTGCGGTGTTTCTTGCAGGAGCCAATGCGCTGCTGCCTGTGTTCGCGCGCGATATCTTGCAAGTGGGCTCCACTGGCCTTGCGCAATTGGCGATGGCACCGGGTATCGGCGCGGGCCTTGTCGCTGCCTATTTCTCTTTCCGTCCGCTCAAGACAAATGTCGGCCCCAAAATGCTGGGCGCGGTTTTGGTGTTCGGCATTGCCACCATAGTCTTTGCTTTTTCAGAAGTCATGGCGCTAAGCCTTGCTATGCTGTTCATTATTGGCGCTGCTGACATGTTCAGCGTCTATGTACGCCAATCGCTGATCCAGCTGCATACTCCGGATGAAAAGCGTGGCCGTGTTTCTTCGGTTTCCATGATGACAATCAGCGCGTCCAATGAAGGAGGCGATGCGTTTTCCGGAGCGCTTGCCTTCGCAATTGGTCCTGTTGCAGCGCTTGTTGCAGGGGGAGCAGGCGCAATTGTAACCGTATTGCTGTGGAGCCGTATATTCCCAGTGCTGAGGACAACGAAAACCTTCGATCCTCCAAAAGACCTGCTAGAAGAGCACAAACACACTTCATCCAAGGGAGCCTGATATGAAAGCTGCATCCATTCTTGAGACCATTGGCAACACCCCACATGTGCGTTTGTCACGGCTGTTTCCCAATCACGAAGTGTGGCTGAAATCAGAGCGTTCCAACCCCGGCGGATCGATCAAGGATCGTATCGCGCTTGCTATGGTCGAAGATGCTGAGGCTGCTGGCAAATTGGCCCCCGGTGGAACGATTGTCGAACCCACCAGTGGTAACACTGGGATCGGCCTTGCTATGGTGGCGGCTGTAAAGGGCTATAAGCTGGTGCTTGTCATGCCAGAAAGCATGTCGATAGAGCGTCGCAGGCTGATGCTCGCGTACGGTGCGACTTTTGATCTCACGCCCAAGGAAAAAGGCATGAAAGGCGCAATCGAGCGCGCGACCGAGATTGTTGAGAGCACACCCGGCGCATGGATGCCGAGCCAGTTTGACAATGCGTCAAACCCGGCTGTCCACGCGCGGACAACGGCGAAAGAAATCTTCGATGACTTTGCCGATAGTCCTATCGACGTGATGATTACGGGCGTTGGCACAGGCGGGCACCTGACAGGCTGCGCTGAAGAGTTGAAGAAGCACTGGAGCGGCTTCAAAGCCTATGCAGTGGAGCCGGAGCTTTCCCCCGTAATCGGCGGCGGTGAATCTGGCCCCCACCCTATCCAGGGGATCGGCGCAGGCTTTATTCCCGGCAATTTGCACACGTCTGCGATTGATGGTGCGGTTGCAGTGAACGCAGATGATGCAAAGGAAATGGCACGCCGCGCGGCAGCCGAAGAAGGGATGCTAATTGGCATTTCGTCAGGCGCGACATTGGCGGCGATTGCGAAGAAGCTCTCTGATCTGGACGCTGGCGCGCGGATCATGGGCTTTAATTACGACACGGGTGAGCGGTATCTGTCGGTGCCTGACTTCCTCCCGGTGGAGTGAAGGCCTTCAGTGTCATTCCCGCGAAAGCGGGAATCCAAGGATTGTTGGCGGCTTTGGGCACGTCCTACCATGGGTCCCAGCTTTCGCGGGGATGACAATAGGGTGAGGCTTACTCAGTCAGCCGCACCGCCCCCCCCAACCGCTCTGCTTCAATTGCATCATCACTAAACGGTAGGCGGTGCCATTTCTGTTCTGCATAAGCGCGCGTTTGATCGGCATAATGCGGGGATGCGGGATTGGTGGATTGCGAATAGCTAAGGATAGCATCGGCCACAGGGCCTTTCTCGTCGAAACCAACGATCTGGATATAGCTCGAACCGTGCACTGGCGTCATCCCACCTTTGATGGGCCGTGAACGCTGCATATTTAGGACACCGGCAGTGCCCGGTCCGCCGTGGATCGCAATGCGTTCCTCGCCAGATAAACGCACTTGAACCTCGCCCCATGGTGCATCAAGAGGGATGCCCGCTTCCTCAATCTCCTCAGCGGCGTCCATCATCGCTTGCGACAGCCCAAGAGCCCCTCCCTCCGCTCGCACGTACCCGCGCGGAGTGTTAAGCGGGTTTTCAGGGTCAAAGGGCACTTCCCAAAGGTCCGTTCGTCTTCTGGTTTTCTCCCAAAAGGCGACGAAGAGATGGGCGCCTTTGCTATCTGCATCAAAACGTCGATCCCATTCGGAAAGCACTCTGCACGATTCGAGGACTCGAGCAAACGCTGTGCACATCCCCAATTCAGCCTCGAGCGCCAGCTCGGCAGCCAAGCTCATATTGCCAAAAGTCAGTGCTTTGGCTCTATCATGGTCCATCTTTGCTTCGGCTAGGCTGGCTTCGGTTTCTTTGAAATTGGAACGGGTGCGAAGGCTAAGCGGCTTGCCATGCGCACCTAAAATCGGCGACAACTCTTCGTATCGCGCGCTCGCATTGCTGATCCAATAGCTGTCATTGGAATTCGTCACATAGTCGCGGCGTGTGCGAGAGGCTTGGCTCTCCGCAGGCAAAAGACCCGGATGAGGCGCAGTCGTCTCTTGTGATTTCCAGTCGCAATCGCTGCGAGAACCATCAAGCAACGTTACTTGGCTGGCGACCAAAGCGGTGAACGGTGTCGAACACCGCGCAATCAGTTCTTTCGTCACATTGGGCACAGCCGTGATATCAGCATGGAGCGCATTGCCATCGCGGTCAGCGGCAATCGTATTCACCCATGGAATGCCGAGAGTGTCGCTGACGGCCTTCTCCACCTCTCCGACGTTCTTCGCGCGGCCAATGCCAAGCCATGCATCAAGCGCGCGTTGATTGCCCGCATTGGCATCACGCAGCGCGAATGCCATCTGTCTGTTCCATTGAACTCCGCTTCCCGGGACAGTCACTACAGGACCAAAGATGGTCGAATACAGAGTGCGAGTGATCGGCTCTTCGCCCTCGCCCACGGGCACGCTGATTTCACGCGCTTCCATCTTAACCGGCTTACCATCGACCATATATGTGGTCGGGTCATCAGGAGACAGTTGCAGCGCATAGACAGTAAAATGCCGCGCTGCGGTGACCGTGTGGGTCCACGCAATATCCCTGTTGAACCCGAGGGTGGGAATGGGCGTGCCTGCAATCCCGACGCCCATCACATCATATCCATCAGGCCCGCGCACATGCATTTGCCAAAACCGTGATGGGCCTTCCCATGGAAAATGCGGATTGCCGATTACCAGCCCTCGCCCATCGGCTGTCGCATCACCGCCAAAGGCCCAGCCATTGCTGCCAAATGTGGGTTCGTCTTTCTCGGGAAAAGTGAGATCCAGTTTGGCTTGCTGCTCGCCCGGAGGCGCCGCGCTGGCAATACCCCCAGCTAGCGCCAGTGAACTGGCAAGCAACATCTGTTTTTCATTGAGCCGCAGCACATCATCGCGCGTGATAGGGCGAACCCAATCCTTACCCCGGCATTCTACCGGCAGACCGTCTTCGCCCACATCGCGCAGATAGCGATTGTACCCCGCAACATATCCTTTGAAGAGCGCGCGCGTTTCTTTGCTTTGGTCCAAGGCGTTTTCGTGGAGGCGTTTGATATCCATCTGGCCACGATAAAAGACATCCGAGGTTGGATTGTCTGTTTGCCTAAAGCCTAAAGTGCTGCTGCCTTCAGGGCCGAAATGGAGCGTTCGGGTCCCTTCGATCGTGGCAAACTCTTCGGCGAGCATGCAGATATTGTCTTGCGCATAGGCATAGGCCACGCCGTATCCCACGCTCTCCCAGTCATCCGCTTCGATATGCGCAATACCATATGTGGTGCGGGTTATGTTGACGTCGTATTCTTGAGCAGCAGCGGTGCTACCAGCGCTCATAGCCGCAGCGCCCGTTGCCGCGACAAAGCCAAGTGTCCAAACGCGCATCAATCTCTCCCCAGCACTCTGTTTATTGTGGTTAGACGCTAAGATAGGTCCTTGGCTGTGACAAGCTGGGAAGCGATCAAGTTTTCCTACCTTGCATGCGTCCCTTATATTCGCCGCGGGGTCATGCAACCTTAGAGGGGCGATGTAGGACACGCGAAAAAGCCGTTTGCCCACCTTCCAGTATGTACAAGGTCAACGAATCGCTGGTCGCAAACGCAAAAAAGCCCGGCAGAATTGAACCGGCCGGGCCTTTTATTGCGTCAGAATTGAGCTGATTTAAGCAGCCGTGGCAAATGCCTCTTCGGTGAGTTTCATCATATTCTCACTACCCGCCTCCAGCTTCCGGCGCAGCGCACCAGCATCAGGCAGGAACCGCTCTGCGTAATAGGCAGCAGTGGTCAATTTCGCTTCGTAAAACGCAGCATCTTCAGGCGAACCTTCAAGTGCAGCTTTTGCCACTTTCGCCATTTTGAGCCACATAAAGCCAATCGTCACAATGCCCATAATGTGCATGTAATGATGCGCGCCCGCTCCCAGGTGGTTGGGGTTGGCCATCGCATTTTGCATAAACCACATGGTCGCAGCTTTCTGCTCGCCAAGTGCCTTTTCAAGCTTCTCAGCCATATCGCTAAGGCCATCGATTTGCTTGGCTGATGCGATTTCTTCTTCGACAGCAGCGAAGTAGGCTTGAACCGCACGGCCACCGTTCGATGCAAGCTTACGACCGCAAAGGTCCATCGCCTGCACACCATTGGTGCCTTCGTAAATCATCGCAATCCGGCTATCGCGAACGAACTGTTCCATGCCCCATTCTTTGACATAGCCATGCCCGCCATAAACCTGCTGCATGTTATTGGCGATGTCATAGCCTTTGTCGGTGCCGTAGCCCTTGATGACCGGAGTCATCAGACCGATCAGGTCATCAGCCAACTGGCGCTCTTCTTCGGTCTGCGCTTTGTGGCTTAGATCGACCTGAAGCGCACCCCAAAGGCACAGCGCCCGCATGCCTTCGTTAAAGGCTTTCGCATCCATCAGCATCCGGCGCACATCGGGGTGTACGAAGATAGGATCGGCTTTCGCTTCTTTGTCAGCCGGGCCAGTGAGCGCGCGGCCTTGACGACGATCAAGGGCGTAAGTGACCGCGTTCTGATAAGCGACTTCGGCCTGAGCGAGACCCTGCATGCCAACGCCAAGCCGCGCAGCATTCATCATCACGAACATGGCAGCAAGGCCTTTGTTCTCTTCGCCGACCATCCAGCCTTTGGCGTCGTCATAGTTCAGAACGCATGTCGCATTTCCGTGAATGCCCATCTTTTTTTCGATAGAGCCGCATGACACGCCGTTGCGGTCTCCTGGTTCGCCATTTTCATCAAGGATGAACTTGGGAACAAGGAACAAAGAGATACCTTTGGAACTGTCAGGTGCACCTGGTGTCTTTGCCAAGACCAGATGAATGATGTTGCTGGTCAGATCATGCTCGCCAGCAGAGATAAAGATCTTCGTTCCAGTGATAGAGTACGATCCATCGCCCTGTGGCTCTGCTTTTGTTCGGATCATGCCAAGATCGGTTCCGCAATGCGGCTCTGTCAGGTTCATCGTACCCGACCACTCACCAGAGACCATCTTGGGCAGATACGTCTCTTTCAACTCATCGCTACCCGCCACATGGAGCGCGGCAGCAGCGCCGCCTGTAAGGCCGGGATACATAGCAAAAGCCTGGTTCGCCGTGCCCATATACTCTTCAAACGCAAAGCCCATCACATGTGGCAGACCTTGGCCACCGTATTTTTCATCAGCAGTGAGAGTGGTCCAGCCGCCTTCGACCAGTTGGTTGTAAGCTTCTTTGAAACCCTCTGGAGTTGTAACACTGCCATCTTCATGACGCGTGCACCCTTGCTCATCGCCAATTTGATTGAGCGGTGCGAGAACTTCTGAACAGAACTTACCCGCTTCACCAATCACAGCATCGATCATGTCAGGTGTGGCATTTTCAAAGCCAGGCAGGTTGCCGAAGCTTGCAAGATCAAGCAATTCATTGATGATGAAACGAGTGTCGCGTGTTGGTGCGGTATAAGTTGGCATCACAAGATCCCTTCGTGAGTGAGTATTTGTTTTATGGACGCAGAATGGCTTTAGCCGAGCGACAATTGCTCAATTTCGGTCACAAATTGCGACAATTCTTTAATTGAAGATTCAATATCTGCGCGTTGAGCTTTCAACTTAGCGATGTGCGCTTTGCATTTTTCGATCGTAACGCGGCGTTGTTCGACGCGGCCATCATTCAGATCATAAAGATCGATCATCTCGCGGATTTCAGTAAGGCTGAACCCCACATTCTTGGCCCGCATGATCCACGCAAGACGAGCGCGGTCGCGTTTTGAATAGACTCGTGTTAGCCCAACACGTGCCGGGCTAATGAGGCCTTCATCCTCGTAGAATCGCAAAGCGCGTGCAGTGCATCCAAAATCAGACGTCAGATCAGAAATCGAAAACTGGTCGCGCTCTTGTGCGTCAGGTGTGTCGAGATGCGCCCGATTCTGCCGATGCTCGTCAGCATTTGAGAGCGCGCTCGTCTTGGTATCAATAGAAGCTGTAGCCATACATCATGTCTACCTTCCCTTTACGTGAGCGTCAAGTCTTTACCTTCACGAGAATGGGAGGTCCCTCACCGGCTTGTTCAACACTTCTGTAAAAGCAAGAAGGTCTGCCAGTGTGACACGTAGGCCCGGCAGGTTCAGCATGAATAACGAGTGCATCCTGATCGCAATCAGTAAGTAAGTCTAACACCTTCAGGACATTCCCGGACGTCTCACCCTTTTTCCAAAGAGCACTGCGAGACCGAGACCAGAAGTGAACCTCCCCGGTCTCAAGGGTCAACTGCAGGGCTTCTCTATTCATGAATGCGACGACCAAAACGCTTAAAGTGGTCGCATCGACAACCACGCAGGCCATCAAACCTTGCCCATCAAACTTGGGTGCAAAAACAGCGCCCTCCTCGCGTTGTTCCTTGGTCAATGGATTATCCTCGCTCATGTCCACTCCTTTGATGAACACAG
This sequence comes from Pseudomonadota bacterium, assembly GCA_038532305.1. Taxonomy (GTDB): domain Bacteria; phylum Pseudomonadota; class Alphaproteobacteria; order Sphingomonadales; family Sphingomonadaceae; genus Erythrobacter. The sequence goes on along the minus strand of JBCBAX010000001.1, from coordinate 453,191 downwards.
GTTATGTGGTCATTTGCGACGAGCTACTTAGAGCAATCGTGTTTTACGTCCAGTAGAGTTCCGCATGCGACAATTTGTTGCAGGTTCACCACACTACCGCTCCAAAATCGGACAAGGGCCATTTTGAGCTTCCGATTATGCGATTGGTTTGGAACAACGTCGCCCATCAACCGGACCTTGGCCTTGTGGTCACGTTCAGGGGGTGACTGAGCTGCAGCTGACAACGGGGTGTCGGCGCGCTTGGTCGAACGATGAGAGATAGGAATCTGGCAGCGAAGTTAGGGGGTCGCTGTCTGAGCTTTTTAAGAAGCGGTTCCGATGTATTTCGTCACGTGGCGCCCGGGGTCTATTCGACCTCGGGCGTTGTGTTTTGGGGCGACAACCTCTTTCTAGTCTTCATGAAAAGTGTGACCCTTATCCACCCGAGCAAAGCACGCGATCCGTACTGAGTTTGCACCCGCTTTATGCAGTGCCGCTACACAGGCGGCGCTTGTTGAACCGCTGGTCAGAACGTCATCAACCAGAAAAACGTTGCGTTTCCTGATGCGCTCCACCCGTGTTTTGGGGACTGTAATCGCCCCTGTTAAAACCCGGTGCCGTTCCTCGCGTCCTAGTCCTCCCAGCGAGGGGGTGCGTTTGATACGCTTAAGCCCATCAACCAAGAGCAGTCCGTGTTCACGCTTTGCTAGCTCATTTGCGAGCAATGCGGCCTGGTTGAACCCGCGCTGCCACAAACGTGTTCGGTGCAATGGAACCGGGATGAGCAATGGCGGGTTGCCTGGATCGCCTTTGGGCATTCGCGATGACATTATTTGGCCAAGCAGTTTTGACAGAGTGATCCTACCGCCATGCTTGTAAGCAAGGATCAGCTTCCGCGAGACATCATTGTAGTATGTTGCTGCAATCACTCCGTCCTGGTGCCTGCTATCACCCTCAGGCAAAAATGAACCATTTTCCAGCGGTGGAAACTCAATCCCGCTCCAACATTCAAGGCATAGGCCACCTTGCGATGCTACACTGCTGCCGCAAGATGGGCAGCGCGGTGGGTAGACCAAGTCAACCAATGGCTGCATGCCCACTGCTATATTTGCACCCAATCCCATAGGTCATGCCGCTGGCATGGCTTGCACAGTGCTGGCAAGCGCGGCACAGGCTTCACTCATGCCTCCTGCCAATGTCCCTCAAATCTTCAACCAGCACCGCCGAAAGCTGCGTTACCAGCGTTCTATCGCCCTATCTGCGAGGGAAGGCGCGGCGCATTGGCTTGATGCTGACATGATCGAAGACATGCTGGATCGCGTTGATTTTATGCGTTTATCAGACGGGCGAACGCTTATCATTGGTGACAAAAGGGAAGCGCTTACGGTTGAACTGGAGCGCCGCGATTTTGACATTGAAACAGTCCAACTGGGCAGCTTTGATGAGGAGCAACCATGGCCCGTTGCGCCCTGTAATTACATTTTCGCAATGCGGACCTTGAGCACTCTGAACGATCTTCCCGGAGCGCTTTTGCATGCGCGCGCCGCTTTAGCTCAGGGTGGAATTTTGTTTGCGCAGGTTGTCGGTGCCGGAAGCCTGCCCACCTTGCGGTCCATCATGCTGGAAGCTGATGGCGACGCGCCCGCTGCCCGCATTCACCCCCAAATAGACAATCAAGCAGCCTCCGGTCTGCTCGCAAGGGCTGGTTTCAGCAAACAAGTCGTTGATAGCCGCAGCATTACGGTGCGCTTCTCCAGTTTTGCGCGCTTGATTGCGGACCTTCGCGAACAGGCTCTAACCAGCATCCTGAACGATCAGCCCCCCCGCTTGAGCAAGTCCGCCTTCACCCGCGCCAAAGCCGCTTTTGATGCACGGCGCGATGAAGATGGCAAGGTTGTCGAAACCTTCGAAGTCCTCGCCCTTACCGGGTGGCGTTAGAAAAGCGCTTTTACAATCACGCCTTCGCCAAAGCCGCTTGCGCTGCCGCAAGTCTTGCAATGGGAACACGGTAAGGGGATGCGCTGACATAATCGAGCCCAACTTCTTCGCAGAACGCAATCGAAGCGGGATCCCCGCCATGTTCTCCGCAAATGCCAAGCTTGATATCGGGCCGGGTCATCCGACCGCTGCTTGCCGCCATATCAACCAATTGGCCAACCCCTTCGACATCGAGGCTGACAAACGGATCACGCGCAAAGATGCCCTTATCGACATAGGGCGCGAGGAATTTGGCGGAATCATCGCGGCTCACTCCAAGAGTGGTTTGCGTTAGATCATTGGTGCCAAAGCTGAAAAATTCGCCTTCTTCCGCGATTTCACCGGCCATCAAGGCGGCGCGTGGCAGTTCGATCATGGTGCCGACCATGTAAGCGACTTCGACGCTCTGCTCTTCGAAAACCGTTTTCGCCGTGCGGTCCACCAGTTCACGCAAAATGGCGAGCTCTTTACGAGCGGCCACGAGCGGGATCATGATTTCCGGCAAAGGTGCCTCGCCGCTCGACTTTTGTACAGCGCAGGCTGCTTCAAAAATGGCGCGCGCTTGCATTTCGTAGATTTCAGGGAAAGTGATTCCCAAACGGCAACCGCGATGGCCCAGCATGGGATTGAACTCGTGCAGCTCATTCGCGCGGCGTTTCAGGTGATCGACACCCAATCCGGTTGCATCGGCAAGCTCTGCAAACTCTTCGTCGCGCGTTGGCAGGAATTCATGGAGCGGCGGATCAAGCAGACGGATCGTGCAAGGCAGCCCCGCCATCACTTCGAAAATCTCGGTGAAGTCTTTGCGCTGTTCGGGCAGCAATTGATCAAGCGCGCCGCGCCTGCCGGCCTCGTCCTCTGCCAAGATCATCTGACGCACTGCTTTAATCCGGCTTGCATCAAAGAACATGTGCTCCGTCCGGCAAAGGCCAATGCCTTCTGCCCCAAATTGCCGTGCAATCGTGCAATCGGCGGGAGTTTCTGCATTGGTGCGAACACGCATCCTGCGGCAATCATCAGCCCATTCCATCAGAGTGCCAAAATCACCAACCAATTCAGGCTCAACGGTCGGAACAATGCCAAGCATCACTTGACCATTTGCACCGTCTAGAGTGATTTCATCACCCTCTTTGAGCTGCGTTTCGCCAATGCGCAACGTGCGCCCTGCCCGGTCAATCGACACGCCATTGGCACCTGAGACACACGGGCGGCCCATTCCGCGCGCGACCACGGCAGCATGAGACGTCATCCCTCCGCGTGCAGTCAATATGCCTTGCGCTGCGTGCATGCCGTGAATGTCTTCTGGCGATGTTTCCACCCGCACCAAAATGACTTTGTCGCCGCGCCCCGCCCATTGCTCTGCCGTGTCCGCATCAAGCACGATCTTGCCTGCTGCCGCGCCTGGTGATGCCGGAAGGCCCGTGGTCATCACATTGCGCGCTGCGTCAGGATCCAGCGTAGGGTGTAGCAATTGATCGAGCGCCATCGGGTCAATCCGCGCGACAGCCTCTTCTTTGCTGATCAGCCCTTCGCTCACCATCTCAACCGCCATAGTCAAAGCCGCCTTTGCCGTGCGTTTGCCAGATCGGGTTTGCAGCATCCACAATTTGCCACGTTCCACCGTGAACTCGATGTCCTGCATATCGCGGTAGTGGTTTTCAAGAAGGTCGAACACCTTGGCCAACTCGCCATAGGCATCGGGCATCGCCTCTTCCATCGAGAGCGGTTTTGCACCTGCATTTTCCCGGGCAATTTTGGTCAGATATTGAGGTGTGCGAATGCCCGCCACCACATCTTCGCCTTGCGCATTGATCAGGTATTCGCCGTAATAGGCGCGCTCACCTGTCGCGGGATCGCGGGTGAACGCAACGCCGGTAGCACTGGTTTCGCCCATATTGCCGAAAACCATGGCCTGTACGTTCACCGCTGTACCCCAATCAGCAGGGATATCGTTTAGCTTGCGATAGACTTTCGCTCGGTCGCTATCCCAACTGTCAAACACCGCGCGGATAGCGCCCCACAGCTGTTCTGTCACATCCTGCGGGAAAGGCTTGCCCCATTCCTGTTCAACGATGCCTTTGAATTGTGTGACAAGCGTTTTCCAGTCATCAGCGGACAGCTCAGTGTCGGCATAAAAACCGTTGTCCTCTTTGGTGATTTCCAGCGCTTCTTCGAAAAGGCCGTGATCGAGGCCCAGAACGACATCTGAATACATCTGGATGAACCGGCGATAGCTGTCCCAGGCAAAGCGCTCATCGCCCGAAGTAGTCGCCAATCCGGCAACGGTCTCATCATTCAGGCCAAGGTTCAAAACTGTGTCCATCATGCCGGGCATCGAAACCCGAGCGCCTGAACGGACAGATACGAGCAGCGGGTCGCTGCTGTCTCCGAATGTCTTGCCGACCGCGCTTTCAATATGCGCCAGCGCCTTAGCAACGTCCATGCGCAACGCGTCTGAGAAATCCGCGCCGTCCTGAAGATAACGCACGCATTCCTCGGTCGTGATGGTGAAACCAGGAGGCACTGGCAGGCCGATGCTGGCCATTTCGGCAAGATTTGCGCCTTTACCGCCGGTTACTGTCTTGTCCTTCTGGCTGGGATCATCGTGTTTGGCGTTTCCACCGAATGGGTAGACAGTGTTCTCGGACATTTTATTCCTTACGAAGTTGACAAAGTTGACACCCTGTCAACTTTCAATTCCGACCTTATTCTGTTGTCTTTATTATCTTTAAATTCAAAACTCGAAGTTGACAATTTTCCAACCTGAATACGCTGATTCAGTTCAGAACAGGACACTTTGCGCATTCTATTGATTGGCACTTACCCTTCAATCCGGCTGAAATCAGCAACGTGGTGCACCGCATCGCGAAACCTTGCAAGCAGCGCAAGTCGCGCGTCGCGCTTGTCCGCGTCTGGGTCATTAACGATCACATTGTCAAAGAACGCATCAATGGGTGTTCGCAGAGTGGCCAATGCGGCCATGGCTGCTTCGAAATCTTCTGCTTCGACTGCGCTGGCAGCTTTCGGAGCCGCCACGTCAAGCGCATCGATCAACGCCTTTTCGTCCGGATCAGGCGCGTAGGAAAGGTCCTTACCAGACGGGTTTTCTTCCGCTGGGGTGACGTGATTTTCCTTTTTGAGAATATTCGCCGCGCGCTTGTAGCCTGCGAGCAAATTGGTGCCGTTTTCGGAATTGAGGAACGCAGTCAATGCCCTCGCCCTAGCCTCAACACGATCAATTCGCATGTCGACTTTGCCCTGCCAATCGCGTGAAGCAGATATGTAGTCATGACGCACGCCTTGGTCGCGCAATTGCACCATCAGTCTATCTAGCAAGAAGTCCGCCAGTTTTTCCGGCAAACCAACAATAGTCTTGCTGGCCCAAGCAAGCGTGACTTCATCAAGCTCAATCTTCAGTTGATTGACCTGAATGAGCCGCAAAACACCCAAAGCAGCGCGCCTTAGCGCGAAGGGATCCTTCGATCCCGTCGGAAGGACATCAATCTTGAAAAAGCTCAACAGATTGTCGAGCTTATCTGCAAGGCTCACCGCAACACTCGTCGGTTCGGTAGGAACCTCATCGCCTTGCCCCATCGGCTTATAGTGATCGCGGATTGCGCCTGAGACTTCGGGTGGCAGGCCCTCTTTCTCAGCATAATATCCGCCCATCAGGCCTTGCAGTTCGGGAAATTCGCCGACCATTTCGGTAACCAGATCGGCTTTGCACAATTCCCCCGCCTGACGCGTCAGTTCCCTGTCACCATTGGGTTCCTTTGCATCGAACACTAACCACGCGGCCAGCTTAGCAACCCGGTCCACTTTATCCGCGACCGTGCCCAGCTTTTCGTGGAAAGTAATCCGCTCCAGCCCTTCGGCGTGTTGTGCCAGAGTTTTCTTCTGATCCAGCTCCCAAAAGAAGCGCGCATCAGCCAGCCTTGCGGCCAGCACTTTGCGGTTGCCATCGACCACGACGGCGGGGTCTTGAGCGGCGATATTCGCCGTGCAGACAAAGGCGTTGGCGAGGCGCGTTGTGCCATCGGGCGCGCGTTCTTCGCATACGAAATACCTCTGGTTCACCCGCGCCGTGAGCTGGATAACCTCAGGCGGCACTTCGAGGAAACTCTCATCAAAGCGCCCAAGCAACGGGACGGGCCATTCGGTAAGGCCTGCGTTTTCAACCACCAGACCCTCATCCTCGACAACACTAAGACCCGCAGCTTTGGCAGCCTTGCGAGCACCTTCGCGGATAATTCCTGCGCGCTCTTCATGATCGACGATCACGCAGACGTCGCGCAATTTCGGCGCGTATTCATCAGCGCTGGCGATTTCGATTTCGCCTTCGGAATGGAAGCGATGGCCGAAAGTGGCGCGGCCAGCGGCCCAGCCCGCTGTCTCACAAGCGACAACCTCGCCATCCAGCAGGGCGACAATGCCCGATAGAGGCCGCACCCATTTGGGGCTTTCGCTGCTGATAGAGGCATCGCCCCAGCGCATGCTTTTGGGCCATGCAAAATCGCGGATGATTGCCGGGATGGCTGCGCCAAGCAGGTCGGACACCGCCTGCCCCGGCTTTTCGATCACAGCAAAATAAGTCGCTCGGCCCTTTACCTCGCGTTCCTCCAATTGGTCACGCGTCACGCCATTCTTACGGCAAAACCCATCGACCGCTTGATCGGGAGCGCCTACAGGCGGACCCTTGGCTTCATCTCGCACCGCCTCTGTCTCCAGCGGAAGACCGCGCGCAATCAGCGCCAAGCGGCGTGGGGTGGACCATATGGTAAGGTCGCCAGCAGCTACGCCCGCCGCATCCATTTCGCGGCGGAACAGCTTTTCAAGCTCGCCCCGCGCGCCTTTTTGCATGCGGGCGGGGATTTCTTCGGTTAGCAGTTCGAGTAGGAAGTCAGCCATTACACCAAACTCCACTCAGGATATTTCTCAGCCCATTGGGGCGCCATCTGCTCCGCATATGTCTCACAAGAACCACGCGCCAAATCGCGCACGCGGCCCATATAGCTCGCCCGTTCCTGCACGCTGATAACGCCGCGCGCTTGGAGCAGGTTGAAGATGTGGCTCGCTTCCACCGCTTGCTCATAGGCAGCGATGGGCACGCCGTTTTCTAAAGTATTGCGGCACTCAGCCTCCGCTTTGGTGAACAGGTCGAACAACGCATCAGTGTCAGCGACTTCAAAATTCCATTTCGACATCTGGCGTTCGTTCTCAAGGAACACTTCGCCATAAGAAACACCGCGACCATTGAAATCGAGATCGTAGACGCTGTCGACGCCTTGCACGTACATTGCGAGGCGTTCGAGGCCATAAGTCAGCTCGCCTGCGACAGGTTTGCAGTCAAACCCGCCCATTTGCTGAAAGTAGGTGAACTGGGTGACTTCCATCCCATCGCACCAAACCTCCCAGCCCAGCCCCCATGCGCCCAATGTGGGCGATTCCCAGTCATCTTCGACAAAGCGAATATCGTGGCGCAGCGGATCAATGCCGATGGCTTTCAGGCTGCCGAGATAGAGGTCTTGAATATCAGCAGGCGATGGTTTCAGGATCACCTGATATTGGTAGTAATGCTGCAAGCGATTGGGGTTTTCGCCATAGCGCCCATCGGTTGGGCGGCGACACGGCTGAACAAAGGCCGCGTTCCAAGGCTCTGGCCCCAGCGCGCGCAGAGTGGTCGCAGTGTGAAACGTCCCTGCCCCCATGCGCATATCGTAAGGCTGAAGAACAACGCAGCCTTGCGCCACCCAAAAGTCGTGCAGCGTCAGGATCAGGTCTTGAAATGACCCTTTGGGATTGCGTGCTGGGGGTTGAAAATTGGGCTCTAAACTCATGGGCGATGCCCATGGCCCATGCCCCCATATCCGTCAATGCCGCAGCGCAGCATGACTGTGTGTATAGGGCGCACAACAAACGGTTTTTGAGTTTGACGTTATGGCGACTTTTCCTATGGTGGTGGGCGAGGAGAATATAATGAAACTTCGCGCTTTATTTCCCACGGCGGCCGCAGCCCTTGCCTTGTTTTCTGCAGGGTGTGCTTACCCAAACGAAGAAGCCGCCTCTGCAGCGGCTGAACCCGCTATTGCTGAAGCAGAAGAAGTCGCAGTTGGACAAAACGGTCCTGCTATGTGGCAAGTCGCTGATGAAGACACGACGCTTTATATCTTCGGCACGATCCACATGCTGCCTGACACGGTAGAATGGTATTCTGGCGATGTGAAAACCGCGCTTGAAAGTTCCGATACTCTCGTGACTGAAATCGATATGACACCAGAGAATATGGCGTCTCTGGGTACGACCATGGCTCAGCTTGGCACATTGCCAGAAGGCCAGACATTGCGAGGACTGATGAACGATGATCAGCGCGCAAAATATGAAGGCGGGCTTGCCAAGCTGAACATTCCGCCAGAAGCCTTTGACACGATGGAGCCATGGTTTGCCTCTTTGGCGATGACTCAGATTATCGCAGGTGCATCAGGATTTACACCAGACAAAGGGGTCGAGTTTTCGCTGGAAGACAAAATCAGCCCAGATGTGAAACGCGCAGCTTTGGAGACTTTTGAAAGCCAATTGGCAGCCTTTGATGAAATGCCGATTGATGCACAGATGGCGTTTCTGATTGATGGTGCAGAGGATCCGCTCGAAGGGATCGAAATTCTCAACCAGCTTGTCGATCTTTGGGCAGCTGGCAAGGTTGATGAGTTGGCTGATCTCATGAATGACGGCTTTGAAACCAATCCGATACTTGCAGAACGCTTGCTCTATAATCGCAATCAAGCCTGGGCAGGTTGGATTGAGGAACGCCTCGATACGCCGGGCACTGTATTTATCGCAGCAGGTGCTTTGCATTTTGCAGGTGAGAAAAGCGTGCAGGATTACCTTTCTCAGCGAGGAATCAAAACAAAGCGTGTGCAATAGCGGCGCGCAAGGGCTTGTGCCGGAGTGTTAAGCCGTTCCAGTTTGACGTGGGCGATTGTTCCGTGCCTGCTTTTCTTAAACGCGTGCGGCTCTGCTCCAGATGATGCGGGCAAGCAGGCTGATAGGCCTGCGCCTAATCCCCTCGTCTTTGAAATCAGCAGCGCAGATGGTGAGGTTGAAGGCTGGATGCTCGGCACCATTCATGCTTTGCCCGATGGCGTGGAGTGGCGAACCAGCGCTACGACACGCGTGATTGATGAAGCGGACCTCTTGCTGGTTGAGGTTGCCGATCTTGCAGATAGCGAAGGCATTGCAAAAGTGTTCGCACAGCTTTCCACCTCACCCGATTTGCCAGATTTGTTGGGCCGCGTATCACCGGATAAGCGCACTGCCCTTGCCAAACTGGTGGACAAATCGCGCTTTTCAGTAAGCGATTTCAGGTCCATCGAAACTTGGGCAGCAGCGCTGATGCTCGCCCAAGTAAGGGCGCAAGGTGATCCGGCCAATGGTGTCGACCGCGCGGTTATCGTGGATTTTGACGGGCGTGATATTCGCGAACTCGAAGGGGCAATGGCCCAGCTTTCCATATTTGATGAGCTGCCGCTCGCCGACCAACGCGACCTACTGGAAGGCGTGGTCGCCGAAACGCAATTGCAAGAGGATCAAAGCGGACGTTTGCGCCAAGCTTGGCTTACAGGTGATGAGCAGGCGTTAGAGGAGGCCACTACTACGGGCATTATGGCAGATAAGGAGTTGCGCGATGCGCTCCTAATCGATCGTAACAAGGATTGGACTGAGCAAATCGTGGACGTTTTGGACGCGGAGGACAAGCCGCTTGTGGCCGTTGGCGCTGCGCACCTTGTTGGGGAAGATGGCTTGCCGGCAATGCTGCGGGCACGCGGATACAAAGTGGACCGCGCCAACTAGTCGGTTAAGGACCGCCCCATTCCCCCTCCCTTGAAGAATGACTTGTGTTTTTGGCGCGTGCAGTTATGTGCGCATCTCCCAGCTGCTGGTCATCCCTGGAGGCGGTATGCTGGAAGACAATACTGTACAAATATGCATTCGAAAGGCATGACCTATGAGCGACGCTCTTACATTGCCCGCCGAAGCGCGCGAACGGGCAGGCAAGGGAGCCTCCCGTGCACTTCGCCGCGAAGGTCGGGTCCCCGCTGTTATATACGGTGGCAAAGAAGAACCAACTACTATTCACGTTGAAGCCAAAGAGCTGATTAAGCAGCTCAACACTGGCCACTTCATGAACTCAATCGTCCAGATTGAGCTTGGCGGTGATAAGGTGCGCACTCTTCCCAAAGATGTTGCGCTTCACCCGGTGACTGACCGTCCAACGCATGTCGATTTCCTTCGTCTCTCGAAAGATGCCAAGGTCGATGTTTCGATCCCGGTTGTCTTCATCAACGAAGAAGCGTCGCCAGGTCTCAAGAAAGGCGGCGTGTTGAATGTGGTCCGTCACGAGCTGGAATTGGTTTGCGCTGCAGACAAAATTCCTGGCGAGATTGCGATCGACGTGACCGGCAAGGAAGTGGGCGATTCGATCCACATTTCCGAAGTCACTCTGCCCGATGGCAGCGAAAGCGCGATCACAGACCGCGACTTCACCATCGCAACTCTGGTCGCACCATCTGCGCTCAAGAAATCCGAAACAGAGGATGAAGACACAGAGGCACCAGCAGCCGATGAAGTGGAAGCAACCGCTCAGAAAGATGAAGGCGGCGAAGAAGGCGGCGAATAAGCCACCCTCCCCTTTGATCCTACAAGATCACCAAAGCACCGGGCTCCGCAAGGCGTCCGGTGTTTTGTTTTATGGACTACGCAGCTAAAGGGCGGACATGCAGATTTGGGTTGGCCTTGGAAATCCGGGACCGCGTTATGCGCTAAACCGGCACAATATCGGATTTATGACCCTTGATGTACTGGCTGACATGCACCGCTTTGGCCCGGTGCAGAAGAAGTTTCAGGGTTGGGTTCAGGAGGGCCGCATTGGTTCATCAAAGGTCCTGCTGCTAAAACCTGCGACATTCATGAATGAGAGCGGTCGCAGTGTTGGCGAGGCGGTGCGGTTCTACAAGCTGGGCATGGAAGACCTCATCGTCTTTCATGATGAACTGGATCTGGCGCCGTTCAAAATCAAGGTAAAGCAAGGGGGCGGCACAGCAGGTCACAATGGCTTGCGTTCTATCGACAAACACCTTGGCGCAGACTTCAGGCGTGTGCGTATCGGCATAGGCCACCCGGGACACAAAGACCGCGTGACAGGACATGTGCTCGGCAATTACGCCAAGGCAGAACAAGATGACCTTGCGACCATGCTGGGCGCAATGAGTGCAGAGGCCGAATGGCTCGCTGACGGCAACGACTCCCGGTTTATGAGCGAGATTGCGCTAAGGCAGCAAGATTAACACGAGAGCGGCCAACCCATCAATTTTGCGCGCAATGTTAACCGTTAAGACTCTTCACCAATAGCTGCTCCAAGGCGGCACACTCCCGGTTTCGCGGGCGACACACTACGCGCCATCGCGTAGCTGTGTAATCCAACAGGCAAGAGCAATTAACCAATTGCGTAAAGCCGACAGTGTCAGGGGGTTTTATTCAAATGAGCCGGGATTTCATTCTACCAGCCATCTTCACCATCATGGCCATTGCAATGACGGTGTTTCCAGATCGCGACCAAGTGTTTGGCACCAGTGAAGATGCCTCTCAAGACGCCATCAGTTTGGCGTCTGCTTCTGATCTCTGATCAACGGAACACGGCTATTCAAGTTGCACTCGCTCACATTTGAGCGGCAAAACTGAGACCGAACAAACCGGCTCTCATGGGGGGAAAATGCGCAGAGACTATTTCATGGCGTTGATACTGGCAGCCATTGCTGTTGGCTTGGTCTCAGTACCCGCCCGCGCCGAAGCTCTGCACAACACGAGTTTGACAGATACAATGTCTTGCAGCGTGGGACACTCAGGCGACTGAGGCAACAGTGAGACATTGTTGCCTACGGGGCGTGTCTCGCTTTAGTGGTCGCGAGACGCGCCCTCTTTTTGTGGGCAATCACAGTGGGGTCTGGGCACCCCAAAGCTTGACCTTTGGCGTACAACTCTCAATGGAGCTGCATCCAAGCCGCCATATGGTGGCTTCGCGAACTTCATAATCCAAGTATCTGTCTAAGGAAAAAGCCATGGGCTTTCGCTGCGGAATTGTAGGACTGCCCAATGTTGGCAAGTCTACCTTGTTCAACGCCCTCACCGAAACACAGGCCGCGCAGGCTGCCAATTATCCGTTCTGCACGATTGAACCCAATGTGGGCCAGGTTGCCGTGCCTGATGATCGGCTTGAGAAAATATCCGCAATTGCCAAAAGCGCAAAAGTGATCGCGACGCAGTTGGGCTTTGTCGATATTGCCGGTCTCGTCGAAGGGGCAAGCCAGGGCGAGGGTTTGGGCAATCAATTCCTCGGCAATATCCGCGAAGTTGATGCGATTGTGCATGTGCTGCGATGCTTTGAAGATGATGACATTCAGCATGTTTCCAACAAAGTCGATCCGATTGCTGATGCCGAAGTCGTCGAAACCGAATTGATGCTCGCTGACCTAGAAAGCCTCGAAAAGCGCGTTCCCAATGCAGAGAAACGCGCCACCAGCGGCGATAAAGAGGCCAAGGTTCTCGCAAGCGTCCTTGGCCAGGCCTTGGAGCTGTTGAAAGATGGCAAGCCTGCACGCCTCACCGAACCTAAGGATGATGAAGAGGCCCGCATGTTTGCGCAGGCTCAATTGTTGACGGCCAAACCTGTGCTCTATGTCTGCAATGTAGCAGAGGATGAGGCAGCCAATGGCAATGCCCTGTCCGCCAAAGTCTTCGCCAAGGCGCAAAGCGAAGGCGCGCAAGCCGTAGTGGTTTCAGCAGCGATAGAAGCGGAACTGATTGAAATGCCGCAAGAGGATAGGGCTGAATATCTTGCTGAGCTGGGCCTTGATGAAAGCGGTCTGGCTAGGGTTATCCGCGCAGGTTATGAATTGCTTGGCTTGCAAACCTTTTTCACCGCTGGCCCCAAGGAGGCGCGCGCTTGGACTTTCCCGGTTGGCGCAAAGGCCCCTCAAGCAGCGGGCGAGATCCACACCGATTTTGAGCGCGGCTTTATCAGAGCAGAAACCATCGCTTACGTCGACTATGTCGAACTGGGCGGTGAAGGACCCGCACGCGAAGCGGGAAAACTTCGCCAAGAAGGTAAGGAATACCTTGTACAAGATGGCGATGTCATGCTGTTCAAATTCAATGTCTGAATTCTGCTGATGGGCTTGATATTCTCCGGCTGCGACATTCTTAACTAGACAAATAAAACGTGGCGCCGCTATGGCTAATCCCAAATAAATACCTCAGGTTTGATAATGCGATCGGCATAATTACCTAAGTTATTAATACTAGGTGATATTATCTTACGGAGCGGGTCAATTGGGCGCTAAAATCGAAAAACAAAAATCAACACATCCTGACTTCGCAGCCATAACAGATACTATGACTGCAGAGGAAACACGTGATTTCCTCGAGCTTATCCTTGAAAATATTCCAGATGTGGTCTTCGTCAAAGATCAAGATTTCCGCCACATCAAAGGCAATCCTGCGTTTTTTGATGTATTTCCGGAAGAATTGCGAGCTCAAATGCTGGGCACTACGGGAGCGGAGAACATTGCAGCGGCTGACGTGGAAGCTTTTCTTGCAGCGGACAGAGAAGCTTTTGCAACTGGCAAATCCGAAGCGTTAGAGCGTATAACGGTGGAGGGGCAAAAAACTCGTACTTTTCAAACCAAGAAAATTCGATTTGAAAATAAAAATGGTACACCGTTTATCATCGGCATTGCGCGCGATGTTACCTCTGCATTGGAAGCGGAGCAGAAGCTCAAATCATCCGCGCAATTCCAAAACCTCATGGTCGACCACATCCCCGATTTCATCTTCGTAAAAGACGAAGAGTTCCGGATTGTTGAGGCAAATCAGAACTTCTTGAATTTGTACCCTGAAGACATCCAACCAACAGTCATCGGTTCGACCACAATTGAGCATTATGACGAACAGGAACGAGCTGAATTCTTAGAGCAAGATCGGATCGCTTTTGAAAAGGGCTTTTCCGAGACAGAAGAAACCATTGCCTTCCCCGATGGTACTCGCCGAACCTTATACACTAAGAAAGTCCGCTTTGAGGATGCAGAAGGCGCGAAATATGTGCTGGGAATTGGGAGAGACATCTCCGAATTGGTCCAGGCACGCAAAGATAGCGAGTTTTCGATTGCGCTTCTGAATACGGTATTTGACACAGTATCAGGTGCCGTCATTGGCCTGGATCTTAAGAAACAGGTCTTAATGATCAACAATGCGGGCCGCCAGATGCTTACGGACGCTGTGACCCAGCCACCATTTGCATGGCCTAATGAAATCGTTTTTCTCGACCCAAACGATATGCAGCCATTGGAGTCTTCGCACGATCCGATTGCAAGAGCTTTGGTTGGGCAGCGGATTGGCGGCGAAATCCACTTGATGACATCCAAGAATTCCAGTGAGAGTCGGTATGTTCGGGTGACGTCTTCACTGGTGCGCAGCGATTCATCCCCGCTTCAAACGGTCGTGGTGCTGGACGATGTTTCCGAAGCGGAGCGCAATCGGCAGCATATTGAACGTCAATCACGCCTAGATGCTTTGGGCCAGCTGACAGGCGGAATTGCGCATGATTTCAACAATCTGCTGAATACAATGCAGTATGCGCTAGAGCTGATCCGCCGCGACGATTTGAGCGAGCGCGGGCGAAAATCAACCGATGCGGCGCTCAAATCAATCAATAGAGGGTCAGAACTTACTGGCAGGTTGCTCGCATTTGCTAAGAAGCAACCCACCAGATCTGCGGCTCACGTGGTCAAGGATATCTATGCCGAGCTGAAACAACTTGTTGAACCAGCAATCGAAGCGTCGTTGACTGTCTTCTTTGCAGAACCTGAAGAAAACCAGATGGTGTTTTGTGACTCAGGCCAATTGCAAAACGCGATCTTAAACCTGATCCTCAACAGCCGCGATGCGATCATGCAGCATAACAAAGGCAATCTGATCCGCATCGATTCACGCACCATTGATGATCTGCCACCAGACCTTATCGGAACATTGGACAATGTGCCCCTCGTCTCTATTGGCGAGGAGGGGTTGGAAAGGGGGGAGAGCCGTGTCCAGCGGTTCGTAGAAATCTCAGTATCCGACAATGGCCCCGGCATGAGCAAAGAGGTTGCCTCGCGCGCTCTTGATCCATTTTTCACAACCAAGGGCGTTAACTCAGGCACCGGGCTAGGCTTGTCGATGGTCTATGGTTTTGTGCAACAAGCTGGAGGTGATTTGAGGATTTACACCGAAAAAGGCGAAGGCACTTCGGTGAAACTGTATTTGCCGCGTGGGTCCAAGGAAACCGGCAAAGAACAGCCCATGGACCTTGCGCCCTTGGTCGAAGGCAAAGGAGAAACAATTCTGGTCGCTGAGGATGAAGAATTCCTATTGGAACAGCTCAGCGAAGTGCTGAGAGAGTTGAATTATCAGGTTATCGAAACAGCGTCGGGCCAAGAGGCGTTGACATTGTTGGAAGGTGGCGTCGTACCCGATCTAGTTCTGACTGATATCGTAATGCCTGGTGGTATCGGAGGGTTCGAATTGGCGCGGCGAGCTCGGGTTCTTCTCCCTGAAATTCCGATCCTTTATATGTCTGGCTATACCGGTTTCACAGACGAAGAAATGGGCGATGTAATCGCTCCGCTCTTGCCAAAACCATCGGGCCCCAGCGTTACATCCCGCCAAATCCGCAATGTGCTTGATGAAGCCGAAGCCCGCGCGAGCAGATGAACAAAGCAGAAAGGAACTTTTAGCGCAGGTCTGATGACCAATCTTCGTCAAGAATGAACAGCCATTTAGGTGTTTAACCGATCGGATTGTACGTATTAAGGGCGAATCGAACGAGCCGTAATTTATACTGAAGCCAGCTAGCAATCAGCGCTCAATCTCGGGCCATTTGGTAGCACTCTTTTCATATCTGATCGGGGGTGGCGTTGGGACAAATGCATGTGGCAATTCGCATTCAAACATCATGTAGTGGAAAAAGCGCTTTCGAAAGTTAGAACAAAACCAATGGTAAACGATAGCGCTCCTACGATTTTGGTCCTTGAGGATGATGAGGAATTTGGACCGCTTCTTAAGCTTTCGCTGGAGGAGGCAGGCTACAACGTTGCCTTGCACACCACCGCGACAGAAGCGCTCAGTTATCTCGATAGCAACGATGTGGATTTGGTGATCTCGGATTTGATGATCAAGCAAGCAGGCGTGTTCATTCAGGATGGCGGCATCAGACTTATTTCAACGCTCAAGCAGATACGCAACTACCCCGCACCAATCATCGCGATTAGCGGGTCTTTTGTTCAAGATCAGTATCATGCCATCTCTACAGCGATGACAGTGGGGGCGGACAAAACCCTGGCAAAACCAGTGCACCCGGATGACCTGATCGCTTTGATCAAAACGTATTTGTAGCCTTAGTGTGCGATCGCCAGAAGTGCGTGTTCGCCATAGAGGCGGATTGTTCGCTCTTCCTTAGTGGCGGCCAAAAAGTTTTTCGACGTCTTCCATGCCCAGCTTCACCCAAGTGGGCCTGCCGTGATTGCACTGGCCTGATCGCGGGGTTGCTTCCATTTCGCGCAGCAAAGCATTCATTTCAGCAACCGATAGCACCCGCCCTGCCCGCACCGATCCGTGGCACGCCATTGTGGCAAGCACATATTCCAACTTTTCAGCAAGCAACAACGCACCGCTGTCAGATTGCGCGCCGTGTTTTGCAATATCATCCGCAAGATCGCGCAGCAGTTTGCCTGTGTTGGCCTTCGCAATTGCTGCTGGCACCGCGCGCACCAACATGGCGGCAGGTCCAAAGCGCTCAACAATGAGGCCAAATCGCGACAGACCTTCAGCAGCTTGTTCCAACCTGTCACAATCAACCTCGTCCATTTCGACAACATCGGGCACCAAAAGCGCTTGTGATCGCTGGGTAGCCTGCCCTGCCCCGGCATTTTTCAAACGTTCAAGAACAAGCCTTTCATGCGCGGCATGTTGATCCACCAAGATCAATCCATCTTTGCTTTCTGCCACAATATAGGTGTTGGCGACCTGCCCGCGCGCTATGCCTAAGGGATATTCCTGTGCATCTTCTGGCAACGGTGCAGCTTGTTCTGCACGGCCTTGCGGAAGAGCTTGCCTGTCACGCCCTGCCCAATCGGTCCGAGGTTCAGCGACATGGCTTGAAGGAGAGCTCCATTGTTGCCCTTCAAAGATTGATCGAAGTGCAGGTGCGGTGTCTTTTTGCGAAAATTGTGGTTGCACTGGTTCTTGCTGCCACCGCTCCATTGCGGCCCTATCGGGGCCTTGCGCGGACCGCCTGTCCCCCGTGTCGAGCGCTTGGCGCAATCCCGACACAATAAACCCGCGCACACCGCTAGCATCACGAAAACGCACTTCGGTTTTGGCAGGATGCACATTCACATCCACATCTTGCGGAGGAATATCAAGAAACAGCGCAAGCACCGCATGACGATCGCGCGCCAGCATATCGGAATAAGCGCCGCGCACTGCGCCGGTGAGCAGCTTATCCTTCACAGGGCGGCCATTAACGAACAGGTATTGGTGATCGGCCACCCCGCGATTGTAGGTGGGAAGACCCGCAATTCCCGTTAGGCGCATCATCCCGCTTGGCGAGGAACGCTCAAGTTCGATGGCAACCGAATTGTCTTTCAATTCCCTCGCAACAATCTGCGCGACGCGCGATGGCAGGTCTTCATTGCCTTGTGTCACCAATGCCTTGCGCAGTTTTCCGCCTGCCTCGTTAGTAAAGGTAAAAGCGATATCGGGCCGCGCCATTGCAAGGCGTCTGACACAATCGAGGCAGGCAATATATTCGCTGCGCGCCGTTCGGAGGAACTTTCGGCGCGCGGGCACTTTGGCAAACAGGTTCTCAACCCTCACACGGGTGCCCGGTGGCAGCGCTGCGGGCCCTTCGCTGATAGTCTCACCATGATCGATCACGCGCCGCCATCCTGTATCGGCATCATGCACCCGGCTTTCGATGGTGATTTCTGCCACACTCGCGATTGAAGGCAACGCTTCTCCGCGAAAGCCCAATGATGTGACCATTTCGATCGCTTCATCAGGCAATTTCGATGTCGCATGACGTTCCAGAGCCAGCGCGATATCTTCTGCGCTCATTCCGGAGCCATCGTCGGTGACCTCAAGCGAGGTAAGCCCACCATCTTTCAATGCGACAGTGATTCGCGCAGATCCAGCATCGATCGCGTTTTCGACCAGCTCTTTAAGTGCGGCGGCAGGACGCTCCACCACTTCTCCGGCCGCAATTCGATTGACCAGACCGGCCGGAAGACGGCGAATTTGAGGCAATTTCGAGGTCATTGACCGCAAGTTAGCCGCACACAGCCGCAATTTCGAGGCCTACGGGGTAAAACTATGTCTGCCTTCAACAAAAATTTTGGCCTTTTCGTTAGGGATTCGCTACGCGCCAAATCGGAAGAAATTTTTGAGCCGAAAAGTTTGCGGAAAGGCTGCAAATGGGAGGCTCTCCAGGCCTTGGAATGCACACACAATGAGCTTTTTCTCGAATCTGTTCAAATTCGGATCGCAAAATATGGCAATCGATCTGGGAACAGCAAATACGTTGGTCTACGTACAGGATCAGGGGATCATTCTTAACGAGCCATCGGTCGTTGCGATCGAAACGATCAATGGGATCAAGCGCGTCAAAGCGGTTGGTGATGATGCCAAAATGATGATGGGCAAAACGCCCGACACTATCGAGGCGATCCGGCCACTTCGCGATGGTGTTATTGCCGACATTGAAATTGCTGAGGAAATGATCAAGCACTTCATCCGCAAAGTGCATGGTAAGCGCAATCTGTTCCGCTATCCTGAAATCGTGATTTGTGTGCCTTCAGGGTCAACTTCGGTGGAAAAGCGCGCCATCCGCGATGCGGCATCCAATGCAGGTGCATCAGAGGTCCATCTGATCCTTGAGCCCATGGCAGCGGCTATTGGCGCGGATATGCCGGTAACAGAGCCTGTCGGTTCCATGGTTGTTGATATTGGCGGCGGCACGACCGAGGTTGCGGTCCTCAGTTTGCGCGGGCTTGCGTACACCACATCGGTTCGCACAGGCGGCGATAAAATGGACGAGGCCATCGTTTCCTATGTCCGGCGACATCACAATCTGTTGATTGGTGATGCGACTGCTGAGCGGATCAAAAAAGATTACGGCATCGCAGTCATTCCGGAAGATGGCGCTGGTGAAAGCATCACTTTGAAGGGCCGCGATCTGGTGAATGGCGTGCCAAAGGAAATCACCATCAATCAGGCACATGTGGCGGAAGCTTTGTCTGAACCAATCGGTGCCATTGTCGAAGGCGTTCGCATCGCACTTGAAAACACAGCACCCGAACTGGCTGCCGATATCGTCGATCAAGGCATTGTGCTGACGGGCGGTGGCGCTTTGATCCGCCGTTTGGATGAGCATCTTCGTGAAGAAACAGGCTTGCCCGTTTCTATCGCCGAAGACCCGCTGACATGCGTTGCCATCGGGACTGGACGGGCAATGGAAGATCCTATTTATCGCGGCGTTTTGATGACCGCATAACAAGTTTGGGTCGCAACGAAAGGACCAGTGGCAGCACTGGGTAGGAAGGATAAAAGCAAGCCATGGCGTCGCCATCATCGCGCCGGACGGGCTTTTCCAAAAAGGCGCAATATTCGGTTTTTACAGGATATGTGTTCGCCGGGCTTGGCGCACTGCTTGGCCTTGCACTGCTTATCCTGTCACTTTGGCAACCCTCTAGCCTGGCACCCTTACGCGGTGCGGCGCAAGACGTGACTGCGCCCGCTGGAACGGCAACCGCCGTGGTGCGCAAGAACAGCACAAATTGGTGGGATTACCTATCAGGATATTTCGAAGCCGCCGATCAGAATGCCGCTTTGCGCAAAGAGGTTGAGCTTGCTCGCGTAAAACTGGCAGAAGCTGAAGCACTTGAGCAGGAAAACGAGCGTCTAAGAGCGCTGGTTGCGCTTGCTGGGAGTGAAATCGAGCCGGTTGCTGTTGCGCGCCTGATCGGATCAAGCGCTTCGAGCAGCCGCCGCTTTGCTGTAGTCAATGCAGGTCGCGAAGACGGGATCGAAGTCGGCATGCCTGTGAGAAGCCCGCGCGGGGTTGTTGGGCGCATCCTTGAGGTGGCGCGCAATTCGTCGCGTGTGCTGCTTTTGACTGACAGTGAAAGTATTGTGCCGGTGCGCCGCACATCGGATTCGACGGTCGCCTTTGCCGAAGGGCGCGGGGATGGCCTGCTCCGCATCCGGCTTATCAATCTGGGCGTTAATCCATTTGAAAAAGGCGATGTTTTTGTCACGTCTGGCGCCGGTGGCTATTATCGGCCAGGTGTGGCCGTTGCCGTTATGAGCGAAGTGCTGCCTGATGGCGGGCTCGCACAACTTATTGCCAATCCAGCAGAAGCTGACACCGTTTCGGTCGAACCCATTTATGAGCCCGAAGCAGTGGCTGCCTCGCAAATTCCGTTGGAGCAACCACTCAGCGATGAGCTGTTGAGTGATGAGCCGCAAGTTGCGCCTCCTCCTGGCGGAGCTCCTGACGCGTCAGAGAACGAGTAATGGCCCGCCTTAGCCCCATTTCACGCCCAGATCGCTATGCCCAACGGATAAATCGCGAGCAATCGCCCTGGCGGGCGCTAACCGTTCCGTATGTCTCGATTATGCTCGCAAGCTTTATCCCTGCGGTTTTCTTGGCCAGCGTGATGCCCATATTCCCGCCGCTTGGATTTGTAATGCTGGTGGCGTGGAGAGTTATGCGGCCCGGATTGTTGCCGATGTGGGTCGGTGTGCCGCTGGGTGCCTTTGATGATCTGTTCAGCGGTCAGCCATTCGGCAGTGCTATCTTGTTGTGGTCAATAACGATGATTGTGTTGGAAGCGATGGAGGGCCGCTTTCCCTGGCGGGGCTTTTGGCAGGATTGGTTTGCCGCAAGCCTTGCAATTATCAGTTATGTTCTATTCGCGATTGTAGTATCCGGGGCCACCACCACCCCTTTTCATGTGTTTGCAGCTGTGCCCCAAATCATCTTTTCCGTGCTGTTTTATCCCGTTCTTGCTCGCATGGTCGCGCAGCTTGACCGGTTTAGGCTGGCGCGCACCCGGAGGGTTGGGTGAAGAATTGGCTGTCATGGCGTAGCGGACAGGCAAAGCGCCGAACAACACAAGTTATCAATGCATCAACGCTCAAAAACGCATTTGATCGGCGTTCAGTCGTATTGGGTGCTTTTCAGGGCGGCATCGCTGTTCTGCTTGCTGGCCGCATGGGGTATTTGGCCATTGCGGAAAACGAAAAATACCGGCTCGAGTCTGAAAGCAACCGGGTCAATCTCACTCTGATCCCGCCGCGTAGAGGCTGGATTTTGGATCGCAATGGCTCTCCCCTCGCCTCCAACCGCGCTGACTTTCGCGTCGATGTAATCCCCGAACGCCTCACAGATCCGGAAAAAACCGTCGATCAGATCGGTGAGCTGTTGCAGCTTGATCCAGTTCGCATTGCAGATATCAAGCGCGAAGTGACAGACCAAAAAGGCTACCAACCCGTCGAGGTTGCCAGTGGTCTAAATTTTGATGAGTTTGCAGCGCTAAGCGTGCGCTTGCCTGATCTTCAAGGGGTCATCCCGCAACGCGGATTTTCACGCTTTTACCCGACATCATCCTCTGTTGCGCATTTGATCGGCTATGTCGGCCCCGCCGATGCTGAACAATATGCAGAAGAAGATCGCAATCCGCTGCTGCTGACGCCGGGATACAAGATCGGGAAAGACGGGCTTGAACGCCAATTTGAAGACAATTTGCGCGGTGTTCCAGGTGCTCGCCGAGTGGAAGTTACTGCGTCAGGCCGGGTCGTTCGCGATCTGGAAAAGCGGGATGATGAACAAGGCAGTTCGGTCCGTCTGACAATTGATGGTCCGTTGCAGGATTATGCTGCTCGGCGCATTGGACTTGAGAGCGGATCAGTGGTGGTAATGGATTGTCTGACAGGTGATCTGCTTTGTATGGCGTCCATGCCCAGCTTCGATCCCAACAGCTTTTCAGACGGCATCGGAAGCATAGAGTACGCAATGCTGCGCGAGGATGAGCGTGTGCCGCTGCGCAACAAAGTGCTTCAAGGCCTCTATCCACCTGGCTCCACGATCAAACCGATGCATTGCATGGCGTTCCTACAGGCGGGAGTAAAACCCGAAGACAGCATTGTGTGCGGTGGCGGGCGGCAAATAGGCAGTCGGTTTTTCCGCTGTCACTCCAATCACGGCGTTGTCGACATGGACAAGGCGATTGCGCAAAGTTGCGACAGCTATTTCTACCATTTCGCTCAACAAATCGGCTTTGAGAAAGTGGCCGAGATGGCCAAGCTGATGGGTATGGGGCAGCAATACCCCCTTCCGGTCTCCAGCCAGTTTTACGGCACAGTTCCCGATCCAACGTGGAAAGTGAACAAGTTCTCGCAGCCCTGGATGCCGCATGACACGGTGAACGCGTCAATCGGTCAGGGGTATTACCTTTCCAGCCCTTTGCAATTGGCTGTTCTTGCAACCCGTCTTGCAACGGGGAAAGTCGTCAACCCGCGCCTCGTGCTTGATAACAAGGTGCCAGAGATCAAAAGCTATAATTTCAACGAAGACGAGATGGCCTACATCCGCCAGGCCATGAGCAATGTTGTCAACGGTGCGGGCACTGCGCGCAGGGCTCGTCTTCCTATACCGGGTGTCAAATTGGCCGGCAAAACGGGAACGGCACAGGTGGTTTCGCTCAGCGTTTCCGATGGTCGCAGCGGTCCGTGGAAATACCGCGATCACGGGCTGTTTGTCTTTTTCGCTCCGTTTGAGAACCCGCGCTATGCCGGTGCTGTCGTAATCGAGCATGGCGGTGGTTCAGGCTCTGCCTATCCGATTGCGCGCGATGTGATGACATTCATGTTTGATCCAGACCGCGGCATGGATCAGCTTCGCTCGTTAGAGCGACAATGGGGCGGCACGGCGCAGCAGCGACTTGAACGCCGCTATGCTGCATACGCAGCTGAACGCGGTGAAAGCGTCGTGAGACCGCCTTCCCGCGATGAAGAGATATTTGACCAGGTAGAGGCTGAGGCGCGCACAGCGGCTTCACAATCTGAAGATATAGCAGGCGATGCAATTGTCCCGCGCGCAGATCAGGCAGCGACAGGAACACCCCGGCCTGAATCCACCGTTTCGCCGCAACAGCTTCATGACCAAATGCAGCAGCAAGTTGCACCACAAACGCCAGCCCAATCAACCGGACCGGCGCAATGAACAGCATCATTCCAGATCCTATTGCACGCCAACCTTGGGGAATGCTCTTTCCCCTGTTTGCGCTTGTGGGATTTGGAGCGTTGGTTTTGTATTCCGCGGCCGGAGGCTCAATGCAGCCCTTTGCATCTTCACACTTGATGCGATTTGGCATTGCGCTGTTTATTGCCGCCTTCATCTCTATTTTTCCGCGCAATCTGGTGCGGTTTCTCACCTATCCCGCCTACGTTATCGTCCTCGTCATGCTGGTCGGAGTGGAGGCGATGGGCGCGCTTCGTGGCGGCAGCCAGCGTTGGCTTGATCTGGGCTTTATGGTTTTGCAGCCATCTGAGCTGATGAAGCCTGTGATTGTTGTGACTCTGGCGCATTTCTATTCGTCATTGCCGGTTGGCATGATCACATCCTGGCGCGCACTTTTGGTGCCAGGCGCATTGATCGGCATGCCTGTTTTGCTCGTTTTGCTACAGCCCGATCTTGGAACGTCGCTTGCCATAGTTTTTGGCGGCGCTGTGGTGATGCTGCTGGCTGGTTTGCCGCTTAAATGGTTCATTGGCGCTGGGGTGAGCGGTGCCGCGCTTGCACCACTCGTATTCTATTTCGGTCTGCAAGATTACCAACAGCGCCGCGTGATGACGATGTTTGACCCCGAAGCTGATCCGCTGGGCGCGGGCTATCATATCACCCAATCCAAGATTGCAATTGGATCCGGTGGGATATTTGGGAAAGGGTTTAACGAGGGATCACAAAGCCACCTTCAATACTTGCCCGAACCTCACACCGATTTCGTTTTTGCAACTATGGCAGAAGAATGGGGACTGATCGGCGGGATATTTGTCATCGGCATTTTTACAATCATATTGCGTTGGGGCTTGAAAGTTGCTCGCGAATCCAAGGATCGGTTTGCCAGCCTGATGGCGGCAGGAATGAGTGCGACGATTTTCTTCTACATCGCCGTCAATCTGTTGATGGTGATGGGCTTTGCACCCGTGGTGGGCATCCCCCTGCCCTTTATGAGCCATGGGGGATCATCCATGCTCACCAATATGATTTGCATCGGCGCATTGATGATGGTGAACCGCTGGAACCAAAACGCACCGCGAGGCGGCCTAAGCTCCCTTGCTTAAGCCAAGTGCCGCTTGCGTATTACTGCGGTGCAGCGGGTCTTAGGTTCGATGCCCAGTGCTTCCACTTGAAGTGACTTCCGCATTCGATGTTCGTTCAACGCAATTCACAAAGAAAGCTGTTTACAAAGCCTTCCACCTTGCCTAGCCAAAATGATACGTTATAACATATAAGGGGCGCAAGATAGGTGTCTGAGCTGGCTCAATCCTCAGCAGAAATATCAGTGTCATCGAATGTGTTTCGTGCAATCGGTGATCCAGAATGCAATTTGGCAATTTGGCAGCGAGACATAGCAATTGATTTGTCGGACTTTGTTGCAAACCAATACGAAGAAATCCGTTTCGATACTCCGCTAGATCAGTTGCGCCCTCGTCTGAACGAGGAACTTCTTAGCTCCAAGTCCCTAAGCGCGACCATCCGAGATCAGCTGATCGAGGATGTTGAAATGCTGGGACGGAAGTATTGCAGCATTCTTGATCTTTCCGCGCTCGAGGTACGCCTTGAAATAGTATCGACTGATGCCTGTCGGAAATGGCATTCCGACTATGTAAAAGCTCGTTTGATAACGACCTATGCTGGAACGGGTACGCAGTGGCTGACATCTGACGATGCCAACCGTGTCAAAAGGAACCAGGATCCAGCACGGATCAACACCATGTCTTCGGGTGATGTTGGAATTTTCAAAGGCAAGCTGGCAACTGATAACCCCGTTGTTCACCGCTCCCCTCCAATAGCTGGAACGGGAGAGCGCCGCCTGCTGCTTGTGCTCAATCCTCCGCCTGAGAATTGATATGACAAATGTAGCGAAGGTCGATCGGGCCGCGATAGGCTTCAGCCTTGTTTGTATCCTGCACTGTACCGCATTGCCGGCGCTCGCCATTGCCCTGCCTGTTTTTGGGGTGTTGTCAGATACTGAGTGGGTCCACTGGCTCTTCACCCTACTCGCAATTGGCGCAGCTCTAGTGACAGCTTTGATGGCGCCAAGTGCTCGCATCCCATCTTTCTTAGCGCCCGCAACAGGCGGTGTTGCCTTGCTAGTTTTCGCGCTGGTTTCGGAGCCTTTGGGCTTTGGAGAAACCATCCCGACAGTGCTCGGGGCCATGCTCTTATCGGGCGCGCATCTTTATCGACTTTATCAAAAATAGATCACTTTGGACGGACCAATTTATGCGCATCAATCGACTTCTTCTCTCCTCCTCAATTCTCGTCCTCGGCGCGTTCAGCGTACCTGCTTTTGCAGAGGATAGCACTGACTCTGAAACGGCCGATGGATCAGAGAATGTTATCCTGGTGACCGACAGAAGAGCGTATCGCGGCGATTTTGAAGAGGTGGAAATACCGCAGGCAAACCAAACCATTGATGCAGGTATTCTGCGCGACACAAATGCGCTCGATCTGAACACCGCGCTTGATCTTTCAGCTTCTGTAGCGCGTCAGAATAACTTTGGCGGCCTTTGGAACAGCTTTTCCATTCGCGGCTTTTCAGGTGACATCAACCTTCCAAGCGGCTTCCTGGTCAATGGCTTCAATGCTGGCCGCGGATTTGGCGGTCCGCGTGATATTTCGGGGATTGAAGCTGTTGAAGTCCTCAAAGGTCCTCGTTCTGCGCTTTATGGGCGCGGCGAGCCTGGCGGCACAATCAACCTTATTACCAAACGCCCTCAATATGAAACATCGGGATACGTCCAATTGCAGGGCGGATCGTTCGATTTGCTGCGCGCTGACGTGGATCTTCAAACGACCTTGGGTGAGAATGGCGGCATCCGCGTTGCAGGCTTTTTCGAAGATGCAGGCAGCTTCCGCCGCGAGAAGGAAACGCAGAAGTTCGGCTTCTACCCTTCAGTTCGATTTGATTTAGGCGAAAGCTCCGTCCTCACCTATGAGCTGGAGTACACTTCACAAGAATTGCCGCAGGATCGCGGCGTCATCTTTTCCGACCAGTTCGGCTTCTCACCGCGCAGGTTGTTCACGGGCGAACCTGACGCTCTGATCGATACCGAAGTGTTCGGGCATCAGCTCGAATTCCAGCACGAATTTAGCGACACCTGGGGCCTACTCGTCGGCGCTGGCTACCGCGAAACATCGCTTGTCGGTGATGCGTATGAAAACAACTTTGGTAGCCGTCAGCCGTATTTGGTGGACGGCCAAGCGATCTCGCGGTTCTTCCGTTTCAGAGATTATGAAGCAGAATATTTCGCGCTGCGGGCCGAGGTAACTGGCGAATTCAACACAGGCGGATTGCGGCACCGCGTCATCTTCGGTGCTGACTATGACGAGTTTGACAATGATCAGGTCGCCAATCGTTTCCGCCAAGGCGGTATAGGCGGCGCGGCCAGTTCGACACTCGATCCAGAAACCTATTTGCTCCTTTTCCTTGATAACCCCCAATACGGTATTTTCCCTCGCCCCGATGCCGCTGCGCAGATTGATCGGCTTGAAAAAACGGGCGGCTTTGGTTTCTACATTCAGGACCAGATTGACCTGACTGACAAACTTCAAATCCGCCTGGGTGGCCGCTTTGATGATTTCGATCAGGAATTGATCAATCGCCGCAGCACTCCGGCCGTGGTCAGTGAATCGTCCAACAGCGCGTTCTCTCCGCAAGCCGGTGTTGTTTACCGTGCAACCGATGGCATCAGCCTTTACGCATCGTACGGCGAAGGAATTCGTCAGCTTTCCGGTGCGGATTTTGAAGGCAATTCGTTTGATCCCAACAAATCAACATCGCTAGAAGCTGGCATCAAGCTGGACCTGGGTGAAGTCTTTGATGGCGTTAATGGGTCTGCGTCGGCGACGGTGTTTGATGTCGACCAAAGCAATATCCTGATCTTTGATCCACGACCCGAAGCTGCTGGCGAACTCATCCCAGCAGGTGAAGCGCGCAGTCGCGGTCTTGAATTGGATGCGAATGCAAACTTTGACAGCGGCCTGAGCGTGTGGATTTCATACGCTTACATCGATGCCGAATACACCAATAGCGGCACAGATTCCGCAACCTTCACCACGTTTGAGCCAGGTGAGGCATTGATCAATTCGCCTGATCATCAGCTAAGCCTGCAAGTGTCGCAGAGCCTCACACTCGGTAATCTCGGAGCGCAATTGGGTGGCGGCGTGCTGCATGTTGGTAGTCGTAATGGCGAAGTTGGCGGCGACTTTGATCTACCATCATACACCACAGCACGGATTTTCGGCCAGATTGAGCCTATAGAAAACCTTGCGGTTCGCCTCGACGTGGACAATCTATTCGACGAGACTTTCTACACCGATTCATTCGCAAACGTGTGGGTACAACCAGGCGCACCAAGGACTTTCCGAGTGTCTGCTCGATTTAGCTTTTGATCCAAAAGGACAACGCACATGACATCCCCTTTAGAGGCACGATCTCTAGTGTTGCAACGAGAGGGGAACACCGTGCTAGACGGTGTCTCCTTTACCGTTGCCAAAGGTGAAATTTTCGCTCTGCTAGGTGGCAATGGGGCAGGTAAATCCAGCACGCTGCTCACCTTTTTGGGCTTACTCAAACCAAGCGCGGGTGAGGTAGTGGTGAACGGACAAAACGTGGGCAGTGACATCGCGCTTGCGCGCAATTCGATCGCGTACCTGCCAGAGGCCGCCTCGCTCTACGGCCATATGTCGGCGTACGAAAATCTGGATTATTTCCTCGACCTTGCCGGAAAATCAGCGGGCCGCGATGCGATAGATGAGGCGCTTGATCGTGTCGCTTTGCCAAAAGAAGCGCGCTCTCGTCGCTTGCAATCCTATTCCAAAGGCATGCGGCAAAAGACGGCCATTGCACTGGCCTTGCTGCGCCAAACACCAATTCTGCTTTTGGATGAGCCTACATCGGGCCTTGATCCTGTAGCTATCGATGAATTTCACGATCTTGTGACGGCTTTGGCAAAGGGGGGTCAGACTGTGCTGATGGTAACGCATGATGTGTATGGCGCGTGCCAAATTGCCGACCGAGTTGGCTTGCTGCGCCACGGCAAATTGGTTGGCAGCTTTGCCGCTGAAAATGGCGAGCGCATTGATACAGAAACCGTGCATGCAGCCTTTGCTGAAAGGCAGGCAGCATGAGCGGGATCACTCGCATTGCAATCGAGGAATGGCGGTTATGGCTGCGTTCGCGCGTCGTGATTGCCGCCGCTTTGATTGTCGCAGTTCTGATCGCGGCAACCACCGTTCTGACGATGAACCGCATCGCCGATGAGCAGTCACAGCGCATTGAGCAACAAGTGGCAGCTGAACAAACGTTCTTTGCCCAGCCTGATCGGCATCCTCACCGCATGGTGCATTATGGGCATTACGCTTTTCGCCCCCCTCCCGCGCTTGCTGTGTTTGATCCGGGCGTTGACGCGGTAACGGGGCAATCCATTTTCTTGGAAGGGCACCGGCAAAACACGGCAATGTTCGCTGATACAAAAGCGGCGGCAGATTTGGGAGGATTTGCTGCTCTCACTCCTGCAAGCCTTTACCAACTCCTTCTGCCGCTTCTGCTAATCGTATTGGGCCATGCGATGTTCCTGCGTGAACGCGAAAGTGGGACGCTGGCCGTCCTGCTCGCACAGGGGCAATCGGGCGTACGATTGGCTGTCGGAAAGGCTGTCGCATTGCTGGCAGTCTGCGCCATATTCATGGTCCCGCTTATTGCAGTCGCAGCCTATTCCATCAGCATGGGAGAAAGCGCGCTGACCGCTTTCTCTCTTGTTGCAGGGTATTTTGCATACCTGTGCATTTGGGCGGCACTGGTGCTTGCAGCGTCAATCATTCTCAAACAGCGCGCCGTTTCATTGGGCGCGTTGATCTTCGTGTGGCTGTTCGCAGCCCTTATCGTTCCGCGCTTTGCGATCAATGCGAGCAGCGCTGTGATTGATGCGCCCGGCAAAATTGAGAGCGATCTTGTCATGCTGGCTGAGCAGAGAAAGCTCGGTGATGGGCATAATGCAGCAGATCCCGCTTTCATGCAGCTTCAGGCCGAAGTGCTTGAGCAATATAATGTTGAAACGATCGAGGAATTGCCAATAAACTGGCGCGGCGTCGTCGCGTCTTACTCAGAAGCGGAATTGACTGAGCTGCTCAATTCCTATGCCGAAGAACGTATGGGGCTAGAGGCAAGCCAGTCTCGCTTATTTGGGCTGTTTGGCCTCGCCTCCCCCACAATTTCGATCAGCGCTGCATCACGGACTTTGGCAGGCACCGACATCGCGACTCACCATAGGTTTTTGCGCGAGAGTGAATATCTGCGCTTTGGTTTTGTGCAGGCGCTTAATGAAAAGCACGTGACGGATCTGGATTACACTGTCGACATTAATCGCAATACCAGCCCTGAGGCATCACGAAGAGCCCGCATCAATGCAGACGCGTGGGAAGTGCTGGATGAATTTCGTTTCGTGCCCGACAGCGCAAACGAGCGCCTTAATCGCGCATTGCTTTCGCTTACAATTCTGATGGGTTGGATGCTGGCCGCAGGCGGGCTTGTCTACTATTCAGCGAAACGAGTGCGTCTGTGATGGTCAAGAGCCTTATCCGAGAAACCCGTTTTCTCGCAAAAGATCGCGGCGCGCTTTTCTGGCTGTTTCTGGCCTTTGCGTTATCGGTCATCGCCGTGTCGTTTGGGATCCTTGAAGTGCGCGAACAGCGCCAGACTATTGCGACATTGATTGAAGAGGACACCGCTGACCGGATCAATGCCCTCCAAGGGCAAGAGGATTGGGGAAGCGCCGCCTATTACGCTTTCCACCTGACATACTCAGCGCCATCGGATTTTGCGTTTGCTGCCATGGGACAACGCGACAGCAGCCCATGGAAACACCGTGTCCGCATGCTCGCTCTTGAAGGTCAGATCCACGAAGCCGACACACGAAATGCAGATTTTGGGCTGGTCGGCCGTTTTGATTTTGCATTCCTTGCAGCATCGGTTGCGCCCCTTCTGTTGATCCTATTGCTCTACGATCTTCGAGCATCTGAACGCACAACGCGCCGGCATGATCTGTTGGTCGCAACCGCTGGGTCATCTGGATCACTGTGGTTTCCGCGCGCATTCGTCCGCGTTGTTGGTCTTGCACTGCTGCTGCTCATACCCTTGTGGATCGGCGCTGTGGTTGAAGGGACCGCGATTGCTCTTACCCTCCAAGCGAGCGGAATAGTTGTAGGATCACTTTTGGTATGGTGGTTGATTGTTGAAATGGTCAGCAGGATTAACGCATCCGCCTCCGTTCTTTTGACATCGTTGATTGGCCTATGGCTTGCGCTCGCAATCGTTGTACCTGCAGTTTCAAAGGCCGCAATCGAAGCTGCCAATCCGGTGCCCGATGGGGGTGAGATCCTGCTTCTCCAACGCGAGACAGTGAACGATGCTTGGGACCTTCCAAAAGAAGCAACCATGAAGCCATTTGTGGAGCGGCATCCGGAACTGAAACCCTACGAAGACATACCGGATGCATGGGCGTGGAAATGGTATTACGCATTCCAGCAAGTCGGTGATCAAGTGACTGAGCCACTCGTCCAGCAATATCGCGATGCACGCCTTGCTCGCGATAGTCAGGCGACAACAGCGGCCCTGTTCTCTCCAACTTCTTTGGTAGAACGCGCGTTTGAGAAGCTAGCCGAAACCGATGCGACATCCATGATCGTGTACGAGGATAATGTGCGCGAATACCATGCCGAGCTTCGCGCTTTCTATTATCCGCTGATGTTCCCTGATGAACCGTATGACAGCGCTTTGTTGGATGACTTGCCTGTCTACGCTCCGGAATCGTAAGAAGCTTTCACCATGAATATCTTTCTGCGATTGGCTGTCGCGTTTAGCTTGGCCCTCACTTCCTCCATCACAATTGCTGCTCCCGCGCAGCCTTTTGTGGTGGGCGAGGCTCAAGTCGAACCCGGTTCGCGGCAAGACATTAAGCTGGAAGTCTTAGCCTCAGATAATGAGCCTGGGACATTCATTCCCATCACAATCCTTCATGGCGCAGAAGACGGCCCAGTCCTCGCCACAGTGTCAGGCGTTCATGGGTATGAGTTTGCCCCGATAATCGCGGCAGACCGTTTGGCCGATGAGGTTGATCCTGGAGCGCTTTCAGGCACGCTCATCATCGTTCGCGTGGCCAATGTGCCCGCGTTTGAGGAGCGGTCTCCTTATGTAAACCCTGTCGATCGTAAAAACCTCAACCGGTCATTTCCGGGAAGTGCACAAGGGACTTTGACAGAGAGGAGCGCCGATGTTCTTTCGCGTGAAGTGGTCGCGCGGGCAGACTTCTTGATGGACATTCACAGCGGCGATGGCGCGGAGTTTCTTGAAGCTTTTGTTGGCGTATATGGCGGACCACTATCAACCGATTTTTACACCGCATTGAATGTAGCGCGCGGCTTTGGATTTCCCAATCTTGTGCGTTACTCGATGAATACGCAGATACAGGTAGACACGCGTCGTTCTTTGAATCGGCAAGGCGTAGCTAGTGGTATCCCTACTATTCTCGTTGAGATTGGTCAGAACGGTAGCCGGGACGACAGGCATGTTGATGCGATTATAGCCGGTGTCAAAAATGCGCTTGGCATCCTTGAGATGTGGGAACAGCCGCCCACCAAAGTTCCGCCTGCCCTGCGCCTATTCGAAAGTTCAACGAGTGTGAAGGCCAGCCATTCTGGTGTGCTTTACCCTGCCAATCTTGAGCAACGATACTTTTTCAAAGGCGACTTGGTCGGCACTATTCGAGATTATTCAGGGCTGGAGGTTGAACGTCTGTATTCACCTATTGATGGCTATGCGCTCTACGGTTTGCGCGGCCCACCCGTGCGCGTGGGCGACAGTGTTGTTACACTAGGAAACCCAATCGGGGGATTCTGAATGCGCTTTCTGCGCTAGTCTGCGGAAACAGCCTCTTCGACAATCGCCATCCATTGATCTGCAATCGCATGCGTATCGTATCGCGCTGAGGCTTCGCCTGCTCTTTCGGCCAAGGATTTGCGAAGGTCGGGATCACCCAGCACCTTGGCCAAGGCTTCGCTTAAAGCAGGTACGTTGTCTTGCGGCACAAGAAGACCGGTTACGCCGTCTTCGATCATGTCAGCCGGGCCATGCTCACAATCGAAAGTAACAACCGGCAATTCAGCCGCCATCCCTTCAACGATAACATTGGGCCACCCTTCATAAGCGGATGACATCGCCAGAACATCGGCCGTTTCCACCCATTGCCCCGGAACATCAGTTAGCCCTGGCAAATTGATACGGGTCTCAAGCCCTACCTTTGCGCGCTGCGCTTCCAAATCACCACGCAATCCGCCTTCACCCCAAATCGTCAGATTCCAGCTGGGAAAGTCAGGTGCGATTTTGGCAAAGGCCTCGATGAGAAGATGGAATTGTTTTTGTTCCGCCAGTCTTCCGACCGCAGTTATGGTGTTGCCTTGGCGCTTCTTCTGCCAGCCTTCTGGCAGATTGACGGGATTGGGTATGATCCGAGTGCGCGGGCGTTGTTTCTTAGGGTAATACTCGGCCGCGCCGCGCGTCATAGTGACGAAAGAAAACGCCTTTGGATAAACGCGGGAGCGCGCAATTCGCCAGAAAGCGTTGAAAGTCTGTAGGTTCGGATTGTTGCGCTCAGAAATGATAACCGGCACGCCGGAGGCATTGGCCGCGACAAGGGCCATAATATTGGTTTTTGTCAGGAAGCTAATGACAACATCTGGCCGAAATTGCCGATACACTTCCTCGAGTGCTTTGATCCGGTGGCCTGTTTGACGCATTTGCGCCGCCAACCCGCCTGATCCCGGCGGCAGATGAAGCCGGAACAAATCGACTTGCTCCGCTAGAGGATAAAACGGTTCAAAATCAGGCGCATCAAAATTGGCGATGCCGACTGGGCGGTCTTCACTCGCCCAATGATTGGCAAGCGTCGTAACAACCCGTTCACTGCCTCCAGCACCGAGTGATGGCAGCACGAACAATACGCGCGGACCGCGTATTGCCCTTTCGCTTGCTTCACTTCGGATGCTTGTGATTTCCATAGCCTGTTCGCCTAAGCAGCCTTGGCCGCAGGCTTGTACCAATGCCTAAGTGACTGGCCGCTCATGGCTTCCAATGCGTCGATTGATGGAGCGAAATAATCATTCAACCTTTCGCGCAATTCATCATTGAGCGGCGGGTATTCAACTTTGCTAGCGACCGACCCGCGGACAGCTTCAAACGCGCTGCTGCCCCTAAAGGGACGAACGATAGGCTTAAGCCAACCAAAATTCTTTCGCAGTCCCGGCGAGACCATGGCGGCGGATTTGTCTTTGACCTTGTCCCGCTTAACAGGGGCAAGATCACACGGAGGCAACCCCAGATGCGAACGCACCTTGGCCATCTGGCCTTCAGGGTCCTGCTTCACTCCTTCGAAGAACAAGATCAGCAGTTTTTCACGGCCATACAGATCAACATATTTCTGCAAGTGGTCGGCGAACTTGCCAGCATTGTGAAAACGGAAATTCTCGCTCATCGTAGGATCAAGATGCGCGTTAATGTCAGGCGTCACGTCGCCGCGTCGATACAGCATGCAATAGTTCGAATACGCGCGCTCAACTGGATTGCGCAGCTGGGCGATCAGTTTGACATGTGGCAGGGCGCTATGGAGGCGAGCCGCTGAATCGGGTTCATAGAGGTAAGAATTGGACTTTTCACCAACCGTCTTACCCAGCCCCTCATCGCTGAAATGCGATAGATACCAATCGTCCCCTTTGGCATATTCACGAGAGAAATAGTGAAGCTCGGGATCGGGCATATACACGGCAGGATCGGCTTGCAGTTGTATCTGAAGCCATGTTGTCGCGGATTTCGCGGCCCCGATGATTACAAAGTCAATGTCTTGGAACTGCATTGGTAACTGGCACCCTAGGTATTGATACGTTTCGTGCGGGATGGCCTAGTGTTCAAAGCTTGGCAATTACCCTCCCGGATAGTCGTTTGGCTCTCTCTGGTAGTTGGAAACCTGTCCGATCGATTGTGTAGCCAGAGTTAACTATGATCTGCCAACTTGCATTGGCAAAACACGACATTTCAGACCCTTGAGCGCCTTCTTTAGTCAGCCATTGGGTCGATAACGTGTTACTCCGTTTTTCCAACTGCGCCGAAACGCCACGGCTGATATTTCCCTTGCGTGATTTACCACGGCTGCATTCCTTGTGTTTGATGCAGCGGGCTAGGGAAAGACCAAACCACATGAAGAAGTTCATCATCACCGGCGTTCAAATGCGCAACAAAGGCTCGCAGGCGATGCTGTTGTCGCTCTATTTCGGGCTCAAAGCGCAATATCCTGATTGCCAGGTCACAGGCTTTGTCTTCAAGTATGATGAGCTGGAGCAATACAATCTCAGCCTGTTGCCGCATGATGATTTCACCCGGTTGGTGTTTGAAAACAGATTGAACAAAGTTCCGCTTTTGGCTCCCTTGCTTACTTTTGTTGCGGGGCAAGTGCGCAAGACGAACAAGTGGAATGGCAAGATTGCTCAGATGGAAAAGGCTTTGAAGGAAGCTGACGCTATCTTTGATGCGAGCGGTTACACTTTGGGTTCGGGTTGGTCGAAAGCCGGCGGGCAACAATTGCTAGAAACAATCAAGCTGGCCAAACGCTACAACACCAAGATAATCCTGATGCCGCAAAGTTTTGGCCCATGGGAATGGGGCGAAGATGATGACGCGCAATTCCTCGAAAAGGTCAAAGCAGAGCTAGCTTATTGCACCAAAATCTACCCACGAGAGCGTGAGGGTTTTGATAGTTTGAAACAGCTCAATCTCGACAATGTCGAATTATCAGCCGACATGGTGATCCGCGAGAAGTTGTTTCCCAAAGCGAGCGATATCCTTGCATCGCACCGCGCGGATGAAGCCAATTATCCAGCGAAGGATTCCGTGGGTTTTATCGTCAATGAAAACCTGTTCCGCTTTGGCGATCCGGAAGCTGCATATGATCTCTACGCCAAAATGCTCGACCGCTTGGTCGATAATGGTGAGACTGTGTACATGCTCAACACCTCAACGGCCGATAAGCATTTGGGCGAGCAAATCTTGCGCAAAACAGTGCATCGCGATCAGGTGAATGTTATTTCGGGCGAATATTCTAGCCCTGAGCTGATCGATATTATTGCTCGTTTCAAATATGTCGTTGCCTCGCGTTATCACTCAATCGTGTTTGGTTATCGCAGCGGAGTGCCTGCGGTCATCCTTGGATGGGCGGCAAAATATGTTGATCTGGCTGACCACTTCGAACAGCAAGACTATGTCTTCGATATCCGCACCCCTGATGTGGATGGGATCATTGCGAAGATTGATGCTATGGGCTCAAGCCACGAGGCGGAGTCTCAGAAGATCAAAAGCAATCTCACCAAGATGCAGGCAAGCTCGGTGATTGAGGACGCTGTCAAAGCGCTGGAAGGCTAAGCAATCGTGCCAGGCCCGAGACGGGCAAGCGCGAACCGCTTAATTGGATGGCACGTCGGGGCTGAGTTTCTCTCCCCCAACCATCACGATTACGGTCCGCATGATGATTTGCAGATCGAGAGCGATGCTCTTGTTCTCGATGTACCAAAGGTCGAGCGCAACTTTCTGATCCAGTGTCAAGAGCGTGTTGCCGCTGACCTGCGACCATCCGGTTAGACCTGGCCGGACCGATTGGCGCTTAACCCCCGTCTCGCCCAGCTCGGCAATGGTTTCCGGCAGAAGCGGGCGCGGCCCAACTATCGCCATGTCGCCTTTCACAACATTCCAAATGCCTGGTAGCTCATCAATTCTGGATCGGCGCAGGAATTTGCCAATGCCTGTTGTGCGCATTTCGTCAGGCAACAGAATGCCGTTTTCATCACGCGTGTCGCGCATGGACCGGAACTTGATCAATTCAAAAGGAACAGCGCCCTCGCCCGATCGCATTTGACGAAACAGCACAGGCTTACCCTGAAAAACAAGAACCAGCAGGCCAAGAAAAAGCAGCAACGGGAGGATAAAGAGCAGGACGCAAAGCGCCAGAAACCGTGCGAAAAGTGAGATCACAATGATGCTCCGTCGCTAAGCGTTATGTTCGATTTCATCCGCGCGATGATATCGGGCAATGCGGTCGGGTTATACCCGCATCCCGACAACTTACTGCAGGCAATCGCTGGGAACCCTTTGTCTGGCGCGCCATGCGGCCCGCTTTCATTGATGCTCACTGGTACAGAGCAGACCTTCGCAATCGTGTGCGCCAAATCTTCCAAAGTGTGCCGCTCACCAGAGGACAAATTGAAATCCCCTTCCAATCGCTTTTCAGCAGCCAGCAGCAATCCCGCCGCCACATCGTTCAAAGCAACAAAATCTGCCCC
Source organism: Pseudomonadota bacterium (assembly GCA_038532305.1). Classification (GTDB taxonomy): domain Bacteria; phylum Pseudomonadota; class Alphaproteobacteria; order Sphingomonadales; family Sphingomonadaceae; genus Erythrobacter. Next base: position 416,422 of record JBCBAX010000001.1, on the reverse strand, counting down.
ATATTCCGGATTGGCAAGGGTGATTGTCTTGCCTTCCAGTGTCATTGCAAGGAATTTGGCGACGATGTCATTTTCGGTGCCAATGACCGAAGAAATGCGCAGAACCGCATGGCCTATCCCATGTTTCCTGCACAATTCGCGTGCAAAGGCTTCTTGTGCGGCTTTGGATGACAAATAAAGCGTGCGGCTTTGCGGCCGAATTGGCGTTTGCTCATCAGCTCTTTCGACTAATGGGTCATAGATGTTGGCCGATGACGCCATCACGAAATGCGACACGCCTGCTTTGGCCAGCGCTTCGATCAGTCTTCCTGTGCCCAGCACATTTGTTGTCCAAAGCGCGGTTGCTGCCGCATCATCTGCGGGATTGGTGTCGATGCTGGCGGCAAGATGCACAGCGCAATCCACGCCTTGAAGTGAGGGTTTCAAATCAGTTGGCGGCGCCGTCAGGTCAAACTCGCAAAACTGACAACCCTCTGGCAGAACTTTTGGTGCCGTTCTCCCCAGCATGACGACGGAATGCCCAGCCCCCAATGCCTGCTCGACAAATGCGCGGCCCACTGTGCCGGTTGCTCCGGTCACAGCCAAGCGCATCAGACTGTGCCTTGCGCTGCGTAATCAGCGGGCAAAAGCTGTTCTTCAAGAAAGCGAACCACGGTGCCCTTTTGCAGAGGTGGTTGAGTAATCTCTTCGCCAAACAGCAATTTGCCAAGCACCATATCCACTTCGTTGAAGCCCAAAAGTGCTCTCATCGGAGTGGTGCCGGAGTATCTGGCATTGATTTCAAACAGGCGGAAAACGCCATCAGGACCGCGGCGGAATTGAAAATTAGCAGGCCCAAACGGTTGCAAAGCCTGAGCGAGATTGCGGACATATTCTTCGCACTCAGGATACTCATCACCGTATGCACGGAAAGTGTTGCCGTCGCGCAGATCGCGGCGAAGGACGATCGAAGCTTTCACCTCGCCATCAAAGCACAAGGCACCGGCCGTATATTCCTGATTATCAGGTCCTGCCCATTGCTGCACAACAAGACCTTCACGGCCTTTCAATGCTGCATCGAGTTCGGAACGGTTGCTGACCATTGAAACACCAACCGCACGTGCCCCAATTCGCGGCTTAACAATCAGCGGAAATCCAATGTCTGCAACCAGAGCATCGATTGCATCCGCATCTTCACCGGGAACAGACCTTGGGAATGGCAATCCATTCGCCTCAAGCCATCGCGCAGTTTCCAGTTTGTCATCAGCAATTCGAATGATTTCTGGCGAGCTGACAACAATATGCGTGTTGAAACGCTGTTCCCAATCAGCCTTGTTCTCAGCGAAAATCTCAAGCTCAACATCTGTGCCGACCAGCACCGCAGCGGGTTGTTCCCGCTCAAGCATTGCCTCGACAGCAGCCTTGTATTGCGCGTCCTTTGCCATGGGCAAAAGTCCATGCGCATCGCCCCAGTAAAGCCCTGGGGAACGCGGGTCGGGGTCCAGAGCCAAAACCTCATAATCGCGCGATGCGGATTTCAGGCTTTTGATAATGCCTTGGCCAAGCACTGCGCCAGCGCCGGTAACTGCAATCTTCGTCATTGATAGAACCCGCACAATTTGGATTTGGTCATGTCTGATAGGCCGCTTACAGCCTGAATTTGTGAACAATGCGTATCGGTATCGAAAGGAATTTGCCGAGTTTCAATCGACACGTTTTGACCGGTAATCTCGACCACTGCCCACGATGGTCCGTTTTCGCCTTTGCTCCGGGGCTGCCCAACTGAATCGACCACATGAACCTCTGTGCCATATTCGTCGCGGAAGAACCGTGTGCGATGCAAATGCCCGAAAATACCCGCACTGTATCCGCGTTCGCGCAGTGTTGTGGCAGCAGAGGCCTGCAATTCTTCGTTCGCAAGGTATGTCCAATCACCATAGCCAAACGGATTGGCATGCGCGAAAAACACAGAGCCGGATGTCCATTCAGGTATCCAATCAAGCTGCGAAGGCCATGTGTTGCCCAGCTTGCCCCAGGTCCATTCGACAGACTCGCGGATCCAGTCTGGCAGCTTGTCGAAATAGGCGCTGTTGGCTTCACCAAGGTCAACATAGAGTTGATCATGATTTCCGCCGATCAATAGCGCGTGATCTTTCTCAATCGCAGAGATTGCAATCTCGGAACATTCAATAGGATCGACGCCGTAGGTAAACAGATCACCCAGCAGCAGAAGCTGATCAAATCCTTGTGCACGCGCGTCTGCCAACGCCGTACGGAATGGTGCCGCAGCCGAGTGGACATCACTGATAACAGCGATACGCATAGGTCGCTTTTCTACTCGCTTGCTCAGACCGAAGCTTTGCTTCCAGCACCCCAGCCAAATTTGCGCATCAGGCGCTCTTTGAAACTGAGCTGACGCGGAACACCGACATAATAATCGGCCGCTTCGTAGTAGAATTGGACCGAGTCTCCATATCGGCGGCGAGCGTGCTCTGCATAGTCCACCTGGTTGTAGACACAGCCTGCAACATTGCTGGAACCCAGCATTTCAAGCGTGGCGCGGAACTGGTCGATTGTCGTGTTACCCCAGCGTGCGACCAGAATGGTATCATCGGTGTAATCGCACATTGATCGCGCATCGCGCACTGCCAGAACAGCTGGTGCGTTGACCACAACCAGATCAAAGCGAGATTTCAGATCTTCAACCATGCGGTGGAATTTTGAAGAGCTGAGTACCGCTGCCGGTTCCGCAACAGGAGCCGACGCACTGAGCAAAGAGAAGCGGCTGATCATGTCTTCATCATCAGGCTGTGTGACCAGTCCAACGCCCGTATCAGCGTCAATGACTTCGGGGTCTTCCGGTGCGTTAAGCGCAGGGAGGTCAACTTCGCCGCGCACCACATCCATCAGCTCTGGCGCGTTGATATCCTTCTGGATCATTTGCAGGATTCCTGAGCGGCGCAAATCGAGATCAAGAATGACCGCGCGCTTGCCCATCGCCACTGCAGCTGCCGCCAGAGTCAATGCCACAACCGATTTACCATCACCGGGCAGCGGTGAGGTCACCAACACACTCTGCGATTGATTGACCGGCATCAACGCGCGCACTTCGGAATACATGGACCGCGACACTTCCGCGAACATCGATTGCGGCTCGTTGAAAACGGGGCTTTCGCGCAGTTTTGGCGAGACACCCTCATCCAGCATTGGCAACATCGCAAACACCGGCATGCCGAAGAATTTGCGGATTTGCTGCACAGTCCGCAGACGATCATCGAGCATGTCGATCATAAAGGCGATGATCATCCCCAGAATGGCCGAACCAATCAGCGCGATTAGTGTCGTTTTCAGAGGCGAAGGCGACACAACTTCATTGTTGGCAGTCGCCGGTGAAATGATGTTCGATGTCACACCCTCGACCAGTTTTTCCGATCGAACCCGGGTGATCCGCTCGGCCACTTCAGCAACCGCTTGTGCGCTGGTTACCGCTTCGCGTTCAAGCTGTTCAAGCAAGGGAGTGTTGCTCGCGTTCTGATAGGCTTTCGACGTGAGCGAGGCGACTACCGACTGAAGCTGCCCAGCCCGCGCCTGATCGCGCGCTGCATCGGCCCTGGCAAGCTGCGCCATGCGAGCGCTTTCGGCATTGGCTTGTTCTTGAGCTGCGGCTCGCGCAGCAGCTTGTTCAGTGGCCAGGTTGGATTGCACCGTCTGCAATTCAGCGCGAACGCGCGCCACTTCAGGATAACCGTCCCCATACGTCTGCGTCAGGCTTGCCAATTGCGCATTCAATTGCGCTTCTTGTCTTTGAAGCTGTTGAACAGCTGCATTGGTCGCGCCAGCAGTTGAGCGAATTCCCGCAGCACTTGCGACACCTGCGCTTGCTGCCGATGCGCCAGCACCGCGCGCTGTGGCAGACGCGGCCTCAGCTGCAATCCGGTTAATCTGTGCAAGGTCTTCTGCCCCGCCTGCACCCACGAGCATACGATTGTTCACACGGAATTCGGCCAAGGCGTCGGCAGCCTCTTTGGCGAGCTCAACGCGTTCCGCACGCTCGGCTCCCAAATCATCGAGCAATTCCTGACGGCGTTCTTCGCTACGTGAGCGTTTTAGATCGCGCACAGCATCCGGAAACGCATTGGCGATATTTGCGGCCATTTCGGGTGAACGCGCAGTCGCTGTGAGTTCGATCAAATCAGAACCATTTTCGGATTCAACCTTGGTCATACCAAGCAATACCGAAACCGCTTTGTTGATCTGATCTGCTTCGCTGCCAGAAGGGGCACCGCCCATTTCTTTATGAAAGTCAGCATCAGTGTGCAGGCCCAGCGATTCCACCACTGTGCGGGCTGAATTGCGTGACCGGTACAGTTTGCTCTCGTTTGCCAAACGTTGAGTGTTTCGCGCCAGGATATCGGCCTGGTTTGTGCCGGTATCATCGATTAGCTCAACCTGAATGTTCGCTTTTGCCTGATACAGGTTGGGAGAAAGCAACTGCCAGGCAAGCGTGGCAAGCGTCACAACGGCCGCAATGCTCACAATGAGCAATTTGTGGCGTTCAAAAATGCGCAACAAATCCTGCAAGCCAAATTGTTCAGGAGCGAGTGCTTGCGGCTGCTGTTGCAGCTGCTGCGTCAGATACCCTCGCCGTTGACTGGGAAGATTATCCCGAGGCTGATTGAGGGCTAGATCGTTCACCGGCTTTCTCCATATCTTGCCGCCTACAGGTGCATCCCGCGGCAAATTTGCGATTCTTTAATACAAGAATGCCCGGCCCAAGGTAAAAGGCTATTGCGGAGCGTTATGCTCCCTCTTGATACTACCCCTTTAGGTGAAGGGGCGATGACAAACGGATTTATCCAACCAATGACGCGTAGAGATTGCGATGCTTTACGGCGGTGTTTTCAATCGAATAATCAGCGCTTCGCGAGAGAGAACCTGCTGATAATGTTTGATAAAGAGCATTATCTGACAGCAAATTGCTGATGCGAGCAGCAATGGCATTGGGATCGCCCAGCGGCGCTTTCAGTCCGTTCTCATCATCGATAACAAGTTCGCAATTGCCGGGCACATCCGTTGCGATGATCGGAAGGCCAGATGCCATTGCTTCAAGCAACGTGATAGGCATTCCCTCATACAGCGAAACATTCAGATAAAGATCGCTGCGGCGCATCAAATCGGGCACGTCTGATCGCTCGCCCAAAAATTCGACCATGTCCTTAAGCTCTTCGCTAACGACCTGTGATCGCAGTTTCTCAAGATCCGCGCCGCCACCGGCAATTTGGAATTTGGGTAAAGGGTGATCTGGGTTGCTTGCCTTTAGCGCTTTGGCAGTTTCGATGAGCAGCGGATAATTCTTCTGCTCGCTAATCGCCCCGACAGATAGAATATGCGGATGGCTTTGCACGCGCTTCCGCTTTTCCCCTTGGGCAAAGGAGCGACCTGCGGCGTTGGGAATACGGACAATGGGTCGGTTCACATGTTGGGAAAGAACGTCTTCCACATCCGCTCCGATCGCGACGTAAGTGCGTGTCAAACGATCAAAGACACGAAACATTTTGGGCGAGAACGGCAGGCGCGTGTTGTGATGAGTAAGCACGCGCGGCGCTTTGATCCTCCCCAAAGCCAACATGGGAAGCGCGCGAACTGTATGGGCGTGCACAATGTCCGGTGCAAATTCTTTGAGAGCTTTGCGCATAGCAACTGCGCCTTCTATCGGGCTGCGTTGTGCAGAAAGGCCCAGAGAAACAAAGGTGCCACCTGCTGCCTTTATCTCACGAGCCATGCGGCTTTCGGTCTCTTTTGAGTTGCCGACCGTTTCTGCATCGCACAATGCAACCACTAAAGAATGATCGCCAGAGCGCGCAAATTCAGCTGACAATCCGCCAACCAGTACCTCGGCACCGCCTGAAGTCAGACTATTGATAACTGAACAAATTTTCACGATTCTACCCCACCCCGTCAAACCGCTTTAGCCAATCGTGCGACCAGTTTCAGGCGATAAAGCCCGTCGGCGAATACAGCGCGCGCGCCTCGGGCGTTAGATGCGCGTGAAACAACTCCTGAACACGGGCGTCTTCATCGGGCCCAAGATAATCGGTGTAGCCCGCAACTTTCCCGCGCCGCACGCGCGATGCGTCGGCATCTTCGCGATTGTATTCATGGCCTGGAATACCGGTTTGCTGCTCTTTTTTGCGCATCTTATCAAATTGCGCCTTGGTCACAGCTTCATCAAGAACTTGCTCATCGACAGCGATTTCCAGGAAATTCAAAATGCCGCGCACGACACCATGCGTATCTTCGCTCAGCTCTTCATAGCTGATGGTCATCGCGTCTTGATTTACCAATCCAGCAGCCCACCCATTGTGATATCCTGCAATTGCTGCAGCACCGTATGCCGGGTCTTCTAGAAATGCCGCGGTATCTCCTTCAAATCGGTGCTTGTGCTTGGTTTGATGGAAATAGGATGAAACCAGAACATCACGCGGATCACGCACGAGCATAATCGTTTTCTTGCCAGCAAACAGATCGGCACGATAATCCCGGTGGCTCACCGCAATCATTGGCAGGTTCTTGGTCGCCAAAGCTTCTGTCGAGGGCAGACCGCGTTCCATATCCAAATCGAAATTTGGCAGAACTTTGAACGTTGAGCGCAAGTCAGGCTCAAACCCCAAATCGAATGTTCGCGCGAGGTAGAGAGACAACAGATAGCGCAACCACGTCCGCCCGCTTTTTGGATACGACACGAGATACGCATCCACGATGCCTAGCATTGTTTGTAAACGCGCATCGTGATTCGTGCGCTTGAATTCGCGGACACGCGCTTTCAGGGCGGCAATCATAACTGTCAAACTCCGCTATCTCTTAGTTGCCGTTTCATCCAGCAACGTTTCGATCAAATCGATCCATTGCTTTCCAATCGCGTCTGGCAAGAATCTTTGGCTGGTCTGCTTGGCTCTATCGCCAAGAGAGGACCGCAGTTTTTCATCACCCAATAGGCGATCGAGCCCGGCTGCAAGCGCATCCACGTCGCCAGCAGGCAAAAGCAAGCCATCATCGCCGTCTTCAATCATATCCTCTGGCCCGAAGTCGCACCGGAAAGACGCGCAAGGGAGGCCAGCAGCCATAGCTTCACCCAAAACCAGACCCCAGCCTTCATACCGTGAGCTCAAAACAAACGCGTCTGAAGATTCGATCCACTGTCCTGGGCGGTCTGTCACACCGGGCAATTCTGCCCGTCCAGCCAGTCCAAGGGAATCTCGCAATTGTTCTAGCGCCACACGGTCAGCACCGTCGCCCCATATTTGCAAAGTCCAATCGGGATGATTGGCAGCAATCTTAGCGAATGCTTCGAGCAGCATGTCGAAGCCTTTTTGATGGGTTAGCCGGCCAACTGCTGTCAAAACTTTGCCCGGTCCTGCGCTGCCCGACGCCATTGCACCGCCCCAATCGGCCATGTTGGGAATGATCCAAGATCGCTTGCGCATAGCAGGCGGGAAACACTCCATCGCACCATGTGTCATCGTGACGAGGCCGGTTGCTGATGGGTAAGTCTTGCGCCTCAGCCAATTCCATACTTTGCCGGGATCTTGTTGGACGGGGTTGTTGCGCTCCGAAACAATTACAGGAATGCCAAGGCCGCGCGTTGCGAGCAGCGTTTGAATATTGGAGCGTGTAAGAAAACTCACTATTAAATCGGGTCTTGTGCGTTTAAAATGCTCGCGAAGATCGCGCGTGCGAACGAACACTTCTTTCACGGCGTCAAATTTGGCGCGCTTCATCACAGGCCGGGAAAGATAGGCCAATTTTACTCGAGGATCGGGCTGATAGTACGGTGGCTGATCGCCAGTTTCAAACGTGACTATCTCGACTTTGTGACCGCGCTCAACCAATTGGCCGGCTACAAAGGTAACGACATGTTCAGATCCGCCCGCTCGCAAGCCGGGCAAGACAAATGCAATCCGACCAACATTTTCCAAAGGTGCCGCATTACCACTTATGCTCTGGGGCGAAAGATCGTTCATACCGCTCTCGCCTCCTCTTCATTGGGCGATGAATAAGCCGTGCGGAACGCTATCTCGAGCGCAATGACCGTCAGCAACGAAAATGCAATATGGGCAAAATTCGCGCCAATTGCCCCGTATGTTGGTAAAGCAAACAGGGCGACCGCAAAAAACGCAATAGTGGCGGCGATCGCGATTCCGAGAACCACCGTCGGGCGATTCATTGCCAACATCGTTGAACGTGCAGGCGCGCCAATCATAATGAACATGACTGCGACCAGCTGTGTAAGCAATAACGGAAAGACAAGCTCAAAATCAGCACCAAAAGCCCATTCTACCAGAGGCCTGCCAATAAGCCATGTTCCTAAAATAAGAACGAGGCCTACCCCAGCCAACGCTCCTTGGACTTTGTACTTTACACCGCGCACATTTGCGAACTGTTTCCGAGCCCACATCCGTGACAAGTCTGGATAAATCACCGCTTGGACATGTTGCCCGACTTGCTGGGCTACTTTGGCAAAGCGTTTCGCAATATGATAAAAACCCGCGCCTGATGGCCCCGCCAATGCAGCGACAAGCAGCGTATCGGCCTCTTGTGTCAACGTGCGAAGGGCGCTCGATGCATTGGTTGACCAGGCAAAGGCCATAAAGCCTGGAAAGCGGCTCGTCATTCCTTCAATACCCGCTGCAAAAGGATTGGGGACACCCATCTTTTGAAGCGCAAGTTTGGCAAGAAAAGCAAACAGCGCGGTATCGATCAACTGTGCTGCCATCCAGATGGCAAGGAATGTCGCGATATCAGCCCCTGCGAAGTAGGCAGCTCCCGCCATCAAGACCCGCAAAAGCGCGGAAAACAGCTTGAAATAGGCGAGCCTTTTGAACTGACCTGCCATGCGCAGCGCAGCCGTGGGCACACCTCTAATGTTGAAAGCAATCGCAGGGGCAAAAACTGCAAGAAGATAAAAGTAGGAGTAATCAAGGCCTACCACTGGCAACAGAAAATACCCTGCGCTCAGCATCACGGCCGCCGCTAAAAGCGCGCACCCGGCATCCAATAGCAATCCAAACAGGAACAATTGCGCCATCTTTTCCGGATCGTTTTCGACATCCTCTTGAGCGCCAAACCGGATCAGCGGTTGCCAGCTTTCAAATCGCAACAGACGTTCACAGATCCGGCCTATCGTAAGAACGATGGCCAAAACGCCATATGCTTCAGGACCAAGCGCCCGAGCCGCGATTACTGTGCTGACAGCCATCAGACCGGCGACCGCAATGCTTCCTGTCAGCAAATGAGCAATGCTCCCTAGGCGAGAGCGAAGCATATCATTGGCAAATAGGCCGGATATCCGATGTTGAAGGGTACTTCCCATCAGTTTCGCTGCCATGGTCGATGCACTGCATCAAAGTTTGGATGGATTGCAAAGAATGTGCTCATGGCAAGAAGGACCGGCATGATCCATTGACGCGAATACATGTGCGGGATCGAAAACGTGTAAACCATGAACACTGCAACCACAGCTAGGATCATGGCGCCCTCGGGCCTGCTCTTTGACAGCGCTGAGATCGCTCCTACGACCAGCATGATCAGCAGCATCAATAAGCCTACAAAACCCAAAAATCCTCCCTCATTCCAAATTAAGAGATGCAATTCGTGAACAGGTGCACCGTGCGGGCTGACCACTCGGTATTGGTCCACTCCAAGCCCAACCAGCACATTATCATCAGCCATTTGCCAAGCTTCTGCGATCAAATCAGCACGGTCTGAGAAGGTTCCAGCCTCGTTGAGATCGCCGGTGGTCAAAGCCCCTGCAACCCTGTTTTCGAACGCTTCCGGCAAAGGAGCGCCAGATGCGACGAATAAGAACAGGCCAACCACGCCCGCCATCACGAATTTGGCAAACTGATTGAAACCGGAAAACACAAGGTAGACACCTGTCGCGATGACAGCAGCGGCAAAGCCTGTGAAAGATCCGCTCGCAAGCAAACCCCACGCAAGGATTAGTGCGCAAATCAGTCCTACGCCTGTTGGGATGGTTCGATTGCGGAGGCAATACAGCAGCATGGGAAAAGCAAATGCCACCATCGCACCATTGGGGTTGGGTTCTCCTGTCATGGCACCCACACGTCCATTACCGGTTAGGAAACCATCACCCATCAGGTCTAAAGTGTCAGAAGGCTCAAACAACAGGCTGGCGGAAACCCCGATCATTTGAGACACAACAATACCAAGCACGAAGACAGCAGGCAGGCGTCTTGTCGTTGTTACCTGTTGCCCCATCAGCACCATTGGCACCATCAAGAACGCAAACAGATACTGCGCTGCCACGATCAACCACCGGCTCATTTCTCCATTGGCAATTGTGCTTAGCAATAAGCCAGCGAGCATGATCGCGAGGCCAGACATCCAAAACACACTCATTGAACCAAATGGTCTAGTATTGAGTTCGCCTCGAAACAGCATTGAACACAGAACAAATGTGATACCGATATCGCTAAGCGTTAAGTTGATATCTCCAACCCTAAGTACACTCCAACCGCACAGGAAAACGGCGATAAAGAGCACAAACCGGGTCAAACGCGTCTGTGATCCAGCATTGAGATGACCAACATGATTTACTCCATATACGGGATCAGGCGCAAAATCGTCCGCCTCGTATTGGTGATCAAGCGCTTCGCCGCCGCCGTCATTTTGGTGATAAGTTTGATCAGTTGGCATGTGGGAATTGTTACTGCCTTGACCAGCGTCTTGTTACAATTGCGTAGAAGGACGATCCTTGGCGCATTGTGGCTATCACTTCGTAGCAGTAATTGGCGTGGCAGATATACCAAAGATACCTTGCGGCATTAGGTCAAGATAGACGATTTTACGGTTGAATCGTATTCCCTTCCGCCTTGAGGAAACTTACTTCGATGACCAGCAAAGAGTCCCCGAAAGAGCCTCTGAAGCTGATCTATGTCGCAGGTTATGGGCGAAGCGGTACCACGCTGCTAGATATCGCCGTCGGGCAACAACAAAGCGTGTTTGCAGCAGGTGAAATCGCAGCATTACCCCGCCATGTATGGGAACACGACGAATACTGCGCATGCCGCGAGACGGTAAGTGGCTGCGATTTTTGGGGTCCTGTTGTCACAAGATGGCAGGAAGCCCATGCCGAAACCTCAATGCCGGAATATGGCAAGTTGCTTGACAGGACTGAATTTCTATTCAGCGCGAAACGTCTTTTGGCGAAACTGTATCCGGGCAAAGACATGCTTGATTACAAGCGCTTGACGAGCACACTTTTCAAACAAATCGCAGAACAAGCCGGCACCAATATCATCCTCGACAGCTCAAAATTGCCAGGCCGTGCAGCCAGCATTCACGCAGATCAGGATATCGAGATTTACCTAGTTCATGTCGTCCGCGATGGGCGCGGCGTCGCTTGGTCGATGATGAAGCCATACAGCATCAAGGTTGAAGAAGGCATTCAGAAAGAGCTTAAACCCAAGCCATTGTGGTTCACGGCGGCACGCTGGTTTGTCGTTAACTTGGGCGCTGAAATCATGCGTTTGAGGCTTGGGAAAGGTCGCAGCATTCGTGTACGCTATGAAGACTTTGTCGCTGATCCCGAAGCAACCGTGAAGCGCATCATGGCGCTGGTCGGCGAAAATTACGTCCAGCCTGAACACGGTGGCGAGGTGATGAAGCCGCAGCATCAGGTTGCCGGCAGCCGGCATAGGATGAAAGACGAACTCACCATTAGAAAAGATGTGAGCTGGAAATCCAAAATGCCGAAGGCGAAGCAGACACTTTTTTCAATCCTGACTGCTCCATTGCTATGGCGCTATGGGTATTTTGCAAAGTCAAATGACGACAACATCGTCAACGAAACGCCAGATAACCCAATGGCTGAAAAGCCCGCATGATCACTGGATTGGGCCATACCCTAAGAAGCCACAAAAATGCCGGTCTGGCTGTGGTAAGCAGCTTTGCAATGGCACTAAGCGCATGTGCAGGACCGGTAGAGGCCGCTCCTCCCCCTGCCCCCGAACCCGTAACTGGCAAACTCGCTTTTCCCAGAGCAATTGGGCATGGTGCAACGAGCGCTGGTGGTCGCGGCGGTAAAATCATTTACGTCACAACCACTGCCGATACAGGCACAGGATCATTGCGCGCGTGCCTCACAGCCAAGGGACCAAGGACATGTGTGTTCCGGGTTGGCGGCGTCTTTCGGTTCACCAAGCGCCCGCCTGTCATCAAACACCCGTTCTTGACCATCGCAGGCCAAACCGCTCCGGGCGGCGGCGTTGTTATCGCGCACAATGGCGGCAATTCCGCGCGCACTCCTATCCTGATAAAGAACACGCACGATGTGATTGTGCGCCATGTGCGCATCCGGCTCGATCGTTTAAGCGGCAATCGCAAAAGCGATGATGCGGTCACGATAGAAAACAGCCGCAATGTCATCCTCGATCACATCAGCGCCAGTTGGGCTAGTGATGAGTTGGTGAATGGGTACGGCGATAACGATCAGATCACAGTGAGCAATTCGATCTTTGCTTATGGCATACCGCGCCATGACAAATGCGCGTTGCTGGCCAGCGATCCCAAGGATGCGCAAAGGTTTACCTTCGCTGGCAACATCTGTGCGCATAATGGTGACCGCAATCCCGACATCAATTTCCCGCCCAATTCGTGCGTCGAAATCGTCAACAATGTCCTCTACAATGCGCAAAGCCAATTTGCTGAAGTTTGGGAGCAGTTTGGCGGAACCCCGGTCTCCATAATTGGCAACACTTTCGTGCTTGGCCCAGATGGAACCGTCAATACGCAAGGCATTGCTCGCAACGATGTCGCCGCCAATGGCGAGGCTAGCATCTATATGTGGGATAACGAGTTTATCGGCGATTTCCGCCATGTTTCATCCTCAGCACGCAGCCGGCAAGTCACACAGGCCCCCTGCGCACCAACATTTCAAGCTAAGTCCGCCGCGAACTCATATGATGATGTGCTGGCAGGCGCAGGCGCTTGGCCGCGCGATGATATCGATGCAAAAGTCGTAAGCGATATTCGCGAGCGCAGCGGAAAGATCATTTCTCGCCCTGGAAACATTGGCACAGTTCCAAATCCCCCCCCCTACCCTGACGCTGATCGCGACGGCATCGACGACATTTGGGAAGCCGAGCACGGTTCAAATCCAAGCATCGCCGACACTTGGGAGGACAGCGACGGTGATGGCTTTTCCAATTTCGATAACTTTTTGCTCTACCGTGAAGACTTGAACAAGCAGGGCAAAAACTGATGAACGCGCTCGACCATTCTGAACAGTTTAAAGCCAAAGATGTTGCTCGCACCACAATCTGTTTCCCCTTTGCGGGAGACAGTATTGGTGGCAGCCATATTTCTCTGCTTGGATTGCTGGAACGGCTCGATCCGGCGCAATTCCGCATCCTAATCGTGCCCGAAGTACCAAATGGCAAAATCTCCAAGCATTTCGGTCAGTTTGAGCAGATATCCGATCCCGCTTCGCCGGTAACATCGTTCACTCCGGGCGAAGCGTTCAGCGCGGGCAAGTTCTTGCGAACGCTTACCGGGGTCTCCCCACGCGCTAAATTCCTACGCGAGCACAACGTGGACATTGTCCATACAAATGATGGCCGCACTCATGCCACTTGGGCCATGGCAGCGCGGGTCGCAGGCATGCCGCTCATCTGGCACCACCGCGCTGACCCCAGCGCAATGGGTCTGCGACTACTCGCCCCAGCACTCGCATCTAGAGTGCTGACTGTTTCCAGTTTTTCCCTACCAAAAGGCAAAATTTGGTCAGCAGCGCATAAAGCACAAGTCGTGCATAGCCCTTTCGACACCACCATTACTGTCGACCGAGAACAGGCGCGCGCTCAGCTGATAAGCGAGCAGAATCTGCCGGAGGATGCATTGCTGCTCGGCTTTTTTGGGAGCTTTGTACCGCGCAAACGCCCCCTGCTGTTCGTTGATACAATCGCCGAACTGCGCCGAAATCTGGATCGGCCTGTCTATGGATTGATGTTTGGTGAAGCCAAAGTCCCTGAAATGGACGCAAAGTTGCGTGATCATATTTCAGCAACGAACATGCAGGACGCGGTGCGCCTAATGGGTTTCAAAAGCCCTGGTCATTTCTGGATAGGGGCGTGCGATCAATTGCTGGTCCCTGCCACAGGTGAACCCTTAGGGCGAACCTTGGTGGAAGCGATGCTGGTCGAAACGCCTGTGGTGGCAACCAATTCGGGCGGTAATCCTGAGGCTTTAAAAGACAATACTGGTCTTTTGGTAGAGCCGGAAAGCGCTGTCGCTCTCGCCAATGGCGTGAAAGAACTTTTGGACAATCCGGCTGAAACCCACGCAATGGTGAAACGCGCCGCGCCATCAGCGCGAGACCGTTTCAGCATCGAACGCCATGTTTCAAGCGTGATGCAGGTTTACAGAGACCTGAGCGAGTAAATCCGGCCGCGCCATCTCATCAAAGATGATTGCGCAGCCGGATTGAATGTCAGAAACGAACGCGTGCGGTCAGCCCGACGCGAAAACGTTCGAAATTCTCAAACACATCATCACTGACGCGCTCCGACACGGATGCATCAGCGATCAGGGCCAGATTGCGATTGGCAAGAAATTCAACAGCGATGTTCGGGCCATAGGTTTCTTCGGAGATGCCAGAACCAACAAATTTGGTATCGCGATAACGAAGACCAACGCGGCCATAGAAGTTGTGCCGCATTTCAACTTGCGCTGTCACGCCTGCGCGCGTGTCTGTGCGAGACTGCGCACCAGCACGGAACGTCGCAACGTCGCCTCTAAAAGCATCAATCACCACTGCCGATCGCCGATCAAGCAGCAGCGAAACTGACGCATCAACCGAAAGACCGCTGCGTGAGTTGAGGCGCGCATCTTGCGGATCAAACTGAAATATACCGACGCCAACACGACCACGAATCCGGTCATTATCGACAAAGCTCAATCCGAGACGGCCGCCATAAGTCGTTGCATCACGATCCGGATCAATGGCCGTTGGTGGCAACACAAAATCACGATACGTCGCAAAACCGGTAACAGTCGCATAAACAGGACCGCTTACACGGTAACCAACGGTTGCCCGTCCGCCAAATGATGTGAAATCACGATCATCATCGATGGCCGATACCGCATCAAGCTCTCGCACAATCGCTTCGACATCAAATAGGATGCGCCCGCCTTCATTGCGATAGCGCACAGTGGCAAACAGATCATCGATCAAACGAGGGCCCGGTCCAGCTGCGTTGCGAGCTTCAGGGTCACCGCGATCTTCTGCAAGACGCGCAAAACCGACCTGAGATCTGAGGCTTTCGCCTTGGCTTGGGCTGTAATTCACACCCAAGTCAGCACCATACGTATCCGCATTCTCGCTCGATAGATCGAGGAACCGGGAGAATTGGCCAAACCCGTTAAAGTTCAAACGGAAATCGCCCTCGCCCACTTCCACGCCCACTTCAGGACGAACGATCAGCTCAAGATCGTCAACCTCATTGTTGGCAACTTCAGCAAGCACGTTGCTGTCATATCGGGTTGTGGCAGTAATGACTGGCGAGATCTTGAGCGATCCTGCGGTAATCGGATCAATCTTAAACTCAGCGTCATCACCATCCACCAATGGTGCAATCGTTGTTTGCGCATTGGCCGCAGGTCCCGTGCAAAACGCCAGACCCAAAGCAAGATAAGAAACTGCGCGCAGCGCGCCTGCCTTTCTCCGCATTAGAACCACCGTTCAAAAACCCGGATACGATCGCCTGGTCTTAGCACATCGTTCTCTGTCGCTTTTGAGCTGACAACCGATCCACCTTGGGTCCGCAAAACCTCTACCTCTTTGGTGTTGGCGCGGTATGTATATCCACCGGCTTGCGACACTGCTTCGAACACTGTCATGCCCTGGCGATACTCGATTTCGCCGGGATTGCGTACTTCGCCGAGGATCGAGATAGGACGCAATTCCAAAGGCTGCACGGTGACATTGGGGTTCTTCAAAACATCTTTGGCGATCAAAGCATTGCGCAAAGCTGCTGTGGCTTCGACATACGTCATTCCGCTGATTTGCACTTGCTGGATGAGCGGAAGCGAGATCGCTCCGGTTTCATCAATGGTATAATCGCCATTGACCGCATCGAGATCCTGCACGGCAATCCGGACTTTGTCGCCCGGCCCAACCCGCAATTGGGTCTCGCCCGCGCTTTGCAGCGGCGGCAAATTGCCCGCGCCGCCAGAGCATGCAGCCATTGCAGAAATCATAATGGCAGCGCCTGCTGCCTTGGCGGTGTTTACTGAGAATATGCGCATAGCAACGCCCCTCCTTTGTATTCCAAACCCGTTATTGGGCGAATTTTACATTTACAACACTTAAGCGGCATTCGCGCGTTCTTCCACGTGAAGCCAAGGCGAAAGGTCACGGTCCAGCAGATCTCCTAGCAATGCGACATCATCTGCATAAAAATCAGCCAGATGGCTGCGCAGATCATCGGAGAATGCAGGGTATTGAATTTCACGCGCAAACATCCCGCGCGCGGTCTTGAAAATGGTTGAATTGCGCAGTGGCTTTACCAAAGGCTTTATCGGCGCAAGAGCTTTGCGGACTGGCAAAGGCAGCAATTCTTCTGAACTGTCATTCTGCCGTTTTTTAGCAAAATCTGCATCAAAATGCGGGTTTGCGCCGACGTGATGCCAGACCTTCTCGAGCGTTTCTTCAGGGCGCTCTTTTACGTCTTCAAACGTGAAGCAAAGGAACTGTTCCTTTGGGAAAAGCTCAAACCAGCGCTTCATGTGTTTGCCGTAGAGACCACCGTTCAAAAAGCGCGGCTGCGGATTGTCGAGTGACATCATATAGTCTTGAGGCGGGCCTTTCACGACACCACGGCGATAGACCATTTTGTAATCGGAGTAGGCCCGATCAATGGGATTTCGGAACTGTACAATCAGCTTAGCATTGGGGTATTCACGCTTGATGTGTTCCGCAGCTTCTGGCGGCGCAAGATAATCGGCAGTCTTCTCACCCCAAATCGCGTCTTCGCGTTTTTCTGCTGGAAACAGATCACTGTACCACTGCCACCCATTCTTGTGATCGCGGGTAAAGAAGTGCGGCTCAATGTCGGGCACAAAGATATCGGGATGCTGGCTCATTTGCGCCTGCACCCATGTGGTCGCCGCTTTCATGGCACCGATGACGATAAAGTCGATTTCAGGCTTGGGATAGCTGGTCATTCCTAAGCTGCCTTTTCGTCTTCAAAAGAATTCAACACATCGACCAATGCACGTCCATAGCCAGCAGCATCCTCGCGAGTGAGCGTGTGATCAACCTGGAACATAATCGTACGTGCAGCCATCTCGTGAGAGGCTGCCAGATCACCGTCACGGCGCACTTCAAGGTCTGAAAACGCGCCTTCGCGGCTCATATCAGGGCAAGATCCACTGCCACACGCAATGCCTTGAGCCATGAGCTTCACCAGAATGTCGCTGCGCGTCACTCCGCTCGGTATTTGTTCTAAATCGAGCAGGACATAGCACTTATAAAACGCATGAAATGCGTGATCGGGAACGGCCATACTGCTGACGGCTAAATGTTTGGTCGCTTCTTCAACCAAGGCGCAGGCATTTTCGCGTCGTTGTGCCACCCATGTATCAAGCTTTGCCAATTGCGCGCGGCCAATTGCCGCTTGCATTTCAGTCAGACGAAAGTTGCTGCCGAAATCGTCAATGCAGTATCTAAATTCGCCGGGCGCAGAGTTTGATTTCTCTTTCAGGCGAATGGGGTCTTTGCCGTGGTCTTTATAAGCCCAGGACCGACGCCAGACGCCCTCATCCTTCATTACCAGCATACCGCCTTCGCCGCCAGTCGACATGATCTTGTCGGTGCAGAACGAGAAAGAGCCAGCATCACCAAAGGATCCAACATGGCGTCCGCGCCACATCGCACCATGTGCTTGAGCGCAGTCTTCCACTAGGAGAAGATTGTGGCGCTCTGCAATATCGCAAAGCCGGTCCATATCGCAGGGCTGCCCCGCGAGATGCACGCATGCAATGGCGCGCGTTCTTTCACCAATCACCCGCTCCACTGAAGCCGGATCGATATTCTGTGTATCGATTTCGACTTCCGCAAAAACAGGCGTAGCGCCAACCGCAACGACTGCGCTGGTGGTGGCGAAGAAGCTTCGCGCCGGAACGATCACTTCATCGCCCTTCCCTACCCCCAACGCTCTTAAAGCCAGTTCGATTGACACCGTGCCATTGCTCACTGCGACCGCGAAGGGCACTCCGACATATTCAGCAAATTCTTTTTCAAACGCCTTGTTTTGATCTCCATGGACCAGCGAGTTGACACGTCCACTTTCAAGCACACGCGTGACCGCCGCGATCTCATCCGGCTCGTGACAAGGCCAGCTCGATTTAGCGTGGGAAGCAATAGGCTCGGGTTTGGCTGGGGCAGCTTGTGTGGCCATAAGCCTTACGCCTCCTCTACCGTTTTGAAGCGAGGACTGCGCAGAAACGCATCGGAAGTGGCGACATACCCTGCTAGGCTATCCCCGCTGCTGGGCAAGGTGGTCAGATGGTGCGTGATACGGCGGACATTGCTGTCATTGCCCGCATCCACTTCAAGTCCGAGTTGCTCGATTGCGCGGGTGATGAACGGCAGCGGTATGGGATTGGAAGATGCCTCAAAAATACCAGGAATGTCTGATTCATCCTGTTCCTCGCAACTGTCGAACAGTTCTTCGAACAGTTTCTCACCGGGGCGCAGGCCCGTGAAGGATATTGCAACGTCTACATCAGGCTCAAGCCCGTAAATGCGGATCATGCGTTTTGCGAGGTCTACGATCTTCACAGGCTCACCCATATCGAGAACCATAATCCGTCCGCGAGGAGTGTCCTCGTGAAGCGCCCTTGATGAACTTTCAAGGATAAGTTGCACCGCTTCGGCAACCGTCATGAAGAAGCGCTCGATATCAGGATGGGTCACGGTCAACGGGCCACCGGCGAGCAATTGTTGTTTGAACAGTGGAACAACTGAACCCGAAGAACCAAGCACATTGCCGAACCGAACGGTCATAAATCGAGGCGCCTCGGGATCATCAACGCCGCACAGATCGAGCGATTGGGCATACAGCTCACCCACGCGCTTGGTCGCGCCCATCATGCCAACTGGGTTCACGGCTTTGTCAGTGCTCACTTGAACCATAGCCCGCGCGTTAAACTCAGTGACGGCATCGGCAATGTTCTTCGTACCAATCACATTGGTGTGAACACCCGCGCAAGGATTGCCTTCAACAATCGGCACATGCTTCAGAGCCGCTGCGTGATACACAATTGCGGGATTGTGCTTCCCAAAAGCCCGGCGCACTTCAATCGGATTGCGGATATTGCAAAGCTCTATCGCGAGGTTTTGTTCAGGGAAATCTTCGCGGATCTGCTTTTCGATTGCGTAAAGGCCATATTCCGAATGATCTAGCAGCACGATTTTGGAAGGTTTAAAGCCGGCCAGCTGCCGAACCAGTTCGCTGCCGATTGTTCCGCCGGCACCGGTTACGAGAACAGTTTCACCAGCAATTTGCTGCGAAATTGCAGCCTCACGCAGTTCAAACTCGCGCCTTCCAAGAAGATCAGACGTCGAAAGCTTATCGAGGTTGGGAGCGGTGTCGCGGCCAAGCAATTGCCCCCAGTCATCACCAACACGGGAAACAGTGATACCTAGATCACGTGCGCGCCCAGTTACGGTCGCCACTTCGCGCGGGCTCATGTTCACCGAGTCCTCGCACAGGACAATGGTTTCAGGACGGCGCCCGCGTTGTTCTAGAATCGCAATTGCGGTTGGCAAATTCTCAGGAAAACCGAGCACCTGAACGCCGTGAATTTGAACAATCGGGCCGTCCGCCTCTGGCAGCAAAACGCCAACTGGGTGAACAGGCGCGCTCGCCTCAGACTTCGTGAACTTGATTATCGATTCAGCCCATGTCGCAGGGCCAACGAGAATTACATTCTTACGCTCCGCCGCATCGCCGTTTTTGCCTGCGATGTTGCTTAAAGGAAGATATCGAACAGCGCGTCGCGACAGGCGCATGATCTGCATTGTTAGAAAGGCGAGACAGAAATGGAACAGGCCTAGAAGCGCAATATCGCCAAGACTGCGCGGGCTTCCAATTGACCACCAAATTGCCGACCATGTAATCGCAAGTGCAAAGCCAATGTTAAAGCCCATGGCAATACAATCAGTCAGCGAGGTGAAACGCCAGCTCCTCCGGTAAAGACCGCTTAGATACAGCAGAGCAACGGTAAGCGCGCTCGCCGAAAGCGCGATTAAGGGAAGCGTATCAAGCCAGCCTGCCAATGAAACACGCGGTTGAATGAATGGAAGCAATAAGAAGAACGTTCCTGCGACCGCAATGAAGTCAAGCGTCATGACGCCAGCAAGACGAATAAACTTACGCCACATAAACGCAGGCACAATCCCAAACGTATCCGCAAACAAGCTGGACCAGCGCGTTAAACGACCGGGGCTGTCCACGTTTACAGCCACATCAGTGTTCGTTTCGATTGCGCCTGTGTGTTCGGCAGGTGTGTTCATAAAGAAATCGCTCTACTCAAATACCATCATTCCATCTCATGCTCTGACCAATCGGCTGGAGCCTGAGCGAGAAATGCTCTTTCACGTTTTCTTAATTACCCAAGCGTCTGCAACCATGCACTTGCTCATCAAGCGATTAGCCGGAAGGGCACAACCTGCCTCCACGTGCATCAAGGGGGAACGCAGCTTGCGCGAAAGGGTAAGAGAAACACCCCCCAAACGAGATGTTGTTTTATCCTTTGACGCCCAGCACCGCCAATTGGGCGCGAGCTGCTCCTTTTGACTATTCAACCGAATGCAGCTTTCTCTTTGTTGATCAGAGGGTAAAAGCGCATGCTGAAACGAAAATTAGGCGGGTAGTCGCCACAAGGAGCCATTTGGTGAAAATCGTCGTTCTATCGAGCCTCGCATTCTCGCTCATCAATTTCAGAGGGCAATTGCTGGCCGAGATGCGCAAAGCGGGGCATCAAGTCGTGGCTGTTGCGCCCGATGATGATCCAAGAGTTCGCGAAAAGCTCGCCGAGATGGGAATACAGTTCGAAATCGTGCCCATGGCGCGTACCGGTACCAACCCAATCGCCGATTTGCGCACGATTAGCGCATATGTCTCGATGCTAAATCGAGAAGAACCCGACGTTGTGGTCGCCTACACACAAAAGCCGATCATCTACGGAGGGATCGCGTGCAGAATCGCAGGCATCAAACGCTACTATGCGCTGATGTCGGGTCTCGGCTATCTATTCAGTGAAGCAGCCGAAGGACGAAACCTGCTGAAAAAGGTTTTCTGCCGCCTCTACAGATCCGGCCTTGCCAGAGCGCAGCGCATTTTTGTGTTCAATTCTGATGATAAGCAAGACATGCTCGATGCTGATATTATCGGCCCCGACGCTCCCGTCTTGCAGGTTCCAGGTTCTGGCGTAGACCTAGAACGTTTTGTGACGAACCCGCCGCCTGATGCACCCATTCGCTTCCTCATGATCGGGAGGTTGATGCGTGATAAAGGCGTTTGGGAATATGCTGAGGCCGCAAAGTCGGTACGCGAGACATTTCCTGAGGCACGTTTTAGTCTTATTGGCCGGCCAGAGCCAGCCAACCCCACGGGACTTAATGATCAAGACGTGGAACGTTTGAAGCGAGATTACCCGATTGAGGTGATCCCTGAGACCAATGACGTGCCAAGCTTTTTGGCAGATAGCCACGTTTTTGTCCTGCCCACTTATTATCGCGAGGGATTGCCTCGCACCATTCTTGAAGCACTGGCGGTGGGCCGCGCGGTTATCACAACCAACATGCCTGGTTGCCGTGATGCGGTATCAAATGGCCAAAATGGGTATCTTGTCGAACCCCGCAGCTCCGTCAGCCTTGCCGAAGCAATGGCAAAACTCGCGGCTGACCCGGCGCTTGTTAAATCGATGGGCGCCCAGTCACGGCATCTTGCTGAGACAGTCTATGACGTGCGCCTCGTCAACAAACTTTTGATGGACGAAATGAGCCTTTCGCGCCCAGATGATGCACCCGACACTGCCACGCGTGTATCTCGGCAAGCTTCCCGGCGGCGTATCCGCACAGAAGGGGCACTGAACTGATGCGTATCGCTCTGGTTGGCGCAGTGGACAGCACTGAGTGCGCGATGCGCGCGATGATCGGTAATGATGAGTGCGAGCTAGTGCTTGTCGCAACTCTCGAACCCGAGCTATCAAAACGGCATTCCGACTTTTTCGATCTAGCGCCCCTGGCAAATGAGCATGGCATCGAGTTGCTGCATGTTCGCAACATCAACGAACCAGATGCGATCGCAGCAATGAAAGCGGCCAAGCCTGACTTTATTTTTGTAGTGGGTTGGTCACAAATATGCCGAGAAGAATTTCTCTCGATCTGTCCGGATCGAATAATTGGGTACCACCCTGCCCCTCTGCCAAGGATGCGCGGGCGCGCAGTTCTTCCATGGACCATTATCAGTGATGAAAAGATAACAGGCGCTACGCTATTTTGGATGGATGGCGGCACCGATACAGGTGCTATCCTTGCACAGGAGTTTTTCCATGTCGCGCCTCGGGAAACGGCGCGCACGCTTTATGACAAGCATATGATGGCGCTTGAGGTGATGATTGGCTCGGCCCTAAGAGAGCTTGGAAGCCCTGATCCGCGTCGGCAGTTACAGGATGAAAACTGCGCGACCTTTGCTGCGCGGCGTCGCCCGGAAGATGGCCGGATCAACTGGCATCAATCCGCACAGGAGATCGACCGGCTCATCCGCGCCGTAAGCGATCCTTACCCAGGAGCCTTCTCTGAAATTGACGGCGAACGAATAATTATATGGGAAGCGTGTTTTGAGCCTTGCGATGTCCACCACGCCACTCCAGGTCAAATTGTCGTTATGAATGATCAGAACCTTGGCATCGTGACTAGCGATGGACTCATCCGCGCCACTAAATGGCAGCTAACTGGAGACAAACCTTTGCGTATGCATGCAGTGTTGGGGCGTGATTGATGAGCGATATCTCACACCTTGGTAAAGTCCTCGTCATTGCCCCTCACCCCGATGACGAGGTGCTGGGTTGCGGCGGAACTATGGCGCGATTGGCAGATGCAGGCCATGAAGTGCACGTTGCCGTTGTTACTAAAGGCTACGAACCGGCATTTCCGGAAAGTCTGGTAACGCAAGTGCGAGAAGAAATGGCACAGGCACACAAGCTTCTCGGTGTGAAGCAATGCCACTTCCTCGATTTACCAGCGGCGGCATTGGACACAATTCCCGGCGCAGAGATAAACGCGGCTGTGGGCAGTGTGGTGGACGATGTACAACCTGATACCCTGTTCATTCCGTTTGTTGGGGACATTCACAAGGATCATCAGCTTATCTTTGTCGCAGCACTCGTCGCCGCAAGGCCCCGATCACGCTCTATTCCGAATCGCGTTTATGCTTATGAAACACTTTCAGAGACGAATTGGGCCGCACCCGGCATCACCGAAACGTTCATTCCGAATGTTTTTTTTGATGTTACCCACACTCTAAATCGCAAGCTTGAGGCATTCGCTTGCTTCAAGAGTCAGGTGAAACCGGCCCCTGATGAACGGTCGTTTAAGACCATTGAATCGCTTGCAACCCTTAGGGGTTCCACGGCTTTTCTTGATGCAGCTGAAGGATACATGCTCATTCGAGAGATCGCCTAACAGCGCATAACGACCTACACTTTTGGAGTAGTCTCTGTACCAAAATGAGACTCGACATCTTAAGGGGATTTCCCTTACCCGTCTTTGCCATCATTACATCGATCAAGCACAAGCAATAGCCACAAGGCTTCAACCGTTTGGGAGCGGATTCTTCGGGTCGCAGGGGTTACTCTCGAAGGAGGATAAGCGATGGAATATGGTGCAAGCGTACCAGTCGCAATCGTTAGTAGGAATACTTTGGCCCGTGAGGGCATGCGTAGAATTTTACACGGGGATGTTTTCTCAGTCACGGAATCGCACGATTCAAGTCTGGGGCTTCTTGAAAAGACACAGCGGGACGAATGTCCGCGCCTTATCATTCTTGATGAGAATGAAGATGATAATCTTTGCTCCGAAATCGAGCAATTGCAGGAAGAACTTCCTGGTGCGCGTCTTGTTGTCCTGAGCAATGATTTTGATTTCGATGCCATGGTCGGTGCGTTCCGTGCTGGCGTGGATGGTTATATTGTAAAGCGCATCGCTTGCGAACCACTCATCGAAAGTCTGAAGCTCGTGAATATGGGCGAAAAGGTGATGCCAAGCGAACTCGCTTTGGGTCTGCCACGCCGCTGGGCGCGGGGCACACTGCCCGCAATGTCGCAGCGCGAACTTGTTACTTTGCTGTCAGAGCGCGAAATTGAAACACTGCGCTATCTGATCCTGGGCTCACCCAACAAAGTGATAGCGGGTCACCTGAATATCAGTGAGGCCACGGTCAAAGTTCATGTGAAGGCAATCCTTCGCAAACTTGGTGTACAGAACCGAACTCAGGCTGCGATCTGGGCTGTAAACAACGGTGTGGATCTCAAGAAACCCGAACTCGTGGTTTCTGCCGATGAACTGCAAGACAATGCTTCGGACCTCGACGAACCGCGTCCAATTGCAGTTTAAGTCGACCGAAATTTTGAATTGATGGAATTTCCGGTCTGCTGAAAAGCAGGCGGGATTTTCTTTTGCCCAGACACCAGAGTGTGATCCACCTGTTTTGACATCACATCATAATGTGCTAACACATCACAATGAGCACATCAACAATCACACGCGTCCGCGAACTCATTTCATCCGGTGAAATCACAAAAGCTGGGCTCGCACGCGCAGCTGGGCTTCACGCTAATACTTTGCGAGATTGTGTCGAAGCTGATTGGAACCCCACAGCAGAGACCCTCGCCAAACTCTCGGACTTCCTAGATGCCAATGACGATCGGCCCGTTTTGGTGGGCGCAGAAGAGATCATAAATGAAGCGCGCAACGGGCGGATGTACATCCTTGTCGATGATGAGGATCGCGAGAACGAGGGTGATCTGATTATCCCTGCGCAAATGGCGACGCCTGCGGCGATCAATTTCATGGCGACATTTGGCCGGGGACTTATCTGCCTTGCACTCGATCAGTCTCGGGTCGATGGGCTCGGTCTAGAGCCAATGACGCGCGACAATACAGAAAGTATGCAGACCGCTTTTACGATTTCTATCGAGGCAAAAGAAGGGGTTACGACTGGAATTTCAGCCGCTGACCGCGCACGAACCGTCTCTGTGGCAATCGACGCAACAAAAGGCGCAGCCGATATTGTGACGCCGGGCCACGTATTCCCTCTGGCAGCACGCAATGGCGGAACTTTGGTCCGTGCTGGCCATACAGAAGCCGCGGTTGATATCTCACGTTTGGCCGGCCTCAACCCTAGCGGCGTGATCTGCGAGATTATGAACGATGACGGGACTATGGCCCGGCTTGATGATCTCGTTACCTTCGCTCGTAAGCATGATCTTAAAATCGGCACCATCCGCGATCTTATCGCTTACCGCATGCGCAATGATCATTTGGTCGAGCGTCTTGGAGAGCGCAGTTTTGAAAGCGATTATGGTGGGCAGTTCAGGCTAATCACCTATCGCGACAGAGTTGAAAACAGCGAAGCCTATGTCTTGCAAAAGGGCAACGTTGATCCCAACAGCCCCACACTGGCGCGCGTCCATCCCATTTCAGTGTTTGACGATGTGCTGGGTCAACCGGGCCCGCGCAAACGCACATTACAACGCGCTATGGAAGCTATTGGAGAACACGGTTCTGGTGTAATCGTCATTATTACAAGCCGGATTGGGGGCAGCGAATGGAGTCAGGACGAGGAAACCCGCAATATCGGCATTGGCTCGCAGATACTTGCAGACCTTGGCGTTCATGACATGATCCTCTTGTCCAATTCACGACCTGAATTGATTGGTGTTGAAGGCTATGGCCTGACGATCACCGACCATAAACCCATCCCGGAGTAATCACATGGCCCGCTTTCTTATAGTTGAAGCGCGTTTCTACGCGCAGTTGAATGATATGCTCATCACTGGCGCACGCGCAGCGTTGGAGGCGGATGGCCACGATGTTGAGGTGCTCACTGTACCCGGCGCCCTTGAAATCCCCGGAGCTATCTCACTGGCGGCTGAAAGTGGTGAGTTTGAAGGCTTTGTTGCCATAGGCGTTGTGATACGCGGCGAAACCTATCACTTCGAAATCGTCGCAGGCGAAAGTGCGCGAGCTATTATGGCGCTGACCATGGATGGCATACCGATCGGCAATGGGATCCTCACAGTTGAAAATGAAGATCAGGCCATCGTGCGCGCTGATCCTCAGCAAAAAGACAAAGGCGGTGAAGCCGCAAAAGCAGCGTTGTCTCTGTTGGCGCTATCTCAGCGTTTTAGTTAAGTGGAACCTCCAGTCGCTGGTCCAGGTCGATTTCCCAAGAAATGGTTACAACAATGCCCAGAAAATGGGATCAGCCGTTGAACCAATAGGGATTTTCCCTGAGTTTAATGTGAACTCGGAATACAATACTGAATCAGTGCGAACCTCAAAGAGGAGGTCACGATTTTTGTATCATACGCCATAAATACATACTGCCCTAACTTAGAGAAAAGTCTTTCTCAATTTTTACTTGGAGTCAGTAGAGGTCCTCATGGATCTGAGTGACGATCAGATAATCTCACTGCTTTCACGCAGCGGGCAGGACGAACCTGTTTCAGACGATGATCGGGAAACGATCCAAACCTTTTCCAAGCAATTGATCGCAATTGCGCAATTGCTGCGAAGGGAAGACTTTGGAGAGGTGAATGATATCCTTCGCAATCGGACAGTAACGCCTGCCATAGGTCAGTCATCCACAAATGGATCGTTTGTCGCGCCCGATGATCAGGATCCGCCGTCACCATCCAGAGAGCTTTACGCGGAACTAGCGAGGAAAGCCTACACAACGCGGCGGCAACGCACGGGCATCTTCGGGACTTTTGAGATCTTTGGTGAACCCGCATGGGACATTCTCCTCGACCTCTACATCGCTGATTTCGACAACAAGCAAGTCTCGGTCTCCAGCGCCTGCATTGGCTCAGCCTCACCGCCAACAACAGGCTTGCGCTGGTTGGGTGTCCTTTCAGATCACGGTTTTGTGAAACGCGAACATGACTCAAACGATCAACGCCGCATCCTTGTTCGCCTCACGGATCGCGCTCTTGAATGCATGGATTGCTATTTTGCCACCGCCCTAAAAAGCAGTGGTAGCGCCTGAGTCTTCCGCCAATCTCATTCCCCCCTCCTTTGAGATTGAAGACTCAGGCGTTTCAAGTTGTTTTGTCCCTTTTGTATCAGGAACTGAGGTGCCCGAAACAAGCCCGGCCAGCATAGACCGCATTGTCACCAAGCTCTTCCTCAATCCGGATCAATTGATTGTATTTTGCGAGCCTATCGGACCGCGCAAGCGAGCCCGTTTTGATTTGGCCGCAATTTGTCGCAACTGCGAGATCGGCAATTGTGGCATCCTCGGTTTCGCCTGAGCGGTGGCTCATGACCGCAGTGTACCGCGCACGGTGCGCCATATCGACAGCAGCCATAGTTTCAGTGAGCGTGCCGATCTGATTGACTTTCACCAGAAGCGAATTGGCGAGACCCTGCTCAATCCCGTGAGAAAGACGTGCTGGATTGGTTACAAACAAATCATCACCAACCAGCTGGACTTTTTCGCCAATCGCTTTTGTCAAAGCCTCCCAGCCTGCAAAGTCATCTTCATCCATACCGTCTTCGATGGAACGGATCGGATATTCTTGGCATAGTTTCGCGAGATAATCAGCCATTCCCTCCGGATCGAGGCTGAGATTTTCGCCGGAAATCTCGTATTTGCCATCCCGGAAGAACTCGGTTGCTGCGCAATCCAGCGCAAGCACGACATCGTCGCCAGGTGTAAATCCAGCTTTAGCGATCGACTCCATAATGAAATCGAGCGCCGCACGTGTACTAGCCAGATTAGGGGCAAAACCTCCTTCATCACCAACCGAAGTGGCAAGACCCTTTTCGCTCAACCCTTTTTTCAAAGTGTGGAATATCTCTGCTCCCCACCGAACCCCTTCAGCAATGCTGTCTGCACCAACAGGCATGACCATGAATTCCTGAATATCAATCGGGTTATCAGCATGTTCGCCGCCATTGATAATATTCATCATCGGCACAGGAAGAACGTGCGCCGATACGCCTCCTAGGTAGGAATAGAGTGGCAAACCGCGCGCATTGGCCGCAGCTTTTGAAACGGCAAGGCTGGTCCCAAGAATTGCATTGGCCCCAAGACGGCCTTTGTTGTCAGTTCCGTCCAAAGCGAGCATTGCAAGATCAACGTCGCGCTGATCCTCAGCGTCGAAAGCTCCCACCAGAAGATCGCGAATTTCGGTGTTTACGGCCGAAACGGCTTTCAAAACACCTTTGCCTTTGTACCGATCAGCATCGCCATCACGCAGTTCCACAGCCTCATGAGCACCAGTCGAAGCACCTGAAGGCACCGCAGCACGGCCAAAACTGCCATCATCGAGAAGCACATCCACTTCAACGGTGGGGTTGCCTCGGCTATCGAGGATTTCTCGGCCATGAAGGTCGATGATCGCGGTCATATTTGGCTCCAGAAAGAAAGTGTTGTAGTGTAGTAAGACACCTGGCTGGGAACGATTCTGTCGATATCATGCCCAGACAGGCAAATGCTGTTCTTGCATTCATCCCCTATTAGCCGAAAACCGGCGGTGCAAGCGGCGTTCACTCACGGTGGGTAAAGCAATCGCTTTCCCACTAGAAATCTGCGCATTCACAAGGCACATAGGCACCCATGACAACACCAAAGACCCCCAAATCCGCCCCCAAGAAAACAACCGCGGCGAAAAAGCCGGCAGCCACCCGCAAAGCGCCTGCTAAAAAGGCGGCACCTGCGAAGAAGGCTGCGGCCCCAAAGAAGGCTGCCAATGGCGCAGCCAAGCCAGCAGCGGCCGCAGCGAAAGGCACAGCCGTTGCAAAAAGCAGGTTCAATGCAGCGCTTGAAGAAGCCAAAGCGGGCGCACAAGCGTTACGAGCCGAAGCTCAGGACCGCGCCGGCGCCTATCGTGACACAGCAAAATCAAGAGGAGATGACATCGTGAGCGATGCAAAAGAATACGGCGAAAAGGCCGTTACGAGAGCTGGAGAACTTGCAAGCGATGGCAAGACCGCCGTGAGCGATGGAATTGCATCTTTGGGCCAAGTCGTCGGAGACACAGCCACACAGATCGATGATCGGTTTGGTGAGCAGTATGGCGATTATGCGCGCAAAGCCTCCCGCACTCTTGCTGAGACTTCAGCAAAGCTTGAAGCCAAGAGCGTCGATGAACTTGGCGAAGATGCCCGCGAGTTTGTGCGAAAAAGCCCCGGCGTAGCAGTCGGCATTGCGGCAGTGGCAGGCTTTCTTGTCGCACGCATGTTTCGCGGTTCGCGCGACTAAGCAGGCGGCGTAACCCTGTCGACTGACCCCCAAGCAATGCGCGATGGCAATGCGCCTTCTGCTGAAACGGAGAGCAATCCGTCGGCATCAGCGGATGATGCCGATGCGGTTGGCGCTGTAGAAGATGCTAAAACTGGGATTGAGGGTGATGAAGAAGACTCTGAAGCGCCTCCGCCCCTCTTTGACGATTCCATATCCGGTGAAATCGCCACTTTGATTGATGATGGGCGCAATTACGCGCAAGCTGAGATCGCATTTCAGAAAATTCGTGCCAAACTTGCAGGAAAACATATTGCGATTGCGCTTGCCTGCGCCATTGTTGCTATCGTGCTTTTGCACATTGCGTTTTTGGCTTTGGCAGTCGGTCTGGTGATCGCCCTTGCCCCACTCGTCACAATCTGGGGTGCGATCGGCATCGTCGTTGGCGCGTTGATCGTGTTGGTCATTGTTCTTGGTCTCTTCGCCAAATCTAACGGCCAGCGGCTGGCTTCGCTCTTTGCGTCTGACAGTGAAGGCGAAGCATCGTGAGCAAACTTGAGCAACAGTTCATTGAAGATCGCGCATTGCGCAATGCAGCTTTGGGCGTGCTGAAAAGCGATCTTGAACATGCAAAGAACGCTCTGTCGGGCAAGGCTCTAGCTAGCAGGGTTGGAAGCCGAGTTGGTGATGGTGCCAAAGATGCGTTCGATATCGCGAAGGGTCATGCCGATGATAATCGAGGTATCTTAGCAGCACTAATCGGAGCTTTACTCCTCTGGTTCACTCGCGCGCCCCTGTTGGAAATTCTCGGTTTTGGTTCAGCTTCTGACAATGGAAGCGACGATAGTGAAACCGATGATAGCGAGACCAAAGACAGCTCTGATCCTGATAGGCTGGATACTGCTTTTAACGATCCTGCCACGCAAGACCCTTCTTCAGAATTGGTGAATGACAATGACTGACACAGTTACCGAGCAACCACGTGATGCATTGCGGGCAAAGATCGAAGCCAGCGAGCGCCGCATCGCGGAACGCACCGTGGCGGATCAAGCCAGCGATGCAGCCGGTGCAGCGACGCAATACGTGAAAGACAACCCTCTGACTGTGCTTGGAGGCGCGATTGCTATCGGCCTCATCATTGGTCTTATGACAAAGCCCGGACGCAATGCCGCCAAGGGGGCCGCTAGTGGCGCCGCCACCGCGGTTAGTGGAGCAGCATCAGGAGCAGCAAAATCGGTTGGGACCGCTGCTAAGAAACGCGGGTCAGCATTTGGTTCGCTCCTGGCAGATGCACTTGTGGCATATGGTATGAAATTGGTCGACGATGCCTTGGACGGGGCGCGTGCCGGGCGCGAGAAGCTGGAAGACTTGTCTGATGACGCGACGTCAAAAGCACGCGAAGTCAAACGCGATGCGGAGTATTTCGCAGGCACCGCCTCGGACAAATCCCGCGCAGTTACGCAGCGCACGCGACGAAGAGCAGTGCGCGCCGTTCGCGATATGAAAGATCGCATTGCCAACTAAGCGTCGTTATCCGGGGCAGCAAGCGCGTCAAAGCTTGCTCCGCAGGCTCCCTGCGCTAAAGCCCGCGCAACGGCCTTAAGCAATGGGATTGAGTCATGGAAGAAACCACCACAAAGCAGCGCCTACACCTTGTTATGGGTGGCCGGGTTACAGATCCACAAGGGCATGAATTTGCCGATCCTGAAAGTGTCCACGTTGTTGGCGTCTACAGCTCATATGAAGCAGCAGAAGATGCTTGGCGCGCGCAGGCACAACGCACAGTTGACGATGCAGAAATGAAATATGTCGTTGTCCATATTCATAAACTGCTGACGCCCGAAAGTTAATCCGCGCAGGTCCCGCAATGAGCGGGCTTCCTGATGATTTACACCATTCGTCTTTTCAAAAAGAGCGATGCAGCTCCCCTTGCTAGGTTGACTGCGGCGTCAATCGGCGTGGTTGGTGCGGCGCGATATTCGCCTGAGCAGATCGCTGCTTGGGGCGCCCGTCATCCTGGGCCTGAACGTTTTTTGGAAAGAACGGATGGAGGTGATCTGATCTGGGTTGCTGCCACCCCGGAAGATCAACCGGTTGCATACGCACTGCTGGAGCCTCCTAAGGCCGATTGCAGCGCGCATCTGGATATGTTGTATTGCGATCCCGCCCATACGAGGCAGGGGCTGGCGGATCGATTACTGACTGCGGCAGAAGAACATGCGAAACAACACGGGGTTAACCGGCTCTATACCGAAGCAAGCGAGCTAGCGCGATCGGCATTTGAGCGAGCAGGATATGCCGTCACGCAAAGGCGTGATTTCACTATCCCCCATGCAGGAAATGACGTGCCTATTCACAATTTTGCGATGGAAAAGCTGCTTGGCTAATAGCCCAAGCAGTCTTTCAGATCACACAAATTCGATCTTATCGACGAGGTAAAACTTGTCGCCCGATGGGACAGTCACTTCGATCTCGTCTTCGACCTGCTTACCAATCATCGCGCGCGCGATCGGGGAGCTGAACGAGATACGGCCCTTCGCAGCATCCGCTTCTGTTTCGCCAACAATCTGATATTTCACAGGTTTATCGTCGTCATCGAGCAGTGTGACAGTAGCGCCAAATACGATACGATCCCCACTCAAAGTTGCCGGGTCGATGATTTGGGCGCGAGTGATCTTGCTTTCGAGATCGCCAATCATGGCCTCAACCTGCCCCTGACGCTCTTTGGCAGCATGGTACTCTGCATTCTCTGACAGATCGCCATGCGCACGCGCTTCTTCGATTGCGTCCACAATCTTCGGGCGTTCCTCGCGCAGTGCCTTGAGCTCAGCGGTAAGCTGCTCATAACCCTCTGCCAGCATTGGAACTTTATCCATCGTCGCTATCCTGTCTTTCTTTGCGCGCAGCCATCAAATCCATGATTTTCGACACTCAATTGCCCTGCGGCCGCTCCTTGCGAGGCGACCTATCGAACATAGAAATGTCGGGAAGGACTGCGTAATTTTAGCTATAATAGTCTTGGAGTGACCTGACTTCAAGCAGATGTGTCATTGTGGCCATCGCTGAGACAGCTGCATTGGATGCTGCAGCGGTCGTGTAATACGGCACTTTGTTCTCCAAAGCGGCCTGACGGATGGATTTGGAATCAAGCATCGACTGCCATCCTTCAGTTGTGTTGAAGATCAACGCGATATCGCCGTCTATGATCCGATCGACAATGTGAGGCTGACCTTCTGCCACTTTGTTGACGCGTTCCACTTCAAGGCCCTGCTCGGCAAGATAGCTTTGCGTGCCAGCGGTCGCCACAACACTAAAGCCTTGCTTTATCAGACCTTTAATTGCCGGAACGATGACTGGCTTGTCAGTATTCTTCACCGAAACAAAGACCGTTCCTTGGGTGGGCAGCACCATTCCTGCACCCATTTGCGACTTTAGGAAGGCCACTTCGAAAGAGGTGTCGATCCCCATGACTTCGCCTGTGGATTTCATCTCAGGTGAAAGAACAGGGTCGCAACCGGGGAAGCGGCTGAATGGGAATACGGCTTCTTTGACCGCCATATAATCCAGATCGCGTTTGAACGGCGCAAATTCGCTTAGAGGCGTGCCTGCCATCACCCGCGCGGCGATTTTGGCAACAGGTTGACCGATCGCTTTGGCGACAAACGGGACGGTCCGGCTCGCGCGCGGATTGACTTCGATCAGGTATACTTCGCCGTTTTTGACCGCGAATTGCACATTCATAAGGCCACGCACGCCAAGTGCTTTAGCAAGCGCTTCTGCCTGCCGCTCCATTTCCTTTATTACATCCTGAGGCAGCGAATAGGCTGGCAAGGTGCAGGCGCTGTCACCCGAATGGACGCCCGCCTCCTCAATATGCTGCATCACGCCAGCAATGCGGACCTCATCGCCATCGCACAGCGCATCCACATCGCATTCAATCGCATCGCGCAAATATTGGTCCACCAGAACGGGACTTTCGCCTGAAACTTGCACGGCGGTGCGCATGTAATCATCCAGTTGCGCTTCGGAATCGACGATTTCCATCGCTCGACCGCCCAAAACATAAGATGGGCGCAAGAGCACGGGATAACCAATACGAGCGGCAACCGCGGCTGCTTCATCGCGGCTATATGCGATGCCATTATCAGGCTGTTTCAGCTCAAGGTCATTGACGAGTTTGGCAAACCGTTCGCGATCTTCGGCAAGGTCAATGGCATCGGGTGATGTCCCAAGAATGGGAATGCCCGCATCTTCCAGAGCTTGCGCCAGTTTCAGCGGTGTTTGGCCGCCAAACTGCACAATCACACCGACTAACTCGCCTGATTGTTGCTCGACCCTCAGGATTTCGAGTACATCCTCTGCTGTCAAAGGCTCGAAATAGAGTCTGTCTGATGTGTCATAATCGGTCGAGACGGTCTCGGGATTGCAATTGACCATAATGGTCTCAAACTGCTCGCCATTCCATTCTTCGCCGAGGGCAAAGCAGGCATGGACACAGCAGTAATCGAACTCGATCCCCTGCCCGATCCTGTTTGGACCGCCTCCTAGAATAACGATTTTGCGCTTGTCTGACGGCTCCGCCTCGCATTCCGCTTCACCAAAGCTGGGCGCTTCATAGGTAGAATACATATACGGAGTGATCGCTTCGAATTCCGCGGCACAGCTATCGATCCGTTTGAACACCGGAAGCACGCCCAGTTTGTGGCGCAGTTCGCGAACCTCGTCTGCACTGGTTGCCCCTGCCATGGCTTGCAGTGCATCGCGCAATAGCCCTGAACGGCCGGCTTGCGTTTCGGCCATCCCATCTTTCACGCCGACCGAACGCACAGCCAGTGTCGCAAGACGCTGGTCAGAAAAGCCCATGCTTTTTAATCTGCGCAGGCCGTCAGCATCCTGCGGCAATCCATCAGCCGCTATCGCATTCTCGGCATCGATGATTGCCTTGATCTGGCGCAAGAACCAAAAGTCATATCCGGTTACTTCGTTGATATCCTCGACCGAAAAACCTTCCCGAAAAGCCTGCCCAACTTTGAGCAGCCGATCAGGCGTTCGCTTAGAAATGGAAGCGGTTATCACTTCGCGGGATACGCCTTCGAGCTCAGTGACGCGGTTGAACCCATCAAGACCTGTTTCAAGGCCCCTCAAAGCCTTCTGAAGCGATTCCTGAAAATTTCGGCCAATCGCCATGACTTCGCCTACCGATTTCATCGCGGTTGCCAGCTTAGCTTCGGTGCCTTTGAACTTTTCAAAAGCGAAACGCGGGATTTTCGTCACGACATAATCAATGGTCGGCTCAAAACTGGCCGGTGTTGCGCCGGTGATCTCGTTCGTGATCTCATCAAGAGTGTACCCGACGGCTAGCTTCGCCGCGACGCGGGCTATGGGAAAGCCTGTCGCCTTAGATGCAAGCGCAGATGATCTGGACACGCGAGGATTCATCTCGATCACAATCAAGCGACCATCCTCAGGATTGACCGCGAACTGAACGTTCGAACCGCCTGTCTCCACGCCGATCTCACGCAAACAATCAATGCTCGCCGTGCGCATGATCTGGTATTCTTTGTCAGTCAGCGTCAGTGCAGGCGCGACTGTTATGGAATCGCCCGTATGCACGCCCATCGGATCGACATTTTCGATGGAGCAAATGATGATTGCATTGTCCGCCTTATCCCGGACAACCTCCATCTCGTATTCCTTCCACCCTAGAAGCGATTCCTCGATCAAAACTTCGGTTGTGGGAGAAGCGTCGAGCCCTTCGGAAACGATCTTATCAAATTCTGCCTTGTTATAGGCAATCCCGCCCCCTGTGCCGCCAAGCGTAAAGCTGGGGCGGATGATCGAAGGGAGGCCAGTGCGCTCCAATACCTCACGCGCTTCTTCCAAAGTGTTGGCGACACCCGAACGCGCGCTTTCAAGGCCGATCTTGTCCATTGCTTCGCGGAAGCGTTGGCGGTTCTCAGCCTTGTCGATCGCGTCTGCCTTGGCCCCAATCATCTCAACCCCGTGCTCTGCCAGAACGCCCATATCCTCAAGCGCGAGTGCGCAGTTCAAGGCCGTCTGTCCGCCCATCGTGGGAAGCAAAGCGTCGGGCTTTTCCTTAGCGATAATCTTTGCGACCACTTCGGGCGTGATCGGCTCGACATAGGTCGCGTCGGCGAATTCCGGGTCGGTCATAATTGTGGCCGGATTGGAATTGACCAGAATGACACGGTAGCCATCCTCTTTCAGCGCTTTGATCGCCTGAGTGCCCGAATAATCAAACTCGCATGCCTGCCCGATGATGATGGGGCCTGCGCCAATGACGAGGATGGAGGAAATGTCGTTACGCTTGGGCATTAGTGAGTTACCATCAATCCTTGACCGCGCAGATCGTCCGCGATGCAGTTAGAAAGTTCAGAATCGTAAGGCTGTCCGATCGCCGAGTAGACCGGACCTGCTTTGTTTGGTTCAAAATCTGCGGTACCGCAGCGCTCAGCAGCAGCTATAATTTCGTCGCGAGTGGCCCAGCATACGTCCACCTCAGAGCAATATCGTTCCGAGCAACCAGTCACGCCTATCGTGAGAGGCAATAGGAGAGTTGGTCTGACCAGCACACCGAAAGACGATGCCCGCATTACTCGGCCTCCTCTTCGACAGCTGTGTCAAATTCTGGGTCTGGCCGGGGCACTGATTTGGCCACGCTAAACGCGATTAAGCGCATTCCGTCTTGTTGTTTCTCGCACCCCGCGCGCACGATATTGTCATGCGGCTCAGGGGCACCGCGAACTCGGTAAAGCGCGGGGTCTTTGCCAAGAAAGAATGCGCCTTTTTCGTCCACTGGCAGCGACATGAATTGATCAACCGCGGTGGAGGTTTCATTGGTCTGCGTCATATTGCGCCGGCCCGCATTTTTATCGCTTCCCGCGACAGTTAGTTCTTGCAGTGCATCAAGATCGATTTTGGTGATGTCATAGGTGTATGTAGGCGCCCAAGTCCCGCTATCGATCCCAGCATTGCGAAAATCGCGCGCCGAAGTGGTGGACGCCATGCGAGCGATGCAGCCATCAGTATCTTCCGCCGCTTCGCGCCAGTCTTCGGGGAATAGGAGTGAGCAGCCGGGGAGTGTTAATACTAGGGGTGCAATTAAAAGCCTGAAAAGCCCCTTCCCTTGAGGGAAGGGATTAGGGATGGGTGTACCGCCACGGCCGAAAAGCGACTGACCCAAACCGCGCGCAAACTTCGCAACCAAATGACGGTTGCCGAACGCGCCTTGTGGAGCCAACTGCGTAGCCGTCCATTCGGTACAAAATTCACCCGACAATTTCCAATCGGAGACTTTATCGTTGATTTCGCCTGCCGATCCTTGCGTCTGGCCATCGAACTTGATGGGGGCCAGCACGCTAAATGTTCCGCCGACATCGTCCGAACGAATGTTATCTCCGCCCACGGTTACCGCGTTATCCGCTTTTGGAACAATGAAGTGTTGGAGAATATGGATGGCGTGCTGAAGACGCTTGCGGCTGAAGTGGAGATTGCCCGAAATCGTTGAGCCCCCATCCCCAACCCTTCCCCTCGGGGAAGGTGGTTGTCGCGTAGAGGGCCTCACCCCAGCCCCCCAACGAACTTCTCGAACAGGTAAAAGCTATCCTGCGGCCCCGGCGATGCTTCGGGGTGATATTGCACGCCAAACGCCTTCTTGCCTCTGACCGCGATCCCGCAATTGGAGCCGTCGAACAGGCTCACATGCGTTTGTTCGACTGTGTCCGGCAAAGTATCCGCGTCGACGGCAAAGCCGTGGTTCATGCTGGTGATCTCGACAAGGCCAGTGGTATCGCCCCACCCTTCCCCGACGCGTTGCACCGGATGGTTTGCGCCGCGATGGCCTTGGTGCATTTTTACGGTCTTCGCGCCCGCTGCCAGCGCGAGCATTTGGTGGCCAAGGCAAATGCCGAACAAAGGCATATCGCGTTCCAGCAAAGCTTTGATGACTGGCACGGCATATTCGCCGGTCGCCGCCGGATCGCCCGGGCCATTGGATAAGAACACACCATCAGGCTCCAGCGCCAGAATGTCCTCAACAGAAGTCTTGGCCGGGACCACGGTCACGCGGGCCCCTGCTCTCACAAGATTGCGGAAAATGTTGTCTTTCGCGCCGTAATCAATGCCAACCACATGCGGCTTGTTCGACCAATCGGCCCGCCCATAGCCGTGGCCCAAGCGCCAATATCCGCCATCCCACTTCTCTTGCACCTCACGCGTGGCTCGGATGGCAAGATCCATTCCTTCAAGACCCGCCCATTCCTGAGCGCGCTTCAGCAACGCAGGAATGTCAAAATTACCTGATGGCTCATGCGCAATCACGGCATTGGGCGCGCCGGCAAGTCGAATACGGCGCGTCAATGCGCGGGTATCAACACCGGCAAGCCCGATCTTGTTATGCTTAGCCATCCAATGGGCAAAACCGTCAGCAGAACGGAAATTCGAAGGCTTGGTCACATCTTCACGCGTGACACACCCAATCGCGCTCTCCACAGCCTTCTCAACAGAGCTTTCCACATCCTCAGCATTCGTGCCGACATTGCCGATATGCGGGAATGTGAATGTGACGATCTGCGCTGCGTAAGAGGGATCGGTCATCACCTCTTGGTACCCTGTCATTGCTGTGTTGAAGCAGACCTCGCCAACAGCGCTTCCAACGCCACCAAAACCCTTGCCCCAAATGACGCTGCCATCGGCCAGAACAAGACATCCTGTCGCGCCTTCAGGCTGCGCAGGGGTGGTCGCGGATGGGGCCATGGGGCGCTCCGTTTAAAAGGGTTTTTCCAGCAATGTCGCTAAGTCTCATCCGCTAGGCTTGCACTTGGCCCGCGTCAACCTAGGTTGAGCGAACAATTGCCCAAGAATGGGCGTGAACCATCACTCATCCACAGCAAAGTCGATACACATCATGATCAGAGACGATATCAAAGCCGCCACCATCACTGCGATGAAAGCGAAACAGAAAGAGCGCACGGCAACGCTGCGTCAAATGGCTGCGAAAATCAAAGATCGCGATATCGAGGAGCGCACGTCTTCAAAAGAAATCGATGATGATGCGATGGTAACGTCAGTTCTGCAGAAAATGGCCAAACAGCGCCGCGAATCGATTGAAATGTACGAGAAAGGCGGGCGCGAAGAGTTGGCGGCGGCCGAAACCGCGGAACTTGCAGTGATCGAGGAATTCTTACCTCAAATGATGAGTGAGGCTGATACTGCGGCCGCGATTGACGCGATCAAATCAGAATTGGGCGCCTCCAGCATGAAAGACATGGGGAGTGTTATGGGAGAGCTGAAAAAGCGTCATGGCGCTGTGCTGGATGGCAAGCTGGCGAGCGGGCTGGTGAAAGCGGCGCTTTCCTAACCACGAGCATACTCACCGAGGCGTATTCACACAGACATATTAACAGGGCGCGCTTGAATTGCGCGCTTATGAGGCGCACTTTTAAACCATGTCGATCACCCCCCAATGGAAAGATGAACTTCGCGCGCGCATCACGCTTTCCACCGTGGTGCAGCGAACGACCAAGATCACAAAAAAGGGGCGCGAGTGGTCGGGGTGTTGCCCGTTTCACGATGAGAAGACGCCGAGCTTCTATGTGAATGATCAAAAGCAGTTTTATCACTGCTTTGGCTGCGGCGCGCATGGCGATGTCATCACATGGATGATCGAACAACGCGGCCTTGGCTTTATGGACGCGATCAAGGAGCTGGCTGGGGAAGCAGGCATGGAAGTCCCCGCGCCTGATCCTGTGGCGGCAAAGAAGGCAGAAAAGCGCGCTGAACTGGTCGATGTGACGACTGCTGCGCAGGACTGGTTCGTCAATAACTTGCGAGGCAGCGACGGACGCGAAGCGCTCGAATATCTGAAAGGTCGGGGTCTCTCTAAAGAGATACTTCGCGAGTTCGGCTTTGGCTATGCGCCCGAGGCCAAGCAGGCCCTTGCAAACGCCCTGTCCAAATTTGAACCGGCGATGATGGCAGATAGCGGCATGCGTATCGTCACGGAGGATGGCAGCGCTTATGATCGTTTTCGTGGCCGAGTGATGCTCCCAATTCAGGATGCTCGCGGGCGAGTGATTGCCTTTGGTGGCCGCATTCTTGGCAAGCGCGATGGCGTTGCCAAATACCTCAATTCTCCTGACACGCCGCTGTTTGACAAGGGGCGCACGCTCTACAATCTCCACCGCGCTTCTCCCGCGTCACGCCAGACAGGCCGCGTGATTGTGGTTGAAGGGTATATGGATGTGGTGGCGCTGCATCAGGCGGGTTTTGAAGACGCAGTCGCACCGCTCGGCACCGCGCTTACGCAAACGCAGCTTGAGATGTTGTGGCGCATGGTCGAAGTGCCGATCCTGTGTTTTGATGGTGACGCGGCAGGACAGCGTGCAGCCATGCGAGCGATCAGCCGCGCGCTGCCCATGCTTGCCCCGATGCGCAGTCTTAACATCGTGCGATTGCCCTCTGGCCTCGATCCTGATGATCTTATCAAGCAGCAGGGCCCAGGAGCTATGGAAAAGCTTCTTGGCAAATCGCAAAGCCTGCTCGAAGCGATTTGGAGCGCCGAACGTGATGCTCAGCCACTCGAAAGTCCCGAGGCAAAAGCGGGTTTGAAAGCCCGGCTAATGGCACATGTCGACACAATCGAGGATCGCGATATTCAGGCGCTGTATCGGCGCGAATTGCTCGATCGGTTTTCGGCATTTGCCTACCCTCCGAAGAATGATCGTTACCAAGGCCGCTCCAATTCTGCTCCCGGAGCATGGCGAGGCCGCAATACACCCCCTCCCCGCCTATCAAATGATGCGCGCTCCATTCTGCAGCGTGTTGCACAAGGCAGCGGTCGAAACTCTTTGATGGATGCTGTTTTCTCGGGTTTGATGCGTCATCCAGACCAGATTGAGCGGCATTCAGATGGGCTTTTGAAGCTCGCCAAGTTGGACCAACAGACCACACCTGCAATTGAATCGCTGATAGAACTGTCAGAGACCCTTGATTCGCACAGCAAACACGCCATATCTGCACTCGGAGGCCAAATCGCCCCACCGGAGAATTCTCATTACGCTTTCCTCCGAGAAAGCACGCCCCCCGGTGAAGCGCGCGATCAACTGGCTGAAGCTGTGTCGCTGCTGGTCCAAAAACCAGCGCTCGAAGCTGCTATGGCAGCGACGATTGCGAGGTTTGATGAAGATCCAGAAGGGTCTTTTGCAGAACAGGAACGGCTCCGCACACAGCTTAATTTTGTCGAAGAACGCTTGAAAGCATTTGGGCGGCGAAATGCCGCTCCGGCAGATGAAAATACATCAGCGGCGTGAAAACGCGGCATCGGGGATAACTTCGGCAACTGGGTAAAGGCCTTTACCAAAGACCGAAAAACGGATTGATAAAGATACATGGCAACCAGCGCAAAATCTCAAGACAAAGAAGATGCTCCGCTGATCGACCTCAACGAGGCATCGGTTAAAAAGCTTATCACCAAAGCGAAAAAGAAAGGTTACGTCACATATGACGAGCTGAACGAAGCTTTGCCGTCTGGTGAAATGAGCCCTGACCAGATCGAAGACATCCAAACTGCGCTGTCCGAAATGGGCGTGCAGATCGTTGAGAATGACGAGGAAGCCGAAGCTGAGGCCGAACAACAAGCCGAAGTCGAGGAAATGTCAGTTGGCGATGACAAAAAAGACGCCAAGAAAGACGCAAAACCTGCTGCGAAGAAAACCGGCACAGGTGAGCGCACCGATGATCCTGTGCGCATGTATCTGCGCGAGATGGGCGCGGTTGAATTGCTCAGCCGCGAAGGCGAGATTGCGATTGCCAAACGGATCGAATCCGGCCGCGATATGATGATCATGGGCCTTTGCCAAAGCCCGATCACTTTCCATGCCATCATCCAATGGTCTGAAGCGCTGAACGCTGAAGACATGCAGCTTCGCGAAATCCTCGATTTGGACGCGATGCTTTCCAAAGAACCTCCACCAGACAAAATGGAAGAGGAAAACGAGGAAGCTGAAAACGGCGGCGAGATCTCTGAGGAAACCGCCGGCCCAACCATCCGTGACGATGAAGAAGTCGAAGATCACCAGGACGAAGGTGAGGACGAAGACGGCGAAGGCGGAGAGAAAAAGCGCGAAGACGAAGAGGAAGAGGACAACACTTTGTCGCTTGCTCAGATGGAAGCGACGCTTAAACCTGATGCGATTGAACGCTTTGCTCGCATCACCAAACTTTTCAAAACGTTTGAGAAGTTGCAGCTTGAACGTGTTGAAACTTTGGCGCTTGGCAATGAATTTCCCAAGGCCAAAGAGAAGAAATACGAAAGCCTTGGCGATGAGCTGACAGGCGAAGTGGAATCGATGCAATTCCACGCGAATAAGATCGAATTCCTCGTTGACAACCTGTATGCATTCAACCGCCGTTTGACTGCACTTGGTGGCCAAATGCTGCGCCTTGCCGAACGCCATAAGATTAAGCGGATCGATTTCCTCAAAGGCTATGTCGGCAATGAGATGGACGATGCGTGGATCAAAGAGCGCGCCAAGAAAGACAAAAAATGGGCCTCTTTCCTAGAGCGTGAGGAAAGCGCGATTGAGCGCATCCGCACCGAAATCGCCGATATTGCATCCAACACCGGCATGGCACTCCCTGAGTTTCGCCGCATCGTCAACATGGTGCAAAAAGGCGAGCGTGAAGCGCGTATTGCAAAGAAGGAAATGGTGGAAGCCAACCTTCGTCTCGTGATCTCTATCGCCAAAAAATACACCAATCGCGGTCTTCAATTCCTTGATCTTATTCAGGAAGGGAATATCGGCCTGATGAAGGCCGTCGATAAATTTGAATATCGCCGCGGTTACAAGTTCTCGACCTATGCGACGTGGTGGATCAGGCAGGCGATCACGCGCTCTATCGCTGACCAAGCCCGCACAATCCGTATTCCGGTGCACATGATCGAGACAATCAACAAGCTCGTGCGCACAAGCCGCCAATTCCTGCACGAAGAAGGCCGCGAGCCTACGCCTGAGGAAATGGCAGCGCGCCTCTCCATGCCATTGGAGAAGGTTCGCAAGGTGATGAAAATCGCCAAAGAGCCGATTTCTCTCGAAACCCCCATCGGCGATGAAGAAGATTCGCATCTGGGTGATTTCATCGAGGATAAAAACGCCATCATCCCCGTGGATGCCGCTATCCAAGCGAACCTGAAAGAAACCGTCACCCGCGTCCTCGCCTCGCTCACCCCTCGTGAAGAGCGCGTGCTGCGTATGCGCTTTGGCATCGGAATGAATACCGATCACACTTTGGAAGAGGTCGGTCAGCAGTTCAGCGTGACGCGAGAGCGGATCCGGCAGATTGAGGCGAAAGCGCTTCGCAAGCTGAAGCACCCAAGCCGGTCGCGCAAAATGCGTTCGTTCTTGGATCAGTAAGCCATGAAGCATCTTTTCACAGTCGCGGCCGCATTGGCTCTGCCGCTTTCGCCTGCATATGCAGTGCAAGAAACGGCGAGCAGCGATTACAGCGAAGTCAATGCTGACAAACTGGCACTGGCTCAAACCATCTTGGATACGGCCTACCCCGACGACAGCCACATCGCTTTGTTCCAAGAAACGACCGAGCAACTCGAAGCGCAAATGACGCAAGGCTTGGACGGCATCATCACCGATGAAGGCGCGCTGGAAATCGTAAAACGATGGCAAGAAGAAGCCTCGGAAGAAACCGATGCGATCCTGCTACGGAGCATTCCGAGTTTGATGGAAGCATGGGCGATATCGTTTGCGGCAACATATTCGACGCAAGAATTGGAAGACATTTCGGCTTTCGTTGCCACGCCTTCGGGCCAAGCCTTCATGACCAAGCAAACGAAAATCATCGCACATCCCGCATTTGCCGAGGCAAATCAGGCGTTTATTGAAGAGACTTTGGGTGTCGTGACCAACCGAATGCCCGCGCTGATTGAGCGTTTGCAATCCTATGAGGCTTCGAAAACCGGCGGATAAAAGGCATGCCAACAACGATAGCCATCGCCAGCCAAAAAGGCGGTTCGGGTAAAACCACACTCGCCGTCCATCTCGCCACGCGTGCGGCGCAGGCTAAGCATGAGAGCTGTGTGATTGATACCGACCCGCAAGCTACCGCTGCGGCGTGGTCGGATTGGCGGGGGGATTTTCTGCCTGTGGTCGTCACTGCTCCCCCTGCCCGCCTTTCTCGCACAATTGACAGCGCGAAGAAGCAGGGCGTGGATTTCATTGTCATCGATACTCCGCCCCATGCCGATGCCGCTGCACGAGAAGCGATCAAGGCGGCTGATATTGTCCTTATCCCAACCAAGCCGCGCGCTTTTGATCTCGCCGCGCTTGAGCCGATTGCCGACCTTGTGAATTTCGCGCAGACGCCCGCTTTTGTGGTGCTGAACGCGGTGCCATCGGGCGCTACCAAGATTTCCAAAGCGGCCAAAGACGCAGCAAAGGAAATGGGTCTAAAGGTTTGTCCGGTTGAATTGGGTGACCGCGCGGCCTTCCACCGCTCCAGCGCCAAGGGCGAGACAGCCGCTGAAATCAATCCCGAAAGCAAAGCGGCCAAAGAGATCGACAAATTGTGGAAATGGCTCACCAAAGAGCTCAAAAAGGCGGCGAAGGACTAAGCGTCCCGCAAACACACAAAAACAACGTCGAAAAGCGCATGATATGGGGTGGAGCTATTGCCTCGCACCCACTATGTAGCGCCCATGCGCATTGCTATAGCATCAGACCACGCCGCAACGGACCTAAAAGCAGAGCTTGTCGAATGGCTTATGGATACAGGCCATGAAGTCGCCGATTTGGGCCCGGATGAAGGCGAAAGCGTCGATTATCCCGATTATGGGTACAAACTCGCTGAAGTCGTCGCCGAAGGCGTGGCAGAAGCTGGCATTGCCCTGTGTGGCAGCGGCATCGGGATATCGATCAGCGTCAATCGCCACTCTGGCGTGCGCTGCGCCTTGGTGTCAGAACCGCTTTCTGCCGCGCTTGCTCGCGAACACAATGATGCAAACTGCATTGCCCTTGGCGCCAGATTAACAGGCATCGAAATGGCGAAAGCTTGCGTAACTGCTTTTCTGGAGACCGAATTTGCCGATAAAGGCAATCCTGAAGGTCGCCATCAACGCCGGGTTGCAAAGCTCGGACACCCGCCTGTTCAATCTGATCGCATAGAGACCCTTCAATGAGCCAAGCAGCAAACACAGCCCCTTCAGACGTACTCAACCCAATGGATGCCTTTTGGAACGATGATCTGGCCACCGCCGATCCCGAAATCGCAGCAGCTGTGGGCAAAGAACTCGCCCGCCAGCAGGACAAGATTGAGCTGATCGCTTCGGAAAACATTGCATCAAAAGCGGTTTTGGAAGCAACAGGC
The DNA here is from genome assembly GCA_038532305.1 of Pseudomonadota bacterium. Taxonomy (GTDB): domain Bacteria; phylum Pseudomonadota; class Alphaproteobacteria; order Sphingomonadales; family Sphingomonadaceae; genus Erythrobacter. Next base: position 371,486 of record JBCBAX010000001.1, on the reverse strand, counting down.
AGCGTCTTCACCAACAAATACGCCGAAGGCTATCCTGGTAAGCGCTATTATGGTGGGTGTGATTACGCTGACGTGGTCGAAACCTTGGCGATTGACCGGGCAAAGCAGCTGTTTGGATGCAACTTTGCCAATGTTCAGCCAAACAGCGGCAGCCAGATGAACCAAGCGGTGTTCCTCGCCATGCTTCAGCCCGGTGACACATTTATGGGGCTCGATCTCAATTCAGGTGGTCACCTAACGCATGGCTCTCCGGTCAACATGTCTGGCAAATGGTTCAATCCTGTAAGCTACGGAGTTCGCAAAGAGGATGAACTCATCGACATGGATGCGGTCGCAGCCACTGCACGCGAACATAAGCCCAAACTGATCATCTGTGGCGGCACAGCCTATTCGCGCCAATGGGACTTTGCAGCTTTCCGCGCGATTGCCGATGAAGTGGGCGCTATTCTACTTTGCGATATGAGCCATATCTCCGGCCTCGTGGCAGGCGGCGCACACCCCTCGCCCTTCCCACATTGTGATATCGTGACGTCAACCACTCACAAATCTTTGCGTGGCCCGCGCTCGGGCATTATCCTGTGGAACGACGAGAAATACACCAAGCCGTTGAATATGGCAGTGTTTCCCGGCCTTCAAGGTGGCCCGCTGATGCATGTGGTCGCCGCCAAAGCCGTGGCATTCCGCGAAGCGCTTCGCCCAGAATTCAAAACCTACGCGCACCGCATTGTCGAAAACGCTCGTGCGCTGGCGGCAAGCCTTGAAGAAAACGGCCTGCGGATCTGTTCGGGCGGTACGGACAATCACTCAATGTTGGTTGATCTGACTGCCAAAGATGTGACCGGTAAGGATGCCGAAAAAGGCCTCGATCGCGCATGGCTCACTTGCAACAAGAACGGCATTCCTTTTGACACGCGCTCACCCTTTGTGACCTCCGGCATTCGCCTTGGCACGCCGGCAGGCACAACGCGCGGCTTTGGCCCCGCGGAGTTCCGCCAGATCGGTGCCCTGATAGCCGAAGTGGTGGAGGGCCTTTCTACCAATGGCCCTGAAGGGAACGGCCAGGTTGAAGAAAGCGTGCGCGGCAAGGTTGCTCAACTGTGTGCCGCATTCCCCGTTTACCCTGACGCGTAAGGAGCGCGCCGACAATGCGCTGCCCTTTTTGCGCCAATGAAGACACACAGGTAAAAGATAGCCGGCCGACAGAGGACAACACCTCGATCCGCCGGCGTCGCCAGTGCAATTCGTGCGGCGCGCGTTTCACCACGTTCGAACGCGTGCAATTGCGCGAAGTAACTGTAGTCAAAGCCGGTGAGAATGGCGAAGATGCGAGGCGCGAACCGTTTGACCGCACTAAACTTGAACGCTCTGTAGCACTCGCCTGCCGCAAACGCGGTGTCTCCGAAGAACAGATTGACCGGCTCGTATCGGGCATTCAGCGACAGGTCGAGACCGCTGGTGAGGCCGAAGTCGCATCAGAACGCATCGGCGAGCTCGTGATGGATGGCCTCAAAGCCATCGACAGCGTGGCCTACATCCGTTTCGCCAGCGTCTATCGCGACTTCTCCGAAGCGCGCGATTTTGAAGAATTCGCCAGCACCGTTGCGGAAGCGGCGAAGGATTAGGGTGCAAAGCAAACCCATCATCGTCCTTGTCCGTCCTCAGCTAGGCGAAAATATCGGCAAAGCGGCAAGGGCTATGCTCAATTTCGGGCTTACTGAAATGCGCATTGTCAATCCGCGCGATGGCTGGCCCAATCCATCGGCTGGGCCATCAGCAGCGGGTGCGGATATTGTGCTCGATCAGGCCAAGATCTTCGAGACCACTGCCGAGGCCGTCGCGGATTGCGAGCATGTTTACGCCACCACTGTGCGCAAACGCGGTGTGACAAAGCCGGTGGTGGGTGCGGATGGCGCGGCCCAGCTTATGCACCAACATTCAGGCCGCCATGCAGTCCTGTTTGGGCGTGAGGCCTCTGGCTTAGAGACCGAGGATGTCGCGCTTGCAAGGCACATACTGACCGTTCCAATCAATCCTGAATTTGGCTCGCTCAACTTGGCGCAAGCGGTCATTCTTGTTGCCTATGAATGGTCACGCATGGCCCTTGCAGGCGAAAGCAGCGATAACAGCCTAGTCCAGCCAACCGCAGAGGACGAATTGCTGCCCCCTGCACCGCAAGCTGATCTTGATGGCTTGATCTCCCACTTTGAAAAACTCCTCGCCCCGCATGGGTATTTTCTTCCAGAAGCTCGTGCTGAAGCAACCAAACGAACTTTGCGTAGCGTGTTGACAAAACCGGGCTGGAATCACCTCGAAATCCGAACATTACGCGGCATTTTGAGCACGCTGGAGCGAGAAAAGCGCGATCTTTGAAAAACCGCTTTATTGTCGCAAAGTCTCTCGATAACTTATTTCGCATCTGCACAATTATTCGTCCCCCCTAACTTCTCTGACTGGACCTCGACTTATGAAAACCGCTTTGTTTGGCGCTGCTGCGCTTATGCTCGTGCCTCTTTCTGCCACCTTCGCTTTTGATGACCCTGCCAGCAAAGAGGAAAAAGCGACCACCGCTGAGGCCAAAAAGGAAAGTTCCGAGGACCAAGCAGCCGAGGCGAAGGCAGAAGACGAAGTCACTTGCCGTTATGTCCGCCTCGACACCAGCAGCCGCCGCAAGAGCAAGGTGTGCCGCACCAAAGAAGGGTGGCTGGAGCTAAACAATCCGCGCTGATGCCCAAAGGGGCTCTCTATCCACTTGACTAACGAAGCGCGCCTGCTATCGGGCGCACTTCGCAAATTGGCTCCGCACCCCGGTGAAGCGGCGGCCGCATTCAGCAACAGGCTGGGTGGAGCGATGCCGGGTTAAACGATTGCCAACCCACATTGTGGAACGGGCGATCCTGCAAATTTGAAGGAAAGACTTATGTCTAAGCGCAAAAGCGCCAAGTATAAACTCGACCGCCGGATGGGCGAAAACATCTGGGGTCGTCCAAATTCACCGGTCAATAAGCGCTCCTATGGTCCCGGCCAGCACGGTCAGCGCCGCAAGAGCAAAATGTCAGACTTCGGTTTGCAATTGCGCGCCAAGCAAAAGCTCAAGGGCTATTATGGCGACGTGACCGAGAAGCAGTTCCGCTCAACTTACAAAGACGCCACGCGCATGAAAGGCGACACCGGCCAGAACCTTATCGGTCTGCTGGAACGGCGCCTCGACATGATCGTGTATCGTGCGAAATTTGCTCCAACCATCTTTGCCGCTCGTCAGATTGTCAGCCATGGCCACATTTATGTGAACGGCGTGAAATGTAACGTCGCAAGCCGTCGCTGCGATCTGGGCGATGTCATCAGCCTTGGCAACAAAGCCAAAGAGATGGCTCTCGTCATCGAAGCACAAAGCCTGCCAGAGCGTGAAATCCCTGATTATGTCGTTCCCGATGGCAATGACAAAGTGGCTTTCACACGGGTGCCTAAACTTGACGAAGTGCCCTACCCCGTCACGATGGAACCGAACCTCGTCGTCGAATTTTACTCGCGCTGATCCGCGGGATAATCGAACAAATAGAGGCGGTCCTCCGGGGCCGCCTTTTTTGTATGTGAAGCCGAAAATCAACGCGCAAAAGGCGCTCCGATGAATCTACGCTAACCTGACTAACTTGACACTTCTGCAACTGAGTTTCGCGACGACTGACCCACTTATGGCACCCCGCGCTCAAGCCAAGGCGCGCACTTGGGAGGTTGGAAAATGGTGGTGAGCCTATAAAAGCGGAATGAGTACAGTCCGGCACACGAGGTGAGATTGATGACTGAAGTTCAAAGTGACGAGATCCATCCACACTTCGTTCAAGCGTTGGCTGGGAAACCACCTGCACTCCTTTCGCTGTACCGCAAAGTCCGAGCGTCTGTTCTTAGCGCCTATCCAGAAAGCAATGAACTTCTCTACAACACGCATGTACCATCATCTGTCTACAGTGTGTCGGATCGATTGAAGCATGCCTTTTGTCACATCGCGGTATACACCAAGCACATCAACTTAGGCTTTAACCAGGGTACTGAACTCGAGGATCCTGCTGGCCTGCTGAGAGGGACGGGAGCTAAAATCAGGCACATCCCAATATCCAGCGCCGCCGAATTAGAGAACTCGGCAATCAACCTACTCATTTCTGCAGCAGTCCAGCGCGCCTTATCAGAGACGGGAGGTTCGCCTTTAGAGAAACGGCGCCTAGTGTCTAAGATCACCTAGCGCTTATGCGGTTTGTCGCAAGTGGCTGCTAAGAGCTGAAGGGCGGCTTTCGAACCAAAGTTGGTCATTGAACAGGCTTCAGGTTTCTTTCAAAAGCTCCCCATGCTTAGCGCCTTCTGCTGCAAATCGAAAAGTGTTTTGGGAGTGCTTTACGTTTTGGCACTGGGAGCGTGCGTGCCTGCTGATGACCAAGAGACTCAGCAAAGCGTTCGTCAGGAGTCTGCCATGTCAAATCCCGTTCTCCATTTCGAGATACCTGTTACCGACATGGGTCGTGCAGTCGCGTTCTACGAAGATGTTTTTAGCGTAGAACTCACAAGGCAGCGAGTGGACGGCTATCATATGGCGTTCTTCCCCAGGAACGGGGAAAGAGCTGGAGCGAGTGGTGCGCTTGCTCTTGGCGACGTTTACCGACCATCGAAGGAAGGCACGATCGTTTACTTTGATGTCTTGGATATTGATGCAACCCTTGCCCGCGCGACCGCTCGAGGAGCGGAAGTTCTTTATGAAAAGAAAGACATCGGTGAAGCGGGCTTCGTTGCAGAATTTGAGGACAGCGAAGGGAACCGGATCGCGCTTTCACAAGCGGCCGATCCAGGATAATTAACTTTCGTCTTCCACGCGTCTCAACCGCGCGTTTTGTCCCATTCAACGAATTCGTAGGCAATCGATCCTTCGACAAGGCGCTCCCAGATATCGCCGATTACATCGCCGGGCAGAGCACGCGCTTCGGCATCGGCGACAGCTGCATTAATGACGGCGGCTTTGCGCCCTTCATCGCGGACAGCATCGCGGGTGGGCTTTATCCGGGCAGCAGCACGCATATAGCCAAAGCGCCGCTCTAACAAAGCGACGAGCTCTCTATCGGTTGCATCAACGCCTTCGCGAACCTCTGTCATGGTTGCGCAGTCTTCTGGTGCTTTGGGCATTATTTCACGAACTTCCAAGATAGTTGCGGCGAAACTCGGCTGCGAATTCCGCAAATCGTCCCTGCCCAATGGCATCGCGCATCGCCTTCATCAAGGCTTGGTAAAACGCCAAATTGTGTTCGGTCACCAACATAGCGCCCAACATCTCACCGGACTTTTGCAAATGGTGGAGATAGGCTTTGGAATAATCGCGCGAAGCAGAGCAATCGGAAGCTGGATCAAGCGGCTCTTTGTCCTCAGCAAATCGGGCATTGCGAAGATTTATAGGGCCATTCCAGGTGAAAGCCTGACCATTGCGGCCCGACCTTGTGGGAAGCACGCAATCGAACATATCAATACCGCGTTCAACCGCGCCGACCAGATCATCGGGTTTGCCCACGCCCATCAGATATCGCGGGCGATCTTTGGGGAGCTGATCAGGTGCGTAGTCCAGGACGCCGAACATAGCCTCTTGCCCCTCCCCCACAGCCAAACCGCCAACGGCATATCCATCAAAGCCGATGTCGATCAGTTTTTCAGCGCTTACTTTGCGCAAATCTTCATCCAAAGCGCCTTGCTGAATACCGAACAGCGCCGCGCGGTTGGCGTGTTCTTCGCCGCTGTCAAAGCCCTCACGGCTGCGCTTTGCCCAGCGCATCGACATTTCCATGCTGGCAGCGATCTCATCACGCGGGCGGTCTGCTCTGGGGCATTCGTCGAACGCCATGATGATGTCAGAACCCAAGAGCCGCTGAATTTCCATTGAGCGTTCCGGGGTGAGCATGTGTTTTGAGCCGTCCAAATGGCTTCGAAATTCGACGCCTTGCTCGGTCAGCTTATTCAGATCAGACAGGCTCATCACCTGATATCCGCCGGAATCGGTCAGGATCGGGCGCTCCCACCGCATAAATTCATGCAGTCCGCCAAGCCGGGCCACACGCTCTGCACCGGGGCGCAGCATCAAATGGTATGTGTTGCCAAGTATAATGTCGGCACCAAGGGCGCGAACGCTTTCCGGCTTCATCGCTTTGACGGTTGCAGCCGTGCCCACAGGCATGAAGGCAGGAGTTTCGATATTCCCACGCAGCATCTCAATCGTGCCGCGCCTTGCTTTGCCATCGCTCGCATGGAGCGTGAATGTGAAACGCCCGCTCATTCGCGCAGCCTCCACCCGGTCTTAAAGATCACACCAATCACGGTGACGCACACAGCCAGAAAGCCGAGCGTTAAGCCAAGTGAGACGCCAATCGATACGTCTGATGTGCCGTAAAATGTCCAGCGCAAGCCGCTCACCAGAAACGCAATGGGGTTGAGCAGCGCGATCTTGTCCCACGGCTGGGGCAGCATATCGAGCGAGTAGAATGTCCCACCCAGAAATGTGAGCGGGGTCAGGATGAGCACTGGGATAATGCCCAGCTTTTCAAAACTGTCCGCCCAAATGCCAAGGATAAAACCAAACAGAGAGAAACTGGCGGCAACCAGCATGATAAATCCAAGCGCGAACAGCGGATATTTGATCTCATAGTCCACAAAAAGCGTGGCTGTCCCTAGGATGATGGCTGCCAGAATCAGGCTTTTCGTTGCGGCCGCCCCCACAAAACCAACAAGCGTTTCTGCAACACCAACAGGGGCAGAAAGCAGTTCGTAAATCGTGCCGGTAAAGCGCGGCATATAAATACCGAAACTGGAATTGCTGGTCGTCTCCCCCAGCAAAGTCAGCATAAGCAGCCCTGGAATGATGAAGGCGGCGTATTCGACCCCGCCAATCGGCTCCATCCGGCTTCCAATCGCAGAACCGAACACGATGAAGTACAGCGATGTGGTAAGCACCGGCGCGAGGACGGATTGGAATGCGGTTCGAACAGCCCGCATCAGCTCACGTTTGTAGATCGACCATGTGCCGCGAAAATTAAACCCCATCACGCAGCTTCCTCTGCTTCGCTGCCCAGCAGGGTGACAAAAATGTCTTCTAGCGAGCTGTCGTGGATATCGATCCCGGTGTAATCGATGCCCGCTTTGGTGAGCGCTTTTGTAAGCTCGGCCACTTCTTCCTTCCCGCTGCCACTGCCATCACCTCCGCGATAACAAAGCTCGCGGCCCTCACGACGCAGTTCAACCGGGTAAGCCGCGATCTCAGGAGGCAACTCAGCCAATGGAGGTGACAATTCGATCAATGCCTCGGTCGTACCAAGCCTGTCCATCATCGCTGATTTGTCATCCACCATCAGGATCTGCCCGCTGCGAATAATTCCAACCCGGTCCGCCATTTCTTCGGCTTCTTCGATATAGTGCGTGGTGAGAATGATCGTGACACCGCGGCTTTTGAGCGCGCTGATCTGTTCCCACATGCCTTTGCGCAATTCCACATCGACGCCCGCTGTAGGCTCATCAAGGAAGAGCAATTCGGGTTCATGCGCGAGAGCTTTGGCAATCAGCACGCGGCGCTTCATCCCGCCTGATAGTTGCCTGATCTGACTGTCGCGCTTCTCCCACAGCGAGAGGCTTTTGAGAATCTCCTCAATCCGCGCCTTATCTGGGGGATGGCCAAACAACCCGCGCGAATACGACACTGCGCGAAACACCGTTTCAAACATGTCGGTGCTCAGCTCTTGCGGAACCAGGCCGATACGCGTGCGCGCCTGTCGCCAGTCACGCGCCAAATCATATCCGAAGGCCGTGATCGTCCCCGAACTTGGCCGAACCAATCCGCACACCGCCCCGATCAAAGTCGTTTTTCCAGCGCCGTTGGGGCCAAGCAACGCGAACACCTCTCCTTTGCGGATCGTGAGATCGACATGGTCGAGCGCTTTTACGCCGCCCTTATAGACTTTGCTTAAACCTTCGATGGTCAGAATGGGTTCGGACATGCAACTCGCCTAGGGAAGCAACAGCGAAGAGTCACCATAGGAATAAAAACGGTATCTGTTCTCAATCGCATGGGCGTATGCCGCCAACATACGATCGCGCCCCATGAATGCGCTGACCAGCATCAACAGTGTGGATTTGGGCAGGTGGAAATTGGTCATTAATCCATCGACGCCGTTGAACGTATAGCCTGGCGTGATGAAGATGTCGGTGTCACCTTCAAATTGATGGATTACGCGGTCGTCGCTCGCCGCGCTTTCCAATAGGCGCAGGCTTGTGGTGCCAACGGCGATGATACGGCGGCCTTGTGCGCGGGCCGCATTTAGACGCTGCGCCGTTTCCGCCGAGATAACTCCAAACTCGGAATGCATTTGATGATCGTCAGTGTCATCGGCTTTGACAGGCAGAAACGTGCCCGCCCCTACATGCAAAGTGAGCGTTTCGCGCGATACGCCGCGCTCGTCCAAGGCTTCTATCAAACGGTCAGTGAAATGCAGAGATGCCGTGGGTGCTGCCACTGCGCCGGGCTTTTCGGCAAACATCGTCTGATAGTCTTCAAGATCCGCCTCATCCACACCACGTTTTTGCGCGATGTAAGGAGGCAAAGGCATGGTGCCGGCTTTATCCAACAGCACTTCGACAGGCTCATCACCTTCGAACGCCAAAGTGATTGAGCCGTCTTGATGGCGCGCTTCTGCGATTGCAGTCACTCCGCCGCCAAATATCAGCTGATCGCCAATCTTGACCCGCTTGGCATTGCGCACAAAAGCCTGCCAGCGCCTTAGATCGAGCCGTTTGTGAAGCGTCGCGCCAATCTTGGCCTCGCCCCCTGCCCGTCTGCCTTCCAACTGTGCGGGGATAACGCGAGTATCGTTGAAAACCAGCACATCGCCAGGTTCAAGCATTTGGGGCAGATCGAGCACATGGCGATCCTCAAACGGAACCGCGCCGCTATGCACCACCAACATTCGCGCCGCATCGCGCGGTCGTACAGGACGTAGCGCTATCCGCTCTGGCGGAAGCTCAAAATCGAATAGGTCAACACGCATGCTCGCCCCATAGTGCGTTCCCGCGCAGGCGGGAACCTCTTTCGGGTTCGCATTTAGGCAAGAGGCGACAGAGGGAGGTCCCCGCCTTCGCGGGGACTAACGAGGATTTACTGCAAAGGTGCGTTAAGCAGATCGGCTGTGATCTCTGGCTCAACGGTAGGCGCAGCAGCAACCGGTGGCGGCCGGTTATCGCTAGCCAGTGAAGCCTGCAAAATTCGCGTTGGGCTTTGCGGTGGTTCGCCTTTGTTAATCGCGTCCACGCCAGCCATGTTGTCGATCACGCGGCCAAAATTGGTGTAGCGTTTATCAAGGCTGAAACGCGGATAGAACACGATAAAGAATTGGCTGTTTGCGCTGTCTTCTTCAGTGGCGCGCGCCATCGCAAGTGTTCCGCGAACATGCGGCATCGGGTTGAACTCCGCTTTCAGATCAGGAAGCTCAGAACCGCCTTGGCCAGTTCCGGTTGGATCACCACCTTGCGCCATAAAGCCATCGATCACCCGGTGGAAAATGATGCCATCGTAAAACCCTCGCTGGGTTAAAGTCTTGATCCGCTCAACATGGCTTGGTGCCCATTCGGGCATCAGGCGGATTGAGATGCGTTCCCCATTTGAAAGATCGAGCAGCCAAACATTTTCTGGCTCAACGCTCGGATCATATGTGATGGGGGCACTAGTGAAAGAAGACTTTGGCGTTTCCTCTGCCTCATCCTGCGCAAAAGCGGTTGATGGAGCGAAAGCCAGAGCCGCACCAAGCATAGCTGTGAGCGGCGTTTTGTATGACGTGAACTTTGCAAACATGGCGTGCTCTTTATCGGGGGCTGACTGACACTTCAATGAATGAAACAGCGCCCTGCCCCACAAATTCCCCAGCTCAATAATCACCGCGCCGGCCGATTTTCTCGACTCGGGCGTTTACATCCTTGCAGATCTGCTCGCTGACAAACGGGGTCACATCCCCGCCATAGATCGCGATTTCCTTGACCAGTTTGGACGCAATCGGTTGCAGCGAGACATCTGCCATCAGGAAGACCGTCTCTATCTCTGCATCCAATTGCTGGTTCATGCCCGCCATCTGATATTCGTATTCAAAATCAGCCACAGCGCGAAGCCCGCGCACGATCACGCTGGCGCCTTGTGCGCGGGCGAATTTCATCAAAAGCGCGTCAAAACCAACAACTTTGACATTGTCGAGCCCCATATCCGCCACTTCCCGTTCCACCATGGCGAGCCGTTCTTCGGTGGTGAACATGGGGTTTTTGGAAGGATTGGTGGTGACGCCAATGATAAGATCATCAACAAGCTTCGCCCCGCGCCGAATAATATCAGCATGGCCAAGAGTGATGGGGTCAAAGGTTCCGGGGTATATTCCGATGCGACTTGTCATATCTTGGAAAGCTCCACTTCTACGGAATGAGCAGACCTAAACCTGAGGTAAGCCCACTCTTCATTAAATTTCGGATCGTCCCGGTTGCTTCGACAGTAAAGTATCTCATCGTCACATTACCAAGCCGCATCAGCTTTAACCCCTACTCGCCATTTTTGCACGAAATCGGGATCCATAGTCACGCGGTAAACATTCGTGTAATCTGGCGAATACCCCTTATCCTCGTGAAAAACTCGGACTGAATTAAGAGCACAGTGAGAAGGCATTGCTGCTTGTTCCACTAGCATGCGAGCAACTATTTTTTCATCTGGTAGGCCGGTGCCGCACGAAACAAGAAGCGCTGCGATCGTAAGCAATGTGGCCGAACGTTCCTTGTTCACCGGTCCCGCTCGACAATAAACCGCGCCAGCGCTCGCAACATACCGGCCTCAGAACCATAGGAACCAAGCCGCTCTACCGCCTGATCCACCAGAACCCTTGCCTGATCCCGCGCCTTGTCCGCGCCCATCAGCGTCACAAAAGTTTGCTTGCCCTGTTCGTCATCCTTGCGCAGCGCTTTGCCGGCCAATTCCTCATCGCCTGTCACATCAAGCAAGTCATCGGCAATCTGAAACGCGAGGCCAATATCGCGCGCGTATGCTCGCAAGTTTGCGCGGCCTTCCGGCGGCACTTTGCCGAGGATTGCGCCCATTTCGACGCTGGCTGCCAGCAGTGCGCCCGTTTTCAATTGCTGCAATCGGGTGATCGCTTGAAGGTCGTATTCCACGCCCTCTTCATCGGCGACGATGTCCATCATTTGGCCGCCAGCCATGCCGTTCATGCCGCTGGCTTGGCCAAGCGTCGCAATCAATTCCGACCGGGTGAACGGATCGGCGCTGGTGCCGGGATCGGCCAAAATCTCAAACGCCAGTGCGTGCAAAGCGTCGCCTGCAAGAACAGCGGTCGCCTCGTCATATTTGTGATGCAAAGTCGGCTTGCCATGGCGCAGATCATCATCATCCATGCAGGGCAGATCATCGTGGATCAGCGAATAGACATGGATCGCCTCAATCGCGCATCCTGCTCGCAAAGCGGCATCGCGGTCCACTCCGAACAGTTCCGCCGTGCTCACCACCAATAGGGGGCGCACGCGTTTACCCCCACCGATGGCCGCATAACGCATCGCTTCGATAAGGCGAGCGCTGGTGTCATCGGGCACGGGCAAGAACGCATCAAAGACCGAATCAATCTCTGCCTGAACCCGTTTCAGCCCGTTTGAGAGAATATCGTTATCGACCCCCACAAGCATCGCCTCAATCCGCCTTGTCGAAGGGTGCTGTGCCCGTTGGCGCGCCGCCCGGCCCTGTCACGATCTTCTCAATCCGGGCTTGCGCTGCATCCAAGCGTTTCTGGCACGCCTCGCGCAATTTCTCGCCGCGTTCATACAGATCAATCGACTTATCAAGCGGCACATCACCGCGCTCCAATTGCTGCACGATTTGCTCAAGAGCGACCAGCGCATCTTCAAAACTGAGATCGGCAATGTCACCTGCATTACCCGCGACGTTGTTTGCATCATTCATGCTCGTGAGCATTGACCGCGCGATCCATCCCGGTCAAGGCTCTGGTCAAGCGAGGGGCACAACCTAGTATGCGAAAATGGGTCATTGCATATTTATCCGCGGCGATATTTTTTGGCGCGCTTGATGCTATGTGGCTCAATTGGGCCGGCCCTAACCTATATCAGCCCACCATCGGGCCGATCATGGCCGATACCATCAATTTGGGCGCTGCGGGCGCGTTCTACTTTCTCTATTTGGCTGGGATGGTTTGGTTCGCGGTGCGTCCCGGCATCATAAGTGGCAGTGTCCAAACAGGCTTGATCAATGGCGCTTTGCTGGGCGCGCTGTGCTACGCAACTTTCGACCTCACCAGCCAAGCTGTGTTTAAGGTTTGGGCGACACACATAACGGTGTTGGACATTTGCTGGGGCGCGTTTGCCACTGGCGTATCCAGCGCGGTCGCAACTTGGGTATCGCTCAAGCTTGGCCGCAACCACTAACGAGACGGGAAACGCATTGTGTTCATAGGTCATTTCGCACCGGCATTTCTCGCCGCAACAGTTACGCAGCGTCGCGCGAATTCCCCCGGCTTGGCAACCATGTTTATCGCCGCGCAATTGGTCGATTGGGCTTTTTTTGTGTTCGCCTTTGTCGGCATAGAAAAGATGCGGATCGATCCGGATGCAACGGTGATGGTTCCATTCGATCTTTATCACCTACCCTATACGCACAGCCTTTTGGGATCGGGGGCCTTTGCGCTGGGATTTGCGGCATTGCTGATCGTTTTGCGCAAAGACTCGGTGGGTGCATTACTGGCGGGCCTTGTGGTGATTTCGCATTGGGGGCTGGATTGGCTGACGCACCGACCTGATCTGACACTTACAGGTAGCGGCGAGGCGTATGGGTATGGATTGTGGAATTTCCCCGCAATTGGGATGCCGTTAGAAATTGGGATCACCGTCGGGGCTTTTCTAATTTACATCCGCCGAAGCAAAGGCCCCCTTCTCCCGCCATTGGTTCTGATCAGCACGCTGCTGTTCGTCCAAGCGGTCAACTGGTTTGCCCCCCATCCCGAAAGTGCAGGACCGATGATTTATGCCCAAGCACTGTTGGCGTTTGGTATTTTGACCGCAATGGCGTGGTGGCTTGGGGAGAACCGCTATGGGTTGCGCAAAGCTGGCTTGGCCTCTGGATCGCGCTGACTTATGGGCTTGGGCATGACCGAATCTCCCCAAGCCATCACCCCGGAAATCGTCGAGCAGCACGGACTTAGCCTGGAAGAGTATGAGCGCGTGCTTACAGGGCTTGGACGAGAGCCCAATTTGGTTGAGCTCGGCATCTTTTCGGTGATGTGGTCAGAGCATTGCAGCTACAAATCATCGCGCTTGCATCTCAGAAAGCTTCCCACCGAAGCGCCTTGGGTGATCTGCGGACCCGGAGAGAATGCAGGCGTTATCGACATTGGTGACGGTCAGGCTGCGATCTTCAAAATGGAGAGCCACAACCACCCCTCTTACATCGAACCGTATCAGGGCGCGGCAACAGGCGTCGGCGGTATCCTTCGCGATGTCTTTACGATGGGCGCTCGGCCTGTGGCGAATGCCAATGCATTAAGGTTCGGACGGCCAGAACACCCCAAGATGAAGCATTTGGTGCAAGGTGTGGTTGCCGGGATTGGCGGATACGGCAATTGCGTGGGCGTGCCGACAGTGTGCGGGGAAACAAATTTCCACCCCGCCTATGATGGCAATATCCTTGTTAACGCGATGACAGTGGGCGTCGCGGATGCGGATAAGATTTTCTATTCCGCTGCCACAGGTGTGGGCAATCCGATCGTCTATGTGGGTTCTAAAACAGGCCGCGACGGTATCCACGGCGCAACCATGGCGAGTGCCGATTTTGAGGAAGATGCCGAGGCCAAGCGGCCCACCGTGCAAGTGGGCGATCCGTTTACGGAAAAGCTGCTGATCGAGGCGTGTCTTGAGTTGATGGCGACCGATGCGATTGTCGCTATTCAGGATATGGGTGCAGCGGGTCTTACTTCCTCCAGCGTCGAAATGGCGACCAATGGCAAGGCGGGCATCAGGCTCGACATGGATAAAGTGCCCTGCCGCGAAGAGGGGATGACCCCTTACGAAATGATGCTCAGCGAGAGCCAAGAGCGCATGCTGATGGTGCTGAAACCCGGCAAAGAGGCCATGGCGCAGGCGATCTTTGAGAAGTGGGAATTGGACTTTGCCATTATCGGCGAAGTTACCGACACACAGCACATGGTCCTCGAATTTGGCGGCGAAGTGGTGTGCGATGTTCCGCTCGGTCCGCTCGCAGCGGATGCGCCTGAATATGATCGGCCGTATCTGTCGAAAAAGGAATACACCACATGGGCCGAAATCAAGCCCATGGCAGATGTGCCCGATACCGAAGATGCGGGTGCAGATTTGCTGAAGCTGATGGCGTCCCCCGCCCTTGCCTCTCGTGCATGGATTTCTGAGCAATATGACAGCCAAGTGATGGGTGACACGCTGCAAACAGGCGGCGATGCTGGCGTTGTCCGCGTGCATGGGACCGACAAAGCGCTCGCGCTGTCCACCGATTGTACCCCCCGCTATGTCCATGCCGACCCATACGAGGGCGGCAAACAAGCAATTGCGGAAGCCTACCGCAACCTATGCGCAGTGGGCGCGAGGCCCCTTGCGGTGACCAATTGCTTGAATTTCGCAAACCCGCAGCGGCCCGAAATCATGGCGCAGTTCGTCCACGCTCTGGAAGGCATGGGCGATGCCTGCCGCGCATTGGATTTCCCAATCGTGTCGGGCAATGTGTCGCTCTATAATGAGAGCAAGGCGACAGGCGGCGGCAGCGCGATCCTGCCCACTCCTGCAATTGGCGGCGTCGGCATTATTGATAACGCTGCCAGCATGGTCACCAGCGCATTCAAGGCGGAAGGCGATGCGATCTACCTCGTCGCGCCTGAGTTTTGGGCCAAACCTGACCCAACCCGCTCGCATCTTGGCAAATCGCTTTGGCTTGATGTCGTAAAGGGCCGCGATGAAGGTCGTGCGCCGCCGGTTAATCTCGCAGCCGAATTTGGCGCAGGCCAGATCGTGCGCAAGTTGATCGGCGAAGGATTGCTGAACGCGGTGCACGATGTGTCTGATGGCGGCCTAGCTGTGGCTTTGGCTGAGATGGCTCTATCAGGCGGTATCGGTGCTGAGGTTGCCGCAAACGATGCCTACACGCCCGCGCAATGGTGGTTTGGCGAAGATCAAGCGCGTTATGTCATCACAGTTTCGCCGGACAAAGCAGACGCGTTCAATCGCATTGTAGCTAAAGGGCCGGATGTCGAAGAGGCAGAATTGGTGGGCTTCACAAGGCTCGGCACAGTAGGCGGGGACAGCGTGTTAGGCGTAACCCTGGCCGATATGAAAGCTGCGCATACGAGCTTTTTCGACGAATGGATGGAGGGGTGACGAACACGCGAGTCCCAGCGAAGGCTGGGACCTCCCGATGGTTTGCGCCATGTCTCAGGAGGTCCCAGCCTTCGCTGGGACTCGCATAAATAGGACTTCTCCAACCCATCCTTCACTATGGCGGGCATTGGCTTATACCGTTTGCCATCGGTTGGCTGATATGGCGCGATAGATGGTGGCAGGCCGGCCTTGTGATCGCAGCCGCCAATCTGATCGATCTCGATCACCTGCTCGCTGATCCGATTTTCGATCCGAACCGCTGTTCAATCGGGTTTCACCTCCTGCATGGATGGCAAGCCGGCCTTGCCTTTGCCGCGATGCTGCTCGTGCCCAAGTGGTGGATACGCGCGTTTGGATTGGGAGCGCTTTGGCATTTGTGCGTGGACTATGGCGATTGCGTGATGCAGACACTTTAGAGTGACTGGCGCAACAGCTGAATCCTCAACCAAAGCCACCTTAGGCCTCGTCGCCTTTATCGTGTTTATCGACATGATAGGGATCGGCCTCATTGTGCCTGTTATGCCGTCATTGCTGGAGAGCATTACGGGCGGCAGCGAAGATCAAACCGCGCAGATCGGCGGCTGGCTGTTGATGGCCTATGCGACAATGCAATTTCTGTTCGCGCCCATTATTGGCGGATTGTCAGATCGTTTTGGACGCAGACCCGTTCTGCTTGTCACAGTGTTCCTATTGGGCATCGATTATCTGATCATGGCCTTCGCGCCTGATTTATGGTGGCTGTTTGTGGGGCGCATTCTCTCAGGCATCATGGGCGCAAGCTGGGCGGCGGCCAATTCGTGCATTGCTGACCTTGCCGGACCAGAGGATCGGGGGAAACTGTTCGGAATATTGGGCGGAGCAGGTGCAAGCGGGTTTGTTTTTGGGCCAGCCATAGGCGGCTTTCTTGGGGATGTCTCAATTCGCGCGCCATTCTTCGCTGCTGCTGCACTCGGCATTGGCGGAGCCATAATCGGATATTTTGCTCTCCGAGAAACCTTACCACCTGAACGGCGCCGCGCCTTCACGATCGCACGGGCCAATCCATTTGGCACTGTCCTTCAGATGGCTAAAATCCCCATCGTGCTTGGCTTCTTAGGCGTTATCTTTCTGATGCAATTAGCCGCACAATCGACGATGGCCGTATGGTCTTATTACACACGGCTAAAATTTGATTGGGGTGAAGGTGAGATTGGTATCGTCGTCGGCATCTATGGTCTGCTTGTCGTTTTGGCTCAAGCTGGCCTTACCAGCATCCTCATCAAACGATACGGCGCGCGGCGCACCGCCATTCTCGGACTCGTCATCGGCCTGCCATCCTACCTCATATCCGCTTTCGCTTTTAACAGCGCCATGATGATAGCAGGTGTGATTGTAGGAAGCGTTGCCGGTGTGACTTTCCCAGCACTCCAACAAATGATGAGCGAGCGGATCGCTGAGGATGCGCAAGGCGAATTGCAAGGCGCGGTGGCATCTACAATGAGCATGACGAGCATTTTCGGCCCCATCGTCATGACCAGCGTGTTTGCCGCTTATGCCGATGACAAGGGGCTGTATTTTCCCGGTGCGCCGTTCATCTGCGCAGCAGTCGTCGGGTATCTGGGATTAGCGCTCTTATGGCAAGTGTCACGCGGGATGGCGCGTTAGGCGGCTTGCGCGTCCTGCAAAGCGAGGCTTTCCTCAGCAAAGCCTTCTTCCTCAAGTTGCTTGAGGCATTCGCGATACAGCACAGGCTTGTCAATATTCATCCGTGCGCGCGCTTCATCAATGTCTTCGCGCATCACCGCCTCGACATCCATATGCGCCAGCTTCGCAGCCGTCGCGCCAAGGCGCTGTCCTTCAAGAACTGCGCCGTAAAGCGGAGCCGATGTGCCGGTTGTTTTCTTGATCTGTCGGGCCGCGGCAAAGGCAATGAATTGCACACCGCGGTTATAGTTCTGAGAGTATGAGAAGCCGAGCAAAGAGGCCTCACCCAGAGCATCACGGCCATATCCGGTTAGGACGTGAAACAGATCATGCGTGTCGCGCAGACGGTTGAAATACCATTGTGTTTGATCTTGCGGGCGGTCTTGTGGGGGAGAGAATTTGTGGCTTTCTTCTACCAGACCAGCAGCAGTCAGCCCTTCACGCTTCATGAAAGCCATGTAGCGTTTGCCGACACTGTTTTCCGGCAAATCTGCCCAGCGGGCATGGTCATCCAGCATGGCAGGAATGTTGGTTTCTTCGCGAAGGAAGCGCTGGCCTTCGTCCGAGAGAATAAAATCGCGAGCCTGCTTGTGGCTTTTCTTACCCTTTACCGCTTCGATGATGTGAAAGACCTGCTCTGTGTCTTCCTTATCCTCAACCAGCTTCCCAAAGTGATGGAGCACTTTGAGCGGCGCAAATCCCGATGTCTGGCGATCTGGGGCAACGATGGGGAGGTCAAGGACAGACATTTCAAAAGCTCTTTGTTGAGTGCGACCCGCATTCGAATCGCATTTGGTTATATTCAATGCTCACTACTTACACCAATGTCAGTTAATAGTCCACTACCGTTGACGGTGACGCTTTGAAAGCGGATAGCGCGCACTATGCGTGACCACGAAACCATTCCCTATTCTCTGCCCAAACTCATCGACAGCGAGAGCATTGAGAAAGCCGAAGCGCTGCGCGATCGATTGAAGGAGAGGCGCACTTGCCGTTATTTCTCAGACGAAAGTGTGCCCCGTGAAGTTATCGAGGCCGCTATCGAGGCCGCAGGCACTGCGCCCAATGGAGCAAACCATCAGCCGTGGCATTTCGCCGTTATTGAAAGCGAAGAGAAAAAGCGCGCCATTCGCGAAGCTGCTGAAGCCGAAGAACGCCGTTTCTATGGTGAAGATGGAGACGATCCCAAAGCGTCAGAAGAATGGCTGGGCGCGCTCAAAGACCTCGGCACCGATGCGGACAAGCCATTCTTGGAAACCGCGCCTTACCTCATCGTCGTCTTTGCCCAGCGTAAGGGCGGGATCGAAGAGGACGGCAAGACCCAAAATTACTACGTCAACGAAAGCGTCGGCATTGCCTGCGGAATGCTGATCGCAACATTGCACGAAGCGGGGCTAGCAACTCTGACCCACACGCCCTCCCCCATGGGATTTTTACGCGAGGCATGCGAGCGCCCTGAATGGGAAAAGCCTTTGATGATCGTCGTGGTGGGCCACCCTACCCCCGATGCGACCGTTCCGGCACACGCCCTGAAGAAGAAGCCATTGAGCCAGATTTCAAGCTGGCTTTAGTCGCGCACCCACTCATTCTCGGAAATGCCCAATAGGCTGAGCACGCCAGTCAGATCGCCCTTATCAATTACGCCATCAGAAGCGGCTTTTGCTTTGGGTTTGGCATGATAGGCGAAGCCATAAGTAGCCGCTTCGATCATCGGGATATCATTCGCGCCATCACCGATTGCGAGCGTCCATGGGCGAGTGTCGAGCACGCCGGCTTCTTGTTCTAAAACTTGGCGCTTGGTGGTGCTATCTACGATTGCGCCTTCAAGCTGGCCGGTCAGCTTGCCATTTGCGACTTCGAGCCTGTTACCGACCACAAGATCAAAGCCCAATTCTTCGCCCACGCGGTCAGCGAAATGGTGAAAGCCGCCCGTTACCAATACAGTTTTGCATCCTTTGGATTTCAGCGTCTGGACCAAAGTGCGCGCGCCCGGATTGGCTCTGATGCGCTCTGCTAAGCATTGCTCAATCGCGTCTTCTGGAAGGCCTTTTAGCAGTGTGACACGTTCTTTCAGCGCATCTTCAAAATCCAACTCGCCCTGCATCGCGCGTTCGGTGATGTCGGCGATCTTATCTTTCAGGCCGGCATAATCGGCCAGTTCATCGATGCATTCCTGCCCGATCATGGTCGAATCCATGTCGGAGACGAAGACGTTTGGGATTCTGATTTCATCTTTGCCAATCAGCCAATCGGATTCTGGGAAATAGCTATCCAGCCCGGTCCGAAGCTGCGCGGCATCGTCATGCGGTACAACCATCTGCACGCCATTCAAGGCAAGAGGCGAAACTCCTGCCCCGCCCAACGCCGCACCAAGGTCGCTAAGCTGTGTGGCCAATCTTTCTGCGTCTGCTATCAGCCGCGCTATGAGCACTTTAGACACTCCAAATTCAAATCCGGTCGCGCTCATCGCAGGCCCTACCGCCAGCGGCAAGAGCGCATTGGCGGTTGACCTTGCAAAAGCGCTTAAAAAAGCAGGCAAAACGGGCGTCATCATCAATGCAGACAGCGCGCAGGTTTATTCTGACCTGTCGGTCCTATCCGCTCGCCCTACGACAAAAGAGATGGGCGGTATTGATCATCGCTTGTTTGGGGCATGGGATGGCGCTTGGGCCTGTTCCGCAGCGGATTGGGCCAAGCGCGCGAAAGACGAAATCGCTGCCTGCCATAATGCGGGCGAGGTGCCGATTTTGGTTGGCGGCACCGGGCTCTATTTCAAAGTACTGCTCGAAGGGATTGCGCCCATCCCTGAAATCGATCCGGCTGTACGCACCGCCACGCGGGAACTATCAACGCAAGCAGCCTATGCCGCGCTTCAAATCGAGGACCCGGAACGCGCTGCTGATCTCAACCCAGCGGACAGCCAACGCATTGCCCGCGCTTTGGAAGTGAAGCGATCAACTGGAGTGACTTTGGGCGAATGGCAATTGTCGAAAAGCGGCGGGATTGCAGAACACATTACGTTGCACCCCGCCGTGCTCGAACCGGAACGCGAATGGGTCTATCGTCGTTGTGATCAGCGGTTTGGCGAAATGGTCGAGAACGGCGCGGTTGAAGAAGTCGAGGCGTTGCTGGCCCGCAATCTTGATGATGGCCTTCCTGTTTTGCGCGCAATCGGTGTGCCAGAATTGAGCGAATACCTCGCAGGAAGGCTTTCAATGGCCGATGCGATCATCGGTGCCCAGCAATCCACCCGCAATTACGCAAAACGGCAATTCACCTGGTTCCGCAATCAACTTGACGCTGAATGGCCTCGAATTGCAATCAATGATGGAAATAAACAGATTGATCTTACCGTAATTTTTGCAGGATTATTTCAAAAGTAGGAATTGACACGTCAGATTATATCGATAAAGGGTGCTTCCATCCCACCAAGGAGCCTGTCATAAGGATGTACTTAGTGGACAAAGCCCTTTGGGTCGCAAAGATATCCGTCAAGCGGCGAATTAAGCAGAAAGGTTAAGACAGTGATTGTGGTAAGCCTAGTGAGGAATATCAGGTTGATCTGACGTCTTAATCAAATAAGAAGTCGAAGTCGGCCTGATGCGAATTACAAGCATCGGGCCTTTTTTATACGTTCGTGGAGAATGAAATGGTGGCGCAACCATCAGGTGCCGCAATCTTGGTAGAAGGCTTGGTCAATCAGGGGGTCGAATATGTTTTCGGCTATCCTGGCGGGGCAGTTCTGCCAATTTATGACGAACTGTTCGGCGATGAACGCATTCGCCATATCCTTGTCCGTCACGAAGCAGGCGCAGCGCACGCAGCAGAAGGCTATGCGCGCGCAACCGGCAAGCCCGGCGTGGTTCTGGTTACATCAGGCCCCGGCGCAACCAATGCGGTAACAGGGATTGCTGATGCATGGATGGATTCGATTCCCATGGTCGTTCTCACCGGCCAAGTCCCAACTGCGCTGATCGGGACCGATGCTTTCCAAGAGGCCGATACCGTCGGCATCACTCGCCACTGCACAAAGCATAACTATCTAGTCAACGATCCGTCCGATCTTGCAGCGACTATCGAAGAAGCATTTTGCATTGCGACGACCGGGCGCCCCGGCCCTGTCGTTATCGACATTCCAAAAGACGTGCAGATCGCTGTGCCGTCCAAAAGCCGCGCGACAAAGCTAACGGCCTCTCATCGCTACACGCCGCAAATGGTTGCTCCACCAGAGCAGATCGCAGAGGCTGTTGAGATGATTGCCAATGCAGAGCGGCCAATTTTTTACACCGGCGGCGGCGTTATCAATTCCGGACCCGAAGCGAGCGAGTTGCTGCGCAGGTTTCAGGATATCACGGGCGCACCGACAACCTCTACCCTTATGGGTCTTGGCGCCTTCCCGTCTGAACATCCCGATTGGTTAGGGATGCTGGGCATGCATGGTACATACGAAGCCAATATGGCGATGAACCAGTGCGATGTGATGGTTTGCATTGGCGCGCGGTTTGATGATCGTGTGACCGGAAGGCTCGATGCGTTTTCGCCCGGCTCGAAGAAGATCCACATCGATATCGATCGCTCTTCAATCAACAAGACGGTGCCTGTCGACCTTGGTATCATTGGCGATTGCGCAACTGTCATCGAACAAATGATAGAAGCCTGGGGCAGCCGCAAGGCGAAATATATGGGCGAATGGAAAGCTCGGATCGCGGGTTGGCGAGCGCGCGAATGCCTTACCTATCCCTCTAAGTCGAAAAAGCATCCCGACATGATCATGCCGCAAAAGGCGGTGGAGCGACTGCATGCTTTGACGCATGAAAAATCGCCGATCATCACCACCGAAGTCGGCCAACACCAAATGTGGGCTGCGCAATATTTTGGATTTGAAGATCCAAACAAATGGCTCACGTCCGGCGGCCTTGGGACAATGGGATACGGCCTTCCCGCAGCGATAGGCGCGCAATTGGGCAATCCAGACGCTTTGGTGATCGACATTGCGGGCGAGGCGTCGATCCAGATGAACATTCAGGAACTAGGGACTGCCTCGCAGTATCGTCTGCCTGTCAAAGTCTTTATTCTGAACAACGAATACATGGGCATGGTTCGCCAGTGGCAGGAACTGACCTATGAAAGTCGGTATTCAAACAGCTATTCGGACAGCCTGCCAGACTTTGTGGCACTTGCAGAAGCATATGGGTGGAAAGGCATCCGCATCCATGGCGAGGATGAACTGGATGCTGGGATTAAAGCCATGGTCGAACACAATGGCCCGGTTATTGTTGACTGCCTGGTCGCACCCGATGCCAACTGCCTGCCCATGATCCCATCTGGTGCTGCTCATACCGAGATGCTGCTTCACGGCGATAGCGTTGAAGGCACGATGGATGACGAAGCGAAAGCCTTGGTCTAAAACGTAAAGCGCATCAGGAAAGTCTTACCGACATGAAAATCAAAAGCGCGGAAACAGAGCGCCATGTACTTGCTGTAACGGTCGATAATGAACCCGGCATTCTTGCTAAGATCACCGGTATGTTCACCGCACGCGGCTATAACATCGACAGTTTGACGGTGGCCGATATCTCAGATGACCATGCCGTCAGTCGCATCACGATTGTGACCAAGGGTCCGCCCGAAGTGATCGACCAGATTGAGGCACAACTGGATCGTTTGGTTCCCGTGCACAAAGTGATCGATCTTACCGCCGCCGGGCCGCATGTGGAGCGCGAACTGGCACTCGTTAAGGTCGCTGGCAAAGGCGAAAAGCGCGTCGAGGCCCTGCGGATTGCCGAAGTGTTCCGTGCCAATATCGTCGATACCACCATAGAAAGCTTTGTTTTTGAACTCACTGGTGCGCCGGACAAAATTGACAGCTTTATCGCTCTTATGCGCGAACTTGGGCTTGTCTCTGTTGGGCGTTCAGGCGTGGTGGGCATGATGCGCGGCGCCGGTGGCACGACCTAACCCAGTTCAATTTTTTTGATATCCAAAAAGGAATTCTCTTTAATGAAAGTCTATTACGACGCAGACGCTGATCTTGGCTTGATCAAGCAAAAGAAAATCGCTGTGCTTGGCTATGGCTCACAAGGCCATGCTCATGCGCAAAACCTGCGCGATAGCGGTGTCGCAGATGTTGCCATTGCGCTGCGCGAAGGGTCTGCGACTGCGAAAAAAGCTGAGGCTGCGGGCTTTAAAGTGCTGTCGAACACTGACGCTGCCAAGTGGGCTGATATTCTTATGATCCTTGCCCCTGATGAACACCAGGCAGCGATCTATGCTGACAATGTGCACGGCCACATGAAGCCGGGAAGCGCCTTGGCTTTCGCCCATGGTCTCAACATTCATTTCGGCCTTATCGAACCGCAATCCGATATCGATGTGATTATGATCGCCCCAAAAGGCCCCGGCCACACTGTTCGCTCTGAATATAGCCGCGGCGGCGGCGTTCCCTGCCTGATTGCAATCCACCAAGACGCAAGCGGCGCAGCGCACGATGTTGCACTGGCCTACGCAAGCGGGGTCGGTGGTGGCCGTTCTGGCATTATCGAAACCAATTTCCGCGAAGAATGCGAAACCGATTTGTTTGGTGAACAAGCGGTTCTATGCGGCGGGATCACGCATCTGATCCAAGCTGGTTTCGAAACTCTCACAGAAGCTGGTTACGCACCTGAAATGGCCTATTTTGAGTGCCTGCACGAAACCAAACTAATCGTCGATCTTCTGTACGAAGGCGGCATTGCCAATATGCGCTACTCAATCAGCAACACAGCCGAATATGGCGACATCAAAACCGGGCCGCGCATCATTACTGATGAAACGAAAGCCGAAATGAAACGTGTGCTTGCCGACATTCAAGCCGGACGATTTGTCAAAGACTTCGTTCTGGACAATCGCGCAGGCCAACCTGAACTCAAGGCGTCCCGTAAAGCCGCAGAAGCTCACCCGATTGAGAAGACGGGTGCCGAATTGCGGGCGATGATGCCTTGGATCAGTGCCAACAAGCTGGTCGATAAAGAAAAGAACTAAGCGAAAAGGGGCGCTTGCATGAATGAACGCACCGCCCCTTTTATCTACGGCGTGATGGCGATTATCGTCGCCATCATTGTCGTTCGCGCTTATCTGAACGTGAAAGGCCCCGAGGATTTCGTCATCACGGTGACGCAAGCCGAAGTGCAAGAATTTGCCCGAAGCGAATTGGATGCCCTGCAAGAGCAATCCTTCGCAGAAGACATTGAGCTGTGCGGGATCATCTTCGAGGAAGAGGGCGGAACACTTGGCGCCACTCGCCCCCGAATTGGCGATGAAGCCAGCTGCGGCATAAGCTATTTCGACGAACCGGGAATGCGCCCTGTTGCCAGCTTTCACACGCACGCTTCCCAAAATGACGCGTATGATAGCGAAGTGCCATCGGTTCTTGATCTTGTAAATGATGCGGGATCGGGGATGGATGGTTACGTCGCAACGCCGGGTGGACGTTTCTGGCACATTGACGCCAATGGACCGGTTGCAAACATGATCTGCGGCGCTGGCTGTCTGTCGCAAGACCCATCATACAAGCCCTGCCCCGCATTGGAGCCAACCAAGCGATACACATTGGAAGAGCTGCGCGTGCGACAAAGCGGCGTTTTGCCCGATTGCTGATTGCGCAAGAAAACGCCCGCACTGATTCCATAGGGAAAAATGCGGGCGAATGTACTTCCTCCTGATTTGGGCTTTGCAAGCTTCAAATCCAGCAAAGTCCGCGTTCTAGTCAAACAAAAATGGTGTGACCGAGAGAATAGGAGGAACTCTCACCGGCCACACCAAGCCGCGCACCGTCAGGCATTTGGTGCGCAAGACGAAGCGGAACAATCATCTGCAGCGCAAGCAGCAGGGGCACATGCTGCTGCAGCGCAGCCAGCGGGTGCGCAATCAGCAGCGGCGCAAGCAGCAGGAGCGCAAGCAGATGCTGAGCAAGCTGCAGCGGCACAGGCCGAAGCTGCACAAGCTGAAGCTGAGCAAGCAGACGCCGAGCAAGCCGACCCTTCACAGGCCGAAGCCGCGCAAGCCGCAGCCGCGCACGCAGCCGCGCACGCAGCCGCTGCACATTTGGCGCGTTTCTTGGCTTGCTTGCGCGCTTTGCGTTCTGCGCGTGCTTTGGCGCGTTCAGATGATGAATATGAACTGTTTGAAAAACTCGCACCGCATGGGCCATTTGCTGCTGCAGGTGCGCCCGCTGTGGCAACGGCTAGGCCGCCTGCAACCATCAACATTTTCGCTAAAGACTTCGAATTAGACATGAGGATTTCCTCTCAAATAGGGTAGATTGCTTTTGGGGTTGGCAATTGATCAGTCGCCGAACTTTTTGCCGTCAGGGATTTTGGTCCAAGCAGGATCGGATTTGGCGATGAAGCCATCGACATCACCAAGCCAAGTCTTCTGCACGTTCTGATTGAAATTCAGGTACAGTTTCCCGCCATGAATTTTGAACAGCGTGGGGTCTCCCGGTGCGAGTGAACCACGGCTCATCGCCCATGCACAATGCCCGCCATATTGCGGTGCGTATGCCTCAGGGTCAGCCTTAAAGGCATTGGCGTTTTCCTGGCTCGCAAAATGCCAAACGGCACCGTCATGCTTCACGGCAAATTTTGCGCTGCCCTTCAGTGGCTTACCATTTCCCTGGAAATAGCTGACCGTGTCGTATCCGCTCACGGCGATACTTGCGCCTTCAACGCCTACAAAAATACCGCCATCTGCATTGAGCGGTGCGGCGATCGTGATAGGTGCTGCAAGAGCAGCGAGTGCCAAAGCAAGGTGTTTAACTTTCATCGGGGGTCTCCTTGATTCCTAGCCCAGTCTGATTGACTGGAGTGCTGCGACCATCCGAACGGCAAGTCAGGAAAGGGGCGTCAGGGGGGGTATTGGCCAGCAGGGGAACTGACCTATGCTCCTGAGTACCGCCAGATGGCCGCGCACATTGTAGTGTTCGCGCAGCATCTGCAGTTGGTGACACTTGATCGAATTTTTTTTTGATTCGACTGCTCGGCGCGAGTTCAATAGCGTTTCTCGACTTCGAAATCGCAATCGGGCAAAGCGCAGGAAAACTCAGGATTGTACAACGACGATGCGGCTTTCAGACTGCCATAATATTGATGATTTCAGACGGCTGGCGAAGTCCCGCCTGCCCTTCCCCGTGTTCGACTACATTGATGGCGCGGCTGATGATGAATTGACCAAAGCGCAAAACACGGCTGCCTATGAGCGTGTCGATCTGGTGCCCGATGTCCTGGCAGGGGTTGAGAGTATCAACACATCCAGCACGATCCTGGGCCGCAAAAGCGCCCTTCCCCTGATCCTTTCGCCAACTGCGGTGCAGCGCGCCTTTCACTGGCAAGGCGAAACGGCGGTTGCCAAGGCAGCCGAAAAATTTGGCCTTTGGTTTGGCATCTCCAGCCTTGCTACTCGCTCCATTGAGGAAATAGCCGCACTGACTGATGGGCCAAAAATGTTTCAGCTCTACGTCCACAAAGACGATGGCCTAAACACGCACATGATTGAGCGATGCCAGCAATCAGGATTTGATGCGTTGGCGCTTACCGTAGACACGATCGTTTCGGGGAAGCGAGAAAGATGCCTCCGGTCCGGCTTTACCACCCCGCCCCGCTTCACGCCTTCAAGTGTGCTGAGCTATGCCACTCGTCCACGCTGGACGCTTGATTATCTGTTTCGCGAAAAGTTTCGCCTACCAAATCTCGATACGCATGTCAGCGAAGGTTCCAGCAAAGCTGTAAGCATCGCAGAATACTTCAACACCATGCTCGACACATCCATGAATTGGGATACCGCCTCTAGGATTCGCGACCAATGGGCTGGTACTTTCGTTCTGAAAGGCGTGATGAGTGCGGCCGATGCAAAGCGTGCAGTGGATATGGGCGCAGATGCCATCATGATCTCCAATCATGGCGGAAGGCAACTGGATGGCAGCCGTTCCCCATTCGACCAAATTCCAGAAATAGTCGATGCGGTGGGCGGTCAAATTGAGATTATCTGCGATGGGGGCATCCGACGAGGAACGCACGCCTTAAAGGCGCTATGTTCCGGAGCTACGGCGGCTTCTGGAGGACGTCTGTATCTCTATGCACTCGCCGCTGCAGGACAAGAAGGCGTTGAGCGCGCGCTGTCGATTTTGCAGGACGAGATAGAGCGCGGAATGCGATTGATGGGGGTCAAGAGTGTGGATCAACTAACCCAGGACCGGATCAGGCTGCGATGATCGGCGGAACAATCTGTCATGATCCTGTAAAGGAATGCGGGCCATTGCCATGCGATGCTGTTGAGAAGAGAAAACACACAATGACAAGATACGCACCCATCTTCGCTCCCATTGCCCTGATCGGTTTGGCGGCATGCGGCGGCCCAACACAGCAAACCAATTCCAAGAGTGAGGCGGATGACTTTGCTGCGCGGATCAATGCAAACAAACCTGCGCCCACACCTGAAGGAACTGTCGCACCAACGGTTGCAGAACCGCTCGAAGGGGCGGCACAGGGTGCCTATGCACCCGGGACAGCAACCGATCCGGAAAGCGCAACTTGCGCTGCCAATGCAATGGGTGCGTTCATTGGACAAGAAGCAACCGATGATGTCCAGTCCCAGATAGTCGCCGCGGCAATTGGCGCCAGTGAGATCCGATTTATTCCGGCAGGCAGTGAATTCATCCGGCCAGATCCGACGAGCCCGCGGCTCAACATCATGCTCGATAATGGCAACATCGTTCGCGATGCGCGGTGCGGTTGATCAAATCGCTTTTGCGCAAAAGAAAACCCCGCAACTTAGATGAGCTGCGGGGTTCATTTTTAGGATGAGCGAGACTTAGTCTTGATAATGCTCATCCGGTGAGTGGGTTGGATAGTTCGTGTCGGCGCTAGCGATAAAGCCGGGCTTATCTTCCTGCCAACGACTCTGAACATCATCGTTGAAGTTTAGATAGAGCGTTCCATCCACAATTTCATAAACTTTCGGATCACCCGGTGCGAGCGCATCATTGGCACCGATTGCCCATGCGCAATATCCGCCATATGCGGGTGCATATTTATCAGGATCTTCAATGAACGCTTTCGCATTGACTTCATTGGCGAAGCGATAGTCGTATCCTTGGTATTTCACAGTGAATTCTTCGGTGCCTTCGACCGGAACACCATCACCTGTGAAATAGCTGACTACATCATAACCTGACACGGCGAGTGTATCGGCTTTCGCCTTGCGGTAAACCGGTCCAGTGGCATCGCCACCAAGATCAGCGTAAACCGCGGCTTGTGTGGTCGCTTCCGCCGCTTCTTCAGTTTCAGCAGGAGCTTCTGCTGCAGGGGCGCCGCATGCTGCGACTGTGGCCAAAAGTGCGATTGCAAAGATTGAACGTTTCATGATTTGGTCCTCCTGGGGGTTTTCTGCCAGCAGCCTGATCGCCGGCGACACAACCCATTTCGCATGCGAGGAAGGCTTGGTTACAGCCCCACCTAATTTTTTTGTGTTAAGGGGCTGCTTGCACCCAGAACAAAATTCCCTCAAGAGTTAAGCCATGATGCGACAAACCGGATTGCTTCTACGACTTATTCGCCCTTGGGCGTAACCGCGCGCGGACCGATTGGCCGCTTGCTGACGTTCAAGGGACAAATCGAGCATTTTCCTCAATTCGTATTCGAGCCAATCCCACCATGTCTATGCTGAAGCAGCCTTCAAGAAAGTATGCCCCATTTGGTCAGATCAATCTGCCCAATCGCCAGTGGCCAAGTCGCCTGATTGAAAAAGCTCCGCGATGGCTTTCCACTGATTTGCGCGACGGCAATCAGTCGATCATCGATCCCATGGATGCCGTCAAGAAACAGCGCTTCTTTGATCTGCTCGTCGAAATTGGCGTGAAGGAAATCGAGATTGGATTTCCAAGTGCAGGCGCAACGGAATTCGATTTCATCTCCGGTCTCGTGAAAAACGGCAAAATTCCCGACGACGTGACCGTCCAAGTGCTTACACAGAGCCGAGAGGACCTGATCCGCACTTCTTTCGAAAGCCTTGAAGGTGCGCATTCGGCGATCGTCCATCTTTACAACGCGGTAAGCCCGGCATGGCGCGATATCGTGTTTCGGATGTCGAAAAACGAAGTGCGCGAAATCGCAGCTCATGGCGCAAAAGTGATGCGAGATTGTGCTGCTGAGCGCCCCGGTACAGACTGGCATTTTCAGTACTCGCCCGAAACATTCTCAACCGCAGAGCTCGAGTTTTCGATTGAAGTGTGCGCGGCTGTTATGGAGGTGCTTCAGCCCTCCCCTGAAAAGCCCATCATTCTCAATCTGCCCGCAACAGTCGAAGCTGCGACGCCCAATATCTACGCCGATCAGATTGAGTACTTCTGCCAAAACCTGCCCAATCGTGACAGCGCGGTTATCTCACTCCACACTCACAATGATCGCGGGACAGGTGTTGCTGCTGCGGAATTGGGATTGATGGCGGGCGCAGACAGGGTTGAGGGATGCTTGTTTGGCAATGGTGAACGCACGGGCAATTGCTGCCTCGTGACGATGGCCTTGAATCTCTACACACAGGGCGTTGATCCTGGCCTCGATTTCTCCGATATCGATAGGGTGATCGAGACGGTTGAATACTGCAACGACCTGCCTGTCCATCAACGTCACCCTTATGGAGGTGAATTGGTCTACACGGCATTCTCCGGAAGCCATCAAGATGCGATCAAGAAGGGTTTTGAAGCAGACTCCTCCCAAAACGACGAACAATGGCGTGTTCCCTACCTTCCCATCGACCCCGCGGATTTAGGTCGGGATTATGAAGCGGTCATCCGCGTCAATTCACAAAGCGGTAAAGGCGGCTTCGCCTGGGTTCTGGAGCAAGATCAGGGGCTAAAGCTGCCCAAGAAAATGCAAGCGGACTTTTCCAAACACGTCCAGCATTTGGCTGACAAACTTGGGCGCGAGCTGAACCCAGCTGATATCTGGGACGCTTTCAAAGCGGCCTATCACGTCCAAACTACTGACAAACACTTCCAATTGGTCGATTACGAAGAAAGCCGCGCTGCTGATGGAACCCGTATGTTCGCAGGCAAGATTGCGGTTGAAGGCGGTGAACAAAGCGTTTCTGGCCGCGGCAACGGCCTCATATCCAGCGTAGTCAGCACGTTTGAAGCCGCATTCGACCTTGATATTCGAGTGCTCGACTACACCGAGCATGCACTGGGATCAGGGCGCGAAGCGCGCGCTGCGGCTTACCTTAAGTGCGAAAGCAATGGCAGAATTGTATGGGGCTGCGGCATCGATGAAGACGTGGCAACAGCAAGTGTGCGCGCTGTTCTGAGTGCTGCAAACTCAATTGTGACAAGCTGATTTTCCCACACACAGACAAAAGTGGACCAAAGATATGAAAGACCTTTTCGACGTTTCAGGCAAAACCGCTGTGATTACCGGCGGTTCAAGCGGGATTGGCGCAATGATGGCCAAAGGACTGCTTATGAATGGCGCAAGGGTCTATATCACCGCCCGCAAATTGGAACGTCTTGAGGCCAAGGCCCAAGAACTTTCACAATATGGAACATGCATCGCTATTCAGGCAGACATGTCGAAAGTTGAAGGGATTGAGGCACTGGTTGCCGAAGTCTCCAATCACGAAGACTCAATTGATATTCTGATCAACAATGCCGGAGCCAACTGGGCAGCCCCACTCGAACAGTTCCCAGAAAAAGGATGGGACAAGGTGATGGATATCAACATCAAATCGGTATTCTTTACGGCGCAGAAATTCATCCCGCTTTTGAAGGCGGCAGGCACCGCCGAAACCCCTGCACGCATCATCAACATCGCATCGATCAACGGCATTCGTAACTCGGGGATGCCGACATACGCTTACTCAGCGAGTAAATCGGGCGTCATCCATTTGACTGAACACCTCGCCACCGATCTTGCATCCAGCCATATCAATGTGAACGCGATCGCACCGGGCCTATTCCCAAGCGATATGACCAAACAGATCGTCGAAAATGACGGCATGGTGGATGCTGCGCTCAAAAGCATACCGCGTCGTCGGATGGGCCAGCCTGAAGATATCGCCGGAACAGCAATCTATCTAAGTTCACGCGCATCAGCATGGCTTACAGGCAAGACGATTGCGCTGGATGGCGGAATGATCTCGACCGCTTAAATCTTGAAAGGCTTGTGCAATGACTGATCCCGCTTTGGAACCAATCCTTGAACCGGATTTGCCGATCGTCGACCCGCACCACCACTTGTGGGATTTGCGGCCAATGCTGCCCATGTTTCCTGAACCTAGGCACAGATTTATCGAAACCCTAATACCGGCAGCGTACTACACCTTTGATCAGTTTCATTCAGAAGTAGCCAACAGCGGGCACAATATAATCGGCACCGTTTTCATGGAATGCGGGGCGTTCTACAATTCTGGCTATGGCGATGCTTTAAAGCCAGTTGGCGAAGTTGAATTTGTGAATGGCATTGCAGCACAATCTGCAAGCGGACTTTACGGTGAAACACGGCTTTGTGCTGGCATCGTTGGCCATGCAGATTTGTTGAGGGGCACTGAGGTTGGCGAAGTTCTCGATGCGCTAAAGGCCGCTTCACCGCAGCGGTTCAAAGGCATCCGGCATCAGGGCGCCTGGGATGAAGATCCAAAAGTGCTTGGCCCTCCGTTTCATGCCCCTCCTCAACTTTACCGTGATGCTACATTCCGGGAGGGGTTTGCTGAACTTGGCAAGAGGGGAATGAGCTTTGATGCATGGATCCTCGAACCACAAATCAACGATGTGACCGAACTTGCAAGGGAATTTCCCGACACACCAATTTGCCTTGATCATTGCGGTACGCCGCTTGGCAATGCGAGCTATGAGGACCGCTTAGAAGAACGTTTCCCAGTCTGGCGAGAAGCGATCTTGGAGTTGGGCAAGTGCGCAAACGTGATGGTGAAATTGGGCGGACTTGCCATGCACAATTGCGCAATGCCCGAACAAGGGCCCGCTGCTGGAGTGGGATCTGTTGAACTTGCCCAACTCTGGAAGCCCTATATCGAAACCTGCATCGAAGCGTTCGGGACAGACAGGGCGATGTTTGAAAGCAATTATCCCGTCGACCGGTGGGGAGCGACCTACCCGGTCCTTTGGAATGCATTCAAACGGATAACTTCAGGCGCAAGCGCAGAGGAAAAAACCGCCCTTTATGCCAGGAACGCGACTCGCTTCTATTCGCTTAAAGAGGCACTTGCTTAGTTGCATCCGGCAACTTACCGCGGCTCAGCACATCAGGAGACATCCGCAATGCCACTTCCCGCCCCATTTGATCGCCTTCGTCTGCCGCTGATTGGATCGCCACTGTTCATTGTTTCCGGGCCTGAACTCGTTATTGCACAGTGCAAAGCGGGCATTATCGGAAGTTTTCCTGCCCTTAACGCGAGACCACAAACTCTACTTGATGAGTGGCTACACCAAATCACCGAAGAACTCGCAAAACATAATCGCGAAAATCCAGATCGCCCAGCTGCACCCTATGCTGTGAATCAGATTGTACATAAGTCCAATGACCGCGTGATGGCGGATATGGCTACCTGTGAGAAGTGGCAGGTTCCTATGGTCATAACCTCACTTGGTGCGCGCACCGAGATATTCGATGCCGTGCGCAACTGGGGCGGCATCACTATGCACGATGTGATCAACAATCGTTTTGCAAACAAAGGTATCGAGAAAGGCGCTGATGGACTTATCCCGGTTGCGGCCGGGGCC
This sequence comes from Pseudomonadota bacterium, assembly GCA_038532305.1. Classification (GTDB taxonomy): domain Bacteria; phylum Pseudomonadota; class Alphaproteobacteria; order Sphingomonadales; family Sphingomonadaceae; genus Erythrobacter. The sequence continues at coordinate 338,587 of JBCBAX010000001.1, read as the reverse complement.
GGTGGCCATGCGGGCACTCAATCGCCTTTTGCCTTAATGCAGGAGATCCGCGAGTGGTTTGATGGCCTAGTTGCATTGTCCGGATCAATTGCACACGGAGCCTCTATCTTGGCAGCTCAGGGTATGCGCGCAGACTTCGGCTATGCTGGCAGCGCCTTCATTGCGACGAAAGAAGCGAATGCTGACCCCGCATATAAGCAAGGGATCGTTGATGGCTCAGCCGAAGGCATCGTGTATTCCAACCTTTTCACCGGTGTGCACGGCAACTATTTACGCAGTTCAATTGAGAATGCAGGCCTCGATCCTGACGACCTACCCACAAGCGATCCTTCCAAAATGAACTTTGGCTCTGGCGGCAATACCAAAGCAAAAGCGTGGAAAGACATTTGGGGTTCGGGCCAAGGTGTAGGGGCTGTCAAATCGGTCAGCACGGTTGAAGATATGGTTGCCAGATTGGAACGTGAGTACCACGAGGCCAGAGCTAGCCTGATCGCATCATCTGACTACCAGTCTTGGGAGAGTTTGGCACAGGTTGCCGAGTAGGTAGGCCTAAGACCTAAAGAGCATCACTGCGGGTCCGCTGTCGCGCCATAGAGAGCAGCAGCCATGGCATCGAGATTGCGAAAGTCGAACCCAGTTCCGACGGGATCACGATTGTTGAGCACCATTCGGTTATCTATCGTGCGGCCAGTAATCAGCCGTTTGCGAAGTGCGGCCGTTAGCCAATTCATTCTACTCAGCGCAACTTCATTAGCATTACGGCTTCCCCGCTTTCGCGATTGAGACCATTCCTGCTCGATACGACCAACTCGCGCAATTACCACTTCATTGTACCTCTTGTGCGGGCCTCGGTGGAGCGGAAGACCCGTCTGCACAGATTTCTGTTCCGTTGCTGGAAGCAAAAGGCCATTTGTTCGAAAATCATGAAAACCGATTTGACTTGGACTTATCGCATCAAGCATCTTTTCAAAGCACGGCAACCCCAGAAGCTGTAAGGGCAAAAGGTGGTGCCGTTGACTTGATGACGAGTATTGCGGAGTGCCACGACAATTGACAGATCTAAACGGTATAGGCTACCGAAAATTGTCATGGTGAAACCCTATTGATGAATATGTACGATTTAACGATAGTCCCGAGTATGAAACTATTCGTTTTCGACTTTCATTTCCCCTGTCCATTCATCATTCAGGACACACTCTTATAAATTTTTGGTTACGCGAAGGCTTCATTATAAGAACTGCACGATCAGGGCTAGTAATTCGCTCTGCTTCCGAAATACCTCCAACAAGGATGACTTGATTGATTATTCTTACTGCAAGGCGAGTAGCAGAGACTTTGTCATTAGCTAACGGCGGTTCAATCGAAAGCTCTTGTCCGACCCAGAAATCAAGACCAACACTCTGCAACGCGCCATCCTCAGCTTCTTTGAAAGCGGTCAAACCAAGGGCAGGAAAAGCGCCTCCTTCGAGCCAAGCTGTTGAAATTGATTCAAAAAACCGGCGACCAATGACGCTTTGCGATGGTGGCCAGTAAACACCTTCTAAATCTTCGAAGTGGTTTATCATATCGCGTGCCAAGCCGATCATCCCCTTTACGATCGGCATGGATGCTTTCCCGCTGATCAAATGTTCTCCCGGAACGATGCGTAGGGTCTCAAAATCTTCTGCGGAGCGTTCTGAGGCCAAATCAAAGCGATGTTCGATTGCAGGAATTTCATCAGCTTGCCCCGGTTCGAGGCCCTTCAAATCGAAGGTAAGCCCGTTGTGTAGGAGCTCAATCCATGTTGATTCGGACGTTCTAGCTGGGTGTCCATCAAAGGCGGACACGACCATTTCACCATGGTCCGACACGAGTTGAAGTGGTGAACCTTCGGCTGGATCATGCGAAACGGAGACAGACCTATAGCTGCTTGCGAAGTCACGAACTTCGAGCCTATTTGGCCGCTTGCCCGCGCCAAACAGCAATAAAAGCCCTTCTGACCCATCAAGATTTCGGTCTGCGATCGCATTTGCCTTTCAATTTTTTTTGGCAAGCACCAATGCATTATGTTTGGTGCGAGCGTGCCTCTAAATAAAAAACGTCAATCTGTCACTCTCGCTATATTAAATGTTGTACTCTAAAAAATGCCGGAGCGCAGCCCTTCTGTTAAGCCAGCCCCCAGATCGCGGCATTTATCCAAATCAGACTGCATCACGGCTTTTGGCGCAAGAATAGCTTCTGGTGTCTGTGCATCGAACAGCACAATGGTTTGATCAGTTACTCTTTTCAGCCGCCAACCTGTTACAATTCGATCAAGCTGGCCTTGCGCACCGGTACCATCTGAGCCGGCACAAATGACAGAGGCGTATGGTTTGCCCTCAACTTTACCCAGAAGCGGATAGTAACATCGGTCGAACATTTCCTTCATCATTCCGCTCATTGTGCCCAAATTCTCGGGGCAAACAAACGCAAATCCATCACAAGGTAAAAGGTCACCTGCAGTCACATCCTCGGCGCGAAGAAGTAAGGCATGCTCTCCAGCGCCGTCCGCAATGCTCTTGGCCAAGGCTTCGCCCGCACCCGTTCGGCTGTGCCAGATGATGCCAAGCACTGGAGATGTCGGGTTCTTGAAGGTCATGAAAGGCCTAAAGGCAACATCACCTGTCGATTGTCAATTGGCACGCCCTGTTGACTAAACCCGATTTGAAGTACCGGTGCCATATGGCTCTCAACACAATCTCTCCCGTACTTGGTGTAGGCGTTTCCCTAAGCGGCAAAGCTTGGCATTGGCGAGGTGGCGCGGGCGACCTGGCCGAGACTTCCTCTCAGCTCAGTCATACAATCATCGATCAATTGCTTCTAAGTCGCGGAGTTTCTGAACAGGATTTGATGCGCCACACAAAGCCCACGCTGCGCGAATTTCTTCCCAACCCCTCCGAATTTCACGACATGGACCGCGCTGCTCAGCGTATTGTTCAAGCAATCCTCGCAAGAGAGACAATCACCATTTATGGCGACTATGACGTTGATGGAGCAACCAGCGCTGCGCTGCTGGTTGATTTTCTGCGGAGCCTGAATGTTGACGCGGGATATTACATCCCGGACAGGTTGCTTGAAGGGTATGGACCAAGCGGCGAAGCATTGGTCAAGCTTGCAGAAGATGGATCGACACTGATTATCACGGTGGATTGCGGCGCAATGGCACATGATGCGCTGATCATGGCCCGCGATGCAGGGGTAGATGTGATCGTGGTAGACCACCACAAATGTTCAGCAGAGCTCCCCCCCGCTGCGGCGTTGGTTAATCCGAACAGGCTCGATGAAAGTGATCTTGCGGCGTCATTCGGACATCTTGCGGCCGTAGGCGTCGCTTTCCTGCTCTCGATTGCAATCGTCCGCACGCTCAGGGACGAAGGCTTTTTTCAAGAGCGCGAAGAACCAGATTTAATGGCTTTGCTAGACCTTGTTGCCCTGGGAACAGTTGCCGATGTGGCAGCGTTACATGGGCTAAATAGAGCATTCGTTGCGCAAGGGCTGAAAGTCTTGGCTCGGCGCGAACGGATTGGAATGGCTGCCCTAATGGACGCGAGCCGTTTGAACCGTAAGCCGCAAGCATCGGATCTAGGCTTCGCACTTGGACCAAGGATCAACGCAGGAGGCAGGATCGGGGAATCAACTTTGGGCGTCCGCCTGCTAACCACTGAGGATCCTGAAGAAGCGCGTGAAATTGCTGAGAAGCTTTCACAACTCAATGACGAACGGCGTGCGATCGAAGCAAAGGTGCAGGAAGAAGCTGAGGCGCAGCTTGCAAATCAACACAACATGGCCGTCCACCTTGTTGCTTCTTTAGGCTGGCACCCCGGAGTGATCGGAATTGTTGCAGGGCGGATCAAAGAGAAAACCGGAAAACCCTCGGTTGTAATTGCACTGGATGATACCGATGGGACCGGTAAAGGCTCTGGCAGATCCATTAGCGGTGTCGATCTAGGAGCAGCCATTATCGCTGCACGCGAACAAGGGTTGCTTGTCGCAGGTGGAGGCCACGCCATGGCGGCGGGGCTTACTGTTAGGGCAAACAAAATAAGCGAGCTGGCAGAATTTCTTGATACAAGGCTTGCAAAAGATATCGAGCAGGCACGCTCTGCCCTGGCAATGAAATTGGACTTATCTCTGTCGCCCGGGGGTTTAACACCTGACTTGGTGAAAACCCTTGATGCCGCGGGACCGTTCGGAGTGGGTTGGCCTGCACCTCGTGTAGCAGTGGGCCCTTTGCGAATCGTGAAAGCCGATATCGTCGGGAAAGACCACCTGCGCGTAGTTGCGGCGGGCAAGGATGGAAAATCGTTTAAGGCGATTGCATTCAGAGCTGCTGAAACCGAAATGGCCCAAACGATCATGCATCGCAGCAAAGGACGCCATTTTCACTTCGCTGGCCGAGTGAAGATTGATGATTGGGGGCCCCGCCCCGCTGCTGAGTTGCATCTTGAAGATGCAGCATTTGCTGATTGATACGCAGGTACACTGGCACCCTACCAAGAAAAAAGCGCATGGGTTGTCAGCGTAGGGCTTGACCCCTTTCTCTCACACCCCTAGATGCGCGCTCTCGCAACCAAGCGTGGCCCCTTCGTCTAGCGGTTAGGACGCGGCCCTTTCACGGCTGAAACACGGGTTCGATTCCCGTAGGGGTCACCACCTCTTCAAATACTGAGATGCCGGTTTAACAGCGAGCGGAAAGTACGCGGAGGTGCTTCCCTCTATGACGTAGAGGCGGTACAGCGTACTCATGAATTTTAGGGAAAACATCCCGGTTGCGGGCGTTGTGCTAGCCAGCATAACAATTGCTGCGCTTATAATACTCAATGTTGATCCGATTGTTTCAATTTCGGTCCTGGTGATCTGGGTAGGCTCACTCTTACTTGCTGCTGGCCGCCCACCAGAGCCGCCCGCCGTTATCGTCGAGCAACCATTCTCAAAAGAGTCGATGCGAAAGCTCGTCGAGAATTCTTCGACGCCGATGCTGGTAACCGAACGCAACACTATCGCGGCAGCCAATCGATCAGCCAGGCGGATGCTTGGCCAACACATTATCGGCCAAGATGCACGAGTGGCTTTCCGCCAACCCGAAGCGATCTCTCTGTTTGCCCAAGAGGATAATGGGACAGCAACAGTGCGTGGTCTCGTCCGCCGACAGGATATCTGGAGAATTAACCGGCAAGCCATCGATCATGATCTTGCTGTGATCGAACTAATCAACCAGACAGCTGAAGCAGATATCAGCCGTGCCCATACCGATTTTGTCGCAAATGCCAGCCACGAACTGCGCACGCCTTTGGCGGCGATTCTCGGTTATGTCGAAACGCTCAATGAAAATACGGGCAATCTGGATGCGCCCACTTCCAAAAAGTTTCTGGGTACAATCCAACGCGAAGCAGAACGCCTACATAGTCTGATAAGCGATTTGATGAGTTTGTCCCGGGTCGAAGCGGAAAAACACGATGCGCCGCGTGAGAAGATTGCTTTGGCTGACCTTGTTCAGCGCGCCGCCCGCGACGCGGCAGGCACAGACCGGTTGGGATTGCTGGAGTTCGATTTGTCATCAAGTGCCTATGTTAAGGGCGACCGCGGCCAATTGGAGCAAGTTGTCCGCAATCTTGTCGACAACGCTCTGAAATACGGCAAACCCGACACAAAAGTGCAAGTGCGGCTTGATCAGTCAAGGGACGGACAATTGCGACTTTGCGTCAAGGACCAAGGAGATGGGATAGCTCCTGAACATTTGCCCCACCTTACGCGCCGCTTTTACCGCACTGATCCGGGCCGCAGCCGCGCCTCTGGTGGCACCGGGCTTGGCTTAGCAATCGTCAAACATATTGTGGAGCGTCACAAGGGCCGCCTCGACATTGAAAGCGAAATCGGAAAAGGGACCCAGATTACGGTTCGCATACCGATAGCCAACAGTGTTGAAAAGCCTGGCGCAGCGCCAAAACCGCAGACAGAAAGCATCTGGGAAGAAGAACATCCATGACGTTGTCTTATTTCCTCAACATGCGCGTTGCATGGCAGTCCGGTAAATGTTGCAATGCAACCGTTGGTCCAGCCAAAAACCAAAGGTTGGCGCATCAATTCAGGGCACCGGGGGAAACAGCCTAGTCACATGTCGCCGATTACACTCATCATTATTGCCATCGGGCTGGGTCTCGCCGGGTGGTTGGCTGGCAGAGCCAAGGCCTGGAGCTTTCAAAAAGCGACGCCTGATGCACGCCCGGTTGCACGGCCGATCTATCATGCCTGGTATGTCGCCGTTTGGGTCGTCATACCCGTGCTCGCATTTGTTGCGCTTTGGTCATTCATCGCACCGCAGCTGGTAACGCAAAGCGTTTTGGCATCAGCCGGCGCACAGGAATTGCCCAGCTTTGGATTTGAACGCGATGCCTGGCTTGCCGAAGCGCAAGCTGTTGCAAAGGGTCAGGCCCCAGGCGTTTTCAATGACGGCGCGCAAGCGCTGGTTGAACCGTTTCGAGAAGCGATTAATCGTTACAATTGGATCGGCGTTGCGTTGATTGTGGTCATCGCATTTGGCGGCGGTGCCTTTGCGTTTGTGCGCATTCGCCCCGATTTCCGCGCGCGGACCAGCGTAGAGCGCACAGTGATGATCGTCTTGCTGCTCGCATCCCTCGTCGCCATTCTCACCACTTTCGGAATCTTCGCCAGCCTAGTGTTTGAAACCGTGCGGTTCTTCAGCATGATCTCGCCTGGAGATTTCCTGTTCGGAACTTTCTGGTCGCCGGACCCCATGAGCAATCCCGACAATCCTGATGGCACGCGGTATGGCGCTATTCCGTTGTTTTGGGGCACGATTTTCATTGGTGCGATAATCGCGATGATTGTGGCCATTCCCCTTGGCCTGATGAGCGCGATTTATCTCACTCAGTACGCCAATCCAAAGCTTCGAGCATGGGTGAAGCCAGCGCTCGAAATTCTCGCTGGTGTGCCGACTGTGGTGTATGGTTATTTTGCTGCTTTAACGGTTGCTCCTGCAATACGCGATGCAGCTTTGGCTTTGGGTGTGACCAATGCTTCAACCGAAAGCGCATTGGCCGCCGGGATCGTTATGGGCGTGATGATTATTCCATTCGTCTCATCTATGGCTGACGATTCCATCGCGGCTGTGCCCAGTGCAATGCGGGATGGTTCGTACGCCATGGGGGCAACCAAATCAGAGACAATCCGAAGGGTACTCTTCCCAGCAGCCCTCCCCGGTATCGTGGCAGGTATTATGCTAGCCGTGAGCCGGGCAATTGGTGAAACGATGATTGTTGTCATGGCTGCATCAACGGCCGCCAATTTGAGTGCGAACCCGCTTGAACGCATGACCACTGTAACCGTTCAAATCGTCAAAATGCTGACCGGCGAAGGTAGTTTCGATCACCCTGCCACCTTGAGCGCGTTCGCGCTTGGGTTTGTTCTGTTTCTTGTTACTCTCGCGCTCAATTTCATCGCTTTGCGCGTCGTAAAGCGGTTCAGGGAGGCATACGAATAAGATGGCTACCATCGCCTCATCAACCGATATGGGATCCGCGCAAGAAGCGCGCCCAACTCGCACGCCAGCTTTCGAAAAACGGCTTGCCAAACGCTATCGCTCAGAACGCACTTTCAAGTTTTTGGGACAGGCTGCGATTGTCTTTTCCGTCTCGGTTCTGATCTTCCTTTTGGGCAACATGTTGTTCAACGGGATTGGCGGATTTCAACGTGCAGAATTGGCTGTCCCGATTGATTTACCAGCAAGCGGCGTCACCGGCGATGAAGTCTCGCTAACAGCGCCAAGCGCTGCTCAAACACTCGAAATGCAAGGCCTCCCAGACGTTGTTGAATTCTACGCAGTCGAAGCTTTGGGCGAACAGGGAGCAGAACAGATCAGCCGGGATGCATGGCGCGATGTGGCCGATGCTCTAAGCGCTGACCCGACGCTCATCTACCGGACACAAACGTTTCAGCTCCCTGCATCATCTGACCTTGCGGCCGGATTGGATGGCGAAGGGTCTCCGGAGATTCAGGCATTGGCGAAGCAACTCGCACAAGAAGGAAAACTTGGCGAGAATTGGGATTGGGGTTTTCTGTCCCGCTCTGACGCCACTAGCCCCCAGCAAGTAGGCATTTGGGGGGCCTTGAAAGGCTCAATCCTTACAATGATTGTGACTTTGCTACTGGCTTTCCCAATCGGAGTGCTGGCGGCCCTCTACCTCGAGGAATATGCGCCTAAGAACCGTTGGACTGACCTGATCGAAGTATCGATCAATAACCTAGCCGCTGTTCCTTCGATTATCTTTGGCTTACTCGGCCTTGCTGTGTTCCTCGCGGCGTTTCCCAGCTTCCGCTCCGCCCCGCTGATAGGTGGTATGACCCTCGCGTTGATGACTATGCCGGTGATCGTGATTTCTGGCAGGAACGCGATCAAAGCGGTCCCACCCTCAATCCGTGATGGAGCGCTCGCGGTTGGCGCTTCGCCGATACAGGTGGTTTTTCACCATGTGCTGCCCTTGGCATTGCCCGGAATGTTGACCGGTACCATCATTGGTATGGCACGGGCATTGGGCGAAACGGCACCGCTTTTGATGATCGGTATGCGCGCATTTGTCGCCACACCGCCCGACAGTTTCACAGCGCCTGCCACCGTCTTGCCGGTGCAAATATTCTTGTGGTCTGATGAAATCGACCGCGGATTTGTCGAGCGCACGAGCGCTGCGATTATCGTCCTCTTGCTGTTCCTCCTTTTGATGAACGGCCTTGCCATTTACCTCCGCAACAGATTCGAGAAAACCTGGTGACAGTCATTCACGAGAATATGGAAGACACGGGCGCTAAAATGAAAGCGCGCAATGTCTCTGTTTACTACGGCGACAAGAAAGCGATTGATGAAGTATCGATCGATGTCTCTCCCGATTATGTTACCGCATTTATCGGCCCATCGGGCTGCGGAAAATCTACGTTTCTGCGATGCTTTAATCGGATGAACGATACGATTTCGGTTGCGCGGGTGACGGGCAATATTGAGCTCGAAGGCGAGAACATCCTCGATGAAACCATGGATGTTGTTCAGCTGCGCGCACGCGTCGGGATGGTGTTCCAGAAACCAAATCCCTTCCCAAAATCAATCTACGAAAACATCGCCTATGGCCCCAAAATTCACGGTCTTGCTGAGAAAAAGCCCGACCTTGATGTCATTGTCGAAAAGTCGCTTACCCGCGCAGGATTGTGGGACGAGGTGAAGGACCGGTTAGACGATTCTGGCACCGCTTTGTCTGGCGGTCAGCAGCAGCGGCTCTGCATTGCGCGTGCGATCGCAGTCGATCCTGAGGTTATCCTGATGGACGAACCCGCATCAGCCTTGGACCCCATTGCAACCGCCAAGATTGAAGAATTGATCGACGAACTTTCTGGCCGATACGCCATCGTCATCGTGACACATTCAATGCAACAAGCAGCCCGTGTCAGCCAGCGCACGGCCTTCTTCCACCTGGGGAAGATGGTAGAGTACGGACCAACGTCAGACATCTTCACCAACCCCATCGAAGAGCGAACCAAAGATTACATCACGGGGCGTTACGGCTGATGGCTGACCATACAGTCAAAGCATTTGATGAGGACATCACTCGTTTGCGCGGTTTGATCGCGGAGATGGGAGGCCTTGCCGAAGTCGCGATTCAAGAAGCCCTCGATGCAATGGTTCGCGGGGACGAGGAACTGGGTGACCGGGTCGTTGCTCGCGATATGAAGATCGACGCACTTGAAGCCGAAGTTGATCGTCTTGCTGTGAGAATTATCGCATTGCGCGCGCCATTGGCTGATGATTTGCGTGAAGTGATTGCGGCACTAAAGATTGCGGGAGTTGTCGAACGGATCGGCGATTATTCAAAGAACATCGCAAAACGCGTTGGAATGATCGAGGGGCGTGACCGCTTTGAACCGCTCACTCTCCTGCCTGCAATGGGCGAGATCGCGAGCGAAATGGTGCACGATGTGCTGACAGCCTATGCCGCCCGCGATGCGAGCCTAGCGCGTGAAGTAATAGCGACTGATGCAAAGGTTGATGCATTCTACAACAGCATTTTTCGCAATTTGGTCAGCCATATGGTCGAAAACCCCGCAACAATTTCAAGCGCTGCTCAGCTGCTGTTTGTGGCCCGCAACCTTGAACGGATTGGCGATCATGCGACCAATGTCGCAGAGATGGTGCACTTTGCCGCAACCGGGTCATACCCACCCGAGGAAGATCGTTGACCCCAATAAGCGTAGCTCGGATTGGGAGCTTGTGGATAAATTGTCAGTCTTGATTTCATCAAAGTGTAGTCAGATTGAAACAGAGCGTGATCGTTGCCCTGCTGATTTGGGATAGGAGGCAAAACGCCAATGTCTGCTGCAAAACTGCTTCTTGTTGAAGACGATCCAGCCCTTTCTGAGCTGCTCGAATACCGTTTCCAGAATGAAGGGTACAATGTTCGCTGCACCAGCGATGGTGATGAAGCCATGGTCCTTGCCAGCGAAGATGTGCCGGACCTTATCATTCTGGATTGGATGATCGAAGGCACAAGCGGCATCGAAGTGTGCCGCCGGCTGCGTCGCGATAAAGAAACAGCGCATGTTCCAATCATCATGCTAACCGCACGGGAGGCAGAAGATGATCGTGTTCGCGGACTGGAAACAGGCGCTGACGATTACCTTACAAAACCGTTTAGCCCGCGCGAATTGTTGGCTCGTGTCGCAGCCGTAATGCGCCGCATTCGTCCTGCTCTTGCCGGGGAAACCATCGAGGTTGGCGATCTGAAACTTGATCCGGTTGCACACAAAGTTCAACGACGTGGGCGCTCACTTCAATTAGGCCCCACTGAGTATCGTCTGCTTAAATTCTTCATGGAAAGCCCAGGCAGAGTTTTCAGCAGAGGCCAACTGCTTGATGGCGTATGGGGCACCGGGAGCGATATCGAACTTCGCACTGTTGATGTGCACATCCGGCGATTGCGCAAAGCAATCACGGTTGATGGCGCAAAAGATCCGATCCGTACGGTGCGATCTGCGGGCTACGCTCTAGAAGCAATCTAGCTCCTTACCGGCACACACCCACCCATCGCACGTCTTGATCAAGGTGGAAGTGGTCTGCATGCGCCGCGTTGTAATCCGGCGATAGAACGGTGGCGTACACCCCGCAGGCATCATCGCGAATACTGCGCAGGAAGCGGGCCTCATCCTCAGCTCCATTCCATCCTTCAAGCAAGGTGATACGCCTGCCATTGGCCAGAACGAACGCAGATATATCAATCGCATTGGCGGTGGCATGCTGGCTCCATCCACTGCCCGATCCAGCTCCCCTCATTCTGCGGCAATTGTACGCGCCCATATGCTCTATTCGAACAATATCACTGCCAAGAATTTCGCGCGCGGCAGGTTCCACGCTCTTGCGCCGCCACATCTCCAATGCGGCGGCAACGGGGCATGTGACCGCAGGCGTATTGGGAGCGAGCGGAATTTGGGTAAGCTGTGTTCTATCGGGCCGCGCACAAGCCCCTTCACCCACCGGTTCTAAGGCCCTGTAGACAATTCCACTGCGCTCCAAAACCGTCCTGCATTGCGATGTGTCATCGCGCATCGCGGCCAGTTTTCTGGCGGTCGCCATGCCAATCGGATCATTGATATCGAGCGGCGCCCATGGATTGTGCTGTGGGTTTGAGTTAAGCCAGCTCCATCCAGCAAACCCAATGATGGCAGCGATTGCGGTGAGCCAGAAAAGGCGCTCGATCCGAAAGCCTCCTTTGCCAGCCTTCCCGGTGCGCTTCCGTCGTGATTTGGCCATATTGCCCCCTAGTGAAAATCGCGCGATTTGGGCAAGATACGATGATTGCGCGGATGCCCTTTCACATTAGGTAGTCGATCGATGATCTCGCGCACCTGAACGGCTTTATCCGCATCATCCGCCTGCGCTTCAGCTATTGCAATTGTCGCACGGCTTGCAGGCATTTTGTGGCTGCTGATTGGCGAATTGACATGATCCGCCCGTGCGATGGGCGCGTTCAGCATATCATCAGACAGAGCGTACAACTTATCTGTCGCATCGCTCATGTGATGAGCAATCACATGGATCACCTCATCATCATATTCAACGCGGCCCCGCACTTCCATCAACCGGGCGCCCATCACCACTTTACGCTGCTTTTCTTTGAGATCGGGCCAAACGACGAGATTAACAACACCCGTTTCATCCTCCAGCGTGATAAAGCATACCCCCTTGGCGCTTCCCGGCCTTTGGCGGATCAGCACCACACCTGCAACGTTCACCATAGAGCGGTATTTACGGTTTCGAAGATCGCACGCTCGCACAAATCCCCGTTCGCCAAGGCTTGCTCGCATAAACGCCATCGGATGCGCTTTTAGGCTCAATCGAGTGGTCTGATAATCGGCGACAACTTCCTCTGATAAAGGCATGGTTGGTAAATGCGTAGGCGCGCGCTCTGCTCCTTCATCACGTTCTTCAGCAGCACGGAAAAGTGGCAGGTCAGGTCCAGCGATTAAGCTGCGCGCATCCCAAAGCGCCTGCCTGCGCGAAAGGCCAAGCGAGGTAAAGCAATCCGCGCTCGCAAGCCGTTCTATATGGGCAGGCGATAGCCTAGCCCGCTCACGCAACTCAGCAACGTCGCGATATGGGCCATTTGCTTCGCGCTCCCCAATCAATTGCGCAGCAACATGTTCAGGCATGCCGTCGACCTGACGAAGGCCAAGACGCAGCGCTATGTGCTTATCAAGGCGGCCCGTTCGTTCATCACTGACTGATCCAATCTCCTCCAACGTACAATCCCAATCTGACCCATTCACATCGGCAGGAAGTACTTCGACCCCATGCTCCTTTGCATCGCGAACAATCTGCGCCGGTGCGTAAAAGCCCATGGGCTGGGAATTCAGCAGACCGCAGGCAAAGGCTGCTGGAAAATGGCATTTGAGCCAGCTCGATACATAGACAAGATGCGCAAACGATGCCGCATGACTTTCAGGAAAACCGTATTCACCAAACCCTCTAATCTGATTGAAGCACCGTTCAGCAAAGTCAGGATCATAACCGCGCGTCACCATGCGTCCCACCATCATATCCTGCAGCTCATCCACCATGCCCCGGCTGCGGAAAGTTGCCATCGCTTTGCGTAGCCGGTTCGCTTCGAGAGAGGAGAATTTCGCGGCATCCAGCGCGATTTTCATCGCCTGCTCTTGGAAAATCGGAACCCCCAAAGTCCGCTCAAGAATGCTCGAAAGCTCATCGGGAGGACCGTGCTGAGGCGATGGCGCAGGGATTTGCACAGGCTCTGCCCCTCGCCTGCGTTTAAGATAAGGATGAACCATATCGCCTTGGATCGGCCCGGGCCGAACAATCGCCACCTGAATAACAAGATCATAAAATTCGCGCGGGCGCAGACGCGGGAGCATGTTCATCTGCGCGCGGCTTTCCACCTGAAACACACCCAGCGAATCCCCTTTGCGCAACATCGCATAGGTTTCTGGATCTTCACGCGGAACACTCGCCAAAGTCAGCGCGCGATCATGGTGTACCTCTAGTAGATCAAGGCATTTCTTGATGCAGGTGAGCATCCCGAGCGCCAGCACATCGACCTTTAGAATACCAAGCGCTTCGATGTCATCCTTGTCCCATTCGATAAAGCTGCGATCAGGCATCGCACCATTGCCAATCGGTACAGTCTCAGTAAGTGCACCCTCGGTTAGGATAAACCCGCCCACATGTTGCGAGAGGTGACGCGGCATCCCGATCATCTGCTCGGTAAGTTTCAGCACGCGTTTCAGATGCGGATCGGTGATATCAAGACCCGTCTCACTCGCATGCTTCTCGCTGATCTCGCGCCCCCATCCGCCCCACACGGTGCGCGACAAGGCGCTCGTCACATCTTCGGACAATCCCATCGCCTTGCCCACTTCGCGGATCGCCATGCGGGGGCGGTAGTGGATGACAGTGGCGGTCAGCCCTGCCCTGTGCCGGCCATACTTTTCATAAATGTATTGGATCACCGCCTCGCGCCGCTCATGCTCAAAATCGACATCAATATCAGGCGGTTCTTTGCGTTCCTCTGAGATGAAACGGTCGAAAAGCAATTGGTGTTTGGCTGGATCGACGCTGGTGATTTCCAGGCAATAACAAACGGCTGAATTGGCAGCAGAGCCCCTGCCCTGACACAGGATTGGCGGGTCAACACTGCGCGCAAAATCGACGATATCTTTGATGGTCAGGAAATAGCGCGCGAGATCAAGCTTGCCGATCAGAGCAAGCTCTCGTTTCAATGTCTCGCGAACACTATCCGGCACGCCTTCGGGATAACGCCGCGCAGCGCCTTTCCATGTCTCAGCCTCCAGATATCCTTGCGGAGACATGCCATCGGGATAGATTTCTTCAGGGTATTCATAACGCAGTTCATCAAGGCTGAAATCGCAGGCATCTGCTACATCACGCGCCGCTTTGATCGCATGCGGCCAGCTTTCGAACAGGCGGATCATCTCAGCGGGGGATTTCAAGTGCCGCTCTGCATTGGCATGCAGCATGTGCCCCGCCTCAGCTACCGTCGTCTTGTTGGCAATCGCCGTCATCACATCTTGCAAGGGGCGACGTTCGGGTGCGTGGTAATGCACGTCATTGGTGGCAAGCAGTGTGAGATCGTTTGCACGCGCAAGCGCATCAAGCCGGTCAATCCGTGCAACATCATCTCCGCGATAGAGATAGCTTGCTGCGATATGGCGCAAAGTTGTGAGTTTGCGGATGAGATGGGGGAGGATTTCGGGAAATTGACCGGTGAACTCTACCGCCTCTTCATCCCCACCCTCGCCTTCGGCTCCCTGCTTGCATTCAGCAGGGCGAAGAGGAATAACATTACTCTCCACCTCAATCGTGAACTCAACCTCCAATTCCTCCGGAGGTAGCAGGATCAGCTGCACCCCGTCCGAATGCTCTGCCAACATAGGCAAGCTGATCTGGCATACGCCTTTCTCTTGCCATTCGCCCGACAGCGTCTGCATCCGGCCTGCGCTGATAAGGCGGCACAAACGCCCATAAGCCACGCGGTCTCGCGGGTAGGCAAGAAAAGCCAACCCTTCGACCGTTTCGATCCGCGTCCCGATCACCGGACGCAGTTTGAGCGTTGCCGCTTCGGTGTGGACGCGCACTACGCCTGCAAAGCTGTTCGCATCAGCAATCCCGATCGCATCATAGCCAAGTGCGCGCGCCGTCATCACAAGGTCCACGGCATCAGAGGCCCCGCGAAGAAAGCTGAAACAGCTGACGAGGCCCAACTCCACAAAGGGCGAGCGCGGCGGCGCGTCGATCAGGTCGGGATCGATCTCCAGCGTGCGTTTGTCAGGGGTGAGAGGAGCATCAGGCATATCACGCCGGCAGCGCTTCCAACCGCGCTTTTACCTCTGCCAGATCACGCGCGAACAATTCCGTCTGCGCCGCACGGGCTTCTCCATCAAGCCTTAGGAGATAGGAGGGATGCACCGTCACATACAATTGTGCGCCTCCTTCAAGCGGGATCGGCGCACCGCGCACTTTTGAAACACTCACCGTCTTGCCGAGCAATCCGCGCGCTGCTGATGCTCCCAGCGCCAGAACCACGCGTGGCTTTACAAGTCCGCGCTCTGCTTCGAGCCACCAGCGACACGTATCTATCTCTTTCGCTGTCGGCGATTGGTGAATGCGCCGTTTGCCGCGCTGGACGTATTTGAAATGCTTGACTGCATTGGTGACATAGGCGGCCTTTCGATCAATCCCGGTTTGAGCAAGATATTCATCCAGCAACTGCCCGGCAGGCCCTACGAAGGGTTTGCCCTGCATATCCTCCCGATCGCCCGGCTGCTCACCCAAAATCATCAATGGTGCAGCCTCAGCGCCTACGCCCATCACGCCGCGCGTACCGCAATCAGCAATCGAGCAATCACGGCATGCGCTGATACCTTTCGCTATCGCATCAAAAGTTTGAGGTCGCTCTCTCGCCTCTCTGGCTCCCGCCGCCACCATTCCGGCTTCGCGTGACTGCGCCCCGGCGATGAGATCGGGGATCAGCTCTGCCTCTGGCATGTTTTTCCAGTATTTCTTGGGCATCTCAGCCAGCATCGCCCCTACTTTCAACCGCGCTGGATTGAAGATTGATGAGTAATACGACTTCCACAATTCCTCGACCGGATCGCCTTGCGGTGCATCCTCTCGCCGCGCTGGCCCGCTTTCACGCATGGTTGTGCCGTCCCAATGCAAACAGCCTCGCGGGGTAAGGATCGACCAGTTCATATTGGCAAAGCGGCGCATGAAGAACCCAGCATTGGCGCGCACGATATGATGATCGGGTTCAAACCATGCAACATAATGGTCTGCACCGCTTTCATCGCGCACTTCGCGAAAACGAACAAAGGCGTGCATTTTATGGCTGTCGCGGCGCACAGATTTGTCGAGCTCCTCAATCCGGCGGACGTCCGGATCAGCCTTATCCTCCATGATCCGCGGATTGGTTTGAAGCCGCCAAAGCATCCGGTAAAGCAGGCTAAAGCGTTCAGGATCGGAATGGAGCGCCGCGTTCTTGGCAAGACCCATAAATCGTTTGGACACACGGACAGGAGGTACATCTTTGCCCGGCACAGGCAAACGCTTATCACTGCGAGCCGGCCCTTCGAGAGCAAACAGATCGCCCATCCCGCCAGGCTCCGCCCAGCTTACCCTGTCAGGCGGCACATCGCATTGGATCAGCGCCCGCGCCCGCTCTCTCCAAAAGCCAAAGTCATCAGGCTGAGGCATATGGACAACATAATGCGCGCCAATGCTTACGTTCTGCATCGCTGTCATCAAAACAGCTCCAACTGCTCTTGCTTCGGAGCAAGCAGCGAACGCAAATCCGCCCGATCGATCAGCGTGGTCGGCCGCCAATCGAGCGTCACCAGAAACGGGCGCACTTTCGCAATCGATTGCGTAAGCTTCGCAACATCATCCAATCGCAAAGTCCGGTGCCGCCGTGCACGCAATATCCGCCCCACCGCGACAGTTCCCAGCCCCGGCACGCGCAGCAATTGCTCTTTGGGTGCACGGTTCACATCGACTGGGAATTGCTCACGAAACTTCAAAGCCCAAGCCAATTTGGGATCAATATCAAGCGGCAGATTGCCATTCTTATCCGTCGCCTGCGCGACTTCACCCGGCGCATAGCCATAAAACCGCATCAGCCAATCGGATTGATACAATCGGTGTTCGCGCATCAAAGGCGGCCGCTTCAAAGGCAGAACGGCAGATGCATCAGGGATCGGAGAGAACGCGCTGTAATACACCCGGCGCAGCCCAAATCCCTTGTAAAGCCCGCTCGCCCGCCCGACGATATCGGCGTCATTGGCGTCATCTGCGCCCACAATCATCTGCGTCGATTGCCCCGCAGGTGCAAAGCGCGGCGCGTGTTTAAAGCGCTTCCTTTCATCCTTTGCCTCGATGATGCGAGCTTTGGTCTTGCCCATCGCTCCTGCAATTTCATCTTCATCTTTATCAGGCGCAAGCCGTGTTAGTCCTTTGCGCGTTGGTAATTCGACATTGATGGAGACCCTGTCCGCATAAAGACCTGCTTGTTGGACCAGCTCAGGATCCGCTTCGGGAATGGTTTTGAGGTGGATGTATCCGCGAAAATCATATTCCTCGCGCAGGATACGCGCGCATTCGACCATCTGCTCCATCGTGTGATTGGAGCTTTTGATAATGCCGGAGGAGAGAAACAGCCCCTCTATATAATTGCGCTTATAAAAATTGAGCGTGAGGTCTGCGACTTCCTGAGGAATGAAACGTGCGCGGCGCACATTCGAGCTTTTGCGGTTGATGCAATAGTGACAATCGAAAATGCAGTGATTGGTCAAAAGGATTTTCAAAAGCGAAATGCACCGCCCATCAGGTGCATAGGCATGGCAAATTCCCATCCCCTCAGTCGAACCAATACCCTTCCCGCCCAGCGAGTTTTTTTTCGCAGTACCCGAAGACGCGCACGAAGCATCATATTTCGCAGCATCGGCGAGAATTTCCAACCTTTCACGAAGCGACATTTGAACCATGGAGCACCTTTTTGTTCTTTATATGTTCCATAGTTGGAATTGCCAAATGCAAAGAGTGCAACGCTGCCATCGAAGACGGCATACGCCACTCAGCCTATGCCGGGCAGTGACTACACCGTCTCTCAAGTCCCTCGTATTTACGCCTCAGCAAAAACGAAAAGGCGCAATTAGGCGTTCTGAGGAGAATACGCGTGAATAAGACTGTAACTGCTTCGATTCTTGGTGCCAGCGCATTGGCTTTGGCTGCGTGCAGCGGAACAGAAGCCGCTTCAACTGATGCTGAAAGCACAAGCCCGATCACTGCCGAAGAAGTGGACGCTGCCCAGCAAGCTTGGGGCGAAGGCATTGTCGCCATTGGTGAAGTTTTCACCGCTGAAGGCGATTACAGCGGCCGCGCTGGCGAACACATCGCGACGCATTATGCTTACGGCGATGATGCAACAATCCTGTTCAAGCCTACTCTTGCAGCAGAAGATCAGTTCCGTGAAACAACCGCAGAAGCTCTGAGCTACTTCGTTGGCACAGAAGGCACAGAAGATGGCGGCTTTGCGATCAAGCCTTACACCAAAGTTGAGTGGGACAATAACGGCACCTTGATCTCAGAAAGCGGCGACATGGCCGTTGCAATGGGCAATTACATGTTCACCGACACCGATGGTGGTGTGACCAAAGTTGAATATTCATTCGCTTACGAAAAGGATGAAAACGGCGATCTCAAAATCGTCCTTCACCACAGCTCACTGCCTTACAATCCGAGCTAACTCTGAACTCATTTAGAGAAAGCCGTCACCTCATCTGCAGGTGGCGGCTTTTTTGCCAGACTGGACACAAAGTCAGACTTTGCGCTGTTCGTCCTCAGCGTCCGCTTCCAAACGCCCGCCTTGAGTTGTGCGCAGATGGTCGAGTACGCCTGGGTGGATTTCTCCTTCAAAAGAGACTCCAGCATATTTGCCGTCGACCCAAGCAACTGTGCCAAGTGGAGCGTTGACTGCCCCCACTTTGATCAAAATGCGGTCACCAATTTTGGCGAATCCTGCACTGCCCCTAACTTTACAACCACGTTCGGAAATATCGATAAGATCGACATACACGACGCGCGACTGCACCCTACTTTTAACCATCAGGCTAAGTGGGTGACGTTCTTCAGAGCGAGGTATCGACTGCATGTTCATGCCTTGCGTATGACACGAAATGGTAAATGAAAGTTAAGCAGATTGTATTTGCCGCCGCTGCTTACGCGGAAAGGCCTTGCAAATACCATGAAGGCACACCGCCGCGCCCATCCCCTGTAAGGCCATGCCGGTAAATCCAGTATCGCTGTCCTTTGCTATCCTCGATCCGATAATAATCACGCAGGCGCACTGTGGATTTCTCTCGCCACCATTCTGGTGCGATCCGCTCTGGCCCTTCAACACGAACCACATCGCGGACATCCCCGCGCCAACGAAAGCGCTGCGGATAACCATCAGGCGAGGCATAAAGCACAGCGATCTGTTCGGGAGTATCTAGTACTTTGAGAGGCCTATTCGACGGTTTGGTAGGTCCAGATGTAGATGGAGGGACAGGATCAAGCGGTGCCTGCCAAATCTGTGCGCGTTCAGGCAAATGACTTGCGCGGCCAACCGGACGGCGAACTGCAGCCGCGCCAAGCCGCACTGTCAGACGGTCAATACAAGCGGCAAGTGACGTTCCATGATTGTGTGCAGCCGCCTCGACATCATCTTGGCTAAGCGCCAGCTGCTCTGTCCAACTGGCTCGCAGACGCACAGTCTCAATCCCAAAACCTGCATCAATATCTTCAAGCTTGTTCGCAAATAAGCGGATGATGTGATCGGGCGCGCGCGTGGAAGCGGCCAGTTCCAAACTCCGCGTAATGACTTCTCCATCAACACGCCAAAGCCCCAATTCAAGCCGCCGCGCGCCCTCCCCACGCGCTTCCAATTCGCGCTGCATATCCTCGCAAAGATCTTCGAGCACTTTATCCAGCAGGCTGCGATGGCGAATGGGTTCTGCCAGACGGCGCTGCACCATTGGCAAGATATGCGGAACAACAGGAAGCAGAGGCTCAGGCACTTTACCAAGCAATTGATCAAGTCGGATAAGTGGATTGGCCGCTGGCGATTTGCGATTGCGAAACCGGCGATGAAAAGCATCACGCGCACCAGCTTCGCTACGCTCGGTTCCCCCGCGCAGCACATTGCCAAGATCTTCAAGACGTTTCAGCCCAAGGCGCCGCAAGACAGTCAGGACATTTGCATCCAGCCTGAGAGCGGCCACAGGCAAATCGGCCAAAGCGCGCATAACCTTTTCCTCGCCTGCCAAAGGGGGAATAATGCTTTGCTGAGGCCCAAAATGCGCAAGCGCCCACGCTGCCCCTGCTGTTGGCGCAATAGCTGCGCGGACTTTGAGTTTACGGCGCGCAAAAGCCACGGCGACGTCATGTATAAGCCGATCTTCACCGCCGAATAAATGCGCCGCTGCGGTGATATCGACCAACACTCCATCAGGCGGATCAAGAGCGCTCCACGGGCCCCAGCGCTGCGCCCAAAGTGCCAATTTCTCCAACATCGCAAGATCACCTGCAGGGTCCGCAGGAGCAGTCTGGATAGATGGGCACAGCGTGCGAGCATCGGCCAACATCATGCCAGAACGGGCGCCTGCTGTGTGTCCCGCATGATTGACAGCCTCAACCCTCGGACCATGGGCGGTTTCAGTGATTAGCGCGGTGGGAAGGCTGTCTGCGCCCTCCCCTACATCACAATCCTGCAGCAGCCGCCAGCGATCGACCGACAGTTGTGCGAACCAAATAGCCAGTATCCGCCGCGCTTGAGGAGCCGCTAATTCTGGAGCCGTGCCGGTGCTTTCTGGCGAGCGCTTTTCCAAGTCCGCCTTTAAAGACATTTTGTGTTGTGAGCTGCGTGTCAGGTTTTCGAGCTTTGAGAGCTTTGTTGTCATGAGAAAAAATCCATTTCCCAGGCGGATGCGCACGGGCACGGAACAGTTCAGCTTTCCATTGCGGACTTCCGGGCGCCGCACGGTTCCAATCCGGGTTCTCTGATGGCGCACTTTCCACATGCCAGCGCATCCGGGCCGAGGAGAGGTCAACCTCTGCATCAAGTCGCACCAACCATAAAGGCACGCCATGCTTTTCCGCTGTCAGACTGAGTCGGCGTGAGGCAGTGAAATCAAGACTGCGCGGATTGCCCACAATCTCTCCGACCACGCATGCCAGATCACGACATTTCAGCCCTTCCTCAAGAGCAAACAGAGCATCCTGCGCACTCTTGGCTTCAGCATGGATTAGCCGCCCCTGCCACTTACTTGGTAAGCCATGCAAGTAAGGCCTCCCGCTGCGTTGGATGGCACGCGTTTCCTGCACCCACAGGATTTGCCGGCGGTCCTCACTTTCAACAAGCGGGTTATCATCGCACTGCGTAGTTTGCAGGAAATCACTTGCTAGAGCGAACGCAACTCCCACCCCGCTTGCATTGCCAGTGTCAGCAAAAATCTCGCTATGCTTTGGCTGATCGCCAAGCCCTGGTCGCCATCGCGTCTCTCGCAATTTGAAAAGTGTGGCGATCTCTTCAGACGAAGGGTACGCAACAGCAGCCCCGCGTTTGGAGCGAGTAGCAGAGGCAAAAGAAGGGAGCGCCTGCGCGCTGGAGGAGGAAGCTAAATCTGGCATAGGAACACGACAGAGACTCGTATAAGCCCCATTTGTTCCTATTATGTTCCACAATAAAGAAGCGATTGCAATCCCTCGTGTGGGAACTGCAATCGCTTGCGAGAATTAGCCGCCCAAAATCTGCGGAAACAGCCCCGTCACAAGGATCGTTCCCACAGCAAGCGGGCACAACCACGCAATCAGGAAACGCCAAACGGCTAGCCAGAAGCCAGACAATCCTGTCTTTTCTTCAACCAACCTGCGATCAGCGCGCCAGCCTACAAATATCGCAGTGAAGAACGCACCCAATGGAAGCATAACTTTGCCGGTAAAGCCGTCCACCGTGTCGAGGATATCAGTCTCCGCAAACAAGGACCAAAAGCCCAGCAAACGAACATCCGACCACACATTATAGCCAAGCAAACAAGCAATCCCGATTAAGAACGCACACCCACCAAAAACCAGCGAGGATTTTGTCCGGCTCCAGCCCAACTCGCCAATTCCCCAAGCAGTAGGCACCTCAAGCAGCGAGATGGAGCTCGTCACAGCAGCCACTAAGATCAAAACAAAAAACAAGAACCCGATCAGTGCGCCCGCTGGCATAGTCTGGAACGCGAACGGCAATGTCTGGAATACCAAGGTAGGACCGGCAGCCGGATCAAGACCCACCGCAAACACAATCGGGAAAATCATCATCCCGGCCAGCAGCGCTACTCCTGTATCGGCAAAAGCGATTGTCACAGACGTCGGCCCAAGACCGCCAGACCCTTTAATATACGAACCGTAAGTGATCAGTCCTGCCACACCCAAGGATAAGGAAAATAGCGCCTGACCCAGCGCCGTGTTCATCACCTGCGGGCTCAACTTTGACCAATCAGGGGTGAACAGAAATGCGATGGCATCACCCATATTGCCTACGAAAGCGCCGTAAATTGTGATGCAAACCAGCAGCACAAAAAACATTGGCATCAAAACAGTCGCCGCAGTTTCAATGCCAGAACCGATACCGCGCGCGACAATGAACAAGGTCACTCCCATAAACGCAAAGTGCATTGATAAAAGCAGCAGTGGATTACCAAACAAATCACCCATCCGCCCCTGAATGGTTTCCTGGCTTTCTCCAACCAATGCCCCGCGAAAGGGATCACCGGCGAGAAGCGCACTTACAAAATCGCCGCCCATAACTCCGGCGTAATACAGCACCCATCCCGCGACGACTGAATAGAAGGAAACGATCAAGAAAGCGGCAATCACCCCCATCAATCCAAACAAGGACCAACTTGATGAAGCCCCTGATTTTTCAGCAACTTTCCGGATCGAACCAACGGCATCATCCTGGCCTGTGCGCCCCAGAAAAATCTCAGAGATTACAAGGGGAAGCCCAAGCAGAAAAACACAGGCCACATAAAACAGCACGAACGCACCGCCGCCATTCTCCCCAGCCAAGGTGGGGAACCGCCAAACATTGCCCAAACCAACCGCAGCGCCAACTGCCGCAAGAATAAACGCACTACGCGAAGACCAGCCTTCACGCGTTGACGAACTCGTTGATGCTACCATGTTTGAAAACCATCCCTCTTGCGACGCGTCCCTACGCGCAATCACTTACCTCGCCTTCCTGCAAGAAAAGTACACTCACGCCAAGAGCGAATGCACGCTCACTCTTTGCCTTTACACACACTCGTCGCTAAACGCTCACGCATGTCCACCACATTTCAGCTTGATACAAGCACCAGCAGAGCAACGCCCACGCCCAAACCGCGCAAACGTCTTACCGTCCCGCGCGTCAGAGCTCGCAAGAAAAACGGCGTAACGGCAGAACCTTTGGTCATGCTAACTGCCTACACCGCGCGTCAGGCGCAATTGCTGGATGCGCATTGCGATCTGTTATTGGTCGGGGATTCTTTGGGACAGGTTATTTATGGTCTTGATTCAACCATTCCTGTCTCCTTGGAAATGATGGCAAACCATGGCGCAGCCGTTGTCCGAGGATCTTACCATTCGGTCGTCGTGGTTGATATGCCTTTTGGCTCGTACGAAGCGTCCCCTGAACAGGCATTTGAAAGCGCGTCCTTTCTGCTAAAAAAGACCGGCGCTGCTGCGGTTAAACTTGAGGGCGGCGAAGCGATGGCAGAAACCATTGAATTTCTGAACATGCGCGGCATACCTGTCATGGGTCATGTTGGTCTGACCCCGCAGGCAGTAAATGTACTTGGCGGATACGCAGCGCGCGGCCGTTCAGACAATGAAGCAGACAAGATAGTTGGCGATGCAATCGCTCTGGATAAAGCCGGGGCGTTTGCGATCGTAATCGAAGGCGTCGTCGAGCCAATTGCCATCACCGCCACCAAGGCTGTGTCCTGCCCTACTATCGGCATCGGAGCCTCAGTCCAGTGCGATGGGCAGGTTCTCGTGACCGAAGATATGCTCGGAATGTTTGAACGTGTCCCGCGCTTCGTCAAGCGCTATGAGGATATAGCAGGCGTGATCGACAAGACCGTTGCGACCTATGCCAAAGAAGTCCGAGATCGCACGTTCCCAAGTGAAGAGCAAACCTATCAGCCCAAAAGCTGACCACCCTACAATCAAGGCCAAATCCTGATGCAAACGCTGCTGCGTTATTACACCTTCTCGCTAGGCTTTACGGCTGTGTGTTTTGGCCTTGCTGCCTGGTATGGCTGGGAAAGCACTGGCACGCTAACAGGCACGCTATCACTTCTTTGGATCGTCATCGTATTGTCGATCCTTGAAGTCTCTTTAAGCTTTGACAACGCAGTGGTGAATGCGACCGTCCTCCGGGAGATGGACCCTGTTTGGCAGCAGCGTTTTTTGACCATTGGCATCCTCATCGCTGTATTTGGAATGCGAATAGTCTTCCCCATTGCGATAGTCTCTATCGCGGCAAATATCGGCCCGTGGGATGCCATAGATTTGTCTCTCAATGACCCGCAAGAATACGAACGGCTTGTCTCAGGCGCACATATTGGAATTGCCGGATTTGGCGGTGCATTTCTGGCTATGGTCGGCCTCACCTTCTTTTTCGAAGAGGAAAAGGACGTCCACTGGATCGGTGCAATTGAACGCGCGATCAGCAATTTTTCAAGCGTGCCCGCTCTCGAAATCGGATTGGTTCTGGCGCTAGTCTATGGCGTATCAACCATGCTGTCTGCCGACGATGCGCTGACATTTCTGACAGCCGGAGTGCTAGGCCTCCTAACCTTTATTGGCGTCAATGCGCTGGGCGAAATTATCGAACAACGCGAAACGCGCAAGAAAGCCGCCGGCGAGATTGTGCGATCAGGTCTCGGCGGTTTTCTCTACCTCGAAGTGCTCGATGCAAGCTTCAGCTTTGATGGTGTGGTCGGCGCATTTGCGCTGTCCAACAATATGATCGTCATCGCACTAGGTCTATCGGTGGGGGCAATGTTCGTCAGATCTATGACAATCCATTTGGTGAAGACAGGAACACTCGCTCAATACCGTTATCTAGAGCACGGCGCATTCTGGGCGATCATCGTACTCGGTATAATCATGCTGGTTTCCGCGCGCTATCACATCCCAGAAACCATCACTGGTTTGATCGGAGCGGTGTTAATCGGGCTGTCGCTTTGGTGGTCGATCCGCCAAAATCGATCCGAGAATTCTACGTCGGGTGACGCGCCAACCAGCTAGCAAGCGGCGCTGCGATCACCAACTGCATCAGGTGGTAAATCAAAAGCGGGGCGATAACGAAACCTGCAATCTCAGGGACGAATAAGATGGCGGCCAAAGGTGCTCCGATAGCGACACTTTTTTGCGGACCCGCAAACAGAAAGGCGATCCTGTCTGCCCTTGTAAAACCTAGGGTCTTGGCAATGCTCCACGCCACTAAAGACCCGGCGGCCAGCAAAGCTAGACACAATGCGGTCAGCACCCCCCAATCGCTTGGACTGAACATGGAAAGCAATCCCTGCTCAACTGCCCCAGAAAATGCGACGTAGACAGCGATCCCAATCACGATCCTGTCTAGCCAAACTATCTTGGACTTACGTTCAATCACAAATTCGCGTGTCCAGCCCTGCACCGCTTGGCCGATCACGAAGGGTAGGATCAGGATCAAACCGATGCGAACAATCGTTTCAGTGCCAAATGTCACTGCTTCGGTTCCTGCCAGCAATGCGAACAACGGAGCTGAGACAAACACTCCAGCGATATTGATAAGCGCTGCACCCACTACTGAAAGCGCAACATTGCCTCCGGCAAGGGTGGTATAGGAAGTGGCCGATTGGATCGTTGAAGGCAGAGTGCCGAGAAAAACAAAACCAAGCGCAACAAACGGTGCCAGCATACCGTGCGCGACGAGCGAAACGCCCAATCCGGACAAAGGCATGAAACCAAAAACAAACAGGACAAGCGGTCCAAAGAAACGCCAATTGGACAGCCCCTTAGCGATCTCGCCGCGTGCCACTCTCATTCCGTTGACTAGGAAAAGCAGAAAAATCGCAGCGTTTGATACGCTCTGCATACTCTCACGCGCTTCGCCGATCGCAGGCAAAGCCATCGCCATTGCTGTTGCAATGATCAACACTGCAATCATGGGATCAGCCAACAAAGAAAGACGGCGCATCATTGATCCGCGCATTTGCCGCTTGCCGTGTGAGGAGTCGAGAGCTGAAGTTTACTCGGTCACAAGTTTGGAGGGGCGAACCACTTCCAATAGCTTTTCATAACGTGTTGCTTTGGCTTCATCGCCTTGTGCTCTGCTGGCGTCGACCATCGCGTTCAAAACGCTAGGATCATGCCCAGCCCCCAATGCGACAACATATCGCGCAATTGGAGAAACTCTGTCCCACTCTTCGTCCTGCTTCGCATCATTCAAGACAGCAATGATCGCCTCAGCATTGCGAGGATCACTTAAGCTGTAGCGTGAAACAATCGCTGACGCTGCCTCACCTTCACCAGCCATGCGCGAGGCTTCAACAAGTTTGCGCGTCATCGGCCAAGGGCGCCTTACTCGGGCGCTTTCGCTGTAACTCGCAATTGCAGAGCTCGGTTTTTGGTTTGACAAATCCACATCGCCAGCCAAGGCAAGAATGTCGGCAGACTGCGGAAAAGTGCGTTTGTAAAGAGAGGCTTGTGTCGCGGCGCCCGCTTTATCCCCACTCGCAACAGCAAGGCGTATCTGAGAAGTTTGCGAGGGAAGCGCGCCTCCAATAACTCCGGCTTCTGCAAGGGTGACAGCCTCCGTAGGTTGTTCGGCGTACGCTTTTGCGAGGAGCGGTGCTGCTCTTTCCCTTTGCCCAGACCTCTCATAAGCCCGACCAACCATCATTGTGATGTAAGCAGAGGCATCAGGCCCATCCAAAACAGACCTGAAATCTGAGATAAGTT
This sequence comes from Pseudomonadota bacterium, assembly GCA_038532305.1. Lineage (GTDB taxonomy): Bacteria > Pseudomonadota > Alphaproteobacteria > Sphingomonadales > Sphingomonadaceae > Erythrobacter. The sequence goes on along the minus strand of JBCBAX010000001.1, from coordinate 311,466 downwards.
TTTCATCACGCCCAGCATCCCACAAAGCGCGCGCATACAGATCGCGGACTCTTCGGTTGGCCGGTTGCAGCAGACATAATGCGGCAAGCGTTTCCACCGCAGTGTCTGCATTGCCCTGTTGAATATCTATAACTGCATCAAGCAACATAACCGATGGAATGCCAGCATCGCGCCATCCGCTACGATCCAAGAGGCTTCGCGCTAAAACGGGCTCCCCCGCCCGTGCTGCGAGAACGGCGCGCAAATAGAGACCCTGAGCATTCTCTTTATCGATTGCCGAAAGGGTGTCGACCGCGCTCAGCATCTCGCGATGCCGGCCAAGATCGCCCAATGTTGCAGCATACTCCCCCAAAACTTCAACATCTTCAGGATCGACTTTTATAGCTGCTTCGAACCAAGGCAGGCTTTCTGCAAGACCGTTGGAATCTCGCACCAATTGGCCACGCATAAGCAAGGCAGGTCCATATGCAGGGCCCAGTTCCAAGGCTCTCTCTGCTGCATCAATCGCACTTAGGTGCTCCCCGCCGCGAAAACGCAACCGCGCAACAGCCACCCAGATTGCGGGATTTTCAGAATCCGAACTGAGTGCATCATTTAGTAAACGCGCGGCTTCAGGCAGATTATCATCAAGCATTTCACGCTCAGCCGTGCGAATGGCAAGGGCCACCTCGCTGTTTTCGGCCATTTGCTCAGTTTCGGCATCTTCTCCACCAGCATCGCCATTGGCACACGCACCTGCAAAGGCCCCGAACAATGCAATTGAGGCTAAACCTAAGAGGCGAGGACGAAGATTAGGCACTAAGGTCATATTGCTTGAGCAAGTCATACAAAGTTGGCCGGCTAATCCCGAGTAGCTTTGCTGTGCTGGAAATATTGCCTTCACTGCGAGCCAGTGCATGCCGAATGACTTTGCGATCAGCCTGCTCGCGTGCAGCTTTCAGATTGAGTACTGCAGCCTCTTCCTCCTCAATACCTCCAAAATCCAGATCCTCAGCATGGACAAGTTTACCATCGGCCATGATCACGGCGCGTTTGACCCTGTTCTCGAGCTCGCGCACGTTACCTGGCCATTCATGACTGTCGATCGCACTCAGGGCATCGGGAGCAAAGCCAGTTACGCTTGGATTCATCTCCTTGGCAAACCGTTTCAGAAACGCTTTTGCCAGAAGCACTGCATCTCCATAACGCTCGGCAAGGCTGGGAATTCGAACCACAATTTCCGCGAGGCGATAAAACAAATCCTCGCGGAAGGTCCCATCGCTTATCATCGTTTCGACATCTTGGTGAGTGGCACAAACAATCCGCGTATCCACCGCAATCGTCTTGCGACCGCCAATGCGTTCAATTGTGCGTTCCTGCAAAAAACGTAGCAGCTTCACCTGCAAAGGAAGAGGAATATCGCCTACTTCATCTAAGAACAATGTGCCGCCATTGGCGCTTTCGATCTTGCCTTCGGTCGTTTTCACCGCACCAGTAAATGCGCCCTTTTCATGGCCGAAAAGTTCGCTTTCCAGTAGATTCTCCGGGATTGCCGCACAATTGATTGCAACAAATGGGCCATCGGCCCGGTCACTTACATCGTGTAGCCCCTGAGCCAGCAATTCCTTGCCCGTACCACTCGCTCCCAAGAGCATGACTGACACGCTGGTACTTGCGACGCGCTCTATGGTGCGAGCAACTTTCATCATTTCAGGTGCACCGGTGATTAGCCGGCCCAACACAGTGTTGTCTTCAGCAGCATGATTAACAAGCCGCCGGTTTTCATCTTCAATCTGATAAAGATTAAATGCGCGCCGAACAATCAGGCCCAGCGCATCAATGTCAACCGGCTTTTGGTAGAAATCATAAGCACCGCACTCAATCGCTTGTAGCGCACTCTCTCGGGCACCGTGACCACTGGCAACGATCACTTTAGTGTCGGGCTTCAGCTCCATCACCGCGTCGAGAACGGCAAAGCCTTCCTTTGTGCCATCCGGATCTGGCGGCAAGCCCAGGTCTAGCGTCATGACAGCAGGCATCTCACTGCGCAGCGCTGCAATCGCACTGTCGCGGTCTCCTGCGATAACAACTTCGAAATCATCATAGGCCCACTTCAATTGAGCCTGAAGACCTTCATCATCTTCCACTACCAACAATGTGGGTTTCTTATTTGCCATTACGCAGCCTCATCGGATTGGTTCGAGACGGTGCTTGCCTCAAGTAGGCCCGCCGTATCTGCAAGGGGAAGAGAAACCGTAAATCGAGTACCCAATCCCTCCCGCGATTCGACGACAACTCTTCCGCCCATAGCTTTGATCAATTCACGCGCTTCAAACGCACCGATTCCGAAGCCGCTTTGCTTTGAAGACACGAACGGTTTGAACAAACCTGAGCGGACGAATTCCGGTGTCATGCCAGCCCCCGTATCGATAACATCAATCAGTCCGTTCAAACCTTCGAACCGAACGTTCAGTGAGATGGGGGCAGTGGGTTCACTGGCGTCAACGGCGTTTTGCACAAGATGAATAAGTGCTTGTTCCAAAGCCTCTTTATCGGCCATGACGCGGACGTCTTGCGATTGGTCAACCTTAACCAAATGCACGCCGTCAAATCGCTTTACAAGGTCAAGTGCGACCAATTCCAGCGACGTCTCAGATGGTTGCTTTGATTGTCCCGAACCATACCGCCCAAGACGGGCCAACAAAGCGCCCAGCTTGTCAGATGAATTGCGAAGTGTGACAAGCATGTCTTTACGAAAAGCTGGGTTATCTGCGTGTTTTTCGGCATTGGTCGCGAGCAGCGACATCTGGCTCGCTAAGTTCTTTATGTCGTGCATGACAAATGCCATGCGACGGTTGAATTCATCAAACCGACTTGCATCCATCAAAGCTTGCTGCCCTGCTTGTTCAGCAAGGTAGCTGGCCAATTGCTGCCCAGCGACGCGCAGAAGGTCGAAATCCTCCCAGTCAAGCCTGCGCTCGATGCGCGGGCGGGCCAGCAAAATCGCGCCCACTATGCGATCGAAATGAATGAGAGGCACCAGTGCCCAAGCATCTTGCGCTTCAATGAGCCATTCGGGAACGTGTTCCAATTCCCCATGACGATCAATCCCTGCACGCACTTCATCAAGGTCAAGAATATGGCTGTGTCGTTCCAGCAGGCCCGTCAACGAAAAACCACCTGCATTGGCTGGAACTTCGATCGTCGGCCAATTCCAGCGTGCGGTAAGGTCAAGCTCTGCCTCATCAGTGGGTGTTAACAACAATCCGGCAGGGCTCTCTGTGATGTCGGCCATGGCTTTGACTGCTCGTTCATGAAAGCTCGGGCCATTGTTGGCATTCCTGCCCATAGTGTGCGTGAAACGCAGCCATTCTTCCCGGTAGTCATAGCGGTGCTGGAAAAGATGCTTCGTCGCTGTCACTTTCAGCCAAGCGCGCAATCTTTGCGATGGCAGCCAAACGACTGCGAAAAGAACAGCTAGGACAACAAAAACAATCTGACTGGCACGAGCGATGTCTCCTCCCAGCAATGCCAGGGAGCGAGTGACGAGAACCATGGCGAGCAGATAACTGCCAATAATCAACAGAGAAAGCGTCTGAAATGTAACCGCTCTTGATGGGTTAAAATGCCGGCTTGCGCCTTTTGCATTTGAGCCGAAGGCCAGCACCAAAACCATGGCACCGCTTACGGCCGTTCGCGCAGCGCTGAGTACAGCAGGCTGTTCGCCTAAGAGATACGCTAAGGTATAAAGGTTGAGGTCGAACGCGAAAATGCCGGCAAGCCCGATTGCACTCCACCGGAGAAAACGTCGCGATCCCGTTGCAGCGCCGATGTAGAGGTTGTGAAGCAGCACAAGCGATCCAATTGCCACTAGCATGCTGAGCAATGTTCCAACCTCAAAGATGAGCGCAGATATTTCGTCCACACTACCAAGACGCTGGTCAATTATCACTAGAACCGGTTGGAACAATTGAACCAGAGCAAGCGATACCAAGACGGGGCGAGTAGGTTTTAGACTTTCATCCCGGCCATCGGCAGAAAAAAGCCGGAAAATCACACCAATCATGGATAAATTGCGGCATGTTTCGGCCAGCATTGTCGCAGGTTCTGCAAAACCAATAGAAGCGCCCAATACACACCAGACTGCCGTGAGGCCTGCGACAGCGAGAGCCGCGCCCCAATCTAGTCGTTTGCGGTCTCCAAACTTTACGATCCACAAACCCGCAACACCGCTCAGCACAGCGCCGATAACCGCACATAGTGCGACAAAATCCAAGGGTATGCCGAACAGTATGGTCATCACCGAGCGCCCTCAGGCCAAAGGATGACACGCACGGTTTGAAGCAAGATCACGAAATCTAAGAATGGCGTGTAATTTTTCGCGTAATAGAGGTCATACTCCAGCTTTTTGCGACTGTCTTCGATTGATGCACCATACGGATAGTTGATTTGCGCCCAGCCCGTAATTCCCGGTTTGACCATGTGCCGTTCAGTGTAGAACGGAATGTCTTTTTCAAGATCATTGACGAATTGCGGTACTTCAGGACGCGGCCCAACGAAGCTCATATGTCCCTGAAGAACACTCCAGGATTGAGGCAACTCATCAATTCGAAGCTTGCGAATGAAATTGCCAATAAGCGTGATCCGCGGATCATTCTTTTCCGCCCATTTCGCGCCATCCTTTTCGGCATCGGTGCGCATCGACCGGAGTTTGATTAGCTCGAATGGCTCACCAAACAGCCCAATCCTTTGCTGCCTGAAAAAGGCCGGCCCTGGGCTGTCGAGTTTCACCAGGACTGCAAAGAGTGCGATAATAGGAAACGTGAGCAGCAATAAGAAGCAGCTTGCGAAAATGTCGAACACCCTTTTTGCAGCGCTCGAAAACAATCGACCTGATGAAAACCCGTCGGAGAAAATGAGCCAACTGGGATTGACAGTTTCCAAGTCAACTCGGCCTGTCTCGCGCTCCATAAAACTCACGAAATCATTGATGTGAACGCCTTTTGTTTTGAGGCGTAACAGATCATTAAGTGGCAGAGCATTTCGCCGCTCTTGTAAGGCCAGCACGACCTCGCTCACGCCAAGGTTTTCAACATACTGCCCCAAATCGTGAACGGCACCGCGCGGGATGGCTTCTGCCATAGCCTTTTCGCTGTCGCTCATTGCAATAAATGAGACCGTTGAAAAACCGCTCTCAGGCTTCTCACTAAGAGCTTGAAGGCGCTTCGCTCTCTCTCCAGCGCCCAGAACCATAACCCTGCGTTTGAAGGCTGATGAACCCAAAAAGCTGTTGAGCAACAATCGGTCCAACACCAGCACCAAGATCGAGAACCCCATCGCGTACAGCAATGTAGATCGCCAAAATGTGCTTTCGGGAAGGAGAAAATCGATAAAGGCTAGAGCAATTATCCCTAGACTGATCGCAACCAAAAGCCGCGCCCCTGCAAATCTTAGAGATCTCAGCGCAAGTGGGCCGTACACGCCGACACCAATCATGGCGAGCCAGACCACGAAAGCCGATCCAACGATTGGCACCCAACGCCCAGCGAGCGGGCCTGGATCTATTTCGATTTGATACGCGCGTAACTGCCACGCGAGCTCACTTGCAAGGATAAGCAATGCGAGATCGAGCAACCCGAGCAACAGCACGGCATGCGGAATATAGTGCTTAAACAACCGTATCATCAGGCTTCTATCAGGCTCACCAATATGACCATGCTGCACGCCCTACGCGCGACAGTTTAAGTGTCGGTAAACTTTACAACCGAGCAACCAACAAGGGAAGAGCTGGTTTGTGTAAGCAAATGTAAAGCTAACGCTGCCGGCTTCGCCGATCGACGCCAGCAATGCGCTCTGGTGCAGGATTGAGACAATCCATTCGCCCGCACCGTGGGCAACCAACACCCAGGGGAACTGCATCGGCGCGATTCAATGAAATCCCACGGGCCTGCGCTAATTCCCCAGCGAACCGAGCTTCTATCCCCAAGACAATAGCTTTTCGAGCAGAGCAAGCCACGCCATCAACTTCCACCGTACGAGCCATTGTAAACCAATGTTTAGGAGAAGCCTCTCCTGCACCAAAAGTGACCGCTTGGGTCAGCATGGTACCCCTACTTTCAAAAGCAGCGTAAGGCGCCCATGCGGGCCAACGCGCGCCTTCCAGCGGATAAATGGCTCCGCTCGCGCCGGCGGTGAACGCTACCATTCGCCCGGTTCTTCCAAACCGCGCACTGAAGAAAGGCAACCCGCGTTCGCCCACACGCTGGAGAGTTGTCAATCGCTGAGCCACCTGATCAAAACTCGAAGCAAACCGCCGTTGCAGAATGTTCACATCGTAAGCTGTCTGCTCACAAGCTCTCAAGAACCGACGATAGGGCATTAAGAGCGCCCCTGCGACATAGTCAGTTACATGTTCACGAAAACGTTCATATGCCTCATCAGAAGGTAGACCTGCTCCTGCAACGAGAGCATCTATCTCATCGCGCATTTCCAGATAGCCGATCTGACGCGCGATCTGAAACCTTCGGGCTGCTCCGGGGAGCATTTCAGATAGTTGCAACTGGCGCGCGTGCAGATCGAGACGATGCACAATACCAGGCATCACCTCGCTTGGAAGCACACGAACAGAAAGCTGGTGTTTCTCACGCAGCCTCTCACTCAGCGCCGCACTGATATCCCCATGTGAAAGGCGTAGAGTTTCGGATAAATCCTCCGCCGCATGATCCAAATCTGCGAAATGGTTCTGCCATCTCTCAACTGCAATGCGCGCTTCGGCCAAGGGATCTTCTGATCTCGTAACCGGGTCACCAGCATTGTCGTAAAGCATCGCAAATGCCGCGGCCACTTGGGGTGCAGCTGCGAGAAACTCTTCCACCTCTTCCTTGTCAATTCCCAGGTCGCGAAAGCGTTTGTCCGCCAATCTGCGGGTTAGACCATCCACTCCACCAATCGCTTCATCTTCGCGCAGAGTCCTGGGATCAAAATCAAACCGTTCAATCACCTGGACGAGAACGCGCGCAGAAAGAGGCCTCTGATTACGCTCTATCAAATTGAGATAACTGGGAGAAATTCCTAGAGCGCTGGCCATTGCGGCCTGAGTAAGATTTTCGCGTTTGCGCAAACGGCGCAAGGCAGGACCGGCAAGAAGAGCGTTTTCAGACATTTCGCCTTTGTAAATAACCTTACAGATTTACACAATACCAGAAGTCGAAAGGCCCATATAGACAAGAAATTTTGTAATTATTCCTGTCATGTTGCGCTGCACCAATGCATTGGGAATGCAATCACTCCCCTAGATAATCGGAGATCTCCCATGACCTACCTTCAAAAAATCGACGCGATGCGTGACCTAGTCAAAAGCAATGGCGAAAGCTGGGGTGCTATCGACCCTGAAAGCGCTGCTCGTATGGTTCTTCAGAATCGCTTCCCCACTGGTCTCGATATTGCCAAATATACCGCGAAGATCATGCGCGCTGACATGGATGCTTATGACTCTGACCCCGCAAACTACACCCAATCGCTGGGTTGCTGGCACGGTTTCATTGCGCAGCAGAAGATGATTTCCATCAAGAAGCATTTCGGCAGCACCAAACAGCGCTACCTTTACCTTTCCGGTTGGATGGTCGCCGCGCTTCGTAGCGAGTTCGGCCCACTTCCTGATCAGTCGATGCACGAAAAGACCAGCGTTCCTGCGCTGATTGAAGAGCTCTACACGTTCTTGAAACAAGCAGACGCTCGCGAGCTTGGCGGCATGTTCCGCGATCTTGATGAGGCACGTGAGGCTGGCGATGAAGTCAAAGCGAAGCATATTGAGCATTCTATCGACAATTACGAAACGCACGTCGTTCCAATCATCGCAGACATCGATGCTGGTTTCGGAAATGCGGAAGCGACTTACCTGCTCGCAAAGAAAATGATCGAGGCTGGCGCTTGCGCGCTCCAGATCGAAAACCAGGTTTCGGATGAGAAACAGTGCGGCCACCAAGACGGCAAAGTCACCGTTCCGCACGAAGACTTCCTTCAGAAAATCCGCGCTTGCCGCCACGCATTCCTAGAGATGGGCGTTGAAGACGGCGTGATCGTTGCGCGCACCGACTCGCTCGGCGCTGGCCTCACAAAGCAGATCGCTTTCTCGAAAGAACCTGGCGACCTTGGCGACCAATACAACGCCTTCCTCGATTGCGATGAAGTCGATCCGGCAAACATCACCAACGGTCAGGTCTTCATCAGCCGCGACGGCAAGCTGATGGCGCCCAAGCGCCTTCCTTCGAATCTCTATCAGTTCCGCTCGGGCACGGGCGAAGACCGCTGCGTCCTCGATTGCATCACTTCGCTTCAGAACGGAGCGGACTTGCTCTGGATCGAAACCGAGAAACCCCACGTTGAACAGATCGCCGGCATGGTCGACCGTGTTCGTGAAGTCATTCCGAACGCAAAGCTTGTTTACAACAACTCGCCTTCGTTCAACTGGACCCTCAACTTCCGTCAGCAGGTCTTTGATGCATGGGAAGAAGCGGGTAAAGACGTCAGCGCCTATGACCGAGCCAAGCTCATGAGCGTCGATTATGACACGACCGAGCTTGCCGCAGAAGCAGACGAGAAGATCCGCACCTTCCAGGCCGACGCCGCGAAGCGCGCTGGCATCTTCCACCACCTGATCACGCTGCCGACCTACCATACGGCCGCGCTGAGCACCGACAACCTTGCGAAGCGGTACTTTGGTGAAGAAGGCATGCTCGGCTATGTCTTGAACGTGCAGCGTGAAGAAATTCGTCAAGGCATTGCCTGCGTGAAGCACCAAAACATGGCTGGCAGTGACATCGGTGATGATCACAAGGAATACTTTGCTGGTGAAGCTGCTCTAAAAGCCGGCGGCAAAGACAACACTATGAACCAGTTCGCGGCTGCATAATCCGCAGTGTGATCAAGTTGGAGAGGGGTCTCGCAAGGTCAGCAAAAGACTGGCCTTGCGGGAACCAACCTCACCCGTCATTAGCTTATGCATAACCAAGTCCGAATACGGATCATCGGAGAAAGACAAGACCATGAGCGACACAGACACCACTTCACCCGAGCCATCACGTGCCCGCGCCTTGCTTTCGACAGCCGATATGAAGCTGCTTCGTCGCGCTCTTGAAAGCCATGCACGTAACACCGAAGACCGAGACGAACTCGCCAAAATCAACGCTCTGCATCACAGGCTGGGCACTTACGTCCCGTCTTCAAGTTAACGCGAATACGAAATTCAACCCGTTCTCCTGGGGAGGAGAAAGCGGCCGTCGGAGCGGGTGAACCCCCTGCTTCGGCGGCCGTTCTTTTTTGCGATTCGGTTAGAGCCCGTACCAAAGCACCAGAAGGATAGAGAGCGTGGTGACCATCAAAACCACCAACGGTACGCCGGTGCGAATATAATCTGAAAACTCATATGACCCCTCAGACATGATTAGCATGTTGGTCTGATACGCAATCGGTGTCGCATAACAGAGATTGCATCCGAATAAGACTGCGAGCACCAAAGGCTCCGCTGGAATGCCCAATTGTGCAGCTATCCCAAATGCGATCGGTGTGCCCACTGTCGCGGCAGTCGCATTGGAAGCGAAATTCGTTATGAAGGTTACAAACGCCATAACAGCCGCAAGCACCAGCGCAGGGGGCAGATAGACAAGCGCCAAAGACAAAGCCTCTCCTAGCCAAGCCGCAGCACCGCTCTCATCAATTACTCGTCCAATCGCAATGCTGGCAGCAACCAGCACAATGACTTGTCCAGAAAGCGCCCTGCCCACACGGTCAAACTTCACGCATCCGGTAACAAACATCAGAATCGAACCCGCAAGCGCGGAAATCGCTATCGGGAGCCACCCCACAGCGGCAGTTACAACCGAAAAGCCCATAATTCCGGCGGCTAAAAGAGCTTTGGAACGACGCGGCAGTTCGCGCGCGCCGTCCAACATCAAAAGGCTATCTGTCCGGGCGAAAGTCTGGAGGTCTTCTTCTAACCCCATAACAAGCAACACGTCACCTTCTGCAATGCGCAGATCGCCGCCTTCGGAATACTGGTCTTTCTCACCCAGAAGCCTTTCTGGTCGGTGGATCCCCAACACCGCTACACTGTACAAATCAGCGATGCCTGAACTGGGCAGTGTACGGGTAATCAGCCGCGAATCTGCTGTGACCGTCATCTCAAAAACCATCACGTCTTCGCTTTGGGCAGACGCGGTCCGCTTGATACGGTCAAGCACCCAACTCGGCGCCAATTGCCCTTTTAGCTCGCGAGTTGCATCCTCTAGCGCCTCATGGCTGCCTGAAATGTGCAATTGCTGCTGAGGCTGCAAAATGCCTGTCGGCACATTGTGGAGTGTTATGCCCTTAGGCAGTTTGTCTGCGACCTCGGACAATTCTCTACCCGCAAGCACCGAATCAGTTCCAACGCGCAAACGCGTGTGAAATTGACGCTCTGTCGCAAGATTTTCAGTGCGATTGTCTTGCAGCAGCCGTGGCATCACAAGCCACATATACGGCAGTGCAACCAGCGCAGCGAGCAACACAATGGGGGTGAAATCAAACACACCCATTTGCCGCATACCCAGATCGACCGCGATGGAAACCACCAGGATGTTAGTCGAAGTGCCAATAGTGGTCGCCAGACCACCTATGAGGGAAGCCGCATTAAGAGGCATCAATGTCTTGGATGTCGCCATCGCTCCGCGATGGGCAAGCGCTGCAAAAATGGGGATCATTAGCACCAAAACAGGCGTGTTGTTGACGAACATTGACAGCACGAGCGTAATGATGAGCGAGAACAAAAGCCCCAGCTGAAGATTGAACTTGAACAATTGCTCAAGCAAGCGAGCGGCTGGCTCTAGTGCGCCTGTTACGACAAGCCCCCTGCCCATAATCATCAACGCGCAAATTGTGATGAGCGCATAATGCCCAAACCCGCCAAACGCGAGCGCAAGCCCATCTGTTGGGCTTCCTTCCTCCATTAAGCCGGTATCAGGGTTGATCGTCGAGATTGGAAAGAAATACAGCCCAACCGCTATCACCGCGATGGTGAGCAGACTGATAATCTCAATTGACATGCGGCCACGCGCAAAGGCCACAAACATCGCGACCGTTACAGCCATTGCGGCCATTGCGTGATAAGAAGGTAAATCTAGCATAATCCCGATACCGCTGATCTCTCAGGGCAAGCGCCAATTGGCAAGCGAGATTTTCAAGATAGGTCTTTCAATCGTTGGTGCCCCTGGCCCGACTCGAACGGGCACTCCTTTCGGAATTCGATTTTGAGTCGAACGCGTCTACCAATTCCACCACAGGGGCACCCTGCGTGAGGACGCGCTGTTAGCGAGACAAAGCTTAGCTGACAAGCGCAAGAAAGTGCGCTTTCAGACTTTACCGCAGGCTTCCCGCCAAAATCTTGTGCAGTTTTGAATGCAAAGCGTCATTGGCTGCCAACACTTGCTTTGAATGGATTGGTTCTGACCGACCGCGGAAATCAGAGACAAAGCCGCCAGCCTCACGCACGATCAAGCAACCGGCAGCAGTGTCCCAATCATTTAATCCGCTTTCCCAGAAGCCATCAAAGCGGCCTTGTGCAAGGTATGCAAGATCAAGCGAAGCTGCACCAAACCGGCGAATGCCAGCCACTTCTGGTCCTATCGCACCAAAAATACGGCTCCATTCTGCAAAATCGCCATGTCCGGCAAAAGGGATACCTGTCGCAATGAGCGCTTCATCCAAATGCCGACGACCTGAAACCCTAAGCCGCGCATCCTGAAGCCACGCACCGCGGGACTTTTCGGCCCAATAGGTTTCATCATTGATGGGATTATAGATAACAGCGGCAGTGACATCCCCCCAACCCTTGCCATCAAGTCTAGGTTCTTGAACGGCAATGCTGATCGCGAAATGCGGGATGCCGTGGAGGAAATTGCTGGTCCCATCGAGAGGGTCGACGATCCAGCGTGGATTGTCAGGCGCGCCCTCAATAATGCCCGCTTCTTCCATCACAAAGCCCCAATCAGGCCGTGCATGAAGCAGTTCGTCATAAATTGCGCGCTCAGCGCGCATATCGGCTTTGGAAACGAAATCCGCAGGGCCTTTGCGGCTTACCTGCAAGTGTTCAACTTCGCCAAAATCGCGCCGCAATCGCCCACCCGCTTTTCGCGCTGCGCGTTCCATAACGCGCACAAGGCCTGAAAACATACTCATAAGTAACTAGCCAGCCTTACCGACATATGTCTGTTCATACACATCGACGATAATGCGCGTTCCGCTTTCGATATGCGGCGGCACCATGATGCGTACCCCATTGTCGAGCACAGCAGGCTTGTAGCTGGAAGACGCTGTCTGCCCTTTTACCACGGCGTCAGCCTCAACGATCTCTGCCTCAATCTGAGCAGGCAACTGAACACTAATGGGTTTCTCCTCCCACAGCTCCAGCATAACTTGCATCCCATCCTGCAAAAACGGACGAGCATCACCAAGCAAATCTGATGGCAGATTGATTTGCTCGTAATTCACCTGATCCATAAACACGAGCATGTCGCCATCTTCATATAGAAATTGGTAGTCATTCGTGTCGAGCCGAACTTTCTCAACGGTATCAGCGCTGCGAAAACGAACATTGGTCTTGCGTCCATCTTGCAAGTTTTTCATTTCCACCTGCATATACGCACCGCCTTTACCGGGTTGCGTGTGCTGGATTTTGGCTACTTTCCAGATGCCATTTTCGTATTCGATGATATTGCCGGGGCGGATATCGACGCCGCTGATTTTCATGAGACCAAAGCTTTCTGAAATATAGAGTCCGGGTGGATGGCCGAACACGGCCTGACCGTAGATGCAGCGCGCATAGACCAGCGCTTAACCCACAGCAAGCTTGCGGTTCAGGCATATGTAAATTGGTGTCATTACAGTGGTAACTAAATTTTTACCCTGCTAACACGAATCCCAGGGGATCAAACGGGACATCATGCGAACACGACACATTATCTTGCTCACCGGAGCTGCGGCTTTGATTGCTGCGTCCTCGGGGGATGTTTTTGCGAAAGACGGTCCAATTCTCAAGCCCCTTTGGGCAGCGGTCCAGGGCACCCAAGCTTTGGCAGCGACGCCAGCAATTGAAGGCGGTCCGCTTGGAACAATGCCTCATGGTCGATATCAATGCGCATTGCCGGGAGATGCACAAGGTGCCGCAATTCAGGTTCTTGAAAGTGAGAACTTCAGGATTGCGCAGGCATCGAGCTACAAGAATGATGCGGGTCGGGGCATCTACTTGATGCGAGGAAAAACGCTGACATTCACGCGGGGACCAAAGAAAGGCGAGCGGTTTGAGCGTGTTGGCTCCAACCAGTTGCAGAAGATCGACGGCAGCGGATCGCTTAGCAAATTAATCTGCACCAGACTTGGCAGTTCGAACTAGCACTCTTCGATTGCGACCTTGAACGCCCGAACAGCCTCGGCCTCATCAGTATTCCACACCCCGCCTGAAACGGCGAGGAAGTCTGCTCCCGCTTTTACCAATGGCGCACAATTGACTGGGGTAATGCCCCCAATAGCGACCAGCGGAATCTCGAAAAGCGCACTCCACCATTCGATCATTTCAATGCTTGGTTGTTGAGCGTCCTTGCCTTTGTCCTTCGTAGTCGAGGGAAAAAACGCGCCGAATGCCACATAATCCGCCCCAGCTTCTCCGGCTTCCATCGCCAGATGTTTGGAGGCGTGGCAGGTTACACCGATCTGGACATCCCGACCCAATTTTTCGCGCGCATCTTTAGGATCGCCATCGTCTTGGCCCAGATGCACACCATCTGCACCAAGCCTTTTGGCAAGCGGGACGCTATCATTAACAACAAACGCGCAATCATGGACTGCGCAGATCTCTTGCAAAGGCTCGGCAATTCGCGCAGCCTGGTGCTGATCAATGCCCTTAACCCGAAACTGGAACGCGGTGACGAGGCCCTCGCCGGCCTCCAAAGCGCGCTCAAGACGTTTGGGAAATTCCCCGCCAACATCGAGCGGGGATATTAGATAAAGCTGAGTACCGGGTGTCATTACCCGCGCGCCTTAGCCAGCAATGCTGGCTGCCGCAATCTGGTCAATCGCTTTGCCCAAAGTGCCATCGAATTCATCATTCGACTGACCTTTGCGCAAATCTTGCAGCAAACCGCGAGAGAAGCTGGCAATCATTCCAGGATTTTTCGAAAGGTGCGCGCACGCATCGTCAGTGGAATACCCGCCAGACAAAGCCACAACGCGCAATACATTGGGATGCTCGATTGCAGGGGTATAGTGACCAGGCTTCACTGGAATAGAAAGCTTTAGCATCACTTTGCGACCTTCTGGCAAGGCATCAAGGTGTTTCATGATTTCAGCTAGCAGAATGTCTTCACCCGCCTCGCGATCTTCCGCGGTAATGTCATATTCGGGTTCGAGCATCGGCATTAGACCCGCATCAGCGATCTGACCGCCAACTTCGAATTGCTGCGCAACAATGGCTGCAATACCTTCAGCGTTGGCCGATTTGATGACAGAGCGCATCTTGGTACCGAACATCCCGTGGCTGACCGATTTTTCGAGCAGCGCCGGCAGTTTATCCAAGGGCTTCATTAGCTGAACGCGATTCTCCTCATCACCGAGGCCCTGGTCAACTTTGATGAAAGGAACAACACCGCGCGCTTTCAAGGCATCGGCAGTGCTTTTGCCATCAACCATGCCATCCATGGTTTTCTCAAACAGAATAGCTCCGATCACTTTGCCGCTTGAAAAACAAGGGGTGGTGATGACCCGGCTGCGCATCTCATGGATCTGGCCAAACATCTCATCATCGCCGGACCATTCGCCATCCTCAACACCGTATCCGCGCAGGGCTTTGGGCGTGGAGCCGCCTGATTGATCGAGCGCTGCGATAAATCCCTGTCCTGCGGCAATTTTAGCGGTCATTTCTTGCGTATTCATGGCGTTCCTCTGTGTATCCGATCTTTCGATTTTCACCGCGCCCTAACTCGGCCCAAGCAGCACTTCAATTGACCACAAGTATAAGCGCGAGGGGCTTTGGTGGAGTGTTTCGAGCCGAAATGGCCGCCTATAGGGTTCACAGGCGAGGGCTGAATTTTCGGATAATGCCGGTGAAGCTCATAGCAGGCTCGCCATCGCTTGTAATCAAGCCGCGCACGAAGATCGTCTTGCCACCACCGCGCGTAACTTCGCCTCGCGCCTCAACCAAGGAACCGGGCTTCACTGCGCCCAGAAAATCGTTCGACAAATTCATTGTGACGGAATGCGCACCATCCAGTTCGTCTGTAGCAATCGCAAACAGAGCAAAATCAGAAAAGGTCATGAGGCACCCGCCATGCATGAAACCACCGCCATTCATATGACGGTCTTCAGCTCTAAATGCGCTGGTGTAGCTGCCATCACCTTCGCGCCGCATGAAGAACGGACCAGAGCGAGTTTCAAACGGATCGTGGTTCCAGTGATACCATCCGGCAAATTCACCTTCTTGGCATTCTACTGCGTTGCCATAGCCGTATTCGGTCTTTTCCTCAGCCATCGGTTTAGGTCGAAAGCGCCGCTACGCCAGGCAGTTCTTTGCCTTCCATCCATTCTAGGAAAGCGCCTCCGGCAGTTGAGATATAGGTAACTTCGTCAGTCACATCCGCTTGCGCGAGCGCTGCAACAGTATCCCCTCCACCAGCCACTGAAACCAGAGACCCTTCTTGCGTAAGAGCTGCGACATGACGAGCAAGTGACATTGTGGCTGCATCAAAGGGTTCGGTTTCAAACGCGCCCAGTGGGCCATTCCACACCAAGGTCCGGCATGTCTTGAGGACATCGGCCAAAGCTTCGGTCGCGTTAGGACCGATATCGAGGATCATCTCATCCTCAGCAACTTCATGCACATTACAGGTGCGCAGACTGTCGGGATTAGCCGCGAATTCTTTCGCAACGACCACATCGTATGGCAAATGCACAGTGCACCCGGCGTGATCCGCCTCGTCCATGATCTTAGACGCCGTATCGGTTAGATCATGCTCGCATAGCGACTTGCCCACATCCACACCGCGTGCGGCAAGGAATGTGTTCGCCATTCCGCCACCAATGATGAGGTGTTGAACCTTGCCCACAAGGTTTTGAAGCACATCGAGCTTTGTCGATACTTTCGCGCCGCCCACGACGGCTGCGACAGGCTGCTCTGGATTGCCAAGCGCGCTGTCTAATGCGGTCAACTCGCGCTCCATTGCACGGCCCGCATAAGCTGGCAGGTGGTGCGCCAAACCCTCGGTCGTCGCATGAGCGCGGTGAGCTGCTGAAAATGCATCATTCACATAGAAATCGCCATGCGCGGCAATGGCTTGAGCAAAGTTTGGATCGTTGCTTTCCTCACCTGGCCAGAACCGAGTGTTGTCAAGCAAACCAATATCGCCATCGCGAAGTATGCCGATGCTCTGTTCAACCACCGGGCCGGATACCTCAGGAATGAACATTATCTCTTTGCCAAGCACGCCTTCGACGTCGCCGACAACCATACTTGTCGACAGAACGCTGGAGCGTTGTCCTTTGGGCCGGCCAAAATGCGCAAGCATCAGAACTTTCGCGCCTTTTTCAGCGAGTTCCAGAACCGTAGGTTTAATCGCCTCAACCCGCGTGACATCGGTGGCCGAACCATCCTTCATCGGGAGGTTCAAATCGACGCGAACAAGTGCAACCTTGCCCGCGATATCGCCTAAATCATTGAGAGTTTTAAACGTGGGCATGACAAGGAATTCTCCAAAGAAGGCCTATGCAAAATCGAGGATCAGAGGGACCGCGCCAAGAGCTGCTACAACACTTGTGATAATCCCGAGGGGTTTGGACCGTGACCAACCGCTAACGCCAATTGCAGCGAGGAGCGCCAGAGACCCGATCATAAAGCTCAACGACATAATCACCTGCACCGCAACCAATGACCCTCCAGCCATTTCAGGAGGAGCATTTGGGTGGCTGTTCGCAATCACCCCGACACTCATATAAGCGGTAATAATGAATGATACCGCACCGAGAGCTGCCAAACCTATGGCCCAGCGGACAATACTTGATGGCTTTGCCAGTGTCAGAAGCGTTACGAAAATTGTGGCTGAAACACCCCCAAGAAATGCACCCAGAAAACCGAATTGCTGCGCGAGCGCGCTAAGGTATTCCGGGTGCAATTCCGTAAGGTTCATAAGGTGACGGGAGCTTTAGAGGAATTTCGCCATAACGCCCGCAGTGTCGATCATGCGGTTGGAGAAGCCCCACTCATTGTCATACCAACTTACAACACGGCCCAATTTGCCTTCCATCACGCCTGTTTCGAGGCTGTCTATGGTTGAGCTTGCCGGGTGATGGTTGAAATCTTGAGAGACAAGCGGTTGATCAGTGAAATCAAGCACGCCTCTCATCGGACCATCAGCGGCCGCTTTGAGAGCTGCGTTTAACTCCTCGGCAGTTGTGTCACGGCCTGGTTGGAACACCAAGTCGATCAGGCTGACATTGGGTGTTGGAACCCGAACCGATGATCCATCAAGCTTGCCTGCCAATTCAGGCAATACCAATCCAACAGCGCGCGCTGCACCTGTGGTCGTAGGGATCATGTTCTGCGCACCGCCGCGCGCACGGCGCATATCGCCATGCATTTGGTCAAGCATACGCTGATCGTTCGTGTACGAGTGGATCGTGGTCATAAAGCCGCGCTCAATGCCGACAGTGTCGTTCAGCACTTTTGCGACAGGTGACAAGCAGTTCGTTGTACAGCTTGCGTTTGAAACTATGACATCATCAGCGGTCAGAACATCATGGTTTACGCCGTAAACCACCGTAGCTGTTACGCCTTTAGCAGGAGCCGAGATCAACACACGTTTCGCACCAGCATCAAGATGCGGGCGGCATGCTTCGTCGCTTTGGAAAAAGCCTGTGCATTCCAGCACGATGTCAACGCCTTGCGCGGCGTGTGGCAAATCGGCCGGATTACGCTCAGAAGTCACCGCGATTGATTTACCATTCACGACAATCGCGCCATCAGCGACATCTACGGTGCCAGGAAAGCGGCCATGCGTGGAATCGTATTGAAACAGCAAAGCGTTTGATTTTGTGTCAGCCAGATCGTTGATCGAAACCAATTCAAACTCATGATCGGTCCGCTCCAAAAGAGCGCGCGCAACAAGCCGTCCGATACGGCCAAAACCATTGATCGCAACTTTAGTCGCCATGTGAAGAACTCCTGATTGTATTCTAATTTAGTTGGATAGCTTTGAAAGGATCTGCGGAACGATTTTGTCCGCAGTGAAACCGAAATGATCAAATAGGTCACTAGCAGGTGCTGAGGCACCGAAGCTGTCTATTCCGATATTCAGACCCTTTAATCCGGTGTAGCGCTCCCATCCGAAAGTCGTGCCCGCTTCAATTGACACCTTAAGTGCGCCGCCAGGAATAATGTCCTGTTTGTATGCATCATCCTGCTCATCGAACAGATCCGCACACACCATAGACACAACATCAGCGCCAATACTTTGCGCCTCAAGCGCTTCTGCGCATTCAAGTGCAAGGCTTACTTCAGAACCTGTGGCGATTAGAACCACTTTGCGCGGCGATGTAGCACTTCGAACACGGTAGCCACCTTTATGCGATAAGTTCTCTGCTTCCTCAGAAAGCCGAAACTGAGGCAAACCTTGGCGCGACAAAGCCAGTATAGATGGTCGATGCTTCTCTTTGAGTGCTGCCGCCCAACATTCTGCCGTCTCAACCGCATCACCAGGACGGAAGACAAGGACATTCGGCATCGCACGAAGCGAGGCAATGTGCTCGACAGGCTGATGGGTTGGACCATCCTCACCAAGGCCAATGCTGTCGTGTGTCATAACGTAGATAACACGTGTCTCTTGGATGGCTGACAATCGGATCGCGCCGCGCGCATAATCAGTAAAGACAAGAAATGTACCGCCATAAGGAATCACGCCGCCGTGCAGCGCCATCCCATTCATTGCTGCGGCCATACCGAATTCGCGAATGCCGTAGTAAACATAGCGACCCGAATAATCGTCTGCCGTAAACGGCTCGATCCCGCCCGCTTTTGTATTATTGGACCCAGTAAGGTCCGCGCTGCCGCCAATCATTTCAGGCACCAATGGGTTCATTTGCACCAAGGTCATTTCGCTGGCCTTGCGCGTCGCCACCTTCACCGGATCTTTGATCAGCGATGCGATGTATTCTTGGCTGGCATCGCTTGCAGGTAGCTCACCCGCCATGCGGCGCTCAAATTCGCTTCTGTGAGAGGATGTCGCAAGACGTGCGGCCCATTCTCCATGCGCTGTGCGTCCATTTTCTCCGCAAGCCCGCCAATTGGCCAGAATCTCGCCGGGTAAGGTGAATGGTTCCGCATGCCAGCCCAGCGCTTCGCGAGCGCCAGCGATCTCATCCGGACCAAGCGGTGCGCCATGCGTTGCGCTCGTGCCTTGTTTTGTGGGGGCCCCCTTACCAATGACAGTCCGACAGGCGATCAGAGACGGACGCGGGTCAGCTTTGGCTTCGTTGATGGCACGCTCAATATCCTCAAAGTCATGACCATCGCATTCGCAAACATGCCAACCTGTCGCAGTGTAACGTGCTTTCACATCCTCGGAAGTAGAAAGGTCTGTTGCCCCATCAATCGTGATGCGATTGTCATCCCAAAGGACATTAAGCCCACCAAGGTTCAAATGTCCTGCAAGTCCGATCGCTTCGTGATTGATACCTTCCATTAGGCAACCATCACCGGCGATCACCCAAGTGCGGTGACCAACCAGATCATCTCCAAACACAGCATTTAAATGCCGTTCTGCCATGGCCATGCCGACAGCCATAGCAAGCCCTTGGCCCAAAGGCCCCGCGGTGCATTCCACCCCTTCAAGCAGGAAATTTTCTGGATGTCCTGCACACGGACTGCCCAACTGACGGAAGCTACGGATATCTTCCATTGTGGGCTTCGCATATCCGGTGAGATGCAGGAGGCTGTAGATCAGCATGGAACCGTGCCCTGCCGAAAGCACAAACCTGTCTCTATCAGCCCAGTCTGGCCTCGCAGGATCGAACTTTAAGTGTCCATCGAACAGCACTGTTGCCACATCCGCCATGCCCATCGGCATGCCAGGATGGCCAGAATTAGCAGCTTGGACAGCGTCCATCGACAATGCGCGAATGGCGTTTGCCATGGGTTGAAGGCGAGCTACATCAATTGGCATGCGGAATAACCACTCCTATTCAACCCCAGCGTGTCACGGGGCTTTTCAGTACATTAGCGAGACCGCAGTGAAATCGTGCGTTGAGCCGCGATAACTGGGCGATTCGGCTTTCGCGACTGCCATTGCTGAGCCGCTGAAATAGGTCAACCAACAGTCGCATCGATCCAAACTTCATGGTGAACTCTAACGACTTATCAACAGTCGCAAGCCCTTGCCTCGCCTCCATTCTTTGCCTCCCGGAATCAACCTTGGTAATCTTCGTGACATGGGAGACGGCCCGATTGAAAGTGCACTCGCTCGGCTAGAGAGGGCTTTGGTGCGAATAGACGAAGCGCAAAAGCGCTCTCACGCTTTGCACGCCAATGAAAGATCAGCGCAGGAAACATCCACTGACAGAGTTTCTGCCCTCGTAAATCGCCACGAAGTGCTGCGCGAAGAAGTGGCAGAAACCATTCGCAAACTTGATCTTCTTATTGAAGAGCATGGGCCATGAGTACGGTCAATTTGACCATCGGACCGCGCACTTACCCAGTCACTTGCGGTGACGGTGAAGAGGCTCAGGTTGAAAGGCTCGCCCAGTTGATTAGCGACAAGTACAATCAACTTGGTAAGGCGCGAACGGCGCGTGAATCTCAAAATTTGGTTTTTACAGCTTTGCTGTTGGCCGATGAGCTTTCCGAGAAGAGCAAACAATCCGATCCTGGCCGGGAAATCAATGTTCCTGAGAAACTTGAGGTCAGCGGCAAAAAAGCTGAGCTGAAGGCTGAAATCAAACTTCTGCGCGGTGCGAACACTGCGTTGACAGAAGAACTTGAACAATTGCGAGGGGCGGCCGGACAGCCTGATAAACTGCTCAGAATTCCAGGCGAGGGCGACGCTGAGCTGATCAAAAAGCTCGAAATGCTTGCAGCTCGCGCTGAAGCTGCTGCCGATGCGCTTGAAGCGGGCAATGCAGACGCCTAAGTAGCGGTTGGCGGGGCTGCCCGGAACGAGCCGATCGAATATCCCTGAGGCTATAAGCATTCCTACGGGAGCTGTCCCTGTTTTAGTTTACGGGTTCGTCCTGGGGACTAGAGTATACGGCGCCCACCTGACGTTTTCGCGTCAGAGGATTTCCGTGCAAACGACCCATGGTGGTCCCGTCGCCTTATCTGTTTTGCGCGCCAACATCCGTTGGTGCGTACTCGGCACTGTTCCTCCGCTTCGCTGTGGGCCTGTGGACGGGCAGTCGCTGCTGCGATCCTGACGGGTCGATTGGGATCCAATAGTATGAGCGCCACAAAGAATGCCTTGCGCAAAATCCTGCGCTCCACTCGCAAAGAGCATGTGGAAGCCCAACCCGAAAGTGTGCGCGGTCTTTTGTTCAACCGCCCGCCGCGCCCGCTTCTCACTCATATTGAGCCGCAAGCCACTATCGGACTTTATCGCGCTGAGAGCGCCGAGGCGCCTGCAAATGGGTATGCCCGTTTCTTTGCCGAAGAGGGGCACACAATCGCCCTTCCCCATTTCGCCACGCGCAATGCGCCGATGACATTTCTTCAGCACACCGATCCGATTGAAGAGACCGATCTCACAAACGGTCCCTACGATATCAGGCAGCCAAGCATCGGTGCGGCCCCTGTTACTCCTGACATTTTATTCGTGCCTCTGATCGGCTTCACTGCCAGCGGTGACAGACTTGGCCAAGGGGGCGGGCATTATGATCGCTGGCTTGCGGAACATCCCAAGGCAATGACCATTGGGATGGCATGGGATGTACAGCTGCTTGAGCATATCCCAACAGAACCGCATGATGTGACGCTGGATGCTGTTGTCACGCCAACTCGGCTTTATGGACTTGATTGAAAGACTGCATTGATGCGCGAAACTCCAACCTGGCGAATTCCTGCTGGTATTATCGGCCTTTTCATCGCTCTGATGGTCTATGCCATTATCATCGCCCGCTACGCCCCTGATCTGATCGGAGATTGGCCGGGCGCTGCGCAAACCATCGTTTACGTCATCCTTGGGCTGCTGTGGCTGTTGCCCTTGCGCAATTTTCTCATCTGGATGGAAACAGGCAAATGGTCAGCGCCATCAAAGGACGAGCAAGAACAGTAGCGCTGCATGGAATGCGCGCCATTACCTGTACTTTATAGAGTAGGAAAATGGCGCGAGTGACGAGACTTGAACTCGCGACCTCCGGCGTGACAGGCCGGCGCTCTAACCAACTGAGCTACACCCGCGTATAAGCGGTTACGAACCGCTTGGGAGGGAGGCCATTAGGCCGCAGGAATGAGGCTGTCAACGCTCCTCCCATCAATCCTTCAAAAATTAATCCGACAGCAGCAAAACAGGCGTCTCAATCAGCTTTTTCATCTCCTGAATAAAGCTTGCCGCATCATAGCCATCGACAACCCTGTGATCGCAGGAAATGGAGATATTCATCAGCTTGCGCTTCTCAATCCGCTCCACTCCATCAGCACCGGTCGCGAACATCGGGCGTTCGATAATTCGGTTGGGTCCAATAATAGCGACTTCCGGCCGGTTGATGACGGGAGTGGTGGCAACTCCCCCAAGCGGGCCCAATGATGTGATGGTGAGCGTAGAGCCTGACAATTCATCCGATCTTGCCGATCCATCACGCGCGGCATTTGCCAAACGACCAATTTCGCTTGCGAGCTGCCACAGATTGCGGCTTTCAGCGTTTTTGATAACGGGCACGATCAAGCCGCTATCCGTTTGCGCCGCCATGCCCAGATGCACAGCGCCATACCGCGTCACCACGCCTGCCTCATCATCATAGCGCGCATTAATCATCGGGAATTGCGGGATCAGCCGAGTTGTCGCCGCAATAAGCAGAGGCAGCATGGTAAGCTTTGGCTTATTACCGCGCGCTGCGTTCAAATTCGCGCGCATCACCTCAAGCTCGGTCACATCGCATTCTTCGACGTAGGTGAAGTGCGGGATGTGACGCTTGGATGCAGCCATATTTTGCGCAATGCGTTTGCGAAGGCCGATGACTTTAACCGCTTCATCTTCGCGCTTTGTGCCAGCTGGCGAAAATCCTCCACCGGCATTGTACGCGAGGAATTGATCGAGATCAGCGTGGCGTACGCGGCCATCAGCGGCGGGTTTCACCTCGGAAAGGTCAATGCCAAGGTCTTTTGCGCGTTGACGAACGGCGGGAGTGGCCAATACCTTACCCCCCGTTCGTCCTGAGCTTGTCGTAGGTCGTATTTCGTTCTCTGAGCTTGCATCCTTTGGCGCAGGTGCTTCGGGCTCGGAGACGGCGCTTTGCGCCACCGGCTCAGAGTTAACGGGTTCGGGTTTGGGCTCTTTAACGTCAGGCGCGGGTTTGGCGTCTGCTTCTGCGGCTGCATCTTCCTTGCCATCTTCCCCCTCAACCTCAATCACCAGCAGCATGGAGCCAACAGCCACCACATCACCAAGCTCGCCTGCAACCTCCGTCACAGTGCCAGTAACAGGGCTTTCGATATCAATCGTTGCCTTATCCGTCATCACATCGACGAGGTGCTGATCTTCTTCGACCTGATCGCCAACAGCTACGTGCCATTCGACAATCTCGGCCTCTGCCACGCCCTCGCCCACATCGGGCATGTTGAATGTGAATTTCGCCATGGATGTTACTCGCTCAAAATCTTGTCGATGGCCTCGCCAATGCGGACAGGGCCGGGAAAATACGCCCATTCAAGGCTGTGGGGATAGGGAGTGTCAAAGCCAGTCACGCGTTCAACCGGAGCTTCGAGATGGTAGAAACAGCGTTCCGTGACGAGGGCAGACAATTCCGCGCCAAACCCAGATGTTCGGGTCGCCTCATGCACAATCAAGCAGCGACCCGTTTTCTTCACCGAAGCCTCAATCGCTTCAATATCGAGCGGCACCAGCGTGCGTAGGTCGAGGATATCAGCCTCCACGCCCTTTTTCGCACAAACCGCCTCAGCGACATGAACCATCGTGCCATACGCAAGTACAGTTAGGGCATCGCCTTCGGTCACTGCACGCGCTTTGCCCAGTGGGATTTTGTAGTATCCTTCAGGAACGTGCGCGTCCGGATGTTTCTTCCACGGCTCGACAGGGCTATCGTAATAGCCTGTGAAGGGCCCATTATAGATGCGTTTTGGCTCGAAGAAGATTACGGGATCGTTGTCTTCGATCGCCGCAATCAGCAGACCCTTCGCATCATGAGGCGTTGCCGGGATTACCGTTTTCAAACCGGCCACATGTGTGAAAAGGCTTTCAGGCGATTGCGAGTGCGTTTGCCCGCCAAAAATCCCGCCGCCAAAGGGGGATCGGACCGTCATCGGCGCGATGTATTCTGTGGCCGAGCGATAACGCAGGCGCGCGGCTTCCGAAATCAGCTGATCAAGGCCGGGATAGATATAGTCGGCAAACTGAATTTCGGGCACCGGGCGAAGGCCATATGCTCCCATACCCACGGCAACACCGATAATCCCGCATTCCGAAATAGGCGTATCGAAAACGCGGGTTTTTCCGTGCTTTTCTTGAAGCCCGGCGGTGCAGCGGAACACCCCGCCAAAATAACCGACATCCTCGCCCATCACGATCACATCATCATCGCGTTCCAGCATCACATTGAGCGCTTCGTTGATCGCCTCGATCATGTTGATCCTGCGACTTACCGTCGGGGTATCTTGGGCGTCACCTTCAACTGGCGCCGGAGTATTCGTTTGAGCGTTCATTTGCCTGCTCCATCCATGGGATGCGTGTCGGGCCACTTGATTTTTCGCTCGCGGGTCGCCTGTTCTGCCTGCTCTTCAAGATGCCAAGGCAGTTCCTCGAACACGTCTTCAAACATGGTGTGGAAGGGATGATGCAGGCCGTGTCCTAGAATACCGTTTTTCTCGGCCTCTTTGGTCGTGGCTTTCACTTCCTCGGCGCAAGCTTTGTCCATTGCAGCCTGTCGGTCTTCATCCCATTCGCCGATGGCAATTAGGTGGTCTTTAAGCCGCGTGATCGGATCACCCAGCGGCCATTCCTTTTGCTCCTGCGCAGAGCGATAACCCGACGGATCATCCGATGTGGAATGCCCCTCAGCCCGGTATGTGAAATACTCGATCAAAGTTGGCCCTTGGTTTGCTCTTGCCCGGTTCGCGGCCCATTGCTGCGCTGCATAACAGGCCAGCGCATCATTCCCATCAACCCGAAGGCCAGCAAGGCCATATCCCAAAGCGCGCGCAGCAAAAGTGGTGCGTTCGGCGCCCGCAAAACCGGAGAAGCTGGAGATCGCCCACTGGTTGTTGATAACATTGAGGATAACCGGTGCATTATAAACAGTCGCAAAGGTGCAGGCGCTGTGGAAATCGCCTTCTGCTGTGGAGCCCTCGCCAACCCATGTGGCAGCGATCCGACTGTCGCCTTTGCTGGCCGATGCCATGGCCCAACCGACCGCTTGCGGGGTTTGCGTCGCGAGGTTGCCGGAGATCGAGAAAAAGCTGTGCTCCCGGCTCGAATACATGATCGGCAGCTGGCGGCCTTTCAGCTTATCGCCTTTGTTGGAATAGATCTGGTTGATCATCTCAATCAACGGATATCCGCGCGCGATCAGAATGCCTTGTTGGCGGTAGGATGGGAACACCATGTCATCGGATGCCAGCGCCATGGACGCGGCAACCGAAGTCGCCTCTTCGCCGGTGCATTTCATATAGAACGATGTTTTACCCTGACGCTGCCCGCGAAACATCCGTTCATCAAAGGCGCGAACCATCGCCATATGGCCCAGCATGGTGCGAAGCGTATCGGGATCAAGTTTGGGATCCCACGGCCCATGCGCCTTGTTATCGTCCCCCAGAACACGAACCAAGCCGTAGGCGAGGTCTTTCATGTCCTCTGGCTTGGTCGCTTCATCGGGCCGCGGTTGATCGCCGGGAGCGCCGATATCAATGTCAGAAAAATCCGCTTTGTCGCCGGGGCGGAACTTCGGCTCTGGCACATGCAGGGCTAGTTGCGGGCGGTTACCTGAAGGATTGGCCGGATCGGCCATAAAGCGCTCTCCCAAGATGGTGTTGGGATCATCGGGTATGGCAGCGAAAAAGCGCGGTCAAGCGGTGTGAGCTACACCGCAACAGGAGCTTTAATCGGAGGCATTGGCGCGTAATCTTGCACCTCAAAATCCTCGATCTGGTAATCGAAAATTGTTTCAGGCTTTCGCGTGATTGCGAGAGTGGGACTGCCTTGGGGCTGCCGAGTCAGTTGTTCCTCGATCAGATGCGCATGGTTGAGATAAAGGTGCACATCGCCGCCCATCCATACAAGATCGCCCGGCTCCAACCCAGTTTGATCCGCCATCATTCGGGTTAGCAATGCCGCTGACCACAGGTTAAACGGCAGTCCCAAAGCGACATCGCAAGAGCGCTGGTACAAAAGACAATTCAGCCGCGCGTTCTCCTCGCTTCCCGCCACATGGAACTGATAGGTTTTGTGACACGGCGGCAGCGCCATCCGGGGCAGTTCGGCGACATTCCACCCTTCGATGATATGCCGCCGGCTGCCCGGATTGTTTTTGAGGCTTTCCACCACCTCAGCAACCTGATTGATGCCGGGTCCGCGCTCATACAGGCCATCTTTGCGGTATCGGTAAGTGGGCCAATCAACCCATTGCTTGCCATATACGGGGCCAAGATCGCCCCACCGCTTTGCGAAAGCCTCATCCTCGGCAATGCGCGCAACAAAATGATCAAGGCTGATGGCATCGCCCGTCTCTTTGACATAGCGCGCATGCGGCCATTCATTCCAAATCTTCACCCCTTGCAGCACTAGCGGGCGGATATTGGTTTCACCGGTTAAAAACCAAAGCATCTCGCGCGTCGCTGTTTTCCAGTAAACCCGCTTGGTGGTGAGCAGCGGCATTGCACCGCCAGCAAGATCATACCGCAATTGCGCCCCGCAGATAGACCGCGTTCCAACGCCAGTGCGATCAGAACGCTCATCGCCTTCTTCCCAAATCCGCCGCATGAGATCGAGGTATTGCCATTCGGAATGAGCACTATCGCTGTGAAGTTCAGAAGAGATTGTTTCGGGGTTTTGCAGACTCGCCATAGGCCAAACTATAGGGCCCAAAGCCGCTCTTGCCACCTACGCTATCCACACTTTGAGCAACGTGCCCCGACCTTTCGCAATCAAAGTGCGGTCAAAAACCCCATTTGGTGACATCAACTCCAAGCGCTTGCTTGAATTGCTGCATGTCATCACGAAGCACAGCGCGCAATTCAGCTTCTTGAGCCGGATCAATAACAATCTTTGAAACGCTCGGAAATTTCGGAAACACTTTGTGACGAAGCCACAGGCGAACCCGAAAGGGCAAGCTTTTGAAAGCCCGGTTGCCAATGGCACTTCGCAGCACCAATCGCTCAGCAACCGTTTCTTTTTTCGTGGTGTTGCGTGGGTTTATTGTTCCTTCGTAATCGATAGCATCGTCGATACCCAGAAACGCGCAGATTTCCGCTCCGACTTTACGCGGCTCTTTCGCCAATTCGTTAAAGTCCACCAGGTGAAAATCCTCTCGCGGGAAACGATCGAGATACGGTTTTATCTGCTCATAATAATGCGACGTTCCGTAGTATCGCGCGCTTGTCACTGATGCTTTGGGATCGAACCATGAAAATCCAACAGCCCAGTTTACATGCGAGGCGATCCGCTCAACAGGATTGCGAACGCAGTACAGAAATTTTACCTTTGCCCCCTGCTTTTCTGCGAGGTATTGTTCGATCGCCGCGGGCACGCCCCCACTCAAGGGTGGATTGGTGTAACACGCAGATGCTTCCATGAGATAGCGAAAGTCGCGATTTTTGCTTTCAGGCCACAAATCATCATAGTCCGTCACATGAACTCTACGGTGCCAAGGCTCGCAGAAGAAATTGGGCTCTTTTTCGAATGAGCCGCAGATATCGGGGTGGCTGTCAAGAATATGAAAAAGGCTGGTTGTGCCAGCCTTCATCGCCCCGATAATAATCAGATATGTGCTGTCCGCCATGCGAACCAAAGCCCCCGCTTTTCATCAGTCTGTGCACATGCCCCACCGATGTTCACGCACAATATAAGCGCATCACGGATTGAAAGGCTATGAGGGAAAATCCTGTTGTGCCATTTGCGGTCGAAAAAGACCGAAGATGGGGCACAGGTTTAGTCGAACATCATTTAGACAATAGCTTGCGCTGCAAACCCCAAAGCTACAGTCAACACGCCCAGACCGGCTGACAATTGCACCCGCAACAGCATAAAATCCCGTGCACTGTATCCCAAGGCTCGGTCGACCGCTGGTGAAAGGGCGATAAACGCTCCCAAATACATCAAAGCTGGTCCCGGCCATTCCCACCCAAGTGTCCACGGCAGAAACAACGCCACCGCAATCAGGCTGGGCAACACAGCGATCACATAAGCACCTGCAGTGGCTCTGCCTGATTGGATCGCTTGGCCCCACCATACACCGCCAAGAAAGCTGAAAATCGCAGCAGCATAGGCAAATCCGCCCGCAATGGCCGAATACGCATATTCATGGCCGCTCAACGCAAGGCCTAAACACAAGCTTTGAGGCAGCAGCCCAGCATAGCCCAACAGACGGGCTGTAGGTGTGAGCGACGTTGATGCGGTATTGTTTTCCTCGTCCATGGCCTCTCAAGCGCATGGGCACGCACCCGGTTCCCGCTTGCAGACAGGAACGAGGGGCACCAATTGGGGTTTATTGGTAAAGCCCCTCCTCAAAAGGCCCGCATTGCAAGTGTCTGACGAATTTTCTGATCTTCCCGAATCTGAACGCCCATCCCCTGCCGGGCGCGGTGAACGCAGTCGCCACCGCGCCGTGCCAGCGGGCCGAGTGTCACGCATTGCGACCTTTGGCAAACTTGTCGGCGGAGTTGCTGGCGGAATGGCCGCAGAAGGTGCGCGCAGACTTACAAGTGGAGAAACAATTTCCCGGCGCGATCTGATCCTGACACCCGCCAATGCGAAACGCCTGACAGAAAGCCTGTCGCACCTGCGCGGTGCGGCGATGAAAATGGGGCAAATGATCAGCTTGGATGCGGGCGAATTTCTGCCGGAAGAATTGGCGAAGATCATCGCAACCCTGCGCGATCAGGCGCATTTCATGCCAACCAAACAGCTCGACCAAGTGCTCAAAGCCGAATGGGGCAATGATTGGCGTCGGCAATTCAAATGGTTTAACCCGCGCCCTATTGCTGCCGCCAGTATCGGACAGGTCCACAAAGCTCTGACCCGTGATGGCCAACTGCTTGCGATCAAGGTGCAGTATCCCGGCGTTGCCAAAAGCATTGATAGCGATGTCGATAATGTGATGACGCTGCTGAAAGTTGCAGGCTTTGCCCCGCCTGAACTAGAAGTCGACAAATTGCTCGCAGCAGCCAAAAAACAGCTCCACGAAGAGGCTGATTATGAACGTGAAGGCCAGCAATTGGAGTTATACCGAGAAAAGCTATCCGGCATTTCCGGCTTTGTCGTGCCGACCTTGCACAAAGATCTTACACGCGGGTCTATCCTTGCGATGTCGTTTGAGGAAGGCGTCGATATTGAGGAATTGGGCAAAGAACCTGCGGCACGACGCGATGAAGTGTTCGGCCGCCTCCTCCGCCTTGTAACGCGCGAACTGTTTGAATTCGGCGTGATGCAAACCGATCCCAATTTTGCAAACTTCCAATACCGGCGCGATACAGGCGAGATCGTCTTGCTCGATTTTGGCGCGTGCCGCCCGGTCGATCCCGATGTCGCGAACGGTTATCGCAAGATGCTTCAGGCGGGTCTTGTGGGGAACCGCGATGAAGTGCGTCAGGCAACCCTTGATGCAGGGTTTATGCAGCCTGTTGTGGTCGAAAAACACGGCGAGCGTGTCAATAAGATGATCGATATCGTCATCAATGAAATGCGGCGCGATGCCCCGTTTGATTTTGGCGACCGCGCCTTTATTCCTGACCTGCGCGAGGAAGGTTTCGAAATCGCGCAGGACAAGGACACATGGGCCTTTCCGCCGATTGAAACGCTTTTCGTTCAGCGCAAAGTTTCAGGCACCGCGCTTTTGGGTGCGCGGTTAAAAGCGCAGGTCAATATCAGACGCGTAGTCGAAGACGTACTGGGTTCGACCGAGCCGATGGGAACTAAAGCGGCTTAGGGCAATTGCTTTAAACCATGCTTCGCGTGATTAATGCAATCCGACCCTAGCTATCGCTGCTCTCTATGGGAGCTTCCGGCAACTGCCCCGCAATCCAGCGATCCACATACGCCTCGAGAACATCAAGCGGCACCGCTCCGTTTTCCAAAACCGTATCGTGAAATGCGCGCAAGTCGAAATCGCTGCCCAACGCGTCTTCAGCGCGGCTGCGAAGCTCGCGAATTTTCAGCTCGCCCACTTTGTAAGCCAAGGCCTGCCCCGGCCAAGTGATGTACCGATTGACCTCTGCATCGATATTGGCGGGCGAAAGCGCAGTGTTATCGAGCATATAATCGACCGCTTGTTTCTTGCTCCATCCCTTGGAATGCAGCCCCGTATCCACTACGAGCCGCGTCGCGCGCCACATTTCATAGGACAGGCGTCCCATTTGTTTCGCAGGCGTATCGTACAGCCCCATCTCAATCCCGAGCCGCTCTGAATACAGGCCCCACCCTTCTACAAAAGCGGTAAAAAAGGTGCCGTTTGCACGCAGCGGGTGAATATCGAGCTCTTGTTGCAACGCGATCTGGTGATGATGCCCCGGCACGGCCTCATGCACACCGAGCGCAGGCAATTCCCAAAGCGGGCGCTGGTCCAGCTCTGTCAGGTTCAGTCGATAAATTCCCGCTTGCCCGGTATCGAGCGAACCAGGCTCATAATATGCCGTAGTGTTACCGGGTGCTTGCGCTGCGGGGATAGGCAGAACCGTATAGGGCTGACGCGGTAGCTTGCCGAAAAGCTTGGGCATCCAAAAATCGATCTCTTTCGCCAGCGCCTGCGTGAAACGCAGATATTCCTGCGGGTCGGTCATGTAGTATTTCGGATCGGTTCGCAGGTGCTCGATGTAAGCTTCGCGCGTGTCGTATCCGGCAGACGCGGCAACATCCTCCATCTCGGCACGAATGCGCGCAACTTCGGACAGACCCAATTCATGCACTTCATCCGCGCTCATATCGGTCGTGGTGAAGCTTTTGACGCGGTAGTCGTAATAATCCTTACCGCCCGGTGTTGCGAGCACACCGGGAGTGCCGGTGCGACAGTTCGGCGCGTATTCTTCAGTGTAGAATTTCAGAAGCTCGCGGTAGGACGGCACAATCGAATTTTCGATCGCGGCGGTCACATTTTCCTTTATCTGTTCCCAGTCAGAATCGCTGATGGAGTTTGGTTTTTCGCCAGAAACCGGGCGCCAGAAAGGGGATGCTTTGTTGTCATCGACAACTTGCGCTGCGATCCCTTTCTCAACGCCCTGCATGGGTTCGCAAGCATGGGTAAGCCCGCGCGCAACCGCTTCACGACTGCGGGCAATCCCAGCCTCATTGACCATGCGATAGGCTTCCAACCGGCTCACATAGCTTTCAAAATCAGCCTTGGTGAAGAAAGGTGATCGATTGGGTAACGAGACGAAATTGGTGAACCAGCCACCGCGATTGGTGAAGATTTGATAGCGATTGTGGTCATATTGCGCGCCGCTCAGCCCGTCGCTCAAGCTGCGGCGCAGAATGGCGTAATCGACTTGCAAATCCCGAGGAAGATCATTTCGGTTGATCTGATAAAGCCGCGCAAGAAACCCCTCACTTCGGATCGCCATTCGGTCATAGTTCTCCAACGATAAATCGACGAGTTTCCCATCGCCGCGCCTGTCGCCGATACTCGTGGCAAGCAAGGGTGCATTATCCAGCGTTGCTCCCCAGATTTCCTCTCGCAGTTCCTCATAATCGCTTTGCGCATCGGCCCAAGCAGGCGCGGATAGTGTGGCAGCAGCAAAACTCAGAGCAAGAGCAATCGGGCGCATAGACATCTCCTTGTGTTGGATCTGCATATTGCGTGATGCTCTCTGGGTCCAGTAAGAGGCTAAGATGACCAAAGCCGCTCTACTCTTCGTATGCCTCGGCAATATCTGCCGCTCTCCTTTGGCCGAAGGGGCAATGCGTGCAGCCGCTGAACGCGCTGGACTAGACATTGAGATTGATAGCAGCGGGACCGCTGCATACCATATCGGCTCGCCACCCGATCCCCGCTCTGTTGCCACAGCGGCTGCAAACGGCATCGACATTTCGCGCCTCAAAGGCCGACAGCTTTCGCAAGCAGACTTTGCTCGCTTCACGCATATCTTTGCAATGGATCACCAGAACCTGCGCAATATCGAAGCGGTCAAACCGCCCGGATCAAGGGCACGGATGATGCTTTTGATGGACATGGTACCGGGCCGCGAAGGAGCTGCGATTGCTGATCCCTACTATGATGGCGAGGACCAATTCGAAGTCACATGGGAGGATGTAACCGCCGCGGCTGAGGCGATCGTGCGCGATCTGTTTTAGGACGCTTTTCCAAAGGGTGTTCCACCAAATTTTCGCTGAAAATACCATACCATTGCCACTCCTGCGACAATGGGGCCAACCACAAAAAGCATTTGATACCGCGGCAGATATCCTCCTGCCGCCAATTCAACCAAGGGCGCTCTTACAACCACAACAAAGCCCCAGATCATCCGCGAAAGATGCCGCGCGATACGCCACTGTTTGCGCTTCTCCGGGTTTCTGAGCCAACGAACATCACCTGCAAGCAGGATCACCGGAATGATCGCGATCACAAACGGCGCATAAAACGGAATGAAACCCTGAACAATCGCGGGTATCGCCATCGCCATGAAAAATCCAAAGGCCGCCAATTCCAATGCGAAAAGCGATTTTTCACCAAGCAGAACTCTTCGCGTACCGGATCGAAGCGCCAAATATGCCCCGCCAATCGCATAGATTGAGGTGAAAACAGCCATTGCCAGTGGCGGGATCATCGCTTGGACAAGCATGGCTATAGAAGTCGCGCAGACAAAAGCGCAGGCCGCCATATATACGAGGCCCGATCGGCGGTGAAGCACGCTTCCTTTGCGAACAGCAAATGCCAAAAAGGCAGCGGCGAGAGCCAAAATGCCGATCGCGATGTGGCCATAAAATGCCAGCGACCCATAGGGCGAAGGATCAAACCAATCGATTGGATCAGGACCAAACATAAACCGTTTTTAACCCCCTCGCAGCAATTGCACTCCCCAGTCGCGTTCAAACAGATACAGCAAAATGCGCGCCGCTTCACCCCTGTCTGAGGTCAAGCCGCCATCATGTTCCATCAACATCCGCGCATCGGCATGGGCGATGGGCAGCAGTTTTTGCACTTGATCGAGGTCAGCAATGCGAAACGCCGCCTCGCCTGATTGCCGCGTACCGAGCAATTCGCCCCCACCGCGCAATTCCAGATCCTTTTCCGCAAGATCAAAACCGTCTTGGGAATCTTTTACATAGCTAAGGCGTTTCTTGCCCGTTTCGGAAAGCTCATCCCCGCGCAGCAGTACACACCGGCTTTTCTCAGAACCCCGGCCCACGCGCCCACGCAATTGGTGAAGCTGTGCAAGGCCAAAACGTTCCGCCTGTTCAATCACCATCAGCGTAGACGAAGGCACATCCACGCCCACTTCGATGACAGTCGTCGCAATCAGCAGCTTTGCCGCGCCGCTTGCGAATCGCTCCATATTCGCATCTTTAACATCAGGGTGCAGTTGTCCGTGGACGAGAACAACATCGTCGCCAAAATGCTCTTTCAGTTCGGCATACCGCGCTTCAGCAGCTGCAATATCAGCCACTTCGCTATCCCGAACCATGGGACAGACCCAGTAAGCCTGCTGTCCTGTGGCCAAATGCCGACCCATGGCCGCCACCATTTCTTCTGATCGGCCTTGCGGAAACACCAGTGTTTCTATCGCTTGGCGTCCCGGTGGCAGTTCATCCAGACGACTCACATCCATCTCGCCATATTGCGCAAGCGTCAAAGAACGCGGGATGGGTGTGGCTGTCATCGCAAGGGTATGCGGCGCACGCTTGCCCTTCCCCGCCAGCGCCAGACGTTGAGCAACGCCAAAACGGTGTTGCTCATCAATCACGACTAGGCCCAGATCCTTGTAGTTTACCGTGTCCTGAAAAATTGCATGTGTACCTACGAGAATATCGATTGAGCCATCTAACAGGCCCATCAGAATGCTCTCGCGTTCTTTGCCTTTGGCGCGGCCCGTTAGCAGCGCGATTTCCACACCGGTGGGAGCGGCCAATTGGCGAAGGGTTTCAAAATGCTGGCGCGCAAGGATTTCTGTCGGCGCCAGCATCGCGGCCTGCGTGCCCGCTTCAACCGCGACCAGCATTGAAGCGAGCGCTACAACCGTTTTACCCGCACCCACATCGCCCTGTAGCAGTCGCAACATAGGCGCTTCTTGCTGAAGATCGCCTTCAATTTCAGCTATCGAACGTTTTTGAGCGCCCGTCATCTCAAATGGTAGGCTGAGTTTTGCGCGCAGCGATCCATCGCCCCTTAAAGCTTGCCCCTTGCGCCGCCGCCCTTCTGCTTTCACCAAAAGCAGCGCCAGAGAATTGGCGAGGAGTTCGTCATAGGCCAGACGTTCGCGGGCTTTCTCGTGTTCGCCTTTGTGAGCGAGATGCAGCGCATCGCGCCAGCTTGGCCAATCAGATTTCGCAAACTGCCCTTGCTCAATCCACTCAGGCAATTCGGGGGTTTTCGCTAAACTTTGCGCGATCAATCCAGAAACGCGCGGCTGGGTTAGACCTTCCGACAGGCGATAAACCGGCTCATTCAACCGAGCGAGATGCGCTGCGCTGTCTTTCTCCACATGGTCTGGGTGTACGATCTGGAGCATATCGCCATACCGGTCCAATCGCCCCGCGACCCAGCGTTTCTCTCCCACGGGCAATTGCTTTTTCGCCGTGTATGACGCGCGGCCAAAATAGGTAAGCGCGCAGATATTTCCCACCTCGTCCTGCGCCAGAACCCTGTATGGCCCCCGCCCCGGATTGCGCGCAGAACGGTGCTCTGTGGGCGTGAGCGCGATGATAACCTGCTCGCCCTCGCTCCCTTCATCCAAATCAGCAATCACGCGCCGTGTCACAAAGCGGTCTGGCAGGTGATAGGTGAAGTCCTTCAACCGAGAGAGGCCCAGTTTTTCGAGCGGCTTGGCAAGTTTAGGCCCGACACCGTTCAGCGTGTCGCTTGTCGCAAACAGAGGGTTGAGGATATCCGGGCGCATTGCGAGTACCTGCTAACATCACCTTTTCGTCATTGCGAGCGAAGCGAAGCAATCCATCAACCGTCGTTTGTGAATGTTGAAAAGGCGGATGCTGGATTGCCGCGTCGCCTGCGGCTCCTCGCAATGACGAGTTGATAGGGCGCGCTCAAGCCACTACCTCAATGCGATGACCGACACCCCCACATTCGAGGCCCGTATGGCCCGCGCCAAATTCCGCAGCTGGCACCGCGGCACACGCGAAGCTGATTATATGATAGGCGGCTTTTTCGACCGCTACTCTGCCGATTGGGGCGAGGTTGAACTCAAATGGTTCGAAAACCTGCTCGAAGAAGACGATGTAGACATCATGGCGTGGGCATTGAAAACGCAGGATGTGCCCGAAAAATTTGCCGGACCGTTGATCGAAGCCATGATGAAGCTCGATTACGTCGACATTCCGCGCTAAGCGGCGCGCACATCACCAGTCCATTTAGCCCTGTGCGGAAACGCTCAGGGCTTTTCGAGTTGGAAAAGTATCCATGCCCGACCTTTCCCGCATCCTAAACGCGAAATCCGCGCTCACTCTCGCCTCCCTCCCGCGCGGGGCTGTGCCATTGGTGATGAGCGATCTGGCACGCGCTGCATCCCGGCGAGCGGTGTTTATCGCAGCTGATGATGCCGCCATGAGATCGGTGGCTGAGGCTGCGCGATTCTTTGCGCCTGAGGTGGACGTGCTGGAATTCCCGGCATGGGATTGCCTGCCTTATGACCGCGCCTCGCCCGCCTTGTCGATCAGCGCGGCGCGGCTGTCCGCTTTATTCAAGCTGCAATCGGGCGGCGCAAAACCCCAATTGCTGGTGACCACAATCAATGCGTGTCTCCAACGCGCGCTCACCCCGTTCCGCATCCGCGAAAGTGTGCGCGAGTTTAAGGCAGGCACTGTGATCGGGCATGACAGCCTTGCCGCCCTTCTCACCCGCCAAGGATATTCGCGCACTGATACGGTGGTGGATCACGGCGAATTTGCAGTGCGCGGGTCAATTGTTGATATTTTCCCGTCGTCCCTCGATCAGGGTCTGCGGCTCGATTTTTTTGGTGATGAGCTGGAAAGTCTGCGCCTGTTTGATCCTTCTACACAACGATCAACCGGGCGGCTGGATGAGCACTTGCTGTTGCCCGCATCCGAGGCTCTGCTCGATCCCGACAGCATCAAACGCTTCCGCTCACGATACCGCGAACAATTCGGAGCATCGGCCACGCAGGACCCTCTTTATGAAGCAGTGAGCGATGGACGCCGTCTTGCAGGGATGGAGCATTGGCTGCCTTTGTTTGAGGATAAACTCGCGACCGTGTTCGATCATCTAAACAAAGATGACGCGGTCGTAATCGATCAAAGCGCTTTAGGCGCGGCGGAGGAACGCCTCAAAGACATCGCAGATTATCACGAACAGCGCACGCGCGTTGCAGGAGATAAATCGGGATCGTACCGGCCGCTCGCAGCAGACTCGCTGTATCTGGCGCAAAGCGAATTGAACGAGGCGCTCGACCAAGCAGCCGCGCACAAAGCCAGCGTGTTCGCCGCACCTGACGGCAACAATGCTCTTGATTTCGGCTTCAAAGCCTCCCGCGATTTCACGCCAGAACGCGCTCGTGGTGACAATGTGTATGAGGCAGCAAGCAAGCACTTCGCCAGCCTCGCCAAGTCCAAACGCAAGCCATTATTCGCTGCCTATTCCAAAGGCTCCGCCAAGCGCATCGCTTCGATATTGGAGGAAGCGGGAACGCCCACCGCGCTTGCAAACACGTGGCAAGAGGCACTGGGAGCCGCCGCAAAGGGTCAAGCGACCGCGATGGTCCTACCACTCGAAACAGGGTTTGCGAATGACGATCTAGAACTGCTGACCGAGCAGGATGTGCTGGGTGACCGTCTGGTTCGCCGCAAGAAAAAGCGCAAAGGCTCCGATGCGTTTCTGGCAGAATTGCAAGCGCTCGCGAAAGGCGATTTAGTCGTCCACGTTGAACACGGCATCGGCAAATATCTGGGCCTCGATCCCGTCCCCGTCGGCAAAAGTCAGCATGATTGTGTCGCACTCGAGTATCACGGCGGCGACAAACTGTTCATCCCGGTTGAAAACATTGACGTTCTCTCGCGCTATGGCTCGTCCGAAGACGCCGTGCCCCTGGACCGTTTAGGCGGTGAAGCATGGCAAAAACGCCGTGCGCGCCTCAAAGAACGCATCACAGCCATTGCAGGCGAATTGATGAAAGTCGCCGCCCAGCGCGCGCTTAAAAAAGCCCCGGTTTTTGAAGCGGAAGAGGCAAGTTACAACCAGTTCGTCGACCGCTTCCCATGGGAGGAAACCGACGATCAGGACGCGGCAATCGCCGATGTTTTGCGAGACCTCGAAAGCGGCAAGCCGATGGACCGGCTAGTCTGCGGCGATGTCGGCTTTGGCAAAACCGAGGTCGCTTTGCGCGCCGCATTCGTGGCCGCAATGAACGGCCAACAAGTTGCCGTGGTTGCCCCAACAACTCTTCTGGCCCGCCAGCACTATCAGAATTTCGCGGAGCGCTTTGCAGGCTTTCCGCTGAATGTTGGCAGGCTGTCGCGCCTCGTATCGTCTAAAGAAGCGAGCGAAACTCGCGAAGGATTGGCAGCGGGCAATATCGATATCATTGTCGGCACGCATGCGATCCTGTCGAAATCAACCGAGTTCAAAAATCTCGGCCTTGTGATTGTCGATGAGGAGCAGCGTTTTGGCGTGACCCACAAGGAAAAACTGAAGACCCTGCGCGCCGATGTCCACATGCTGACGCTGACCGCAACCCCTATCCCGCGCACATTGCAAATGGCGATGACGGGCTTGCGCGAATTGTCCACCATCCAAACCCCGCCCGTCGACCGGCTCGCCGTGCGCACTTACGTTATGGAATGGGATGAGATGGTGATGCGAGAGGCTTTGCTGCGCGAACACCATCGCGGCGGGCAGAGCTTTATCGTCGTGCCGCGCATCTCAGACATGGCCGATGTTGAGGAATGGCTGCGTGAAACCGTTCCCGAGGTAAAGTGCGTCTCTGCCCATGGCCAGATGGGCGCGAATGAAATCGAAGAGCGGATGAGCGCCTTTTACGATGGCAAATACGAAGTGCTGCTTTCCACCACGATTGTCGAATCCGGCCTCGACCTGCCAAGCGCCAACACCATTATCATCCACCGCGCAGACCGTTTCGGGCTTGCCCAGCTTTACCAATTGCGCGGGCGTGTGGGCCGATCGAAACTGCGCGCCTATGCCTATCTTTCCTATGAGAAAGACGTGCAATTGTCTGAGATTGCCGAGAAACGCCTCAAAGTCTTGGGCGATCTCGATAGCCTTGGCGCAGGCTTCCAACTCGCCAGCCACGATCTCGACATACGCGGCGCGGGCAACCTCTTGGGTGACGAACAATCAGGCCACATCCGCGAAGTTGGCTTTGAGCTTTACCAATCGATGCTCGAAGACGCAATTATGGCGGCCAAAGCAGGTGAAGCAGGGCTGGAGGCAAGCCGCGATGCGCTGTCCCCGCAGATCACAGTCGACGCGCCGATTATGATCCCAGAGGATTACGTGCCCGACCTCGCCGTGCGGATGGCGCTGTACCGCCGCCTCAACCAAGCGCAAGACAAGGCCGAGATCGAATCCATGGCCGCTGAAATGATCGACCGTTTCGGAGACCTGCCCGCCCCAACCCAAAACCTTGTCCGGCTGATCGAGATCAAACATCAGGCCATCACCGCCAACATCGCCAAAATAGATGTCGGAGCGCGCGGGACCTTGGTTACATTCCACAAGGATAGCTTCCCCGACGGGCCAGGCCTCATCGCTTATGTTGATAAATTGAATTCAGGCCGCGAAGGGACTGCCAAATTGCGTCCTGATATGAAGCTGGTGATCAACCGCGCGTGGGGCGATCCACAAAGCCGATTGAACGGCCTATTTCAGCTTACCAAAGGGCTATCGCGCATTGCCCAAAAAGCAGAGCGGAAGCGAACTAAGAAAGCTGCCTAGGAATTCCAAACATTCGCTCTTAATCTATGGAAGTCCGCATGACCAAATACGAGACGTCACTATTCGCCGACTATCATCAGTTCTATATTCAAGACGATACGGATGTCGGCATTGATGGCGATACGTGGGATAAGGAATCAAGTGAGCGTATGCTCGCTGTTTCTCGAGGTGTCGTCGCCATTGGCACCGCCCGTAACATGGACGTTCCGGTGGAAATCCATTTGCTCGATGCACCTCCAGAGCGAGAATTTGAAGACTGGGATCGTGTTTGCGAATGCCCTCTTGAGGTCACGTCCGGCAGATTAGTTATAGCTGGTTGTACAGACTACTTTCCTGATGCGATGAGGATTGAATTGGCAGCAGGAATGTATCGCGTGAGAGTTAGTTATGGCGGGCTTGATACTATCTCAGCTGACGGGCTTGATGGAGATGATCGATATCGCATTGAGCTTTGGCCCTCAACCGACCAAGCGATCACGATTGTAAGACCAGCCTAAACTTGGTCCACTTAAACCTGCGCAGAGCGTGCAACACCCAGCATTTCTTCACTCGTCATCGGCTGTGCCCGCAGGAAGCCCTGCCAGTAATCGCATCCTTCGCTGGTCACGGCCGCGCGCTGAATTTCGCTTTCAATGCCTTCAGCATAGACATCCAGATCCAACGCTTTGCCAAGGCCCATAATCGCGCGCAAAACGGCAATTGCTTTAGGATCGCCGGGAATGCCTTCAACCATAATCCGGTCAAGCTTTAACGCATCCAGCGGCAATTCACGCAGATATTGGAAATTGCAAAAGCCAGCGCCAAAATCATCAAGCGCTGTGCGAAAACCAAGATTGCGCAAGCCAGCCAGTGCAATGCTTGCCTGCTCCAGATTACGCAGCAGCAGGTCTTCTGTAATCTCAAGCATCAATCGGTTGGGATTGAGCCCGCTCATGCCGATCAATTCAGCAAAATCAGCTGGAAAACGGGGATCGCCCATTTCTTCAGGCGTAATGTTAAGCGAAAGACTGAGGGTTTCAGGCCATGATGCTGCTTCATCTAACGCCTTGGCAACCACGTGACGCGACAACGGAGCAACCAAATGAGCGCGTTCCGCAATGGCAAACAAATCACTCGCGCCGATTTCACCCAAAGAAGGGTGCTGCCATCGCGCCAGAGCTTCTGCCCCGCTAACTGTTGAATTGTGTGATACAAACTGCGGCTGAAACCGTACCTCGATTTCGCAATGATCCAGCGCGCGCAGCAAATCCTGCTCCAAGGCGCCTGGAGGCACTCCGGGAAGAACACCACGCTGTGCGGCTCTCAGAGAAAATCGACCGTGATTGTGACCCGTTTTCATTAACCTTCGTATAGTCGCATTTTTACAAATAGGGGCATTACAATTGCAAAACGCCCTGAATTGGAACATCAGCATAAACTCGTAGAGCCTCAGGGGCCCTGCAAAAGCGAAGACCAAGGGAAGATGGACGTTAAAACCACACCTGCATCCGCCGCACCACTGCACACAGATGATGGCCATGCGCGCATTGCGCTCGTGGCATCTGACACACATCGCGCGCAGTCTGCTCGGGGCGCCCTGCTCGACCAGCACAATTGGTGCCCCTTGCCCGAAGCGCGCGTTGCAGTCGTTTTGGGTGGCGATGGTTTTATGCTGCAAACCCTCCATGCCATGATGGATGCTGGCCGTGTCATTCCCGCATACGGCATCAATCTTGGCACAGTTGGGTTCATGATGAACCCGTTTGATGAAAACATGTCTGTCCTCGACAGGCTTTCCAGCACAAAATCCAAACGCATCGCGCCCTTGCGGATCAAAGCGACCACGCAAGATGGCGCTGTGCATGAACTGCTCGCGATCAATGAATTGTCGCTTTTGCGCGAAACCCGTCAGACGGCAAAAATTGAAATCACAGTGGGCAGCCGCGTTCGCATTGCAGAACTTGTTGGCGACGGGGTCTTGGTCTCAACACCTGCGGGTTCCACCGCTTACAATTTCTCTGCAAATGGCCCGATACTGCCGTTGGATAGCCAATTGGTAGCCCTAACACCCATCAGCCCATTTCGCCCCAGACGGTGGCGCGGTGCGATTCTTCCTGATCGAATGCGAATAAAACTGCGTGTGCTGGAACCCGCCAAACGCCCCGTTTCGGCCGTTGCCGACCAGAAAGAGGTGCGTGATATCGCCGAGGTTACCATCGATGTAGCCCATGAAAACGCGCTGGAACTGCTGTTCGACCCCGGCCAATCTTTAGAAGACCGCATTGTATCAGAGCAATTTGTGGTTGATTAGGATTTCTGCGCTATACCCTCTTG
Source organism: Pseudomonadota bacterium (assembly GCA_038532305.1). Taxonomy (GTDB): domain Bacteria; phylum Pseudomonadota; class Alphaproteobacteria; order Sphingomonadales; family Sphingomonadaceae; genus Erythrobacter. Next base: position 269,658 of record JBCBAX010000001.1, on the reverse strand, counting down.
CAATGAGCAAGCCGCCTGAATATACGCGGCTTCCTCGCAACGGAGAGAAACCCATTGCGATTGTTCCCCGATAGCTCAGCGGTAGAGTAGGTGACTGTTAATCACTTGGTCGTTGGTTCGAATCCAACTCGGGGAGCCATTTTTTCAGGGACTTACACTGATCGGTTTGTTTCTTAGTCGCCAATTAGTCTCGCAAAACAGAGGCTGGAATGCTTCGTGTTTGGTGTTAAAACACTCAAATGAGCGATCTTGAAAAGAAACTGGACGATCTCGTTTCCATGACTGGTAATGGTGCTGGCTTTGGCGATCCTGACGCCCGCGAGCAACATGATCGTGAAATCGAATTACTCAAATTCAAGATCGAACGACGCGACAATATGAAGGTCGCTGTCACAAGTGCCCTTATTGGTGCTGTCGTAGCCGGTGTGATTACCCTAGGTGCCACTCTCATTCAGTAGTTCTGGGTTCTCGAACTTGTTACCAATCACTACCCCAGCGCTTGAAGAGTAATTGTAGTTCGGATCGTTGAATGGTTTGTACGATGCTTTATGCTCGTCCCTCTCAACTAATAATGCTGTGCGGCAGTTTGGTATGTCTGGTCGGAACCAATCACCTTCGTAGATTTCTCTACCCGATCCGTCCGTTAGACCAGTGTACTGCATAGGAATAATTTCATTTGATTGAGCTCGTATCTGATACGGCTCCATAGGCTCGCCTGTTTCTGGGTGAGGGTCGGCGGTGACGTCGTACCAGTATGCGGTACATCTTTCGAAATCTATGTGGTCAATGTCAGAAGAGGTAATCATGTATCTCCGTGACTGATCCCAGGCTCTAAATTTGTATTCTCGTTTCATATGACTTCATTGAATCACACCTCAGAAATCCTGCAACTGACGGGTGTGGATTAGTCTCTTTTCTAGTCGCCGAAATCCATTCACTGGAACGCAGTCTAAACTCTCACGACAAGTCAGTGACTTACGAGAAAAGACCATATGCCATTGAATCACTTGGTCCGCCTAACCCACTGATCTTTATACTCGACCAGACTCTCTGTTGATCACTTGGTCGTTGGTTCGAATCCAACTCGGGGAGCCATTTTCCACTCCGTAGTTGTTGTGCGTTATGGTGGTCGTGTATTCGCCGGTCACTTCGCGCCCGTTTGTGTCGACCGCCGGTTTGAATCTTGAATAGCGGTGCATTGACCGACAAGCTGCAATTTGAGTTACTCTCGGCGCTGTCGAACTAAGCACCTCGCAACGAACAGCCCGTCCATTTGGTGCGACCATCACGCGAAGATCAATCACGCCGCTCAAGTCCCTGCGGAGAGGTGGCGATGGAAAACTCTCGGCGATTTTTTCGCCCACTCCTCTTGGTCTTTGGGGCGCGCCTGAGTGATATCCCTGCCCAAATCTGAGGGCCAATCTGGAAGTCGAAAAGTAACCCGCGTTTCAAAACGCTTCACAATAATCTTTCCCTGGCTATTCAGGGCAGGGAGAAACTTCGCGTGGTTGGAAAGCCTCGAACACGCAGCTTGGTCAAGGATGCTATGCCCGCCAGACCGATCAACATTACAGGTCACTAAGTTGCCGCCTGCATCAATATTGCCCGATATAGACACCGTGCCCTCTTGATCTCTGAAAAGAGAATCGGAGGGATAAACGCCGAGGATTTCATGTTCCCATTCCTCAACATCACAAGGACGTGGAACTGTTCGATCCACTTTCGCTGGCCGATGCGTTTCACAAGGAATGGATGCGGATTGCCACTCCACAGCGCTGTCGGATTCAATCGTTACAGATGGAGGTATCCAAAGGGACTGATCCAACAGAAGCAGAACAACCAAGAATTGCATGGTTCATTTGGATACCAGAATTACCGTTAGGCGCCAAAAAGCACCCTAACCCCCACAACCAGCACCAGCAAAGCCGTCAACCATCGGACCCATTTCTTCGGCAGCACTTTCACCGCCATAAAGCTGCCCACTTGTCCGCCGATGACAACTGCGATCAGCAGCGGTAGGCTGTATCCAATCGCTCCGACAAACGCGCCCGGCCCTTGTTTTAGCAATTGCCCTGCAAGGCCAAACAGTGAGTTAATGAGGATAAACAGGCTCGCGGTCGCCGCAATGGCTCGCGCGTCCCTCCAGCGAGTAAGGTGGAGCAGCGGGGCCAGGAATATCCCTCCACCAATACCCACCAATCCCGCCACAAAACCCATGGGTGCCGCGACAAACGGCATGGCTTTGGCGAAACGTGTTGGCGCCTGTGCCTGAGCTTCGGAAACAGGAATGAGCAGCGTTGCCCCTGTCAGAATAAGGCTCGCGCCAAGCAGCGTCATAAACAGCGTTTCATCCACCGGGATCAATCCGCCGACAAACGCCGCGGGTGCTGCCAATGCTGTGAGCATAAGCGCGCCTTTCCACGGAGTTACCCCCGCGCGCGCAAACCGCACGGTAGAACCTGCGACCACCACAATATTGCAAGCCAGCACCACCAAAGGCAGCAGGCGGTAATCCAGCCCGGAAATCGCCAGCAAAGCGGCATAGGTTGACCCGCCGCCAAATCCGACGCTTGCATAAAGCAGAGCGGTCAGAGCAAAGGCGAGCGCCAGCAGCGCCGGGACTGCTCCGATCATCGGTGCGCGCCCCCCTCGCCCGAGTTAAACGGGTGCAGCAACTGGCGGAATGCCCACTGCGCCGTGGCAATGCTTATACTTCTTACCCGATCCACACGGACACGGCGCGTTGCGCGATATGTTGAGATGCGCATAGGGATTTTCGGTGATCGCCCCGCCGGTGCCTGCTTCGGCCCGAATGGACGGAGCGAGCGATCCGATCAAATCCGGGCGATCTTCTGACCCATCGCCATCGTTAGAATTGTCGAGCCCAGTGAGCGGATCGATATGACTGGTCAGGAAATCAGGCAGATCCGGCAAAGCTTGTGGTTCAGGCTGTTGCTGAACAAGCTCGGCACGGAACAATATCTTTGTCACTTCCTCACGCAGAGTATCAAGCAGTCCTTCGAACAGGCCGAACGCCTCTTGCTTATACTCATTGATCGGTTGCTTCTGAGCAATGCCGCGCATCCAGATCACTTGGCGCAGTGCATCCAAGGTCGCGAGGTGCTCTTTCCAATGGAAATCGAGCTGGCGTAGCAGCACTTCTTTTTCAACGCTGCGCCATTGCGCCTCATCATATTTGCCAACCTTTTGATCCATCAGATCATCCGTAATGGCCCGGATGCGTTCTTCGAGGATTTCAGGTTCAACCTGATCTTCTTCCAGCCATTCATCCAACGGCACTTCGAGATTGAAGACATCGGCCAGCTTCTCTTTCAGCCCTTCGACATCCCATTGCTCTGGATAGGATCCTGGAGGACACGCCATACCCACAATTCCATTGACGGTGTCGTGACGCATATCGAGCACCACATCATCCACTGCTTCTGAATCCATGATTTCAGAGCGTTGTTCGTAGATGACTTTGCGTTGGTCATTCATCACGTCATCGTATTGCACGACCTGTTTACGGGCCTCGTAATTGCGCCCTTCGACCTTTTTCTGCGCGGTCTCAATCGCTTTAGAAAGCCACTTGGAGCCAATCGCTTCGCCGTCTTCCAAATTGGAATTCATCATCTTGGCAAAGAGCGTATCGGGGCCAAAAATGCGCAGCAGATCGTCTTCAAGGCACAGATAGAAACGCGAAAGGCCCGGATCACCTTGTCGGCCAGAGCGGCCGCGCAGCTGGTTATCGATCCGGCGGCTTTCATGGCGTTCAGTGCCAAGGACGAACAGGCCGCCAGCTTCCAGAACTTTGGCTTTTTCGGCCTTCACCTCGGCTGTGAGTTTCGCAACAGCTTCGTCTTTTGCAGGGCCATCTTCCATCTCGCCCAGCTCATCATCAATGCGGAAATCCAAATTGCCGCCCAGCTGAATATCGGTGCCGCGACCTGCCATGTTCGTCGCAATGGTGACTGCGCCCAATCGGCCAGCCTGCGCCACAATATGCGCCTCACGTTCGTGCTGACGAGCGTTTAGAACTTCGTGTTTGACGCCTTCATCATCGAGGAATTTGCTAAGCAATTCGGATTTTTCGATTGAGACTGTGCCAACAAGGATTGGCTGACCGATTTCGTTCTTTTCTTTGATGGCTTTCGCAATGGCTGCGAATTTATCCATCGTGTTCTTGTAGAATTCGTCATCCTCATCGACACGCGCGACTGGAAGGTTTGTTGGGATTTCAACGCAGTTAACTTTGTAGATATCCCAGAATTCCGCAGCTTCTGTGGCAGCTGTCCCTGTCATCCCCGCAAGCTTTGGATACATGCGGAAATAGTTCTGGAATGTGATCGAGGCCATTGTCTGGTTTTCAGGCTCAATCTTGACGCCTTCTTTGGCTTCAATCGCTTGGTGCAGACCGTTGGATAGGCGGCGGCCCTCCATCATGCGGCCCGTAAACTCGTCAATCAGGATGACCTTGTCGTTTTTGACGATGTAATTGTCATCGCGCTTGTACATATGAACCGCGCGCAGAGCCTGATCGAGGTGATGGACAACCTGCGTATTCTCAACGTCATAAAGGTTGTCAGTTTCGAGCAGCTCTTTCTCGATCAGGAGTTTTTCAACTTCCTCATGCCCCTCTTCGGTCAGCTGAACGTTGCGGGTTTTCTCATCCTTGTCGAGCCACTCATCAGGGATTTCCTTGGCGACCTCATCAAGCGATGAATACAGGTCTGACTTATCCTCTGTTGGGCCAGAAATAATCAGCGGCGTGCGCGCTTCATCGATGAGGATTGAGTCCACCTCATCGACAATCGCGTAAGAGAACGGACGCTGCATCATTTCGCGGCGCGAATGCTTCATATTGTCGCGCAGGTAATCAAACCCGAATTCGTTGTTTGTGCCGTATGTAATGTCGGCATTGTACGCTTCGCGTTTCGTGAATTCATCCATGTTGGGAATGATCACGCCAACACTTAAGCCCAGCCAGTTATAAAGCTTACCCATGTCCTGCGCATCGCGGCTGGCCAGGTAATCGTTCACGGTCACAACATGAACGCCTTTGCCCTCAATCGCGTTGAGATACACAGCAAGCGTCGCCATCAGCGTCTTACCTTCACCCGTGCGCATTTCTGCGATCTCGCCGCGATGCAGCACGATGCCGCCAATCAGCTGGACATCAAAATGGCGCATACCAAATACGCGCACGGAGGCCTCGCGAACGGTGGCAAACGCTTCAGGAAGGATATCATCAAGCGAGCTTCCCGTATCCAGTTTTTCCCGCAAAGCCTGCGTTTGAGCACGCAGACCATCATCGCTAAGAGCTTGAATCTGAGGTTCCAGATCATTGATTTGCTTGACAATTTTACCGAGCGATTTGACGTAACGGTCATTTGATGAACCGAAAACGGATTTTACGAGTGCTTCGAACATAGGTACATTCCTAAAGGGGACGCGGCCTGTCGATCAGACCTGAATTCATAAAAGATGAGAAAGTGCGCAAGCAGCGCGGGGATAATAGACAAAGGCGCTATTCGTAAGCGCGCTCTATTCCCATTAGAACAGGCAGGCGCAGAAACGCCGGCAATGGCGCTGGCGCTACATCAGCTTTCTTCGCCTTACGCTTGGCAGCTTTATCAGATGCAGTTTTAACACCTGTGTGATCGGCCCCGCCCGCCTGATCTGCGCTCGCCTCAGTCCCTGCATCGCACGCAGCAGAAGCCTCTGCCAAATGCGCATGCACCGGCTGATCGATCGCTGCGAGCCCTGACAAGAGGGCGAGAAAGGCAAAAATGTGCCGGGTCATTACGCGTCCAGATAAGCGCTATGCGCGCCAACGTCTATAGATATAGCGCGAATAGGTGTGCGCAGCGTTAACCCTACTGGCCTTGTTGTTTGGAACAGGCGATTGGTTACTCCGGCGCCGGCGGATCCGTCACATCGACTAAAACTTTCAACCGCACCTGCTTTGCAACCGGGTTGCCATTTTCGTCGCGGTACACCGCTCTTGGTGGGCGGTTCATGCCCGGACACGGTTCGCGTTCGAAGCTCTTGCGCATTCGCTCACTAAGCTCGCCGCTTATTTCAATGACTTGACAGTTCAAGACTTCGCCATCCTCGGTGAGGGTGAAGGAGACATCAACCACGGTGTTGGGGCCAAATTGCGGTCTGCGCATGCTCCAAACTTGATAGTCGCGATGCACGCCAGCCACTGGATTACCATCCACATCAAGAGCGGGTTCAAATTCAGCTCGCGCCATTGCAATCTCGCAAGTCTTCGCATCGAGCAACTCAGATTCAGAGCTTTCAAGGATCGTGCACTGGGTCGGTTTTCCCGTTGCATCCACGGCAAGCTCAAACCGCACCGAGCCCACTTGGCCTTCTTTCCATGCCTGGGGAGGATAATCGGCAGGTTTTGCATCGATCGCCTGATAGGAAATCAATCGCGGTGGTGCTTCACGACTCCTCAGCACCGATTTCGGTGCTGAAGGGGGCGCCGGTGGGGCTGGCGGGGGTATCCTCAAAGCTGGCGGAGCCGGTGGAGGGATTGCGACTTCGCCCTTTCCCTGGTCTTGGGCAAAGGCCGGCGTTGTGATTGTGGCCATCAGGCCAATGGCTGGGATCAAAAGAGTTTTTGACTTCATAGACGGCAGCTTATCAAGTGCTTGTACGCAAGCCTAGCGTTAAACACCGATTGAACCAGAAACCGATGCCGCTTAGAGCGCGTGTCATCATGGAATTGACCACTTCTCCGCTCGCTCTTCCCTTCCCCAAACTGCCCAATATCGACGGCGTTACAGTCCGCGTGGCGCATGCGGGTTACAAGGACGGGTTACCAAAGACCCGCGCTGATCTGACGTTTGTAGAATTGGATGAGGGGACAGTCGTCGCAGGCGTGTTTACCCGGTCGGCCTGCGCATCATCCGAAGTTGAGATCGGCCGAGAGCAAGTGCAATCCGGCACGGCCCGCGCGCTGATCGTCAATTCGGGCAATTCCAACGCTTTTACCGGATATCGAGGGCGCGAAGCGGTTGAACAGATTATAGCTCAGGTCGCTGACGGACTTGGATGTGCGCAAGACGATGTGTTTGTTTCTTCAACCGGCGTGATCGGTGTGCCCTTGCCCAAAGACAAAGCGCGCGAAGGTGTTGCAGCGGTTTTGGATGCTGAGCCTTGCGGATGGGAGGATGCAGCGCGGGCGATATCGACCACGGACACCTTTCCCAAGGGGGCGCATGCATCGGCAATGATAGGCGGCACGCGGGTAGAACTGTCAGGCATTATCAAAGGCTCAGGCATGATCGCGCCTGATATGGCAACGATGCTTGGCTATGTCTTCACCGATGCCGATATTGCTCCGGCATTCCTGCAAGAGCTTTTGAACCGTGCGAACGCTGAAACGTTCAGTTGCATCACCGTGGACGGGGACACTTCCACCAGCGATACAGTGATGGCATTTGCGAGCGGCAAGGCTGGCAATGATCGGATTGAGAGCTGGGACAGCGATGGTGCCGATGCCTTTGCTGCCGCGCTCACCGATATGTGCCGCCAATTGGCGCAAATTGTTGTTCGAGATGGCGAAGGCGCTTCCAAATTCATCACCATCCGCGTGTCGGGCGCGGTAAGCGATGAAAGCGCGCGCCGAGTGGGCCTTGCGATTGCCAATTCCCCGCTCGTTAAAACCGCAATTGCCGGCGAAGATGCAAATTGGGGCCGCGTTGTGATGGCTGTGGGCAAAGCTGGCGAACCGGCGGACCGCGACACACTCTCGATCGCGTTTGGCGGAGTGTGGGCTGCGCGCAATGGCTTACCCGTTCACGATTATGACGAGGCGCCCGTCGCAGAGCATTTGAAAGACCAAGAGATAGATCTCGCCGTGGACCTGGGCATTGGCGATGGCCACGCATGCGTTTGGACCTGTGATTTGACCCATGCATACATCTCCATCAACGCGGACTACAGATCATGAGCGAACTAGGCGCGCTTGACGGCGAAATCTTGGACCTCATGCGATTTGCAGCCCAGCGGTCTATGCTGCCGCGTTTCCGCGCGCTGGCGGATAATGAGATCGAGATGAAGGGCGAGGATGACCCTGTCACCATAGTCGATCGCGAGGTTGAAAACTTCCTAACCGAAGCGCTGACAAAGCTTGCACCCGGTGTCGCCGTAGTAGGCGAAGAAGCGGTGCATGCGGATGAGAAAGTGCTCGAGCAGTTATCTGACCAATGCTGGATAATTGATCCGCTTGATGGGACGGCGAACTTCACAGAAGGCAAAGAACCGTTCGGCATCATCATCGCTCTAGCTGATGCAGGAAGAGCGGTTGCTGGGTGGATTTATGATCCAAACAAAGACCGTCTTTGCCATACGCGCGCAGGCGAAGGCGCATTCATAAATGGCGAGAAGATAAAAGCGCGCACGACCGGCCAAACGCCGCCAGTGACAGCTGTGAGCCGAATGTTCCTGACCGAAGAGCAATCAGCGATGGTCGATGCAAAACTCGCCCCGCATTACTCGCTGGTTGATATTCCGCGCTGCGCCGCTGAACAATATCCGCGCCTTGCCTTGGGCGAGAACGATGTGTCGAGCTTTAAACGCACGCTCGCATGGGATCATGCTGCGGGGGTGTTGTGGCTCAACGAAGCTGGCGGGAAAGCGGCGCGGTTGGACGGCAGCGAATACCGCGTGGATGAACACGGCAAGCCTGGACTGGTTGGCGCATCAAGCCCGGCGATCTGGGACGAATTTGTGGGACGGGTTTTGGCCTGACCCACCCCCAACCCCGATATCTGTCCCTGCGAAGGCAGGGAGCAGGCGGGAGGGGAGCAAGACTTCGCGGCGCAGCGGCGTTAGTCGCAGCGGGGTGGGCAAATCACACGCTTAAATCGCGCTTTCAATCCATTCTTTAAGCTGGCTTTTTGGCGCCGCGCCCAATTTACGGGCCACTTCTTCGCCATTCTTGAACATCACCATCAGCGGGATAGACTGCACGCCCATATCCGCAGGCACGCCTGTGCTTTCCATAATGTCCATCTTGGCGATGGTCACGCTATCGGCCAGCTCTTCGCTGATTTCTTCGAGCGCCGGGCCGATAATTTTGCACGGACCGCACCAATCGGCCCAGAAATCGACCAAAACAGGCTTATCGCTATCAAGCACATCGGCTTGGAAACTATCATCGGTTACATTGACGGTGGCCATTGCGGCTTCTCCTGATGTTGTGTTGGATACGACTTAGGGAGCCTAGCGCCCTCACTCAATCCCAAGCGGCGGAAAGCTTTCCTGCGCGCGCCCCAAAGCATTCTTGTGCGGCTCTAACACTTCACCATCAATCGCAAACAATTGCGGCGCATGCGTGTAGAGCAAGCCAGCGCGAACAGTGCGTTCAGGATAGATCACCTCAAGTGCGGCGCAGTACGCTGCCATCTGCTTTAGGGCCGATTTGGGCACCTCATCAACGCTGCGAGGCGGGCGGCGCGTGGTCTTGTAATCAACCACAAGAATGTCTGTTTCGCTGACCAGCAGCCGATCAATCGTTCCTGCTATCACCGTGCCATTGACCGTTGCGGTTAGAGGAACCTCTGCCAAAGTGCCGGGCGCGAACAGCGCGGCAAAGCTGGGATCATCCAGCACGGCCATCGCGCTTTCTAGAATTTCTGCGCGTGCTTCTTGCGGCCAATCAGCAGCGTGCTTTTGCAGCCAGGCATCGCCTGCTTGGACACGCGCCTGTGTTTCAACATCAGGGAGGCGTTCCAGCAAAGCGTGAATAAGGATACCCCGCCGTGCGGCCGCAGGATCAGATGCAGTCCCAGTTGGCGGCTCGCTACCCATATCCTCCCCTGCATTGCTGGGCGCAAGTGGGCGTGGTGGGCGCGGTTCTGGGCCAATGGGTGTTGTGGCCCATTGCGGCAAAGTCCGCGCAGCGGCACGCGCGTCCTTCCCGTCTGCGATCACCAAGTTATCGGCGCGAACACCCCATTCACGCCGAGCGCCCCATATCGGATCATCGATCGGCGGTCCCTCAAAAATGGGGGCAAGCTTTGCATACCAGCTGTCTTCGGGTGGTTCGCCATTCTTGGCCTCGCTAATCCCAAGCGCCCCTCCCAAAAACAGCGCCTCTTCTGCGCGTGTCATGGCGACATACATAAGCCGCCAGTGTTCTTGGCTTTCCGCCTTTTTCACCGCTTCATAAGCCGCCTCAACCCTGCCTGCGCGCTCTTTGGACGCGATTGGCGGTAACGGAATGACGAGGCCGTTCTCCTCGCCCAAAGGCGCCTCTTCCAACGCAAGCTCTCCCGGCTTACCCGGTGCACCCGCAGCATCAGCCAGAATAACAATTGGCGCTTGCAAACCCTTGGAGCCGTGCACGGTCATAACCCGCACTTGGCCAGAAGCACTGTCCGCATCACGTTTCAGTTCAGCAGAGCCCGCCTCAAACCACTGGATAAAACCGGCAAGGCTAGGCGTGCCGGTGCTTTCATAGGCAAAGGCCGCGTTCACAAATTCATCAATGGGATCGTTCGCTTCTCTACCCAATCGCGCAATGAGCTTTCTGCGCGCCTGCCACGGTCCAACAAGCAACCAGGAAAGCAACGCCTGCGGGGTTTGAAAATCGGCAAGCCGCAAAAGCTCTCGCAATGCATCGGCTGATTGCACCACATCGGGATGATCCAAAGTCCGCAAATGGTCCCACAATTTGACGCCTTTTTCGCGCGGGACGTGGGCAAGCAAATCATCCTGTGACCATCCCATCAATGGCGATGCAAGCAGATTGGCAAGCGAGAGGTCATCAAAAGGTTGGCTCGCAAATTTCAGCGCCGCCATCAGGTCTTTCACAGCCAGCGGATCGCCCAATCGCAGCCGGTCAACCCCTGCCACGGCGACGCGTTTTTCGTGCAGCTTGGCGACAATCTGACTGGCCAAATCCTTGCGCTTCCGCACCAGCACCATGATATCGCCTGCCTCGGCATGACGGGGTGTTTCGCCCTTTTCCAACACAAAAGGATTTTCACGGGAAACCCAGCGCCTGACCTGTTCGGCAATTTTCTCAGCCAGCACCGTATCGTGCTTGGGAAGCCAATTGCGCTCACTTTCGCCATCGTCAGCTTTGCTGTCTTCATCGTCCGTTGTGGCGAGCACAGGGTCCCACAGTGTTACCGAGCCGCCAAGCTCAGGCTGAAATGAAACATGGTCCTCGGCAGGCTTAGGCAGTCCAAACGCCTCATGACCGAGAGCTTGCATCGCCTGATTGACGAAATTGAGGACGCCGGGCGTCGTGCGATAGGAAAGATCAAGATCCAGCTCGTTCCACGTGGGCAAGCGCCGATTGCTTCTGACCCCTGTCGCATTCTCGCGCGCAGCGTCGATTTGCTTTCGCACTTTGTCCTTAGCGCGCGCAAAGTTTTCGGGGCTGGTCCCCTGAAACCCAAAAATCGCCTGTTTGTAATCGCCCACGGTGAAAATGGTGCGAAGCGCATCGCCTGCTGCGCCCTCTCCGCTGAAAAAGTCATCAATCAGCGCCTCGATAATATCCCATTGCGCGCTGTTTGTGTCCTGCGCTTCATCAATCAGGATATGATTGAATTGGCGATCAAGCTTATATCGGATCCATTCGGAGGTTCCTTTGTTGCGCAGCAGGTCAGCGGCCTTGCGGATCAGGTCGTCAAAATCGATCAACCCCTCGCGCGTTTTTGCGCTTTCCCATTTGCGCGCAAATGCTCCGCCAAGCTCAAAGGCGGCCGTAAGGAAGTCCGCAAGCTTCAGGAGCGACAATCGTTTTTCTACTCCAACAACTGCATCAGCGACAAGCTCCTGCCCTTCCTCAAAACCCGGTGAATTTTCTCGTGGCTTCTTTAGCCTCAGGTTTGGTGTGCCGTCAGCTTTGAGGAGTGTTGTGCGGAATTGGCTGTAAATGTCGCGTCGCAGCGAAGGTTCAGCGCTAAGCCATTGCGCCATGAATTCGAGACACCGATCGGCCGTTTTGGTGCCCCAATCTCGCAGTGGGTCAACCATTGCCGCAACCCTGTCATCAGGAAACAAGTCAGGGTTTAGACCTTCAAATGCCCACGCCTCGTCCGCATCTGCTGGAATTTCGATAAGCCCGCACACTCGAGCGCGCATGGGGCGTTTCCATACCTGCGGCCCTTGCCACATCGCGCTCGCATTAGCGCATCGCAGCAGCCATTTCTGCACGCTGTCGGGGTCTTTGCGAGTGGTGAGCATGTGGATCGCATTGAGCAGCGCGGCATCATCCGATTGCTCTGCCTCTATCAACACATCGGCCAGCACTTCCCGAGACAGCAATTCGCGCTCGCGGTCCTCCATTGGGCGGGCACCGGGGGTAAGATCAGCCTCTTCGGGAAAGTTCGCCAGCAGCCATTGCGAAAATGCGTGAATAGTGTCGATGCGCAAACCGCCACCGGGACAATCGAGCACTTTGGCAAACAGGGTGCGCGCATGCGCGATTGTTTCACGGCCATGCGGCGCGCCAAGCGCGGTTAGGTCTTTGAAGAGCTTCGCCTCATCCATCCGCACCCACCGAGCGAGCACCGAATTGATGCGGTTCGCCATTTCAGCAGCGCCCGCTTTGGTGAAGGTCAGACACAAAATATCCGATGGATCAACATCGCGCCGCAGCAGCATTCTTAGAACGCGCGCAGACAGAACCTGTGTCTTGCCCGTACCCGCTGAGGCAGAAAGCCAGACATTATCCTCTGGCTGCGCGGCGGCAAGCTGCGGCCCAGCAAGCGGATAGACTGTGCCATCCCCACTCATGCGCTGTCCTTTTGATCGCCCGCATCGAACAAGCGGATGGCCCATTCTTCAAGACGCATCAGTTGATCGTAGTCGGAATACCCTTCGTAATCCGGATTCTCGCGCGCTTTGAAAGGCTTATCGCCTTTGAAGTATCTGGAAATGGCGTGCGAAAGTTTGTCTTCGTGAAAGGGAAGGAATTTGTCAGGCAAAATCCCAGACCGCATGTTCCCAGTCTTTACTGGCGATGTCACTTTGCCGAATGCGCCTGTGTCTTTGCCCGAAGACCAATATTCAAACTTGCTCGCATCGCCGCTGATCAGCTGTCCGCCTTCCTCTTCAAAACTGCCATATTGCGCAATCAGCCCTAACAAACCCAATTGCAGAGCATAGCCAATTTCAACCTGTTTGTTGCTTGGCGGCGATCCCGTCTTGTAATCGACAATCGCCAAAGTCCCATCGGCCATCCGGTCAATCCGATCTGCTCGGCCCATTACTTTGACCCCGTCAAACCGCATCGCGCCTTTAATCTCAGTCGCTAGTATTTCGCGCCCATCAGCTTTCGCCTCTTCGATCAAAGTTTCAAATCGCTGCAACGCTTCGAGAATGCGCGGCTCCCAAAGCCCGCGAAACAGCGGGTGGACATTGCGCTGCGCCAGAAACTTTTGAGCAAAGGGAACGAGGCCCTGCCCGCCGCCATTGCGGTGCCATTTGTCGAGGATTTCATGCACCAAAGTGCCACGCAAAGCGGGATCACTAAACGGATCAGCGCCCAGCGGATTGAGCCGTTTCAGTCGCAAAATCTCACTGGCATAGAATTGGTAAGGATCACCAAGCAGACGATCCAGTGCAGTGACATTGACAGGCACATTGCGCTGCTTGGCCGATGGCCTGGGATCTGGCTGCGGATACTCAGAAACCGTATCGGGCGGTGTGCGGTCAATCAAAGGGAGCCAGTTAGGCACCTCGTCTAGCATGTGCTCTTTGGTCAGTTCCTCGCCCAACAGCGCGGTGACGCGAAGCCAGAAACGCGACGGCAATGTCGGCCCTTCTGCATCGCGCAATCCGCGTGTCAGCAGCACCTCTTTCGCGCCCATAGCGCCCGCCAAATCGTGCGCGGCAAGGCCAATACGAAACTCAGCGCCCGGTATTCCCAATGCGCGCAATATTGCAGGGGCAAGAACCGGGTCAGGGCTTGGAATTTGCGGCCAAGTGCCTTCGTTTAGACCGCCGCAAATGACCAAATCTGCCCGCGCCATGCGCGATTCCAAAAGACCATAAATCGCGATTCGTGGGTGGCTGCCATAAAGGGGACGAACCGCAATTTCATCCATCGCATCACGCAAAACAAAGGCGATATCCGCAGCAGCTATCTGTGTGGAAACATCGCGCGCATGAAGGCGCGTGTCTTCGATCATCTGCGCCAGCGCGCGGCCATCCTCCTTGCCCCACACACCTTCGCCGGCCAGCGCTTCTGCCGTTTCAGCAAGAGCATCGAGCGCCTGCGCCAATGGCAATTCATCCGGCCGATCAAACAGAGGGGCCAGCAGCTCTTCAACCTCAACCCACCATTCTGCGACATCGGCCGCCCGCGCAATCTCACGCAAGGGCTCCAGCCCCGGTGCAGGCGCTGGACCGCGCAAACGGTGGTCAAAAGTTCTCAGCGATTTTAGCCAGATCCGACGTGCATCGACATCGAATGCACGCACCAAAGGATGCGCCAAAGCTGCAATCAGCTTTGCAGGTTCCGGCCCTTCCGCCGCCAGTTCCGCAAGCAGCCCCAGCATTCTGCCCGAAGGCGTGAGCGATAAAGGCCGGCCAGCAGAATCATCCGCCGTGATGTTCCAACGCGACAAATGCTGCGCAACACGCCGAGCAAGTGATCTGTCCGCTGTCACCACGGCAATGCGTTTTTCAGGTGTTTCAAGCGCCCCGCGCACTTGCAAGGCAATCGCTTGGGCTTCTTCCTCCGAAGTGCCCACTTCCAGCAGGCTTAAACCCGGCAGTCGGCGGTCTTGGGGTTCCAAGCCTACCCAGCTTCGGCTCGCTTTGGGCGGCAAAAAAAGCGAGCGAATGGCTTTGCTGCGCTGTGGCGGCGATGCGCCTTCACCTTTGCGGTGCCATGACGCCACTTCACCGCGTGCAACGCCCATCCGCTCTAGCAACAGTTTCAGGTGATATTGCGGATGGGTAACGCAATCGCGCTTGCCAAATGCCTCCCCGCCCAGCTCATCAGTGGCGCCCGCACGGCCCAACTCATCCCAAGCCTCTTCCGACAGACCCAAGTCAAAATCAGGCAGCACCACTGATCCATTGGTCAGGCCCGCAATCACGCGCAGCATCCGGGCCAAAGCGGGCGCTGCGCTGGAAACACCGGCAGCGATTATCGGGGTTTTGGGCGGGTTGTCGCGCCATTGCTTTGATGCGCGATCAAACAGCATATTGCGACGCGTTGCCGCATCGACATGGCCAGTTTCCAAAAGGCGCGAATGCCAATACGCCTGAACCTGCGCGAAGACACGGATCGAATCTTGATAATGCTCGGCAATGTTCTGAAATTCATTGAGCACTTCGGGCTCTAGAAGATCAGCTGGTGTCTTTTCCTCGACCAAAAGCCGGTCCATCACTCGCCCAAAATCGCGTGCCATCCGCAAACGCGCAGCCCCAGGCAGAGCTTCCTTGCCCTCTTGCGCACGGACCTGTGCGATCAATTCGGCCAGCTCCAGCCAACGTCGCCCTGGTTGGACAGCTGGTGGGATATTATCAGAGCCAAGCGGATCGAGTAGCGGCCCAAGCGCTTCATCAAGTTCCAGATCGCCAATCGCGACCATGCGCGGCATCAACAGACCCGTCTCGCCCGAATGCCTAACGAATGCCTCTGACAATGTGCGCGCAGCGCGCGTGCTTGGCACCAGCAAAGTGACTTTCGCAAGGCCCAGCAGCGGATCGGAATATCGCGGAACCAATCCTGCCACCAACGCATCAGCAAAGCCGCGATGCGCGGGGATCGAAAAAATGTTGAGCGCGCTGTCCCTATCCACGCTTAAGCGCGTCTTCCGTGGGGGCAATCGCTTGCGGTGTGCCCACTTCGAACCATTGGCCGGTGAAGGCAAGACCGAACAAACGGCCTTCCTCAATCGCGCGGCTCCATAATATGTTGGTCGAAAACTTACCCTCAGGCGCATCGCGCAAGAGGCGGTGTGATATCAATTGGATGCCTGTGTAGATATAGGGCGCGATCCTGCCAGGCTTTCGGCGCGAAAGCTTGCCGCGTGGGTCAAGGTAGAAGTCCCCCTCACCTACAAAATTTGCCGCTTGCATATGGGGGACGACCAGCAAAAGCGCATCCATTTCATCCGGATTCCACCGCTCGGACAGATCTGCAAAAGCATTGCGCGGGCCATCTAACCAGATGTTGTCTGCATTAAGGCAGAAGAAGGGATCAGGCAGTTTGCTTTGCGCTTTGACCAATCCGCCGCCTGTCTCCAGCAGCAGATCACGTTCATCCGATATGATAACCTTGGGCGATGCGCGGGTTTTCACATGCGCTTCCAAAGCATCGGCAAGGTAGTGGACATTGACGACAGCCTGCGCAACGCCTGCTTCGTGCAAGCGATCGAGCGCATGATCGATCAACGGCTTTCCCGCAACACGCACCAAAGGCTTGGGCTGCGAAGCTGTGAGCGGGCGCATGCGTTTGCCCATTCCAGCAGCCATTACCATCGCTGTGTCGCTGGCAAGCTGCGTCATGTAATGGTCCCCCCACGTGATCGTCGCAGATCATCAGGGATGTTTGCATCAAACCAGCGCGCAACGGGTTCAAGTGCAGGATGCGCCAAATCGCGCTCCATCGCTTCCCAGACGCGCGGGATCATTTCAAGGTAACGCGGCTTGCCATCGCGTTTGAACAGGCGCGTAAAAATGCCGACAATCTTGGCATTTCTTTGCGCACCAAGCAGCGCGTAATCCGCATCGAAATCAGCGCCTGGTTCGGCCCGTTCACGATAGCGGGCAAGCATGGCCGCTTCCAATTGCGGCGAAACATCGCGCCGCGCATCTTGTAACAAGGACACAATGTCATAGGCCGGATGCCCAACAAGAGCGTCCTGAAAATCGATCAAGCCTTGCGTGGCAGAAGGTGAACCACCCAGCAGCATGATGTTTTCAGCATGATAATCACGCAGCACAGTCACGGGCTTTGTTTGCCGTGCAATCATGGGAGCAAGCGCTTCCTCCCATGCTGACACGAACCCATCGCCATCAACATCCAAACCTTGTGCTGGCGTATACCATTCGGTCAGCAAGCCGACTTCGCGTTGATAGGTTGGCATATCGTACGGATCGAAAGGACCAGCGGGGCGCTGATGCAGTTCTACCAGAGCATCAATCGCCGCCTCATAAGCTGGCGTTTCGCCTTCGGGATTGACATCAATCCAATCGCGCATCCGATCATTGCCAAAATCTTCGAGCAGCACCCATCCCTTTGCTGCATCCTCAGCGATAATCTCAGGCGCGCGCATGCCTTGATCCGTCAACCAATGGGCAACTTTCAGAAACGGTGCGGGATCTTCATGCGGCGGCGGGGCATGCATCAGCATCGCTTTGCCCCCATCGTTTCGTGCGATCCTGAAATAGCGCCGGAACGATGCATCACCCGGGATCGGATCAATCTCCGCATCAGCCCATCCGGCATGGTTCAAGAAATTGTGCAATCCGTCAGGCAAGTCAGTCATGGCAGGCGCTCTAGCCAATCTTCGCCGCCTCTCGCAATCGCAATTCGCGTCTGATCCTCAGGCGTTTCGCTGCGTTTGAGTTCAATTTCGAGGCAAGCGGCCTCATGCACAAAGCCGCCGGCATGATCGGGCCATTCAGCAATTAGGGCAGCACCTTCGCGGTAATCCTCCAAGCCGATCTCGGCGATCTCGCTGGGATCCTCGAGCCTGTAAAAATCGGCATGGATCACTGGCACCCGCATATGAGGGCCTTCATAAGTCTCAATGATTGTAAAAGTCGGGCTTGGGACATCGCCTGTGTGCCCCAATGCGGCAAGGATACCCCGAGCCAAAGTGGTCTTGCCAGCTCCCAATCCGCCGGAAAGCGCGACTACATCTCCGCAGCGCAATCTCTCAGCAATCCGCCCTCCATAATCCGCCATCGCAGCAAGATCGGGTAATTCACTGCGGACTGTGTTCATAGGAGCCTGATCAGCGCAGTTGTGCCCACGCCTTTCTCGCTTTGCAGCTCCAATTCGCCGCCGTGCGCTTCGATCAATTGGCGCGCGAGCGGAATGCCCAGCCCGCTGCGCTTTTTAACATTGCCCTCATCATCTGCTTGATTGCCATCCAAAGCGCGTGCGAGCTCTTCTTCGCTCATGCCTTCGCCATTGTCCGATATAACAATCTGAGCAGCCCATTGCTTGGCATCTGCATCGCTGTTTGGTGCAGCGCCAATTTCAATCAAGATTTTGCCGCCCTTGGGCGTTCCGGTAATCGCATTGTCCAGCAAATGCCCCAATGCCCGCCCCATTTGGCGCGGATCAAGCTCTACGATGCGACCGCTGCGGCCTTTAAGGTCAAGGCCAAGCCCAGCGCCGATTATTGTCTCCTCACGGTCCCGGACAAGCTTTGTAAGGAACCGCAACAGGTCGGTGTCTTCCTTGTTGATCGGCAGCAATCCTGCCTCGCTTTGCGACAAGTCGAGGACATTTTCGACCTGACCAGTAAGGCGAGCAACAGAGGTCAAAATCGCATCGACATATTCATCGGCTTGATCTGATAACTCGCCCGCAGCACCGCTTTTGATAAGCTCTGCAAAGCCGCCAATTGATGTGAGCGGGGTGCGGAATTCATACGACATATTGGCAAGAAAACGCGCTTTTACAGCATCCGCCTCTTCCAATGCCACAGCGCGATCACGCAACGCTTTTTCCGCCTTTTGAGTGTCCGTGATATCGAGCACTGTTAAAAGGCCATTGCCATCGGGCAGAGGGACGCCTGCAAATCGCAAAGTGCGGCCATCTGCGAGCACAACCTGACCATCCTTCTCACGCCGGTCGAGCGTAGCGGCGCGCACAACCGAGCCAATGGACTGCGCTTCTGCCGGACGTTTCAAATTCTTGCCGATCGCATCAAGCAGGCCGTCTGCTGATGGATGCGTGTCCAGAAATTCAGGCGTCAGCCCCCAAGTGGGCGCAAAGGTGCGGTTCCATAATTGCACTGATCCATCAGGCGCAAAGATAGCCAAGGCTTCGAACAGACTATCCAGTGTAGCCGTTCGAGTGCGCAAAAGCGTGTCGCGGACAGCGGAAAGCGCGAGGCTTTCGGTGCGGTCTTCTGCCACCAAAACCAACCCACCATCGGGCATAGGTTGCGCGACAATGCGCAAGTGCGTTCCGCCCGGAAGCGGCCAGGGTTCTTCAACCATTTCGGCCGCGCCAAACCACGCCTCGCGCTCGCGGCGCCATTCAGGAAAGTCGCGCACTTCAGGTGTCAGGCCGCGCTCTCTTGCGTCAGATAGGAACCTGTCAAATGGTTGTTTTTCCTCAACCACTTCTTTTCTGAGTGCAAACAAACGCCGCACTGGCCTGTTGGCAAAGACCAATTGCTCATTTGAATTGAACTGCGCAACGCCAACCGAAAGCTGATCCAGCATTGCGCGCTGCGCATCGCGAAAGGCGCGGAATTCGCGGCGGACCTGTTGCTGCTCTTCAATATCAATCGCGTATCCAGCCACCCCTTCGCGGCCAAGCGGCAAATCGCTGACGCGCAAGGATCGCCGCGCTCCTGCAATTGTCGCAGCGATCGTGCGTTCAGTTTTTTCACCCTGCACCATGCTGGCCTGCGCAATTTCAGCAGGAGATTTGCCATCGACCGCTTCGACAAGCTCAATTTGATCAGCTACAACCGCTGTTGCATCTGCGGCACCAACCGCCTCAACATAGGCCTGATTGACGAGTTGCAGGCGCATGTCCTTGCCGCGAAACCACATCGGCACTGGCGCGGCTTCGATAAGTCCAACCAGCGCTCCAAAATCATTCTCAGCCCTCGCCTTAGCGGTGCGCAGTTGGGAGATTTCGTCTTCGCTCTCCGTAAAATCAAACACCCAGATGAGAGCAGCGCCGCCAGGCGAGACTTGCGGGTCTGCCAATGCGCCATGCAGCGCAAGCGAGCGGTTCGATCCCGGCGGCGTGATGGCCATATGAAAGGGAGAGGCAGTTTTCTGCGTACGGCGAATATTGTCAGTCAATTCTTCAAGCTGATCCGATGTAAGACCGTTCTGGGCATCGGTGGGTGAATTTTCATCAGCGGCAAGTTCGCTAAGGTATTCCGGGACAGTGTCGAGCCCCAACCACCGAGCGACACGTATTGGCGCTTCCAATCGCCCATCTGCGCGCACTAGCATCGGCACAGAAGGCGCAACATCCAACATATGCTGCATCCTCTTCAAGGAAGTCTGCACCGCTGCCATGCGCCGTGTTTTCGCATTGGCGCGCACAATCGCATACGTCGCAGCCCCCGCCCACGCGGCAAGCAGCAAGCCGATTAGAACCATTGCAAGAGGCGAAATTTCCATCCCCTCCAGCTATGCGCGCGGGCGCTGTGATGCAACGGCCCAGAAAAGAAAAGCCCCCGCGAAATGCGAGGGCCTGTTCTTGGGGTACGAGCCCCCGCGCAGGCGGGGGTCTCCCACAAGCTATTGCGAGCTCCCGCCTTCGCGGAAGCTCGCCAGTGATCAATAGCGATAATGGTCCGGTTTGAACGGTCCGGCTTGCGGAACACCGATGTAATCGGCTTGGCTTTGGCTCAATTGGCTCAATTGCACGCCCAGCTTTTCAAGGTGAAGCGCAGCCACTTTCTCATCCAAGTGCTTGGGCAGAACATACACTTCGTTTTTGTACTCATCGGACTTGGTATAAAGTTCGATCTGCGCAAGCACTTGGTTGGTAAAACTCGCGCTCATAACAAAACTGGGGTGCCCTGTTGCGCAGCCAAGGTTCACAAGGCGGCCTTTGGCGAGAACCAGAATGGATTTGCCATCTGGGAACGTCACCATATCGGTGCCGTCTTTGATCTCTTTCCAGTCATAATTGTCGAGCGCACTGATCTGAATTTCACTGTCGAAATGGCCGATGTTTGAAACGATCGCCATGTTCTTCATGTTCTTCATGTGCTCGCCGGTGATGACACCTTCATTGCCGGTGGCTGTCACGAAGATATCAGCGCGCGTAACCGCTTCATCCATAGTGACAACTTCATAGCCATCCATCGCCGCCTGAAGCGCGCAAATGGGGTCAATCTCGGTCACCATAACGCGTGCGCCGCCATCACGAAGCGAAGCAGCAGAGCCTTTGCCCACATCGCCGTAGCCAGCAACACAAGCGACTTTGCCTGCGAGCATCACATCGGTGGCGCGGCGGATCGCATCGACCAACGATTCTTTACAGCCATAAAGATTGTCGAATTTCGATTTGGTCACGCTGTCATTCACGTTGATCGCGGGGAACGGCAGCTTTCCTTGCTTGGCGATCTGATACAGGCGCATCACGCCGGTGGTTGTCTCTTCAGAAACGCCTTTGATGTTCTTGACCGACTTGGTGAGATAGCCGGGTTTTTCAGCCACATAGGCTTTCAACGCGCGCTGGAATTCAATCTCTTCCGCGTTTGCTGGAGCAGGCATTTCCTCGCCCGCTTCAAGCCGAGCACCCCACAGCGCAAACATGGTCGCATCGCCGCCATCATCAAGGATGATATTGGCGGTTTGATCCGCGTCTGCATCGGTCGACCAATCAAAGATGCGGCCAACGTAGTCCCAATAATCAGCGAGGCTTTCACCTTTGATCGCGAACACCGGAATGCCTTGGTCTGCAATCGCGGCGGCGGCGTGATCCTGCGTTGAGAAGATATTGCAGGTTGCCCAGCGCACTTCTGCGCCCAATGCAACCAGCGTTTCGATCAAAACCGCCGTCTGAATCGTCATATGAAGCGAGCCAGTGATCCGCGCGCCTTTTAAGGGCTGCGATGCGCCATATTCTTCGCGCAAAGCCATAAGGCCAGGCATTTCGGTTTCAGCAATTGCAATTTCATCGCGGCCAAATTGCGCGAGTGCGGTGTCTTTGATGATGTATTCGTGAGTGTGGGCGGCAGTGGCCATGGATTGTCTCCGTTTCGTATTGCCCCGCCCCTAGCGGCGCGACTGATGAGACGCAAATATAAAGTTATCTTTATATCTGTAATTGTTGCCGCATACGTTGTTTTGCTTATACCCGCTGCTGAAGGTGTTTCATCAACTAAAGGAGCTTTTCCCGTGACAATTTCAGTAGGCGACAAACTGCCCGACGTTCAAATGGTCAAAGCCACAGCCGAAGGGCCGCAGCCCGTGCAGGCATCCGAATATTTCGCAGGCAAGAAGGTAGCGCTGTTTTCCGTACCCGGTGCTTTCACCCCAACCTGCTCGGCTAAACACTTGCCGGGCTTTGTTGAAAAAGCGGCCGATCTGAAAGCCAAAGGCGTCGATGAAATCGTGGGCACAGCCGTGAACGATGCCTTTGTAATGGGCGCGTGGAACGATGCCGCAGGCTCTGGTGACATTACAATGCTGGCTGATGGCAACGGAGATTTTGCCGAAAGTGTTGGCCTTACAATGGACGGGTCAGGCTTCGGCATGGGCAAGCGCGGCCAGCGTTTTTCGATGGTCATCAATGATGGCGTGGTTGAACAGTTAAATGTCGAAGCACCCGGCGATTTCAAAGTGTCGAGCGCAGAGCATATGCTCGACCAGCTTTGATTGAATTTCAGGATCAAAGAAAAAGGGCGCCCGATTGAGGCGCCCTTTTTTGTGTTCGAATGCGAGAAGGATCAAAAGCCCATTAGGCTCATCACTTCCTTGCGGCTGCGATGGTCTTCCAGGAACACGCCCATCATGCGGCTGGTGAGCATTTCCACCTCATGCACCTTAACGCCGCGCCCCGTCATGCAGCCATGCTCAGCTTCGATGACAACAGCAACACCGCGCGGTTCGAGGTTGTTCCAGATGCACTCTGCAACTTCAGCCGTGAGGCGTTCTTGAACCTGCAAGCGATTGGCATAGCCATGCAGAACACGGGCCAGTTTTGAAATACCGACCACTTTCTTATGCGGAAGATAGGCAATGTGCGCTTTACCCGTGATTGGCGCCATGTGGTGTTCGCAGTGGGATTGGAAGGGAATGTCTTTCAGCAAGACGATCTCGTCATAACCGCCCACCTCTTCAAAAATGCGAGCGAGGTGAACAGAGGGGTCCTCCTGATTACCACGGCAATATTCCAGCCAAGCGCGGCCCACGCGTTTCGGTGTATCTAACAGCCCTTCGCGGGTTGGATCATCACCTGCCCAACGCAGCAATGTCCGGATGGCTTCTTGTACGTCTTCGGGAACGTCGGGTTTGTTCAATGGATTGTCCGGGTCAAAATCGTCAGCATCATGGCTCATGTAATTCATGGCGTTACCTTTCTGTAGCCTCTTTCGGCTTATTTCCGGCAAGCAAATGGACCCGGTGCGCGGCCCGTCACTCCCTTACTATGATCCCAAGTGAAAAAACCTACGCCGCTTCAATAAGTTCCATGCGAAATATGCAACTTAGCTCTCACGATGCAAAAAGCGTAACGGATGCGTTTTCTCAAACACAGATATAGGGGGTGTCGGCAAATTTGCACGCGCTTTGGCAGATTGAAGCAAGTTCAATCGATGGCATTCTTACCGCGAAAGAAAAAGGGACCGCCCTTAAGGCAGTCCCTTTTTATGGAACACCCGGAAGGATTGTCTCGCTCGCTGCGCTCACTCGTCGTCTCCGCTTCGCTTCGACTCCGAACGGGTTTGCTTCCTCACATGATCCACCAAAAAAGCCCACGCCTTTCGGCATGGGCTTGTTTGGCGCACCCGGAAGGATTCGAACCTCCGGCCCCCTGATTCGTAGTCAGGTACTCTATCCAGCTGAGCTACGGGTGCGCTTGAGGGGCGGCACATAAGCGGGCTTTGCAAGCTTGGCAATCCCCCAAAGACCATCATTTTCAAACGAGACGAAACAACAGCGACGCCAAATCCCGATCCAGCGGAGGCTTGTCCAACGATTCGATCTGGCTCGGAGAAAACCAATCGATCTTTCCTCCTTCCAAAGCCCGTGGTGACCCTGTCCATTGCTCCAGTATGTAAAGCAGGATGACAATGGGCCGGTCACTGCTTTCAGGTGGATCTTGAGCGAAGACCGCTGGTAGGCAGTGTTCCGATTGGACCTCGATATCCAATTCTTCTCGCAATTCCCTGATTAGAGCTTTTACCGGAATCTCAGAGACTTCGACCTTTCCCCCCGGGAATTCCCAAAGTCCTGCGTGGTCCTTCCCTTCCGGGCGTCGATGCATCATCCATAGACCATTGGGCCTTCTCAAAGCGCCTGCAACCACAAGAACGGGTTCACAGTGTGTGTCGGATTTTTTTCCAAACGCAGTGGTCACATCAACACTTTCTTAACCCGCATCGCCGATTTGGAAGAGGTCAGGAACGTAGAAGCGGGTGAAACCATGAAATTGACGACATTCCTAAAAAAGATTGGGACCGACAATTCCGGGGCGACAGCTGTCGAATACGGTCTGATTGTAAGCCTCATCGTTATTGCCATGATCGGGGCTTTTAACAGTGTTGCCGACGCGAATAACAGCAATTGGAATCAGGTGTCGAACGCATACCAGGAAGCTTCTGGAGATTAACCAATTCGAAATGATGCGAATTAGGAATTTTTCAACAGCTGCCGAGTAAACCAACCAAGTCTGCTGGAAAGTTAGTTTTTGCAGACACGGGTAAAGAAGACCAAAACCAGGAGACTACAAATGAAATTCATCAACAAAATGCTTCGTGACGAACAGGGCGCAACCGCAATTGAGTACGGCCTTATCGCTGCTCTTATCGCTGTTGCTGCAATCACTGCAATGAGCAGCCTCGGTGACAACCTTGGTAACACATTCAACCAGGTTTCTGACGAAATGGAAGGCTCATAAGCCTTAGCTCTCACGAGCTTTGATAAAAAAGAGCGGCGGAGGGAAACCTCCGCCGCTTTTTTGTTGTCTGGCTGCGAGCTGATTCAGATCATGCGGTCAAACGTCACCTTGCCCGAACGACCAGTTTAACCTTTTGTCCTGCACGCAAAGTTCCATTTGCGCCCAGCCCATTAAGCACACGAAACCGTTCAATTTGCCCAGTGGTGTACGCCATCCGGCGCGATAGAGAGCTTACCGTATCGCCTCGCTGCACTGTAACGACATCAATTTGCCGCTCTACCACCGAATCAGCCTCTGCCTGAGTGATTCGCCGCATGGATTGGAACATTGAATTGAACGCTCCTGCTCCCCCGGCGGGCGCAATAGCCGCAAAATGATACGCACGATTGTTCGAAAACTCATACGCAAAGACAACTAGATCAACCTGGTTTTGCCCATTGTTAACCCGTTCCGTGCCGTAGGCCGCTCTTAGACAGTTAACTTCAGTCCGCTCAATGGTGGCAGGAGCGAGGGTTTGCTCCTTTCCGCCCAATGCCGCGAATTGTTGGCGAATATAGCTATCCAAGTCACCCACATAAGGCGCAAGAGTAAGCTGCGCTTTCCCGCTTTGACCATTAATGCTGACGGCCCGAGTTCCATTGACCATGTAGAACCCTTGGGGCGCATCAAAGCTCAACCGGAGAACGGGGTGAATAAAGCGATTGCCCTCAATCACCCCTTGTTCGGGATCATCACCATAAGTCAGGCCATCAATCCGCGCCAAGAACGTGTCGCGATTGGTCACCGTTCCAGCAAGACCTTGCGCTTTGCTAAGTGCGCCGCGGACCCGGCTTGCAGGGTCAGGATGTGTCGAAGCCCAAGCAGGAACGCTGGCATTGCCGCGCCCTTGCAGCTGTGCATCCAGGCTGTTTTGTGCGGCGAGACTTGCCAAAACAGTGCCCATAGCTTTGGGATCATAGCCTGCCTTGGTCAGGTATTGGATGCCCAAGTCATCGGCTTCCAACTCTTGGCTACGAGAAAACCGCAGTGTCAACAGCTGCGAGCCTTGGAGGAATCCGCGCGACACTGTGTTCGCCAATCCGCTATCTCCAAGCAGGATGGACGAACCAATCGCGCCCAAGACACCGAGAATGGAATTGCGCTGAGCATTCTGTTGGCGCCGCTGCGAATGGCGCGCAGCGACATGACCAACCTCATGGCCAAGAACGGCTGCAAGTTCGGCTTCATTGTTCATCAAGCCCACCAATTGCCGCGTGGTATAGATATACCCGCCCGGCACAGCAAAAGCGTTATTTACTGAGGAATTAAGCAGGCTTACCGTGAAACTCTCACGGGCATTGCCAAGGCCCGATTGCACCGCAATGTTCTTGCCCACTTGCTCAATGTAAGCAGCCTGCGAACCTGTCATCGCGCCGCCAAATTCATTCAGCAATTGCGGGTGATATTCCGCACCCTGCTTTGCTTCTGTCTGCGTGATCGGCGTTGA
This sequence comes from Pseudomonadota bacterium, assembly GCA_038532305.1. Lineage (GTDB taxonomy): Bacteria > Pseudomonadota > Alphaproteobacteria > Sphingomonadales > Sphingomonadaceae > Erythrobacter. The sequence goes on along the minus strand of JBCBAX010000001.1, from coordinate 243,397 downwards.
TGCAGAAGGAATTGATCCTCCGCCCATACATCCCGAAACCGCAAGCGCTGTAAGCGCGACGCCTGCAAAACGCGTCGATGCTCTTTTTGTAAACCTGTGCAATGCCATTCACCCTCTCCTGCTTAGCGCCGCGCGCCTAGGCTCCCACCATTAGAAGTAGCCTATCTGTAAGAGGGGACCGAGGGCAAGGCCGGTAAACTGAGTTAACCTTTTCTGAAGAGCGCCCTGCCCGCTTATCGTACTCTATCCGCCAAGCTGCAGAAAACGTTCTTCACGCATACGAATCAGTTCTTCGCTGCTAAGCTCGCTCAAGCTGCTTAACTCTTCCGTCAACGCTTTGCCCAAATTGGCCGAAACGGCTGCTATGTCGCGATGCGCCCCGCCTGCGGGTTCTTTGACAATGCGATCAATCACTTTCAGGCGCTTCAGATGCTGCGCTGTCACTTTCATCGCTTGCGCTGCATCCGCCGCTTTTTCGGCAGTCCGCCACAAGATCGACGCACACCCTTCTGGCGAAATTACTGAGTAAACCGCGTGCTCAAGCATCAAAACACGTTCCGCACTGGCAAGCGCAACCGCTCCGCCAGATCCGCCTTCCCCGACAATCACCGCGACCATTGGGACAGGCAGTGACAAGCAGGCTTCTGTTGACCGAGCGATTGCTTCGGCTTGTCCGCGTTCTTCTGCTTCAATCCCCGGAAATGCGCCAGAAGTATCCACCAAAGTGACCACAGGCAGGCCAAAACGCCCAGCCAGCTCCATCAATCTGATGGCTTTGCGATACCCTTCGGGCTTTCCCATACCGAAATTGTGGGCGATCCGGGTTTGCGTATCATGGCCTTTCTCATGGCCGATCACCATCACACGGCGACCGTTCAGACGCGCAAATCCTCCCATAATGGCAAGATCATCGCCAAACAGCCGATCCCCGCCAAGCGGCATGAAATCGGTAAACACTTGGCTCACATAATCGCGGAAATGGGGCCTTTGCGGATGCCGCGCGACCTGCGTTTTCTGCCAAGGGGTGAGCGAGGCATAAGTGCTTGCCAGCAATTCAGCGCTTTTGTTTTCGAGCCGCTCAATCTCTGATGCAACATCCACACCATCTTGCGCGTCAACATCGCGCAATTCGGTTATACGTTGCTCAAGGCTTTCGACCGGTTTCTCGAAATCGAGATAAGTAATCATGGCAAGGTGCGCTAATCGGAACCGCTGCGTGTGGCAAGCGGGTGGCGTTCATTGACCAACGCTACAAGCCTCGCGGCGTCCACATGCGTGTATATCTGGGTCGTCGCGATATCCGCATGGCCAAGCAGGGTTTGAAGCACGCGCAAATCTGCCCCGCCTTCCAAAAGATGCGTCGCAAAGGCATGCCTCAAAACGTGCGGACTGACTTTCGCTGGACCGATTCCAGCCCGCACGGCAAGGTCTTTGAGTGATTGAAACAGCCGAACTCGGGAAAGATGTCCCGATTTTCCGCGAGAGGGGAAAAGGAAATTCGATTTCGGCTCTGCTGGCCGAACATTCAGCCATTTTTCAAGAACTTCGTCCGCACGCGCGCTTATTGGAACCATGCGCGCCTGCCCCCCTTTTCCCATCACAGTCAGCAGCGGGGCATCCCGAGGGACAGCCGATATTGGAAGCGAGACGAGTTCACTTGCCCTGAGCCCTGAACCGTAAAGCAATTCTATGAGAGCCAGCATACGCAACGAACTAGGCTTGCCATTTTCGGCCTCTTCTTCAGCGCGTTCAAACAATGCCTCGACCTGCTCGTGCGAGAGAATTTTGGGGAGCGGACGGCGCGATTGCGGTTTTGGCAGCGCGCTGGATGGATCATCGGTGCGCCATCCTTCATCCACAGCAAATCCGAAAAACTGTCTCAAAGCAGACGATTTGCGGGCAACGCTCGACGGCGCAAGGTCGGACCAATATCCAGCAAGCTTCGCGACACTGGCTGGCGAGACTGCAGCCAGATCACCCAATACTTCCTCTGCCCCTTCCAAATCACGCCTATATGCTGCGAGCGTGTTGGCTGCTGCGCCTCTTTCCGCTGCTAACATATCGAGAAAGGCAGATGCTGCGGGCGACACGATGCGTTCGGCCCCTGATAGCCTTTAGGCGCGGGCAACCGCTTCGGCAGCGATCATGCGGGCTTCTGCATTGAGGCCAGAGCGGTCAAGTGCACGGACAAGGTGGAACAAATGCAATGGCGTCATTTGCCCCCAATCCTCGCCCTGCATACCCAAACCCGCGAGCAGGGCCACAAGCGTCGGATTGTTCACATCGGCGGCACGCGAGATCATTTGCGTCCAGCGAGTGCTACGATCCAGATCAATCTCTAAGTCGCCTGAGAACTCTTCTAAGTCTTCTGAACGGATCCGACCAAGGCCGGCAAGGCCAGCAACCAGAAACTTCGACTTGAGCGATCCATCGCTATAATCATTGCTTGCAAATGCACCGATTGCATCGCCGCTCGCTCTACCGGCATCCTCTCTTGCCAACGCAAGCTGCGCCCAAGCAGATGTCCCAGGTTCGACAGCATTGCTCCACGCAGCCGCATCACGGTCCAATCCGGCTGTAAGCATGGACGCAATCAGGCGGTCAGCTTGGTCAGAAGCCGCACTGGACGGTGCAATTCGCGCAGCCGCATAGGCCGTCATCACTGCGCCTGCATAATCATAGCCGTCGTTTTCGCCCCACAGCGCACGCATCGCACCAATGCGCGCGGACTGGCTTCCGCCAATATATGCTTGGCGCAGCAGATCAGCACGTTGGGCAGCATCACCGTTTTGTGAAGACTGCGCGTAGACCGCGCTGAACAGATCAACCATTGCCCGCGATGACAAAACACCACGCCGTGCTGCTTCGTCTGAAAGCTCGGCCCGCTTGGCCAAAGGAAGCATAGCGCTTTGCGCGGTGGCATTCGCATAGTAGCCTGCATTGGGCGTATCCATCGCCGCTTCGAATAGATTTTCGGGTACCTCTTCGCCTACAGCACTAGCAAGCGCGAAACGCCACGGCGTTAAATCTTCAACAGGTTCCCAATCGATTTCCGCAGCGCGCCGTCCACGCCCAGCAGCCCCTGCATAGCGAAGCGCAAGGATGATATCTATTTCAGGCGCAACTTCTTCACTAAGCGCGTTGTCGAGATTGGCGTTAGCGCGCGCAGTCTCTCCACCATAAGCCTGACATATCGCTTCGAGCATCAACCACTGCGGATCCTCGCTCCGCCGGCTTGGCTGACTGCGAATGCCCGGGCACGCACCCACAAAATCAGACGTCGCGATGTATGCGCGCACAGCTTCTTCTGTTAGCGCCTCATCCCAATTGCCGGTATCAATGTCTTGTACCACCGCACGCGCAGCGGCGAATTCCCCGATATTGTTGAGAACCCGCGCACGCAAAGCGGCAAATTCTATTGGCTTCATCCCCTCAGGCGCACTCAACCTGCTCGCCAAAGTGCGGCGCAAAAGGATGTGTCCCCAGCGCGAGACAAGCGGCCCTTTGGTTCCTGCCAATGCAGCGCGAACTAGGCTTTCGGGTTGCTTGCCTAGAGCCCCCGTTGGCATTCCCCCTTCTTCAGGAGACAGCACTCCAACTTGCGACAATGTCCTGCGCGAGGCTGGCGATATGTCAAATTTGGGAGTGAGACCAAGCAAATCATCGAGCTCATCGGTGGAGAGGTTTTCCAGCTCTGACAATGATGGAACACGGCTTAACTGATCTTGCGAATTTGATGGCACAAAAGGGGCAGCACTCCCTGTGGCGCCGGGCAAAGGCGCAGTGGGTGAAGTGCCTTGCGTTGGCGCAGTGCCTGAACCTGTATTTGGTGCAGTGCTTGGAGCGATGCTGGGCTGCGGCGAGGGTGTTGGTGTTGGCGCGGGGTCATCAAAGCCCGGTGGCAAAAGCGATTCCGGCGCATCTTGCGCAGAGGATTGGCCGCTAAAGCCAGTACCAATCAGTGCGCCAGCAAGCCCAAAAACAAACACTGAGCCCAACCAAACATGCTTTCGCTTCGCGATACTCATCACTGTGCGTTCATCCGATCCTGTGGCATCGCCACTTCCTGAACGATGGGGTGAAGCGGTTCTTCCCCTCCGTCAATATAGGCTGCAACAATAAGGCCTGCGAGCAATAGGGAAACATAAATTGGCGCTTTACGGCGCAATCCTGAAAACCGCCCTTGCCCAGACGAAGGCTCAGCCATCGGCTGAATCTTGGTACGCTGCGATTTGAGGGTTGAATTGATACCGTGAATTTTTGCCATGTTGCGTGCGCCCTAACCCATCTATAGGCCGTCTCGCAATGACCCAGAACACCGCTTTAGACCACGCAAACATTGCGCGCATTGCCGATCGGATTGGCAAACCGATTGTGCTGGTGGGGTTAATGGGTGTCGGCAAATCGACAGTCGGCCGCCGCTTGGCAAGCATTCTGGAGCGAGATTTTGTCGATGCAGATGAAGCAATTGAAGAAGCAGCGCAGCTCACTACCTCAGAAATTTTCGAACAGTTTGGCGAAGAGTACTTCCGCGATGGAGAGCGGCGCGTCATCGCTAGGCTGATCGATGAGCGCGAAGGTGTGATTGCAACGGGAGGCGGCGCGTTTGTGGATGACGAAACACGCGCACTCATTTTGGACCAAGCCATCGCAGTTTGGATCGATTGCGATATTGACATTTTGGTTGAACGAACAGCGCGGCGCGACACGCGGCCATTGTTGAAAAATGGCAACCCCCGCGAAATTCTTACGAACCTTTATAATGCACGCTTCCCCTTTTACCGACAGGCGCAAGTGCGCGTAGAAAGCCGCAATGGAGCGCATGCAGAGACTGCGCACGCAATAATCGAGGCGATAGATCAATGGCTGTGATCGAAGTGGCGCTGGCTAGGCGCAGCTATGATGTGACAATCGAAGAAGGCTGCGTGCTCAATGACTTCGCGGCAAATGCGGCTGAGTATTTTGCATCGTATTCGGGGCGAAAAGTCCCATTTGTTGCCGACACTGTGACGCACGAGCTTTTCCATGAGGCAATAGATCGAAGCCTTAAGACAAAGGGGCAATCAGCCGATTGGTTCATCGTCGAACCGGGCGAAGGCGCAAAAAGCTGGAGCGTTCTGGAGCGCATGACCGATTGGCTGCTCGCGCAAGGTGTAACGCGGTCTGAACATGTCTTTGCCCTTGGCGGCGGTGTTGTGGGCGACCTTACCGGCTTTGCCTGCGCCATCACCAAACGCGGATGCGGATTTGTCCAAATCCCAACGACTTTGCTTGCACAGGTGGATTCGTCCGTGGGCGGAAAAACCGCGATCAACACGGGCGCGGGCAAAAACCTGATCGGCGCGTTTCATCAGCCTACAGCCGTGTTGATTGACCCGCTGGTTTTGGACACTTTGCCAGACCGCGAAATGCAAGCAGGCTATGCGGAAGTGCTCAAATACGGGCTGCTCGGCGATGCGGAGTTCTTCAGCTGGCTTGAGGTGAACGGCCCGCAAGTTCTGGCGCGCGAACCGGCAGCATTGGGCCATGCCATCGCAACAAGTATTGAGGCCAAAGCGCGCATCGTCGCCGAAGACGAACGCGAGACATCAGGCGTGCGTGCGCTGCTTAATCTGGGACACACTTTTGGGCATGCATTGGAGGCGGAGACGGGGTTTTCGCCCGACCTTCTCCACGGCGAAGCGGTGGCCTTGGGCATGGTGCTGGCCGCGCGCTATTCCGTGCGGCGCGGCGAATTGAGCGCAGGCGACGCAGACAGGGCAGCAGCGGCGATTTCGACAGTGGGTATGCGCAGCGACATTACTCAGCTTGATCTGACATGCAATGCCGCTCGCCTTGTCGATCACATGCGTCATGACAAGAAAATGGAAGGCGACACCCTCCCCTTCCTGCTTATGCGCGGCATTGGCAAGGCGTATCTGGCACGCGATGTGGCGCTGGATGATGTGGCAGCGTTTTTGGATGATGAGCTACGACCACGCTAGGACTGAAAAATGGACGAACAAACAAGATCAATTCTTCAAAAGCTTCTTGATGCGAATGCAAGCAACACTCGCTCGATCGCGAGGCTTCAAGCATTCAATAGCTTGCAAACTCACGTTATCATGACCCTAATCTCTCATATGAGTGAAGGGACGAAGTTTGATGGAGACTTTTTTGATTCTTATGAGAGTATCCGTCAAACGGCTCTCAATACGGCGGCACCTAGCAATGACCCCAACGCTCTAGAACCTTTTCTAGAGATCCTAGACGAACGGTTTCGTTAAGGTTTTTCATGACCCGCTTCATCGACCTCTCGATCCCAATCACCAATGATGTGATTTCCGATCCTGAGGTGATGCGGCCCAAGATCACTTACATGACCCATGAAAACACGTGGGAACAGATCGCGATGTTCTTCCCCGGCCTCACCAAAGATGATCTGCCCGATAGCGAAGGATGGGCGGTCGAAATGCTCGAATTATCCACCCATAACGGCACGCACATGGACGCGCCTTGGCATTATCATTCGACCACCGATAGCGGCGCGACCCCTGCCCCCAGCATCGATGAAGCACCATTAGACCGTTTCTTCCGCCCCGGCGTAAAACTCGATTTCTCCCACCTCCCCCATGGCCATGTGGTGAGCGCAACCGAAGTTGAAGAGGCCCTTGCAAAAATCGGATACGAATTGGAGCCGTTCGACATCGTCCTGATTCAATCGGGCGCCGTATACGGCACTGAAAACTTCACCGATCAAGGCGTCGGTTTAGGAGCAGAGGCAACCTTGTGGCTCACAAGCCAAGGCGTCGAAGTGGTCGGCACCGATGCATGGAGCTGGGATGCGCCGTTCAGCCACACCGCGAAACGTTGGTCTGAGACCCTCGATCCTTCGATCATTTGGGAAGGCCATAAGGCAGGCCGCATCCGTCCATATTACCAGATCGAGAAGCTCACAAATCTCCAAAGTCTGCCTCCGCACGGCTTTATGTTCAGCTGCTTCCCGGTGAAGATCGAACGCGCAAGTGCGGGATGGATCAGGGCTGTGGCGATTGTGGAGGGATAAGCCCCCCGCCTATTCCAGCTCCAAGATAACCGCATCCACCGCCAAGCTCTCGCCCTCTGCCGCGTTCACTTTCGCAATCACGCCTTCTTTCTCAGCGCGCAGGATGTTTTCCATCTTCATCGCCTCAACGGTGGCGAGAGGCTGACCAGGCTGAACTTCATCGCCCTCTGCGACATGCAATGAAACCAGCATACCGGGCATGGGGCAGATGAGCATTTTGGAAAGATCCGGCGGAACCTTTTCGATCATATGCTCCGTCAGCGGTGCCAGATCAGCGGGCAACACCAATGCTTCGTGCGAAGCGCCCTGCGTTGTCATCCGCCAGCGAACACCGGTCCGTTCAATCTGAACAGCCATGTCTTTTTCGCCAGTGACATTGGCAAGCCGCCCGCCCACGCGCCAATCCCATGTTCCGCGCAATGTGTGACCATCAACATTCGCACCGCCTTCTTCAAGGAGAACATCCAGCTGCGTGCTGTTGATATTGACCACCCATCGTGAAGGCGGATGATCAAGAGAGCTTAACTGGCCTGAAATCTTGCGGCTGCGAACCTGATGATCAAACTCAGCGCCAGCAAAAAGCGCCGCCATTTGCCGCATATGCGGATCATCAGAAGGAGCGCCGGTAAAGCCATCGGGATACTCCTCAGCGATAAAACCGGTTGTCAGCTCGCCCGAACGGAAACGCTTATGCTGCATAATCGCCGAAAGAAAATCGACATTGTGCCCCAAACCCTTGATCTGGAAGCGATCGAGCGCCTCAATCTGCAAATCGGCCGCTTCTTCGCGAGTGGGCGCCCAAGTGATGAGCTTTGCGATCATCGGATCGTAGAACATCGACACCTCGCCACCTTCGAACACGCCGTCATCAACCCGGATACTTCCCGAACCATAAGCGGTGCCACGGCGTGCTTTCCCGCCGACCATTTCATCCTCGCGCCAGCCATCAATGGGCGGCTGATACCGGACCAATCGACCTGTTGAAGGAAGGAAGCCGCGATAAGGGTCTTCAGCATAGACACGGTTCTCAATTGACCAGCCATCAATACCGATATCGTCTTGAGTAAGCGACAATTCTTCGCCCGCTGCCACGCGGATCATCTGTTCAACCAAATCAACCCCGGTGATCGCTTCGGTCACGGGATGTTCGACCTGAAGCCGAGTGTTCATTTCGAGAAAGTAGAAACTCTCACCGGTTGGGTCCGCGCCGCTGACGATCAGCTCAACCGTTCCGGCCGAATGGTAATCCACAGCGCGCGACAGTGCGACGCATTGTTCGCCCATGGCTTTGCGCATTTTGGGTGTCACAAAAGGAGATGGCGCTTCTTCGACAACCTTTTGATGCCGCCGCTGGATCGAGCATTCGCGCTCATTCAGATACAGGATATTACCGTGCTTATCGCCGAGAATCTGAATCTCGATATGGCGCGGGTTTTCGATGAATTTCTCGATAAAGACACGGTCATCGCCAAAACTGTTTAGCCCCTCGCGTTTGGTCGCCTCAAAGCCTTCGCGCACGTCCTTTTCGCTATAGGCAAGGCGCATACCCTTGCCCCCGCCACCAGCGGACGCTTTCATCATTACGGGATAGCCAATGTCATCCGAAATCTCGACCGCGTGATCGGTATCGCGGATTTCTCCCACAAAGCCGGGCACCACATTAACGCCCGCTTCTTTTGCCAGTTTCTTGGACTCAATCTTATCGCCCATCGCCGCAATCGCGCCAGCTGGTGGACCGATAAAGGCAATATTCTTAGCTTCCAAAGCCTCTACAAAGCTTGCGCGTTCGGACAAGAAACCATAGCCGGGATGGACCGCCTCAGCGCCCGTTTCCTTACAAGCGGCGATGATCTTTTCAGGGATCAAATAGCTTTCCGCAGCAGGCGCAGGGCCGATATGCACCGCCTCATCTGCCATACGCACAAATGGCGCATGCTTGTCGGCATCTGAGTAAACCGCAACCGTTGCGATCCCCATCTTGCGTGCAGTCTGGATAACACGGCAGGCAATTTCGCCGCGATTGGCAATCAGGATTTTGGAAAACAAAGTGGTGATCTCCGGCACATTCAATATTTGCGACAAGCTATGGCGCTTGGCTGCGGCGTGCGCAACCTATCGGAATAGGGTGCATTTAAGCAGGACTATCCGCCAGCTCTTTCAATTGAGCTGTCCGCGTCTTGGTGAGTGCAGTTTTGCATGTAGAAACCAGCAGAGGCTCCAAACTTCCGCCGCGCGCAACGTATCCTTCAACCCTGCAATGTGCATCGCGGAAAGTGATCCATGCGCGCTGGGCTTCGAGCAGGCTGGCGAAATAGCCGGGACGATCATCCCAATCAGGCTTCCAACTGCCATCACGGGATTTCATGGTAGCACTCGTCAACTTCCATTGCTCGTTCAACTCTTTGTCGGCGAGCAAGTAGTCGCGATGGGCGCAGATGTTCATTTCCTGCTGTATCCCACGATCAGCTGCCTCTTGATTGCATTCAGGCACGTATGCTTCGATTGAAGGCGACGTGAGCAATAAAAACAGTTCAGCAATCATGGCGGTCACTTATCCCAATTCTGCAAAACCGGCGGCGAGATCGGCTTTGATATCGTCAATATGCTCAATCCCCACCGAAATGCGCACGACATCAGGGCCAGCGCCGGCTGCCACCAATTCGTCCGCCGACAATTGGCTGTGCGTGGTTGATGCTGGGTGAATGATGAGCGATCGGGTATCGCCGATATTGGCCAAGTGGCTGAACAGTTTGACGTTGGAGACCAGCTGCACGCCCGCCTCATACCCGCCTTTAAGGCCAAAGGTGAACACCGCACCGCCCTTACCGCCAAGATATTTCTGAGCGTGTGCGTGATAGGGATTGTCGGGAAGGCCAGCATAATTGACCCAAGCAACCTGCGGCTGCTGGGTTAGCCATTCGGCAAGAGCCTGCGCGTTCGCGCAATGCCGCTCCATGCGCAGATGCAGTGTCTCCATGCCCGTCAGCGCCAGAAACGCGTTCATTGGCGCCATGGCCGGGCCAAGGTCGCGCATGCCCAAAACGCGGCAACCGATAATGAACGCAATGGGTCCAATCGGCTCTAACGCATCCACCAAAACCGCGCCGTGATAAGACCCGTTGGGTTGGGTAAGCGATGGGTATTTGTCACCTTGCGCTTTCCAGTCAAACTTGCCGCTGTCGATCAACACGCCGCCAATGGCGTTGCCGTGACCGTTCAGGAATTTGGTGGTCGAGTGAACGACAATATCAGCACCGTGCTCAATCGGGCGGCAAAGCGCTGGGCTGGCCATGGTGTTGTCCACCATCAATGGGACACCGCCATCGTGAGCGATGTCGGCAATAGCCGCGATATCGCTCACCACACCGCCGGGATTGGCGAGGCTTTCGATAAAGACAACGCGCGTTTTGTCATCCATCGCGGCGCGCACGTCTTCCAGATTATCGGTGTCAACAAAGCGGGCTTCCCAGCCAAACTTCTTAATCGCTTCGCCCAATTGGTTGAGCGATCCGCCATACAATTTCTTTGCCGCCACAATGTTGCAGCCCGGCTCCATCAAAGTGTGAAACGCCAGCAATTGCGCAGCATGGCCAGATGCACATCCAAGCGCGCCAACGCCGCCCTCCAAAGCTGCGACTTTCTTCTCAAGCGCATCATTGGTGGGGTTCATGATGCGGCTGTAGATATTGCCGAATTCACTGAGGCTAAACAGATTTGCCGCGTGTTCAGCGCTGTCGAAAACGTAACTGGATGTCTGATAGATCGGCGTGATCCGCGCATTGGTGGTGGGATCAGGCGCGCAGCCTGCATGGACTGCCAAAGTCTCAGGGCGCGTTTCGGGCGGCAGATCAGTCATGCGTGTATCCTCTTGCAATAGCTGTTTAGTTGAGGGCCATAATATGGTGCGCCGCGCCGGTCACCCTCTCCTGCAAGCAAACCTTCCATAGCCTTTGAAAGCGCAGCTATATTCGCTTTTCGAAGTGTACCCAATGGCGCAACATAAATGCCGATTGCAAAAAGGATTGCGCCTGTTTGCGGCAGTCGACGAAGGGTTTGACGCTCTGATCGAACGAACAGCGTTTCGCCCGCATTATCGGGCGTGACATGCGCGAAGTCCGCTTTAGCGCTTTCTCCCTGCACCCAGCGCATTGCGCGCGTTGGAGCAATGAACCAGTTCGCGCGGCCGTAAATCGCGCCGGGTTTGAGCGTTTCCATGAACCTGTCCACCCCGCTCGCAAGGTGCTCTTCGTATCCTTGAATGGGTGCATGCAATGCGCGCAGCGGCAGGCCGATCTTGTCTCTCGGTTCCCAATCAGACGGCCAAGCAACCGCGGCACCAATTAGTCGGTAGACATCATCACCGGGAGCTTTGGTGAGAAGGCACATATCCTCATGCGATGCGAGCGCGGCTTCGCGCAAACCGCCTTCTACTCCAAGCATTCCGGCCAGTTCACGACCCGGGTCATCAGCTTGCGGTGTAAGTTGAACGCCCACAGGCCACTCTGCAAACCCGGCACGGCGCGCTTTTAGGTCAGGATCAGGCTGCAGCCACCCACTTTCGGACAGCTTGGTAAGCCCCATTTTGAGCTGCCCGCCACCGCGCGCTTTGGGCAGGAGGGCATTAACAGAGAAGCCGAGCGTCACCGCAACCCGTCATCCCAGCGAGTGCAATCACTCCGCCGGCTCCGCTACTTTACAAGCCCTCGCCGGCTCTTCTTGCTTCAAAGCCGTCAAACCCAGCTTGGCAAACAGCGCCCCATCGCTGTCGTCACCCGCATTGGGAGCGGTCAGCAATTTATCGCCAGTGAAGATGGAGTTCGCGCCTGCAAGGAAAGCCAAGGCTTGCGTTGCCTCCGACATACTCTCGCGTCCAGCGGACAGCCGCACCATACTCATCGGCATGGTAATCCGGGCCACCGCAATGGTGCGCACAAACTCAATATCGTCAATCTTCGCAAGCGGCGTATCCGCCAGCATATCGCCCAGAACCGTGCCTTTGACCGGCACCAATGCGTTCACCGGCACGCTCTCAGGATGCTGCGGCAAAGTCGCAAGCGTGTGCACAAAGCCCACCCGATCCTCTCGTGTTTCGCCCATGCCGACAATCCCGCCGCTGCACACATTGATGCCCGATTTGCGAACGTGTTCGAGTGTGTCCAAGCGGCACTGGAAATCGCGCGTTGAAATCACCCGCTCGTAATATTCAGGCGATGAATCGATATTATGGTTGTAATAATCGAGCCCCGCTTCTGCGAGCTGTTCGGCCTGATGTGGCTCCAACATGCCCAGCGTCATGCAAGTCTCCAGCCCCATATCAGAGACACCTTTCACGATCTCAACAATCGCGGGCATATCGCGATCCTTCGGGTTGCGCCATGCAGCGCCCATGCAGAATCTTTGCGATCCTGCATCCTTCGCCTCAGCCGCGCGTTGCAGAACAGCTTGCACATCCATCAGCTTGGTTGCCTCTACCCCGCTGTCAGCCTTCACCGACTGCGAGCAATAGCCGCAATCCTCAGGGCACCCGCCGGTTTTGATGCTGAGCAAGGTGCACAGCTGTATCTGCTCAGGCGGATGGTTTTCGCGGTGGACGCTCGCCGCTTGGAACAGCAGTTCTGTGAAAGGAAGGTCGAAAAGCTCCGCGATCTCTTCGCGGGTCCAGTCAGTGCGAATGGGGGACATAAAAGTATCTCTTGTTCAACTCAGAACAGCGCAAACCAGCACACGACCAGATATGCAAGCGCCATTATGGATGCGCTCAGATAAATAATTATTGTAACTATGTTTTCGCGAACTTTACTGGCGCTAAAGCCCTTGCCAGCGATTGGTTGGGCATCGCTTGCTCCCCACACGGCCGAAAGAAGGATCCCACCGGCGAGAGAATAAGACGATCCCACGATGGCGTGGATTGTTACGGCTTCTAAGGACGGAGGGACTCCCGTGTACGGCCAGAACAGAGCCAGTGCGATAAGCGTCGTACCGGTTTGAACCGCGGTAAGATGGGCCGACAGACCGAGCCTCGGGGTGCGCAGCTTTGCCAAGGCGAACCCGATCAACAGACCGATCGTAAACAGCAAAAGCCCGGCTTTGCCCAATACCATACCGCCATCAGACACTGTTTCCACTCACTCCGCCGCCTCATCCAGCACGCTGTCGAGCGGCGGCATATTGTGGCCAAGCAACGTCAGAATATCCGCTGCGCATTCGACCACATTGCTTCCCGGCCCATAGATTCCCTGCACGCCTGCCTCGCGAAGAAAGTCGTAATCCTGCGGTGGGATCACTCCGCCAGCGGTGACTTTGATATCTGCGCGGCCTGCTTCTTTCAGCAAGCGGATCAATTCGGGGATCAGCGTTTTGTGCCCTGCGGCAAGCGAGGACGCGCCCACTACATCGACATCATGCTCCAAAGCCATTGCGCAAGCCTCTGGCGGGGTTTGGAACAGCGGGCCTGACACCACTTCAAATCCCATATCGGCAAAGGCGGATGCAATCACATTCGCACCCCGATCATGCCCGTCCTGCCCCATTTTCGCGACCATGATCCGCGGTTTGCGACCCAATCGGCGTTCGACTGCCGCAACACCATCGGTGACCTGCGCCCAACGCTGATCAAATTCGTAGGCGGTTTTATAAACGCCAGACACCGGCTTTGGTGTCGCATCATGGCGACCGAACACGTGCTCAATCGCGGCTGAGATTTCACCCAAAGTCGCATCTTCGCGTGCAGCAGCGACAGCGAGTTCAAGCACATTGCCGCCATCAGTGCACCCCGCGGTGAGCGCTTCCAAAGCCGCGCGACATGCAGCCTCATCACGGCTTTCCCTCACTTCGGCCAAACGCTTGATTTGGCCCGCACGCACGGCCGCATTGTCGACTTCCAATGTCTCGATCAGCTCTTCATCAGAAGGTTGGTATTTGTTCACACCAACAATCACCGTCTCGCCTTTGTCGATACCGGTTTGCTTCTCTGCCGCAGCCCGCTCAATTGCAGCTTTTGGGGCACCGGTGGCGACATAGGCCGTCATCCCGCCAGCCTTATCGACCTCGGCCATCAAAGCCTCAGCCTCTTCGACCAAGGTGGCGGTAAGCGCTTCGATATAATGCGAGCCGCCCAAAGGATCGACGACCTGCGTGATCCCGCTTTCCTCTTGCAGAACCAATTGCGTGTTGCGGGCGATGCGGGCGGAGAAATCGGTAGGCAGCGCGATAGCTTCATCAAGCGCATTGGTGTGGAGCGACTGCGTACCGCCCAATGTCGCAGCCATGGCTTCGACTGTGGTGCGGATTACGTTGTTGTAAGGGTCCTGCTCCTGCAAGCTCACGCCAGATGTCTGGCAGTGGGTACGCAGCATTTTGGAGCGCTCTTTTTGCGCGCCCAACCCGTCCATGGTCCGGTACCAAAGCGTGCGCGCCGCGCGCAGTTTGGCGATTTCCATGAAGAAATTCATGCCAATGCCGAAAAAGAACGAGAGACGCCCCGCAAATGCATCAATATCAAGCCCAGTGGCGCAAGCCCGCTCAACATATTCCTTGCCATCGGCAATGGTGAAAGCGAGCTCTTGCACCGCTGTCGCTCCGGCCTCATGCATGTGATAGCCGCTGATCGAAATACTGTTGAATTTCGGCATATTGGCCGATGTGTATCCGATAATGTCCGACACAATCCGCATCGATGGCTCTGGCGGATAGATATACGTGTTGCGGACCATGAACTCTTTTAAAATGTCGTTCTGGATCGTGCCCGATAGCTTCTCTGCGGAAACACCCTGCCGTTCGCCCGCGACAATATAGAACGCCAGTACCGGGATCACAGCGCCGTTCATCGTCATGGAAACGGACATGGTATCAAGCGGGATCTGGTCGAACAGGATCTCCATATCCGCGACCGTATCAATAGCAACGCCCGCTTTGCCGACATCACCTGTCACCCGCTCATGATCGCTGTCATAGCCGCGATGGGTGGCGAGATCGAAGGCGACGCTAAGTCCCTTTTGCCCTGCCGCCAGATTGCGACGGTAAAATGCGTTAGATTCCTCCGCCGTCGAAAAACCCGCATATTGACGGATCGTCCACGGGCGACCCGCATACATCGAAGCCTTCACCCCGCGCGTGAAGGGCGCAAAGCCGGGAAGACCGGGATCGAATTCCTTATGATCTTCAGCCGTGTAGAGCGGCTTTACAGTAAAGCCTTCAGGGGTTTTGGTCGTCAGATCGCGACCTTTGGCCTCTTTATCAGCCAGCGTGCTCCAATCGGCAGGTGTAGGTTTGTCAGTCATCAGATAGCCATTAGCATAACGAGAGGAGGACGAAAGTTGTCCGAACCTATTTACCTTTGAATTCAGCCTTGCGCTTTTGCAGGAACGCCAATCCGCCTTCCATCGCATCGGCGCTGGCCCCGGCCATCCGCTGGCCTTCGGCTTCGGTGACGAACACCTGCTGCACGCTTTCATCAAGCGCAACGTTCAGCTGTTTCTTCATTGTTTTGAGCGCCAGTGTGGGCCCATTGGCGAGTTTTTCGCCCAATGCGCGGGCCTCATCCATCAGGTCGTCTGCTTCAACGGCTTTGTAGATCAGCCCCCAATCCTCGGCCTGTTCTGCGCCAATTTTCTCACCAAGCATCATCATCTGCGTCGCACGCGCACGGCCAATCGCACGGGCCAGCAGCCATGTGGAGCCGCCATCGGGAACGAGACCGATATTGACAAAAGCTTGGAGGAAATACGCTTTTTTCGAGGCAATCGTAAAATCCGCTGCCAGAGCAAGGCTGCACCCCACGCCCGCCGCCGGGCCGTTCACAGCGCAGATGACAGGCACCTCGGCGCGCAAGACTTGGCTGATTGCAGGATTATAGTGATTTTGCAGAGCCTTGTGACTGCCGCCTTTGCTGGTGAGCGCGGACGCTTCGCCGCGTGCTGCCAAATCCGCGCCCGAACAAAAGCCCTTGCCTTCACCCGTGATCAGCACCGCGCGCGCATCGCCCAGATCATAGAAAGCTTCACCAAGTTCATCTGCCATCTGCGGAGGCATTGCGTTCAGGCGGTCTGGGCGGTTCAGCGTGATGATTTTGAGCGGCCCGTCTGTTTCGACGCGGATGGTTTCGTAAGTCAATCAAGCTCTCCCAAGGGTTTCATTGGGCAACTGTTTGCCCTTACGCCCGCGTCAACACAAGTCCGTTACGGCGCCCTTGGTCAATCAGGCGTCAATCGGATCAGTGCGCGCCTTTGGGCGTTTCCATAATCTCTGTAAGCATGCCCTGCATATCCTTGGGATGGACGAAAAAGATAGGAGTGCCGTGCGCACCGGGAATGGTGGGACCAAGGATACGCTTGCCAAGCCCTACAAAATGCGCACGCGCCTCCTCGATATCTTCGACTTCAAAGCAGACGTGATGCTGACCGCCCGCTGGGTTTTTGGCGAGGAATGCGGAGAGAGCGGTTTCGCCGGGTGTGAGCTCTTCGATGAGCTCGATTTGTGTTCCGTCCATGCCGGAATGCGTGGGTGTGTCGACGAAGACGACCTTAAGCCCGCGATCTTCAAGGATGATTTCATCCGAGATCGAGGTGGCGCCCATAATGTCCCGGTAATGCGCGATGGAATCGGCGATGGAAGGCGTTGCAACGCCAACGTGATTTAAGCGGCCTAGTTTCATTTCTTCAATTCCTCGTCATTGCGAGCGTAGCGAAGCAATCTAGAGCGTATCGCTCGCCAGCTCTGGATTGCCGCGCCGCTTCGCGGCTCGCAATGACGGGTGAGGCGTCATTGCGCAATATCCTCAAGTAAATCGCGCCACGCTGGGTTATCGTTCTCAATCAATTTCAACTTCGCTTTCCGATTGCCAGCTTTAATCTGTTTCTCCCTCGCAATCGCACTTTCCATTGTGTCATGGCGTTCAAACCAAACCAGCGATTTGCAGCCGTAATTCCTGGAGAAGCCATCAACCGCGCCCTGCCGGTGTTGCCACACTCGTTTCGGCAAATCCGATGTGACGCCAGTGTAGAGCGTGCCGTTCCGCTTGCTGGCCATGATGTAAACCGCCGGAAGCTTCGTCATTGCGAGGCGACGCAGTCGCCGTTGCAATCCAGAGCGTATCGCGAACCGCTCTGGATTGCTTCCCCCGGCTCAAGGCCGGGGTCGCAATGACGAACGATAGTCATGGTTTTCCGCTCATCAGCCGCCCAAATTCATCGATCTTCTGGACCCAGCCTTCACCAAAGAGGGACTTAACTTCTCGGCCTTCGAGATGAGGCGGATCGCAGGTCAGAAAGGATAGCTTCAACTGTTGTCACAACGGAATATTATCATGCTTCTTCCACGGGTTCTCCAATTGCTTCGTCCGCAGCTTGCGTAGCCCCAGCGCAATCCGTTTCCGTGTTGAGTGCGGGTGGATCACTTCGTCGATATACCCGCGCTGCGCTGCCACAAAGGGGTTCGCGAACCGATCCTCGTATTCTGCCGTTTTCTCGGCGATCTTGTCTGGATCATCGCGGTCTTGGCGGAAGATAATCTCCACCGCGCCTTTTGCGCCCATCACGGCGATTTCGGCTGTCGGCCATGCGTAATTCAAATCGCCGCGCAGGTGCTTACTCGCCATCACGTCATAAGCGCCGCCATAGGCCTTTCGGGTGATGACAGTGATTTTGGGCACAGTCGCCTCGGCATAGGCGAACAGCAATTTTGCGCCGTGCTTGATAATGCCGCCCAATTCCTGAGCTGTGCCGGGCAAGAAGCCGGGAACATCGACGAATGTCAAAATCGGGATCTCAAACGCATCGCAGAACCGCACAAAGCGCGCCGCTTTTTTGGAGGAGTTGATATCGAGCACACCGGCAAGCACCATAGGCTGGTTCGCGACCACACCCACAGTGCGCCCTTCGACGCGGCCAAACCCGCAAATGATGTTAGCGGCGTGCCCCGGTTGAATCTCGAAGAACTCGCCTTCATCCAGCGTCTTCGCAATCACCTCATGCATATCATAAGGTTGGTTCGCATTGTCCGGGATCAGCGTGTCGAGCGATTTTTCTTCGCGGTCCCAAGGATCATTGGTGGGAAGCTGGGGCGCTTCTTCGCGATTGGAAAGCGGCAGGTAATTGAAAAACTCTCGCGTCGCGAGCAGCGTTTCAATGTCATTTTCAAACGCGCAATCAGCAACTGAGGTTTTGGTGGAGTGGGTAATTGCCCCGCCCAATTCCTCTTGAGTGACGACCTCATTGGTGACCGTTTTGACCACATCAGGCCCAGTCACAAACATGTAGCTGCTATCCTTCACCATAAAGATGAAGTCGGTCATCGCAGGCGAATACACCGCCCCGCCCGCGCATGGGCCCATGATCAAGCTGATTTGCGGGACCACGCCTGATGCCAGCACATTTTGCTGGAACACCTCAGCATACCCGCCAAGCGATGCGACGCCTTCCTGAATGCGCGCGCCACCTGAATCGTTGAGACCAATCACAGGAGCGCCAACCTTCATGGCGGTTTCCATCACTTTGATGATTTTTTCCGCATGACGTTTTGACAATGACCCGCCAAAGACGGTGAAGTCCTGACTGAACACATAAACAAGCCGGCCATTAATCGTGCCTGATCCGGTGACCACACCATCGCCCGGTATCTTTTGATCCGCCATGCCGAAATCAACACAATCGTGTTCGACATAGGTGTCGATCTCTTCAAAGCTGCCTTCATCCAGCAGCACATCCAAACGTTCCCGCGCGGTCAGCTTTCCCTTGGCGTGCTGTGCAGCGATGCGTTTTTCGCCCCCGCCCAGCTTAGCAGCTTCGCGGCGGCGTTCCATTTCAGCGATATTGGCGGACAAACGTCTTCCCCTGATGCGTTCTCAAATGTGCAGGTTGCGTTGCCGCAGCACGGCATATGCGTCAACGTCTCAAAATTGATTATGTCTGATGTGCAGATACCGCAGTCTACGTCTTGATAACTCCATGTTCCGCCAGAGAGCGAGCGGTATCTTCAAGCGTCTGCTCTGCAGGAATGTACTCAAAGCCAAGTGTCTGCGCCGAATGTGTACCATCCACATCACGCATCACTCCAAGCTCGCTTTTGAGTGTTTTCATTTCAGCCATGAACGGGGCGAGCAGTTTGACGAGAAAATCAGGCATCGATTTGGTTGGCGCCTTCCTCGCAAGCTCTGGCGCGCGTTGCTTAAGCGTCGCCGCCATATCTTTGAGCCACATGAACTTATCCTGCAGCGGGAAACGACCATCGCGAACCTTCTCATCGGGCAGTTCAAGCGCTGCGACATGCGCGGTTACAACATCGCGGATATCGACCACACCAATCCCCATATTGGGCGCGAGGGGAATCGAACCATCGAGCAATTTTTGGACCATCTCGATGGAGGTTGACAGGTCATCATTCTCAATAGGACCAAATACAGCGACCGGGTTAACCGAGCAAAACACCATATCAGGCGCGTTTGCCGCGACCCATTCGCGCGCGGATTTTTCAGCTATCGTTTTCGACTTGGCATAAGCTGCAACTTCGGGATTGGATGTTTGGGTCCAATCGTCCTTTGAAAATTGGGTTTTTGTCGCGGGGTGCCCGTATGCAATGGACGCAGCAGAGCTGGTGAGAACAAACCGTTTAACACCCGCCTCATGTGCAAACCGTGCAGCTCGCAAAGCTCCTTCGCGGGCCGGGACAATCAGTTCATTCTCATCTTTGGGCACAGCAAGCGGAAATGGCGATGCGACATGCGCAACCGCGTCGCAGCCTGCGCAGGCATCGGCCCAGCCTGCATCATTTTCCAAGTCAGCTTGAAAAACTTTAAGCCGATCGCCCGCATCGGGCCAACGCGCTCGCAAACGCGGCTCGCTTTTCGCGGTGTTGCGGACAGTGGTGTGAACGGTTTTGCCTTGGCTGAGCAACTGGTCAATTAGCTCCCCACCGATAAATCCAGTGCCGCCGGTTACAAGAATGGTCTGCGCCATGATCCCTCTCCCTTTGATGGGAAGGTAGTGGCTCAGGTTGCCGCTTGCAACTTACTTCATCAACACCAGTTCTTCGGCCATTGTCGGGTGAATTGCCGTGGTCGCATCGAAATCGGCTTTCGTAAGGCCTGCTTTCACTGCGATGGCGGCGGCTTGCATAATCTCCGGCGATTCCGGCCCGATCATGTGCACGCCGAGGATTTTGCCATCAGCGGCATTGGTGATCATCTTATAGAGCCCGCGTTCGTTGCGGCCTGCGACCACGTTCTTCATCGGGCGAAAGTCGGATTGGTAGACCCTGATATTGCCAAAGGAATTGCGCGCCTCGCCTTCTGTTAGGCCAACAGATGCAATGGGCGGATGGCTGAACACGGCGCTGGGAATGCAGGAATGGTCGACCGCATAAGGTCCACCTTCACCAAATACCGTGTCCGCAAAGGCTTGTCCTTCGCGAATAGCAACGGGCGTGAGTTGAACGCGATCTGTCACATCGCCCACGGCATAGATGTAATCGACATTGGTTTGGCTGAATTTGTCGACTTTGATTTCGCCATTCTTGCCGGTTTCAACGCCGACATTTTCAAGACCAAGGCCTTGCGTGTTGGGAACACGGCCAGTTGCAATCATAACCTGATCAAATTCGCGGGGGTCATGGCCCGTCATTTTGACCAGAAGAGTGCCGTCGTCTTGCTTCTTAACCCATTCAAACTCGACGTTGAAGCAAAACTCAATGCCTTTGACGAGGCTGATATGAAGCAGACGATCGCGCAAAGCTTCATCATATCCGCGCAGGATTACGTCAGATCGGTTTGCGATGGTAACCTTGCTTCCGAACTCATTGAAAATCCCGGCAAATTCATTCGCAATATAACCACCGCCAGCGATTAAAATACGGTTAGGCACTTCTTCAAGATGAAACGCCTCGTTTGAAGTTATCGTATGCTCATTTCCGGGAAAATCAGGTTTGTGAGGGGTCGCACCCGTCGCAACAAGGATGTACTTACTGGACAAAACCTTGCCGCTGGCCAGAGTAATCTCATGATCGCCCGTTATGGTCGCACGCTCGCGAAAAACGGTGACATTGTTGTTGTCCAGCGTTTCTCCATAAAGCCCCTCAAGCCGGTCAATATCGCTCTGCACGTGGTCACGCAGCTTGACCCAGTCAAAGCTCTTGCCTTCAATCGTCCAACCGAATTGCTTGGCATCTTCCAAATCCTCGGCAAAATGCGCACCATAGACGAGCATTTTCTTGGGAACGCAGCCGCGAATGACGCAGGTCCCTCCGACGCGATACTCTTCAGCCGCTGCCACGCGCGCACCATGGGCAGCGGCAATCCTGCTTGCGCGGACGCCGCCCGAGCCAATCCCAATGGTAAAGAGATCAAAGTCGTATTCAGTGTCGGCCATGGCGCTTGCATGCTCCTATTGATTGCAAAGAGAGATATGGAGCGAAGCGGGGTTGTTGCCAACTGGCTTCGTTGCTTAGCTTACTTTGGGGGCCAGAAGATTAGCTTTCGAGAAGCGGAGCATTATCGCGAAGCAGCTCGTACGATCCGCCGTCGTGATGCGTGAACAAATCATCGCGACTTATGCCTGTCTTGCGCTTCATCAAACGCGCAATCGCATCGCGTTGTTCCTCAACAGTCCCTGCAAAAGATACCAGCACTTCGGGATCATGATCCATTGGCGAACCAAAAATCATCGCAAGTTTGAGCGGATCAAAGTCAAAACCTAGCATTCCAAGATGCTTCCCCTGCTCCATCTCCGCCTTCATATAGCCTGTGAATTGGCGGTTGGTGCTGCGCTTGCCATAGGTAAAAACCGCGCGGGTTAGTTCTGCATAATCATCGGGTTCAACCTGTCCCCAATCGGCAACTGGTTTGTCATCCTGCTGCCAAGGCAATTGGCCTGCCGTGCCGAGCGGATGAACAATCCGGACATGCATATCGACCAATGCACGAGCCTCATCGATATCCATCCCGAAAGCCATCGCGGCAACCCACGCAGGTAATGTTCAATCGCCCGGTCATACGTGAAAGCAATGATCGAGAGTTTATAGAAGCAATTCTCAGCTTCGCGGCGGGGAGCCCCTGTCACGATCATCTGCCCAAGCTTGAACAGCCAATTCTCAGTCCCACGCAAAGGCATCTCGCCTTTCACTCGCGGCTCGCGGGCCAGTGTGGATTTCGCTTCGGCGTGAAGCGTGTGATAAACAATCCCGATCTTGCCAGCTATAGTCACCAGCGGATCATCAGAAAGCTGCTCCATAATCGACTCAATCGAAGTCGTAATCGAAGCTGCCGCTCGTATCTTGCGGCCTGCATTCATCAAATCCTCAGTAGAGGCGTTGCACCGCGGCGCGGTAGCCTCGAAAATCTCCGCGAGGTTCACGAGGTCACGGCTTTGCACCTCCGAACCCAACCGATCAAAGTCGAAACTAGCCGTGATCCGATTGAGCAATTCAGGCCCATCGGGCATCTCAATTTCACGGTTTGCGCCCGCACCGACTACAAGGGTTGTCTCGGTTCTGAACATGCTTGTTCGCTCGCTCCTGTAGCAGCGGAAAAAGGGTTCTCGCCGTTTAGGCCCACTATGGTTAAGATCGTTTTAGCTTTGTGAGGATTTACGAGCGCCCTCCACCACCGGGGCGACCACCACCTGGACGACTGCCGGGGCGCTTCCCCCGATTTCCCCCAGGCCTGCTTGGACCACGTGATTGGCCATCAACTTGGGAATTGCCCTGCGGCTTACCCTTGCGACTTTGGTGCTTTGGTTTCGGTTTAGGCTTAGCAGAGCCTTCGGCGCCGCCCGAACCACGAGCTTTCCCAAATGGTTTGGGTTTCACGCGCTTTTTCGACACGCGCGTTTGACCACGTGGTGGCGGTTTTGTGGGGCCGACCCCTTCGACTACCGCTCGGAAATTCTCGGGCAAATCAAGTCGTTCAAGCTCTGCATCGGTGCCGCGTTGAATGTCTTTGAGATAAGCACGCTCATCCTCAGCACAGAACGCAATCGCAATACCATCTCGCCCCGCACGTGCCGTCCGCCCAATTCGGTGGACGTATTGTTCAGGCACATTGGGCAGCTCATAATTGATAACGTGCGAAACGCCGGGAATATCAATGCCGCGTGCCGCGACATCTGTTGCGATCAGTATCAGACATTTGCCCGCCCGGAATTCATCCAAAGCGCGCTGTCTTTGCCCCTGCGATTTATTCCCATGAATAGCATTTGCAGTGATACCGCTTTGATAGAGCTTTTTCACAACGCGGTCCGCACCGTGCTTAGTGCGGGTGAAAATCAGGACGCGTTCTTGCTCACCTGGGATACGGTGCCTGCCGGATAGGATCATTTGCAGCAAAGACTGTTTCTCATCCTGCTGGACCATGAAAAGATATTGCTCAATCCGCTCAGCAGTCGAGCTTTCTGGGGTTACCGAAACTCTTACAGGATTGTTGCAAAACCCCGTCACCAACTCTTTGATCTGTTTAGGCATTGTCGCACTAAAAAAGAGAGTCTGTCGGTCATTAGGCACCAACTGATTGATCCGACGCAAAGCATGAATGAAGCCAAGATCAAGCATCTGATCGGCTTCGTCTAGGACCAAGACTTCGACGCCAGAAAGGTTGAATGCCTTCTGGTCGATCAAGTCGAGAAGCCTTCCGGGTGTCGCAACAAGGATATCGGTGCCGCGATGCAGTTTGTTGCGGTCTTTGTTGACCGATGTGCCTCCCACAATGACCTGAACTTTTAGCCCGGCCATGGCGCCATAATCCTTAGCGCTTACCGCAATCTGGGTTGCAAGCTCACGGGTTGGAGCCAAAACCAGCATCCGGCAACTTTTGAACGGAATACGATTGTCCGCGTCTCGCAGCCGATCGATGCCTGGCAACATAAAAGCAGCCGTCTTGCCAGTACCGGTCTGCGCAATGCCAAGCAGGTCACGACCTTCCAGGACCGCCGGGATAGCTTGCTCTTGAATGGGTGTGGGATCAGAATACCCCTTAAGCTCAAGCGCTTGGAGTACGGGTTGTGAAAGACCAAGTTGGTCAAATGTTGTCATGTGACGCTCGCAAATTGCCAAATGCGCTTCTTCTGACGCATAGCGGGGAAAACCACCCGCGTGACAAGGGGAGTTCAGGGAGAAATGGTCCAAAAGTAGCCGGTTGAGAGCCACAACTCGGCCCTCATCACGCCAGTGCGACAACTCATCGAGGCCTGTTGGTCCAACGACGCTCGTTAGTCAAACAATATGTCAGGTGACTGGAGGCTATCCCAGCAGCTCGCGAACAAGCGAACCTTATCGATTTGCCTCAAGCTCTTCGCGCATATCCATGTAAACCAGTTTGGAAGTGTATTCCTGCTCTGCCCCTTGCTCAGCCACAGAATTTCCCATGGGCTCAAACTGATGGTGCTTTGTCAGCACCTCGCAAAGTTTCTGATTCACATATGCGCGGCGAAAGCTCTCGGTTATCTCGCAATCAGTCACCTTACCTTGCGCATTCACTGTTAGACTGTAACTCACCTCAGGACGCCATATCCGGAGCCTCCGAGAGGTTTTCAGGAATTCAAATTGCCCGTCAAAGGCAACTTGCATTGGAAATGCTCCATCACCCCCGGCTTCGACTGCACTGACAAGAAGCTTGTCATACAGCTCTTGTTGAGCAGCAACGAATTCTGCACCGCCCGTAAATTCTCTCAGCTCAACCACTTGAAAGCCGTTAGGCTCCGCCGGACTTTGCGCAAATGCGGCAGATGGAGCAACAAACGTCGCAATCGCGGTCAAGAGCGGGAGAGAACGGTTCATCAAACAACCTCAAAAAGTGGGTGAACAGAAGATTAAGGCGCGCACCATACGCACAAATGCCTTCAGCGCAAATTTGACTCGATCACTGCGTTGCAACGCAATATGATTGCACTTTTGTTGCGCACGATGACATCTTTATTTCGATATCATTAAGACATCGAGCCAAACGCGATTCGCATCCCCGCTTAGTCAGGTCCGCGGTCTCAGAAGGACAACGCGCTCCTTAGGTCAATCAGCCAAAGCAACGTCTAGAGATTTTGGACTAATACATGCCGCCTGAGCCAAACCTGACCAAAAGGCGCTGACCATTGTAAAAAGATGATACAAAACCCGACCGTACAAGGACTAGATCAGCATTATGAAAGCCCCGCAGCGTCCATCAGCGTGCTGGTGCTAGGATCAAATGTGCCCTCGCCTGCATCCAATTGCTTGGCAATCGCCTTACCCAACTCGACACCAAACTGATCGAACGGATTGATCTGCATCAAGACAGCATTTGCAAAAGTGCGATGCTCATGGAACGCAATAAGAGCGCCCAAAGTGGCTGCGTCAATGTCGTCGACCAAGAACATCGTCGAAGGACGATCGCCGGGATAGCCGCGGGCCGGATCATCAGAAGCTTTGCCTGCCATCAGCGCCGCGCCTTGAGCCAAACAATTCATCAACAAGGCTTTGTGGTGCCCCGGATCAAGCATATCTCCGGGGGCAATACTGGCGATAAAGTCCACTGGAATGAGAACAGTGCCTTGATGAAGGAGTTGGAATACAGCGTGCTGCGCGTCGGTCCCCACCCCACCCCATGTCACGGGTGCTGTCGGCGCGGGAACGGGCTCTCCTGAGTGCAAAACCCGCTTACCGTTAGACTCCATTTCGAGCTGCTGCAGGTAATCCGGAAACAAAGTCAGCCGCTCATCATAGGCAAAGACGGCCCTTGTCTGACAACCACGCAGCCGGGTGTAATACTGATCGGCAAAAGCCGCCATTAAAGGAAGATTGGCGCGCCCTTGCGTGTCGCGGAAATGCTCATCAATCACCTTTGCCCCGGCCAGCATCGCACGAAAATCATCCATCCCTGCGCCCAAGGCGACCGGAAAGCCGATGGAAGACCACAGCGAATATCGCCCTCCCACGCTCTCAGGAAAAGGCAGAATGCGCGTTTCATCAACGCCCCATTCAACCGCTCCATCTGGGTTTGCGGTCAAAGCAACTACGCGACCGCCTGGATCGTCGATCCCATTTTCAGAAAGCCACTTCAGCGCGCTTGCTGCATTGGTCATCGTTTCCGTGGTCGTGAACGTTTTGGAAGCAACCGCAACCATAGTGGTTGTTGGATCGCATTTGGCAAAGGCTTGTTCCAAAGCGAGCCCGTCAATGTTCGATACAATATGGCAATCCACGAGCGCCAGATCACGCGTCAAAGCATCAACTGCGAGCGCTGGCCCCAATGCTGAACCGCCAATACCGATATGGATCAGATGCTTCACTTCGCCAAACACACCCTCATGAATGGCTTTCACAAGGATGCCCATCCGATCGATTAGCGCTGCGGCCTCCTCGACTTGGGTTTCTGGCCCAGTGCCTCGCAAAGCGGCATGGCTTGCGGACCGCCCCTCGGTCGGATTGACAATACCGCCTGTGAACAACGCCTTTCGATGACCATCGAAATCGCAAGCTGCAGCCAATTGTTCAAAACCTGCCAAAGCCGCTTCATCCAAATGCGTCTTTGAAAAGTCGACCAACATGCCCACCGATCCGAGTTCTCCAAGAGAGCTTTCAATCCGGTCGCTGAAGGCTGCAGCACGCTCGTCATCTTCAGCGAACAAGTCAGCCAGAGTGCGGTGCTTAAGCTCGCTTAGCTTTTGCCAAGCGGCAGAAATTGGATCGGTCATTTGGCAAATCCCCTTTGCGCGTTTCGATACCGCGCCTAAGGGGGGATGCGATGGATGTTAAGACCCAATCTGACCCTGCAGAAGTTTCGAATGAAATTCGTGCCCAGAAACCTGGATCCGACAAAGGGCAAGAAGGCTGGTTTGGCTTCTTTTCATACTTTACAAAACTGATTTTGATCGTGCTTATCTTTCGCAGCTTCGTCTTTTCGCCATTTTCCATTCCGTCCGAAAGCATGGTGCCACAACTTTGGAATGGTGATTACCTTCTTGCTGCAAAATGGCCCTATGGATTTTCAAAATACTCAATGCCGTTCTCCGCTCAGCTTGTCCCAGGTCGCATATTAGCTAATCAGCCAAAGCGCGGCGATGTAGTGATATTTAAGCATCCTATCGACAAGCAGGACTACATCAAACGGGTCATCGCTTTGCCGGGCGATACGATCTCCGTTATCGGCGGACAGGTCGTGCTGAACGGCAAATTGGTCACACGAGAGCCCATAAGCGATTTCGACATCCCTATTTCCGCAAACACGGACTGTGCATGGGGAGGAGACGAAATCATCTTGGAAAGCGGCGATGCAGCCTGCCGTTACAAACGATTTCGAGAAACATTGCCCAGCGGACGAACGTACGAAGTGCTCGATTTTGGTCTGAGGCCATCACACGACACTTTCAAAGAGAAAACCGTCCCGGAAGGCGAAATGTTCGTGATGGGAGACAATCGCGATTTTTCCCAAGATAGCCGATTTGATGCTTCTGCAGGAAATGGTGTGGGAATGGTGGATCAAGATCTGTTGGTCGGGCGGGCAGCAATTCTCATTTGGTCCACAGACGGTAGCGCGCAATGGGCTCAGCCTTGGACATGGGTGACCGCAGCTCGCTGGAACCGGATTGGAAGTCTCTTATGACAGCCCCACAAAGCCACCTTGCACCCACCGCCAGGGACTGGCTGAATGACCAAGGGTTCATTGTCGTGGATGAAACGAAATGGCTTGAAGCTCTTACTCATGGAAGCTTCAATGGCGGCACAGGGTCTTCAGCAATGCCGGAACCGGATTATCAACGACTGGAATTTCTGGGTGATCGTGTTCTTGGCCTTTCCGTTGCTGAATGGCTTCATGGACATGGCACATTCCCCGAAGGCAAATTGTCTCAACGGTTAAATGCGCTTGTGAGCGGCGCGACATGCGCTCGCATCGCTCGCGATATCGGTCTTCCAGACCACATCCGGCTCGGCAAACAAGCGCGAGAGGATGGCGGCGCAGACAGTGACAACATCTTGGGTGATGTCATGGAAGCCTTAATCGGCGCGAGCTTTGTAGAGCATGGATTTGGTACAACTCGCGATTTGATCTTGCGGTTATGGGATGCAGAACTATCGGGCGATGCGGGGAAAGCAAAACATCCCAAAAGCGCTTTGCAGGAGTGGGCAGCGGGTAATCGCAGATCCATGCCCAATTACGAAGTTGTTGAGCGATCTGGCCCTGATCACGCGGCCCGCTTTACCGTCGAGGTATCCATTCACAAAGTCGGCAAAGCGCAAGGCACTGCCGGCAATAAAGGCGAAGCAGAAAAACGCGCAGCCGAAGCATTTTTGGAGGAGTTTGGGTGAACGAAGTATCGCAGAAATGCGGTGTCGTGGCGGTTATTGGCGCGCCGAATGCGGGCAAATCGACATTGGTAAACCAGCTTGTCGGCCAAAAGGTCGCGATCACAAGCGCCAAGGCGCAAACAACGCGCGCGCGCATGCTTGGCATTGCTTTGCATCACGATAAAAGCAGCGAGACGCAGATGATCCTGGTGGATACGCCGGGCATTTTCTCGCCCAAGCGCAAGCTCGACCGTGCGATGGTTTCCGCAGCGTGGGATTCCACCGCACAGGCTGATGCCGTGTTGCTGATTGTCGATCCCATTAAGCAGCGCCGGCACGAATTGCTGCCGCTTGTTGAAGCGCTAGCAAAACGGCCGGAGCGCAAGATTTTGGTGCTCAACAAAGTCGATAAAGCCAAGAAAGAACCGCTGCTTGCCCTCGCACAAGAATTGGGCGGTGAGGTACAATTTGCTGAGATATTCTTCGTCTCCGCGATAACGGGTGACGGCGTTGACGAGATGAAGAATGCGCTGGCCGCGATGATGCCAGAGGGCCCTTGGCATTACCCCGAAGATCAGGTCTCCGACGCGTCTGAACGCTTGCTGGCGGCGGAAATCACGCGTGAACAGCTCTATGCCCAATTGCACGAAGAACTACCCTATGACGCCGCAGTTCGCCCCGAGAGTTATGAGGTGCGAAACGATGGAAGCGTCGAAGTGCGCCAGCAAATCGTCATCGCCAAGGCGAGCCAAAAACCGATTGTGCTGGGCAAAGGCGGTTCGAAAATCAAAGCTATTGGCGAAGCTGCTCGGACGGAATTAGCCGAAATCCTTGGGGTTAAGGTGCATCTGTTCCTGCACGTGAAGGTCAGCGAGAAATGGGACGAGGATAAAGAGATTTACGAAGAGATTGGGCTGGAATTTGGGTGATGATGCCAACGATCACAGAGTTATTCGCTTTGCTGCTCATGAGCGGATTGGCCGCGGGTTGCTCTCAAAGCGATTCTGTTGATTCAGAAAACATTGATAGCAAATCTGTCGAGGCAGGCCCTGATCCAACCTATCTAAGCGCCAACGCTCGCAAAATCGGATGCTCCATTGCATCCACATTTGTCACTGCAGAATTTGACAAGTCCGATAAACCAATCGTTTTGACTGATCCAGGCGAACGGGATTTCGCCTTGATGACACGCGACGAAGCAGCCGGCTTGTTTACCTATCTGATTGAAGGTGATGAGGGCGATCCTTACAGCGATACGATCCGTGGCAGATCAGAAGCGTTCCTGACATTGAATACCGAGGGTGTAATTCGACAGTGCCATGCACTTTCGAAGATTAATGAAGAACGCTCTTTCTCACCTGATCCAAGCCAAGAAGTCCCTCGCCTCACGCCAGACGGTCTATTCTACGAGTACGACACGCTCATTGTTTCGATGCCATTGGTGGACCTGGAACGTGGACAAGCCTTTATGTGGATAGGCCATGGCTGCGGCCCGCTCTGTGGGGAGACCGGAATTGAGATTTTCACCCGTCAAACTGACGGCGATTGGATTAGAACCGACTATGTGGGGCTGACGATCAGCTAAATTTCGTCATTGCGAGCGGAGCGGAGCAATCCAGAGCGTAGCGCGCGGCAAATTTAGACTGCCGCGTCGCTGCGGTCCTTGCAATGACTAACAAGCCCCGCGTCCACCGCTTCTTAGCGATCTTGATCTTCTGCTGTTTCGCGAGAGTCTTGGTGGACTCCTCACTCCGTCCCAGCGCTTTGGCGATTTGCTTTAGCCCCTGCCCTTTGGACTCAAGCAAGCGGAAACACCCAGCTTCATCCGCATTCCACGGCTGCTTGTGGCGTTCAAAGCATTCCTTGCCCATCGCGGCTATTCAGCAGCTTTCTTGGCAGGTGCCTTTTTATTTGCCGCCGTCTTCTTCTTAGCTACAGCTTTCTTCTTTGACGCGGCCTTCTTGCGCTTCTTCTTCGCCGGACCTTTCGCAGCGCGGGCGTCGATCAGCTCAATCGCTTGAGCCGCTTCCACATCCTCAGGCTTCACATCCTTGGGCAAAGTCGCATTGGTCGTACCATCGGTCACATATGGGCCATACCGGCCTTCCATCACTTTGATTTCACCGCCTGATGTCGGGTGTTCGCCAAGTGTTTTGATCGGTTCACGCGCGGCCCCTCGCCCGCCGCCTTTGCGGTTTGCAGCCTCGGCCAGCAGGACGACCGCCTGATTCATGCCGGTTTCAAACACGTCGCGTGTTGAGCTCAATTTGGCATATTTGCCATCGTGGCGCAGATATGGGCCATAGCGGCCAATTGCCGCCTCAATTTCCTTTGCGGTTTCTGGGTGCGCCCCGATAATACGCGGCAGGTCGAGCAGTTTGACCGCCCATTCCAGATCAAAATCATCAAGGTCCTTGGGAATAGAAGCGCGCTTCTTCTTCTCTTCGTGCTCCATTTCCACATAGGGACCAAACCGGCCCGATTTGCGGTGAATTTCCGCGCCCGTTTCGGGGTGAGTGCCCATAAGACCGTCCTGACTGCCATCATCGCCGTCGCCGCCTGGCTGGGCAAAACGACGGGTGAATTTGCACTCGGGATAGTTCTGACACGCGATAAACGCGCCAAAGCGCCCGCCGCGCAGTGACAAGCGGCCACCCTCGCGGCCTTCGGTTTCGCATAGCGGGCAATGGCGCGCATCTTTGCCGTCTTCACGCGGTGGGAACAGATAATCGGAGAGGTATTCGTCGAGAACCTCGGTCACTTCGGAAGGAAGCTTCTCCATGACCTCTTCGGTTTTGGGTTTGAAATCGGCCCAGAATTTGGAGAGCAGCTCCTTGTAGTCCTCGCGCCCGTCGGACACGGTATCGAGCTCATCTTCCATCCCTGCGGTAAAGTCATACGCAACATAGCGTGGGAAAAAACGCTCTAGAAACGCAGTGAGAAGTCTACCGGAATCCTCTGCAAAGAATCGGTTCTTCTCCATCCGCACATAATCGCGATCACGCAGCGTTTGGATGGTTGAGGCGTATGTGGATGGGCGGCCAATCCCCAATTCTTCGAGCCGCTTAACCAGCGACGCTTCGGAAAAACGCGGCGGCGGTTGTGTGAAGTGCTGGTTGGCCTCAACCGATTTTTTCGCAGGGCTGTCGCCTTTGTCCATTGCAGGCAGCAGGCCGTCTTCATCATCGTCAGACTTATCATCAAAGCCCTCTTGATAGACAGCAAAGAAGCCGGGAAACTTAATGACCTGCCCCGTGGCGCGCAGCTCGTGCTGGCCGGTGGCGTCGCGCAATGTGATGGTGGTACGTTCCAATTGCGCGGCGGCCATTTGGCTGGCCATGGCGCGCTTGAAAATCAGCGAATAAAGCTTCGCCTCATCTCCCGATCCGGCTGTATCACGGGCAAAATTGGTTGGTCGGATCGCCTCATGCGCTTCTTGTGCGTTTTTGGCCTTCGTGGAGTAGAACCGTGGCTTTTCAGGTAGATAGGCACTGTCATAGCGTTGGCCAATCTCACCGCGTACCGCAGCAATCGCGCTGCCATCCATCTGCACGCCGTCTGTCCGCATATAGGTGATCGCGCCTGCTTCGTACAAAGACTGCGCGCACCGCATCGTGTGGCTTGCAGAAAAACCAAGCTTACGCGCGGCTTCTTGCTGCATCGTTGAAGTTGTAAAGGGAGGCGACGGATTGCGTTTCAGCGGCTTTGTCTCGACCGCCTCGACGGTGAACCGCCCAGCCTCCACCGCAGCCTTGGCCTCCATCGCGGTGCCTTCCGCAGCTAGCGAGAGTTTCTCAAGCTTCTCGCCTTTGTATTTGACCAGCCGGGCGTCAAATTCAGTGCCGTCTTGCTCCAGGTTGGCAAGGACCGACCAATATTCGTCAGGTTTAAACGCTTCGATCTCGCGCTCACGCTCAACGATCAGGCGCAGGGCTACCGACTGCACTCGGCCTGCTGATTTTGCACCGGGCAGCTTGCGCCACAGCACCGGCGACAAGGTAAAGCCGAAAAGATAGTCGAGCGCCCGCCTGCCCAGATACGCGTCGATCAAAGGCTGATCGAGCTCACGCGGGGCAGCCATCGCATCAGTCACCGCCTTTTTGGTGATTGAGTTGAACGTCACCCGGTCCACATCTTTGGGCAGAGCTTTGCGCTTTTTCAAAAGCTCTTGCACATGCCAACTGATCGCTTCGCCTTCGCGGTCAGGGTCAGTTGCAAGTACAAGCCGGGTCGCGCCTTTGGCCGCATCGGCAATCTCCTTGAACCGCTTCTGCTTGTCGCGATACAATTCCCAATCCATCGCAAAGCCCTCATCCGGGCGAACGCTGCCATCTTTAGGCGGCAGATCGCGGACATGGCCATAGCTGGCGAGGACTTTGAAATCCTCGCCCAGATATTTCTCAATAGTCTTCGCCTTCGCGGGCGATTCAACAATGACAAGCTGCATAAATCGGGTCTTGGATTTCCTTACACGTGTACGTACGCGCGAGAGTGATTGGGTTATTGCGGCGGCGTCAATAGCTTATTCAAAAATCGCGACAAGGCTCTCTGATTGATCGCTCAGAGATTTGTAGGCGGTTGCAGAAAGGCCCATCAGAAGAACTGGCAGCGAATGCATGATGATTGAACTGGCAGCAACACCGAGGCTGGAACGCGAAATGCCGGCGATGGAATTTAAAGCGGTTTCGAACCCACCGCCCACAGCGCTGAGTGCTGTGATAAACGCGATCCAAATGAGCCACATCACCGTATAAGCAAGCGCAATCGAGACCAGATTGCCCCCACTTGCACGCCAACTTGCGCCGATCGCCTCGATAAAATTCATATCCTCCGCGGCCAAGAAACTGGGAGCCATAACCCATTTGGCGCCCAGCAGAATGGCAGGAACGATCAGAAAGAACATTGAGAAATACAAAGGGATTGAAAGCAATACGGCCATCAGGAAAAATCCGAGCACTTTGAGGGCATCATCAGATCCAAGACCGGCGACATTGATGTCGCTGCCCAAGATGGCGCGGTACAGAAAATATTGTCCTGCGAAATACGCCACGAAAAGCGGTATTGCTGCCAATGCGCTGAGAAAAGAGCTTACTGAACCGATCAGTCCAGCAACGAAGAAGAAACCGAAGTACATGGCCAGTGGCCGTTTGATCGCTGCGAGATTGATAAAAGTGCCGTTTATCAACTCACCAGTGGTGACGCGGCGGTCTTGGATGTATGCCATGCAATCCTTTTGCTCTGCTTTGCGGAGTTCTGAAGTCTATGCACAAGGCGTGCGTTTCTGGTTAATGAGAGCGATTGTGTTTCATTTTACGCTCACGCCGCCGTTGGAATGACGCTCCAATTCGCCCGACAATTCCAGCTCAAGCAACACCATGTGCACTTCGCCTGCGGGGGCGCCTGATTGGCGGATCAACTCATCAACAGCAATAGGCGCTTTCGTCAGTAGGTTGGCGATATCGGTGCTGCGGTCTGCTTTCGCTTCGCCCCACTGCATGCCTCGAAGCTCCGCGTAGTCAAACGCTGTGCCTATCTCTGCAACATGAAAACGTGATCGCGGCGCGCCGGTAAAACTTTGAAGCAATTCCATGACTTCTTCCGGCGTTTGAACCAGCACAGCTCCATCGCGGATCAAGCCATTGCAACCAAGCGAGCGCGGATCCACCGGAGAACCAGGTATTGCCATAACCTCGCGACCAGCCTCTCCAGCCAGGCGGGCCGTAATGAGCGAGCCCGATTTGGGTGCAGCTTCAACCACCAAAGTCCCACTCGAAAGGCCCGCGAGAATGCGATTACGGCTTGGAAAATGGCGCCCGCGAGGTTCCGTTCCTGGCGGTTGCTCCGCAATCAGCAACCCCTCGTTAGCGATCCGTTCCTGTAGGCTTTTATGCTGCGGCGGATAGGCAATGTCGATCCCGGAAGCGATGACGCCGATAGTCTGGGGCATTGCTCCTTCATGGCAGGCCCCATCAATTCCTCGCGCTAATCCAGAGACGACCGTGAATTCGTGGCGAGAAAGCTCTGACGCAAAATCTCGCGCCATTTTGACCGCTGCAGCAGACGCATTGCGAGCGCCGACCATTGCAACGCAGGGTTTCAATGCAAGGGTGATATCGCCTCGGCATGTGAGGATTGGCGGTGCACTTTCCAATTCAGCTAGCAGGGCAGGATAATCAGGCTGATCGTGAAAAAGATACCGCGCACCGGCCTTTCGCACGCCTTCAACCTCCTGTTCAACGCGATCAGCAGGAGCGGCCCGATACGCTGTTTTCCCGCGCGATCCGAGATCGGGAAGTGCTTCAATAGCAGCCTCGGCATTGCCGAACCGAGCTAGCAAATGGCGATAACTAACGGGGCCAATATTCGGTGAACGCAGCAGCCGTATGCGTGCAAACGCTTCGGCTTGGGAAAGTGACCCGCTCACGATTTCGAGCCGACCTTTGGCTCCTCACCGCGCATCAATCGGCCAATATTGGCTCGGTGCTGAACGATCACGATGGCAGCGATGGCTATAAGCGGGATGATCATGCCATGATGGCCAAATATGGCTGCGGCCATGGGCGCGGCAATCACCGTGGACATCGATGAGACAGACGAAATCTTGCTGATCGCAATCATCGCTGCCCAAATCCCTGCACATAGCAACATGAGCGGCCAGTTAAGCGCACCCAGCACTCCAGCGGCGGTTGCAAAACCCTTGCCACCTTTGAATTTCAACCATGGTGTAAAACAGTGCCCCGCTACCGCTGCGACAGCTGCAATGCCTTCTGTGCCTGGAGCGAATGCGCGAGCGAGCAAAACCGGAAGGACGCCTTTGCCCGCATCAAGCAATACCGTGCCAGCCGCCAGTGATTTGTTTCCTGTTCTCAGAACATTGGTCGCACCGATACTGCCCGAACCGATATCGCGCACATCGCCAAGACCAGCGGCTTTCGTTAGGACAAGACCGAAGGGGATTGATCCACATAGAAAGCCCAACACCGCGACAATTAAGGGATCCAACAGCACCTCCGTTTGCCCTAAGCTTGTCGAAGGGCAGTAATTCTCTATTGCACTCTTGAGCTAATCGAAGTGCGGTGCTTCGACAAGGTTGGCACGAACGGGTTCGATTAAATTGAAGGCATCCTCTCCTATTCTGATCCTCGACACTGGTGTCGGCGGATTGACAGTTTTGCGCGAAGTGCAAGCAGTGCTTCCCAATGCACCACTTATCTTTGCAGCGGACCGTGCCGGTTTGCCCTATGGCACCAAAACCGAAGCTGAAGTTGCCGCTCGGGTCGCGGGACTTCTCGGTCGCATGAGTGAGCGATATAAACCTCGCCTAGCTTGTATTGCCTGCAACACCGCCAGCACGATTGCCCTAGGCATGGTGCGAGAAGTGCTAGAACTCCCGGTCGTCGGCACCGTTCCCGCGATCAAACCTGCTGCTGAAATGTCTACAACCGGCGTGATCGGCCTGCTTGGAACAGCTGGCACGGTCCGCCAGCCCTATGTTGACCGTTTGGAAGCCGAATTTGCCAAAGACAAACAGCTTATCCGGTTCCCCGCACCGGGGTTGGTTGATATTGCCGAGGCGAAAGCTGCCGGAGAAGCAATAAGCATCGAAAATGTCCGCCAAGAGGTAGCTGGGTTGCTAGACGCCGAAAGCGCAGGCGAGATTGATACAATCGTTTTAGCATGCACGCACTTCCCTCTACTTCAAGAGGAACTGGGCCAAGTGTTCGGGCCGTCGGTACAATTCATTGATGGATCAAAAGGCATTGCGCGCCGCATTGCATTCTTAACTCAAGAGGAGCCAATTGAACGCACAAGCCCCGATTTCGCCGTTGTAACTGGGCAACCAAGCCCAAAAGAGCTTGGCAGGCTCAAAAAGCAATTCTCTCCTTACAACCTCTCGGAAATTCGCGTCTTTTAACTGCGAGTTATTCGCAAACATCTGTCTGGAAAATGCGATCACTCTGACATAGGAAACCGTGAAACAAATACAGACTTTCTGAGTTATATCCGGGAACGAAAACGGAATTTGCCAAGGGGCATAGAGCCAACGTGAATTACGATCAGATCTTTGATCAGGCGATTGACCGCCTGCACGAAGAAGGCCGCTACAGGGTCTTTATCGACATTATGCGAAACAAAGGCGCGTATCCCAATGCGCGCTGTTTCCACGGGCACAATGGTCCAAAACCCATCACGGTTTGGTGCTCCAATGATTACCTTGCGATGGGCCAACACGATGTGGTTGTCTCTGCGATGGAAAAGGCATTGCATGATGTTGGCGCAGGATCCGGCGGCACTCGCAATATCGGTGGAAATACGCATCTCCACGTCGAACTTGAAAGCGAACTTGCCGAATTGCACGGCAAAGAAGGCGCACTGACATTCACATCAGGCTACGTTTCGAACGATGCGACCCTTTCCACGCTTGGCAAACTGCTTCCTGGCTGCATCATTTTTTCAGATGAGTTGAACCACGCCAGCATGATTGCAGGCATCCGCAATTCAGGCTGCGAAAAGCGGGTTTTCCGTCACAATGACATGGCGCATCTGGAAGAATTGCTCGCCGCGGAAGACCACGAAACGCCCAAGCTTATTGCGTTTGAAAGCGTGTATTCCATGGATGGAGACGTCGCCCCAATCCATGGAATTTGCGACTTGGCAGAAAAATACAACGCTCTCACCTACATTGATGAAGTTCATGCGGTCGGCATGTATGGCGAACACGGCGGCGGCATTTCGGAACGCGACAACGCTGCCCACCGGATAGACATCATTGAAGGCACTCTGGGCAAAGCATTTGGCGTAATGGGGGGCTATATCGCGGCCGGCACCCGCGTGATCGATTGCATTCGATCATATGCGCCAGGGTTCATTTTCACGACATCTTTATCGCCTGTACTGGTCGCTGGGGTTCTCGCTTCGGTCAAACACCTAAAATCCAGCAATACCGAACGTCGCCAGCAGCAGGCGGCTGCCGCTATGCTGAAGCTGAAATTTGCAGAGAGCGGTCTACCGGTCATGGATTCGACCACTCATATTGTCCCGCTGATGGTTGGAGACCCAGTGCGCGCTAAGAAAATCAGCGACATTTTGCTTGCCGAATACGGCGTCTATGTGCAGCCGATTAACTTCCCAACAGTGCCGCGCGGAACAGAGCGTCTGCGATTCACTCCTGGCCCTCACCATACTGAGGAAATGATGAATGAGCTGACCGAAGCATTGGTTGAGATTTGGGATAGGCTTGAGCTTGAGTTGCGCAAAGCCGCGTAACGCGCCACACTCTCCGGCCAGGGGAGACGGTAATGGCGACAACATTTGACAAATCTGCGCTCGACACGAGCGCACTGCAGATCCATCCAATGACGCCTGCAATTGGCGCTGAGATATTGGGCGTTGATCTCGCTGCGCCCGATATCGGCAGGAGCATTCCCGCCATTCGCTCAGCCTTGCTGAAACACGGCGTGATATTCTTTCGCGATCAAGACCTATCGCAAGAACAACATATTGCCTTTGCTCGGCATTTTGGCGAATTGGAAATCCATCCCGCCACTCCCAAGGATCAAGACAAGCCAGAAATTCTTAAGATTGCATACGGCTCCAAAAAACGCGGAGAAGAGAACCATTGGCACTCTGATGTGACTTGGCGCGAAGAACCATCCATGGGATCAATCCTGATGGCGCATACTGTGCCGGCAGTGGGAGGAGATACCCTCTTTGCGAATATGCATCTCGCCTATGAGTTACTGTCTGATGAGATGAAGCGACTATGCGAAGGACTTACCGCAGTGCATGACATTGGTCGGGTATTTGCAAAGCGTTTGGGGAAGGCTCCAGAAGAACTCCACAAACAGTATCCCCCGATGCGCCACCCTGTGATCCGCACCCATCCCGGAACGGGCGAGCGTGCGATTTATGTCAACACTGCCTTCACCTCGCACATTGAAGGGATGTCAAAAGAGGAAAGCCGCTGGTTGCTCGACCATCTCTACAGCTCGGCCAAGAACGTAGAGATTCAGTGTCGATTCCGATGGAAGAAAGGCTCGATCGCGTTCTGGGATAACCGAGTGTGCCAGCATTTTGCAGTCTCCGACTATTTCCCTGCCCGTCGTGTGATGGAACGCGTTACAATTGCGGGCGATAAACCGTATTTTGAGGCATGATTGCCCACTGCCCTAACGTCCTTTGAGGGCGCATTTTTCTGCGTTAGCTTCGGTGCATAAAGAATCGGGAGTGAGCCAAATGGGCGGGAATGAAAGCCAGACCTTCGCGGAAGTGATAAACGGTCGAAAATCGATACGGGGCTACCTTGACAAGCGAGTTCCTCGCGAGCTGATCGAAGAAGTGCTCGCCCTTGCTATGCGCTCACCCACCAGCATGAACACTCAGCCTTGGCACTTCCACGTCATCACAGGCGAACCGCTTGATCGCATTCGCAAAGGCAACACAGAA
This sequence comes from Pseudomonadota bacterium, assembly GCA_038532305.1. Classification (GTDB taxonomy): domain Bacteria; phylum Pseudomonadota; class Alphaproteobacteria; order Sphingomonadales; family Sphingomonadaceae; genus Erythrobacter. The sequence goes on along the minus strand of JBCBAX010000001.1, from coordinate 204,669 downwards.
CGAATTCTCGCTGGCGAACCTGACAGTCGCGAGTTTCGACGCGGCGAACCTTTTGCAGGCGTCCACCGTGAACGCCAGATTGAGGTTGCCAAGCAGCTCTTTGCCGAAATGGGGATAGCCCGCGATGACAAAGATGCCCGTCAGGATTGGGTGCTTCGCGGCTTTCGCCAGTTCGATGCCCCTGTCTGCGTTATCGTAACTTACGACCGCGAGCTTGGAACCAGTGATGATACCGCATTCGATTGCGGCGCTGCCACAACTGCGCTGGTCAACGCAGCTTGGTCAAAGGGCCTCGGTTGTGTCATAAACTCGCAAGGCATCATGCAAAGCCCAGTTGTGCGCGAGCATGCAGGTATCCCAGACGATCAAGTCATTATGAAAGCTGTTGCGATGGGGTGGCCTGATCCGGAATTTCCCGCCAACCGTGTGTACTCCAAACGCAAACCCCTCGAAGAAGCCACCCGTTTTGTGGGTTTTGAGTAAGCACGTGTTGTTAGCTACAATCTGCTAAGAATGTCTTCGGACAGTTCTCGATCAAACTCGGACCCGTATGCTCAGGCAATTGACCATACAAATTGAGCGCGCATGCTGGGAAGTCCCTCGACATTGATGTAGATGAAGCGTGTCGGGTCCAAGACTGCCTAACAATCAATCTTGCATCCAAAATTGGGCACATCGACCAGTTTTGCTTGGTGATGATCTCCGTCCTGCTGGCTTACTGTAATCCAAAGCCGAACGGCTCTTCTTTAATTTCGCGCCTTGCGCGCGCCGCATCCGATTGTCGATTAGCAAAATCCGAGACTGATCATGTTGTTGTCATCCAACACCATCAGATTGGAGTTGTATGGCGACAGCGTAGTTTTGTTCACTTAGGCGGCCTCTACGCAAAGCTGCTTAGGCCTCATACGATGATCAAGCCTCGGACTCTTCGACCTCGCCTTGCCAGGGAAGCTTATCGAACGGTGGATTGTTGATCAGAGCAACATACTGGATACGTGGAATCTCAATCTCAGTTCCATCGCCATAGCGGACACGGACGCTATCGTCCTCTGCCCAGCCATTCTTCGTTCTTGATATGCCTTTGGTCATAAGAGACTCTTCCAATAAATGTCGGATATCCCAATGCACTTTTGGATCTCCTCATATCCAGTCCCCTCATATATTGGTTTCTTATGAAACTAAATGTATATCTACGTAAACTCATGTAACATGGGGCAGTAGGTTCCGATCCGAACCGCGCCGGTCTACAGCTTCAAGTTGTAAGAAGGAGGCTTTCGCCTAGCTACCGTAAGCTTACCACGTTGTCGCCAGCTTCAAAGCAGCGCTCACCTGTAAACAGGCTCATCATTGGCTCGTCTTCAACAGTCACGCATTCCGCATCACCGAATCCGTTAAACCCAGTCTTCATCGCCGCACCATAGGCGCCCAGCATGCCAATCTCGATGAAGTCGCCCGCCTGGATGTCGCCAGGAAGTGCGAAGGGGCCCTTCATGTAGTCAGCATCATCACACGTTGGCCCATAAAAGGCGAAATCGACTGGACCATCGCGCAAATCATCTTCTAGCGCTCTGACGGGAAACCGCCATTCTACATGCGCCGCATCATAAAGAGCCCCGTAAGCGCCATCATTGATGTATAGTTCATCCCCGCGCCTTTTGGTGACCGATACGATCATGCTCGAATATTCCGCGCACAGTGCCCTGCCCGGTTCGCACCAAAGTTCTGCATTGTAGGCGACCGGCAGCTCTTCAAAGTGCTTGGCGATGATAGCGAAGTAGTCTTCCAGCGGAGGCGGCTCCATGTCGGGATAGACACTGGGAAAGCCTCCACCCACATCAACCATATCAATAACGACGCTTGCCTCTGCAATTGCCGCACGGGTGCGGTCGAGCGCTTGCACAAAAGCCCACGGGGTCATCGCCTGACTGCCCACATGAAAGCACACGCCCAGCCAATCGCAATGCTGACGCGCTTCTTGAAGCAATGCAGGGGCTTCTGTCAGATCGCTTCCGAACTTGGCAGCTAAGCTCAATTGCGCGTGTTCGGACGAAACACGCAGCCGAACGCACAACCGAAGATCATCAGCTGGTTCGCCCGTTTCACGATCACTGCACGCTTCAACGATTTTGGCCAGTTCTTCGTGGCTGTCGAGGCTGAAGGTTCTTACGCCGTGTTCAAAATACGCTTCTGCAATGGCTTTCTTCGTTTTGATTGGGTGCATAAAGCACAGCTCAGCATCTGGCAGCAGCTCGCGCACCAAACGCACTTCAGCGATTGAGGCCACATCGTAGTGCGTAATCCCGGCATCCCACAGGCACTCAATCAAATCGGGCGCTGGATTGGCTTTGACCGCATAGAGCGTTTTTCCCGGAAACTTCTCTTTGAAGAAGCGGGCAGCACGACGTGCAGCATGCGGGCGGTTGAGAATGACCGGTTCGTCTGGCGCAAAAGCGCGAACTACAGAAGCGGCGTCAGGATAGATGTGCAACTCAAGGGACCCCCAGAAGGTTTAGTTTCTGATCACTCTTGCGCTTTCACGTAAGAGCAAAATGGGCTGCCTTGCGGTAAAACCTATTGGCTTCGACAAAAGTCCCTTGGGGCAGCGAGAGCGCGCATATAATCGCATGCGGCGCTTTCGCAATCAAAATCGTCATAGCGCCCGGTTGTTCCGAGCGATTCTAAAAAAGACTAAAACGCAATTGATGGAGCTTGGTCCACAGTGCCACGCTCACTGTCATCCAATTGATTGAAATCTGCATTCTGAAAACCGAGAGCACCTGCAAACAGCACCGCCGGGAAATTCTCGCGCGCTGTGTTGAACCGCGCCACTGCCGCATTCAGGGCACGGCGCGCCGCCGCCAGCTTGTCTTCGACATTAGCCAGTTCGCGCTGCAACTCTTGAAAGTTCGCGCTTGCTTTAAGGTCAGGATAAGCTTCACCAAGCGCAAGCAGATTGTCTAGCGCAACACGCAGACCTTGCTCATTTCCAGAGCTTGGATTGCCTTTCGCAGCGGTATTGCGCGCTTCTATCACCGCTTCGAGCGTTGCAGCTTCATGCCCGGCATACCCTTTCACCGTCTCAACAAGGTTGGGGATCAGATCATGGCGTTGGCGCAATTGGGCATCAATATCTGCAACCCCTTGGCGCACATTTTGCCGAAGACCGACGAGATTGTTGTAGATGCCAATAACGAGCACCACCACAAACCCGACAAAACCGCCAACAATCGCTACCGTCCAAAACATCTTTACCCCTCCTTTGCCGGGTGCGAGTATATTAACACCAATTGGTTAAGGGAAAACCGAGAGAAAAGGAATCCCGCACAGGTTTTTGGTGGGTTAAGAGGCACTCATGCGCGCAGATGTGCAAAGTTTGATGGGCGGCGAATTGGGCCAATGGCTCGATGAGCAATCCTCTATGCGTGCCCAAGCCAAAGAAAAGGCATTTTGGCGCTGGACCATCGGCACATGCATCGCATTGCCGGTGCTCGCTTTCATGTGGTTTGCGCCAATAGGTTTTGGCGATTTCAAATTTATCATTTCGTTCCTTGCTTTCGCCGGGATCAGCTCCTGGGGCTATAGACCGATCAGCGAGGCCAAGAAGGCAATCAAAGTCGGCATCAATTCGGCAATCGCGAAAAGCATAGGCATTTTTTATGAGCACGATGTCGATCCCGGTTTCGAGTTCGAGCATTGCAAAACCTATGATCTCGTCCCCGGCTATGATCGCGATACATTTGAGGACCGCTGGTTTGGAAAGCTGGAGGGGCATGGGTTTGAGCTTTACGAGGCTCATCTGGAAGAACGGCGCGGTTCGGGAAAGAACCGGCGCTGGGAAACGGTGTTTCGCGGTGCGGTAATCTCTATGGAATTTGGCCGAGACTTCTATTCCACCACGCTTTTGCAGCGCGCGGGGAAACACAAATCATGGTTTGGCCTTGGCGGGCGCAAAGATCAGGTGAAATTCGACGGTCACGAACTCAGCATTGTCGACCAAGTCCATCCGTCATTCGAGGACGTTTTCGACGTGTATTCGGACGATCAGGTCGAAGCGCGCGTGATTGTCCATCCAAGCTTTGTCGAACACTTGCTTGCTATTGAATCTGCTTTTCAAGGCGATGCAGTTCGCGCCATTTTCAAGGATGGTAGTATGATTATCGCGGTGGAAAGCGGCAATCTGTTTGAATCGGGTTCTCTCAATGCCTCTGGCGATCAACAACGCGCCGAAGAAGCGGCGGAACAATTTGCCTCGCTTGCGAAATTGGCCTTGGCAATCAACCAGACCGAACGCGGCGAAGTGTTGGGAAACGTTAGAGTGAGCGATGCGCGCAATCTCGGTCAAGCAGCGCCGCCAAGCTGATCTGGAAGAGCATCAGGCTGCGGGAGAAAAGGTCTATAACCTGCGGTAAATTGCCAGTCACCGTTCCAAAACCAAACACAATTTGCGCATACGAAGGTGACAAAGGTTACACTGTATCACTCTTGCGATTTTCCTCATTTCCTCACCTTTTCAGGTTCTTAGGCTCATTTTGCGAAGGTTACACTTTCCCAAAAAAGAAACACAAAGAGACGTGATTTTTACAAAGCAGAAGGCGGCGCAAAGCATCGCCATGCGGATGTGCGTACGAAAGGCGTTCGGCAATGGGAAAGAGCGCGCATGATCTGGCACTCGAACCAAGTGTAGGAAAGTTCGCCTAGCTCAGACGATCTCTGAAATCGCGATACTCAAACCGTTTCACGCATTCGAGCGCGTCCGTATCGCTGTCCCACAGCCAAATGCTGGGCAATGGAACGCCGTTAAACGTCGTGGTCTTCACCATCGAATAGTGCGCTTGATCGAGAAACGCGAAACGCGCGCCTGGCTCTGCTGGCACGGGCAGGCGGTATTCGCCGATCACATCGCCTGCCAGGCACGATGGCCCGCCAAGCCGAATGGGTATGCTATCATCGGTCAGTTCGCCCAGCATGGCAGGCCTGTAAGGGGCTTCAAGCACGTCTGGCATATGGCAGGTGGCGGACACATCGGTGATGCCAACGGGGCCATCATTGAACACTGTATCAAGCAATGTGCCCACCAGAATGCCGGCATCCAGAGCAATCGCTTCGCCGGGTTCTAGGATGATTTCAGCGCCCGTATCCTCAGCCGCTTCTTTCAGGAATTCGACCAGTTCTTCGCGCTCATAATCGGCGCGGGTTATGTGGTGCCCGCCGCCCATATTGATCCATTTAAGCTGCCCGAAATAGGGCTCAATCGCGTCAAACACCCTGTCCCATGTCGCGCGCAGGGGCTCAAATGTTTGCTCACACAGATTATGAAAATGGATGCCCTCCACCCCTTCCATTTGCTCATCGGTCAACTGATCGAGCGGAAAACCAAGCCGCGAACCCGGCGCAGATGGATCATACTTTGGCACTTCTCCGGTGGCGATCATAGGGTTGATGCGCAGCCCCACGGACACATCACCGCCCGTGGTAGCCGCATGATCCAGAATAAGCCGTGCCCTGCCCATCTGTGCTGGTGAATTGAAGATCACATGATCAGAAAGGCGGCAGATTTCCTCCAGATCTTCGGGCTTGTAAGCGGCAGAATAGGTCGCGATCTCTCCATCGTAGAATTCAGATGCAAGCTGCGCTTCCCACAATCCGCTGGTGGAAACGCCATCCAGATATTCACCGATCAGCGGCGCAACCGACCACATTGAGAAGGCCTTTAATGCCGCAAAGATTTTAACACTTCCGCCGTCTTCGCAAGCCGCATCGCGGATTTCGGATAGGATCTGACAATTGCTCCGCAGCTTGGCAGCATCCACAACAAAAGCGGGGCTTTCCACACGCGACAAATCAAACTGCGCAAAGGCCCCTGGATCGCCGGCTTTTGTCTCCATCTTCGTTATCACCCTCACCATTCATCGCACATCGAGCACGCTTCGATAGCTGACTATGGACATCACGCAAGATGAAGCGATGTTTGTAAAAAGGCTGATAGGGGTATGGCGATGTTTGGCAAAATTGTTTTGGGTACAATCGCATTTGTGCTTGGGCTTGCGCCCGCGATTGCTTCTGCACAGGCACCCATCCCAATCCGCGATGGTTATGTGACCAAAGGCTTTCAAGGCTGGGAAAAGGTCGAGATTAGCGATGGCGAAAACGACATAAAATACATGCACAAACCCCGGCGCGGTAGCCCCCACATGGGCAGCGCAGCTTGGTTCTTTGGCATGGATGGGCGCGACAAACGCGCCGCATTCCTCGCCTCTGCCAAAGCGGGCGGCATCACTAATGTGAAGATTACCGGCCAACACGTTATGAAAAAGGCCAAATTGCTCGACAATCGCGGATCAGGCGAAGTGTTTATCGCCGAAGGAACCCGCGCGGGCAAAGGCCCCTTCAAAATGGCGGCGGTGGTGATCCATGGTTCACTCGACAAGGCCGAGGAACCAGGCCTCGGCGTCCATATGTTTGTCGCCCCGCGCAATCTTTACCCTAAAATGGGCGGATGGGTCGTCCCTGCCAGCCTGTTTTTAGATCTCGACCCATCCAAAGAGGTCGCCGACACGCAGGCACAAGGCAATGCCCCACCGGCGATCCAGGCGAAACGATTAGCTGGGATCGCTGATATCTGGTCAGAATGGGTGCTGAACGAATTCATCCGACATGCGCAAACCAATATGGTCGCCATGTCGAACTTTAGAAAATCGGTCGTGTGCGCAGGAGATCCGGCCTGTGTGATCGTGCCAGGGCCATGACCAAAGAAGAAACAAAGTGACGTTAACCACCATCCGTTCAATTCTTAGACTGTGCAGCATCATTGCGGCCGCGTTCATGATAACCAACCCCGCTGCAGCCACAGCACCCAAACCTATCCCTGCAAAAAGCGGATTGACGACTGAAACATTTGTCGGCTGGAAAAAGATCACGAGCGGGTTGCCCAAAGGTGTCAAATATCTTCACCGTCCAGGCATCGCTGAACACAAGGGAAGCGCCTTGTGGTTTTATGACCATCCGACGAGTGATCTGAAGGCGTCGCTGATCGCCTCTGCCAAAGCGGGCGGGATTACCAATGTCAAAATCCTCGCCAGTCATCCTATGCCCGGTGCCAAATTGATCGATAAAGGCGGTCAGGGCATCAGCTTTATTGCAGATGGCACACGCAACGGGAAACCATACCGCATCGCAGCCATGGCGCTTTATGGCCGTATGACGGTCAGGGAGAAACGCTCTACAGGCGTGCACACATTCGTGGCTCCGCGCGACAAATACGCCAGCATGGGCGGATGGGTTGTGCCGGCCAGCCTGTGGCTCAATCTCGACCCTGCCAAAGAAGTCGCAGACAGCCGCGCACAAGGCTCGGCCCCTGCCAAAGCGCAAGCGCAAAGGTTGTCTGGGGTTGGCAATATCTGGGCGAAATGGGCATTGCAAACCTATATCCAGATGCAAACGGCAAACCTATCAGCGATGGAAAGTGCACGAAAAACAATCGTTTGCTCTGGCGATCCATCGTGTGAGATTGTGCCGAGTTATTGATCCGCACCATCGCCGACTGGACATAAGCCCCCTCACCCCTATGCTCTCGAGCGAAGGGGGGATCACAAGCCTATGGCGTTGATCATGCGCACTTTGGTAGCGATGTGGGCGCTTACGCTTGCTTTTTCGGTAGCGGGCCATTTGGTATCGCCCTCAGATGACATGAACGCTCTGTTTGAAGAGAGCGGCCTTCCCGGGTTTTCCTATGGCGCGACCAAGCAAGGGGTGGTGACACGGGTTGGCGCGATGGGCGTGACGAACAAAGACACTGAAGATCTTGTCACCGAAGACAGCGCCTTCCTGATCGGATCGGTGTCGAAAAGTTTCACCGCTCTTGCCGTCATGCAATTGGTCGAAGCGGGCCTTCTAGAGCTTGACGCGCCTATCAAAACCTATCTTGAGCCCTTTGAAAACGCCCCCGCATCCCAAGTGACTATCCGTCAATTGCTTAGCCATACGAGCGGTTTTTCCATGCTTCAAGGTAATGCAGAGCAGGACGATTTCTCGATGGATAAAGACGCGTTGGCTGATCGGGTCGGAAGGCTAGTCGATCTGCCATTGGCCAATCCTCCTGGATCGAAATGGGAGTATTCCAACGCCAATTACCAGATCCTTGGCCGCCTGATCGAACAGGTGAGCGAGATGGATTATGCAAGCTATATCCAAACCAAGATCCTAACCCCTGCGGGCATGAATGACAGTTTCGTGCATGCCGATGAAAATGACACCCGCATGGTGAAAGGCCATCAGCCTTGGTTCGGATCAAAAAGGCCGCTGGCGCATAATATGACCGGCCTCGGCTCCGCGCCGCAAGGGGGTATTGTCTCCACTGGGCATGATATGGCGCTGTATTTGTCGATCATGATGAACGGCAAAGACGATATTCTTAGCGCGGCTGGCAAAGCGCAAATGAAGCAGCCAGCAAACGCAGTCTCGCCCAATTATGGCTTTGGCTGGTTCATCGATTCCGAAAAGGGTCTGGTCTTTCATTCAGGCGCCAATCCGGGATTTGAAGCTCTTGCAACGATGATGCCTGCGGAGCGCAATGGCGTGGCGGTCATGGTCAATGCTGGCAGCGGGACGGGCTTTGGCGACACAGACCATTTCCGGCATGCGGCAAGCGCTTTGCTAATCGATATGGACTACGAAAGCCGAAAGGCAGGATGGCTGCCGAAAACGACCTTTTTTATGGTGGTGCTATCACCGATATTCTTCGCTTTTGCAGCCTTGTGGGCGTATGTGAAACGAGGCGCACTCGCTTTGAAAACGCACAGCTGGTTCGGGCGTTTTAGCCTATGGCTTCCGGTGTTGATAACAAGCGCCCTTTCCATTTCGATCTTTGCGCTTATCCCGCAGGTGATCGGCGCGCCGATGAGCGCCATCAGATATTTCCAGCCCGATATGTGGCTTGGCATAATGGCACTGTGCGCTTCGGCCCCTGTCTGGGCCATCTTTAGGCTGGCTTTGGCGTATCGGACGCGGGCACAAACCTCTTAGAATCCAACCGGCCCGTCCAACTCCTTCACTTGCCATGGCAGACCATGCGCGTTCAGCATTTCCATGAAGGGATCGGGGTCCATCTCTTCCATATTGAACACACCCTCGCCCGACCATTGCCCTTGGACCATCATCGCTGAGCCGATCATCGCGGGAACGCCGGTGGTGTAGCTGACAGCTTGATTGCCGGTTTCCTCATAGGCCGCTTCGTGAGAGCAGATATTGTTGATGTAGAAAGTCTTTTCGACGCCTGTCCCGTTCCCCGAAACGGGATCGAGCGCTTCCCCGGTCGCGATGCAGCCGATATTGGTGTTGCCCTTGGTTGTTTCGCCGAGTGTTTCGGGCTTTGGCAGAACAGCGGCGAGAAATTGCAGCGGGATGATATCCTTACCCTGATATCGCACCGACTCGATGCTGGTCATACCGACATTTTGGAGCACGATGAGGTGCTTGATGTACTCATCGCCAAACGTCATCCAAAACCGCGCGCGTTCAATCTCTGGATTGAATTTCGAAAGGCTTTCGAGTTCCTCGTGATACATCAAATAGGCTTGCCGCGTGCCCACTTCGTCAAAATCGAACGGTGTTGAAACTTGCATGGCGGGTGTCTCCACCCATGCGCCGTTCTCCCAGTGCCGCGCAGGCGCAGTCACTTCGCGGATATTTATTTCGGGATTAAAATTGGTCGCAAAGGCCTGTCCGTGATCTCCGCCATTGCAGTCAAGGATATCGAGCGTGCGGATGGTTTTAAGCTTATGCTTTTTCAGCCACATTGTGAAAACGCTCGTCACACCGGGATCAAACCCGCTGCCGAGCAATGCCATCAACCCCGCTTCCTTGAACCGGTCGTGATAAGCCCATTGCCACTTGTATTCGAACTTCGCCTCGTCCTTGGGCTCGTAATTGGCGGTGTCGAGGTAATTCACGCCCGCCTCAAGACACGCATCCATGATCGGCAGGTCCTGATAAGGTAGCGCTAGGTTCACGACGAGGCTGGGCTGAACTTTGCGGATCAGGTTGATCATTGCGGGCACTTCTTCCGCGTCGATTTCATACGTCGCCACGTCCACACCTGCACGGTCCTTCACGCTGGCAGCGATGGCATCGCATTTCGACTTGGTTCGGCTTGCGAGGTGGATGCTCGTGAAAACATCTGTGTTAAAGGCCATTTTGTGGACGCAGACAGAGCTTACACCGCCCGCTCCGATAACCAGTACTGTCGACATAAATGTGGGCCTTTCAATTCCGAATCTTGGCAAGCGCATTAGTCCAATGCTTTAGGGGCTACAAATGATCCAAACACCAACATCAAAAGGCGTTGCTGAGGCCGCCAAAGCCGTTGCGGCCATTCTGCCCCCCACCCCGCTGTTGCCTGTCACAATCAATGACACCAAATGCTGGGTGAAAGCGGAAAATTTGCAGCCCATCGGTGCATTCAAAATCAGAGGCGCGTGGTGGGCGCTTTCCAATATGGATGGCGATAAAGTTGTGGCCGTGTCTTCGGGCAATCACGCGCAAGGGGTGGCTTGGGCGGCTCAGAAGCTTGGCATCAAAGCCACGATCGTGATGCCGCGCGATGCGCCTGAGGTGAAGCTGGCCAACACAAAAGCGCTGGGCGCTGAGGTGGTGCTGTATGATCGCCCCGGCGAAGACCGCGATGAGGTGGCGGCAAAGCTGATCGAAACCCAAGGCGGCACTCTCGTCCATGCCTTTGGCCATCCGCATGTAATCGAAGGGCAAGGCAGCGCCGGGGTCGAAATCGCGCAGCAACTGGGATACGAACCAAGCGCTATCATAGCGTGCTGCGGTGGCGGCGGACTGGCAGCGGGCCTTTCGCTCGCTTGTCCTGATGCAAAGACTTACCCCGTAGAGCCCAACGGATGGGACGTTGTGGGCCAATCGATTGCCGCAGGAAAATTGGTGCAAGTCAGCGAGGATGCCCCCTCCACCATTTGCGACGCGTTGCAGCCCACGGCCACCAAGCAGCTTAATCTCGATCTTTTGAAAGGGCGCGCAGAACCGGGCATCGCTGTCACCGATGACGAAGTGCGGACCGCCCAACGCTGGGCTTTTGCGAACCTGCGCATGGTGATCGAGCCGGGCGGTGCAGCCGCGCTTGCCGCTGCATTGGCGGGCAAGATCCCGCTTGATGAAAACAGCGTTATCATGCTGACCGGAGGGAATGCCGACCCTGCTCTTTTCGCCAAAACGATAGCGGCATAGGCCAAATTGCTGAAATGCCTGTGGAAAGCGTCTTTGAACCGACACGCAAGGGTAATATGAAGGCCACTTGACGTAACGGAAGGTGGAACCGCAATGACCGCTCAACCCAAACGCATCATATCAGACGCCGTGGTGCGCAAAGATGTGAGCCAGAAGGATAAACTGCTCGATAAAGCCTTTGCTCTCGCCTTTAACGGCCTTGTCTATGCGCAAATCTGGGAAGACCCAGTGGTCGATATGGAAGGCCTCGCGATCCATCCAGACAGCCGCGTCATGTGCATCGCCAGCGGGTCGTGCAACGCGTTGTCTTATCTCACGGCCAATCCCGCGCATGTGACCGCCGTTGATCTGAACCGCGCCCATGTGGCGCTTGGCCAGCTAAAGATCACCGCTATCAAACATCTGCCCAATTATGAACGTTTCCACCGCTTTTTCGGCCATGCCGATCACAAGGAAAACAAAGCAGTCTATGAAGAAATGATCGCGCCGCACTTGGACGCAGAAAGCCGGCGATATTGGGAAAAGCGCGATATCAAAGGGCGTAAGCGGATCAGCTATTTTACCAAGGGGCTGTATCGTAAAGGCTTACTCGGTAATTTCATTGGCTTGGCGCACCTTTGTGCCAAACTGTATAAAGTCGATCTGCACAGGCTTTTAGAAGCAGAAACACTCGAAGATCAACGCGCTGTGTTCGAGCGGGAATTGGCGCCGGTGTTCGACAGAAAGTTTGTGCGCTGGCTCACCGATCAGCCTGCTTCTTTGTTCGGACTTGGCATTCCGCCTGCTCAGTTTGACGAGCTTGCAGGCGATGAACGTATGGCCGAAGTGCTAAGGCGCAGACTTGAAAAGCTAGCCTGTGACTTTGAAATCAAAGACAATTACTTCGCTTGGCAAGCCTTTGGCCGTGGCTATGACCGGGCCGAAAGCGCCCCTATGCCGCCTTATCTGCAACGCGCCAATTGGGACGCGATGCGCGAGCGGATTGACCGGATTGATATTGTGCGCAGCAATATTGTGCAGTGGATTGGAAATCGCGATCATGCATCAATGGATCGATTTGTGCTGCTCGATGCGCAGGACTGGATGAACGATGCGCAGCTTGATGAGTTGTGGGGCCGGATCACTCACGCTGCGCGGCCCGGCGCGCGGGTTCTGTTCCGCACGGCAGCGGAACCCACAATGCTTCCGGGCCGATTGGACGACGCCATTCTGTCAAAGTGGCACTATCTTGAGGAAGTCTCGGCAGATCTAACCCAGCGGGATCGTTCCTCTATCTATGGCGGTGTGCACGTCTACGAGCTTGCCTGATGAGCGTAGAGGCGACCCACAACACGCACGGCGCGCTGATGGATAGCGTCTATAAAGGCCAGCGGCATATCTATGACCTGACCCGCAAATATTATCTGTTTGGCCGCGACACTTTGATCGATGGATTGAATGCAAAGCCGGGTACTCGCGTCCTCGAAATTGCCTGCGGTACGGGTCGCAATCTGGCTAAGATAGGCATTAAATGGCCGGAAACGCAGCTGTTCGGGCTCGATATCTCGGCTGAAATGCTCAAGAGCGCGCGCAATGCTGTGGGCGAAAAGGCGGTGTTGGGCAAAGGGGATGCGTGTACGTTCGACCCTGCTGAATTGCTTGGCCAAAACGGGTTTGATCGAGTGGTTTTGTCCTATTCGCTCTCTATGATCCCAGATTGGGAAGGCGCGCTGGATCATGCTGCATCGATGCTTGGCCCCAAAGGCGAACTGCATATCGTTGATTTCGGTGATCTGGCCGGACTGCCCACCCCCTTGGCAAAAGGGCTCCACGCTTGGCTCGCCAAATTTCATGTCGAAACGCGCAGCGCCCTTCCCCAAGCGTGTGAACGCACTGCCAAGATGCGCAATTTGTCGCATCGCAGCAGACGCGGAAAGCTTGGCTATTTCCAGCTCCACGTGCTCAGCGCCTCTTGATCGCGGCCGCAGCCAGCAAAACGCGTTGCAATTGACAATCCATCCGCTTGTCCGCAGTTAGGGATCGCAAACGAGAGGGGATCGCTCACCATGCAAGCACAAATGCTGGCGCCTGCTGCCGTTTTGGTGGTTTGGACACTCATCATCCTTTTCTGGATCATCCCGGCGCGTTTTGGAGCCGTTGCAAAGCTTGAGGACAAATCAAACCTCGGCAAAGCCGGGGGCCGCGGGCAAGACCTTGAAGGCAAAATACCAGACAAGGCCAATTGGCCAGCGCATAATCACACCCACCTGCACGAACAGCCCACGCTGTTTTACGCGGTGGTGATTATCCTGGCGATCATGGGGCCATCAGCTTTCGATGTGCTGATCGCATGGATTTATGTGGGCCTGCGCATCTTGCATTCATTCTGGCAGATCCTGATCAACAAGATTCCACTGCGCTTCCTATTGTTCCTAGCAAGCACGATTGCGTTGATCATTCTTGCGGTGAGAGCCTTGATAGCCACCGCTTTTGCAGATCCTTCCGTCCTCGCCGGGGCCTGATTTCAAAATGAGAGAGCAAATCATTCTTATGGGCATGGATATTCTGCAACCCGCTGTCGCTTTGATGATCTGGACCATGGTGATGTGGGTATGGATGTATGCGACCCGCATCCCTGCCATGAGCAAGTCACCCGATATTGAAGCGCCTGCGAGAATGGTGGGTTCAGTTGGTTCTGACTTGCGCGCAAAACTGCCCGCATCGGTGAATTGGAAAGCAGACAATTACAATCACTTACACGAAGCGCCAACGGTGTTTTATGCGGTCGCCATTGTGCTCGCGATTGTGGGGCATGGCGATGGGCAAAACGCGCTGCTTGCGTGGATTTATGTTGGCCTACGCGTGGCTCACAGCCTTGTCCAAGTGACCGCCAACCGAGTGATGGTTCGCTTTGTTCTGTTTGCCTTGTCCAGCATTGTGCTGATCGTGCTGATCGCAAAGGCCGCATTGATCGTGTTCGGCGCTGGGAGTGAGGTTCAGACCTAACCGCAATTGCGAGTCCCTGCGAAAGCACGGATCTTGCGCCAAAATGCGAGAGTCCCCGCCTGGGCGGGGATACGCGTTTGGCTTTACTCAGCCGCCACTGCCGTTTCTTCCTCAGCATCTTCGCGCGCGGCGAGGTATTTTTCCCCGTCCAGCGCTGCCATGCAGCCCATACCCGCAGCAGTCACAGCCTGACGATAGGTGTGGTCGGCAACGTCCCCTGCGGCAAATACGCCGGGAATGGCAGTTTTAGGGGTGCCGGGTTCGACATCGAGATATCCGCCATCATCCATGGCCAACTTGCCTTTGAACAGCTCGGTCGCGGGCGCATGGCCAATCGCCACAAACGCGCCATCAACCTTCAGGGTAGAGGTCTCGCCTGTCACAGTGTCTTCGAGCACAAGGTGATCGAGAGTGCCGCTGTCACCTGCTTCAAAGCTTTTCACTGTTTTGTTCCAAAGAACATTGGTCTTGTCCGATTTGAAGAGGCGGTTTTGCAAAATCTTTTCTGCACGCAATTCATCGCGGCGGTGGATAAGTGTCACGTCATCGGAATGATTGGTGAGGTAGAGAGCCTCTTCAACAGCCGTGTTACCGCCGCCGATTACGGCGACTTTCTTGCCGCGATAGAAGAACCCATCGCAGGTTGCGCAGGCTGATACGCCTTTGCCGCCCAATTCCTGTTCACCCGGCGCGCCCAGCCATTTTGCCTGAGCGCCTGTCGCGATCACGAGAGTTTCACCGATATATTCATCGCCGCTATCGCCAATCGCGCGGTATGGAGGGCCGTTTTCAAGGTCCACTGAGACAATAGTATCCCACATCATGCGCGTGCCAACATGTTCGGCCTGCGCTTTCATTTCTTCCATGAGCCACGGGCCCTGGATCACATCGCGAAAGCCGGGATAATTTTCGACTTCAGTGGTGATCGTCAGCTGGCCGCCGGGTTGAAGGCCCTGCACCACAATCGGTTCAAGCATAGCGCGCGCAGCATAGATCGCAGCGGAATAGCCAGCAGGGCCAGAACCGATGATGAGCATTTTTGTGTGATGAATTGCCATGATGTGTCTCTTCAATCTGTATCGTGTGTTGCAGCGAATATGGGATCGCTGCGGTCCAATGTCACGCTAGGAAACGCGCGCGCAGACGAGCTTTGCTTGCCTCATCCACACCTAATGTTTGTGCAAGGTAATTGTCGGGCGAACCGTGGCTCTTGGTGATCGCATCGAAATATGTTGCGATATACTCAGGCAGCACACCCATCAGGTTGGGAATCGCACCGGGTTCAATAGCGTCATAATGCGCTTTCATGCGCGGCAGAGATTGGCGTTCAAGAATGTGCTGTGTCGGCGCATCATTAGTCTTCAGGAATTCAGCAGTGATATCATCGCGGTGCGCGCCCAGCACATGCATCAGCAAAGCAGCAGCAATCCCTGTTCGATCTTTTCCCGCAAAACAATGGACCAGATGGCCGCCATCGCGATCCTCCAACGCTCTAAAATACCGTGTGAACATATCGATCATCGCGGGATTGACCGGCATTCGGGTGTACACCGCGATCATCCGATCACGCGCAAGATCAGCCGTCATATGGAGCTTGCCTCCTCCGCCTTCATGCGGAGGCGAATTGCTGGTTTCACCATCAAAGGCGATCACTTGCGCTGAAAAATCAGCATGTCGGCGGCAGGGAAAACCCTCTCGTTCACTGTTCCCGCGCAGATCAACAATTGTCCGGATATCGAGCGCCTGAAACATGTCGAGGTCATTCTCACTCGCTTCCATATGCTGGCCTGATCGGAACAGCAGCCCGGTCTTTATGCGTGCACCATCAGCGCCTGCATAACCGCCATAGTCACGCAGATTGTGAATGCCGTCAGTTGGAAGAAAGGGCGTCGTTTTTTCGTCTCGAATCATCGGGTATGTCACTGGCAGGCGGAGGCGAGCGGAGCAACTGCATCGCTTGGGTACGCGCAGTCGGTCCATGCCTGTGATCCGTTCCAGCACCTAGGCAGACATGCGGATGATCACCCAAAGCGGTGATTGGTAAATGCACGCTAACCATGGGTCATCTGATGCATTTACAACGAAGGTGCGCTTTTCCATGGCCCGTATTCTAATCGCCGATGATGATGAATTGGTCGCCGAATTGGCCAGTCAGGTTCTGATTGATGCAGGCCATGCATGCGGTTGGGTGACCACAGCCGAGGACACGCTTGCCCTGCTCGTTCGCAAACGGCCTGATGTGTTGCTGCTTGACCAGGATATGCCGGGCATGTCGGGGCTTACTATGCTGCGCCAATTGCGCGGATCGCCCGAATTCTATGATTTGCCGGTCATTATGTTCACTGCCATGACCGGTATCGATGATGAGGCTCAGGCAATCTATGCCGGCGCGCAGGATTATATCCGCAAACCGTTTGATGCAGCGGGCTTAAAAAGCAGTGTCGCACGTCTACTCGCCAAACGCGCAACAAGGCCGCAACACACCGATCTCAAAACGCATTTGGAACAAAGCGCTGGTCTGGCAGATACAGACGCGCGGCCTGGTCAATTCCGGATGCTCTGATTTAGCCCCACCCGCTTAACCTGCGCAAAGATCGTCACAAAATGCTTTGGTCCAATCGACCACATCATCATCGCGCACGGTCGCGATCATCGCTTCATACCGGCTTTTGCGTTCTTCAATCGGCATATCAAGCGCCTGCTTGATGGCATGAGCCAGTGCATCGGGGCTGTGCGGATTGACCAGAACAGCGCCCTTCCCATCACAATCCAATTGCCGGGCCGCGCCTGCAAAATCTGACAGGACCAGCACGCCGGGATCTTCCGGATCTTGTGCTGCGACATATTCCTTCGCGACAAGGTTCATCCCATCGCGCAAGGGCGTAACCAGCCCAATTTTTGACGCGCGGAAAAAGCCATACAATTCCGCGTGGCTGTATCCCCGGTTCACATAACGGAT
Organism: Pseudomonadota bacterium; assembly: GCA_038532305.1. Taxonomy (GTDB): domain Bacteria; phylum Pseudomonadota; class Alphaproteobacteria; order Sphingomonadales; family Sphingomonadaceae; genus Erythrobacter. The sequence continues at coordinate 187,481 of JBCBAX010000001.1, read as the reverse complement.
CGGGACGATATCCACTTCAGATCGGGCACCGTTAATCTGGCCGGTTTTCTGTTCAAGCTCAGCGCGGATTTGTTGGTAGCTGTCCACGTCTTCCCGGCTGGGCGGTGCAATCTGAATGAATACGAGATCGCGCGTTCGATCAGGGTATTCATCAAAAAATCGGCCAATCCCGTCAATCCGTTCAGGCAGACCCTTTGAATAATCGAGCCGGTCGACCCCGATCATACCTGTCCTGCCTCTTATCGAGGCAAGGAAACGCTGCTCTGCCGCTTTGGCCTCGTCAAGGGAGCCTTGCGCCTGAAAGTGATCCCAGTCGATCCCGATTGGATAGGCGCGCGCAATGACAGTGCGCCCTTCGTGAGTGATCTCACCCGTGTCAAGATCAACCACAGCACCAAGCTCAGTCGCGCAGTAATGTACGAAGCTTGAAAGCCATTCCTCTGTTTGAAACCCCAGCAAATCATAATCGAGCATGGTGCGCACCAGCCGCTCATGAAAGGGAAGCGATGTGAGCAAGCGCGTTGGCGGCCAAGGAATGTGGAGGAAAAAGCCGATCCGGTTTTTATGGCCCCGCTCACGCAGATTCTGGCCCAGCGGGATCAGGTGATAATCGTGCACCCAAACCAGATCATCGTGTTCAATCAGAGGTGAAACGCTGTCTGCAAACCGATCATTGACCCGTTCATAGCCCTGACCCGTTCGCTGCTCGAAACGCGCCAGATCGATGCGATAGTGAAACAGCGGCCACAGCGTCGAATTGGCATAGCCGTTATAATATTCGTCAACCTCTTTGCTGGTGAGATCAATAGTAGCGGTCGTCACCCCTTCGCTGCGCTGAAGATGCAGGGTGTCGCTAGGCTCTTCGTTCTCTTCGCCAGACCAACCGAACCAGATGCCCCCGCGATCTTTCAAAGCGGCGTTCAAAGCGCCTGCAAGACCCCCTTGCGCGCCAGCAACGCCGCGCGCCTTTGGCACGGCGACGCGGTTGGATATGACAACAAGGCGGCTTATCGCACTTCACTCCACGGCTTGGACAGCAGACCAGCGCAATTGATGACCCCCACCAGCGAATATGTCTGAGGGAAATTGCCCCACAGCTCCCCCGTTTCATAATCGAGGTCTTCGCTCAACAAACCAGAGCGCGTGGTGTGGCTTAGCATGGTTTCAAACAAAGTGCGCGCTTCTTCGCTGCGGCCTGCCAGATGCAGCGCCTCGATCAGCCAGAATGTGCAGACATTAAAGGCGGTTTCAGGCGCACCAAAATCATCTTCAGCGGCATAGCGCAGCATGTGATCCCCACGCCGCAAATGCTCTTCAACCGCGGCAAAGGTATGCTGGAAGCGTTCATTGTCGGGCGACAGAAAGCGCAATTCGACCATCTGAAGCAGGCTTGCATCAAGATAATCGCTTTCAAAGCTGGCGCCGTAATGGCCCCCGCCTTTGCCATCATCTTTCCAAGCCTTTTCATCGATGGTCTGTGCAATTGCATCCGCGCGCGCTCGCCAAACCTTGGCGCGTTCCTCTTTGCCCAGATGCGTCGCGACATTGGCAAGCCTGTCACACGCCGCCCAGCTCATCACGGCTGAATAGGTGTGGACTTCCTGCCTTGTACGAAATTCCCAAAGCCCTGCATCGGGTTGGTCGTGCATCGCCCAAGCCATTTTCCCGACCTGTTCAAGGTTTTCAAAATCGCCTTCGTCAGCGGGGCGAAGGAGGCGCGAGTCAAAGAACCCCTGCGCGCTGGGTAGAACAATCTGACCATAGCAATCGTGCTGTATCTGCTTATAGGCCGCATTGCCGCGCCGCACCGGTCCCATCCCGCGATAGCCTGCGAGATAGGCCGCTGTGGTTTCATCCAACTCGCTTTCGCCCATCACAGAATAGAGCGGCTGAATCTGTCCCCCTCGCGCGCTGTCGACGATATTGCGGAGGTAACCAAGATATTTCTCCATCACATCCAGCGCGCCCAGCCGATTCAGCGCCTGCACCGTGTAATAGCTGTCGCGGATCCAGCAGTAACGGTAATCCCAATTGCGCTCTGAATGCGCGGCTTCGGGGATACTCGTTGTCAGTGCTGCCACAATCGCGCCGGTTTCTTCGTGTTGGCAGAGTTTGAGGGTAATCGCACAACGAATGACCTCTTCCTGCCATTCCAGCGGGATATGAAGGCCCCTCACCCAGCTTTGCCAGTATTTGCGGCTGCGCTGTTCCATACCGCGCAGCTCATCCTGCACATTGCCGACAAAGGGTTCATCAGGACCAAGGAAGAAATGCGTGTCTTCCTCAAGCCGGAATGTGCGCCCCTCCAGAACATACCCCACTGGTGCATCGGTTGACAGTCGCATTGCCTGCGCGCCGACCAGATAACGGATGTGATTGGTGCCATTGGTGGTTTCGGCGATCTGTGCGCCGTAATTCTTGGTCGGTTTCAGCACCACTTTGATGCGCGGGGTGCCGGCAATGGGGCGCACCATTCTGGCATATGCAACCGGACGATACATCCGCCCTGTTCCCTGAAACCGAGGGCAGAAATCTAGGATCTGCACCGCACTGCCATCTTGCGCGGTCAAGGTGGTGAGAAGGTGCGGTGTGTTGCGGACATACTCTTGCGTGCTGGACGTCTGCCCTTCCAGCTCAAACCGCCAAATGCCAGCATCCTGTGTATCGCCATTCAGCAAGGCAGAAAAAACTGGGTCGCCATCAACGCGCGGTACGCATCCCCAAACAAGCGCCCCTTTGTCATCAATCAGGCCTGACACCTGACAATTGCCAATTGGCCACAATTCAAGATTGCGAGGGTTTTGGGGCGATGCTTTTTCAGGAGAGGATGCCATGCGCCCCCGCTATAGCCCCAGCCAGCGATGGACGGAAGACACATCGGGCAATCTGTAATGCGCGGCTGTGGGCGTTCTATCTCCCACAAGAATTCCGCCCCCGCCCGATGCCTCACATGCGGCAAAGCCTTTTTCGTCGGTCAAATCATCACCAATGAATAGCGGCTTGGTTCCGGCAAAGGGCGCCTTTTCCATCAACGCTTCGACAGCTGTACCCTTGTTCGAATGCCCCGCGACCAATTCAGAAACGCATTTGCCGTGTTGAACAACCCAGCCATTTTCCTTGGCTAGCTGATAGGCAAACGCTTTAGCCGTGTCCTCCTGATCCGGGTACGATCTGTAATGCAGGGCTCCGCCATGGGGCTTGCGTTCGTATTCAAGGCCTGTTTCGGCTGCAAAATATCGCAAGGCTGCTTCCATCTCTTCTGGAAGCGGTGTGGGAGGATTTCCCACCGATTCCCCATCAGCAAGCCGAATATCGGCTCCATGCGACCCAGCAGCGGCCACTGGAAGAGGGCCTATGTGCTTTTCGATGTCCGAAATCGCACGGCCGCTCACCAAAGCGAGCGCGCCGTCCAATTGATCCGCCAGGCTTTGGATGCAGCTTGCCAGATCAGCGCGCGGCTTAATCACATCTGGCGCGCTGGCTATATCGACCAGTGTCCCATCGAAATCTAGAAACAAAGAGGGTCGGCCCGGTCTTGCCCACGCGGGCAGAGCAGGCGGAAGCGGCAGCGAAGGTGTGTCGGGATCGAGCAAATCCATCTCAACGCGCCTTAACGGCCCCTCACTAACCGTCAATTGCCTTGAAGCAGCGCACAGATTTTAAGCCGCCGCTTTAGCAGCCTGCTCTTTCAACAAGCCTCGCCCGATCACCTGCGCCTGGATTTCTGCGGCTCCTTCAAAGATGTTGAGGATACGCGCATCGCACAAGACGCGGCTGATCGGGTATTCCAGCGCATAACCATTGCCGCCATGGATTTGAACGGCTTGGTCTGCCGCAATCCAGGCTGTGCGCGCTGCCAGCAATTTGGCCATTCCCGCCTCAATATCGCAGCGTGTGCCGCGATCTTTTTGGCGCGCGGCAAAGTATGTGAGTTCTCGGCTCATAACAATCTCGCACACCATAAGAGCAAGCTTGTCCGAAACGCGCGGGAATTGGGTTAGCGGCTGCCCAAACTGCTTTCGGCCTTGCGCATAATCGAGCGCCAGATCGAACGCATTCCAAGCAACACCAATCGCGCGGGCTGCCGTCTGGATACGCGCGCCTTCAAAAGTGCGCATGAGCTGTTTGAAACCTTGGCCCTCTTCGCCGCCTAGCAAAGCATCTCCAGCAACTTTGAACCCATCAAAACCAAGCGCGTATTCCTTCATCCCGCGATAACCGAGCACTTCGATTTCGCTCCCATCAATGCCGGGATCAGGAAATGGAGTGGCATCATCACCGCGGGTCTTTTCAGCAAGCAACATCGAAAGCCCACGATAGCCCGGCGCATCAGGATCAGTGCGCACCAGCATCGTCATCACATCTGCACGGGCGCCATGGGTAATCCATGTTTTCGCGCCGTTGACGAGCCATTGATCGCCTTCAAGCTTGGCTCGCGTGCGAACACCAGCAAGGTCAGATCCTGTATCTGGTTCAGTAAACACAGCCGTGGGAAGAATGTCGCCCGAGGCGATACCCTGTAGGAATTTCGCCTTTTGCTCCTCGGTGCCATTCTCACCAATAAGCTCACCGGCAATCTCAGACCGAGTGCCAAGCGAGCCTGCGCAAATCCAACCGCGCGACAATTCTTCTGACACGATCGACATGGCCAATTTGCCCATGCCCAGCCCGCCAAAGCGTTCATCAATGCATATCCCGAAAACGCCGAGATCAGCCATTTCGGAAATTACACTATCCGGGATCAGATCGTCATCGAGATGCCATTGATGGGCATGCGGAGTGATGCGATCAGATGTGAAACTGCGAAACTGATCACGGATCAGATCTAGCGTTTCTTCGCCCAGGCTTTCATCAGGGCGAGCGCCCTCGCCCAGCAATGCAGCCAATTCAGAACGGTTAGCCAATGTGCTGCCATGGGAAAGGAGAGTTTGAACGGCATCGATGGATGAAAACTGTTGCGCTGCGTCTGCTGCGCCCAGGCCGGATGGCCGAACGGTCTCGCTTGCACTCATCGGAACACCGTGCGCCAATTGTGCGCAATATTCGCCGATACCGATAGCAAGCACCAATTCCTCAACCTTGCCAAATCGGCCTTGCGCCTGCGAACGCGCAGCCCAATCCGTTGTTGCCTCCATCGCGGCAACGCTCGATGCGATCCATGCAAAGCCATGCACGGCATGCTGTTCCCGATTGAGCGCTTCTTGAGTCTCGACGCGATTTGACACGGCGATGCGCGCAGCCTCGCAATACCTTCGCGCGGCTTCACAGGCGGATTGTGCAGTTTTGATCCAATCAGTCATGGCCGCAGCCCTAGCAGAAGCAAACCGGCCTTGGGACCAATCAAATTTGCGCATCCATATTTATTCGCGAAGCGGGGCTCTATTTCACGATATAGCGAACGCGAAGAGTGAAATTGCCCCCCGCTGACAACGCTCCAGCGGGCAGAACCCGGAAATCGGTCACAGCCTCATCGCAGCCATCGCCATCAGCAATAGGAGTGTAATTAAAGTTGCCCGCATCATTATCCGAAAACTCAATGTCATCAGTGCCCGAACCGATACTGACGAAATTGTAGGTGAGCCCCGAATTGCTTCCCGGATCGGTGAAGACAACAGGACCACTTGCGACATCGACCCTGCACAATTTTGCGTCCGCTGGGCCATCGTCCCACACAATCACGCTGTCAGGATCTGTTGCGTCCGTCCCGGTGTTTGCCGCCGAAATGAGATATTCAACAATCGCTCCGGGAATTGCTTTGGGATTGGTGGTCCCGTTGACGGGATCAGAAATGACAGAGCTTATCTTGCTTACCGTGACATTGGCGAAAGGGTTGCACACGGTGATATCGTGCAAGCCAATCCCTTGCTGGCCCGGATTGGGATCGGTGGTGACGTTGCCATAGGTGACAAGCACCCTGTCAACCGGCTGCGTGAAGGTAACGACCACATTGCCCAGCGCCTGATCGTTGTTGGATGCCCCATCACCGACGACAACATTGGTCGCAGTGTTGAAGTTCACATTCCCATTGGTCAAAGTGGGAATGACCGTCGTGGCCCCATTAAATCCAACAACTTCAACCCGATCCGTAAACTGACCAGCGGCAAAATCGACATCGAAAATCGTGAATTGCAGCGTCGAAAAGCTGCGCGGCAGTGTAATGTCGATATCAACGTCACCGGCCGTCGTCACTTGGTCAGCCAACACTGTCAGGCTGTCTTCGGCCGGATCAAGGCCGCCAGTAAAGGCGTCGAAGACGGTCGGAGACTGTCCGCCAAAGGTCGCATTGTTGATGTACGCGCCATCATTGCTGAGCTGAAAGCGGATATTGCCAAAGCTACCAAAGGCATATGAGTTATCGATCGAACCCGGCGTCCAGCCCGAAATCGTATCCCAATCAAACATCGAAAAACCTGCCGGACAGGACAGAACTGGCGGTATGCCAGGTGCTCGGCCCGTTTGGATGGTAAAGCTGGATGCAGCGAAATCATCCTCACCGGTGTTTCCATTGTTCACGGTTGAATCTGGATCAGCCTCATTCGCTGCAATGATTTCAGCCGAATTTGTAATTGTAGTGCCCGCAGCGGAGGAAATGGTCCCGACAATTGTGATGCTTGCACTTTGCCCGGGTGAAAGATCCGGAACGCTCCATTGACCATTGGCCGAGTTAAAAGTGCCATCGCCTGTTGCGCTGCCAAAAGTAAAGCCGCCTGGAAGCGTGTCTTCAACGACGATACCTGTTGCATCCAAATCAGAGGCTGCGTCATTGCGGACTGTCAAACGCCACGTCGCCGTGCCGCCCGGTACAGGAGGCGATCCCAAGAGCGATTTCGTCAAGCTGAGATCAGCGCCGGGCGCAAAGTACGAGAGATCCGACAAGCCGGCCCATTGCAAGGGCGGATTGCCGGTCCCAGTGTAACTGAAAAACACGACGCGAATGCGCTGTACGGGGGTTGCGCCGAAATCGAATGCGACATCGCCATCTGTTGTGAACTGATCGGATGGAGCATTTCCGCGCCACCCGTTCAATGTTGCATCATTGGTTCGCGTGACAGCTGAACCGATTGTCCAAAATGCGGTATTGTTCGCTGCATTTGTAAAACCGCCAGTCGTGTCATCATCATAGAAAACTTCAACAGCATCAACGAACCCACTGGAATCTATGTCACTTAATGCAAAATTGAGGTCAGTAACTGCGCGGCTGAGAGTGATTGTATATGTCACCCGATCAAGCGGATCGAACTCAGAATTGTCGAAGTTGATAAGCAGCGGCGATTGTCCGTTTCCTATTGTGCCATTGAAATAGCTCAAAAAGTCGCCCGCAAAGGATGCTGGCGTGAACGTGCTTGGCCCAGAGGTTGTGACATTGCGCGATACAGTCGCGGTTGTGCCATCAGAACCGGTAACTGTTCCGCCATTGGGAAATGTCCCAAGGCTAGGCGCACCAGCGTCAGCCCAATCGATATCTGCATTTTGCGCTGAAGCAGACTGCGGCAGAGCCAACGCGAACAGCGCGGCCACGAACACCATGATTGCTGAAAAAGGTACTCTTCGCACTTTTGTCAGCGACCTAAGCCTAGGAAACTAAAGGAGTTGAGATCAAATTTGGCACGGATCGCTGCGTAAACACCTTTATTGGTGTTGCGCGCCTCAGCAAAATCGCCGTCGCGGAAACCGTCAACGTTATAGCCGATGGTCAACAGCACGCCATCTGTCGGCACAAAGCCGATCTGAGGCCCGTATGAGAAGCTGGTCACATCATCTTCCAAGTTTGCGCGGACCGTTCCGGTCACTCCCAGCTCAAACCGCTCGCCCATACCGATGCGCGCATCAAGTCCTGCAAGAACAGTTGTGCCCGAAAACTCTGTGCCTTCGAATTCATCAAGGTTGTATCGCGCACCAAGGAACAGGCCGTATTCATCGCGCCGCGTTTGATGTTCGATACCGAACTCATCCTCATCCCAATCGCGCGGCGACCAATTGCCAGACCAGCTTGCGACGAGACGGCGCGATGTCGCATCACCATCGACGATCAGCGCGCTAAGGCCAGCGCCGGCAACTTCGCCTGCTACCGCATCGGTTACAAAATCGCTGCGATATTCAAGCTTGCCCAACATCGCGACTTCGGAATTGTCAGGGCGATGCGCGAAAGCAAGGCTGGCATCGAAAATTTCGGTGGTCGCACCGCCCGGAGTTTCCGCGCGTGTCCACGTCGCGCCAGAGCCGACAATGCTGCCCTCACCCAGCTGACGGATCGCGCCAATCGTCACACCCGTGCGGTCAGCCAGTTCGCCATCGCGATATTCGCCGCGTGCGGTCAGGCTCCAGCGGTCATTGCGCCAAGCAGCTCCCAAAGTAACGGCAGTAAAGTCTTCAAAGTTCAGACCAGATGTCAACTGGCCGCCACTCGAAGCGGGCTGAAGAGGATTAACTAAGTCACTGTTTTCTGGTGAACCGTTCAAAGTACGGCTACCGTCCAGTGTTGCATCCAAAGTCAGCTCTTTAGAGACCTGCACAGTCTGTGACAGGCCGAAAGCTGCAAAAGAACGATTGCCAAATTCATTGATGCTTTCTTCGCCAAGCTGGGTGATGATACGACCACCTGTCCATGGCGTCACTTCAACCCCTGCACGAACAGAATGCGCGTCGATATTTTCGCCGTCGGCAATTTCATACGTGCCCACAAGCCTTACATCTGGCGTAATCGCATAGCGTACGCCAAACCGATGGCGCGCTGGCAAATCGACACTCTCAGCATCATCAAGCGCAAGAGCTGTCGAAGCGCTGAGTTCCAGCTTGTTGTCAAGCAGTCGCTGTGTCACGCCCGCTTCGGCAACGGTAGATGTGTTGGTCGTGCCGTCATTCAGGCGGTCGTTAAAGTGCGTCAGGCCAACGCGCAGATCGGTCGTTTGCTTGGTGTAGGTCAATTGCGCCTGTGCCGCGCGGCGGCGCGCATCGTCTGTCAGGCTGTCATCCTGCCACACGCTGCCAAGCAGGCTTAGATTGTCGTCAATCAATACTCGCGCATCCACGCCAAAGCGGCGGCGGCCCAGATCAACGCCATTTTGCTGGCCAACACCATAGTCCGCATCAAGCTGGCGCGCATAAGCAAGAACGTCGAGCTTTCCGGTCTGGTGCTGCGCTTCGACGAGCCAACCCAGGGCATTGTCTTTTTCGCGATTGCTTACAGCAAATTCAGCGCGGACTTCAGTGTTCTCGGTCACTTTTGTGCGCAGATCGACAGCGCCGATTGTGGTGCGCGCACCTTCGCCCTTGTCGGTGATCGCGCTAAAGCCGATTGTATGATCGCCATCATCGCTGATCCAATCAACCCGTGCACCCGCATTGATCTCGGCACCACCCAAACCATCAGTTTCATATTCAATTACAATGAATTGAGGGTTAAGATTAACATCACGACTAAGGATAGGTTCAGCAAAGCTGATCTGGCCCGTCAAAAGGTCGATATCATAGTCAATAAAGCGAGTAAGAGTCCGTTCTGTAACGATAATTTCCGAACGGAACCGGTCGCGCACTTGCAGGGTCACAACCTCGCTATTGGCAAGAATGCTGCGATTGCTCAGCTGGTATGGACCTGAAATACCCTGGCCTTGGATCTCATCACGCTGAAGCCGTGTCGAGATATCGGCAGCGAACGCCTGTGCTTGAATGTTGCTTCCAAGGCGAGCCTCACCCTTAAAGCCTGTGGCTGTGCGGTTATAGCGCGCAAGACGCGTCTGATCGAACGCTGTGACGAAATCGCCATAAAGCGCGTAGAATGTCGAGGTCTCGATCCGGATATACAGCTTCTCGCGGCTAGCCGCATCAAACCGGCGCAGCGATCCATCAGCAAACACAGTGTAGTATGCTTGCGGGTCAATCGTGCCCAGCACGCGCTGATCCTCGCGCTGCTTGGCGCTGTCATAAGCCAGCGTCAGCAAGTATTTGCCCAGCACTCTGCCTTTTGCATACAGCGCCACGCGGGCATCTTCGCCCAGATCGCTGTCAAAGTTGCTGGCGCGTTCCATATTGTCGGCGACCGATTTTGCGCCAATTGTGCCCTCTGCAAGGCCTACAATGGTCCATTCAATATCACCCGGCTCAATCCAAGCCTCAAGCTGTTGCTCGCGGATGATCTCACCATCATCAAACTGGAATTCGAGCCGCAAGGAGCCGCTCACCATGGTGGGAGCAAGCTCGATAAGCGCAATGCCCTCTTCGCCTTCCACAACCCAGCGGGCTGAACTTGGCGCGAGACCGGTCAGCTGGTTCAATTGCTGGCGATCAAGTTGCTCTGCGCTCTCATAGGGCGAATTGAGCATGAAATTGCCCGCAATCCCCTCGCGCAGAGGGCGATCATTGCGATCCAGCACACGGATGGCGATCACCGGACGGGTACGCCCGTCAGCAATCAGGTTTGAAAGTTCTGGCACCAGCTCAACTTTCGTTGGCGTGGTGGTGAAGAACACGTCGCGCGTGATGGTGCGGCTGATTTCGCCGAAGGAATTGATGATATCCGCTTCGAGCACGGTCCGTTCATTTTCAAGCGCAACGCCGCGCCATGTGCTGACCGCGTGCTTGCCTTGCGCAGCATTCAGCGTACCATCAAATGCAAGGGGATTTACAGGCTGCCCATCGACCCGCAGGACAATGGTTTGCCCCTTGCGGTGGCGAATGGCGACTTTGATCGCTTTGGCGCGCGGGTTTGCGTCCTCTGTGGGTGACAAGAACCCATCGGGACCATCACCCAGTGCCAGCCAATCGGTCTCTTTCGCCGCCTCAGGAGCCGCAGGAGCCTCTGTAGCGGCCTTCGCAGTCGTTTCTGGCAATCCGGCAGCCAAAAGCACTTTTTCGTCGCTCTCAGGCAGCAATTGGCTCGTTGCAATCGCATCGACTGCCACAGCGCCTGCACCTTCAGGCCGTGTTTCAGCGCGCGGTGCAGCTTCGGCAAGCGCTCCTTCGGGCACAATCGCGTGGAAATCGACCACAACCAGCTGCCCACCACGGCCCAACACAAAGCGCGAAATTGCACTGCCTGCGCTGCGTGTGGAGCGTGTGCAGTCAATAAACTCAGACCCTTCAGGCAATGTCATGGGTGACACTGCGACCACGTGTGTGCCAGGCACCACGCCTTCGAAGTGATAGCGGCCGTCAGAATCGGTGATCGCAAAGCTGCCATCTTCAAGCATGACGCGCACACCGGGAATGCCCCTGCGATCTTCGTCGCGAACCGAGCATTTGCCATCGGTTACCCGGCCAATAATTGTCAGCCGATCAGCGATTGTGTCGCGCTCGATATCAACCGCCACATTGGCACGCGCAGTCCGACCAAGGGAATCGATCACACTCGCATCATTGAGAGCGCGGCCAGGGGCTGCATCGGGGCGAACTGTCATCGCGTACGTGACACGCGCAGATGCCCCTCCGGCAAGATCGCCCAGATCAACTTCAAACCAGCGGCCATCGTTGGCAATCACAAGTGAATCAGTCACTTGTTCACCATTTACGCGAATAGTATCGGGCCTAAGCCTCAGATCACGCGAAGGGATATCGGTGATGACCACATTGCGTTTCACACGCGTGGGATCCGCGTTTGTGGCAGTAATTGAATAGAATACGACATCGCCTGCCACCACACGTTGCCGAGATGCGGTTTTGGTCAGATTGATGTCCAAGCTCGGCCTATCAAGCGGGATATCAACCTGAACAGGTATTGGGCTGTCGAGCGTAAAGCTCGCGCCAAATGAAGCGTCGAGGATGATAAACGCGCGTCCATCAGGGCGGCTCAGCTGCGCCAGATCTTCGGGCGAGACTACAGACGGCGCCGTATATGGGTCAGGCGGCTGAATATCGAGGCGATATTGGCCAAGGAATGTGAGCGGGAACCAGAACTCGCCCGGTTCCAAATTGATCACATTACCAGCCCCATCGGTCACCGGCTGACCGGAAATTACCGTTGAAGGCCAAGAAGTTACCCCATCCTCAGCAAAGACCGTTGCGGGTTGACCTGTTACCGCATCGACCAGCGTGATGACTGCGCCATCGACCGGTTCACCGGTTTCGCTATCGAATACAACGCCAAACGGATCGGCAAGAACTTCAACATCGGTTTCAACCAAAATCTCCGTACCACCGGGCACGGTCGCTGCAATGGTGATGGTGTTGCCATCAGCAATGCTAAGGCGGCAATCGCCCTGCACAGGAGCAGGCGGAATGCGCGTTGTCGCAATTTGACCGACAAAAACGCCTGTGTTCTCGCCCGTTTCAAAGATTGTTTCGGTCTCTCTGTCCCCGCTGGAGGTCACAATCTCGATCTCAAGCGTGTCAACCACACCAGGATCGGTGTTTGCGGCCAGTGCTCTGATTTCAAAAAACAATGTTTGACCTGCGCGAATGACAGTCGTTTGTTCGGCTGACATTGTTTGGAGCACCTGGCCATTGCTGACCGGAGGAGCACTTGGCTGGACATTGGCGAGCGACAACGTGTTGCCAGCGCAGACAGGATCAATAAATGTCAAAGCCTCGCCACCTTCTGAAACAGGGCGAAGCGTCCGTATTTCTGGCGGCGGCAAAGTCACATCAATTGTAACTTCGTTCGATTGAACATCAAACTGGGTGCCGCCAAACTCCCAGTTCGCCTCCGCAACATTCGTAATTGTGCGAAGAATTTCAGTATCTTGATCCGATCCATTGGTTTGCGCGAGTGCCCCCTCTCCGAGCAACGCAAAAGGCAGCAGCACTGCAAGCAGTGCCGCAACCAAATGCCTCAGAGAGGGGGTTACACGCATAGGTCGAACCAGCTCGGTCAGCTTACGGCGTAGGAGCCGTCGCTGCCGGGATCGTCACTTGGAAGTAGAGCGCGCTGGTATTGCCGCCAGCGATATCGCTGAGCGAGCCAGAAACGCGATCCAAACCGCCAGTGCCGCCACCAGCGCTGAAAGTGCCGCCCGACGATCCGCTCGGGACCGTGCAGGTTGCAACACCACCAGCAATCGTTGCGGTTGCGTCGACAAAAATGCCAAAGCCACTGTCGAAATCGACTTCAGCTGGCAGATCGTCGAGCACGTTGATATTGGTTGCTGTCGCAGCGCCTGCAGCGTTCTCAACTGCGATGCAGTAAAGAATGGTGGCCCCAGGAATGGCTTTCGGGTTAGTAGTCCCATTCACCGGATCACTAACAACAAGGCTCGATTTGACGACAGAGACCTGAGCGCCCTGAATGTTCAGAGTGTTCTGATCTGAGTCCGCACCGTCATTGTCGACTTCCTCACCCGTGCCGCCATTGCCATCGGCAAGAACCGTGTCAACAACGTTTGGATCGGCAGAATTAGAAGCACTTTCAGTGAGTTCTGTACCCAGACCAGCGGCGCCAGCTTCGTGTGCATCGGCTACCAGAGCAATGTCGAAGCTATCGCCATTGGCTGCTGCAAGGTCGATATCGCCAACGACGATCACCGCTGTGGTTACATCGGTGCCGACTTCATCAAGGAAAGTGATCGGGCCAGCCGCCAACTCAGCAGCGCTTAGCACGCGGTCACCATCTGCATCGAGATAAACCTCGATGTTCGAGATGTTGCCAGGCGTACCAGCGGTCAGAGCCGTAGTTAGAGCCAAGTCAACATCGTCGTTTGACAAATTGGTAACGTCAAAAGCCAGGGCAGCGTTTTGCGCACCCGGATTTGTGTTAACAGCGCCGCCGACAGCAGTGACGTCTACATTTACACGGCGGTCAACCGCGAAAGTGTCGCTATCTGTTTCATCGGTCTGTTGAACACCGCCAACTTGATATTGGACAGTGACATTGTTGGTAATGCCCGTGCCTGCGCGGATACCTTCCGCGAAGGCCGGACTGCTGGACATGACAATGAGTGCCGTCGCACTCACCGCACCCAGCAATTGGGTGGTTTTTCTCATTATTGTGGTCCTTTGCGTGTGCCCCAAGTCAAAAATTCCGCCCCCGGAGCTTGGCGGTTATCTCTCGCTTCTCAGCGAATGATCACTGGAAAGGCGACGCGGCCGCTTTCACCCGGAGCGATTGAAGCGATTGTCCAGCGGACATGCGTCACATCATCGTGGGAAGCGGGCCGCGAAGCCCCTGTTTCGTCTGCAACTTGGAGGTCGGCGAGGACTCCAAAGGTTGTCCCGCCATCAACCGATACAATCAGCGCCGGATCAGCATCGGGCGCAAGGCGCACCGCTTCGTTGATCGGGTTGGTCGCTGTCACATCGGTGGCGGGAGAATTTCCATTGTTTTCATAGCTTAAGCCAAAGCTGAGGCGTGTACCCGGTGTGAAAATCGTTGGCTCGACAAGCTCATTGGACGTATTGCCATCAGCATCTGTCGTGGCCTTGAAGGCTTTCACATCGCTTTGCAGATTCACATCAGGCTGAGCTGCCTCAGACTGTGCAGATGCATCCTGAGCGGCAACCGGCACTGCGGTGAGTGCGGCGACCAGAGCAGCTGCGACTAATTTTGTTAGCTTGGTCATGTTTTTGGTCTCTTTTGAGGTGGTCACAATCAATCGATGGTCACATCGAAAGTGATGGCTTGGGTGGTTCCTCCGGCAACCGTGCCGAGATCGACGCTGATGCCGGCCGCATCGCTTGCTTCTCCAGCATCGGCATCGCTTCCATCGGTCAGCGATGCGCCGTCGAGCGTGAGTGTGCCTGGCACATACGTCGTGTCATCTGGGATAAGGTCGGTAACAGTCAGATCATCGACAGAACCGCTGCCAATGACTTCGGCGCTTATTGTGAAAGTCACGACCGAACCGGGGACTGCGCTCGTGCCGCCGAATGGATCAACAATTTCCGCAGACTTTGTGAGCTGGACGTCTGTGATACCAACAATCAACGAACCAATCGCGGCATCATCTGCCCCGCCTGTGCCAACAATTGCGTCTCCGCCGCCATCGCCTGCCCCGGCAAATGTTGTGCCCGGAGAGCCCGTTCCCGTCACCGCACTTGCGGTAAGCTCGACATCGCTTTCATCGGTATCCGAAACGCCAGCTGGAACTGTTACGATTACAAAAACCGTAAGAGTTTCATCAGCTTGCAGGATATCTGTCGTCTCAGGACCGGTTAGGATCACGTCCACGCCTGGATCGTAGGTGCCATTGCCATTGGTATCGACCGCGATGTTGTCGACGGTCGTATCAAAGTCATTTCCGGCAACTGCTGGATTGGTTGTCAGCTCAAAAGCTTCAGGCCCATTGCCCTGGTTGATTATCTCGAACGTTAAGACCGCTTCGCCAGGACCGGCTGACAAAGGTCCAGGATCGAGGGAAGTTACGGTCACGTCGAGCAGCTCATCAACGCGGACCACCACAGTGTTTGAGTCCACCGTCTGAACGCCCGTCCCGTCATTGTACGTTGCCGACGCGGTGTTCTCAATCAGCGTACCAGCGCTGATCCCGCCAGCGAGCGCAGGCGACGCAATAGTGAACGATCCCACAAATAACGTGGAAAATAGCGCCCGAGTTATGACCTTCGTATCCATACCTAGGTCGAATAAGGGTTAATGGTTATCGAAAGGTTAGGGATTGGCCGCGATACCGCAGGAAACCTGAGATTTTACAACTTTTATTGTGGTTTCGATCAAAGTAACTTTTTGGCGATTTTAGGGATATTTTGCCGAGCAAGGCTGTGCCGCAAGCGGAATAATCGGACTGAAATGCAGCATCATCTTCATAAATCTACATGGGTAAACCGGTACGTCGTCTAGTGAAGATCAATGCGTATCGACACCGGTGGGTATGGTTAGTCAATGCTTTAGACTTTTGCACTAAGCCCGCAGCATGGATGGAGCAGAAATCGCTTTGATTTGTGGCATTTCGGCAGGCGCGACAGCGCTTGGCTGGTCCGCTGCGCGGCTAACTCTTGGGCAGTCGCTGACACCCTCGAGTGATGCAAAGGCCGCATCTGGCGCTGACAATAACACAGCTAAATCAATCCAGAATTCTGCCTCTGACCGACTGTTTGCAGCTGTCATCCGATTTCCATCCCTGCCTCTCATGCGAAAATCCAAAGGAGACGTTGCAGCTGATCAAGCGCTGTTTGAGTGGTCACAAGCCTTGAATGATAGCTTCAAGGAGCTGACCGTTCAAAGAATGGGCAGCGATAGTTTCGAATGCGTTTTCAAAGCAGAAGCACCTTACGGTGCGATCTCTAAGATGCAGTTGATGTTAGACCATTTAACCGTGCAGGCTCGCGATGATCACCACCAAGCCAAGACCAAGCCACTTGCGGGAATTGTTGAAGTTGAGCGCCTGCCCGCTGCACACTCCGCCTTTGATTTGGCGACTGATGCGATCGAGCTGGACAAGACGCGGCAAATCAATTTTGCCGGAGGATATGATGTCAACGCAAAGCGCAAATCTGCCCGCGTTCTGGCAGAAGAACTGCGAAGTGCGTTGAACGCCGACCAGGTTACGCTTTCATATCAACCCAAATTAGATGTTAGAAATCAGTCTTTTAATACTGCAGAAGCACTGTTTCGTTGGGACGGGCCACAAAGCCGCACTCAGTCAATCGGAGAGATAATCATATGCGCTGAAAAGTACGGCGTTATTCAGGATCTCACGCTATGGACACTGCAACGCGCCGTTTCTGATCAACTTCAGCTGCTGGATCATGGGATTGATCTGGTCACCTTTGTGAATTTGTCAGGAGCCCTGATCTCAGACAGCGAATTTACCTTGAAAGCGATCGAAA
This sequence comes from Pseudomonadota bacterium, assembly GCA_038532305.1. Lineage (GTDB taxonomy): Bacteria > Pseudomonadota > Alphaproteobacteria > Sphingomonadales > Sphingomonadaceae > Erythrobacter. The sequence goes on along the minus strand of JBCBAX010000001.1, from coordinate 170,771 downwards.
TCATCAAAGGCGCGTCCGGCAAGATTGGTATTGAGATCACCGAAACGTCCGTGATTGATCATGCGAGCGACGCGCTTTGCAACCTAGATATGTATGCAGCAGCTGGTGCGAAAATTGCTATCGACGATTATGGGACGGGCCTATCATCTTTGCGGTATCTCAAACGCATTCCGGCTCAGGAACTCAAGATTGACCGTGAATTTATCAAAGATCTGACCAGATCGCACCGCGATCCCATGATTGTGCGATCAACGATTGATTTGGCACATGCGCTGGGGCTGAAAGTGACTGCAGAAGGCGTAGACAACCCTACGAAATTGGCTTTGTTAAAGGTGATGGGGTGCGATGAATTGCAGGGCTTTCATATCGCGAAACCGATGTCTTTACCTGCATTAATCACATTCTTAAACGAGCAAAATTCCCACCTTTCAGCATTAAATACAGATACTTCTCTGCTGCCAAAGCGCAGCGAGATTGCTGCAGGCTAGGCACCAACCTTGCTGTGCCCCAGATGCTCTTGGTAACCCCAATTTAACGAAGCCCGTTTCGTGTCGTTAAATTCTTCTACGGCATTTTTAGGTCCTGATCGAAATCAAAAGAATCGCAATTTCAGGGAATCGCGAAATGCAAAATCATCGGGCAATCACCAAAGCACTCCTGTGCACAGCCGCCGCTGTAGCCGCTACGACGGCTCAACCAGCCTACGCCAATTCCTTTTGGTTGCAGTTTCCTGTGTTCCCGCAGCCTGCCCTGCCCGATAATGAGCCCGCAATACCCGGAACAGAGCCAACGATTGAGCCGTCCCTGCCTGCGTCTGGTGACACTTCAAATGACGAGCGCCCGCTCGATCCGTTGGGTGGCCGCATTCGCTCCTTTGGCGAACGAGAGCTTGATCCGCTTGGTGGTCGTATCCGCACATTTGAGGGCGACATTGATCCCAATGGCGGCCGGATCCGCAGCTTTGAGGGGGATCTTGAACCCTTCATCGGCCGCATTCGCTCCTTTGAAGGCGACGTGGACTCGCTTGGCGGGCGTATTCGAGCGTTTGAGGATGATATAGATCCGTTCAAAGGCAATATCCGCTCTTTCTGGGGTGATTTGACGCCAGAAGGCGGCGAAATTGATCCGAAAATCGGCCGTATTCGCAGCTTCTCTGACAAATTCATTCCGCAAGCATCAAACCTGCTTGTCGCTTGGGAAAACGGCGATGTTGCGGCCATGGAAACGGCTCTCGACAAGATGTTCGTGTCCGCGCGAAGAGATTGGAAGGATGCGATCAGAGAGCGCACCGGGAAAGGCTTTAAAGGCGGTTTCTCGAAAAAGTTCTTTAAAAAGTGGGACGTCAATCCAGACGATCTGTCCAGTCTTCAATCTTGGAGCCGTTATGAGCGACAGGCTTTCGTGCTCGACTGGTATGATAACCTTCTCAACTTCAGCGGCATGGATCAAGTTGATCACTGGATGCAGGCGGTCAATTGGAACCCACGCCTGACGCAGGCGCAAAGCGGCGGTTCAAAATCAACTATCGGTCTTATTGACTTCTTCGTCGCCGAAGACGCAGATATTGCGGGTAAAGTCGTTTATTCAGGAGGTTACACCAGTGTTGATGAATCCCATGGCGCTGCTGTCGGAAGCTTGATCGCAGCACCCCATGATGGGTTTGGCGTGATGGGCATCGCCCCCAATTCAAATATCGCCGCATTCAATCCTTTCGACGAGACCTACACCGCCAACTGGGCCGATGTGACCCGCGGTATTCAAGAAGTACGCAAATACAGCGCCGACGTTATCAACCTATCGCTGGGCGTAAGCGGTGAGACACTGCCGGGTGAATGGCGCGATGTGTTCAAAGACGCTCCCAACACTTGGTTGAACAATACGCTTTTTGTGATTGCAGCGGGCAATGACGGGGTCGATCAGCCAACCGATATCGAATTTGGTGGTGCGTTTGACAGTAAGTTTATCGTTGTTGGTTCTGTCGATACGAACCTCGAAATCTCGGCCTTTTCAAACCGTCCGGGCGATGCATGCCTTTTGAACAATGGCGTTTGTGAGAACGAGGCCGCTTTCAATGGTACCGATGCTTCGTTCGTCGATGGATCTTATCTCAATCAGAGCGGCCTCTTGATGAACCACTTCATCGTTGCCCCGGGCGAGATGATACTCGCCTCTGACGGAATAGGCGGAACGACCCGCGTTTCGGGAACATCTTTTGCAGCTCCCCTTGTTTCAGGCGCTGCAGCGTTGATCCAAGACCGCTGGCCGTGGCTGCGTTTGTATCCAGAAGACGTTGCAAAAGCGATCCTTGAAAGCGCGACCGATTTGGGCGCGCCCGGAGTGGATGCGGTCTACGGGCATGGCCTTCTCAATATTGAGGCGAGCCAAGCTCCACTAGATTTCAACAATTTGACGTTCTACCTCAATGACCGTCAAGCAGGATGGAGACAAAGGCCGCAAACCTTTACAGCGGCCGCACTTCTCGAAGGTGGCTTCCAATCCTCTTGGACAGCGCAAGACCTGTACTTCACAGCTTTCGAAGAACTCGTGAACAGCAGCCGCGACTTCGCCATTCCGCTATCCTCGCGAATGTTTGACACATCCATCATAGGCGTAACGCTTTCAGAATTCATGTATAACCGCTTTGTAGGCTGGTTAGGCGGCGGCTCCGCTGATGGGACATCTGGGTTTTCCGACCTTCAGCAAACTGCCGCTATGCCGCTTGGCAATGGTTGGTCCTTTGCTTTCAGCGGGACGCAAAATGTTGTCGTTGGAAATCAATTCCTAGCAAGACCTGATCTTGAAACATCGGTTATCGTCAATGGCCCCGATGACACGTTCGGATTTGCGTTTGGTTATGGCGATGGCACCGCGCTTCTGGGCGGCCAGCGCAGCCTTGGCCTTACCTCGGACTACAATCCGGTAACAGGCGGCGCGAACCCGCTCTTGGGCTTCGCATCAGGCGGCACGCACATGTCGGCGCGCGCTCAATTGGTCGATGGTCTAAATCTGAGTTTTGCAACGAGCAACCGCGACGGTGCGCTTGAAGAGAGCATTGCACGCGAAGACTTCGGCCTAGCAGATCGCGCCTTGATTGAAGACCGCGGTGATTATCAAGCACGGGCAAGCACCGTTCGCCTCGATTATGCAGTGACAGGCGCGTCTACACTATCGCTTGCATACACCTTGCTGGATGAACGCGATGCTCTGTTTGGTGTCCGCTCGCTCGACACAGCAGATTTCGGCAATGGCACGCGAACAAGCGGAGTGACATTAGCAGCCGATTTCGACTTTGGAAGCGGGATCAATCTGTTTGGCTCTGCCACCGGTTCAACCAGCAATTCATCCAACGCTGCTACGCTCCAGGTGCGCGATGATTTCTCTAGCGCATTCCAAGTTGGCGCCTCCAAATTCGGGGTGCTCGGGGAACGCGACAGCCTTCGCTTCACCTTGGCTCAGCCCCTCACGCTTGAACGCGGTTTCATCGATATCGAGCAAGTCGCCGTCGTCGATCGCGCTACTGGTGAGCGTGGGGTTGTGACCGAAAGCTTTGATATCACCAATGATGTTCCCCGCCGTTATGTCGCCGAGGGTCATTATGCAGCGCCTGTAATGAACGGCATAGGCGAGTTTAGCCTGTTCGCAAGGGCGGAGCTGCGTCCGCAGTCAAACCTGCGCGCTGACAATCCTGACTATGTTGGCGGCATGAAATTCCGGATCGCGTTCTAACAAGCGGTCCGGCCATGCCTCGCCCTTAGAAATCAGAAGGGCGAGTTGGCGGTTTGTTAACGGCGGCCGAGTAAGGCCACGCTGATGAGAGTCTTTCTCGCCTCGATGCTTTTGTTCTGTGGATTGGCGGCCGCGGTGACGCCTGTCATCGCGCAAGAGCCTGCTCAGCAGACACCAAGCGTTTCAGCTTTTGATGAAGCCATTGAGGCTGCGAAGACGGAAATGATGGCGGACCCGGAAAAGGCACTCGCTCATTCCGAACGAGCGCTTAAGCTGGCTGAACAGCAATCCGATCAGAGCAAGGACCAAAACCGAGCGACCGCATTATGGCTCAAAGCCGAGGCGTTAATTTTTCTCAATCGGCTTGATGATGCGAGCGGCATTGCGACAGAGGCCTTGGGCATTGTTGAAGCGGCAGCACCAAGTACCAAGCTGCATGGCGATCTGCTGCGTTCACGCGGCGCGGTCAGCGCAATGTCTGGAGATGTGCAATCGGCGATGTCCGACTATCAGGCCGCGTTCGAGATTTTTCGTGAAGCTGGCATTACCCGCTCTCAAGCGATCGCCTTACAAGATCTCGGCCAGATTTACTGGGAGGCAGGCGATTACGAACGCACGCTGAATTACTATGAGCAAGCGGTCGAACTGTACAATGATGATCCAGGCTTTGCACTGTCGAACCACAACAATTTGGGCGAGACGTACAAGATGCTTGAACGCTTCGCCGATGCAGAGCGTGAGTATGGGCTGGCGATAGAAGCCGCGCGTGAGCTTGAAAGCCCGATGCTGGAAACGCGCATTCTCAGCAACTTGGCCTTGGTTCAAGTTGAACAAAGCGAATTGGCAAAGGCCAGCGCAACTGCCGATCGCGCGTTGGCTCTTACGCGCAATGGCGAAGCTGCTGATTGGCGCAATTTCGTTTACGGGGTGCAAGCACGCATCGCTTACGAACGCGGCAATCGCGCACGCGCTGCGCAATTTTTAGACCAAGCATTCGCTGGCGCGGACTTTGAAACGACCGATCTCGTCTACCGCGAATTCCACGAACTGGGCGCGCAAGTGTTTGATGAGCTTGGCCAGCAGCAAAAAGCCTTGGCTCATCTGCGCGCATTTCAGCGGCTCGATAGTCAGGCGCGCGATCTTGTGGCCGATGCCAGTTCACAGCTGTTGGCGGCAGAGTTTGATTTTGCCAACCAAAACTTGCGGATCTCGCAGCTAAAGCAAGGACAGCTTGAACGCGATATCCAGATAGAGCGCGAACGGTCTGAATTCCGAACGATGGCATTTGTAGGCGTTGCTGTAGCGCTGATGATTGTCTTGGCGCTGACATTGGGCGCTTTGATTAGCATCCGGCGCAGCCGCAATGAAGTGCGCGAGGCTAACGACGAACTTACCGTTGTAAACGCCGACCTTGAGCACGCCCTGAAAGCCAAAACCGATTTCCTAGCGATGACAAGCCATGAAATCCGAACACCATTGAACGGCATTCTGGGTACCGCGCAGGTTCTTGTTGCTAGCCAGTCGATTGATGAGGACAATCTTAAGCGCGCCAAGTTGATCCAAAGCGCTGGCCAGACAATGAAAGCCTTGGTCGATGATTTGCTGGACGTTGCCAAAATGGAAAGCGGCGAGGTTAGCGTAGAACTTGCCCCCACCTCCTTAAATGCAATCCTGCGCGAAGCTGGAAGTCTGTGGGGAGACAAGCTTGCCGAAAAAGGCCTCGATTTTTTTGAGGATGTAGGAGAGCTTCCCGCCACTGTTGAAACCGATGGTGGAAGACTGCGCCAGATCATCTTCAACCTATTGTCCAATGCCGTGAAATTCACACGCGAAGGCAGTGTCACATTGCGCGCTTTTCATAAGGTTGAGGCAGGCCAAATCGCTATCGAGATCGCGGACACCGGGATTGGCATTCCCGAAGATGAGCAGAAACAGATCTTCGAAGCATTCCATCAGGTGGACAACGCAACCACTCGCGAATTCAGCGGCACTGGCCTAGGACTTTCGATCTGCCGCAATCTGGCGAATGCATTGGGCGGCACGATCGAACTGAGCAGCGCTCCAGGCGAAGGCTCCATCTTCCGTGTCCTGTTGCCGGTCATTGAAGTTCAGTCGCATGTTCACGAAAGTTTGAAAACGCCCGAGGCACTGTCCGACTGCCGGCTTGGCCTGATTGAAGCCAACCCCATGAAACAAGCCATTCTGGCAGGCCTGGTTGAGCCGCATGCCAAATCTGTATCCAGCATGCAGAATGCCGATCAGTGCATTTCTATGATTGATAACAATCAGATAGATCACGTTGTTGTAGATGCCGGATCGGTTGCCTCTACTCAAGATGACTTGCCAGCGCTGCGCGATCTTTTGGCCCATGCACAGCAGGCAAAGATCAGCACAACTCTGCTTTTGTCCCCTACAGGGGGTCTGGCGCTCGACGTGGTTTCGCAATTCCAGCATTCACAATTGCTACTCAAGCCAGTAGCCGGCGACGCGTTGATCGCTGCGCTCCAAGAGCATTACAGCACTGAAAAAAATATGTCGGGATCGAATAGCCTGGCTTCTGCGGCGTGATAGCGTAACAATTCGTGAACGGTTTATTCGTAAGGTAAATGGACATTAACCGGAGAACTCACACGTGCGCGTGCTTTACGTGGAAGACAATGCAATGAATCGGCAAGTCGTAAAAGACATGCTCGATGTTGCTGGTGCATCCATGGTAGAGGCAACCGACGCCGAGGCAGGCCTACGCGCTGTTCAGGAACAGGACTTTGACGTCGTGCTGATGGACGTGCGGATGCCTGGCATGGACGGGCTTACGGCCGTTCGTGAAATGCGTAAGATGCAAGCACCAGTCTGCGATCTGCCTGTCATCGTGGTGACTGCAGACACTTCGCCTGATTTGCGTGAAAGATGCGATGCTGCCCAAGCAAATGACGTCATAATGAAGCCGGTTGCGCTCGAAGAACTGCTGGCGTCAATGGGCCGCGTGCTTGCCAATACCAAAGGCACCGACATCGTTCTTGACTGATTGGGCAGCGGGTTCTTGCGCTGCTTTCCATTAGTCCGGTGGCTAACTGATTCTCTCCAGCATTGCGATTGAGACGCGGCTTACACGTTAATTGATTCAGACTTTAAGAATTGGCTGTGCGCACTTTGCACCGGGCGTTTACCCAGTCTTAACTTTCACAAATCGCACAATGGGCCATTCCTGCCAAATCAGGCCTCCAAAACCAGCGTTTCGAGCCCGTTAGAACTTCTTAAAATCTTAACCAATCGCATCAACTCAGAACCCACTTCCCCCCCGTATTCAGGGCCACGTGAAAGGCGATAGTTTCGCCGAAATGGAATCTGGGTAAGTATTATGAAGACCGCTCTTACATATGGCACCGCAAGCTTTGCAGTGGCCGTTTCGCTGATGGGCACTGCCCATGCAGCAGAGGCCGACGCAATTGAAGCGATTGTCGAGGTCGTTGACGAAGTAGCCGAAGACCAAGCGGCTAACGACGATGAAAGCTCGGCTGAGCGTGATCTGGTCGGACCGGTTGCACAAGACCGATTTGTACTGGTGCAAGAGCCACAACTGGTCCCATTCCAACTTGAGGCTTTTGAGAGCGCGATTGTACCTAGCACGAGCACTACGGGCATTGCGGCGATTGACCAAGGCATCAACATCGCGCCGGTTACAGGCAATGTGACGGTGCCGGCTCCCACGACATTGGCGCCAAAGACCAGTTCCCTTGAAGGCACAGTTACTCTGCGCGGTGTCGATCCATTTTACGGCGACATCGATCCATTCTACGGAAACATCAATCCGTTCTACGGCGACATTGATGCGTTTTGGGGCGACATCAATCCATTCTATGGCGACATCAATCCCTTCTATGGAAACATTGATGCGTTCTACGGAGACATCAACCCGTTCTATGGCGACATCACTGCATTCTGGGGTGACATCAATCCGTTTTATGGCGACATCGTCGCGTTCGAAACCAACCTGAGCGGGCTCAGCACTTTCTGGCAATCGCATTTCGTGCAAATCGACGAAGTCGAAGCGCGCTTTAACGCCATCTCTCACACATCCACCGGTGCAATCGTGCGCGATGGCTCACCAAGCCGGATGATGACTGCGCTTAACGCGATGATCGAAGAAGGCCGGACCAAGTTCGGTGCCGCTTACACGCAAAGAACCGGACAATCGTTCGACGTGCTCGTCGATGAAGTTTTCGCCAAATACGGTGCAGATCCAAGCAACCGGGCAACAGTTGAAATCCTGACGAAGCGCGATCGGGCGCTGTTGTATCTCGATTGGCATGATGCACTTATGCAAAACTCAGGCGTCGACATCGTCGATCATTGGATGGCCGCCATTAACTGGAACCCAGCAATCACTGAAATTCAGGGTGCCGGCCATGACACAATCATCGGCATCATCGATGGCAGCTTTGCCGCAGACGCGGACCTTGGCGACAACGTCGTACACAGCGGCGGGTTCTTCAATGAAGTGGGCGGTCACGGTGCAGGCGTTGCCAGCCTGATCGCTGGTGCGCATGATGGCGAAGGCGTGATGGGCATCGCTCCTGACGTGAAAATCGCGACCTACAATCCATTTAACCCCAATGGCAGTTCCAACTGGGGTTCTGTCAAAGCGGGCATTCAGGAACTGCAAAACCTTAAGCTCCACGGCTATAACGACACAGGCAAAGTCAGCATCATCAATTTGTCGCTTGGCGAAAAGGGCACCGTTCTTTCGCAGAGCATGGCAAACTTGCTTTCTGACAAAAACTTGGCGCAATATGTCAACGACACAGTTTATGTGATCGCCGCGGGTAATGAAGGCCTCACACAGACTCAAAATCTCAATTGGGATTTCCAGGTCGATCCGACCTTCATCCTCGTTGGCGCAATTGATCCTGCTGGCGACATCGCTGCATTCTCAAACCGTCCTGGTCCCGCGTGCCTTGTGTCGAAGGGGCAGTGCCAAAGTGGCAATGAGCTCTTCATGCGCACCGTTGTTGCACCGGGCATGCTGCTCGCGGCGGCAGACGGCCATGGCGGCGTGACACGCGTCTCGGGCACATCTTTCGCAGCACCTCTGGTATCAGGCGCAATCTCGCTTCTACATGACCGTTGGACTTGGCTGGCAGAACATCCCGAAGCCAGCGCGGAAATCATTTTCCGTTCGGCTCAAGACCTGGGCGCGCCTGGACCCGATGAGGTTTATGGCTGGGGTCTGCTGGATGTGGCAGCTTCTCAATCACCACTGGATTTTGGCTCGCTCCAACTGACAATGTATCAGCGCCTCGGCGCCAACTCATCTTGGTCCCCTGTTAATCTGAGCGCGCAGACGGTTCTCGCTATGGGTATCCCCAGCTGGTGGGAGACATCGGATGTGTTCTTCACAGGTTTTGAGCAAGTGGGCGACACATATCGCGATTTCAGCATCCCGGCATCGGCCTTCACACTTGGCAGAACAACAGACGTTCTGGGCCGCGGCGAAGAACGCTTTCAGGACTTCGTCAACAAACGCTTTGCCAAGTGGATCAACTCAGGTGGAACCGATACAAATGGCGATGGCCGCGTGGGCTTCACAGAGCTGCGTTCAAACAATTCTGAACTGAACGGTGAATGGTCATTGCGCTATGACGCCATGGCGCCGCAATACGCCCAAGATGGTTCGGTTCGCATGGTGCACAGCGCTGCAACGATCACGGAACCTTCGGGCCGCGCATCGTTCACTTTCGGCCACGGCCAGGGTGGTATGGCGCTTTCAGGCAACCGTTTTGGCGTGGTCAGCGATCACGACCCCTTCACTGGCGGTGTAAACCCAGTTCTGGGTCTCGCGTCAGGTGAGACCTTCATGCAGATGGGTTATAAGCTCGCGCCGAACACAAAGGTCAGCGTCGGCTATTCCGAAAACCGAGATGAGTGGGACGAGTTTAACAATTCTAATCCTGAAGAAGCGTTGATCCGTCAGGCTCTGGGTGACCGCCCTGCCCAGGCTTTCACGCTCGACATCGAACAGCGTGTAAGTGATCGGGTTTCGCTCAACGCTCAGTACACCCGCTTGAACGAGGTTAATGCGCTTCTGGGTACTCAAACCGCAGCAAAATCCCTTCTGGGTGGCGGTTCACAAACCGAAGCGATGACGGTCTCGGCAACGATTGATGCAGGCAATGGCTTCACTTTCGATCTTTCAGCTACAGGCGCTCGCACTGAAACAGCGCGAGATCAGCTGTTCACCAATGCAGGCGCTGTTTGGAGCACTGCCGGTCAAATCTCCGCAACCAAGCGCGGCATTTTCGGCGGCAATGACACCCTGCGCATCTCTGTTGCTCAGCCGCTTCAGGTTGAGGATGGCTCGCTTCAAGTCGTTAGCGACCAGGTTATCAATCGTGAGACCGGTGAAACAGGTGCCGTAACGCAGACATTCGGTATCGAAACCCGTCGCCGGATCACCACAGAAGCAGTTTATGCGATGCCATTAACCCAATCTTCTGAGTTCGGTGTTTTTAGTCGCTACGTTAGCGCGGGTGACACCTTCAACGAGGCAGGCCTTGTTGTGGGAGGAAACTTCAGCATCCGCTTTTAACAACGGAGCAATAACGCTCTGGGGCCATCAGATGGCGTCAGGCACTTGTACAGGGAGCTTGGGAATGAAAAGGGGTGTCGTCTCGCGATCTTTGATGCTGCTTGCAGCCCCAGCTCTCATTGCTTTTTCTGCACCGCTTAGCGCCGAACATGGGCCCGATAATCGCAAAGCTTATGAAGAAGCGATAACGCAGGCCAAGTCGCACATGATGGCCGATTCAGCCTCAGCATTGGATTTTGCGCGGAATGCCAAATCACATGTCACGGGAAGCGAAGATTCTGCTCGTGTTGCAAGGCTGACAGCTCAATGGCTAGAGGCCGAAGCGCTTATGCGCCTTAACCGCGCAGATGATGCTGCGCAGTTGATCACCAGCTCGCTCACTGAGATTGAGCAGAAATTTGACGGATCAAAACTTCACGCCGATTTGCTTCGTTCGCAAGCAGGTCTGCACATTCGTAACAGTCAATATGGGGAGGCGCTTTCGGCCTTTCTCAAAGCGAACGAAATTTACAAAGAACAAGGCGAAGATCGCAGCCGCGCCATTATCCTTCAGAACATCGGTTCATTGTATTCCGACGCGCGAGATTATGAGCGCGTTCTGTCCTATTACCGCCAAGCAAGTCAGGTCTTTCCCGATGATCCTGCACTTTCGCTTTCAGAACATAACAATGTAGGCAATGCGCTGAAGGAACTGAAGCGCTTCAAGGAAGCCGAAACCGAATTTCGCAAAGCTTTGAGTGTTGCTGAGAATTTGGAAAGCCCGCTTCTCGAGGCCCGGATTTTGACCAACATCGCTTCCACCCAATACTTGGCGGGAATGTTCGATGAATCAGAGCAAAGCATCCGAACAGGCCTGCGTATCGCTTCGGCAAATGCTCCAGAATGGCGACCTTTCTTGTTCGGTGTGCGCGCACAGGTTGCGCTGGCTCGCGGAAATGAAAATCTCGCAGAGACGTACATAGCGCAGACGTTCCGCGATGAAGATCTGACTTCTACATCACCGTTTTTCCGTGATTTTCATGTCACCGCCTACACAGTGTTTTCGCGTAGCAAGAATTACGCGTTGGCATTGCAGCACTACGAAGCGTTCCACCGGATTGACGACCAGGCACGCGATCTTTCCTCCGCTGCGAACAACGCCCTGCTTTCCGCGCGGTTTGATTCAGCCAATCGTGAATTGCAGATTTCAAAGCTGTCGCTTGAGAAAGAAGCGAACGAAGCACGACTTGGTGCGGCACAGAATCAAAACCTTTTCTTGTCAGCTCTAATTGGCGTTGTCGTTCTCGCATTTTTGCTCTCGCTTATGTTCTTGCGAATGGCCAATAACAGCCGGAAAGAAGTGCAAAACGCTAACGCAAAGTTGACCCATGTCATCCAGCACGATGCCCTCACGCAGCTTTATTCGCGCGACCACTTTCGCACCTTGACCGAGCAAATGATCTCCGAACATCTAAAAAATGGGAAGACGACAATCCTCGGATTTATCGATCTTGATCGCTTTAAGCAGGTCAACGACATCTATGGTCATGCTGCGGGTGATCAATTGCTGATGAAAGTTGCCGAACGGTTCCGTGAGACTGCCGGACCCGAAGCGCTGATTGGGCGACTGGGAGGCGACGAATTTGCTATCCTGATGCCGCCAGGCATGTCGATTGAAGCGGCCGAGGATCTTTCCAACAGAATAATTGCCGAGGTCAGCGAGCCGTACCGTATCGATGATTTTGAGATTTTTGTGGGCGCTTCAATTGGGCTTACAGAAATAACAGATGCCAGCTCGATCAGTGTGCACATGACCAATGCAGATCTTGCGCTCTACGAAGCGAAAGCGCGCGGACGGGGCACGACGGTTTCTTATCTTCCTAAGATGCGAGAGAAGCTCGAGGATCGTTCAAGCCTTGAGCGCGATCTCGAAAATGCGCTTAAAGACGATCAGCTCTTTGTTTCCTATCAACCGATCATCCGGGCCTCGGATAACACTGTGATGGGTTATGAAGCATTGATGAGGTGGACGCATCCAGAGCGCGGGGTCGTACCGCCGAATGTGTTTATTCCAGTGGCTGAGGAAGCCCGCTTAATCGAGCGGCTCGGTGCGTGGATGCTGCGCACAGCTTGCGGCGACGCGAAAAAATGGCCTGAGGACGTAAAACTAACCGTCAATGTTTCTATGCTTCAATTGTCTGATGCATCCTTCTTGCAGACCGTTGCACAGGCTCTCGCCACATCAGGTCTTTCGCCTAACCGGCTTGTGCTTGAACTCACAGAATCGCTGGTTCTCGAAATGACGCCGCAATTGGAGCGCCTGCTTGTTAGTCTTAAAGAGCTGGGCGTGTCCTTGGCTCTTGACGATTTTGGCCGAGGATATTCCTCGCTGAACTATATCGAGAAAATGGACTTCTCGATGATCAAGATCGATCGTGAGTTCGTGCACTCTGCATCACAAGGCTCATCACGCAGTAAGGCTGTTGTGTCCGCGATCGTAGCACTTGCGCAATCGCTTGAAATTGATGTGACGGCAGAAGGTATTGAGAATCAGTCCCAAGCCGAAGCTATGGTGGAACTGGGCTGCACGTGCTGCCAAGGCTACCACTTCGGTCGCCCCTCGCGCAAAGTTAGCTTGGACAACGTAAAGGCCAAACGCGCCGCCGCCTAGCAGCTTCAGACCGCGAAGATTGAGCCGGGAAGCTGCAGCTTTCCGTTTGGAGGTCGGCCACTGCTGCTCCATAGCCAGGAGCACGGCATTCTTATCAATTCGACTAAAAACAAACTGCGCGTCAGAAACGCTATCTTGGTAGCGGAGGAGGGACACGCATTCGTCCGATAGCGAGTTGTTATTAGGCACTTTTTCCCTCTTTATTCGGTGCGATACCCCCAACCATACCCCCATCTGCGACGAACCGTTTTTTAATCTCGCCCAGCCGCTGGAGAGCAGCAGAATAGCTTATGAGAAATGTAATTCCGCTTCTATGTCTGCTTCGCGCCCCAATCCAAGACGTAGCCATCCGAAATCTTAGTTCCCGAAAGCGGACATTCTCGAAGGCCATTCCGGCCGAGGAGGATGACAATGACTTACTCACATTTTGACCCAGCCGCTCAGAATCGGGTGCCATGGAACTTCGGTGCGAAGATCGGTCCGAAGCGCCCATTTAATCAGAAACAGATCTGGGCGATCCGGTTCTTTCTTGATCGCGAAGAGCGGATCAGAGATCGGGCATTGTTTGACCTTGCGATCGATAGCAAGCTGCGAGGCTGTGATCTCGTTGAGTTAAAGATCGGCGACTTGGTCAGCGGCCCGGAAATCAGGACGCGAGCGACGATCACTCAGCGAAAGACAGGGCGGCCAGTCCAGTTCGAGATTGCGTCCGATGCGCGTACAAGTCTGTTCGCTTGGCTGGAGCTCAGAGGAGGTGACGTCGAGGACTTCGTCTTCCCGAGCCGAGTCGATCCCGATCGTCACTTGAGCACACGACAATACGCTCGACTAGTTGATGAGTGGGTTGTGGCTATTGGCCTGCGCCCAGAGGAATACGGAACACACTCGCTTCGTCGAACCAAGGCCTCGATAATCTACAAAGCAACAGGCAACATCCGAGCGATCCAGATATTGCTCGGTCATTCCAAGATCGAGAATACTGTCCGCTACCTTGGCGTTGACATCGAAGACGCCCTGACCCTCGCTGAGAAGACGGAGATCTGACTGGAGTTGGGCGTTGGCGTCGAAAGACCCAGCGTCCGCTTCTGGGAGTGAAAGCAGACGTTGGATATTCAGACTAGGCTCATGGTCTTAGTCACGGCCCATTCCTATCGCAAACATCTCGACGGGTACGGGAAATATCACAAACTGGCATCCACTTCATTTGACTGGATTTCGCCATGTGATTGTGCGCGAACAATTACCTATTTGGCCCCACCCCCCTATCGAATTGCGCGGATCGGCGCTTCTCTCTGCAGAAATGATCAAGCGGCAGGCCCAGCGGCTTTCTAGCCTTTAGTTCAAGAAAGGCGCCTGGATTTGGGCGACTTGGAGAGGGACAATGGAATCTCAGAACATAGGTACGCCGCTTGCGGAGGGCGTACGACCAGACATTCCAGAAACGCGCCACTTTGTCTTCAATCAGACGATGCTCAGGGTGAAGGACCCTTCGGTCTCCCTTGCGTTCTATCAGCGCGTTCTTGGCATGACCTTGATCAAGGAAATCCCCTTTCCCGAGATGGAGTTTTCGCTCTACTTTCTTGGCTATCTGGATACAGCGGCGTCTCTTCCCGAGGATCCGGAAGGGCGTTTGAAGTACGCCTTTGGATCGCCCGCCATGCTTGAGCTGACCCACAATTGGGGCACCGAAAAAAGCGAAGGTCCGGTTTATCACGATGGTAACGCAGACCCGCGCGGCTTTGGTCATATTGGCCTGGCGGTCCCAGACGTGGATGCGGCGTGCGAGCGATTTGAACGGTTGGGCGTTGAGTTCGTCAAGCGTCCCAATGACGGCACCATGAAGGGCCTTGCGTTTATCAAGGATCCGGACGGCTACTGGATCGAAATACTCAACCCCGCAAACAGCGCCGAGATTTGCGGCGGTTAGAATTCAAGCTTGCGGTCCAACGGAGGGAGCCAGGAAGTCATGATTAATCAATACGCACCAGTAGAGGGAAGAGCCGTCCAGCTGGATGAGTTGGATTGGGTGCCTTTTCCCGAGAACCTGAGCGCTGGCGGCATTAGCTGGAAGCTCCTTAATGTCGCTCCCGAACTGGGGTCCTGGGCTGCCATCTTCGATTGTCCGGCTGGCTCGTCCTTTGCGAGCCACCACCATATCGGTCCGGGCGAGTACTATCTCACCAAAGGGCGGATGGAGGTGCGCGGCGGCGAAGACGATGGCGGTGAGACTGTTGTCGCGCCCGCCTACGGTTACGAGGCAACATCGGCTTTTCACGGCAAGACGTACTTCCCGGTGGACAGCGAATTTTACATGACCTTCCTCGGGCCGCTTCAATTCGTCGATAAGCCGGGCGGTGAAACCCACGCCTTGGTCACATGGGACGTGGTGCAAGCCGCGTGGCAGGGAGCGAACGCTGGCTGACCCAGTCAACCAACTAGTCAGGGATCTGGGGGCCGCGTGCAGCCCCGACCGAGTGTTGACGCACCCGCAACGCACTCTCCCGTTTCGGACTGGCTACCGGATCGGTTGCGGCGACGCAGCAGCGGTCGTGACGCCAGAATCGCTCCTTGAGTTGTGGCGTGTCGCGCTCGCATGTGCGCGGCACGCCGCAATCATGATTGTCCAAGCTGCCAATACGGGCCTGACTGGCGGCTCGGCTCCTTTCGGCGATTACGATCGCCCAGTTGTCATCATTTCGACGACGCGACTGGTTGGCGTTCTGCCGCTCAAGGGCGGCGAGGAGTCGCTGTGCTTGGCGGGCTCTACCCTGACGGAGCTGGAAGACACCATTCGCCCCATGGGGCGTCTGCCCCACTCGGTCATCGGGTCATCGTGCATCGGCGCCTCGGTCGTTGGCGGCGTCTGCAACAATTCGGGGGGCGCATTAGTGCGCCGTGGCTCAGCCTACACCGAGAACTCGCTTTACGCGCGTGTCAACGAAGCGGGCGAGCTTGAGCTCATCAATCACCTCGGTCGAGATTTGGGAAGCGAGCCTGAAGAGATCCTTCGCAGGCTGGATGCAGGAGACATCGGGGTCGAGATTTCGGAGGCTTTAGAGCCGGTGAGGGATGTCCCCGATCACGTCGATACGCTGCGCGCTTTGGGCGATGAGCCAACGCGCTTTAACGCTGATACCAGGAAACTGTTTGAGGCCGCCGGCTGCGCGGGAAAGCTTATAGTCTTTGCAGTCCGTGTGCCCACCTTTGAGGCGCCGAGAAGAGAACGCAGCTTTATCGTTGGAACGAACAGCGCTGAGGACCTCACCCGGTTGCGGCGTGAGATGTTGTCTTCGCTCGTGATCTTGCCCAGCGTTTGCGAATACGTAAGCAAGGGGGCCAGCGACCTTGCAGCCCAATATGGTCGAGACGTTTGCCAGCTTTTGCGCATGTTTGGTGCCCGAATTATGCCACGCGTTCTGGAGACGCAGAAACGCGTGGACGTCACCCTAAGGCGTATTGGACTTTCCCGCTTGTCCTCAGCCAAGATATCTCAGCTCATCTTTAAGGCATCGCCCCATCCGCTGCCCAAGAATATGCGCGCGCTTTTCGACACGCACGATCATTTGCTTTTGATAACGACCGACGACGATGGGATCGAACCGCTTAAGTCTATTTTGGAAGAACTCTCGAGCGAGGGTCGGCTGGATTACCTCGAACCGTCCGAAGCAGATGCCGATGCGGCCTTTCGAGTGCGCTTTGCAAGCGCTGGCGCCACGGTGCGCATTCGCGACATTTCCAAAAACGCGGGCGAACTGGCCGCGCTTGATGTGGCCTTGCCTGGTGGGACGAGGGACTGGGGCTTGCTCTTGCCCGAGCACCTCAACAATCAAATCATGGCCAAAGCGATTTATGGTCACTTTCTGTGTCACGTGTTTCATCTGGACTATGTGTTGAAGCCAGGCGTTGATCGGGAAGAATTTGAATTGGAGATCAAGGCACTGATTGAGGCGCAGGGTGGTCAAATGCCAGCCGAGCATAACTTTGGGCACCTCTATGAAGCCCCGCCACCGGTCGTTGAATTCTACAAGAAGCTGGACCCGACCAATTCGCTTAATCCGGGAATCGGCAAGACCTCTCGCGAGAGGGATTGGGCTTAGCGGTCGATTTGGAGAAAACACACGGATGGAATAAGGTCGGCACAGCGGGGGCGCACGCATTGGCCGACCTGAGCGGCCACAAAAATAGGATAGGTCTGCGCAAAGTCAGGCCGTTCGGGGAGAGAGCCATGGGGAGCTCAATAGAGCAGATGAATTGGTCGACGCACGATCTGAAGGGTCGTGAGAAGTATGATTCCTGGGTCGCCAGATTGAATGAAACCTTCGGCTCCTGGGGAGCTGAGGCCAATCCAGATCAGAACTTTTCAGCTGAGGTCTCAGCCAGCAAGTTGCCGGGGTTGTCTCTTGTGGAATGCCATTGTGACCCTTGCGGCGCCAGTCGCTCAAGGGTGGATGCTGGCGCGATCGAAAGCGAACAGCTGACATTGCAATTGGTGATCTCAGGGCGCGAACACATGGTCCTTGGAAATCAGGAAGCGACCCTAACCAGCGGCGATGTGTTCGTCTGGGACAACACTCAACCCATGCGGTTCTCTGTCGTTGAACCGCTCCATAAGATCTCATTGGTCTTGCCGCTTGAAAGGCTGAAGAGCTGGGCTCCCAACGACTGGCGTGACCTCCCGCGTCATCTTAAAAAGGATGAGCCCAGCGCTCAATTGCTCGGCACTTATATCAAATCGCTCTCGCAGATCGATTTTCAGACCAATCCCATGCGCTACAACGCGCTGATCGAAGCGGCGATCGCCTTACTGGTCTCACCGCTGCAACCAAAGGCGTCCGAGCAAAGTCACAGGCTGGCGCAGCTCGAAACGGTTAAATCCAAGATCAAGCCGCTGCTACGCGATCCTGATCTTGACCTTGAGCAAATTGCCGCGAGGAACCGGATCTCGCTTCGCTATTTGCATTGGCTCTTCGAAGAGAGCGATACCACACCGTGGCGCTACGTGGTCCAACAGCGACTTGAAGGGTGCAAGCGCGATCTGGAAAATCCCGAGCACCGCGCGCGCAGCGCGACGGACATTGCCTACTCTTGGGGTTTTTCCAACTCAGCGCATTTTGGTCGTAAGATGAAGGCCGAATATGGACTGTCGCCTTCCGAGATGAGAGCGCAAGTTTCACAACGCTGAACCCTACTCGGCTGGCTCGGTCCCATTACATTATTGCGACAAGTCTCCTTGCACTCGCGGAACAGCATAGCGATCGCAGTCAGGCAAGAGTGTCCTCCAGAATAATGTGTCTGGGAGAGACCAAAATGAGCATTAAGAAGCGTCAAAGCGCCGCGCATCGTCGTTATGTGTCGTCGCTGGGATCAATTGCGACCTGCCTTTGTCTGGCGGTTTCGCCGCACTCGCTTCTGGCTCAAGAGAGCGAGTCGCAGGCATCGGAAACCGCGCCGCCAGGGGTTATCATCGTCACAGCGCGAAAACGCTCTGAGACCACCCTTGAAGTGCCTGAAACGGTTTCGGCTTTCGGCGAGGAAGCCCTAGAGCGCGCCAACATTGAAGACATCGACGATGTGGGTCTTGCCGTTCCAAACCTGCAACTGAGCACCCGCGCGGATGGGTTTCCCAACGTCACTGTCCGTGGCCTCGGGGGCTTTGGTAACACGCAAGGTGTTGGATTTTATCTCGACGATGTGCAGCTGTTCGCCGACGCCGCATCACGGTTTGGTGACCTAGAAAGAATTGAAGTTCTAAAGGGACCTCAAGGCATTCTCTACGGCGGCTCCAACATTGGCGGGGCGGTGAAGTTTGTCTCGGCCCGTCCCGATCCAAGCGCCTTTGAGGGGAGTGTTTCGGCCAGCGCGGGATCCTTCAACTATTTTGACGGCGAGATCGAACTCAATCTCCCGCTGAGCGAGGCGTGGGCTTTTAAGTTCCACGCTTATGGTGAAACCGACGACAGCTTTCTCACAAATCCCCAGACACCTCGGTCCAACGGTCGCAGCGCGACAGGTTCACAGGACATTGGCCAGCGCGATCAATACGGTGTGCGCGGCGCCTTGTACGGCGAAATTGGGGCGTCAGAGATCTACTTGACGGTTCGCTACAACGAGTTTGACGGGCCTAATAACGCATGGGTGCGCGAGTTGGACGGCAACTTCGGATATTCGCCGCTGATCGACCTGAGCACCAACCCGCGCAACACAAGGGAAACTTTTGGGCTTACTGGGCATATCGATATTCCCATTGGCAACGTCACGCTCCAATCGATCACCTCGTTTACAGACACCAAATCGCGGCGTGAGACCGATCTCGATATTCAGCCCGAATTTGTCTTGGACCTCTTCCGCCCGGAAGACTTTGAGGTCTTTACGCAGGAATTGCGCCTGTCCTCCGACGATTCCGGACCATTTTTTTGGCAGATTGGCGCCTACTACCTCGATCTCAGCCGCGAATTGAACAGCGTGCTCGTGATTAGAGAAGGATTTTGTTTCCTTGACCCTGGCGTTTGCCCCACGATCAGCCAGAACGACGACGTGGTGCTGGCCGAGGTGCCATTCGAAGTCAGCAATCGCACAAGAGAACAAATCGCAGGCTTCCTGAACGTTTCCTATGAATTCGGCCAATTTGAACTCAGCGGTGGCCTGCGTGTCGATAACACGACCTCGACGCGCGACAATCTTGACACTGGTTTCTCAGGCGAAGTTGACGAGACCGTCGTTCTCGGGCGCGCGTCGCTTGCCTGGTCCAGCCCAGATGACAACACGCTTCTTTATGCCACGTTCTCGCAGGGCTTTGAGCCTGCTGATTTCTCGCTGAGCAACCTGACAGGCCAGAACACCCTGTTGGGCTTTGACCGTGAGAAAGCCGATCAGTTTGAAGTGGGCTACAAAGGGCAGTTGCTCGACAACAGCCTGGTCGTGACCCTCGCGGCTTTCTTGATCAACTACCGAGATCGGCAATTCGAACTGCAAGCAGCCGATCCGGCCACTGGTGGATTTGTCGAAGGCATTGTGAACGTCGGAGACTCGACCCAAGCCGGTATCGAGTTCGATTTCAACTGGCAGGTTTCCAACAACATCAACCTCTCAGGCGGCGCCGGGTACATCGACGCTGAGTGGGACGATGGAACCCTTTCTCCGGTCACTGGCCTCGATTTGTCGGGCGTCCAACCGCCCAACGTCTCACGTTGGAGCGCCAGCGGCGCGATCGAATACGAAGGCGACATTGGCAGCAATGAGTTCTTCATTCGCGCCCAGGGGCGCTATAAGGGTCCTGCCTCGACCAACGCCCAGTTCTTCGATGTTCCAGGCGATGACTTCCCGATTTTTGAAAATCCGGGCTTCTTTGTCGCTGACCTTTCGGCCGGTGTTGAAATCGGGAGCTTCGACATTGGTTTCCGCGTGGAGAACCTTTTTGACGAGGCGTATTTCAACGACGTCCAAGAGTTTCCGAATTTCGCTGGCGCGCTTAACCCCGGTGAGCCGGGTCAGATTGTCATCGGCACCCTTGGGCAGGCGCGACGGGTAATCGCATCGGTCGCATTCGAATTCTAACAGCCGGGCAGCATCCTTTTCGACATCCTGCGGGCCGGGGCGTTTCACAAATATGTGACGCTTCGTTCGCGCTGGAGGGTTGGGCGTTTCTAGCCGCGTTCTAAGGAGTTCTGGTGATTCATTTCATGCTGTGTCAAGGCCGGATTTAGTCTAATAGTGATGGTCCCACCTGATGGCACTTTTTTTAATCAAATGGACGCAGCTTTCGTCTGATCCTGGGTCGTAGGCTGAAGGTCCGCTTTGCGCTCTACGCCAGTCAAGAGCAGACAGTCAGCAATCGGCCCTTTCCTGATTTCACTTGTGCGATGATCAGGATTTGCCTTCCTGCAGCAAGCGACGATACTCTTCTTCATCAATTGTACCGCCTGTCGCTGCCACCCGTTCACTCTCACCAATCGGTAGGACATCCTGGAATCCGTCAATTCTCTTCCAGCTAGGCAATGGCTGTTTTCCCTGATCATCAGGAATGTAGCGAGAGTCTTCCACTCTGGTGTGTTTGTGAATGTATCGCGCGCAATTCACGAACGCGGACGTAACCTGAACCTCGACTAGAAGATCGGCCCCTGGGAAAGGCGATCGATCAACTCCTTGATCCAGAACTTGCGCGGTCCCCTGGACACGAAGACGATTGGGGGTTTCGAAGTCGATGAAAAGCAATCCTACTTTGCTGGTCTCGACCACGTTCCCAACTGAAAGAAACATCCCATTGCCATCATAGGAAGGAAACAAGAGGCGATTTGCATCAAGTGTTCGGACGAAACCAACAGCTCCACCTTTGTATGAGACAGTTGGCTCGCCTTCGCCATTTACCGTCGAAAGGAAGAAGAAATCTCTGCTCTCAATGAACTGTCGGTGCTGATCGGATAGCTCATGAGAAACTGCAGCACTTGCAAGGGCATCCGCCAATCCGATTGTGTCGTTCTGTGTCTGAAGCTCCCGCTGGCTCTCGGTGTAGAATTCTATCTTGTCCGCCATTTACTGAGACTCCCAACAAGACGTGAAGCAGCTTAGCTCAGACAGCATAGCATAGTTGTGCTGCCTTACGTTGGTCGTTTCTCGATCAGCCGTATGTCTCAAACAGGAGCGGGCTTGGACGAGATTATCAATGGCGGCTCCTGCTCAGCAACTTAACAAAGCCGACATTCTGCAAACGGCCCGAACCTGACGCCAACATGAAGGGATAGAATGATCATGATCTCGACATTTGTTCTACCGGCGCGCACTGGATCTCAAGCATCGGCGCCTCCGCCCGACGTTCTGAAAACATGGACAATCGAGAGCAACAGTTGCAGTTTGCCCGACCGGCCATTCGCTAAACTAGGCTTAGTTCTTCCTGCTCACTTTAAACTCGACATTGGTTTGACAATAGCCTATAACGCAAAGTATGGCTACGCGTTCGGACAGTAAACTAAACCAGCTTCTGCAAGAGCTCCCTGAGGGCCTCTTGGTTGATGCCGCGTGGTTGGGGGCAAAGGGCTATTCGTCGGCCCTGCGCAGCCATTATCTCAGCTCAGGCTGGCTCGATAGCCCGACCCGGCGAGTCTATCGCAGATCGAGAGGCAACCTCACCTGGCAACAGACCGTGATCTCCCTTCAGTCGTTGCTCGACCTTCCACTCACGGTCGGCGGGCGAACAGCGCTCGAAGAGCAAGGCTATGCCCATTACATCACGACTGTCTCCCAGCGCGTCTATCTCTACGGGCCGGAAAAACCACCGACATGGCTGGACGATTTGCCCCTAGAGACTGAATTTGAGTGGCGAAACAATCGCCGCCTGTTTCCCAAAGACGCAGAAGCGCCGCCGCTTCCGACCCCGGTGATGTACAGCGCATCCGGCATGCAGCTGCCCATACGCTACTCGACTAAAGAGCGAGCAGCCTTCGAGCTCCTCGATGAATTGCCAAAGCATGAAAGCTTCCATCAAGTCGATATGCTGTTCGAGGGGATGAGCACTCTTAGCCCACGCAAATTGCAGCCACTTCTTGAGCACTGCTCCAGCGTGAAAGTGAAGCGCCTGTTTCTCTTTTTTGCTGACCGGCACAACCACGCATGGCGTTCACATCTTGACCTCTCGAAAATCGATCTCGGTTCAGGAAAGCGGGCGCTGGTCGAAGGCGGAAAGCTCGACACCCGCTACAAAATCACGCTGCCAGCAGAGCTGTTCGAGTAGCGACCCGTGGCTTTCTCAGAATCCTATCGACGGCAGGTTGAGCTGTTGATCCGCACCATGCCCCTTATCGCCGAGGAAGACGTTTTCGCGCTTAAAGGTGGTACCGCAATCAATCTCTTTGTCCGCGACCTGCCCCGCCTCTCGGTCGATATAGATCTGACCTATCTGCCGGTCCAAGATCGAGCGACTTCACTTGCAACCATTGACAGCTCTCTAACCCGCATAAAGGAGCGGATCGAACAAGAGATACCCGGCGCGGCGGTCACAGGCCTGCCCTCCCCAAAGGACAAGATCCTCACTAAGCTCGTCGTTCGCGCAGATGGCGTCCAGATCAAAATCGAAGTCACGCCCGTACTGCGCGGAACGGTCCAGGGCCCCGCCTTGCGAAGCGTTGCGCCGGCGGTCGAGGACGCCTTTGGTTTCGCCGAAATGCAAATCGTTTCCTTTGCAGATCTCTACGCTGGCAAGATTGTCGCAGCACTTGACCGCCAGCATCCGCGCGATCTCTTCGATGTCCGAGACCTGCTGGCCAACGAAGGGATCGACGATGCTCTGCGACAGGCTTTCGTTGTCTATCTCATCAGCCACAACCGCCCCATGGCGGAAACTCTAGCGCCGGTCCGCAAGCCGTTAGAAGAAGAATTCAAGCGCGGGCTGGTTGGCATGACGCAAGAGCCAATCGAGCTTGCCGCACTCGAGGAAACACGCGAAGCCATCGTCGCCCAGATGGTCGATGGCATGCCGGAGGAGCACCGAGAATTCTTGATCGGCTTCAAAGCCGGCGACCCTGATTGGCAGCTTCTGGATATTCCCCATGCGAAGGACCTGCCGGCGGTCTTGTGGAAGCAGCAAAATCTGGACGCACTCCCTGCGACCAAACGGCTGAGGCTAGTCCGCATTTTGGAGGACGTGCTGCGGAAATAGCGAACCTCGAACTCGGTTTTCGCAGATTCTCACGCGACTTAGAGGATGGAAGGCTTTCTCTCAATCTCCTGCCCGTCAGGAACGGGGAGGAGATGCAGTCGAATGTGACGTCGCTTCGAGGTCACTCCGGTGCGATTGGTGCCCGTCTCGAATGCTCTGGAACCTGATACCGTGTTGGACCGTATTTCTCTTTAATACTTGCGGTAGACTAACGAGAAATATGAAACAGGTGGGTAAGACAGTGAATGGGGCAGTATGAAGACTTGAAGCGCCTTGTGGAGGCGGTCCACGCTTATCGGACCAAGAGAACCATCCCAGCCGACGCCGAAGAGCTCGATGCAATTTGCACGCGCATTCTGGAGAATGACACCTTCGATGAGACGGCGATCGAATGGAAGCGGATCAGCGAGTACGAGAAGGAAGTAAACGGTGGCGCTTGGCCCAAGCCCAATTGATGACCGCAACCAGGCTGCTATCATTTATCCATGAGTGAAGGAGTCGATCAGCTATACCGCGTCGCCATCGAGAAACTGGCTAAAGCTGCGGATTCCGAGATCGAGACCTTCAGGCGAGCGATTGCGCAAGGCGAAGGCATTCCGCTTACCCCCTCCCCCGAAGCCTTGGCGAAAACGGCAGACAAAGACCTCGCCTGGGGTGAATACGCCTTTAGCGAGCTGCGCAGCTTCGGGTTCATCCGCACAAACATCACCAAATTAGAATGGTATCGCCCGACAGAGACACAGCTCTGGGAGGAACAGACTGCGCTTGCGGGGATAGAAGCGACTGCCATCGCCCGGCTCTCCTCGATGAACTGCACCCCTGCGATCCCTGAATTGCGCAAGCGGGTTCGAGCGTTCGAGACCGTCGCCGGTTCCGGGAAACCATTAGCAGCCCTCCTCGCTCACCAGAAGATGATGATGGCTGTTGTCGCTGCGGTCGGCGAGCGCCGCATGCTCGAAGAATATGCGAAGAGAGCGAGCATCGCACAGATCTACGCACGCTCGTACAGGCTAAGCGAGCGTCATTTGGATGGAATGGCGCAGTCTGCGCAGACGATGTTTCATCACCTCTGCGAGATCGAGGTCAGGACCTGCGCCGCCGCAGCCGTAGCCATGCGATTGCATCCGTCAGATCCATTGGTCGTGAAAGCCGCCCAAGTGTGAGGCCAGGCTTAGAACGAGTGAGCGTCGCATTTTCGTTCGCCGAGCGGGCTTAAAAGGGGAATCATAGCCCTTGAGCTGCCGGCATAGGTCGGGGCTCCGGTGATCTTTGGCTCAATCGTATTAAATCCATCGTGCCTGTCTTTGGGCGGGTATGATCTCGCAGCCATTTCATCGACCAGTTTGTGCAGCGCCGGCGCAGTCCCATCGAAGAAGAAACGGCTCGCTTCTCTAACACCCTCCAAGTCCTTCGCCCGCGCCGCTGAAAGATAACGATCGGAGGCTTCCACCAGATACCCGGTGCGCTCAGCGTAGACATCCGACAACCACTGAAGGCGGAAAAACGCCTGCGGGATGAACTGCTCGACCAGCCCTGAGAGTGTGCTACCCCTTCCTCCCAGAATGATGTTCGTGAAGGCGACGGCTCCAAGGAAGAAGTCCTCTTGCCTGTGAGAGATGTCGCGAACATTAGCGTCGAGAAATTGCTCGGCTGCATCCAGCGTTTCACCACCAACAAGGGCCAGGCGCAGCGCGCCAATCTCCACGATGGCCCCCAGCGCCAGGCGCCATTCCTCAACCTGTTCGTTTGTGAATGACGAAACGACATGCCCTCTGCCGCGCCGAGTGAGATAGCCGCCCGACCCCAGTGAAAGGATGAGCTCGCGCGCCATAGATGCCGAGACCCCGGTGTGCTCGATTATATGCTCGAACGTCATCGGCGAGCCGGGCTCAAGTTCGCCGAACAGGATCTTCTCGCGCAACTCTATATAGGTCGCATCGATCTTCGATTGCATTGTGTCCAAACGGCCTGCCTTTTCGACATGTTCCGCCCCCTCGAGTTCCTCAACTTACCATACCGGTCGAACTTGGTATCAGCCCGATCCCCTACACACTCCTAGTCTTTTCGCAGAATTCCGCCAGTAATTGTGTTTGGTGCCCGGAAATGGTATGAAATCTTTAGGAGAAGTGAGATGGATGACTTCGATCCATACAAGTTCGACACACCAGATACCTATGCGCTGAAGACCGGCGATCCTTCGACCGGCGGACTGGAAGATCCCGCAAAAGGAGCGCTTCCCAAAGGCTCCAGCGTTGATCTCCCGGATGGAAGTGAAGGTCTCAGCCTTGCGGAGAAGATTGTTGCTCTCGTGGGCGGATTGGCGCTGCTTTTCGTAGCAATTGCGAGTTGGTAGCCTACTTCTCATCACCGCGAAGGCTACGATGGAGCGGGTTCCGCATGCGTTGGTCTTTGTCGTAGAAACGCTCGTCGAACCTGTCGTCAGCCCCACCTAGACCTTCGCGGCCCCGATTGAACTCCTCGCGCCGCTCGCCATAGCGCGATCCATTCCTTTCATAGCGGTCACCCAATCCTTCCGCGCCTTCATCAATCCGCTCGCCTATCGAACCGGCATTTGAGCCGCTTACGAGGTTGCGCGGACCTCCATGCGAGCGCTGAGGGTTGCTTGCGCGCAGGTCCGCCTCGCTGAATTGGCCGGGGCCGGACACATTGCCAGCCACGCTGCCTTCGTCAGGGATAAGATCCCGGTAGGGAGCGACGCGCTCATCATAATAGTCAGAGATGATGTCGCGGGCGACGAGCTCATAGGCGGCCTGCTCATGAGGAGCGTAATCCGTTCTGGCGAGGCTCGGCGCGGTGATGCCCAGTTCAGCCGCCTTCTCCTGATAGCGGCTCGCGACGATCTGGCTCATATCGAAACTTACATTCGAACCATAGCCATCGCGCGTCGAGGTGTTGTTGCTGAGCGAAGTGGACAGTTCATCGATTTCGGCAATGCGCTCGTCAATGCGGCGGACGTCCTCAAGCGCTCGCTCATGGGAGAAAGAGCTGTCCGAGTATCCTTCGCTTCGGTTGAAGCTTCCGCTTTGGGAATAGCTACCAGCGTCCTGCGTGGCGTTCGAGCCATTTGAGCGATTGTCAGAAGTCGAGGACTCGTAGCCCTGAATCTCATCTCTTCGCTGCCCTTGATCGACAGCGTCTGTTCGATATCGCCCACCGCTTATTCCAGACTGCGCTCCACCTGTTAGACCGGCACCAGATCCACGACCTGTCCGTCCCGTAGAGTTTCCCCTTCCCACCGTTCCGCCGACGCCGAGGTTACCGCCGCGTGTGGTCTCCATACGATCAGTGTTCGTCTGCTGATTACCCCGTGAGCTTGTGACCCGATCACTTTCGCTCACCCCATCGCGTGAATCCAGCGACTGATTGTCGAAGCGCTGCAGGTTTTCACCGGACCGAAAGCCAGACGTGCTCTCGCTCCCGCTTGAATTGCGCACGCCGCTTGTCTGACGACTCGAAGTGCGGTCGAGGAATGACAAGGCGCGCGAGCGCTCCTCGCTGAGCGTCGAGCGAGCGGTTTCCAGCTCGGAGAGTGTTTGCTGGCGCTCAGAATTGTTGAACTGGCTGAGCGAGGCGCCAAACGCTAGGCGGCTCATTCCGGGCGATGTATCGAAGACTGTTGAGCCATCAGCGGTTCGCTTAATGAATGTGCCGTTGTCGTTGACCGTGCTCATCATAGCCGACCCGCCCGTGTAAGACGGCGCGGTGTTCCATTGGTTCGACTGCCTGTTGAAGCTTGAGAGGTTCATGAAGCTCTCATTGCCGTAGGAATAATTGCCGGTCGTGCGCTCGACCGCCGCCGCTTCCGCAGCCGCCTGAGCGGGCGCCAGCATCGAGGTCGCTTGGCTTGATACCGCCATTGCGCCGCGCGCCATGCCGGCGGCGAGAAACGGGATCGACATCATCAGGAAGCCCGCAATGGTAGCGGTATCCGCGTTGACCGCATCGATGCCCGCCATGCCGGCCATGGTGATGCCGCCGGGCGCGGTCGCGTTCAGCGAATCCGCAGCGCGGTCCATGATGAACATGTGCAGGACCACATAAAGCGGTCCCCAGGCGGCGAGATAGAAGAAGCCCGTGACATAGCCTTTAAGCGCCGTGACACCTGTTCGCGGAAAGAGGAAGAGCGGGAAGATGACCGGAAACATCGCATAAAACACGACCGTCAGCACGATGTTGAGAAGCGGCACCCAGGTCATCGCTTGTTGAGCGATCGAGCTGTAAGTGTTGCGAGCCTGTTCTTCGGCGCGGAGCATGGCGAACGTGTCGCCATCGGCTGCGGAGAGGTTGGCGCGGGCTTGAAGGAACGCATCGACAAGCGAGCGCTGCTGGAAAACTTGCTGCGCGGTTTGCGAGCTGCCGTGGAAATGGTTTGCGATCACCGGCATGTCAGCCACCAATTTCGCTTTGGCTGCGGCCAGCGTGAGACCGGGGAACATCTTGCGCCCCTCATCTTCAAGTCCCAGCTCGGTGTAAGCCGCCATCGCGCTCTGCAATTCGGTGTATCCGGCCTGGCAGGTAACGATGGTGGATGGCCCGGAAACCGGTATCTGCGTCATAGCGCGGGCGGGAGATCCCGGGCCCATATCGACGAGAATGTTGTCAGAATTGGCGATCGTGTCGAAATCCTCGAAGCCAAGCAGGATATCGTAGATCAGACACTGGCGATAATACTCGTCGAGATTCGCGCTGATGCGTGGATCCTTGATCCGGAAATCCCGTGTGCGGTCCCAAAGCCTGGCGCCATAGATGATCCCGTTGTTCGACATCTGCAGCGAATTCGGCATGACGAAGACGGTCTCGGCCGTGCGCGTGAGCCAGTCTCCTGCAGTCGAGCTGATCGATGCAACAAGGGCCAGCCCCACCGGAACATTTGCGACTGTGGCGGGTGCCAGGGACGGATTGAGCTGATCGGTCACCTTCACCGTGGTGGTCGGAACGATCAGCGCGCCGAACATCAATGTCGCGCCCAGGAACCAGTTGAGCCAAGCGCGCCAGTTCAAGCTGAAGGCGACAACCAGAAGGCTGTAGATGAAGCCCATCACCATCACGACCGTAAGCAAGGAGCGAAAGCCCCCTCCCCCGGTCCAAGCGCTGACCGCGTTGAAGACGTTGACGACGTATTCGCCGCCGCCGGTCGTGAAGATTTCCAGCATGGCCTGCGGTCCCTATTGAATGCCCTGGTTCGACAGCGCGGTGCTGAAGGAGAGCGCCGACGACATCTGCGGTGAGAGGTTGTTGCGCAGCGTGCTTTCAAGGAAGACAGCGCGCTCGACGATCATCTGCGTGCGGCTCAGCCGCGCGGTCATCTTCTCCGAATTGTCGCGCAAGACCTCGCCCGCGACCGCGATCTGCTCGCGCCATTGCTCGACCGCATCCTCCTGGCCATTCTGGAAGGTGCCGACCCCGCGTATCGCCAGATTGTAGTGTTGCTGAGCGAGCGTCTCGAGCAAGTCGACCGCCACGACTTCGGCAAGCTCGTTCATGTCGTTATTCGTCATGCCGCCAAGCGTTGCCGCCGCATTCACCGTCATGATCTTGTAAAGGGGGATGGTCGTTGCGCCCAGCAACCCGATCTCGTCGTCGTTCAATGCAGCGTTGGTGCGGATCTTGGTGTTGATGCCTTCGATCATAGTGCGCACACGCGGCTTCAGCGCCTCAGAGCTCGATATTGTGAGGGTCTGCTTTGTCGGATTGAGGCACTTGTCAGGCGTGTCGCAATCAAGAATCTCAACCGCGCTTCCGCCATCGAGGAGGGCCGTCAGTAAGTCACTGTTGGCGTTTCCGACGAATTGATACCCGGTGTTCCCGCTTGGATCACCATCCTGGTAAAAGATGATCGTCCCGACGAACGTCATGAGATATTCGCGGAATTCGACCGAGAAACTTGGATAGCTCTCATCAAGCATCTCCCAAGTGAAGTTATAGCTTTCAGCCGGGATATCGGGGTCGCTGTTCGCCTGGATGGTCGATGAGCGCTGGCCTCCCGTGCCACACTCATGGCGGCTCTTCGCCCAATCAGAGAACAGGCCCTGGCTGTTACCAATGGACTTACAGATTTCCGAGGACATCCGGTCGGACTTGCCCCAAAGGCCACCAACGAGGTTCTGCGCCACTTCGCAGCTGTTCATATTGAACTGGTTCATCTGCTGGGCTTTCTGCGCCATCTCCTCAATGGTGGCCGCGATCTGCGGACTGATCGATTTGATCGCGAGCTGAAAGGCGAAGCCGAGCGCATTGTTGGCGGTCGCCTTCAGCATCGCCACAATCTCGTCGGTGTTGATGAAAGAGAACGAACCCGAAAAGACATCGATGCCCCCGCAACCCG
The DNA here is from genome assembly GCA_038532305.1 of Pseudomonadota bacterium. Classification (GTDB taxonomy): domain Bacteria; phylum Pseudomonadota; class Alphaproteobacteria; order Sphingomonadales; family Sphingomonadaceae; genus Erythrobacter. The sequence continues at coordinate 140,815 of JBCBAX010000001.1, read as the reverse complement.
CTTTGATCGATGGGAGCTGAAGATTGACAGGGTCCACAGTCTTCTGCGGAAACCGGGTCCAGATGTTCCCGCCCGAGTAATAGCCCGCTTGCTGACCCTGATAGGCAACGGGCCCGGTTACAGTGGCCGCCGCCCCCATATCATCGAAGAAGTCGTTGAGTTCGCCGCCAACATTGGCGCTCACAGGAGCGGCCGCCATGCTCGCAGCGGCCAGCGCCGAGAGAGCGACACTTCCTCTGCAGAATGCGCGTTTTACGATCCGTGCGGCCAAGCCGCCTCTGCTTTGCTGATCCATCAGTAGTCGCTCCCTGGTTCGAGCTGGGTGAGAGAGAAAATGCGCTGCATCACATCGTCAGCGGCCATGACGCCGTATCCGATCGGGATCGGCTGTTTGGTGTGCGTGTCGAAGAGGACGGTCGCCGGCACCGTTCCGCCCTGCAGTCCCATGCGTTGGTACTGGCCCTGGTCGATAACGAAGTTCGGGAAATGCTCGTTGGGCCCGCCATCCATCGAGACCGCGAGTACCTCCAACCCGTAGCGGTCGGACAGCGCGCGCATGACAGGCGAGAAGGTCCGGCACGCCGAACAGGTCGAAGAGTAGAAATAGAAGACGCCGTAGCGCTGGGTTAGCGCTTCCATTGACCCTGTCCGCTGATCGCGGCGGTCTTCGAGCCACGTTTGCTTGGCGAGCGTGCCGACCGGTCGCTGGAGGGTATAATCGAGTTCGGGGTTTTGCCAGAGCGCCCTGCTCCAGACATCGGCAAAGGTGGAGGCCCGATCGAGCTGCTCGCGCTGAAAGCGAATGTAATTGACGATGTTGTCCTGCGTCGGATCAAGAATGGCCCGGGCCTTCAACTCATCGAGCTGCTGCGTGATCGCCTCCATGCGCTTCACCGCTGGTTCTGGCGAGGACGCAGCTGCGGCAGCGCGTTCGCGCGCCTCGCGCTTCGCCTTTTCCGAGTTGCAGTAGAACCAGCTACCGAGCTTGCGCTCTTCGCAATAGAACTCATCGCGATCCTTGTTCGCGACAGTCTGCGCGAGCGAGGGTCCGGTTACGACCGCTGTGATCGCGGCGAGGCTAAGAACAGCTAGTTTTTTCATGGGCATTTTCCTTTTTCGAGATCGAGCATCTGGAGGAGAAAGGCGGTCTTGAAATACCCCTGGCCGCAGTCGATCATGCGGATCATTCCGCCGGACAATGTCGTGGCGGCCTCAACGCCGGCCTCGGTGAGGCAGAAATCGAGCCCATCACCGCTCGAGCGCTGGATCCAGCCTTTGCCCTGCAGCCGGGCAAGCGAGGCGCTTAGCTCGGAGCGGCTCGCGGGCCGCAAAAACCACGCCCTGATCAGAGCGAGCAGTTTCTCCTCGCTGGTCGCAAGCTCGCGCCCGATCGCGACGCTCACCGCAAGATCGAGCACTTGAGCGGGCGGAAAAGGATCGCCGCTTTCAATGGCAAGGATTTCGGCACGTGGCACGATCAAACGCCTCCGTGAAGGTTGTAATAATTCTCAATTCTTTGTTGGATCTGGATCGACATCTCGATCTCATCAGGCAGCTTGGCTGCGTCCACGAACTCGGCGTAGACCTCGCCGAAATCCATTTGGCTCAGATCGAGCTGTTGGAACTGGTCGATCAGAAACCCTTCGCAATCCGGGTCCTTGGGTTTGCCCCATTGCATGCCGAGCTGGGCCTTGCCCTGTTCATTGAGGATCCGAACAAGCTTGCTGCCGTAGCAACAATAGGACTGCTTCTTGGTGGTGCAGACGCCGAGGATCTTGTTCGAACAATAGGTCCCGACATTGTAGCAGAGACCCTCGTCGTCCTTTGTGTCGACGTCGCGATCTTCGCTGCTGCACAAGAACGGTGTGAGGAGCGGAACGCCTTTCCCGCTGCAGCAATTGGAAAGCCCGAAGAGCTTCTTGGTGCATTTGAGGTTTTCGCCGCTGAAGATCTTCAGCGCGCCCGGATCGAACTCATCGCGCAGCTCGCCCATGACGTTCATGGCGACCATCGCATCCTTAAATTCAGTCGAAGCCTCGCGCTCGATGCTCGTGCATTCGCCATCGATACAATAGAGATCATCCGCGCAGACATAGGCCGATGGAGGCGGCGCGCCGTTGCTGGGTGTCGTGCACTGATACCAACGGTCGTAGACGTTGCAGGTGACACCGTCAGGCTCATAGCTTAAGCAATCATCGTGGCTGAAAGTGCATTCAGGTCGCGCATCGAGATCGGTGCAATCGTTTGCGGGAGAGACCCCGGAACATTGGTAGGTGCGATCCCATTCCCAGCAGGCGCGCGTCACGAAGAGACCGTTTATGACGCGTGTCTCGTTGGGCGCCGTACAGGTTTCCGATTCAAGCGTGCATGTGTCGTTCCCGCGAACGCCTTCGCAAATGCTTTCGTCGAGATATTCAGCAGAAATCGAGACAGTGTCTCGCTCGATGCCGCCGCCAGAGGTCAACTGGCTGGGGCACCGCCACGTTTGGCGGAAGATGGGCTCCCCAGGCTCTGAACACCACTGGTTCGGCGGAGTGCCCGACCATTGAAGACACCCCTGACCAATTTGCACATTCTCGACACGGGTGCACGTCGATCCCAACGGATCGTCGTCGATCAAAGAGCAACGAGGCTGGTAGAAATAGCCAGACGTCGTGCAAACATATTCCCAATAATGCGAGCCTTGCGTCTCGACTATAAGCGGAGCGTTGCAGGTTCGCGCTTCGTCAAACGGCACTGACCCCTGGTTGCAGCTTTCAAGATACGTGGTGGTACCGCCGCCGCCCGGAGGGAGCGGATCGCAAGTGCCAGCGGAACCATGGGGGGCGACCCCTGGCCCAAGATAGGTATCAGGATCAGCTTCGATGGCCTCAGCGGACGATAGGTCTATTGTTGTCGGATCAAAGGTCGTCCGATAAGGATCAACTACTGTCCTGTAATCGTCTACATAGCGCTGCGCCTCACCGGCCGTGCTGAGTCCAACCGGGTCTTCGACATAGTCCAAGTGCGGAAAGTCAGTGCCGCCATAGGTAGGCACTTCGGCTTCAGCGCCGGACGCAAGAATGGAATCACTCGTGCTGTCCCGCACCTCCTCGCCCAGCGCTTCGCCTTCGGCGCGCGCTTCCGTGGATGTCATTTGGGCATGAGCGAGCTGTCCGGTGGCAAGCAGCGCAGCGCACACAACAGGCAAGGGCAGGCCATTCATCGCGTCCCCCGAATATTCGACAGCGCGAGGCGCGAAACGGGAGCGCCAGGACCATTGGCATCCGCAAAGGTCTCCAGAACGTAAGAGACGCTGACATTTCCAGCAATGCGATCATGCGGCGGCGGCGCGGTGACACAATCGAGCTGGTCGCACGGTTCAAAATCACTCGAAAGCGCGACATAGGTCGGCACGCGGTCCACGCCGAATGATCGAAACAGACGCGGATCGATCGCGACATTGCTTGCGCCCGCCTGGTCAACCACTTTGCGAATGCCAGTGATGAAATGCTGAGGGTTGTCGGCCGCAAAGCCCCGAAAGACGACAACACCGCCGGCCTTGGTGGTGTCCGCGATCATTTGCGACAACGCCTCTTCAGGCATGGAGAGGCTAGCAAAGGCGATAAAGAGCGGCGCGCCCTTGGGGCTCGCTATGCCGGTCTTGGCGCCAGCAACCATTTCGTCGAAATCGAATGGACCGTCACCGCCTGCGATATCGGAGACGTCGAGGTCCTCGATCGCAGCGTAACCGTCCTGGACAACCGTCTCGGCTTCCTCGCGGTGCGTTTCGCTGTTCTTCGTGGCGTAGTCGAATAAGTCTTGTGCGTCCTCGCGAAACTCATCCGCGCGCGCTTCGATCGCCTCGGGATCGAAGCCATCAACACTTTGACCGAAGACAACGGTGACACCGCCGATGCCGACCAGACCAGCAGCCGCGAGTGCAAGTTTGATGTTCATGTCAGCCCTCCCCTCAAAGCACGCAGCAATTGCGCTTGCGCCACAGGAGGAAGCCGACATCTTCCCCCTTCACCGGATAGACCTGCCCCGACTTGGGCAGGATGGTGGTGGCGCCGATCGGTGAGCAGCTCTCGCGCCCGCTCACCATCGGGGTCGGATTGACCTGCTGAAGCCGGTATTGGCTCTTTTTCAGGATCGGCATGATGTATTTGCTGCACAGCGCTTTTGGGCCGCTGGTGCCCCAGGCCAGACCCTGACGGTGCATCTTGAAGACCATGCGCTCGGCTGCGAGGCGTGAGGATTGCTTGATCCCGATATTCGCCCCGATATTGCCGTTCATCGGGTACATTGGACCCTGGCAACCCGAGCACCAGAACAGCTCGTCGATCGGCAGTTTGGCGGTGGCAGAGATGCAATCGGCCGAGCAGGCAGCCTGCGCAATCGGCGAGGTGAACAAAGCCGCTTCAGGATTGAGCAATACGGCGAGCTCGTCATCCTGCCACAGCGGATCGATTTCGCTCATATAGGCGATATCAAACGAACTCGCTTCAAGGCACAGGAAGTCGGTGACCACTTCGAGCCAGTAGAGCAGCGGATAAATGTAATAGTGTACGTGGTACTTCGCCGTCATCTGCGATTGGCCGCCGATCTGCGATACATTCGAGGCGTAGCCGTTGCCGATCGGAAAGCCGGGATCGAGCTTGATGCCGCCGAGATTGGGGAAGCACCAGGGCTTGGTCGAGACATCGATCAACCGAACAGGCTCCCAGAAGCCCATGGCGAGACCGATGCGCGGGACCGGCGTGCCGCAGGCGCAGATGGGGAGGTCAGGGTTCTTGGTGTCCGCACGCGAGCTGGGCCAGATCTTGAGCGAGCCCAAGGACAGCGGAAACATACAGCCCCAGCACACATCGGTAATCGGATTGACGAAAGAGCCAGAGCAACGCCCTGGCCCCGATGGCAGCCCCTGAGCAGCCACAGGCACGGAAAAAGCGAACGCCGCCAATGCGGCCAGAAAGCCAAGGAGCTTACGCCACATCGTCACTCTCCCGGTGAAGCCAAGCATCATCCGCCGCGTTCTTGGCTTCGATCCAGAGCCAGCTCTGAACGATCGAGTAGGTCGCAGCCGCAACCAACATCGGAAGCGCAAACGAGCCGAGAGCAGCATGAAGCGGCTCGAAAAACAGGACAAACGTCGCAACCAGCACGCACGAAACCATCGTGAGATAGCGCGCGCGCCGAAGCCCGGCAGTCTCCGGCGCGGCCAGGGGCACCGGCATCATGTCACTGAGCCAGCTCATTCCCCCTTCCCTTTCCGCGCAATCACCTGCTCGGTCACGAGCAGGATCTCGCCTTGCTGTTCGACCAGCGCGGGGGTGCGCGTGATCCCGAAATGGCTGGTGAGCCTGCCTTCCTGGTCGAAGTAGAACCGGCGTTGGTGCACCTTCATCAATTCGAAGGGCGAGCCGTTGACGAAGATGATCTTGGCCTGGCCGTCCAAACCGTGCTGCAGCGCCCATTCGACCTGATCGGCATCATCGCCATCAACGAAGACGAGCTTTTTACTGAGCCCTGAAGTGGCTAGCGGGTTCACACGCTGGCCAGCAGCCGCGATGAGATTGCCTTTGTGATCGCGAATGTCGTTCTCGACCACAATGGCAGGATCGAACTCCCAGCTGCGGGTTACCTCCGCGTGCGCGATACCACTTACAGGAACCGGACGCATCACGCGCTCTTTGACCCTCGCTGCGAAGCGCTCGTTGAGCTCGTCGAGCTTGCCGGTTGCCTCCGCGCGATCGAGGCGGGTCTTGATAACCGACATCAGATCAGGCTCGATCACGGGCCAGGTCTGACCCATTTGCCCATGATCAACCGCCTGTGCTGTCGGTGAAGGAGAGGCACTTGCCGAAGCGCCCAGCGCCAGTAGCGCGGCAAGAACAACGCGGCGCTTCACAGGATCGGCTGCCCGGTGCCGACCAGACGGTCACGGCACACAAATCCGATATGCGAATACCGGCTGTCGAACCCATCCTTATGCGGCGTCGCCGCGAAAACGCAGCCTTCAGGGACAGCGCCGACAGGTCCCTTGGAGAGTGGATCACCGCTTTTGGTCAGGGGCTTGAGCGATGCGATGTGCTTGCCATTGACCATGACGTCGCCGCCTTCGCGAGTCACGACATCGCCGGGTATGCCGAACGCGATCTTCGCAAAAGCCTCCGGTTCATCACCGAAGTACTTCTTGGTGACTGGGTCATAGCCTGGATGGAAAATCACGTAATCGCCGCGCTTGGGGAAACCACCGCTCTCGACAAGGAAAGCCCAGTTGGGCAGCGAGTCCGTGGCGTTAATCATCAAGGCGTGGTTCTGGGACCATTCATCGAGCGCGCTGACCGCGCCGAACACACCGAAGAGCGCTGCGAATGCGAGAAGCTTGCCCTTGGTTGAGAGACGCTTGGTCTCTGGACGGTGGGTCTTAGCGCGCGCCATCGCCTTCGCCTCCCTCATTGGATGCCATGAAGGCCTGCATTTCGCCTTGGACACGCGCGGCCTGAGACGGCTGGGCTGCGTTCGGCGCCTGCGCGATCTGTGGGCGCGGGACCTTGGCGTAGACAGCGGCCTTCACGCTTTCAGTCACATCGGGAATATCTCCGCCGATGACGGCCTCATGGACCAGGATGACTTTGCCACTTTCAGACAGGCCAGCGACCGTCCGATCCAGTGTGGTCATGAAGATGCCGGTTTGCTGGGCTGCGGTCTGCTCATCGGCACTCGAACGCGCCTGAGCCGTTAGATATTCACTGATGATCGACTGCAGCTGGAGTTGCACGAACTCGGGTTCGCCAGCATCGTCCGTGACGAGGTTCTTGGTGACCCATGCTCCCCAAATGAAGATCGCGATGGCAGCACCCAGCATGATGAATTCGCGCGGCGTCATTCCGACAAATCGACGGATTTTGGTACGCGGCCGAGCACCCTTGCTGGGGCCTAGACCAAGTTCCATGCCAGCATTCTCGAACAGATCAGTCATGGTCACCTCCCGTGACATCGAAGGCAGCGCGAAGACTTGCGCGGCGGAAAAAAGCGATGAACGCAAAAGAGAGGCCGAGGACGGCGCAGATGATCGAGTTGAACTGCGCTCTTCGCGCCGCATCCGCTTCGAGATAGCGCGAAGTGAGATTGTCGAGCTGCAGCATTGTGCCGGGCAGCGTGAAGCTGCCGAGCAGCCAGAAGAAGAGCGTCGCGACGCCGAGCGTTGTCATCACGCTCGTCGCAAGCCAACCAGTAAGCCGGAGGCCCACAAGCAGCGCGTCTTGCCTGCGTTCTTGGTGGCCTGCGCGGGTCTGTGGATGAGACAGGGAGTTCATTCCGCCGCCTCCCGCAGAGGCGCCACATCAGGGAAGGCGACCGCTTCGATGGCCTCCTGCATGGTGCAGCCGCAGTGGACGAGGTCCTCGATCTCGGCGAAGACGTCCGGACTTGAGGAATAGAGCGTTCCCGAAAACCGATCGAGCACGAGACGGCCAACGCTTTCAGTATCGGGCCCGCGGATAAAGATATCCGAATAGTCGATCCCGTTGCGCTTGAGGCTTCGCAGCAATGCTTCGGTCATACCGTCCATCTCGAAGCGGTCCGAGTTCCGGAAGTCAGAAATCGTCTCGCCTTTCTGCTGAAGGATCAGGAACCAGTCGGAGTTTTCAAGCGCCGCGCGCGACCCTTCGGACTTGTAATAGTCGTGGATCGATTGTGTCGCCGTGATGAGCGAGCCGCCATATTTGCGGCAGGTGCGCGAATAGGTCTCGACGAAGTCGGCCATCGCCCCGCCCTTCAGCATCTGCCAGGCCTCATCGATGATGAGCGGCTTGGGGATAGAGCGATCCATCCTTCGCATCACCTGCGAAGCGATGAACATGATCGAGGTCAGGACAACGCCGCGCAGCTCCTCGCGGGTTGCGAGGTCCGAGAGCTCGAATACAGTGAGATCGGCCGAAAGATCGAGGTTAGCTTCACCTAGAAAAAATCGACCGAATGTGCCGCTCGCAGCAAATGGCAGAAGCGAAGTAGCAAGATCGTAGGCGTCGGGGTGTTCGGCCTCTTTGAGAGCAGCAATAACATGATCGACCGTCCCGTCACGGCCGTGGGCATCCCAAACCACGTTGACCGCCTGATCGATCAACCCGCGCTCAGTATCGTTAAGGCGTGTTTCGTTGCGCGCCATCTGCGAGATAATCGATTTGAGCATGGCAAGGCAGTCAACGAGGTAATCGTCATCGCCCTCAGCGAGCTCCTCATCAATCATCCGGAAGGGATTGATCGAAATACCCGACGAGAGCTTGAACTCGGTGAAAGTGCCGCCAAGCGCTTTGGCCATGTGTTCAAAGCTGCGCCCATCATCAATGACGATGGTCTTTGCCCCGACACCGGCAAAGCTGGCGGTCAGATCCTGCAGCAGCACCGATTTGCCCGAGCCCGACTTGCCCGCGATCGCGACATTGTGGTTGCCGGCCGAATTTTGGAACGGAGACCAAAACTGCGGCTGACCACGGCGACCGATGAAGAGGCAATGCGGGATGTTACCGCCAACATACTCGCCCTGGATCGGCGCGATCGCGGCAACATTCGCTGAGCGCATCGTGCGCAGCCGCTTCATGCGCTTCAGATCATGGTCGAGACCATCCGCGACCATCAGCGGAAAATGCGACATCAAAGCCGGAAGCTGGATATGGGTCTCATCAATGAGATCCCACCCGCTCGCCTTGTAAAGCGCCTTCAGCGTGCGTTCGCAGGGCTCTCCCCTTCCCTTCGGAGACAGTATCGTCACGGCGTAATAGCATTGGACGAGCTTCTCGCCCTGCTTCACGCGGTCCTGGACAAACTCCCATTCGCTCGCTTCGGTGCGGAGCTTGGGGACCAGCTTCACGCCCTTGCCTTCCGCAAGCGAGCTGGTGCGCGCGAACTTGTAGCCCGCTTTGCCTTCGGAGGATTCCTGGCTCGGGATGATGCCACAAACCGTTTGGAGAATAGGGCACGGCAGACTGAGCTTGGGATTGAAGATATCGCCGATCATCTTCTGAGTATCCCAAGGAGCCCAGCGATCGGGAAAATTGCGCACGGCCATCGTGCGAATATCGAAACGCTCGGGCACGAAATCCTTCATCTCCGGCACACCTTCGACGGTCGCACCAGTAGGGCGAAGCGATTGCGCCTGAAGGATCACCCGATCCTTTTCGACGTGGGTGACGAGATCGCGCCGGACGCATTGCTCGTTGATCGGATCGAACCGATTGTAGCCAGGCACTTCGTCGCCGGCGCCGGTTGAAGGCGCAAGCATCTCGTCGAACAAGCGGATGAGATCGGTCGGCTCGTATTCCTTGACCGGGACATCGATCGATTCCAGCGCCGAGATAATGCCATCGCGCATGGTCTGCAGCTCTTCGCTCGTAAGCGATGATCCATCCGTAACCCCGACCGACATGATGACCCGAAAATTGCGCACGAAGAACGGGCCGTCACTTGCAAGCGTCGACCAAGCGCCGCCCGTAAGCTTGTCGAGCCGGTGGCGAGCAAGGGTCTGAAACACGCCAGAAGCTTTGAAACGCGGCAACGCCCAGGCCTGCAGCTTCTCGGCAACGCGTGGACTTGCATAGTTTGTCACGCTGAACTTGGTTCCGGGCAACAGGATATCGGAGAAGATAGAGCCGACCATGTCGCTGACGCGATCGTTCGCACCGACCAAGGGAGCGAGCTCAAGAATGAATCCCTTGGAACGAACCTGATGGAAGATCCGCTTGTCCTCGTCGAACGAGCGATAGCCGAGATAATGCGAGAGCATTGGTATCGCCGCTGGCCGTGCATTTTGCTCAGGCTTGCGGCTGTCGCCGACGACGAGATCAACAATGTTGTTGAGAACGTTGCCCATTGCGCTTTACTCCACGGTGCCTGGAAAGGAGGCGGCCTCTCGGCGTGCCTGCTGCTGAGCGGATAGGCGCTCCTTTACCTTGTCCTCGATCTCCTCAATGGGATTGGGGCGGTCGGCAGCAGCCACCTGCGCGGTAACTTCGTCGCCTGCTGGAGGAAGCCCTGCACTCAAGACTCCGGGAGCGATGGCCAGAAACGGAGGCGCGCTTTCAGCAGCCGCCAAGAGACCGCGATTGCGCGAAGGCTGAGCGCCGCGTTGGGCCATCGCATCCATCGCATCCCCGCGCCCCGGCAAGCCCGCTTGTGTGCGAACCACGCGTCGAGCGTGAGACGTTCCCGATCCGTCGGTATAGGCGGGGAATACGACGGACAGCTCATAACTCGACGCAGGACGCGACACCGCCGGAGCATTCGCAGCAGCGATGATGTGAACGGGCGTGTCGATGCCATCGTCCATCTGGTAGGTGCCAGCAGAATTAAGCAGATCGGTTGAGCTCGTTTCTTCAATCCTTGCGAGCGCGTTATCATCGATAACCGTCGAGGGCGCGCAAACACCGTCCGGAGCGTCACATCGGAAGCTGCCGTTGATGTTCGTCCCGAAGGTCGTGCAACCTCCAAGAGCTGCGGCGAGCGCTGCAAGCGCGATAAGCGGCTTCATCGTCATGAGGCATTCCCTTTGATCCAGTTTTCGAGGAATTCGCGCGGGCGGTAGCCGTGAACCACAGCGCCATCCTCGCGAACGATGACCGGGGTGCCGGTGAAACCGTGTTTGCGTGCAAACGCTTCATTGGCATCGAGGCCCGAAGTGTCGCAGTCGCCGCCTGTCGTGATCGACCCGCCGTCATAGGCTTGGTTCACCGCGCGCTTTTTGTCGGGCGAGCAGATCACCGCTTCGGAAATCGGGCGGGTACCAAGGACTGAGATCGGGCGCTCGACCACCTTCACATCAAGCGTTTCAAGCGTTTCGTGGAGACGCTTGCAGTACCCGCATCGAAAATCGCTGAAGACGGTCAGGGTTTTGGAGCCTCGCCCCAACGTAACCGCGCCGTTCTTCGGCAAAGCTCCAAGCGCAGCTGGATCAACTTGCGCATCGATCGTGGGAGCGGCACCCTTTGGCTGAGCACCTGGTCGACCAGGCGGTGCAGGCGCATTGTCAGCAGCGCCCCCTCCCCCGACAAGCATATCAGGGTTCATTTCGAGGAGGCGCGCGGCGGTCAGGTCCTGCTTGGTTTCCATGTCATAGACACGGCCGATGATGAGATATCGTGCGCCTTCGTCGACATAGAACAGGTTCTGCTTGGCCTGGACCTCGCAGACGCCATCAATTCTCGCGCAATCAACCGCCGTGATCTCGGTTTTGGGCAGCCTATCGGCGAGCGCTTTGGCAACGGTGCTGTCAGCCGGGGAAACAAGAGCAGCGGCGGCGACCGCAACGCCGCTTCCTGCGGCAAGGGTTGCGATACCGCCGGTCACTTTGGCCAGGGGCGTATACTTCTTCATACCATTACTCCTCCTCAGTTTCGGATGAACGTGCCGTCGAGGAAAACGACCTCGACCTCCGCCCCGGTCGGCATTTCGACCACCGGCTGATATTGTTCGGCTCGCTCGATCAGATATTCAGACAAGGTGTTGCCGGCATTGGCCGCGCCGCCGCCAATAGCCTGAATGCCCGCATCCTCCGCCGAAGGCAGAACGGGTTCGTTGGCGATGCGCGGGATCTGATTGGCGCCTTGGAAGGCGTTGCCGACGCCGCCGAAGAGCCCGGCGATAAAGGCCTGCGTAGTCAATCCGCCTTCACGGCTGACGACCCGTCCGCGAACCCCGACTTTACCGCCAAAGGCGATGAAGCCTTTGACCTCGGAGACCGCGAAACGCCCGCCCGGCTGAGCGCAGGTCATGCGTTGGAGTTTGACATAGACCTTTTCGCTGGAGAGATCGCCATAAGCAGCGCCATTGACCATGCAGCCCTGGACGCGGGTGGCGAGGAGCTTTCCTTGCCCATAGACGGACCGTGCCGGACCCGTGACACGCAGAAGGACAGGTAGCGGATCGCTTTGGCTACGCGTGTTCGTGGTCGCATCAACACCGACCACCACGGTGGCCTTGGCGATTGAATTGGGCGGGAGATAATTGGGAGAGTCGGTATAAACGGCAGGTGAGTTCGAGGGATCGATGCGCGATGCTGTCCCACCCTCAGCCGCGAACGACACCATCTGGACATCATTGGAGCGGCGAGGAGGGGTTGGCGCCGCCGCAGCAGAGCCTTGGGCGGGGGGCACGCCCAAAGCCTGCGCGGCGGCGACTGGACCCGGCGCTGTTGGCCGAGCGTTCCCGCGCTGCACCTGTTGGCGCAGTTGCTGGTTCTCACGTTCATAAGCTTCGAGGACACGCTGACCGTCGCGCGCCATCTCAGCGTTGGCGCCTCTTAGCTGTTCGACTTCGCTCTTGAGCTCGGCCAATTGAGCGCCCTGAGCTTCGGTGCCTTTGACACGAGTGTCGAGCGTGTTGATCTCACCCTCGTACATCGCAACCCACTCTTGATCGACACGCTGACGGTTCATCAAGGCATCGGTCGACACGGTCGTTTGCGTGCCATCAGCCATCGCCGCATCAATCGTGTCATCGGTGTCGAGGACATACATCGCGCCAGCGATCGCAATTACGCCTCCGAGTCCAAACATAAGCATCTTTTGACGCTTCTGCGTCTTCGAATTCTCGGCAATCGAGCCCGTCGCATCAAGAGTATCGTGCTGGTCGACTTCGGCCGCATCGAGGTTCTTTGGTTTGCGCTTCAGAAAATCCATGAGCTTTACCTTCCTGAGGGGACCACGACGTAAGCAGCGGTGGCCTGCCCGCTTTCGAGGTTCGGATTGGAAATCGTCACAGCGATCGCCCCATCGCCAGCGATCAGCTGTTCATTGAGAACGAGCGGCGCGTCGCCCGTGTTTTCGATGCGGAGCACCTTCCCCGTCATCGTCGGGCTTCGATATTCCGTGACCAGCTGGACCTTGAGGTCGCCGACATTCACCGGAGCGCGAGCCGCATCGCTGATGTCGAAGCCCGTGACAGGACGCTGCTCGAACATCGCCCGGACAAGGCCCACAGCACGGTCTTCAAGAGGCGCAAAGGCCTGAAGCGTTTCAGCCGGAGGCTGCGGGTTCTCGACATCCGCATTCGCGACGAAAACCTGAAGAGCGCCCTCCCCACCTACCCGGCAATCGAACTTGTAGACGAAGCCCTTTTGGGTGGTGCCGAAGAACGAGATATTGGGCTTGGAATAGCCCTGCGGGACAGAGAGATAGAGGTCGCCGCGCGTCGGCTCGTGCACGATGGAGAAGTCTTCGGTTGGCACGCCTGATTGGACACGCGAGACGGACACGAATTGGTCATCCTTCAACGCGATGCGCGTGAGATCAGACTTGGACGCCTGGCAGAGCACCTCGCCATTATCCACGGTGAGGATGTGTTCCTGGGCAGCAGCCGGAGCAACTGAAACGGTGAGCGAACCGGCAATTAATGCGCTCCCAGCAAGGCGGGTAAGCTGGCAATCGATCCGCGAAGCAAGAACAGCGCCAGTCGCGATCATAAGTGAAGAGACAACTAGGCTCATTTGTCCTCTCCCTCTTTTACGACCACGCCAAAGCCTTTGAGGCGAAGCGACACACCGGTGTATTTCCAGTGGAACTCGAAAATCTTGTGCTCGCGGCGGACATCGCGCGAGCCGACGATCGTGTGGAGCACGCCGCCGACCTGACTAGTGAGGGCTTCCGGATCGGTCTTGATCCAATCGATCGTGACGAACTGCGTAACTTGCGATCCCTGTTGCTCCTGCATGATCTTCATAAGATCGGCTTTCAGCGCGCCGCGCGATTCCGGCGCAGCGATCGCGACGATTCCATCGAGCCAATATTGCAGGGTTTCAGGAGAGCGATTGAGCGCAAGCTGCGCTGTGTCGCGGGTCACCGCCTCGAGATATTCGGGCGTAACGGCAGTCGAGCTGAGCGCCATCTTGCTGGGAAGGATCGGCTGCAGCACGATCTCGCGGTCGCGGGTCGACGCTGCGGTGAACATGACCACGACCAAGATACCGAGGACAATGCAGATCAGCGCGAGGAGATTGCGCTGTTTAAGCGTCTTTTGCGACGCTTCATGAGCAAGAGATAATTCCATGTCAGCCCGCCATCACACGAAGATGAGAGGGCGGAGCGACCTTCAGACCAAAGAAACCACCTGGCAAATGCCAGTAGCCAAAATGCAGCACCCAATACATTGAACGCCCGGCTTTAAGCTTGCGATACCCAAACCACGCAGCGATGGCCAAAACTAGGCCGATGACAATATGCTGTGCGAGAATTCCCCACGCGAAGGGAATAACCATCACGAGGAATTCATCGAGCGTCCAAAATCCGATTAACTCCGGATCATCAAGATGCTTTGGGATGGAATATTGGTCCAATGGTCAGCTCCGCCAAAAAAGGAGGTGGCCGTCATCTGAAAAGCAGACAGCGATGCACCCCCTCGATGAAGGTTCGATCGCCAGATCAGACCGTGCCGGTGATCGTCGAAGTGACGATCGGCACACCGGTGCCAGCACCAACGCCGACGCCGACCGGAATGGCAATCTGACCCATCGAAAAGCGGCCTGAGGCGAGCGCGACGATGCCGCCAGCAAGCGACAAGACGGTAATGATCTTACCGCCCGAACCCTCGAGGAAGTTCGTGAACGTCGTCAGCGCTGTATCGAAGGTAGTGTCGGTGCCGGCCAATGCAGCATCCACACCCAGGACGCTCATTCCGGCGACCGCGGCTGCGGCCACGGCGAGAGTCGAGCCGGCCTTCTTTAATTCCGGTTTTTTCAAAGCGTGTGTTTTCATTGTCTTTCCCTTCTGGTTTGACGAGAGACGCTGATGGCGTCGCAATCAAAAGGGCAATTTCGCGGGTCTTTTCTCAAGTGATTGATCGCAGCAACTTAGAATTAACTTGCCCGAATCACTGTTTTTGGACCCGGCTGGCACGAAATTCGTAACCAGGTGGCTTCACCGGCGTAGCCAAGTGGTGTCGTATTCAGACCCGGGCGGTCATGATTATCGACCCACGTGGGTATTATTTCTTGCCGCGTGGTTTGCGGGCATAACCAGTCCGAAAATTTTTCGAGTCGGAAGGCTCGACCAGTGATGGGCTAAGTGCGACAGACGCTTCGGAAAGAACGATAAGACTGGAGGAACTCGCCAATGGCCGCCGAGCCGAGCGTCAATCATAAGCTGATGGTCAGCAGAGAGGGTCTCGAGGTCATCGCGGAAGCCGTAAAAGCTCTGACCCTGCGAGAAGAGCGCTTTCAAAGACTTAGCGACGTCATTACGACCGCTCTGGAAACAGTGGAACCCGAGAGCGCAGCGCTGCCTGAAGGCTTCGGGGAAGACCCGCCACTGGGCGGCCCAATTCCTATCAATCTGAGGCTGGCCAAGCCTCTCAACGACGAGCTTGACATGTTTCGAGCCAGCTTGTGCCAGCGCGCGGGAGACCATTGCGGCGTGCGAGAAACGGTCATCTATTGCTCGATGCAGATCGCAAAAGGGTAAATTTTCTCTTGCCAAACCCTTGAAAAGTTATCCACAGTATGCGTGTGCATAGGCTGTGTATAAGGAAGGATCATGTATCAGGGGTCAGGGAGTGTTGAAGAGAAATCGTGCGCTCAGGTGCGCCGTGAAAACGCCATTCTCATAAAGCTTCAGATGAAAAAGCAGGGTGTGAGCATCAGATGCCTCGTGAGTGAAGGGATCGTGAAGAGCAGCCACCGCCATCGGTTCTATGAGCGCATCGAGGAAGGCAAGCTGGAGTTCGACGAAATCGTCAAGCTGCGCCAGAGGTTGAAAATCGACCCGGTCCGCGCGGAAATAGCGATGCGCTGCTTTGATAGCCCGGAATCCTATGAAGACCCCTGCTGTGAGACCACGGCCCATGTTGCGACTGCCCTTGCCGTTCAACTCTTCGAAGTTATGGCTGCTTGTGAGGGCGAATTCGAACCCTTGAAGAAGGGGCTTTGCCAAGGTCTTGCCAAACGCGCGACTACGGCAATTGCCGAGAATCATGCACGCATCGAAGCTCAACGTGAAGCGATAGGTGACGCGGACCGCGCATTTGGGTGACTGCCGAGCGCTAACGGCACGCAATCGCGGTCTGCATGCGGATTGATCAAGCGATCCGACGCCAAACTCAACGTTCACGGACGACAAGGGGCGCAGATTTCGATATTCTGCGACGATGAAGCACGAAGCCCTGATCGCCTGGACGTCGCTCTATATCGCTGTAGGTATCATGGCGCTGATTTGCGCGGTCTTGTCCGTGCTTGTCACCGCAGATGATTGGCGCGCTGGTCGATGGCGCCCAGCCCTCGAGACTGGCCTCGACAAAGTGCTGTTCCTGCCGAAAACTTGGCTGAGATGGCAAGTGAACTATATGCGCGGGGCTCCGGTGATCCTAGCGATCTCGGCTTACTATGCATCGCATGTCGGCTTCTCTGTCTTCTGGGATCTTTAAGAAGTCTGAATTTCGGACAGAGGCCGTCGGCGTGCCTTTGCGTGGAATTCGGATGCTTGCGCCTTCTGAAAAAACTGGTCCGATTAGGCCAGGGTACAAGATAATTCGCAAATTTGATTGCTAAACAGCGACCAAAGCGACATATCGTGCGGGACGATGGCACGCGCTCTGATCTCATTGGCAATGATTGCCACTCTGCTGTTGGGCGGGCTCTTGTCCGCGCCCGATGCGCACGCTGATGAGTCGTTTGCGGGAGCTCATGTCGCTGATCATCTCGCCGCACACGGGTCAGAGCACTACGCAGATGTAGATCATGCTGACGACACAGATGGTCAGTCTCACCCTGACTTGCACCATCACAATTGCAGTTTTGACGTACCGACACTTGCCAGACTGAAAGACATGAGCGGCCTTCCGCGGGCGCTGCCTGTAATGCCGTTGAGCGATCAGGTGCCACACAAGCGCGCCCAAGACGTTCTGAAAGAACCTCCCAAAGCCTGACACGAAGCCATGAATGGAGCCGTCCGCGCTTCATTCGTCCCTTTCTGTCAGGAGTTTCCAACATGTCATTTCGACATTTGGCTCTGGTCGCTGCGACCTTTGCCATTCCCATGCCCGCATTCGGGCAAACTACACTCACGCTGGATGAGGCGCTGCGCCTGGCCGATGTGAGCGAACAATCCGAGACCGCGACGGTTGAACAAAATCCGCGCCTCGTTGGTCCACGCGCGGACGCCGACGCGGCGCGCTCGCTAGTGGGTCAGGCGCGTTTGCGTCCAAACCCTGATATCTCCTTCGAGGTCGAGAACATTGCAGGAAGCGGAGCCTTCTCGGGTTTGCGCGCTACCGAATACACTCTTACCGTCGGCCAGCGGATCGAAATCGGTGGCAAGCGCGGGGCCCGTGTAGATGCGGCTCAAGCAGAGGCGCAACTTGCGAATCTCAGGGCTGACCTGGCGGATGCCGAACTCGGCTTCCTTGTTCGCGAGCGCTATGTCGCGGCGGCCGCGGCATCCGCGCGTGTTGAGCTGGCGCGAGATGTGGTCGAGCGAAACGAAGAGCTCGCCCGCATTGCCGGGCTACTCGTAGAAGTCGGGCGCGAGCCCCCGCTTCGTGCGCTGCGGGCCGAAGCGGCCTTGGCGGAAGCGCAAGCCGAGCTTCAGGCCTCGGAAGCGACAAGTCTTGCAGCCCGAACGGCACTCGCCTCGCTATGGGGCGATCAGGGGGCACCGCCGCTTGTTCCGAGCGATTTTCCCCAAATCGAACCGTCTGGTGCTGTTATGGCGACAGCAAGCGGTCTGCAGTTGCGAGTGGCGCGGGCCGAAAGCACGGCGGCAGCCGCCGAGATCGACCGGGAGCGCAGCTTGCGCATTCCGGACCCGGTCATTTCAGCCGGCGTGCGGCGCTTCGAGGAAAGCAATGACAATGCCTTCCTTGTCGGCGTGTCGATCCCGCTACCGTTTAGCAATCGCAACCAGGGCAATATCGCTGCTGCCGAGGCAAGACTGCGCGCCGCCAATGCTCGCGAGGCTATAGCGTTGGCCGATTTCGAGCAAGCCGTGACGCGCGCACGATCGCAATATCTTGCCGCCGAAGCGCGCGTCGAGACCCTTTCAACGACATCTCTCCCCCAAGCCGACGAAGCCCTGCGGCTCGTCCGCATCGGCTATCGCAATGGCCGCTTTCCGCTGATCGAAGTGCTGAGTGCAGCCGAGGCGCGCGACGGCATTCGTGAGGCGCTGATTGCCGCGCAGGAAGACCGGGGACAGGCCGCCGCCGAACTGATCAGGCTGGCAGCACAATGAGGAATATTTCAATGAACCGCAAAAGACTGGCGATCATCGCCGGAATTGTCATTCTCGTTTCAGCATTGACGCTGTATTTTTGGCCTGACAGCGAAGGTGATGCTCACGCTGAGGACGATACCCATATCGAGGGAGAGGCTCACGCCGACGATGAGGATTCCGACACCGAACTTCCCGAGGGTTTGGTCCTGATCGCTGAAGAACAGATCCGTACCGCCGAAATCGAAGTCAGCACGGTGCAGACGGGCGCCGCAGTCGAACTCGTGTTTCCCGCGACCGTTGCCGCAAGCCCGAGCGCAAGCGCGCGGATTGATGCCAGAGCTTCCGGCGTCGTGCGCAGCGTGGGCAAGACGCTTGGCGACTATGTCCGCCAGGGCGAGACCGTTGCTCGGATCGAAAGCGCCGATGCGGCGGCACTCGCTTCTCAGCTTAGTGCCGCCCGCGCCCGCGTAACCGAGCTTTCAGCGGCCTATGACCGCGAGCGCCGGCTATTCGAAGCCAATGTGACAGCGCGCCAGGATCTCGAAGCGGCGCGCGCCAACCTGGACGTCGCGCGTTCCGAACTGAACCGTGCACAGGCTGCAGTCGCGGCAGCAGGTGTGAGCGGCGATGGGCGCTCGCTCGCTGTCACAAGCCCGCTTTCGGGCCGTGTGACCTCAGCTCCGATTGTGCTCGGTTCGTTCGTCGACGCCGGCGAGGAGCTTTACAGCGTGGTCAATCCCAGCGGCTTGCAGATCGAGGTTGCGCTGCCTTCCGAAGATGCTTCACGCATCCAGCCTGGCGACGAGGCTGCGTTGATCCTCGGTGATGGTAGGGAGATCGGCGCTCGCGTCCGGTCAGTAACGCCCTCGCTCGATGCCGAAAGCCGCAGCGCCACAGCGGTTCTTACCTTGACGCGCGCCGTTCCCGGTCTGCAGCCCGGGTCCTTTCTCCAGGCGCGCATTCGCCCTTCGGGCGAAGTCGACCAGAACCGCATCGCCGTCCCCGAAGACGCTGTGCAGGTGCTCGAAGGACGCGATGTCGTCTTCGTGCGGACACGGCGCGGATTTCAGGCTCGTGAGGTCGAGACCGGTAGCCGGTCTGCCGGAATGGTTACGATCCTCTCCGGGCTCGAGCCCGGTCAGCGGATCGCGACTGCCAATGCTTTCCTGTTGAAGTCCGAGCTCGAAAAGGAGGGCGCAGAACATGGCCATTGATCAAACCACGGCATCTTCTCCTATGTCTTCGGACGAAGGTAGCCACCGTCACGGCCCGATCGGTGTCATCCTGGATATCGCCGTTCGGTTTCGCTGGGCGATCATCGTCCTGACCGTCTTCGCGGCGATCTACGGCGCGTTCAATCTGGTGCGCCTGCCGATCGACGCGGTTCCCGACATCACCAACACGCAGGTCCAGATCAATACCAGCGCTGCTGCGCTCTCACCTTCGCAGGTCGAGACGCAGGTGACCTTCCCCATCGAAACCGGACTTGCCGGGATCGAAGGCCTGGAAATGACCCGCTCGATTTCGCGCAACGGCTTCAGCCAGGTTACCGCGATCTTCGAGGAGGGAACCGACCTCTACTTCGCCCGGCAGCAGGTCAATGAGCGGCTCGCGCCAATCGGTGCGTCGCTGCCCGAGGGCGCAGAGCCCACGATGGGGCCGATCTCCACCGGTCTCGGCGAAGTGCTGATGTATACCATCGAATACGAATATCCCGGAGGTCGAGGCGCTTCGACCGGTGGGCGGACAGGCTGGCAGTCCGATGGCAGCTTCATCACCGAACGCGGCGACCGGCTCGAGAGCGAGGTTGCCAAAGCGGCGTATCTTCGCACCGTGCAGGACTGGGTGGTCGCGCCGCTGATGCGCTCGATCGATGGTGTGGCCGGCGTGGATTCGATCGGCGGGTTCGAAAAGCAGTTCTTGGTCCAGCCCGATCCCGCTCGCTTGACCGGCTATGGCCTGTCGTTCGATTCATTGATCGATGCGCTCGAGGCCGCCAACCTCGCGGCCGGTGCCAACTTCGTGGACCGTGCCGATGAAGCGCTGCTCGTCCGCGTCGATGCGAGGCTGGGCAGCATTGCCGACATCGAAGAAGCTGTCATTGCGACCCGCGAGGGCGTGCCCATCCGCATCGGCGATGTGGCCGATGTCGAGATCGGAGGCGACCTGCGTACCGGGGCCGCTTCGCTCAATGGCGAAGAGGCCGTGGTCGGCACGGTGCTGATGCGGGCAGGCGAGAACAGCCGGACCGTTGCGGCCGGAGCTGCCGAGAGACTTGAAGAGGTTCGTGCGTCGCTTCCGGACGGAGTTGTCGCTGAGATTGTCTACAACCGCTCAGCGCTGGTCGATGCAACGATCTCCACAGTCGAGAAGAATCTGCTCGAAGGCGCTTTGCTGGTCATTGCGGTGTTGTTCCTTTTGCTGGGCAACATTCGTGCGGCAATCATAACCGCGCTGGTCATTCCGGTATCGATGCTCATGGCAGCGATCGGCATGAACAGGCTCGGTGTCTCGGGCAATTTGATGAGCCTCGGCGCCCTCGACTTCGGGCTGATCGTGGATGGCGCTGTGATCATCGTCGAGAACAGCGTTGCCCGGCTTTCAGCACGGCAGCACCGGGAGGGCCGATTGCTCACCTTGGGCGAGCGGCTGACTGAGACGCGGCTTGCCGCTCAGGAAATGATCAAGCCGACCGTATACGGGCAGGCAATCATTTTTCTCGTCTTTGCGCCACTGCTCACCTTTACTGGTGTCGAGGGCAAAACGTTCTCGCCGATGGCGATCACCATGATGCTCGCGCTGGCTTCGGCCTTCGTCCTGTCGCTCACTTTTGTGCCAGCGATGATCGCAGTGCTTCTCAACAAGAAGCTGACCGAGAAGGAAGTGAAACCCATTCGCATGGCGAAGGAGCGCTATGGTCCCGCCGTGCGTAAAGCCATCGCACGGCCCTGGCCGATGATAGGCACCGGTGTCGGCATCTTTGCTGTAGCAGCGGTTATGTTCACCTTTCTCGGTAGCGAGTTCACCCCGCAGCTCGACGAGCGTGATCTCGCTGTGCAGTCGTTGCGGATCCCCTCGACATCGCTGGAACGGTCGGTGGCCATGCAGCGCAAAGTGGAAGACAGGCTCGAGGAATTCCCGCAGGTCGAACTGGTATTCTCGCGGACCGGCACGGCGGAGGTCGCCAGTGACCCGATGCCGCCCAATGCTTCGGATGCCTATGTTATCCTGAAGCCTCGCGACGAATGGCCCGATCCCGATTTGCCCAAGGATGAGCTTGTTGGTGAAATGGAAAGCGCGCTCGGAGGCCTCATCGGCAATCTCTACGAGTTCAGCCAGCCTATCGAGCTGCGCTTCAACGAGCTGATCGCCGGTGTGCGCGGCGATGTAGCGGTCAAGCTCTACGGCGATGATCTCACTGCGCTTACCGAAGCGGCGGGTGAGGTCGCGGGCGTGCTTCGAGGCGTCGAAGGCGCCGCGGACGTGAAGGTGCAGCAGGTGACGGGCTTTCCGACGCTGGACATCGCCTTCGATCGCCCGACCATTGCGCGCTATGGTCTGACTGTCGAGGAGGTGGCACAGTCGGTTGCGATCGCGCTCGGCGGGCGGCCAGCAGGACTAGTGTTCGAGGGCGATCGCCGTTTCGATGTTGTCGTGCGCCTCGAGGATGCGACGCGCGACGATTTCGACCAGCTCGGCGCGCTCCCGATCGTGCTTGAAAACGGCGTCACAGTTCCCTTGCGGACATTGGCCGATTTTCAGGTGGTCGATGGCCTCGCAGAGGTCCGACGTGAACAGGGGCGCCGGCTCGTAATCGTGTCGGCCAATGTCCGTGAACGCGATCTCGGTTCCTTTGTCGAAGAAGCGCAAGAGGGCGTCGCGGCTGGGGTCGATATGCCGCCTGCATCCTTCATCGAATGGGGTGGCCAGTATCAGAACCTCCAAGCGGCCCAGGCACGCCTCGCAATTGTCGTGCCTGTCTGCTTCGCGCTGGTCCTGTTGTTGCTGTTCATGGCGCTCGGCGGATGGGTTTCGGCCCTGGCGGTGTTCAGCGCCATTCCGATGGCCTTGGCCGGGGGCGTGTTCGCGCTCGCGCTGCGAGGCTTGCCATTCTCGGTGTCTGCCGCGGTCGGCTTTATCGCGCTTTCCGGCGTGGCGGTGCTCAACGGTCTCGTCATGATGACCGCGATCCGACAGCGACTCGACAGCGGGATGCCGCTCGATGAGGCGATCGCCGATGGCGCGCTGGCGCGACTGCGACCGGTGCTCATGACCGCGTTGGTGGCGTCGCTGGGTTTTGTGCCGATGGCGATTGCCACAGGAACAGGTGCTGAGGTGCAACGTCCCTTGGCTACGGTGGTTATCGGCGGACTGATCACCGCAACGGCGCTGACTCTGTTCGTTCTGCCCGCGATCGCCCGCCTCGTGCTGCACCGCTCTGACGATGAGCGCAGCTGGCGCGAAAAATGGTGGGACCGCCTGCGTCGCAACGTCACGCGCGATGAGCAGCGCGAATTGGGCGAAATAACATGAAGGGAAAACCGATAAGGCTTGCGAGAATGCTTGTCCTGCCGCTGATCGCGTTTGGGCTGGCTGGGCCTGCCTATGCCCAGCAATCCAATCCGATTGCCGCCCTCTGGAGCCTTGGCGATCAGCCCTCGTGTGATGCAGGCCCAGTCTGGGTGTTATTCGCCGACGGGTTCCATGCGGAAGTCCGGTTGCCCGATGGACAGCCATCCGCAGCCGGCATTTGGCGGGATGAAGGCGAAGCAATTGCCTACACCCATGTGCATATGCCCTTCGAAAGGCATGCGCGTGCGATGCCCGTGCGTCACCTGACTGTCGAGAGACGCCCGGCCGAAAATTGGGCACGTGAAAACGAGGATGTGTCATGAGCGGCGAAAGTAAACTCAAGCTCGATTCCGCTGAGAGGCGCCGCACACTTTGGATTGTCCTGTGGCTCAACGTGACCATCGCTGCGGGCTTCTTCATTACCGGGGCCGTCGGCGATTCCAACGCGTTGATCGCCAATGGGCTCGACAACTCATCCGACGCTGTCGTCTATGGTCTAAGCCTGCTGGCGCTTACCCGTTCGCGGACCTGGAAGCGCGGTGCCGCCCGCTTCTCCGGTGTCATGCTCCTCGTATTCGCGGGCGGCGTCGTGCTCGATGCGATCCGGAGGTTCCTCGATGGGTCAGAGCCAGTGGGAGTTATGATGCTGGCGATGGCTGCGGTTGCCGCAGTGGTCAATCTTATCTGCCTGCGGCTGCTGCAAAAAATGCAGGACAAGGATGTGAACTTGCGTGCAGCTACGACTTTCAGTTTCAATGATTTCGTGGCCAATGGCGGTATCATTATTGCGGGCATCATCGTGCTGGTGACCGAGGCGAACTGGCCCGATCTCGTCGTCGGGATCGGGGTTGCGTGTATCGCTGTCTATGGCGGGATCGAGATCTTGCGCGACGCGCATATGGACAATCACGATGAAAAGAAAACGCAGCACACGGGGTTACGGAAGTGATGGCAGTACGGGCAGTTTTCCCAGGCGTGGAGCGCCTATTGGCCCCCTTCGTAGGAGCCGCGAAAACAGTGGGGCTTCTCCGTCTCAGTGTTCACCCTTCTTATACGTTCTGCGCTGTTCCTCATGAAGCCGCCAAGTGACCATTGCCGACACCATATTCGCGGCGCAAGGCCGATCGCACGTCCTGCTGCTGACGACGTTCGCAAGTGTCGGCTTGATCGTCGGAGCAGTTTTGGCAGAAAGAGCTGGCTCCGAATTGCGCCGGCTGGACTTGCTGCCTTCGGGCGCTTCTGGCGTCCTGTTTGCGCTCGTAGCTGTGCTATTCACGCCATTTGTGCAGTCAACAGTTGAGCGTTGGCTTGTTCCTCTACTTTTTATGGCGGGTGGATCGACCTATATTCTACTTTGCCGGATCGCTGAGACCTTTGGTCGTCGTGCCGGGGATAGACGAAAGCGGCTGCATGGGAGAAGCGATGATCCCTCACCTGATGCCGCAGTGTCAGCGGTGGCGATCATCGATCTGATCGGATCTGGCATCGCGCTGGGTCTAGTTGCGGCCGCCTCCGTGACGCTTGCAATACTCGTGGCTATCGGTTTGGCTGCGGTGAATATTTCGACCTCCCGTCGGTTTGCCGTTGGATTGATGCCCTTAGAATTGCGGCGAATGGATCGCATCGCGGCCATCGTCATGTACGCTCTGGCCTTTAACGCGGCGGCGCTTCTCGCGTTTTGGGTAATACACAGCGTCGAAAATTACGGTTTGCCGTTCCTCCTCGCATTTTTCGGGGGGCTACTCCTTGTTGCTGCGGCAAGAACCCTGATTTTCACTCCGCAAGTGTCTGCTGCGTCGCAGATGAGTTCATTGATCGCATTTCTCGGTGGGTTCGCCATTTACGCGCTCCTCGCAGCCGGAGCCGGTGAAGTCTTCGATGCGCTAGACGTCTCGAGGTCTGGCTTGGAGCACCCCGCAGAGCGACCGTTGGCAACCTCGAACGGTCCACAGCCAGGCACAGGAGACCAATAATGGGGCAATCCCGCAATCATGCTGGGCATAGTCACGGCGAAGAGAATCTCAGCGATCGCCAGCTTATCTTTGCCGTCGCGATCAACGTCCTGCTAACGGCCGCGCAGATCATCGGCGGTATCGTTTCGGGCTCACTGGCGCTCATCGCCGACGCGCTGCATAATTTCAGCGATGCAGCTTCGCTTGGCCTGGCCTGGTTTGCTCGACGGATCGGTCGTCGACCCGCCGACAAGCTGATGACCTTCGGATATGCGCAGGGGGAGGTCGTTGCCGCGCTCATCAACCTGACAACATTGCTTATTATTGGTTTCTACCTGCTGGTCGAAGCAATCAATCGCTTTGCCGAACCCCAACCGATCGAAGGGTGGACCGTGATCTGGGTGGCCGGCATCGCGCTCGTGATCGATCTTGTCACCGCTTTCATTGTCTATCGGGGATCGCACGACAGTATCAACATGAAGGCCGCCTTCCTGCACAATGTCTCCGATGCTTTGGCGTCGGTGGGTGTGATCGTCGCTGGCGTTCTCATCCTGCTGTATGACCTCTTCATCGCCGACCTCGTCATCACCCTGATCATCGCGGGCTATGTAATCTGGCAGGGGCTTACGCTTATGCCCCGAACTGTCCGGCTGCTGATGGGCGCCGTGCCCGACGATGTCGAATTCGACCGGATTGTCAAAGCGCTGGAGGAGCAGGATGGTGTGAGGAGCGTTCATCATCTGCATGTCTGGAATCTGGGTGAACATGCTCGCGCGCTCGAAGCTCATCTCGTTCTTGAAACGGACACTCTGGCTGCATTTGAAGACCTGAAGAGCCGCGTCAAGGAAGACCTAGCCGTCGATTTCCATATTCAGCACGCAACTTTGGAGCCTTGTCAGGAAACCGAATGCGAACCGGCTCTGATTGCAGAGCATAGGGCAAATCGCGGTACTCACGCGGGAGCGCGGCATGAGCATTGAGTTTCTTTTTCCCGCTCAAACATACGAAGCCACCCGCTTAGCTCAGGCTAGCAGCGACAATCATTGGAAACGAAGTTGAACGACAAAACATCAGGCCCACCGAATGGTGCCGCTCACGAACATGCCCATGGCGGAATCTTCGGGGAACGCACCGAGCTCATATTTGCTTTGCTATCCGGTGCTTTTCTCGCGGTTGGCTTCGCCATTGAAAAGCTTGTCGAGAATGGTGCAGATTGGGCTCCGCTAGCGTGTTACGTGGCTGCCTATTTCTTCGGGGGTTTCTATACCCTCAAGGAAGCGATCGATAACGCGCGGGCGCGCAGGTTCAAGATCGACTCCCTGATGCTGGTTGCCGCGACCGGCGCGGCAATCCTAGGCGAATTCGCCGAAGGCGCCCTGCTACTGTTCTTGTTCAGTATCGGTCATGCGCTCGAAAATTATGCGATGGGCCGCGCCAAGCGTGCCATCGATGCGCTGGCGGAGCTTGCTCCCGACACGGCCACGCTGTTGCGCGCGGGCGAACAGATTATCGTGCCGGTAGAGGAACTGGTGGTCGGAGATGTGGTGCTTGTGAGGCCGAACGAGCGCCTTGCGGCTGACGGTTTCGTTATCGATGGCCAATCCGCGATCAATCAGGCACCGGTCACCGGCGAGAGCATGCCCGTGGACAAGCGACCGGTTTCCGATCGGGCATTAGCTCGACAAAACACCACGACAATCGCGGCCCAATCACAAGTGTTCGCAGGCACCATCAATGGTAGCGGCGCGCTTGAGATCGAAGTCACGCGCAAAGCGAGCGAGAGCACGCTCAGCAAGGTGGCCGAACTGGTGGCGACGGCGGAGACTGAGCGCTCTCCCACGCAGCGGATGACCGACAAGTTCGAACGAATATTCGTGCCGCTGGTGCTGGCGCTGGCTGTATTGCTGCTCTTCGCCCCGTTCGTGATTGACGAGCCATTCAGCGAGAGTTTCTATCGCTCCATGGCCGTTCTCGTGGCAGCCAGCCCATGCGCATTGGCCATTGCCACACCGAGCGCGGTCCTTTCCGGCGTGGCGCGCGCTGCACGCGGCGGAGTGCTCATAAAGGGCGGTGCGGCGCTCGAGGATCTCGGCACGCTGAAGGCTATGGCTTTCGACAAGACCGGGACGCTTACCGAGGGCGAGCCCCACATCACGGATGTGATCCCCATCGGCGCGGCATCTGAAGAGCAATTGCTCTCGGTCGCTGTTGCTGTCGAACGCTTGAGCGATCATCCATTGGCGCAGGCCGTTGTCCGCGACGGCTTGGACCGGCTAGAGGGCCGGGTTTTCGCGAAAGCCTCCGATCTGAAAAGCCTTACGGGTCGGGGTGTGACCGCCCAGCTGAACGGCGAAACTGCGTGGATCGGTAAGGCCGAGATGTTCGGAGCTGGCGGGATCGAGCCACTAGACCTTGCGGCGGTAGATGCAATTG
The DNA here is from genome assembly GCA_038532305.1 of Pseudomonadota bacterium. Lineage (GTDB taxonomy): Bacteria > Pseudomonadota > Alphaproteobacteria > Sphingomonadales > Sphingomonadaceae > Erythrobacter. The sequence goes on along the minus strand of JBCBAX010000001.1, from coordinate 113,679 downwards.
CCCGGCTGCGCGAGCAAGGCCGAACAACCATGGCAGTGCGTCTCGGTGATCGCGACCTAGGCGTTATCGGTTTGATGGATACGGCGCGTGAAGGGGCAAGAGAGGCGCTTGCAGAGCTGCGCTCATTGGGGATCGAGCGGATGCTGATGATTTCGGGCGATCACACCAAAGTGGCGGAGGCCATCGGCCGAGAGGTTGGTCTCGACGAAGCCCGCGGCGATCTGATGCCGCAGGACAAGGTCGATACGATCGACGCGCTCAGCCGCGAAGCGAAAGTTGCAATGGTCGGCGATGGCGTAAACGATGCGCCAGCGATGGCTAAGGCTACCGTTGGCATCGCAATGGGCGCGGCAGGATCGGACGTCGCGCTTGAAACAGCCGATGTCGCCCTGATGGCGGACGATCTTCGCCACCTTCCGTTTGCTGTCGGGCTCTCGCGCAAATCGCGAGCGATAATCAGGCAGAACGTTTATGTCAGTTTAGGCATCGTGGCGATCCTCGTTCCGGCGACGATCTTCGGCCTGGGTATCGGCCCCGCAGTCATAGCACATGAGGGATCGACTTTGCTGGTCGTGTTCAATGCTCTGCGATTGCTTGGATACAAGGACGGATAGACCCGGCCGATCCGCTTGATGATGGGCAAGCGCAGGAGAGCGGCCAATAACTCCACAAAATCCATTCCGCAGATAGCTGACGGCTTACACTGCATCACCGCAAATTAACCTCTACGGAAAACCCCGAAAAGACCTTTTTGCTCTTGCGAGTCATTTGCATTAAAGGTAGGGAGCGATCTCCAAATCGGAGAACAGGAAGTGTTTATGTATCGTGCCGCCGTCTCGTCCTTGGCGATCGCCCTATCCACCCCCGCGTTGGCCCAGGAACATACCGGGCCTGAGAGCGAAGAGAGCGGAGCCGAGCAATTTGCGGACGACCGCGAAGACAATACGAGCGGATCAATCATCGTGATCGGCGGCCGTATTGATCCCTATCGCATCGCGGGCTCGGCCGATCTGATCGACACCGAGGATTTGCGCCGGTTCGATCACGGCGACGTAAACCGCGTCCTGCGACAGGTTCCCGGCGTTAATACGCAGGAAGAAGATGGGTTCGGCCTGTTCCCCAACATCGGTCTGCGCGGTAGTCCGGTCGAACGCTCAAGCAATATTACTCTGATGGAAGACGGCGTTCTAATTGCGCCTGCTCCCTATGCTGCTCCGGCCGCTTACTATTTCCCGGCCATCGGACGCATGCAAGCGGTCGAGGTTACGAAAGGCGCTGCTGCCATTCGCTATGGCCCCCGTACGATTGGCGGGGCGGTCAATCTTCGGTCGACCGATATTCCGACCGACGGGCTGTCTGGCTTCGCCTCCGGGCAATACGGGTCGCGCGACTATTATCAGGGGCAGGCCTGGGTCGGTGGAGACACGGACTACGTCGGCGCGTTGCTCGAAACCTACCAGCAGGGAAGCGACGGCTTCAAGACGATCGATGGGCGTCCCGACGCCGACACCGGCTTCGAGCGACAGGATTACCGTGGCCGCCTGGCTGTTCACACAGCACCGGACGCGCCTGTCGAGGCACGACTGGAATTCGTCTATGGCCGATCGGACCTTGAAGCCAACGAGACGTACCTTGGACTGGCCGATACCGATTTCGCCACAGAGCCCTATCGTCGCTATGCGGCAAGCCAGCGCGACGCTTTTTCCGGTGAGCACGATCAATATCGCGTTACCGGCAGCTTGGCGTTTCCTGACGAAACGAGGATCACAGCTACGCTGTACCGTAACGACTTTGCCCGCAGCTGGTCCAAGCTCCAGGATATCGACTTCGACGGCGATGGCAGCTTCGATTCAATTAGCTCGGTTTTCGTTAATCCAGAGGACAATGCCGGTGCGCTTAGCATCTTGCGCGGGGCGGATAGCTTCGAGGGCGCGGTTCGCATACGGAACAACAACCGCGTCTATCGCAGCGAAGGCGCTCAGATTTCGCTTGAGCGCCCCTTTGGGATTGGCGGCGCGAGGCACAACCTTGCCGTATCTGTCCGCTACCACGAGGATGAGGAAGACAGGCTGCAAAACGAGGAATTCTACTCACAGATCGGGGGTGATCTCGTCTTCGAACTGCAGACCGATCTTGGTCAGCAAGCCAACCGGGAAGCGAAAGCAAAGGCGATCGCGTTTTATATCGAGGACCGGATCGAGATCGGTGCCCTGACCCTGACTCCCGGCTTGAGGTATGAAGGGATTGACCTGACCCGGCTCGACTATGCCGGGTCGGACCCGGATCGCTCGAATGGGCCTACACGTGTCCGTCAGACCAATATCGATCAGTGGTTGCCAGGTCTTGGCGCCACCTACGAATTGGGTGATGCCATATTGCTGGCAGGTGTGTCGCGCGGTTTCTCGCCTCCCGGTCCCGGCAATCCTGATGCACGGGCCGAAGAAAGCTGGAACTACGAAGCCGGGGTCCGCTATCGGAGCGACAAGGTCCAGGTCTCCGCGATCGGCTTCTACAATGACTACTTGAACCTTCTGGGCAACTGCACTCAATCCGTGGGCTGCAGCGTCGGTGACATTGGCGATCAGTTTAATGGCGGCGCGATTACGGTCAAAGGCTTGGAACTGTCGGCGGCTGCTGAACCTCGCCTTTCCAATTCCATCTCATTCCCCCTGTCGCTTGCCTACACGTTTACGGATGCAGAATTCGACAGCAGCTTCGACAGCGAATTCTTTGGCGATGTGAACGAAGGCGATGACCTGCCTTACATCGCTCGCCATCAGGTTTATGCCGAAGCGGGGGTAAACATGGGACGCGCGGCAGCCACCTTTGGCGCCAACTACGTTTCCGAGTTGCGCGACGATCCTGGAAACGGAGCCGTTGCTGAAAACGAGAGGATCGATGATCGCATCGTCGTCGATATTGCGGGAAGTTACGCGCTTACTGACACGTTTTCCCTGTTTGCACGCGTCGACAATGTTCTCGACAATCAATATGCCGTGAGCAGGCGTCCCTTCGGTCTGCGTCCCGGGGTGCCACGGCGGTTCGTAGGTGGTGCGCGGGTCAGCTTTTAGGAAATCCGCGATCCTCACACGTCCCACGCTGAAACTCACATTATACCTGCATTCACGTTAGTTGAGCGGTTCGAAATCATCTAGGCGTCTTCTCGTGCGATGCTCGAGGATAGGTTCCAAATCGAGCACGCGATCTTCGAGGGATGTCTCATCGTTGATAGCAACAATCGAATGTGATGAAGAACTTAGAGCCGCTTCGCCGGATTCGAAATGAACCAGTCAGCCAACTGGGATCCGATTATCCAATTTCTCATGCCGGTCGCTGATGCAATGCTCATGATCGGCAAGGCTTTCCATGATCGCGCACTGCTCAATCTTTCCGCCTCGGCATTGGTCGAGCATCCTCTCCAACTCGTTTTCGAGTGATCGAAGTCGCTCAATCCGGTTTCGCACACCGGTAAGGTGGCGGCGTGCAATCCCATCAACATGACTGCAATCCTGTTCCTCGCTGGCTTGCAGCTCGATAAGCTCCCGAATGGCGTCGATCTCGAAACCTAAATCGCGCGCATGCCGAATAAAACGCAGCCGCTCAAAAGTCTCTTTGCCATAGACGCGGCGACCACTCTCGGTGCGCTCAGGCTCCGCCAACAGCCCAATGCTTTCATAGTAGCGGATAGTCGTCACTTTGACATTTGTGGCCTTGGACAAGGCTCCGATGCTCTTCAAATCTCGCTCCATTTTTGTTCTTGCTTCTACAGTCGCTGTAGATTGTATCATGGGTTCATTGGTAATCAATGAGTCGAGTTTGAAATGAGCGAATGTTGCGAAAACAAATCATTTGATGGCGTGTCTCCAGCCTACAAACGGGCGTTGATCGCGGTCATCATAATCAATGGAATCATGTTCGGGATCGAGTTTGCAGCCGGTTATCTTTCCGGTTCGCAGGCTTTGAAAGCCGACGCGCTGGACTTTGCCGCAGATTCCGTAACCTATGCGATCAGCCTGGCTGTGATCGGCTCTGCCTTGATCATCAGAGCGCGTGCGGCTTTGCTCAAGGGACTTTCCCTGTCGGCAATGGCCATCTTTGTATTGATCTCGACCGCGATCAGTTTCTTTGATGCCACGCCGCCTGAAGCCTCCACAATGGGCTGGGTCGGTTTTCTGGCGTTGGCTGCCAATCTGTTCTCGGTAGTTATCTTATTGCGTTGGCGCGATGGAGACAGCAATGTGCGCTCCGTTTGGCTGTGCTCGCGCAATGATGCCATCGGCAATATCGGCGTCATCATAGCAGGTGGTTTGGTTGCAGTGACGCAATCGGCCATTCCTGACCTGATCGTCGCTGCGATCCTTGCAGGTCTGTTCTTCCGATCCTCTTATTCAATCATTGGCCAAGCGTTGGAAGAAAGTGGAGGCTGGCGAAACGCTGTAGGACTGTCGCAGGTGGGAGAGAGCAAATGAAGCTTCGCATCCCGCCGTTACTACAAGCCGCCATTTTTGCGTTGATAAGCTGGGCCTTGGCCGCCCTACTGCCACAAGCCTCGATCTCACTTGGCTGGCTAAGCCTTGTTGCGATCGGACTGCTAGTGATCGGCTCGGCAATTTTGCTTACTGCCGTACTGGACTTCTCGCGGAACGAGACAACCGTCAATCCGCTCGAGCCTGAGCAGGCGGACACGCTGGTCGTGTCCGGTCTCTTTCGGTTCACGCGCAACCCGATGTATCTCGGTATGGCACTCGTTCTGTTCGCGTGGGCGCTCTACCTAGCCAATGCTTTGGCGATCATTGGGCCGGTGCTGTTTGTAGCCTCCATCACGGTCCTTCAGATCAAGCCGGAGGAAGAGGCGCTTGGGAAGGTTTTTGGCCAAGACTATTCCGCGTATCGCAAACGTGTGAGGCGCTGGCTGTGAACTGGTTGGGATTATCCAGCACCTACTCACTTGTTGCGTTCGGTATTTCATTGTTGGCTGTGCTGGCGATCGTCGCACTTGCCGCCGTATCCAAACTATCGGGTCGCTTTGAGTTCTGGCCGCCGCCGGTAGCGAAGAGCTGGCAACACCGCACGTTCTTGGCCCTCTTCCGGTTGTTTCTCTACCCGCTCGTTGTCCTATCGTTTCTGGAGTTCCAGATAGCCAACGAGACCACCGGATTGTCGCGGCAAGCCATTGGAGGCTTGCTATTCGTAGCAGGCTTCGGACTAGCTCTGCGCATCACACTGCAAATGGGCTGGCGCAATGCGTTCGGTGAAAAGAAAGGTTTGGTAACAGACGGTTGGTTCGCGATCAGTCGCAACCCGGTTTATGTGGCAACGTGGGTTGGCTTGCTGGGCTGGAGCCTAGTCCTTGGACAGCTGAGTGTGACTATCCTGCTTACTTTTTGGGCTCTCTTGTATGTGCTCGCACCATTCCTTGAGGAGCGCTGGCTAGAGCGACAATACGGCGATGAATTTCGGCGCTACAAATCATCAGTTGCGCGGTTCGTATGAGGGCGGTGAGGATTTCGACCGTTGCGGAGGTGATGGTAGCAGGCTCAGGCTTGCTGCTTCTTATCTTGGGCGTCTGGTCGTTTGCCGATCCTGAGGTATTTACGGAACTGTACGGTATCGATGTTGCGAAGCCGTCCGCGAAGATTGCTCTGCGCTCAATGATTGGAGGCGGCGAAATCGGGCTCGGACTGTTCATGTGTCTGGGCGGTAGGTTCGGCGTTCCGCTTCATTCTCGGCTTTGGCTAGCGGCATCTTTGTTCGCGTGCGTGTTCTTGGCGCGTGCTGGTGCGATAGCGTTAGAGTGGCCAGAGGTGTCATTTGCACTGATCAGAGAGCTAGCAATCGAAGGCGCGTTGGCGGGCATTTTTACTACTCTTCTTCGCCAAAATAGACGAAGCGCTTTCGATGCCGGTTGGACCAGCGACCGCAAATGGGTCGGGTGCTGAAGGTCAGCTCCCGACCCTGCGCCGCAAAAGCGGACAGTCGGCAACCGGCCCAGTTTGAGCCATCAACCCATGGCCGGTTCTGGTAGATGGGAGTAGTCATCTACTGATGTCTTTGCCTTCAAGCAATTCCAGAACTGCGCACTGGTCGTCAGTTTCGACTGCACATTGATCGACTGTCTTACTAAGAAGCCCTTCTATTTGCCGCAGGTCAGCGATTTTTGACCTGACCTGTTCAAGGTGTTGTGCAGCGATTTGCTTCACTTTCTCACAGGGCTGATCGCCCTCATCATGTAGTCCGAGGATTGCTCGCACCTCTTTTGGCGCAAACCCCAAACCACGCGCGCGCTTGATGAAACCCAAGGTCTGAACATGCGTGTCGTTGTAGACCCGGTGTCCGCCTGCGGACCGAGGTGGCGCAGGCAAAATTCCAGATTTTTCGTAATACAGGATCGTTTCACTGTTGATTCCCGTTTCACGAGCAAGTTGGCCGCGCGACAGGCTGTTTGGGTTGGTCATCCAAAAAACTCCTTGATCCTATAGTTACTACAGGTGCGATAACGGGTCAAAATCAGTGAGACTCGACCAATGACGACATCAGAATCAGAAAAGCCCGGCGGACAAGCTGCGACTGAGAAAAGCATTGTTTTCGGAGGGATATTCGCAAGCAGCGCCGCCTTGGTCTCTGCCGCCGCGTGCTTCGTCCTTCCCCTTGTATTCGTGTCGCTCGGGATTGGGGCCAGCGGGCTTTCATTCCTTGTGCCGTATCACTGGCCGCTAACAATTGTGGCGGGGGGCTGCCATTGCCGCAGGCTGGATGCTCGTCTTGCGCAATTGGTCTAGAGGGTCAGTAGCTAGATCGACGACTATCGTATTGGCACTGGCAACTCTTCTGCTCGTGCTATCAGTGGCTTGGAAAACCTATTTTGAAGGCCCCCTGCAGATTTGGCTGAACTCATGACTATCCTTCGCTCGACACTAACCTGCACGCATTGCGGCCCTTCCGAGACCGAAACGATGCCAACGGACGCCTGCTGGTATTTCTACGACTGCAAAGGGTGTGACCAAAAATTGCGACCCAACGAAGGTGATTGTTGCGTCTTTTGTTCTTTCGCCGATGTGCCATGTCCGCCAATTCAAGAAGGCAATTGCTGCGATGGCTGACGCACAGCCGAGAGATCTCTCGGCACGGCGCTTTTCATTCTTTTCAATATGGGTTCGCAGCAAGTTTATGTCGGCAAATGGGTCGCAAGCTGAATGTCGGCTTTTCGCGTACATGAAAACCAAAGCAGACATTCTGGACACGGCCCAATCACTGCCACCGCAAATGGCGACCAGGACCGATGTCTCTAGTCCAAATGTATCTTTGCCTTAGCCAACTCGATCGCTCTTGGTGCGTCTACTTAGCTGTGACGCGGGCTTTGCGCCTGCGGAACATGAGAATGCAGCCAAGTATGCTCGCGAAGACACCGAGTGCGGCAAACAGAATTAGGATTGGATGGCTCGTGTCCTCGCGCGTCCGCAAATCCATGATGTGGAGTCCCCACATGAAGTCAAATGCGCGCCACCAGCGCGTGCGGACCGCTTCGATCTGACCCGTGTCGCGGCCGACATAAACATGCGTGCCCTCGTCCAGAACGACCTGCCAAACAAGTAATGGGCGGCGGAAGTCGAATGGCGCATTATTCGCCTCAAACAGGCGCACTGTGCTGACATTGATACCACCGACGATCTGCTCGGCTACGATTGACCGAGCTCCAGCCTCATCCACTGGCGGCAAGGGTGTACGGCTTTCCCAGTCAACTCGGGTGATGCTTCCATCCATCGCAGTCACCATCATGACCGCTCGCCCGTCTTGCATGAAAGCGCGCATCTCCTTCATAGGCTGATCGATCTCTGGGACCACATCGGACGGCAAAGCGACAGCAGGCTGATCAGAGGCAATGAGCAGATGATTGCCGCGCACCTCTTCGATCGGGCGAGCGGCCATGAACAGGCCGCTCGCCATCCACATCAAGATCGGGATACCCACCAGCCAACCTAGCCAGATGTGCCATTTGGCGAAGCGCAGCATCACAGGTTTTGCCAATTTAGCATCTCCATTCCTCGGGTTGGCACTTGGTGGGGCAGCTCACTAGCACTTGATCATTGCGCTGTGATCGAAGTGACTGTGTTGCCTTCTTCGCCGGTGCTGAATTCGAACGTGACGGTGTCGCCGACAGCGACGTTACCGCGAACTTCCTCGGTGGCGTCAAAAGCCATGACCATCTCGGGCCATGCGAGTTCAGGAACCGCCTCATGGTCGATAGTGACTGTGCCTGCTTCGGCGTCGATGGCAGTCACAGTGCCTTTGGCGGTCGCGCTCTTGGCTTCCGCACCGTTCTCCATGCCGTCATTCATGCTCGACATGGCGCTGTCGTCCATTGCCATGCCTTCGTGCTCAGTCATTTCTGCACTGCTGTCGCACGCTGCCAGCATCAATGGGGCAACCAGTAGGGTTAAGCGGGTTGTGGAACGCATTCTTCTTCTCCTTCGGATTGTGATGGCCGTTCAGGCCGGGGGCGCCGCATCAAGAGGTAAGCGGCGGGTAGTACGAACATGGACAACAAGGGCGCGGTGATCATGCCGCCGATCATCGGCGCGGCAATCCGGCTCATAACTTCTGAACCTGCCCCAGTGCCAACCAGGATCGGGAACAGGCCAGCCAGAATGACGGCAACGGTCATCGCCTTTGGCCGAACGCGAAGAAGCGCGCCCTCCCTAATCGATTTGGTAACGGATTCCGCGGTTGGCTCACCGGAATGTCGCTCCATCGCGGCCTTTAGATAGATCAGCATCACGACGCCGAACTCTGCTGAGACACCGGCAAGGGCGATGAAGCCGACCGCTGTTGCGACCGACTGATTGTAACCCAAGAGGTAAAGCAGCCAGAAGCCGCCCGTGAGGGCAAAAGGCAGAGTTCCCATAACCAACATCGCTTCATCGACGCGGCGGAAGATCAGATAGAGCAGCAAGAAAATGATGCCGAGCGTGGCCGGAATGACAATCTGCAGACGCTCATAGGCCCGAGTGAGATATTCAAATTGTCCCGCGTAAGAAAGGCTTACGCCTGCAGGCAAATCGACACCGTCGGCCACGGCGGTCTGCAAGTCGCCCACTACTGAAGCGAGGTCGCGCCCGCGAACATCGACATAGACCGCACTGACGAGACGGCCTTGTTCGTTCTTGAGCATTGGTGGGCCATCGCTCACGCTCACCTGCGCAACTGTCCCCAATGCAATCTGCTGACCAGCGGGAGTAAGCACTGGCAGAGCACGGATTTCGTCTACACTGTCGCGGATTTCGCGAGGATAACGAACGTTGATTGGATAGCGCGCCAGTCCCTCGACCGTGCGCCCGATATTCGCGCCGCCTATGGCTCCGGATACGATCTGTTGGACATCGGCAATATTGAGGCCGTAGCGGGACGCAGCGATCCGGTCGATGTCCACATCGATGTAGCGCCCTCCTGACAAACGCTCTGCAAGCGCTGAGCTCACGCCCGGAACTTGTTTGGCAACATTCTCGATCTGCAACGCGACGCGCTCGATTTCTGCCAGATTCTCACCTGAGACCTTGACCCCGATCGGGCTTTTGATCCCGGTGGCCAACATGTCGATACGGTTGCGTATGGGAGGCACCCAGACATTTGCGAGGCCGGGTACCTGAACGGCCTTGTCCAGCTCATCGACCAGCTTTTCGGGAGTCATTCCAGCACGCCATTCCTCGCGCGGCTTGAACCGGATAGTGGTCTCGAACATCGTCAGCGGCGCGGGGTCAGTGGCCGTATCCGCGCGGCCAGCCTTGCCGAAGACGGTCTCGACTTCTGGCACTGATTTGATGAGCCTGTCCGTCCGCTGAAGCAGCGCCGATGCTTCCCCTGGCGATAGCCCCGGCAGCGCGCTTGGCATGTAGAGTAAGTCCCCTTCATCAAGCGGAGGCAAGAACTCGCCGCCCAAGCGGCTGAACGGGACCAATGCGGTGAGGAAAACCAGCCCTGCGATTACCAGCGTCGCTTTTGGGCGTTTCATGACCCAGTCGAGGCCGGGGCGGTAGGCTTTGGTCAGCCAGCGGTTGAGGATATTGGAATCTTCCGACGGTATCTTACCCCGGACGAGCCATCCCATCAGAACCGGAACCAAGGTCACCGACAGGATCGCTGCCGCCGCCATCGCATAGGTCTTGGTAAAGGCAAGCGGTGCGAAAAGGCGTCCCTCTTGCGCCTGCAGGGTAAACACCGGCAGAAAGGAGAGGGTTATGATGAGCAGACTAAAGAACAGGGCCGGCCCAACTTCTTTCGAAGCGTCAGCGACGAGGCGCCATCGTTCCCCCTTTGAAAGTTCGGAATCCGGATTGTCGCGTTCCCAGTGCTCGATGTGCTTGTGCGCGTTCTCGATCATGACGATTGCCGCATCGACCATTGCGCCAATGGCAATCGCGATGCCGCCCAGCGACATGATGTTCGCATCCACTCCTTGAATGCGCATAACAATGAAGGCGGCGAGGACACCCAGTGGCAGAGTGACAATCGCAACCAGAGCGGAGCGCATGTGCCAAAGGAATAGTGCGCAGACGATTGCAACAATAATGAATTCAGCAATCAGCTTTCCGGTGAGGTTGTCGATCGAGGCGTCGATCAGCTGTGAACGATCATAGGTCGTGACGATCTCGACCCCTTCGGGCAGGCTCGCCTTGAGTATCTCCAGCTTTTCTTCGACCGCCGTGATCGTGGCGCGCGCATCTTCGCCTTGGCGCAGCACAATGATGCCGCCTGCGACTTCGCCTTCTCCATTTAGCTCCGCGATCCCCCGGCGCATTTCTGGGCCGAGCTGGATCGTTGCAACATCAGAAAGGGTGACTGGAATTCCATTGCCGACCGTCTTCAGCGGGATCTGGCGAAAGTCGTCGAGTCCTTCGATATAGCCCGACGCGCGAACCATAAACTCAGCCTCCCCAGTCTCGACCACCGAACCGCCGGCCTCCTGGTTGGCCGCCTGTATTGCGCTCACAACCTGGCTGTGGGTCACACCAAGCGATGCCATGCGATAGGGTTCAAGAACCACTTGATATTGTTTCACCATTCCGCCCACGCTCGCCACTTCGGCGATGCCGGGAATGGTCTGAAGTTCGTAGCGCAGGAACCAGTCTTGCAGGCTCCTGAGGCCCGCAAGATCATTCCCGCCCGTGCGGTCGACCAGAGCGTATTCGTAGATCCATCCCACCCCAGTCGCATCGGGTCCGAGCGCAGTGGTCACACCTTCGGGCAGCTCGCCCTCGACCTGATTGAGATATTCGAGAACACGCGACCTCGCCCAATACAGATCGGTACCGTCTTCGAAGATGATGTAGACGTAGCTGTCGCCGAACATCGAATAGCCGCGCACCGTCTGCGCTCCCGGGACGGAAAGCATGGTGGTGGCCAGGGGATAGGTCACCTGATCTTCGACGATGCGCGGAGCTTGGCCGGCATAATTTGAACGCACCACGACCTGCACATCGGACAGGTCTGGAATGGCATCAACTGGGGTTGCACGCACCGCCCAGAAACCGGCGAGCGTGACAGCGATTGCGGCCAGAACGATGATAAACCGGTTGGCGATCGAGAGGTCGATAATCCGGGCGATCATCGGCCCACCTTTCTGATCGACACGAGGCGCGGTCCCGTATCGTGCTGTGTGAAGGAAAATTCTACCTCATCTCCGACTTCGACAACGGCGGTCAACGCCGCGTCTTCCAGTTCAAAAGGCATGACCATGCTCGGCCAACTCAACTCCGGCACCGGAGCGTGATTGAGCGTGATCTTATCACCATCGATTTTGGTCACACGGCCCGTGGTCTTGTAGCTCTTGCCAGCCTGATCGTTTTTGGACGCATCAGGCATGAATCCATCGATCGACCGGATTTCGATGCCTGAAAGACTTGCTTCGGAATCGAGCAGGAATTGACCCGAGGTCACGACTTGTTCGCCCTGTGCCAGACCAGCAAGCACTTCGGTTTGGCCATTCGCTTCGCGGCCGATCTCGACTTCTGCGGGAAGGAATGCGCCCTCATCTTGCTTGAGCATTACGATGTTGCGGCGCCCGGTGCGGATGATCGCTTCGGACGGAACAAGCAGAGCGCGCCGTGTGTCGGGCGTGAGTGAAACTTGCGCGAACATACCTGGTTTAAGCCTCCCGCTCGGATTTGGGAGCTGGGCCCTGACAGTCAGTGTCCGGCTCGCCGCATCGGCGCTTGGCAGGATCGCTATGATCCGACCTGCAAACTTTTCATTGGGAAACGCTGCCAGATTGGCGCTGACGGTCTGGCCTTCGCGAATGTCTGCTGACTGTGTCTCAGGAACGGAGGCCTCCAACCAGATCGGTGAGAAGCCCGTAATTTCTGCGAGAGTTTGCCCTTCCATAACAGTCATTCCGGGGCGCACCTCCAACGAGGTGATAGCGCCTCCAGAAGGCGCGGTGACCGTTATAACCGTCTGAGCACGTCGCGTCCGTTCAACAGCCGCGATGATACTGTCGGGCATGCCGAGCAAATGCATCCTTTGCCGCATCGCATCGGTGAGCGCTGCGTCGCCAGTATCGAGAACAGCGAGGAATTCGCGCTGGGCTCCGCCCCAGCTGGGCACAAGTATATCGACCAAAGGAGCGCCTCGCGCCACCACGTCGTCTTGTGCTAGCCCATAAGTCCGCTGAACGTAGCCTCCGGCACGCGGTTGCACCAAAGCGACACTGCGGTCGTTATATGCAAGCGTACCTGATACAGTTATCTCTGGCTCAAGGATTCCGAACTCAGCTGGAGCGGTGCGAATGCCGAAATTCTGCACCAGCCCTGGATCAATTTGAACTCCTGCGGTGGCAGACTCGCCCGCGCATTTCGGGACCAGCATCATATCCATGAATGGAGATTTGCCTGGCTCATCGAAGCGCTGTCCGGGAACCATGGGGTCGTACCAATAGAGCACGTCCTCGCACTCGCCCCCCGCGACGTCGTCGGACATAACTTCGCTCTCGCCGCTAAGCGTGGAAAGGCCATATCCGGCAGCAAGGCTAACAACCGCGATGGCCGCCATTGCGCCGTAAGTGCGCTGCTTCGGCGTGAAACGTTCTTTTTCGTCGGTCATCGCCGTGCCTCCCCATAATAGAGTCTGATTTTTACTGCCATTGCGACCGTGGCGGCCTCTCGCTCGAGAATCTCCAGATCGAGCAGCGCGAGATCAGCTTTGGCTGAAATGACATCAATGAGATCGGCACGCTCAGCTGCGAAACTGGCGGTCTCGAATTCCACCCGGCTGCGTGCCAGAGGTAGGAGCTCATCCCGCGCCCGCTCCCATTGACGCCGGGCGCTTCGCCATGCGGCCATATCCGTTTCAAATTGGACCCGCAGCGCCCGCAAACGGTCGGCGCGTTCAGCCTGGGCCGCAGCGGCGCCGGCTTCGGCGGCCCGGATGCGAGGTTGTTGTCGCTTTCCAGAGAAAATTGGCAGAGTTACGGACCCCATCACCGACAGTGCGTCACCAAACCCAGGGTCGCGCCGGCCATAATTGACGCTCACGCCAAAATCTGGCCGCAATGCAGAGCGAGCCAGGTCAACACCCGCATCGGCGCGGCCGCTCTCGGCATCGGCCAGTTGAATTTCCGGGTTAAGCTCAAGCAGGTTCAGCAGAGCCTCTCGGTCAACCTCGAACGCGGGCGGACTGCCCGACGCCGAGGGTTCACTGATATTTGTATAGCTCGAAAGTGCGGCCTGCGCCGCGTCCTGTTCCGCGTCGATCCGCGTAACGGCATCTTCAATTGCGAGAAGTTCGCGGCGGATGGCCAGGCTTTCGGCAGGACGCGCGGAACCCGAAGCGACAGCAGCATTGGCGACGGGCAACAGCCGGCGCAAATCGCTCAGAGCCGTATGCGCCAACGCAAGCTTGTCCTGAGCAAAATAGAGGTCAACCCAAGCGAGGGCGGTGGCGACGTCGATCCTGCGTTCCGCAACGCCCAGTCGCACTTCCGCAATACGGGTATCAGAGCTGGCAACACCCAGTCGCGCCCTGCGCCTTGCCAAGTTTGGTATGGGTTGTTCGATCCCCACGCTGAGTTGGGTGGGGAGCTGGCGATCCAATTCGAAGGCAACCGGTCCGGTGACCGGAAGATTGGCAATTCCGCCGCGCAGAATAGGGTCCGGAAGCGCGTCTGCTGCTTCTGAGGCTTCGCGCGATCCCCGGACACGCATTTCACCGGCCTGCAAAAGCGGCTGATCTTCACGCGCAGCGCGCAAGGCTTCTTCATAACCTAGTGGCTGCGCAAATGCGATGTGTGTTGGCAATAGAGCCGCGACGAGGGCTCCGCCTATGAACCATTTCATGAAGTATTCTCACTCGAAAGGAATGCTGCGCGCCAGCAAGCTGATTGATGCAACTAAGGATGCATCGATACGCTCGGGCGACACTTAGCAAGGGCGCGATGCGCCGCTATTCTCTGCAATCGAGCTAGAATCGGGGAGGCGGACTGTCCGGATCTGACACCCGGCTGCCGAATTGCGGTTCGCTTCCTGCCAGGTACGCCACGTCTTCGCCGATGAAATTCTCCAAAGAAATTCCCTGATCGGTTCCCAGCCAAACGGGAGCGACCGCGTTCATTGAAAGAAGGCAGTCGATCGACATTTGTTGGCACGCGCTTCCAGAATCTTCGCCAGCCCCATGGTGACCTTCTTCCTGCGATGCATGATGCTTCATTTCGGCACAATCAGACGCAAGCATCGTCTCGGATTGCGGCATAGCAGATGCCTGGGCAGACACCTGAAATATAAGGCCGATGCATAACGACATCAGTGCGAAGGTGCGAAGAAAATACACACAAATCCCCTAGATGACCCAGTGCAATTGGGCAACAGGATTGTGTCCGCAGTCGAATGCGTTCGCAGTCATATCGTTTGAACTACTGAGAATCATTCATCCATGCTCCCATCGAGCCTAGGTAGATATCAAGCTGCTTGAAGCCTTGACTGGCGAGCCAGCCCGCTGCGACGCTAGCTCTCATCCCGCTGGCGCACATCAGCGTGAAATGGCGCTGCTTATCGAGTTCCGTCCAGCGCTCGTTGAGTTCCCCGACATAGATGTGCTCCGATGTCTGGATTGCCATATTTGCCCGCTCCTCTGCATCGCGAACGTCGAGCAAGGTCCAGTTGGCTTCTTCGTTCTCGAGCCTTGATTTGACGGCGACGGTGTCGATCATCGCGATAGAGTCCATTCCGATGCCGTTGGCTGCCGCTGGAACCACCCCATTGTAACCGCCGAGAATGTTGTCGACCCCGATGCGCGTCAGATGCGACATCGCCTCGGAGAGCTGGCCTTCGTCCGCCCCAACCAAAACCACCGTTTCTCCCTCGCGGATAAACCACCCAGCAAAAGCGGAGATCATGCCAACAGGCAAACTCATTGATCCGGGAAAATGACCCGAAGCATAAGCCATCGGCTCCCGCACATCGACCAAGTGATCCGTCTTGACGTCACGCAGCTCCGATAGACTCAACCGGCGCGGGCGCATGATACGAGGGGCGGCCGCCGTACCTTGGAGGTTGAGGCGTTCCATAAGACGGAAATAGGGAGGTTGGTAATGGTGTTCCGCCACCTTCGCCTCGATAAAGGCCTCTCGATCTTCGATCAGCAAGCGCGGATTATTGCGGCGCTCGTGCCCGATGGTCGAGAATTCGCGCTCCGCCATTCCCGATCCACAGACCGAACCGGCCCCGTGCGCAGGATAGATGATCGTCTGGTCTCCAAGCGCCTTTAGCTTTTCGAGCGAGTCGTAAAGCGAACCGGCGACTTCGCGCTCGCGGTCGGGATAGAAATCGGTCCGCCCGACATCGCCAACGAACAAGGCATCACCGGTGAAAACCCCGACAGGACCTTCAGGATAGGCGTTGTCATGGATAACGAATGCAAGATGGTCGTCGGTGTGGCCGGGTGTCTCAAGTATTTCGATAATGAGCTGACCGATTTTAAACTTGTCGCCCTCTGTCGCGGTTTCGGCAAATGTCACTTCGCCTCCTGCGTTAGGGCCATGGAAGACCTTTGCTCCGGTAATCTGGGCGAGGATCGGTGAACCGGTTACGAGATCCTCGTTACGATGTGTCTCGAAAATATGGGTAATCTCCAACCCAAGGGCCCGCGCCTTTTCGACATACACGTCGCAGTCGCGCCGCGGATCAATCACCGCCGCTTTTCCTCCGGATCCGATGAGATAGGACAGGTGTGACAGGCCGGATGTTTTGATCTTTTCTAAAAGCATAGTCTTTTCCGTCTTGATTTTGCCGAACGAACAAACTGCGTCTCGCGTGGTCACGCTAAGACGCTAGAGGTCGAGCTCCAATTCTGACTTGACCGCAGCGAGACTTTCAAATTCGCCTGCCTCCGGCTTGCCGATCGCTGGTTTGGCTTGGAGCCAGCTGTTTTCGCAGATGAAGTCGATGAGGCATTCGGCCAGATCGGCATGACGACAGCGAAAGCAGCCTTCGGCCAGCCTCTCGTCCGATACAACCGCCTCGCCTGTGAATGGTTCGTCCAGCAACCAACCCGGGCGCGCCGCAGTCCATTGTAGATGTTCATGGGCTTGCAGCATCGCTTCCATTGCGCGCATCTGTTCGAGGATATTAGCAAGCGCCGGCTTGGCGGTGAGTTCAAACCAAGCTGGGACGCTCGGTTGATGCTCGACAAAAGCGGCGGATATGACTGCTATGCGCTTGGCCTCCAGCTTGTCCATAGCCTTGACGATGTTCCTTGTACCCTCGGTGTATAGGGGAGGAGGATTGATGGCGGTTCGCGGCCCGAATGCGACGCCAAGCGCCGAAATGACAGCATCGCAGCCCTCAAGGGCCTCGCTCAGATCGTCTTGCAACACGTCGCACTTGACATACTCAAAGCCAGCAATGCGTTCGCTTTGCTTCGGCAGGCTATGTTCAAGTGCGCGAATGCTGAGGCCGCGTTTTCGCGCGCGCTTCAGAACTTCAGCTCCAGTGCTGCCACCGGCACCAAAAACGGCGATCTTCTCTGGTTGGCTCATATTGTGTGTCCGGTGTGACCGTACGCGCGCATGGCGCGAGCGTGTCGGGGAAGCTGACCGATAATCAGAATACTTTGTCGGCCATTCGCCATTAGATCTGGTCTTTTCCGCATGTTGTGTAGCCCCAAAAGCCGAACTCGTCTTTGGCGCGCGGTGCGACAACGATCATTTCCTGCATTTGCAGACCGGCCGTTCCTTCATCATCGAGCATGCGTGTTTTGATGCGAAGCTCGCCGCTTGAATAGCTGTCCGGCCCATCAGCTGAAACGGGGATCAGTCTGCCGTTGATCTTTATCGCTCCATTGCCATCGACACCATAAACGAAGCTTGGGAACGCAATCTCGGTAAGGCGAAACTGGCACAATTTCTCCGCACCAAGCGCGGTAAGATCGGCGTCCGTCATCGTTTCCGGAAGCATCAGCCCTGGGCTTACATTTGCAAGCGCCTCCTCGGCTGCTTCAATCGGTGCGGCAGGGCTCGGAGAGTCCATTGCGGCCTCCCTATCGTTGCCTGGTGCCGTGTTGGAGTTGCAGCCCGCCAGCGGAAGCGCTGCAAGCGTTATGATCAAGATCTTCTTCATTTTTGCATCTCCTCGGGAAGGCGTTCTTCGGTTCGGACACCGTTTTCCTCGATATCGTCGATGAGATATTTCATTTCGGCGATTTCGCGGCGCTGGGCCACGATGATGGCCTTGGCCAGCTCACGGACGCGGGGGTCTTTGAGACTTGCGCGCTCGCTAGTCATGATCGCGATCGAATGGTGGGGGATCATGGCGGCCATGTATTCAGTATCATCGACGGTCGTCTGACTGCGGACGAGCCAGAGAGCGAGCGCGAATGTAAGCGCCCCCACTCCTAGGATGATGAAATTCTTGGTCCGATCCTTGTACATACCCCACATGAAAAGGAGCATGACGATCATCATCATCCCGCCCATCACGAACGTCATCCAAAAACGTGTTTCGCTCCAGAAGATATCGTCCGCATCGAATGTGTTGGAATACATCAGAAAGAACATGATGACGGTAGAGGTCGAGACCATCGCCATGAAACGCCAGTAACTGCCGCCCCCGCCTCCCTCAGAGTGATGTGTGCTGTCATTCATTTCTTTTCTCCGTTCGTCATCATCTTCCAGAATAGCTGCGCTGAACAACTGATCAGAGCGAAGCCCGTCAGAGCTTCGATGCCAGCAAGAACTCTCAGATGTTGTGTGGGATAGATGTCCCCCAGACCCAAGGTCGTCACGTTGATCAGCGAAAAATAGAAATAGTCCATCCATCCCATGGTGGATGTTTTGTCGAAGCTGCCAAGATCTAGCTCGATCCCAATCCAGAAACCGACCGCGAACAGCGCAGCAACGAAAAGATGCGAGAAAAGCACCAGCAGTGACACGGTAAGCTTGGCGATCAGGTCGCCACGTCTATCCACAAATGAATGGGCAACGCCAAGAATACCGAGGTGAGAAATGATCGATAACACAAACAATACCGTTGCGACTGCTAAAGCGAGGAGCATCATTGCGTGGACTCCTGTTCCAGCTTTCGTACCTGCCGGGCACTGCGGCAAACGGACCAGTAAAAGATCCCGAACCAAAAATCCTGACGCTCCTCTTGCTCCAGAGTGCGCGCAGCCGCCTTATCCGGTCGAATTGAAAGGTGTTTTCGCTCTATATCGCACGGCTTGTTCATCCAGATGCCGAGGCGCAAAAGCCAGTCGGGCCAGTTCTCCGGTTCCTGTGAGCCAAGTAGGCCCAGACGCGTACCCTCAGGCATCTTATGGGCAAAGGCTTCGACGATGCGCTCTGCACTTGGCACGATATCCAGACCGAAAGTTGAGATCGCCGCGCGCATTGCCGAAGGTGGGTCGTAATCGGCCACATCAGCCTCGATGAGTTCGACGTTCTCCCACCCCTTTTTGTCGATCAGCTCTCGCGCGATCGAGAGCATGTTGCGAGAAATGTCGACGCCGATAAGTCGTCCGCTTGCACCGATGCGCCGCTGAAGTTCTGCGAAATTTTGTCCCGATCCGCAGCAAAGATCGATGACAATATCGCCTTCTTGCAGCCGAAGTGCGTCGATCATATGCCTACGCTGCCGGGCAACGCCGGTGAGATGAAAGCCGGCCGACATAAGGGTGTAAAGTCGTGCATTGGCATCATAAGTCTGACGCCACGAGGCGGTATCTTCTGCAATTACAGTATCGGAGGTTTCGGAACGATCAGACACTGATCCAACCCAGCGCCTGCGCTCCCATCCACAAGCCCATGGCGATCATGAACAGGTTCTCGGTCAGTGATACGAATCCCAGCGGCACATTGCTGCTTCCGCCGACACAGGCACATTTGAGTTCGCGTTTGTCGATGTAAACGGCCTTGAATACGCTGACGCCTCCAACCGTGCCAATAAACAGCGCAAGCGGCGCAGACAGCCACACTAGTGCGCCTGCGGTCATTAGAATACCGGCCGCAGCCTCGCCGAAGGGATAGACGAACGAGTAAGGCACCCAGCGCTGAGCGAGCAGGTCGTAATTGAGGAACATTGTCGAGAAGCTGCGCACATCCTGCAGCTTTTGGAGAGCAAGCAGAGTCATCGACAAACTGACGAACCATTCTCCAGCGCGGATGGTGAAGGGTGTGCCAAAGAACGACCAGCTTAACCCGAGCCCAAGTAAAAACGCGACCAAGAATATAGCGACAACAGGCTGATAGCTGGTCTCGCCTTCTTTAGGCTGGGATCGGCTTTTACCAAAGTGTTCACGAACGTCGTCATATCCGCCGATCCGCTTGTCATCTATAAAGGTCTGTGGCGTCGTTTCGACGTCGTGCTTCTCCTTGAAAGCGTCGGTCTGCTCTCTGGTTGTGAGATGGTTGTCGTCTACTGTGAAGCCTTGCCGCTTGAGCAAGTCGACGGTCTTTATGCCATAAGGACAAACATGGTCCTCCATAACCATCCGATAGACCTGAGCTGTTTTCGTTGCCATGTAGTGTCTCTTTTTGCGGTTTTTCGCGTGCCTATAAGTTACAATGCTTCGGCCTATTGGTTTTCTAAAAGATGGACGGCCTGCGGACAAACCGACAGATTAGCAGAGCTGTCAGTTAATCTCCCGCCGCCTCATGCTCGGTCATTTCTTGAGGGTCTTCGGGCTTCCGTGACAGATAGAACCACTCGGCCAAGAAGACCGTGGCGATCCCCACCGCGGCATAGGCTACAATCGCAGGATCGCTTTTCAGTTTCACCGAGGTGAAAGCGGCCAACACAACGGCGTCCGCGGCCAGAGCGGCAAGCAGGATGGATGCGCGTGCGCCCACCTCTTTGCGAAGATTGCGGAAAACGCCCCAATGGATAAGCATGTCCATTACGAGATAAAAGAAAGCTCCCAACGAAGCGATCCGCGAAAGATCAAACAGGACGGCGAGTGTTCCCGCGATCACAACCGTGTAGACCAGCATATGGCTGCGGATTCCGCCGGACATGCCGAAGTGGCTTTGAGGGATCATTTTCATTTCGGTCAGCATCGTCAGCATCCGGGACACAGCGAAAACACTCGCAATGACGCCCGACGTGGTGGCAGCAATTGCGATCGTCACGGTGAAGTAGAAGCCCAGATCGCCCAAAGCGGGCCGCGCAGCGGCTGCAAGCGAATAATCACGCGCCTTGACAATCTCTTCAATGCTCAGACTTGAGCCAACAGCGATCGCGACAAGAAGATAAACGACGATGCAGACTGCGATCGAAATCATGATCGTGCGGCCAACATTCTTGTGCGGATCGACCAACTCACCGCCGCTATTGGTGATGGTGGTGAAGCCCTTGAAGGCCAGTATGGAAAAGGCGACCGAAGCAAGCAGCGCTTCCACTCCAGTCATTGAGACCGTTTGCGAAAAAGCGCCGGAAGATAAGCCGCTAGCCCATATGGCAGCTACGGCGAAGAGGACGATCCCGCCTATTTTGATCGCAGACATTATGACCGAGAATCCGCTTACCGATTTGTTGCCGGCGGCGTTGACGAGGTAGGCGAATACTATGAGTGCCAATGCTGCAAGAGAAACCAACCACCCGGTAGTTTCGAGGCCAAACGGACGCAGCGCGTATGTGGCGAAGGTTCTGGCAACAAGGCTTTCATTGATAACCATCGATAGAGCCATCAGCAAAGACGCCGATGCGGCAACCACGCCGGGCCCATATGCCTTCTGAAGGATCATCGCGATCCCGCCAGAAGATGGCCACTTGTTTGACATCTTGATGTAGCTGTAAGCTGCGAGCGACGTTACCAAAGCGCCCGCAACAAAGGACAGCGGAAACAGGGGGCCGGCAAGTTCGGCAATCTGGCCCGTCAGCGCGAAAATTCCAGCGCCAATCATCACGCCAGTTCCCATCGCAACGCCGCCCAAAAGGCTTATCGATTGCTTGTCGCTCGGCTCGTCGCGGTGCTCGTTTGTAGGCAAAGTGTTCCCCATTACCTGAATTCTTGGAACAAGAGGGCGCTAATCGTCAGTACGGAAGGATCGACGTCGCCCCTCAAAAAAAATCCATGTTTGCGGTGACGCACATCTTCCGCGAGGTGAGGCGACACTAGATCAATGTGTCGCCCTTCCCTTGGATCAATCGAGCCTAAACCAGTCATAGGTTCGCACTTCGCAGTCGCAGGGAATTCACCACAACTGAGATCGAGGAGGCGCTCATAGCGAAGGCAGCGAACATCGGGCTGATCAGAATTCCGAAGAATGGATAGAGCAATCCTGCGGCGACTGGCACGCCGGATGCATTGTAGATGAGCGCAAAAAACAGGTTTTGCCGAATATTGCGCATGGTTGCGCGCGCCAGCTTCCGAGCCCGAACGATCCCATCAAGGTTGCCTCTGACCAGAGTAATCCCGGCGCTCTCGATGGCCACATCCGCCCCGGTTCCCATGGCGATGCCGACATCTGCCTGCGCTAGTGCTGGCGCATCGTTGACGCCGTCTCCGGCCATAGCAACTTTCGCGCCTTCCGCCTGCAACTGAGAAATGAGCCTGGCTTTGTCGTCGGGCAGCACTCCAGCTTCGATCTTGTCGATACCGAGCCGGTTCGCGACGGCCTTTGCGGTGCGTTCGTTATCGCCTGTGGCCATGATGATCGTAAGTCCGAGCTCGTGTAGCGATTGAATCGCGGCCGGTGTTGTTTCCTTAACCGGATCAGCCACCGCTAGGAGTCCTGCGATCTGGCGGTCGACGACGACAAACATGACGGTCTCACCTTCGTCACGCCTCGTATTGGCTATTTCGTTCAGCGACCCGCTATCAAGGCCCATATCCGTCACCAGCGCAAGATTGCCGAGAGCCACCGACTTTTCGGAGACCCGTCCTATCACGCCCTTGCCCGTAATCGCTTCGAAGTCTTCAACGCTTGTCAGCTCAATGCTACGCTCTTCTGCGCCCCTCACGATCGCTTCGGCAAGGGGATGCTCTGACCCTCGCTCAAGCGAGGCTGCCAGTCGGAGGATCTCCGTTTGGTCAAAGCCTGGCTCGGCCATCACGGCCATCAGTCGCGGTTTGCCCTCGGTGAGGGTGCCTGTCTTGTCGACGATCAATGTGTCGATGGTCTCAAAGCGCTCAAGTGCCTCGGCGTTCTTGATCAACACACCAACTTGCGCGCCGCGGCCCGTCGCAGTCATAATCGACATCGGCGTTGCGAGGCCCAAAGCACATGGACATGCGATAATCAGCACTGCAACCGCAGCGACCAGTGCATAAGCCAATGAAGGCTGCGGTCCCCAGACTGCCCACGCGATAAATGCCAGGACCGCAATCGCAATGACTGCCGGGACGAACAGTCCGGCCACCTTGTCGGCATATTTCTGGATTGGTGCGCGCGAGCGCTGGGCGGCAGCAACCATATCGACAATCTGGGCAAGCATTGTGTCTGAGCCGACCCGTCTTGCCTCTATCTCGAGGCTACCCGTGCCATTGATCGTCGCGCCAGTGACCGTTTCGCCTTCTACCTTCTCAACGGGCACAGGTTCGCCTGTGATCATGCTTTCATCGATCGAGGAGCGTCCTTTAAGCACCGTGCCGTCCACCGGAACTTTTTCACCCGGGCGCACTCGAACCCTGTCGCCCACCGCAACATGTTCGAGCGGGATCTCCTCTTCTGATCCATCGTCCCGGATCACCCGGGCAGTCTTGGCGGCTAGATCCAGAAGCGCTCGAATGGCTTTGCCGGTGCCTTCTCGAGCGCGCAGCTCCATGACCTGCCCCAATAGGACCAGCGTCACAATCACGGCTGCTGCTTCGAAGTAGACGCCGACATGACCGTTAGCGTCGCGAAAGCCATCCGGAAAGACGCCGGGTGCAATGATTGCAACGACGCTGAATAGCCATGCCGCGCTTACGCCCATTGCGATCAGAGAGAACATGTTCAGATTCCAGGTTCTGAACGAGTTCAAGCCGCGCTGGAGGAATGGCCAGCCGCACCACAAAACCACGGGTGTGCCAAGAACGAATTCGATCCAGAGCGTGCTCCGCTCGCCAAATATCTCGCGCACGCCTGACCAGCCCAGAAAAGGCCCCATAGTGAGTATGAGCAGCGGCAGTGTAAGAACCGCGCCGACCCAGAAGCGTCTGGTGAAATCGACCAGTTCGGGATTCGGCCCGTCTTCAACCATGGCGGCGGATTCAAGCTCGAGGCCCATCCCGCAAATCGGGCAGGACCCCATCCTGGTCTGCCGCACTTCCGGGTGCATTGGGCACGTATAGACGGTCCCACTATAGTCAGCCGGGACCTTGTCATATCTCACGTCACTTGAGATAGGGGCGCTGGCGTGGTCGTGATCGCAATGAGAGTGGTCCATCGCTTGCTCCGTTTCGTTGTGATGCCATCCCTTGCTCGAAAGCCTCCGGCTGCGATGGGAATGCCGTCGTTGTTTTCAGATTACGAAGGCCGCCGGCTCTTGCTGAAGAAGCGATACAGCGGCACCGCGAGAATGGCGATGTACCACCCGTACAGGAAGCTTCCGACTGCACCGGCGAAGAAACCGGGCCAAGTCAGCCACTCAAATCCTGGCAGCAGCGGCTCCCAAGCTTCGTGCATGTGAAATTGCGTGGGCGCGAGAAGGCCGAACGCCACGCACACTATGAAACTGATCAGCAGGAACAGGCTTATCGTCCATCCCCAACGTGTGATTGCGGCTCGCAGAGTTCCATCAGTCATCAAATTTCTCCTTCACATATACCATAGGGGGGTATAGTATATATCGCAAGATTTGCAAGTGGCATCGAAATCGGGAATGGGTCTCGACAACGGAGAAGCGACGATGGACGAAGAGAATGTGAGCAAGTTTGCAGACCCGATCACTCGCATGCGGCGGGTTGAAGGCCAGGCCCGAGGCATTATCAAAATGATGGAAGAGGACCGCTACTGCGTCGACATCCTCCAGCAACTCATCGCGCTTGAGGCCGCTGCCCGGAAAGCACGGATTAAGGTCCTCGATATTCACGCAAAACACTGCATCCAAGAAGCTCTCGCTTCTAATGACACAGTCGACCAGTCGGAAAAGGTCGCTGAGCTTATCGCGCTTGTTGAGAAGATGGCAAAATGATCCGATTGAGGTCATAATCAAGGCTTTCTGCCTTGGGAGATCGAAGTCTCGGCTTCGGATCATGAGCGGGGTTGAAAGCAATATCAGGGGTAACTCGCGAAAACGCGCTGGCCGATGCTGCCGAAGGCGATGACTTGATAGGGTTGGACGCGCTTACCGGCTTCCATGCCGGGCGAGCCAAGCGGCATACCCGGTACAGCAAGGCCCGTTACGCCTTCAGGACGTTCGCGCAGAAGCTTCTCGATCGCCGCTGTAGGAACATGGCCTTCGATGACATAGCCTTCGACCTCCATGGTATGGCAGGACCACAGCTCGCGCGACACGCCTTTGTCCATTTTGACTTCCGCCATATCGGTGCTGTTCGTCGTCGTGACGTGTGCGTCCATGCCCTCTTCGAAATGTTCCGCCCATTTCACGCAGCATCCACAGCCGGGATCACGAAACATCGTGTAGCTTGCCGCCTGCGCGACGCTTGAACAGGCTGCAAGCGCGAGAAACGCTGTGCCCAGGAGCGACTTGCGAAGACTTCGATTATGGGGTGTGCGGGTCAATTCCCGGCTCCTTTCTTGGTTGCGCACCAGAGCGAGATCGCCCCGGTAGCGGTCTGAAAAACCTGCAGACGTTCGGCGTCTTCAAAGATGTCCTGGAGGTGACGTTCGATGATCCCATCCGCATTGGGCTGGGTGTCCTCGCGCCCATCGAGCTGCTGGACTGTGATGCGAAAAAGCTTGCGCATCAGCGGGCTCTCCTGATGCATGTAGTCGGCAATCAGGACCATTCCGCCCGGCGCCAACAGGGCAGAAATTTGCTCAAGGATCAAACGCTTCTGCTTAAGCGGCACCTGATGAAGGACAAGGCTGCTAACAATCTTGTTGGGCCGCCACCCTTTAGGCAAGCTCAGAGTATCGAGGAAACCATTGTGCCATCGGATCAAATCTGAGGCATCGCCAAACTTACGGCGTGCTATTGCCAGTGCATCCGGATCGGGTTCGACGCCAGCCAGGTCGGTGGGTGGGCAGCTCGCCATTAGTTCGCGCAGCAAGCTGCCGGTACCGCTTCCGACGTCGATCACTTTGTCATCTGGCACCAAGGCTGCGGCGCGAACCAGCGCGCCGCGCCATGCCTCTTCACGCGTGAGCAAAGCGATGGCAGCGTCATAGAATGGTGTCAGCCAGCCTTTGCC
Organism: Pseudomonadota bacterium; assembly: GCA_038532305.1. Taxonomy (GTDB): domain Bacteria; phylum Pseudomonadota; class Alphaproteobacteria; order Sphingomonadales; family Sphingomonadaceae; genus Erythrobacter. Next base: position 87,903 of record JBCBAX010000001.1, on the reverse strand, counting down.
AAGAGCGGGTGTGAAGGTGCGCGCATTCTCAGACTTGGCGGAATCGCTCATCACATGATCCCCAGATGGTTGGGGCCACGGGCCATCTCTCCGCCATAGTAGCCTTGGACGATAATGGCTGCGGCGATGATCGCCAGCAAAATTCGCAACCGTGTACGACCGCCATCGCGGACTGCTAGTGTCCAAGCCGCAATGCCAAGCACCGCAATCGCCGTCCCATTCCAGCGATGAATTGCGAGATTAGACGATTGATCGTCGAGCCTCCAGCCTCCTGCAAACCAGCCAAAAAGGACCGCGATGATTGCTCCGATAGTTCCGAAGGCTACGAGAAGCCTGACGATTGTTTGAAGGCCAACGCTCGGAGACCATTTCATCGCAACCTCTGCCATTCCAGCAAGGAGAAGCAGAGCGATTGGAAAATGGACAACGGCAGGATGCAGCCGAGAAATCAAATCGCTCAAAGACGAAAGCCGATTTTCCTCGATCTTTTCCTGCATCACCTGCGCCGGCGTCATTGCTTGCGCGGGAGCGGCGACATTCGGGTCAGCCCGGGGGGATGCAGCATGGTCCATCGCGTGCATGTCCTCGACATCGGTCAGACCAGCCTCCATCATCACCATCTCTTCATCGGACATATCGTCCTGATGCCCTTTATGCGCATTGAGAGGGGCGGACAGCAGAAGCGCTGCAATAAGGGGCGCGATACCGAGGCGGGTGTATATGCTCATATTTCCTGTTACGAACGAACCGGGTCCACCCCTCAACATTTTCTTGAGGGCTGAGACTGGCTCGGGCGTATAGGAACTGGAACAAAAGAGAGGCCGCTCATGGTAGATCATTCTTCACTCGACTCATCCTTGAAATTGTTGGGATCGCAGGCTTTTGCACAGCAGCCACCGGACTTCATGGACGGGGTCTGGCAGCGCGCTGGCCAGCTCGGTGAAATCGCAGATCGCCGCCGCCGCGCCGCGCTTTTTTCCGGTCTGTTTATGATCGGACTAAGCGCGGGCATGGGGGTCACTGGAGTCCCATACGGCTTCGGCCCACCACCGCAGGTCGTCTATAGCGATTTTGCGGCCGGTGATCAGCTTTCGCCGGCCGTCCTTCTTCATGTAGGTGACTAGACCTTGAAGACGCGCCAGCTCATTTTTGCGGTTCTTTTTGCTGCCTTGGCCGGCTGCCTCGGGGCGATCGCTGCGGATCGGTGGCTGAATCAAGAGCGCGCCGGTAGCCTGCATCAATTTGTTCATGAGGAACTGGTCCTCACCGACAAGCAGGATAGGGAGCTTGAGACTCTCGAAGCGCGCTACGCAGTCGAACGCTCGGCGCTCGAGGGATCTCTACGTGCATCGAATGCTCGGCTCGCGCAGGCGATGGAAAAAGAGCATGAGTTTGGACCGGAGGTCAGCGCGGCAATTGATGATGTCCACGCGCGTATGGGAGCGTTGCAAAAGGCGACGGTCCAGCACGTGTTCGATATGCGCGAGATACTCGACCCAGAACAACAGCGCGCCTTCGACCGCCAAGTTTCGAGGGCGCTCACCGGCGATCCCAGCAACTAGCCGCTCCGTGTCGGCGCTCGAAAATCATTCTGACGCAGCGCTGATCCGGCGCGCAATTAGCGGTAGCAGGGCAGCCTTCGGGACTCTGGTTGAACCTCATTTTGCGCGGCTGATCTCGCTTGCAGGTCGAATGCTGGGCGGGACGCATCAAGCCGAGGATGCCGTACAGGAGGCGCTAGCGTCAGTTTGGCTGGCGCGCCACCGGCTCGATCCGGACCGGCCGATCGGCCCATATCTGACGACCGTTGTGCTCAACAAATGCCGCGACCAGCTCCGCAAGCGCAAGGCAGCGCGCCTGTTCGGTTTGGATACGCCGACCGAAACGCTTTTCGTCGCGGACGAAAGCGCGGATCCAGAAGAGGTCGCAGCGCAGCGCGACGAGCTTCGGCGGCTGACAACTGAAATCGAGCGGCTTCCAATCCGCCTGCGCGAGGCTTTGGTCCTGGTGATCATGGACGATCGAACCCAAGCCGAAGCAGCAGCGCTTCTGGGGGTTAGCGAAAAAACGGTCGAAACCCGCATTTACCGCGCCCGCAAGCGTTTGAGAGAGCGTTTGAAGGATTTTTGAGGGGTAGCTGCGCGATGTGCGTAATTGGGAGTGTACGACTACTACAGGAGCCCTAAATGGTCGCGATCAATCGACGGAAATTCATCGGCACAGGCGTTGGCGGGGCAGGGCTGCTCGGTCTTGCGGGTGCCATGCCCGCCTGGGCGCGCGGTGCGGCGGGCGGAACCGTCGCTCGCCGCGGCAGCGATGTCCTGTCAGGCGAGCACCTCACGATGACGGTTGCCGATACGACCTTCACAACCGGATCACGGCGCGGTCCGGGCGTAGCGGTAAATGGCACGATCCCAGGTCCGCTTGTGCGGCTCAAGGAAGGCCAGAACCTCGCGGTCGATCTCGTCAATCGCAGCGGTCACGGCACCTCGATCCATTGGCACGGACTGCTGGTGCCTTTCCTGATGGACGGGGTTCCGGGCGTAAGCATGTCAGCGGTCGAGCCGGGCGAGACATACCGCTATGAGTTCCCGATCCGGCAATCAGGCACCTATTGGTGGCATGCGCATACGCTGCAGGAGCCGCTTGGCCATTACGGTCCTCTTATTGTCGATCCGATCGAACCCGAGCCATACCAGTACGATCGCGACTACGTGGTGATGCTGTCCGACTGGACGACGATGAGTCCCTACACGATCATGAAGAAGCTCAAGGTCGGCGAGGGCTATTTCAACTACAACCAGAATAGCTGGACCGACGATTACGATCTGACCGGCGAGCAGCGCCGTATGTGGGCAAAGATGCGGATGATGCCGACTGACATTTCGGATGTCAGCGGCGCGACCTACACCTACCTCATCAACGGGCATGGTCCCGCCGATGATCTCGAATACCTCTTCAACCCTGGGGAACGGGTGCGCCTGCGCTTCATCAACGGCGCGGCGATGACCTATTTCAATATTCGTATTCCGGGCCTCCCGATGACGGTGGTTCAGGCGGACGGGCAAAATGTACAACCGGTCGAGACCGATGAATTCCAGATCGGCGTGGCCGAAACCTATGACGTTATAATCGAACCGAATGGCGAAGCGCACACGATTGTCGCGGAATCAATCGACCGTTCGGGCATGGGTGTTGCCACACTGGCGAGCCGCCCGGGCGCACGAGCTGGTGTGCCAGCGCTTAGGAAACCGCCGGTTCTGACCATGACCGATATGGGCATGGCCGGCATGGACCATGGTTCCGAAGGCGCGGGCACGATGGCTGGTATGGATCACGGATCCGGCGGTGGAGACGCGATGGCCGGCATGGACCATGGTTCCGAAGCCGCAGGCGCAATGGCGGGTATGGGCGCCATGAAGATGCGCGACACCTCATTGCTTCCGCCCAATGTGAAAGTCGGTCCAGGTATCGATTCTGTGGCGGCCAATCCTATCGACCGAATGGATTTCCCTGGCCTAGGGCTCAACGATGTCGATCACCGGGTTCTCAATTATGGTCAACTGGTTGCGGAAAAGCCCAACAAGGACAATCGTCGCCCAAGCCGGATGAAGACCATTCATCTCACCGGCAACATGGAACGGTATATGTGGTCGTTTGACGGCAAGAAGTTTAACGAGATCACCGAGCCGATACAGTTCGCTTACAATGAGCGTGTGCGCGTCAAACTGATCAATAACACGATGATGGTGCACCCGATCCATCTACACGGGCATTTCTTCGAGCTTGTCAACGGTGCCCCGGATGGCCGTCAGCCGCTGAAACATACCGTCAACGTTCAACCGGGCGGCAGTGCGCAGTTCGATCTGACCGCCGATGAGCGCGGCGATTGGGCGTTCCACTGCCACCTGTTTTACCACATGCACACTGGGATGTTCCAAGTTGTCACGGTCCGACCGCTCGAAGCGGGAGGGGCCTGATGAAACATACAAGCATCATCTTTGCTTTGCCCCTGCTTGCCCTGCCAGCCTCGGCGCTGGCGCAAGACCAAAGCCATGCGGCCCATCAGGATCAGGAGGCGAAAAGCGAAAGCGAGCCGTCTTCAGAGGAAGAGCAGCCAGCTGAAAGTGCCGATCATCAGATGATGGACCATTCACAAATGGGTCATGGGGCAGAGGCCGACCATATGACTATCCCCGAGGGCCCTCCCCCGCCCGAAGCGCTCCAAGGCCCGGCCTTTGCCGCGGACGCCTTTGTCGGCGCCGAGGAAATGGCGGCCTCGCGCGAAGCGGTGACCAAAGAGGTTAGCGGTACGCCCGTTTTCTGGTTCCAGGGCGACCGGTTCGAATATCGGATGCGGGACGGCGACGACGGCTACCTTTGGGACGTCCAGGGCTATTACGGCGGCGACTACAACAAATTGTGGTTCAAGTCCGAAGGCGAAGGTGGTTTCGGCGAATCAATCGAAACAGCCGAGGTGCAGGCTTTATGGAGCCGGGCAATCGCGCCGTTTTTCGATTTCCAGGCCGGTGTCCGGCAGGATTTCACTGGACCTGAACGGACACATGCCGTCGTCGGGATCCAGGGCCTTGTCCCGTATCAATTCGAAGTCGATGCTGCGGCATTCCTGTCGACTAAGGGCGATCTGACTGCCACGATCGAGGGCGAAGTGGATCAGCGGATTACCCAGCGTCTAATTCTGCAACCCCGCGGCGAAATCTCGCTGTCGGCTCAGGATATTCCCGAGCTCGGCATCGGTGCAGGCATCGACACGATCGAGGCGGGCATCCGCCTGCGCTACGAATTCGCACGCGAGTTCGCGCCCTATATCGGGATCGAACAGGAATGGAGGGTCGGCAACAGTCGCGATTTCGCGCGTACAGAGGGCGAAGATTCGAGTGTAACAAACTACGTCATTGGCGTAAGATTCTGGTTCTAGGGAGACAAACATGTCCTATTTTCTGAATACTCTGCTGGCTTCAGCCGTCTTGTTGGCTTCGCCCGCGGCCGCGCAGCACCATGATCAATACAAGCCCGAAAGCCACCAACAAGCACACCATCAGATGCATGCAGCTCCCATGGCAGCGTTGACGGCATATCGCGATGCGCTGACGCAGCGTGATGAAGGTGCGATGATGGCACTGTTCGCCAATGCGTCGCTTGTCGTCGAGAACGGTAAGGTCGAAGGCACCTTTGCCGAGTACATGGAGCACCATCTGGGCCCCGAGCTCGACGCGATCAAAACGTTCGAGTTCTTCGACACGCAAACCGAAATCGAGATGCTTGGCAAGCATGCCGCTTTGGGCCGTGAAACGTATCGCTACCGGATCGAGTTGACCGACGGACGTGTGTTCGACCGGAAGGGCGTCGCCACATCGGTATTGACGCATGAACCCGGTGGAAACTGGAAGATCCAGCGCTATCACTCCAGCTCGCGCGCTCTCTAAATCAGCGCAGCCCCTGATGGGTGCTGCACCGCATTGATTGTTTGGCTGGCGGGCGGAGAACGCCTTTAACTGTTTTCGCTCGCCGCAATTCCGACGCTGTGTCCGTCTGCGCTGTCCGGTTTGGAAGCAAACCGGGCAGTCGTGATCAGTACCCCTGAAGTGGCGATAACGGTGCCGATGACAATGAGCAGCGTGAGACGTTCTCCGAAGAAGGCGCTGCCGATGGTGAGTCCGAAAACGGGTACCAGAAAACTGAACACATTGGCTTTCGATAGTTCGAGGTTGGACAGCGTGACCTGCCAAAGCCAGAACGCAATAGCGGTCCCAGGAATGCTCAAGCCCAACAGGCTCAGGATGAATATCAGCGACCATTCAATGTCGCTTGGCGTTTCGGTCAGGCTGGCAATAAGGCCAAGTGGCAGCGCCCCGATCAGAAGTTGCAGCCCCATCGCCATCGCAGCGTCCACGCGCCCAGCCAACTTTTTGATCGCTATATTTCCGACCGCGACGCCGCTCGCCGCAAGGACCACGTAAAACAACCCGGTTGTCATGGAGATCGGTCCTTGAAGCATTTGCGGTGCGGCGATGGCCAAGATGCCGACAAATCCAAGCAGAAGACCAACCCAGCCCCATTTTGAAAGCCGCTCTCCCAAGAAGAGAAAAGCCAACACCGCCGCGATCAGGGGCTGACTGTTAGCAATAACCGTTGCCAATCCGGGCGATACGAATTCGGCGGCGTGGAACATTCCATAATAGCCCAACCCTGTCATGCCCAATCCAGCAAGGCCTATCCAACCCCAGCTTTCCAGATCCACCGGGAAGGTTCGCCGCAGCATAAGGGCCACGCCGAGAAGAAGCGAGCCGGCGATCACAGCGCGCATCACAGCAAAGGTCAGATGCGGAGCGCTGTCGAGACTTATCGTTATCAAGGGGTAGCATGACGCCCAAAGGGCCATGACCAGAATTGCTGAAAAGCGTGGTGGCAGATTACGGATGTCGCTTCCCTTTTTCGCAAGGTGTTAATAGATCGAAGATATCGAAGTTGGTATCTTCTAGTCTGCCATTTATTGTTCTGTCGCTCTATATGCCTTGTCAGATTGTTAGCAGGGCTGGCAGGTCTTCGCGCGACAGCGAGAGAACGAGACTCGTATAAAGCTTATGCAGAACCAACATTGCGGTCGCGCCTGTCTACTTCCCCAAAGATGTTTTTTCTCGATGGTTTTGAGATTTTGATCGACGTCAGCAGGCATCAGCGCCAAAATCCGTTGCGTCGCTGCCCGTATCGATTATCGTAACCTTCGCTCTTGTCGTACGAGCTCTTGCGAATGCCGACCTCAACGCGGTCGCCTCCAAGATTGCGGATGTGCAGATCTCGCAAGTCCACCCTGTTGCGATGCGCCCAGTCTTTCGCTTCGCGTTCGCTGCCAAATGTTCCGGCGTCTTCATAGTCAAAAGCCATGGTTTGATTCTCCTTCAGGCTCGATTGTTGGCAGGGGATGTTTTGGGAAGACCGTGTAAACCCGATGCTTGACTACTGGCGCCGCGAGTTTGGTGATGAGGTTGACGAAGGTGACAGCCAAAGACCCCACCAGCACGGCTATAAGGATGGCAAGGCCCAGCGCTGCGCATTCTGCGGCCACCTGCTGGTGCGATGCGGCTTCTCGCTTGTCGGCGCATCCTTGGGCGCCATGCACGCTCGCATCGCACACGACATAATCCCGCCCCTCCACTGCATAGGCGATTTCCTGAAGACCGGCGTGCTCTACGATGCTTGAGAGTATCGGCTCATGGGCGTGCGGCTCGGCGAAGGTCCCACCTTTGTGTTCACCTTGCGTCGCGCGGTGTGATTGGTCGCTCATCGTGGTCCTCCTATCGACTCCGTTCGATGTTGCGTTCAGGCAGATCGATCTGCGGCACGGCTCGCAAGCTGTCGCGATTGACATTTGGAAGCGGCGTTAGCTTGTCATCGCTGCTCCGCAGATGATCGGGAATCTTCGGATGGAAGTCCCGAGCCGGTCCGCCCCCTTTGGGCAGTTCGACCTGCTTTTCGCCAAGTGTTTCCAATGCGCTGGTCTTGTCTCCAGGGTTGCGCCCGATTTGGGCGAGCAGCCGGTCTTTGTCGTTGGTGATGATCGTGATGTCATCGCGCACCCGGGTCATCATCACCAGCGCCAGTCTTTGGTTCGACAGGTGGCGCGCAGAGGAATGCATCTCGCCGATTGCCATATCGCGAGTATCCCCTTGCGCCTGGTGCATGTTGAGCGCGTAGGCGAGCCCCATGCGTTCAAGCATCCTGTCGCCCTGTTTCAGTTCGACCGTGTCGCCATTTCGGTTTTCGACGGTGACAACGCCGTCCTTGATTTTGAGCACCTTGGCTTCTTCGGACTTCATCAGCTTGCGGGCGTCGTCCTTCTCGGTCCAGCGCACCTTGTCGCCCTCAAAGACCATCTCTTCATGCTTTTCTGAAAGACGCAGAGCATCGCGCTTGTCGGCAGGATCGATCCTCGACGGGTCAAACCTTTGGAGTTTTCCATTCTCGTTGCGCAGCAGCACTCTTCCCTGTTCGTCTACTCCTTCGACATCGTATCGTCCTCGCAGGAGATCACCCGGAGCGTTATGGCGCATGACCTCGAGGAGTTGCCCCTCTCGGTAAGTTCCGGGATAGCGTAGCTCTTCGCGGGTTGCGTGGGCCGGCAGAAGCGTCGTCAGCGTAAGCCCCTCGCCGGTGACCTTGCCTTCTGCCCTCAGGCCGTCTTGCACCATTCGGTTCACCAGAGAGCGCGCGTCACGACCCGACGAATAGATCGCGGTGCGATCGCGGTCTTCAGCTGAAAGATCGAGCCATGTTTTGGCGGTCACCTCCAAGTGGTCTTTGCCCGCCTCTACAACCCTTTCTCTAAGCCTCTCGAAGCTCTCCTTGAAGTTTCCAGACCGGGCGAGCCCTGCCGCTTCCTTCATATGCTCTGTGCGCTGCCTCAGGCTTGTATCGAGACGCGCCATCGCGGGATTATCCGCCTGGATGAGCGAGAATGATTTGCCCGCCTCGATCGGCTGCAGCTGGGCTCTGTCGCCGATCATGATGAGCTTTTCGACACCGAGCTTGTTGGCGATGGTGAGGAGATCATTCATTGGCTTGTTTGCGACGAGGGACGCTTCATCGAGGACGAGTATCTTGCCCTCCAACACTGCGCGCGAGGCTTCGTATCGTGGTCCTGAGCCGTGGAGTGCACCGCGCAAATGCTGGTTGATGAAGGACGAAACGGTCTTCGCTTCAATCTCGCTTTCAACCAGTTCGCCTCCTTGCCTGCGGATTTCGGTGTCGCTGCGAAGATCGTTGACCATCTTGTTGGCAAAGGCGAGGCCAAGCACCTCCCTGCCCTCCTGATGCGCGACGCTTGCAATGGCAGAGATCAGCGTCGTCTTACCCGCCCCGGCAACCCCTTGAATGACGATGGTGCGGTCATCGCTTGACAGCGCAAGCGTGCCGGCCGCTATCTGCTCGGCGGTGAGTTCGCGGCCCCCGGACACTTCCTTCAGCCGCCCCGGCGCTTCGGACGCTTCGATCATGCCGGGGCTGGCATTTTTACCTGCCGCGACATTCTTGAGCGTCGCCCGTTCGATCATTTGGTGTTCGGGCGTGGTGTATTTCTCAATCTGCTTATCGAGCCGCGTGGTGGCTCCCTCGAGCATCTTGCCATCTTGAATGAGACTGTCGATGCGCGCCTCAACACCGTCTGCGGTGACACCTTTGAGGCCCACGTCGAGCGCCGTCTTGACCAGCTCGGCTTGGGTCCAGGAGGTTTCACGCTCCCCGATGATCCGAACGGCGGATGCAGTCGCCATCTCAGTTCGCAACTGTGTGGGGGTGAGCAGCGTCCTCTTAAGGCCGTTGGTTGTCAGCGCGTCCGCTGGACGGGTGTATATCTTCGCTGTCTCGCGGATTGTTTTGATAAGAGTCTGGACGTTCGCGGGTGAACCTAGCGGCCTTTCCCCTGCAGTGGGTGCTCTGGCTATGGCTGCCGCTACATGCTCTTTTGCATTGAAGTCGAGCGCTGCTGCACGCTCTTTCCATTCGGTGCGCAACCGCTGCTTGTCGTCGGCGTTAAGCTTGGGGTCGCGGGTCATTTTTGTGATTCTTCGAAGGGCCTCTGGTTCGTTCTTCCCTTTCCCCTGTTTCTCAGCTTCGGCGAGAATGTCCTGGCGTCGCTGACTAAAGGCTTCGATGACGTCGCGCGAGACGTCTTTGATTTCGAACTGGCCGTGTTTCCCGGTGATCTCGGTCTGGTATCCTAGCCTTTCCAAATTGGTCCTGAGAGCCGCGTTGTAGATCGATCCGAGAACGGAATTGTTCTTCCAGATCTCTGTGTTCCAAAGCGCCTTCCAGCTGCCCTCTTTATCTTGCGTCATCGCCGCGATCACGGCGTGGGTGTGGTTCTGAGGATCGAGCTTGCGGCTCGTATCGTGCTGGAAAAGAGCGTAGAGCAGCGTTCCGGTTCTAATCGGTTCCCCTTTCGGATTGCGCGAATAGTCTCTCGCTTCTGCAAAGTGCTTTTCGAGATAGCTCATCACTGACTTAACAGCCGCGTGTTGAGCACTCACCACCCTCTTGTCGCCGCCCAGTTGAGCCATGAGGCTCGCCGTCTTGGGCATTGAGAATGTCAGATCGATCCCCGCGCGCCGTCTTTCGCTTGCGTTGACAATCGTGCCGTCCGGAAGCTTCCCGTCGAGGACCTTCTCGAAGTCTTCCTTCGATACCTGTCCGGAAAGACCAAGCGCCTCGGCACCCTTCCCTCCCCACTCGCTGAGCTCTGCCGGTCCATCGCCAACGTAATAGTCGTCCTTTGCAAAGTAATTCGCCGCGCCGACGGCAGATGACACGGAGGCAACCGACAACATCTCAAGCCACCTTGGCTTCGTCGTGCGCGAACATGGGACGCGAGACATCGCCCAAGAGAAGCCACGCTGCGTCGAGGGCAAAATCGTCGCACAGTCGCTTCAGGATGCTGCTAGGCATCTCTGTGTGGCCATTCTCGTGGGCGATGAGCGTCTGACGCGCGATCCCGAGGTCTGCGGCGAGTTTCTCTTGGGTTTTACCAAGCGCAACCCTGGCGCAACGAATTCGCCCTCCCAGACCCGCTCTAAAGTTTGACGAATTGTCCTTGCTGCGTTGAGGTTGGTTCACCGCCCAATCTCCTGGTCATCATCTTCGATGCCGAAGTCGTCGCGGTCTTTCCGATCGGAGCCGAAGCCGCGCAAATTCTCCTTGGCCAGTTCGCTTTCCTGCCCGTCTTGACGGCTCCGAAGGTCGCGCGAATGTGCCGTTTTGTCCTTTGCGTTTGATCGTTCCTCGCTATCGCGCTGGACCTGTTTCTGACGCTCGCGATAGTCCTTTTCGCCCGTTTTCTTGAACCTGAACTGGTCAACGTGCCCATCAGCGTTCTTAGCAGCATCCGGATCGATGCGGCCGTCCTCATTTTTCGAATTCTCGCGCTCAGCCTCGTCGACCGCATGTCCCAAAGACCCTTCGACTTCCTTGCGCAATTGCTCCGCCGCAAGCTCGGCATCGCTTCGCTCAACATCCGCCTCGATCACCTTTTTCGGATTGTCGTCCGGACCGCCACCCTCGCGGCCATCGACTCCCATTTCCGCGGCCTCTTCTTCGCTTGGGGTGTAGGCGGCGGCGCGCATTTCGCGCACGCGCTGAAAGCCTTCGGCGACGATCTCATAGTCGCGCCAGCTCAGCTTGATGCGCGCGGCGGGAAAACCATCGGGGAATTTGATAAAACCGTGCAGGCTCGGGAGATCCTTGATGTCCTCCGCCATAACCAGTTCTTCGATCTGCTTTCGCGGTGTGATCGTCGATGCATCGCGGCTGTTATTGTACCCGTAGGAATAAGCTTCATCCATCTGGCGGACCTCGCGCCTGCCGATGAACTCGGAGCATTGCTCTGCGGTTTCGTGATCGGCCAGTTTGAGGATCAGCTTGGTGCCTGCAAGCGAGGTCAGATGTGTAGCGCCGTTCTCGCCATAGGTATCCTTCAGAGCGCCGAATGAGTGCATCCCAAGCACGAAAGCGCCACCGACTGCGCGAGCCGTTTGAAGACCATGCTCGATGGCAGGAAGACGGTGCAGCGCATGGACCTCATCAATCAGGAACCATGTGCGAAGATTACGGGTGCGGCCCATGCGGAAAAGGGCGTTAACGGCCAGGTCCATCCATAGCGTCAGTAGCGGCCGATTGAGGACAAGATCAGGGTGGCTGGATGTGATGAAAAGGATCGAGCCCTCCTTTACGTCTTCGGTCATCCACTTGTTGATCGAGAACCCCTCCTCACCCTTGGGAGGCTCGGGCAGAAAGCGGAAGACGTTGGCGTTCGCGTTGAAGGTGGCGCGGATTGATTCAGCCATCTTGGCGGCCGACGGAGACATGAGCGGACCTGCAATCGTTCCTTCAAGCTGTCGGCTGATCGTCTTGAGGTCTGAATGCATGAGGAAGTAGGCGAGGCCTCCGTTCGATTGGACACCTAGCTTGGTCATTTTCATGCACATTTCGACGAACAGCGTGCGAGCGGCCTTCTGCCAGAAATCGTCGTCAGCGTTATGGCCACTGGGAACGAGCGCAGCGGCAGCGCTCATGAACTCAGCGTAATTTTCGCAATCGTTGAAAATCGACCACGGCTCACAGCGTTCATCCATGGGATTCAGGATGACGTCTGTATCTCTATTGAAGAAGTTTTCGACGAGCCCACCCGTAAGGTCGAACACCACGCAGCGATGCCCTCGCTTCCGCGCTTGGACGATGATTTTCTTGAGTTCGGTTGTCTTACCCGCGCCGGTTGTCCCGACGAACATGGCGTGGCTTTGTTCCAGGCGCCAGGGCACCGGAAGTCCGGCCATTCTATAGGGTTGGTGGAAGCCGCGCCGGATACGACTCTTGAGGTCCTGCTCGAGCACATCTTTTGGGTCTTCGGATGGCTCGCGTTCGAGGCATTCCTTACTGTGCTGGATCCAGTTGTGGCGCGCAATGGCATCCGCCAGTGTTTGTCTGTCGTTGACGAGAACGGAACCGCGTTCGTGCCGTTCGGTGAGGATATCCGAGCCGCGCCGATTGGAAAAATCCACGAACCAAATGGTCAGAGGAACACAGATGAACGATGCCCCAATGAGCGCAGAGACTGTTACCTGAATTGCGCGCGCCCACGCGGCTTCAACCGCTGGGTGAGAGGGCACCATTTGCATCGTCCCGCGAACCACGTCGCCTGTTGGTAGGGTAAGATTGACAGCCTTGGTTGGATCGAGTGACATCCAGTTCCAGGTGACCGCCATGAGACGCATCAAGACGAGCTGCACTTCTTGATTTTTGAAGGTGAAAAACCCGAGACCGCAAAGCAAAATAAGTGCTGTTACCACCCAGATAATCAGCGGCAGTCGTACCCCTGCCCAGGTCATCAGAACTTCGTGATGAAAGAGCTGGGATCCGCGTGTGAAATTGGTCGCGTTTCGCTTCACTCTCCCCCGCGCAGAATCGTGCGTAAGCGTGGCTGCGTTTTTGCTGAAACGGATGTCCTCACGCATGATATTCACGCACGTTGGACAACGCCTGATTGATAAGCTCGTTGACGTCTTCGGGGTATTGCCGCTCAACCAAAAGGGAAAGCGCAAGCTGCGTGTGTTCGAGGATGGTGAGAGCGCGTTCCGTATTCAGCGCCATACCGAGCTTCAGGAGCGGTAAGCCTATATCTACGGAAATCCGAATGGCTTCGGAGCGGGACACCCCGCGAGCCTTTGCAAGCTCATCAATCTGGTCAACGGTGTGGGGACTAAGTGTAACCCCGACACTTTGTAATTTGGTAACCATACATAACCTTCAAGGCTGTGCATGGTTTGGGTATCGCTTTATTAGTATAGCGCGAATAATCTTCATTGGAAGAGGTTTTGCGCCTGCAGCCGGCTGCAGCGCTAACGTACTCATTTCCAATGAGTGTTAGAAATTTGCCGACTAGCTGCAGCCCGCTGCAGGTTTGAGAACAAGCAGAAGCTTCTGACTAAGCCATTAATTACAAATGATAAACTGACTGCAGCAACCAACGGCTCAGCCGTGTTCGGTGTGCAAGATCAGGGACTTGGTGGATTCGTGCTGAGAAAATTTGCTTAGAAGCTCGGCGAGTCGGGGGAATTCATCCAGCGAGGATCGGCCGAAGGCCGAACCCAAGCCGTCTGGTTCGATAAAATGAAGCGCACCTCCCCCTCCCTTTCCCCCAAGCGATCGTCACCCGAATGGGCCGAGACCCCTGGCGAGCAAAGCGAGGCAGGAGGCTCGGCGAAGCTTGGTGAGGAGCGCGAACGCGCGACGAACCTAGCGCAGTAGAGCGCGGTCCCCTAACGAGACACACGGCTCGTTCGGGATGGGGTCAACTCATCGACAAGCGCATCTGCACAAAGAACCACAACCGGTATATGCGCCTACCAGAATCGCGCTAGAATCCATCTGGAAATCGGGGCGCGGATGCGTCAGCATTCGCGCCACGATTGGATCGATTCAGGAGATGCAGATGGTGACGAAAGTGGAGCGCGAGAAAGCGGCTTTGGCGAAGGCTCAAGCGGCGGTCGCCGAGAAGAAAAAGCTGATAGCCAAACTGGAAGCCGAGGAGCTCGAAAAGAACCTCGACAAGGCGATCAAAAAGATAGGGGCAGCCAACACGCTTGCGATCCTCGAAGCTGCCGGAAAGGTGAAGCCGGAGACCGCAATCAAGCGGCTTCAAGGCGGCTGATTGCCACCTGAGCTTGGCCTGCATGTGCAGGCCATCCCGATCGGCGCGGCAGGGGTTCGATGCCCCTGACGCGCCGCTATGCGCTACAAGACAAATACGCGCTCCATCGGCAATGAATCACGCTCCCTTGCAGCACAGAAATGGGAGACCTCAGCGATGCGCCAAGGCCTCCCGAAAGACGCGCTCAGGCGGCAGCCCGCGCGCTTCGCTGGTCGGCGATCCGGCGGATATGCAGCGGCACACCCGCAGCCCGCAGCCGCTGCGCGAGATTGGCCTGGACGCCCGAACCTTCGCACACGATCGCTTCGACCGGACGCATGTTGACCAGCTTCTCGTTGCGCACAAAGGCCGCGCGCTTGCCCAGCTTGCGATCCGGCACAAACAGCACCGCGTTGACAGCATTCGCTTGGGCCCAGGCACACGCCATCGCATCGACGCCTTTGCGCATGCCCGTTGTGGCCAGAACCATGTTCGGAATGCGCGCCTTCACTTCGTCAAGCATGGCCCAGACCATGGTGTGATCGTGCCAGCCCTCCTGTCCTCCCGAGACCACGACCATCGGGCCTTCGGGTTGGAATTGCGCCCTGCGTTCTTTCGCACGTGAGGCCAGAAAGTCGCGCGCCTGCACTTGGCTTGCGGTGACCCCGTTCTTACTGACTTGCGACCCCCTTGTGGCCGTGAAAGGCTTGCCGGTTTCGACGCGGTAAACGTCCGCCGCATGGTCGCGCATCGCTTCCAACGCTTCGCGGCAGCCCTGCAGCGTCTGGCACAGCATCTGGGTTTCTTCGAGCTCGTGCGCGTAGATCTCCGATGGATCGTAATTGCGCGCCAGCTCGCCCAGTTCCTTGGCCGCTTCGTTTTCGCGCCCTTCCGCAATCCGGGCAGTCATATGAAACGAATTGACCATGCCCCAAGCCAGCTGCCGCGCGAATTCTTCCATGCGTGTATCCTTCAGGACATCGAAGATCGTGCCGATCGCCATCTCGACCGCGCGCCGCGCCATATCGGGATCTGGCATCTCGGTCGCCATCGGTCCGTCGATGACCGAAAGCTTGGCCATGTCTGATGGTTCGACAAAGGCTCCGTCATAGTTTTGGGTTGTGCTGGAACGTTCATCGGCTTGTGCAATGCGTGCGTTGGCGAGTTCTTCGAAAGATGCAAAAGTTGTCATGGGAATATCCTCCACTTTGAAATCGTCATCCTCTTGATGACATCTCAATTGAGGCACGCGGCGGTCAGCGAGGTCAGGGACGCCGGCCAGCGGCCGGCGCCGCGAAGCGGGCCGTGGGGGAGCCGATTTTTTCGGGAACGGACGCGCAAGCGGAAGTGGACGCAAAAATTGGGGGAACCGCGGATCCTTGACGGAGCGCCAACCCCGCGTGCCATACTTGAACTATCAGTGAGAGTATCCCCCTCTCCTCTCAAATGAAGTGCAGACGCTGCTCATGCGCTCGGCTTTGCTCACGGCGCGCAATCCTCCTCACATATGGGGACAAGCATTTAGCACGGCCTAAGTGGCAAGGAAGCATCAAGCACGAAAAAGGCCCGCCTCGCTTGCGCGGGACGGGCCTTCCAAGGTACCGGCGCCGGAGGAACGCCGGCCGGGGGATGCGGTTCAGGCAGCCTGTTGCTGGTCAGCGCCATAGGTGCTTTCGCCCAAGCCATCGCCTGCGGGACGCTGCTCTTCACTGTCCTCGCCAAAGCCGGGCAGCGACGGGAGCGAGCTCTCGTCATTGGTCGCGGTTGGCAGGCTGCGCTTTGCCTTCGGACGCCGCCAGGCAACATTGTAGCTGCCATCGTCCTGGTTGAAGAGCGCGACATCGAGCGGCTTGTCGAGACTGGGATCATCGATCCGGCCCGACAGGAACATCTCGCCGCTTTCGTTCGAGGCGTATTCCCACAGCGCGCCGACCTTCACCCAGCTGCGGCGGTCAGCCGAAAGCGCCATGACGTCGTAAGCGGGCGCCTTGTCGTTGTTCGAGGTGAACTCGCGCAGGGCCACCGTGGCCGTGAATGCGAGAGTGGTGATCCGGCCGACGAAAATGCCTTCTTCGTTGGTTTTGAGATTGCCGATATTCATTGGAACGTCTCCTTGGTTCGTCCGAGCCCCTTGCCCGGACCACCTTCTTTCATCCCCCTCCCCACCCGGGCCCCTGGCCCGGCAGCGCGCGCTCGCCCGCGCGCCACCGTGGACCCGAAGCGGCAGCGAAGGGTCCACGTCGGTCTTGAAGTGCAGACGGATCACCCGATCCGCTTGGTCGGTCGGAATTCTTCGGGCATTTCGATGAGTTTGTGTTCGTGGTCTTCCAGACAGAAGACTTCGTCTCGTTCTGAATAGGTTTGCTTGTCCACCAGCGCGTAGCGGCGCTCCTCACCATAGGTCGCGTTGCCGAGGTGATCGACGGAAAGAACTTCGCAGGCGACGACACACGTCTTGCCTTTCGGCACCCAATCCGCCCAATCGTCCCATGCAGCGGTGACGCAATATTTGCCGATCGCGGCCTTATAGGCGGCGCGCAGGCGAAGCACGCGCGATGCATTCTCGGGCACCGCCTTGCCGGTGAAGGCTTCATAGCGGGCGGGATGCCAGCATCGCGCAGTGTCGACGGCGAGCTGCAGCCAGGAGGCACGATCAGGCCGCGCGCCTTCAAACTCGTCGCGGAACGCGAGCACCGGCAAAGCCCAATCGCAGTCTTCCTCGTAATCGGCTGTACCGAGCCGCAAGGCTTCGGGCATGGCCAACTGACGGCTTGCCGACAGCATGATCCCGCCATGCGAAGCGGTGGTGACCACCCACAAGCCGGGGAGGAACTCTTCGGCCATGATAATCGAGCCCCAGATCGAATGCGTGGGTCTGGGTGAGGATGCGAAGCGGGCCATGACGTAATCTCCTTACGTCCATACCCCTCCCCCTTCTCTTTAACCGATCATGGCCTCGAGACGGGCGAGCAGCCCGTCGCCTGCAAGCTCGTCTTGCGTAAAGCTCAGCACGGGCGCGATTTCCGCGATGCGCTGCTGCTCGCGCGTATGCGCTCCATTGTTTTCCGGCGTATCGCCATTGATCAGCTGAAGCGCGAAATGGTCATCCTCGCCCGTCGTGTAATCGCGAAAGGCAACGATAGCCTCCGGCCTCACGAACCCTTTGTCGGTGAGGGTATCGAACAGCGGCTTTTTGATCGCGATTGCTACGCGCCTGGCGCGCATCAGATATTGAAACCGCGTGAGCAGCTCGAACAGCCGACGCTCTGAGGCGCGTTCGACTGGCACGAACTGGTTGCCCTTGAAAATCGGCTGCGCATAGGCGCGCAGCGCCAGATAGCCCTCGCGTTTGGAATGCTCGCCAACCACGGTGAGCGCCAGATAAGGTCCATTTGCTGGGCCGTCTCCTGCACTTGCACCGACTCCGGTCTGCTGGATGCGATTGCGGATAGCCACATCGCCGAGCCCTGTTGTCAAAGTGTTCGAGTGCACAGCGCTCGCTTCGAGCAGCAGGAAGGCCTGCGGCGCGTAGCCCACGGGCCAGTCCTTGGCGGCCTCCCGCAGCCTCGCATGGAGGCGGGTCCGCTCGTAATCAATCGCATTTGTGTAGAGATGCGAAGCGAGCGGTATGCCGGGCGCGATCTCGAAGCGCCGCGCGGCCTCGCGCAGGCGGGCAAGTTCCTTGGTGATCCCGAACGAGGGTCTGCCTTCGGCAGGCAAGCCAGCGATCACATTGGTGCCGGCGGCCTCGAGCAACATCCAAAGAAGCTTGCCGAGCCTTGGAATGGTTACGCCTCGGCGGCGATCATCGGGTTCGGCCTCGTCGGGCTTGGTCGCAAGCTTTTCAGGCGCATCCTTGTGGGCGTTGAAAAGCCCGCGCGGATAGTCGATCTCGAAATGCGCGCCATCAGCCTTCTCGCGAATGCGGTCGGGCGCTTGCGGCAGAAAGAATGGGCAATCGCGGCGGTGCTGCGGCCTACTGGTGAGGCGCCTCAGATAGTAGGTCTCCTGCGAGCTGAGATAGGCGGGGCTGAGCAGTGGCGGCGTTCCGTCGTCACCCAAGCAATCGCAGCCAAGCCATTTGCCGTTCTCGCGCGCGGTCACCACCAGTGAAACCGAGGCGCGGTGATCGGCCTCGCTGCCCCGCCCCAGATACCAGCGTACCAGTCCCGCACGAAGTAGCGACGGAACTTTGACGCGCTCCTTGCGTCCATCGGTATCCTTAGGGATCAGCCACATGACTTTAGAATGCCCTCAAAGAACAATAATCTGAAGAGCGATGTTTTCGCTCTCTGTTTCACCGAGGCGGCACACCCGGTAGGGCTGTAGCGGCTCAGCGGTTTG
Organism: Pseudomonadota bacterium; assembly: GCA_038532305.1. GTDB lineage: Bacteria > Pseudomonadota > Alphaproteobacteria > Sphingomonadales > Sphingomonadaceae > Erythrobacter. The sequence continues at coordinate 69,362 of JBCBAX010000001.1, read as the reverse complement.
GATCACGACGTGGTCGTACTCGGTATCCTCGCACAGGCGCAGAGCGACCCGAGCTGCGTGAACAGGTCCGCAAAGCTCAAGGCGGCGGGGATCAAGCAGTGGCATTCGAACCTCCTCAAATGCTCGCGCTCGGAAAGACCGTCCGCGCCTGCACCGGCTCGCAGACAATCTCAAACGCGCGCTCCATTAGACCAGAGACGCGATAGCGCCCTCCCCCGTCCGGATCGGTCAGCACGAGACGCCGGTCTTCGCGCCGAACGCGAAACTCCGAATGCTTGGACCCGTCGGTGAAGGTCATCGCTTCCGGCAAGCGAATGAGCGCGCCGTCGGGCAGTTTGCGAGCGCGGAGCCTCGCTGTGAGATGACATCGCCGCCTCCAGTCGAGCGCGTAAGGCTCGTTGGTGCTGGTCAGCAGATCGAGTATCCTCTGCGGGCATCCTGCTTCGCTGGGCCCGGCGGTTTCGTCCATATCCTTGTATCCGAAGACGAGGTCGTCCTTCGCACGCGGGTTCCATTTGACGAGGCAAATTCCGGCGAAGACACAGAGGTGTCCGCCAGCTTCATCGTAGCGCTCGATCGCTCCGTACCATGTCCGGTTGCCCGGACAGGCGCTGTCGAGCACGCGCAGTCCGATGAACTCGGCCTCGGCGCTATTGCCGCCTTTGGCTTCGCGCTCATAGGTGAATTGTGCATCGAGATAGGTCTTTGGTGTCGTGTGTTCGCCCATCCCGGTTCGCGTCATAAAGAGCCAGCCCATAGCGGCCTCCTCTAAGGTGTGGGTTTTGACTGTGATCTCGGTGCCGATTCAGGCGGCGAGCTTTTCGGTCGGTGGTGTTTGCGCTGCTACTTCGGCGTCATCGGTCTGTTCTCCATATCCGGAATGCGCCGCCAGCCAGGCAAAGGCCTGCTCGGACTTTGCCGCAGCGGTGATGATCGCCGAATTGTCTGCCTTAAGGATCTGCAGCCAGTGATCGACATAGCTTGCATGACTGTCATGCAGCTCGGGCGGCAGCTCGAGTTCGTAGCAGATCCGCCCGCTGGTGATCTCGGCCACCAATTCTTCGAACGCATAGGCCTTGTCGCCGAAGCGCTTGCCGAATGTGCGATCGAGCCGATCGGGATGCCCGGTTGCATGGCCAAACTCGTGTCCGAGCGTCGCCGCGTAGTGATCTTCCGTGACGAAGGCGGTCTTGTGCGGCAGCTGCACATAGTCCGCGCCAGGTGCGTAGAAGGCACGGTTGCCGCCATGGCGCACTTCGATCGGGATCGGCTCGAAGAAGGCCGCGATCGCTTCGCGCTTGGCCGAAGGCTCCAGCGGTTCTTCATCCACAGTATCGGGATAAAAGTGTATTGGCAGGCCATCGATCTGATCGCAATTGAACACGCTGTAGCTACGCATGAAGCGGATCGTCCGAACCGTATCCTCGCCGGTCACGTCGTCGCGCTCTTCCTTCTTCACCGAGTTGAAATAGACGCTGGGCTGCGAGGTCTCCCCCCTTCGGACCTGACCGCCGAGCTTTTGAGCCTGCGCATAGGTCATCCAGTAGCGCGAGCGATGTCCAAGGGTGTCAGCGACCGCCCAGAGATAGAGCGCGTTGATGCCCGAATAGCGCACGCCATTTGCGCGCAAGGGCGCCCCGCCCCCGCCTCGCTGTGTCCAGGGCCCGCGCCAGGGCGGCGTGCCCTCCTCGATTTTGCGAATAATGAGATCGGTGATCGCTTGCGCGGCATCGCGCCGGGGTTTCTTCGCCATGGCGACGTCTCCTTATGCTGAAACGAAAAAGGCCCGGGACGCGTTGCCCGGGCCTTGTCGGTGAATGGTGGTGATAGCGCCGGTCAGGCGGCAAGCGGCTCGGCCTCGTCTGCTTCCGGTTCCTCGGCCTTGCCTTCGTCGGCACCGGGATCATCGGTCGCGGTCTCGTCGGCCGGATCGTCCACACCACCGGGCGCGTCTGCTTCGGCCCCATCGGCCTCAGCTTGATCTGCCAACGGCAGCTCGAACCGCATGGGTGCCGGGACCCAGCGCATCGCGCGCTCCTTGATGTCCTCTTCGACAATCGCATCGCCGGCGAACAACCGCGCGCAGGAAGTCGACAGCTCAGACTTCTTGGACGCACCGTAACGCGCAGCCAGTTCGCTGCCGCCAATCTCGGTCAAGGCGGCGAGGCACGAGGCCTTGCTGATCCGATCGAAGAAGTTCTCCGAGGTCGGCCGCCATAGGGCGGCCACGTCGATATCGAGGATCGTCCCGAGTAGCGCGTGGATCGGATGGTGCTCGCTAGCATAGCCCTTCTTGGATTCGAGCGAGATCGCCACGCAATAGGCCAGCCAGGCTGCCTTGGCCTCGTCGTTGAGCGCGCGGAAGGCAAGAAACCGGTCCGTGAGGTCGCTTTCTTCCTGCCAGGCGCGCTCAAGCGCGTCATGGGCATCGGCCAGGATCTGATCGGCCTCGCCAATCGGGCATTCGCCTCGCACCGGATCGTCGGCCTTGCTGCCGCGAATGGTCGTGCCCTTAGGCTCGTATCCGCGCCCATCGGCCAGCGCGAAGATCGCATAGTCGAGGGCAAGACCCGGATCACCCAGCAGCGAAGCGGCCAGCACGTTGCGGCGCTGGACCGCCAATTCGTCGAACAGGCGCGCGGAGACTGCCTTGCCACCCGGCGCGGCGGCCTCGGGCTTGGTCAGCTTCGCGGTTCCGCCCGACTTTGTGGTCGGAGCTTCGAACGCGCCGCCGGTGATCGTGCCGTCTTCGTCTTCCTCGAAACGCAACTCCTGCTCCGAGTAGTAATCGGGATCAAGCACCATTGCGCCTTCGTTGGTGAGGATCAGGAACTGACCGACCTCGCCGTTCCATTCCTCAGGCAGCTCGCGCTTGGGATTGGAAAGCGCGCGGCGTTGTTCATCGATCTCTTCGTATTCGGCTTCGAGCGCCTCGATATCGATCTCGTCCGAAGGCTCAACTTCGTAGGCCTCAAAGATATCGCCAATTTCGCTCATGCGGGCTTCGATTTCGTCGATCCGGGCCTGCGCTTCTTCGCGGATCGGTGCAGGCGGCAAGCGTACCGGATGGACATCGGCCTCGCTGCGGGCATGCCAGCTTGAGGTTGCGGCTACCGGCCTTACCCAGGCAAGGCCCGTGTCAGCGGCCAGGCGTGTCGCTTCGCTTTCCATTTTGGCGGCCGCAAGCTCATGCGCGACCGGAATATCAAGCCAGCGGTCTTCGGACGCTTCGCTGAAGAGATCGCGCTCGACGCGGCCGCCTTCGGCCACATAGGCTTCTTCGCCCACAAGCAGCGCGATCGGATCGCTGCCGCGTAGCGAGCCCTCAGCGATCATTCGGCGGATCGCATCGGCCTTGAGATAGGAATTGTAACGCGCCTGCTCGAAGACACGCAATTGCACTTCGTGCCGGTCGGTCGAGGCATAGGCCTTGGCGAGATCGAGCGTGATATCGCCGACTTCGAGCGCTTTGAAGATCGGCTCGGCAAGACTGGCGAGGCGCAAGCGGCCTTCGACGAAGCGTTGGGTGAGGCCAAAGCGTTTGGCAACCGCAGCGCTGTCGCCGTCCTCGGTCACGAAATGCTGGAAGGCGCGGCACTCTTCGGTGGGTGTCATGGCGAGACGCTGAAAGTTCTCGGCGAAGGACACCTCGCCCACATTGCTCGTCTTGCCGTCGATCACGAGGCATTCAACGTCGTGGGTTTTGTCCCACCCGCCGCGCTCGACGATCATGTTCATCGCGCGCAGGCGTCTGCCGCCTGCAATGACATCGAAGCGCGTGCGCTTCTTCGACTTGGTGACGATGAGGTTCTGAAGCTGGCCGTGCGCTTCGATGTCATGGGAAAGCTGCTCGTCGGCGACTTCGTCGATCACCTTGCGCACATTGCTGGGGCTCTGATCGAGCTTGCAAAGAGGAATTGCAGTCATGGGAGGTCTCCATCTGATCGTCCATCCAGTTGACGGACCATCAAACCTCCCTCCCCCTTCTCTTTTGCTGGTGGAGGCGCCAAAAGCCGCGAAACCGCCGTTAGGGTTGTAGGGTGATCTTCGCATGATGAGCAGATCTGGTCGCTCGCGGCGACCTTGGATTCTCACCAGGAGGGTGGCAGAGTATGCGGCAGCTACGCGCCCCAATCCAAGACGTAAGCATCCGAGATCTTAGTTCCTGAAAGCGGACATTCTTCAAGGCCATTCCGGCCGAGGAGAATGACAATGACTTACTCACACTTTGACCCTGCTGCTCAAAACCGGGTGCCTTGGAACTTTGGAGCGAAGATCGGTCCCAAGCGACCGTTCAATCAGAAACAGATCTGGGCGATCCGTTTCTTCCTAGATCGGGAGGAGCGCATCAGAGACCGAGCGCTGTTTGATTTAGCGATCGATAGCAAGCTACGAGGCTGTGATCTTGTAAAGCTCAAGATTGGTGATCTAGTAAGTGGTCCGGAAATCAGGACGCGGGCGACGATCACGCAGCGCAAGACGGGGCGACCCGTCCAGTTCGAGATAGCGGCAGACGCGCGCGCAAGCCTGTTTGGCTGGCTGGATCTGAGAGGAGGTGACGTTGAGGAATTCGTCTTTCCAAGTCGGGTCGATCACACCCGTCATTTGAGCACGCGACAATACGCTCGACTTGTCGATGAGTGGGTTGCAGCGATTGGCCTGCGTCCGGAGGAATATGGCACACATTCGCTTCGTCGAACGAAGGCTTCGATAATCTACAAGGCTACAGGTAACATCCGAGCGATTCAAATTCTGCTTGGTCATTCCAAGATTGAAAACACGGTCCGATACCTTGGTGTCGATATAGAAGACGCTCTTACACTTGCTGAGAAGACCGAGATCTGACTGGAGTTGGACGCTGGCCTTGGCTGGGCCGGCGTCCGCTTCTGGGGGTTACTGTATTGAAAAACTCCGACGCTAGTTTTCCGCAGCTACATTGATGTCTGAACGAACTGTTTGGCGCAGCAATCAACTGTGTGGTGGATGCACATTGGGTTATTGTTGCCGAAATTCGGCTGTTGGATCGCTGGGTTCGACTTTTTCAATACAATACGGGATGAAAGCTGGCATCTGGCTTCCGTCTCAAAAGGCATGAAAGCGAACAGCCGACCGCGGGATCACTAGCGCTGGCTGAGTTCGAGACCGGTGTGCCGAACGATTGCATAGTCTTGGTTTGGATGTAGTCTACGCCATGGGGGGAAGCTTCGTTGGATCAGGTGCAGCTAAGAGGGCAAAGCTTAATCAAGGCCGCTTTGTTCGGAGAGTTCCGGATGGAGGCGCCCGATGGCGCCAACGTTGCGCTGACCAATCGCCGCGCCAGCCTCCTGCTCGCGATCCTGTGTATCGAGCCTGAGCATTCGATGGATCGCGAGGCGCTAGCGCGATTGCTTTGGGCCGACCGATTTCTGCCGCAAGCCAAGGCCAGCCTTCGACAGTGCTTGTTGGAGTTAAAGAGCAAACTTGAGGCGCATGGAATTGATGCGCTTGCGGTTTCACGCTCGGCGGTCGCGCTGAAAGCCGAACGCCTTCGCACAGATCTGAGCGCGCTCGAAGCCGCACTTTCGGCGGGGGATGCTAATCCGCTGGTCGACCAGTTGCTGGCGATTGGTAGTCGCCCCTTGCTGCAAGGAGCCTCGCTCAATCCAGCGTTTGACGAATGGCTTGTAGAGCGCCGCGATCATGTTGACGCCCGCCTTCGTTCAGCGCTTTCAGGCGCCATTCGTTCGACTGACAAAGAGACAGCGGAACGTCTGGTCGAAGCGGCGCGCGCCCGGTTTCCATCCTATCGGACATTCAACCAAGTCAGACCTGAGGTTACGCTTGCAGTCTTGCCTTTCGCGCAAATCGACAGTGTCGGCGGCAATTTCTTTCTCGCGGATGCGGTCGTCGATGAGCTCTCGACACGGCTTTCCGGGGTCAATGACGTTGCGCTTGCGGGCCGGACGTCGGTGGCTGCGGTCGCTGCAAAGGGCGGAACGCTGACCGAAATGGCGTCCGCGCTGGGCGTGTCGCATCTGATCGAAGGCGAGGTGCGGCGCAGCGAACAGGACATCGACGTCCGCATCGCGCTTATCAACGGTGAGACGGGCACTGAAATCTGGGCCGACCGGTTGAGCGGTTCGATCGAGGACTTCTTTGATCGCCGCACAGTCATCGGCCAGAACGTTATCGCCGGGATTTGCGGCGCCTTGGGATTGGCCGTCACACCAGCGCCTTCACGCATAATGACCCGCGACCGCGAAGCCTATGCGCTTTATCTTCAGGGACGCGCGATGATCCAACGGTTTAGCGGGTCAGACGTGATGGCAAAGGGGACGGAGTTTTACGAACGAGCGCTGGAGATCGACCCGGAGTTTGCCGAATGCTGGACCGCACTGGCGAACGCGCACATCATGACCGCGGCGACTACCCCAAGTCTTGAGCGGCTCGAACAGTCCGCAAAGGCCGAGCAATGCGCCCGGCGCGCGCTAGCTCTCGACCCCGGCCAAGGCCACGCTTATTCGATCCTCGGGATCCATGAATGGACCCAGTTCAAGCCCGCCAATGGTCTGGAAATGGCGTTTGAAGCCTATGCGCGCGATCCAAACGACGCCGATGTATGTTCGCGGCTCGGGTCCTGCCTCCTCTATCTTGGCAAAGCGAAGGAAGCATTGCCCTATGTCGAGGCGGCTGTGGATCGCGATCCGGTCCACGCGCGCAACTACGCCATGCTGGCCTCGGCATGGCTCGCACTGGGCGAATACGAGAAAGCGATCATGGCAGGCCAACGCATGGCGGACCTCGGCGGCCCTGAACTGTGGCTCCCTTTGGCGCAGATGGCGAAAGGCGATTTCGAAGAAGCGATGAAGTCGCATTACGAAATTCGTTTCCATCTGGGCACAGTGATCATGCGGCCTCCGGGCATGCCGCCCATGGATGACGCTGCGCGTGACGCGTACTTCAAGATGGCGGCAAACGGATTGTACAGCGGGAAGGAAGAGGCCCGCGCCATTTACTGTCAGGTCATCGATGGTCTCCACGCCGCCATGCAGGACCCTTACGACAGTTCGATCGCTTTGCCAGCGATCTGGATGGGGCACAGCGAGCTGGTCATGAAGATGTATTCTGAATGCATCCATCCGTCCAACATGATTGGCCTGATGAGTCTCTGGATCGATATTGATCCGATCAATCGCACGATCCGCCATCCCGACTTCATGACCTTTGCCGAGCGGATCGGCATGGTCGAGGCTTGGGACCGCTTTGGCTGGCCCGATCTGATCCCCGTAGACCCGCGAACCGCCTGATCGCGCCCGAGAACACAGCACTTTTGACGCTTTATTGACGGTCCGGCGGATTGACCGTCCGGCTGCACTGCTGGCATCTCCCGATTAACAGGGAAGTACAGGAAATCGCTGCTTTTTCGAAGCTTTGCGAGCGGCCGCTCGGCAAGCAACGGGAGAGCTTTGCCTGATGCCATGACATGGGTCGCACCGTAATGGACTGGACGAGGCCAAAGGATGACCATCCGGTTGTGAAGTGCAAAAGGGGAGACCTCATGACAAAATTCAAAAGCCTGATCGCTGCGGCTGCTATCGCCGTGTCACTGCCGCTCGCCGCGCCTGCCGCGGCGCAGGAATTCCCACTCGTCGCCGGAGAGTTCGCCGATGTCAGCGGCATCTATGTCGAAGACGGCGGCGAAGTCAAATACGCTCAGCACTTGGCCGACCAATGGATGGCCGCTCAGGAATTCGCCAAGTCCAAGGGCTGGATCAGCGACTACAAGGTCTACATCAACCTCTACCCGCGCGATGGTGAACCCAATGTCTATCTGATGGTCACCTATCCCAGCATGCCGGATGCCGCCGAAAGCGAGCGCCGAAACGCGGCTTACAACGAGTGGGCCAGCAAGAACGATGAGCAAATGATCGCTGAGAGCGGTGATCGCGCCGAATATCGCCGCATCGTCAGCACCACGCTCCTGCAGGAATACACCAAGCGCTAAGCGGGCGGTGTTTGCCCCGGCGGGTGATGTTGCGACCCGATCAGCCGCCGGGGTTCTTAGAATGAGCAAAGGGGAAACGCCATGCGCTTCATCAGTTTTCGGACTTTGGGCACTGCCACCGCACTTGTTCTAGCGCTAGCGTTACTGGTCCCCAACGGCCTTTCCATGGCTACGTCCGTCGGGGGCAAGGGCAGCGACTCCGAAGAGATCGCGTCTTTCGCTCAGCGATACGCAGCGGCCTGGTCAAGCCAGAACCCCGATAGCGTCGCATCGTTCTACAGCGAAGAAGGACGCCTTGTCGTCAATGATGGTGAAGCGGCGGTGGGACGCGAGGCAATCGCCGAGGTTGCGCGCGCCTTCATGCAAGCCTTCCCCGATATGGTCGTCACTTTCGATCGGCTGGAGCCGCGCGGCGAGCGGATGCTGTTCCACTGGACGCTGACCGGCACCAATACCGGGCCAGGTGGCACAGGCGCGAGTGTCTCGATCAGCGGCTTTGAGGCGTGGCTTATGGGGGATGACGGCCTGATTGTTGATTCTGCCGGTTCATTCGATGCCGAGGATTATGAGCGGCAGCTCACCAGCGGCGACAAGTAAGCAAACGCAGATGGAGGCCATAATGAACAGCACAGCGACCACCTTAACCACTGGCGATCTCCATAAAAACTATGTCGCCGCGATCAATTCCAACGACATTGATCGCATCCTCGCCTTGATGAGCGACGATATCGTTTTTCAAGTGCCTGGCGAACCGGAGTTGGTCGGGAAGGAAGCTGTGGGCGCATGGGCCAACGGCTTCTTCGCTGCGTTTGAGGCACACTGGGACAAAACCGAACAAGCCTTGGAGCTATCGGGCAACCTCGCGATCAGCCGCTACACCTACACCGCCAGATACCTGTCGCGTGAAGACGGTTCGCAAATCGGCGAGGTGGGCAAAGGCACGTGCATCTATCGCCGCGATCCCTCGGGCCGATGGCTTTTGACCACCGACACTTGGTCCACCCACGAAGCGCCCGCCGATCACGCCGCGTCCTCGGCGCACACATAAGCCACAAGAAGGTACGAACCCATGCAACAGGCCATCGCGCCCAGCACCCAATCGCAACCGACGACACTTCCAGCGCTTTCCGAGCACAAGATCGCGCGCTTCGCGGCGGTTATCGTGCTTTATTTCCTGCAAGGCCTGCCGCTGGGCCTCTCGCTAATCGCGCTTCCGGCATGGCTCTCCGAAGCGGGCGCGACGCCTGTTGAAGTGGGCGCTTTTGTGGGCATTGCGTTCCTGCCCTGGTCGACCAAGCTCTTCAACGGCCTCGTCATGGACCGCTACGCTTTCAAACCGATGGGGCGCAGGCGCGGGTGGATCCTACTCGCACACGTTTTCATGCTGGCCGCATTGATCTTCATGGCCATCACGTCGCCTGGCGCTGGCGATATCGCGCTCCTTTCGGCACTTTGCTTTACGCTTAATATGTGCGGGACTTTCAACGATGTTGCGGTGGATGGAATGGTGGTGGACATCGTTCCCGAAAGCGAACGCACCGTGATCAATAGCATGATGTTCGCCAGCCAAGTCGCTGGCATGGCCCTATCCGGTTTTCTGGCTGGGCAGACGCTTGCATCCGGTGGAGTAGCCAAGACTGCGCTCGTTCTTGCCGCAATGATTGTCTGTGCCTCGCTGTTCGTGGGCATTTTTCGAGAGCGCCCGGGCGAGCGTTTGCTGCCGTGGACACAGGGGCAGGCGTCGCCTGAATGCGAGGAACGCCAGCACGATGCATGGTGGCCGATCCTGTCGGGTGTTTTTGTGTCGGTCTTCTCGCCTCGTATCTTGATGTTTCTGATCGCGGCTGGATTGAGTTGGGCCTATGCCGCATTTTCCGATGCGGTCAATCCGACGCTGGCCGTCGAGCAGCTCGGTTGGTCCAGCGAGGATTATGCCAGCTTTGGCGCAGTAATTAACATCGTTGCTGCGGGTTTTGGCCTGTTCGTCCCCATTACGCTTGAGCGTATGTTGGGGCTGCGCTGGGCAATACTTGGCCAGATGGCCACGGTTGCGCTGTTGGCCACGATTGCCGGGCTGAGCTTCCCATTCTGGCAAAGCGATCTTCCATTTATTGTGCTGTCGGCTGCGATGTACATTCTGTGCGTGACCATCGCGATCAGCGCGATCGTTTGGGCGATGCGCATCTGCAATCCTTTGATCGCGGCGAGCCAGTTTGCACTGTTCATGGCCGCTCCCAATCTTTCCCGCTCGCTCCTGTCAGGCAATTCGGGCTGGGTGGTTGAAGGCTGGGGCTACGGCGCGACCTATCTCGTGGTGGCCGGATTGACAGTGCTCGCCATAGTCTTCGGATGGTTCGCCCGGATCGGGGATGATAGCCAGTTGCCGCACGCGGCACCGGCGCAGTCCTGATCTGAGGGTAGCCAATATGAGCTCGAACACACACGCCGACCGCCTTGAGATGCGCATGGGATTGTCGGAAGAGCAAATTCAAAGCCGCGGTACGGGCAAGCTGCAATGGGGCTCGCGCGCTGGCTTCCTGATGGCTGCGATTGGCTCTGCGGTTGGCCTTGGCAATCTGTGGCGATTTCCCTTTCAAGCCGGCGAAAATGGTGGAGGCGCATTCGTCCTGATTTACCTCGTGTGTGTGGTCCTGATCGGGCTTCCTGTGTTGATCGGCGAATTGGCGATTGGTCGTCACAAGGGTCTCTCAGCGGTCGGCTCCACTCGTGACATTGCGGTCGAGGCTGGTCGTTCCCCGAACTGGCAAATCACAGGTTGGATCGCGTTCGCCGGGACGATCATCGTCTTGCCCGGATATGCCATACTTTCCGGCCAGATAATGGCTTACAGCGTGATGGCCTTCGCAGGTGACTTGAGCGATCCGACCGAAACGCCGCTCTACAATGGTGCGGTCTCCTCAATGCTTTGGTTTACCGGATTCCTGCTCATTACATGCGCGATTGTCTTGCGCGGATTGAAGGGCGGTATCGAAGCGGCCTCCGTGTTTTTGATGCCTGCATTCTTCTTGCTTCTCGCAGGCCTTGCTGCGTTCGCCTTGTACAGCGGCGCAGCGACAGATGCGTTCACCTATTTGTTCACCCCGCGCTTTGATCAAGTGACGCCTGGCGTTGTGTTAGCGGCGCTTGGTCAGGCGCTTTTCTCGCTCGGCGTTGGCGCAGGCTTGATGATGACCTTTGGTTCATTCCTTTCGAAAGACGAGGGCATTGGGTCAAATGCCTCGGTCATTGCAGGTGCCGATGCTTTGGTGGCGCTTGTCGCGGGACTTATGATCTTTCCAATCGTCTTTGCCTTCGGGATGGATCCGGCGGCAGGGATGGGCCTCATTTTCGGGACCCTGCCCGCCTTCTTCGCAGGAATGCCGTTTGGTAATCTGGTTGGAGGGCTGTTTTTCTTTCTGGCATTTATCGCGGCGCTTACCTCCTCGATCGCTATACTGATGGTATCTCGCACCATCGGCATTGAGCAATTCGGCCTCAGCGAACGAAGTTCCACCATCCTGTTCGCGTTGCTCGCTTGGCTCGTTGGCATCGCAATCCTCTTTATTGATGGCTTTGGAAGTCTGCTCGACTGGTTGATCGGCAATGTGGGCTTGCCGCTAGGCGCTTTGATGTTTGCCCTGATTGCAGGCTGGGTCGCCCCGCGTTCGGTCATGAGAGCGGAGCTGGCGCAGACGAGCGACGGGTTCTTTGCCTTTTGGCGAGGCTCAATCCGGTATGCTGTGCCTTTGGCGATCCTTGCCATTCTATTCGCGGGCTTGTTCGGATGAGTTTGATCTTTGTACCAGCCGATCTTGAAAAGCACCACGAGGTGCTCACGCGGTTCAATATTGAATATCTCGATTGGATCGAAGTTTCGGTGCGCAATCATTTCGGCCTCGCGATCCCCGATATTCTGGGAATGCCGATCGCTGATTATGTCCAAGGCGCTTTGGAAAAGCTGTGTGAAGGAAGTCCGCCAGACAGCGTCTTCTATGTGGTCTATGATGGAGAGACTGCGATGGGGATGGGCGGCCTGCGCCGGGTCCGAGATGATGTCGGTGAGATCAAGCGGATCTATGTCTCACCAGCGAGCCGAGGCGGAGGACTGGGCGCGAAGATACTGGACCGGCTGGTCAGCGATGCGCGCTCTTTCGGCTATCGAGAGCTGTTGCTGGAAACCGGCCCTTTCATGACCTCAGCGCATCGAATTTACGAGGCAGCGGGTTTCGAAGACATTGCGCCCTTTGCTGGGGCTGAGGTGCCCGAAGAACTCCGCCATGACTGGCGCTTTATGGGTTGTCGATTGGGTTGAGTGAATGGGCGCATTCGGCGAATACTCTCATTCCCGTAGCTGCCCAATTGGTAAGAGATTAGAGTGATCTTGGAGATATTTGCAATGCGATTGGACTGGGCAGCTATCTCTGCCGTTAGCGATATCCTCGCGGCAATAGCGGTCGTCGCCTCTTTGTGGTTCGTCGCTAGTCAGCTGCGTCAGAACACGAAGGCGATTGTTGCAAGCTCAAGGCAAGGACTGCTGGATGCTGACCTCAGGTTGATAACAGGGTTCATTGATCACGCGATCGATCCCCATCTGATCAGCGACGCCGATGAGCTTACACCCGAGAACGAAAGGCGGATCACTTGGATGGTGGTCAAGGCACTGCGAGTCAGGGAATTCGCATGGCATCAATACAGATCGGGCATCTTGGACGAACAATCCTGGAAATCATACATGGAGCCAGTTCCTGGGATATTCTCGTCAGAACGCGCACGTTCGGTGCTCGAGTTCTACACTGGCGATGAAGCCTTCTTGAAGGAGGTCCGCGCCAGAATCTCAATCGGCGATGACAGATCGGCGCATTCCGTAACAAGGAACTGAACATGACCGACCAGAAAATTAACTCATATTTTTCAGCCACCTATTTCGAAGCACGCGCCAAGTTCCTCGACGCCTGCGCAGCCCGGTCGCTCAGCGTTGACAGCCGCCTCAACCCCAATGCCAAGGGGCCAGGCGGCGAAGACCTGTTCACCGACGTGGTCCGCATCGGCCCCGCCAACCCGAAAAAAGCTCTGCTGCTGATCAGCGGCACGCACGGGGTGGAGGGGTATTGCGGCTCTGGGCCGCAGGTCGGCTTGCTAGAGACCGGTGCGTTCGACGCGCTGCCGCCGGAATTCGGCGTCGTCATGATCCACGCGATCAACCCCTATGGCTTTGCCCATGATCGGCGCGTCAATGAGGACAATATCGATCTCAACCGTAATTTCCTTGACTGGAATGCCATTTCAGAGATGCCCGCTAGCGATTACCACACGATCAGCGATTACGTGTTGCCAGCGGATTGGGATGGACCGGCCAAACAAGCCGCCGACGCTGCCATCGCAGACTATATCGCCGCTCATGGAATGCCAGCCTTTCAAGCGGCGCTGTCAAGCGGACAATACGAATATCCGGATGGAGTGTGCTATGGTGGCAAAGGCCCTACCTGGTCGAACACAACCTTGTGCGCGGTGCTTTCAGAATACCTGAAAGAGACACAGATGCTTGCGGTGATCGACTTTCACACCGGCCTTGGCCCCTATGGTTACGCAGAGCTGATTTCCGCTGGACCGTCCGCGCATAAGGCGTTGGCTAAGGAATGGTATGGCGAACCTGTGACCGATCCCGAGGCAGGAACCTCCGCGTCGGCTGCTCTTAACGGAATCAATGCCAACGGGATTGCCCGAACGCTTCCTGATGCGAAAATCGCATTCATCGCCGCTGAGTTCGGTACACGCGATCTCGATACCGTCTTGAATGCGGCGCGCGCCGACAACTGGCTCTACCAAAGAGGCGAGGTCGCCAGCGAGGAAGGCCAAGCCATAAAAGCGCAGATCCGAGACGCTTTCTACCCGGAATTTGACGACTGGAAACGGATGATCTGGGACCGCTCGCGCCATTTGGTCGATCAAGCCATGGCGGGACTGGCGCAGATTTGAGGGGAGAACGCCTTCGCTATTGTCGAGCCACCGTTTTCCGAGGGGCTGGAACTCTCTTGATCGCAAACCGAACACATTAGCATTGGCTTTAAGTCGTGGACTGGCACGTGGCTCAAAGACCTGATTATCGAACTCTAGGCCGCAAAATGAACCGGAACTCCGCCGATAAGGCGATGACGGAAGAAGGGTCGTAAGCAAAGGCAGCTCTCACAGCGCTCGGGACCTAAAGCTGACAGTCAGCAATCGGCCCAACACTTGACATTATTCAACGCACCGAAAGCAGTCGACTAAAGATCTCGCAACTGCCTTTTGCGGGTACAAACACCCGCGTTTTATACTGAATGATCTCAGTAAAGCATCCAAGGCTCTTTAGCCATTCAAGCTGTGCGCCGATCTCCCCACAAATCTCGATCCGCTGTTCGCTAGCAACGAGCGAACGCTTGATAGTCATCGGGAATGGTCGTTCGACTTTGATAGGCTTGCCCAGCTTGACCGCAGAGAGGATCGCCTCGGACGTCAGCTTGAACTTTGCCTCGACCCCAAAAGTCTTCAGCAACCCCGGAACATCGGCATCGTCGACGATCCGTCCAAGCCAGCTATGCCCTGCCCCATCGACGATCCTGTGGACCGCAAGCCGGTCCTTGGGCAGCGAGGACCAGATCGGGAGCAACAATCCGGTCGCGAGATAAACTGTTTCTGTCCGCGTCTGGCTCGCAGCGTCCTTGGCCTCGGCTTCCCAAAGCCTGATGAACTTGTCTTCGCTGCAGGGCTGCCATGCGCTCTCTCCCAAATCGGCGAGGAGCCGGTACTGGCGACGCGTTGGCCGGGTGAGCAACACCCTCGGCACCACTGAGCCATCATCCTCCATGAAGCTGCGTGCATCTTCGGCGAGCGCGACGCGCTTACTCTTGGCATTGAGCAAAAGGCGTGGGTTAGTCGCCCATTCGCGCATTGCGAGTACACGCGTGAGCGGCATCGGCTTCACCTTGCTGCTTAGCGAGAGTGTGAGGAGGTGCGAGGTCGCTCCAGTGCGTTCGTCAGTGCGGAGAATGTGGTCATCCTCGACGTTTGCGGCATCAACCTGAACAGTCTCTACGCCGACATCAAGCGCGCCGGCCTCGCGTGCCGCGGCGACCCGCGCTTCCACCAGCGCCAGAAACTCATCGAAGATCGCATTCTGCATGCCAATCGGCAGCGCCAGAATGCGATTGAGCCAGCGCTGGATCGGCGGTAGGTCCTCAACCAGCACCCCGCCCTCGCCTGTGAGTTTGAGCCCCGAGCGCCTCTCGAAATCTGTCAGTGTAGTGCTTGCCAGCTTACCTTTGCTGAGCAGATGGAACCAGGTGACGAGGGCCGCCTTGGCGTATTCGCTTTCGAGATTATCGGCGGGATCGAACAGGTTCTGCCCACCTGTTTGACGCTGACCGCGCGTCAGCGCGCCCAGGCTATCGAGACGGCGCGCAATCGTGCTGGTGAACCGTAGCTCGCCCTTGCAGTCGGTCGTGACCGGGCGGAAAAGCGGTGTCGCGGCCTGATGGGTCCGGTGAGTGCGGCCAAGCCCCTGAATGGCCCGATCGGCGCGCCAGCCCGGCTCGAGCAAGAAATGCACTCGGCGCTGCTGGTTCTGGGCATCAAGGCTCGCATGGTAGGATCGCCCAGTGCCGCCTGCATCGCTGAAAATAAGGATACGCTTTCGACCGTTCATGAACTGCTCGGTCTCGGATTGGTTAGTACGCTTCGAGCGGCTTTCGAGTCTTTGCGAGCCATCCGATTGCGGCACAAGCCGCTTGGTGCGCCCGGTCACCTCGGCAATGCGATCGGGCCCGTAGTGTTCAATCAGCCCATCGAGCGCAGGCTTGATCGGCGGCATCGCGCAAAGCTGCTCGATCAGTCTGGCGCGGCTTTCGAGCGCGGCTTGGTTGTGGACCGGCCTGCCGTCCTCGTCGAACATCGGCGTCGAGCGTTCCTTGCCGGTGTCATCGACAAAGGTCTGCATCTGCTGCGTTGGAAAGGCGCGCTCGAGATAGTCGATGACGTTCTCGCGTGGGGACAGGTCGATTTCGAGATGCGCGCGCTCTTCCGGCGACAGCGCATCCAGGCGGCGGTCGAGAATGCTCTCGGCAGTTGAGACCAGCTGGATCACCACTGAGGCGTCTTCGCCCAGATGCGCATCGACTGCTTCTATCAGACTGGGGAGCTTCATCGATAGCAGGACCTGGTTGAAGAAGCGCTGCTTGCAGCTTTCAAAGCGCGAGCGCGCCGCGGCCTTGGCGCCAGAATTAAGCGTCTCGCCGTCAATATCGTCGACCACACCGGTCGCTTCGAGCGCGGCCTCCATGTTCTGATGGATGATCGCCCAGGCATCGGCATAGGCGTCGTAGATGCGTATTTGTTCGGGGGTTAGTTCGTGCTTGAGCACCTCATACTCAACACCGGCAAAGCTTAGCGCACGCGCCTGATAGAGGCCAAGAGCCTTGAGATCGCGCGAGACCACTTCCATCGCGGCGATACCGCCGCCACGGATTTGGCCGATAAAGTCTTCGCGCGAGGCAAAGCCGGTTTCAGGACCCCACAGGCCTAGACGTACCGCGTAAGCGAGATTGTTGACATCGGAAGCGCCGGTGGCCGACGCGTAGAGGACGCGCGCCTTGGGCAGGTGGTTTTGGAGGAGCACGCCGGCGATGCCTTGCTGCGAGACGCCTTGTTTGCCGCGCATGCCCTCGCCGCCTGCGACGCCGCCCATCTCATGGCTTTCATCAAAGGCGATCACGCCTTCAAAGTCCTCGCCCGCCCAGGTGAGCAACTGGCCGAGGCGGGTAGCGTCCTGCCTCTGGCTGCGAAGCGTGGGATAGGTGACGAACAGGATGCCTTCGGTAAACGGCACCGGCTGATCGATCTTCCAGTTCGAGAGCGGCTGAATATCGGCGGGTAATCCGCCGAGCGCCTGCCAGTCGCGGCGCGCGTCTTCGAGCAGGCTTTCATTCTTCGAGACCCAGATTGCGCGGCGGCAGCCGGCCAGCCAGGAATCGAGAATGCAGCCCGCGATCTGCCTGCCCTTGCCTGCTCCGGTCCCATCGCCGAGAAAGTATCCCTTGCGATAGATCGCGCCATCCACGGCGAGCGTGAGGCCGACGCCCTCTTCGGAGGGCTTGAAGCGACCGGGTAAGAATTGCTGCCACGCGCTCCCGGCATAGATCACCGTCTCGAGCTGCGCTTCTGAGAGCGCTTCGCCATCGACAAGCCGCTCTGGCAGGTTCGGAATGTAGACCGGGATCGGCGCTGGAATGGAACCCATCGCGACCGACTCCACCAGAGGTGTGGGATGCTCGCCTGCGCCAGCGATATCGATCCGGCTCGGGCGGTAAGGCAGATAGACACCGGCCTGTCTGCCTAGGGCGCGCGGCGTCTGGAGCGTTTTATAGTCGAGCGCTGCGACCTTAGAGGATGTGTTGTCTGGCTTGGCCCTCCCGGGCCTAGGGGTACGCTGTTTGGCAGAGCGGACCGTTTTGAATAGCGAGCTGCTGGGCCTGCGCAGAGCAGCGACAGGTGGCGGAGCTGCCCTCGCTACTTGCGCTCGAGGGGCAATGTCGATGGCCTCGCAGAGTTCTGCAACAGTATCGCGGCTAATCACCGATGGCTTGATATTGCCTGGGCGTTTGTCGATCACATAAAGCCGAACCGCCACGCTCGTGCCCTGCTTGCGATAGCAGGAAGCGAGCCGACACGAAGTGACCACCGAGCAGCCCTTCAAGGTCTCGTCGTATATAGCGATCATCTTGGCCGACGTGGTGAACCCGCCGGGCATGATGGCGACGATGCGTGCGCCCGGCGCAGCCTTGGCAATCGCCGAGCGCAGATGCCGCACCGCTGCGTGCGGATCGATGCCTCTCCCCTGCGAGCGCGCAAAGGGTGGGTTCATCAGAATGAGGCTGGGCTGGAGCGCCGGTGGCAAAAGCGAGGTGAGCATGGCGCCATCATGACCGGTGCGTGTCGCTTCGGGGAACAGCGCGATCAGCTTATCGCGGCGCTTGGGATCGATCTCGTTCAGATGCAACGCGGCAACTGGCGGCAGCATGGCCGCGAGCATCCCGTGTCCCGCGCTCGGTTCAAGCACTACATCCTCGGCGCGCGGCTGCGCAACCTGGACCATCAGCGCCGCCATATCGGCCGGTGTCGAGAATTGCTGCCAGCGGATCTGGTCCTCGCTGCGCACGGTCTGGGTTGGAAGGGCTTCGGCAAGCTTGGAGATGCGTGCAATGTCGTCGCGCGTGCGAGGAGCTGGACTGTCCATCAGGTGCCGCACCAACCCCGCTTCCATCAGGTCATAGGCGTCGCGCTGGGTCCACTTGCCATCGGCGGCATCGCCGCCATAAAGCGCCCGCATGGCCTCGAACAAAGCGGGCTTGTCGAGTGTGTGAGTGGCGATGCGTTCGGCGATGGTGCCGATGGCATCGCTTAGGCTGATGCGAATGGGAGTGAAGAGATCGTTCATGGCGCTGCTCCTGGGATTGGACACAGCACCCCCTCCCCCTTCCCTTTGTTCGAGGTCAGGCGCGCTCGGAAAGCTGCTCGTTCATCCGCGCGGAGCCCTTGAGGGCCTCGCCCATACCTGCTTGGGATGGGCGTTGGCGTAGCGAGCGCGGCGATCCGGCAACGGCACGGAAACGATGCAAAACAGCGCTTGTTCACGCGAGCTAGCTTGGCTAGTTTGGCTTTGCGATACCCAAACCGCGCCGAAAGGTGTGGTTATGAAGAAGTCAATTGTGATTGCGCTGGTCGCTCTGTCCAGTCAGGCAGCGGCGGCACAAGAAGTGAAGCTTGAGCAGTTCACGCTGCGAGCGCCTGTGTCTTTCCGTTTGCTGATACCCGGGCAAGAGCCTGATCCAGACACCGTTGGAAGTCCGACGATCGCCGCTGATCAACCTACATCTTCCAGTAATTCATTCGAAAACACATCCATCGGCTTAGGCACGCCATCTGTTCGCCCCTATGTTCCAGTCTGGATGAGAGGAGGTCGCTCAGCGTTCGAGACGAGAAGACCGGCTAAACCGGCGAACAGTTCTGATCCTGATTGTCTGACGCATGGCTACTTCCCGCGGCTCGATATTTCTGCAGAAGCGCAAGCACGCCGGCGCCTGTACTTCGATCACATCGTCATGGCCGCCTGTCAGGCAGGCGTGCCTGTTCCTTTGTTTGACGCACTCGTATCGCAGGAAAGCCGCTATCGTCCATTCGCCAGAAGCCATGCTGGTGCGATGGGTATGGCACAGCTGATGCCCGGAACAGCGCGATATCTCGATGTGTCTGACCCGTGGGATCCACTGGAGAACCTGCGCGGAGGGGCGCGATATCTGCGTGAGCAGCTCGACCGCTATGGCTCCTGGGATCTCGCTCTTGCCGCCTACAATGCTGGTCCGGGGCGGGTCGACAAATATGGCGGCATTCCGCCCTTCCGTGAAACCCGAAACTACGTCCGAGCGATACTCGCTAGCCTCAGAGGCACGAACGATCGTTTTGAAGCGCCAAGGCCACGCGAACTCAGAAACCCCTTTCGTAGAGCTCAACTGGCGTCGTTTTCAGGGCGATCAGAGATCCCGGAAGACTGAGAATGGCCTCATTAGATGAGAACCACAGGCGCGCCGCTCCCTCTGTTTGCAGTCAGGCGCGCTCGCACAGCCGCTCGTTCATCGCTGCCCAGTCCTTGAAGGGCTGCGGATAGCGGGTCTCGATGGCGAGGCCTGGGCGATGATAAACGGCTTCGGCTTTTTGCGCCGCAATGCGCCCTGCCCTGTCATGGTCGGGAGCAAGGATAAGGTGATCGAGATCGTCTGGAAGCTGAAGAAGAGGCAGCCGCTCTCCTCCTAGCGCGGCCCAGCAAGGTATGCCGGTCAGCTTAGTGAAGGCGGCTGCGTCCTCAAAACCCTCAGCGAGAGCGAGACTTCGAGCTGAAGCCCCTGCCCGCCAAGCCGCCCTCCCCGGCTTGCCAAGCAGCATTTTGGTTGTGCAGCGCGCTGTGCCCTCATTGAGAAAGATGCGCTGAATGGCTTTAAGTTCGAGTCTCTCCCGTAGTGCCACCAGCAGCGCTGGCAAATAGCGCGTGCGCGGTTTGGATCCTATCGGACAACGAGGATGGAAGCGAACGTCGGGCAGGTCGATCGAAAGGTGGCGTCTGGCGAGATATTGGGCACCCAATGTGCCCAGAATCGGCTTACCGCTCTCCCAAAGGCGGCGGGGATTGCCGCGAGATTGGGAAGAATATGAGTTTGGCTTTGGCCCAGGGGCTCGTGCGCCTGCAGGCAAGCGTGCAATCTCGCGCAGCACATCTGCAGGCTCACAACCAGCGAAGCAATGGACCAGAATGCCTCTATGGCCTTGCCGGACCGACAAAGACGGTCGGCGATCTTCATGTGCGGGACAATGGCACATTGCGTAAGCGCCGTGCCATTTGCCGCGTAGCGCGGCGACGATGTCGATGGTGTTCTGGGTCGGGCGCAGCGCGACATACATAGGCCGCTCCTTTCATCGCTCTTCCCCTTCCCACTCTTCTTTTCCCCTCAATCCTGGCTTCTCCGCTGCTAAGGGGATTGGCTGAACGGACAATCCGTCTCCAGCCAATAGGCGAATGACTACCTTCCTACTTTAGCGAGACCATCAGTGGACAGTGTGCAGCCGGCACGAGTGGTTGCCGAGCGAAACCTAAGCTTTTTATATCGCAACGATTGCGTGATCTGTTCCTATTGACGCCGATCATCGATAACCCGGTTCACCCACTCATCTATTTCTGACTCGACCCAGACCGAGCACCTAGGACCAAGCGATCGCGGTTTGGGAAACTCACCTTCTTTGACGCGCTCGTACACAGCGGTTCGGCGAAGACCAACTCGATCCATCACCTCAGGTAAACGAATAAGCCGGGGCGGTCTGACGCGTTCAGGATTGTCCGGTGAACTGCTATTAAGACTGTGATCATGCATGACATTCACACACATTGGACAAAGCCTGATTTATAAGTTGGTCGACGCCCTCAGAACATTGCCGCTCGACCGGAAGCGCAAACTGCGCATGCTTTAGGATGGAAAAAGCGCGGTCGGCGTTAAACGCCATAACAAACTTGAGCAGCGATAGGCCGGTATCAGCGGAAATCTGGATTGCTTCGAAGCGAAAAGCTCCGCGAACATTGGCAAGCTCGTCAATCTTATCGGCGGTCTGCGGGCCGAAGGTAACCCCGGCAATTTTTAATCTGGTAACCATACATAACTCCGAAAGCTGTGCATGGTTTGGATATCGCGCTAATAATATACCTCGACAAATCTTGATTGGAAGCGATTTTCACCCTGCTGTCGGGTTGCGCGCTAACCGATTGATTAACCACGCAATTTCCTGAAATATTGGCGCTCTGTAGCACGCTGCAGCTCGTAGGTATAAGCAAGACTATCTTAAGCTATTGTTTTAAAACTTTTTTTGTAAGAAGCCTCATCGAGGTCGCCATCAAGTCCCCATACCACACAAGAACTTGGATTCATCAAATCCTTCGCGAGTCGCTATCAGCCATTCGATGAAAAGTTGGAGCCGATAAAGCGGCGCAGGTTGTGGGACCTTCAGCTCGCGGCTCAAGCTCGCAACCTCAAGTTACAAAAGCGTCAATTGTTCTGCACTTCGGCTTTTGTCCGGGGCTATGGCAGATGTCTCGGTGAAGAAAGTCCGCCCAGTCTTGAAGCATGGATCGGCGAGGCGCGAGATACTCAGCTGCATTGTAAGCCCCGCGCACTTCATTTTCTTCGCTATGCGCTAGCTGCAGTTCGACCCAATCCGCATGGTATCGGCGCATCCAAACAGCAGGCTTACCCGAATGGACCATTTGCTCGTTCGCCCAAGTACTAGCTAGTCCCCTGAACCCATGGACAGTTTGCCTCGAGTGAAAGCCGAGGCGGTACAGAGCGTAGATCATGGTATTTTCTGAAAGGGGTTGATTGGGCTTTGTTCCTGGAAACACAAACTCAGATTCAGTGAATGCAATCAGCTCTGAAGCAATTTTTGCGGCTTGCCTGGACAATGGAACAAGATGTTCGCGGCCCATCTTCATCCGGTCGGCACCAATTCGCCAGACCGGCGATGGTCCGTCCAGACCTTCAAACTCATCCTTTTTGGCAAAACGAAGCTCTTTGGTCCTGACCCAAGTGAGTAACGCGAACATCAGAGCGGCTTTGGTGATTTCCGACCGACGCTGCCCCTCCTCGGAATAATGAATAATTTTTGAAACAAGCTCAGGGAGCTGTGCGAGAGGAAGCTTCGCCATGTGTTTAACTCGCGGCCGCGGCTTCAAAGCCCCACGAAGATGGGCGGTCGGATCACTGCTGCAGATGCCGCTCGCAATAGCGAACTGATAAATCTGGCCAACACTCTGCTTGGCACGTCGGCTTATGTCGAGCGCACCGCGATCCTCGATCTTCCTAATGACCCTCAAGACATCCGGCGGCGAGATATCTTCCAGCATCATATGGCCAAGGGAAGGAAAGACATCGCGTTCCAAGCGGGCCCAGACCCGCTTTGCATGTGCAGGATCCAGACTGCATTCTCGGTTGCGGTGCCATAGCGTGGCTGCACTCCTAAGTGTCTCGCCATCACGAGAGCCCTTCCCCGGTCGAACGATCATCGGGTCTTCGCCCTTAGCCAGCGCGCCTTTCGCAATCGCACGCAGTTCTCTCGCCGCAGAAATTCCGATGTCAGGATATGCACCGAACGAAAGCAACTTTTCCTTTCCCATGAATCGATATTTCAGGCGCCAGAGTTTCGATCCGTTCGGTTTGACAAAGAGGAAAAGCCCCTCCCCATCTGCAAGCTTGTAAGGACGGTCTTTCGCCCGGGCATTCTTGATCTGAAGTTCCTTCAAAGCCATTGGGGGTATCGCTCCATTTGCTAACCCCGCAAAAGTACCCCCAAAATACCCCCACACCAAATCCGGCTGCACGCGAATGCAAGCGAACACACACGGACAGAACCCAGCGATAGGCTACTGATTCGTTTTGCTTTTATGGACTTTTCCGAAGGACCACGAACCCATGCGGATTCGGGATTGGTAGCGGAGGAGGGACTCGAACCCCCGACACATGGATTATGATTCCACTGCTCTAACCACCTGAGCTACTCCGCCACTCCAAGCTGCCTTGAAAGGGCTCCCGATTGCCGGTCAAACGGGATTCGCGAGGCGCATGGTCCTCAAGCGAGACGCGCACTTAGGGTCTGGCTTGCGCGTGGTCAACCATTAGTGCGCGCAAGGTTTACGAAGCGCTTACAAACGCGCCTTTCCGCGAAAAGTCTGTCGCTTCACCAGTTCCCAAGGACCGTCTTTGTAAAGGTGCAGTTCGAGTGCTGGAAAGGTGAATGGTCCATCATCCGCTCTTAACTCAACTTCCAGCTTGAGCCGCTGCTGCAATGCGCGCGCCTCGCGCTTGGTTACCTTGTTCTGGATGGTAATATGCGGGCGCGGCTCATAAAGGTCTTGATCGGTGAGACTGCCATGGAAATGCTCCGCAATCATCTCTCGCAGCAAAAGCAAGGGATCAGCCGACAAAGCAATTGCAGTCCCCGTTCCTAGATCCATGATGCCGCTGACCAGGCCCTGAGGAGCTGCAAATTCGCCGGTGATGCGAGGGAGGAACGTCTTCAGCTCATCCAGCAAAGATGGCGCGAAGGAGTGGAACATGGTCACATGCGCGTGGAGGTGATTGCGCTCCACCGGGTAATGCGCACGGCGCAGGCCATCTGCCCAGCTTTGTAATGGCGGCGGTAAAGCGGCTGTGAGGATAAAGGGGCGAGCCATATTGAAGGCTTTTGGGGACGCTTTGCCCCCCTACATCTCGCCGCGTTCTCTGCGCAGCTGATACCAGCGCGCCACGGCCTCCTCGTGACCTGCATTGGTCTCGTTAAACTCGTGCCCGCCAGTGCCATCCGCGACCATAAACAGCGCACTGGTTTCAGCAGGATCCAGCACAGCGGCAATGCTTTCGCGTCCCGGATTGGTAATCGGGCCCTCAGGAAGCCCAAGCATTGTGTATGTGTTGTAGCCATTGACCGCTGCGATTTCAGACTGACGGATGCGGCGACCCAGTGGCTTTCCTTGAGTGATCGGATAGATGATCGTGGGATCGGCCTGCAGCATCATCCCTGTCTTCAGCCGATTGGAATAGAGGCCAGCGATTGTCCGGCGTTCTGATGGCTTGCCGGTCTCTTTCTCAACAATGGAGGCAAGCACCAGCGCATCCTTCAATGTGTCGACCGCGATATCGGGCTTACGATTGGCCCATGCTTGTGCCAAATATTCATCCATCGCCCCTTGCATTTGCTCAATCAGAGACGCTCGCGATTGGCCGCGAACATAGGAATAGGTGTCAGGAAGGATAGACCCTTCAAGCGGGGCCTCTATCTCTCCGGTGAGCAATTCTTCAGCCATGAGGCGTTCTGCTACCAGCACAGATGGCATGCCTTCGGGTATCGTTACAAAGCGCCTGACAACATCACCCGATTGGAACAGGGCAAGGATATCGCCCTGGCTCATTTCGGGCTTCAGTTCGAATTCTCCAGCCTTGATCGGTTCGCTAGAGCCAAACAGGCGCGCATTCATCACAAACCCATCAGCAGACGCGATATGGCCCTGTTCTTCCAGGTCATTGGCGACAGATGTGACGGATGCTCCATCTGGAATGATGAAAGCGGTCTCTTGCTTAACTGTGGCCGCGCCCAAAAAGAGTGTGCCGAAATAAAGTGCTGCTGCAACAAATAACGCAGCTCCAACTCCGACAATCAGACCAAGGCGCTCCATCGGATCAATCCGTGACCTTTTGCATGATTAGCGACGCATTCGTGCCGCCAAAGCCAAAGCTGTTGTTGAGAACGGCGCGCACTTCGCGTTTCTTCGCTTTCAAAGGCACCAAGTCGATGCCTTCTGTGCCATCATCAGGATTGTGCAGATTGAGCGTCGGCGGAACAATCCCGTCGCGCATGGCGAGCACACAGAAAACCGCCTCAACCGCGCCTGCCCCGCCAAGCAAGTGGCCAATGGCGGATTTGGTGGAGCTCATCGAAGCACCGCTTAGATCATCGCCCAGCACCCGTTTTACCGCGGCAAGCTCAATGGTATCCGCCATGGTCGATGTACCATGCGCGTTCACATAATCGATATCACCTGCACCAAGCCCAGCTTTGCGCAAAGCCATCTTCATCGCCAGCTCAGCGCCCTTACCTTCAGGGTGCGGCGCTGTAACGTGGTATGCATCGCCTGATAGGCCATAACCGGTTACTTCGGCATAGATTTTCGCACCGCGCGCTTTGGCGTGTTCGTATTCTTCGAGGATCACGATGCCAGCGCCCTCGCCCATCACAAAACCTTCACGGTCTTTGTCATAGGGGCGGCTTGCCTCTGTCGGGCGATCGTTAAAGCTGGTGTTCAAGGCACGCGCCTGCGCAAATCCTGCAATGCCCAGCGGATTAACAGTGCTCTCTGCTCCGCCTGCAACCATGATATCAGCATCATCCATGGCAATCATGCGGGCAGCATCACCAATGGAATGCGCGCCAGTGGAGCACGCGGTCACAACCGCATGGTTTGGCCCCATAAAGCCGTATTTGATCTGAACTTGGCCGGTGACAAGATTGATCAATCGGCCATGCACAAAGTGCGGCGAAACCCGGCCCGGCCCGCGTTCGTGCAAGTTTACCGATTCCTTCTCAATGCCCGGCAAACCGCCAATACCAGCACCAATGGAGCAACCAACGCGCTCTTTTTCCTCATCGGTGAGATCAGTCAGGCCAGCATCTTCCAAAGCCTGCCCGGCTGCATCAATGCCAAAGACAATAAACGGATCAACCTGCCGCTGGATTTTGCCATCGACGCGCTTGTCCGCATCAAAGCCCCATGGGTGGTCCTTGTCCTTCACCTCACAGGCGATTGTGCATTTTTGACCTTCGGGATCAAAGCTAGTGATCGGCCCTGCACCGCTTTCTCCAGCGATCAGGTTCTTCCATGAGGTTTCAACATCCCCGCCCAAAGGCGTGACAAGACCAAGCCCGGTTACCACCACACGGCGCATGCACTAATCTCCCAAAATTCCTGTTGGCCGAAATACTACAGGCCCGCACCCCGCTAGAGGGCTCGGGCCTGTCGAAAAGTCGCCCGCTCAAAAAGCAGGCGGTCGGGACTCAATCAGCCCTTGTGCTCTTCGATGAATTTGGTCGCATCACCGACGGTAGAGATTTTCTCAGCCGCATCATCGGGGATTTCGACGCCGAATTCTTCTTCGAAAGCCATCACGAGTTCGACGATGTCGAGGCTGTCTGCGCCCAGATCATCGATGAAGCTGGCTTCTTGGGTAACTTTGTCGCCTTCCACACCAAGGTGTTCGACAACAATTTTCTGCACGCGGTCGGCAGTATCGCTCATGTGGTTCCCTCTTAAACTATGGGGGTTTGAAATCTGAGATGTGCCCTAAAGGTCGGTTTCATTAAGCGCAAGTCAAGATGCGCCTCTAAGAAAAGCGAAATTTGCAGCCTCAGGCGAAGAGCGCGCGTGCATCGAGCAAATCGATATCATCGCGCTGTTCAAGGCTTCGTAAAATCATATACTTATGAGCATTTCCGAACATGATAAGCGCGGTTTTGCCTTGCCCACTTAGCGTATCGAGCGCGCTGTTGATAAGATTGGTGTGCGCAGCGTTGATCTGCGTCCAGCCCCCTGGACCCAGATCTTTATCGAAATATTGCTGATATGGCGTGCGAGATGCTTCGACCAGACGATCGAATTCAGGCGTATGGATGAAAACCGGGTCATCCCCCTTGCCCGCTATATCACGCCTATACTGCCGCAACGCCGCGCGGTGTTCTGCCCATTCCTCGGCGCGCATTGGATCATTTTGGATGCGCTCTAACGCGGCGCGGCGATTGTCGGCAATCTCGCGCGTCCAACCTGCCGTGCCCAAAATCCGAAAATCCATCTCACGCGAGAGCGGAAAGACGACATCCGTATATTCGGGAAAAACCTGCGTGCGTGGTTCGTCTACTGCGCCCGTTTCGCGAAATGAAGTGACGGCCTGATCAATCCTGTCAGGCGGAATTTCGGAGAGTATGAGATCAGGCTTTGCCGCCCGCACAGCCTCTCTCAACACATCGAGCGAATAACGTTCGCTGGTGCGATGCCGCCCGTGGATCACGCCCATTACATGCACGCGGGTAAGCCCATTTGCAGGGGACTGAGCACCAGCGCACGCGCCCAGCGGAAGGGAGGAAGCCAAAACAAGGCCGCTTCGCAAGATTTGGCGACGGGTCGCGTTCATGCTTCCCGGTTCGCAGATTGGCACGCTCGGGTTACGCCTCAACCCGGCTTTTTCGGCGGTTCAACCACGCGGATTGAAAGTTCGCGCAATTGCGCAAGATCGACCTGCGAAGGCGCACCCATCATCAGGTCTTCGCCTTTCTGGTTCATCGGGAAAGCGATGACTTCGCGGATCGCTTCCTCGCCCGCAAGCAGCATCACAATCCGATCAATCCCCGGAGCTGATCCACCATGCGGCGGCGCGCCCAGTTTGAACGCTTCGATCATCCCACCAAATTCGCGGTCCACATCTTCTTTCGTGTACCCTGCGATCTCAAACGCTTTGTACATGATATCGGGCCGGTGGTTCCGGATCGCGCCCGAAGACAGCTCGTAACCGTTGCAGACAATGTCGTACTGCCACGCTTTGATATCGAGCGGGTCCATCGTCTCCAGCGCTTCCATCTCACCTTGCGGCATGGAGAATGGGTTGTGGCTGAAGTCGATTTTCTTCGCGTCTTCGTCATATTCGAACATGGGAAAATCGACGATCCAGCAAAACTTGAAGCAGCCCTCTTCAATGAGGCCCAATTGGTCGCCCACTTGGGTTCGAGCAGCGCCTGCAAGTTTGACGGCATCGGCTTCTTTACCAGCGGCAAAGAACAAGCCATCATCAGGCCCAAGGCCAAGCTCATCATAAAGCTGTGCCATCAAATCGGGACCGTGGTTTTTCGCAATCGGCCCGCCAAATTCACCGCCTTTGCGCGTGACATAACCAAGGCCAGCAAAGCCCTCACCGCGTGCCCAGTTGTTCATATCATCGAAGAACTTGCGGCTTTTCTCATTCGTATTCGGCGCAGGCACAACGCGCACAACGCCGCCGCCGCCCACGATCTTTTCAAACAGGCCAAAGCCCGATTTTTCGAAATGGCTCGTCACATCTGAAATAATCAACGGGTTGCGCAGGTCCGGCTTGTCAGAGCCGTATTTTAGCATCGCCTCTTTGTAAGGGATACGCGGAAACTCACCCACGGGCGTTACTGTCTTGCCATCGGCAAATTCAGCAAACAGACCACCCAGGACAGGCTCCAAAGCTTGGAACACGTCTTCCTGCGTCACAAAGCTCATTTCAAAGTCGAGCTGGTAAAATTCTAGGGATCGATCCGCGCGCAAATCTTCATCGCGGAAACATGGTGCGATTTGGAAATAGCGGTCAAAGCCCGACACCATCAGCATCTGCTTGAACATTTGCGGAGCTTGCGGAAGCGCGTAGAATTTGCCCTGCTGCATCCGCGACGGCACGAGGAAGTCGCGTGCACCCTCTGGCGAAGAGGCGGTCAGAATAGGCGTTTGAAACTCGGTAAAGCCCTGCTCCACCATGCGATTGCGGATCGAGCTGATTACCTGGCTCCGCAGAACGATATTACGGTGCATCGTCTCACGTCGCAGATCGAGGAAGCGGTATTTAAGGCGGATATCCTCTGGGTAATCCTGTTCGCCAGCAACCGGCATCGGCAGCTCTTCAGCCGCTGATTGCACAGTGATCTCGCGCGCGAACACTTCAATCTCGCCCGTAGGCAAATCTTTGTTCACGGTCTCAGCCGTGCGAGCTTTCACATCGCCATCGATAGTCACCACCGATTCGGCTCGCAGGCTTTCAAACACCGGCAAAGCAGGCGAATCTTCATCCGCCACAATCTGCGTGATCCCATAATGATCGCGCAAATCGACAAACAAAACGCCGCCATGATCCCGAATTCGATGGATCCAGCCGGATAAACGGACGGTTTCGCCGACATTCTCAGCCGAAAGCTGTGCGCAAGAGTGGGTACGATATTGGTGCATTTTTCCTGGTCTTTTGCCTTGAGGGCGGGCCTGACGCGGGTTCCGCGAATGCCAAACTCATGCCCGAAATTATTCGCGAGGCGCGCTCTAGCCATTTGTTGCGCCCTCGTCACCCCGTCCCATGTCGCGGCACAAGCGAACAATGACAACTTTGATATCACTTGAGCCGTTCCACTGACTTTCTGCGCCAATCTGGAAAGGGCACATGAATTTATGGAAGGGACATGAAGATGCGAGCAAGTTTCTTTGTTTTAGTATTGACCTTGGTTGTAAGCGCTTGCTCAGATCCAGCCACGGTAAAACAGCAAACCGATAGCAAGCCTGGCACTGACAATTCGACTGCTTCTGCAACAAGCGCGCAAAGCACAGCCCAAACAACAATATCGCCCCAAGTTCCGCCTCAGTTCGCCGATGTTGTGCGGTGTTGGGAAACAAACAAACGGCTGTTGGGTGCCTATCTTTGGCGACCAGCCCCAGAAAATCCGAATGAGGCCGCGCGATTCGAGCAGAGGCGGGAAAAATTGAGCGAAGATGATGAGAAGTACCAGCTGCTCAAAGAAGCGACAGAAATGACACAGGCAGTTTCTGATGAAGAAAGCGCATCGGTATTTGCGCGGGTAAAGAGCGAACTGGATGCGTTGGAAAAGACAGATGATGCTCTGGAGAGATTTGAAGCATCCACTAAAGAATGCGAGCGCAAATATTCCAAGTTTGTCGAAAAGTATTGACGAAGGTTTTCAGAAATTTTCGCTCGCGACCACCAGAGTGACGAGCACAATCGCCAGCATGCGGATTCCCGTCTGATCATTCATTCAAGAATGAGGCACAGATGGCCTCAAACTGTGGGCATTACGCGCATCCCCCTAAACACGTTCCTTTTTCATTCGTATGAGAGTAGAGGCGCTGCCAGCCGATTGGTGGCGAATCTGTTGGGCTTTTGGGCCCGCGAGCGGCACTCCGCTCCGACAAAAGAAGACGATATGAAAATACATGATCTGATTACTACGACTGACGAATTGGCCGCTTTGTGTGAGCGGCTTGCCCAATCCGAATTCGTCGCGGTCGATACCGAATTCATGCGCGAGAACACCTATTGGCCTGAGCTGTGCTTGGTGCAAATCGCCAATACGGAAGAAGCTGCCGCGGTTGATCCCTTGGCAGAAGGAATCGATCTAAAGCCGCTTCTCGATTTGCTCACCGAAAATGACGATGTATTGAAAGTCTTCCATGCGGGCGGGCAGGATGTTGAGATAATCGTCAACATGACGGGCAAAACGCCCTTCCCCATCTTTGACACGCAAATCGCAATGATGGCGATCAGCCAGTCCGAACAAATCGGTTATGCCAATCTGGTGGAGACATGGCTCAACATCCAGATCGACAAAGGCGCACGGTTTACTGATTGGAGCAGGCGCCCGCTGACCGATCGCCAGATTGAATATGCGATCGGCGATGTGACGCATTTGTCAAAGATCTTCCCCAAAATCCTCAAAAAACTGATCAAGACCGATCGCGGCAATTGGCTTGATGCCGAGATGGAAAAGCTTGCGGATGCGTCGAAATATATCATCGACCCAGACACGAGCTGGAAACGCATCCGGTCACCGGGTCGCAACCCTCAGGTTTTGGGCCGATTGAAAGCGCTTGCCGCATGGCGCGAAGGTGAAGCGCAACATAAGAATATCCCGCGCGGTCGGATCATGCGCGATGAGACTCTGGCAGATGTGGCTTCTCATCCGCCAAAAAAACAAGCCGATCTCGCAAAGGTACGGGGGCTATCTTCCGCGTGGAAAGATAACGACATCGGCAAGAGGCTAATGAAGGAAATTGCCGAAGCAGAGCCTTTGTCAAAGGCTGAAATGCCCGAGAAAATGAAACGCGGTGCGCCATTGGGCAAAGAAGGGGCGCTGGTGGCTGATCTTCTCAAATTGCTGCTCAAAATCCGCGCGCGCGAAATTGATGTCGCTGCACGTCTGCTCACCCGCGCTGATGAAATGGAGGCTTTGGCTGCTGGCGTGCGAGATCTCAAAGTGCTGCAAGGCTGGCGATATGAAGTGTTTGGCAAAGACGCGCTGGAACTCGTCGAAGGCAAAACCGCCTTTGCCGTGCGCGATGGCAAGCTGACCATGACGCATATCGACGACATGCAAGCCAGCATGGAAGAAGCGCTGGCGGCAGAATAGATAGCTTATCGTCATTGCGAGCGCAGCGAAGCAATCCATCTCCAATGACAAAAGAATTTCGACCCGCTGTCTATTTCGTCGCAAACCGCAAGCTTGGTGCGATCTCTTGCGGTGTCACGTCAAATCTTGCGCAGCGTGCTTGGCAACACAAAGAAGGTACCATTGAGGGATTTAGTAAGAGATACAATTGCAAGCTGCTTGTTTGGTTTGAATTCCACGCCACAATGGAGGCTGCAATAGAGCGCGAAAAGCAGTTAAAAGCAGGTTCGCGCAACAAGAAAGTGGCGTTAATTGTCGAAACCAATCCTGATTGGTTTGACCTCTACCCACAGCTGAATCAATAGGAGATGGATTGCTTCGTCGCCTTGCGGCTCCTCGCAATGACGAAGTAAGGCACCGTTATGACCACCTACCTCCCAACGATAAAACAGCTGCAATATCTGGTCGCGCTCCACGAACACGGCCATTTTGGACGCGCGGCGGATGCATGTTTTGTCTCGCAATCGACCTTGTCTGCTGGTCTGCGCGAACTGGAATCACTTCTCGGAGTGACTTTGGTTGAACGCTCGCGCCGCGTGGTGCGTTTTACGTCTTTGGGTGAGCAGGTCGTGGCCAAAGCCGGGCGTCTTCTGCGCGAGGCAGAGGAGTTGTCCGATCTGGTGCAAGCATCGGGAAAGCCGCTGTCTGGTCAACTCCGCATGAGCGTTATCCCGACAATTGCGCCTTTCATGCTCCCCCGCTTCCTCCCGCGTCTTGGGAAAGAACGGCCCGACCTAAAACTGATGTTGCGCGAAGAAACAAGCCATGACGCGATAGAATCGCTCACCCATGGCCGGGTGGATTGCGTGCTGCTCGCCCTGCCCTTCGATACAGGTGATGCAGCCATTGAGCATATCGGCAATGACAGGCTGTTTGTTGCTTTCCCCAAAGATGATCCGCGCGATCCTCCAGCGCAGGTTGCTCCCGATATGATCGATCAGGGCCGCCTGCTGCTGTTAGAAGATGGGCACTGCCTGCGCGATCACGCTTTGGCGGCTTGCAACCGCTCTGAATTGCGAGCCAGTGCTGCGATGATTGGGACAAGCCTGCACACTCTTGTGCAAATGGTTGATCACGATCTGGGCCTTACTATGCTGCCAGAAATGGCGATTGATGCGGGCATTTTGGCAGGCACCAAAGTTGTTGCGCGCCCTGTAAAAAGCGACACGGCCAGCCGCGAGATTGTGCTGGTGTGGCGCAAGAATTCACCGCGGGAGGCTGATTTCAAGCTGCTTGCTGAGGAATTGCGCGCTGGTTGAGGGAATGTGCGTATGCCAATCCGCGAAAAAGTAACCCGCCGTTAACCTACCGCCTCAATCCAATCGGAAGTCGCTTAAGTTATTCATTATCTGATTCTTGGATGAACTGAGGAGCAGACGATGCTGAAATTTGGCAAAACTCTCTTGGCCGCAAGCGCCCTATGTATGGGCAGCGCAGCCATGGCGAGCGATGGCAACTGGATGATTTCAGATGCCGATGGGCAAGTGACAGTAACGCGCGACAGCAAACCGCTTTATGGCGCGAGCGGCACTGTTCTGAAGGCAGGCGATGTCATTACCACTAGCAAAACAGCCCGCGCTGTTCTGGTGCGTGGCGGAAAGTTCGTCGTTGTCGAACCAAGCAAAAAGGTTCGCATCTCCAAACCCAAGCAAAAGGGCGCGGTGGCCAAAGTGTTTGAGTACTTAGGAAATATGGTTTCAACCGGATCAAACCGAAACACCTTTGGTCAACAAACAGCGGCAGCGGTTATCAAAGGGTATGGCAAAGGCGCTGAGAAGAGCCTTTCATATTCTTCAAAAGATGCCGGTTATGCCAATACCAACATGTCGCAGGACGATGATCCATCAATGTGGAAACCAGTGGAACCACAAGATCTGAAAGAGTGATGCGGGTATGGGGTCAGGCGCAAGGCTGATCCACAACTCCCAATTACGCTTGATCGTTCTCGATATGATGAGGCATAGGCTGCGCCCTTCTAATACGAGGGCGCGATGGGCGAGCTTTACCTCCAATACGAATACTGGGTGGCTGTGTTTCAGCTGTTTACAGCCATGCTTGGCATGGGCGCGACGCTGACGCTGTTAGATTTCCGCGAAGTTCTTATAGAACCCAAAGCGGTCAGCATTGGGACGATTATCCAGCTTGTTATGGTGCCGCTTGTCGTGGCTGGGTTTATCGCAGGTTTTGGCCTGACAGCGGGTATCGCGGTGGGTCTTGCGCTGGTTGCCGCGATCCCGGGGGGCACGGTCAGCAACATCTTCACCTTTTTTGCGCGCGGCAATGTAGCCTTGTCGATCACGATTACTGCTGTGACGACGCTAGCCTGCCTGTTCACAACTCCGCTGATCCTGGAAGTGCTTATTACCGAATATATGCCAGCTGAATTCGTGATGCCGCGCGCGCGCATCATGACGGAAATTGCGCTCGCGCTCCTGCTGCCATTGGCACTTGGCATGATGGTATTAAGGCTCGCACCCGGTATCGCTGCCGTGTTTTCTAAATGGTGCGTTCGCGTATCCTTGTTTGGGATTGTGCTTATCGTGGTGGGCTCTGCTTCATCAGGCAGGCTCGATTTTGCAGCCTTCGGCGCAACCAATGTGGCAATCACCACCGTCTTGATCGTCGTTCTGATGGCCGCGAGTATTGCGATGACAAAGGCCCTTCGCCTGGCAAAGGCTGATCAAAGCGCAATCACGATTGAAGTGACCGTGCGAAACATAAATCTGGGGGTCATGCTAAAAGCTTCACTTTTCCCCGCAACTGCCGCCGCATCAGATGAAATCGGCGATACCGTGCTGTTCACGCTGCTGCTTTACGGCACGTTGCAATTGCTCCTGTCTCTCGGGTTGATCGCATGGGGCAAGCGCGGTGCAGATACCGTTACACACGGCGCAATAAAAACGGGGTGAGGCAAGCTCTTGCTGCCCCACCCCGCCAGAATTTCAATCCAAGTCAGACTTAGATGCCGTCAACGCTTTTGCTGACGAGGATATTCACAGCCACACGGCGGTTTTGTGCCTTGCCTTGCGCAGTTGAGTTGTCCGCAGCTGGGTCAGATGCTGCCATGCCGGTTGGTGTCAGCATACGCCATGGCTGCCAGTTGCATTCCTGCTGAAGGAAATTCACGACGCGGCCCGCACGCTTTTCAGAAAGCTCTTGGTTCACTTCATAGCTGCCGGTTGAATCGGTGTAACCGACAACCAGAAGCAATGCATTGTCCATCGCTTCAGCTTGAGCCGCAGCCTGGCAAAGCTCAGCGCGAGCCTGGCCTGAAAGGTTGTAACGGCCTGTGTCGAAATACACATTCGTGGTGCCGCGGATGTTGTACTTGTCGATATCGGCAACGCGGCCTTTAAGAGCTTCGGTCGCGGCCGCATTGGCTGCGATTTCAGCTTCGTTCATGCCGAAACGCTGATTGGTGCCGTTCCGGATCATCTGAGCTGTGCGAAGGTCTTTGCCCCGCAGCGACACTTTCGATGCAACAAGCGAATTGGCCCACTGAACTGTGTCGACTTTCACCGGAATGCCGTTGATCAGCTGATCAGCACCCAATTGATCGCGGTTAAGACCAAGGAAGCCGCCCGATGCACGGATGCGAGTGCCTTCGCTCAATGAAATCGTCATGTTCTGACCATCGGCAGTCGTGACTTGGAAGTCATTGCCATTACGAGCTGAAACGATGCCTTCAACATCTGGGCCTTCGGCAAGGCCTTCCAGATCTGCTGGGGGCGAACCGACGACTGTGGTCAGCACTTCGCCATCAGCCGTAGTGTATTCTTGAGCGACGGCGCCGATTGATGCGGTGCCTGCAAGCAAGGCAATCATGGCCAGCTTTGCTGCGCTTTTTGTTGGTGTGGTCATTGTATTACTCCTTCAACCTGTGACGGCGATGAGCGCTTGGGTTTTCCCTTGCGAATGTCTGCGTATTCGCCCCCAAGGGAAGCGTCACCACCGTATAAATCCCTGTTGTTCGTCCTCGTGTGTCAGTGAGCGGTTAAGCGCTGTGCCTAACGGCGCTTTTGTGCTCACAAGCGACGAAATGCCGCTGTCACCTTGCGCGTAAATGAATGATGCTTTCAAGAACAACGCTCAGGCGGATGGCAAGAGAGCGGATTGCGATGAACCGTTAATGTGGGCGGTATTACTCCATGTGCTTCAGGCCAACGCGCAGATAATCCCATCCCGTAATACAGGTCAGAACTGCCGCCGCCCACAGAGTCGTAAGGCCAACCACGTGGATCCAATTGTCCGCAACAGTGCCGCAATCAGGGCCCAATGCCTGGCATGGCTGGCCATGCACCGCACCGCCCAGGATAAGCGCGGCAAGGCTAATCAGCTGGAATGTCGTCTTCCACTTGGCCAGTTTAGAGACCGGCACGGATATCTGGATACCGCCAAGAAATTCGCGCAATCCCGATACGGCAATTTCGCGAATAAGGATGATCGCGCCTGCAATCACATGCATATCGCCAACATAGGGCCCGCGCAGATACCCTTGCGCGGTTAGAATCAGGATAACCGATGCGACCATGATTTTATCCGCAATCGGATCAAGAAACTGTCCGAGTTTAGAAACGGTCCCTTGCGCGCGTGCAAGATAGCCATCGAAGAAATCGGTGATCGCAATCAGGCCATACAGCAGGAAACCGATCAAAAAGCCCAGCTTCCATTCGGGCCACCACAGGAAAAATCCAAGCAGTGGAACCGCTAGAATGCGGGAAAGCGTAAGGATATTGGGCAGTGTCAACATGGTCTTCACAATCCCTTAGCTGCTTTGTTCTAGAACCCAAACAGCACCAACCGATCAATTCACAGGCCTTGTGCGAGAAATCGTGATCGCTATGTGAAGCGTGTACGGGGAAACAGCGCAGGCACTGGCCAAACGCATTAACGCATGACCACATCGACGAAACTCTTGCGCAAAAAGCGCTTTTTGCCGCTGATGGTCACGCAGTTTTTCAATGCGTTTAACGATAACCTGTTCAAAACGGCCTTGGTGCTGTTTGTCGTGTACTCTGTGTATAATGACGAAAAGCAGGAAGCGCTCTTTAGCGGACTTGCCTCTGTCATATTCATCGTGCCGTTTGTCATTCTGTCAGCATTGGCCGGGCAATTGGCCGATACCCGCGATAAAGCCGCGATCATTCGGACCGTAAAGATATGCGAGATTGGCTGGGCCAGCCTTGGCGCGTTTGGTCTGTTTCTCGCCTGGCAAGGGATTGGAGTGCACACATTCGCAATCCCGTTATTGTTGTTCGTCGTTTTTCTTTCAGCAGCGCAATCGACCTTCCTTGGACCGATAAAATACGCCATCCTTCCCCAGCATCTTGAAAAAGACGAAGTGTTACCCGGCACAGGTCTGGTTGAAGCGGGCACCTATATCGCAATCCTGACGGGCACCATTTTGGCAGGGTTTATCTCTGTCGAAGTGGCCATGGTGCTTGTCGTGCTGACTTCTTTTGTGGGGTATTTTGTATCTCGCTTCGTTCCTGATGCGCCGCCTCAAAGCGATTATGAGATGCACTTTCCTGTCATCGAACCTTGGCTGAAAAAGCCGATGAACCCGGTCATGCGCATATTGTCTGCACCGCACACTGCCATTCGCGATCAGGCGGTGATGAGCTATAAACTGATCCGCGAGACGACAAAGAACCGGGAGATTTGGCTGGCCATTGTCGCGATCAGCTTCTTCTGGACAATTGGCGCGGTGCTGTTCATCCAATTTCCGCCTTTGGCCAAAAATCAGCTGCTGGCGAGCAAAGAGGTCGCAAGTCTGTTTTTGGTTATATTCTCTGTCGGAATTGCGATTGGATCGGTTGGGATCAACGCGCTTTTGAAAGGCGAAGTGTCCGCTCGATACTCCCCTGCATCTGTCGTTGTTATGGGCGCATTTGTAATCGGTTTTTATGCAGTGGCCAAAGCGTGGACACCCAATGCGGCAGGCGAATTGCTCCCCGTACAAACGTGGATATTAGAGCCACTTGCCATTCCTTTGTCGCTGATGCTGCTTGGTATCTCGACAGCGGGCGGCTTTTTTGTGGTTCCGCTTTATGCGTTTCTGACAACACGGTGTGAACACGATGCAGCCAGCCGTACGATTGCGGCAAACAATATCGTCAATTCGTTATCGATGGTGATCGGTTCGATCTTTGCAATCGGGTTGACCAGCCTTGGCATTCCCGTGGTTGATCAATTGCTGTTTGCCGCGGCAATGACGGTTGTGTCGGCTTACCTTGGCTATCTTTTGTTCAAAGCTGAAAAAGAAGCAAAAGCCCTCGCCCCTGACGCTAGATAATAAACGCAAGGATCGCCGCAGTTGCCGCCACATAGGTGGTCGCCGCGCCGCGAACATCATCCTTGGTAAGCCGCCACAGGCTTTCTGCCGGGATATCGTGCAAATCCTCTCGCACATGCGGCGGAAGACCGGCGCGATAGGGATGCTTTGCGCCTTCATCTGTTAAAACCAGAGAGCGACGACCATTTGAAAAACGGCTCTTTTCGGCCGTATTTTGAGGCAAGGTGGTATCAGGATCGCGCATGGGGCGTACCTGAACTTGCGTGAGACTGGCGTATGTCATGGCCGTAGTCTTAAGACTTTTTTAACGATTGACGAGAGCGAGATATCCCCATGTTGCAGGCCGGGACACTTAGCCGCGGGCTTAACCATCTTGGGCTTTATCCGCGTTGATTGAGACTGCACGCCTCGTTAGAGCGCGAGAAGACGGGAGAGCGGGACAAAATGACAGGCCAAAACAACAAAACCGCGGGCGAATTGCTGGTTGAATGTCTGCGTGAACAGGGCACAGACCGGGTGTTCACAGTGCCGGGTGAGAGTTTTCTTGCGGTACTTGATGCGCTGCATGATGCCTCTGGAATTGAAACGGTAACGGTGCGCCAAGAAGGCGGAGCCGCTTTTATGGCATGCGCGGATGGCGCGATGAGTGCAGCGGAGACACTGCGCCCCGGCATTGCATTCGTCACACGCGGCCCAGGCGCGACCAATGCAAGCATCGGCGTGCATGTGGCGCACCAAGATTCGCAGCCTATGATCCTATTCGTTGGCGACGTCGCGCGCGATATGCGAGACCGCGAGGGCTTTCAGGAAGTCGATTTTCCCGCGTTCTTCTCACCAATCTCCAAATGGGCCGCGCGCATTGATGACCCTGCTCGTATACCTGAATACGTTGCCCGTGCTTTTTCGGTTGCAACTTCGGGACGCCCCGGTCCTGTCGTTCTCGCCCTGCCCGAAGATATGTTGTGTGACCTTGTTCCATCCACACTCGGGCCTCGCCCCGCTGTCAATCGCCCAGCACAAGCGGTTTGCCCCGATGCGATGCAAGCGATGTTTGCCATGCTCGCTGATGCAGCTAGCCCGATTGCGATTATTGGCGGTGCTGGCTGGAATGCCAAAGCACGTGACCATTTTGAGAGCTTCGCAGAAAAAGTGGGGCTGCCCGTTGCCACTGCATTCAGGCGCCAAGACGCCATTGCTCCCTCATCGCCGGTTTATGCGGGAAACTTGGGATATGGGCCCAACCCCAAGCTGGTTGAACGCGTCAAAGCTGCCGATTTGATCTTGTCTGTTGGCGCAAGGCTGGGAGAAGCAACAACCGATGGCTACACTGTCCCTTCCCCCGGCGCGCCAGATCAAAAGCTAATCCACATCCACCCTGACCCTAATGAGCTGAGCAGCGTCTATCCAGCAGATCTTGCCATGGTCTGTTGCATGGATGAATTCGCCGAAGCTGCCAGCCTATGGGAAGATGCTGGTATCATCCCATTTGATGCCGGGGCCGAGGCGCATCGTGAATGGCTGGGATGGGCCACATACGCGCTAGCGGACAATCCGCCTGCGCTCGACATGGCCGCCTGCGTCACCGCTATGCGCGAAATGCTCCCCCAAGACACAATCATCTGCAATGGAGCAGGCAATTTCGCAGGATGGTGGCACCGCTATTGGCGCTATAATGGCCACCCGACCCAGCTTGCGCCCACATCAGGAGCCATGGGGTATGGCGTGCCCGCCGCTGTGGCAGCTGCCCTCCGTTACCCCTCCCGCTCAATAGTAGCCGTGGCAGGGGATGGCGATTTTATGATGAACGGACAGGAACTTGCGACCGCTGCCCAATATGATGCGAACCTGATCGTGCTGGTGGTCGATAACAGCGCCTATGGAACCATCCGCATGCATCAAGAACGCGACTATCCCAACCGCGTTTCCGCCACCAAGCTTTCCAATCCTGATTTCGCCGCCTTGGGCACGGCCTATGGCGCATGGAGCGCGACTGCCCGCACAACAGCCGAGTTCGAGAAAGCCTTACGTGATGCCTCCAAAACCACAGGATTACGCCTGATTCATATGAAAATAGATGTGGAGCAGCTTGCTGCCAGCGGAGTGACTGTTTCGGGGCTAAGGGCGCGCGCTTAACCTTCCGCCATTTTACAGATCACATCCCACTCAGCAGCGGTAATTTTCGCAACGGATAGACGCGACAATCGAACAAGTTCGCAATCAGCCAATTCAGGCGTCGCTTTGATCTTTTTTAGCGTCACAGAGTTATCAAACTTGCGCTTTGGCTTGATCTTCACAGCTGCCCATTTGCCTGTCTCATCGGTGGGATCAAGAATGCCATCGACGGTAATTTCTACGATACCAACAATCTCCAATCCTTCACGAGAATGGTAGAAGAATGCTTCATCGCCCACTTTCATCGCTTGAAGGTTGTTCTTCGCCAGATGATTGCGCACGCCGTCCCAAACGCCTTCTTTCTCATCGACCAAATCGTCCCAGCTGTATTTGAAGGGCTCTGATTTCATCAGCCAGTAGCTTGGTCGGGATTTGGCCATGGCGTCGCTCCTTTGGGCATGGACAGGTGCGGGTTGCGTGATCGTTCACGCCTAGCCCCCAGCTTGCGCGATCGCCAACCCCCAAGTTGCTGACCTAACGGCAAAGACGAAGTTAACCCAATCTTTATGGGCTCTGCGTAGTGCTTCTCGATCTGCGAGTGGCTATTTAACGGGGACTAGGCCTTTCACGGGGCGTAGATGAGAATTGGTAACAAGCAAACACGAACCTGATCGGCTGAGCAGCGCGCATCGCGACGTGGTCACGCTGGGTATTGCGACCGCTGCTATTATTCTTTTCATCGGTACTGGTGGATCGGTCTTGCCGAGCGTTGTGTCAGCTGTCTTGAAAAGCGGCGAAGGCCCAGACATGCTTCTGGTCAATGCGCTGCTCTTGAACATTGCCTTGGTCATTTTTGGCTGGCGTCGGTACGGCCAGCTAACTCTCGAAATCCGCGAACGCGAAATTGCTGAAGATCTTGCCCGAAAGCTTTCGGAAATCGACCCGCTTACAGGCTGCCTCAATCGCCGCAGCATGGCGACCGCAACCGATAAGCTGAGAACCGAGGCCAATGCGCGCGGCGAAGGTATTGCCTATGCCATGGTCGATGTTGATAATTTTAAGCAGATCAACGACATGCACGGACACACTGTTGGCGATCAATTGCTGGAGGCCATGGCTGGGAGACTGCGCGACCTTCTTCCGGCTGATACACCCCTTGCACGGCTGGGCGGAGATGAATTCGCTTTCGTAGTTCCGTTTGAAAAATCCCAAAGCGACAGGATTGATGATCTAGTCATTCGTCTTTTTGAAACGATTGCCACCCCATTTGATCTCGACATGATCACGCTGCATTCGACCATTTCGATCGGCGTTGCGAGCGAATTTGAATCTCATGACAAAAATCCGCTCGAAACGGATGCAGTTTCTTTGATGCATCATGCGGACATCGCAATGTATCACGCCAAGAAAGAGGGCAAGAACCGCTTCTGCTGGTTTGAGGCTTCAATGGCGAATGAGCTTCGTTATCGCAATCAGCTGGAAATCGGCGTTCGTGACGGGATTGAGCGTGACGAATTCCTCCCATTCTATGAACAGCAGATTGATCTCGAAAGCGGCAAGCTCGTTGGCTTTGAAGTGCTTGCCCGTTGGCAATCGCCCGATTTGGGGCTTGTCAGTCCTGAATTGTTTATACCGATTGCCGAAGAGATCGGCCTGATCAATGATCTGTCCGATATCGTTATGCGCAAGGCTTTTGCCGATGCGCGCGAATGGGACCCTTCGATTTCGATTTCCGTCAACATCTCGCCCATGCAAATGCGCGATCCTTGGTTTGCGCAAAAGCTGCTTAAAACTCTGCTTGAATGCGAATTTCCTGCAAACCGTCTGGAAATCGAGATTACGGAAAGCTGCTTGCACGATAACATCTCAATGGTGCGCTCGATGATCACAAGCCTACGCAATCAGGGCATCCGCGTCAGCTTGGATGACTTTGGCACGGGCTATGCCAGCCTCGAACAATTGCAAACTCTGCCATTTGATCGCCTGAAGATCGACCGGTCTTTCATCAACGATCTTACAAAATCAGAAAACAGCAGCACCACAGTGATTGATGCCATTATCGCCTTGGGCGAAGGATTGGGCATGCCAATCACCGCAGAAGGCATCGAAAGCCAAGCGACCGTAGATGCGCTCAAACGCAAAGGCGGCTTCAAAGGCCAAGGCTACCTTTATGGAAAGCCTGAATGCGGCGAAGACGTGCGCCGGCGTTTACGCGAAAGCGGGCAATTGCTGACTGGCGACGAAATTGCTCAAACGCCGGATGCATCCGTTGCCACAGATCGGCTTGAAGAACAAAGCGTTCCTGTCTCAGATTGGCGGCGTACCGCCAGTCAATAAAGGGCGCCAAAGCCGTTCTAAGCTAGCAGCACTGGACGCAGGGCTTTCCGGTGCATAGATGCGCAACACATCCATGCGTATTCCCTTCATTAAGATGCACGGGCTGGGCAATGATTTCGTTGTGCTTGATGGGCGCAAGAATGACTTGCCGGCCATGACTGCGAAAGCCGCCAGCGGCTTGGCGAACAGGCGTACTGGTGTGGGCTGCGACCAAGTAATCGTGCTTGTACCAAGCGATACTGCTGATTTCCGGATGCGGATTTTCAATGCAGATGGCAGCGAAGTCGAAGCGTGCGGCAACGCCTCTCGCGCAGTCGCGCTGTTGCATGGCAAAGCTGCGAACGTGCAAACCGATGGCGGCGTGATCGCCCTGTCCCCCGCGCAAGGCGGCGCAAGCGTTGATATGGGCACGCCGCGCTTTGAATGGGACGCTATCCCCCTCGCCTATGCAATGGACACCAGCGCAATGCCGGTCGGCTGGGGTGATGGCATGCTGGAGGGACCTATGGCGGTTAATGTGGGCAATCCGCACGCAGTCTTTGTGGTCGACGATGCCGATGCGGTTGATCTCACTGCGCTTGGCCCAGAGATTGAAAATGATCCCGTTTTCCCAGAGCGCATCAACGTGAATGTCCTGAGTCGTGTGAGCGATAACCACATCAA
Organism: Pseudomonadota bacterium; assembly: GCA_038532305.1. Taxonomy (GTDB): domain Bacteria; phylum Pseudomonadota; class Alphaproteobacteria; order Sphingomonadales; family Sphingomonadaceae; genus Erythrobacter. Next base: position 26,625 of record JBCBAX010000001.1, on the reverse strand, counting down.
ACTTCATGTGTGGGAGCGCGGCTCTGGCCTGACACGCGCATGCGGCACAGGAGCATGCGCCAGCGCTGTGGCAGCGATAAAAAAGGGATTGGTCCAAAGCCCGGTGACTGTATCGCTGCCGGGCGGTGATCTGATCATTGAGTGGCAACAGGGCGGCTCTATCACCATGACGGGGCCTGCAAGCGAAGCGTTTCGCGGGGAATTGAACTGGGCGGATTACGCATGAACGCCCCTTCCCCGCCCGCAATGACTAGATCCGAAGTCATCAATCTGGGCTGCCGCCTCAACACGGCAGAAGCAGAACGAATGCGCGCAATGTTGGCGGCAGAACAGGATGTCGTCGTCATCAATTCCTGCGCGGTCACATCCGAAGCTGTGCGGCAAACCCGTCAGGCTATCCGTAAAGCACGCCGCGAACGCCCCGATGCGCGATTGATCGTAACAGGATGTGCGGCTGATATTGAGCGCGATGCGCTGGCCGCGATGGACGAAGTTGACGGGTTGATCCCAAACGCCGCCAAACTGGACCCGCGCAGCTGGAATATCCCTGCTCAAAAGGCACCGCTCGCCCCGACAAAAACTCGCGCATTTATCGCTGTTCAAAATGGCTGCGATCATGCCTGCACGTTCTGCGTAATCCCGCAAGGACGCGGAGTGAGCCGGTCTTTAGCCGTTGATGACGTGCTGGAAGAGGTGGAACAGCATCTTCAATTGGGGGCAAAGGAAATTGTTCTAACAGGTGTCGATCTTACCAGTTGGGGACATGATATTTCCAACACGCCGAAGCTGGGCGATCTTGTTCACACCTTGCTGCATGCGTTTAGTCAACTAACCCGCATCCGCCTATCGTCGATGGACGGAATAGAGGTAGACCCGCTGCTTGAGGACATGATCGCTACAGAAGATCGGATTATGCCGCATATCCACTTGTCGTTGCAGCATGGCGCAGACTTAATCTTGAAGCGTATGAAACGTCGCCATTTAAGAGGCGACGCGGTTGATCTGGTCGAACGACTAAAAGCACGCCGCCCCGAAATCGCGATTGGTGCAGACTTGATGGCGGGTTTCCCAACCGAGACTGACGAGCATCATGCCGAAAACCTCTCGATCATCCGGGACCTTGATATCGTCCACGGCCATATCTTTCCCTTCTCCCCTCGCCCCGGAACTCCGGCAGCGAAAATGCCGCAATTGGATCGCTCGATTATCAAAGCCCGCGCTGCAGAATTGCGCGCCGAAGTAGCCAACATTCGCGCAAAATGGCTCGCATCCCATGTGGGCAAACCGCAAAGCGTCCTCGCCGAACGCGATGGCACAGGCTATGCGCCCGATTATGCAAGAATTGCTCTGCCCGAAAACACGCCAGCAGGAACTATCGTGACTGTCACTCCATCCCGTGTTGAGGAAGGAATGCTGCGGTGAGCGAAGCATCTTCAGGCTGGAGCGACCGCGTCCTTGGCGGCTTTCGCAAGACATCAGAACGATTGGGCGAAAACCTTTCCGGTCTGGCAGGCGGCGGTAAGCTGTCCGATGCGGAATTGGACGATATTGAAGATGCGCTGATCGTTTCCGACCTTGGCCCATCTGCTGCTGGCAGGATCCGCGCAAAACTGGCTGAGAAACGCTTTGGCACCTCAATCTCAGAGCGGGAATTGAAGGAAGCGGTGGCAGAGGAAATCGCTGAAATTCTTCGGCCGGTTGCAAAACCTTTAGAAGTGACTGCTTTCCCGCGTCCTCAAGTCATTCTGGTGATCGGCGTGAACGGCTCTGGCAAAACCACGACGATTGCGAAACTCGCCCACCTCTTCATGGAGGATGATTACGGCGTGCTGCTGGCCGCCGGTGACACATTCCGCGCAGCCGCCATTGGGCAGCTTGCGACATGGGCAGAACGAGCCGGAGTGGACATTGTCAAAGGCCCCGAAGGCGGCGATCCTGCCTCTATCGTTTTCGATGCCGTAAAGCAGGCAACCGATACGGGCATCGATGCCTTGGTCGTCGACACTGCTGGGCGCCTTCAAAACAAAGCAGAGTTGATGGACGAGCTGGCGAAGATCCGCCGTGTTCTTGGCCGGCTAAATGAAGCCGCTCCCCATGATGTTGTTCTGGTATTGGATGCGACGAATGGCCAGAACGCCTTGTCCCAGATTGATGTATTCAAGGAAGTTGCTGGGGTAACCGGGCTCATCATGACAAAGCTGGACGGGACAGCGCGCGGCGGCGTGCTGGTGGCCGCAGCTGAACAATACGGCCTGCCCATCCATGCCATTGGAGTGGGTGAAAAAATGGAAGACCTTCGCCCCTTTGATCCCGACCTTGTGGCAAGAGTGATCGCTGGGGTAGCCTAACACTCATCATTTGCGCGCGGGCCAAGGGCTGGCAATGACGAACAGAGAATGACATGAGCGAAACAGAAGCCCAATCCGAAAAGCAAAAGCCCAAATCAGGCTGGCTCAATGTCATTATCGACTACGGCCCGCTGCTGGTGTTTCTTGGTGTGTATCGCTGGAATGCGCCCGCAGACCCCAACCCAGCAGGCGAGCTGACTGCAATAGTCTATGGCACGGGCGCTTTTATGGTTGCAGCGATTATTGCTCTGATCAGCAGCAAAACGCTGCTTGGCAAAATTTCGCCGATGCTGTGGTTTTCAACCGCCCTGATTGTGGGATTTGGCGCGCTCACCATATTTTTTGGTGATCCCGTCTTCGTCCAATTGAAGCCCACCATCATCTATACGGTGTTCGGTATCGCTTTGCTCGTAGGCTTCTTCTTGGAACGCCCTCTGCTCAAGATATTGCTAGAGGCAGCATTTGAAGGTCTGTCGAATGAGGGATGGCTGAAACTCTCGCGAAATTGGGGCGCGTTTTTCCTTTTTCTCGCTGGTTTGAACGAATGTCTGCGCGCATTCATGACATTCGAAGGATGGCTTTGGGCAAAGCTTTGGGTATTTATGCCTCTATCCTTCCTTTTCACGTTCACCCAAATCCCCATGCTGTTGAAGCATGGTCTGGATGTTGGCGGAAGTGAAGACAAAGCAGCCTGACACCAAGACGCCCAGCGCTTTTGACAAAGCACTGGGCGACACCGATTTCAATTCAGCCGGAAACCCAGCCGATATACGCATTTATGCGGCGTGGTACTCCCAGCCGTGGCCGGCAAGCTCGCAATTCATGTAAAGTTCGCGGCGAGCGCGTTCTGCCCGCACAGCTTGCAGAATTTCTTCCTGATTGTCGACGCTTCGGCTGCTGCCGAAATCGAGATACCCATTGTGCCCAAACCGCTTTTCACGGTGATTGGAGGTGTAAACGCGACGTGCTGTCATGATTCGCCCCTTCTTGAAGTTGAACTGTCCAATACTTCGTGGTTCTGCCTATTTGCAATCGCCTATAATGTAACATTGTGCTTCTAAAAGCGCCCAGTGTGGAAAAGACCACAATGGGGCATTCGAAAGACAAAAGGTTACTCCGATATGGATCGATCCATTGATGAGGATCTTAGCATTATTTAAGGCAACACTGGATTGTATGGAGACGCCATTGGCGATCCATTCATCGCAGTCTTCCAAAATAAAGCTGTGAACGAATCGAAAGCGAGATCAGATTTCGACTTGACTGCCCAATTCTACGACTCGGTTGGTCGGCAATTTGAAAAAGTCCATTGCGCTGGCTGCATTGCGCAGCATCCATGCGAAAATCTTCTCTCGCCAAATAGGCATTCCCGGCTTGTCGGATGCCAGCAAAGTCTGCCGCGAGAGGAAGAAGCTGGTGTGCATCATATCGAATTCGCCGCCACACCGTTCCATCCGTTTCAGGCCAGTGGGAACGTCGGTCTCTTCCATAAAGCCGTAATGGAGCACAGCGCGGTAAAACCCGTCGCCCATATCGGTGTATTCGCATCTCTTGTCAGGATCGACATACGGCACGTCTTGAATGTTGACTGTTAGGATCACAACCCGTTCATGCAGAACCTTATTGTGTTTGATATTGTGCAGCAGCGCCGATGGAACCCCTGAACTAGAACTGGCCATAAAAATCGCCGTCCCGGGTACGCGTAGCGCGGAATTCTTCGCCGATTTGGCAAATATCTCAATCGGCAATGCATGCTCTGACATATTGGCACGCATCAGTTTTCGCCCGCGCGACCATGTGGTGAGCAACGTAAAAGCGATGAGGCCCACCACCAGAGGGAACCAGCCGCCCTGCGGCACCTTGGTAAGATTTGCTGCGAAGTACGCTCCATCCACGATCAAGAACAGCAGGACAACTGGCGCAGCGTACCACCATTTCCATTTCCACACGCTGACCAACAATACTGCCATAAGCAGAGTATCGATTGTAACAGCGCCCGTGACCGCAATCCCGTAAGCGCTCGCTAGGTTCGACGAATTCTGGAAAGTCAGCACCAGAATGATAACCGCCACCATCAACGCCCAATTGACGAATGGGATGTAGATTTGACCACCTTCCGTCTCAGAAGTGTGGAGGATGTTGAGACGCGGCATAAAGCCCATTTGAACCGCTTGGTGGGTGATAGAGAAGGCGCCAGAAATCACAGCTTGGCTTGCGATAAATGTCGCAATTGTTGCGAGGAATACGAGCGGCAAGCGCCATTCCTCACTGGCAAGAAGGAAGAACGGGTTCTTGACCACCTCAGCGGCTTGTTCAGCAGGCAGACCTGCAATCATCGCGCCCTGGCCGAAATAGTTGAGCAAGAGGCACGGCATGACAAAGCCGAACCAAGACAATCGCATCGGCCCGCGCCCGAAATGCCCCATGTCGGAATAGAGCGCTTCACTCCCCGTCACTGCAAGCACAACTGCACCCAGCGCGAGAAACGCCACCACACCATCGGTGACGAAGAACATGACAGCGTAATAGGGATTAAGCGCCCATAGAATGTCCGGGTTCTGGATGATTTGCCATCCGCCCATCCCCGCAATGACGGTAAAATACACGATCATAACAGGCGCGAACAATGCGCCCACTTTGGCTGTCCCTCGCTTTTGCAGCAGGAATAAGAAGACAAGCAAGCCGAGCGCGATTGGAATCACAAACTGTTCCAGCCCCGGATCAACCACTGTCAGCCCTTCAACCGCTGATAGGACTGAGATGGCAGGCGTAATCATGCTGTCGCCGTAGAACAGCGAAGTGGCAAACACGCCCAGCAGCACCACAAGCCAGCCATATTTTGACTTGCCCATATGCCGTGACAGCAACGCAACCAAAGCAAGGCTGCCGCCCTGCCCCTTGTTATCAGCTCGCATAAGAATCGTGACGTACTGGATCGCCACAACAAGCAGCATTGACCAGAATATCAGGCTGACAACGCCCAACACATGCATCCGGTCGATCGCGATGCTTGCGGTTCCTGCGAAGGTTTCACGGAAAGCGTAAAGCGGACTTGTGCCGATATCACCAAATACGATGCCGATTGCGCCGACGGCCAAAGCGCCTTTGGACGCACTGTGTCCTTTGCCCCCTGTGGGAGGCTGGTGTGCTGGTGCTGTTGTCTCGCTCATACTATGCGAAACTCCCAAGACCGGAGGCGATTTCTCCGAAAGAGCGCGCGCCTAGCACCGCTTGTTCGCACTCGCAACATGCTCGGCGGCTTATTGTCCACGCTGTTGCAGCATGGGCGCATTTGCGATCATCCGATCAAGCGCTGCAATGCGCTCCTCCAGCTCAGGGCGCCAAGGCGCATCTTCAGGTGTGCGCGAAAGCAATTCGCCCCAAACACCGCGTGCATTGCGGATCTCACCTGTCTGCAAATAGGATATGCCAAGGAAATAATCCGCCCCTGGGTTAACAGGATCAATCGCCCGCGCGCGGCCATAGGCATACAAAGCAGGCGGCGTCACAACGCCATCAGCATGCCCTGTAAGAGCCATCGCAAGTGCCAGCCACCCTTCAAGATGGCCGGGATTGTCATTCAGTCCTTTGCGCAAAAGCGTGGCGGCAGCGCCAAACTTGCCTTGCCGTGCAAACCCATCGGACGTGATAAGATAGCTCGGTTTTGGCTGTGTCGCGTCAAACAATTGCGAGCGCGCCTCTACCATGGCCTCGCCTGAATCGGGTGCGGCTGCCTGCTCAGGTTTTGGGCTCGATTGTTGTTCCGGCGCGCCCTGCCACGCATATCCGGCAAACCCCAATGACAAGGCCGCGCCAAACAGCGCCCAGCTTTGCCGCGGAAGCTTCAGCAAAAAAACGGCGAGCACAAATGCAGCGATGGCCAAGATCAGTACAGCAAACCAACCCATCATGATTGAGCCTCTTGACGCAGCTTTCGCCCTTTAAGCCTGCGCCAAAGCGCAAATAGCACAAGCACGATCACAACAGCGGGCACTGCAAACAAAGGCCAAGTGGCGCTGCCAACTTGCGGAGTGTAGCTGACATAATCGCCATAGCGTTCCACCAGCCAACTGCGCACTTGTTCTGGCGATTGCCCATCTTTCAAACGCACGCGCACTTGGTGACGCATATCGCCTGCAATGGGTGCATCGCTGTCGGCAATGCTTTGCGACTGGCACGTTAGACAGCGCAATGTGTGCATCAATGCAGTGGCTTCGGCTTCTAAAGCGGGGTCTTCCAATTGAACATTGGCGTAGGGCGCTGGCGGGCCGCTCGATTGCGCGGTGAGCGGCGTAGAAATCAATGCAAGCGCTGCAAGGAGCCAAATGCGCATCACTTCGCCTGCTCCAGCAGTTCGAGCAGATTTGGCACATGCTCCTCGCGGATAACGCCAATATGCTGATACCGGATCACGCCTTTTCCATCGATTACGAAGGTTTCTGGTAAACCTGACGAACCAAGCTCAAACTGGATGGCGGAGATATCGTCATGGCCAATCGCGCGGTACGGATTGCCGTGATTTGCTAGGAAGGCCGCGACATCTTCAGGCGCATCGCGCATTGCAATGCCATAGATGGGCGCACCTGCCTCTTTCAATGCTTCCAATTGCGGAGCCTCTGCGATGCACGGCGCACACCAACTGGCCCACAGATTGAGCAATTTGGGCTCTCCATCCAGAAAGTCGGCCTGCTTCACGCCTTCAACACCCTCAGTCGCTGCGGGCAGGTCGAATTCGGGCAGCGGCTTGGCGATCATCTGGCTGGGGATCGTATCGTTTTTTGCCTGAGTGAGCATGTATCCCCCCAGCCCTGCGATGAAGGCGAACAGGCCCAGCGGGATAAGGTAAGCAAGCCGGTTCATTCAGCAGGCTCCGGCATCGCAGGACCTGTCGGCGAACCAAGCTCCGCCATATCGGCAGCCTCTTCCTGGCGGCGTTGAATGCCTTTGCGGCGGCGCAAATCTTCGCGGATGCGGCCGACCATAGCGAGCAATCCGCCAAGTCCGATCAAAAGGCCGCCATACCAGATGAAAGTCACAAACGGTTTCCACCAAACACGCAGCTGCCAGCGTTCCTTGCCACTGTCATCCACGCCGACGCTTCGCCCGATTGTCGCGTAAAGCTGCCCGTCCCATTGGGTCAGCAGCGCGCTCTCACTGGTGGCCTGTGTCGGTGACCAAAAATTGCGCGATTGGGGTTTGAGAATTGTGGAATTGCCCTCGCCGCGCGCCACAGAAAGGCGTGCTTCCATTGCGGTCCAATTGGGCCCTGCAACGGCATCAACGCTGTTTAATGTGACGTTCCAATCGCCCACTTGCGCGGTCTCACCAGCGCTGACTGCGGCAAGTTTTTCCTGGGTAAACGCGCTTTCCGAAGCCATACCGAATATCGCAATGGCAACGCCAAAATGCGCGCACACCATGCCCCAAACGGCCATCGGCACGCGACCAAGCTTTCGCCCTCGCAAAGGCAGAAAAGCGGCAATCGCCAAAGCAGCAGAAAGCGCAAGGCCCAGCAGCGCCAGAATGCTCGTTTCAGCCATCAATCCGATCAACACCAATGCGACAAGCAGGATCGCGACCAAAGCTGCCAGTTCGCGATTGATCCGCGCGGCCTTGTCCTGCTTCCACCGCAAGATCGGGCCCACGGCCATCACCAAAAACATGGGAATGGCAAATATCGCAGAGGCGGGGTTGAAGTATGGCGGACCAACCGATACCCGCACATCAAACGCCTCTGTCAAAAGCGGGTAAAGCGTACCCAGCAACACAACCGCAAGAATGGCGGTTAGCATTACGTTGTTGAATACCAGAGCGCCTTCGCGGCTGTTGACGGCGAAGGTTTTTCCTTCTGCAACTGCGCTCGCCCGCCAAGCGAAGATCCCAAGCGCACCGCCAATGTAAAGCAGCAACAGAACTAGGATGAATGTGCCGCGTTCTGGATCAACGGCAAAGGCATGAACGCTAGTAAGAACGCCGGATCGCACAAGGAACGTGCCCAGCATCGACATCGAAAACGCCAATACGCCCAGCATAATCGTCCACGTCCGCAGCGCATCGCGTGCAGCCAAAACGCTGACCGAGTGCATCAAAGCGGTCGCAGCCAGCCACGGCATCAGCGATGAATTTTCAACCGGGTCCCAGAACCACCAACCACCCCAGCCAAGCTCATAATACGCCCAGTAAGACCCGGCCGTAATGCCGAGCGTCAAAAACACCCACGCCCCCAACACCCATGGCCGCATCACTCGCGCAAATTCAGGTGTGACCTGGCGAGTAATCAACGCGCCCATCGCAAGGCTGAACGCCACTGATAGTCCGACATAGCCGACATAAAGCGTTGGCGGATGCAGCGCGAGACCGATGTCTTGAAGCAGCGGATTAAGCCCAATGCCTTCTGCGGCAGGCACAGGCAGGCGTTCAAACGGATTTGAGGAGGCAATCAGGAAGGCATAAAACCCAAGCGCCACGAACCCTTGGACTGCCAATGCCGCCTGCATCGTGCGTTCAGGCAGACGGCGCTCCAACCCTGCGAGAAGGCCGCCAGACAGCGCGAGCACAGCAACCCAAAGCAGCATGGAGCCTTCATGATTGCCCCATGTCCCGGTGAGCTTGTAGAGATAGGGCTTTTCAGAATGCGAATTTGTCGCGACCAGTTTAACCGACAGATCAGTAACAGCAAAAGCATAAAGCAGCGCGAAAAAGGCGAGCGTTGCCAGCACAGCCTGCACGACAGCGGCAGGTCTTGCATACAGCGCAAACGGCGAAACAACGCCCGTCTCTGCACCTACGGGAAGCGCTTTGACGCTAAGCGCACCTGCCACCATTTGCAGAACCGAAAGCGCTGCGGCGAGCCACAGGGCGGCAAGGCCAATTTCTGGTATCATTGCGCCGGTCCGATCGCCCTAATCCAGCCCGACCGTTCTACCGGCGACGGTATCGGCGCTTTTGTGCTGTTCAAGCCCTTCAAGCTCACGGGGCACGTAATTCTCGTCATGCTTGGCCAAAAGATTGGTGGCCACAAACACACCGTCATCGCTTAGCGAACCTTCGGCAACCACGCCTGATCCTTCGACAAACAAATCAGGCAAAATGCCAGTGTAGCGCACATTGACCAGATCAGCGGTGTTGCCAGAAACCTTAAATTCCACCGTCATGCCATCATCCATCTGGTTCAGACTATCAGGCGCAACCATTCCGCCAAGCCGCACTGCGCGGCCGATTTCGGGCGGGTTCTCCACCATTTGTTCAGGCAAGTAGAAGAAGTTCGCCTGTTTTGGCAGCGCCCAAGCGGCAAGAAAGCCAGCGCCAACAATCGCCAGCACAGCCAACACAACCAGCACCAAACGCTGATGCTTGGCTTTCATCGGAGCATTGGCATTGGTCATCTTCTTTTTACCTCATCGCGGCGTTTTTCTGCTCGCTTCATGGCTATCCAGCTGAATGCAACCAGCAGCACAAGCGCGGTCACTCCCACACCATAAGCGCCAATAACATAGGGCCAATGGTCGAGACTTTCGCGCATCAAACGCTCTCCATCGCAGGCTGAGCCGCAAGGGCCGGTTCATCATCCATCGCGCGGCGACGAAGGCGTGCCTCTACCTGCTGTAGCGCGATCAAGGTCCGCATCCGCATCAACACGACCGCGCCAAACAAGAGCGAAAAACCAACCACTGCAATGAGCAACGGCACAAGATATTCAGCCGTCATTGAGCTGTTGCCGGCGGTGATGCTGGGCGGTTGATGGAGTGAATTCCACCACACAACCGACCGGTTGATGATCGGAATATTGACCGCGCCCACCAGACCAAAGATCGCAGCGATTTTGTCTGTGCCGCCAGACCGCGCGGTTGCCTGGCTCAATGCGATGTATCCTGCATAAAGGAAAAGCAGCACGAGGATGCTGGTCAGCCTGCCATCCCATTCCCACCATGTGCCCCAAGTCGGGCGCCCCCAGATAGAGCCTGTGGCAAGGCAAATCGCACAAAACACCATGCCCGGCATTGCAATCGCGCGCGCCGCAATCGCTGCCAACGGATGCTTCCAGATCAGCAGCATAGCGCTGGAAATGGCAATGCCGGTCCATCCGCCCATACCTAGCCAGGCCGATGGAACATGAATGAACAGAATGCGCACGCTTTCGCCCTGCAAAGCTTCCGCTGGAGCCATAAACAGGCCCCAGCCAACAGCGCCGCCGGCCAACACGAGCCCGCTCCAGAAAAAGAGCGGCATCAGCCAGTTGGATAGCGTCAAAAATCGCTTTGGGTTCGCGTAGATATGCATATTGGGTCTTTAACGCACGGCCTTAGTATCTGTGCCCGAAACCGCCAAGGGGGTTACGCGCGCAAAAGACGCAAAAAGGCATGCATTGTGTGCGGTGGGTGTGCACGGGCAGCCCAATGAGCACGCCAACGCAGCTGTTATCCGCGCCCAATGAGGTCCTGAGCCATCCGGTCGGCAACCACATCGGGCGGCGTTTTTGATGCATCGCTTGTCTGCCAAATCTCTTCCAAACGCACAGGAATATGGCCGATCCGATCCATCACGTCTTTGCGCCCGCACGATGTGCCATCACGCCGGGCAAGATATTCCATCGCAACCGAAACTATGCCGCCTGCATTGATGACGTAATCGGGCGCATACAGAATACCCCGCTCAAACAGCTTCGCGCCATGCCCTGCCCTTGCCAATTGATTGTTGGCGCCGCCCGCTACAATCTCAGCCTGAACCGCAGGAATGCTCTCATCATCAAAGATTGCGCCCAAAGCATTGGGGCTGAGCACATCGCACGGCGTTGAAAGGATCGCATCGGGAGCCACCGTTTTCGCGCCCAACTCCTTGGCAAGCGCAGCTGCGCTTTCTTCGCGGATGTCAGCCAAGGTCAACACAGCCCCATCTGCCGCAAGCAACCGCGCCACTCCGCCGCCAACACTGCCAGTACCTTGCACCGCGACATGCACACCGGCCATGCTATGCTTGCCCATACGATAGCGGACCGCAGCTTTGATCCCCTGATATATCCCTTGCGCGGTAAACGGGCCCGGATCACCGCCCGCTGCATCATCGCCCTGCACCGGCAACCCCGAAACATGGCCCGTGCGCCTTGAAAGCGAGACCATGTCTGCTTCGCTCATCCCGACATCTTCCGCAGTAACATAACGTCCGCCCAGCCCTTCAACAGCATCGCCGAAGGCTGCGAGCAATTCTGGCGTCTTGCTAGGTGATTCATCTGCAAGAATGACGGCTTTTCCTCCGCCCAATGGCAGGCCCGCCATCGCATTCTTATAGCTCATTCCGCGCGACAGTCTCAGTGCATCGCGCAGGCCGTCTTTTGGATCGGGGTAATGCCAAAAGCGTGTACCACCAGCACCAGGACCAAGATGTGATGAATGCACCGCTATAATCGCGGTTAGACCAGCCTTACGGTCGCGCACAAAGTGCACCATTTCGTGATCGTCAAAATCAGGCTCGGTCCAGAAAGCGGTCATGCGCGTTGTATCCTCGCACAGGGGTAATAAAGGCACGGCGTGAATGGGACCGAGAGCAATACCAATTGGGGCGGTGGGGCGATCGACGGGACTCGAACCCGCGACCTCCGGCATCACAAGCCGGCGTTCTAACCAACTGAACTACGATCGCCATATACCCAATTTATACGCCCTTGCGTGCCAATTCAGCTGCGAAGGTGACACGCCTGTGACGCGTCAATTCCGCTGGGTCAAGCTCCACAAGTCCGGGCGCGAGCCTGTTGCACAAAGCGCTATTCAAGGGAAGTGAAAACTGCGTGGAATGTCCGTTTGCGCAAGATTATGTCGCCACTCTCCGCGCTCATCGGCACTCTCACCTCCAGGCCTTGTTTCGCATGGGCACCAATATAGAGTTGGGACCATGAGAGAATTTGTCGATTCTGTAGCCAGTCATTTGGCCAATCAGGCCGGCATTCAGCGTGTGCCGAGCCCCAAAGCTGAAATCTATCAATGCCGCAATTTTGTACATGCTGACCTGCGTGCGCAACTGATCTCCCTGATCGAAAAGGACCGTCGTCCCTCCACAATTGCCGATCACAACGGTGACAATTATTTCCGCACCAGCGAAACTTGCGACCTTGGCGCAGCCCAGCCCGCCGTTGCGGCCTTGGGTAGTTTGCTTAAAGCGTTCAATGGCATCGACCCAGTGTTTGGCGAACCCTTGCAAGGGCAGCGCTATGATGTGGGACAAGAATTCAAAGCGCACACCGATTATTTCACACCTGGAGGACAGGACTTTGACAAGTTCTGCTCGGTCGCTGGCAATCGCACCTGGACGTTTATGATTTACCTAAACAACGTGGAAGCAGGCGGTGCGACGCGCTTCAAAGCGGTCTCAAAAACGTTTCAGCCCGAAGCAGGCAAGCTGCTGTGCTGGAACAACAAACGCCCCGATGGCAGTGTGAATCCCAACACTTTGCACCATGGGATGAAAGTGCGAAAAGGGCTAAAATACGTAATCACACAATGGTATCGTGAACGGCCTTGGGGTTGAGTGTTGCCGGTCCACAACGCGGCGTATTGCATAGGCCAATTGGCCTATGTGCACGAAATGCACTTGATTCTGCCCCCCAACAGGCGCAGCCTAGCCGCTCGACTGTCGTTGAGTGTGGGATCATTCGTGGCAACAGAAGCATCAGGCGCACCCGCGCTAGGCGGGAATGTTGTCGCGGTCAGTCGCGACAGCAAGCATCGATTTACCAAGCCTCAGGCCCGAGAGATCCGGGTGCTGGCCGGTTTTGGTGTCCGCGAAGATGCCCATGCAGGCGAAACCGTTCAGCACCTCAGCAGGTTCAAAAGCAACCCTAAAGCCCCCAATCTTCGTCAAGTTCACCTAATCCACAGCGAGCTATTTGACGAGCTGGCGCGCAAGGGATTCACTGTTCGCCCGGGCGATTTGGGCGAAAACATCACCACTCGCGGTATCGATTTACTGGAGCTTGGCCGAGATACGCTTTTGCGCATCGGGCCCGAGGTTGTGCTGAGCGTAACGGGTCTCAGAAATCCATGCGGTCAGATCAACAATTTCCGCCCTGGCCTACTCAAACACCTTGCGTTCAACACGCGCGAGAGAATCATCCGCAAGGCTGGTATTATGAGCGTAGCGTTAAAGGGCGGCACAATCCGGCCCGGCGATCGGATCGAGATAGAGCGGCCAGATGGGCTGCACATCCCATTGGACCGGGTCTAAATTCGATAAGTCTACCCGTGTTGCACGGTTAGATTGAGCCCTACCGCACCAGTTAAGATCATTGCGATAAAGCCATATTGCAACGCACTCAGCCGATCATCAAACGCGAAGATCCCGATGAGACTTATAACAACGATCCCCACGCCCGACCAAATCGCATAGACAACGCCGACGGGCAGCACCTTCATAGCTGGTGCCAAGGCCCAAAAGCACGCAGAGTAAAACGCGATGGACACAACGCCCCATTGCCATTTTTCAAATCCGTTTGAGAGCTTGAGAAAAACCGTACCGCACACTTCGAGCACGATCGCGATGCCAAGATAAATCCACGCATTCATGCGGCGGGAACATAGTGCGCAAGTGCCCGAACGCCAATCGCAGAAGATTGCGACTTTTCCAACGCGGGCACATGCCGCCTCATGTAAAAACGCTTACCTCAACAAAAAGCGCGCCGGAAGCTCCGACGCGCCATCTTTGTTCACATAAGCTCCTAAATAGGAAGGAGCTGCTTATTTCTTGAGCGAAAGCCCGCCGAAACGCTTGTTGAATGCAGCCACACGGCCACCTTCTTGAATTTGTTTCTGACCGCCAGTCCAAGCTGGGTGGCTGGTTGGGTCAATATCGAGAGCGAGAACATCGCCTTCGCTGCCCCAAGTGGAGCGTGTTTGGAATTCGGTGCCATCGGTCATCTTGACCGTGATGGTGTGATAATCGGGATGCCCTTCGGCTTTCATCGTCTTTGTCCTTCGTAGCTTTCACCGGTACCGACCGGATACGCTGTTGAAATGAGAAGCGCGGCATGTAACGCGGTGCAGCGCAAATGCAAGCTTATTCCCCGGGTGGGTCTGCAATCATGGCAGTGAATTCGGTCTCACACGTTGTCTTGCCTTCAACGCTCGCTTTGCCTTTGAACTTATAAATAGTTCGGCGCTGCTGGAGGAATTCAACCTCCAGATCGAGCAAGCATCCCGGCGTTACTGGCGAACGGAATTTCGCACCATCAATACCCATGAAAATCACAAGCTTTCCCGTGCCTGAAAGCTCTAGCGTTTCAATGCCAAGGATCGCTGCGGCCTGAGCCAAAGCTTCTATCTGAAGCACACCAGGCATGATGGGAGCGCCAGGGAAATGACCCTGGAAAAACTCCTCATTCATGCTGACAGCTTTCACCGCATGGATGCGTTCACCAAGCTCAATGCGGCGCACCCGATCCACAAGCAGCAAGGGGTAGCGATGCGGCAGTGCTTTCAAGATTTTGTGGATGTCAAAGTCCACAATCTCACCCGCGCTGCCGCCCTGTTCGGTATCGCTCATGCTGTGCCCCTATTGCCTGATCGCCAAGCGTTACCGGCCCGAGGGAGCCTGCGCACCGTTTTGCTGCGATTGCTGCTGCTGCGCTTGTTGTTCACGAATCTGCTGAAGCAGCGCGCGGCGTTGAATTTCTTGGAAGATTTGAACCGTGTTCGGCCCTGGACGCCAGCCATTGGGCGGCACGATGCCGACGGTTGGCACTTTAGCGTTGAGCGAAGTCGTCACCAGTGGTGTGATATCTGCTCCCTCGACTGCATATTGCAGACTGGCCGGATCAACGATCATCTGAATCTGGTTTTGTGTCGCCACTTCTTGAAGAGCGGTAGGATACTGGACCAAAACTTGCTCAACGGCATAGACACGAGCGGCGGTTACCTGATCATTGATCGAGGCGATCTCACGCTGAAGCGTCTGGATCTGAGCGAAATTGGGAGCGGCCTGCAAAGCAGCGCTTTCTGTTTCGCTGATCTCACCATTGCCATCTGTATCGAACGGCTTGAGCAACTCAGAAAGTTCGCCCTGTTTGGTTTGCGCTGTCTGGATTTGCGCTGTGTAGGTTTGGTTGACCTGACCATAAGCTGTCTGCAGCGCAGTCGTACCCTGAATAGCGCGTGAAATGCTGGCAGTGCCAACTTTGCCTTCGACCTGAGCAGCCGCAGGACTGGCTACGGTTGCCGAAAGAGCGAGGCCCGCAATCGCGAGCGTTTTGGTAAGTTTAGTCATCAGAACTGTGTTCCTACATTGAACGTGAAGGTTTTATCGTCATCGCCCTCGACTTTACGAATGGTCTGAGCAAAATCGATACGGAACGGCCCGAATGGCGAGTTCCAGTTTACGCCGATCCCGGCGGTGATACGGGGGCTTGGCGAATCGCCAAGGAAGACCTCTTGGAAACCATTGCTGATCGGGTCGTTAAGTGAACCATCAGCAGCAAATGGATTGGTGGTAGTTTGACCAGGATTGTCGGCATCAGCAAACAACGGGTCAACGACCGTCAAAAGCGGCTGCTCTACTGACCACAATGCACCAATATCCGCCCAAATCGAAGGCCTAAGCCCAAGCTCTCGCGCGCCTGTGCCAAGCGGGATTTCAAGCTCGGCACGCGCGAGATAGAAGTTGCGTCCACCAATCGAGTCGTCTCGGACTTGCTGACGGTCGGTGACTGCCGTGATCTCATTGGTAGTCGGATCGATGACCAATTGCTGCGTCAGAATGCGCGGACCAACGCCGCGAATGTCGAACCCGCGGAATTGTGGCTCTCCCAAGAAGAAACGATCGGTGAGCAAAATGTCATCGACACCTTCGCCCGGACGCTCACGCAAGGGAACAATCGTGCCCCCTTCTGCAGATAGCGAGAAGATGAAACCGGAATTTGCAACATTCCAAAATTGCTGCGCGCGGCCACGGAAACGGAAATACCGGACATC
Organism: Pseudomonadota bacterium; assembly: GCA_038532305.1. Lineage (GTDB taxonomy): Bacteria > Pseudomonadota > Alphaproteobacteria > Sphingomonadales > Sphingomonadaceae > Erythrobacter. The sequence goes on along the minus strand of JBCBAX010000001.1, from coordinate 10,325 downwards.
GCCGCCAAGACCTGCGAATTCTGTAGTGAGCGAGACTGTGCGGCCACGCGTTGGCCGAATGCGTGAGTTCAAAGAGCTGTAATTGAGGCTGAGGCCAACGATCGAGCTCAATCGGTCACCCAATGCATCGCAAAGGAAACGGCCCGCTGTAAGGGGGTCGCAGAAATCCCCAGCGCTGTTGCCGCGAATACCATCGCCATCTGTGTCAGTAAAGAAAAGCCTCTCATCCAGACTCACCTCGTCATAGTTGAGCGTGTAGCTGCCAACCAGCGACATAAACTCAGTAAGAGGCACTCCCAAGCGTACTGCGAAGCCAGTTGTCGCTTGTTCAAAAGTGTTGTTGCGATCATTGCCGAAGCGGTTGAAGCTGTTGAAGTCTTGCCGATAGATATCGACACCAGCCTGAATGTTACGGTCAAACACATATGGTTCGGTAAAGCTGATCCGAGCCGAACGCGAAAACTGCGAGTAGTTGAGGCTCAAACCAATCGTCTGGCCGCGCCCACGGAAGTTACGCTGACGAATGCTGCCGGCGAGAATAAAGCGCTCAATCGAGGAGAAACCAGCAGAAAACTGCAATTCGCCCGTGGGTTGCTCTTCGACATTGGCTTCGAGAACGATCCGGTCAGGCGCGCTGCCTTGAACCTGATTGACTTCAAAATTCTCTTGGAAATAGCCAAGCGAATTGATCCGCGCAGTGGTCCGCTGAACACCCAGTGAGTTGAACGCATCGCCTTCGCTGATCCGGAACTCGCGTCGGACGACCTTGTCCTGCGTCAGCGTATTGCCGTTGACATCAACCCGCTCAACATAAACGCGCGGCGCCTGACGCAGGATAAAAGTGATATCCATCGTCAGCTCATCTGGATTGCGATTAAAGCGCGGCTGTACGTCAGCAAAGGCATAGCCAAAGCGGCCTGCAACCTCGGTTAGCGATTCAACCGTATCCTCAACATTCTTGGCATTGTACCAATCACCGCCCTGAATACCGAGCTGGGATGTCATCACGTCGCTGTCAAAATCGCGCAACTGGCTATCGACGGCAACTTCACCGAATTTGTACCGCTCACCCTCTTCAACCACGTATGTGATGATGAAGTCTTTCTGGTCGGGCGTAAGCTCGGCAACCGCCGACACAACGCGAAAGTCCGCATAGCCTTCGGTAAGGTAAAACTGGCGCAGCTTTTGTTGGTCGAACGCCAGACGATCAGGGTCATAACTGGTGTTGGAGCTGAAAAAGCGGGTGATGCGCGATTGCTTTGTCACCATTTCTCCGCGCAGCTCACCATCAGAGAATTTCTCATTCCCGATAATGTTGATCTGGCGAACTTTGGATTTTGGCCCTTCGCTGATCTCAAATACGACATCGACGCGGTTTTGCGGCAGTTGAACCATTTTAGGCTCAACCGATGCCGCAAAACGGCCCTGACGCTTATACAGCTCGATAATACGGGCAACGTCCGCGCGAACCTTGGAACGGGTGAATATCTGCCGCGGGGCAAGTTTAATCTCAGGCAGGATCTTATCGTTATCGAGGCGCTTATTGCCCTCAATCACGATCCGGTTGATGACCGGGTTCTCCGTGACCGTGATAACAACATTGCCGTTATCATTGCGGATGTTGAAGCGCGAAAACAGCTCAGTTGCGCCCAAATCCTTCAAAGCCTGGTCAGCGGCGGCTGACGTGTATTCCTGGCCTACGCGCAAACGGATGTAGCTGAGGATTGTCGTCGGCTCGAGACGCTCAGAACCCGAAACGCTGATCGTGCGAATGATGTTAGTCGCCGGAGCCGGCGCTGGTGCAGGTGCTGGGGTGGTCGGTTGGGCACTCGCTGGAGCTGGTGCTTCATCCTGCGCCAAAGCGGCATAGGGCACACCTGCCAGCATGGAGCCGCACGTAAGAGCAATTGCAAAACGCCCGGCATTCGATCCGCGCGTGATTGCTACCAGTTTGTCAGTGGCAGGCGTTTTGCCTGTCTCGCTGCATCGATTCATGAAAACTTGTGTTCCCGTCTAACCCAACATTGCGCGCGCCCTGATCCCAGTCGCACTCATTTAAGGCCAATGGCCCTTCCCTGTTGCACTTACTTTGTCTCTGCCGCCATTGCCCGATGCGCCCCCAGCAATCAAGCGGCCAACCCGGTGTTCACGCTTTAGCGCGTTTCCTTTCCCCGACTAACTGTCCAGCAGATTGCCAAACAGCGGCAGAGACGTGACATCATTGAATGTTACCACCAGCATGAAAACCAAGACCAAAGCGATACCGGTGCGATATGCCCATTCCGTTGCTTGGGGCCCAACCGGTTTTTTCCGGATCGCCTCAGCAGCGTAAAAAGCAAGGTGCCCGCCATCAAGCGCTGGGATTGGCAGGAAGTTAATGAATGCCAAATTAAGGGAAATGAGTGCGGCAAAGTTAAAGAACGCCAAAGGCCCTGCGCTCAATTGTTCGCCAGAAAATTTTGCGATCTTTACCGGCCCGCCCAATTCCTTGATCGAGCGCTGTCCCGTCACGACCTGTTTGATGCCAGTCACCATCATGCCCAGCACATTCCAAGTCTGCTCGCTTGCAAGTGGTATGGACTGAACAATTCCAACCGGTTCAAAAGTGTATTCAGCCGCCGCCGGCCTTACACCAATCAGCCCAATCGTGGATGTGTTGCCAAAGCGATCGGTTTGCTCGACGCGCTCAATCTTGAAATCAAATTGCCTTTCAGCGCCACCACGCAAGGCAACGATGCTGATATCCTGATCCGGGTAAAGCGCAATTTTCTGGACCATCTCATTGAAGGTGGAGACCTTGTCACCATCGATTTCGATGATCCGATCCCCCACCTGCATGCCCGCTTTTTGAGCCACGCTGGTCTCACTGAAGGCACCGATTTCCGTTGAACCCTCAGGGTCAATTGGAACCGGCTTTCCAAGAATTGCGAAAAAGGCTGCAAATATGCCGACAGCTACCACCAAATTGGTTACAGGCCCCGCCGCGACAATCAAAGCGCGCTTCCACAAGGCCGCAGATTGAAAACTGCCTTGTTCCGGCGAAGCAATAGGATCAGGCACGCTCGCCGGGTTCATATCTCCTTTGAATTGAACATAGCCGCCCAAGGGCAGGATTGAGAGCTTCCAGCGCGTGCCTCGTTTGTCGTTAAATCCGACGATTTCCTTGCCGAAACCAACCGAAAACGCCTCTGCATGGACACCAAACCATCGCCCTACAAGGTAATGGCCAAGCTCATGCACGGTGACAAGCGGCCCCAGCACAAGCAGAAAGCCAACTAAGTACATCCAGAAGGGTACAGACTCAAACATGAGCAATCTCAAGCACTAACGGGCGACTCCACAATGCGCGCTGCGTTTTCTCGCGCGTCTTTATCCAATGCCAGCACATCATCAAGGCTGGCCGGTGCTGCGCTGTCATAGCGGCTTAGCATCTCTTCGGCCAATGCCGTAATGCGCGTGAATGCAAGCTTACCATTAAGAAAGGCCGCGACTGCGACTTCATTGGCTGCGTTGAGAACCGCCGGCGCTGCCCCGCCCGCTTTGATCGCATCACGCGCAATCCGGGTGGCGGGGAAACGCTCTTCATCAGGGGCATGGAAAGTCAATTCGCCAATGGCGGCAAGGTTAAGCGGCTCAAGCGGCGTCGCCATCCGTTTCGGCCAAGCCAGACACGACGCAATCGGCACGCGCATATCGGACGGGCCAAGCTGCGCGAGGGTTGATCGATCTTTGTATTCCACCATTGAATGGATGACACTTTGCGGGTGAACCACGACTTTGAGCCGGTCCAGGCCAACCGGAAACAGATGGTGCGCCTCGATATATTCAAGGCCTTTGTTCATCATGGTTGCACTATCAACACTGATCTTGGCGCCCATGGACCAATTGGGATGAGCCACCGCTTGTTCCGGCGTTGCAGCGGCAAGCTCTGCCTGCGTCCAAGTGCGCAAGGGGCCGCCGCTGGCCGTCAGCGTAATCGCCGCCACATCATCCAAAGAATTGCCCGCAAGGCATTGGAAAATAGCATTATGCTCTGAGTCCGTCGGCAGCAGCGTGGCGCCATGTTTCGCGACCGCTGCGGTCATCACCTCACCAGCGGATACCAGCGCTTCTTTGTTGGCAAGAGCGATGGTGCCGCCCCGCTCTATCGCCGCCATAACTGGCGCAAGCCCAGCGCACCCGACAATCGCGGCCACGCACATATCGACAGGGCGCGCAGCTGCATCGCACAAAGCATTTGCGCCGCCGGCTGCTTCAATCGAGCTACCTGCCAAAGCATCGCGCAGAGCAGGCAAGCATGCCTCATCACCGACAACCGCAATCCGGGCACCAAATTCGCGCGCTAGAACCGCCAGTTCCTCTGCGCTGCAATTGGCTGTGAGCGCTTCAACTTGCCAATCATCGGGATTGCGCCGGACCAGATCGAGCGTCGATGCCCCTATCGAGCCTGTGGCTCCCAAAATGGTGATTGAGCGTTTCATTCCAGCCTTACTCACAGCAGATTGGGCAGAACCGCAACCACAAACAGAACAAAGAAAACCGCAAGAAAGCCATCCAGCCGGTCAAAAACGCCGCCATGCCCAGGCAAAAGGCCGCTTGAATCCTTCACCCCTGCCCTGCGTTTCATCCAGCTTTCGAAGAAATCGCCTGTTTGCGCGATGATGGCGATCAGGACACCTGTAAGGATTGCGCCAAACCAATCAGGCCTTGTGAACATATCTGTTTCCATCAGCCTATCCATGTTCATGACGAGTGCCACGAAGACCGAACTGGCCGCGACGGCTCCTCCCATCAAACCTGCCCAAGTCTTTGAAGGACTGATCGATGGCGCGATCTTTGGACCTCCGATCAATCGACCCGCAAAGTAGGCACCGACATCAACCGCAATAACGGGAACGATAAAGATCAAAGCCACTTGCAAAGCTGAGAAATCCAGCCGCACCTGCACCATCGCATTGGCCGCGGCGAATACATAAGCCGCCCCTGTAAACAGCCAGATAACCTCAGACAAAGCCGACACATCAAAGCCGCGAACAAGCCTGTTCCATTCCCACAGAATGAGCCCTGCAAGCAGCACCACAAACCCCATCCAGAACCACCCGCCAAGCCAAAGCGCGCCGCCTGCAACAGCCACCATCACCAGAGCGGACATAAGCCGCAGCCCCAGATCAGCCATTTTTGACTCCCGTCAAACGTCCGCCAAACCGGCGTTCTCTTTTGGCAAAGTCGGCAAGCGCGCCGGCCAAATGCTCCGGTTTAAAATCGGGCCACAGCGTGTCGATAAACAGCATTTCGGCATAGGCCGCCTGCCACAGGAGAAAGTTTGACAAACGAATTTCTCCACTCGTGCGGATTAGCAGATCAAGCGGAGGCAGATCATTGGTATCAAGATGCGCTTCGATAGTCTCAGGTGTGATCTCACCAACAGCCGCAGCCTTGGCCGCGGCGCGGGCGATTTCATGCTGTGCGCCGTAATTCAGCGCCACTGCCAACGTCTGCTTACCGCCCGCTGTCTTAGCCAAGGCATCTTCGAGCATTTCGACAATATCGGGGGCCAGCCCCTGCCAATCGCCGATAATTTTCAGCTTCACCCCATTGGCAACAAATTCAGCGAGGTCCGATTTGATGAACCGACGCATCAGGTTCATCAGATCATCGACCTCATCAACCGAGCGTTTCCAATTCTCGGACGAAAACGCATAGAGCGTCAGACAATCAAGCTTCATCGGCTCTAACGCACGCACCAGACGCCGCACCGCCTCAACACCGCGTTGATGGCCGATTGCTCTTGGCAAAGCGCGTTTCTTAGCCCAGCGTCCATTGCCATCCATGATTATAGCAACATGCCGTGCGCCAGCGTGCTGCTGATCTGCTTCGGTGGTGGCGGGCGTATCGCCCATTATGCCCTACCCCTCATATCCTGGCTTACTGAGTCAGAATTTCCTGAACCTTCTTCTCAATTGCCGCATCGATATCAGAAACGGTTGCATCGGTCATTTTCTGAACTTCGTCTTCCAGCCGTTTACGTTCATCCTCTGAAATTTCCTTGGCTTTTTCATCCGCTTTCAAGCTTTCCATGCCATCACGCCGCACATTGCGCGCAGCAATCTTGGACTTTTCACCATATTCACCGGCAAGCTTTGCCAGATCCTTGCGCCGCTCCTCGGTAAGGTCGGGCATGGGCAAGCGAATTGTCTGCCCATCGGTCATGGGGTTGAGACCAAGGTTTGCCTTGGCGATACCCTTCTCCACCGCACTGACATTCGATTTGTCCCACACCTGCACGCTGAGCATACGCGGTTCGGGAGCCGAAACCGTAGCGACTTGGGCAAGCGGCATCATCGCACCGTAAACCTCTGCCACAACAGGATCGAGCAGGCTGGTGTTTGCACGGCCCGTGCGAAGGCCGGAGAGATCGCCTTTCAGCGCTTCAACCGCGCCAGCCATGCGGCGTTCGATATCGGCTTTGTCATATTGCGGCATAACGTCTTACACTTCCTTCTGAACAATAGTCTGAGTGCCTTCACCCGCTAAAACGCGCGCGACATTTCCTTTTTCGCGGATCGAGAAGACCACTATCGGAATGCTGTTCTCGCGGCAAAGCGCAACCGCAGTTGCGTCCATCACTTTCAGGTTTTGGGCGAGCACGTGATCATACGCGATCGTCTCAAACCGAGTGGCATCCGGATTGCCTTTGGGATCGCTGTCATACACGCCATCAACGCTTGTGCCTTTTAGCAGCGCATCACAATTCATCTCTGCTGCGCGCAAAGCAGCACCGGTGTCCGTGGTGAAGAAGGGATTGCCGGTACCCGCTGCAAAGATAACAATGCGGCCCTTTTCAAGGTGCCGTTCGGCCCGGCGGCGGATGTACGGTTCACAGATTGAGGACATCGGAATGGCAGACTGTACCCGAGTGGGCACACCAAGCTGCTCCAAAGCATTCTGCATCGCCAGCGCATTCATAACTGTCGCAAGCATGCCCATGTAATCGCCGGTCGTCCGGTCCAGCCCCTTTGCCGCGCCAGAAATGCCGCGAAAGATATTACCGCCACCGATAACCAGACAAACCTCGATGCCGCTATCCTTTGCAGCCTTCACCTCTTCAGCCAGCCGCGTGACATAGGCTGGATCAATGCCGTATTCCTGTTCTCCCATCAAAACTTCGCCAGACAGTTTCAGCAGGACGCGCTTGATAACAGGTATGGTCATGTGTGGATTGCTCACTTGGAAGAAGAACTTTTGCGTCAGCCTCTATCCCCGCTAGCCAAAACTGCCAAGGGGCATGGCGCGCCTGTCCACTCAGATGCGTGATTTGCTGTGTCAGATCGGGCCAGACTGAGGCAAGGTTGCGGGCATGATTCGAAAAGCTGCCCTGTTTATGATGTTATGCGCCGTGATCGGGTCTGCGAAAGTCTGGCATGATACAATGCGCGATCCGGTGATTGAGCGCTTCGTGCTCGAAAGCGACAACATGCCAGCAGGGGAAGAGCCCTTCACCATCGCGTTTCTCACTGACATTCATGTCGCAGGGCCAGACATGCCACCCTCCCGCGTTGAGGACATTGTGGCGCAAGTGAACGCGTTGGGCGTAGACCTGATTGCGATAGGCGGCGATCTGGTGAGCGAGAAACGCGTCGCAACCCATATTTACGAGGCCGAGGAAATCGTCAGGCCCTTGGGTGCGCTAGAAGCTCCGCATGGCGTGGTGTTTGTGCCGGGCAATCACGATCATTGGTACGACTGGCCCGCTTTATCAGCGGAATTGGCAAAATACCCTCAGATCACGGTGCTTGAAAACGAAGCGCGGCAGTTCGGCCCTCTGGCGATTGGCGGCGTTGACGATGATTTCATGGGCTATGCCGATATCTACGCGACAACTGAGGCGATGCAGCCTCTCACCGGCCCGCGCATCATGTTCACCCACACGCCCGATGTCTTTCCAAGCCTGCCTGTGAACATTGAGCTATCGCTCGCCGGTCACACCCATTGCGGCCAAATCGCCTACCCCTGGGGCGGCGCGCCTGCGACCATGTCAGATTATGGCAACAAATATGCCTGCGGAGTGATGGAGGAGAACGGCAAAATCCTGATCACCAGCGCAGGATTGGGGACAAGCCTGCTGCCGATAAGGCTGTTCACGCATCCTGAGATTTGGGTTGTGGAGGTTGGGCCAGTTGGTGGATAGCCTTTACCCCTGACTGCTCTAGCCCTGCGTCTACTAAGGGCCTCGAATTCCTCTCCCAAACGCAGCAGAAAAAGTGCGAAGCCATTGTCGAAATCTTCCCCAGAGAGAAAGCCTGCGGCAACAGAGTTGGGCTGCGGGTTTAAGTGAAATAGTAATCTAGCAAAAGCCATCTACCTTGCCGCGCAAAAATGGCCTTTCTTATTTAGAGAAAGAGTGAATCAACAACTATAAAGATATTGAAAAATATCCATTCTTTCCAAGAAGAGCACTCGTAAATTCTATCTGACACTCCTAGATCAATGTTAGGGGCGCCACTTCATCGTAATTGTTGGGGGCGCCACTTCATCGTAATTCTTCGGGAAGCGACCAATTCATCCTTCAGTGTCCCTGGAAAAAGAAACTCTAGGGGAAACGTTGTGAAAACCAAATTGCTCATCACTACTGCCATTATGGCCGGAACCTTTGCATTTGCTGCATCGCCAGAAGAATTGCGCGCTGACGATTGTCTATTGGATCGTGACAATGATGGAGTTGTTGATGCGGGAACAGACAATGATGGCGGGGCGGGTTCCGGCGATGATGACTCTGCATTAGCATGCGGAATTGGTGCGCAGGCCAATGCAGTGCGGGCCACCGCTTTGGGATCCAATGCAATTGCGGCCGGAGTGGGAGCAATAGCACTCGGTAACGCAGCAGAGGCCAACTCTGCAGACAGTATCGCAATCGGGAGTGACAGCGACGATGACTTTGATGCGTTTCCCTCGAGGGGCCTAGCTGAGGGCGGAGTCTCGATTGGAGCCGATAGCACAGCCGGTGGCTTGAACGCTATCGCTCTAGGAAAAGGCGCCCAAGCTTCATCTGATGGATCAATCGCAATCGGCGGCGGCACGGAGCCGGCTGATTGGACACAGGCTTCGTTCGAATCCATTGCAATTGGCAGCAGGGTGTTTTCTTTTGGTGGGCGGTCGATCGCGATCGGCACGGATTCGGAATCGACCAGTAGCAACAGTATCGCAATTGGTGCGAATGCATCTGCAGTGAGTGGTAATTCGGTGATTGCGATCGGAAATGGCGCGAATTCAACCTCATTCAACTCCGTCGTTATCGGGCGCGATGCGGGAGGCACTGGTACGGGTTCCAACGCAATTGCGATTGGCACCGAGACGTCCAGCAACTCAAATGGGATCGCTTTGGGTAATCTAGCTAACTCAGGAGGTTCGTTTGCCATATCCATAGGCGACAGCGCGGATGCGGACGGTGATCGTGCCGTGGCACTAGGAACAAGCGCGAGCGCAAGTTTTGTCTTTGATGTAGCGATCGGTGGTTTTGCGAATGCAGGCGGTGGGTCTAGCGTGGCGATCGGCAGAGAAAGCAGAGCGAACAACGGCTCAATCGCGATCGGCTTTAATGCGGTGGGTGATAATCAGGCTGTTGCAATCGGAATAGACGCACTTGCAGAAAGTAACGGTGCAACGGGTGTGGGATTTTTCGCTCGTGCCCAAGCAGCTGACTCGACAGCGTTAGGCGTTGCCTCACAAGTCACTGCGGGTGATGCAGTCGCGCTGGGTTCTCGATCTGTCGCAGACCAAGCCAACACGGTGTCCGTTGGTAATTCGTCCTTGTTCCGAAGGATCACAAACGTTGCCAGTGGGATCGCCAACTCTGATGCGGTTACTGTTGGCCAACTAAACTCGACAGTGAACACCGTGCTTTCCAATGTGCAAGTGGGCGGCAATCCTTTCGTTTCTGTGCAATCAGGGATGAGTTCCGGACCCGCTCTGGCAACTGGCGTCGAAGCATTTTCGGTAGGTGTGAATGCGCAGGCATCGGCGGCAGGTTCAGGTGCTTTCGGCAGAAATGCATTGGCTCAGGGAACGCAATCACTGGCTTCCGGATCAAACGCGAGGGCGATCGGCGCAAGTTCAGCTGCGCTTGGAGCAAATGCAGCAGCGCTCGGTGACGTCTCAACAGCAGTGGGCTCCAATGCAAGCGCTGCTGGCAATGCGACGGTTCCTTGGGCGCGAGCGCCGCGGCTGACAATGGCGGGACGGCGTTCGGCTTCAGCACGGATGCAGCAACGGGTGTTCGCGGGACAGCGATTGGGTTTGATCGTGATCGGTACATCAACCTTCAAACG